>NZ_JBJNVP010000002.1:2017500-5305463 GCF_051144945.1 Variovorax palleresanus | reverse complement strand
GAATCAGCGGATTCGAAACAACAATGCAAATGCCAAAGTGCAGCCCTTGCGGGGCTGCAATTCGGACGGGGGTTCAGGGGGAGAGGTACCCGCGAGGATGCGGGCGGAGGGTGCTGGCGCTCTGCGCGCCTGGAATCCGCAAGACCGCGGAAACCTCACCAAAACAGTGCTTCGTTACACCGTGAGCTTGCAGTCACGCAAAGAACGTGCCTATTTTTGCGGGTCGCGCTTCCGCGGCGCGCAAGACCGATCAAGGGCCTGACGACCAGCGCACGCGTCTTTGCGGTGCGGAAGAAAGATTCGCCGAACCAGCTGGCGGATACTTTCCTCGAAATCCTGAAGAAACAGTCGCGCAGCCGCTGACAAAAAAAGCGGCCGGGGCAGGGGAGCCGCTACGCCCCCTTTACGACCCCATCAGGTGCAAGACCACTTGCCTTTGGTGCGGCCGCTTCCGGTGCTCCCAAAGATAGATGCCCTGCCACGTGCCCAGCGCCATTCGACCGTTGGCCACCGGTATCGAAAGCTGGACGGCCGTGAGCGCCGAACGCACATGGGCCGGCATGTCGTCCGGTCCTTCGTCGCGATGCCTGAACAACGGATCGCCGTCGGGCACCAGCCGCGCAAGAAAACGGTCGAGGTCTGCCTGCACATCCGGATCGGCGTTCTCCTGTACCAGCAGGCTGGCCGAAGTGTGGCGGATGAAGAGCGTCAGCAGCCCGGTTTGATAGCCAGTGCGTTCCACCCATTGCGCCACGGCCGCGGTGATTTCCAGAAGACCGCGGCCAGGGGTATCGAAGTCGAGAGCGGTGGTGGCCTGGCTGAGCATCACGGGCGGTTCTTCAGGATGGACTTGCCGCATATGTCATTTAACATAATGCACATTGTATTGTTTGTGGAGTGAAGTGTCTGGCCGTGGCGGCAGTCGAGCGGTCCAAGAACGCCCTCAGACGCCCTCAGGACCCCATAGGACTCACAGATGCCATCGTCGGATCGAAGTCCGCCTCGACACGCCCCACGTCCGGAACCCTCGGATAACGAAGCACGCGGTAGCCAGCCTCCACCAGCAGCGCATCCCGGTCCAGGTCGCGTTGCGACTTGCCCCTGTTGACCTTGTCGCCGCCGAATGCGACCACGGCGACGACCTTGAACGAGCGGTCGCACACGACGAAGTCGGCGACCTTGCGGCTGAACGAGCTTCGCGCCGCGCGCGTGCGGGCCGTGAGCAAGGCGCCGAAGCTGACCTGCGGCAGCACCACGAGATCCGGCAGCGTTTGCACGAGCCGGTTGTACATGGCCTGCTCGCGTGCAGTGAGCGGTGGCCGGGCTTTGGGCTTGTCGACGAAGCCGCTGCTGTTTTGCGCTGACTTCTTCCTGGCGACCATCACGAACGCAAGCAATCCCACGGCCACCAAAAAGACTATGAATAGGAACGTACTCATCTCTGCTTCTCCTTCTACGGAGAGTCTCGCACGACTGTGCAGGCGCCCTTTTGAGTGCTTTTCCGGGCCTGCGCAAACCCGGCGAATTCAGGCTTTGACGGGCGCCGCCGGTTTCACCATTTGCCGTCTTTGGGCGCGGGCTTGGGGCCGGTCTTTGCCTCGGCCGACGCGGCAATCAGCTGCGCAGCTTCGGGGCGGTTTGCCTTGGTGGCAAAGTCCACCGCGGTCATGCCGAGCTGGTTCTTCATGGCGGTGTCGGCGCCTTCGGCCAGGAGCAGCTTCACGGCTTCGGTCGAGCCGTACATCGCGGCCATCATGAGCGGCGTGGTGCCGTTGGGCGATTGCGCGTCGATGAAGGCGTAGTTGTCGAGCAGCACCTTCATGATGGTCAGCTGGCCGCTGCTGGCCGCATAGTGCAGCGGCGCCCAGCCGGTCTTGTTGACGGCGGCATCGCGCTTCAGCAGTTGGGTAACGAGGTCTTGCTGGCCCTTGATGGCAGCCAGCATGAGCGGGGTTTCGTCCTTGGCATTGGCAATGTCGACGTCGGTCTGCGGCGACTCGAGCAGCACCTGCGCCACCTTGGGCGACGGTTCACGCAAGGCGATGATCAGCCCGGTCTGGCCGCTTTCGTCGCGCGTGTTGGGGTCGAAGCCGCGGTTCAGCAGCGTACGCACGCCGCTGGCGTTGTCTCCGCGCACGGCCCGGAAAAAGTCTTCGAAAGAACCCGCGTGTGCGGCAAAAGTTGCTGCTATGACAGCAAGATAAATGAACTTCTTGATGTATTTCTTCATGTTGTTTTTACTCCCTTGAACAGCGTTTCGAAGTTGTCGCTGGTGGCCTTTGCCACGGCTTCGAGCGGCAGCTTGCGCAGTTCGGCGATCTGCTTGGCCACAAAAGGCACGTAGGACGGATTGTTGGTCTTGCCGCGGTACGGCACCGGGGCCAGATAGGGGCTGTCGGTCTCGATCAGCATCCGGTCGAGCGGCACGAAGGCGGCCACGTCGCGCAGGTCTTGCGCCTTCTTGAAGGTCAGGATGCCCGAAAACGAAATGTAGAAGCCCAGGTCGAGCGCCGCGCGGGCGACTTCGGCGGTTTCGGTGAAGCAATGGAACACGCCGCCCGCGGCATTGCCGGAACCGTCTTCGCCCTCCTCCTTGAGGATGGCCAGCGTGTCGGCCGAGGCTTCGCGGGTGTGAATGACGAGCGGCAGCCGGGTTTGCTGCGCCGCGCGGATGTGCACGCGAAAGCGGTCGCGCTGCCATTCCATGTCGGAAATGCTGCGTCCGCCCTTGCGTTCTTCCATCTGGTAGTAGTCGAGGCCGGTTTCGCCAATGGCGACCACGCGGGGCATGGCCGCGCGGCGCACCAGGTCGTCGATGGTGGGCTCGGCGATGTCCTCGTTGTCGGGATGCACGCCCACGCTGGCCCAGAAGTTATCGTAGCGGGCGGCCAGCGCCTGCACTTCCTCGAACTCCTCGAGCTTGGTGCAGATGCACAGGGCGCGATCGACCTGCGCCTCGGCCATGGCGGCGCGGATTTGCGGCATCTGGTCCGCAAACTCGGGAAAAGTAAGGTGGCAGTGGGAATCGGTGAACATGGCGTGTCAGGGAGCGGCGGCTGGCCCCATTCCAGAAATACCGCGGAACCGGCTCTGCCGGGCCGCTGGTATTGCCCCCGGTAGGGGGTGGGCGTAGCGACACGAAGTGCGCGCAGCCTGGGGGCGAGCCTAGCTATCGAGCTAGATGGTTTGGGTGGGTCGGTCGGAGGCCATCGAGCCGCCGAGGGCCGCTTCGATGCGGGCCTTGAGCTGGCGCGATTTTTCGTCCGACGGGAACCGGATGCCTACGCCCGGCGCCCGATTGCCGGCGGCGCGCTGCGGGGTGATCCACGCAACCTTGCCAGCCACCGGGTAGCGCTGTGGGTCTTCGGGCAGCGTCAGCAGCACGTAGACGTCGTCGCCCAGGCGGTATTCGCGCGAGGTCGGAATGAAGATGCCGCCCTCCGCAAAAAGCGGAATGTAGGCGGCATAGAGCGCGCCCTTTTCCTTGATGGCGAGCTGGATCACGCTCGGCCGTTGAGGCGTTGCGGCGGCGGCGGGGGCGACTGGTTGGTTCATGGGCGGCGAGGAGCTGAGTTTAGGGTGGTTCGCGCCTCGCTCACAAGCGCTTCCAGCATGAGGCCCGCATTGAAGGGGTGTTCGGCGGTTCTGGCCGCGTTGGCGAGCGACTTCGACCAGCGCGCCAGCGCCAGGTGCGAAGGCACGGCGGCCGGCAGGTCGGCCGGCTCGAAAAAGCGCGGCTCGGCGCCGCTGCCGACGGCCATCAGGTCGTGGCAGAGCTTTTGCAGCGCACTGATGGCCTGCGAGGGCGCCTGGTCCGCCAGCGCCGCGACGTCGCCACGCGAAATGGCCTTGGGCAGCAGCGACCAGGCCTTGGGCGACTGGCCGGAGCGCGCCAGCCGCAGCGCGTCGCTCGGCCGGCCGCCGGCAGTCCGCAGCAAGGCCGCCGCGTCCGCAGCAGGTACGTCGTGCGCCACCAGCCAGGCTTCGGCGTCGGCCGTGGCGGGCCATGGCAGCGTGAAGCCCAGGCAGCGGCTGCGGATGGTCGGCAGCAGCTGCCATGCGGCCTCGCTCGCCAGCACAAAGCGCACATCGCCGACCGGCTCCTCGAGCGTCTTGAGCAGCGCATTGGCGGTGATGGTGTTCATGCGCTCGGCCGGATACACCAGCACCACCTTGCCGCGGCCGCGCGCGCTGGTGCGCTGGGCAAAGCCGACCGCGTCGCGCATGGCTTCAACCCGGATCTCGCGGCTCGGCTTGCGCTTCTTGTCGTCGATGTCGGCCTGCGCCTTTTCGTCCAGCGGCCAGCCCAACTCCTGCATGGCCACCTCGGGCATCAGCACGCAAAGGTCGGCGTGGGTTCGAACCTCGATGGAATGGCAGCTCGGGCAATGGCCGCAGGCGGCACCGCCCTCTTCCGCCTTCGGCTGTTCGCACAGCCAGGCGGCGGCAAGCGCCAGCGCGAGTTCGTATTGGCCCAGGCCCGAAGGGCCCTGCAGCAGCCAGGCATGGCCGCGCTGGCGCAACAGCTCCGCGAGCGGCCGATGCAGCCAGGGCGAAAGCGCTTGCGTGCTCATGGTGCCGCCCCGCTTGCGGGTGCCAAGGCGCCGCGCGCGACAAGCGCGGTCTCGACCTGCTGCCAGACCTGGTCGCGCGTCTGGCTGGCGTCGATGCGTACGAAGCGCTCCGCATCGGCGGCCGCGCGGGCCGCGTAGCCCGCCGCAACGCGCCGGAAGAATTCAACCGGCTGCGACTCGAACTTGTCGGGCAAGCGAGCGCCGGCCAGCCGCTGGGCAGCGATCTCTGGCGCCAGGTCGAACCACAGCGTGATGTGAGGCTGCAGCAGCCGCGCCGCATCGGCGGGCCCTGCCCTGCCCTGCACCCATTGCTCCAGCGTCGACAGCACCTCTGTGTCGAAGTCGCGGCCCGCGCCCTGGTAGGCGAAGGTGGCGTCGGTGAAGCGGTCGCACAGCACCACGTCGCCGCGTGCCAGCGCCGGCTCGATCACCCGCGTGACGTGGTCGCGACGCGCGGCGAACACCAGGAGCGATTCGGTCAGCGGATCCATCGGCTGCTCGAGGATGAGGCCGCGCAAGGTTTCGGCCAGCGGCGTGCCGCCGGGCTCGCGCGTGCGCACCACCGTGCGGCCCTGTCCCCTGAAAAGCGCCTCCATCGCATCGAGATGGCTCGACTTGCCCGCACCGTCGATGCCCTCGAGCGTCAGAAACAGGCCTTCATTCATTGCGGAACCTTCGGTTTGGGTTCGCCACTGCTGCTTCCGCCACCGCGCTGGTAGCGGTTGACGGCGCGGTTGTGGTCGTCGAGCGAACTGCTGAACTGGCTGGTGCCGTCGCCGCGCGAAACGAAGTACAGCGACTTGCTTTGCGCCGGCTGCACCGCCGCCAGCAGCGCCGCCTTGCCCGGCATGGCAATGGGCGTGGGCGGCAGGCCGCCGCGCGTGTAGGTGTTCCAGGGCGTGTCGGCCAGCAGGTCTTTCTTGCGCAGGTTGCCGTCGAAGGCAGTGCCCAGGCCGTAGATCACGGTCGGGTCGGTCTGCAGCGGCATGCCGGTGCGCAGCCGGTTGGCGAACACGGCGGCAATCTCGGCGCGGTCCTTGGCTTTTCCTGTCTCCTTTTCGACAATGCTGGCCAAAATAAGCGCCTCATCCGCCGATTTGATCGGCAAATCGGCGGCGCGGGCCGCCCAGGCGGCCTCCAGCTTCTTGTCCATGGCCCGCATGGCCCGCTGCAGCAGCGCGATGTCGGTGGAGCCCTTCGAATAGGTGTACGTGTCCGGGAAAAAGCGGCCCTCCGGGTGCACGCCGGGCCGGCCCAGCTTGGCCATCAGCGCGTCGTCGGGCATGCCGATGGTTTCGGGCTTGAGTTGCTCGGCCTTGGCCAGGGCCGCACGCACCTGCCGGAAGTTCCAGCCCTCGACCAGCACCAGGCTGCGGGTGGCTTCTTCGCCGCGCACCAGCACGTTGAGCAGCATCTTGGGCGTGATGCCGCGCTCCAGCTCGTAGCTGCCGGCGCGAATCTGGCGGTCTTGCCCCGAGATACGGAACCAGAAATACAGCAACTGCGGCGGCACGTCGGCGCCGGCATCGGCCACGGCCTGCGCAACGCCGCGCGGCGTGGTGCCGGGCTCCACGGAAAGATCGAGACTGGGTGCGGGCAGCTTGAGCGGCTGGTGCACCCACCAGAGTCCGGCGGCGCCGAGGCCGAGCGCAGCCAGGGCGGCCAGCAGAAAAAGCGTGAGGAAGAAGCGGCGCACGGGTCCGATGAATGAGCGGAGAAAAGAAAAACGAATCGGGCGAAAAGTCGGTGGCCTTGCGGGAACCGGGGCGGATTCCCTGCGGACCGGACGGAACGGCTGCGACCATGATAATTCAGCGATGACTACTGTCGTTCTCAATGGTGTTACCGCTCTTTCCCACCTTGGCGTGATCCGCGCCGAGGGACCCGATGCCGCGAGCTTCCTGCACGGCCAGCTCACCCAGGATTTCGCGCTGCTCGGCGCCGCCGAAGCCCGCTTGGCCGCGCTTTGCACGGCCAAGGGCCGCGTGATCGCGAGTTTTGTCGGCATCCGGCCGCAGCCCGACCTGGTGCTGCTGGTCTGCAGCCGCGACATCCTGGCGGCCACGCTCAAACGCCTGTCGATGTACGTGCTGCGCGCCAAGGCCAAGCTCACCGACGCCACGGAGCAATTCGCGCTGTACGGCCTTGCCGGTACCGCGCTGGCCGCCAACGGCCTCGATGCCGCGGCGCTGCCCGGCCAGCGCACGGCCATCGGCGAAGACATCAGCGCGGTGTCGCTCTATCCAGCCGACGGCGTGCCGCGCGCCATGTGGATCGCGCCTGCCGGCAGTCCGGTGCCCGCCGGCTCGCCGCTCGACGCCGAACTCTGGCAGTGGAGCGAGGTTCGCAGCGGCATCGTGACCTTGACCACGCCGGTGGTCGAGGCCTTCGTGCCGCAGATGATCAACTACGAATCCGTGGGCGGCGTGAACTTCAAGAAGGGCTGCTACCCCGGCCAGGAGATCGTGGCGCGCAGCCAGTTCCGCGGCACGTTGAAGCGCCGCACCTACCTCGTGCAGGCCAATGCGCCGGTGAGCGCGGGGCAGGAAGTGTTTGCCGCCGCCGACGCCGAGCAGCCCGTGGGCACGGTGGCGCAGGCCGCGCCGGCACCCGGTGGCGGCTGGGCCGCGCTGATCTCGATCCAGATCTCGGCCCTGGAAACCGGTGGCCTGCATGCCGGCGGCGCCGACGGGCCGGCGCTCACCGTCGAGCCGCTGCCCTACCCGTTGCTCGAAGACATCTAGTCTTTTTTTCGAATCCCCCAGCGTCCGAAGACACGGACGCCTGGCGCCGCCCCGAAAGAGGCTGCGCCATTTTTTTGCGCGCGTTTAACCCTGCCGCTGGTGCTGCCCCGTAGAAGCCGTACCGATCCACTCCTGGCAAGGAAGAACCATCATGAAGCGCAGACTCCTCATCTCGACCGCCCTCGCCTGGGCCGCCCTCTCGGCCTGCGCCGAAAGCCCGGTGCGGCCGCCCCCGCCGCCTTCTGCATACGACCGCATCGGCTCGCTGATGCAGGTCAGCGTGGTCGATCGCACGACCGGCCGCGAACTGTCCATCTACCGCCACCGCGGCGAATACTGGGTCGCCGGCCGGCCCGGCGCGCGCTACGCCATCCGCGCGCGCAATGCGATGGGCGAACGCATCATGGCCGTGATGTCGGTGGACGGCGTCAACGTCGTCACCGGGGAAACCGCGGGCGTGCTGCAGAACGGCTATGTTTTTTCGGGTGGCGAGCGCAGCGACATCACGGGTTGGCGCAAGAGCGACTCGCAGATCGCGGCCTTCGAGTTCACGTCGATTGCCAATTCGTACGCGAGCCGCACCGGCCGTCCGGACGACGTGGGCGTGATCGGCGTCGCCATGTTCCGCGAGCGGGTGCCTGTGCCGCCTCCGCCGCCCATCGCGCTGCCGCGCCGCGACGGCAGCAGCAGTTCCAGCCGCGAGATGGAGCGCCGCAGCGAGGCGCCCTCGGCCGTGGCGGAGGCCGCGCCGGCCGCACCCGCGGCACAGGCCCGTTCCGCCGACAGCGCCTTGGGCGCCGAATCCTCCGCGTCGGCGAAAGGAGGATTGGCCCGGCCATCACCGCCGGCCCCGAGCCTCGGCACAGCGCACGGCCGGCGCGAGACCTCGCACGTCGGGCACACCACCTTCGAGCGCGCGCAGTCCACGCCCGACGAAGTGGTCCGCATCCGCTACGACAGCCGCGAGAACCTCATTGCCGCGGGCGTGATCCCGGTGCCGCCGCCCCCGCCGCGCTGGCCGCGCCCCGAGGGCCCATCGGCCTTCCCGGGTTCGGAGATGGGCTACGTGCCCGACCCGCCGGCGCGCTACTGACCCAGCGCGCGCCGCATCTCGATGTGCGGGATGCCGGCTTCCTCGAAAGGCTCGCCGTGCACCGTGTAGCCCAGCCGCGCATAGAAGCGCTCCGCGCTGCGCTGCGCATGCAGCCCGATCTCGCGGTCGCCGCGCGCCTTGGCGGCGGCCTCGAGCGCCTGCATCACCGCGGCGCCGTGCCCGCCGCTGCGCAGCACACGGTGCACGGCCATGCGGCCGAGCATCGCCGTGCCGTCCACGGCGTTCAGCAGCCGGCCGGTCGCAATCACCTGTCCGAGCCGGTTGCGGGCCACCGCATGCAGCACCACTTCATCGTGCTCGTCCCATTCCAGTTCCTTGGGAATGTTCTGCTCCTCTATGAAGACCGCGCGGCGCAATGCGCTCGCACCTTCGCCCATGGTTTTCCAGTCGCCCGTCTCCACCGTGCGCATCGGCTCGCCGGCTTCGAAGCCCGTGAGAATTTCGCGCAAGGCAGGCGGCACCGGCTTGGAGGTCTGCGTGGTGGGGTCGGCAAACACATAGACGAGTTCGCATCCCACCAGGTACTGGTCCTGCCGGAAAAGCGCGCCGTCGAAGACGATGGACGAGTTGCCGATGCGCGCGCACTTCATGGCCACGTCGATCACGTCGTCCACGCGTGCGGAAGCCCGAAAATCCACGGTCGCCTTGCGCACGTAGAGATCGCCGCCCAGGGAATGCATGGCCTCCTCGTACGGCAGCGCGAGCGCGCGCCAATAGTCGGAAATGGCCGTGTCGAAATACATCAGGTAGTGCGCGTTGAACACGATCTTCTGCATGTCGACTTCGGCCCAGCGCACGCGCAGGCGGTGAAAGAAGCGGAAGTCTTTTCTCTGGGGTACGGTTTCTTCGGTCATGGTTTCAGTGCCTCTTTGAGTGCGCGCGCCGCATCGTCCTGCGCTTGCAGCGCCTCGGGAATCGCGCGGCCCATTTTCAGGAATTCGTGGATCACGCCGCGGTAGATCTCGATATCGACCGCCACGCCCGCGGCGCGCAGCTTGTCGGCATAGGCAATGCCTTCGTCCACCACGGGGTCGCATTCGGCCAGGCCGATCCAGGCCGGCGCCAAGCCGTCGACGTCGTCGGCCAGCAGCGGCGCAAAGCGCCAGTCGTCGCGGTCGGCCGGCGTGCGCACGTACTGGCCGAAGAAATAGTCGATCAGCGCCTTGGTGAGCAAGGGGCCATCGGCGTAGCGTTGGTGCGAGGCAGTGTCCTGGTGCGCCGTGGTGCCGGGATAGATCAGCATCTGCAGCGCGAGCGGCAGGCCCGCATCGCGCGCAAGAATGGCGCACACCGCGGCCAGGGTGCCGCCGGCGCTGTCGCCGCCCACGGCAAGCCGGCTCGTGTCGAGGCCCAGGCGCGCGCCTTCGTTCGCAATGAAGGCGAACGCATCCCAGGCGTCGTTCGAAGCGGTCGGAAACTTGTGCGCGGGCGCCAGCCGGTAGTCGACCGACACCACCGCGCAGCCGCTCTTCATGCTCAGCACGCGGCACAGCGTGTCGTGGGTGCGGATGTTGCCCACCGTGAAGCCGCCGCCATGAAAGTACACCAGCGCGGGCAGCTTCTCGCGCGATGGCGCATAGAGCCGCATCGGCAGCTCGAAGCCGTCGCGCACGCGAACGCCGATGTCTTCGACGCGCGCGAGCTCGGGCTTGGGCACCTCGAGCACGCCGGCGCCTTTTTCGTACGAGGCCTTGGCCTCCTCCGGGGTGAGTTGGTCCAGGCTCGGATGGCCCGCCCGGGCCATGCGTTCGACCACGCTGGCCATCCTGGCGGTCAGCAATGTGCCCGACGCGACAGCGCCAAGGGTTTTATTCATGTGCAAGACTGTTTGCTCTTGTTAGATTCGAATGGTCGGCAATCGTACTGCCCCACGCATTCACGCCCATGGCCCTCATCCAATACCTCACCCAGATCCAGTTCGAGTTCGGCGCCATCAAGCTGCTGTCCAGCGAGTGCGCGCGCATCGGCATCAACCGCCCGCTGATCGTCACAGACGCGGGCGTCCGTGCGGCCGGGGTGCTGCAGAAGGCGCTCGATGCCATTGCCGATCTGGAAGTGGCGGTGTTCGACCAGACGCCCTCCAACCCCACCGAGGCCGCCGTGCGCGCGGCCGTCGAGCTGTACCGCAGCGCACGCTGCGACGGGCTCATCGCCGTGGGCGGCGGCTCCGCCATCGACTGCGCCAAGGGCGTGGCGATTGCCGCCACGCACGAAGGCCCGCTCAAGACCTACGCCACCATCGAAGGCGGCTCGCCGAAGATCACCGATCGCGTGGTGCCGCTCATTGCGGTGCCCACCACCAGCGGCACCGGCAGCGAAGTGGCGCGCGGCGCCATCGTCATCGTCGACGACCACCGCAAGCTCGGTTTCCACAGCTGGTTTTTGATGCCCAAGGCTGCCATCTGCGACCCCGAGCTCACGCTCGGCCTGCCGCCCAAGCTCACGGCCGCCACCGGCATGGACGCGATTGCGCACTGCATGGAAACCTTCATGTCGGCCGCCTTCAATCCACCGGCCGACGGCATCGGGCTCGACGGCCTGGAGCGCGCCTGGCTGCACATCGAACGCGCCACCAAGGACGGCAGTGACCGGGAAGCGCGCCTCAACCTCATGAGCGCCTCCATGCAGGGCGCCATGGCCTTCCAGAAGGGCCTGGGCTGCGTGCACTCGCTGAGCCACAGCCTGGGCGGCGTCGACCCGCGGCTGCATCACGGCACGCTCAACGCCCTCTTCCTGCCCGCGGTGATCCACTTCAATGCCGGTGCCGAGTCGGTGCAGAAGGAGCAGCGGCTGCAGCGCATGGCGCAGGCCATGCACCTCGATTCGGCTGGCGATCTCGGCGATGCGATCCGCGACATGAACGCGCGCCTGGGCCTGCCCAAGGGCCTGGCCGAAGTGGGCGTGACGCCCGGCATGTTCGAGCAGATCATCGACGGTGCCATGGCCGACCACTGCCACAAGACCAATCCTCGGCTGGCTTCGCGGGGCGACTACAAGGCCATGCTCGAAGCCTCGATGTAGCGGCTCGATGGAGGCCCTGTAAGGGCTTTGTTTGCGCTGCGTCTACAGAGGGCAGAGCCTCCGCGCGTCATGTATATGACATAAGGAATTTCTAGACTGGCATTCGAAGGCTTCGCATCCGCAGAAGCCCCAAGGGTCAGGGAAATTCCGAATGATGCGTACCGTCCAGGTTCACACCGTACTCAGCGCCGAGCAGCTCAAGTTTCGCGCCATGCGGGGGCACGAAGGACTGTCGCAGTTGTTCGAGTTCGAGGTCGACATGGTCAGCACCAGCTTCAATCTCGACCTGAAGAAGCTGCTGGGCACTTCGCTCACGCTCGAACTCACGGACGGCGGCGCGCCGCGCTTTCTCAACGGCACGGTGGTGCGCTTCGAACTCGTGGGCCGCGCCAACGAAACCGGCCGCCACTACGTGTACCGTGCCCTGGTTCAGCCCTGGCTCTGGTTTCTCACGCGCACCACCGACTGCCGCATCTTCCAGAACAAGAGCGTGCCCGAGGTGCTCGACGAAGTGCTGGGCAAATACGGCTTCGAATTTGAAAAGCGCCTGACGGGCAGCTACCGCCCCTGGGAATACTGCGTGCAATACCAGGAGAGCGACTTCGCTTTCGTGAGCCGCCTCATGGAGCACGAAGGCATCGCCTACCACTTCGAGCACACGAACAATTCGCACCTGCTGGTGCTGGCCGACGACACCGGCGGCTACGGCAAGCTGCCGGGCTTTGCCACCATTGCCTATCGCCCGCGCGACCGGGTGCTCCATGCCATGGAGCCCTGCATCGACCAATGGCGCATCTCGGAGCAGATCACCTCGGGCCGCGTGATGCTCGACGACTTCGACTTCAAGAAGTCCCGCGCCTCGCTGCAAAGCGTGCGGCAAGACCCCAAGGGCCACGATCATTCGAGCTACGAAGTCTACGAATGGCTGGGCGGCTACAGCGAGCACCAGCAAGGCGACACCTACGCGAAGATCCGGCTGCAGGAGCTGCAGTGCGCGCACGAACTTGCCGCGGGCCACACCAACGTGGTGGGCATGGCGCCGGGCTATCTGTTCGAGATGACGCATTGCCCGCGCGAGTCGGACAACCGCGAGTACCTGGTCACCGAAACCCGCTACGACCTGCAGGAGCCCGAATACTCCACCGGCGGCAGCACGGAATCGGTCTGCCAGTTCGACTTCACGGTGCTGCCTTCGAACGTGCCCTACCGGCCCGCCCGCAAGACGCCCAAGCCGCGCACCAATGGCCCGCAAACCGCCACCGTGGTCGGCCCGGAAGAAATCTGGACCGACCGCTTCGGCCGCGTCAAGCTGCAGTTCCGCTGGGACCGCTATGGCCAGTCGGACGAGAACAGCTCGTGCTGGGTGCGCGTGTCCAGCAACTGGGCCGGCGCCAACTACGGCACCATGCACATGCCGCGCGTGGGCCAGGAAGTGATCGTCGATTTCATCGGCGGTGAGCCCGACCGCCCGATCATCACGGGCCGCGTCTACAACAACGACCAGATGCCGCCCTGGGAGCTGCCCGCCAATGCCACGGCCAGCGGCATCCTCACGCGTTCGAGCACGGGCGGCGCGGCCAACCAGGCCAACATGCTGCGCTTCGAGGACCGCACGGGCGCCGAGCAGATCCTGCTGCATGCCGAGCGCAACCTCGACGTCGAGGTGGAAGCCGACGAAACGCACACCACCGACGGCACCCGCACCACGGTCATCGGCGGGCATGAATCGTCGACCTACAAGAGCGGCGAAACGCGCGACATCACCGCGGGCGCGAAAGAAACCATTACCGGCGGCGACACGCGCGACGTGACCGGTGGCTTCAGCGAAACCGTGACGGGCGGCGTCACGCAGACCATTTCGGGCGGCAAGAAGCGCACGCTCAGCGGCGGGCTGAACGACACGATCACGGGTGGCGTGAAGCTCGCGATCACCGGCGGCTTCCACGGCACCATCGACGGCCAGGAGATCCGCTTCGTGAGCGGCGGGCGCAACGACACCATCAACACCTCGAACACCGTGCTGGTCGACGGACCGTCGAGCACCACCGTGACGGGCCCGACGGTCCACACCTCGCCGGACGTGACCTTCAACACGACGAACCACATCCACAACACCACGCAGCACGTCATCAACACGAACGTCTACGCCACCACATCGAACGTCTACAACAACTTGGCGATCAGCTACACGAACAACTCGCAGACCTACACCAACAACTACGCCAAGAGCAGCGACTGGCGCCTGTCGCGCTCGGGTGGTGCGGGGTTCCGCTTCGGTGCCGTGGGCATGTCGCTCGACTTCTGGGGTGCTCGCCAGCAGTTCTACGGCATCAACTCGCAGTACTCCGTGCTCAAGGTCGACCTGCTGACTTTCAAGATTGCCAACAAGGGCATCGACATCACCAACGAAGCGGTGCAGGTCGGCAAGGCAGCCGTGCGCTTTTTCGTGGACGGCATGGCGGCCTATGCGCAGGCCATGCATCTTGTCATGTGACACTTGCGCCATGCTTGAATGGGAGACGCTTCTCTGGATTTTCTTCGGCATAGTGATGACTGCGGTCGTCGTTGGGGGCGTCGGCGCCATCGGCTACATGCGCAAGGAAAACCGCCACTATTCCGCAGAGGCAAAACTCTGGCCTGCGCTGGCGCAGGACGGGCAGCCCGCCGACGGCGTAGTCCGCAATGTGCGAATGCATCCCAACAACATGACGCGCGGCGGCTCCAGCGGGCAAACCGTCCGGGCCGTGGTGCTCGAGGTCGACTACACCGACAGTGCCGGCGTGGCTCGTGCCGCATCGATTCCCACCTTTGTCGAAGACGCGCTGGTGCCGCAATTCCTCGAACCGCAGAAGGCCATCCACCTGCGCTACGACGCGGACAATCCGGCACTGGTGGCCATTGACCGCGAACGCACGCCGCTGGAGCTTCCTCGTGCGCGCTGAGCGCAGGGGTCCGCGGATGCCGCACCCATGAAAACCGTCAAACCGCTTCGGCTGAGCGTAACAACCCGTCCGTTCCTGCGCCAGGGCGATCAGCGCCTTGCGGTGACGACGCTGTGCATGGTGTCGATGAGCGGAAAGCCCGTGCTGACGCCGGAGCCCGAGTTCTGGAAGACGCTGTCCGAAGAGCTGGGTCCGACGACTGCCATCGACCTGGGTATTCCCAAGGTGCGCGCCGAGATACTCGCCACGGGTTTCGCCTACACCGCGCACCAGGACGAAAAGACGCTCTGCGCCGCAAGGCTGCAGGTCGCCGGGTTGTCGAAGGACCTGACCGTCTTCGGCGACCGCTTCTGGGTGGGCGGCCGCCCCACCCCGCCGCAGCCGTTCGACGCAATGCGAATCGATTGGACGCGTGCCTATGGCGGTCCGGACTTTGCGGACAACCCGCTGGGCCGCGGCCACGCGCTGGAGATGGTCGATGACCTCGAAGTGCAGCGCCTGCCCAACATCGAAGATCCGGCGCATCGCCTGCATCATCCGCACGACCAGCCGGAGCCCGCCGGCTTTGGCCCCATCGACATCGCTTCGCCGCGGCGCATGCGCCTCATGGGCAGGCAGTATGACGCGCACTGGCGCGCCCATCTCTTTCCGGGCTTTGCCAGCGACATGGACTGGCAGCTCTTCAACGCCGCGCCGGCCGGTCAGCGGTTTCCTCAGATGGAGATTCCGCCAGGAGCGCCCTACGCGATCTGGAACATGCACCCCCAAGTGCCGCTCCAGCAAGGCCGCCTGCCCGGCTGGCGCGCCCTCGCCGTGATCGCGCGGCACCGCCTGCCCGGGCATGTCGAGGAAGTCGCCCAGCGCTTGACCACGGCCTGGTTCTTTCCGCATCTCGACCGCGTCGCGCTCGTCTTCCACGGCGAGACGCGCATCGAGGAAGACGATGCCTCAGACATTTCCCATGTGATGCCGGCGATCGAGATGCGCGATGCCCCGCGCGGCCTGGCGCACTACGCCGCCGTGCTGCGGCAGCGATGCGATCCGGAAAAAGGCGCGCTCTACATGTTCCGCGACAACGAGCTCGTGCCCGAAGAAGCGATCGGTCCGTGGCCTGATGAAGTCGGCAACCCGGAATCGGCGCTGGTGCGCAACATGCGCGAGCGCGGCGCACAGGGTCGCGAAGAGTTGAAGCAGAAGGCGATCGCGGCGGGGCACAAGGCACGCCACTTCAACGACCGCCGGCTTCCAGACCCCTTTACCCGAATGCCCACCCTGCGCGAACTACCCGAGTTCGTGGAACAGGCCGAGCGCTATGCCAGCACGCAGCGCGAGCAGGGAGCCGTCGAACGCGAGCGGCTCCAGCGCGAAGCTGATGCCAACGCCAGCGAGTCGAGGAAAGTCGGCTTCGACACCGGCAAGCTGGTGCGCGAGCACGACCGCACGCAATTGAAAGGTCCGCCCCGCGTCGACGGCGCGGCCATGGTGCGTGGGTTCGAAGGCATCCCCGCGGCAACCGGCACCGCGCCATTGCCCGCGAGCCAGATCGACGCCATGCGCAAGCTGGCGGAAAACGGCGAACGCGGATTGCTGGCTCTGTACCGCAGTTCCGCGCAGCACCAGGCACCCGTGGACGCCCTGCCCGCCGATCGCATGGCGGCGCTTGGCGCGCAGGTCGCCGCGGTTCTTGCCGGCAGCCGCGACTTCACCGACATGGACCTGACCGGCGCCGACCTGTCCGGCCTCGACCTGCGTGGCGCGTGCTTTCGGCGTGCGCTGCTCGAAGGAGCCGACTTGGCCCGCGCCAGGTGCGACGACGCCGACTTCAGCGACGCGGTGCTGGTACGGGCCCGGCTCTCCGGCGCAGGCTTTGGCCGCGCTGTCTTCCGCAATGCCAACCTGGCAGCAGTCGACTGCAGCCAAGCCGATTTCTCGCATGCGATCTTCGAAAGGACGACGCTGGAGAAGCTCAAGTTCGAGCAATGCAATTTCTCCTCGGCCCGCATGCATCATCTGCACATCATCGGATCGCAGCTGTTGCGCTGCAGCTTCGACGGAATGGACGCAGCCTACATCGGCTTCCTTTCGGACACGGTCATCGAAGACTGCAGCTTTCGGAACGCGAGCCTGGAAAAGGCCGGATTCATGGCGTGCCGGGTCGCCGGCCTGGACTTCTCGGGCGCCGAACTCGAAGCCTGCATGTGGACCCACACCAACGGCGACGACCGCATCGGATTCCAGCGTGCCCTGCTGCGCACCTCCTGCTTCGTGGGCAGCAGCAGCCTGCGCAACGTGAACTTCGAAGAAGCCACGCTGGTGCAATGCAGCTTTCGCGAAATACCCATGGAGGGCGCACGCCTCGCACGCGCCACGCTCGACACCTGCGACTTTTCTTCCTGCGACCTGACAGGCGCCGACCTGAGCGCCGTACAGGCCCCCGAGAGCCTGTTCATCCGCAGCAACCTGACGCGCGCCTCTCTGCGTACCGCCAATCTCATGACCACCAACTTCAACAAGGCCCGCCTGCTGTCCGCAGACCTTCGCGAGACCAATCTCTTTCGCGCCGACATGTCCCAGATCCAGATCGACACCATCACCGAGACGCACGGTGCCTACCTCGAGCAGACCAAGACCGTGCCGGCTCCGCGGGCGACACCCGTCGAATGAGCCCGCAGGAGCTGGTGTCCAAGGTCCGCAACGGAGTGCAATTGCAGGGAGAAGACTTCACCGGCATGCAGCTGAACGACCTGGACCTGTCAGGCGGCCTGTTCAGCGAATGCAGATTCACGCAGGCCGGGCTCGAGCGCGCGCGCTTGAACGATTCGGTGTTCGAGCGCTGCCGTTTCGACGGCGCGGCGCTGGCCGGCATTCAGCTGGACGGTGCGTCGCTCCTGCGCTGCAGCCTGCAAGACATGCAGGCGCCGGCCAGCCGATGGATCGGCACCGTTGTGGCTGAATCGGACTTGCGCGGCACGCGCGCAGAAGGCGCCGAGCTGAAGGAAGCGGCCTTCCAGGATTGCGAATTCCAGGGGGCGAGCTTCGAGCGGGCCAGGGTCACGAAGACGATCTTCAACGAGAGCCGCCTGGGCAACGCCGACTTTGCAGGCGCCGAACTCGCGACTGCCGTGTTCTTTCGATCAGACCTGCGCGAGGCGGGCTTTCGCGGCGCCGGCTTCCACAATGCCATCTTCTCGGAGGCCGACCTGCGCGGGCAGTCGTTCGCCGGCCAGTCGTTCACGCTCTGCCAGTTCGTGGATGCGCGCATGTCGAACTGCGTGTTCGACGAGGCGCGGCTCGTCCAGTGCAACTTCAAGGGCGCCGCCCTCGACGACGTGCGCATGCACCGCGTGCATGCACCGCAGTCTCTGTTCCCGCAAGCCAGCATGCGCAACGCAGACTGCCGCGCGGGAGTGTTCGACCAGTCGCTGTGGATCGATGCGCTGCTGTGCGATGCCGATTTTTCGGATGCGAGCCTCGAGCAGTGCGTGTTCCATCGCGCCCGGTGCGAGCGCGCCTCGTTCGCGGGGAGCCGTCTGACCTATGCAGATTTCTCGTATGCGGACCTGCGCAACGCCGGCTTCGAGAAAGCCCGATGCCACCGCACCCAGCTGCACCGCGCCCACCAGGACGGCTCCCGATGGAGCGACCGCGCCGGCGTACTCGATTCCGACCCCGATCTGTTCGAAGCCGAGAGGTTGGCCTGGCAACGTTCACCGCGCGCGGTCCGGCTCGACCGGGATGCCCGGGGCCTCATGCGGCTTGGCGACTATCCACCACCTGACGCAAAGGACACTGCATGACGATGGCGGCCCGGCCTCCTTCCCCCGCTGCACCTGCAGCACCGCCAGTATCCCGACCCGCAAGCGAGCTCGAACCGCTGCTGCGAAAGACCTCGCCGGCAAAGCGCCAACCGGCGTCGGCGGTGGCCGGCATATCGATGGCCACCGTCGTCGCGTGCGACCCCGACGGCGATTTCTGCGACCTGATGCTTGCCGACGGGCACCACCCCTTGCGCTGCCAGCGCGCCGCCAGCTGCCTGCTTGTGCCCGCACCCGGCGATACGGTCATGGTTGCGGGCCCGAACGACGAGGCGCTGTACGTGATTGCCGTCGTGGCCCAGGCCGACAAGCGCCAGGCAACGCTCGCGGTGGACGGCGATCTGCATTTGCAGTCGAAGCGAGGCGGCATCGCGATCCGCAGCGCGGGCGTGCTCGAACTCCAGTCGGACACGTCCATGGCCACGAGCGCGCCTCAATGGAAGCTCACGGCGGAGCGCGGCCAGTGCAATGTCTCGGAACTCGATTACCAGGGCGCGGAGCTGCGTTTCAGCGTGCTGGTCACCCGCTTCCTGGGGCGCGCCTGCGAAGTCGTGCTCGACCGGCTTCACCTGTTCACGCGCTCGAGTTTCCGCATTACCGAGGAGGCCGAGCACGTGCGCGCCGGGCACATCGACATCCAGGCCTCGCAGACGCTTCGGCTTCATGCGAAGAACACCCTGGTGACCAGCAAGGAGCTGGTCAAGGTCGATGCCGAACAGATCCACATGGGTTGATTGAAGGAGCCTTACGCATGTTTGCCAACGCACAGATGATGGGAATGGACCTCGCATTTCCAGATGTCTGCAAGACACCGCCCGCGATTCCCGTTCCGTATCCCAACTTCGCACTCGGCCCAACGGCCATTCCCAACGCCTGGAACATCCTCTACGGCGGCACGCCGGCCCACAACCTTGCAACCACCACGCCCATCACCAACGGCGACAACGCGGGCGTTCTGATGGGCGTGGTGTCTCAGACGGTGATGGGCCCTTCGCGCCACATCACCGGCGCATTCACGGTGCTGCTGAAAGGTTCACCCTGCACGCGCATGACCAGCCTCTCGGTGCAGAACCGCTCCAACATCGTCGGCATGCGGATCGTGCCCAGCCAGTTCAAGGTGCTGGTGCTCGCGGCCTGAGCTCTTCTCCTATTCCGCCTTCACGCCCGCCGTGCGGATCACCTTCGCCCACTTGGCGGTTTCGGCGGCAATGAAGGCATCGAACTCCTCCGGCGTGCTGCCCGCCGGGAACGTGCCCATGGCGTCGAGCTTGGCGCGCGTCTCGTCGCTCTTGATGATGCGCGCCACCTCTTCGGACATGCGCTTGACGATGTCGCGCGGCGTGCCGGCCGGCGCCAGCATGCCGGCCCAGGTGCTGCCGGTGAAGCCCGCGAAGCCCTGTTCGATGAAGGTAGGCACATCCGGAACGGCGGACAGGCGCTTGTCGCCCGCCACGCCGATGAGCCGCACCTTGCCGGCCTTGGCCTGGTTGATGAGGCCGGTGGGCGCGTCGAAGAACAGCTGGATCTGCCCGCCCATCAAGTCGGTCAGCGCGGGCACCGCGCCACGGTACGGAATGTGGATCATGTAGGTCTGCGTGAGCGACTTCCACAGCTCGGTCGTCAGGTGTGCGGCCGAACCGTTGCCCGATGAGCCGAAGCTCACCTTGCCGGGGTTGGCGCGTGCGTAGTCGATGAGTTCGCGCGCGGTCTTGAACGGCGCATCGACATTCACCGCGGCCAGCAGCGGCGACACGCCCATCAGCGACACGCCCGTCAAGTCCTTGCGTGGGTCGTAGGGCAGCTTGGGATACAGCGTGGTGTTGGCCGCGTAGGCCGCAATGACGACGCCGAAGGTCGTGCCGTCGGGCGCGGCCTTGGCAATGGCGTCGACGCCGATCAGGCTGTTGGCACCGGGCTTGTTGTCGATGAGCACCGGTTGGCCGAGCCGCGCCTGCAGCCCGACCTGCACCAGCCGCGCCATCTGGTCGGTGAACCCGCCCGGCGTGTAGGGCACGATGATGCGGATCGGCTTGTTGGGCCAGGCGCTTTGCGCCAGCGTGGGCATCGGCAAGGTCGCGGCCGCCGCTGCGGCGGCAAGGGTGAATCGGCGGCGTGAAATTCGGGCCTGCTGCATGAGTGGCGGCTTTCTCTGGACAAGAGTGAGCTGGCCATTCTCGAAGGCGCTGCGCGTGCGCACCCTTGGGGTTTGCCCCGGCGGGGCCTGTTCAGAGTGGCAGGATGTCCCGCGTGCGACCGGTTGCGAGCCAGCCCTCGAACTCCTCCGAAAGCCGCTCTGCCTCGCGCACGGCCTTGCTCCACGCGCCGATGCGGGCCTGCGGATCGTTCGCGAAATGGATGAAGTCCTTGCGGTCGGGCAGCTTGCCGTTGGGCAGCGAGCGCACCCAGTCGGCATCGGGCGCGAGCACCACCATGCGGTCGAGAAAGCCGGTGGACTTGTGGCGCCAGCGCAGGCCCTTGTCGAGCCAACCCGGCACCACGGCCCGCTGAAAATGCGGGTACAGCACGATGCCCTCGTCGGTCGGCTGGTAGTCGAGGTGCAGGTGGTAGTCGGTAATGCCGCCATCCCAATACGCACCGCGCGGCGCGCCCGGAATGTCGTGCACCGCGGCAAGCAGGAACGGTATCGAGCACGATGCCTGCAGCACCAGGTTGAAGTTCTCTTGGCTCAGCGCATGCTGGCGCGTGCGGAAATCCTTGGTGCCGAACGGCAGCGCCGCGCCGGGTGTGGAAAACACGCAGCGTTCGAGCCATGCGCCCAGGCCCTTGCGGTACAGGCTGTTGGTGGCAAAGGCGCCCAGGTAGCCGAAGGGCGTGCGCGCCCTGCCCTCGCGACCGAGGATGTGGCGCCCGCGCGAAGTCACCACATGCAGCCGGTAGCGCGAATGGTTCAGCACCTCGCCGATGCGCCCACCGTAGAAGTCGATAAGGCTCTCGGCAAAGCGCGCGCTCAGCTGGTTCGGGCTGAGCCGCTTCTGTCCCGGAGGCACGTCGAAGCGCTGGCGCACGTAGTCATATTCAAAGCGCTCAAAGGCCTTCTGCGGATCGGACAGGCAGGCGGTCGAAAGCCGCCACGCACCGATCGATGCGCCCACCAGGTGCACCGGCTGGCTCGACTGCGTGAGCCAGCGCCCGAAGATGAAACGGTCGAGCGGCCCGAGGACGAGGCCCTTCGGCCCGCCCGCCGCGCCGGGAATGGTGCGCACGTCCTGCGGGCGCAAGCCGTGCGCTTCGATGTGCTTGCGGGCAGCGGGGCCGGCGTAGATGCGCAGGGCTTTCATTTATTCATGCCGCGCTTGACTCGAACGGGTTGAAGACGTCGATACCGAAACCGGCGAAGTCGCTGACGTTGCGGGTCACGACGGTCAATGCATGCTGCTTTGCCGTGGCGGCAATCATTGCGTCTTCATATAGCGTGTTGGAACTGCGGTGCATCAGTCTGGCCCACAGCCTGAACGTTTCTGCGTCCATGGGCAGTACGTTGTACGAGGCGGCGACCAGGGCTGCCCATTGCTCGATCTCATCGGCCTTGGCGGCATCCTGCTCGCGCGTGATTTCGATGCCAGCCTGGATTTCGCCGATCGTCACCGCGGAAAGATGCAGGTTGCTGTCGGCGATGGGCGCGAGCCATGCGACGACCGCGCCGTGCGGTCGAGGCCGACGCAGTTCCGAGATGACGTTCGTGTCCAGCAGGTACATACCGCCCGCCCCTCAGCGGATTGGCGTGATGCGCCGCCGGCGTGCCGCGCCGCGCTGCGGAACGAGAAACTCGGTGCGTGCCTCGGCCGAGAGCAGCAACTCCTTGAGGGACGGCTTGGCCGTGGCATGCAATCGCCGCCACTCTGCCGCCGGTACCAGCACGGCGGCCTCGGCCCCCCGTTTGGTGACCATTTGCGGCCCGTCGGCGAGACAGGCCTCGAGAAACTCGCTGAAACGCGCCTTGGCGTCTTGCACGGGCCAGGATTTCATTTAGAGCCACCTTGTCAGACTAGTGTTCTGACTAGTTTAACAGGCGGCTGCAAACTTGCCTCGCCCTACTTTCGCAACCCCTGCAGCTTGGCAAACGCGCTCGCCATCTGCCCCGCAGGCTGCGGCGCGTTGTCGCGGCGCGCACCCTGCTGCTGCTGGCCGCGTCCCGCACCTTCGAAGCGGTTGTCGCGCGGGCCGTCGCGTCGCGCGGGCGCGGCATCCAGCTTCATCGACAGGCCGATGCGCTTGCGCGCCACGTCCACTTCCATCACCTTGACCTTGACGATGTCGCCGGTCTTGACGACCTCGCGCGCGTCGTTCACGAACTTGTGGCTCAGCTGGCTCACGTGCACCAGACCGTCCTGGTGCACGCCCAGGTCGATGAAGGCGCCGAACTGCGCCACGTTGCTCACGGTGCCCTCGAGGATCATGCCCTCGACCAGGTCCTTGATGTCGTCCACGCCGTCGTTGAAGCGCGCCACCTTGAAGTCGGGGCGCGGATCGCGGCCGGGCTTTTCGAGTTCGCCGAGGATGTCCTTCACCGTGATGACGCCGAACTTCTCGTTGGCAAACAGCTCGGGCTTCAGCGTCTTGAGCATCTCGGCGCGGCCCATCAGCTCGGCGATCGGCTTGCCGGTCTTGACGATGATCTGCTCGACCAGCGGATAGGTTTCGGGGTGCACGCCGGTGATGTCCAGCGGGTCGGCGCCGCCCCTGATGCGCAGGAAGCCCGCGCTCTGCTCGAAAGCCTTGGGGCCGAAGCCGGTCACGTCGAGCAGCTGCTTGCGGGTTGCGAACGCGCCGTTCGATTCGCGCCAGCGCACCACCGCCTTGGCCACGCTGGCCGACAGGCCAGACACACGCGACAGCAAAGGCACGCTCGCGGTGTTGAGGTCCACGCCCACCGAGTTCACGCAGTCTTCGACCACGGCCTGCAGCGTGCGGGCGAGTTCGCTCTGGTTCACGTCGTGCTGGTACTGGCCCACGCCGATGCTCTTGGGGTCGATCTTCACCAGCTCGGCCAGCGGGTCTTGAAGGCGGCGCGCAATGCTGGCGGCACCGCGCAGGCTCACGTCCACGTCGGGCATTTCCTGCGAGGCGAATTCGCTGGCGGAGTAGACCGAAGCACCCGCCTCGCTGACCACCACCTTGTCGACCTTCATCTCGGGCGCGCCGGCCTGTGCGGCCATCTTGGCGAGCAGCTTGATGAGGTCGGCCGCCAGCTTGTCGGTCTCGCGGCTCGCGGTGCCGTTGCCGATGGCGATCAGGTTCACGCCGTGCTTGGCGCAGAGCTTGCCGAGCGTGTGCAGCGAGCCTTCCCAGTCCTTGCGCGGTTCGTGCGGGAACACGGTGGCGGTTTCGACCAGCTTGCCGGTGGCATCGACCACGGCCACCTTCACGCCGGTGCGGATGCCGGGGTCCAGGCCCATCACGACGCGCGGGCCGGCGGGCGCGGCCAGCAGCAGGTCGCGCAAGTTGTCGGCAAACACCTTGATTGCGACCTTCTCTGCGTCTTCGCGCAGGCGGGTGAACAGGTCGCGCTCGGTGGAGAGCGCCAGCTTCACGCGCCAGGTCCAGGCCACGCATTTGCGGATCAGGTCGTCGGCCGGGCGGCCCGCATGGCTCCAGCCCAGGTGCAGCGCGATCTTGCCTTCGGCGATGCTGGGCTTGCCCGGTTCGGGCTCGACCGGCAGCACCAGCTTGGCATCCAGGATTTCGAGCGTGCGCCCGCGGAACACCGCCAGTGCGCGGTGCGACGGCACGCGGCCGATCGGCTCGTCGTAGTCGAAGTAGTCGCGAAACTTGGCGACGTCGGCGTTGTTTTCGTCCTTGCCGGTCATCAGCGTCGACTTGAGCAGGCCTTCGGCCCACAGCCATTCGCGCAGGCGCTGCACCAGGGCAGCGTCCTCGGCCCAGCGCTCGGAAAGAATGTCGCGCACGCCGTCGAGCACGGCCGGCACGGTGGAGAAATCGGGGCCCGGCTTGCCGTCGTCCAGCGTCGTGGCGGGCTGCAGGAAGGCCTTGGCTTCCACGGCGGGGTCGAGCGTCGGGTCGGCCAGCAGCTTGTCGGCCAGCGGCTCGATGCCGAACTCGCGCGCAATCTGGCCCTTGGTGCGGCGCTTCTGCTTGAACGGCAGGTAAAGGTCTTCGAGCTCCTGCTTGGTCGGCGCGAATTCGATCGCGGCGCGCAATTGCGGCGTGAGCTTGCCCTGCTCGTCGATGTTCTTGAGCACTGCGGCACGGCGGTCCTCGAGTTCGCGCAGGTAGGAAAGACGTGCTTCCAGTTCACGCAGCTGGATGTCGTCGAGGCCATCGGTGACCTCCTTGCGGTAGCGGGCAATGAACGGAACCGTGGCACCGCCATCGAGCAGTTCGATGGCCGCCTTCACCTGGTGCTCGCCGACCTTGATCTCGGCGGCGAGCTGGCGAATGATTTTTTGCATGTCTGAATGACGTCCCTGTCATGCACGCCCGGCCGGACCGGCGTGCTTGGCGAATAAAGCGTGGAAGTTTGCCATAGGGCCGAAGGAAAGCCCCCGCCGGCAACCCGCGCAATGGGTGCGGTGCTCACCCCTCCTCCGCCATCCCCTTCACCCTCCTCGCCGCCGCCCGACCGAACCGTCGGCTCGCAAGGGATGGCGGCGATTGCGCGAGGGGTAATTGCCTATTTTTACCCGGGTGTATTGTGCTTTTAATTTTACCCGGATAATATATGGAACATGAACATGCCCCAGGAGACGAGGCGCGCCCTCGCCAGGAAATACAAGGAAACGGTCCGCCCCGCGGGCGTCTTCGTCATCCGCAATACGCTCAGCGGCCGCCTCTACGTGGCCGCCAGTCTCGATGTGGAGGGAGCGATGAACCGCGCCCGCTTCGAACTCGGCCTGCGCTCGCACCGCAACAAGGCGCTGGTGCGCGACTGGGCCACGCACGGTGCGGCGAACTTCAGCTTCGAGGTGATCGACCGCGTCAAGGAGCGCGACGACCCCGCCTTCGACCGCGCCGCGGAACTTGAAAAACTTCTTGTGCTCTGGCGCGAGGAGCTTCAGTGCCACGGCGACCGGGGCTACGACGCGCCATGAGCATCGATCCGCTGGACTTGTGCCTCAACATCGGCCGCGCCCACGCCAGCTTGAACCTGAAGCTCCAGGAGCATCTGGGCGCCTTCCATGGCCTGAACTACGAAGATTTCACGCTGCTTCATCGGCTCCTGTGCGCCGAAGGCGGCTGCATGCCGGCGGCCGACCTTGCGCGATCCCTGGGGTTGCCGATCTCGGCGTTGGTTCGCAAAATGGTCCTGCTCGAAAAATCGGGGCTGGCCGAACGCACGGCCGGTGCGAATGGAGGCGGCCGCCACGCAACCATTTGCACCGGCGGCAGAAAACTGATGCAAGCTGCCGTCACGACCGCCCAAGCAATCTGCGCCGATACGGTGAAATCGCTGGCTGCTGAAAGCCTGTCGAAAATCAACGTTGCGCTCCTTGCGCTTTGCCACGACGGCACGCCGTCGACTGAGCCGTTCAACGGGTAGATTACGCACCCTTTCGACCGGCCCCGAAGAATAAAGAAATCCAACATGCCATCCGACACGCCACCCGGCAACCTGATTGTCTTCGCCTCCTTCAAGCGCATCGCCCAGGGAAGCACCGCCGACGTGCTCGCACAATTGCGTGACCGCAAGGACGACACGCCCTATCTCGTGTTCAACGAACAGACCGGTGAACTCCTCGACTTCGACGTACACAACCGGGCCGGCGTCGTGGCGCATGCGGCCAGCGCCGAAGCCCCTGAAGAAACCCCGCGCGGCGTAGGCCGCCCGAGGCTCGGCGTGGTCGCGCGCGAAGTCACCCTGCTGCCGCGCCACTGGGACTGGCTCAATCGTCAGCCCGGCGGCGCCTCGGTCGCACTGCGACGGCTGGTCCAGGAGGCGAGCCGCGTCAACGCCGACCGCGACGCCGTGCGCGCATCACGCGAAGCCACCTACCGCTTCATGACCGCGATCGCTGGCGCCCTGCCCGGCTTCGAGGAAGCCACCCGCGCGCTGTTCGCGGGCGAACGCGAGCGCTTCGAGGCGCTGATCGACTCTTGGCCCCCGGACCTGCGCATCCACCTTCAAAAATTGTCCGCCGCCGGCTGGAGCACCACCGCATGAGAGCAAGCTCCGAGAGCGCAGCCACCGGCCAGAGCGGCCTGCGCGGGACCCCGGTCGCACCTGTCGGTGCGCCGCGCGCGCTGTGGAAGACCTTCCTGTTCTTTCTTGCGCCGATGCTGCTCAGCAACATCCTGCAGTCGCTCTCCGGCACCATCAACAACATCTACATCGGGCAGATGATCGGCGTCGGCGCGCTGGCGGCGGTGTCGAGCTTCTTTCCGGTGATGTTCTTTTTCATTGCCTTCGTCATCGGACTGGGCGCTGGTGCGTCGGTGCTGATTGGCCAGGCCTGGGGCGCGCGCGATGTCGCCAAGGCCAAGGCCATCGCCGGCACCACGCTGTCGGTCGGCATGCTGCTGGGGCTGGCGGTGGCCGTGTTCGGCGGCGCCTTCACCACGCCGCTGCTCGCCTTCCTGGGCACGCCGCCCGACGTGTTGGCCGACTCCACGCGCTATGCCCGCATCATGCTGATCGCGATGCCCGGGCTATTCGTGTTCCTGCTGTCGACCGCCATGTTGCGCGGCGTTGGCGACACGGTCACGCCGCTGCTCACGCTGCTCTTTTCCACGGCGGCCGGCCTCATCGTCACGCCGGCACTCATTCGCGGATGGGGCGGCCTGCCGCAGCTCGGCGTTGCGAGCGCCGCCTGGGCCACGGTGGTGGGTTTCGTGGCCTCGACGCTGTGGCTGGGATGGCGCCTGCGCCGCCGCGGCAGTCCGCTTGCGCCCGATGCGGAATTCATCCGCCACCTGCGCATCGATCCCACGTTGCTGAAGGCGGTGCTCAAGGTGGGCGTGCCCACGGGGGTGCAGATGATCGTCGTCGCGCTGGCCGAGGTGGCGTTGCTCTCGCTGGTCAACAGCTACGGCTCCAGCGCCACCGCGGCATATGGCGCGGTGAACCAGGTGGTGGCCTACGTGCAGTTTCCGGCCATCTCGATTGCCATCACGGCGTCGATCCTCGGGGCGCAGGCCATCGGCGCGGGCCGTGCGGACCGGCTGGGCGCCATCGCCAAGACCGCGCTGCTGATGAACCTGGTGCTGACCGGCGGACTGGTGCTGCTGGGCTACCTGTTCTCGCGGCACCTGATGGGGTTTTTCATCACCAGCGCGCCGGTGATCGAGATTGCGCAGACGCTGCTGCACATCATGCTGTGGAGCCTCGTCATCTTTGGCATGGCCTCGGCCATCTCGGGGATCATGCGGGCCAGCGGGTCGGTGCTGGTGCCCACGGCCATCTCGATCCTCTGCCTGATCGGCATCGAGGTGCCCGTGGCCTGGTTCATGAGCCACCGCATCGGGCTCAACGGCATCTGGTATGCCTACCCCGTGACCTTCGGGGCGATGCTGCTGCTGCAGACCGCCTACTACCGCCTGGTGTGGCGCAAGAAGGCGATCCGGCGGATGGTGTAGCGGCCGCGGCGGCGGATCACTCGCCGTCGAAGGCTTTCTTCACCTCGGCGATGTCGAGCTTGACCATCTTCATCATCGCCTGCATGGCGCGGGCGGCCTTGGCCGGGTCCTTGTCCTGGAACATGCGAAGGATAGGCGTCGGCGCGACCTGCCACGACACGCCATAGCGGTCGGTGAGCCAGCCGCACTGCACCGGCTGGCCGCCGCCTTCGAGCAGCTTGTCCCAATAGCTGTCGACTTCGGCCTGCGTCTCGCATCTGACGAGCATCGAGATGGCCGGCGTGAACTTGTACTGCGGGCCGCCGTTGAGCACCATGAATTCCTGCCCGTCCAGCTCGAACATCGCGGTCAGCAGCGACCCCTTCAAGCTGGGGTTCTCATCGCCCCAGAGCTGCTTTTCGGTCATGCGTGAGTTCGGAAAGATGCCGGTGTAGAACTTCACCGCGTCTTCGCCGTTGCCGTCGAACCAGAGGCAGGGAACGATCTTCTGCATGGGAATCTCCTGAGTCTTGAATGATGAACCTGAAGGTTCAGTATCCAGGCAGCATGAGGTGCTTGTCAATCCCTCGGGACCACCGGCAGGACGACGCGGAAAGCCACACCCTTGTTCGTGCCACCGGCAGAATCCATGCGCGGACAAGACCGCGCATCAAGACATCCAAGAGGGACGAGGAACATGAGATACAGCAGAACCCCCAGCCGCTGGCGCATCGCCCTGGCTGCCGCCTGCGGCACGCTGGCGCTTCTTTCCGGCTGCGCCACCGGGCCCACGCACCCGGCGCTGGTTGCCGCGCGGCAGGACAACACGCTGCCGCCGCTCGTTCCCATGCGCCGCTTCGTCGCCAACATCGATGCGGTCAACGGCCATGTGCTCTCGCCCGACGGGCAGCAGCTCGTATGGTTTCAGGCGGTCGGCACCGACGTGGGCCTCGGCGTGCGCAAGACGGCCGACGCCGCCACGGTCAATAGCGCCAGCACCCGCACCTTTGCGACCGGCACGCTGGCGCGGCCCTTCGTGTCCGGGCCAACCTACTCGTGGCTGCCCGACAGCCGCCATCTGGCCTACCTCAAGGACTTCACGGGCGACGAGAACACGCAGATCTTCGTGCTCGACACCGAGGCGCCAGGCGCCAAGCCCTGGGCCGTGACGCCCTGGCCCGGCGTGCGCTCGGCCATGCTGGGATGGGGCGCGCCCGGCAGCGCCACCTTCTACTTCGCGAACAACCAGCGCGACCGCTCCAGCATGGACCTTTTCGAAGGCGATGCCCGCACGCGCACCGTGCGCGAAATTGCGCGCAGCGAACCCGACAGCCGCGTGATCTCGTGGTTCATCGACACCCGGCGCGAGCTCGCGGGCCGCATGCGGCAGCTTGGCAGCGCCGACGGCTCCGACCGGCTGCTGGAACTGCGCCAGCCCGACGGCGGCTGGCGCGCCTTCAAAACGGTGAAGGCTTTCGATTCCTTCTGGCCCCAGCGCATCGACCTCGGCGCCGGGCGGCTCTGGACGATGACGAATGTCGGCCGCGACAAGCTCGCCCTGGTCGAAGTCGACCTGGCCACGGGCGCGGAGCGGCTGCTGGCGGAAGATGCGGCGGTCGACCTCGACTACGGCGTGTTCCCGCCTCAGCAGGGAGCGCCGCTCGCGTACATATCTGAACCTGGCCGCCCCCGCATCGCCTATCTCGATGCCGCGCTGGGCAACGAAGTGGCCGCTGCCGTGAAGACGGCCCGGGAGCGCGGCTGGCTGAACGCCGAGCCCGTCATCACGCGCCCCGCGGGCATGGCCAACGACCAGCGCCGCATGGTGCTGCGTTCGACCACCGAGAACGGAACCGTGGAGCTGCTGCTCGACCGCGCGAGCGGGCAACTCACGCGGCTTACGCCGCCGCGCGAGCCGACCACCGATCTCTTCTCGCCCATGGAGCCCTTCTCGTTCAAGGCGTCCGACGGTCTCGTGATCCACGGCTACCTCGTGCGTCCGCGCGGCGTGCAGGGGCCCGCGCCGCTCGTGGTCAACATTCACGGCGGCCCGTGGACCCGCGACTCGTGGCAATCCGCGAGCTTGACGCCCACGCAGATGCTGGCGAACCGGGGCTATGCGGTCCTCTACGTGAACTACCGCGGCTCCGCCGGCTACGGGCGCGCCTTCATGATGGCCGGCGCCCACGAAACCAGCGGCCGGCTTCAGCGCGACATTGCCGAAGCCGTGCAATGGGCCATCGACCAGGGCGTGGCCGACCCGAAGCGCATGGCCGTGCTCGGCGGGAGCTTCGGCGGCTTTTCGGTGCTCACGCAGCTCATCCAGAAGCCGCACGACTACCGCTGCGGCATCGACGTGGTGGGCGTTGCCAACTGGCCCCGCGTGATCGAGAACTGGCCGCCGTTCTGGCGCAACCGCCACTACTTCGCGGCGTTCTTCGGCGACGTCGGCAAGCCGGAGGAGCGCGAGCGCATGCTGCGGGATTCGCCCATCTCGCAGATCGACCGCATCACGGCGCCGCTGCTCGTGATCCACGGCGCCAACGACGTGCGCGTGCTGCGGCAGGATTCGGACGAGGTGGTGGCCACGCTCCAGAAGCTCGGCCGGCCGGTCGAATACATGAGCTTTCCCGATGAGGGCCACAGCGTGCGCAAATGGCGCAACCGGCTCGCGCAATGGCGCAAGATCGAAGACACCCTGGCGGTGTGCCTCGGCGGCCGCAGCAACGGATTCGACTTCTATGAGCTGATGCCGCGGCAGTGAGCCGGGGCCAATCCCTCACTCGGCGCGGTAGAACCCCAAGTCAGCGCGCACGCCATTGCGCCGCACGAAGTCGGCCGGATCGAACCCCTCCTCTGCGAACTTCTTCTGCACGAAGCTCGTGGCCGTGGCCACGGCCTGCTCACTGGCCCACTCGACCACGGTCAACACGTTGAACTCGCCCGGCCCGCCGGTCTGGGTGAGCACCTGGTTGCGCACGCATCCCGGCAAGCTGCGCAAGGTTTGCTGAATGCGCTGCATCTGCGCGACGAAAGCGGGCAGCACCTCGGCCGGAACGATGAACTTGTCGACGCGAAAAACGGGTGTCGGAACGTTGGGGGTTTGATCGTTGGTCATGCTTTTTCCTTGAGATCGCGGGCACGAACTGCCCGCCGGAAAGCATTCTCAAACCTCAAGTAAAGTTGAGGTCAAGAGGTATTCATGAACAACGCTCTGGAACAAGCTGGCATCGCTCCCGTGCTGAGCGTCGGCGAAGTCGCGCGCCGCAGCGGCGTGACGGTATCGACGCTTCACTTCTATGAGTCGCAGGGGCTCATCGCCAGCACGCGGACAGCGGGCAACCAGCGGCGCTACGCGCGAGAGACGCTGCGCCGCGTGGCCTTCATCCGGGTTTCCCAGCGGGTGGGCATTGCGCTCGCCGACATTGCCGCGGCGCTCTCCAACTTGCCCGCCCACGCGGCGCCCAGCCGTGCCGACTGGGCACGGCTTTCCGCCAACTGGCGCGCCGACCTCGACGACCGCATGGCGCAGCTCAAGAAGCTGCGCGACACGCTGGACGACTGCATCGGCTGCGGCTGCCTGTCAATCGACCGATGCCGTCTGCGCAATCCGCTCGACAAGCTCGGTGCCGAGGGACAAGGCCCGCAGCGCCTGCTGGTGAAACGGAAGACCGGCAACGATGCAGACGTGAACTGAGAATGGGCGCCTTCCCCGAGAAGGCGCCATCCTTTCAGCCGCCGTTCCTGCGCTCCTTGGCAGGCCCGCCGCCGATCATCAGCCAGGCACTCAGCGCACTGAGCACAGCCAGCCCGGCGCTCAGCAGCATCACCCAGCGAAAGCCCGCCACGAAGGATTCGGCCACGGCGCGCTTCAGGGCCGCGGCGGTGGCCGCATCCACGCCCGGCGGCAGGGCGGCGCCGGCCAGCTTGCTGCGCTCGCCTTCGAGAAACGACGACACCTGCGCCGAGGCGCCCATGCCGCGCAGGCTCTCGGACAAGGCGCCGTCGAAGGCCCAGGCCATCACCGCGCCGAACACCGCAATGGCCAGCACCGCAGCCGCGCGCGACACTGCGTTGTTGACGCCTGACGCCACGCCGGCCTGCTCGGGTCCCACCGCATTCATCACGGTGGTCGTGAGCGGCGCCACGGTCACGGTCATGCCGAGGCCCAGCACCACCACGGCGGGAAAGAAGCCGCTCCAGTAGCTCGCGCCGACACCGGGCACCGCGAACAGCGCAAAACCCACGGCGGCAATCGCGGGGCCGATCACCAGCGGCAGCCGCGGGCCGAAGCGGTCGACCAGCTGGCCGGCCCAGCGCGAGAGCGCGAACATGATGAGGATGAACGGCAGCAGCGCGGCGCCCGCCACCGTGGCCGAGTAGCCCTGCACCTGGATCAGGTTGAGCGGGAAGAAGTACAACCCGCCACCCAGCGCCGCGTAGAGCAGCAAGGTCAGCAGGTTGGCACCGCTGAAGTTGCCGATGCGCAGCAGCGCCAGCGGCAGCATCGGCGTGCGTGCCTTGCGCTCCGCGGCAATGAAGCCCGCGCTGCCGGCAATGCCGATGGCCAGCGCCGCCAGCACCGCGGGTGAGTTCCAGTGCTGCGTGGGCGCCTCGATGAACGCGTAGACGATGCCGCCGAGGCCGGCGGTGGCCAGCAGCGCGCCGAAAAAGTCGAGCCCGCCGCTGGCCGACGAGCCATGGCTTTCGGGCACGTGGCGCCACACGATCCACATCACGAGCAGCGCCATCGGCACGTTGATGAGAAAGGCCCACGCCCACGAGAAATGATCGACCAGGAAGCCGCCGAGCACCGGCCCCGCGGCCGCCGTGATACCGCTGAAGCCCGACCAGGTGCCGATGGCCTTGCCGCGTTCCTTCTCGGGAAATGCGGCGCTGATGAGCGCAAGGCTGCCGGGCACCAGCAAGGCCCCGCCGATGCCCTGCGCCGCGCGCGCGGCAATCAGCTGCTGCACGTTGCTCGAGAGACCGCAGGCCACCGAGGCGATGGCGAAGATCCCCACGCCGATCGCGAATATGCGGCGCCGGCCGAAATTGTCGCCGAGTGCGCCGCCCACCAGCAGCAGCGCCGCGAGCAGCAAGGCATAACTCTCGACCACCCATTGCGCCTGGAACGCCGTGGCGCGCAGGTCGGCCTGAATGGCCGGCAGCGCCACGTTGACGACCGTGCCGTCGATGAAGGCCATGCTCGACCCCACGATGGCCGCGGCCAGCACCCAAGGCTTGGAGGCATCCGGGCAGGCGCCCTCCTGTGCCTTCGCGCCATGCAGGATCAGCGTTTCGTCGCAGGGCGCCTTTCCGATCTGTGCCATGGTGATCTCCGATCCATGCGATTCCTGTTTTGCTCCTTCCCCCTCTGGGGGAAGGTTGGGATGGGGGCAGCCTTCAACTGGGCGCCATGCTTGTGTGACCGCCGCCGTGCCCCCACCCCTGCCCTCGCCCAGAGGGGGAGGGAGAAAGAATCAGGGCGTGCATGCGGTCGCTGCCGCGTTCGCTCGCGCCGCAGCCACGCTGCGCGCGATGGCCGCCGCCGCTGCCGCGGTCACGCGCTGCGCGCCTTGCGCCACCGCATCGATGCCGCTTGCAACCGGCTCGCCCACGTTCAGCTGGCACGCCATCGTGCGGGTCTCGTCGGAGCGCCGCAGCGTCCAGTTGAAGCCCGCGTCCACGCGGCCGCCATCGACCGCATCGAACTGGCGCACCTGCACCGCGATGCGCCACACGGGCTGCGCCGTTTGCCTGCCGCCCTTGGTGACGTCGAGCGCACCAAGGCGCGCCGCGATGCCGCTGGCAAGCGCGTCCTGCAATTCGTTCTCGAACGACGCGGCCCAGCGGTGCTGCTCGAGCACGTCGACCTGTACGCCGCCATTCGGTCGGCCCACCACCATCTGCGGCCTTGCAAGCCGCTCGGGCACGGCCACCGGTGCCAGCTCGATGTACAGGGGCGCCGCGCTGCCGATGGTCGAAGGTGCCGCCTCCGCAGCCGGCACCGTGCTTGCCAGCGTGTAGTAGTTGTCGGGCTTGCTCGCGCAGCCTGCCAGAACGATCAGCGCTGCTGCAGCGGCAGCTGCAGCGAGCAGGAACGGTTTTCTCTTCTTCATTTCTTGTCGTCCGGTTTGCCGCGCAGCAGCGACTCGGGATGGCGTTCGAGATAGTCCGTCAGCACGCGCACCGAACCCGCGGCACGGGTGAGTTCCCGCAGCGTCTGGCGCATGTCCTGCTGTAGCGGCGAATCGTCGGCCAGCGTGCGTTCGGCGTTGTTGACGGTCTTGCGCACGTCCTTCATGGCGGCGGTGAGCTCGGGCGTCACGTCGGTGTTGATGCGGGTCACCGCCTGCTCCGTGCTGGCCAGCGTCTTGTTGAGCGCGGCGAGCGTGGTGCGCAGGTCGCCCGCAATCTGCTCGTAAGGCACCTTGTTGAGCTTGCTCGCAATTTCCTGCACCTGCGACTGGATCTCGTCGAGGCTGTTGGCAACGGTGGGCAGCTCGATCGGGTTCCTGTCCATGTTGATCTTCGCCGGCGGCGCCTTCGGGAAGAAGTCGAGCGCAACATAGACGGAGCCGGTGAGCAGATTGCCGTTGCGCAGCTGGGCGCGCAGCCCCTTCTCGGTCAGGAACCGCAGGCGCTCCTGCTGCGTGGCACGCGACTCTTCTCCGGATTCGCCCGCGCGGCGGCGCAGCCGGTCGGGGTACACCTGCACCAGCACCGGCATGCGGAACTCGCGCTCGGCGCGGTCGAACTCCACGCCGATCGATTTGACCTCGCCGATCACCACGCCGCGGAAGTCGACCGGCGCACCCGGCGAGAGGCCGCGCAGCGACTGGTTGAAGTACATCAGCAGCGTTTGCGGCGGACCATCGGGCTCCTTCATGGCCGTGGTCTCGTCTTCGGCCAGCGTGAAGGCCGTGTTCTCCTTGGCGAGCGGCCCCATGGCATCGTCCGGCGCCTTGAAGGCAATGCCGCCGAGCAGGATGGTGGCCAGCGATTGCGTGCGCAGCGTGAAGCCGCTGGCGCTCAACTGCGCATCGATGCCGCTGGCCTGCCAGAAGCGCGTGTTGACGCCCACGAACTTGTCGTACGGCGCGTTGACGAAGACGCGCAGCGTCACGCCGCGGCCGTCGCCGTCGAGCTGGTAGGCCGCCACCTGGCCGACCTTGATGCGCCGGAAATACACCGGCGACCCGACGTCGAGCGAGCCGATGTCGGTGGCGCGCAGCAAGAACTGCTGGCCCGAGGCATCGCGCGTGACGATGGGCGGCACCTCCAGCCCCTTGAACTCGCCCGCGGTTTCCTTCGACACACCGGCATCGGCGCCAATGTAGGCGCCCGACAGCAGGGTGCCCAGGCCGGAAATGCCGGAGGTGTCGAGCCGGGGCCGCACCACCCAGAAGCGCGAGTCTTCGGCGGTGAAGCCCTCGGCTTCCTTGTTGAGCTGCACCTGCACGCGCACGTGCGAGCGGTCGCGCGCAAGCCGCAGGCTCTGCACCGTGCCGATCTGCACGTCCTTGTACTTGACGGCCGTCTTGTTGGCCTCCAGCCCCTCCGCGGTCTCGAAGGTGAGCACGATCTCGGGCCCGCGCTCCATCAAAATCCTGACGATCAGCATCACGCCGACCAGCGCGGCCACGATGGGAATCAGCCAGATCAGCGAGGGCAGCCATTCGCGCCGCCGTACCACGCGCGGCGGAGGAAGGCCCGTCGGGGCCGGTTTGTCGTCGGGTCTGGCTTCTTCGTCACTCATGCTGGCTTTTCTTCCCTGTTGTCGAGCAGCGGCTGCTCGCGTTCACGTTCATGTTCGGCTTGCTGCTGCTGCCTGCTGTCCCACGAGAGCCGCGGATCGAAACTCAGCGAGGCCAGCATGGTCAGCACCACCACCGAGCCGAATGCCGCAATGCCCACGCCCGCGTTGATGACCGCAAAACCCTGGATCTGCACCAGCCCGGCGAGGAGCGACACCACGAACACGTCGAGCATCGACCAGCGGCCGATGATCTCGATGATGTGATAGAGCTTGGCCCGCTCGGGCCGCCGCCAGCCGCTGCCGCGCTGCGCCAGCAAGGCAAGCAGGATCAAGACCGTGAGCTTGAACAGGGGCACCAGGAAGCTCGCGATGAAGATGATGGCCGCGAGCCCGTAGGCGCCCGACACCCAGAAATAGATCACGCCGCTCAGGATGGTGTCGTACTGCGCGCCGAACAGCGTGCGCGTGATCATCACCGGCAGCAGGTTGGCCGGTATGTACATGATGCAGGCCGCGATGAGAAAGGCCCAGGTGCGGTTCAGGCTGTAGGGCTTGCGCGTGTACAGGCGCGTGCCGCAGCGGCCGCAGGCTTCGCCCTCCTGCGCGTCGCGCCAGACGGCATCGCAATGCGGACAGGCCAGGAGGCCGAGCGAGGCGGCCGTTGCAACCGGCGCTTCGTCTTGGTCATCTTCAACCGGGCGGAAGGGGCCGATCACCCCGTCTCCTCCTCGGGCTCGCCGGGCGGGCGGAAGGTCATTTCCCAGAAGGCATTGGGATTGAACGAGAGCACGGCGGTGAGCATGACCGTCAAGGCCATGAAGGCCCAGAGCGCCGGCCCGGCCACCACCGTGGCCATGCTCGACAGCTTCACGATGGCCACCAGCACGCCGAGCAGGAACACCTCGATCATTCCCCAGGGCCGCAGCATCTGCATGGCGCGCACCAGAATGGCAAAGCCTGCCGGCCGGTGCTCGCGCTGGAGCGGAACCAGCAGGTAGGCCAGGATGCACAGCTGCAGCAGCGGAAAAAGAAGCGTCGTCGCCAGCACCAGCAACGCCACGATCGACATGCCCTCCGTGCTCAGAACCACCACGGCGCCGGCCAGCGTGGTCTGGCTGCGCAGGCCCTGGAGCTCGATCTCGACGATCGGAAACAGGTTGGCAATGGCGAACATGATCAGGCACGCCACGGTGAGCGGCAGGATGCGGCGGTGCTGGTCGCCCGGATGGCGGTAGAGCTCGGTGCCGCAGCGGGCGCAGCGCGACACCTCGCGCGGCTGCAGGGGCGCACGGCTGAAGACCGCATCGCAGCCAGGGCAAACCACGGTTTCAGGTACTTCCGTCATGGGGCCGTACCCTAACCTATTCAGCCGTGGGGCCCCGCCGTTTTCAGCCGCAGGCTGCTGAAAACCGCCGCCACGCCCGCGCAACAGGCCGCCAGCACCAGTGCCACCACCGGCCCGTGGCCGCCGTGCGGGCTCCAGACGCTGAAAACGCCCGCCAGCACCACCGCTCCCAGCGTTTGCCCCGTGAGCCGCGCGGTGCCGAGCATGCCGCTGGCCGCGCCGCTGCGGTGCGCCGGCGGCGAGGTCACGATGGTGTGGTTGTTGGGCGACTGGAACAGCCCGAATCCGAGGCCGCACAGCGCCATGCGCCAGGCGATGTCGGCATTGCCCGGTTGCGCCGGCAGCGCGGCCAGCAACCCCAGGCCGACAGCGAGCAGGCCCAGCCCGATGCCGCCGAGCAGCCCGTCGGGGTAGCGCCCGATCAGCCGTCCCGCAATGGGCGCCATGGCCACGATGGCCAGTGGCCAGGCGGTGATGAGCAGCCCGGCCTCGATGTGGCTGCGGCCATACACCTCGAGCAGCAGAAAAGGCAGCGCGATATAGGCCAGCATCTGCGCGCAGAACGCGGCCACCGACGTGCCCATCGACAGTGCGAACACCGGAATGCGCAGCAGGTCGATCGGAAAGAGCGGCACCGCCAGCCTGCGTTGCCGCTGCAGGTAGACGAAGCCCACGGCCACGCCGGCCAGCAGGATCGCCCAGGCGGACGACGATGGCGCGCCGCCCTCGCGCACGCCGAGCCGGTCGACGCCGAGAAACACCAGCGAGAACATCAGCACGTTCAGCGCCACGTCGACCGGTGAGAAGCGCAGCCCCGCCGCGGGCGGCAAGCGGTTGAACGGCAGCGCCTTCATGCCCAGCGTGAAGACGAGCAACCCGAGCGGCACGTTGATCGCGAAGAGCCACGGCCACGAAGCCACCGAGAGGATGGCTGCCGCCACCGACGGCCCCGCCACCGACGACGTGGCCACCACCATCGAGTTGATGGCCATGCCGCGTCCCAGCAGCGCCGAGGGAAAGGTCAGCCGCACCAGCGCCGCATTCACGCTCATGATGCCGGCCGCGCCCAGGCCCTGGAAGGTGCGCGCGACGATCAGGGTGCCGAGCGAATCGGCAAAGGTGGCGCCGACCGACGACACGGTGAACACCGCCATGCCCACCAGGTAGACGCGCCGGTAACCCACCAGGTCGCCCAGCGACGCCAGCGGCAGCAGCATGACCAATGTGGCGATCTGGTAGGCGTTGACCACCCAGATCGCATGCGACGGGCTGGCCTGCAGCTCGCGCGCGATGCCCGGCAGCGCCAGGTTCACGATGGTGCCATCGAGCACGGCCACCATGATGCCGAGGATGATGACCAGCATCGCTCGGCGGCGCGCAGTGGGCTCGAGCCCGTCGACCGGCTGCATGGCGGCGGTGTCTTCGGATGCCGAGGCCTCGGCGCCCGGCAACAGGGCCCCCTTGAAGAACGGAGAAGAACGCATTGGACCGATTGTCGCGAAGGCCGGCATCCGGTGCTGGCGTGGGGTCGCCGGGCGGCCGTTGCTAATTCTGCACAAAGAGTACGACCTTGGTATTCACGCCTTTCGCATGGACGCCATCGGAGATTCGCAAGCATGCAAACGGTCGCTACGCTATCGCCTGTCCCGGACTGTCCGACACAACGAATCACAACAACCGCTTCCAGGAGCAGCACCCCATGGCCCTCGCCCGAACGATCCATGCCGACCTTTTACGCGTGTTTCTGTTGACCCTGGTGTCGCTCTTCGCCATTCCGGCGGCGACGCTGGTTTTTACGGAATACGTGCTGCGCACGGAAGACGCGGAGTTCCTGCAGGCAATCGAGAAACGCATCGCTTCCGACACCCGCCTGTCGGCCGAAGAGAAGGCGCAAACCAGCGAGTTCTACCGCAGCCATCCGCTCTCCAAGGCCTGCGAAGCCACCGCCGAGGAAGACAGGGAGTTCCACGACAAGGTGTGCAGTCCCAATTCGATGTACTGGCACTTCCACTGGGCCGACCGCGCCGCCCTCTGGACACTGGCGCTCGGGGCGGCGCTGCTCGCGGCGGCCCTGGTGCTGGGCGCCCTGGCCTTCGCCAACCGCGGCTTGCGCTACGCCAGCTTTGTCGCCGGCTGGCGGCTCATGACGGTGTCGAGCGCGGTCGAGGTCGTGCTGCAGAGCGCGATGCTGGTGTGGCTGTCGTTCTGGCTCACGGCGTACTTCTGGCAGAGCTACTACGTCAAGCTTATTGCCATTGCGGGCATCGCGGCCGCCGCAGCGGTGTTCTATGCGATCTACACGCTGTTCAAGAAGCTGCCCTCGGGCAACGAGATCGAAGGCGAAGTGGTCGCCGAGGCCGATGCGCCGCGCCTGTGGGAGCGCATCCGCCAGCTCGCCACCCGCGTGAAGACCGCGCCGCCCGACCAGATCGTTGCCGGCATCGATACCAACTTCTTCGTCACCGAAGCGCCCTGTCAGGTGGGCGGACGCACGCTGGACGGCCGCACGTTGTTCGTCAGCATTCCATTGCTGCGCGTGCTCGACCAGTCCGAAGCCGACGCGGTGCTGGCGCACGAGCTGGCCCACCTGGGTGGCGGCGACACCCGCAGCAGCGCCGCGCTCGGCCCCAAGCTGCAGCAGTTCGACCAGTACACCTGGAAGATGCGCAGCGGCGGCCTGACCATCGTCGCGCACTACCTGCTGCGCCTGTACCGAATGATCTTCGCCTTTGCCCTGGCGCGCGACAGCCGCGAGCGCGAATACAAGGCCGACCGCGTTTCCGCGAGCCTCACCGCGCCCGGCGCCATCGTTCAGTCGCTCATCAAGATCTCGGCCTACGCAAGCTACCGCAACGACGTCGAGAGAAAACTCTTTGCGCAGAACCAGGAGCACGACGGTGCGCTGGGCATCGCCGGCTTCGTGGCGGCCGGCCTGCCGCCCTATGCCAACTCGGAGGCCTTCATCGAAACCATGAAGACCGCCGACGTGCCGCATCCCTACGACACCCATCCGCCGCTGCTCGAACGCATGCGCAACGTGGGCCACCACGTGCCCGAAAGCGCCTATGGCGCCATCGTCGCGACCGCGCCGGAGGCTTCGTGGGCCGACGACATCGAGACCGCCGCCGCCATCGAGCAGCGGCTGTGGAGCGACTACGAACAGCGCTTCGTCCAGAACCACGAACTGAGCCTTGCCTACCGCTACGAGCCGGCCACCGAAGAAGAGCGCGCCGTGGTGCTGCGCCACTTTCCGCCGGTGGCGTTTGCGCTGAAGAACGACGAGAGCGTCGAAGTGAGCTACACGGGCCTGCATCAGAGCGTCGATGGCGGCTCGACGATCGGATGGGACGAAGTCAAGAACCTGACGTACCAGGACAATGCCTTCAGTGACATGCTGGTCGTCACGCACCATGACAAGGGCATGCTGGGTTCGCGCACCACCAAGGTGAAGGTGGGCGGCATCGGCAAGCAGAAAGAAAACTTCAAGGCTGCGGTCGGCCGCTATTGGCAGCGGCACCAGATCATGCGCGCGCAGCAGCAACAGGAACAAGCGTCGTCACAGCCATGACCGATTCCCAAAGCGTTCCCACTCTGTACCAATGGCTCGGCGGCAGCGAGGCGCTGCTTCGCCTGACGACGCGCTTCTATGAAAACGTCAAGGGCGATGCATTGCTGGCACCGGTCTTCGCCCACATGGACGCCGATCACCCGGCCCATGTTGCCGCCTTCCTGGCCGAAGTGCTGGGCGGCCCGGCCGACTATTCGAAGCATCACGGTGGGCATCCGCACATGATCCGGCAGCACCTGAACCGCCACCTGCAGCAGGAACAGCGGCGCCGCTGGGTCGGGCTGCTGCTGGAAACGGCGGACGAACTCGCGATGCCGGACGATCCCGAGTTTCGTTCGGCGCTGGTCGGCTATCTCGAGTGGGGATCGCGGCTCGCGGTCATCAACTCGCAGCCTGGCGCGGCCGTGGACGCGGAGGCACCCATGCCGCGATGGGGCTGGGGCGAAGTCAAGGGGCCGTATTCAGGCTGAGGGGGCCGAGCGCGCTCACCTCGCGCTGCGATTCCGCAGGCAGCCTAGAAAAGCGAAGCCATCCCGTTCGGCCGGGCGCCTTCGATGTCGAGCATGCGCAGTTTCGTCAGCGCGCCGCCGCCGGCTGAAAAGCCGCCGGGCTTGTTGCCCGCGGCCAGCACGCGGTGGCATGGCACCACGGGCGCGAAGGGGTTGTGGCCCATGGCTTGGCCCACCGCACGCGACAAGCCTTTGTCGCCGAGCTCGGCCGCGATGTCGCCATAGGTGCGCGTCTGGCCGGGCGGAATGCGCCGCGCAATCGCATAGATGCGCTGGTGAAATTCCGACACGCGGCTCATGTCGAGCACGATGTGGTGGAGGTCGTCGGACGCGCCGTTCAGCAGGCCCTGGATGGCCGCGATCGCCTGACGTGCGCTCTCGGGCGGGGCCGACTCGGACAGGTCTGCGAAGCGGCGGCGCATGCGGGCGCGCGTGGCGGCTTCGCCGTTGTCCTCGGGCAGTTGCACGCCGATGAGCCCGCGCGGACCCCAGGCCAAGGCGCAGGTGCCTATGGCGGTGTCGAACAGCGCGAAGCCGGATTCCTCCGTGGTTGCTGCATTCATCGCGCCATTGTGTGCCAGCCGCTAAATCTCCTCGGTCGGCGGGGTCTGCGGCGCAAGATGGCGTTCGAGCAGCACGGCCACGTGCACCGCCTCGCGCTGCGCGCCGTCGCCGATCTGGTGGCGGCAGCTGGTGCCGTCGGCCACCACGATGGCATTGGGCCTGGCGCGGATCGCCGGCAGCAGGCTGGCCTCGGCCATCTGCATCGAGACGTCGATGTGGCGCGCCTCGTAGCCGAAGCTGCCCGCCATGCCGCAGCAGGAGCTTTCGATCAGCTCGGGCTCGGCACCGGGAATGAGCCGCAGCACGTCCAGCACCGGGCTGACGGCGCCAAAGGCTTTCTGGTGGCAGTGGCCATGCAGCAGGATCGGCGCCGTGGCCGGCGTGAGCGCGAGCTTGAAGCGGCCGGCTTTCAGCTCGCGCGCAATGAACTCCTCGAACAGCAGGGCCTGCCTGGCCACGGACTCGGCCTTCTTGCCGAAGCCCATCACCAGGGTCTCGTCGCGCAGCGTGAGCAGGCACGAGGGCTCGAGCCCGACGATGGGAACGCCGGCCTCGGCCAGGGGCCGGAGCGCATCGATCAGCGCCTCGGCGCGGCGCTTGGCCTCGTCCACCATGCCGCTGGCCAGGAAGGTGCGGCCACAGCAATGGTGGCCGCCGCTTTTCTCGACCGTGTGCAGCGTGTAGCCCGCGGCCTTGAGCACGCGGGCCGCCGCCAGCGCGTTCTCGCTTTCGAAGGTGCCGTTGAAGGTGTCGACGAAAAGCACCGCGGCCTTGCCGCCGCTGGCCTGCACCGAAAGCACCCCCTCGCGGCTTGCGAACATGCCATGCATGTCGGCCTTGGCACGCCAGAAGGTGTCCGAGCGCCATTCGGGCAGAGACCGCCGTGCGGAAAACCCCAGCAGCTTTTCGCCCAGCCATGCCGCGCCGGGCAAGGTGTTGCGCAGGTTCATGAGCCACGACACGCGGCTCGCCCTGTGCGCATAGTCGGGCATGTAGGCCACCAGCTTGTCCTTGAGCGTGTGGCCATGGCGCTTCTTGTAGTGGTCGAGAAACTCGATCTTCATCTTCGCCATGTCGACGCCGGTCGGGCAGTCGCGCTTGCAGCCCTTGCAGCCGACGCACAGGTCCATGGTCTCGTGCATTTCTTCGCCGGTGAAGGCATCGGCTCCGAGCTGGCCGGAGAGCGCGAGCCGCAGCGTGTTGGCACGCCCGCGCGTCAAGTGCTGCTCATCGCGCGTCACGCGGTAGCTCGGGCACATGGTGCCGGCGTCGAACTTGCGGCAGTGGCCATTGTTGTTGCACATCTCCACGGCCTTGGCGAGGCCGCCGGTGCTGTCGCCGCCGGTGCCCGGGGCGGTGGTCTGCTCCGTGACGGGGTCGGCGTTGACGTTCCAGGCGGACCAGTCGAGCACGGGCTTGAGTTCGATGCGCCGGTAGGGCCTGGGTGCCGTGGGCGGCGCAAAACGGAACAGCGAGGCGTCGTCCATGCGCGGCGTATCGACGATCTTGCCGGGGTTGAACAGGTTGGCCGGATCGAGCTTCTGCTTGATGGCGCGAAACGCCTTGTTGATGGCCGGGCCGAACTGCCATTCGATCCATTCGCCGCGGCACAGGCCGTCGCCGTGCTCGCCGCTGAAGGCGCCCTTGTACTTGCGCACCAGTGCCGAGGCTTCTTCCGCGATGGCGCGCATCTTGGCGCCGCCGTCCGCGCGCATGTCGAGAATCGGCCGCACATGCAGCGTGCCGACCGAGGCATGCGCATACCAGGTGCCGCGGCTGCCGTATCGGGCGAACACCTCGGTCAGCGCATCGGTGTATTCGGCCAGGTGCTCGAGCGGCACGGCGCAATCTTCGATGAAGCTCACCGGCTTGCCGTCGCCCTTCAGGCTCATCATGATGTTGAGGCCGGCCTTGCGCACCTCCCACAGGTTCTTCTGGCGCCCGTCGTCGGGCATTTCGACCACGCTGCCGGGCAGGCCGAGATCGCCCATCAGCTCGACCAGTTGCTTCAGCTGCGGCAGCAGTGCGGCCTTGTCGGCGCCGGCAAACTCGACCAGCAGGATGGCTGCCGGCTTGCCGATCAGCGCAGTTTCCACGGTCGGCTTGAAGGCCGGGTTGGCAAGGCTCAGCTCGATCATCGTGCGGTCGACCAGTTCCACCGCCGTGGGGCCGAGCTTCACGATGTGCTGCGCCGCGTCCATGGCCGAATGGAAGGTCGGAAAGTTCACGATGCCCAGCACCTTGGCGCGCGGCAGCGGCGCGAGCTTGAGCGTGAGGCTCCGGGTGTAGGCCAGCGTGCCTTCGGCCCCGACCAGGAGGTGCGCGAGGTTCACGCTGCCGTCGGCGGTGTACGGCTTCTCGCTCTGGTTGTCGAAGATGTCGAGGTTGTAGCCGGCCACGCGGCGCAGCACCTTGGGCCAGTTGGCATGGATCTGCTCGCGATGCGCCAGCGCGAGCCCGTGCACGAACTTCGCGATGCCGGCCGCACGCGCGTCCAGCGTGGCCTGCGGACCGAACGCCACCAGCTCTCCGCTCGAGAGCCAGGCACTCGCACCCAGCACGTTGTGCACCATGTTGCCGTAGGCAATGGAGCGCGAGCCGCAAGAGTTGTTGCCCGCCATGCCGCCCAGCGTGGCCTGCGCGCTGGTCGACACGTCGACCGGAAACCAGAGGCCGTGCGGCTTGAGTTGCGCGTTCAGGTGGTCGAGCACCAGGCCGGGCTCGACGGTGGCGGTGCCCTCCTCCAGATTCACGTCGAGCACGCGGCGGAAATGCTTGCTGTTGTCGATCACCAGCGCGGCGCCCGTGGTCTGGCCGCACTGGCTGGTGCCGCCGCCGCGCGCGAGCACCGGCACCTTCAGGTCGCGCGCAATGTCGATGGCGGTGGCAATGTCGCCATCGTTGGTGGGCACGAAAGCGCCCACCGGCGTGATCTGGTAGATCGATGCATCGGTGGCGTAGCGCCCGCGCGAGCCGTCGTCGAACAGCACCTCGCCTTGCGTTTCCGCGCGCAGCCGCCGCGCCAGCGCCTCGCAGGTGTCGTTGGGCGGAAGAACAGTTCCGGCGGGCTGGATGTGGCTGGCGGGATCGACGCGCATGGTGTGTGGGCTCAGCTCGCCTTGTGGGCTTGGGGATAGATTTCGCCGGCCTGAAGCAGTGCCAGCACGGTGTCCCGCTTGCGTATCAGGTGCGCGACCAGCACCTTGCGCATGGCCGGCGCGTCGCGCGCGGCCAGCGCCTGGATCATCTGCTCGTGCTCTTCGACCGCGTGCTTCCACTTGGCCTCGTCCTGGTTGGTGCGAAAGCGCAGCGACTGCACGCGCGCATTGATCGAGCGGTAGGTGCTGGACAGCACCGGATTGCCCGCGGCCTCGTTGATGGCGGTGTGAATGCGCGCGTTGAGGCGGTAGTAGCCCGAGAGATCGCGCCGCGTGAAGCAGGCCATCATTTCGTAGTGCAGCGCGCGCACCTCGGCCAGTTCTTCGTCGGTGATGCGCTTGGCCGCCAGTTCGCCCGACATGCCTTCGAGCATGGCCAGCACCTCGAAGGTGTCGACCACGTCGGCCTCGGTGAGCTTCACCGCCACCGCGCCGCGGTTGGGCAGCAGGTCGACCAGCCCTTCGGCCGCGAGCAGCTTGATGGCCTCGCGCAGCGGCGTGCGCGACACGCGCAGCTGAAGGCACAACTCCCGTTCGTTGAGCTTGGCGCCCGGGGCAATGTGCCCTTCGACCAGCATCGTGCGCAGGCGCGCGGCCACTTGGTCATGCAGCGCAAGGCGCGAGATTTCGATGATTTCTGCAGTCATGTCTCTGTTTCCCTTGAATGCATTTTGAATGCAAAAACCTGCATCAACAATCCCCGAATACCAGGGTAAACCATCATGCTCATTTCATTTTTGAATGCAAAACTGAAAGCGAAAGGACAGTCCATGCTTCAACTCGACATCCATCCCACCGGCCGCCACTTCCTGCAGATTCCCGGCCCGAGCCCGGTGCCCGACCGCATCCTGCGGGCCATGAGCCTGCCGACCATCGACCACCGCGGGCCGGAGTTCGGCACGCTGGGGCTCAAGGTGCTCGGCGGCATCAAGCAGATCTTCAAGACCCGTCATCCGGTTGCGATCTATCCCGCTTCCGGCACGGGCGCATGGGAGGCTGCGCTCGCCAACACGCTCAGCCCAGGCGACCACGTGCTGATGTACGAGACCGGCCACTTCGCATCGCTGTGGCAGAAGATGGCCACGCGCCTCGGCCTCACCACCGAATTCCTCGCCTGGTCCGGCAAGGACGAGCAGCTGCCCGCCGCGCCCAGCTGGCGCCGCGGCGTGCAGGCCGACCTCATCGAGGCGCGCCTGCGCAAAGACACCGAAAAGAAGATCCAGGCCGTGTGCGTGGTGCACAACGAAACCTCCACCGGCGTCACCTCGGACATCGCCTCGGTGCGCCGCGCCATCGATGCGGCGGGCCACCCCGCGCTGCTGATGGTCGACAGCATCTCGGGCCTCGCGAGCGCCGATTTCCGGCACGACGAATGGGGCGTGGACGTCACCATCAGCGGCTCGCAGAAGGGCCTGATGCTGCCGCCGGGCATCAGCTTCAACGCGCTCTCGCCGCGCGCGCTCGAAGCCTCCAAGAGCGCGACGCTGCCGCGTGCGTTCTGGGCCTGGGACGAGATCGTGGAGATGAACAAGGACGGCTACTGGCCGTACACGCCCAACACCAACCTGCTCTACGGCCTGTCGGAGTCGCTCGACATGTTGCTCGGCGAGGGCCTGGACAACGTCTTTGCGCGCCACCTGCGCTGGGCCGCCGGCGTGCGCGCCGCGGTCAATGCCTGGGGCCTGCCGATCCAGTGCGCCGACCCGGCCGTGTACTCGCCCGTGCTCACCGGCGTGATCACGCCTGAAGGCGTCGATGCCGATGCGCTGCGCCGCCTCATCCACCAGCGCTTCGACCTCTCGCTGGGCACCGGCCTCGGCAAGCTCAAGGGCCGCATGTTCCGCATGGGGCACCTGGGCGACAGCAACGACCTGACGCTGGTGGCCATGGTGGCGGGTGTGGAAATGGGCATGAAGCTCTCCGGCATCAAGCTGGCAGGCAGCGGCGTGCACGCGGCCATGGACCATTTCGCAAGCCACGCCGCATCCGCGGCACTGCAGAAGGCCGCGTAGCACACGGACCTACTCGACACCGGCCGCAGCGCGTCGCTCGAACGGCGCGGCGGCCGTCACCTTGCCGGACTTGTCGGTCCGGCACGCATCGGATCCACCACACTGGAGACAAAGATGATGCAGAGACGTTCGCTGATTCAAGCCGCAGGCGCCGCAGCCGCCACGCTGGGCGTGCCCCGGCTCTTCGCGCAGGAGTGGCCTTCGGGGCCGGTGCGCATCGTGGTGGGCTTTCCACCCGGCGGGGGCACCGATGCGCTGGCGCGTGTGGTGGCCCAGAAGCTCACGACGATGTGGAACCAGCAGGTCATCGTCGAGAACAAGGGCGGCGTGGCGGGCGTGCTGGCGGCCGAGTATGTGTCGCAGCAGCCCAGCGACGGCAGCACGCTGCTCATGGCGCACATCAACAGCCACGCGCTCGCACCCAGCCTGCAGCCCAAGCTGCGCTACAGCGTGGAGCGCGACTTCGTGCCGATCGTGCTGGTGGGCGTCACGCCCAACCTCCTGATCGCCAGCCCGGCGCAAAAGGCGGTCACGGTGAAAGACATCGTGGCGGCCTGCAAGGCTTCGCCCGGCACGGTGAGCTTCGGCTCCGCGGGCGCGGGCTCGGCGCAGCACCTGGCGCTGGAAATGTTCAAGCTGCAAGCCGGCGTCGATGCAATGCATGTACCGTACAAGGGCAGTGGCCCGCTCTTGGCCGACCTGATGGGTGGCCAGATCCAGTACAGCTTCGAGACCATGACCGCGGCCACGCCGCACGTGAAGAGCGGCCGCGTGCTGGCCGTGGCGCAAACGCGCACCAAGCGCGCCAAGGGCCACCCCAACGTACCCACGATGCAGGAGCAGGGCTTTGCGGGCTTCGAGGCCACCACCTGGTACGGCCTTGCAGGGCCGGGCAAGCTGCCCGCGGGCATTGCCGAGAAGGTGAATCGCGACGTCAACGCGGTGCTTGCGATGCCCGATGTGCAGGAGCGTCTCGATACCTACGGCGCCGAGGACGGTGGTGGTTCGCAGGACAAGTTCAGGCAGTTCATCTCGACTGAAATTGCCAAGTGGGCGAAGGTGGTGAAGGACGGCAAGGTGCACGTTGAAACTTGACGCCGCGCCTTTGCTGGTCAGTGTTGTTCAGGGCGGCGCTCCCGCCGACGGGGTGCCTTGCTCCGCGGATGTCCCCCGGCCTGCGGCCTCCTCCTTTATTTCGCTGCGCAAGGCACCCCATCGACGGGATCGTTATTCAGAGCGGTTGTTGATCGGCGGTACACCAGCAGCGTGCCCTGGTGCACAGGGCGCCGGGTGCTCCCCGCAGCGAAATAAAGGAGGAGCCGAAGGCGGGGGACATTCGCGGAGGGGAGTACCCGGTGTCCTTTGCACGCACCCCGAAAAACGGCAACTGACAAAATCCCAAAAATGACCCCCTCCATCACAGCCCTAGCCGACGCGCTGATCGCAGCGCGCCGCAGCAATCGCACCCTCGACGCCGCGCTCTGGACCGACGCGCTGCAGGACGCAACTCAGGCCTACGAAGTGCAGGACGCCGTGGCGACCGCGCTCGGCTGGTTTCAAGGCGGCACTGTCCCGGGCTGCTGGAAATCCGGCGGCGGCTCCCGAGACGTGACGCTCACGCATGCGCCGTTGCCCCCGGCTGGCGTTCGCCAGAGCTCGGCCAATTTCGACGACCTGGCGTTTCACGCGCCCGGCATCGAGGCCGAAATTGCGCTGCGGCTCGGCAAGGACGTGACACCCGCCACGGCCGCGAAGCTTGACCACAACGATGCGGCTTCGCTGATCGACGCGATGGCGGTCTCGGTAGAGATCGTCGATTCGCGCTGGCAAGACCTGGCTGCCACGCCCGCATTGCTTCGGCTGGCCGACTCGCAGGTGCACGGCGCGCTGGTTCTTGGCGAATGGCAGCCCTATGCGGCCGTCGACTGGGCTTCGCAGCGCTGCGAAACGAAGGTCGGCAATGCGGAAACCGTGGTGCGCGAAGGCACCCATCCGCTGGCCGATCCGGCGTGGCTGCTGCCCATCTGGCTGCGCCACGTCACACGCCACGGCCAGACCGCGCCGGCCGGCACGGTCGTGACCACCGGCTCGTGGGTCGGCGTGCTGCCCTGCCGCCGCGGCGATCAGGTGACCGCGGAATTTGCCGGCATCGGCGCCGTGCGCTTGATCGTGTAGCGCCCTCCTCCCACGCCCGAGCACGCCACCAGAAAGTCGAGCACCGCGCGCACGCGCGCCGGCAAGGTACCGGCCTTGCCGATGTACACGGCGTGAATCGGCTCCACCTCGCCGGGGTTGAATTCTTCGAGCAGCGGCACGAGCCGCCCCGCATCGATGTCGTGCTGGATGTGATACAGCGACAGCCGCGCCACACCCGCACCCGCAATGGCCAGCTGCCGCAGGGTTTCGCCGTCGGCCGCGCGCACCGGCCCGGCCACGGGCAGAGAGATCATTCGCCCCTCCACGCGCAACGGCCAGTCGGGCGCGCTGCGCCGGTAGCTCCAGCCCAGGCGGTTGTGCGCCTCCAGTTCCTGCGGCGTATGCGGCGTGCCGTACTTGGCAAGGTAGTCGGGCGAGGCCACGATGGCCTGGCTGGTTTCGCCCAGGCGCCGCGCCACCAGGTCGGACGAAGGCAGCTGGCCCCATCGGATGGCGATGTCGGCGCGCTCGTCCATCAAATCGACGACGCGGTCGGTCAGCGCAATGTCGAGCGTGATCTGTGGGTGCAGCTCCAGGAGGCGCGGCACCAGCGGCACCAGCTTGTGATGCCCGAAGGACACGCTCGCATTGATGCTCACGCGCCCCCGCGGCGCAGCACCCGCGGCGGCGCAGCGCTCCGCCTCATCCATGTCGGCCAGCACGCGCGTGCTGCGTTCGTAGAAGTGCAGGCCCTCTGGCGTGAGCTGCAGCTTGCGCGTGGAGCGGTGCACCAGCTGGATGCCCAGCCGCAGCTCGAGGCGCGCGACCAGCTTGCTGACCGCCGAAGGCGTCATGTCCAGCAGGCGCGCCGCAGCGGAAAAGCCGCCGGACTCGACCACCTGCACAAAGGCTTCCATTTCGCCGGAGCGGTTGACGTCGATGCGTGGCATGTCGGTTCCTTGTGCCTTTTATTGTGAATTCAACTCACAAGTCCATATCCATGCGGCATTCTAGTCATCATTGAAAATAACCCGCACAGTAGAGCCATCATGCCAATCGCTCTACTCGCCCTCACCGCCGGTGCCTTCGGAATAGGCACCACCGAATTCGTCATCATGGGCCTGCTGATGCAGGTCTCGATGGATCTCAAGGTCTCCATCACGGCGGCCGGCCTGCTGATCTCGGGCTATGCGCTCGGGGTCGCGGTCGGGGCGCCGCTGCTCACCATCGCCACCCGCAAGCTGCCGCGCAAGACCGTGCTGCTCGCGCTGATGGCGATCTTCACGCTCGGCAACCTGGCCTGCGCGCTCGCGCCCAACTACGAGCTGCTGATGGCCGCGCGCGTGATCACCTCGCTCGCGCACGGCACCTTCTTCGGCGTGGGTTCGGTCGTGGCCACGGGCCTCGTGGCACCGGAACGCCGCGCGTCGGCCATCGCGATCATGTTCACCGGGCTCACCGCTGCCACGCTGCTGGGCGTGCCGGCCGGCGCCTGGCTCGGGCTGCAGTACGGCTGGCGCGCCACCTTCTGGGCGGTGACGCTGATCGGCGTGCTGGCTTTTGCGGTGCTCGCACTGTTCGTGCCGCGCGTCCGGGCCGAGGCCAAGGCCGCGCCGCTGCGCGACGAGCTCGCGGTGCTCGCACGGCCGCAGGTGCTGCTCGGCTTGGCGATGACGGTGCTCGGCTTTGCAGGCGTGTTCGTGGTGTTCACCTACATCCAGCCCCTGCTGACGCAGGTCACCGGCTTGCCGGAGTCGGCCGTGTCGCCGATCCTGCTGGTGTTCGGCGGCGGCCTGGCCGTGGGCAACATTCTTGGCGGCAGGCTGGCCGACAAGTCGACCATGCCCGCGGTGCTCGGCACGCTGGTGGCGCTCGCCGCCGTGCTCGGCGCGATGCAGTTCACCATCGGAACGCCGTTCACCGCCGTGGTGTTCGTCGGCCTGCTCGGCATCGCGTCTTTCGCGACCGTGGCACCGATGCAGCTGCGCGTGCTGGAGAAGGCTTCCGGCGCGGGCCAGAACCTGGCGTCGAGCCTCAACATCGCGGCCTTCAACCTCGGCAATGCGCTCGGCGCGTGGGCGGGCGGCGTGGTCATCGACCATGGCCCGGGCCTGCGCGCACTCGGCTGGGTGGCGGCGCTGCTCACGCTCGCGGGGCTGGCCATCGCACTCTGGAGCCGTTCGCTCGACCGGCGCGAAGGGCGCGCCTCCCCGGCCGATTGCGCCTCAGTGCAAGCCTGAGCCTCCACCTCTTTCATTGACGACAAGGACAACATCATGGAACAACGCTTTCTCGGCCGCTCCGGCTTCAAGGTCCCCGCCCTCGGCTTCGGCGCCGGCACCTTCGGCGGGCAGGGCCCGCTCTTCAGCGCCTGGGGCAACACCGACGTCGAAGGCGCACGCAGCATCGTCGACCTGGCGCTGAATGCCGGCGTGACCCTGTTCGATACGGCCGACGTGTATTCGAACGGCGCTTCGGAATCGATCCTTGGTGCGGCGCTCAAGGGCCGGCGCGACAAGGCCATCATCTCGACCAAGCTGGCGCTGCGCGCCGGCGACGGGCCGAACGACGTCGGCGCCTCCCGCCACCACCTGATCGCCGCGACCGACGCCGCGCTGAAGCGCCTGGGCACCGACTACATCGACATCCTGCAGCTGCATGCCTTCGATGCGATGACCCCGGTCGAGATGGTGCTCGACACGCTCGATGACCTGGTGCGCGCCGGTAAGGTGCGGCTCATCGGCGCGTCCAACTTCTCGGGCTGGCAGCTGATGAAGTCGCTCGCGGCCTCCGACCGGCTCGGGCTGCAGCGCTTCGTGGCCAACCAGACCTACTACTCGCTGATCGGCCGTGACTACGAATTCGAACTGATGCCACTGGGCATGGACCAAGGCGTGGGCGCCATCGTATGGAGCCCGCTGGGCTGGGGCCGCCTGACCGGCAAGGTGCGCCGCGGCCAGCCGCTGCCCGCCGGAAGCCGGCTGCACGAAACCGCCGGCTTCGCGCCGCCCGTGGATGACGAGCGCCTGTACCGCGTGATCGATGCCATGGACCAGGTGGCCGAGGAAACCGGCAAGACGCTGCCGCAGATCGCGCTCAACTGGCTGCTGCAGCGGCCCACCGTGTCGAGCGTGCTGATCGGCGCGCGCAACGAAGAGCAACTGAAGCAGAACCTCGGCGCGCTCGGCTGGCAACTCAGCGCAGATCAGGTCAAGCGGCTCGATGCCGCCAGCGCCGTGACCCCGCCCTACCCCTACTACCCGTACTGGAACGGGCAGTTCGCCGAGCGCAGCCCGGTGGCCGTGCTGCCTTAGCTCTCGTTGTGCACACCAAAGTCGCTGTCGCCCTGCTGCACCGCGTTGACCAGCTGCACGCGGTTGCGCGCGGCAAAGCGGCGGCGCAACTGGCGCATGTGGTAGTCCACGGTGTGGGCCGACATGTCGAGGCGGTTGGCGATCTCCTTGTCGCTGCGCCCCTGCAGCAGGTGCTGGAGGATGTACTGCTGCGTGGGCGAGATCTCGATGCGCGCCGCCGCGCTCGCTTCGCTCGGCATGCGCGAATGGCGCAGCAGGTACTCGTGAACGCTCAAGCCCAGCGTCAGGGCCTGGCCGACGACCTCGTCGGTGATCCAGCGGCGGCCCGGCTCGCTCGACTGCAGGCTGATGACGGTGTACTGGTTCACCTGCGTCGGCAGCGCGAGGCGGAACATCAACCCGCTGCGAATGCCGCTGGCGCGCAGGTCGTCGATAAAGCGCTGCCGCCGTCCCTCCGCGTCCTCGGTCACGGATGTAGCTGCGGACAATGGCGAGGCCTCGATCTGCTCGATGTCCCACACCAGCGGGAGACTGGAAGCCGGTACGCCCGGCTGCCGCAAATCAGTTTCGTAGAGGCGATGCGAAAAGTAGCGCTGCGTCCACTCGGGGTTTGCGTGCGCGGTGAAGAAGCTCAAGGGCCACCAGCGGCCGCGCAGGAAAGTGATCGTGCCGTAGCCAAGCCAATCGAAGCCCAGCGCATTCAACATCGCCTGGACAAGATCACGGCACTCCTTGCTGCCTGAAGCATTCAGCAGATCGCCGACGATGCCGGGCACGCCGTCCGCACGCCGGTCCGCCGATTGCGGCAGGTAGAGCTGGTCTTCCGAATAGAGCTGTGGAAACGGCCCTTCGAGCGGTGGCTCGGCGCCGTTTCCATATGCATTCGACGGCGGCGGTGAATCGAATTCGCGCGGATCCGGCAGCGCTATCGCTCCGGCGTGTTGCAAGAAAGTACCAACAATCATGAGAGGCCTGATGGAAGTGCCGCATGCATCGGTGGACGCTGCGGGGTTGGAGCCAAACTACCAAAGCGCGGCAATGCCGCCTTGTAAATTCTTAGCCTCGAGCACATTCGCCGGCGCCGGCGGGCGATGGCATCTCGCGCTGGCGCGCAACTGAATACCTTCGGGTGAATGCCCGCGGAGGCAGGCCGAGGGCTGGCATGCCGATTGCTCTTTTTCAACAAAACCAAGACGTTCAGGGAGCCCTGCTTTTCGATGGAACTCCTGGCTTCCCGCTACTGGCGAGATGCTGATCTCACAGGTCTTCAACTGACCGCCAACATGCTGCTGCATCACGAGATCCGGCCGCACAGGCACGTCGGATTCACGCTCTCGGTGTCCAACACCGAACTGCACGTGCGTACCTGCAACCGCGTGACGGTGGTACCGCCGGGCGCCCTGCTGCGTATCGCGCCGCAGGTCTGGCACTCGGTGCGAGCATGCGGCGTTCCGTGGCGCGAGGACGCGATGTACTGCAGCTCCGCCGTCGCCCGCTGCATCAGCGCGGCGCACGAGAGCACACGGTTGGCCCGCGTGGAAGACGATGCAGGCGTCTCGGTTTTTCTCGACGCATCCGAGGCCTTCGATTTTATCGAGTGCCATCGGCTCCTGTATGAACCCACGAGCACGGGCCTGGGCAATGAAGAAGACAACGCCGTGGGCCGCGCCCTGCTGCGCCAACGCCTGGCCCGGTGGATTCCGTTGCGCGCGCCGCCCGCGCGCGTTGTCGACAGCGGCGACGACCGGATGAACAGGCTGTATGAACTGATCGCGTCCGGCTTTCATCAGCGCATGACGCTGGACAGCCTGGCCGATGCGGCGGGCCTGCATCCGGTACACGTGCAGCGGCGCTTCAAGGGCGCGATGGGATTCACACCGCACGAAATGGTGGTGGGCCACCGCATCGAATACGCACGCGACCTCATTGCCGGCGGCGCGCGCGTCACCTACGCGGCGCATGCCGCCGGCTTCACCGACCAGAGCCATCTGCACAAGACCTTTCTTGGCACCTATGCGGTGTTGCCCGGCGACTACCGCAGGCTTTCGGCATTCGACGCCCTGCAGCCGCCCTCGGCCAGGAACGGCATTGCCGGGTAGAAGGTATCGGCGCTGCGGCATTGCCGGCTACTCCCTCCTCAACTGCAACTGCACGTGCGCCGCCACCGCGCCGATGGTGGCTTCGATGCAGCGCTGCAGCGCAGCGAATCCATCGTTCGGTTCGCGCGTTGCTTCGTTCATGTACAGCGGCCGGCGGATTTCGATCTGCAGGCTGTGGCGCTTCCTGGCGGGGTTGCCGATTTCGGCGATCAGTGCCACGCCCTTGTACGGATCGTTGCGCGCCACCGTATAGCCGTGGGCTCGCACGGTGGCTTCCACCACCTCCAGCAGCTCGGGGCCGCAGGTGGTCCCTTCGCGGTCGCCAAGCACGAAGTCCGCAAGCGGACGGGTCGATTGGATGCGCAGCTTCTCGTAGGCGTTGCCGGGCATCGAGTGCAGGTTGAGGTGCCACAGGGCGCCGAAGTCGGTTACCGCGCGCTTGACCGCGGCGAACAGCGCCACGTGATAGGGCTTCCAGTATTTCTCGATGCGCGACTGCACCGCGGCGGTCTGCAGCGGCCGGTCGTACAAGGGCTCGTCGGCCGCGATGCGGCTCCAGACCAGGCCGTAGCCCAGGCGAGATTTCTCGCCCGGGTTCAGCGGCAGCGGCCATGGTCCATCGAGCAGTTCGGGGTCCAGGTCGTCGATGGCCCGGTTGGGGTCGATGTAGGCGCGCGGAAACTGTGCGGCCAGCAACGTGGCGCCGTGTCTCGGCGCGGCGGCCCAGAGCGTGTCGACGTGGGTGTCCTCGGCCTGGCGCAGCTGCGCGAACGGAACGCGGGTGACAAAGTCCGCCGGGTACCGCGTGCCGCTGTGCGGCGAATCGCACACCAGCGGCAGCCGGGCCACGCCGGGCGGCGGATCGGCGACAACGACGGCCGGATCGCTGCTCTCCATGCTGCGCGCGCTCACAGCTTGATGTTCGCCACCTTGGCGATGCGCGCGTATTTGTCCATCATTTCGCGGATCTGCTGCGCGAACTGTGCCGGTGTATTGGCCATCGGCACGCCCGAGATGTCGACCGTGCGCTGCTTGAAAGCGGGGTCCTGCATGGCCTGGTGCGCGCTGGCCATCAGCTTCTCGACCACGGCAGGCGGCGTACCGGCAGGCGCGACCAGGCCGAACCAGCCACCCTCGCTCATGGCTTCGAAGCCGAGCTCGCGGTAGGTCGGCACATCGGGCAGCAGTGGCGAGCGTTGCGGCGACAGCACCGCCAGTGCGCGCAGCTTGCCCGACTTGATGTGCGGCAGCGACGACGGCAGGTTGTCGGTCATGGCGTCGACCGTGCCGGCCAGCGCATCGGCCGCCGCCTGGCCCGCGCCCTTGTACGGCACGTGCGTGAGCCGGATGCCCGCAAGGTCCATGAACTGCTCGACGTTCACATGTCCGAGCGAGCCGTTGCCGGGCGACGCGAAGGTGATCTTGCCGGGCTCGGACTTGGCCAGTGCGATGAACTCCTTCATGCTTTTAGCCGGCAGCTTGGGGTTGACCACGAACACGCTGGGCACCGACATCACGTTGGTGATCGGCTGAAAGTCCTTCACCGGGTCGTAGCTCAGCTTGGTGTAGACGGCCGGGTTGGCGCCATGCGTGCTCACGGTGGCCATGCCGATCGTGTAGCCGTCCGGCTCGGCCCGCGCCACCGCCGAAATGCCGATGGTGCCACCCGCTCCCGCGCGGTTGTCGACCACCACCTGCTGCCCGAGGATGACAGACATCTTCTCGGCCAGGAGCCGCGCGACGAGGTCGGTCGAACCGCCGGGCGAAAACGGCACGATCAGCTTGACCGGCTTGTCCGGATAGGTCGAAGCGCGGGCATCGGCAGCAGCGAGCGGTAGCCCGAAAGCAACGGCGCTGATGGCCAGCAGGAGTTCGCGGCGGTTGTTCATTGCGATTAAGTCGAAAGAAATAACAGGGAGACAACACACGGGCAAGGTGCCCTGGAGTGCGGCGATTATGTGAATCGTCCCCGCATGTTTGGGGTGACAATTGCGCCGCTTGCTATGACTCCCGCTCATAGCGGGCCACCCACTCCACCCATGCGCATCCGTTCACCGTCTCTGCACGAGTTGCACGCTTTTGCCAGCACCGCGCGTCTGGGCAGCTTCTCCAAAGCAGCCGACGAACTGTGCGTCACGCAGGGCGCGGTGAGCCGCGCGGTGGCGCGGCTCGAAGAAGAGTTGGGTGTGCGCCTGCTGGATCGGCATGGCCGGCTCAGCACATTGACCGACGCGGGCCGCGCCTACCTGGACAACGTGGGACCTGCGCTGCGGCAACTCGAGGCCGCCGCCGAAGCCGCCGGTGCGCCACACGGACCGCACACGCTGCGCCTCTCGGTACCGCCAACGCTGGCCACCAAGTGGCTGATTCCGCGGCTGCCCGATTTTCGCAAGCGCCATCCCGAGGTGGCCATTTCGTTCGCGCCCTATCGCCGCGACGATGCACTGGACAAGCCTGACATCGACGGCTGGATCCGCGTGCGCACCGGCAGCGCGCCGTGGCATTCGGCCGACATCCAGTCCGACTATCTCGTGGGCCGCGAGATCGTGCCGATCTGCCGGCCCGAAGACCTGCGCGGCCCGCTCGCATTGCGCCAGCCGCAAGACCTGTTGCAGCGCCCACTGCTGTTTCACGCCAACTACCCCGACAACTGGCGCCTGTGGTTCGACACGCAAGGCGTACCCGACGCAAACCCACGCCCCGCCGCCGACTTCGACCAGGTCGTGATGCTGGTGCAGGGCGTGATCTCGGGCCTCGGCCTCGCTGTGGTGCAGCGCTGCCTGATCGAGGACGAGCTCGCCGCGGGGCGCATCGCGATCCCGATCGACCAGGCCGCGCTGACGCCGCGCGGCTACTACGTCTGCGCGCCGAAGGGACGGCGCGAGACGCGGGGCATGCGGGTGTTCAGGGACTGGGTGCTGGCGCAGGCGGCGGCGCCGGACTCCTCCGTCACCTCGGCCTAGGTGCTCGCGCCCCGGTCCGGGCCGTCCTTTCTCTGCCCGAGCTTGCTCAGATCGATGAGCCCTTCGGGGATCTGCCTGCCGACGGTGCCGCCGGTGGCACGGAAACGCACGGTCTGATCGGGAACGAAGCGGCCGAACGCGTCCACTTGGCGCCCCGAAAGAATGGCTTCCAGGGGAATCGCATGCATCCCATCCGCGGCAACCTGCACGCTGTCACGGTCGGTGGTGTAGACGTAGGCGGCTTCCTCGCTTCCGTCGCGATCAAATGGGGCCGGCATGGGTTCGATCGCGGCCCACTTGGCGCCGGCCACCGTGGTGTGCACGCCATCGGGGGCCGGTATCTCCAGCCCGCCTGCTGCGATCACGCGTTCGGGCGACGACCCGACCACGAACTGCACCTTGCCGGCATTCGGCGTCTCTGGCGCCGGGCGTTGCGCGGCGTTGTGGCGCCCCGTGCGAGCCAGCTTCAGCGCCTGGCCCTCGTGATAGTTCTGCGCCAGCTCCCCACTGGAAACCTCCAGCGGATCGAAGCCGGTCACCGAACCGTCTTGCTCGACCAGGTGCTGTGGGTCGCCAGGGAACTTGTCCGCAGCATTCAGCCGATCAGTAAGGACGCCTGCGGTGCGCGCGGTGCGTTCGTTGAGCAGCTCGCTGCCCTCGCCGGAATAGGTCCGCATCTCCAGGTCCAGTTCCAGCCTCTTGCCCGCGAACGGGTGCCGCGGCATGACCAGGGCCAGGCGGTCGCCCACCAGGAAAGGCCCCTTGACGTCGACGAACCCCGACCCACCAGCCGCTTCGCGAAGCTCCCGCACCGCGGCCACTTCTCCTACCGCCGCGGCCATGCGGGGATGAAGCGTTGCGCCGTCGGGCAAGTCCACCAGCAGATGTGATTGGTCCGGATCGGGCGCGCGAGTTTGGCGGAAGATCTTGATCACCTGCCCTTCGCCGAACGGGTACACATCGGCGGAGCTGCCGCGGCCGAGCATGTCTTGCCCCGTCATGGCGACCACCTCGGCCCCCGTCATCGGTCGCCGAGTCCCATCCGCTTCGCGGACCATCAAGCGACGCACGGGCAACTCGGCGCCGGTGTCCGCGTCCCTCATCGTGACGGGCCGGCCTTCCCAGTCGATATCGATCGGCGCTCCCGGACGCATGTCCGTCGACGCCGCGAACCTGCCGAACCTGTCGATCGTGCGCGCGGCAATCAGCGCGTCGCCGGGAATGGCGCGCGTGCCGTCCGGCGCCGGGCGCGCCGCCAGCGCATCGCGCGCCATGCCCGCATCCACGGTGTAGATGTGCGGCACCGGCTTCGCCGGGCTGCCATCGGGCGGCGGCACATCGCGCATAGCCGCCCACTTGGCCGCCGCCACCGTGGGGTACAGGCCGCCCGGTGTTTCGCCGGAACCGGCGGGCAACTTCAACCCGCCCATCCGGCCCACTTCGTCGGGCGCCGGCCCCAGCGCGAACAACGCCTTGTCCGCAGTTTCGGGTGCGGCGCGAAGCGCGGCGTTTTGCCGGCCGGTGCGCGCCATCCGCGTGACCACGTTGTTGAATAAATCGGAGGGAGTCAACCCTTCATGGACCCCGGCAGGGTCATGCAGAACCGGCCGCCCCGTCGAGTCGACCATGAACTGCGGATCCCAAGGGTCCTTCCCGGCACGATGAAGACCCTCCGAGATCGCCGCAACCCCCGTCGCGGTGCGTTCGTTGAGAAGATCGGTGCCCGGTCCCGTAAGCGTGCGGGTGGCGGTGGCCCTCATCGCCGTGCTCGACTCTTCGTAGCGGGGCATCACCGTGACGAGGCGGTTGCCCACCAGGTAAGGCCCCTTGACGTCGATCACGTTCTCCGCGCCCGCGGCATCGGCCAGTTTCCGCAAGGCCGCCACCTCCTCGACCGCCCGCTTCATGCTGCTGTGGATCGTCGCGCCGTCCGGCAGATCGACTTGCAACTCGTCCAGAGCCATGCTGAAGCGACCGTCACGGATATCGCTGTCGGTGCGCAGGATCTTGATCGCCTGGCCAGTGCCGAACTCGTACACAGTGCCGTTCCCGCCCACGCCGATCTGCGGCCCCATCATGGCGACCACCTCGGCCCCGGTCATCGGCCGCCGCGTGCCGTCGGACTCGATCATCGTCAACCGGTGGGCCGAGATTTGGTCTCCGTCACTCGTCCTCAGCGCCACGGGCTGCCCATCCTCGAAATCGATCCTGGGATGCCGCGCCGCATTCTTGCTCGCATCCACGCCCATGTCCGCCTCGGTGAAGATGCGGTCCAGCGTTCGGCCGGGCATGGCCTCGGCATAGCCCATGTGCATGCCGACGCCTTTCTCGCCCTTGCGCTTGGGGTGCGGAATGTCGGCCAGCCCCTGCTCTTGCGCATAGCGCGCAATGCGCTGGTCGGCCGCACCGAGCGCGGCACGCAGCCCCGCTTCGTCGATCTGGCCCACGACTGCAGCAGACAGTTCGTCGCCGCCGGTTCGCAGCGGAACGACGGTGGCGCCGGTGGCCGCCAGTTCATCCGCGAACAGCGTGGCCATGGCCTTGAAATGAACGTTGGCGTGTTCGGCCACGTTGCCCATCGCGTGGTTGAGGCCGCCAAGATTCGCGATGTCAGCCGATACGTAGAAGCCGTTGTCGTCCGAACTGGCCACCAGGTCCTGCAGCCGGAGCACGGTATCGGCCTTCACGCCGGATTGACGCGCGTCATAGAAGCCCGTCACGCTGTCCTTGGCAGCATTCGCGTAGTGCAGCAGGCCTGTGAACTGCCGCGTGTCGAGGCCGGCGGCGCGGGCCGCATCGGAAAACTCCTGCAGCCTGACCGCGTCCGGATCGATCCTCGCGTGATCGTGCGAGCCCGTTGCGAAGCGTGTCGGATGGGCCGGCGTCAGGACTTCGGGTTGGCCTGATTCCGGCGCGCCGCGCGCTGGGCCTCCAGCGCGGTCTTCGCGCGCTGGCGCTCCTCGTCCACTTCCTGCTGCAGTTGCTGCAGGCGTTGCTTTCGTTGCTCCGGGCTCAGGCCGGTCAGTCCCAGCCGTTCGTCCCTTGTCTGTTGTGACATGCTGCTTGCTCCTGTCGACGCCTTGGTCGGCCTCGGTAAAGATGTGGTCCAGGGTCTTGTCGGGCGATACCGATGTATACCCGATGTGCAGGCCGACGCCGGCCTGGTCTTCGTGCTTGGGATGCGGAATGTCGGCCAGGCCGTGGTCTTCCGCGTAGCGTGAAACCTGCCGCTGCGTCGCCTCGACGGCATTTGCGAGCGTGGGTTCGTCGATGCCCACGACCACCACGCCGAGTTCGTCGCCGCCGGTGCGCATCGGCACCACCGTGGCATCGGTCGCGCCCAGACGCGTGGAGAGGATCTCGGCAAGTCCGCGGAAGTGAACGTTGGCGGCCTCCGCCACATTGTTCATCGCCGCATTCAGCCCGCCCAGGTTGCCGATGTCCGCCGACACGTAGTGCGCCTCGTCGCCGCTCTGCGCGACGTGCGCTTGCGCGCGCGCGACGGTGTCGGCCTTCAGGCTGGACAGCCGGGCATCGTAGAACCCGGTCACCGCATCGCGATGCGCCACGGTCCAGCCGCGCATGGCGTCGGCCTGCGTGGCGGTCAGGCCCAACTCGTTCGCCAGGGCGTCATAGGTCTGGCGGGCGACGCTGTCCGGATCGATTGCCGATGCGCCCCGCCCCGGGGTCACGTTCGCGGTCGCATCTCGGCTCGCGGCGTTGCTCGCTGCCGGGCCGGACGCTCCGGTGTCCTGGGCCGCACCGAGCCACGAGGCCGGATCCGGATGGCTGTCGATCAGGTTCTGGATATCGGCGGTCCACTTCTTCCTGCCGGCGCCGTCCGGCAGGTACAACCCGCGATCCGTCTCGAAGATCAGCACGTAGCGGTCGGCACCGCCGGTCACTGGCGAGCCCTGCTCCAGGCCCACGGCAATGGGGCCTCGGCGTGCCATCGACTCCTGGCCGAACAAACTTGTGTTGGCGTTGACGTGCGGCTCCATCAGCACGAGCGGGCCACCGCCGTGCACGCGTGCGTAGAAGGCCAGGACCTCTTCCCCTCGCCGCTTGCCCTCGGCGGCGGCCTCCTCGATGGTCAGCATCTTGCCGGCCTTGTTGGTGCCCGGCACCTGCTTCGCATCGGCGTTGAGATAGGTCGAAAACTGCCAGACATCGCCGCGCGCAACCAGCTCTTCGCGCGACACCTCGCCCGCGGGAAACTTGCCGTCGCGGTAGTAAGACGCGGGCAGCGTCTTCACATACTTGCCGTCGACCAGCGCCTCGCGATGCACCGCGATAATGCCGAGCGGCTTCTGGCCCAGCGGCGAGCCTTCGGCCGGATAGACGACATAGGCCATCCGGGTCCCGTCCTCCATTTCCTGCTGCCACTTGCGCGCCATGCCTTCCGGCCCGAGATTCTTGAAGTCGGGACTGACGGCCAGCTGCTTTTTCAGCGACGGCAGCACCGTGGACGCATTGCGGTCGCTGAACTGCTCCAGCCGCACCACCCTGTCCTCGATGCCCAGCACGAACGGGTCGATCCAGTTGTCGCCGACCCGCGCGCCCATGTTGCGCACATCGGCGCCAAGCGGCGCGTCGACGCGTTCGCCCCGGCCGTTGGGTGCGAGCCAGTAGCGCTTCTGCGCGTCGAAGTTCTCGTTGGCGTGGGGGCGGCCGGTCGAGACGTCCATCAGCGGCAGCTTCGGCTGGGCGCTGACGAAGTCGCCTTCGCCGAGTTCTATCTTCTCGCCCAGCTTGATGGTGCCTTCCACGGCATGCACGCGTGCGCCCAGCTTGTCGCCGAGCTGCAATGCGAGAGACTCGGGTACCGGCGCGGCCGGGTTCGCCATCTCGCCGGCGCGGCAGATGTAGAGCGCCACCTCCTGCCCGTCGGCATAGCCGGCCGCGCGCATGTCGGCGGCCATGCGCGCGGGGCTCGGCACATTCGCCTCGTCGGCCATCACGAGGAAAGCTTTCTCCGGCACCGCCACCTCGACGTCGCGCACCGGCACCGGGCGGCCGTTCACCGTGGCATTGCCCTCCAGGTAGTTGAGGTCGGCCGGGCGATGCACCAGCGGCTGGCCTTGCCACTCCTGTGGCCCGAGCCATCGGTGCGAGCGCGGGTCATTGCCGATCTGGGTATCGATCAGCGAGCGGTATGCCGCCGTGCCGGGACCGTCTTCGGCATAGCGGCTCACCGGCGTTTCGAAGATGGCGACATAGCGCGTCGGCGCTGTTTCACCCGGTGCGTGCGGGCCCTTCTCGTGCACCACGGCCAGCGGTCCGCCGCCGGCCATGCGCTCCTGGCTGACGAGGCTCTTGGCGTTGACGGTCTCCGGCCAGCCGAGTGCGGGCACGGCCTCGGGCGCGCCGGCATGCACGCGCGCATAGAAGGCGTCGATAGGTTCGCCCCGGCGTGTCAGCTCCGCCACCGCCAGATCCATCACCTGCTTCTTCGCGGCCGAGTTGACCACCCCGCCGGGGAACGGCGACTTGCGGTTCCGGGATGAAGCACGGTCGGCGCTGAGGTAGGTGGAGAACTGCCACACTTCGCCACGGTCGAGCAGCTCCTGCCTCCCCAGCCGGCCCGCCGGCGCCTCGCCCTTGTAGTCGGCGGAATCGCGCGTGCCAATGTAGTTGTCGCCGATCAGCGGTTCCTTGTGCACGGCAATGATGCCGAGCGGCCGGCGCTGCGCCGCGGAGCCGGGCGCGGGATAGATCACGAAGGCCATGCGCGTGCCGGCCTCGATTTCTGCGACCCATTTTTCCGTCATGCCGTCGGCCTTGAGCCGCATGTAGTCGGGGCTGTACTTCAACTCCTTCGCCAGGTAAGGCAGCACGTCGCGCGCATGCTGCGCATCGAAGGGCACCAGCTCGACCGCACGCTCTTCGATGCCCAGGTGCAGCGGATCGATGGTCTTGTCGCCCACCCACGCGCCCTTGTCGAGCACGTTCTGCGCGAACGGCGCCTCAGCCTCCTGCGTGCGGCCGCCCGGCTCGAGCCAGAAGCGCTTCTGCGCGTCGAGGTTCGCATCGGCCGTGCGGTGCGGCGCGTTCTGCGACACATCGGTCAGCGGCAGGTTCGGCCGCTGCGTGACGGCGCTGCCGCCGAGTGCGACTTGCTCGCCCAGCACCACGTCGCCATCCACCGCATGCACGCGCGCGCCGAGCTTGTTGCTCACGTCCCGTGCCAGCGATGCGGGCACCGGCGCATCGGGCCGCGCCGGCGTTCCTGCGTCGCAGAGGAAGATCACCACGTCCTTGCCTTCGGGGTGTCCCGCGGCGCGCACGTCCGCCGCGATGCGCTCGGCACTCGGCGGGTTGGCCCTGTTCGCGATGATCAGGATGCTGTCCGCCGGCACGGCGAGCTCGATGTCGCTGGCCTGCACCGGCCGCCCCTTGACTGTGACCTCGCCGTCGACGTAGTTCAGGTCCGCGCGGCGCAGCCCCGAGGGACGCGTCGCGGCCGCGGACCTCGCGGGCACCGCCTCGTCGGGCCGCTGCCCCGCCACCAGCGCCTGGGGTTTGCGTCCATTGCCGGGCTGCAGGCCCGTCAGCACGTCCACGATGTCCTGCGCCACGTCGGCGCGCAGGAACTTCGCATCGCCGATCGTCGGCTTGTCGCCGCCCGTGTGCTTTTCGCGCAGCGCGGCCACGGTGGCACGCTGCTCGGGGCCGAGAACCGTTTGCAGATCGTCGAAGAACTTGCCCAGCTGCTTCGTGCCGCCCGTCGGCACGAGCGGCGTCGAGCCGGTGAGCGACTGTTCGAGCAGGCGCGGGAACCAGTTCGGCACATCCACCGCGGCCGTGCCGTCCGGCGAGACCCTGACGCTGCTCGTGCCCCCCTTTGCCACCGACCTGGAGACGCCCGGCGCGTCCACGCCCATCTGCAGGCGGAACTCGGTGCTGCCCGCGAGCAGGCCCGCATGGAAGACCCTGGGCACCGGAAACACGGCGGTGAGCCGCAGCGATCCGTTGGAGTCGGGCCGGCCCCGGCCACCCGTCATTCCGTCGATCAGGTTGCCGCGGCCCGCCACGTGGTGCGGCGAAGGCTGCGAGCGCTGCGCCGATTCGGGCAGCATGTTGTAGGCGAAGCTCTTGACCCGGTACATCCCGCGCTCGAAGCCGCGCTCCAGCTTGTTGTCGGCAAAGATCACCCAGACGTTGCTGGTCGATTCGTGCGGCACCCGCCGCAGCTTGCCGGTCAGGTCGACGAGCTCGTTCTGCACCGGTTTGCCCGGCACCGCGGTGCGGTGATGGTTGCCGCCGCGCTCGGGAACGAAGACCAGCGCCTTCGCGGGGTCCACATGGCCTTTGGCGACCAGGTCCTTGAGGGCCCGCACGTTCGGCCCGGCGACGAAGTCGCGCACATCGATCGCCGTCGCGTCGTACAGTTTCGCGGCGTCCGCGTGCGGCACCACGACCTGCATCTTGTACTTCGCATCGGCGAAAGTCTTCTGGAACTGCTCGAAGAAGCGCGCGGGCACGATGTCGTCCTTGCCGATCACGTCCTTCAGCAGCATCTGCCAGCGCCGCTCCACCGACGCCGAGAACACGCCGTTGTAGCCCGTGATCTTCTTCAGCGCGGGAATGAACGGTGCGAACCGGCGATCCTCGATCACGCGGTCGAACAGCAGGCTGCTCGACACCTTCACATGGTCGCCCGGCGTGTTGCCGGCCTTGCCGCCCAGGAAGTCCTTCTGGCCTTCGGCCAGCGTGACGTGCTCGCCGTCGAGCTTGACGCTGAGCGTCACCTCCACCACCTGGCCCGAGCCGTCGGCAGCCGGCCCGACGACCTTGGCCGAGCGCATGTTCACGCCATAGCCTGGTGTTCCCTCGCCGAACATCTCCTTCTTCGCGATGCCGATCAGGTCTTTCGCGAACACGGTGAAGATGGTGTCGCGCGAAAACGGCAGCACACCCCATTGCAGCATGCTGGTGCGCCGGTATTCGTCGGGCCGCACCGCGACCGACAGCTCCTTGCCCAGCGCGTTCTTCAACGGCGCCGTGGAGCGCAGCTGGAAGCTGTCGTAGGCGCCCCGGGCGATCTCGCGAAAGTTGGTGCGCGTGCCGATGCCGGTGCTCACCGATTGCATCGTGGGCGAAGCGAGCCAGGGCTGGGCTTCGTTCACGTTCAGGCGGTTGCGCACCGTCAGGCCGACGCGCATGTCGCGCCGGGCGGCGCGCGCCTCGTTGCGCGCAGCCTCGAGCGCGACGGGGTCGGGCCGCGTGCCCGCGCCGTAGATGCCCACCATTTCGTCACCGCGCAGGTAGGACATGCGCTGGTCGTAGCCGTCGTAGGCGGGCTTCGCGAAGACGCTCTCGGGCGCGCGGGCCATCGCCGGCCTGCTTGCCTGCACGACGATCTCGGGCCGGCCCGCGCCGGGATTCGCGTTGCGTGTGATCCTGACGTTCTCCAGGCCCACGCCGCGCAGCCGCACGCGAATGGCGTTGTCCTGCGCTGCCTGGTGCTCCTTCTGCTGTTGCGCCTCGTCGCCCTTGCGCGTCACGCCGCCTTCGTCGGCGCCGTCCTTGCCGGCCTTGACCTTGCCGCCGCTGCCCGGCGCCTTCGGGTCCGCGGCCGAGGCGACGACCTTCTGCGTGTCCAGCGCCACGCGGAACTCGACCACGCCGCCCGGCGCGAGCGCCTCGGCGGCACGGGTGTGTGTGCCGAGCCCTGTCGCAAGATCCCGGGAGCTCGCGTTCACCACCACGAGGTGGTCGACGTCACGGCCTGCAAGACCCGGGAGATGATCCGTCTTGACGTTGATCGGGCGCGGCGCAACGCCAGTGCCGCCGCCAGGGTTTTGCGGCGCATGCACCTGCGGCACATGCGCCTGCGGGTCACCGGCCACCGGGACCGCAGGACTGCCCGCGTCCCCCACGTTGGCAGCATTCGCTGCAGCGACCACATTCGCAGGATTGCCTGCGTTCTGCTGCTGTTGTTGCTTCTGCTCCGCCGCCGCCGCCGCTGCTGCTGCCATCTTGCGCGCCATGTGCGGATGCAGCGCGATGTTGTTCACCGTACCCGGGAACGCCTGGATCCACGCCGCGGTGGTTTCGGCGTCGTTCATCAAGCGGCCGTTGTTGGTCAGCGAAATCAGATGGCCGGTGCCCCAGCTGCCGGCGGCGTCGTTCGCAAACTGCGCGGTTACCGCGCCACCGAACTTCGCCTTTGCGGCCATGCCTTTCATGGCGTTCGGCAACGGCGCAGCACCCGAGATCCCCCCGGTGATCGGCGCGGTCAGCAAACCTGCGGCCGAGCTGACGATGGCCGCCCCGATGCGCCTGTTACCCTCCTCCGAGGCGAGCTGGCCGTCGAGGCCGACATGCAGGGTGTCCACGCCCACGCGGCCGACCCCGTCGACGACCTGCGATTTCAAACCGGCGCGCGTGCCGATAGCCACCCGGTTGGTGAACTTGAGCGTGGTGTTGGCGCCGAGCTGCACGCCCTCCTTGGCCGCGAACTTCGCGGTCAGGGCCGCGCTGGTGCGCATGCCTGCGCCCACGCCGGTCGGCGTGACGGCGGCCGAGGCGAGGTCGACCACTTCGTCCTTGAACATGAACTTGGCGTCGTCCCAGGTGACGTCCCCCGTGGCCGCCTTGTAGCCGAACGTGAACAAGGAAGTGTGGCCGTCGGCCTGGATGTTGCGGCCCTGGGCCGCGGCCACCACGTCGCCCGTCGTGTCCCAGAGCTCGCTGACGGCGAAGCCGACGGCGATGCCCGCCGCCACGTTGCCGCCCGAGAGGATGGTGGCGCCGATGCCCGCGAGCGTCGAGGTGCCTATGCGCGCGGCTTCGTCCACCACGCTCCAGTATTCGTCGTTCTCCCTGGCCTCGCGGGTAAGGTCGACGGCCTTGAGCCCATAGGCGTCCATGAGCTCGTCTTCCTGATCCACGTACTCCGTGAGCGAGATCTCTCCCGAGGCCAGCTTGTCCTTGAGCCGCTTCACCGCATCGAGCTGGTCCTTCGTGTAGTCGAGCGACTCGTCGGCGGAATCGTCGAAGATGTCGCGCAGCCAGGTGTGGCCTTCTTGCGCTTTCTTGGACGTGTCGTAGTCATTCTGCACCCGCTCTTCGTCGTCCCAGCTGAGCTGGGTCAGTTCATTCTCGGCCCTGATCTTGATGCTTTTCGCCTTCTGCAGCTGCTGCCCCTGCTCGGACGACGCGAGAAGGTCTTCCTTCTCCTGCATGCGGGCCTCGGCGGCGCGCACGCTGCCGGGGATGGGACGCGCGTCGAAGGCTTCGATCTGCCTTTGCAGTTCGGGGTTTCGCGCCGCCCACTGTGCGATGAAGGCCTCCGCAGACTTCGCCTGCTGGCCCGTGCGCCCCAGCTTCAGATCCTGGATCTGCTGGCTGATCTTTTCTGCAGATTCCTCGTTGTCGTTGTTGTACTGCTGCTGCAGCTTCTTGAGCCCTTCCGGGTCCTCGCGTTCGGACACGGGCGACTTCGCAAGGAACTCGGTGTACTTCTTGTGCCCGTCGTCCAGCAGGACGCCGATCTTGCTCTTGGCAAGCCTGTCGGTGGCGTTGTCGAGCTTGTCCTGCTGTGCAAAGCTCTCCTTGAACGAGTTCGGGTTGGCATCGACCCACAGATCCTTTTTGTACTGCAACCGGTCGACCTCGCCTTTGGCCACGTGGCCATTGGCCGTGGCGCTCGCGATCGAGGCCTTGTCGTAGCGGATGCCGGAATCCAGCGCCGCGTCGCTGGCCTTGTTGCGGTTCAGCCAGGCGTCGCGCGCGGGCCGCCCCGCATCGGTGAGGTATTTGTCGCCATGCTCGTCCATCATTTCCTGCTGCTGGACGAAGGCCTTCCACGCCGCCTTGTTTTCCTCCTCGTCGTTGCGGTACGAGTGCCCGACGGGCGTTGCGCCCTCGGCCTCGCGCTTCTGGATCTCCTTCTCGTCGAGGCCGTTCCAGAGCCAGGTGCGCTTCCATTTCTGGAACTCCGTCTGCAGGTCGGCGTCGGCCTGCGCCTTGTCGTCCTGCTTCTGGGCCTTGTCGAGATCGGCCTTGGCCAGGTCCACCTCCTTGTCGGCCGCATCGACGAGCCGGTCGATGTGGTCCAGCCGCTCGAGCTGGTCGTCCAGCACCTTGGCTGCCTTCGACTGGTCCTTGCTGCCGGGCCGCGCATAGGCCAGGTTCTGGTAGGCCACGCGCGCGTCTTCGTCGACCAACACCTGCTGGCGCCTGGTGAAGGCCGCGGTGGCCTTGCTTTCGGCGATCTTGGCTTCGCCCTGTGCGTCCTTCTGCTGTGACACCAGCTGTTTGCGCTGCTCGACCAGGTCGGTCACCGGCTCGCCCATGCGCTTGTAGAGTCGGATGTCCTTGTCCAGGTCGCTGATCTCGCGGCCATAGCCATCGGCCTGGGCCGCCTTGTTCTCGGCCTCGTTCTGCAGGTAGCCGACGCCCCCTTCGACCTCGACCTTCTCGGACTTTTCGGTCTTGGGGTCCTTCTGCGTGACGGTGAACTTCGCCTTCTCGCCGATATCCTTGCGGCTCACGTCGCCGTGCTGCCAGTCCGTCGTCTCGACCACCACGCGGTTGGTGCCCGGGTCGTACAGCGTGCGTATCTCGACGTCGCCGTTGTCGGTGGTGGGCTCTCTCACGTCGACCGTGCCCTCGGGCAGGGCCGCGAGCACTTCGGCTTCGGTCATGCCGAGTTTCTTCGCGGTATCCGCCACGGATTTCTTGTCGTCGAAGATCGACTTGCGCGCCGCTTCGCCCGGGCCGTTCCTGGCATCGGGCTCACCCATCAGCACCGTGCGCCGGCCGTCCGCGCTCGTGGCCACCACCTGCAGCGTGCCGTCGCTCGCGGTGGTCTTCTCGAGTGCCGAGCCATCCTTGCCGAAGGTCTTCACGGTCGTGGGCACGCCCGTCACGACCATCTCCTGGCCGGGCTTGAGCGGCTTGCCGTAGTCCACGTCGGGGTTCAGTGCCAGCAGCTGCTCGAGCGTCAGGTCGGCGGCCTTGGCGACCTCCCGGTAGCCCTCGTAGTCGCCCACCGGGCGCGTGACCTCTGCGCCGGTCAGCGACGTGGTGGTGTCGGTGCGCAGGCCGTTCTCGTCGACCACGCTCACGGTGCGCGTGCCGGCGCTGCTGTCGAGGGTTGTGGTGGTCGTGTCGCCGGTCTTGGCGTCCTTCGTCGTCTGGCTGTAGCGCCCGCTGCCGTCTTCCTTCGCGTCGATGGCCTTCTGACCGCCGGGTGCCTTCGGGTCGGTGATGCTGCCCTTGACCGAAAGGGTGTCCTGCTTCGCGTCGCGGCTGTAGGTCAGCGAGGCGTCGCCGCGCTGGATGGTGGTGGCCTGCACGCCGTCCTTCGGCGCGGCCGTGGTGATCTTGACGCCCGCCGCGTTGGCCTCGGACATCACCTGGTCGACGCGCATCTTGCGGTCGCTCGCGATCTGCTCCACGCTCTTTCCGTCCGCAATGTCCGTCAGCGTCTTCTTCACCTGCGGCGTGACGACCGGCTCTGGCGACTTGAGGAAGGTGTTGAATGGCGACGTCGCGTTCGTGCCGGTGCCGGACGACAAGGTGGACGGCGGCACGAGCAGGCTGCCGCTGGTGGTTCCCGTGTTGCCAACGGTCAGCGTCGGGGTGAACAGCAGTCCGTTGCTGGCGGCCGGGTTGGTGGTGGCCTTCGGCGAGACCTGCAGCAGTTGCGTGAGCGGCGTTTGCAGCGGATCGTCGGCGGCCGGCGCGGGCGGCCCCTCGGTGCCTGTCGGCGCGGGCGGATTGCCCCAGAACTCGGTGTTCGCCTCTTCGCCGATCTCGCTGCCGAACTTCTTCGTCGCGGCGTCCGCCTCGCCGCGCAGTGTCTTGGCCTTTTCCTCGGCCTTGTCGAGCGCCGTGCGCTCCTTGTCGGTGATGGTGGCCGACGGGCGACCCGGCGTGGGCGTCAACTCGACGACCTTGGCCTCGGCGTCCTGCGCCTTGCTCTCCTTCTCCTGCGCGTCGAGAGAGAGCTTCGAAAGTTCGTTGGTCTTCTGTGCACCGTCGCGGTCGGTCTGGGCGCTCTTCACTTTCTCGTCGGTGTCCGCGGAGGCCTTGGCTTCGGGGCTTTTCTGCTGTTCCTTCTTCTGGTCGATCTTGGCCTTGAGCAGCGTCAGGTCCTTGTCGTTCAGGTTGGCTTCCGCGCTCGCGGCCTTGGCGCGTGCGTCTTCGAGCCCGGCGTCCTGCTGCGCCTTCCTGGCCTTGTTGGCGTCGGCCAGGTCCTTGGATTTTTGCGCCTGCACCTCCATGGCCAGGGCATGGTCCTTGGCCTCCTGGGCCTTGCGCTGCGCCTTGATGGCGCGCTCGCGGGCCTCTTCGGCCTGCCGCTGTGCCTCCTGGATCTTTGCGAGCAGCTCTTCCAGCTGGCGCTGCAACTCCCGTGCGCGGGCCGCGGCGTCCGACTCGGCCGAACTCGCAGGCTGCTGCGCCGTGTTCACGGGGTTGGGTACGTTCACCGGCACGCGTACGCTGCCTCCACCATCGGCAATCAACATGGCTGGTTCCTTTCGATCGTCGGTTTCTCGAGATTCATTCGCTGCCCTGCGCCCAGCGCAGCAGCTTGGCCACCGGCGCATACAGCGCGCGCGGGATCGGCTGGTCTTCGGGCACTTCGTCGTAGATGCGCTCGGCCAGCGCGGGCTCGAATTCGGTCGGTATCAATCCTTCGCTCGCGAAGCGCCGGATCTGTGCGGCGACCTCGCCCTCGCCGCGCGCGATCACGCGCGGCAGGTCGGTCTCGCCGAGGTATTGCAGGGCGACGGCCACGCGCGGCGAATGGATCACCGCCGACGCCGCGCGCACCCGGTCGTTGAGGCTCGCGTACACCGCCTCGAAATGGGCCGAGCGGCGGCGCGAGCGATTGATGGGGTCGCCCTCCATCTCTTTGTGTTCCTGGCGGATCTCCTCGATGGACATCCGGTGCTGCTTCATGAACTCGTGGTGCTCGTGCGCGTAGTCGACCATGGCCATCACGACGTAGATCACCACCGCCCAGCCGAAGGCAACCAGCACCATGTGCGCCGCGGCCGTCATGATCCCCTCGGGCCGCGCATAGCCCAGCTTGAGCGCCGTGTCGACGAAGCCGCGCACCACCACGAACATCAGCACGGCAAGCAACGCGGTCTTGGTGCACATCTTCAGAAGGTTGATGAGGCTGCGCGTCGAGAAGATGCGCGCCAGGCCCTCGGCCGGGTTCATGCGGTTCACGTCGGGCTTCAGGCGCTCCCAGGCCGCGACGCCCCCCACCTGGAACAGCGAGCCCACGATGCCCGCCGCGGCGGCAATGGCCATGATCGGCAGCGTGCCCCACACCAGCGTCTCGCCGGTGTGCAGCAGCAGTTCGGCAAAACGGTCGTCGGGCGCCGTCAGCAAGGTGGTGCTGGTCGCATGCAGCCACAGTTCGCGCAGCAGGTTGTAGATGAGTTGCCCGCCCAGCCACAGGGACACCACGACCACCACGAACACCACGGTCGAGGCCACGTCGGTGCTGAACACCACCTCGCCGCGCTTGCGCGCATCGCGCAGGCGCTTGGCGGTGGGGTCCTGGTCTTTCTCTGCCATGCTTCGCCGCTACAGGGTGGACCGCAGGAAATCGAGCACGCCGTTCTCGGGCCGCAGGAAATCCTGCAGCGACTCGTACACGAAGAACAGGAACAGCAGCATCATCAAATGCGCCAGCAGGCTCTTGAGGGGCTGCGCAAACACGAACACGTTGAGCTGCGGCGCCACCCGGCCCACCAGGCCCACGCCCAGTTCCACCAGCAGCAGCACCACGATGACGGGCGAGGCCAGCTTCACGATCCAGAGAAACAGCGTGTCGCCCTGGCGGATCGCGAACTGCTCGAGCACCAGGCCCAGGTTGGGAAAGAAGGAGCCGACCGGCCAGATGCGGTAGGAGTCGACGATCACGCCGAGCATCGCGAGCAGGCCGCCGGCCGACACGAAGAGCGTGATGACCATCCAGCCCAGGAATTCGCTGGTCGCGCCGTTCTCGTGCCCCGCCACCGGGTCGAAGAAAGAGGCGTTGCTGGAACCGGTCTGGAAGTCGATCAGGTCGCCCACGCTCTGGATGGCCCAGATGAAGATGCCGAAGCCCAGGCCGAGCAACACGCCGATCAGCGCCTCCTTGCCGGCAATGAACACCCAGGTGGCCATCGATGCGGCCGGCACCTCGCCCGCCACCGGCGACATGAAGATCGCGAGCATCAGCAGGATGCCGTTGCGCACGGTACCGGTGATCATGCCGCCCGACAGGAAAGGCACCACCGCGAAGATCGCGAACAGCCTCGGCAGCGTGAGCACCACCGCCGAGAAAAACTGCTCCATGTGACCGAGTTCGAAGCTTTCCATCGAATGCTCCACACTTAGGCCGGCCGGCGCATGGCCCAGGCCTGCGCGGTGCTCTCTTCATTCGTGTCTTCGATCCGCAGCTCCTGCAGGTGCAGGTGCTCGGCGCGCGCGCGCTGCTGCATCTGGCGGGCCTTCTCGACCTCGCCGTGGGCGGCGCGCAGCTGGCGCCGGCTTTGCTCCAGCACCTGTTCGCGCTCGGTGTGTGCCCGCCCGGCCTGCGCCGCGGCCTCGCCGGCCTCTGCGATCTGCGCATCGAGCGCACCGCTCCATGCGCCCGCATGCCGGAACTCCGCCACGCTGAACCGGCCGCCCGACAGCGCACCCCGGGTGGCCTCCCAGTGCTGCAGCTTGTTCTGCACTTGCTGCTGCCGCAAGGCCTCGGCCTGCCTCAGTCGGGCCTGGCTCTCCTCGGCGGCCGCGCGGTCGCGCGCAACCACGCCCATGGCGACGGTCTTCTGCCGCTCGCGCACGTCGGCCAGGAGCTTCCAGTCGCTGCTCATCCGGCGTGCTCCGTTCGCGGTGCGCCGCGCAGCAACGCTGCCAGCGATTGCTCGAAAGGCAGGCTGGTCTTCGGCGGCTGCGACAGGAAGTCGAGCATCGCGGGCCGCGCCCGTATCGCCTCGTCGGCCAGCGCATCGGTGCCCGGCCTGTATTCGCCGATCTGCACCAGCAGCTCCATCTCCTGGTACTTGGCCAGCAGGCTGCGAAAGTGCGCGGCCGCCGCGCAGTGCTCGCGCGAAGCCACCAGCGGCATCACGCGGCTGATGCTGGCCAGCACGTCGATGGCCGGGTAGCGGTTGGCTGCCGCGATCTTGCGCGACAGCACGATGTGCCCGTCGAGAATGGAGCGCACTTCTTCGGCGATCGGGTCGTTCTCTTCGTCGCCTTCGGTGAGCACCGAGTACACCGCGGTGATGGAGCCGGTCTTGCCCTGCCCCGCCCGCTCCAGCAGCTGCGGCAGCATCGAGAAGATCGACGGCGGATAGCTGCGCCGCGTCGGCGGCTCGCCGCTCGCGAGGCCGATCTCGCGCTGCGCGCGCGCAAAGCGCGTGAGCGAATCGACCAGCAGCAGCACCTTCTTGCCTTGATCGCGAAAGTGCTCGGCGATGGTGGTTGCCGCATAGGCCGACTTGATGCGCTCCATCGGCGGCCGGTCGGAGGTGGAGACCACCATCACGGTCCTGGCCAGTCCCTCTGGGCCGAGGTTGTGCTCGATGAACTCCTTCACCTCGCGTCCGCGCTCGCCGATCAGCGCGATCACGTTCACCTCGGCCGTCGAGCCGCGCGCCAGCATGCCGAGCAAGGTGCTCTTGCCCACGCCGGGCGGCGCGAACACGCCGATGCGCTGGCCTTCGCCCAGTGTCAGCAGCGTGTCGACGGCGCGGATGCCGGTGGCCAGCGGCGCGTCGATCATGCGCCGCGCCAATGGGCTCACCGGCTCGCGGTGCACCGGCAGGCGCGTGTGCGTGGCAAGCGGGCCGAGATCGTCGATGGGCTGGCCCAGTGCGTCGAGCACGCGGCCCAGCAGGTTTGCACCGACCGGGCATGCGTGGCCGCGGCCGGTGGGCACCACCTCGGTCAGCGCCGAGATGCCGGTGATCGGGCCCATCGGCGTGAGGATGGCCGTGTTGCCGCGAAAGCCCACCACTTCGGCCAGCAGCGGCGGCTCGCCGGGCGTGACCAGCTCGCACAGCTCGCCCACGTGGGCCTGGATGCCGGTGGCGTCGATCAGCATGCCGACCGCCTTGCTCACGCGCCCGCGCATGCCCACCGGCATCACGCGGCCGAAGACTTGCTCCAGGTCGGCGACGATGCCCAGCGCCGCATCGGGGGTGATGGATCCGGGCATGCTCACCGCCTTGCCTCCGCGCCGTCGGCCGTGCCGCCGCGTTCGACCGCACGCCGGAAGGCTTCGAGTTGCGCATCGACGCCGAGCTCGAGCGTGCCCGAAGCGGTCTGCACCACGCAGGCGCCGACAGGCAGCGCCGGGTCGGCGACGACGCTGACCGTCATGTTCCACTGCGCTTCGTCGCGCAGCCGGGAGAGCACCTCGCGCATGGCAGCTTCCTGCGCGGGCGCCACGCGCACGCTGATGAAGGGTTCGCTGCGGATCAGCGTATCGACGCGCAGCAATGCGGCTTCGAACAACGCTTCGGGCCGGGCGTTGGCAATGAACTTTCCCACGGCCTTGACCACGATCTGCGCCATTGCGCTGCGCAGCGAATGCAGTTGCCGCTCGGCGGCAATGGTCTCGGACACCAGTTGCCGCGCGTACTCGGCCTTGGCGCGCTCCAGTCCCTCTTCATAGCCCTGGCGGCGGCTGGCTTCGGCATCCTGAAGTGCCTGCCGGGTGATGCGGTGCGCCTCCCGGCGTGCGGTGTCCACCACCGCCGCCGCATCGAGCAGCGCCGCGTATTCGTTCTCCTTCAGTACCTTGCGCTCGCTCAGCAGCTGCAGGTTGTCGGTGGTGATCAGAAAAGCCAGTCCCATTGCGGCAGTCTTTCGGGAACGATGCAGGAGAGCATCAGTTCATTGAGTTGCGAGGCCTGGCGCGGCTCCAAGGCCGGCACGCTCAGGGCGGAGATGCGGCGCGGCAGCTTGTGCTTCAGGCGACCCTGCACGAGCGCCCCTTCGGACGCGGCGGCGCCCAGCAGCAGGCGGTAGCCGCGGTCGAGCACCACGCGGCCCGTGGCCAGGGGGCGCTGCTGGAGCACGGTGCCGTCCATGCGCAGTTCGGTGAGCTGGGGCACGCGGTCGAGCACGAAGTCGACGGCGTCGCGGTCGAAACGGCGCGCCTGGCGGCGGATCTCCAGGCCGGCACCGCCGCGCAGCCTGAAAAGCGGCAGGTGCGCGCAGAAGCCCAAGTACGCCGAGAGACGGCGCAGCGAGGCGGCGTCGAGCAGCGCGAGGCGCTTGAGCCGCGAGTCGAAGTTGTAGTCGGCCACGGTGCGCGATTGCACGGGTTCCGGGGCCTGCCGCCGGCGCAGCAGCTCGGCCAGCACGGCGCGGCCGGCGGGCCCCATGCGCGCCACCGACCGGTGCCGCGCCGGCCAATCCGGCGGCAGCCAGCTCGGATGCAGGTCGGCTTCGGGATGCAGGTTGAAGCGCATCACCAGGCGCACCAGGTCCATCGGGCCGGGCATGGCTGGAACAACGGGTTGCGGCGCTGCGGTCGATCCGGGCATGGGCGTGCGCTCAGCGCTTGTTGAGCACCTGGCGCCGCATCCAGGTGCGCCAGTCCTGGCCTTGGCGCCGCAGCAGCGTGGGCAGCACCATGAGGCAGACGGCGGCCAGCAACAGCAGGCCCAGCAGCACCATGGCGGTCTGCGTCGACAGAATGCCCAGCACCATGGGCGCGCCGGCCGCATGGCCCGCGGCCGCGGCGCCGGTGGTGCGGCGCGCCTCGAACAGCGACAGCGAGACCTGGTCGTGCGTGAGGCCTTCGATGCTGTGCGCCACCATGTCTTTCACGGCCGGTGCCAGCAGGCGCAGGTCCACATCGGGACGGTGCTTGATGAACACCGCCGCGGACGAAGGCCGGATCTTCTCGCTGAGCGGATCGTTGGCCGGGATGACCACGTGCACCCGTGCGGACACCACGCCGTCGACGTTGCGCAAGGTCTGCGACAACTCCTGCGACATGGCATAGATGTAGCGCATGCGTTCCTCCGAAGGCGTGGACACCAGGCCCTGCTTCTGGAACACCTCGCCCATGCTGACGTAGCGCTCGGCCGGCAGGCCCTGCACCCGCAGCACGTCCAGCGCCTGGCTCAGCCGGTCTTCCTCGACCTCGACCTGCCAGTTGCTGCCTTCGAGCTTGGTCTTGGCCGCGCCGATGCCTTCAGCCGACAGGGCCGCGACGATCTCGTTGGCCTCCTGCTCCTTGAGGTTGGAATAAAGCGCGACCTTGCAACCGGCCAATGCCAGCAACAGCACGAGCGCGGCCAGCCAGCGCGGGCGTGGGAGTGTCTTCATTGCTGGTTCTTCAGCAGGCTGCCGAACAGGCTGGTCGCGGCGCTGGCCAGCCCGGTGGAAATATGCATTCGCGCAAACATCATGTTGGCTTCCATGGCGTGGTCGGTCATCACGAACATGGTCTTGATGGGGTCTGCGAAATCGATGGACTCGAGCATGCTCTTGCGCATGTCCTCGATGGAGCGCACGTTGCCCGACAACTGCGCGGCCAGCGACTTGGCGGCGTCGCCTATCGCGCTGGGCGCGGCCGTTCCGCCCGGTGCCTGCACGCCCTGCATCATGTTGGCGAACATGTGCGTCTCGCCCGGCTCGAAGCGCGACGGGCTGGCGGTGGACTGCTGCGCAGCCTGTGATGAGGCGGAGGCCGCGGCTTCCGGTGGCGGTGCGCCAACGGCAGCCGACGCAATGGGATCGGTCATGTTTCACTCTCCTCGGAAAAGAAAAAGGGCCGCGCGAAGCCTCGCGGCTCCGCGCGGGCCTCACCGTCAGTTCTGCTTGGCGGACTGGCGGATGTCGTTGCCGGTGGACTTCGCCACTTCGGTGCCGGCGGCGTTGGCGCCGTTCACCGTCTGCGTCGTGGCGGCTGCGCCCGAGATGGTGGCGCCCGCAGCCATGCTGACGCTCATCAGGCGAGCCTGGTCGGCCGCGGCTTGCTGCATTTGCTGGATCGAGGTGTCGACTGCGCTCATGGTGAAACTCCTGTCAAAGGTTGAGGTTTTTTTCCGTTGCGGATGAAGGCGCTCCGCCATTCGGCGAAGCCATTCCATGCGGCGCACCGCGGTGCATCTGCGCATGAAATCGGGGGGCGCGGGATGAAGGAAAACATGTCCTTCACCTCGCGGGTTTCTTGTTGGGCACGCCGCCGCTCAGGACCAGCCCGTCGGCGTCGATGCGCTTCAGTTCGGCGCCGGAGCGCAGCACCGAACCCTCGTAGTAGCGGTTGCCGTTCGAGAGCTGGATGTGGCGCAGGCCCTCGCCGTCTTCGGTGATGCTCACCATGCGGGCCGGCAGCACGCTCTGCCAGCTGTCCCACTGGGCGCGCATGTCGTCGTCCTTGGTCTCGGCCTTGGGTTTCTCGCGGTACTGCACCTTGTCGGAAACCAGCACCGAGGGATGCAGGTCTTCGCTGAGGCGGCGGATCTTCTGCCGCACGGCCGCGTCTTCCACCGTGCCGGTCAGCGCCAGCCGGCCCTGCCCGGTGTAGGTCACGGCCACGCCGGGATCGTCGACATAGCGGCGCGCCTGCTCGACCATGTCCTCGGCCGAATGCACGTTGACGCTGACCTTGCTGCCGAAGCGCGCCATGGCGTCTTCCAGCGTCTTGCGGCGCTGCTTCGATTCCACGTACCCCTTGACGCCGAACTGTCCGCCCGGCGCCGCGATCACCTCGACCTCGGGGAATGGCACGAGCGCCTTTTCCACTTCTGCCAGGTTCACGCTGCCGCCGTTCATCGCGGCGCCGCCATCGCCGACCAGCGCCATGGCCGCGAGCCCGAGCACGGCCAGGAGCGCCACCACGCCGCCCACCCACAGGCCCAGCCGCTGCGCCCCCGCGCCCGGCTGCTGCGCCAGCGCCTCGCCTTCGGACAGTGCGCCGTGCACCGGCGCGAACATGCGGTCTTCCTGCGCACTGGCGGGATAGGTGCGGTCGAGCTGAAAGTCGATCTGGCCGACGCTCACGATGTCGCCGGCCACCACGCTCTTGCGCGGCTGCTGCATCTCCTCGCCGTTGAGGCGCGCCGAGGCGGTGCCCAGGCGCTGCATCGACACCACCAGCTCGCCGACGGTGAACGCGAGGTGGCGCGGCAGCACATCGCCGCCCGGCAGCATCACCTCGCATTCGCCGCCCGAGCCCAGCACGTTGATGCCGGGCTTGAGCACGATGGTGCGGCCCTTCACCGCGCCGCTCAGGAAGCGCAGGCACCAGCCTGTGGCCTGCGCGCCTTGCGGGGCCGCCGGCTCGGCACGGGCGTCGTCGTCGAACGGAACTTCGCCATTCATCGTCAACCTCCGGGCTCGGGCAGGGGCAGCATCGGCACCGAGGCCGTGGAGCCTGGCGTCACGAGGCGCGGCGTCAGCAGATAGAAGCGCTCCATGTTGGCCTGCTTCTTGTCGGTGTACCTGAAGAGTCCGCCCACGCCGGGAATGTCCTTCAGCAGCGGAACGCCGGTGATCGCATTGCTCTTCTCTTCCGACGAGTAGCCGGCGATCAGCAGGCTCGCGCCCTCGTCGACCAGCGCCTGCGTGTTGACCGTGCGGCGGCGCACGATCGGAATCTTGTCGACGGATTGCGGGCTCAGGTCGCCATCGACGATGTCGATCGACATCATCACGCCGCGCCCGGCCTTCTCTTCGATGATAAGCGGCGTCACGCGCACCGCGGTACCGGCGGTGATGCTGAACAGGCCCGCGTCCTGGAAGCCGTCCACGCGCACGTAGAACTCGCTCAGGTTCTCCAGCACCGCCTCGGTGTTGTCCAGCGTCATGACCTTGGGGCGGGCCACGAAGTTGGCGCTGCCGTTGGTGGCCAGCGCCGTCACGCGGGCGAGCAGGTAGTTGCGCGCGCTGTTGCCGATGGCCGCGGTGAACATGCCGCCCAGCGGGGTGAGCGGATTGCCCGTGGTGTCGAAGCTCCCGATCTGGCCGGCTTCGCTGCCGGTGCCGCCCCAGGTCAGCGGCCCGCGGTCGCCGCGGCCGGTCTGGAAGTCGGCGTGCCGCCCGTGCAGGCGCCAGTCGACGCCCAGGCTGCTGAGCGTGTCGGAGCTGATGTCCATGATGGTCACCTCGATCTCCACCAGCCGCGGGCGCGTGTCCATCGATTCGATCAGCCGCGCGTATTGCGCCATCTTGTCGGGCATGTCGCGCACCAGCACGGCGTTCATGCGCGTGTCGGCCTGGAACTGCGGCAGCTCGTTGCCGACGATGCTCGACATGCCGCCCAGCGTGGCCGCATCGCCGCCCAAGCCCGCGCCGGCAATGTCGATCTTGGGTGCGTTGATGGTCTCGCCGCTGCGCAGCTTGATCTGCCGGTTCGGCCCCACCGAGAGGGGCCCGCCGGTTCCGCGCCCGCCCCCACCGCCGCTGGAGGACTGGCTGCCGTTGCGGCCGTACAGGCTGCGCAGCACGTTGGCCACGCCCGGGATCACCGTCTCCTTGCCCGACCGGTTGATGCGGAAGTCGGAGGCCCAGGCGTACTTGAGCGGGAACAGGCGGATTTCGGCACCCTCGGCCATCGCCGTCTTCTGGTCCGCGAGCTTCACCGCCTGGCGCACCATCTCCACATAGCGACGCGGGCCGGTCACGTAGACGCTGGCGTCGCGCTCGCTGATGCTGAGCGGATAGCGCTCGTCGGAGATGTGCAGCCGCACCAGCGTCTCGGCAATGCGCCCGGCGTTCTCCGCCGCGATCGGCAGCACCTCGCTCTTCGCATCGGCGGCCAGGTCTATGAACAGAAAGGCACCGTCGAAATACCAGGTGAGCCCGTTGACCGCGCACACGCTGTTCAGGATGTTCTTCGCGGGCCCGTCGAACTTGCCGCTGATGACGCCGTTGACCTTGGGATCGATCACCGCCGTGATGCCCTGCGAGGAGGCCAGTTCGCGCAGGAAGTCGCCAAGCGGCTTCTCGTTGGCGACGATCTGGAAAGGCCTGTTCTGCCAGCGGAACTCCGCAGCCAGACTGTGCTGCACAAGCAGCAGCATGAGCACTGCGCCGCCAAGCATCATGAAGGCCTGCCGGCGGACGAGAACAAGGCGCGCAACGATCCGCATCGCGGCAGTCATGAGAGCGTTGTCAGCGACAGGAAGGCGCGCTCCGCGAAGCGCATCACGTCGCGCCCCAGCCAGCCGGCCGTGACGATGATCGCCACCATCACCGCGATGAGCCGCACCGACTGGCCGATGCTCTGGTCCTGCACCTGCGTCACGGCCTGCAGCACCGCCACGATGAGCGACGACAGCGTGGCCACCACCACCACCGGCAGCGAGATCCACAGCACGAGCAGCAGGCCCTCGCGCGTGATGTCCAGAATGTTCTGCGGTGTCATGGTGGGCTTCGGCTCCCTCGGGAAACAGGTCGTTGTTGTCGTTCATCAATGCGCTTGGGGATTGGTGATCCAGCCCACGGGTTGCAGGGCCACGTCGTCGTCTATTTCCTGGTAGGACAGCACCGCCATGTGCGGTGCCACCGGTTCGATCAGGTTCTTGATGTAGCGGCGCACGTCCGACGACGCGATGGCCACCACGCGGTTGGCCGTGGATCCCAGAATGCGGCGCAGCTGCTCGCGGATGTCCTGCGTGACGGCCGGGCTCAAGAGCAGCAGGTTGCCGCGCGGCGAACGCTCAATGGCGTTCTGCACGCGGTCGAGCAGGCTGGACTCGAACAGGATCGCCTCGAGCTGGCGGTTCGCGCCGACATAGCGGCTCGTGATGTAGCGCCCGAGATGGATGCGCACCAGCTCGGTCAGCGCAATGCCGTCCTGCTCCTTGGCGGCCCACATGGTCAGGCTCTCGAAGATGGCGTGCAGGTTGCGAATCGGAATGCCTTCCTGCAGAAGCCGGCGCAGCACCTCGGCAATGCGCTGCGCCGAGGCCACGCGCAGCACCTCGGCAGCAAGCTCGGGCGCATCGCGCTGCACCGAATGCAAGAGGCGCTGCACTTCCTGCAGGCCGATCAGGTCCTTCACGTGGCGGCGCACGGTGTGGTCGACATGCAGGCTCACCACTTGCGCACCGGTCCACGCCGTCATGCCGGGCTCCGGGTCCGGCACCCAGACAACCCGCGCGAAGGGGCCGAAAGGCTCGGCGACTTCCGCGCCCGGCGGGGTCGAGACCGCCTGCGCCGGGTCGAGCAGCAGCCACCCGGGTTTGAGCATGCCGCGGGCCACCGCCACGTCGTGCACCAGCACCTGGTACTCGTTGTCGGCCATGCCCTCTGCGTAGTTCAGCTGCAGCCGCGGAAAGATCGGCCCGAGGTCGGATTCGACCGAGTTCTTGACCAGCGACAGGTGCTGATCGAGCACGAAGCGGTCGACCGAACTGCGCAGGCCCGAAGACAGGCGCACCGCCAGCGGCGCGGCAATGGCGTGGTCGGTGTCGGTCTCTTCGGACGCCACGCCGTCGCCGTGGGAGATCCAGCCCGGCGTGTTGCGTTGCCGGCGCAGCATGCGCATTGCAAGGCCCAGTCCGATCAGGAGGGCAGCCAGCAGGCCGAACACCCATTTCGGAAAACCGGGAACGATGAGGAAGCTGGCCACCGCGAGGCCCGCGATGATGAGCGCGCGCGGATGCGCCATCATCTGCTCGCCGATCTGCTGCGCGAGCTGCGAATCGCGGCGGTCGCCGGTGCTCACGCGCGTGATGACGATGCCCGCCGCAATCGACACCAGCAGCGACGGGATCTGCGACACCATGCCGTCGCCCACCGTGAGGATGGCGTAGCGCTGCAGCGCACCGCCCAGGGTCATGTCGTGCATCAGCGTGCCGATGGCCATGCCCGCAAGAATGTTGACCAGCGCGATCACGATGCTGGCAATGGCATCGCCTTTCACGAACTTCATCGCGCCGTCCATCGCACCGTGCAGCTGGCACTCCTGCTCCAGCAAGCGGCGCTGCTTCTGCGCCTTGGCGGAAGAAAGCACGCCGGCGCGCACGTCGGCATCGATGCTCATCTGCTTGCCGGGCATGGCATCGAGCGCGAAGCGCGCCGCCACCTCGGCCACGCGCTCCGAGCCCTTGGCAATCACAATGAACTGCACGATGGCGATGATGAGAAACACCACGCCGCCCACCACCACGTTGTTGCCGACGATCAGCTTGCCGAAGGTCTCGATGATGTGGCCGGCATTGGCTTGCAGCAGGATCAGCTTGGTCGACGCGATGTTGAGCGCAAGCCGGAACAAGGTGGTGAACAGAAGCAGCGACGGAAAGGTCGACAGCGACAGCGCCGAAGGCACGTACATCGCGACGATCAACAGCACCAGGCTGATGGCCAGGTTGCTCGCAATCAGAAGGTCGAGCAGCGGCGTGGGCAGCGGCAGCACGAACAACGCCACCACCACCACGAGCAGGCCCGCGAGCAGCAGATCGTTGTAGCGGCCGGCATTGCCCAGCAGGTCGCGAAAGCTGCCGCGGTACGGTTGGAATGATCGCGAGGGACTCGCCATTGCGTCCTTGCTCTATTGAAACTCTTGGAGTTTTTGTTGGATGCGCATCGCATCGCGACGCACATCGAGCGTGAAGAACCTCACGTCGCGGTGGACTCTAAGCGCCGCCCTCCGTCCACGGCAACCACGAGTTCTCGTAAGTACGAAGGACCTGTGGCGTGCGCGGCACTACGCTTTTGCGTACTACCTGCGCCCTGCCCCTTTCGCTAAGCTGCGCCGACCCGATGCGAAGGTGTTCGCGTTGCTTGAAAGTACGTAGATAGTGACAAGACGCAGAAGTTGTTCGAACGAAAGCATGCATGCGGACCGGGCCTGCTGAAGCGGTGACCGAGCTCGGCGAGGCTCGCACCTTGCCTCGCGCCGATGCAGCGAATGTGCGTGCGCTCAACCGCCTCCATGCGGCGGCGCCTTGGCACGGCGTGGCGGCCAAGGGCGTGAGCTACCGGCTCGCGTGGCAGCACGACGAAGCCTTTGCCCACACCACCCGCGAGAGCTACAGCTTCAAGCTTGGCGCGCACATCGGCCATCTCGCCATGGATGCGCCGAGCATGCAGGCGCTGCTCGGCGAGCGCCGCATCGACCTGCTGCCGCGCGACCTGCGCTACATCCTCCTGGCCGACGCGCTTCACCCGGTGATCGACGCGCTCGAGAAAGCGCTGCGCCTGCATTTCGAATGGCAACCTTCGGCGGCCGAGGCGCGCTCCGCGCGTGATGGCCACGACACCCGCGACACCCGCGAGTGGCGCGAACAGCGCGAACAGCCGCTCATGCATTGCGACCCCGAGCGCGCGGCCTTCTTCGTTGCCACGCCATCGGACGGTGGCGCGATGCTGCGCGGCTGCGTGCAGTTCGACGATGCCGCCACGCTCGACGCCCTCGTGCCCGCGGCCACCGGACCTCGCCATGCCGTGCGAACGAGCGAGGCCTTCCACGCATTGCGCATGCCGGTGAGCTTCCGGCTCGGCAGCACGCCGATCCAGCTTCGCGAGATCAGCAGCATCCGCCCCGGCGACATCGTCGGCATCGAGCAATGGAGTTCTTCGGGTGCCGCGATCGTCGTTACCGCCGAGTTGGGAGGCCCCAGTGGGATACATCTCTCGGCCGTTGCCGAGGGCTCGCGCATCACCGTTCAGCAATCGAGAGACAGTGCCATGAAGCCAGATACGCCCGCCGATCCTGCGCCCGCCGCAGACAACGTCAACCTGCCGATCGACCGGCTCGATGCGCTGGAGGTGACGCTGCGCTTCGAGGTGGGCGAGCTGTCGCTGTCGCTCGGCGAGCTGAAGAGCATCCGTGCCGGCCACGTGTTCGACCTGGCCGAACCGCTCAACCGCAGCCCGGTGCGCATCCTGGCGCACGGCAACGTGCTGGGCAAGGGCTACCTGGTCGCCGTGGGCGACCGCCTGGGCGTGCGCGTGTCGGAGTTCGCTCCCGGCGAAGTCTGAGCGGGCTCCCCATGCAAGGCGGAATACCGGAGCCTCTCACACTCGTCGCGGTGATGGTCGCGTTCGGCTTCGCGACCTTCGCGGCGCTGATGGTGACGAGCTACACCAAGCTGGTCATCGTGTTCGGCCTGCTGCGCACCGCGCTGGGCCTGCAGCAGACGCCGCCGAACATGGTGCTGAACGGCATCGCGATCATCCTGACGGTCTACATCATGGCGCCGGTCGGCATGGACATTGGCGACACCCTGCGCAACCGCAACTTCGGCATCAAGGGCGAAAGCATGGGCGACATCATGGCGGTGATCGACGCCGCCAAGGTGCCCGTGAAGGAGTTCCTGCAGAAGCACACGCACGAACGCGAGCGCCAGTTCTTCCTGAAGTCGGCCTCCAACATCTGGCCGAAGGCGCGCGCCGAACAATTGCGGGACGACGACTTCATGGTGCTGGTGCCCAGCTTCACGCTCAGCGAGCTGACGCGTGCCTTCCAGATCGGCTTCATCATCTACCTGGTGTTCGTGGTGGTGGACCTGATCGTCGCCACGGCGCTGCTGGCGCTCGGCATGTCGATGATCGCGCCCACCACCATTTCACTGCCCTTCAAGCTGCTGCTGTTCGTGATGCTGGACGGCTGGACGCGGCTGGTGCACGGGCTGGTGCTGTCGTACCGATGAGCTGATCCACCAGGCGATCGACGGCCTCCTCGGCGCGCCGCAGCGACTGCGCCAGCTGCTCGCCGCCGAACTCGTCGCACTCCACCGCCGCCTCGACCACCTCGGTGATGCCGATGTAGCCGAACACCGAGCGCACGCTGCTCTCGGTGTGGTTCAGGTGCGCAATGCGGCCGCCGGGGTCGTAGCCGTGGTCGCCGCGCGCGCCGAGCAGCACCATGCGCTTGCCCGCGTCCGCGAGCATCGGCCAATACGGCACCGCGCCGCGCGCACGGTCGAAGCCGAAGGTACGGCCCACGCGCACGATGTTGTCGATGTAGGCCTTGAACTGCGCGGGCACGCTGAAGTTGTACATCGGCAGGCCCACCACGATCACGTCGGCGGCAACCAGCTGGTCGACGAGCCGGTCGCTTTCGGCCAGTACGTCCGCCATCCAGGGTTCGCGTTCGGCGGGCGGAGTGAAGGCGGCGTGGATCCAGCGTCCGTTGACGTGTGCGGGCGGATGCTGGCCCACGTCGAGATGGTCGATGCGGTCGTTCGGCCGGACCTTGCGCCAGCGCTCGACAAAGCGCGCAGAGAGCCTGCGCGTGTGCGAGCCGTGGGCGTCGATGTCCGACCGGCCCGGACGGGCGCTGGCGTCGATATGAAGAAGGTTCAGGTTCATGGTCTTCATGGATGAGTTGATCTATTCTGTCTTGCGCTGCCAGAATGGCTGCACGGGTCTTTAATCTAGAGATGAACCCATTCAGCGACAAACGATCATTTCTCCATCGATGAACGAAACTGGCTCATCCATCCGCCGGCCTCGCCGCCTGCCGCCGCTGCTCTCGCTGCGCGCCTTCGAAGCGGCTGCCGCGCACCTGAGCTTTCAGCGCGCCGCGCTCGAACTCTCGGTCACGCCCTCTGCCATCAGCCACCAGGTGCGCGCGCTCGAAGACACGCTCGGCCGGCCGCTGTTTCGCCGGCTCACGCGGCAGCTTGCGTTGACGCCCGCGGGTGAACGGCTCTTCGACGATCTGCGCGCCGGCTTCGATGCGCTCGAGGCTGGCGTGGAAAGGCTGCGTCAACCCGTCGCATCGCAGGCCGTCACGCTCACCACCAACACCGCCTTTGCCGCACGCTGGGTGCTGCCGCGCATGGCGGCTTTTCGCAAGGCCTGCCCCGGCATCGAACTGCGGCTGCATGCCAGCGACACGCTGGTCGACCTGGCGCGCGGCGACGCCGACATTGCGGTGCGCTCCGGCAGCGGCAACTGGCCGGGCCTGGTGGTGCGCGAGTTGATGTCCGAGCGCTACGCGCCGCTGTGCAGCCCGATGCTGGGCCTCAAGCGCGCGGGCGACCTGCCGAAGCACCAGCTGATCCATTCCGACTGGCAGCCTGGCGCGGTGGCGTCCGCGCCGTGGTCGAGCTGGTTCCGCGAAGCGGGCGTTGCGCCGCCCAGGGGCCGGTCGATGAAGGCCGCCGGCCTGTCGTTCTCGGACGAAACCCACGCCATCCTGGCCGCGCTCGCGGGCCATGGCGTGGCGTTGCTGAGCCTCACGCTCGCGGCGGAAGAACTGCGCAGCGGCGCGCTCGTGCAGCCCTTCGGGCCTGCGCTCGATACCGGGAGCTACTTTCTCGCGGTGGCGAATGGGCGGGAAGACGAAGCCGCGATTCGCGCCGTGTGGGAGTGGATCGCGTCGCAGGCCGCGGCGTGACCCGGCCGCCGAAACTCACGCCAGAGGGGTTGTGATTTCCCGCAGCGCCATGCGCTTGAACGCCTCCACCAGGGCAGCGCCTTCCGCGGGATCGACCGCGATGGCCAGGCGGATGGTGGCCTCGCCCATTTCCCAGATCAGAAAGGCGGCCTGCCCGATCCGCTTCGCGTTGGCGCGGCCGTGCACCTTGTGCATGGCGTCGGCCAGCATCTGTCCGCAGACGCGGCTCTCGGCAATCTGCAGCGTCAGCAATTGCCTGTCGGCCTGCATGCCGCTCCAGATGTCGCGCATGACGGGCCGCTCGTTGACGATCGCGTAGTACACGTCCACCAGCCCGGCGAACGACGACTGCAGGCTGGCGAGGTCGGTCACGTCCTTCAGGCCGTCCCGGATGCACTCCCGGCTGCGTGCGTTGATGCGCTCCGCCAGCATGCGGATCAGCGCGGATTTTTCAGGAAAGTACTGATAGAGCGATCCGATCGAAATACCGGCCGAGGTGGCGACCTCGCTCATCTTCAACTGGTCGCTTCCGCCTCGCACGATCAGCTCGGCAGCCGCTTCGAGGATGCGCTCCACGCGCGCCTTGCTCCGCTCCTGGATGGGGCTCTTTCTTGCCGTGGGCGGTTCCGCGGCTGCTACCCGAGAGCGCGGCGATGCGGTGCGGCTCATGGCTGCACCCTGGGGTTGACATTCAAAATGTGAGTAACTATCATTTTTTATATGAGCATTTCTCACATTATCTCAAGGAGTTCGAAAATGGCAATCAGCAGCACCCGGGATGATGCGCATCCCATTCTGGTACTCGGCGCCAACGGCAAGACCGGAGGCCGCGTTCTGGCGCGCCTCCGCGCCGCCGGGCACGCGGTGCGCGTCGGCTCGCGCTCCGCAGAGCCGCGCTTCGATTGGGAGGAGCCCGCAACCTGGAAATCCGCCCTGCAGGACGTCCGCGCCGTCTACGTGGCCTACCAGCCGGACCTGTGCGTGCCGGGCGCCGTCGAGACGGTGACCGCGTTCTTCGATGCGGCCGCCGAGGCCGGCGTCGAGAAGATCGTGCTCCTCTCGGGCCGGGGCGAACCGGAGGCCCTGGATGCCGAGAAAGCACTGCAAGCCACCTCGCTCGACTGGACCATCGTGCGCGCCAGCTGGTTCTTCCAGAACTTCAGCGAGAACTACTTTCTCGACGAGATCGTCGCGGGCGCCATCACCCTGCCCGAAGGGCTGGCACCGGAGCCCTTCGTCGATGCCGACGACATTGCCGACATCGCCGCCGAAGCGCTGGTCGATGGCCGCCACAGCCGCAAGCTCTATGAAGTGACGGGCCCGCAGGCGCTCAGCTTTGCCGACGCCATCGCGCAGATCGGCCAGGCCACGGACCGCGAGATCGCCTGCCAGATCATCTCGAAGGAAGCCTATGCCCAGGCACTGGCCGAAGCCGGCCTGCCGCCCGATGTTGCCGGGCTCGTGGTCTACCTGTTCAACACCGTTCTGGACGGCCGCAACACGCCCGTCGCCCACGGCGTGGAGCAGGCCCTCGGCCGCCCGCCGCGCAGCTTTGCCGCCTACGTTGCACGCACGGCCCCGACGGGTGTCTGGGGAGCGAAGTGATGTGCGGCTGCGGGCCGTTCAGGCCGCCCGCAACTGCTCCCGCAGCTTCTGCCCGATCTCGGGCCGCTCGAGGAACGGGTCTGCCGGGTTCTTGACCGCGACGATGTTCTCCATGCGGCTCTGCACATTGCCCAGCGCCTTGGGGTGGCTGAAAACGTAGAACTGGTTGTCGCTGATGGCTTCGAACACCTTGGCCGCGACTTCGGCCGCGGTGATCTTGCCGCTGCTCACGGCCTTGTTGCTCATGGCCTGGCCGATGAGCTGGCTCTTGGTGAGTTCGGCCTCCTTGGGCGCGTTGGGACGGTTGCGCTCGCTGCTGGTGATGCCGGTGGGCACGAAGTACGGGCACAAGAGGCTCGCGCCGATCTGGTCGGTGACCAGGTTCAGGTCCTGGTACAAGGTTTCGGTCAGGCTCACCACCGCGGCCTTGGCGGCGTTGTAGATGCCCATGTTGGGCGGCGTGAGCAGCCCGGCCATGCTGGCGGTGTTGGTGATGTGGCCACGGTAGGCGGGGTCTTTGGCGGCGGCTTCGAGCATCATGGGCGTGAACAGGCGCACGCCGTGGATCACGCCCCACAGGTCGACGCCGAGCACCCACTCCCAGTCGGCCACGGTGTTCTCCCAGACCAGGCCGCCGGCACCCACGCCGGCGTTGTTGAACACGAAGTGCGGCGCGCCGAAGTGCTCCTTCACGGCAAGGGCCAGGGCCTCCATCTGCGCGGCGTCCGACACATCGACCTTGCGCGCGAGCACTTGCGCGCCGGCGGCTTCCATCTCGGCCTGGGCCTTGTCGAGCGCATCCTGCTGCACGTCGACGAGCACGAGGTTCATGCCGCGCGCCGCTCCGATGCGCGCGCATTCGAGGCCGAAGCCCGAACCCGCGCCGGTGAGTACGGCCGTCTTGCCCTTGAAGTCCTGAATCATTTGCCGGTGTCCTTCTGCGTTGAATGTCTGTCTCTGACGTTGGAGCCGCTATTGAAATACGGAACGCGCGCCCGCGCAGTCACGAAGGTTCCCCGCTTGAAGGCCGTCAGGCCTCCGCTTTCTTGAGCACGTAGCCGATGCGCGGAAAGTGCACATGCACCGTGCCGATGCGCTCGCTGCTGCGCTCCAGCGTGTAGTGCGTGCGCGTGGCGGCCACCAGCGTGCCGGGGGTTTCCTCGAGGCCGAAGCTCTCGGCGCGCACGGTGACGGCGCTCCCGAGCGGAATGCCGTGGTCGTCCTGGAAGGTGCTGTCGGTCAGCAGCGTGTGCGGGGTGGCGGCCTTGGCGACGGCAATGGCTTCTTCCGGACTGAATTTCTCGATCGTGCCATGGCCGATGGCGGCCATGCGGTCCATCCAGTCGGTGACCGCGGGCGTGAGGTCGAGGATGCCCCGCACCGAGTCGATGCGGCGTGTGTACCAGAGCGGGTGGTAGGCGGAGAAATCGGCGATGCACGGCACCTCGCCCAGCAGGTAGGGCTTGTCGTCGAGCATGTCCGACAGCCGGCGCAGGTATGACTTGTAGGCGCTGGTGGCGTCCGCCGGGCGCAGCCGCGTCATGTTGGCCGCGCTCATCTTGCCGCGGTCTTCGCCGAAGGCCTTGGCCATTTCGGGCGGCGCCTTGGCGAACACCTCGGCTGCGCCCCTGGGCTGCAGGTTCCACGCCATGGCAGCCCAGAACAACGTGGTGTCGGCCCACTGCGCGAGGATGCGGGACATGCCCTTTTCGGGCTCGGGATAGAGCGTGGACTCGGGCTGCAGGTGCTCGAGCACGTCGGCGATGAGCGCGCTGTCGCAGTACATGTCGGCGCCGATCTGCAGGAACGGCGTCTTGCGGTAGCCGCCGGTGAGCACCTCCACCTCGGGCTTGGGCATGATGGGCGGAATGAGGACCGACTTCCAGGGCAGCTTCTTGGCGCCGAGGATGAGGCGCACTTTTTCCGAGAACGGCGAGGTGTTGTAGTGATGCAGGATGAGGTCGGCCATGTTGTTGTTCCCGTGGAGTGCTTGGATATTGCTGCGTTCAGAGCGGCTGCGCGCGCTCGATGATCGGATCGAAATGGGTGCCCGCGCCCAGTGTGCCGAAGGCGTTGCCCCAGTCGCCGCCAAGGCGCGATGCGCAGAAGGCGTCGGCAACGGCCGCCGGTGCGGTCTGCGCGAGCAGCGAAGCCTGCACCGCCAGGGCCACGTCCTGCGCCAGGCGGCGAGCCTCGGCTTCGGAGGCCATGGCCTCGATGCGGGCCGGCAGGGCGTCGGCCAGCCGGTCGAGCGCCGCATGCTGGCCGCGCGCCGGCGCCAGTTCTTCGGCGAGCGCGGCCACCGCATCGCCCTTGCGCAGGCCGCGCAGCAGGTCGAGCGCCATGATGTTGCCGGCTCCTTCCCAGATCGAATTGAGCGGCATCTCGCGGTAGATGCGCGCCATGATGCCTTCGCCGCCCTCTTCCACATAGCCGTTGCCGCCGAGGCATTCCATGGCTTCCTGGGCAAAGTGGCTGCCGCGCTTGCAGATCCAGAACTTGGCGACCGGCGTGAGCAGGCGGGCGATCAGCCGTTCGTGCTCGTCGTCCTGGTGGTCGAAGGCACGGGCCAGGCGAATGGCCAGCGCCGTCGAGGCTTCGCTTTCGAGGGCGAGGTCGGCCAGCACGTTCTTCATGAGCGGCTGGTCGATCAACGGCTTGCCGAAGGCATTGCGCTGGCTGGCGTGGTTGAGCGCAATGCTCAAAGCCTGCCGCATCAGGCCGCTGGTGCCCAGCGCGCAGTCGAGCCGGGTCATGGTGCCCATCTCGAGAATCTGCGGAATGCCGCGCCCCTCTTCGCCCACCAGCCATGCGCTGGCGCCGTGGAACTCGACCTCGGAACTGGCATTGGCCTTGTTGCCCAGCTTGTCCTTCAGGCGCTGGATGTGGAGGGCGTTGCGGGTGCCGTCGGGCAATACGCGGGGCAGGAAGAAGCAGCTCAGGCCGGCCGGCGCCTGGGCCAGCACCAGGAAGGCATCGCACATGGGCGCCGAGAAGAACCACTTGTGGCCGGTGATCGCATAGCGCTCGCCCCAGTCGTCGCTGCCGTCGCGCACGGCCTTGGTGGTGTTGGCCCGTACGTCGGAGCCGCCCTGCTTCTCGGTCATGCCCATGCCCATGGTCACGCCGGGCTTCTCCTTGACGAAGGCAAGCGCCGGGTCGTACCAGAGGCTGCCGAGCTTCGGACCCCAGTCAGCGTAGACGGCGGCATTGCCGCGCAGGGCTGGCGTGGCCGCATAGGTCATCGAGACGGGGCAAAGGACCGACGGCTCCAGCTCGGTGAAGAGCATGAAGCCGGCGGCACGCTGTACGTGCGGCGATTCCGAGATGCCGGTCCACGGGGTGCCATGCAGGCCCGCGCCGACCGCGGCCGCCATGAGCAGGTGATAGCTCGGATGAAACTCCACCTCGTCGATGCGCCGCCCGAAGCGGTCGTGCGTGTGCAACTCTGGCGTGTGGGTGTTGGCGAGCCGCGCATGCGCCTGCATCTCGGCCGAGCCGAGGGTGACCCCGAGCTCTTGCAACTGCGCCACATGCAACTGCGGCGCGTTGAACTTCAGCGCATCGCGAAGGGGCCGGTTGGTTTCGAAGAGGTTGTAGTCCACCAGCGGTTCGGGCTGGTTGAAGACCTCGTGCGTCGAATTCATTCGAATACCTCCGTGCTTCGCACTGCGGTGCACACCTGCTTGGACCGGCCCGGCGCGCATGACCGGACTTTCTGCCGTGCGTTCAGTTCATCAGATCAGCTTGACCAGTTGCTTGCCGAAATTCTTGCCCTTGAGCAAACCCAGGAAGGCCTCAGGGGCGGATTCGATGCCTTGTGCCACCGATTCTCGCGGCTTGAGCTTGCCGGTGCCCACCAGGGTGCCGAGCTCCGTCAGCGCCTCGGGCCACACTTCCATGTGCTCGCTGACGATGAAGCCTTCGATCTTCATGCGGTTGATGAGGATCAGCGCCGGGTTCGCAAGCGGCAGCGGCTGGCCGTCGTAGCCCGCGATCATCCCGCACAGCGCCACGCGCGAGAAGGCGTTGGCGCGCAGCAGCACGGCGTCGAAGATGTAGCCGCCCACGTTCTCGAAGTAGCCATCGATGCCGTTCGGGCAGGCTTCCTTGAGCGCGGCGCTCATGCTCTTCACGTCGGGATGCTGGCGGTAGTCGATGCAGGCGTCGAAGCCCAGCTCGTCGGTCACGTACTTGCACTTGTCCGGGCCGCCCGCGATGCCCACCACGCGGCAGCCGCGCGCCTTGGCCAGCGCGCCGAAGGCGCTGCCGACCGCGCCGCTGGCGGCCGTGACGACCATCGTCTCGCCGGCCTTGGGCGCAATGATCTTCACCAGGCCGTACCAGGCGGTGACGCCCGGCATGCCCACCGCGCCCAGGTAGTGCGACAGCGGCACGTGCGTGGTGTCGACCTTCTTCAGTGCGCCGGGCTGCGAGGCATCGACCACGCTGTATTCCTGCCAGCCGCCGAAGCCCACCACCTTGTCACCGGCGGCGAACCTGGGGTGCCTGCTTTCGACCACTTCGCCGGCCGTGCCGCCCTGCATCACCTGGCCGAGCGGCTGCGGCTGCGCATAGCTCTTCGAATCGTTCATGCGGCCGCGCATGTACGGGTCGAGGCTCATGAAGTGGTGGCGCACCAGCACCTGGTTGTCGGCCAGCGCGGGCGTCTCGGCGGTTACCAGCTTGAAGTTGCCGGCAACGGCCTCGCCATCGGGGCGGTTGTCGAGGTGGATCTGTTTGTTCGTAGGCATGAGTGTCTCCGGGGGAATGCAATTAATCGGTGGAAGGCGGGCGCATCGCGTTGGCGCTCGCGGGGCCGGTGGGCAGGCGGCGCTTCACGTACTTGAAGGTGCCGGTGGCATGCGCGCACACGCGCTCCAGCTCGTCGTAGATTTTGGCTTCCGTGAAGGCCAGCGTTGCGGTGCGGTGGATGAGCGTGCCGCGTGCGTGCAGCGGACCGACCGAAGGCTGCATGAAGCTGGTCTTCATCTCGATGGTGACCACGCCCATCTCGGGTGCCACGCTGCGTGCGGCGGCCGCCATGGTGATGTCGAGCAGCGTCATACAGGCGCCGCCGTGCGTCACGTCGAAGGTGTTCAGGTGCTCGGGCTTGGCCGTGTAGATGATCTCGGACTCGCCGCCCTCGAACTTGGTGAGCTCGAAACCCAGGTGGCGCGCAAACGGGATCTGGCTCGTGTACGAGCGGATGTTGATGTCGGTGGAATCTTTTTCGGCCATTTCAAGCACCGAGCACCACGCTGACGCCACCATCGACCGCCAGCCACTGGCCGGTGATGTGCTTGCCGGCATCGCTGGCGTACAGCAGCGCGATGCCCTTCAGGTCTTCCTCGTCGCCCAGGCGGCCGAGCGGCGCATGCGAGGCCATTTTTTCCTCGCCGAGCGACTTGATCAGGCCGGCGGCCATCTTCGTCATGAAGAAGCCCGGGCAGATCGCGTTCACGTTGATGTTGTAGCGGCCCCATTCGGCCGCGAGCGTGCGCGTGAAGCCGATCACCGCGGTTTTGGAGGTGTTGTAGGCCAGCGTCTGCATCTCGGGCGGATTGCCGTTGAGGCCGGCAATCGAGGCGATGTTGATGATGCGGCCGGTCTTCCTGGGAATCATGTAGCCGTTGGCGACGTGCTGCGACAGGATGAAGTAGCCGCGCACGTTGAGGTTCATCACCTTGTCCCAGGCCTCGACCGGATGGCTCTCGGCCGGCGCGCCCCAGCTGGCGCCCGCGTTGTTGACGAGGATGTCGATCGCGCCCATGCGCTGCAGCGTTTCGTCGGCCAGACGGCGCGTGTCTTCTTCCTTCGAGCAGTCGGCGGCGATCCAGCGCGCGTCGATGCCGGCCGACTGCAGCTCGGCTGCGGCCTGTTCCAGGTCGTCGGCCTTGCGTGAACTCAGCATGATCTTCGCGCCGGCTTCTCCCAGCGAATGCGCCATCTGGAGGCCCAGGCCGCGCGAGCCGCCAGTGATGAGGGCCGTCTTGCCGGTGAGGTCGAAGAGTTGCTTGGTGGTGCGGGGTGTCATGTCTGTTGTCTCCGGAACATGTGAAAGAAGGATTCGTGGCTTGCCTGCCGCCGCTACGAAGCGTCGCCGACGGCCTTGACGGCGGCGAGCTTGCCCGACGCCACTGCTTTTTTCAGCTGGCGCCAGTCGGCCTGGTTGACGTCGGCATAGGCCTCGGCAAAGTCTGCGAGCGCGGTGTTGAACGTCTTGGAGCGCCCGAGGTAACCGGCAATGGCCCAGGCGTCGCCGCCCTTGGCATGCGCGCGCGCCAGGCTGTAGCCGCAGGCCTCGGCAAACTCGACGAGATCGACCGGCTTGAAGTCTTCGAGCTTGTAGGACGCCTTCATGTCGCGCAGCTGGCGCACATAGAAGCCGCGTCCGCCGGACGCCTCGGCCCAGCCGAGGAAAACGTCGCTGGCGGCCTGCGCCAACCGCTGCCCCTGCACCACGCGCTGGCCGGGAGAGTTCGATCCCGGCGCCGGGCCCAGATGGGCCTCCAGCACCGATTCGCCGGCTTCCTTGCACTGCAGGAACAGAGGATGGGCCTGGTCGGCCACCATCAGCAGCAGGAAACAGCGCCGGCCCACCGAGCCGACGCCAGGCGTCAGCACCGCAACGTCGTGCAGCTCATAGCGATCGAACAGCCGCTGGCGTTCGGGCGGAAGGCTGGCGCGGTACTGCGCCAGGAACGCCGGCAATCCGGAGCGAAAGCGGCCGATCTCGCGCGCGGTGGCCTTGGCGTCGTGATAGACGAACGGCGGCCGGTCGCGCACCATGAGGCGGCCCTCCACCATCTCGGTCGCCTCTTCGGCAAACACGCGCGAGGTGCTGCGCCGGGCCTTCTTGATGACCGCAAGCTCGGTCGCATCCTCGGCACCGAGTTTCAGCAGCGTTTGGGACGTGAGGCGCGCGTACCAGGCCTCCAGCGTGTCCATTCGCGCGAAGCGGCGCATGCGGTCACGGTACGCCTCGGCCAGTTGCCGGACCGCGTCGCGCCCGGTGCGCGGCTTGAAGCCCAGATCGCGCGCGGCCACGACAAACGAGGTGGCGAGCCGGCGCACATCCCAGTCGAAGGGCCCCTGCAGGGTTTCGTCGAAGTCGTTGATGTCGAAGACCAGCGAGCGCTCGGGGCTGGCGAAGAAGCCGAAGTTCGCAAGGTGCGCATCGCCGCACAGTTGCGTCGCAATGCCGCTGTGCGGCAACCTGGCCAGGTCGTTCGCCATCAGGCTGGCGGCACCGCGGTAGAAGGTGAACGGCGTGGCCAGCATGCGGCCATGGCGGACCGGCACCAGTTCGGGCACCCGGCCGCGGTTGGACGCCTTCAGCCAGCCGAGCGGGCTGCGGCCTGCCGCATCGGGCTTGGGCGCCTGTGCCCACTGTTCGAGCGGAAAGTGCGCGCGCTGTGCGCGACCGTACGCCCGCCGATCCGCCGAAGTGGCCTTTGCGTCGGGCACACGGGGTTCAGGTTTCATAGTCCAAGCATTGCCGCGCTTCGCGACTGCGCCGATGTTCCGGATTCAGCATGGTCACGCCTTCCTTATTTGTCATTGAGGCGAGAGCGCACGTAGATGAGCGCAAAGCCCACCAGGGCGATCACCCCGCCTGGCACGGCCATCGACCAGCCGATGGCGGGCTCGGTGCGGCCCGTGGCAATGCCGAGGATCACGAGAAACAGGCCGCCGTAGATCAGGATCCAGATCCACTTCTCGAGCCGGGCGTGCGGCTTCGGGGGCTTGACGGGGTTCGGGGTGTTGTTGGGAGCGGCGTTGGCCATTATCAGAAAGCGTCCTCGGGCAATGCTGTACAGGTGGGGTCGCGGCTCTCGACCACATTGAGCCAGGCGCCGATTTTCGGCAGCTCGTAGTGGAAGAAATAGTCCGTGGCGCCAATCTTGCCAGCTGTTACGGCCCTGGCCTTCTCTGCGTCGATTTCCAGCGCTCGCCGCGCCACGTCCAGCCAGATCCAGGCCAGCACGGTATGGCCGAATGCCTGCATGTAGGGCACGGCGTTGGCCAGTGCGTCGGCCGGGTCGCCGGTGGACCAGGCGGCCTCGGTGGCAGTACCGATGCGCTGCAGGGCGGCGCCCAGCGCCTGGGCATGCCCCGCGAGCGCGGGCACCGTGGCCGCGCGGCCGATGGTGTCGGTGATGCGGCCGGCCAGCAATTGCAGGCCGCGGCCCTTTTCCATCAGCACCTTGCGGCCCAGCAGGTCGGCGGCCTGGATGCCGTGGGTGCCCTCGTGGATCATGTTCAGGCGGTTGTCGCGCCAATACTGCTCCACCGGAAAGTCGCGCGTGTAGCCATAGCCGCCATGCACCTGGATGGCCAGCGAATTGGCTTCCAGGCACCACTCGCTGGGCCAGCTCTTGGCGATGGGCGTGAGCACCTCCAGCAGCAGGCGCGCGTCGTCCGCGGCCTGCGCACCGCCGGTTTTTTGCTCGTCGACCAGCCGGGCGCAGTACAGCTCCAGCGCCAGCGCACCTTCGCAGTACGCCTTCTGCGCGAGCAGCATGCGCCGCACGTCGGCGTGTTCGATGATGCGCACCTGCGGGCTGGCCGAGTCCTTCACGACCTGGCTGCCGGCGCCCGTCTCGGGTTTCTTCAGGAGCCGGCCCTGCGGCCGCGCCTTTGCATAGTCGAGCGAGGCGTAGTAGCCGGCCATGCCCAGCATGGTGGCGGCCGTGCCGACGCCGATGCGCGCCTCGTTCATCATGTGGAACATGCAGTGCAGGCCCTTGCCGGGCTCGCCGACGAGGTAGCCCACCGCGCCCGCCTTGCCATCGACCGGGTACTTGCCTTCACCGAAGTTCAGGAGCGTGTTGGTGGTGCCGCGCCAGCCCAGCTTGTGGTTGAGGCCCGCGAGGGCCACGTCGTTCCTGCTGCCCAGCGTGACCTTCACGCTGCCGTCCCCCTCTCCCGCTTGCGGGAGAGGGCCGGGGTGAGGGTTCTCCACGTTCACCAGCCACTTCGGCACGATGAACAGCGAGATGCCGCGCGTGCCCGGCACCAGCTTGCCGCTGGCGTCGGGAATCTTGGCGAGCACGATGTGCACGATGTTCTCGGTCAGCTCGTGGTCGCCGGCCGAGATCCACATCTTGTTGCCCGTGAGCCGATAGCGCGGCCCGAGCGGATCGTTCTGATGGTCCGCGCCGTCGGGTACGGCGCGCGTGGCCACGTCGCTCAGCGACGATCCGGCCTGCGGCTCGGAGAGACACATGGTGCCGGCCCAGCGGCCCGAAAATTCGTTCTTGGCGAACACCTCCTTCTGCATCTCGGTGCCATGCACCATCAGCAGGTTGGCGTTGCCGCTGGTGAGCATGTTCGAGCCGATGCTCACCGAGGCCATCGCGAAGAAGCCGTTGGCCGCGGCCTGCAGCGTGTAGGGCAGCTGCATGCCGCCGATGTCGTAGTCCTGCGCCGCGCTCATCATTCCGGATTCGACGAAGGCCTTGTGCGCATCGTGCGTGGCCTGCGGCAATACGACCTTCTCGCCGTCGAAGTGCGGCTCCTGCGTATCGACGATGCGATTGGCCGGCGCATACTTTTCGCGTGCGATGCGTTCGCAGGTGTCGAGCACCGCGTCGAAAGTCTCGCGGGAGTGGTCGGCAAAACGCTCGCGCTGGCTCAGCGATTCCGCGTCGAGCCAGTCGTAGAGCAGGAAGTCGAGGGTGGGACGCAGGCTCATGATCGATCTCGGTGTGAATGGATGCGCGGGTCCTGTGCCTGGAACACCGCGGAAGCGGCTCAGCCGGCCCGCTGGTGTCCCCCCTGAACGGGGTTGGCGAAGGCGGCGGCGCGCTATGCGCCGCCGGCTGGGCGAGAGTTAAAGAACTTCAAACACGCCTGCGGCACCCATACCGCCGCCGATGCACATCGTGACCAGCACCTTCTTCGCGCCGCGGCGCTTGCCTTCGATGAGCGCGTGGCCCGTGAGGCGCTGGCCGCTCACGCCGTAGGGGTGGCCCACGGCGATGGCGCCGCCGTCCACGTTCAGGCGGTCAGCCGGGATGCCGAGCTTGTCGCGGCAGTAGATCACCTGCACCGCGAAGGCTTCGTTCAGTTCCCACAGGTCGATGTCGTTGACCGTGAGGCCCAGGCGCTTGAGCACCTTCGGAATCGCGAAGACGGGGCCGATGCCCATTTCGTCGGGCTCGCAGCCGGCCACGGCAAAGCCGAGGAAGCGGCCGAGCGGCTTCAGGCCCTTTTGCTCTGCGTACTTCTCGTCGACCACCACGCAGGCGCCGCCGCCGTCGGAGAACTGGCTGGCATTGCCGGCCGAGATCAGGCCGCCGGGCAGCGCCGGTCGGATGCCGCTGATGCCTTCCTTGGTGGTGCCGGCGCGGATGCCTTCGTCGTTCTCGATCGTGACTTCCTTGGTGCGCAGGCCCATCACGGGGTCGGCCACGCCGGCCAGCACGGTGATGGGTGCGATCTCGTCCTTGAAGCGGCCGGCTTCGAGCGCGGCGGTGGCCTTCTGCTGGCTGGCGGCGCCGTATTCGTCCATGGCGTCGCGACCGATGTTGTAGCGCTTGGCGACCTGCTCGGCCGTCTGCAGCATGTTCCAGTAGATCTCGGGCTTGTGCTTTACCAGCCAGGGGTCGGCCAGCATGTGCTTGTTGGCTTCGTTCTGCACGCACGAGATGCTCTCGACGCCGCCGGCCACGTACACCTCGCCTTCGCCCGCGATGATGCGCTGCGCGGCGGTGGCGATGGTCTGCAGGCCCGAGGAGCAGAAACGGTTGATCGTCATGCCCGAGGTGGTGACGGGGCAGCCGGCGCGCAGTGCGACCTGGCGCGCGATGTTGGAGCCGGTGGCGCCCTCGGGCGTGGCGCAACCCATGATCACGTCATCGACTTCGGCGGCTTCGATACCGGCGCGCGCGATGGCGTGCTGCACCGCGTGGCCGCCGAGCGTGGCGCCGTGCGTCATGTTGAAGGCACCCTTCCAGCTCTTCGCGAGCGGCGTGCGGGCGGTGGAAACAATGACGGCGCTGGTCATGGTGAGGTCCTTTGAAGATGGAAGGGAAAGAGGTTTGTTGTCGTCATTGCGCCGGCGCAGCGTTGGTGTTGCGCAGGAGCTGGTGATAGAAGCCGATCATCTCGCCGTAGTTGGAGATGGCCAGGCGTTCGTTGTTGCCATGGAAACGGGCCAGGTCTTCGCTCTTCATGCGGAACGGCGAAAAGCGGTAGACGGCATCGCTCACCAGACTGAAGTGGCGCGAGTCGGTGGCGGCGGTCATGAGGCCGGGGGCCACCACCACATCCGGAAACGACTGGCGCACCGCCTGTTGAATGGCGCGATAGCCAGTGCTGTCCGTCGGTGACACGGGCGAAGGCTCGGAGTTGCCGGGGTAGCGCTTGATCTTGATCTCGTCGTTGCCGAGCGCCTTGCGCAGGTGCGCCTCCACGCTGTCGATGGTGTCGCCCGGCAGGATGCGGAAGTTGACGGCAGCCTCGGCGCGGCCGGGCAGCACGTTGTCCTTGTTGCCGGCGCGCACGATGGTCAATGCGGTGGTCGTGCGAAGCATGGCGTTGCTGCTCGGGCTCTTCTGGAGTTGGCTGCGCACCAGTGGTTCGGTGAGCCACAGGTTGGAGAGCATCACGCGATTCATGCTGCTCATCTCCGGCGCGAGGGCACCGAACATCTGGGCCGCCACGCCTTTGATACCGCCGGGCATCTGGTTGGCTTCAAGCCGTGCAAGCGCGGCGCTCATGCTGCCGATGGCGCTGCGCTGCGGCGGCATCGACGAGTGGCCGGGGGCGGTGTCGAGCGAAAGAAAGAAGGTGCCATAGCCCTTCTCGGCCAGGCCGATGAGCGCAGCCGGCTTCGAAAGGCCGGGCAGCACGCCGTCGAGAATCAGCAGGCCTTCGTCGAGCACCCAGTCGAGGCGCACGTTGCGCGACTTCAGCAGCTCGGCAATGGGCCGCGCACCGCGCAGGCCGCCCACCTCTTCGTCGTCGCCCATCACGAGATACACGGTCTGCTTGGGCTTGAAGCCGCTGCCGATCAGCAGATCGATGGCCTCCATCTGCGCAAACAGGTTGCCCTTGTTGTCGAGCGTGCCGCGGCCCCAGACGTAGCCGTCCTTGATTTCGCCCGCGAAGGGGTCGACCGTCCACGCCTTCTCGGTGCCGGGCGCAATGGGCACCATGTCCTGGTGCGCCATGAGCGCGATCGGCTTGGCCGAGGCGTCGGTACCGATCCATGTGTAGAGCAGCGCCCGCTGGCCCACCACTTCCTTCTTGAGGGTGGCGTGGACCTTGGGGAACTGCTGTTCGAGGTAAGCGTGCAGCTTGTCGAACTCGGCCAGATTGGTGGCCGGATCGTCGAGGCTGGACACCGTGCGGATCGGAATCGCGCCGGCCAGTCGCTTGGCGGCGGCCTGCAGGTCCATCTCGAGTTTGGGTGCCGGCGCCACCGCCAGCTGCTGCGACGGCGTGGTCCAGGTCTTGACCGCCACGGCCGCCACCAGTGCCACAAGCACCAGCAGCAGCCCGAGAAAGATGCGTTTCAACATAGGCGGTCAGGGCTCCGGGTCTGCTGTCAGCTGAACTGCTTGCCTTCGGCCACCAGCTTCTGGATCAGCGGCGCGGGCTGCCAGAACTCGGCGTCGTCGCGCGGGTTCTTGGCAAAGCGCTTCATGGTTTCGGCCACGTTGTACAGGCCGACCTGCGATGCGTAGTGCATCGGGCCGCCGCGCCAGATCGGGAAGCCGTAGCCGGTGAGGTACACCATGTCGATGTCGCCCGACTTCGAGGCAATGCCGTCCTCGAGGATGTGCGCGCCTTCGTTCACCAGCGCATACACCAGGCGCTGCACGATCTCTTCATCGGAAATCTTGCGCGGCGTGATCCCAAGCTCCTTGCGGTGGTCCTCGATCATCTTGTTGACGAGGTCCGACGGAATCGCGTCGCGCTTGCCGGCCTGGTAGTCGTACCACCCTGCCCCGGTCTTCTGGCCGAAGCGGCCCAGCTCGCACAGCTTGTCGGCCGTGCGGCTGTACTTCATGTCGGGATACTCGACGGCGCGGCGCTTGCGAATCGCCCAGCCGATGTCGTTGCCGGCCAGGTCGCCCATGCGGAATGGGCCCATGGCAAAGCCGAACTTCTCGATGGCCTTGTCGACCTGCTGCGGCGTGGCGCCCTCGTCCAGCAGGAAGCCCGCCTGGCGCGAGTACTGCTCGATCATGCGGTTGCCGATGAAGCCGTCGCAAACGCCCGAGACCACGGCCGTCTTCTTGATCTTCTTGCCGATGTCCATGACGGTGGCGAGCACGTCCTTGGCCGTTTCCTTGCCGCGCACCACTTCGAGCAGCTTCATCACGTTGGCCGGGCTGAAGAAGTGCATGCCGACCACGTCCTGCGGACGTTCGGTGAACGAGGCGATCTTGTCGACGTCGAGCGTCGAGGTGTTGGAAGCCAGGATCGCGCCCTTCTTGGCGACGCGATCGAGTTCCTTGAACACCTTCTCCTTGACGCCGAGTTCCTCGAACACGGCTTCGATGATCAGGTCGGCGTCCTTCAGGTCGTCGTAGCTCAGCGTGGTGCTCAACAGCGCCATGCGCTGCTCGTACTTGTCCTGCTTGAGCTTGCCCTTCTTGACCTGCGATTCGTAGTTCTTCCTGATGGTGGCAATGCCGCGGTCGAGCGCTTCCTGCTTCATCTCGAGAATCTTGACGGGGATGCCCGCGTTCAGGAAGTTCATCGAAATGCCGCCGCCCATGGTGCCGGCGCCGATCACGCCGATCGACTTGATCTCGCGCTTGGACGTGTCGTCCGCCACGTCGGGAATCTTGGAGGCCGCACGTTCGGCCATGAACAGGTGGCGCAGCGCCAGCGATTCGGGCGTGAACATCAGCGATGTGAAGATGCGGCGCTCCTCGGCCATGCCGGCGTCGAACTTCATCTTCGTTGCGGCTTGTACGGCCTCCACGCACTGCAGCGGCGCGGGGTAGTTCTTCGACATGCCGCCGACCATGTTCTTGGCGAACTGGAAGTAGGCATCGCCCTGCGGGTGCTTGCACGGCAGGTTGCGCACCAGCGGCAATGCGTCGCCGCTCTTGCCGGCCACGCTCTTGGCGAAGGCCACGGCTTCCTCGAACACCGATTCGGGCGAGACGGTGAGCTTGTCGAAAAGCTTCTGGCCCGGCAGGCTGGCCAGCAGTTCGCTCTTGACGGGCTCGCCGCTCACGATCATGTTGAGTGCGGTTTCCACGCCAAGCACGCGCGGCAGGCGCTGCGTGCCGCCGGCGCCGGGGATGAGGCCCAGCTTGACCTCGGGCAGCGCGATGCTGGTGCCGGGAGCGGCCACGCGGTAGTGGCAGCCCAGGGCCAGCTCGAGGCCGCCGCCCATGCACACCGAGTGAATGGCCGCGACGATGGGCTTCGGCGAAGCTTCGAGCGCGAGGATGACGCTCAGCAGGTTGGGTTCCTGCAGCGCCTTGGGCGTGCCGAATTCCTTGATGTCCGCACCGCCCGAGAAGGCCTTGCCGGCGCCCGTGATGACGATGGCCTTGACGGCGTCGTCGGCATTGGCCTTCGACAACCCATCGGTGATGCCGATGCGGGTCGAAAAACCGAGACCGTTGACCGGCGGGTTGGTCAGTGTGATCACGGCGACATCGCCGAGCACTTTGTATTCAGCCGTCATGCTGCATTCCTTGGTGTGTGAAGAAAAAGAAGAAAAAGCACGAGTGTTCTTTTTCGAGGGATTCTAGGCGTTTCGCGTGGCCTCACAATGGCACGCAGTCGCTGCCGAGACAAGACTCATTAAAGGTTACAGCCCGTTCCAGGAACACCGCGGAACCGGCTCTGCCGGACCGCTGGTGCTGCCCCCGCAAGGGGGTGGAAAAAGCGTGCGCGAAGCCTGGGGGCGAGCCCTAGACTTCGAGCCACTCCTTGCGAGTGGTCGCATCGGCACGCAGGCTGTCGGGTGTGCCGTCGAACACGATGCTGCCGTGCCCCATTACCAGCGCACGGTCGGAGATCTGCATCGCAATGGTCAGCTTCTGCTCGATCAGCAGCACCGAAATACCCTTGTTCTTGAGCGTCTTCAGGTACTGCCCCACCAGCTCGACGATCTTGGGCGCGAGGCCCTCGGTCGGCTCGTCGATGATGATCAGGTCAGGGTCGCCCATGAGCGTGCGGCACAGCGTGAGCATCTGCTGCTCGCCGCCAGAGAGCACGCCGGCCTCGGTGTGCTGGCGCTCCTTCAGGCGCGGGAACATGCCGTACATGTCGTCGAACGACCAGCGGCTGCCCTTGCCCGAGCCCTTCTGCCCCAGCAGCAGGTTCTGGTGTACCGTGAGCTTGGGAAAGATGTCGCGGTTCTCGGGCACGTAGCCGATGCCCAGGTGGGCGATCTCGTAGGCTTTCCTGCGCAGGATGTCCTGGTCTTTCCAGCGCAGCGTGCCCTCGGCATGCACCAGGCCCATGATGGCCTTGGCGGTGGTCGAGCGGCCGGAGCCATTGCGGCCCAGCAGCGCGACGATCTCGCCCGCCCCGACGTTGAAGGAAACGCCATGCAGCACATGGCTCTTGCCGTAGTAGGCGTGGATGTCGTGAAGCTTCAGCATGTCAGTGTCCCTGGCCCTGGCTTTGTGCATCAGCGACCGAAGAGCCCAGGTAGGCCTCCTGCACCCGCGCATTGGCGCGAACAGCCGCCGGCGTGTCGAAGGCGATGACTTCGCCATACACCACCACCGCGATCTTGTCGGCCAGCCCGAAGACCACGCCCATGTCGTGCTCGACCGTGAGCAGCGTCTTGCCGACCGTGACGTGCTTGATGAGCGAGATGAAGTGCGAGGTCTCGGTCTTGCTCATGCCGGCCGTGGGCTCGTCCAGGAGAATGACGCCGGCGCCGCCCGCGATGGTCACGCCAATTTCGAGTGCGCGCTGCTCGGCGTAGGTGAGGTTCACCGCGTGCACGTCGCGCTTGCGCTCCAGGCCGATCTGCTTGATGAGCTCCTCGGTGCGCGCATTGGCGTCGTCCAGGTTCGAGAGAAAGCGCAAGAAGGTGTAGCGGTAGCCCAGGCTCCACAGCACCCCGCAGCGCAGGTTCTCGAACACGCTGAGCTTGGGGAAGATGTTGGTGATCTGGAAGCTGCGCGACAGGCCCAGCCGGTTGATCTCGAAGGGCTTCTTGCCGTCGATGCGCTCGCCGTTCAGCAGCACTTCGCCGCTGGTGGGCGCCAGACGTCCGCTGATGAGATTGAACAGCGTCGACTTGCCCGCCCCGTTCGGGCCGATGATGGCCACGCGTTCCCCGGCGTTCACCGCCAGGTCCACGCCGCGGATGATTTCGGTCTTGCCGAAATTCTTGCGCAGCGCCTTCAGTTCCAGTGCGTGTTGCGCGCTCATTACGCCGCCTCCCGACGTTTGATTTCTGCTTCGATTTCTTCCTGTGCCCGGCCCCAGACACGCACGAAGCGGCGGCGCGCCACCTCGAGTGCGCCGAGGCCGACCGCCAGGATGGCCGCCGCGACCAGCCAGCTTGCCATGCCCGACGTATCCAGCGTCACGCCGAAGAAGTTCAGGTTCGGGCCCATCGCCGCGTTGAGCTGGATGTGATAGATCATCTCGATGAGCGCAGCGGCGCCGACGACGACCGGCACCAGTGCCACCGCGAGTGCGATGTACAGCAGCCAGAAGCGGTTGAACTTGCCGAACTTGGCGACCCGCAGGTTCATCATCACCAGGCTGGCGATGCCGCCGGGCGCGAACATCACCATGAACACGAACACCAGGCCGAAGTAGAGCTGCCAGGCCTTGGAAAGCTCCGACAGCAGGATCGACGCGAACACCAGCAGCACCGCGCCGATGATCGGGCCGAAGAAGAACACCGCGCCACCCAGGAAGGTGAACAGCAGGTAGCCGCCCGAGCGGATGGCGCTCAGGCTGTCGGCCGCGTTCACGATCTCGAAGTTGATCGACGCCAGCCCGCCACCGATGCCGGCGAAGAAGCCGGCGATGATGAATGCGAAGTAGCGCACGCGCTGCGTGTTGTAGCCGATGAACTCCACGCGCTCCGGGTTGTCGCGCACAGCGTTGAGCATGCGGCCGAGCGGCGTGCCGGTGAAGGCAAACATGAGCGCGGTGCACACGAAACAATATGCGGCGATCAGGTAGTACACCTGGATCTGCGAGCCGAAGTTGAAGCCGAAGAAGGTTGGGCCGTAGACCCGGTCGGTGGTGATGCCGCCCTCGCCGCCGAAGAAGCTCGGGAACATCAGCGCCATGGAGGCCACCAGTTCGCCTATGCCCATGGTGATCATCGCGAAGGTGGTGCCCGACTTCTTGGTGGTGACGAAGCCCAGCAGGATGGCAAAGAACATGCCGGCCAGGCCGCCTACCAGCGGAATGGCCACGAGCGGAATCTGCAGTCCGCCCTTGCTGCCCATGTTCATCGCATGAATGGCAAGGAAGGAGCCAAGACCAACGTACACCGCATGGCCGAAGCTCAGCATGCCGCCCTGCCCCAGCAGGATGTTGTAGCTCAGGCAGATGATGATGAGATAGCCCATCTGCGAGAGCATGGTGAGGGCGAGGCTGCTCTTGAACACCAGCGGCGAGATGATCAGCACGACTGCGAACAGCGACCAGATCAGGAAGCGCCCGATGTTCCAGGGCTTGAAGCGGTAGTACTGCGTGGTCGGGGCTGCGGTCGTCGATGTCATTTCGGTTCCACCCTTTCTTGTGCCCTCTGCTGTCGCAAGAGGGTTGGCGCGAGGGTCGGCGGCGATGGTGGGGGACTGTGCTTGTGTCATTCAATCCTCCCGAGTGCCCAACAAGCCCTTGGGCCTGAAGATGAGGATCAGCACCAGGAACAGGTACGGCAGGATCGGCGCGACCTGCGAGATCGTGAGCTTGAGCAGCTCGTAGCCGAAGGTCTGGTCTGTCACGGCAACGCCCAGCATCTGCAGGCCGCCGGCAAACGACTGGTCCATGGCCACCGCGAAGGTCTGGATGATGCCGATCAGGAGCGACGCGAGGAACGCGCCGGCCAGCGAACCCATGCCGCCGACCACCACCACCACGAAGATGATCGAGCCCACCGACGCGGCCATGGCCGGTTCGGTGACGTAGGTGTTGCCGCCCACCACGCCGGCGAGGCCCGCGAGCGCGGCACCGCCGCCGAACACCAGCATGAAGACGCGCGGCACGTTGTGGCCCAGCGCCTCGACCATGTCGGGGTGCTTGAGCGCCGCCTGGATCACCAGGCCGATGCGCGTGCGCGTGAGCAGCAGCCACACCGAGATGAGCATCAGCACCGCCACCAGCATGATGAACGAGCGCGACTTGGGAAACTGCGTGCCGTAAAGCGAGAACAGCGGCCCCTGCAGCTGCGGCGGCAGGCCGTAAGGCACCGTCGAGCGGCCCCAGGCAAGCTGCACCAGCTCGAGAATCAGGTACGAAAGGCCGAAGGTCACCAGGAGCTCGGGCACGTGGCCGAACTTGTGGACCCGGCGCAGGCTGTAGCGCTCGAAGGCAGCGCCCAAGAGGCCCACCAGGAGCGGCGCGATGAAGAGCGCCGGCCAGAAGCCGATGATGCCCGACAGTGTGTACGCAATGTACGCACCGAGCATGTAGAAGCTGGCATGCGCAAAATTGAGCACACCCATCATGCTGAAGATCAGCGTAAGGCCAGAGCTCAGCATGAACAGCAACAGCCCGTAGCTGACGCCGTTGAGCAGCGAGATGACGAAGAATTCGACGTTCATCGGTCTTTCGTGTCGGTTGAAAAAGAAAAAGGCCCGAGTGGTGAAGTCGGGCCTCGACCGGTCAGCGCGCGATCAGGCAATCAGGAATTGTTGGGTCGCTTCATCTGGCACGAGGTGGGCGTGCTCGCGACGTATGGCTCGTAGTACTTCACGGGGACGAAGGTGTGACCCGTTCCTTCCGCGTCGATCGGGAATTTGCCTCCCGCCTTCTCCCACTTGGCGATGTACAGGCCCTGCTGCAACTGGTGATCGGCCTTGCGCATTTCGACTTCGCCGTTGAAGCTCTTGAACTTCATGCCTTCCAGCGCGGCAGCCACCTTGACGGGATCGGTCGATTTCACCTTGGCGAAGGCCTCGCTCAGCATCAGCAGTGCCGTATAGGCTGACGAGGTGTACAGGTCTTCCTTGAACTTCTTGTTGAACTCGACCGCCAGGCGCTGGATGTCGCCACCCATGTTGTAGTGGCCGTAGCTCACTTGGTACACCTTGCCGGCTGACGCTGTGCCCATCGCGGTCGGCGTGCCGCTCACGCTCCCGTAGTAGGTGTAGAAATTGACGTTGTTCAGGCCCGCATCGTTGGCCGACTTGATCAGCAAGGCGAGGTCGGAACCCCAGTTGCCGGTGATGACGGTGTCGGCACCCGACGCCTTGATCTTGGCGATGTAGGGAGCGAAGTCGCGCACCTGGGCCAGCGGGTGGAGATCCTCGCCGACGATCTGCACGTCGGGCCGCTTCCGTGCGAGGTTTTCCTTGGCGAACTTGGCCACCTGAACGCCATGCGCATAGTTCTGGTTGAGCAGGTAGACCTTCTTGACGTCCGGCTGGTCCTTCATGAAGGTGGTCAGCGCTTCCATCTTCATGGAGGTATCGGCATCGAGGCGGAAGTGCCAATAGCTGCATTTGCTGTTGGTCAGGTCGGGGTCGACTGCGGCGTAGTTGATGTAGAGCAGTTCCTTGCCGGGGTTGCGGGCATTGTTCTTCTCGACCGCATCGATGATGGCCAGCGCCGCGCCTGAACCGTTGCCCTGGAGCACGTAGCGGGCGCCCTGGTCCTGCGCCGAGCGCAGCGCGCTGGTGGTCTCTTGCGGACTCAGCTTGTTGTCGATGCCGATGATCTCGAACTTGACCCCGGCGGCGTTCTTCTTGTTGAACTCCTCGGCCAGGAACTGGTAAGTCTTGAGCTGGTTGGTGCCGACCGCCGCCATCAGGCCGGACAGCGGGTCGAGCCAGGCAATCTTCACGGTTTCACCCTTCTGCGCCAGCGCGCCGGTGGCGGCTGCGGAAAGGATGGCTGCTGTAGCGATTTTCAGAGCGAACTTCACGATCTATATCTCCTGGTCAAACCGTTCAAAAGGCCGCACGAGAGTACAAGCGTTTGCAGCCCCTCCCCTCAGGGAATGCCCGTAAGAGGGCGGCTGCAAAGGCCGTTTCTATCGCGCAGGCGACACTGCATTTCTCCAAGGTGCTACCGGCGGCTGAACCGGTGCTACCCAAGGGTAGAAAATCCGTTTGCAAAATGCCCTACGGGCGCTTCATCTGGCAGGTGGTGGGCGTGCTGGCCACATACGATTCGTAATACTTCACCGGCGCCATCGTGTAGCCCGTGTTCTCGGCGTCATAGGGGAACTTGCCACCCGCCTTTTGCCACTTGGTGATCCACAGGCCCTGCTGCAGCTGGTGGTCGGCCTTGCGCATTTCGATTTCGCCATTGAAGCTCTTGAACTTCATGCCTTCCATGGTGGCCGCCACCTTCACGGGATCGGTGGAGCGGGCCCTGACGAAGGCGGTGTCGAGCATCGCGAAGGCGTGATAGATCGACGTCTGCACCATGTCGTCGTTCATCTTCTTCTTGTATTCGCCCATGATCCGCTGGATGTCGCCGCCCATGTTGTAGTGGCCGTAGCCCACCACGAACACACGCCCGTCGGCGCCGGAACCCATGGCGGTTGGCGCCCCGGTGCCGTAGGCGTAGTAGGTATAGAACTTGACGTTCAGGCCCGAGTCGTTGGCCGACTTGATGAGCAGCGCGAGGTCGGAACCCCAGTTGCCGGTAATGACCGAATCGGCGCCGGAGGCCTTGATCTTGGCGATGTAGGGCGCGAAGTCGCGCACCTGCGCCAGGGGATGCAGGTCGTCGCCGACGATCTCGATGTCGGGGCGCTTGTCTTTCAGGTTCTGCTTGGCGAACTTGGAGACCTGCTGGCCGTGCGCGTAGTTCTGGTTGAGCAGGTAGACCTTCTTGACTTCAGGTAGGTCCTTCATGAAGGTGGTCAGCGCCTCCATCTTCATGGAGGTGTCAGCATCGAGGCGGAAGTGCCAGTAGCTGCACTTGCTGTTGGTGAGATCGGGGTCGACCGCGGCATAGTTGATGTAAACGAGTTCCTTGCCCGGGTTGCGCGCGTTGTGCTTTTCGAGCGCATCGATGATGGCCAAGGCGGGCCCGGAGCCGTTGCCCTGCATCACGTAGCGCGCACCCTGGTCCATGGCGGAGCGCAAGGCGCTGGTGGTTTCCTGCGGGCTCAGCTTGTTGTCGATGGCGATGAGTTCGAACTTCACCCCGGAGGTGTTCTTCTTGTTGAACTCCTCGACCATGAACTGCGTGGTCTTGAGCTGGTTGGTCCCCACCGCCGCCATCAGGCCGGACAGCGGGTCGAGCCAGGCGACCTTGACGGTCTCGCCCTTCTGGGCGAAAGAGGCTGTGGCGCTGAGCAGCATTGCGCAGAAAGCTACTGACTTGATAGCACGGGACATGAGGAGTCTCCAGGGATGATGGGCCGAGATCGCAGCGTACAAGCGCCCTTTTTTTCGCCGCACAGGGAATGCCCGCAAGCAGGGCCGCCAAGGCGGCCTGGCTATCGCGTGCGCGACAGTGCGGCTACGCGGTGGGCAACTTGTAGTCCTTCAACAGTTCGCGCAACTTTGTCTTGAGAATCTTCCCGGTGGCGCCGAGCGGAATCGCCTCGACGAAGACCACGTCATCGGGAATCTGCCACTTGGCTGTCTTGCCTTCGTAGAACTTGAGCAGCTCTTCGCGCGTGACCTCGGCACTGGGCTTCTTCACCACCACGACGATGGGCCGCTCGTCCCACTTGGGATGCGCCACGCCGATGCAGGCTGCCATGGCCACGGCCGGATGCGAGACGGCGATGTTTTCGATCTCGATCGAGCTGATCCATTCGCCGCCGGACTTGATCACGTCCTTGCTGCGGTCGGTGATCTGCAGATAGCCGTCGGGGTCGATGGTGGCAACGTCGCCGGTGGGAAACCAGCCGCGCCCCTGCTCGTCGGGAACGAGCGGATCGCCGCCTTCGCCCTTGAAGTATTCCTTCACGACCCACGGCCCCTTGACCAGCAGGTCGCCGTAGGCCTTGCCGTCCCAGGGCAGCGCCTTGCCGTCGCCGTCGACGATCTTCATGTCGACGCCGAAGATCGCGCGGCCCTGCTTCAGGCGGATCGCGAGTTGGGCATCGGCCGGCATGGCGAGATGCTTGTTCTTGAGCGTGCACAGCGTGCCCAGCGGGCTCATCTCGGTCATGCCCCAGGCGTGCAGCACCTCGACCTTGTAGATGTCCTGGAACGCGCGGATCATGGCCGGCGGGCAGGCCGAGCCGCCAATGACGGTGCGGTTGAGCGTGGAGAACTTCAGCTCGTTGGCCTGCATGTGGCCCAGCATCATCTGCCACACGGTGGGCACGCCGGCCGCGAAGGTCACGCCTTCGGACTCGATGAGCTCGAACACCGACTTGCCATCGAGCGCCGGGCCCGGGAACACGATCTTCGCGCCCACCAGTGCGGCCGAATACGGGATGCCCCAGGCGTTGACGTGGAACATCGGCACCACCGGCAGCACCGAATCGCGCGCCGAGATGCACATCACGTCGGGCAGCGCCGCAGCGTAGGCGTGCAGCAGCGTCGAGCGGTGGCTGTAGAGCGCCGCCTTGGGGTTGCCGGTAGTGCCGCTCGTGTAGCACATGCTCGAAGCGGAGTTCTCGTCGAAAGTGGGCCAGTCGTAGTCCGTCGATTGCCCGCTCATCCAGGCCTCGTAGCTCACGAGGTTGGGAATGCCGCTGTCGGCAGGCAGCTTGTCGGCATCGCACAAGGCGATCCACTTTCTGATGGTGCTGCACCTGGCATGCACCGCCTGCACCAGCGGCAGAAAGCTCAGGTCGAAGCACAGGATCTGGTCTTCGGCGTGGTTGGCGATCCATGCGATCTGGTCGGGGTGCAGGCGCGGATTGATGGTGTGGAGCACGCGGCCCGTGCCGCTCACGCCGTAGTACAGCTCCAGGTGGCGGTAGCCGTTCCAGGCCAGGGTGGCGATGCGGTCGCTGAACAGCAGTTGCTCGCCGTCCAGCGCATTGGCCACCTGCCGGGAGCGCGATGCGATCTTGCCCCAGGTGCTTCGGTGGATATCGCCCTCGACGCGGCGCGAGACGATCTCGGCGTCGCCGTGGTGGCGCTCGGCGAACTCGATCAGCGATGAGATCAAAAGCGGTTGGTCTTGCATCAAACCCAGCATCTAGAGACTCCTGTCATTTGTGAAATGGCTGCTAAAACTTTGCGGACAACGGATTCACTCAATCTTCGGCCATTCGCACAATGACAGAAACCCGCACGTGGAACTCGAGGGACACGGCGCCTACTGCACGCTGATCTTCGCCGCCATCGGCGTGGCGTCGAGCAGCAGGCTCGAAGGCCAGGGCGTCCAGTTTGTGCCGAGTTCGGCGGCGTTCGGATCGCCCTTTCGCATGAACGCGCCGACGCTGGCCATGACGGCGTTGGACAAGGCGAGCCGGCCCGGCTGGTTGGCCTTGGCGGCCATCACGCCGCTGAGCAGCGAGGGGCCGAAGTTGCCGAATACGAACGGCAGGTCGAAGGCGTGCGAGGCGCCATAGACGTCGTTCCACGGTGACGGTTCCTGCGCCCAATCGAGGCGGTAGTGCCAGATGTTGGACTGGCGCGTCTTCATCGTATTGAGGAGGTTGTCGCGATTGGCCTCGAAAAGATGCTTCGTGATGAGCCCCGTCGCCGCGTTGTAGCCCGTGACGGGGGTGTCTACCGGCAGGTAGAACGGATCGATGATGTCGGCCACCGTGAGCGAGGGCGCCGCGTCGGGGTCGAAGTTGAACATCATCGAAAAGCGCTGGGCGTCGTTGACGATCCAGCCGGACTTCGGAAAACCGATGGCCGGCAGCAGCGACGCGAAGAGCTTGCCCTCGTCGCGCGTGTTGCCCGCGAGCAAGGGCACCTTCACGTACTGGTCGGCCGCGATGGCGCCGATCGGGTCGGTGGGGATCACCGTGCCGTCGGGAATGGGCCCGACGGCCCCCAGGCCGGCGGCGACCACCGTGGCCAGCATGGCGCCGCCTTCCTGTGCGCGCAGGTAGTCGGCAATCTGTGCCGGGGTGCGCGTGCCGATGTAGGCCTTGGCGGCCGCCGCGTCGGCGACGGTGCCGTCGGCCACGAGCAGTTTCTCCAGGATGGCCTGGCCCTGCGCGAGCGAAACCGCGGCCGGCTGGAGCGAAGGCAGCGTGCCGGGCGGCAGGTTGCTTGCAAGCGAAATGCCGCCACTCATCTCGAAGGCCTTGTGGAACAGGCCCTTGGCCATCGGCGAAGTCATCACCGCCAGCAGGTTGGTGGCGCCGGCCGATTCGCCCGACAGCGTGACGTTGTTCGGATCGCCGCCGAAGCCCGCGACGTTGTTCCTGATGAAGCGCAGCGCCGCCATGTTGTCGAGCAGCGCGAAGTTGCCCGAGTCGTCGCCCGCGGTGCCGCCCGGCCGCAATTGCGGCAGGTTCAGGAAGCCCAGGATGCCCAGGCGGTAGCTGGCGGTGATGACCACCGCGTTGGCGTTCTTCGCCAGCGCGGCGCCGTCATACAGCGGGTCGGCCGTGTAGCCCGATATGTTGCTTCCGCCATGGACGAACAGCAGCACCGGCAGGTTCGCGTCGGTGGTGGCCGGGCGCCAGATGTTGACGAACAGGCAGTCTTCGCTGCCGACCGGCTTGCCCAGGTTGGTGCCGATGGTGGCGTCGTAGGTGTTGTTGGTGCCGGGACTGAAAAGCCGGCCGATCTGCAGGCAGGCGTTGCCGAACTTCGTGGCCGGGCGAATGCCGCTCCAGGCCGCGGGCTCGGCCGGTGCACGCCAGCGCAGCGCGCCGACCGGCGGTTGCGCGAACGGAACACCCTTCCAGAACCAGGTGCCCGTCCTGGCGCTGTCGTCCACGCCCTCGATCTTGCCGGCGGTGGTCTGGCGCACCATGGGGCCGTCGGCGGCCGGGGGCGGCGCAGCGGGCGGTGGAGGCGCGGGTGGCGCGACAGGAAGGAACGCAAACGACGAGCCCGAAGAACCGCCTCCCCCGCAGGCCGTCAAAGCCAGACACGCCGTCATGGCGATGGCCCGTGCAACCGCCACCGTCGTTCCTGCCGCCCGCTGGTCTTCTGGCCGTGCCTGTACTGCTGTCAGTGCCGTATCCATTTTTTGTCTCCACACCGGGTTAATCGGAATTCCTGCATCGGTGCCCGGTGGCCATACTCCGGCCGGCCGAACCCGCCAGAAAATTCTAGGAACGGACCGCGTTTCCCCCGCTATCGCAAGCGAGCCAATTCAATGACTTCAGGAACCTCCATGCCACACGCCCAGCGCAGGCCCCAACGCCGACCGGGCTGCGCGCAGCAGCCCGAGCTGCGGACCAGCTCGGCCGCGTGGCTCGAAGGCGTGCTCTCGATGTTCGAGGCCGAAGGGCTCGACGTGCCTTCGCTGCTGCGGGACGCTGGGTTCGATCCCGATTCGCTGCGCCGCCAGAACGCGCGCATTCCGGTCGACGAAATCACCATGCTCTGGCAACTGGCCGTGGCGCGCGCCGGCAAGCCTTCGCTGGGCCTGCATCGCGACCTGGCCGCCACGCACAGCAAGCTGGGCACGGTCGGCCACGCCATGGCCTGCAGCCCCGATCTCGGCTCGGCCCTCGCGCGGCTGGCGCGCTACATGGCCGTGATCTCGGACGCGACGGCTTTCTCGCTGCAACCCGACCCACGCGGTTGCTGGATGGTGATGGAGCACAACGGCGGCAGCTTGCCGATACCCCGCCAGCGCGTCGAATACGCCCTCCTGACCACGCTCATGCAATGCCAATGGCTCACGCGGCGCGAACTGCAGCCGCTGGCCATGGAGTTCGTCTACCCCGCGCCGGCCAGCGACCGGCTGCACCGCGAGGCCTTCGGCTGCGACGTGCGCTTCAACGCCGCCGCGAACCGCATGCTGCTGTCGAACACCGACCTGGCCATGCCGCTGCCCACGCATCACCCCGCCCTCGGCGAAATGCAGGAGCACCTGCTGGACGACCAACTGGGCCTCCTGGGCCAGACCACGACCAGCAGCCTGGTGTGCGCCGAGATCGCGCGCCGGCTGCCGCGGGGCGAGCCGCGCCGGCAGGACGTGGCCGCCGGCCTCGGGCTGGCGGAGCGCACGCTGCAGCGGCGGCTGCAGGAAGAGTCGGTGTCGTTCCAGTCGCTGCTCGACCGCACCCGCCGCGAACTCGCGCAGCAGTACCTGGCCGAAGACCGCCACACGCTCACCGACGTGGCGGACATGCTCGGCTTCGTCGACAGCAGCAATTTCTTCCGGGCCTGCAAGCGGTGGTTCGGCCTGCCGCCCGCGCAATACCGGGCGCGGATCTGGGCGGCCCCGGCACTCGCCCACTGACCGCGCCGGGCCCTCGATGGCCCGCGCAGCAAGGGGTTACGCGCTCTGCCGGACAATCCGGGCATGAGCTTGCTTGCCGAAGACACGGTCGCCGCCGACCTGGGACTGCAATGGAAACCCGGATTCCTGGCGTTGGGGCCCGCGTTTCTCACCGAATTGCGGCCGACGCCGCTACCCGATCCCTACTGGGTGGGCCATAGCGAAGCGATGGCGCGCGAGCTTGGCTTGCCGGCCGGCTGGCGGCAATCGGACAGCACGCTGGCAGCCCTGACCGGCAACCTGTTGGTGGCGGGAACCCGGCCCTTTGCCACGGTCTACAGCGGCCACCAGTTCGGCGTCTGGGCCGGCCAGCTCGGCGACGGCCGCGCGATCATGCTGGGCGAAACGGCGGGCGGCCTCGAAGTGCAGCTCAAGGGCGCGGGCCGCACGCCCTATTCGCGCGGCGGCGACGGCCGCGCCGTGCTGCGTTCCAGCATTCGCGAATTCCTCTGCAGCGAGGCCATGCACGGCCTTGGCATACCCACCACCCGCGCGCTCTGCGTCACCGGCTCGGACGCCCCCGTGTACCGCGAAGAACCGGAAAGCGCGGCCGTGGTGACCCGCGTGGCGCCCAGCTTCATTCGCTTCGGCCACTTCGAGCACTTTGCGGCGAACCAGCGCGACGCCGAACTGCGTGCATTGGCCGACTACGTGATCGACCGCCATTACCCGACCTGCCGCACCACGGAGCGCTTCAACGGCAACGCCTATGCGGCCTTCCTGGAAACCGTGAGCGAGCGCACCGCCGCCCTGCTCGCCCAATGGCAGGCCGTGGGCTTTTGCCACGGCGTGATGAACACCGACAACATGAGCATCCTCGGGCTCACCATCGACTACGGGCCGTTCCAGTTCCTGGACGGTTTCGATCCGCGCCACATCTGCAATCACAGCGACACCAGCGGCCGCTACGCCTTCAACCAGCAGCCCAACGTGGCCTACTGGAACCTGTTCTGCCTGGCGCAGGCACTGCTGCCGCTGATCGGCGACCAGGAAATCGCGGTGGCGGCGCTGGAGTCCTACAAGACGGTGTTTCCGCGCGAGTTCGAGGGGCGCATGCGGGCCAAGCTCGGACTCACCGATTCGGCCGAGGGCGACCGCACGCTCATCGAGGGCGTGCTGAAGCTCCTGGCCGCGGAAAAGGTCGACTACACGATCTTCTGGCGCCGCCTCTCGCAGCACATGGCCGGCGGCAACGCCGAGCCGGTGCGCGACCTGTTCCTGGATCGTGCCGGTTTCGACGCCTGGCTGCTATTATTTTCGGAGCGCCACGCGCAGTCGTCGCACCCGGAAGCCGCGGATTTGATGCTCAAATCCAATCCGAAGTACGTGTTGAGGAACCACCTGGGGCAGCAAGCCATCGAAGCGGCAGGCCAAAAGGACTTCTCGGGTGTGGCAACCTTGCTGACACTGCTCCAAACCCCATCTGAAGAACATCCCGGTGCCGATGCCTATGCCGGGTTCCCGCCCGACTGGGCCTCCACGATCGCAATCAGCTGCTCATCATGACCACTCCCGCACAGAAAACCGACGCCGAATGGAAAGCCCTGCTCGCTGAAAAAGGCGCCGAGCCCGCGGCCTTCGAGGTCACGCGCCATGCCGCCACCGAGCGCCCCTTCACCGGCAAGTACGAGGCCCACTGGGAAGACGGCACCTACCATTGCATCTGCTGCGGCGCCAAGCTGTTCGAGGCCTCGGCCAAGTTCGACGCGGGTTGCGGCTGGCCCAGCTTCTCGGAAGAAGCCGTGCCGGGTGCCATCAAGAACATCGTCGACCGCTCGCACGGCATGGTGCGCACCGAAAACGTCTGCGCGAACTGCGGCGCCCACTTGGGCCACGTGTTCCCCGACGGCCCCACCGAAACCGGCCTTCGCTATTGCATGAATTCCGCCTCGCTGGACTTCCAGAAGAAATAACCAACCAGCCCTCCCCAGCGCATGAAACTGATCCTCGACTTCTTTCCGATCCTGCTGTTCTTCGGCGCCTACAAGCTGGCCGACATCTACACCGCCACCGGCGTGCTCATGGCCGCCACCGTGGTGCAGATGGGCATCATCTACGCCATGGAGCGCAAGCTGCAGGCCATGCAGAAGGCCACGCTGGTGCTGATCCTCTTGTTCGGCACGCTCACGCTGGTGCTGCACGACGACCGCTTCATCAAGTGGAAGCCCACGGTGCTCTATGGCGCCATGGCCATCGCCCTGGCGGTTGCGCTCTGGGCGCTGAAAAAGAACTTCCTCAAGATGCTGCTGGGTTCGCAACTGCAGCTGCCCGACCGCGTGTGGGGCCGCCTCAACGTGGCCTGGATCGGCTACTGCCTCTTCATGGCGATCATCAACGGCTACGTGGCGGCGTACTTCACCACCGAGGCCTGGGTCAACTTCAAGCTCTGGGGCTATGTGTTTCCGGTCGTCTTCCTGGTGGCACAGGGGCTTTACATTTCGCCGCACCTCAAGGGCGACGACAAGCCTGCCGCATGAACGTGAACCACCCCTTGCCGACGGCGCGCGACCTCGAAGCGGCGCTGCGTCAGGCGCTCCAGCCCACCGTGCTGGAAGTGATCGACGAGAGCAGCGCCCATGCGGGCCATGCCGGCGCCAACGCGGAGGGGCGCGGCACGCATTTCCGGGTTCGCGTTGCTTCCCCACTGTTCGAAGGGAAGCCCCGCGTGGCGCGCCATCGCCTTGTGTATGATGCCCTCCAAGTTTTTATCGCGCAGGGTCTGCACGCCATCGCCATCGAGGTGCTCTGAGTCGTTCGATCAGTTGCATGCCGCCATCCGTCCACATGGCCGCGGCGGCCCGCCCTCCCTTCTTCTTCGATCCGTCGTCTCATCCGCTTTCTTCCACGCGCTTTTTCCCATACGCGCATTTCCCCCAGCCTGATATTCATTCCATGAAAAAACAAATCTTGCAGGCCGTTGCGGCCGCAGCGCTGCTCGGTGCGATTCCTATGGCGGCCATGGCGCAGAACGCAGCCATCGTCAACGGCAAGCCCGTGCCCAAGGCGCGCATGGACGTGCTGGCCCAGCAGCTGGCGGCAGCCGGCCGGCCGGTTACGCCGGAAATGCAGGGCCAGCTGCGCGAGGAAGTCGTTGCGCGCGAAGTGTTCATGCAGGAAGCGCAGAAACAGGGCCTCGACGCCACCGACGACTACAAGAACCAGCTCGAACTTGCCCGCCAGGCGATCCTGATCCGCGCGCTGTTCGAGAACTACCGCAAGACCAGCCCGGTCTCGGACGCCGACGTGAAGGCCGAGTACGACAAGTTCGTGGCAGCCAACGGCGGCAAGGAATACAAGGCCCGCCACATCCTGGTCGAAACCGAAGACCAGGCCAAGAAGATCATGGCCGACCTGAAGAAGGGCGCCAAGTTCGAGGACATCGCCAAGAAGCAGAGCAAGGACCCGGGATCGGGCGCCAACGGCGGCGACCTCGACTGGGCCAACCCGGCGAGCTTCGTGCCCGAATTCTCGGAAGCGATGATCAAGCTCAAGAAGGGTGAAACCACCCCTGCCCCGATCAAGACGCAGTTCGGCTTTCACATCATCCGCGTCGACGACATCCGCCAGGCCCAGCTTCCGAAGCTGGAAGAAGTGAAGCCGCAGATCACGCAGCAGCTGCAGCAGCAGCGCCTGCAGAAGTACCAAGAGGAACTGCGCGCCAAGGCCAAGGTCGAGTAAGTCGACACGGCAAAAAGAATAGCGACCTTCGGGTCGCTTTTCTTTTGGGCAATGGCGACCGCGCCATCTGCGACACTCGCGACCTCCACGCACATCCAGCTCCAAGCCCACACGAATGCAAGCCGCAGCCTGGCCTCCCTCCGCAAAGAACTGAACGCCCCTCCGGCGCCGCGCTCCCTCATGGGATGCACGGCCCTCGGGCGTCGCCCTGCCCCGCCGCAACCGGCGGGGCCGTCGTCGTTCTTTCGTTTTGGGAAATTCCTGTGCTCACATTCAATGCACTGATGGCGCACGCCATCCCCCTGGTTCCGCGCGTCCTCGTTCAAAAGGCATCCCGTCGCTACATCGCCGGCAGCACTGTCGGCGAGGCCGTCGCACGCATTCGCAAACTCAATGCACTGGGATGCGCCGCGACCGTCGACGTACTCGGCGAAGTCGTGGCAGACATGCGCGAGGCCGAGCGCACTGCCGATGAATACATCGAGGTGCTCGACGCTGTTCATGCCCATGGACTCGACGCCAACGTGTCGGTCAAACCCTCCGCACTGGGGCTTTTGCTCGACGAAGCGCATTGCGAACACTACCTCCTGCGCATCGTCGATGCGGCGGCGCGCCACGGCAACTTCGTTCGCATCGACATGGAAGACGCAAGCTGCACGCAAAAAGAGATCGATCTGCTCGGCCGCCTGAGGCCACGACATACGAACGTCGGTCTTGTGCTTCAAGCGTACCTCAAGCGCACCTATCGCGATATCGAGCCGCTGCTCGGCCAGGGCCGAAATCTGCGGCTGTGCAAAGGCATCTATGTCGAAGACCGGCAGCATCTGGTGGACGACGCATGGCGAGACAGAAGCGCCATCAACGCACACTTCCTGCACCACGTGGGCCGTTGCTTCGATACCGGCACCTTCGTCGGTGTCGCCACGCACGACGCGGAGTTGATCGATGGCGTGACGAGGCTGGCACGCAGCCGAGATATCGATCGCTCGCGCTTTGAATTCCAGATGCTGCTCGGCGTTTGCGAGCCGTTGCGGGACCAGCTGCTGCTGGCTGGCTACGGGGTACGTATCTACGTGCCCTATGGCAAGGACTGGTACGGCTACAGCACAAGGCGCATCAAGGAGAACCCGCAAATCGCGGGCTATCTGATGCGGGCAATGCTGACGCGTTGATTGCCACGCGCCTCGGTTTCAGGCCGCCCAGGTGCCGAAGCGAAGCGGCGGCCGCATCCTCGCGCCATGCGAGCAACTGTCGGCGGATCGCGTCCTCGATCCGCGCGGCTTCCAGCACATGCCGGCTTCGCGGGTGATCGAGGTCGAGCATGCGCCGGTCAGCCCACCCAGCGGCGCGCGTTGCGCCAGATCTGCATCCACGGGCTCAGTTCGCTGCGGTCACCCGGCGTCCAGCTCATCTGGATGTTGCGGAACACACGCTCCGGGTGCGGCATCACGGCGGTGAAACGACCGTCCGGCGTGGTCACCGAAGTCAGGCCGCCTGCACTGCCGTTCGGGTTGAACGGGTACTGCTCGGTGGCCTTGCCGTGGTTGTCCACGAAGCGCATGGCCGCGATGGCCTTGGCTTGGTCGCCGCGGTGCTTGAAGTTGGCATAGCCCTCGCCGTGCGCCACCGCGATCGGCAGCCGGCTGCCGGCCATGCCTGCAAAGAAGAGGCTCGGCGATTCGAGCACTTCGACCATCGACAGGCGCGCCTCGAAGCGTTCGCTCTGGTTGGTGGTGAAGCGCGGCCAGGCTTCGGCGCCCGGGATGATGTCGGCCAGTTCGGCGAACATCTGGCAGCCGTTGCACACGCCCAGGCCGAAGGTGTCTTCGCGGCCGAAGAAGGCCTTGAACTGTTCGGCGAGCTTCGGGTTGAAGGTGATGCTGCGCGCCCAGCCGATGCCGGCGCCCAGCGTGTCGCCATAGCTGAAGCCGCCGCAGGCGACCACGCCCTTGAAGTTGGCGAGGTCCGCCCTGCCCGTCTGCAGGTCGGTCATGTGCACGTCGTAGGCCTCGAAGCCGGCTTCGGTGAAGGCGTAGGCCATCTCGACGTGCGAGTTGACGCCCTGCTCGCGCAGGATCGCGACCTTGGGGCGGGATTGGAGGATGGCGGGAGCGTTGAGGCCGTTGCCCTCACCCCTGCCCTCTCCCTGAGGGAGAGGGAGAAATACATGCATGCCGGGGTCCGAAGGCTCGCCGGCGGCGGCGTGCTCGGCGTCGGCGCAGGCCGGGTTGTCGCGCTCGCGGGCGATCTTCCAGCTGACCGAATCCCACACCTGGTGCAGGTCGTGCAGCGTGGCGCTGAACACCGACTTGGCATCGCGCCAGACTTCGAGCTTGCCCTTGCCCGCGTCCATCGTCGAGCTGGCCGGCCGGGTCTTGCCGACGAAATGGCTGTGGGCGCTGAGGCCGTGGGCGCGCAGCACCTGCATCACGTCGTTGCGCTCTGCCGTGCGCACCTGCAACACCATGCCGAGTTCTTCGTTGAACAGCGCCTTGAGCGTGAGCTCTTCGCGCCGCGCGCTGACCTGCTGCGCCCAGTTCTTGGCGTCGCCGGTTTCCATGCGGCTGTCGGAGATGCCGTCGCCTTCGGTGACCAGCATGTCGACGTTGAGGGCCACGCCCACATGGCCCGCAAAGGCCATTTCGCAGGCGGTGGCGAACAGGCCGCCGTCGCTGCGGTCGTGCATGGCCAGGATCTTGCCGTCGGCGCGCAGCGCGTTCACGGCATCGACCAGCGCCACGAGCTGCGCGGGGTCGTCGAGGTCGGGCACCACATCGCCGCTCTGGCCGAGCGTCTGCGCCAGGATGCTGCCGGCCATGCGGTGCTGGCCCCGGCCCAGGTCGATGAGCACGAGGGTGGTGTCGGCCTCTTCGGCGTCGAGCTGCGGGGTGAGCGTGCCGCGCACGTCGGCGAGCGTCGCGAATGCGGTGACGATCAGGCTGACGGGCGAGGTGACCTTCTTCGCCTCGCCGCCGTCCTTCCACTGCGTGCGCATCGACAGCGAATCCTTGCCGACCGGGATCGACACCCCCAGCGCCGGGCACAGCTCCAGGCCCACGGCCTTGACGGTTTCGTACAGCGCGGCGTCTTCGCCGGGCTCGCCGCAGGCGGCCATCCAGTTGGCCGAGAGCTTCACGCGCGAAAGCTCGATCGGCGCGGCCAGCAGGTTGGTGATGGCCTCGGCCACGGCCATACGGCCCGAAGCCGGCGCGTCGAGCGCGGCCAGCGGCGTGCGTTCGCCCATGCTCATCGCCTCGCCCGCAAAGCCCTTGTAGTCGGCCATCGTCACGGCGCAATCGGCCACGGGCACCTGCCACGGGCCGACCATCTGGTCCCGGTGGCTCAGGCCGCCCACGGTGCGGTCGCCGATGGTGATCAGGAAGCGCTTGGAGGCCACGGTCGGGTGCGAGAGCACGTCGATGGCGGCCTTTTGCAGATCGACGCCGGTGAGGTCGAGCGGCTTGAAACTGCGGGCGACGGTCTTCACGTCGCGGTGCATCTTGGGCGGCTTGCCCAGAAGCACGTCCATGGGCATGTCAACAGGCTGCACGGCGGCCCCTTCATCAGCCACCAGCAGCTGGCGCTCCTCGGTCGCCACGCCCACCACCGAGAACGGGCAGCGCTCGCGCTCGCAGAAGGCCTTGAACTGTTCGAGCGATTCCGGCGCAATGGCCAGCACGTAGCGCTCCTGGCTCTCGTTGCACCAGATTTCCTTGGGTGCCATGCCCGATTCTTCGAGGGGCACGGCGCGCAGGTCGAAGCGCGCGCCGCGGCCGGCGTCGTTGGTCAGCTCGGGGAAAGCATTGCTCAGGCCGCCCGCGCCCACGTCGTGGATCGCCAGGATCGGGTTGGTCGCGCCCTGCTGCCAGCAATGGTTGATGACCTCTTGCGCGCGGCGCTCGATTTCGGGGTTGCCGCGCTGCACCGAGTCGAAGTCGAGCTCGGCCGCGTTGGCGCCGGTCGCCATCGAGCTGGCGGCGCTGCCGCCCATGCCGATGCGCATGCCGGGGCCGCCGAGCTGGATCAGCAGCGAGCCGGCCGGGAACTGGATCTTCTTCGTCTGGGTGGCGTCGATGCTGCCGAGGCCGCCCGCGATCATGATGGGCTTGTGATAGCCGCGCTGCACGGTGTCGAGGTCGCTGGCCACCGTCTGCTCGTATTCGCGGAAGTAGCCCAGCAGGTTGGGCCGGCCGAATTCGTTGTTGAACGCGGCGCCGCCCAGCGGGCCCTCGGTCATGATCTGCAGCGGGCTCGCAATGTGTTCGGGCTTGCCGTAGTGGCCCTCTTCCGGCCAGAGCCTGGACACGGTGAAGCCGGTCAGGCCGGCCTTGGGCTTGGAGCCGCGGCCGGTGGCGCCTTCGTCGCGGATCTCGCCGCCCGCACCGGTCGAGGCGCCCGGAAACGGAGAGATGGCGGTCGGGTGGTTGTGCGTCTCCACCTTCATGAGCACATGGCTCAGGGCGCTATCTTTTTGATAGCCCTGCGAATCCGAGCGGGCGACAAAGCGCTCGATCGTCGAGCCCTCCATCACCGAGGCGTTGTCCGCATAGGCAATGACCGTGTGCTGCGGGTTCTGTTTCTCGGTGTGGCGGATCATCGAGAACAGGCTCTGCGGCTGGGCCACGCCGTCGATGGTGAAGGCGGCATTGAAGATCTTGTGGCGGCAGTGCTCGCTGTTGGCCTGCGCGAACATCATCAGTTCGACGTCGCTCGGGTTGCGCCCGAGCCGGGTAAAGGCCTCGACCAAGTAGTCGATCTCGTCCTCGGCCAGTGCCAGGCCGAAACCCGTGTTGGCCGCCACCAGCGCGGCGCGGCCGCCGCCCTGCACGTCGACCAGCGCCATCGGCTGGGCCGGCAACTCGCTGAAGAGGCTCGCGGCCTGCTCCGCCGTGGCCAGCACCGATTCGGTCATGCGGTCGTGCAGCGGCCCGGCCACGGCGGCGAGCAGGTCGCCTTCGAGCACGGGCGCCTTGCCGATCAGCGGCGCCTTGAGCCTCAGGTGGTATTGCGTGACCCGCTCGACGCGGCGCAGCGCAAGCCCGCAGTTGTGGGCAATGTCGGTGGCCTTGGAAGCCCAGGGCGACACGGTGCCCAGGCGGGGGGTGACGACCACGGAGGTACCGGCCTTGGCCAGTGCCTCGAAGGGCTCGCCATAGGTCAGGAGCGCAGCGAAGCGGTCGCGGTCGGCTGCGTCCAGGGCGGCATCGGTGACCACCAGGTGCACGAAGCGGGCGGCAATGCCTTCGATGCGGGGCTCGATGGCCTGCAGCTTGGGCAGCAGCTGCCGTGCGCGGAAATCGCTGAGTGCGCTGCCGCCCTCGAACATGGTTACGACAGGAAGGGCTTGAGGTGCGGGCTGCGTCACGGTCGATGGGGCCTCGGGGGCCGCGTTGGGAATCAAGAAAATCGAGGCGGACGGCCGCTGACTGGGGCCATCCGCGTTAACCCGGGATTTTAGGCCAACGCCGGGCCGTCCCGAGTCGGCCGCCCCCTTGGGGGCAGCGGGGACACGAAGTGCCCCGCGTTGGGGGCAGGCTCATTCTTCCAATGGGATAATTCCGGGATGAGCATTACCTACAAAGACGCTGCGGGCATCGAAGCCATGCGCGTCGCCTGCCGCCTGGCTTCCGAGGTGCTGGACTACCTCACGCCCCTCATCAAGCCCGGCATCACCACGAACGACGTCGACCGGCTGGCGGCCGAATACATGGTCAAGCAGGGCACCACCTCGGCCACCGTGGGCTACATGGGCGCCAGCAGCGTCCCGTTCCCGAAGTCGCTCTGCACCTCGGTCAACCACGTGGTGTGCCACGGCATTCCGAATGACAAGCCCTTGAAGAAGGGCGACATCATGAACGTCGACGTGACCGTCATCAAGGACGGCTGGTTCGGCGACAACAGCCGCATGTACATCATCGGCGACGCTTCCATTGCCGCCAAGCGCCTGTGCCACATCACTTTCGAAGCCATGTGGCACGGCATCATGCAGGTGCGCCCGGGCGCGCATTTGGGCGACGTGGGCTACGCCATCCAGAAGTTCGCCGAAGGCCAGGGCTATTCGGTGGTGCGCGAGTTTTGCGGCCACGGCGTGGGCCAGCGCTTCCATGAAGAGCCGCAGGTGCTGCACTACGGCCGCCCGGGCACGCTCGAAGAACTCAAGCCCGGCATGATCTTCACCATCGAGCCGATGATCAATGCCGGCAAGCGCGAGGTGAAGGAAGACTTCAGGGGCGGCCAGTACGACGGCTGGACCATCGTCACACGCGACCATTCGCTGTCGGCGCAATGGGAACACACGGTGCTGGTCACCGAAACGGGCTACGAGGTGCTCACGCTGTCCGAAGGCAGCCCACCCCTGCCCTCGTTCGTCACTTCCACGAAAACGTGAGCCGCGCGAGCGGCGCACGGCCCCGGACAAAGCCGTCGTGATCGAACCAGCCAAGATCGACGTCGCCGCGCTTCGCGAAGCCTATCGCGCGAAGAAGCTGGCGCTGTTCGATACCCTGCGCTTTGCGCGCGCGCCCACGCGCAGCGTGCACACCGTGCTGCGCCAGCTGTCGGCGCTGGCCGACCAGACACTGTGCGCGCTCTGGCGGGACGCCGACTTCGGCGACTCGCTCACGCTGGCGGCCGTGGGCGGCTTCGGCCGCGGCGAGCTGTTTCCGTATTCCGACGTCGACGTGCTGCTGCTGCTGCCGCCCGAGGGCCACGCCAGCGAAATCGATCCAGCGCGCATCGAGGCCTTCATCGGCCAATGCTGGGACGCCGGGCTTGAAATCGGCTCCAGCGTGCGCACGGTCGAAGAGTGCCTGGCTGAAGCCGAGAAGGACGTCACGGTCCAGACCTCGCTGCTCGAATCGCGCTTCGTCGCGGGCAACAAGAAGCTGTTCGTGGCGTTCCGCAGGCGCTTTGCGCGGGCCATCGATCCTCAGGCTTTCTTTGTCGCCAAGTCGCAGGAAATGCGGCATCGCCACCAGAAGTACGACAGCACACCTTACGCGCTGGAGCCCAACTGCAAGGAATCGCCGGGCGGCCTGCGCGACCTGCAGACCATTCTCTGGATGACCAAGGCCGCGGGCTTCGGCAACCGCTGGGACGACTTGGCCAAGAACGGCCTGGCAACCTCCTTCGAGGCGCAGCAGATCAAGCGCAACGAAGCCCTGCTCTCGCTGATCCGCGCGCGCCTGCACGTGATTGCCAAGCGGCGCGAAGACCGCCTGGTGTTCGACCTGCAGACGGCCGTGGCCGCGAGCTTCGGCTATGAAGGCGAATCGCAGCGCAAGTCGAGCGAGGCGCTGATGCGGCGCTACTACTGGGCGGCCAAGGCGGTGTCGCAGCTCAACCAGATCCTGCTGCTCAACATCGCGGAGCGGCTGCAGCCGGTGGACGAGCAGCACACGCCCATCAACGAGCGCTTCTTCGAGCGCGCCGGCCTGATCGAGATTGCGAGCGACGATCTCTACGAGCGCGAGCCGCACGCCATTCTCGAGACCTTTCTTCTCTACCAGAAGACCATCGGCGTGCAGGGCCTGTCGGCCCGCACGCTGCGCGCGCTCTACAACGCGCGCCACGTGATGGACAGCAAGTTCCGCAACGATCCGGTCAACCATCAGACCTTCATGCGCATCCTGCTGCAGCCCTACGGCATCACGCATGCGTTCAGGCTCATGAATCAGACCTCGGTGCTGGGGCGCTACCTGCGAGTGTTCCGCAGCATCGTGGGACAGATGCAGCACGACCTGTTCCACGTCTACACGGTGGACCAGCACATCCTGATGGTGCTGCGCAACGTACGGCGCTTCTTCATTGCCGAGCACGCGCACGAATACCCGTTCTGCTCGCAGCTCGCGGCCGGCTGGGACAAGCCGTGGATCCTCTACGTGGCCGCGCTCTTCCACGACATTGCCAAGGGCCGCGGCGGCGACCATTCCACGCTCGGCGCGCGCGACGTGCAGCGCTTCTGCAAGCAGCACGGCATTGCGCGCGAAGACGCGAAGCTGATCGAATTCCTCGTCGCCGAACACCTGGTGATGAGCCAGGTGGCGCAGAAGCAGGACCTGAGCGACCCCGAGGTGATCGGTGCCTTCGCCAAGCGCGTGGGCAACGAGCGTTACCTCACAGCGCTCTACCTGCTGACGGTGGCCGACATCCGGGGCACATCGCCGCGCGTGTGGAATGCCTGGAAGGGCAAGCTGCTCGAAGACCTGTACCGCTACACCCTGCGCGCACTGGGCGGGCGCATGCCCGACCCCGACGCCGAGGTGGAATTGCGCAAGCGCGAAGCACTGGTGCAGCTGGCGCTGCATGCCCAGCGCTTCGAGGCCCACAAGGCGCTGTGGGACACGCTCGACGTGGGCTACTTCATGCGCCACGACGCCACCGAGATCGCCTGGCACGCCAAGCAGCTCTCGCGCTTCGTGCCGCCGCCCAACGTGCCCGTCGATCCCAAGGCGGCGCCAGTAGTGCGGGCTCATCTTTCACCGGTGGGCGAAGGCCTGCAAGTGGTGGTCTACACGCCCGACCAGCCCGACCTGTTCGCGCGCATCTGCGGTTATTTCGACCAGTCGTCGTTCAACATTCTTGACGCGAAAGTACACACCACGAGCAACGGCTACGCGCTCGACACCTTCCAGGTGGTGACCACTTTCCAGCCCGACCATTACCGCGACCTCATCAGCATGGTCGAGTCGGGCCTTGCGCACACGCTGACCGAAGCCGGCCCCCTGCCCTCGCCGAGCGTGGGACGCGTGTCGCGCCGCGTGCGCAGTTTCCCGATCAAGCCGCGCATCAGCCTGCTGCCCGACGACAAGGCGCAGCGCTGGCTGCTCAACATCTCGGCCAGCGACCGCGCGGGGCTTTTGTATTCGGTGGCGCGCGTGCTCGCACGGCACCACCTGAACCTGCAGCTCGCCAAGATCACGACCCTGGGCGAGCGCGTGGAAGACACCTTCCTGATCAGCGGGCCCGAACTGCAGGGCCAGAAGACGCAGCTGGCGATCGAGACCGAGCTGATGGAAGCGCTGGCGTCTTAGGGCTGTTAGCGCCAGGCCGCTTTCCGCTTGTTTCATTCGCAGGCGCATCCTGCGGCATGATGTTGTCGACTTGATTCAACTCGAACGGCAACACCCGACATGAGCCAGAAAACCAATCCCCTCGCAGGCCAGCCCGCACCGCTGGACCTGCTGGTCAATGTTCCGCGCCTTATCTCCGCCTATTACACGGGCCGGCCCGATCCCTCGGTCGCCGCGCAGCGCGTGGCCTTCGGAACCTCGGGGCATCGCGGCTCCTCCTTCGACAACGCATTCAACGAATGGCATGTGCTGGCGATGAGCCAGGCCATTGCCGACCATCGGCGCCAGAAAGGAATCGACGGCCCGTTGTTCCTCGGCATCGACACGCATGCGCTCTCCACGCCGGCATTCAACAGCGCGGTGGAAGTGCTCGCGGCCAACGGCGTCGAGCTGATGCTGTCGAAGGACGACGAGTACACGCCCACGCCGGCCATCTCGCATGCCATCCTGGTCTACAACCGCGGGCGCACGACCGGGCTGGCAGACGGCATCGTGATCACGCCTTCGCACAATCCACCCGAAAGCGGCGGCTTCAAGTACAACCCGCCCAACGGCGGACCGGCGGGCACCGACATTACCTCCGCGGTCGAGGCCGCGGCCAATGGCTTTCTTGCAGGCGGGCTGCAGGGTGTGAAGCGCATGCCGCTCGCGCAGGCGCTGCGCGCTTCGACCACGCACCGGCACGACTACGTCAACACCTATGTCGAAGACCTGGCGCAGGTGCTCGACATGGACGCCATCCGTGGCGTGGAGATCGACCTGGGCGTGGATCCCCTGGGCGGCGCCGGCGTGCACTACTGGCCCGCCATCGCCGAGCGCTACAAGCTCGAGCGTCTTGAAGTTCTCAGCCAGGAGGTCGACCCCACCTTCCGCTTCATGTCGCTCGACTGGGACGGCCGCATCCGCATGGACCCGTCCTCGCCCGACGCGATGCACAAGCTGATCGCGCTGAAAGACCGCTTCGGCATCGCCTTTGCCTGCGACACCGACCACGACCGCCACGGCGTGGTCGCGCGCAGCGCGGGCCTGATGCAGCCGAACAGCTATCTCGCGGTGATGATCGACTACCTCTTCACGCACCGTCCGCAGTGGCCGGCGCAAGCGGCCGTCGGCAAGACGGTGGTGAGCAGCCAGATGATCGACCGCGTCACGGCCCGGCTCGGCCGCAAGCTCCACGAGGTGCCGGTGGGCTTCAAGTGGTTCGTCGACGGGCTGGTGGACGGCTCGCTGGGCTTCGGCGGCGAGGAAAGCGCGGGGGCAACCTTCCTGCGTTTCGACGGCTCGGCATGGACCACCGACAAGGACGGCATCGTGCCCGCGTTGCTCTCGGCCGAGATTGCCGCACGCACCGGGCGCGACCCGGGCGAACGCTACGCCGAGTTGACGCAGGCGCTGGGCCAGCCGGTGTCCGACCGCGTCGATGCGGCGGCCACCGTCGAACAGAAAAAGAAGCTGTCGAATCTGTCGCCGCAGCAGGTCAGCTCGACTGAACTCGCGGGCGACAAGATCGAGGCCGTGCTGAGCCATGCGCCGGGCAACGGCGCGGCCATCGGCGGCGTGAAGGTCGTCACCGGCAACGGCTGGTTCGCCGCGCGGCCCTCCGGCACCGAGAACATCTACAAGATCTACGGCGAAAGCTTCAAGGGTGCGGAGCACCTGGGCCGCATCCTCGAGGAAGCGCAGCAACTGGTGGACAAGGCGCTGTCGGCGGGCTGACAACCCGAAGAAGGGCAACCGGTCAGCGGGTGCCCTCTCCCAGCCGCCGCTCCAGCCACACGCTGTAGCGCGAGAGCCCGAAGCACAGCACCCAGTACACCGCCGCAATGAAGAGGTAGCCCTCGAGGTAGAACGGCCGCCAGGTCGGGTCGCCGCCGAGCGCCAGGCCCAGCGCGCCGGTGAGTTCGAACAGGCCGACCACCGTGACCAGCGAAGTGTCTTTCAGCGTGCCGACCACGTTGTTGGTCAGCGCAGGCACCACGAGCCGCAACGCCTGCGGCAGCACGATGTCCCGCTGCACGGGCCAGCGTCCGAAGCCCAGCGCCATCGCCACCTCGGTCTGCCCGCGCGGCACGGCCTGCAGGCCGCCGCGGATGATCTCGGCCAGGTAGGCCGCCACGAACAGCGCCAAGCCCGCGAGCACGCGCACCAGCACGTCGGGTTGCCAGCCGGCGGGCCACAGCAGCGGCAGCAGGAACGAGGCCATGAACAGCACCGAGATCAACGGCACGCCGCGCACCAGCTCGATGTAGCTCGCGCTCAGCGTGCGGACCACCGGCCAGCCCGAGCGGCGCCCGAGCGCCAGCAGCAGTGCCAGCGGAAAGGCCAGCGCCAGGCCCACCACCGCGAGGCCGATGGTGAGCGGCAGTCCGCCCCAGCGGCTCGTCGGCACGGCGTGGAGGCCGAGCGCGCCGCCGCGCATCAGCAGCACGAAGAGCAGCAGCGCCACCGCCCAGAGCGGCAGCAGCCACCAGCGCCAGCTGCGCGGCCAGGCGCTCAGCACCGTGACGGCCGACAGCACGACCACTGCGACGGCCGGGCGCCATTGCTCTTCATAGGGGAAGCGGCCGAACAGCATCGGCCGCCATTTCTCAGCCACGACGCCCCAGCAAGCGCCGTGCTGCAGCGCGCGGCAGGCTTCGGCATCGGGCCGGAACACCGCGTGCACCACGCCCCATTCGACGGCATGGAAGCCGCCCCATGCGAGCAGCGCGAGCAGCACCACGGTGGCCAGTGCGCGCAGCGGCGAACCCCAGAGTTCACTGCGCCAGGCGATGGGCCCTTGCGCGACGTTTCTCATCGCCAGCCTCGCAGCGCAACGCGCGCGTTGTAGCGGTTCATGCCGAAGGAGATGACGAGCGACAGCAGCAGGTAGACCGCCATGATGATCGCGATGCACTCGAAGGCACGGCCGTTCGAGCCGATGGTGGTGTTGGCTACCGACACCAGTTCCGGGTAGCCCACGGCCACCGCAAGCGACGAATTCTTGGTGAGGCTCAGCAGCTGGTTGGTGAGCGAAGGCACGATCACCCGCAGCGCCTGCGGCAGGATCACGATGCGAAGCTGCTGCACCGACGTCAGGCCCAACGCCTGCCCGGCCAGCACCTGCCCTTGCGATACGGAGAGGATGCCGGCGCGCACGATCTCGGCCACGAAAGCCGCGGAGTAGAAGGAAAGCCCCGCAACGATGGTCACGTATTCCGGGCTCAGTGCCGCGCCGCCGCTCACGCCGAAGTCGCCCTTCTCGGGCCATTCGAAGTGCGTGGGCCACCAGCCGCCTTCGCCCGACGCGGGCCAAGGCACGCTGAGCCCGCCCTTGCTGAGCCACACGCCGGGGAGCAGGCGCACGGGCTCGGTCGGGTCGGGCAGCAGGTTGGCCATGGCAAAAGCCAGCATCAGCAACTGCACCAGCAGCGGCACGTTGCGCAGCAGTTCGACGTACGCGGTGCAGATGCCGCGCAACAGCACGTGCGGCGCCAGCCGGCCGATGCCGATCAAGGTGCCGAGCACAACCGAAAAAATGGCGGCGGGCACCGAGGCGCGCACCGTGTTGATCAGGCCCGCGACAAAGGCGCGCCAGAACGGCTGGCTGGCGTCGAAATCGAGCCAGCCTTCGCTGATCGAGAAGCCCGCGGGCTCCGTCAAGAAGTCGAATCCGGAACGAACGCCGCGCGAGCGCAGCACTTCGAGCGCATGGTGCACCACCCAGAAGGCGCCGGCCACGACGGCCAGCACCAGCAGCGCCTGGACGATCCAGGCCAGCCAGGCGCCGCGGCGCGAGGCCCCGCCGCTCATCGAACCGGGGGTGCGTAGATCAGGCCGCCCTTGTTCCAGAGGTTGTTGGAGCCGCGCGGCAGCTTGAGCACCGACTTCGGCCCGACGTTGCGTTCGAACATTTCGCCGTAGTTGCCCACGGCCTTGATGGCGCGGAACGACCAGTCCTTGTCGAGGCCCAGCAGCTTGCCCAGGTCTTCACCGGAGCCGACCAGGCGCTGCTGCCCCGGGTCCTTGCTGTTGGCCTTGAGCTCGTCGGCATTGGCCTGCGTGACGCCGAACTCTTCGGCCTCGATGAGCGCATTGGGCACCCACTTGGCAATGGCAAACCATTCGTCGTCGCCGCGGCGCACCAGCGGCGCGAGCGGCTCCTTCGAAATCAGCTCGGGCAGGATGACGTAGTCGTCGGGGTTCGGCGCTTCCTTGTTGCGCAGGCCCGCCAGCGCCGAGGCGTCGGTGGTGAAAGCCTGGCAGCGGCCGGAGAAGAAGGCCTTGAACGAAGCCTCGAAGCTTTCGAAGACGACGGTCTTGACCGGGATGTTCTGTGCACGAAAGTAGTCGGACACGTTCTTCTCGTTGGTGGTGCCCGACTGCGTGCAGATGGTGGCATTCTTGAGCTGCTTGGCGCTCGTCACCTTGAGCTTCTTCGGCACCAGGAAGCCCTGGCCGTCGTAGTAGGTGATGGTGGTGAAGTTGAAGCCCAGCGACGCGTCGCGCGTGAGCGTCCAGGTGGTGTTGCGCGCGAGGATGTCGATCTCGCCGGCCTGCAGGGCCGAGAAGCGCTGCTGCGAATTGAGCGGCACGAAGTCGACCTTCTTCGGGTCGCCCAGCACGGCCGCCGCAATCGCACGGCAGGTATCGACGTCCAGGCCGGACCAGTTGCCCTGTGTGTCGGGCGCGGAAAAACCGGCCACGCCATTGGTCACGCCGCACTTGACGGTACCGCGCTGCTTGACGGCATCGAGGGTCTTGCCGGCAAAGGCGGGAGCGGCCGCGGCAAGCGCCACGACGGATGCGGCCGCGGCCAGCGCGGGACGGAATCGGCTTTTCATTGGTGTGTTCTCCTCAACAGTAGGCAAAAGGCAGTGTACGGGGCTGCGCGCCACTCTGCCAAAGAACGGACGGTTGGATGCATATGCCCCACGTCGCTCGCGGCAGGCTTTTCTCGGTCGCTGCATTCACTAACATATGGCCCTTCAATCACTCTCTCACCAGGAAACTGTTCATGACCAAATCCGACGACACCGGCAAGCTCGTTCTGCGCGTTGCACTCGGCATCCTCATCCTGTTGCATGGCATTGCGAAGGTCGGCGGCAAGGGCGTCGACGGCATTGGCGGCATGCTGGCGTCCCATGGGCTGCCGGCGGCCTTGGCATACCTCACCTATGTCGGAGAAATCGTCGCGCCGGTGTTGCTCATCGTGGGGCTGTTCACGCGGCCGGCGGCGTTGATCGTCGCGATCAACATGGTGGTGGCGATCTGGCTGGTGCACCAGAAGGACCTGGGCGCGCTGAACGGCCAGGGCGGCTGGGCGCTGGAGCTGCAGGGCATGTACCTGTTCTCCGCTATTGCCATCAGCCTGTTCGGCGGCGGCCGCTTCGGCCTGGGCGGCAGGTACAACTAAGCTCATGAGCCGGCCCGCGCGCCGGCTTTTTCTTTTCAGTCGTCGTCGTTGGCGTCGAGTCCTGGAAACAGGACGTCGGTGTAGCCGAAGCGTGAGAAATCGCGCACCCTCATCGGGTAGAGCTTGCCCAGCAGGTGATCGACCTCGTGCTGAACCACGCGCGCATGAAAACCGCTGGCGACGCGGTCGATGGGATCGCCATAGGGGTCGAAGCCGGTGTAGCGGATGTTCGCAAAGCGCGGCACCACGCCGCGAAGGCCCGGCACCGACAGGCACCCTTCCCAGCCCTCTTCTTCCTCTTCGCCGATCGGGGTGATGACCGGGTTCAGAAGCACGGTGCGAGGCACCGGGGGGGCGTCGGGGTAGCGGGGATTGACGACATCGGTGCCGAAGATCACGAGCTGCTGGTCGACGCCGATCTGCGGCGCGGCCAACCCAGCGCCGTTGACCGCAAGCATCGTCTCGAACATGTCGCGCACCAGCAGGTGCAGTTCGTCGGTATCGAAGGCGGCCACCGGCTGCGCAATGCGCAGCAGCCGGGGATCGCCCATTTTCAGGATTTCGCGGATGGCCATGGCGGGATTATCGCGACCGCCAGGGCCGCTCACCGGCCCACCTTTCGAGAATCAGGGTGGGGTTTGACCCTTGGAGTCGGGCGACGTATACAGCTTCTGATCGCCGCGCGGCGGCTGCGACCGGTACTGCGGCAACGGCGAACCGCCCGACGGCGCCACGGCCGCACCACCGGAATGGCGGCCACCGCCGCCCCAACCCGGACGCGACGGCACGGGCACCGGCACAGGCACTGGCCGCGCGACAGGATAGCCCGGCCTGCCGTAGTAAGGCCGCCCGCCGTCGTAGTATGGCCGCCCGCCGTAGTAAGGACGGCGGCCTTCGTAGTAGCCGCCGCCTTCGATGTAGACGGGCGCCGGCTGAACGACCACCGGATTGTCGTAATACGGCTGCGAGTAGCCCCCGCTGTAATAGGGTTCGGCAGGAACGCCCACGCAGCCGCCGAGCAGCGCAAAGCCGCCGATGGCGACGCAAGTACCGAGAACACGAATCTTTTGCATAAGGGACTCCTTGTCAGCCTTCTGTTTTATCAACGCCAGCTTGTAGACCCTGTTGACTGCGCCGGTGTGAAGTCACGTAACGAGCGGTAAGAACACCGCGCCGGCGCCCTCTTTTCAACCCGGGACGCCATTGGCGAGTATGTCCAGCATCCCCGCCTCGTCGATCACATTGACGCCAATCTCACGAGCCTTGTCGAGCTTGCTGCCTGCCTCCTCCCCGGCCACCAGGTAGCTTGTCTTCTTGCTGACCGAGCCTGCCACCTTGGCACCGGCGGCTTCCAATTTATCCTTCGCCTCGTCCCTGCTGAGCGTAGGAAGGGTGCCGGTGATCACGAAGGTCAAGCCCGCCAGCGGCTTGGGAGCGCGCGCAGCGGGTTCGCCCTCTTCCCACGTCAGCCCGCAGGCCCGCAGCTGCTCGACCACTTCGCGGTTGTGCGGCTGGTCGAAGAAGGTTCGCAGGCTCTGCGCGACCACCGGGCCGACGTCGTTGACCTCGAGCAACTGCTCCTCGGTCGCGTCCATGATCGCGTCGAGCTTGCCGAAATGCTTGGCCAGGTCTTTTGCGGTGCTCTCGCCCACATGCCGGATGCCAAGGCCGAACAGGAAGCGCGGCAGGGTGGTCTTCTTGGAGGCCTCGAGCGCATCGACGATGTTCCTGGCCGACTTTTCGGCCATGCGGTCCAGGCCCGCCAGCGTCGTGAAGCCGAGCCTGTAGAGGTCGGGCAAGGTGCGGATCAGGTTGGCATCGACCAGTTGCTCGACCAGCTTGTCGCCGAGCCCGTCGATGTCGACCGCGCGGCGGGCCGCAAAGTGCAGGATGGCTTCCTTGCGCTGGGCCCCGCAGAACAGGCCACCGGTGCAGCGGTAGTCGACCTCCCCTTCTTCGCGCAGCGCCTCCGAGCCGCACACCGGGCACTGGTGCGGCATGGTGAACAGCGGACCGCGCTCGGTGTCGGGCCTGGCCAGGCTCTCCGGCACCACGCCGACCACTTCGGGAATCACGTCGCCGGCGCGGCGCACGATGACCTTGTCGCCCACGCGCACATCCTTGCGGCGCGCTTCGTCTTCGTTGTGCAGCGTGGCGTTGGTCACGGTCACGCCACCGACGAAGACCGGCGCGAGCTTGGCCACCGGTGTGAGCTTGCCGGTGCGGCCAACCTGCACCTCGATGCCGAGCACGTCGGTGATCTGCTCCTGCGCCGGGTACTTGTGCGCCACGGCCCAGCGCGGCTCGCGCGAGACGAAGCCCAGCCGACGCTGCAACTCGAGGCTGTCGACCTTGTAGACCACGCCGTCGATGTCGTAGGGCAAGGCGTCGCGCTGGCGCCCGATGTTCTCGTGGAACGCTATCAACTCAATAGCACCTCTTGCCCGCGCAGTCTGCTTCGCCACCGGGAATCCCCACGCGTCGAACTGCTGCAGCCAATCGAACTGGGTCGAGAATTCCGGCCCGCCTTCGCTGGCGGGCGTGACTTCGCCCAGGCCATAGGCAAAAAAGCTCAGCGGGCGCGCCGCCGCAATGGCCGGATCGAGCTGGCGCACCGCGCCGGCCGCTGCGTTGCGCGGGTTGACGAACACTTTCTCGTTCTTCTGCCCGGCCGCGATCTTTTCGCGCTGGCGCTCGTTGAGTGATTCGAAGTCGGCGCGCTTCATGTAGATCTCGCCGCGTACTTCGACCACGGGCGGTGCCTTGCCTTCGAGCCGCAGCGGAATCTCGCGCACCGTGCGGATGTTCTGCGTGACCTCTTCGCCGACTTCGCCGTCACCGCGCGTGGCGGCCTGCACCAGCACGCCGTGCTCGTAACGCAGGTTCATGGCCAGGCCGTCGAACTTGAGCTCGCAGACGTACTCGACCTGCGGTCCGTCTTCGGCCAGGCCGAGCTCCTTGCGCACGCGGGCGTCGAAGGCGCTGGCGCCACCAGGCGTGATGTCGGTCTCGGTGCGAATCGACAGCATGGGCACCCTGTGGCGCACCTTGGTGAAGCCGTCGAGCACCTTGCCGCCCACGCGCTGCGTCGGCGAATCGGGGGTGCGCAAATCGGGAAATTCTGCCTCGAGGGCCTGCAGCCGCTGGAACAGCCTGTCGTACTCCGCGTCGGGCAGTTCGGGCGCGTCGAGCACGTAATAGAGGTGAGCGTGGCGGTGAAGCTGTTCGCTCAGTGCGGCGGCTTCGCGTGCCGCTTCGTCGCGCGTTGTCATGGGTGTCTCCCGAACGATCGGATCAGCTGAAGAGGCGGCGCGCCAGTGGCGAGCCGGCGGCCAGGTCGCGCGACTCGAGTGTGTCGTAGAGCTGCTCGAGGTCGGCGCCGATGGCATCCATGGTCTCGTCGCGCAGCAGCTGCCCGTCGCTGTCGGTCACCACGCCGTCCATCTCGCGCGCCAGCGTGGCGGCGGCCTCGCGCATGCGGCGGAACGGCTGCTCGGCGCGATCGACCTGCGGCACGTCCAGGCTGAGGCTGAGTTCGCGGATGGCCGATTGCGCGGGATCGTCGGCCAGTGCGGCCTGGGTGTCGAACGACAGCCCGAGGATCGGCGGCAGCCCGGCTTCGCTGGTCGGCAGCACCATGCGGCCGGGGATGATGCCCGCCACGAACCCCAGCCGGGCCGCGTTCTGCTGCACGTAGCCGGGGCTCCAGGCGGCATGCAGCGCGCGCAGCACGAAGCCCAGTTGGGCATCGTGCGCGCTGGCGAACTGGTCGAGCTCGCGGGCGCGGGCCACTTCGTCGAGCATCTCGGGAAACTCGAGCGCGCCGTTCACGGCATCCGCAAAGGCCTGTGCCTTGACGACGAATTCGGAGTATTCGATCTCGTTGAGCGCACCGGTGCGATTGGCCAGCTGCACGCCTACCTGGAACGCGCTGTAGCGCTGGCCCGGCACGGGCGGCTCCCACTGGCCGGTGTGCTCGTTCAGGCCTTCGATGGCCACGGGCTTGCTGCCCGCACGGCGCGTGGAGGGCATGGCCGCAATCGCGGCGTCGCCCGAGGCAAGCCCGTCGAGCGAGACCGGCGCAATCACGTCGATCAGCGGATCGAGTCCACCGCGCCGCTCGGCGGTCGGGACCGGGCTGGCGCCCGGCGCGGGCAGATCGGGATCGAACAGGGGCTCGTGGCGCTCCTGGCCCGGCACCTGGTGCGGATCGACGTGCAGCATCGGCTCCACGCCGCCGGACGATGCGGAGGGCCGCTCGGCGTCGGACAGATCAAGGTCCCGTGCGTCGGGCTGCCGCGGCGCATTGCGGCGCGAGGTGACTGTGTTGAAGGCAACGACAGCCGCGAGAACGAGGCCGCCGAGGATGGCCAGGGCGAGAGTGAGATTGCTCATGGATGCTGCTCGGCTTAAGCAGCTTCGACCATCGTGACGGCCGCTTCCATGTCGACCGCGACGATGCGCGAGACGCCCTGCTCCTGCATGGTGACGCCGATCAGCTGCTCGGCCATTTCCATGGCGATCTTGTTGTGGCTGATGAAGAGGAACTGGGTTTCGCGGCTCATGGCGGTCACGAGTTTGGCATAGCGTTCGGTGTTCGCGTCGTCCAGCGGCGCGTCCACTTCGTCGAGCAGGCAGAAAGGCGCCGGGTTGAGCTGGAAGATCGCGAACACCAGCGCGATGGCCGTGAGCGCTTTTTCCCCGCCCGACAGCAGGTGGATGGTCTGGTTCTTCTTGCCGGGCGGCTGTGCCAGCACCTGCACGCCGGCATCCAGGATTTCGTCGCCCGTCATCACCAACCGCGCATTGCCGCCGCCGAACAGCTCGGGGAACATGCGGCTGAAGTGCTCGTTCACGATCTTGAAGGTGCCGCCGAGAAGCTCGCGCGTTTCGCCATCGATCTTGCGGATGGCGTCTTCGAGCGTGCCGATGGCTTCGTTCAGGTCGGCGGACTGCGCATCGAGGAAAGTCTTGCGCTCGCTGGCCACGGCAAGCTCGTCGAGCGCCGCCAGGTTCACCGCACCCAATGCCACCACTTCGCGGTTCAGGCGGTCGATCTCGCCTTGCAGGCCCGCGAGGCGAACCTTGTCGGTTTCGATCGACAGCGCAACGGCTTCGAGGTCGGCGCCGGCATCGTCAAGCAACTGCTGGTACTGCTCGACACCGAGGCGGGCGGCCTGCTCCTTGAGCTGGAATTCGGTGATGCGCTGGCGCAGCGGATCGAGTTCGCGCTCGAGCTGCAGCCGGCGTTCGTCGCTGGCACGCAGCTTCATCGTGAGGTCGTCGTACTGGCTGCGCGCGGCACCCAGGGCTGCTTCGCGCTCGAGCTTGAGCGCCAACGCATCCTGCAGGCCGGCCTGGGCCGCCGCATCGGACAGGCGGCCCAACTCGGCCCTGGCGCGCTCGTCTTCGTCAGTGAGGGCCACCACCTGCTGCGATGCGGTTTCGATTGCGCGGTTCAGTTCGCCGCGGCGCGCTTCCAGCGTGCGCTGCGAGAAGGTGGCTTCCTGCGCCTGCCGTTCGAGGCTGCGGTGCTGCTCGCGGCTCGCGGTCAATGCGCGGCCGGCTTCGATCACGCGTTCGTCGAGTTCCGCATGGCGTTCCTGGCTGTCGGCGAGCTGCATGTCGAGCTCTTCGAAGCGGCCTTCGGCGGCCATGCGCTTTTCTTGCAGCTCTTCCAGTTGCGCGTCGACTTCGGCCAGGTCGGTGGCCAGTTGCTCGCTGCGCGCACGCGTCTGTTCGGCCAGCTGCGTCATGCGCAGCGTTTCCACCTGCAGTTCATGCGCGCGGGATTGCGTTTCCGCCGCTTCACGGCGCGCCGTCACCAGGCGCTGTGCGGCCTCGGCATAGGCGGCTTCGGCACGGACCAGGGCCGCGCGCGCCTCTTCGTTGATGAGCGTCTGCGCGCGCAGCTGGCGCTCGAGGTTTTCCATTTCCTGCTGGCGCGCCAGCAGGCCGGCCTGTTCGGAATCGGGGGCGTAGAAGTTCACGCTGTGCGAGAACACGGCGTGGCCGCTCTGCACGTAGATGACTTCGCCCGGCTTCAGCGTGGCGCGCTGCGCAAGCGCCTCTTCGAAGCTCTGCGCCGTGTAGCAGCCATGGAGCCAGTCGGTCATCAGGGCCTGCAGGCCCGCGTCGTTCAGCCGCAGCAGGCTCGACAGGCGGGGCAGCGTGCCGCCGTCCTGCGATACGCCGGCGGCCGGGGGGCTGTAGAACGCCAGCTTGGCGGGCGGCGCGTCGTTGCCGAAGGCGCGCACCATGTCGAGCCGGCTGACTTCGAGCGCGCCCAGGCGCTCGCGCAACGCCGCTTCGAGCGCGTTTTCCCAGCCTTGCTCGATGTGGATGCGGCTCCACAGGCCCTGCATGCCTTCGAGCCCGTGCTTGGCGAGCCAGGGCGTGAGCTTGCCGTCGGTCTTGACCTTTTCCTGCAGCGCACGCAGCGCCTCGAGCCGTGCCGAAAGTTCGGCATGGCGCGCGCCTTCGGTGTTGACGGCCTGCTGCTTCGAGCGGCGATCGTCGTCGAGCTGCGGCACCGATTCCTGCAGTTCGTGCAGGCGGGCGTCGGCTTCGCTCGCAGCTTCCTGTGCGGCCGCATGCTCCTCCTGCATGGACTGCAGGCGGGCTTCGTCGGGCGCGGCCAGCGCGTTCTGGTCGGCACGCAGGCGTTCGCTGCGCTGCGTGAGCTGCCGGCTCTGGTCTTCGATGTTGCGCTGGTCAGCGGCCAGCACCTGGATCTGCTGCTGGACCTGGCCGACAGCGGCGCGCTGCGTGTTGGCTTCGTTCTGGGCCCGCTGCACGGCTTCCTCGAGCTCGGGCATGCGCGCGTCGTGCTCTTCGAGTTGTGCGGCTAGCAGCACGGCCTGCTCTTCGGCATCGACGCCCTGGCCGGCCAGGGTTTCGATCTCTGCCTCGGCCTCTTCACGGCGGCGGCCCCACTGGCCCATCTGCTCGCGCAACTGAACGAGCCGCTGCTCAACGCGCTGGCGGCCTTCGACCACGAAGCGGATCTCGCCTTCGAGGCGGCCGACTTCGGCGCTGGCCTCGTAGAGCTTGCCCTGGGCCTGGTTGACCTGGTCGCCGGCGGCGTAGTGAGCCTGGCGCACGGTTTCGAGTTCGGCCTCGATGCGGCGCAGGTCGGCGGTACGCGATTCGAGGTCGTTGATCGCCTTTTCGGAATCGGCCTTGATCTTGGCCTGGTCGGCGTCGCTTTCACTGCGCTTCAGGAACCACAGCTGGTGCTGCTTTTTCGTGGCATCGCCCTGCAGCATGTTGTAGCGCGCGGCCACCTCGGCCTGCTTCTCGAGCTTTTCGAGATTGGCGTTCAGTTCGCGAAGAATGTCTTCGACGCGCGTAAGGTTCTCGCGCGTGTCGCCCAGGCGGTTCTCGGTTTCGCGCCGGCGCTCCTTGTACTTGGAGACACCCGCCGCCTCTTCGAGGAACAGGCGCAGTTCCTCGGGTTTGGATTCGATGATCCGGCTGATCGTGCCCTGGCCGATGATGGCGTAGGCGCGCGGGCCGAGGCCCGTGCCCAGGAACACGTCCTGCACGTCGCGGCGGCGCACCGGCTGGTTGTTGATGTAGTAGCTGCTGGTGCCGTCGCGCGTGAGCACGCGCCGCACCGCAATTTCACCGAACTGGTTCCATTGGCCGCCCGCGCGATGGTCGGCGTTGTCGAACACCAGTTCCACGCTCGAACGGCTGGCCTGCTTGCGCGTGGTCGTGCCGTTGAAGATCACGTCCTGCATCGACTCGCCGCGCAGTTCCGACGCGCGCGACTCGCCCAGCACCCAGCGCACCGCATCCATGATGTTCGACTTGCCGCAACCGTTGGGCCCGACAACGCCGACCAATTGGCCTGGCAGCAGGAAGTTGGTGGGTTCGGCGAACGACTTGAAGCCCGAAAGCTTGATGGAATTAAGACGCACGACTTGTCGGCCTGCCTTGGCGTAGCGCCAAGGTATTGATTTGTAAGGAAAATTGCACGGGCCTGCCGCTCCAGGCAGGCCGCCGCCCCAGCCGTGGATGATAACGTCAGGGCATGAGCGATTCCCTGCTTTCATCACCCTTCGCCGCGCGCCGCGGCTGCCTGCTGGCTGGCGCTGCCGCCTTGCTGGGTCTTGGCGGCTGCGCGGCCGTGCGTTCCACCGAGCGCGCCGAACCCTATGCCAATCAGGAATGGCTGCAATCCAGCGCCAACCGCATTGCCAACCTGTCCTTGCGCGACAACCTGCAATCGATCCGGCGCGTGCAGACCACGCTGTACCGGCGCAACCCGCGCGAATGGCGCAAATCCGCGGCCAGTGTCGAGGCGGCCGCCCAACGCGCCTGGGACGCGGTGCTCACAGGCCCCGCCCTGCCCGAACTGCGCGGCGCCACCGGCATCGACGCGATCCGCCTCGCATTCGACACCGGGCCGCAGGGTTACCAGGGAGACCGGGTCGCGGCGCTGGTGGTCGGCTGGGCCACCATGCTCAAGCAGGCCAACGGCGACACCTGGGACCAGACCTTGCTCGACGGTGTCAATGCCGAGAACAGCTACCGTGCGGCGCGCAACTTCGAAATATCGCTCTGGCTGATCTCGTCCAAGACCGGCCCCGACGGCCAGCCCCTGCTGCTGGCCACCGAGATCAGCGAGCGCGGCCGCAACCTCGTGGCCGACCGCGAGCTGTCCAAGGTGGTGGCGCGGCTCGACCTGCTGGCCGCGCAGGCGGACGAGAAATACCGACGGGCCGCGCTCGACTTCGGGCAGAACTGGGTCATGGGCGTGGTCATGCCCTTCTTCACGCTGTTGCCAAGATAGAAGCATTAGTACCAAGGAAATATATTTCCGAAAGCGAGCTTTGCGGTAATATCTTTCCGTGACCAAGCAGGAACTCATCACCGCCCTCGCAGCCCGGCGTGATGCCACGGGCATCACCCATGCTGAAATTGCGCAGCGCTCCGGCCTGACCGAGCGCTCGGTGCGCAATGCGCTGAGCCTGAAGGGCAACCCGCAGCTGTCTTCGCTGCTCGCGCTGGTCGATGCGCTCGGACTTGAACTGCAGCTGGCGCCCAAGGGCTTCGGCCAGAGCGCGGCCACCGATCCCGACTACCGCCCCGTCGCCACCCGCGTGGGCCATGCCGTGGCGCAGGCTCCGCCTCCGCCGTACGTCAACAAGCGCCGACCGCCATGAACGTCAAGATCCTCGAGATCTCGCTCGGCACGCGGCGCTTCGGCAAGCTCTTCCAGTACGCCGACCTGTGCCGCTTCGTGGCCGAGCGGGAGCTGGTCGCCGCACCACCGGCGGAGGTGCTTTCGCTGTCGATGGTGGCCAGCGATGCCGCCACGCAGTCCGCGCTCTGGGCCGACGTGAAAAACCCGTTGTTCAATGCGCAAGGCGGCCAGCTGCCGCGCTTTTTCCAGAATCTTCTGCCCGAAGGCGTGTTGCGCAGCCATATCGCGCAGCTGCGCGGCTGCCGCGAAAACGACCATTTCGAGCTCCTCGCGGCCTGCGGCGGCGACCTGCCCGGCGCAGTGAGCGCCAAGCCGGTCGCGGTGGACCGCCAGACGCTGCAGCGGCTCATCACGCAGGACCAGGACGCGCTCGAGATGTCGGTGGTCGAACTGCCCATGCCGCAAGGCATCTCGGTGTCGGGCGTGCAACCCAAGCTCGGCCTGCGCCGCCAGGGCGGCCGCTACGTGGCGCGCACCCGGGCCGGCGCGAGCACGCGCGTGATCGCCAAGCTGCCCGTGGCCGGACGCCCCCACATGCCGCAGCTGGAAATGCTGTCGCTTCAATTGGCGGGTGCGGCCGGTGTTGAGGTCTGCCATGCCGAGCTGGCACCGCTCTCGGCCATTGCGGCCGAACACAGCTACGCATTGCCCGACGAGCCCGACTTTCTGGCCGTCACGCGTTTCGACCGCGAAGGTGCGCGCCGCATTCATTTCGAGGATTTTGCGCAGGTGCTCGCAGTCGACCCGATGCACAAGTACAGCGCGAGCTATCTGGACATGGCGCTTGCGATGCAGGCCTTCCCGTCGCTGGGCGAAGAAGCCGTGCTCGAACTGATGCGGCGCCTTGCGGTGAACGACTTGCTCGGCAACCCCGACGCGCATTTGAAGAACTTTGGCGTGCTCTATCCGGACGGCATCGCACCGCGGCTGGCGCCGGCCTACGACATCGTGGCGTATGCCGCGCTCCAGGGCGTCGACGGCCACGCTCTCCCTCTTCTGCCCGCAGCGCCCGCCGGTGCCGCCACCAAACGCACGGTCCTGTTCACGCCCGCCAACGTGCGCGCCTTCTGCTTCTCGGCCGGGCTGCACGAGCCACTGGTCCGGCGCGTCATTGCCGACACGGCGCGGCTGGCGCGCAGCCAATGGCCGCCGATGATCGAGGCATCGACGCTGCCCGCCGCATGGAAAAAACGGCTGCAGCAGCGCTTGCAGGCACATCCCTTGCTGCAAGGCTTGGCGAGGCGCGGCAAATAGAAGAGAAAGAAAACGCGCCCCCTAGAATGAATCAGCCCTTCACTCCTCAACCCATTCGAGGCAGCAGCAACTCATGAGCTCCATCAATTTCATCGGCGGCGAAAAAGGCGGGGTCGGCAAGTCGGTCACCGCGCGCGTGCTGGCGCAGTACTTCATCGACTACAGCAAGCCTTTCATCGGCTTCGACACCGACCGTTCGCACAGCTCGTTCACGCGCTTCTACGAAGGCTTTGCGTCGCCCATCGTGGTCGACAGCTTCGAGGGGCTCGACACCGTGGTGAACGGCTTCGAAACCAATCCGCAGCAAAGCGTCATCGTCGACCTTGCCGCCCAGACGCTGGCACCGCTGTCGCGCTGGATCAAGGAATCCGATCTGTTCGACGTGTTCGACGAACTGGGCGTGGCCGTCAATTTCTGGCATGTGCTGGACGACGGCAAGGACTCCACCGACCTGCTCGGCGCGCTGATCGACACCTTCGGCAACCGGCCCAACTACATCGTGGTGCAGAACTACGGCCGCGGCAGCGACTTCGGCATGCTGCTGGCGTCGCAGTCGCTCTCCAAGGCAACGGCGAACGGCGCCCGCGTGATCACCCTGCCGCGTCTGCACGAGGCCAGCATGCGCAAGATCGATGCGCAGAACACGAGTTTCTGGAAGGCCGTGAACGACCGCGAAGGGCCCCATGCGCTCGGCTTGCTGGAGCGCCAGCGCGTGAAGTCCTGGCTGGCGACCGGCTACGCGGCTTTCGACACCCTGCCGCTGTAGCCGCAGTTCGCGCGCTCCTCCTAATGGGTGGAGCGCGGACTCAGCACTTGCTCAGCGCGCCGCGCGCCCGCGGAAAAGCAGCACCAGCAGCAGGATCGCGAGAACGACGAAGGCGACAAACGACCAGTTCGCCAGCGTCAGCCCGAACAGCGACCAGTCGACCTTCGAACAATCGCCACCGCCGCGGAAGATCATCGGCAGCGCCCGCTTGAGCGGAAAGGTCTCGATCATTCCGTACAGATCGCGTCCGCACGAGACGACCTCGGGCGGATTCCACTGGAGCCAACTCTGCGATGCGGCCGTGTAGGCGCCGCCAATGGCCGACAGCAGCGCCAGCACACCGCCCGTGGCCTGCAGGCCGCGGCTGCGGAACACGCCCGCCAGGCCGGTGAAGAGTGCCACCAGCACCAGCGCATACCGCTGCACGATGCACATGGGGCAAGGCTCCAGGCCCACTACATGCTGCAGATAGAGCCCGAAGGCCAGCATCAGGACGCAGGCAAGGCAGATCAGCCCATAGGCGCGGCGCGGCGCGCCGAAATACCAATCGATCAAGGGGAAACCCAATCTTCTTCTACGAACACCCTGGCCTTGCGCGGCGTGGCGACGACGGTGTCGCCCTCTTGCAAGCCCAGTTCCCGGAACTGTTGCGCAGGGAGTTGCGCTTCGATGATGGTTCCGGAGCCCGGATTATCTGGATTCGTTTCGGTGGGCTCAAGTTCCAGCCGAGCGATGGGGCCGACCACGATGGCCCGCGACAAGGTGGCGACGATGCCGGTCGCGCCGGCGGTGTAGCGCTCCACGGTGAGGTCGTGCGGACGCACATAGGCCATGGCCTTGGCGTCGCGCGCACCGCTGTGTTCCGGCGAGTCGAGGCGCATGCCGTCCAGTTGCACCGCGCCGTTGTCGGCCCGGCCATGGAACAGGTTCACGTCACCCAAAAAGCCGTAGACGAACGGGCTGGCGGGCTGGTCCCACACTTCTTGCGGGGAACCCACCTGTTCGATGCGGCCCTTGTTGATGACCACCACGCGGTCGGCCACCTCGAGCGCCTCTTCCTGGTCGTGCGTGACGAAGATGGAGGTGACGTGCAGTTCGTCGTGCAGCCGACGCAGCCAGCGGCGCAACTCCTTGCGCACCTTGGCGTCGAGCGCGCCGAAGGGCTCGTCGAGCAGCAGCACCTTGGGCTCCACCGCCAGCGCACGCGCCAGCGCGATGCGCTGCCGCTGGCCGCCGGAGAGCTGCGACGGGTAGCGGTCGGCCAGCCAGTCGAGCTGCACCAGCTTGAGCAGGTCGGTCACCTTCTGCTTGATCTGCGCATCGCTCGGGCGCTCCTTGCGCGGCTTGACGCGCAGGCCGAAGGCCACGTTCTCGAACACCGTCATGTGGCGGAACAGCGCGTAGTGCTGAAACACGAAGCCGACCTGGCGTTCGCGCACGTGGACGTCGGTAGTGTCTTCGCCCGAAAAAAGGATGCTGCCGGTGTCGGCCGTTTCCAGCCCCGCGATGATGCGCAGCAGCGTGGTCTTGCCGCAGCCCGAGGGGCCGAGCAGCGCGACGAGCTCGCCCGACTCGACGTCGAGGTTCACGTTGTTCAACGCCCGGAAGTCGCCGAACTGCTTGCTGATGTTGCGGATTTCGATACTCATGGAATCTCTTCCTCTGCCTTCTTCTGATTACTCCCTCTCCCCTTGGGGAGAGGGTCGGGGTGAGGGATCTCCCCTCACCGCGGGACTGTTCAAGCCGCCGTCGGCCGCTCGGGCGGCAGATCGGCAATCGCCTTCATCTCGCGTTCGTGGCGCCACTCGATGACCGACTTGATCACCAGCGTGACCAGCGCCAGGATGGCCAGCAGCGATGCCACGGCAAACGCCGCCACCGACTGGTATTCGTTGTAGAGCACTTCCACGTGCAGCGGCATGGTGTTGGTCTGGCCGCGGATGTGGCCCGACACCACCGACACCGCGCCGAACTCGCCCATGGCACGCGCGTTGCAAAGAATCACGCCGTACAGCAGACCCCACTTGATGTTGGGCAGCGTCACCCGCCAGAAGGTCTGCCACCCGGTCGCGCCCAGCACGATGGCGGCCTGCTCCTCGTCGGTGCCCTGCGCCTGCATCAGCGGAATGAGCTCGCGCGCGATGAACGGGAAGGTGACGAACACGGTCGCGAGCACGATGCCCGGCACGGCGAAGATGATCTTGATGTCGTGCTCGGCAAGCCAGGGGCCGAACCAGCCCTGCGCACCGAACACCAGCACGTAGATCAGGCCCGCCACCACCGGCGACACCGCAAACGGCAGGTCGACCAGCGTGGTCAGAAAGGCCTTGCCGCGGAACTCGAACTTGGCGATGGCCCAGGCCGCGGCAACGCCGAACACCAGGTTCAGCGGCACCGCGATGGCGGCAGTGATCAGCGTGAGGCGGATCGCGCTCCAGGCGTCGGGCTCCTTCAGCGCTTCGAGGTAGGCGCCGACGCCTTTGCGCAAGGCCTCGGTCGCCACGGCCGCCAGCGGCAGCACCAGGAACAGGAACATGAACGCGAGCGCAAGGCCGATCAGCAGCCAGCGCACCCAGGGCGACTCGGTGGTGCCGGCCTGCGCGCGGCGAATGATTTTGGAAGGGGCACTCATGTCATGCTCCCGCGCGGCGGCGCTGCCAGGCTTGCAGGCCGTTGATGACGAGCAGCAGGATGAACGAAATCACCAGCATCACGAGCGCGACCGCCGTGGCACCGGCAAAGTCGTATTGCTCCAGCTTGCCGATGATGATGAGCGGCGTGATCTCCGAGATCATCGGCATGTTGCCGGCGATGAAGATCACCGAGCCGTACTCGCCGATGGCCCGCGCGAAAGCCATCGCAAAGCCTGTGAGCAGTGCGGGTGCGATCGACGGGAAGATCACTTTCGTGAAAGTCTGCAGGCGCGTTGCACCGAGCGAGGTGGCGGCTTCTTCAAGCTCTTTTTCGGCGTCTTCGAGCACCGGCTGCACCGTGCGCACCACGAAGGGCAGCCCGATGAAGATCAGTGCAATCACGATGCCGGCCGGCGTGAACGCCAGCTTGATGCCATGCGGCTCGAGCAGCTGTCCGATCCAGCCGTTGCCCGCGAGCAGTGCGGTCAGCGAGATGCCGGCCACCGCCGTGGGCAGCGCGAACGGCAGGTCGACCAGCGCATCGACGATGCGCTTGCCCGGAAACTTGTAGCGCACCAGCACCCAGGCCACGAGCAGGCCGAATACGGCATTCACCAGCGCCGCGATCAGCGAGGCGCCGAAGGTCAGCCGGTACGAGGCCATCACGCGCGGTGAGGTCACGGCCACCCAGAACTGCTCCCAGCTCAGCGCGAAGGTCTTGAAAACCAGCGCCGACAGCGGGATCAGCACGATCAGGCAGAGATAGAAAATCGAAAAACCGAGCGTGATGTGAAAGCCCGGCAGCACCCGCCTGGCGCCCCCCGCCCGATTATTCACACGCGAAAGCGGCGCTCCCGCTGACGGGAGCGCCGAAGAAACAGCGCCGCTCATTTACTTGCCGCCGGGCGTGTAGAGCTTGTCGAACTGGCCGCCGTCGTTGAAGTGCACCTTTTGTGCATCGCCGAGGCTGCCGAAGAGTTCCTGCACCGTGAAGAGCTGCAGCGGCTTGAACGTAGCGGCGTACTTCTTCAGCACGGCCGCCGAGCGCGGACGCAGCGCATGCTTGGCCGCGATTTCCTGGGCTTCTTCGGAGTAGAGCCAGTCGAGATAAGCCTTGGCCAGCTCGCCGGTGCCCTTCTTCTTGGTCGTGCGCTCGACCACGGCCACCGGGTTCTCGGCCACGATGCTGATCGACGGGTAAACGGAATCCACCTTGCCCGAGCCGAACTCGCGGTCGATCGACACCACTTCGGATTCGAAGGTGATCAGCGCATCGCCGATGTTGCGTTGCAGGAAGGCGGTGGTCGCGTCGCGGCCGCCGCGCGCCAGCACCGGCACGTTCTTGAACAGCTTGCCGACGAACTCGGCCGCTTGCGCGTCGGTGCCGCCCTTCTTCTTCACGTAGCCCCAGGCCGCAAGGTAGGCGTAGCGCCCGTTGCCGCCGGTCTTGGGGTTGACGATCACCACCTGCACGCCGGGCTTGACCAGGTCTTCCCAGTCCTTGATGCCCTTGGGATTGCCGTTGCGCACCAGGAACAGCATGGTCGAAGTGGTCGGCGATGCGTTCTCGGGGAACTGCTTGTTCCAGTCCTTCGCGACCACGCCGGTATTGGCCAGAAAGTCGATGTCGGTCGAGGTGTTCATGGTCACCACGTCGGCATCGAGGCCGTCGGCCACGGCGCGCGCCTGGGCGCTGGAGCCGCCATGCGACTGGTCGATCTTCACGTCCTTGCCGGTGGTCTTCTTGTAGTGGGCCACGAACGCCGCGTTGTAGTCCTTGTAGAACTCGCGCGCCACGTCGTACGAGGCGTTCAGCAGCGTGCTGCCCTGTGCGAAGGCGCTGCTGCCTGCGAATGCGGAAGATGCCAACGCGAGCACGGCGACGAAGGTCTTGAGTCTGGAAGTCATGAGGTTGCCAAGGTTTCTGAAAATTCACGGCCCGCCGGCCAGGCGGCGGGCTCGTCGGTCAACGACTGGAGCAAGGCGAGGCCGAGCGGCCAGTCTCCATGTCCCGAATCGATGTTGATATGGCCCGCATTCTGCATGCGGACAAACTCACTGCCCCAGGCGCGGGAATATGCGCCGGCCAGGCGGATTGGGCAATACGGGTCGTTGCTGCTCGCCACCACGATGCTGCGATAGGGCAAGGCCGCATACGGCACGGGCGCAAAGTCGGACAGCACGGCGCGGCGCTCGGGGTCGGCCGGTGCCACCAGAAGCGCCCCGCGGATGCGCGCGGCAGCCTCTGCCGGCAGGTGTGCCGTGGCGATGCAGCCCAGGCTGTGCGCGGCAATCACCACCGGGCCGGGGCTCTCGAGCACCAGCCGGGCCAGCGTGGACACCCAGGCCTCGCGCTTGGGCGAAGCCCAGTCGTCCTGCACCACCCGCGCCGCGCCCGGAATGCGCTCTTCCCACAGGCTCTGCCAATGGCCGGGCCCGGAGTCGCGCCAGCCGGGCACGATGATCACGGAAGTCTGCATGGCGACGCTGCCCTGCCCGCTTACTTGTTGGGCTGCGGCGTGATGCGCAGATAAGGCTTCACGGCCTTGAAACCCTTGGGAAAGCGCTCGGCGAGTTCGGCCGGGTCCTGGATGCTCGGGATGATGACCACGTCGTCGCCGTCCTTCCAGTTCACCGGCGTCGCCACCTTGTGGCTGTCGGTGAGCTGCAGCGAATCGATCACGCGCAGGATTTCGTCGAAATTGCGGCCAGTGGATGCCGGGTAGGTGATGGTCGTGCGGATCACCTTCTTCGGATCGATGATGAACACGCTGCGCACCGTGGCCGTGGCCGAGGCGTTCGGGTGGATCAGGTCGTACAGGTCGGCCACCTTGCGGTCGTGGTCCGCAATGATCGGGAAGTTCACGGTGGTGTTCTGCGTCTCGTTGATGTCGCCGATCCACTCCTTGTGCTTGGTGGCCGGATCGACGCTCAGCGCGATGGGCTTCACGCCGCGCTTGGCGAATTCGCCCGACAGCGCCGCGGTCTTGCCGAGTTCAGTGGTGCACACGGGCGTGAAATCGGCCGGGTGCGAGAAGAACACGATCCACGAATCGCCGCCCCACTGGTAGAAGTCGAGCGAGCCTTCGCTCGAATCCTGGGTGAAATTGGGGGCTGTATCGCCGAGTCGCAGGGTCGCCATGGTCGCTCCTTGGATGGATGGGACCTGGGATTGTGCGAAGGGCTGCTTCAATGCCAAACGAATATCTACTTGTTTGGTTATGGCGTTTTTCGCATAAGGAGCATCACCCCGGCTTATTTAGCGAGGTTAGTACATGCCGGTTTCGCTTCCGTGCAGGTGCTCGGCCAGGAAATCGATCAATCGCCGGACCGCCGGGACCAGTGCCCGCCGCGCCGGAAATACCATGTGCGCGACGACCGGCGCCGGGCCCCAGTCGGGCAGCACCCTTGCGAGCCGGCCCGCCTCCACGTCGTCGCGGCACATGTAGCCGGGCAGCAGGGTCGCGCCCACGCCCTCGAGGGCGGCCAGCTGCAGCGTTGCAAGATCGTCCGCCACGTAGCGCGGCGTATGAACGTGCACGTGAATCTCGCCCTTGGGGCCTTCGAGCCGCCATTCGCTGCGCCCCTCGCTGTTGGCCGACATGGCCGCGGTCTGGAGCCGTGCGAGATCGGCCGGCTTGTTCACCGGGCCCTGGCGCTCCAGCAAGTCCGGCCTGGCCACCAGCACCGCGCGGCTCGTTCCAAGCACCTTGGCCACGAGCGTCGTGCTGTCCTCGATGGCCGGACGCACACGCAAGGCGACGTCGATGCCCTCTTCGATCAGGTCGACCGGCCTGTTCATCACCCGCAGGTCGACCCGCACGGCCGGGTATAGCGCCACGAACCGGGGCAGCAATTGCCCCAGACCACTGTGGGCAATGGAGATCGGACAGCTCAAGCGCACCGTGCCGCTGGGTTCCGTCTGCACCTGCGCCACCGCTTCGGCCGCGGCCTGGGCTGCATCGCGCATGGCGGCCGAGTGGCGCAGATAGATCTCGCCCGCCGGCGTGAGCGACAGCCGCCGCGTGCTGCGCTGCATCAGCTGTACGCCGAGCCGATCCTCGAGGTCCGCTACGCGCCGCGACAAGCGCGACTTGGGAATGCCGAGCGCGCGGCTGGCCGCGGCAAAGCCGCCGCGCTCTGCCACTTCGGCGAAGAAAACCATGTCGTTGAGGTCCTGCATGGGTTTATTGTCCCGCCAGCAGAACAATGAAGTCAAATTTTGACTACTTATCAATCACTCGCATCAAAAATAGAATTCTTCCAACGCCGGCCACTCTTGAGCGCCGACCACCACACGAAAGTGATTGACCATGAAGCTGCTCCACATCGACTCCAGCATCCTGAGTGCCCATTCGACCTCCCGCCTTCTCACGGCGGAGATCGTGGCGGCATGGAAAACCGCGCACACCGACACCGCGGTCGAGTACCTCGACCTTGCCGCTGACGCCCCGTCGCACTTCGGCCCCGACGCCCTCGGCATCAAGACCGGCGTGCAGGCCCAGCCCACCGAAGCCCAACAGCGCGAAAACGCCCTCTCGGAAAAGCTCGTGAACCAGTTCCTCGCCTCCGACGTCATCGTGGTTGGTGCGCCGCTGTACAACTTTTCGGTTCCGACCCAGCTCAAGGCCTGGATCGACCGCCTCGCGCAAGCCGGCCGCACCTTCAAGTACACCGAGAAGGGCCCCGTGGGCCTGGCCGGCGGCAAGACCGTGATCGTCGCGTCCACCCGCGGCGGCATCTACTCGACCACCGAAGGCGGCCAGGCCGCGGAACACCAGGAGAGCTACCTGAAGGTGGTCTTCGGCTTCTTCGGCATCACCGACGTGCGCTTCGTGCGCGCCGAAGGCCTCTCGATGGGTGACGCACCCAAGGCCGCCGCGGTGGCCGGGGCGCGTGCCGAGATCCTGGTGGCAACGGCCGAAGCCGCCAACCAGAAGAACGTGGCCCAGGCCGCCTGAGCCCGGCCTGCGCGCGAAGGAAAGCCGCCCTCGGGGCGGCTTTTTCACGTTAGATGGTGCCGATGGCAGGTTCCATCAGACTGCTGAGTGGCGTTTGATCCACGCGACGTACTTGTCCATCCATCCCAGCAGGAACTTCTTCGTGCCATCGTTGCCGATGTGGCCGCGATCGTCGAAAAAGCCATCCTTGAATTGCAGGAAGATTTCGGGCGAGCCCATCGTCGCAACGTCGAGGTAGGCCAGCACGTTGCGCAGATGCTGCTGCGCCATCGCGGTGCCGGTGGCGCCCACCGAAATGCCCACGACCGCCGCGGGCTTGCCCGCCCAGGCGCTTTGCCCATAAGGGCGCGAAGCATGGTCGATGGCGTTCTTCATCAGGCCGGGAATCGAGCGGTTGTATTCGGGCGTGACGAACAACAAACCCTGGGCCGCTGCGATTTCGGTCTTGAGCCGCTTCACCGAGGGTGCCTGGTTGCCGTCGTCGTCCTGGTTGTACAGCGGCAGATCGTCGATGCGCACATGTTCGAACGTGAAGTCCGAGGGCGCAAGGTGTGCCAGCGCGAGGGCCAGCTTCTGGTTGTATGAATCCTTGCGAAGGCTGCCAACGATCACGGCAATTCGGGTCTGGCTCATGAATGAAGCTCCTTGAGTGATTGAGTGAAAGACGGGATGGCGAAAACCATTATGCGAAGCACCCATGACCTTTTCCAGAAAAGCTCTTCGCTTTGGATCCGCCTTTTCGGCACGCGATGCAGGCTTGCGAAATCGCGGGCATCATCGCTCGGGTTCTTTCGACTCAGGAGCGAATCGCAATGAGATTTCTCGTGGTGGGTGCCGGCGCACTCGGTGGTTATTTCGGTGGCCGACTGCTCGAGGCGGGACGCGACGTGACCTTTCTGCTGCGCCCGCGGCGCGCGGCACAGATCGCGAAAAGCGGGCTGGAGGTCCAAAGCCCCTTCGGCAACTTGAATTTGCCCTCGCCGCCCTACGTGGTGGCCGAAAACATCGAGGCGCCTTTCGACGTGATCCTCGTCGGAAGCAAGGCCTACGACCTCGACTCGACCATGGATTCGTTCGCGTCGGCGGTCGGGCCGGAGACGGTCATTCTTCCGCTGCTGAACGGCATGAAGCACATCGATCGGCTGATCGAGCGATTCGGCGACGAGCGCGTGCTGGGCGGCCTTTGCATGATCTCCGCCACCTTGGACGACGAAGGCCGCGTGCTGCACCTCAACGACATGCACGGCTTGAGTTTCGGCGAGCGCGCGGGCGGCCGATCAGCGCGTATCGATGCCATCGAGGCGCAGTTCGCCGGAGCGAAGTTCGACGCTACAGCGAGCGAAACCATCTCGCAGGACATGTGGGAGAAATGGATCTTCATCGCCTCGGCGGCAGGCCTCACGAGCCTGATGCGCGCATCCATCGGCGATGTCGTGGCGGCAGGCGGCCAGGACGTAGCGCTCGCGATCTTCGACGAATGCTGCGCCATTGCCGCGCACAACGGCTTCGCCCCGCGGCCGGCGGCCATCGAGCGCGGCCGCAAGATGATGACCGCGCCGGGCTCGCCGATGACGGCGTCCATGTACAAGGACATCGTGCGCGGCGCGCCGGTCGAGGCCGACCACATCATCGGCGACCTGTTGAACCGCGCAGCGCGCGCCGAATCGCCGGCGCCTTCAGTGCTGCGCACGGCCTACGTGCATCTCAAGGCCTACGAGGCGCGGGCCGCACTGGCCAGCCGCGACGCTACTCCGACTTGAGAATCGTCTCGCCCTTCAACGCGCCCATGTCGCGGATGTTGAAGCGATGGCGCTTCCACCCCTCCCACGTGCGGCGCATGTGGGTGATCGAGATGAAGTAGTAAAGAAACTTGAACATGCCGAGCGCCCGCCACATCGGCGTGCCGCGGTAGATGTCGCCGGCCAGCAGCGACATCAGCCCCTCCTTCACGCGGAATGGATTGCCGGGATGCATGAACATGTCGCGGATCGTCGGGTTGGTCACGCGGTAGATGAACCATGAATATTCGCGCGGTCCCTTGCGCATCATGGCCTCGAAATCCTTGCGCGCGGGCGCCAACTCGGCGGGCTTGTCGAGCGCCGTGGCCACCAGCTGGGCGCCGTCGAAGGCACTGTGCATGGCAAGGTACACGCCCGACGAGAACATCGGGTCGATGAAGGTGAAGGCGTCGCCCAGCATCAGGTAGCGGTCGCCCGTGGCATGGGTGCTCGAATACGAGAAGTTGCCGGTGGCGTGCACGGCATCGTCGACAAGCGTGGCGTTCTTGAGCCGCTCCACGAGCACTGGGCACAGCCCGATGGTGTCGTAGAAAAAGTCTTTCAGCGGCTTGTCGCGCGTCTTCAGGTAATAGGGCCAGCAGACCGCGCCCACGCTGGTGGTGCCATCGGCCAGCGGAATGAACCAGAACCAGCCGTGCGGAAACCAGCAGATGCTGATGTTGCCTTCCTTCTTGCCTTCGAGCCGCTCGGCATTGGTGAAGTGGCCGAACAGCGCGGTGCTGTTGTGGTCGGGGTTCTTTTCCTTGCAGCGGAATTTGTTGGCCAGCAGCGTGTCGCGCCCCGTGGCATCGACCACGAAGCGGGCGCGCCAGCTGCGCTTGGCACCGTCGTCCATTTCAGCCTGCACCGTGGCACCATCGGCATCGAAGGCGACGTCGCGCACCTTGCAGCCTTCGAGCGTCTGCGCGCCGCGCGTGGCGGCGTTGCGGAACAGCAGTTCGTCGAGTTCCGAGCGGCGCACCTGCCAGGCAGAGTCGAGCGACTTGTCCCAGCCCTCGGCAAAGTCCACATAGCTGCGGTGCTCATGCTCCGGCGAGACGAACTCGATGCCGAACTTGGGCATACCGATTTTCTCGACCTGGTCGCGCACGCCGAGCTTGTCGAAAAGCTCCACGTTCGCCGGCAGCAGCGATTCGCCGATGTGAAAACGGGGGTGATGCGCTTTTTCGAGCAGCACCACCTTGCGGCCCTGCTGCGCGAGCAGCGCCGAAATCGTGGCCCCCGCGGGACCGCCGCCGATCACGAGCACATCGCAGGACTCGTCGGCGGCCGGGGGCATGGAAGAAGAAGCGGAGGAAGTGGCTTGAGGCAAGGACATGCGGATGCAAGCAACATTGTTAACAATGGCGAAGCATAGCGTGGCCGACGACGCCCGGACCTTCGGCTCACCCCTTATGGCGCGTGGCCCTTCGGTGCGTTCTGCAGGCTGGCCTGCGTTACGCTTGCACCCGGCTTCACGTCCTCGGTGATCCACACGTTGCCGCCGATGACCGCGCCCTTCCCCAGCGTCACGCGGCCAAGGATGGTTGCGCCTGCGTAGATCACCACGTCGTCCTCCACCACCGGATGCCGCGGCAGGCCTTTCTGCAAGTAGCCCTCGGCGTCGGTCGGAAAGCGCTTGGCGCCCAGCGTCACGGCCTGGTACAGGCGCACGCGCTTGCCGATGACCGCCGTCTCGCCGATCACGACGCCCGTGCCGTGGTCCATGAAAAAGCCCGCGTCGATCTGCGCGCCGGGATGGATGTCGATGCCGGTCTGCGCGTGCGCCAGTTCGGCCACGATGCGTGCCAAGAGCGGCAGGCCGAGTTCGTAGAGCCGGTGCGCAAAGCGGTGGTGGATCATCGCGAGCACGCCGGGGTAGCACAGCAGCACCTCGTCGACGCTGCGCGCCGCCGGGTCCCCCTGGTACGCCGCGAGCACGTCGCTGTCGAGCAGCCGGCGCAGGCCCGGCAGCGCACTCGCGAACTGGCGAACGGCGTCGGTCGCTGCCTGGTCGATCTCGCTCGCGGGACGCGGCTGGTGGCGCGCATTGAAGTTCAGCTCCAGCCGCGCCTGCACCCGCAGCGACTCCAGGGCGGTGTTCAGTGTATGGCCGACGTAGAAATCTTCACTGTCGTGGCGCAGCTCGGGGGGTCCGAGCCGCATCGGAAAGAGCGCGCCCTTGAGCAGCTCCACGATCTGCGCTAGCGCCTCCCGCGAGGGAAATTCGCGCGTCGCGCCGGGTTCACGCGAGCGGCGCTGCGAATCGCGCCACTCGTTACGCGCATCGTGCAGTGCGCGGACGATGTCGCTCACTTCGAAGTTGACCATGGTGTTCTCTCCGGGCGTTGTAACCGACACTGTAGAAGCCCGCGATCCATGTGCCAAGAACGGAAAACCCGACTGCGAAATCGAAAAAAACCCGGCACCAAGGCGGTGCCGGGTTGTTCGCGAGCTCGAGGGTCCGTCAGAGCTTGGCGATCGAAACCTCCGTCGACTTGACGAGCGCGACCACGTCGGAGCCCACCTTGAGCTGCAGTTCGTCGACCGAGCGCGTGGTGATGACCGAGGTCACGATGCCCCAGGCGGTTTCGACATCGACTTCGGAGACGACGTCGCCGCGGATGATTTCGCGGACCTTGCCCTTGAACTGGTTGCGGACGTTGATGGCTTGAATGGACATGATGTTTCTCTTTTCGGGTTGAAGAATGGTTCGAATGGGAGTGAAGGGAAATGGAAGCGATGCGGATCAGCCGGCTGCCGCGGCCAGCGCCTGGTCGAGGTCGGCAATCAGGTCGTCGATGTGCTCGATGCCGACCGACAGCCGAACGGTGTCTTCCGTCACGCCGGCCTTCGCCAGCTCTTGCGGCGAGAGCTGGCGGTGCGTGGTCGAGGCCGGGTGCGTGGCCAGCGAGCGCACGTCGCCGATGTTCACGAGCCGCGTGAAGAGCTTCAGCGCATCGAGGAACTTCGCGCCACCCTCGCGGCCGCTGCCGATGCCGAAAGTCAGCACGCCGCTGGACTTGCCGCCGAAGTACTTCTTCGCGAGCGCATGGTCGGGGTGGTCTTCGAGCGCCGCATAGTTGACCCACTTCACGGCCTTGTGCGTCTTCAGGTGCTGCGCCACCGACAGCGCGTTGCTGCTGATGCGGTCCATGCGCAGCGCCAGCGTCTCGATGCCCTGCAGGATCAGGAAGGCGTTGAACGGCGAGATGGCCGCACCCGTGTTGCGCAGCGGCACCACCCGCGCGCGGCCGATGTAGGCGGCCGGGCCCAGCGCCTCGGTGTAGACCACCCCGTGGTAGCTCACATCGGGTTCGTTCAGGCGCTTGAAGCGCTCCTTGTGCTGGGCCCATGGGAACTTGCCCGAATCGACGATGGCGCCGCCGATGCTGGTGCCATGGCCACCCAGGTACTTGGTGAGCGAGTGCACCACGATGTCGGCGCCATGCTCGATGGGCCGGCTCAGGTAGGGAGAAGGCACGGTGTTGTCCACAATCAGCGGCACGCCGTGGCGGTGCGCAATCTCGGCAATGGCCGCGATGTCGGTCACGTTGCCCGCCGGGTTGCCAAGCGATTCGACGAACACCGCCTTGGTCTTCTCGTCGAAGAGCTTCTCGAAGCTTCCGAGATCGCGATGGTCCGCAAAGCGCGTGGTGATGCCGAACTGCGGCAGCGTGTGCGCAAACAGGTTATAGGTGCCGCCATAGAGCGCGGTGCTGCTGACGATGTTGTCGCCCGCCTCCGCAATGGTCTGGATCGCATAGGTCACGGCCGCCTGGCCCGAAGCCAGCGCCAGCGCCGCGATGCCGCCCTCCAGCGCGGCCACGCGCTGCTCGAGCACGTCTTGTGTCGGGTTGTTGATGCGGGTGTAGATGTTGCCCGGCACCTTCAGGTCGAACAGGTCGGCACCGTGCTGGGCGCTGTCGAAGGCATAGGCCACCGTTTGATAGATGGGCGGCGCCACGGCGCGCGTGGTCGGTTCGGGCGAGTAGCCGGCGTGTACCGACAGGGTTTCGAATTTCCAGTTCTGCGACATTCAACTGCCTTTCTGTTTTTGTGGATGAACGAGTTCAGATCGCCCAGCGCAGCGTGTGCGCCGAGGGCTGAAGCCAGCTTGCGTCCGTCTCGGCGGGCTCTGCCTCTCCGGCCTTCTGCAGCACGCGGTCGAGAATGCGTTTCTCAATGGCCGCAAAAGCCGGATCGCCCTGCGACCGCGGCCTGGCGAGCGCGATGTTCTCGTCGAGCGCAATGCGGCCGTCCTCGATCAGGATCACGCGGTCCGCCAGCGCCACGGCCTCCTGCACGTCGTGCGTCACCAGCAGCGCGGTGAAGCGGTGGCGCAGCCAGAGGTTTTCGATGAGGCGGTGCATCTCGATGCGGGTCAAGGCGTCGAGTGCACCCAGGGGCTCGTCGAGCAGCAGCAGGCGCGGGTGATGCACCAATGCGCGTGCGAGCGACACCCGCTGGCGCTGCCCGCCCGACAGGCGCGCCGGCCATTCGTTCTCGCGGTCGGCCAGGCCCACCTGCGCGAGCACTTCCTTGCCGCGTGCCTTGGCGTCGCCGGGCAAGCCGAGCGTCACGTTGTCGAGCACGCGTCGCCATGGCAAGAGGCGCGCTTCCTGAAACATGATCCGGGTGTCGTCGTGCAGGCCGTCGATCGCCTTGCCGTCGGTGTAGAGACCGCCGGAGCTGGCCTCCTCGAGTCCGGCGATGAGCCGCAGCAGCGTGCTCTTACCGCAGCCGCTGCGCCCGACGATGGCAATGAACTGCCCCGGCTCGATGCCGAGCTGCGTGTTGCGCAGCACCTCGCGGTCGCCATAGCGCTTGTGCAGCCCGCGCGCCTCGAGGCGAACACCGCCGGCGATGGCCGGTTGCTGGATGTCTTTCAGAACGGCACTCATGATTTCAGCCTCGGTTGGAAGAGCACCACGTCGAGCGCGTTGATCTTTCTGGGAAGCAGCTTCTCCGCGAAGAAGGCATCGGCGATGCGCTGCTGTTCGGTCAGCGCCTCGGCCACGACGGGGCGCACCGCGTAGCTTCGGCGTGCATTGGCCTGCTCGATCGTCGCCGCATCGAGGCCCCACACAGGCGACAGCAGCGCCGCCGCTTCCTTCGGGTTCTGTTTGACCCACTGGCCGGTTCTCTCAAGCTCGGCGTACACCACGCGAAGTACGTCCGGGCGAGCCTTTGCGAACGGGGTCCCGGCAAGATAGTAGCGCTGGTACGAGGCGATGCCGGTGCCGTCGGCGAGCACGCGCACCCTGGCCTGGCGCTGGGCCGCGGCAAGGAACGGGTCCCACACCACCCAGGCGTCGATGGCACCGCGCTCGAAGGCGGCGCGGCCGTCGGCCGGTGTCAGGTAGGCGGGCTCGATGTCCTTGAAGGACAGGCCGGATTTCTCCAGCGCCGCGATCAGCAGATAGTGTGCGCCGGCCGCCTTGGCGAAACCGACCTTCTTTCCCTTCAGGTCGGCGACCGACTTGAGCGGCGAGTCTTCGCGCACGAGGATGGCCTGCGCGGCGGGCGAAGGTGCCTCCTGTGCGACAAAGGTCAGGTCGGCACCGGCGGCCTGTGCGAACACCGGCACGGTGTCGGCCACGTCGGCGCTGATGTCGAGATTGCCGAGGTTCAGCGCCTCGAGTAGCGGCAGCCCACTGGTGAACTCGTGCCAGCTCAGCGTGACATTGAGTGGGGCCAACTGCTTCTCGAGCGTACCCTGCGCCTTGAGCACCGCGGTCAGTGTCGAAGACTTCTGGTAGCCGAGCCGCACCGTGGCAGGCCGCGCCGTTGCGCCCTGGGCCAGCACCGCACCGGCACCCAGTGCGCCCAGCGTTGCGATGGCCGTGCGGCGCGAAATTGTGGAAGAGGTCGTCATGCGCCCTGCCCTCACTTCGGCTTCTTCTGGTAGCCGGGATGCCAGCGCAGCCACCATTGCTCCAGCCCGCGCGCGAACAGGTCGGCCAGCTTGCCGAGCAGCGCATACAGCAGGATGCCAACCAGCACGATGTCGGTCTGCAGGAACTCGCGGGCGTTCATCGTGAGGTAGCCGATGCCGGCCTGCGCCGAGATGGTTTCGGCCACGATCAGGATCACCCACATCAGCCCGAGCGAAAAGCGCAGGCCCACCAGGATGGACGACAGCGCGCCCGGCAAGATCACCTCGCGGTACAGCTGCCAGCGCGAGAGGCCATAGGTTCGGCCCATCTCGATCAGTTGCGGATCGACGTTCCGAATGCCGTGAAAGGTGTTGAGGTAGATCGGAAAGAACACCGACACCGAGATCAGAAACAGCTTGGCCGACTCGTCGATGCCGAACCACAGGATCACGAGCGGGATGAGCGCCAGCGCGGGAATGTTGCGCACCATCTGGATGGTCGAGTCGAGCAGCGTCTCGAAGAACTTCACCGATCCTGTCAAAAGGCCCAGCACCAGCCCGGTTCCGCCGCCGATGGCGAGGCCCGCGAGCGCACGGCCCGCGCTCACCTTGACGTGCGTCCAGAGCTCGCCCGACACCGCCAGCCCCCACGCCGCCTTGACCACGTCAACCGGCGCCGGCAGCACCCGCGTGGAGAGCCAGCCCAGCGATGAAGCAATCTGCCAGAAGACGATCAGCCCCACCGGCACGAGCCACGGCACCAGCCGGCCCGCCACGTTGGCACCGAAGGCCCGGAGTGCCCGGCCGGCGTTTTCTTCTGAAGGCGCGACCGCCGGCAGTTCTTGCACTTGTTCCGTCATGGGGGTCCTCAGCTTTGGGAAGCGAGACGCGAAGGCGCGTCGAGATTGGCGACCACTTCGCCGAACGGCCCGCTGAGCGAGCCGCCCGCAAGCCGTGTCTGCGCCTTGCGCGAGAGCAGCGGAAACACAAGCTCGGCGAAGCGGTAGGCCTCTTCGAGATGCGGGTAGCCCGAGAGAATGAATTTGTCGAGGCCTAGCGCGGCGTATTCCTCGATGCGCGCCGCCACGGTCTTGGGGTCGCCCACCAGCGCGGTGCCCGCGCCGCCGCGCACCAGCCCCACGCCGGCCCAGAGGTTGGGCGAAATCTCGAGTTCGGCGCGCGAGCGCCTGGCGCCGCCCGCATGCAGCGCCGCCATGCGGCGCTGGCCTTCGGAATCCATGCGCGCGAAGGCGGCCTGGGCACGGATCACGGTCTCGTCGTCGACACGGCTGATCAGTTCTTCGGCGGCTTTCCATGCGGCGTCTTCGGTTTCGCGCACGATCACGTGCAGCCGGATGCCGAACTCGACCTTGCGGCCCTTGCGCGCCGCGCGGTTGCGCACGTCGGCAATCTTCTTGGCCACCTCGGCGGGCGGCTCGCCCCACGTGAGGTAGGCATCGACCTGCTCGGCCGCGAGCTCGTGCGCGGCGACCGACGAGCCGCCGAACCACACCGGCGGATAGGGGGTCTGCACCGGCGGATAGAGCAGCTTGGCGCCCTTGACGCTCAGGTGGCGGCCCTCGTAGTCGAAGCCCAGGCCGTCATGGCTGCGCGCAAGAATCTCGCGCCAGATGCGGATGAACTCGGCCGACTGCTCGTAGCGCGCCGCATGGTCCAGGTACACGCCGTCGCCTTCGAGCTCGGCCTGGTCACCGCCGGTCACCAGGTTCACCAGCAGGCGGCCGCCCGAGAGCCGATCGAAGGTCGCGGCCATGCGCGCAGCGAGGCTGGGCTGGTGCAGCCCGGGCCGCACCGCAACCAGGAACTTGAGCTTCTTCGTCGCGCCGATCAGGCTCGAGGCGATCACCCAGGGGTCTTCGCACGAGCGACCGGTGGGAATGAGCACGCCTTCGTAGCCGAGGTTGTCGGCGGCCCCTGCGATCTGCTGCAGGTAAGCCAGATCGACGGGCCGCGCGCCCTCGCTCGTGCCGAGGTAGCGGCTGTCGCCGTGGGTGGGGAGAAACCAGAATATCTGCATGTCGTCTTCCGTCGGTTCGGGCCAGGCGGCCCCTCAGATGGCGAAGAAAAAGCCGCGCACGCGGGGCAGTGCGAAGCGCAGGCGCGGAAAGCCGGCACGTGTGCGCCGTTGCTGTCCGGCAATGCCCCAGGCGCGCGTGGTGGTGGCCACCACGCGTGCGGCGCGGTCCTGCAACGGCTGCGTCACAACGTGCCCGCCGCGGCGGCCTCGAGCACGCTGATCTTTCGGGGGATCAGCTTCAGGTCGAAGAAGGTGTCGGCGATCTTCTGCTGCTCGGCGAGCACGGCCTTGCTGATGGGGGTGGTGCCATAGGCCGCGCGCGCCACGGTCAGTTCGGCCACCGGTTGGGGCAGCCCCCACAGCGCGGCGAACTCGGCTGCCAGCTCGTTCTTGTGGGCGGCGCCCCAGACGTCGACCTTGTTGATCTCCTCGATCGCAATGGCCAGCACGTCGGCGTTCTTCGCCACATAGCCAAGCGACGAGAAGTAATAGCCGCGGTTGCCCACCACGCCGGTCGCATCAGCCAGGATGCGGGCCTCCAGCAACTTCTCGGCGGCGGCAAGGAACGGATCCCAGATCACCCATGCATCGACCGAGCCCTTCTCGAATGCGGCACGCGCGTCGGCCGGCGGCAGGTAGACGAGGTTCAGGTCGCTGTACGCGAGGCCGTGCTTCTCGGCCAGCTTGACGATGAAGTAGTGGACGTTCGAGCCCTTGTTGAGAGCGATCTTCTTTCCCTTCAGGTCGGCCACGGTCCTGATGGCGGAGCCCTTGGGCACCAGCACGGCTTCCGACTGGGGCCGCGGAAGCGTGGTTGCCACGTAGGCCAACGGCGCCCCCGCGGCCTGCGCGAAGATCGGCGGCGCTTCGCCCACGTCGCCGAAGTCGATGGAACCGACGTTCAGTGCTTCGAGCTGCACCGGACCGGCCGTGAACTCGGTCCACTTCACCGACACGCCGAGCGGCGCCAAGCGCTTCTCGAGCGTGCCGCGGCCCTTGAGGATGCTGAGGGCCCCCTTCTGGTGGCCGATACGAAGCTGGCGCCCCTGCGCCTGGGCCAGCGCCGCGAACGAAGGCAGCGCAAGCGCGGCGGCCGTGCCCTGCAGCAGGCGTCGGCGCGGAATGGAGATCGAAGTCATGAAGGCGTGTCCTTTCAGGCCGAGATGAAACCGACGATGAGCGCAACGGCGGTCACCACGATCGTGCTGATGGCAAGGTCTCGCAGCGCGCGCCAGATGGAGCGAGGCGGCGTTTCGAGCGCGGAGTCTTCGGTGGCTACGGGGTTCATGGGTGGATTCCTTTGGGCAAAGCTGTCCCCTCGCCGCGTACGGGCGACTTCAAAATGGGGAACGAAAATGAGATTGGCTGAGCGAGGGTTCGACGAAGAACCCGTCAGACGCTACATCGCACGCGGGAAAATGGGACCGGCTCGAAGCCGTGTGTCGCGGGCAGCTTCAGCCCTTCGGTCGCGAGCACCTCGACGGCCTCGTTGAGCCGCTCGGCCAGATCGGCATGCACCTGGTAGGCGTTCTCGGGCGTCAGCGTGATCTGCGAATCGGTCGCGTACACGCCCGGCAGGATGTGGCGCGCCGAGAGCGCGTGCAGCACCGGCCGCAATGCATAGTCGAGCGCGAGCATGTGGTGTGGGCTGCCGCCGGTGGCCAGCGGCAGCACCGTCTTGCCCTTGAGCGCGTTCTGCGCCAGCAAATCGAGGAAGACCTTCAGCACGCCGCTGTAAGCCGCCTTGTAGACCGGCGTGGCCACGACCACCACACGCGCACGCGCCACCTGCGCGATGGCGCGCTCGATGGCCGGATGGTTCCAGTCGGCCAAGAGCAGCGCCGCTGCCGGCAGATCACGGATCGCGAGCCGCTCGATCTGCGCATTGCGGCCGGCCAGCCGCTCGGCCACGGCCTCGAGCAAGGCGGTGGAGCGCGACGGTGCCGAAGGGCTGCCAGCAATCAGGAGAACGGACACAGATGGCTTTCGTTGGTTAGGGCGCAATCGACAGCCGGGAGGCTTCGATGCGGGAAGCGGTCTCCCCGCCCCCCCTCAGGAGAGGGGCGAAGCGACAGCCACAGGGGTGCAGCCCGGAGCGGGCTGTGAGCCCTACTTCGTGTAGATCTGGTCGAACGAGCCGCCGTCCGCGAAGTGCGCCTTGTCGGCCTTCGCCCAGCCGCCGAAGGCCTGGTCGATGGTCACCAGCGTCAGCTTGGGAAACTGCTTGTCGTACTTGGCCTTGGCCTTCTCCGAGGTCGGGCGGTAGAAGTTGCGGCCCGCAATGTCCTGGCCTTCGTCGGAATACAGGTACTTGAGGTATTCCTCGGCCACGGCGCGGGTGCCCTTCTTGTCGACCACCTTGTCGACCACCGCCACCGTGGGCTCGGCCAGGATGGAAATGGAAGGCACCACGATCTCGAACTTCTCAGTGCCGAATTCCTTCAGCGCCAGGAAGGCTTCGTTCTCCCAGGCCAGCAGCACGTCGCCCACGCCGCGTTGCACGAAGGTGATGGTGGAACCGCGCGCGCCGGTGTCCAGCACGGGCACGTTCTTGAACAGGCTGCCGATGTATTCCTTGGCCTTGGCGTCGCTGCCGTACTTGCGCTTGGCGAACTCCCAGGCGGCCAGGTAGTTCCAGCGGGCGCCGCCCGAGGTCTTGGGGTTGGGCGTGATCACCTGCACGCCCGGCTTGACGAGGTCGTCCCAGTCCTTCAGGCCCTTGGGGTTGCCCTTCTTCACCAGGAACACGATGGTCGAGGTGTAGGGGGCCGAGTTCTGCGGCAGGCGCTTCTGCCAGTCGGCCTTGACCACGCCGCCGTGCGTGACCAGCGCGTCGATGTCGCCGCCCAGCGCCAGCGTGGCCACGTCGGCATCGATGCCGTCGATGATCGACCGGGCCTGCTTGCCCGAGCCGCCGTGCGACTGCTTGATGCTGACGTCCTGGCCGGTCTTGGCCTTCCAGTATTTCGCGAACGCGCGGTTGTAGTCGACGTAAAGCTCGCGCGTCGGGTCATAGGACACGTTGAGCAGCGTCACGGGGGCGGCGCCCTGCGCAAACGACGGCAACGCCGTCAGGGCCATGGCACCGGCCACGCCGGCCCCCAGGGAAAGCTTGATAAAGTCGCGGCGAAGGCTCATGGTGTCTGGCTCAAAAAGGCATATCGATGAAGCCACGTATTCTGAATACGACATATAGAAACTGGAACGACCGAGTTCTCAGTTCTAAATAGCAAAATCAACTAAGCAACCGCTTTCCCCACCAGAGGCATCAAAAAATGGCACGCATGGTTCAGTGCATCAAGCTCGGCAAAGAGGCCGAAGGGCTCGACTTCCCGCCCTATCCCGGGGAACTGGGCAAGCGCCTGTGGGAGAACGTCAGCAAGGAAGCCTGGGCCGCCTGGCTCAAGCAGCAAACCATGCTGGTGAATGAAAACCGGCTGAATCTGGCCGATCTGCGCGCCCGCCAGTACCTGGCCCGTCAGATGGAAAAGCACTTCTTCGGCGAAGGCGCCGACGTTGCCCAGGGCTACGTTCCCCCCTCGAACTGAGCCCGTCTTGGCCGCCGAGCCCGTCGCCTGGCGCGCCGACGGCGTGCCGTACAGCGAGCGCTTCGACGACATCTACCACACCGAAACCGGAGCCCTGGCGCAGTCGCGCCATGTGTTCCTGGGCGGTTGCGGCCTGCCCGAAGCCTGGCACGGACGGCCGCAATGGCGGATTCTCGAAACCGGATTCGGCCTGGGCCTCAATTTTCTGACAACCTGGCAGGCCTGGCGCGAGGACGCCAACCGGCCAAGGCTGCTGCATTTCGTCTCGGTCGAAGCGCATCCCGTGGGTGCCGAAGACCTGCTGCGCGCTGCCGAGGCGTATCCCGAGCTGGCCTCGTTGGCCAAGGAACTGGCCGCCCAGTGGCAGGGGCTGCTGCCGGGATTTCACCGGTTGGCCTTCGACCAGGGCCGGGTCTTGCTCACGCTGTGCATCGGCGACGTGCAGGCCATGCTGCGCGCGCAGCGTTTCGAGGCCGACAGCATCTTTCTCGACGGCTTCAGCCCGCAGCAGAACCCCGCAATGTGGTCGCCCGACACGCTGAAAGCCGTGTCACGCTTTGCCCGCCAGGGCACCGGCCTTGCCACCTGGACCTATGCCCGCGCGGTGCGGGACGTGCTCTCTCAGAACGGCTTTCAGCTTGAAAGACGCGAGGGCCTGCCACCCAAGCGCGACTGCCTTGCCGGCGTGTTCGCGCCTGCGTGGACGGTGCGCCGCCGCGGCCCTGCACCCGAACACGTCGAGGCCCCCGGGCGCTGCGCAGTCATCGGTGCCGGGCTGGCGGGGGCGGCCGTGGCGGCGAGCCTGGCACGGCGCGGATGGCAGGTGACGGTGCTCGATGCGGCCGATCGCCCGGCCGCCGGCGCTTCGGGCCTGCCGGTCGGCGTGATGGCGCCGCATGTCTCGCCCGACGACGCCCTGCTGTCGCGGCTCACGCGCGCCGGCATTCGAGGCACGTGGCTCGAGCTGGAACGCCTGCTGGAAGAAGGCCGCGACTGGCGTGCTGGCGGCGTGCTGGAGCGCCGACCCGAGGGCGACGCGCGGGTGCCCGCCGGATGGAGCGACAGCGGCCCCAATGAGTCGTGGCCCGCAAGCACGGCGCAATTGGCAGAGACGGGGCTGCCTGCCGATGCGCCCGCGCTCTGGCACGCACGTGCGGGCTGGGTGCGCCCTTCGCGTTTGATCGAGGCGTGGCTGCGCGAGCCGGGCGTCGAGTTTCGCGGCAATGCGGCGGTTGCGCGCGTTTCACACAGCGCGGCGGGGTGGCAGCTGTTCGGCGACGACGGCCGGTTGCTGGCCGAAGCCGACCGCATCGTCGTTGCGGCAGGCTACCAATCGGGCCGCTTCGCTCCCCAGCTTCCACTGCAGCCGGTGCGCGGGCAGGTCGCGTGGGGCCGCGTGACGGACGAACTCGCGCTGCCCGCCACGCCGCTCAACGGCGACGGCCACCTGATCGCCCACGTGCCCGAAGGCGAAGGCGCCCTGCTCTGGCTCGCCGGCGCCACCTTCGACCGGGACAGCACCGAGCTCGCGCCGAACGACGCCGATGCCGAAGCAAACCGCGAGCGCCTGAAGCGGCTGCACCCCGCCGCCGCCGCGGGGTTGGCCGCCAGCTTCGATCGCGGCGAGGCCAACGCCTGGGTCGGCGTGCGCTGCGCATCGGGCGACCGCCGCCCGCTGGTCGGCCCGCTGGACGAGGACGGCCTGTGGGCATGCACCGCACTGGGCTCGCGCGGGCTCAGCTTCGCGGCCCTGTGCGCGGAGCTGCTGGCCGCGCAATGGCATGGGGAACCGCTGCCATTGCCGGCCAACCTGGCGAAGGCGCTGGGCACGCAGCGCACGCAGGCTTAGGCCCACATTTCCTGGCAATCGGCGGCATCTGACCGCCCGCAGCCACCACGGCGCACGCCAACACGTGAGAATGCTCCGCATGGCCATCCAATACGACATCACGCACACCACCGTCTACCGCTACAAGAAACCGGTGACCTTCGGGCTGCACCGCGTCATGTTCCGGCCACGCGACAGCCACGACCTGCGGGTGCTGGCCACCGACCTGCAGGTGAGCCCGCAGTCGTTCACGCGGCTGATCCAGGACCCGCATTCGAATTCGGTTGCGCTGGTGCAGCCCATGGGCGAGGCCACGGAGCTGCGCATCGTGTGCTCCTTCACCATCGAGCACGTGCCGGCGCAGCAAGACCAGCTCGCGCTCGATCCGGCGGCCGAGTTCCTGCCCTTTGCCTATACGGTGCAGGAGCGCCTCGACCTGGAGCATTACCTGCGGCCGCACCACGACGACGATGCGGGTGGAACCCTGATCCGCTGGGCCCACCAGTTCCTGCACACCGACCAGCCCAACAGCACGCGCGAAGTGCTCGCGCGCATGAACGCGCACATCGGCCAGAGCCTCGAATACAAGGCGCGCGATGAGGAAGGCACGCAGACGCCGCTGCAGACGCTGGCGCTCGGCAGCGGCAGCTGCCGCGACTACGCGCTCCTGATGATGGAGGCCGCGCGGCGCCTGGGCATCGCCACCCGGTTCGTCTCAGGCTATCTCTATGACGCCGCGCTCGACCGCGCGGCCCAGGCGCCCGGCGAATCGATGACCGGCGCCGGCACCACGCATGCCTGGCTGCAAGCCTACCTGCCGGGCATCGGCTGGCTCGCCTTCGATCCCACCAACAACCTCATGGGCAGCGGGCAACTTATTCGCGTCGGCGTCACGCGCGATCCGGCGCAGGCCGCGCCGATCTCCGGCAGCTGGTATGGCGATGCCGAGGCCTACGACGGCCTCGATGCCACCGTGGTGGTGACGCGGCGCAAGGAAGGCTGAAGCCCTCCGCGCGCAGGTGTCTCGCGGTGTCGCGCAGGAGATAGCAGCTACGGGAAAGCCCGGACCGACGCGCCCGGCAACGCCCCTACGCTGCCCCGCCGGTTCAGCGAAATAGCACGGTCGTTCTCTACGGTCGGTTGAGGCTCCGCTGCGCCGGGCTTCTTCCCAACACCAAGAAAACGGAGAGAGACACCCATGCATTCAGCGCGCCTGACATTTCTTGCCCTCGCAGCCAGCCTTGCCGTCGCATCCTGCGGCGGGGGCGGCGGCGGCAACGGTTTTGCCTTCACGCCACTGCCTCCGGCTCCGGCTCCCGCGCCACCGGCGCCGCCCCCTCCCCCGCCTCCACCCGAAGAAACGCGCCTGCAGGACAGCCGCAATTCCTTCGCGCCCGCCGATCCCGCCGCCACCACTTTTGCGGCGCTCGCGGCCGATGCCGGCGACACCATCGACAACGCCACCACCAGCCGTTGGGCCGGCATGCTGGGCGGCGCGCAATACCGCGTCGAAGTGCCCGCCAACTGGAACGGCAAGCTCGTGATGTACGCGCACGGCTATGCCGGCGACGTCAACCTGCTGAAGGTGAACGACCCGTCCATCCGCCGCTACCTGATCCAGAACGGCTACGCCTGGGCCGCCTCGAGCTACAGCAAGAACTTCTACGACGTGCGCGCGGGCGTTGAAGACACCAATGCGCTGGCCCTGCAGTTCAACGCCATCGCCAAGGCCAACGGCCGCGAGCTCGCGGCACCGTCGAGGCTCTACATCACGGGCCACTCGATGGGCGGCCACATCACCGCGGCGGCCATCGAGGACGAGGCCTACGCCACGGCCAACCACAAGGTGAAGTACAACGGCGCAGTGCCGATGTGCGGCGTGCTCGGCGACACCGAGCTGTTCGACTATTTCTCGGGCGCGCAGGTCGCCGCGCAGGCGCTGGCCGGGTTGCCCAAGTACCCCACCGTCAACTGGTTGGACATCAAGGCGCAAGTCACTGGCACGCTGTACACCGCCTTCCCGGGCACGCCGACGGCCACCGGATTGAAGTTCGCCTCAGTAGTGAAGAACCTCACCGGGGGCGAACGGCCGATGTTCGACCTCGGCTTTACGCAGGGCGGCTCGTTCGCGGCGGTGTGGGGTGTGTTCGGCAGCGACGGCACGGTCAACGGCATCCTGAACAGGAGCACCCTCGACACCAACCGCTTCACCTACACCATCGACGGCGACGTGCCGGGGACCACGGCCCTGAACGCCTCGGTGCTCAAGCTGACGGCGGCGGCCGACGCCAACCGCCTCCGTACCGACGGCCTGCGCTGGATCCCCAAGGCCAACGGCGAATTCAAGATTCCCGTGGTCACGCTGCACACGCTGGGCGACCTCTACGTGCCCTTCAGCATGGAGCAGATCTACCAGCAGCGCGCGGCGGCCAAGGGCAACGGCGGCTGGCTGGTGCAGCGCGCGGTTCGGGGCATCTCGCACTGCGACTTCACGCTCGCCGAACAGGTCGAAGCCTTCGACGCCATGGTCAAGTGGGAGCGCGACGGCGTGAAGCCGGCGGGCGACGACGTGGTCACCGCGGCCACGGTGGCGGACCCGGCCTATGGCTGCACGTTCACGCGCCCGCTGGGCACGGTGGACGAAGGCGCCACCAGCAAGGCAACCCGGCCGGGCGCAGCCGCCGCTCGCCCCTGCCCGCCCTGATCGGCGTGTGACCGGCATGTGACCGGCGGGCCGAGTCTCGCGCGGCAAGAGGCGGGGAAGCGACATTGACGCCCGTTGCAAACGGCGGCAATGTCGCACCATCGGCTTGGCACCGAAGATGCCTTGAAGGACGACGCATGAGACTCCTCGCACTTGCCGCCGGCACGCTGGTGGCCGCAGCCCTGGCCTGGCACGCAGCGCCCTCGTTCGCCGCCGAGCCGGCCCGGCGCGTGCCGCCGCCCAGGTTCGACTTGATGACCCCGCCCACCGCGAAATACGAGACCGCCGTGTTCGCCGGCGGCTGCTTCTGGGGCGTGCAAGGCATATTCCAGCGCGTCAAGGGTGTGAACAACGCCGTGTCGGGCTATGCCGGCGGCGACGCGAAGACCGCACGCTATGACAAGGTGGGTTCCGGCCGAACCGGCCACGCCGAAACGGTGCGCATCAACTACGACCCGCAGCAGGTCAGCTACGGCAAGCTGCTGCAGATCTTTTTTTCGGTGGTGCACGACCCGACCGAGCTGAACCGGCAGGGGCCGGACACGGGCCCTCAATACCGCTCCACCGTGTTTGCCGAGAACATCGAGCAGGCCCGCGTGGCGAGGGACTACATCGCGCAGCTGAACCAGGCCAAGACCTTCGGCAAGCCATTGGCCACCACGATCGAAATGTCGAAGCCCTTCTATGCGGCCGAGGCCTACCACCAGGACTTTCTCACGCGCAATCCGAGATACGGCTACGTCGTGATTTACGACATGCCGAAGCTCGATAACCTCAAGAAGCTGTTTCCCGAGAGCTACCGGGCGACGCCTGTGCTGGTGAACCCGGCAAAGGGCGGCTGAACTTCAACCCGCTTCCGGTGCATCCGCCAGCGCGTCGTAGCCGCCGCGGCGTGCCGCCTGGTTGCAGCGTGCGCGACGCACGAGCGCCTTCTGCGCCACCTCCATATTGGCGGAGTCGCCTTTCCAGGCATCCAGCGCCGGTTGCTGGACGGCGCGCGAGTATGAAAATGCCAATGCCCAGGGCAGCCGCGACTTGAATCGCTGGTTCATTGCATTCAGCCGCGCGGAAGCGAGCTGCGCCGATTGGCCGCCCGAGAGAAAAGCGATCCCCGGCACTGCGGCAGGCACGGTGCGCAGCAGGCACGCCACCGTAGCATCGGCAACTTCTTCCACGCTCTCTTGCTGCGGACAGGCCTGCCCGGGCAGCACCATGTTCGGCTTCAGGAGCATGCCTTCGAGCAACACGCCCTGCAGATGCAGCTGGGCGAAGACCGTGTGCAGCGTGTCTTCCGTGATTTCCGCGCAGCGAGCCAGGGAATGGTCGCCTTCCATCAGCACTTCGGGCTCGACGACGGGAACGAGTCCCGCCTCCTGGCACAGGGCCGCGTAGCGGGCCAGCGCGTGGGCATTGACCTCGATGCATGCGCGGCTGGGCAAGCCGGGCCCCGGCGTGATGACGCCGCGCCATTTGGCAAAACGCGCGCCCATGCCAGCGTACTCGGCCAGCCGCTCGCGCAGGCCGTCCAGGCCTTCGGTGACCGTTTCGCCCGGATGGCCCGCCAGCGGCTTCGCGCCGGTGTCGACCTTGATGCCGGGAATGATGCCCACGGCGCCCAGCGCCGAGACGAAGGACACGCCCGCGCTGGTTCGCTGCCGGATGGTTTCGTCGAAAAGAATCGCGCCGCTGATGCATGCGCCCAGGCCCGGTGCGGTGACGATCAGCTCGCGCCAGTCGCGCCGCGCGTCTTCGGTCTGGGGAATGTTCAGTTTGGCGAAGCGCTTGTGGCAGGTGGCGTTGCTCTCGTCCATGGCGAGCAGCCCCTTGTCTCCTGCGACCAGTGCCTGTGCGGTATCGATCAATGCCTGTGAAGTCATGATGATGTGACCCTCGCTTGCAACGATCGTACGCCTGTGCCTGGCCTCCGGCTAGATCACGTTCTTTTCGAGCAGCGGCCGGTCCTCCAGGATCCGCGCAAACGAAACCGGCGACAGATCGAGGCTGCGGTACTCGCCGTAGCGGATGAGTTCGGCGATTCCGCGCCCCGTTGCCGGGCAGTGCTGAAGCCCGTGCCCCGAGAAGCCATTCGCAAAGTACAGGTTCTCGCAGTCCGGATGCAGGCCCAGGATCGGGTTGTGATCGAACAGGTTCATCTCGTAGTAGCCGGCCCATGCGCCGGTCATGCGGATGGCCTCGAAGACGGGCACGCGCTTGGCCAGCGCGGGCCAGATGAAATCGTCGAACACCCGGTAGTCGACTTCGAGCGGCGCATCGTCGCGGTCCCGATCCTGGGGCGGCGCAAAACCGCAGATGAAGCGGCGGCCCTCGGGGCGAAACCAGATGCCCGACGTGTCGATCACCAACGGACAGCCCGGCAGGGTGTCGGGGCACGAGAAGCTGAACACCATGCGGCGCCGGCCGCGCACCGGCAGGTCGATGCCGGCCATGCCCGCCACCTTGGCGGCCCAGGCACCGGCGGCATTGACCACGACGTCGGCCTGGAGCACGTTGCCGATATCGAGTTCGACGCCCTTCACCCGATGGCCGTCGCGCTGCAACCCGGTCGCCTTGGCCTGCACATACAGCGCGCCTTGCGAAACCGCCTTCTTGCGAAAGGCCTGCAACAGGCTGTAGCCGTCATACCAGCCCTCGCCCGAAAGGCCCAGCGACGCGAGCGCGATGTCCTCTTTCGACATCCAGGGGAAGCGCGCCTCCAGCTGATCCGGCGTCATCAAGATCACGTCGACATCATGCGTCTTCTGCAGCGCGTGGTTCTCGCGCAGCACTTCGACGCCGTCCGTGGGCGCCAGGTACAGATAGCCGGGCTCGACCAGGCCGATGTCGGGCACGTTGTCGCCCACGCGCAGGGTTTCGCCAAGGGCGCGAAAGAACTCGATGCCGTAGAGCGACATCTCGATGTTGACGGCGGTGGAGAACTGCTGCCGGATCGAACTGGCCGACAGGGCCGACGACGCCTGCGTGTACGAAAAATCGCGCTCGACCACGGTCACCTCGAACGGTTCCTCCTCTGGATCCCGGTTCAAGAAATAAGCGATGGCGGAGCCGATCGCGCCGCCGCCGATGATCACCACACGACGCATGAAATACCTTTCTTGCTGCTCGCCGACATGCCATTGTCCCAAGCGCCGCGAAAAACCGCGAGCCCCGCCCGCAGAATAGCAACGATGAGAAAAGACATTCCCAACCTGGGTGCGCTGCAAGCCTTCGAGGCCTCGGCGCGGCTGGGGAGTTTCACCCGTGCGGCGGCCGAGCTGGCACTGACGCAGAGCGCCGTCGGCCGGCAGGTGGCCGCGCTCGAGCAGCGGCTGGGGGTGCCGCTTTTCTCGCGCGTGCGCCGGCGCCTCACCCTCACCGATACGGGGCGCGAATACGCGGCACGCATCCGCCGCCACCTCGACCAGATCCGCCGCGACACGCTGGAGATCAGCGCCGGCCACGACATGGGTTTTGTGCTCGAAGTGGCCGTGGTGCCCACATTCGCCACGCAATGGCTGATTCCGCGCCTGCCCGATTTCAGCCGTCGGCATCCGAACATCACCGTCAATCTCTCGGCGCGGTCGCAGCCCTTCTCGTTCCAGGAGAACGCCTACGACGCCGCCATTTACTTCGGCGACCAGTTCTGGCCCAACACCCAGGGCGGGCTGATCTTTTCCGAGGGCGAAATGGTGCCGGTCTGCAGCCCCGCGTTTCGCGATGCCAACGGGCCGTGGGACGAATCGGCCTTCGAACGCTGCCGCCACGTTCACCTGGGCACGCGCGCGCACGCCTGGCGCGACTGGTATGCGCAGCAAGGCTGGGACTACACCGTGCACGCCTCGCGCGGGCCGCGCTACGAACTCTTCACCATGGTGACGGCCGCTGCGGCCGCCGGCATGGGCGTGGGCCTTGCGCCGCGCATCCTGATCGAGCGCGAACTGCGAACCGGCGAACTCGTGATCCCGATCGACCGCCACCTGGACGTGCGCCAGGGCTACTACTTCGCCCATCCCGAAGGCCGCCCGGCTTCCGGGGCGCTGGAGCACTTCAAGCGCTGGGTGCTTGGGCTCACGCCCGGCTGACAGGATCGTCGAAGCGCTCGACTGCGGCCCATTGCTGGCCTGCAATTTGCTCCTTCGATCAAAAATGACAGAAAATTTTCTTTTTTGTCTTATATTTGTAAACTCGTTTTCATCGGATGCCCCGTTTCGGGTGCACGAACCCACGCATGAGCACCAACGTCGACAACACTGGCACCACCGTGGCCCAGCGCATTGCGCAGGCCCTGCCGCGGCTGACGCGTTCGCACCGCCAGGTGGCCGACTTCGTGCTGGAGCATCCGCTGCAGGTTGCGACCTTGCCGATCGACGAGCTTGCAGCCGCCGTCGGCGTGTCCGTCGCCACGGCCAACCGCTTTGCCCGGGCACTCGATTTCGACGGCTACGCCACCTTTCGCGCCGAACTCGTTCGCGGGTTCGAATCGCTGGTGGCGCCGGTGGAGCGCCTGCGCGGCAACCTCGAGCATCCGACCACCGTGGCCGAAGTGTTCGCCACCGCGCTCGACGAAAGCCGCCGCAACATCGAAGCCACGCGCCAGTCGCTCGACTACGCCGCCTGCGAAGCCGCGGTGCAGCGCATCGGCAAGGCGCGCTCTGTCTACATTGCCGGCTTCGGCGCCAGCGCGTGGCTGGCGGGGCTGCTGCAGCACGGCCTGGACGGCAGCTGCAATGACGTGCGGATGCTCTCCAGCGTCAGCGGCGTGACGCATGCGGCACGCTCGCTGATGCACGCCGGGCCGCAGGACCTGTTCATCGGCCTGACCTTTCCGCGCTACCTCACGGACACGGTGGCGCTGGCCCAGATTGCCAAGGGCCAGGGCTGCGCCGTGCTGGCGCTGACCGACCGCCCGAGTTCGCCGCTGGCGCCGCTGGCCGACGTGGTGCTCTATTGCCAGACCGAAACCAGCTACCGGCCGAACTGCGAGACCAGCGTGCTGGCGTTGATCGAGGCGCTGACCAGCGCGGTGGCGCTGCGGGCGCCGCGCGCGGTCCAGTCCGCGAGCCGCATCCTGCAGGCCGTGCGGCCCTGGCTGCATGGCGCCCAAGGCCTGCCGCGAGCCGATGCCGCCACACAACTCGCCGGCGCCGCCGCCACGGCCGACGCCCGCAAGAAAAAGAAGAAAGTTTCCCGATGAACAACGTCATGCCCGTCATCGCCATTCATGGCGGTGCCGGCACCATCAGCGCCGCCACGACCGATGCAGCCCAGGCAGAGGCCTATCACGATGCCTTGCGAAGCTTCGTGCTGGCCGCTCAGGCACTGCTCCGGAAGGGCGCCTCCGCGCTCGATGCCACCTGCCTCGCGGTCGAGCTGCTCGAAGACTGCCCGCTCTTCAACGCAGGCCATGGCTCGGTTTTCACGCACGACGAAACGCACGAGCTCGATGCCGCCGTGATGGACGGCGCCACCCTGGCCGCCGGTGCGATTGCCGGCGTGTGCCATATCCGCCGCCCGGTGCGCGCCGCGCGCGCCGTGCTCGAAGACGGCGCCCACGTGCTGCTCGCCGGCCCCGGCGCCGAAGCCTTCGCGCGCGAACACGGGCTGGAGATGGTCGAGCCCTCCTTCTTCTCCACCGACGCGCGCCGCCAGCAGCTCTACCGCGTGCGCGGCACCGGCCGCGTGGTGACGGACCATGAAGGCGCGGCCATGACGACGCCGCCGCTCGACGAAGACAAGAAGCTCGGCACCGTGGGTGCCGTCGCGCTCGACATGCACGGCCACCTCGCCGCAGCCACCTCGACCGGCGGCATGACCAACAAGCGCGTCGGCCGCATCGGCGATTCGCCCCTGATCGGTGCCGGCACCTATGCCGACGACCGCACCGCCGCCGTCTCTTGCACCGGCAGCGGCGAGATGTTCATCCGCGTCGCGGCGGCCTACGACGTTTGCGCCCGCATGGCCTACGGCGGCGCCACGCTCGAAGCAGCCACGCATGCCGTCGTGCAGCAGTCGCTGCCGGCCATTGGCGGCACCGGCGGGCTGATTGCCGTCGACCGCCACGGCAACCTGAGCCTCGCCTTCAACACCGAAGGCATGTACCGCGGCCATGCCCGCGGCGATGAAACGCCGGTCACGGCCATCTTCGCCTGACGCCCTCCTTCCTTCGCACTCCCATGTCCACCCCTCCCCTCGCCCTGCCGGACGGCCGCGTCCTCGCCGTCGACGATCTCACCGTGCGCTTCTCGACTTCCGAGCGCACCGTCGACGCCGTCAAGAATCTCTCGTTCCACGTCGACCATGGCGAAACGCTCGCGGTGGTGGGTGAATCGGGTTCGGGCAAGTCAGTCACTTCGCTTGCACTGATGCGTCTGGTCGAGCATGGCGGCGGCCGCATCCTCGGCGGGCGCATGGCGTTTCGCCGCCGCAATGGCGAGGTGCTCGACCTGGCGCAGGCACGCGACACCACGATGCGCGGCATTCGCGGCGCTGACATCGCGATGATCTTCCAGGAGCCGATGACGTCTCTCAACCCGGTGTTCACCGCCGGCGACCAGATTGCCGAGGCCATTCGCATCCACCAGGGCAAGAACAATGCGGCCGCGCGCGCCGAGGCATTGCGCATGCTGGAGCTGGTGCGCATTCCCGAAGCGCGCAACGTGCTCGACCGCTTTCCGCACCAGCTCTCGGGCGGCATGCGCCAGCGCGTGATGATCGCGATGGCGCTGTCGTGCAAGCCGCAGCTGCTGATCGCCGACGAGCCCACCACCGCGCTCGACGTGACGATCCAGGCGCAGATCCTCCAGCTCATCCGCGAGCTGCAGAAAGAGATGCGCATGGGCGTGCTCTTCATCACGCACGACATGGGCGTGGTGGCCGAGATTGCCGACCGCGTGCTCGTGATGTACCGCGGCGACAAGGTGGAAGCCGGCACGTCCGACACCGTGTTTGCCGCGCCGCAGCACCCCTACACCAAGGCGCTGCTGTCGGCCGTGCCCAAGCTGGGCGCGATGCAGGGCACCGACCTGCCGGCCAAGTTCGAGCTGCTGCGCGCCGAGGGCAGCCCGGACACCGTGCCGTGCACCAACACCACGCCGCAAACCACCGTGCGTGAAGACGCAGGTCCCATCCTGCGGGTGCGCGACCTGGTGACGCGCTTCGACGTGCGCAGCGGTCTTTTCGGCCGCGTGAAGCGCCGCGTGCACGCGGTCGAGAAGATCAGCTTCGACCTGTACCCCGGCGAAACGCTGGCGCTGGTGGGCGAATCGGGCTGCGGCAAGTCGACCACCGGCCGCTCGCTGCTGCGGCTGGTCGAAAGCCAGAGCGGCGCCATCGAGTTCGGCGGAAAAAACATCCGCGAGCTGCCCACGCGCGAGTTGCAGGCTCTGCGCCGCAACATCCAGTTCATCTTCCAGGACCCGTTCGCCTCGCTCGATCCGCGCGTGACGGTCGGGTTCTCGATCATGGAGCCGCTCTTGATCCACGGCATTGCCAAGGGCGCCGAAGCACAGCAGCGCGTCGACTGGCTGCTGCAGAAGGTGGGCCTTCCGCCCGAGGTGGCGCAGCGCTATCCGCACGAGTTCTCGGGCGGCCAGCGCCAGCGCATCGCGATTGCGCGCGCGCTCGCACTCAATCCCAAGGTGGTGGTGGCCGACGAATCGGTATCGGCGCTGGACGTGTCCATTCAGGCGCAGATCGTCAACCTGATGCTCGACCTGCAGCGCGAACTGGGCGTGGCCTTTCTCTTCATCTCGCACGACATGGCGGTGGTCGAGCGCATCAGCCACCGCGTGGCCGTGATGTACCTCGGCCAGATCGTCGAGATCGGCCCGCGCCGCGCCGTCTTCGAGGCGCCGCAGCACGCCTATACCCGCAAGCTGATGGCCGCGGTGCCGGTGGCCGACCCGTCGCGCCGCCACAAGCCGCGCGCGCTGCTCGAAGGCGAGATTCCGAGCCCGATCCGCGCCGTGGGCGACGAGCCCGACGTGCCGCCGCTGGTGCAGGTGGCGCCCGGGCACTTTGTCGCGCGGCACGCCATTGGCGGCGCCTTCTGATTGATCGACCGATTTTTTCAACCCGCAGGCCCTCCTGCTTTTTTCTCGAACCACCGGAGTTCTTTCCATGAAGCAATCTTCTTCCTCCCTGCGATGGGCATCGGCACTGCTGGGCCTGGCCGCTCTGGCGATGACCGGCACGGCAATGGCCGCGAAAGACGCCGTGCTGTCGATCGGCTACCAGCCCGAAACACTCGACCCGTACAACACCAACACGACCATCACCACGGCCGTGACCAAGACCTTCTATGAAGGCCTGTTCCAGTTCGACAAGGACCTGAAGGTCCAGAACGTTCTGGCCGAAGGCTACGAGGTGTCGAAGGACGGTCTGGTCTACACCATCAAGCTGCGCCAGGGCGTCAAGTTCCATGACGGCACCGACTTCAACGCCGAAGCCGTCAAGTTCACGCTCGACCGTGTGCTGAATCAGGAAAACAAGCTGCTGCGCTACAACCAGTTCAACCGCGTGGGCAAGGTCGAGGCACTCAACCCCACCACCGTGCGCATCACGCTGAAGGAGCCCTTCGGCCCCTTCATCAACTCGCTGGCCCACGCCTCGGCCGCAATGATTTCGCCCACCGCGCTGAAGAAGTGGGGCAACAAGGACATCGCCTTCCACCCCGTGGGCACCGGCCCCTTCGAGTTCGTCGAGTGGAAGCAGACCGAAGCGGTCAAGGCCAAGAAGTTCGACGGCTACTGGAAGAAGGGCTATCCGAAGATCGACAACCTCCAGTGGAAGCCGGTGCTCGAGAACAACACGCGCGCCGCCATGCTGCAGACCGGCGAAGCCGATTTCGCGTTCCCGATTCCCTACGAACAAGCCGAGCTGCTGAAGAAGAGCGACAAGCTCGAAGTGGTGGCCATTCCTTCGATCATCACGCGCTTCCTGGCTTTCAACATGCTGCAGAAGCCCTATGACAACCCGAAGGTGCGCGAAGCCATCGGCTATGCCATCAACAAGGAGGCACTGGCCAAGGTCGCGTTCGGCGGCTATGCCTTCCCCGCGCAGGGCGTGCTGCCGCAGGGCGTGAAGTACGCCGAGAAGATGGCGCCGATTCCCTATGACGTGAAGAAGGCCAAGGAACTGCTGGCGGAAGCCGGCTACCCGAACGGCTTCGAGTCGGTGCTGTGGAGCGCCTACAACAACACGACCAGCCAGAAGACCATCCAGTTCGTGCAGCAGCAGCTCGCGCAAGTGGGCATCAAGCTGCAGGTGCAGGCGCTCGAAGTGGGCCAGCGCACCGAGCAGGTCGATGCATGGCCCGATCCGAAGACGGCCAAGGTCCGCATGTACTACACGGGCTGGTCGTCGTCGACCGGCGAGGCCGACTGGGGCCTGCGCCCGCTGTTCGCCTCCGAAGCCTGGTCGCCGAAGCTGAACAACATGTCGTTCTACAAGAGCGAAGTGGTGGACAACGCGCTGGCCAAGGCTCTGATTACCGTGGACGACAAGGAAAAGGCCGCGCTCTACAAGACCGCGCAGGAAGAGATCCGCAAGGACCTGCCGCGCGTGCCGCTGATTACCGAGCAGAACCTGTCGGCGCATTCCAAGCGCCTGTCGGGTGTGTTCGTGATGCCTGACGGCAACATCAACATCGACGCGATTTCAATTAATTGACCCACCCCCGAAGCGGCTCACTTCGTGTAGCCGCCTCCCCCTCAAGGGGGCGACACCTGCGGCCCGGCGGAGCCGGTTCCGCGGTGTCTCCCGATTGGCCCCGAGGCCTTGACGAGGGTTGATTGTCTGTATGCCATGCTGAATTACTTTCTCAAACGACTGTTGGGCCTGATCCCGACACTGCTCATCGTGGCGGTGCTGGTGTTCCTGTTCGTGCACATGCTGCCCGGCGATCCGGCGCGCCTTGCCGCCGGCCAGGACGCCGACGAGCAGACCGTGGCCATGGTGCGCCAGGAGCTGGGCCTGGACAAGCCGATGCCGCAGCAGTTCGTGAGCTTCTTCACCCACATGCTGCAAGGCGACTTCGGCACATCGATCCGCACCCGGCGGCCGGTGTCGACGGAGATCGGCGAGCGCTTTTTCCCCACGGTGATGCTGACCATCACCAGCATGGTGTGGGCCGTGTTCTTCGGCATGGGCATCGGCATCGTCTCCGCGGTGTTCCGCAACCAATGGCCCGACCGGCTCGGCATGACGCTGGCGGTATCGGGCATCTCCTTTCCCGCATTTGCACTCGGCATGCTGCTGATGCAGATCTTTTCGGTCCAGCTCGGCTGGCTGCCCACCGTGGGCGCCGCCACCTGGAAGCACTACATCCTGCCCTCGATCACGCTGGGCGCCGCCGTGGCGGCCGTGATGGCGCGCTTCACGCGCGCGTCTTTCGTCGAGGTGATCCAGGAAGACTTTGTTCGCACCGCGCGCGCCAAGGGCGTGCGGGAGCGCACCGTCATCATCAAGCACTGCCTGCGCAACGCGCTGATCCCGGTCGTCACGATGATGGGCCTGCAGTTCGGCTTTTTGCTGGGCGGCTCGATCCTGGTCGAGGCGGTCTTCAACTGGCCCGGCCTCGGCCGCCTCTTGGTCGATGCTGTGCAGATGCGCGACTACCCAGTGATCCAGACGCTGGTGCTGCTGTTCTCGCTCGAATTCATCCTGATCAATCTGGTGGTCGATGTGCTGTATGGCTTCATCAACCCCACCATCCGCTACAAGTGAGCAAGCAGCCATGACGCAAGCTACCGGCCTGTCTGCCGAAATCATCGTCCCGCCCGTAGTGGCGGTTCAAACCGCGGGCAAGGTCCGCACGCCGTGGGGCGAATGCTGGCGCCGCTTCAAGAAACAGCCGGTGGGCATCGTGGCCGCGCTCTTCGTGCTGCTGCTGGTGTTCGTCGCGGTGTTCGCGCCGTGGATCGTGCCCTTCGACGCGGAGAACTTCTTCGACTACGACATGCTGAACACCGGGCCTTCGGCCACGCACTGGTTCGGTGTCGACCCGCTGGGCCGGGACATCTTCAGCCGCATCTTGATGGGTGCGCGCATCTCGCTGATGGCCGGCTTTCTTTCGGTGCTGGTGGGTGGCTTCATCGGCACGGCCTTCGGCCTGCTCGCGGGCTACTACGAAGGCTGGTGGGACCGCATCGTGATGCGAATCTCCGACGTGCTGTTCGCCTTCCCCGGCATCCTGCTGGCGCTGGGCGTGGTCGCCATCCTCGGCAGCAGCATGACCAACGTGGTGGTGGCGGTGTCGGTGTTCAGCGTGCCGGCCTTCGCGCGCCTGGTGCGCGGCAACACGCTGGTGCTCAAGCAGCAGACCTACATCGAGGCCGAGCGCAGCATCGGCGCATCGGACTGGACCATCATCGTGCGGCACATCCTGCCAGGCACGATCTCGTCGATCGTCGTGTACTTTTCGATGCGCGTCGGCACTTCGATCATCACGGCGGCCAGCCTTTCGTTCCTGGGCATGGGCGCGCAGCCGCCAACGCCCGAATGGGGCGCAATGCTCAGCGAAGCCCGCGCCGACATGGTGACCTCGCCGCACGTGGCGCTGTTCCCCAGCCTGGCCATCTTCTTCACTGTGCTGGCCTTCAACCTGCTGGGCGATGCGCTGCGCGACGCGCTCGACCCGAAGATCGACCGCGAGTAGCCTGCCCTCCTTTCTTCAATGACATCGAATCCTCCCCGCATCGGCAACCTGCTCCAGGGTCCGCGCAACGCGATCACCGACGTGGAAGGCGTGACGGTGGGCCACCGGACGCTCGATGACGGCCCTGTGCAAACCGGTGTGACGGTGATCCGGCCCCATGCCGGCGACCCGTTCCGCGACAAGGTGCCGGCCGCTGCCGTGGTGCTCAACGGCTTCGGCAAGAGCGTGGGGCTGGTGCAGATGGCCGAGCTCGGCGTGCTCGAGACGCCGATCGCGCTCACCAACACCTACTCGGTGGGCACGGTGGCCACCGCGCAGATCCGCCACTGCGTGGCCGCCAACCCCGAGAGCGGCCGGTCGCTGCCCACGGTCAATCCGCTGGTGTTCGAGTGCAACGACGGTTTTCTCAACGACATTCAGCGCCTGGCCGTGAGCGAGGCCGACTACCTGCGTGCGCTTGAAGACGCCGGCAGCGACTTCGCGCAAGGCTCCGTGGGGGCCGGGCGCGGCATGTCGTGCTTCCAGCTCAAGGGCGGCATCGGCAGCGCCTCGCGCCGGGTGTCCGCGCAGGATGGCGGCGTGCACACGGTCGGCACGCTGGTGCTGGCCAACTACGGCCGCCCATCGCAATTGGTGCTGGCCGGCCAGGCAATCGGCGAGCAACTGGTGTCCAGGCTGGCCGCAGAAGGCAGCCGGACATCGAGGGAGCCCGAAAAAGGCTCGATCATCATCGTGGTGGCCACTGACGCGCCGCTGGACGCGCGCCAACTGCGCCGGCTGGCCTTGCGCGCGGGCGCCGGCCTGGCACGCACCGGCTCGGTCTTCGGCCATGGCAGCGGTGACATCGTGCTGGCCTTCTCGACCGCCTGCACGCTGCCCGACCGCGCCGAACGCCCGATGCCGGCCATCGCGATGGTGCACGAGAGCCTGCTCGACGGCCTGTTCGAGGCCGCGGCCGACAGCACCGAGCAGGCCATTCTTCATGCGCTGTGGCACGCCACGGCCGTGACCGGGCGCGACGGCAACCACCGGCCGACGCTGGCCGAGCTGCTGCCCTCCTCCGTTTCTTCTTCTCTTGCACCGCCACACGCCCCATGAAAGTTCTGATCTCCACCGACATCGAAGGCGTTGCCGGCGTTTACCACTCGGAGCAGGTGCGCTCCGGCAACCCCGAATTCGAGCGCGCCCGCCTGCTGATGGCAGAGGAGGCCAACGCGGCCATTGCGGGCGCCTTCGATGCCGGCGCCGCCGAAGTGCTGGTCAACGACTCGCACGGCGGCTTTCGCAACATGCCGCCCGACGTGCTCGATGCGCGCGCGCGCGTGGTGCAGGGCAAGCCGCGCTACCTCAGCATGGTGGCCGGCGTCGAGGAAGGCGTGGACGCGGTCTGCATGGTCGGCTACCACTCGCGCGCGCAGGGGCGCGGCATCCTGGCGCACACGATCAACAGCTTTGCCTTTGCAGGCATCTGGCTCGGCGACCAGGAGCTGGGCGAGGCCGGGCTCTATGGGGCGCTGGCCGGCGAATACGGCGCGCCGGTGGTCATGGCCAGCGGCGACGACGTGTTCATCGACGAGAACCGGCCGCTCTTTCCGCATGCGACCTTCGTCCAGACCAAACGCGCCACGGGGTTCAACAGCGGCGTGTCGCTGTCGCCCGAGCAGTCGCGCGAGGCGATCCGGGCCGGCGTGGCGGAGGCGCTGGCCGGGCGCGCCAACGCAAGTCCGCTGGTGTTGAAGGGCCCGCAGGTGGTCACGCTGCGCACCCAGTCGCCGGGCATGGCCGATCTGTTCTGCCAGTGGCCAGCCTTCGAGCGCGTCGACGGCGTGACCCTGCGCTTCACCGCCGAAACCGTGGAAGCTGCGGTGCGCATGCTGAACTGCTGTTCGGCGATGTCGTCGATGCTGCGCTGAAAGTATTACTCCCTCTCCCTCCGGGAGAGGGCTGGGGTGAGGGCCGGCAACGGTGACCTTGCCCAACTGCTCTCTCCCCAGCGAGAGAGTGGACAAACGCGGATCTCCCGCGGGCGTTATCCTTGCCTGGTGAGAGCACTCTCGCCTTATCCAGAATAAGCATTCAACCGCCCGGAAACCCGCATGGGCGCTGGAGAATAAGCTTATCCGCATAAAGCGCGAACCAAAAAATAGTTTGCTTCCATAAGGCCAGCTTTCAGAATCTCGGCTTCTTGCTGGGGCGCCCCGTTGTACGTGCGGCACCGCACTTCTTCAAGACACACGCACGATGTACCAATACACAGAATTCGATCGCCAGTTCGTTCATCAACGGGCTGCCCAGTTCCGGGACCAGCTCGAGCGCTGGCAAAAAGGCCGTCTCCACGAAGACGAGTTTCGCCCCCTGCGCCTGCAAAACGGCTGGTACGTGCAGCGCTACGCACCGATGCTGCGCGTGGCCGTGCCCTATGGCGAGCTTTCGAGCCGCCAACTGCGCGTGCTGGCCCGCATTGCCCGCGAGTACGACGAGCCCGAGGCCGAGGTCTACAAGAAGGCGCTGGAAACCCAGGGCCTGCTCGGCACGCACAAGCTGCCCACGCACTACGCCCACTTCTCGACGCGCCAGAACGTTCAGTACAACTGGATTCCGCTTTCAAAGTCGGCCGACGTGATGGACCTCCTGGCTTCGGTCGACATGCACGGCATCCAGACCAGCGGCAATTGCATTCGCAACATCACGAGCGACGAGCGCGCCGGCATCGCGATCGACGAGATCGCCGATCCGCGCCCGTTCGCGGAAATCATGCGCCAGTGGAGCACGCTGCATCCTGAGTTCGCCTTTTTGCCGCGCAAGTTCAAGATCGCCATCACCGGCGCCACCGAAGACCGCGCCGCCACCGGCTGGCACGACGTGGGCCTGCACGTGGTGAAACACGAGGCTGGCGATGCATCACAAAACATCGCCCCTGGCGATGTGGGCTTCCGCGTGCAGGTGGGCGGCGGCATGGGCCGCACGCCCATCATCGGCACCGTGCTGCGCGAGTTCCTGCCCTGGCAGCAGATCATGAATTACCTCGAAGCGGTGATCCGGGTCTACAACCGCTATGGCCGCCGCGACAACATCTACAAGGCGCGCATCAAGATCCTGGTGAAGGCCGAAGGCCAGCGCTACATCGACGACGTCGAGGCCGAGTACAAGCAGATCCTCGAGCACGACGGCGCACCGCACACCATCACGCAGGAAGAGTACGACCGCGTGGCCGCCTCCTTCGTGCCGCCGACGCTCGCCACCCGCGTGCTGCAAAGCGCCGAGAAGACCGACGCCGAGCTGCGCGCCCACGCCGCGGACGACGTGCAGTTCGCCCGCTGGCTGGCCCGCAACGTGGCCCCGCACAAGAACCCCGCGCTGCGCGCTGTCACGTTGTCGTTCAAGCGCCTGAAGCAGGCGCCCGGCGATGCCTCGGCCGACCAGCTCGACACGCTCGCCGTGCTGGCCGACCGCTTCTCGGCCGGCGAAGCCCGCGTCACGCACGACCAGAACATCGTGCTGCCCTGGGTGCATGCCGAAGACCTGCATGCACTGTGGCTTGCCGCCCGCGCCGCCGGCTTTGCCAGCGCCAACGTGCACCTCTTGACCGACATGATCGCCTGCCCCGGCGGCGATTTCTGCTCGCTGGCGAACGCACGTTCCATTCCAATTGCCGAAGCGATCACCGAGCGCTATCAAGACCTCGACGAGCTCGACGACCTGGGCGAGATCGACCTGCACATCAGCGGCTGCATCAATTCGTGCGGCCACCACCACAGCGGCCACATCGGCATCCTGGGCGTCGACAAGGACGGGAAGGAGTGGTACCAGGTGTCGCTGGGCGGCTCCGACGGCTCCGCACTCAGCGGCACCCCGCAGGCGGGCAAGGCGGTCGGCCCCTCTTTCTCGGCGGCCGAAGTACCGGGCGTGATCGAGGCCGTGCTCACCACGTACCGCGACACCCGCGAGGGCGGCGAAACCTTCATCGACACCTTGCGCCGCGTCGGCCACGACCCGTTCAAGGCCGCCGCCAACGGCGCGCGGTTCAAGGTGGAGGAAGCAGCATGAACAGGCATCTCAACATCCTGGCCGCCGAAGAGCATATCGACGACGGCGATCCGAAGGTCCTGCAACTGCCGAACGATGCCGACCCGCTCGCCATCGAGGTGTGCCTGGAAGACATCGAGCGCATCGACCTGAGCTTTCCGAAGTTCACCGATGGCCGCGCCTACAGCCAGGCATTTTTGCTGCGCCGCCGCCTCGGCTTCAAGGGCGACATCCGCGCCACCGGCGACGTGCTGATCGACCAGCTGGTGCAGATGGAACGCACCGGCTTCTCCAGCGCCGTGCTCAAGGAAGGCGTGGATGCCACCGACGCGCAGCGCCAGTTCGATCGTTTTTCCGCCTTCTACCAGGGCGATGCGGTGAAGACCGCGCCGCACTTTGCGGCTGGCACCTGAGCCCGATTGGAAACCTTAGACATGAGCATCGCCACGGACATCGACTTCGCACGCATCAACGCCGAACTCGGCCGCAACTCGGAGGGCCTGGTGGACTGGGCGATCGGCCTCGGCCAGCCTTCGATCATCACCACCAATTTCCGCCCTTTCGAGGCCGTGATCCTGCACATGGTCACGCGCGCAAAGCGGGATGTTCCCGTGGTCTGGATGGACAACGGCTACAACACCGAAGCCACCTACCGCTTTGCCGACGAGGTGACGAAACTGCTGGGCCTTCATCTACACATCTACCTGCCGCGCCGCTCGCGTGCGCATCGTGAAGCGGTGGAGGGCCCGACCCCGGCGCTCGACGATCCGCGCCATGCCGCTTTCACGGAAGAGGTGAAGCTGGAGCCCTTTGCACGCGCGCTGCGCGAGACGGCGCCGAAGGTCTGGTTCACCGCACTGCGCGCCACCGACACCGCCGTGCGTGCGCAGATGGACCCGGTCAGCGTCAATCCGGACGGCCTGATCAAGGTTGCGCCGCTGCTGCACTGGTCGTCCAAGGAGCTGTACGCCTACTGCGAGGCGCATGGCCTGCCCAACAACTTCGACTACGTGGACCCGACCAAGGGCGAAGACAACCGCGAGTGCGGATTGCATCTTGCGCATTGAGCGCCAACGCCGCCGCACCGAATCTTCGTATTCAGCACCCCATCCGATGAACGCCCGTACCGAAACCGAACTGCTGGTGCCGCCCATGCACTCTCCCGCGCACCTGTCCAACACCCACCTCGACGCGCTCGAGGAAGAAACCATTTTCATCCTGCGCGAAGTGGCAGCCGCCTTCGAGCGCCCCACCCTGTTGTTCTCGGGCGGCAAGGATTCGCTGGTGCTCCTGAAGTGCGCAGAAAAGGCTTTCGGCGCGGGCCGCATTCCGTATCCGCTGCTGATGATCGACACGGGCCACAACTTCCCCGAAGTGACGGCCTATCGCGACCAGCGCGCCACGGAACTGGGCGCCGAACTCATCGTGCGCAGCGTCGAGGATTCGATGGCGCGCGGTACCGTGCGCCTGGCGCATCCTGGCGAATCGCGCAACGCGCACCAGTCGGTCACGCTGCTCGAAGCCATCGAAGAATTCCGCTTCGACGCGCTGATCGGCGGCGCCCGCCGCGACGAAGAAAAGGCGCGTGCCAAGGAGCGCATCTTTTCGCACCGCGACAGCTTCGGCCAATGGCAGCCCAAGGACCAGCGCCCCGAGCTCTGGACGCTGTTCAACACGCGCCTGGCACCGGGCGAGCACTTTCGCGTGTTCCCGATCTCGAACTGGACCGAACTCGACGTTTGGCAATACATCGAGCGCGAGCACGTCGGCCTGCCGTCGATCTACTACACGCACAAGCGCGAAGTGGTCGAGCGACGCGGCCTGCTGGTCCCGGTGACCGAACTCACCCCGGCGCGCGATGGCGAAACCGTGCAGGTGCGCGACGTGCGCTTTCGCACCGTGGGCGACATCACGACCACCTGCCCGGTCGAAAGCCTCGCGGCCGATGCCGGCGACGTGGTGCTGGAGACGCTGTCGGTCGACGTGAGCGAACGCGGCGCGACACGCATGGATGACATGACTTCGGAAGCTTCGATGGAGAAGCGCAAGAAAGACGGGTATTTCTGATGAGCACGACGACGGCAACCCTCGACAACACCGCCCTCCACGGTGACACCGGCACCGCCCTGCGCTTCATCACCTGCGGCTCGGTGGACGACGGCAAGAGCACGCTCATCGGCCGCCTGCTGGTCGACAGCAAGACCGTGCTGCAAGACCAGCTTGCCGGCGTGCAGCGCGGCGGCGAAACCGATCTGGCGCTGTTGACCGACGGCCTCTCGGCCGAGCGCGAACAGGGCATCACGATCGACGTGGCCTACCGCTACTTCTCGACCGCCAAGCGCAAGTTCATCATCGGCGACGCGCCGGGCCATGAGCAGTACACCCGCAACATGGTCACCGCCGCCTCGGCCGCCGATGCCGCCGTGGTGCTGGTCGATGCCACCAAGCTGGCCTGGGCCGCCGAAGTGGAAGACGGCACCGTCGTCAAGCGCGAGCTGCTGCCGCAGACGCGCCGCCACACGCTGCTGGCCCATCTGCTGCGCGTGCAGTCGATCGTGTTCGCGATCAACAAGCTCGACGCCATCGACGATGCCGCCCTGGCCTTCGAGCGCATCTCGACCGCGCTGAACGCTTTTGCCGAAGCGGCGGGCGTCGAAGTTGCCGGCATCGTGCCCATCTCGGCCCTCAAGGGCTGGAACGTGGCCACGCGACATGCCGACTGGGTCGGCTACGAGGGCCCGAGCCTGCTCGAGCTGCTCGAGGAGCTGCCGGTCACCGCGCAGGACGAGGCTGTGCCCTTCGCCTTTCCGGTGCAGTGGGTCGAGAAGTTCTCTTCCTCGGCCGACACCTCGCAGGGCCGCCGCGTGTTCTGGGGCCGCGTGGCTGCCGGCCATGTGGAACCCGGCCAGCGCGTGACGGTGCTGCCGAGCAACCAGACCGCCACGGTTGCGCAGGTGCTGAGCCACACGCGGCAACCGAAGGTGGTGCATGCGGGCCACAGTGCCGGCATCGTGCTCGACCGCGAACTCGACGTGTCGCGCGGCGACTGGCTGCTGGCGCCCGGCGCCTTCGAGCCGGTGCGCGAAATCACCGCCACCGTGGCCTGGCTCGACGACGAACCGCTGGTCGCGGGCCGCGTGTATTGGGCGCTGCAGGGCCACCGCTGGGTCAAGGCCAAGGTGGCGCGCATCGTCGATCGCGTGAACATCACGACGCTCGAATCGGAGCCCGCAACGCAGCTGGAAGCCAATTCCATCGGCGACGTGGTGCTGGCGCTGCAGCAGCCGCTGGCCGTGCTGCCCTTCACGCAATCGCGTGCATTGGGCTCCCTGGTGCTGGTCGATACGGCCTCCCACAAGACCGCTGCGGCCGTGCTCGTGCAGCCTGCCGCCGCAAAGGCCTAAAATCTGGGGTTTTCCCCGACCTCACACTGACGTTAGAAGACAAATGACCCACGTCGTCTCCGAAGCCTGCATCCGTTGCAAATACACCGACTGCGTGGACGTATGCCCCGTGGATTGCTTCCGCGAAGGCCCCAACATGCTGGTGATCGACCCGGACGAATGCATCGACTGCGCGGTCTGCATCCCCGAGTGCCCGGTCAATGCAATCTACGCCGAGGAAGACCTCCCGGCCAACCAGATCGCCTTCATCAAGCTCAACGCGGAGCTCGCGCTGGCCGACGGCTGGAAGAGCATCACCAAGCGCAAGCCGGCTCTCCCCGACGCCGAAGAGTGGAAAGACAAGACCGACAAGATCGGGGAGCTGGTGCGCTGAGCGCCTCGGCAGTCCCCACTGAAACCGACGCGCTGATCGTCGGTGCCGGCCCTGTCGGCCTGTTCCAGGCCTTTCAGCTGGGCCTGCTCGAGATCTCCTGCCACATCGTCGATGCGCTGCCCGCCGTGGGCGGCCAGTGCGTGGCGCTCTACGGCGACAAGCCGATCTACGACATTCCCGGCACGCCGGTCACCAGCGGACGCGGCCTCGCGCAATCGCTGCTGGAGCAGGTGGCGCCGTTCAAGCCGCAGTTCCATTTCGATGAACAGGTCGCCACGCTCGCCCGCCAGGCCGATGAGCGCCTGTTGCTCACGACTTCGGCAGGCACGGCCTTCCTGGCCAAGACCGTGTTCATCGCGGCCGGCGTCGGCGCCTTCGTGCCCAAGCGCATTGCAATCGAAGGCATTGCGCAGTTCGAAGGCAGCTCGCTTTTCTATCACCCCGAATCGCTAGATCGCTTTGTGGGTCAGGCGGTGGTGGTGAACGGGGGCGATGATGTCGCACTCGAAACCGCGGTTGCGCTCACGAGCATCGCGAAGCAGGTCACGCTGGTCCACCGGCGCGATGGTTTCCAGGCCGATGAGGCGAATATCGCCGCGATGCGCGCCCTCGTGGCCGCGGGCAAGCTGGCCTTCAAGGTCGGCCAGCCCGCCGCTTTCGACGGCAAGCAACTGCAGATCACCACGCCCGACGCAACCACCATCGACCTGCCGCTCGACGCGCTGGTCGCCTGCCTGGGCATCTCGCCGCGCCTCGGCCCCATCGCCGACTGGGGCCTCGAGCTTGAGCGCAAGCAGGTGCCGGTCGACACCGAGAAATACGAAACCCGCGAACGCGGCGTGTTCGCGGTGGGCGACATCAACACCTACCCGGGCAAGAAGAAACTCATCGTCTGCGGCTTCCACGAAGCCACGCTGGCGGCCTGGGGCGCCACCGCCATCGTGTTCCCGGGCAAGGCGGTGCCGCTGCAGTACACGACCACCAGCACGCGGCTGCACGAACTGCTGGGCGTGGCTACTTCGCGCTAGGCAACAGCGTCCGGTACTCGCCGATGAAGCTGCCGATGGCGGCGACGAAGCGGGCGATGTCCGCCTCCGTCAGCGGCAGCGACAGCACGACGAAGCCGCGCGGCGACGCGTAGATGCCCTGGCCCAGCAGGTGGAAGAACAGCAGCTGGCGCAAGCGCCCGTCGACCACAGCCAGATCGTCCACGCGACGCACCTCACCTCTCAGGAAGTGCGCATTCATCAGCGACCCCACGCCGGTGAACTGCATGGCCACGCCCTCCTTCGCACACAGCGCATTGAGCCGCGCCCGCATCGCCTCGCCGCGCTCGGCCAAGGCTCCCGCCGCCTCGGGCGTGAACAGCTTCGTGAGGCCCGCGTACCCGGCGGCCATGGTCATGACGTTGTTGTTGAAGGTGCCCGAATGCGCAAGCGAACCGGTGCGCGGATCGAACTGCGCCATCACGTCCGCCCGCCCGCCGAAGGCGCCGAAGGACATGCCACCACCGATGTACTTGCCCAGCGTGGTGAGGTCGGACCGGATGCCCAGCTTGTTGGCAAGGCCCTGCGGCGCAAGGCGCGAGGTCATGACCTCGTCGAAGACCAGCAGCGCGCCGGTCTGCGTGGCGCCATCGCGAAGCGCCTGCAGGAAGTCGAGTCGCCCCGGAATGCAGCCACTCGCGCCCTGCATCGGTTCGACCAGGATGGCCGCGATTTCCGGCCCGTGCTTCGCGATCTGTTCGCTCGCAAGCTGAACGTCGTTGTAGGGCAGCACCAGGAAGTCGAAGGGCACGGTCGTCGGCAAGGGGCCGGCACCGAAGCCGAGCACGCCGCCGTGATAGCCACCCGAGAACACCACGATCTTTCGCCTCCCCGTGAAGTGCAGCGCGGCCGTGAGCGCCATCAGGTTGGCCTCGGTGCCCGAGTTGGTGAAGCGCAATTGCTCGATCTGCGGAAAGCGCTCGCAGATGGTCTTTGCCAACCGTCCTTCGAGCAGGTTGTGACCCGTGAGGTTGATGCCGCTCTTCATCGCCTCGATCACCGCGTCGCGGATCTCGGGCGCCGAGTGGCCGTAGACGCCAGCCGTGTACTCGGCGATGAAGTCGGCGTAGCGGTGGCCGTCGGCATCCCAGAGCGCTGCTCCCTCGCCCTTGGCAATGGTGAGCGGAAACGGCGCATAGAACAGCACCGAGCGCGTGTTGGCGCCGGGCATGTAGCGCACCTGCTCCTCGAACTGGCGCCGGCTCGCGGGGTTGCCGTCGGTGAAGCGTTGATGCGCCTCTGCGAGGGCGAGGTCGATGGCGTCGGTCATAGGGTGTCCTCGAAAGAGCCGATGGGGCTTTCAGTTTCAATCAATTAATTGATCATCGCTCAATTAATATTATTTATACAATCAATTTCCCCACCGCACAATGGCAGCATCCATGAAGAAAACCGCCGCCGAGCCCAAACCCAAGACCGCCGGCCGGCCCGCCGGCGGCGGCGCGCTGTCGAAGCGGCGCATCGCCGAGGCCGCCCTGGCGCACATCGACGAGTTCGGCCTTGGCGCTTTCAGCATGCGGGAGATCGCGGCGCGGCTCGGCGTCTATCCGGCCACGGTGCACTGGCACGTGAGCACGCGCGAAGCGCTGCTCGCCGAAGTGGCCGCCATGGTGATGGCCGACGTCACGCCGCCGCCCGGCAAAGAGGGCTGGCAGGAATGGATCGCGCAACTGTTCCGCCGCTGCCGCGCCGCGGTGCGCCGCCACCCGAACGTGGCGCAGCTGCTGGGCGCGCAACTGGTGTCGAACGGCAGCCTGCCCACCGAGCTGGTGGAAGGCGTGCTCGCGGCCCTGGTCGAGGCCGGATTCGAGGGACTGCCGCTGCTGGAGGCCTACAACTGCGTGATCGCGGCCATGCTGGGCTTCGTGACGATGGAGTTTTCCCCCTTGCCCTCGGACAACACCCAGGCCTGGGCCGAGGAACTGCGCGAGCGCGTCCACACCATCCGCCCGCTCGACCACCCGGTGCTCACGCGCAACCTGCCGCTGCTTGCCAACCAGGCCTTCATCGTGCGCTGGGACAACGGCAGCACCGTGCCGCTGGACAGCAGCTTCGAGCGCCATATCCAGATCGTCATCGATGGTTTGGAAGCTTTTGCGCGCAGGCTCGCAAAGACGTAAGACGCGGACAGGTCCGCCCCCGGGGCTGTGTTGCAATTTTCGGCACGTCGAGCGACAACGCGCCGCGCCGTTCAGCCGGCCCAGTGGACCTTGTGCAGCGTGCCGGAGTCGCCCTCCCAGTCGCGCACATCGGGCTCGGTCCAGCGCGTACCCTTCGCACTCGCAATCTCCATCGAGGTGCTCTGGAAGGCCCCCTGCGCCGCCGTGCCCTGCACCGTTGCGGTCTTGCCCGCGCCGTCCTTGTAGCGGGTGAGCGTGCCTTTGGCGACGTCGCCCACCGAGAAAGACGGCACGTCGCCGCCTTGAATGTCGATCGGCACGCTCTTCGCGGGCAGCCACTTCGTGACCGCTGGCCCGAGCACGGCACCGAACATGCCGCCCTTCTTGCCCGAAAACACAGCTTCGAGCGCGCTGCGCTGCGCGTCGCTGGCGCTGCTGTCCAGGTACAAGCGGGCCGTGCCGTTGCCAGCAAAGAAATTACCGGGCCACCAGGCCGCGAGCGCGGCGCGGCAGCCACCCACGTCCTGGCCATCGATCGCGCCCTTCTCGATGTCGATCAGCAACGCGCCGGCGCACCAACCCTGGTCCGGGACGGTATCCGGGCCGAGCCAGCACGGGCACATCGCCTTGCAGTTGCACATCTCGAGCATCGTCGCATCCATCTGCCAAGTCATCGTCGTCTCCTTCGGCCGCCTGAAACAGCCAACGCCCACGCAACCCAGCCTCACACAAAGTATAGGCAACGGCGAGTCGAATTTCCAGGCACGAGCCTGGCCTCAGCCCAGCACCAAGATCCCCAGGCCCGCCGCGACCATCAACGCGCCGACAACGCGCGCGGCCTGACGCCCGAAGGGGAGCGCCTTCTCCACCAGCACAGCGGCAGACAGCAGCGCGATCCACAGCAGGTTCATCACACCCGCGACGAAAAGCAGCGCCATCAGCAGCCAGCAGCAGCCGACACAGAAAGCGCCGTGCCGCAGGCCCATCCTCACCGCGCCGGTCCACCCGTCGCGCCACTCGGTGAGCAGAAAGCCGAGGGGAAGCCGGCACTTCGACAGGCAGACGTTCTTGATGGGAAGAAATTGGTAGACGCCCGCCACGATCAACAGCAGCGCGTTCAACGAGGCGCTGGAACTGCGCATCGTGGGTCCGAGCAGCTCGGTTGCGTGCAGCGCCCATTGCGCGGCGGTCGCAATCACGCTGAAGCCGCCCCACACCAGCAGGTAGCCGAGCAGGAAAGCAGCCGTCGCTGCGATTGGCGAAAGTCCTGCAGGCCGCGAGCGGCTCACGTTCAGATACGCGAACAGCATCGGCGCCGCACTCGGCACCATCATGCCGACCATCATCACCGTCCACATGGCCAAGCCGAGCGCGAACTCCCGCGCGCCCCACTCTCCCATCGGCATCAGCCACATCGCGCGCGAGCTGTGCAGTGGGCTGTCCATCGCTGCCGTCGCTTCGGCCAAGATTGCCAGATACAGCCACGCAAGAGCAACGAGCAGCACCAGGCACGCCCCCACCAGCCGGCGATCGCGCCGTGCACGAGCGAGCTGCGCGTCGGCAAAGGCATTCAACACTGCCGCTCCCGCTGATTACAGGGACGAACATTTTAGGCCCGCGCACAGGCGCAGCCTAGTTCCAGGGCCCGCCCGATGCCGACGAACCAGGGGCGGCAAAGGGGGGTGTCTCAGGCGACCGCTTCAGCGAGCGGCGGTTAACGGGTGAATCCGCCGCCAAATTCTGTCGTGTGCCGCAACTTTTCGAGCCGCTCGCGGCGTGGGAGCCTAAAATACTCGTTCGCTAGGGGTGCTAGGGCGGCTTGCCGTCCCTGCTGAGAAAGTCCCTTTGAACCTGATTGCATCTCCTTTGTTTACTTAGGAGGTCCGAGGTAATCCTCGCGCAGGGAAGCTGGTCCGGCGGCCTGTCGCGTTGTCTCGCGCGATGGCTCCGCTGCCGGAGCCTCGCCCACCTGCCAAACCTTTTGCATTGGAGCAACTGGATGGCACACGACGACTTTTCTTCCGCCAACGAGGCGCTGACGCCGCTGCCCGCGTCGCAGCGCGTGTTCGGCTGGCACGACCACGCCTCGCTCTGGTTCAGCCTGGGCGTAGGGCTGCTGGTGATGCAGATCGGCGCCTACCTGGTGCCGGCCGTCGGCACGCGCGACGCGGCCATCGCCATCGTGCTGGGCTCCCTGCTGGGCGCCGGCCTGCTGGCCTGGACCGCGCGGCTGGGCTGCGAAAGCGGCCTGGCAAGCGCCGGGCTGATGCACGCCACCTACGGCAGCGCCTTTGCGCGGCTGCCGGTGCTGCTCAACATCGTGCAGCTGGTGGGCTGGACCACCTTCGAGCTCGTCATCATGCGCGAGGGCACGCAGGCCATCGGCCAGCAGGCGTTCGATTTGACGCTCACCGGACCACTGGGCGACGCCCTCACCACGCTGCTCTGGGGCGCGGTGCTGCTGGCGCTGCTCGCGGGTTCCATGGTCAAGCTGGTGCGGCGTTTCGTCAGCCGCTTCGGCCTGCCGCTGGTGGTGCTGTCTCTGCTGTGGCTCACCTGGCAGTTCGCGACGCGGCTTCAGGCCAAGGGGCTGGACGCCTTCTGGGCGCGGCCGGGAGCCGGCGGCATGGGCATGTTCAGCGCGCTCGACCTGGTGATTGCGATGCCGGTGTCGTGGCTGCCACTGGTGGCCGACTATGCGCGTCACGGCAAACGCAACGCCAGCGGGCAACGCGGCCTCGGCAGCGCATTCACCGGCACCTGGCTCGGCTACGCGCTGGCCAACATCTGGTGCTATTCGCTCGGCGTGATGGTCGTGAGCGTGGCGGAGCCGGGCACCGGTCTGGTCACCGCCCTGCTGCTCGCCCAAGGCGGCCTGGTGGCGCTCGGCCTGATCCTCATCGACGAACTCGACAACGCCTATGGCGACGTGTACTCGGGCTCGGTATCGACCCACAGCCTGCTGCCGCGCTGGAGCGTGCGGCGCTGGGGCCTGCTGCTGGCGGCGCTGTGCACCGCGCTGGCGCTGGTGCTGCCGATGCACACGCTCGAGCCGTTCTTGCTGATGCTGAGTTCGGTGTTCGTGCCGCTCTACGGCGTGATCCTGGGGCGGCTGGGCACGGGCCAAGCCATTTCATCGAGCGGCACACGCCGGGTTGACCTGGGCGCGGCGCTGATCTGGATTGCGGGCATCGCGGCCTATCACGCCTGCGCCAAGTGGGCGCCGCAGTTCGGCTCGGCGCTGCCGACGCTGGCGGCCACATTCCTCCTGGCCTGGATCAGCCGGCCCAAGCCCACGTCTACGACGGCAGGCGGTGCGTCGGCACTGGCGCAAAGCCGTGGTTGAGCGGACCATGGCCTGCGCCGACATGCACATCCGCCCCGGCCGCCATGGCGCCGATGACGTAAGCACGCGCGCGTTCGACGGCCTCGGGCAACCCGAAGCCCAGCGCCAGATGCGCCGCAACGGCGGACGACAGCGTGCAGCCCGTGCCGTGCAGGTTGCGGCTTGCGATGCGCTGCGAGGCCAGGCGCTTGCGCGTGCCGCCTGCCTGCAGCAGCACGTCGACCACGTCATCGCCAGGCAGGTGCCCGCCCTTGAGCAGCACGGCCTTCGCACCGAGCGCCAGCAATTCGTCGGCCGCACCGTCGAGCGCATCAATGCCGTCGATGGCATGGCCGATGAGCAAGGCGGCTTCGTCGAGATTGGGCGTCACGACCACGGCGCGCGGGAACAATTCGCGCACCAGGACCTGCACGGTTTCCGAAGCGATCAGGCGGTCGCCGCTGGTGGCGACCATCACCGGGTCGAGCACCACGTTGGGCAGCCGGTAGTGATCGATGGCCCAGGCCACCACCTCGACCACCTCGGGCGCATGCAGCATGCCGAGCTTGACCGCATCGACGCCGATGTCCTCGACCACGGCCTGGATCTGCGCCTTGAGAAAAGCCGCCGGCACGCTGTGAATGCCCGACACGCCGAGCGTGTTCTGGGCAGTGAGCGCGGTGATGGCCGTCATGCCGTAGCAGCCCAGCGCCGCGAAGGTCTTCAGGTCAGCCTGGATACCGGCGCCGCCGCCGCTGTCGGAGCCGGCGATCGAGAGCACGCGCACATAGCGCAGGGGCGCTTGCGCCGCGTCGTCGGAAAGTGCTTGGGTCATGCCGAAAATTATCGGCGACTGGCGTTGTCTTGCTCCCTCCCCTCCCGGGGGAGGGTTGGGGTGGGGGCAAGCGGCGTATCCGTTGTGCGCTCTGGCTACCCCCATCCCGGCCTTCCCCCAGAGGGGGAAGGAGCAATGCCATGAGCCTGCCATTTCAATCCGCCGCCATCCTCGGCGCGGGCCTCATGGGCCGGCTGCTTGCGGTCAAGCTCGCACAGGCCGGCTGCAAGGTCGAGCTGTTCGAAGCCGGCAGCCCGGAAGCCGAAGGCGCGGCCGCACGCGTGGCGGCTGCCATGCTCGCGCCGCTGGCCGAATCGGCCGTGGCTCCGGTGCCTGTCGTGCGCATGGGGCAGTACGGGCTGTTGCGTTGGCCCGAACTGCTGGCGCCCTTGGCACAGCCGGTGTTCTTTCAACGCGAAGGAACGCTGGTGCTGTGGCACCGGCAGGACGCCGCCGAAGCCGCGCGGCTCGCGCGCGTGCTGGCCCGCACCGGTGCAGAGGTGCCCGAACTCGCCGCCATGCAAACGCTCGATGGTGCCGGCGTTGCCGCGCTGGAGCCTTCGCTCGGCCAGCGCTTCGCACAAGGCTTGTTTCTTCCGGGTGAAGGCCAGCTCGACAATCGCGCCCTGCTCTCGTCATTGCTCGCGACGCTGCGGGCCAATCCCGAGGTCACGCTGCACTGGAAGTCGCCACGGGAACCGGGCGATTTTTCTCCGGGCACGCCGGGCCAGCCCGACTGGGTGATCGACTGCCGCGGCCTTGGCGCCCGCCCGCAGTGGAATGCACTGCGCGGCGTGCGCGGCGAAGTCGTTCGCGTGCATGCGCCCGAGGTGACGTTGCAGCGGCCCACGCGGCTGGTGCATCCACGCTATCCGCTCTACATCGCACCCAAGCCCGGCGGCGTGTTCGTGATCGGCGCGACCGAGATCGAGTCGGACGACATGTCGCCCGCCAGCGTGCGCTCCACGCTCGAACTGCTGAGCGCGGCCTACGCGGTGCACAGCGGCTTCGCGGAGGCTCGCATCCTCGAGATTGCAACGCAGTGCCGACCCACGCTGCCCGACAACCTGCCCGCCATTCGCCAGCCGCACCCGCGCGTGCTGCAGATCAACGGCCTGTACCGCCACGGTTTCATGATCGCGCCCGCCGTGCTCGACGCCGCCATGGAGCTGCTCGTGCACGGCCGCTCGGCGCTTGCGCAGACCCTTGGCCTGGAGACATCCCAAGCATGACGATGAACGTCCTGATCAACAACAAGCCATTCACGCTGCCGGACGGCGCCACGGTGGCCGACGCGCTCGCCGCACTGGATGCCGTGCCGCCGTTCGCGGTGGCCGTGAACCGGGAGTTCGTGCCGCGCTCGGCCCATGCGGGCCGCGCGCTGCAGCCCGAAGACCGCATCGAAGTGATCCGCCCCGTGACTGGTGGCTGATCCAGACGACCCACAGAGATGGAGACAACACACACCATGACAACCACATCTTCCGTGCCGGACAACGATCCGCTGGTTCTCTACGGCCAGACCTTCCAGAGCCGCCTGCTGCTGGGCACCGCGCGCTACCCCTCGCCGGACCTGCTCGAAGCCGCAGTGAAGCGCGCCAGGCCCGCCATGCTCACGGCCTCGCTGCGCCGCCAGGCCGCGAGCCCGGGTGCGAGCGACAGCGGCAACGGTTTCTGGGAACTGCTGCGCCGCCTCGCCGTGCCCGTGCTTCCCAACACCGCCGGCTGCCACAGCGTGCAGGAAGTGATCGCCACGGCGCAGATGGCACGCGAGCTCTTCGACACGCCGTGGATCAAGCTCGAACTGATCGGCGACGACTACACGCTGCAGCCCGACACGCTGAACCTCGTCGACGCCGCGTCGCAGCTGATTCGCGACGGGTTCCAGGTGCTGCCCTACTGCACCGAAGACCTCGTGCTGTGCCAGCGGCTGGTCGATGTGGGCTGCCAGGCCGTCATGCCATGGGCCGCACCCATCGGCACCGGCCGCGGCCCGGTCAATCCCTACGCGCTGCAGTTGCTGCGCGAGCGGCTGAGCGTGCCGATGCTGGTCGATGCGGGACTGGGACTGCCCTCGCATGCCTGCCAGGTCATGGAATGGGGCTACGACGGCGTGTTGCTCAACACGGCCGTCGCGCTCGCGCAAGACCCAGTGGCGATGGCCGGCGCCTTCGCAGATGCCGTTCAGGCCGGCCGCTCCGCTCATCGTGCCGGCGCCATGGCCGCGCAAGACTCCGCTCAACCGAGCACGCCGGTGCTCGGCACGCCCTTCTGGCATCACGCACCATGATCGCTTCAAACGACGCCCGCGCCGTGGCACATGCAATCGTTGCGGCCCACGGGCTGCGCTTCGGCGCCATCACGGCCGCGGCTATCTCGGCCGGCAGCTTTTCGTCCGACGACCCCGTGTATCGCGGCGCGAAGCAGGCCTGCATCGCGCTGGGCTTCATCGAGATCGATGCCGAATGCCTGGCACGAGCGTGGCAGGCGCAGACAGCGCGAACCGGCGCGTTCGATGCGAACCAGTGGCCCGAGACTCCGGCCGATTTCGGCATGCGCGCGTTTCCACCCACGGCGCGCGACGACGCCTTTGCGCCCTGCCCCCAACGGCTCGGCCTCTACGCGGTGCTGCCCGATGCGCAATGGGTCGGCCGCATGGCACGCGCGGGCGTTCCCACGGTGCAGCTGCGCTTCAAGTCTGACGACGCGGCGGCCGTCGAGCGCGAAGTGCATGCGGCAGTCGATGCCGTCCGTGGCACAGGTGCCCTGCTGTTCATCAACGACCACTGGCAGACGGCGATCGCCGCCGGCGCCTACGGCGTTCACCTGGGCCAGGAAGACCTCGATGCGCTCGCGACCGAGCAGGTTCGGCAGATCCGCGATGCGGGCCTCCGGCTCGGCGTCAGCACCCATGGCTATGCCGAGATGGTGCGCGCCGATGCGGTGAGCCCGAGCTACATCGCCATGGGCGCGGTCTATCCGACCACCCTCAAGAAGATGGCCACGGCCCCGCAGGGCGTTGCGCGGCTCGCCGCCTATGCGCGCCTGTTGCGCGGCTATCCGCAGGTGGGCATCGGCGGCATCGACGCGGTGCGACTGCCCGAGGTGCTTGCCACGGGCGTGGGCTCGGTGGCCGTGGTGCGCGCGCTGGTCACCGCAGAAGATCCCGAGGCCACGGCCGCGCAATGGATGACCGCCATGGGCGCGGCCTCCGCATGAACAAGACAAGATGACAAAAAAACAAATCCCCTTTCCCGCACGGCCGCTGTCGCCCATCTCGCACGCAGTGGCTGCCGCCCTCCTTCTGGCCGCCTGCGGCGCGCAGGCCCAACAGCCCACCGAATTGCCCGCCGTCACGGTGAACGAAAGCAATGCGGCACCGCAAGCCGAGGTGAGCGGCTTCGGCGACGTGCCGCTGCGCGAACTGCCGCTGTCGGCCACGGTGATCGACAGCACGCAGCTTCGCGCGAGCGGCGCGCGCCGGCTTGCGGACCTCACGCAATTCGATTCTTCGGTGACCGATGCCTACAACTCGGCCGGCTATTGGGACTACCTGACGGTGCGCGGCTTCGTGCTGGACAACCGCTTCAACTACCGGCGCGAGGGATTGCCGATCAGCGCCGAGACATCGATCCCGCTCGACAACAAGGAGCGCATCGAGATCCTGCGCGGCACCAGCGGCATCCAGGCCGGCACCAGCGCGCCGGGCGGGCTGGTCAACTACGTCGTGAAGCGGCCGACCGAGCAGGACCTGCGCACGCTGCGCCTCGAAACCACCAGCCGCGGCAGCGTGCTCGGCGCGATCGACCTGGGTGGCCGCTTCGGCGCCAACCGCGAATTCGGCTATCGCCTCAACGTGGCGAACGAAAACCTCAAGCCGCTGACGCACAACCTCGACGGCAACCGCAACATGTTCTCGCTTGCGGGCGACTGGCGCATCACGCGCGATTCGGTGCTCGAGTTCGAGATCGAGCGCAGCCACAAGACGCAGCCGAGCCAGAACGGCTTCAGCCTGCTGGGCAACACGCTGCCCCCGCCGGTCGATCCAAAAATCAACATCAACAACCAGCCGTGGTCGCAGCCCTCGGAGTTCAATGCACTGACCGGCAGCGTGCGCTTCAGCCAGGCACTCAATGCCGACTGGCGCTGGAGCGCGCAGATCGGGCAGCAAAGGCTCAAGTCCGATGACCGCCTGGCCTACGCCTTCGGCTGCGGCGCCGAAGGCAACTTCGACCGCTATTGCTCCGACGGCACCTTCGACTTCTACGACTTTCGCAGCGAGAACGAGCGGCGCACGCAAACTGCAGGCAGCCTCAACCTCAAGGGCAACGTGATGACCGGCAGCGTGAAGCACGAGCTGGGCTTCGGCCTTCTCGCGAGCCGCGTGCGCAACCGCTTCCAGAACCAGGCCTACAACTACGTCGGCACCGGCAACGTCTGGGCCACGGCCGTGGTGCCGCCAAACTCCGACGCCATCACACCGCAGACCAACCGCGACGAGCGTTCGACAGAACTGTCGGTGCAGGATGCGATCCGCTGGAACGACCGCTTCACCACCTGGCTCGGCGTGCGTCATACGCGGCTCGACCGAAGCAGCATCAGCAACGACGGCTCCAACCCCACCGGCTACAAGCAAGGCGTGACCACGCCATGGGTCGCCGCCAGCTATGCGATCCGGCCCGGATTGCTCGCCTACGCGAGCTGGGGCAAGGGCGTCGAATCGCAGGTCGTGCCGAACAGGGGCGACCAGTACAGCAACGCGGGCCAGGCGTTGCCCGCGCTGACGTCGCGCCAATGGGAACTGGGACTCAAGGGCGGCGGCGATGCATTCAACTGGCAGCTCGCGTGGTTCGACATCAAGCGGCCGATGACCAATCTCGACGCCTGCAACCGGCTCTTCATCACGCCCTGCGATGGCCGCTACGATGGCAGCGCGGTGCACCGCGGACTCGAGGCGGGCGCGCAATGGAACACGGGGCCTTGGCGTCTAGGCGGCAGCGTCACGCTGATCGATGCCAAGCGCCGCGGTAGCACCGCCGAGCCTGCCATCAATGGCCAGTCGCCCACCAACGTGCCCAAGCAAGTGCTGCGCGCGCAGGCCGGCTATCGCGTGGCCTCGGTGCCCGGTCTCGAACTGCTGGGACAGCTGTCGCATGAGGGCCGGCGCAACGTGTTGGCCGATGGTTCGATCACGCTGCCCTCATGGACGCGCGTCGATGCCGTGCTGCGCTACGACACCAAGTTGCGCGGCGTTCAGACAAGCTGGAGCCTCGCCATCGACAACCTGTTCGACCGCCGCTACTGGAAAGAATCGCCCTACCAGTTCGGCCATGTCTACCTCTTTCCCGGCGCACCGCGCACGCTGCGCCTCGGGTTGAGCGTGTCGCTCTGAACACGCGCTCAAAAATTTTTCGGAAATTTATTGCGGCCGTATGGGTGCACTCGAAAGGCTCAAAAAATCACGCTATAATCTGAGGCTTGTTCCTCGATAGCTCAGTTGGTAGAGCGCCGGACTGTTAATCCGTAGGTCCCTGGTTCGAGCCCAGGTCGAGGAGCCACTACAAGCCGCAAGGCCTCTGGATGCCCCGTCACTCAAAAGGTGACGGGGCATTTCCTTTTGGGGCACATCGTCTACATGGGCTGCGCCAACCTGGAGTTCCATTCCTCCACGAAACGAGCGGCGCGAAACTTCATGCATTCGAGTGCGGCTTCACGGGTCGGCTGCTGGGTCACCACCAGCACGCAGCACTGCGTGAATTCGTGCCGAAGTTCGGCCCGTCCAGCATAGACGCCCTCAGGCGTGAGCTCGAGTTCCACCGCGCAGCTCCAGCCCTCCGGCAGATCGAAATCCATCAGGGATGCGGTCATGGTCGCGAAAGCATAGGCCGCAGTCCGCGCGGAAGAAATCCCTCATGAGTACCCTCTTTGAGCCTTCTGCGGCGGGCATCGGCCTGGCCGAGGCCTATGCCGGACGTGGAATCGATAGGACGCATCGACCAGGGTATCTTCCGGACCGGATGGGTGAACGGGTTACAGGCTCGCACCGATCCAGGTCGAAGCCCGGGCGACGGCGTGTCGCCCAATTTCCCCTTGACTCGGGAGATGCAACTTGGCGTATGCGCTTTTCACCCAGATCCTGGCATCGCGGTTGCCAGTGCAGTTCTCCAGTCCGTCCGAAATAGACCGGCTCAAGGATCTGCGAGACGCCGGGTACATCAAGGTCGCGTTCTCACCGCCACACAGCCCCATGCCTCTCTGCGCAACGGTGAGTGAAATCACCAACCTGGGCCGCGTCGCCGCCCGCTACTTTGGATCCGCCTAGTGCATCGCGTGTAGTGGACATCACGAAAACCCGAAAAGAGGGTATGTCCCAGACCCAAAGTCAGGCATGGAGCAGCCAACGCCGCGTACATTACCGCCAACGTCCTATCAGCGCGGTGCATGCACTTGAACTCTTTACTCTTGGTTGCGCTTCTGCTTCTTGCGAGCGGTTTGTTTTGGTGGTGGATCTTGGGGAGCGGCTTTTTCGCCGTGATCTTCGTCGTCGTGCTTGGCCTGGGTGCCGTGTTGTATCTGGCCATCCGCGGAGACAGGACGATCAAGGACGAACTCGATGCGCAGGTTCCTGACAACGACGCCGGCAGCAAGGAGCTGTAGGCGCAGCCGGCCTCCCCTCTCGAACCCAACCCGCGTCGCATGCGGGCGCCGCCATCGGCAGGCCCGCACGCCGATTCGGTTGCCGCCTAGAAATACCTCGTCTCGGCTGGCGCCTCAAACCAGTTGTTGTTGCGCCCGTCCATGTAGCGAACCGGCGCGCTAGCCAGTTCATCGGCTGTGGCGTCATCCAGGCAAGCGACGTTCACGCTGACGTAGGCACCACCGATCTCCGGCACATTGCCGCGGCCGAACGGCCGGATGCCGCAATGCCGGCAGAACAAATGCTCGGTGCTGTGCGTGTTGAACTGATAGACCGAAAGCTCCCGCTCGCCTGACACGAGCCGAAAGGCCTCGGGCTTGACGATGGCGCCCCACGCCCTGGCCTTGGTGCAGATGGAACAGTTGCACTTGCCGGTGCCTTCGCCCAGGTCGATGTCCGCCTGAAACCGGACTTTGCCGCAGTGGCAGCTTCCGCTGTATATCTTCTTCATGGGTCGTGTCCCGTGTGAGTGGAGAAGATCCGAGGCTAAGCCCCATTGCGGACAGATTCTGTCCTCGATCAGAGGCATCATTCAACCCATGTTGTCTGCCTCCGCACGCCTGATCCGGCTCCTGTCGCTGTTCCAGGCCCAACGTTCATGGACCGGCGCCGAATTGGCCACCCGGCTCGAGATCACCGAGCGCACGCTGCGCCGCGACGTCGACCGGCTGCGCAGCCTGGGCTACACGGTCGACTCGACCTCCGGCGTCGCCGGCGGCTACCGCCTGGGTGCCGGCACGTCGCTACCGCCGCTGCTGCTCGAAGACGAAGAGGCCATTGCAGTGGCGCTGGGACTGGGCGGCACGGCCGGCGGGGCGTTGGGCGACATCGAAACCGCGTCGATGCGCGCGCTGGCCAAGCTGGAGCAACTGATGCCGCCGCGGCTTCGGCGGCGGCTGGAAAGCGTGCGCGCATCGGTGGTGCCCGTGATGCGCGGCAAGCCGGCTGTCCGGCTGAAGGCCGTGTCGCTCCTGGCCGAGGCCTGCACCGAAAGGCTGGAGCTGCGCTTCGACTACCGCGACCATCACGACGCCGCCAGCGCCCGCACGGTGGAGCCGCATCGCGTGGTGCAGACGGGGCAGCGCTGGTACCTGCTGGCCTGGGACACGGCGCGCCAGGACTGGCGCACTTTCCGCCTCGACCGCATCGTCGACCCCGCCCCTACGGGTGCCCGATTCACGGCCCGAAGGCTGCCCCATGGCGACGTCGAGGCCTACATGCAGCATGCGCTCGCGGTGTCGCCCTTTCTGCACCATGCGCGCGTGGTGGTGCACGCGCCCATCGAGGCGCTGGAGGCGCACATGGCCTGGGTCGGCGGAATGCCAAAGGCCGTGGACGACAGCCGCACACGCATCGAGACCGGCGCCAATTCGCTCGACGCGCTGGCCGTGTGGCTGGCCTGCCTGGGACACGATTTCGAGATCGAGTCGCCCAGAGAACTGGTCGGGCATCTCGCGCTGGTGGCGGCGCGGCTCGACAAGGCCGCGCGGCGTTAGCCTCAGCGCAAGGCAAACGCCAGCGTGACGGCGCCCAGCGCCAGCAGTGCGAGCCCGGCGATGAAGACCATCTCGCCCCAGGCCTCCAGCCGAACACCCGATCTGCGCGACCGCATCGAGATGAAGGACAAGAGCGCGCTGGCCAGGAAGACCAGTGCATCGATGGCCAGCATGCGGTCGATGAGCAGCCGCAGATCGTCGCGCGGGCCCAGGTGGCCGATCGACATCACCGTCATGCACACGCCGATCATGGTGGCCGACGTGGGCAGGATGTGCGCCGAAAGGCCGCCGGTCGATGAGCTCACGTTTCTTCGTCCTGGCGCCTGGGACGGGGCGTCATCCAATTCGCACCGGCACGAAGATCTTGTCTTCGCCGCGCTGGATCAGGAGCGCCACGGACTTGTCGGCCTTGGCCACCACCTCGCGCACCTGCTCCAGGGTCTTGGCGGGCGTGCCGTTGATGGCCAGCAGCACGTCGCCCGCCTGCACCCCGGCCAGGGCCGACGGTCCCGCAACGTCTTCGATCAGCAGGCCGTTCTCGATCGCGGCTTCGCGCTTTTCCTGCGGCTGCAGGGGCCGTAGCGCGAGGCCGAGCTTGCCCTGGCCCGCCGCACTGTCGTTCTTCGCGACCTGCGCGGGCTTGTCGCTCGCATCGCCCAGCCTGGCGGAAATCTCCTGGCGCTCGCCCTGGCGCCACACTTCGAGCGTCACCTTCTTGCCCGGCGCCTGCTGGCCGATCACCGCGGGCAGATCGCCCGACGAGACGATGGGCTCGCTGTCGACCTTGCGGATCACGTCGCCCGCCTTCAGGCCGGCCTTGTCGCCAGGGCCGCCCTTCTCGATGTTCGAGACCAGCGCGCCCTCGGGCTTGTCGAGCTTGAAGGAGTCGGCAAAGGCCTGGTTCACCTCCTGCACCGCCACGCCAAGGCGCGCGTGCGTGGCCTTGCCGGTCGCGACGATCTGGTCCTTCACCTGCACCGCCACGTCGATCGGAATGGCGAACGACACGCCCTGGTAGCCGCCGCTGCGGCTGTAGATCTGCGAGTTGATGCCGACCACCTCGCCGCGCGTGTTGAGCAGCGGCCCGCCGGAGTTGCCGGGGTTCACCGCTACGTCGGTCTGGATGAACGGCACGTAGCTGTCGTCGGGCAGCGAACGACCCTTGGCGCTCACCACGCCGGCGGTGACCGTGCTCTCGAATCCGAACGGGGAGCCGATGGCCAGCACCCATTCGCCGACCTTCAGGTCCTTGGTGTTGCCGAGCGCCAGGGTGGGCAGGTTCTTGGCATCGATCTTGAGCACCGCGATGTCGGTCTTGGCGTCGGCGCCGAGCACCTTGGCGCGGAATTCGCGCCGGTCGGTCAGCTTGACCGTGACCTCCTTGGCGTCTTTGACCACGTGCGCGTTGGTCATGATGATGCCGTCGGGGCTCACGATGAAACCCGAACCCTGCGAACGCACCGGCACTTCGCGCTGCTGGGCGCGCGGGCCCATCTGGCCCTGGAAGCGGCGGAAGAACTGGAGCATCGGATCGTCCGGGTCGATGCCCTGCATCTCGGCCGCGGCTTCGGCGTCGGACGCCTTCGCGGTGCCGGTCACGCTGATGTTGACCACCGCGGGGCCATCGCGCGAAGTGATGGTCGAGAAGTCGGGCAGCGTCACCATCGCGGCCGGCGCCACGCTCGCGGTGTTGGTCGGCGCATTCACCGCGCGGGCACTGGTGTAGGCGCCGGCACCGACGGCACCGATCACCCCGGCGGTCGCCAAGGCGATGACCAGGGCATGGGGAGAAGTGAGGCGGGTGTTCATTTCTGGTTTTCCTTTCAATGCGTCTGTGCGCAACACGATGAAAGGAATGTCGGTGCACTGGCTTAAGCGCGGCTTAAACCGCGGCCCGGTGCTCGAAGGCCTTCAGGCCTTGGAGGGAAAGCGCACCAGCACCCGCAACCCGCCCAGGCTCGGCGAGGCAGCGAGCACCACCGTGGCGCCGTGCAGGTCGGCAATCGACTTGACGATCGCGAGGCCGAGCCCGCTTCCGGGCGCCTGCGGCTCGCCCGAGCGATAGAAGCGGTCGAGCACGCGCGCGCGCTCTTCCTCGGGGAGGCCCGGCCCGCTGTCGTCCACGCTGAGGTCCACCGCCGCACCGTTCATCGCAATAGCGACGTCGACGCGCCCTTGTTCCGGCGTGTACTTGACGGCGTTGTCGATCAGGTTGCGCAGCAGCATGCGCAGCGCCTCGGGCTGGCCGTTCACCACGGCGCCGGCGTCGGCATGCGAAACCCCGACGTCGATGCCCCGGGCCTGCGCGGCTGCGACCGCATCCGAGATGGCCAGGCGCGCCACTTCGGCAAGGTCGACCGGCTGGGACTTGGCACCGGCGGCCATGCTGGCCTCGTGCCGGGCCAGCGCCAGCATCTGTTCGACCAGCCGCGTGGCGCGGTCGATGCCCGCGACCAGCCGGCTCACGGCCAGATCGCGCGCTGCGGCATCGGGCGCGCGCTGCAAGCCCTGCACCTGGAGTTTCAGCGCGGCGAGCGGGGAGCGTAGCTCGTGCGCCGCATCGGCCACGAAGTGCTTCTGCGCATCGAAGGCGTGGCGCACCCGGTCGAACAACAGGTTGAGCTCCTGCACCAGCGGGCGCACCTCATCGGGCAGGTCTTCCTCGCTCACGGCAGAAAGATCGTCGGCCTGCCGGGAGGCAACCTGCTTGCGCACGCGTGCCACGGGCGCAAGAGACCGGCTCACCACCCACCAGACGACCAGCATGAGCAGCGGCGCCATCAACGCCACCGGCGCAATGGTTCGCAGGGCCAGCGCCCCGGCCATGTTGCGCCGCGCCGCCATGTCCTGCGCCACTTGAATGACCAGCCCGCTCGTCTGCATCGAGAACACGCGGTAGGTGGTGCCGCGCGCACGCACGTCGGCAAAGCCCAGCACCGCCAGTTGCGGCAACGCCGCCTGCTCGGCGGATTCGAAGATGCGCACGCCGTCGGCGGTCCACACCTGCACCACGAAATCGAAGTTCTGCTCCCCGCTGCCGATGCCGCCGACCGCCGCGCTCGGCGGCAGGCCGGCGCGCAGCGAGAGCGCCATCTGCTGCATGTGATAGTCGAAGATGTCGTCGGCCTCTTTCAACACCGTGCGGTAGGCCACCAGCGCCTGCGCGCCGGCAGCAAGCACGATGGCCGCAAGCAGGAACCACAGCAAGCGCGCGCGCAGCGACCCGGTCAGCGCGCGCATCATGCCTTCGGCACCATGTAGCCCACGCCGCGCACGTTGCGGATCAGTTCGGCCCCGAGCTTCTTGCGCAGGCCGTGCACGTAGACCTCGACGGCGTTGCTGCTGATTTCGTCCTTCCAGCTGTAGAGCTTTTCCTCGAGCTGGGCACGCGACAGCACCATGCCGGGCCGCGCGATCAGCGGCTCGAGCACGGCCCATTCGCGCGCCGACAGCACCACCGGCTGACCGCCCACCATGACCTCGCGGGTGGCGGGGTTGATGCTCACGCCCATGTGCTCGTACACCGGCTCGGCGCGCCCCGCGGCGCGGCGCAACAAGGCGCGGATGCGGGCCAGCAGTTCGTCCAGGTCGTAGGGCTTGAGCACGTAATCGTCGGCGCCCGCATCGAGCCCTTCGATGCGCTGCTGCACCGAGTCGCGCGCGGTGGCAATCAGCACGGGCATGCGCTGCTTGCGGGCACGCAGGCTGCGCAGCACCTCGAGGCCGTCGCGGCGCGGCACGCCCAGGTCGAGCAGCACCAGGTCGTACTGCTGGGTGCGCAAGGCGGACTCGGCCGCATCGCCGTCTTTCACCCAGTCCACGGCGTATTGCTCGGCGCGCAGCAGGTCGAGCACGGCTTCGCCGATCATCACGTCGTCTTCGAGAAGCAGGAGTCGCATGGTTGTGGTGTGCGTTTTCGGGATTCGAGGCAGCGGCAGCGCGGAAGTTCAGATCACAGCAGCGACCTGACCTCGCGCGCCGCCTCGAAGAGCAGCGGCAGCATCTCGCGCTGCAGCGTCTCTTCCTGGTAGCGCGTGCCCGAAAGCACCACGTTCAGCGCGGCCACCGTGTGGCCCTGCATGTCGCGCAGCGGCACCGCGAGCGCCTGCACGCCGAGCTCGTGCTCTTCGCTGGCAAAGCAGTAGTCGTTCTTGCGCACACGGGAAACCAGCTGGCGCAGGCTGCGCGCCTGGGTGGTGGTGTTGGGCGTGAGCCGCGCGAGGTGGCGCCCCTTGAGCCACTGCGTGAGCTGGGCCGGCGCCATGGCCGCGAGCAGCACCCGCCCGGTCGACGTGGCGTGCGCCGGCAGGCGGGCGCCAAGGTGCAGGCCGTACGCCAGCACGCGGGTCGGCGTGCCGTAGCTGCCGCTGCGCGCAATGATGACCACCTCTTCGCCGTCGAGCACCACGGCCGAGAAAGACTCCCCGGTTTGTGCCGCGAGCCGGTTGAGCGTGGGCTGCAGCGCACGCGGCAGGCGTGACGACGCCAGGTAGCTGCCCGAGAAGCGCAGCACCTTGGGCGCCATCCAGAAATAGCTGCCATCGGTCTCCAGGTAGCCCAGGTGGGCCAGCGTGAGCAGGTGCCGGCGGGCGGCGGCGCGCGTGAGTCCGGCGCGCTCGGCCGCCAGGGTGGCGTTGAGGCGCTGGCGCTCGGTGTCGAAGCTTTCGAGCACGGCCATTCCCTTGGCAATGCCCTCGATGAAGTCGGCTTTGGCGATGGTCATCCGGTCAAGGTACGAAGTGTTGCGCGATCATCGCGCAGCCACTCGCATGATCGCACAGTGCCTCGCAAAGCGCCGCGCCAGGCTGCCCCGAACGACCTACGCTTGCGAAAACCTCAACGGAGACATGAACATGCGAACACAGGTCGCGATCATCGGCGCGGGCCCGGCCGGCCTGCTTCTCGGGCAGCTGCTTTTCAAGGCGGGCATCGACAACATCATCGTGGAGCGCCAGAGCGGCGACTACGTGCTGGGGCGCATCCGCGCGGGCGTGCTCGAGCAAGTCACCATGGATCTGCTGGCGCGTGCCGGCGTCGATGCGCGCGCCAAGGCCGAAGGGCTGCCGCACGAAGGCATCGAGCTGCTGTTCAAGGGAGCGCGGCACCGCATCGACCTGCATGGCCTCACGGGCGGGAAGCAGGTCACCGTGTATGGCCAGACCGAGGTGACGCGCGACCTGATGGAGGCGCGCTCGGCCGAAGGCCTCACGACCATCTACAGCGCGGCCAACGTCAGCCTTCACGGCTTCGACTCGGCGCGCCCTCGCGTGCGCTACGAAAAAGACGGCCAGACGCACGAGATCGAGTGCGACTTCATCGCCGGCTGCGACGGCTACCACGGCGTGAGCCGCGCCAGCGTGCCCGAAGGCGCCATCCAGACCTACGAGAAAATCTACCCCTTCGGCTGGCTGGGCGTGCTCGCCGACGTGCCGCCGGTGTCGCACGAACTCATCTACGCCAACACCGAGCGCGGCTTTGCGCTGTGCAGCATGCGCAGCGCCACGCGCAGCCGCTACTACGTGCAGGTGCCGACCGAAGAACGGGTGGAAAACTGGAGCGACGAGGCGTTCTGGAACGAACTGCGCGCGCGGCTCGACCCCGAGGCACGCGAGCGGCTCGTGACCGGCCCTTCGCTCGAAAAAAGCATTGCACCGCTGCGCAGCTTCGTCGCCGAGCCGATGCGTTTCGGTTCGCTGTTCCTGGCTGGCGACGCGGCGCACATCGTGCCGCCGACCGGCGCCAAGGGGCTCAACCTCGCAACGGCCGACGTGGGCTACCTGTCGCGCGCGTTCGAGATCTTCTATGGCGAAAAATCGCCCTCCGCACTCGATCGGTACTCAGACCTCTGCCTGCGCCGGGTCTGGAAGGCCGAGCGCTTCTCGTGGTGGTTTACCTCACTGATGCACCGCTTCCCGGAGACCGGCGCGTTCGGCCAGAAGATCCAGGAAGCCGAACTCGACTACCTCGTGCATTCGCAGGCCGCCTCCACCTCGCTGGCGGAGAACTACGTGGGCCTGCCGCTCGAGGATTTCTAGCCGGCCGGCGGCGCCGGGCTTTTTTGCTCGAGCGTCTTCTTCATCGCGACGCCGCCCTCGTCCATCATCGATCCGATGTAGGCGGCGAACTTGTCGGGCAGCACATCGGTGATCCAGACGAAGCGCGAACGCCCTTCGCCGTGGGCGAACACCTGGGCTGAGGCATGGTGGTGGCTGGCCTGGCCGTCGGTGACGGTGTAGGCCAGGCGGCGGTTGGCCTCATCGATGCCCACGAGCAGCTCGCGCGCCACCAGGCCGTTGGCAAAACTCACGATGCGGGCGCCCTGCCCGTCCAGCTTGCAGTCGGTCAGAAAACCGGGCGCGAGGCGCGTGCGAACGGCGCCGAAATCGCGCAGCGCATCCCAGACTGCGTCGGCATCGGCTTCGACGATGAATTCTTTGTAGATCGTTGCCATGGCCGTGCGCCTCAGGGGAGCTGCGCCAGCGCGGCTTCGTGGAAGCGCCGGCTCGCGGCGAGGTCTTTGACTTTCAGTCCGATGTGGTCGTACATGGCGATGACTTTCTGCTCGATGAATGAATCAGGCGGTCATCATTGAGCAGGGCTGCCAATCGGTCTTGGAAAATCTTGCGATCGCCCCTGGCGGCCTGGCGAAAGCTGCGCGGCGACACGCCTGCCGCGCGGTGAAAGGTGCGAACGAAGTTGCTCAGGTCGGCAAAGCCCACGTCGAAGGCCACGTCGGTCACGGGGCGGTCGTCGTCCGCCAGCAGGCGCGCCGCGTGGCGCAGCCGGGAGCGAACCAGGTACTGGTGCGGCGTGACGCCGAGCACCTGCGAGAACAGGCGCAGGAAGTGGAAGGCGCTCAGGCCGGCCTCGGACGCTGCGCCTTCAAGACCGATGTCGTCGTGCGAGTGCGCATCGATCCATAGGGCGGCATCCACCGCGCGGCGCCTGTCGCGCGGCGCGGCCGGCTGCGGTGCCGGCTTGCCGCGTCCGCTCGCCACTTGGACGAAACGGCCGGCAAACCACATGCCGAGCTCGTCCAGGCCGATGTCGGCCTGGCCCTCGGTCGCAACCTGCGCGAGCTCGCCGAGCACCATGAGTTCGGGCAGCGGCGGCAGCCCCGCGGTGCGCCAGGTCCGCTGGTCGCCGCCTATCAGGTCGACGAAGCCGGGCGACAGGTGGAACGCCAGGCATTCGTCGCCGCAGACATGGTGGTCGTGGGTGCAGATGTATTCGTCGCCGGGGCAGCCCACCAGTACCGAACCGGCCACCAATTCATAGGCGTTGCCACGCGTGCGCAAGCCGAAGCTCCCCTTTCGCACGTACGACACGGAGTAGTCGACGTGCATCTCGGTGAACGGCTGCGCATCGGGACCCGCGTCGCAGCGGTAGCTCGACACGCGGATAGGTTCGGTCTGCAGTTCGGTGGTGACGAGCATTCGAATTCACCCGCGACGAGCGCCCCAAGCCTCAGTCCACAGTGTGCATGGCCTGCCATACCCGAGACGGGCTCAGCGGCATGTGCAGGCGCGGCGTGCCGTTCGCAAGGCCGTTGCGCGCGAAGGCATCGGCCACCGCGTTGACGATGGTCGGCGTGGCTCCGATGGTGCCCAGTTCGCCCACGCCCTTCACGCCCAGCGGATTGTTGGTGCACGGCGTCGACTCGTCCATCTCCATGTGGAACATGGTCTCGACGATGTCCGCGCGCGGCGCGGCGTAGTCCATCAGGCTGCCGGTGAGGGGCTGGCCTGTTTCGTTGTCGTACACCACCTGCTCGTACAGCGCCTGCCCGATGCCCTGCACCGCGCCGCCTTCGAGCTGGCCGCGCACGATCATCGGGTTGACCACGCGGCCCACGTCGTTGACCGAGCTGTAGGCCACCACGCTGATCTCGCCCGTCGGCGGATCGAGTTCGATCTCGCAGATGTGGCAGCCGTTGGGCCAGGTCGGGCCCGCCACGGTGCTGGTGGAGTCGACGAAGATTTCACGCTCGGGCTGCTTGCCCGCCAGGTCGAACAGGTCGAGCTCGAGGTCGGTGCCGGCCACGGAGAACACGCCGCGGCTGTAGGTCACGTCGTCGGGGGCCGCCTCGAACTCCTCGGCCGCGAGTTCGCGTGCCTTGTCGATGGTGCGTTCGGCGCCGATGCGAACCGCCGAGCCGCCGGTGAACAGCGAGCGGGAACCGGCGCTGCCGAAGCCGTCGCCGCGGTCCGTGTCGCCGAGCACCACGCGCACCTTCTCGATCGGCACGCCGAAGGCATCGACCGCCAGCTGGGCGAGCGAGGTGGCAATGCCCTGCCCCATTGCGTTGACGGCGGAGAACACCTCGATGACGCCGTCCGCCTGCACCGAGACCGTGACACGCTCCTCGAACACATTGCCGCCGGTCCACTCGAGAAAGGTGGCAATGCCCAGGCCACGGTGCTTGCCCTGCCGGGCGGACTCGGCCGCGCGGCCCTCGAAGCCGTTCCAGTCGGCCAGCGCCAGTGCCTGGTCCATCACCGACTCGAACTTGCCCGTGTCGTAGGTCTGCGCCATCGGGTTGGTGTAGGGCATCTGTTCGGGGCGGATGAAGTTGCGGCGGCGCAGCGCGACGCGGTCGATACCGGTCTGGCGCGCGGCCTCGTCCATCAGCCGCTCGATGGTGAAAATCGCCTCGGGCCGGCCCGCGCCGCGGTAGGCACCCGTAGGCGCGGTGTTGGTGAGCACCGCCTTGAAATGAAAGTCGATGGTCTGGATGTCGTAGACGCTGGTCTGCACCCAGGGGCCGATCAGGAGCTGGATCGCGACGCCGGTGCCGGTGGCATAGGCGCCCACGTTGGCGAGCGTCTTGATGCGCAGCGCAAGAATCTTTCCGTCGGCATCGAGCGCGAGCTCGGCCTTGGCCTCGATGTCCCGGCCATGTGCGCTCGAAAGAAACTCCTCGCTGCGGTCGGCGACCCATTTCACAGGACGCTTCACTTGCAGTGCGGCATAGGCCACGGCAATGTCTTCGGGATAGGCACCGGTCTTCATACCGAATCCGCCGCCCACGTCGCCCACCAACACGCGCACCTTTTCCTTTGCGAGGCCGATGGCGGCGCAGATCGAGTCGCGCACGCCCGAGGGCATCTGGGTGCTCATGCGGATGGTGAGGCGATCGGACCCGTCCTCATGCGCGGCGAGCACCGAGCGCGGCTCGATGGTGAGCGCCACGACGCGCTGGTTGATCACGTCGAGCGCCACCACGTGTTTGGCCTTGGCAAAGGCGGCCGTTGCGGCGTCGCTGCTGCCATGGCGCATTTCGGCAGCGATGTTGCCCGTGGCCTCGTCGCACAGCAGCGGCGCGCCGTCGGCGGTGGCGCTTGCAAGATCGACCACCATGGGAAGTTCTTCGTAGTCGATCACCACGGCTTCGGCGGCATCGCGGGCCTGCTGGACCGTTTCGGCCACTACCGCGGCCACCGCTTCGCCCACGAAGCGGGTTCTTTCGTGCGCCATGGCAAGCCGCGGGGGGCTCGCGGCATCGCTGCCGTCGGCCCGCCTGAAGCCCGCGGCGCCCGGCATCGGCTTGACGCCGGCCTCGGCCATTTCGGCGCCGGTGACCACGCGCAGCACGCCAGGCATGGCTGCCGCGGCAGAGACGTCGATCGAGACGATGCGCGCGTGCGGGTAGGGAGACCGGAGGAACACCAGATGTGTCTGGCCGGCAAGCGTGACGTCGTCCGTGTAGCGGCCTCGGCCGGCAAGCAGGCTCTCGTCCTCGAGGCGGCGCACTGCATGGCCGCTGCCGAAACGCGTGGGATTGGATTCAGTAGTCAACGTGGTCCTCTTGGGCTGGCCATCCGCAAGGCAACGCTCGCCTTGCGGGTCCGATGGAGAGCAAATGGAAGCAGCACTATATGGGCTCTTGGGTATTCCTGTGTGTTTCGCAGGCGGAGCCGATGGCGTGCAGCCGCGTCAGTCGCTTGCCGTCCCGCTGGAGAACGGCCATTTTGTGCAACGTGGATGAAGCGCACCGCGAAGCCGTGTATACCTACGGCCATGCAACAACTGCCTTGGCTCGAACCCGGCGACGCGCTGCCCGACCCCGCATCCGCCTGGGGCGACGCCGACCCCGTACCCGGCCTCCTTGCCGCCGGCGGGGCCCTCGATGTGGACACCCTGGTGCAGGCCTACAGCCACTGCGTGTTCCCGTGGTTCAGCGAAGACCAGCCGATCCTCTGGTGGAGCCCGGACCCGCGCATGGTGCTCCAGGTGGCCGAATTCAAGCTCCACAGGTCGCTGCGCAAGACCCTCGCCCGCTTCGCGCAGACCCCCGGCTGCGAAGTGCGCATCGACCGCGATTTTTCGGCGGTCATCAAGGCCTGCTCCCAATCGCCGCGCACCGGCCAGTCGGGCACCTGGATCGTCCCGGACATGGTGAACGCCTACATGGCGCTGCATCGGGCCGGCCACGCGCACAGCGTGGAAACCTGGATCGACGGCAAGCTTGCGGGCGGTCTCTACTGCGTCGGGCTCGGCCGTGCGGTGTTTGGCGAATCGATGTTCACGCGCCGTCCGGACGCCTCGAAGATCGCGCTGGCGGCCCTGGTCTGCCTGTGCCGGCGCTTTCAGGTGCGGATGATCGACTGCCAGCAGAACACCTCCCACCTGGCGAGCCTGGGAGCCCGGGAGATGTCGCGCGCAAGCTTTGTGGCGCATGTGGCCAAGGCACGCGAACAGCAGGGCCCACAGTGGCATTTCGAGCCCGTATACTGGACAGAACTCCTTTCCACGCGGCCTTCTGAATCGACGTGACGCACCTCAAGGATCTCCCGCTTCACACGCTGCAGTTCTACGCGACGGCGCCCTACCCCTGCAGCTACCTGCCCGATCGCCAGGCCCGGTCGCAGGTGGCCACGCCCAGCCACCTGATTCACAACGACGCGTATTCCGACCTCGTGCTCAGCGGGTTCCGGCGCAGCGGAATGTTCACCTACAGGCCCTACTGCGACGGGTGCCGCGCCTGCATCCCGCTGCGCGTGCTGGTCAACGGCTTCCGGCCCAGCCGCAGCCAGCGCCGCGCCGTGAAGCAGCACAAGGAACTGCAGGCACGCGTGCTCAAGCTGTGCTTCGTACCCGAGCACTACCAGCTCTATCTGCGCTACCAGAACGGCCGCCACGCCGGCGGCGGCATGGACCACGACAGCATCGACCAATACACCCAGTTCCTGCTGCAGAGCCGGGTCAACTCCAGGCTGGTCGAGTTCCGCGAGACACTGCCCGACGGCAGCGCCGGTGCGCTGCGGATGGTGTCGATACTCGACGTGCTGAACGATGGCATTTCGGCGGTCTACACCTTCTACGAGCCCGAGAGCGGCGCTGGCTATGGCACCTACAGCGTGCTCTGGCAGATCGAACAAGCCCGCAAGCTGGGCTTGCCGCACGTCTATCTGGGCTACTGGATCGAAGGCAGCGCCAAGATGAACTACAAGGCGCGCTTCAGCCCCCATGAACTGCTGATCGACGGACGCTGGCAAGCACCGGCTGATTTCACAAGGTAAAATGGCGCCCGGTCCACACCGCATCGCGCCATGAGAAAAACCCAATCCGACGTTCCTGCCGTTCCAGTCATCCAGGTGATCGAGCGCATGTTCGCGCTGATCGACGTGCTCGCCTCGCGCGAGGAAGCCATTTCGCTGAAGGAAATCAGCGAGAAGACCGGCCTGCACCCCTCCACCACGCACCGTATCCTCAACGACCTGGCGGTCGGCCGCTTTGTCGACCGGCCCGAAGCCGGCAGCTACCGGCTCGGCATGCGGCTGCTGGAGCTCGGCAACCTCGTCAAGGGGCGGCTCAACGTGCGCGACGCCGCGCTGGGGCCCATGCGAGAGCTGCACAAGCTCACGCAGCAGCCGGTCAACCTCAGCATGCGGCAGGGTGACGAAATCGTCTATATCGAGCGCTCGTACAGCGAGCGTTCGGGCATGCAGGTGGTGCGCGCCATCGGCGGCCGCGCAGCACTGCACCTGACCTCCACCGGCAAGCTCTTCCTGGCGGCGGACGATCCGCAGCGCGTGCGCAGCTATGCCACCCGAACCGGCTTGGCGGGACACACGCGCAACAGCATCACGCAGCTGCCGGCGCTGGAGCGCGAATTGTCGAAGGCACGCCAGTACGGCATTGCGCGCGACAACGAAGAACTGGAGCTGGGGGTGCGCTGCATGGCCGCCGGCATCTACGACGACCAGGGCAAGCTGGTGGCGGGATTGTCGATTTCCGCGCCCGCCGACCGGCTGGACGAAGGATGGCTGCCCAAGCTGCAGGCCACGGCCAACGAAATCTCGGGAGCGCTCGGCTACAAGGACGCCGCCGCGGCGGCGTCCAGAGCATCTGCGGCGGACGGCGGCGGATCTTCTTCGTCAGCCACGGCCTGACCCAAGGCCTGCGCCGCGTGCGGTCTGCCAGCCCTTTTCAGGGCCGGCGTCAGATCAGACCAGCCCTTTCAGGGCTGGTGTCAGATCAGCCAGCGACTTGGTAGCTGGGCGCGCGCGACGCGGCGGCCGGCGAGCCCGTCGAGGCGTGCGTGGCCTCGACCCAGCGGCGCACGCGCTCCGCATCGGCGATACGGCTGAACTTGCCGGCCGAATCCAGGAACACCATGATCAGCTTGCGCCCCGCCACCTTGGCCTGCATCACGAGGCACTGGCCGGCTTCGGAGATGTAGCCCGTCTTCTGCACGCCGATTTCCCAATCCGGGCTCTTCACGAGACGGTTGGTGGTGTTGAACTGCAGCACGCGGTTGCCTACCTCGACCTGGTATTCAGGCGAAGTCGAAAGCGAGCGCACCGTGGCGTCGGCGTAGGCGGCGTTGACGAGCAGCGCCAGGTCTTGCGCGCTCGACTGGTTGCGGCTCGACAGGCCCGTGGGCTCCACGTAGCGCGTGTCCTTCATGCCGAGCATCTTGGCCTTGGCGTTCATGATGCTCACGAAGGTTGCAAGGCCACCGGGATAGGTGCGGCCCAGGGCGTGCGCCGCGCGGTTTTCGCTCGACATCAACGCAAGATGCAAGAGCTCGCCGCGGGGCAGCGTGGTACCAACCGTCAGGCGCGAGCGGCTGCCCTTCTCGGTGTCGACGTCGTCCTGGGTGATGGTGATCAGCTCGTCGTTCGGAAGACGCGCTTCGCTGATCAAGAGGCCGGTCATGAGCTTGGTGAGCGATGCAATCGGGAGCACCGCATGGTCGTTCTTGCTGAACAGCACTTCGTGCGTGTCCTGGTCGATGACCAGTGCAACGCTCGACTTCAGGTCGAGCACGTCGTCGGTTCCGTGCAGGCCGGCCAACTGGCCGAAGGACTGGCGCGCGGGCGTTTCGACGCGAACCACCGAACGGCGTTGCACGGCGACCACGGTCCGGCCGTTTTTTTGGCGGATGGAAGCCACGACATTGCGGCCACCGCGAACGACTTTCTCGCTGCGGTCGGCCTTGGCAGTACGCCGTTTGACTTCCACCGGCACAGGACCCGCGGCCTTCTTGGCCAGCGAGGTCTTGGCGACGCTTGGTTTTTGTTCCTTCTTGGCGGCCTGGGCTCCGGACAGCAAAAACGCCGTGGCGCAGAACGCGACGGCGACAAATTTGACTGCGGGCAGGAACCGCTGGCTGGAAACTCGGCGGAGACGGGCTTCAGGCATTTATAAATCTCCAGCGGCGAAAATGAGAACCGCAGTGTATCCAAATCAAAAAAGGCACGCAATATCAGTTACTTGCATCCCTTTCTTAACTTAGGATGGTCAGTAAACCTAACCCTGTGCCGCCACTCTCTCAGCTTGGCTCTGGAGCTTGTTGAGCGCACTCAAATAAGCCTTGGCCGACGCGACCACGATGTCCGGGTCCGCACCTACTCCATTCACCACCCGCCCTGCATTTTGTAACCGAACTGTAACTTCTCCTTGGCTTTCTGTCGAGCCACTGATCGCATTGACCGAGTAAAGAACCATTTCGGCGCCGCTCTTGACGAGCGACTCGATCGCCTTCAGGGAAGCATCAACCGGGCCATTGCCGTCGGACTCGCCAGTGACTTCCTTGCCCTGGACGGTGAAAACAATCTTTGCGTGGGGGCGTTCGCCGGTTTCGCTGTGCTGTGAAAGAGAAACAAAAGCAAACTGTTCGTTAACGTGCGAATGCTCTTCCGCGCTGACGAGCGCAAGGATGTCTTCGTCGAAAATTTCGGACTTGCGATCGGCCAGTTCCTTGAAGCGCAGGAAGGCGGCGTTGACGTCGCCCTCGCTCTCCATCGTCACGCCCAATTCCTGCAGGCGCTGCTTGAAGGCGTTGCGGCCGCTGAGCTTGCCCAGCACGATCTTGTTGGCGCTCCAGCCCACGTCTTCGGCCCGCATGATCTCGTAGGTGTCGCGCGCCTTGAGCACGCCGTCCTGGTGAATGCCGGATGCGTGCGCGAAGGCGTTGGCGCCCACCACGGCCTTGTTGGGCTGCACCACGAAGCCCGTGGTCTGGCTCACCATGCGGCTCGCGGCCACGATGTGCTGGGTGTCGATGTTGAGGTCGAGGCCGAAGTAGTCCCTGCGGGTCTTCACGGCCATCACGACCTCCTCGAGCGAACAATTGCCCGCACGCTCGCCCAGGCCGTTGATCGTGCACTCGACCTGGCGCGCGCCGCCGATCTTCACGCCGGCGAGCGAGTTGGCCACCGCCATGCCAAGGTCGTTGTGGCAATGCACCGACCAGATCGCCTTGTCGCTGTTGGGCACGCGCTCGCGCAGCATCTTGATGAAGTTGCCGTAGAGCTCCGGAATGGCATAGCCCACGGTGTCGGGAACGTTGATGGTGGTCGCGCCCTCGTTGATCACGGTCTCGAGCACCCGGCAGAGAAAATCGGGGTCGCTGCGGTAGCCGTCTTCTGGGCTGAACTCGACGTCGGCCACGAGGTTGCGCGCAAAGCGCACGGCGAGCCTCGCCTGCTCATGCACCTCGTCCGGCGACATGCGCAGCTTCTTTTCCATGTGCAGCGGCGAGGTGGCAATGAATGTGTGGATGCGGCCGCGCGCCGCGCCCTTGAGGGCCTCGGCCGCTCGCGAAATATCGCGGTCGTTCGCGCGCGACAGGCCGCACACGGTCGAATCCTTGATGGCATCGGCAATGGCCCTGACGGCCTCGAAGTCGCCGTTCGAGCTGGCTGGAAAACCGGCCTCGATGACGTCGACCTTGAGCCGTTCGAGCTGCTTGGCGATGCGCATCTTTTCGTCTCGCGTCATCGAAGCACCGGGCGATTGCTCGCCGTCGCGCAAGGTTGTGTCGAAAATAATGAGTTGGTCGGTCATCGTGGACTCCTTTGTTCCTTTAATCGTTTCGCACCTTGCGCGGACGGCGGCGGACTGCGTCAGGCGAGCTCAACCACCGATTGTGCGCTGTGCGCGCCGCGGGTCCGCGCACGCTGCACGCCCGAGACAATGGCCTTGAGCGACGCCGAGATCACGTCCGCGTCGATGCCGACGCCGAACAATGTCTGGGCCTCGTCCACGCGCAGTTCGAGGTACGCGACCGACCTGGCATCGGCGCCCGCGCCGATGGCGTGCTGGTGATAGTCCATCACGCGCACCGTGTGGCCGGTGGCTTGGCTCAGCGCCTGCGTGAAGGCGTCGATCGGGCCGTTGCCGCGGCCCTCGATGGCGCGAATTTCGCCGTCCCAGGGCAGGTCGCCGCGCAGCACCACGGAAGCATTGGCGCCCTCGCCTTCTTCCTGGAGCACGCGGTGCTGCAACGCGTGCGCGGCTTCGAGGCCGTATTCGCGCACGAACAGCTGCCAGAGGTCGGCGGCGGTGAGTTCCTTGCCGGCCACGTCCATCACGCGCTGCACGGTCTGCATGAACTCCATTTGCAGGCGGCGCGGCATTTCGATGCCGTATTCGCTCTCGAGCAGGTAGGCCATGCCGCCCTTGCCCGACTGGCTGTTGACGCGAATCACGGCTTCATAGCTGCGGCCCACGTCCTTCGGATCGATGGGCAGGTACGGCATGTCCCAGATATCGCCGTCCTTGCGGGCTGCAAAGGCCTTCTTGATCGCGTCCTGGTGCGAGCCGGAGAACGAGGTGTAGACCAGGTCTCCGACATACGGGTGGCGCGGATGCACCGGGATCTGGTTGCAGTGCTCGACCGTCGCGCGGATCTCGTCGATGTTCGAGAAGTCGAGTTCCGGCGAGACGCCCTGCGTGTAGAGATTGAGCGCGACGTTCACGAGGTCGAGGTTGCCGGTGCGCTCGCCGTTGCCGAAGAGGCAGCCTTCGATACGCTCGGCGCCGGCCATCAAGGCCAGTTCGCCGGCGGCCGTGCCGGTGCCGCGGTCGTTGTGCGGATGCACGCACAGCACGATGGAATCGCGGCGCGCGAGGTTGCGGTGCATCCACTCGATCATGTCGGCAAAGATGTTCGGCGTGGAATGCTCGACCGTGGTGGGCAGGTTGACGATGCACTTGCGCTCCGGCGTCGGCGCCCAGACTTCGGTGACCGCATCGACCACGCGCTTGGAGAACACGACGTCGGTGCCCGAGAACATTTCGGGCGAGTACTGGAAGGTCCACTGCGTGGCCGGCTGCTTGGCGGCAAAGTCGTTGAACATGCGCGCATGGCTGCTGGCAAGCTCGACGATCTGGTCTTCGTCCATGCCGAGCACCACGCGGCGCATCACCGGGGCCACGGCGTTGTAGAGGTGAACGATGGCGCGCGGCGCGCCCTGCAGCGATTCGAAGGTACGGGCAATGAGGTGGTCGCGCGCCTGCGTCAGCACCTGGATCGTCACGTCGTCGGGAATGCGGTCTTCCTCGATCAGCTTGCGCACGAAATCGAATTCGATTTGCGAAGCGGAGGGAAAGCCGACTTCGATCTCCTTGAAGCCGATGGCCACGAGCGTCTCGAACATCCGCATCTTGCGGGCGATGTCCATCGGCTCGACCAGCGCCTGGTTGCCATCACGCAGGTCGGTCGACAGCCAGATCGGGGCCTTGGTCAGCACGGCATCGGGCCAGGTACGGTCCTTGAGGCCGATCGGGGCGAATGCGCGGTATTTGGCTTGAGGTTGCTTGAGCATGTCGATTTCTCTGGATGGTTGGTAATCAACCAGCAACCCCAAAAACAAACGGCCCGTTGCTGGTGCGAACGGGCCGTGGTGAGGGATTTGCGCGTGCGCTACCGTCTCCGCCCGTGAGGGAGGGCTAGTAGGGCCAGCAGCGAAATCTTGGTCATGAGGATTGCGAATGTAGCACAAGCCGCGTTCAGTTATGCAAGCCGCGCTCGTCCGGCTCCTCGGTCGAGGTGCTGATCACACTGGCCTGCTGCCCCTTGGCCTTGCGCCACGCATACACCACGTACCCGCTCAGGCCGTAGGCCACGAAGAGGCCGAACAGCACCGTGGGCGGATGGATGTTGATGACCGCGATGCCCAGCGCGATCAGCACGATCACCACGAAAGGCACGCTCTTTTTCATCTGCACGTCCTTGAAGCTGTAGAACGGCGCATTGGTGACCATCGAAAGACCGGCATAGAGCGTGAACCCGAAGGTGATCCACGTGATCTGGGTCCACGAGAGATACAGCACCTCGCCGCCCCGCTTGCCCCACTCGGTCATGAGCCAGATGAAGCCAGCCACCAGCGCGGCCGCGGCCGGCGACGGAAGGCCCTGGAACCAGCGCTTGTCGACCACGCCGGTATTGACGTTGAAGCGCGCGAGCCGCAGTGCCGCGCAGGCGCAGTACACGAACGCCGCAATCCAGCCCCAGCGGCCCAGGCCCTTGAGCGACCACTCGTACGCGATGAGTGCCGGCGCGGCGCCGAACGACACCATGTCGGACAGCGAATCCATCTGCTCGCCGAACGCGCTTTGCGTGTTGGTCATGCGGGCCACGCGGCCGTCGAGGCTGTCGAGAATCATGGCGGCAAAGACGCCGAGCGCCGCGAGATCGAAGCGCGCATTCATGGCCATCACGACCGAATAGAAGCCGCCGAACAGCGCAGCGAGCGTGAACAGGTTCGGCAGTATGTAGATGCCCTTGCGGCGCTTGCGGGGCGGCACCTCGTCGGGAACCGTGTCGTCATGCATTGAGTTTGCCTCCGTCCCTCGTGGACACTGCGCGAACGGCTATCCGTTCGATAGCGTCTTGATCTGTAAATCGCATGGGTTCGCAGTGTAGTTCAGGGGTGGTTCGTCCCCATCATGAAAAAGGCCACCCCAGCGGGTGGCCCTCGTGAAACGGGCGCCGCGGCGCCCCTTCGTGGTGGATCAGTTGCGGGTCTGGTCGACCAGCTTGTTCTTCTTGATCCAGGGCATCATCGCGCGCAGCTTTTCGCCGACCACTTCGATCTGGTGCTCGGAGTTCAGGCGGCGGCGGCTGATCAGCGTCGGTGCGCCGGCAGCGTTCTCGAGCACGAAGCTCTTGGCGTATTCGCCGGTCTGGATGTCCTTGAGCACTTGCTTCATGACCTTCTTGGTCTCTTCGGTCACGACGCGCGGGCCGGTGACGTACTCGCCGTATTCGGCGTTGTTCGAGATCGAGTAGTTCATGTTGGCGATGCCGCCTTCATAGATCAGGTCGACGATCAGCTTGAGCTCGTGCAGGCATTCGAAGTACGCCATTTCGGGCGCGTAGCCGGCTTCCACCAGCGTTTCGAAACCGGCCTTGATCAGCTCGACCGTGCCGCCGCACAGAACCGCTTGTTCGCCGAACAGGTCGGTCTCGGTTTCTTCGCGGAAGTTGGTCTCGATGATGCCGGCCTTGCCGCCGCCGTTGGCGGTGGCGTAGCTCAGCGCGAGGTCACGCGCCTTGCCGGTCTTGTCCTGGTGCACGGCCACGAGGTGGGGCACGCCGCCGCCTTGCGTGTAGGTGCTGCGCACGGTGTGGCCCGGGGCCTTGGGAGCCACCATCCAGACGTCGAGGTCGGCGCGGGGCTGCACGAAGCCGTAGTGCACGTTGAAGCCGTGCGCGAAGACGAGCGAAGCGCCTTCCTTGATGTTCGGAGCCACGTCGTTCTTGTAGACGTTGGCGATCTGCTCGTCGGGCAGCAGGATCATGACCACGTCGGCGGCCTTCACTGCGTCGGCCACTTCGGCGACCTGGAGGCCGGCCTTCTCGACCTTGGGCCACGAAGCGCCGCCCTTGCGCAGGCCGACCACGACCTTGACGCCGCTGTCGTTCAGGTTCTGCGCGTGTGCGTGACCTTGCGACCCATAACCGATGATTGCGACCGTCTTGCCCTTGATCAGGCTCAGATCCGCGTCCTTGTCGTAATAAACCTTCATGTCGATGCTCCTTCGTTGATTCGGGGGGTGGTGATTGCTGAAAAAAACTAGACGCGCAGAATGCGCTCGCCGCGGCCGATGCCGCTGGCGCCGGTGCGTACTGTCTCGAGAATTGCGCTGCGCTCGATGGCCTCGAGAAACGCGTCGTTCTTTCCGTGGTCGCCGGTCAGTTCGATGGTGTAGCTCTTGTCCGTGACGTCGATGATGCGGCCGCGGAAGATCTCCGCCATGCGCATCATTTCTTCGCGCTCCTTGCCGACCGCGCGCACCTTCACCATCATGAGTTCGCGCTCGGTGTAGGCGCCTTCGGTCAGGTCGACGACCTTGACCACTTCGATCAGACGGTTGAGGTGCTTGGTGATCTGTTCGATCACGTCGTCCGAGCCGGCGGTGACGATGGTCATGCGCGAGAGGCTCGGGTCCTCGGTCGGCGCGACGGTCAGCGATTCGATGTTGTAGCCGCGGGCCGAAAAAAGGCCCACCACGCGGGAAAGAGCACCCGGCTCGTTTTCCAGCAGCACTGCAATGATGTGTTTCATGTTTGCGTGACTCCTCTTTTCGCCGCCCTCCCCCGTGCACGGTAATGCGCGGGCTTGGCGGTCAATAGATTCGTCAGTAAAGAGTTAAGCGAATGCGCCGCGGATCAGAGATCTTCGGCACCCAACAGCATCTCGGTGATGCCCATGCCGGCCTTGACCATCGGGAACACGTTCTCGGTGGGATCGGTACGGAAATCCATGAACACCGTGCGGTCCTTGAGCTTGCGTGCTTCGCGCAGCGCCGGCTCCACGTCTTGTGGACGCTCGATCAGCATGCCCACGTGGCCATAGGCCTCGGCGAGCTTCACGAAATTGGGGAGCGCATCCATGTAGCTGTGGCTGTAGCGGCCGGAGTATTCGATCTCCTGCCACTGGCGCACCATGCCCAGGTAGCGGTTGTTGAGCGAGCAGATCTTGATCGGCGTGTTGTACTGCAGGCAGGTGGAGAGTTCCTGGATGCACATCTGCACCGAACCTTCGCCCGTGATGGTGAACACTTCCGAATCGGGCTTCGCGAGCTTGATGCCCATGGCGTAGGGAATGCCCACGCCCATGGTGCCCAGGCCGCCCGAGTTGATCCAGCGGCGCGGCTCGTCGAAGCGGTAGTACTGCGCGGCCCACATCTGGTGCTGGCCCACGTCCGACGTGATGTACACGTCGGCGTCCTTGGTCATGTTCCAGAGGGTCTCGACCACGTACTGCGGCTTGATCACGTCCTTGTTGCCGCGGTCGTACTTGAGGCAGTCGCGCGAGCGCCAGGCCTCGATGGTCTTCCACCAGTCGGCCAGCGCGCCGGCATCGGGCTTGGTGGTGCTCTCGCGGATCATCGAGATCAGCTCGGTCAGCACGTCCTTCACGTCGCCGACGATCGGAATGTCGACCTTCACGCGCTTGGAAATGCTCGACGGGTCGATGTCGACGTGGATGATCTTGCGGTCGTTCAGCGCGAAGTGCTTCGGGTTGCCGATCACGCGGTCGTCGAAGCGCGCGCCCACGGCCAGCAGCACGTCGCAGTTCTGCATCGCGTTGTTGGCCTCGATGGTGCCGTGCATGCCCAGCATGCCCAGGAACTTGCGGTCGCTCGCCGGATAGGCGCCCAGGCCCATCAGCGTGTTGGTGACCGGGTAGCCTAGCATGTCGACCAGCGTGCGCAGTTCGTTGCAGGCGTTGCCGAGCAGCACGCCGCCGCCCGTGTAGATGTAAGGACGCTTGGCGTTGAGCAACAGTTGCAACGCCTTGCGGATCTGCCCGCCATGGCCTTTGCGCACCGGGTTGTACGAACGCATCTCGACCTTGTCGGGATAGCCGGCGTACGGCGTCTTCTTGAAGGAGACGTCCTTGGGCACGTCCACCACCACCGGGCCCGGCCGGCCGCTGCGTGCGATGTGGAAGGCCTTTTTCATCGTCATGGCCAGATCCTTGGGATCCTTGACGAGGAAGTTGTGCTTCACGATGGGGCGCGTGATGCCCACGGTGTCGCATTCCTGGAAGGCATCAAGGCCGATCGCCGCAGTGGGTACCTGGCCCGAGATGATCACCATCGGGATCGAGTCCATGTACGCCGTGGCGATGCCGGTGACCGCATTGGTCAGGCCAGGTCCGGACGTGACCAGCGCCACGCCGACGTCGCCGGTGGCGCGCGCATAGCCGTCGGCCGCGTGGACGGCCGCCTGCTCGTGGCGCACCAGCACGTGCTGGATGGTGTCCTGCTTGTAGAACGCGTCGTAGATGTACAGAACCGCGCCGCCAGGGTAGCCCCAGACGTACTGGACGCCTTCGGCCTGCAGTGCCTTGACCAGCACTTCAGCGCCCATGAGTTCTTGCGTTGGGTTGCCGGCGCCAGAGGACGCGGCTGCTGCGGAAGCGAGTTCCGCCTTAGAGATTTCCATGATCAACCTTTGGAGTTTTTTCGGGAACGAAAAACCTTGGGTGCCCCTTGCCAGCCCTTGTGGGGCCGCGCCAGGACTTGAGGCCAAAGCCATGAGCGGACTGATGTTCCGCCGGACCGTGACCCGTTTGCCTTTTGACTTGCAGCGCGAATTATGACATTGATGCGGCGGCCGCCGCGCCGAAATCCCCGCGAAAAGGCACCGGGGCATAATCCGCGGCAGAAAAACACAAGCGCTACCCAGACACCATTTCCCACGCGGCGCCTGTGGCGCCCCCTCTCGCTTGGCCACTGAACAAGAACTTTCCGACTTTCTGAAGAGCGTCGAACGGCGCGCTTTCAAGCGCTCGGTCTATCACGTGCGGGACGAGGAAGCGGCACTCGACATCGTGCAGGACAGCATGATGAAACTGGCGCAGCACTACGGCGACAAACCGCCGGAAGAGCTGCCGATGCTGTTCCAGCGCATTCTTTCGAATTGCACGCTCGACTGGTTCCGCCGGCAGAAAACCCGCCGCGCCCTGTTCTCGAACCTTGGCGACTTCGAGGCCGCTGGCGACGAAGGCGATTTCGATCTTCTGGAGAACTTCGTCTCGCCAACCGACTCTAGGGAAACGGAGAGCGCGGAAGACACGACCCGACGCGCCCAGGTGTTCCACGAGATCGAAGAACAGATCGCCGCTTTGCCGGGACGTCAACGCGAGGCTTTCCTGATGCGTTATTGGGAAGAAATGGATGTGGCGGAGACGGCCGCTGCAATGGGCTGCTCCGAAGGCAGCGTCAAAACCCATTGTTCGCGGGCCGTACACGCCCTGAGCAAGGCGCTCAAAGCCAAGGGAATTTCGCTATGAACACTAAGGTTCCAACCTCTTCTTTCGCCGTCGAAGATCAATTCGGCCAGCGGGTGGCTGCGCGGCTTTCCGCCGGCACCCAGGAGCTGCCGCACGACATCGGCGAGCGGCTGCGCGTGGCGCGGGCGCAAGCCGTCGCCATGCGCAAGCAAGCCCCTCAGTTGCGGGCGGCCACGGTCATCATGCAGTCCGGGCATGTGGCCACCATGGGCGGCGGCTGGTGGACGCGCATCGGCTCGGTGGTGCCTCTGATCGCGCTGGTCGCGGGCCTCATCACCATCAGCGTGATGCAGGACGAAGACCGTGCCAGCGAGTTGGCGGAAGTCGACTCGGCCCTTCTGACGGACGACCTCCCGCCCGCCGCCTACACGGACCCGGGGTTCGCGCAGTTCCTCAAGGTTAAGGCTGACGGCGCCTCCGACTGAAATCCCGCCGAACGCATGCGACGCACTTCCGTTTCCCGCACCGACGCGTCCCGCCTGCTGCGCCCGCAAACGTCGGGCGCAGTCATTTGGGCGTTCGCGCTCGCTGCTGCGGCGTTCGGCCTGACGCTGGCCAGCGCCCAGACCCAATCCTTGTCAGCCAAGCCGGCCGAGACTGCCCAGCCTGCGCCGGTGGCCGCCTCCAACCCCTCCGTGCCAAAGGCAACCAAACCCTACTGGAGCGAGCTCACCGCGGAGCAGCAGCAGGCGCTGCACCCGCTCGCATCGCATTGGCACACCCTGAATGCGGGCCACAAGCGCAAATGGCTGGCACTGTCACGCAACTACGCGAACATGTCGGCCGATGACCGAACCACTTTGCACAGCCGCATGATCGAATGGGCCGCCCTCAGCAACCAGCAGCGCGCCCAGGCTCGCCTCAACTTTGCCGAGGTCAAGCGCGTTCCTGCCGACGAGCGCAAGGCCAAGTGGGAGCAATACCAGGCATTGAGCGAGGAAGAAAAGCGCCGTCTCGCAGAGCGCGCGCCCGCCAAGCCGCGCGGGGCCGCCATTCCGGTGCGCCCCATTCCCTCCCAGAAGCTCGTGACGGTGCCGGCCGTGACGCCTGCGGGGCAGCACACGCCCCGCATCATGCTGGCCCCGCCCCCTTCGGCTGTGCCCGCAACGGCGCCTGCGGCCGCCGTCATGGTGGCGTCGCCGCCGGAGCGGGTTCCGGCCATTGTGTCGGCACCTGCCGCCTCCAGCGTGGCGCCGCAGCCGGCTCCCCCGGCCGAGGCTCAGGTGCTGGTACCACCGTCTGCCGCCGGCCCATCGCCTTCCAATCCTGCAGGCCGCGCCGAGCAGCCTTCGCCCCCCTGATTCCCAAGGTTTCGATGGTTTCAAATGCTTCCGAGAGTTCGGAATCGAATCCTCCTTCTTCGTCCGCAGAATCTTCAGGCGACGCTCCTCTTTCGATAGTGCCCGGCCTGTGGCGCCGAATGGCGTGCTGGCTGTATGAAGGCATGCTGCTGTTCGCCGTGGTGTTTGTCGCGGGCTGGCTGTTCAGCACGCTTGGGCAGATGCGCGATGCCATGGACTCCCGCCGGCACCTGCTCCAGGCGTTTCTCTTCGTGGTTTTCGGCGTCTACTTCGTCTGGTTCTGGACCCGGGGACAGACGCTGGCCATGAAGACCTGGAACATCCGCATCGTCGACCTGCACGGACGCCCGCTCACCCAGCGCCGCGCCCTGGCGCGCTACCTGCTGAGCTGGATCTGGTTCCTGCCGCCCTTGGCGGCCATCGCACCTTTCAAGCTGTCGGGAGGAGAATCGGCGGTGCTGATCTTCGGATGGGTCGCCATCTGGGCATTGCTGGCGCGCTTCCACCCCGAGCGCCAGTTCTGGCACGACGCCTGGGCCGGTACGCGGCTCATCACCTCCAAGCCCATGAGCCGCCAATGAGTGCCTTGCCCAAGCTTCCAGATCCCGCCGTCAACCCGCAAAAGGCCCGCAAAGGCCTGGAGCGCGTGTGGCATGCCACGCTGATTTCCCTGCATGGGCTTCGCGCGGGCTGGAGCGAGCCGGCCTTCCGCCAGGAAGCCGTGATGGCGATCGTGATGATTCCGGCGTCGTTCTGGCTCGGCCGCAGCTGGGTCGAAGTGGCCCTGCTCGCCGGCAGCGCCATCCTGGTGATGATCGTCGAGCTGCTCAACACCGCGGTCGAAGCCGCCATCGACCGCATCGGGCCCGAATGGCACGATCTCTCCAAGCGCGCCAAGGACATGGGCAGCGCCGCCGTCTTGTTGTCGCTCACCCTGTGCGGCGGCATCTGGCTGGCGGCTCTGTGGCAGCACTTCGCGTCATGAAGACGCCCGCCGCACGAGGCATGATGGCGGCATGAATCCTGAATTTTCGATCTGTGTGTATTGCGGCTCGCGCCCCGGCGAGCGGGCCGAGTTTTCCAAGGCCGCGGAAGCGGTCGGCCAGTGGATCGGCGCGCACCGCGGCCAGCTGGTCTACGGCGGCGGACGCACCGGGCTGATGGGTACCGTGGCCGAGGCCACGCGCAATGCCGGCGGCCGCGTCGTCGGCATCATTCCCAAGGCCCTGGTCGACCGGGAGCTGGCCAACCCGCTGTGCGACGAACTCCACGTGGTCGACACCATGCATGAGCGCAAGGCCATGATGGGCGAACGCGCCGATGCTTTCATTGCTTTACCGGGCGGCATAGGCACCTTCGAGGAATTGTTCGAGATCTGGACCTGGCGCCAGCTCGGCTACCACGACAAGCCCACCGGCATCCTGAACACCGCCGGCTACTACGACGGTTTGCTGGGCTTCCTCGCGCACAGCGTGCGCGAAGGCTTCATGGGTGAATGGCAGATGGAGTTGGTCCGTACCGGCACCGACCCCACCGAACTGCTCAGTGCGCTGCGCGCCGAAGTGCCGCTCCATCCCCGCGGCAACAAACTGGCCGAAAACCTGTAGCCCGGCAGTCAGGCAGACCTGCCTCTTTCCGGAAACACCGCGGAACCGGCTTTGCCGGGCCGCTGATGTTGCCCCTGGTAGGGGGTTGGCGAAGCGACACGAAGTGCGCGAAGACTGGGGGCGAGCCGTCAGACGGCGTTTTCGTTCTCTTCGCCGGTGCGGATGCGCACGATGCGGTCCACGCTGGTGACGAAGATCTTTCCGTCGCCGATCTTGCCGGTGCGCGCGGAATTGACGATGGCCTCGATGCAGCGTTCCACGTCGTCCTCGTTGACGACCACTTCGACCTTCATCTTCGGCAGGAAGTCGACCACGTACTCGGCACCGCGATAGAGCTCCGTGTGGCCTTTCTGGCGGCCGAAACCTTTCACTTCGGTCACAGTGAGACCGGTAACGCCCACTTCGGCCAAGGCTTCGCGCACGTCCTCGAGCTTGAAGGGTTTGACGATGGCGGTGATCTGCTTCATGGTTTTTGCGCTCCGGCGGTTTCGTTGAATTTGCTGGTGATAGGGTAACGCCAATCCTTGCCGAAGCTCCGATGGGTGACCCGGATGCCCACTGGCGCATGGCGCCGTTTGTATTCATTGATCTTGATGAGCCGCGCAACCCGCTCGACCACCGCGCGTTTGTAGCCCGCGGCGATGATCTCGTCGATGCCCTCATCGTCCTGCATGTAGCGTGCCAGCACGCCGCCGGGGGTCTCGGCTTTCACGGCATCATCGGAGGCTCCGGTGAAGGTGCCGGCCGAGTCGCCCACCACAAAATCGAGTTGCGCCATGGCGAGCGTGAGCGTCATACGGAAGGAAGAAAAAGACTTGAACGATTATGTCATTCGGGTGATGGCGTCGCTGTCGGACCTGAGCCCGAAAGCATGGAACGCGCTGCTCTCGGCCGAAGCCGAGCCGTCGCCTTTCATGCGCTACGAATACCTCGCGGCAATGCAGGAGAGCGGCAGCGCCTCGCCCGAGAGCGGATGGACCCCGCAATTCATCACCCTGTGGCGCGGCGAAGAGCTGCAGGCCGCCTGTCCGGCGTACATCAAGACCCACTCCTATGGCGAATACGTCTTCGACTGGGCCTGGGCCAATGCTTACGAGCAGCATGGGCTTGCCTACTATCCCAAGGCGGTGGTGGCAGTGCCGTTCACGCCGGTGCCCGGCGCGCGATTGCTGGCACGCGACGCGCAGGCCCGCACACTGCTGGTGCAAGCATTGGTGGCCTGGTGCAAGCAGGAAGAACTTTCATCGCTGCACCTGCTGTTCGGTGCAGACGCCGACATCGCCGCCTGCACCGAAGCGGGCCTGATGCTGCGCAACACGGTGCAGTTTCACTGGATGAACGCGGTCCAGCAGGCGCCGGGCGGAACCACCGGTTACGCGGACTTCGAATCGTTCCTTGCCAGCCTGTCCCACGACAAGCGCAAGAAGATCCGCCAGGAGCGCCGCAAGGTGGCCGAGGCCGGCGTGACTTTTCGCTGGTCCCGCGGTGCCGACATCACGCCGACGGACTGGGATTTTTTCTACCGCTGCTATGCACGCACCTATCGCGAGCATGGCAATCCGCCCTATCTTTCGCGCGATTTCTTCCAGCGCATGGCCGACACCATGCCCGAAGCCTGGCTGCTGTTCGTCGCCGAACGCGCGGGCAAGCCCATTGCCACGAGCCTGATCGCGCTGTCCACGCACGCGGACGACGCGCTGGTCGCCTACGGCCGCTACTGGGGCGCCATTGAACGCGTCGACTGCCTGCATTTCGACGCGTGCTACTACCAGCCCCTTGCCTGGTGCATTGCGCACGGCGCCAAGCGATTCGAGGGTGGCGCGCAGGGCGAGCACAAGATGGCCCGCGCATTGATGCCGGTGAAGACCACCAGTGCCCATTGGCTCGCGCACCCCGCGTTCGCCGACGCGGTCGAGCGCTTTCTGGAGCGCGAAGGCGAAGGTATCGAAAACTACCTGGACCACCTGGGCGAACGCAGCCCCTTCAAGGCCGGTTGAGAGGCGGATCGCAGTCGGTTTGGCGCCATCAGGGGCTGCTATAAACGCGCCCAACATCCAACAACAGAAAGAAGTCGATGCCATTCGTCGGATTGGGGCTGCACATCCTCATTGCGCTGTTCTTCGCGGTACACGCGATGCGCCATGGCAAGCAGATGTACTGGCTCATCATTCTTTTCAGCTTCCCCCTGTTGGGCAGCATCGTGTATTTCGTGGTCGAGTACCTGCCCGCCTCGCGCATGCAGCGCACCGCGGGCAAGGTGGCGAGTGCAGCCATCGGCTTCATCGACCCCGAGCGCGAATACCGCGCGGCCACCGAAGCCTACGACCTCGCACCGACGGCCCAGAACAAGCTGCGCCTCGCCAAGGCCGCGCTCGACAAGGGCCAGGCCGCCGACGCGGCTGGGCACTACCGCGACGCCCTGAAGGGCCCGCTCGCGTCCGATCCTGAACTGCAGTTTGGCCTGGCCAGCGCACTGCTGGCGGCGGGTGGCCCGGCTTCTGGCCGCGAAGCGCTGCAAGCGCTCCAGGCCCTGCGCGCCACGCGCGGCGACTACCGCAGGGACGAGGTGGCCGTGCTCACCGCCCGAGCACTCGCCGCCGATGGGCGCCACGGGGAGGCGCGGGAGGCCTTCGAGGCGGCGCTAAGCCAGTACAACACGGTCGAGACCCGTGCCCGCTACATTGCCTGGCTCGCCCAGCAAGGCGACGCCGCCGGCGCACAGCGCCAGTGGAGCGAACTCCAGCAGGCCGCGCGCCACTGGAACTCGCACGCCCGCTCCGTCAACCGCGAGTGGATGCGGCTGGCGGGCGATGCGGTTCAGGGCTGAGGCACCGCTGCCCCTGGCCCATGTTTCGCACGGAACTGTTTTTTACTTCTTGTAGGCAGCGATGCCGTCGATGACTTCCTTCTTGGCCGCGTCGATGCCTTCCCAGCCCAGCACCTTGACCCACTTGCCCGCTTCCAGGTCCTTGTAGTGCTCGAAGAAGTGGCTGATGGCCTTCAGGCGCATCGGGTTCACGTCGTCGACCGACTTCCAGTGGCTGTAGATCGGCAGCACCTTGTCGGTGGGCACGGCCAGCACCTTGCCGTCCACGCCGGCTTCGTCTTCCATCATCAGGATGCCGAGCGGGCGGCACGGCACCACGACGCCGGGCAAGAGCGGATACGGCGCGATCACCAGCACGTCGACCGGGTCGCCGTCGCCAGACAGCGTCTGCGGCACATAGCCGTAGTTGGCCGGGTAGTACATCGCAGTCGTCATGAAGCGGTCCACGAAGATCGCGCCCGATTCCTTGTCGACTTCGTACTTGATCGGGTCGGCGTTCATCGGGATTTCGATCACGACATTGAAGGCGTCGGGGATGTTTTTACCGGGGGAGACTTTGTCGAAGGACATGACGTTTTCGAGTAGTTGAAAAGTATGAGGGGAGATGGGGACAAACCCGGAGTTTACTTTCCGTGTCATGGCGCGGTCGCACACGCCCGCGCTTTTGCCTGTAAATTGCAACCGTTGGCCAATCGGCTCCGCACTTCGGTGCAGCGAGCTTCGAGGAAGCAACGCGACGGAAAACCTGGGTCCCGTACGCGTTGCGCGCAGGATCCATGCTGTCCGTCTCCACAAGTCACAACGAACGAATGGAGAAGCAAAGCATGATCGGCAACACCCCCCTGATACTCGCCATCGTCTGCGGCCTCGTGGCCGTCGGCTACGGTTTCTGGGCACGAAGTTGGATTCTCGCCAAGGACCCCGGCAATCCGCGAATGCAGGAAATCGCGGCGGCCATCCAGGCCGGCGCCTCCGCCTACCTCGCCAAGCAATACACCACCATCGCGGTGGTCGGCCTGGTGCTGGCCATCCTCATTGCCATCTTTCTCGACGTGACCACGGCCGTCGGCTTCGTGGTGGGTGCGGTGCTCTCGGGCGCCTGCGGGTTCATCGGCATGAACGTGTCGGTGCGCGCCAACGTGCGCACCGCGCAGGCGGCCACGCAAGGCATCGGCCCGGCGCTCGACGTCGCGTTTCGCGGCGGCGCCATCACCGGCATGCTGGTGGTGGGCCTGGGGCTCCTGGGCGTTTCGGTCTTCTACTGGTTCCTGGCGGGCAACGGCAACCTCACGCCGGACCGCAGCCTTTCGAACATCCTCAACCCGCTGATCGGCTTTGCCTTCGGCTCCTCGCTGATCTCGATCTTCGCGCGGCTGGGCGGCGGTATCTTCACCAAGGGCGCCGACGTGGGCGCCGACCTGGTGGGCAAGGTCGAAGCGGGCATTCCCGAAGACGATCCGCGCAACCCCGCCGTGATCGCGGACAACGTGGGCGACAACGTCGGCGACTGCGCCGGCATGGCGGCCGACCTGTTCGAGACCTACGCGGTCACGCTCATCGCCACCATGGTGCTGGGTGCGCTGATGGTCACGGCGGCGCCAGTCAACGCGGTGCTCTACCCGCTGGCTCTGGGCGGCGTGTCGATCATCGCCTCGATCATCGGCTGCTTCTTCGTCAAGGCCTCGCCCGGCATGGTCAACGTGATGCCGGCGCTCTACAAGGGCCTGGCGGTGGCGGGCATCCTGTCGCTGATCGCGTTCTGGTTCGTCACGAGCTGGCTCATCCCCGACAACGCCATTGCCCCGAGCGGCAGCCAGCTCAAGCTGTTCGGCGCCTGCTTCGTGGGCCTTGCGCTCACGGCCGCCCTGGTGTGGATCACCGAGTACTACACCGGCACCCAGTACAAGCCGGTGCAGCACATTGCGCAGGCCTCGACCACGGGCCACGGCACCAACATCATCGCGGGCCTCGGCGTCTCGATGCGCTCTACAGCCTGGCCGGTGATCTTCGTCTGCATCGCCATCATGGCCTCGTACACGCTGGCGGGCCTGTTCGGCATTGCGGTGGCTGCGACGGCCATGCTCAGCATGGCGGGCATCGTGGTGGCGCTCGACGCCTACGGCCCCATCACCGACAACGCCGGCGGCATCGCCGAGATGAGCGAGATGCCCGCCAGCGTGCGCGACATCACCGACCCGCTCGACGCAGTCGGCAACACCACCAAGGCCGTGACCAAGGGCTACGCCATCGGCTCGGCCGGCCTCGCCTCGCTGGTGCTCTTTGCAGACTACACCCACAAGCTGGAGAGCTTCGGGTTGAACATCAGCTTCAACCTGAGCGACCCGATGGTGATCGTCGGCCTCTTCATCGGCGGGCTGATCCCCTACCTGTTCGGCGCCATGGCCATGGAAGCCGTGGGCCGCGCGGCCGGTGCCGTGGTCGAGGAAGTGCGCCGACAGTTCCGCGAGATCCCCGGCATCATGGAAGGCACCGGCAAGCCGGAGTACGGCAAGGCCGTGAGCATGCTGACAGGCGCGGCCATCAAGGAAATGATGATTCCGTCGCTGCTGCCGGTGGTGGTGCCGATCGTCGTCGGCCTCGTGCTCGGACCCAAGGCGCTGGGCGGCCTGCTGATGGGCACCATCGTCACCGGCCTGTTCGTCGCCATTTCGATGTGCACCGGCGGCGGCGCATGGGACAACGCCAAGAAGTTCATCGAGGACGGCCACCACGGCGGCAAGGGCTCCGAGGCGCACAAGGCCGCCGTCACCGGCGACACCGTGGGCGACCCCTACAAGGACACGGCCGGCCCGGCCGTGAACCCGCTCATCAAGATCATCAACATCGTGGCGCTGCTGATCGTGCCGCTGGTGGTCAAGTTCCACGCCGGCGACGCGGGCGCAGCCGTACCGCACAAGATCGAGACGCCCCCGGCCGCCACCGCACCGGCGGCCTCCGTCGCGCCGGCGCCGGCCCCGGTACAGGCCTCCACCCCGGTCCCACCCGCGGCATCGGTGGCTTCAGGCCCCGTGGCGGCGGCCGAAGGCGCGGCCGTGAAGGTCGAGAACGGCGTGGTGAAGTTCTATTTCGAGAGCGGCAAGGCCGAGGTCGCGCCCAATGCCAAAGAGGCGCTGGCCGACGTGATCAAGGCCGTGCAGAGCGGCAGCACGGTGCTCGTGAGCGGCTATCACGATGCCAGCGGCGATGCGGCGGCGAACGCCGAGCTGGCCAAGCAGCGCGCAGTCGCGGTCGGCGATGCGCTCAAGGCCGCCGGTGCACCCGCTGACAAGGTCGAGCTTGCCAAGCCCGAACAAACCCAGGCCGCAGGGCCGGCGAGCGAAGCCCGCCGGGTCGAAGTGAAGGTCAAGAGCTGATGCCTTCCGCGGAAAGACTCGAGGCCTTCATCGCCGCGGTGGAAAGCGGCGCGCATGCCAAGGCCATCGAGAACTACTACACCGAAGACGCGACCATGCGCGAAAACCAGGCCGAGCCCCGGCGCGGCCGCGGCACCCTGGTCGCCCACGAGCAGGCGGTGCTCGACCGCGTCGAATCTGTCGTCTCGACCTGCGTGCGCCCCGTGTTCGTGAACGGGGACCACGTGGTGATCCGCTGGGTTTTCGATTTCCGGTTCAAGGGCGGCAAGGCCATGCGCATGGAAGAGCTCGCGTGGCAGCGCTGGGCGGGAGACCGCATCGCCCAGGAAGAGTTCTTCTACGATCCCGCGCAAAGCAAACCGGCCTGATCGGAAGCGCGGGTTCGAAGACCGCCCTGCCCTGCGCCACCCGGCGCGCTACCCGAGGCTTTCGGCCGCCACCGCGCGCACCAGGCGCGTGGCCGGAGATACCAGCTGGCGCAGATCGCCCATGCGGTCCTGCTCGATGGCCTGGAGCACCAGTTCGTTGATGCCGCCCACGACCGTCAGGGCCATTTCGCTTGTCAGGTGCGCGGCGGGGCCCTGCGCACCGTTGTTGCTGCTGCTGTTGATGGCCACCTGGATGAAGCTGGCGATTTCGGCGTTCACCCGGCGCCGCGCCACAAGCCCGGGCATTCCGAGGCCCAGTATCTCGACGAAGAGCGTACGCAGGAGCACCGGATCCTGCGCCAGATAGTCGAGGTACGCCGTCATGGCCTGCTCCACTTGCCGGTGCCAGGGTTGCGCCGGATCGAAGGCCTCGGCAACAGCCCGCAGCGCCCGCTTGCTGGCAGCCTCGTAAAGCGAAACCAGGCATTCGGCCTTGGTCGTGAAATGCTCGTAGAAGGTGCGCCGCGAAACGGCCGCCTCGCGCACGATATCGGCGATGGTCGTGTCCGCGTAGCCCTTGGCCGCCACCGCGCGCGCCATGCCTTCCAGCAGTCGGGAATAGTGCTCGTGCGCCGGTGGTGCGGAAGAGCTGGCCACTGCCGGGTTTTCAGTTGCTGTGTTCATGGATGGCACATTTTCCTACGCATTGGTACTTGACGGTACCGAGTGTTGTGCGCACCATGCCGTCAATCGGTACGAATGTGTACCAACTCAGTTCCTCGAGGACTTCTTTCATGACCGACCTTGTCGTGCGCCGCCTTCTGATCGATCTGCAAACGCCGTTCGGCCGCAACTGGTGCGGCGGCGATTCATTCTCGACTGCCTTCTTCAATGCGCTGTCGATGAGCTTTCCGTTCGGCGAGCAGTTCTTCATCGACGCGGTGCGCGACGTCATGGCCACGCTGCCGCCGGAGGCGCAGGAAAAATACCGCGCCGACGTACGCGGCTTCATCGGCCAGGAAGCCACGCATCGCCGCATCCATTCGCTTTTCAACGGGCATCTCGAGAACCAGGGCTTGAAGGATGGCTGGTCGCCACGGGCGGCCAGGCGCATGCAACTCATGGAAGGCGCCGACCCTCGCCACGCACTGGCAGTGACCGCGGCCACGGAGCACTTCACGGCCATGTTCGCCGAATGGCTGCTGGCCCACCCCCAAGTGCTCGAAGGCGCCGAACCGCGGCTGCGGACCATGTGGCTTTGGCACAGCGCCGAGGAGCTGGAGCACAAGGCCGTCGCCTTCGACCTCTACAAGGCCGCAGGGGGCTCGGACCCATGGCGCAACCGATGGTTTCGCCGCGTGACGCTCATGTTCCTGGGCGATTTGATGCGGCAGACAGCCGCCAACCTGCGCCATGAAGGGCAGTTGTGGAAATGGGCGACCTGGAGGAGTGCCGCGCGCATTCTGCTCGGCCGGGGCGGCCTCTTTCAAGGCAACTGGAGCGCTTGGCGCAGCTATTTCCGCGCCGATTTCCATCCGGCGCAGCAGGACAGCAGCCTTTCGGCCCGCTGGCTCGAGGACAACCGTGCGCAGTACACGCCCGTGGGCTCGGCTACCGAGGCAGCCGCCGCGCTTCAGTAAAAGGTGGCTCGGTGCGTGGACGCGCCGGCGCCGGCGCGCTGCTCGGGCCGCAGCGTCAGTTCGTGCAGGGTGTCGAAGTCGGACGGCGCATCCGGCACGCGCATCACCACCTCCTCCTCGGTCAACGAGGCCACCCACAGGCCTGCAGGCGAATCGGCAGGCTCGTCGTTGGCGAAGGTGCCATCACGGATATAGAGGGTCTCGCCCTCCGGGCGCTCGGTATGAAGGTCGACGAGGCGCGAAATTGAGAAGTTGTAGGTCACGAGCTTTTCGCGCGTGTTGCGGTCTTTGCCGCCGCAATTGAAAGAGCCCTCAGAGGCAATGACGATACAGGAGCCTTCCACGCCATTGTCGACTTGGCTCCCGGTGCGCCAAATGGCGTTCGGAAGCCTCACACGCACCTTGTCGATCACCAGGTCGCGCTGTTTGTTGAGGCTGCCGAGAGGCGGAACCAGCGAGCGCAGTTGGCGCAGGCGCTCGGCAAAGTTGTCGTCCATGAGGAATTCGACGTGGTGCGTTGCGCTGCCAGAGGAGCGCTTGACCACCTGCATCACGACATGACGCGGCTTACTCATTGCAAGTCCTTCCGCAGATCGTCCGGCGCTGGACGTCATTGCCTGTGTACAAAATCATTTGTCGTCGACTACAAATTAGAACTATTTATCTATGCAATTAAATGCATCATATGTTTCTAACTGTATATCGATTTCAGGCGCTTTGGAAAGAAAATCTGCAATGCGCGCGCAGGGCATGTCGCAAAAGCGACGCGGGACCTGTCGAGGGACGAAGTTCGATTTATTCGAGCGATTCGTCGAGCGCCTTGCACGAAGGCGCGCACACCGTCTGCGACTTGCCAAGCACCTGGCGGGTACGCAGTTGCGAGCGCACCCGGTGTTTTCCGCACATGAAGCAGGACATGGTCGCGCCGCTGAACGACGCCGAAGCGCGGAACGGCGAACCGGGTGTTTTTGACTTGTAACGCAGGCCGTCGGCCACAACGGCGGTCTTGACCTCAGCTTTGGCCATCGGCTTTATCCTTTTTGGGTTCGGTATTGCGCATCGCGCGTTCAATGGCTTTCCTGGCGCTGACTTCGGCTGCAAGTGCCGCATCGAGCGCCGAGCGGCACAGGCCGGCATGCTGGTAATTGAGATTTTCGTACACCTCGGCCGCGGCCGGGTACGCATCGAGCAGGCGGCCCAGGTCGGCGCCCGGTTCGACGTCGCTGAATTCGTGCACCAGGTGCTCGACCACCGAGCGGTATTGCTCGGCGCTGACGGGAACGGCGCTGTGCTCGAGCCGTTCCAGCAGCTGAGCCAGCACGTGGGTCACTGCCAGATCGGTCTTGGGAGACGGATGGTCGGTCGTGTTCATGGTTTGCATCTGGGGGCAGCATACGCCTATGCAAGTGGCTGCTCCGGCCGTGGGGCCGTCTCCTGGGCAGTCCGCATGCGCTGAAGCAGGCTGTGGAGCATTTCTGTCGACAGCCCGTGAATCACCAGCCGGTGGCCGGCGCGCAGGGTCGACAGCGGTACCAGCGGATGCTTGTTGTTCACCAGGATCAGGTGCTCCGGGGCACCGAGCAGGGTGGCCGCGTAGATGCCGATGGTTTCATCCAGTTGCAGGGAATTGGCGGCGCGCCAGAAGTCGTTGTCCGTCAACATCAGCTGGTACAGCGGCGTGAACAATTCGATGGCGCTCTGCAGGTCCAGAAAGTTGAGCCGGCCGTGCGGCATGTCCGATAGCCGCAACCCAGGGTCCTTGATCATCGAAAAGTCGACAGCCGGCGCCTTGCCCAGCACCAGCCCCTTGTCGCGCAGCGCCTGGTTGAGGCGAATCACGAAGTTGAAGAGGTTCAGGTCGTGCTTCAGGAACATCTCGTCCTTGAGCGCATCGATGTCGGCCGGCTCCAGCGGCGAGGTGCCCACCGGCGCGGGCGAATTGCGACCGATGAAGCCCAGGACCTGCGACCCCAGGTGAAAGTGCCGCAGGATCAGCCAGTTGGCCTCTGGCGACACAAAGCGTTTCAGCCCCCAGGCCAGCAGCCGGTGCAGCAGCTTCGAATGCGACCAGTTGCGCGGCACGAACACCTTGACCACCTGGATCAGGACGATCGTCAGCCGCGCCACCGGCCGCAGGAACGGCAGCAGGTACTGGCGCGAACCCGAACTGGAATCGGCGAGCCATGCCGCCTTGACCTCGTCCGGCAGCGGCGTGCTCTGGTCGAGATAGAGCGCGAGCCAGGGACTGGGATCGCGCTCGTCGTGCCCCTGCGTGAGGAAATCAGGCATTCGGCTCATGTGGCATTCGCTCCGTGATGTGCTGAAACTGCATCAGGTACAGCGCCGCCGTATGGCGCGCTGTATCGATGATCTGGCGGGCCGCCCTGCCCCGTCCGGTGGCGTCTTGACCTTCTTTGCCTGCCTCCACCGCCATCACCATCTCGACCGCGGCGAGCCAGCGATTCAGGTGGTTCTCGTCGTTGTGGCCGTGGTACTCGAGAAAGCGGAATGCATCGGGCGGCAGCTTCAGGCCGGCCTTGATGAGTGGCAGCAGCGCGGGCACGATGCGCTGGCCCGTTCCTTCGATGATGTAGATGGCACCCAGCAGGCCGATGGGGTCGCGCGTGGCCGCCAGCCCGTGCAGGTAGGCATTGAGCGCCTCCCCGCCGGGGTTGCGGCGCAGGTCGTCGATCCGCGCCACGGTGCCGCCCGCTTTCCTGTAGTCGCTGAAGAGAATGTTGAAGTCGTCCTGCTCCTCGCCCGCATGCACGTCGATCAGTGCGGCGAGCGTCTTGTATGGACCGGTCAGCGAAGCGGCGCCTTCGCGCATCCAGCGGCTGCCTTCGCGCACCTGCGGAACCCATTGCTCCATCCAGTTCAGGTAGTCGGGCGCTGCAAAACGGCGCTCGCGGATCTGGCGGATCAGCGGCGTGCGCCAGACGTTCGAGCGGTAGTCGTGCCAGATGCCGGCCAGTTCGGTCAGCAGTGCGCCCAGGCCTTCAGGCGCGGCGGCCGGATCGTGCGGCGGCGCAATTGCTGTCTCGTCTTCGGGCGCTGCCTCGGCCGTCTTGTGAGATACGGCCACCGCCCGAGCAGGCGCATCGGATGCCTCGACCTCCAGCAGCATGTAGGCGGCCATGAAGCGCCCCGATTCCGGTACGTAGCAGAAGATCTGCTCTCCAGGCTTCAGCGTCTTGGAATGCAGAAATTCCGACAGCATGATCAGGATCGACGCCGCACCGGTATTGCCGCGCCAGGCCAGATTGCTCCACCACCGCTCGCGGGGAATTGCGAGATCGGCCTTGGTCATCAGGTCTTCGACCACCGGAATGAATTTTTCCGACGAGTAGTGGCACAGGAAATGGTCGACCCGCTTCGGATCGACCCATCCGTCTCGCACCAGCGTCGCGTATTCATGGATGCCGATGTCGAACAGATGCGGCAGCAGGCGAATGTCCTGCCGCAGCGACAGGGCGCCGGCCGCCTCCGCCTCGGCCCAGGAGCCGAAATCGAGATGGCCGCGGGCGCGGTCCTCGGTCAGCCCCAACTGCATGCACACGGGGTAGTCGCCCGAGAACGCGCGCTGGTGCACCCATTTCAGCCTCAGGCGCAGCCCCGGGTTGCCAGCCAGCGCGGGCCTGCCGTCGGACAGCAGCAGTGCGCCCGCGCCGTCGGAAAGCATCCAGCGAAGAAAGTGCGAATCGAAGTCGGTTTCGTAACCGCGCGCCGCAAAGCGCGAGCGCTTGAAAAGGCGCGACGGCATTTCGCTGGCCACCGCGAGCGCAGTGCGGTGCGCGCCCAGTTCGATGCCCTGCGCGGCCGACTGGATGGCCGACACGCCCGCGGCGCAGATGCCGTGCACCGACAGCGTTTCCATTGGCGGCGCCGCCAGCTCGCCCTGGATCATGTTGGCAAAGCCCGGCATCAGCGTATCGCCGCCCGAAGATCCGCTGGCCAGCAGCGACACGCGCGACAGCTCGGCTCCGCCGCGCTGCAGGCAATCGCGAATCGCGCCTGCGGCCAGTTGCGCATTGGTGTGGCGCGTCACGCCCTCTTCGTCGATCGCATAGTGCCGCGTGAGGATGCCGTTCTCGGCCAGGATGCGCCGCTTGATGCGCTCCGACATGCGGTTGAGCGGCGCGATGTAGGCGTCCATGCGCTCGTTGGGAATGGGCTCGCCAGGCATGAAATAGCCGGCGCTCTCGATGTAGACGCGTTGAAATGGAACAGGCATGGTTCAGTGGGTTGAAGACTCCGGCGACACGGACGGCACGGGTGACATCAGCGAGCGGCTGCGAAAACGCGGCCACAGGGCGCCCAGCACGAACACGCGAACCATGTAGGGCACCAGCCCTTGCTCGTTGAGCGCGGGATCGACCCGCGCGCGGTAGCGCGTGCGGTGCAATTGCGTGAGCTCGGACCAATGGACATGCGGGTTCTCGTGATGTGCGGTGTGCAGGCCGATGTTGAACAGCAACGGGTTCACCAGCCCCTCGAAATTACGTGCGTAGTTCAGGCGGGTACCTGCGGTATCGCGCGGCGCCTCCGCATCCGCCGCGGACCGGCGTCCGTCGGCGTGCGCGTGCTGCAGATAGTTGGTCGCCAGCAGCCAGTGCAACCCGTGCAACTGCGGCAAGATCACCAACAGCAGGGCCTTGCGCCAGTCGAGCATCAGCAGCGCGCTCCAGCTGCCGAGCCACAGCGCGTACTGCGCCATGCAGTAGCGCCACGGGCCCGGCCGGTGCCTGCGAAGCCGCCCGAGCCAACCGCAGAACACCGGCACCAGCACCCACACGGCCTGGAACGGATGCAGCAGGTAACCCCGCAAATGATTGGTGTCGCCACCAAAGCGGTAGGTGCGCGCCACGTCCCGCGGCCCGTGCCGGTGGCGATGGTGATTGGCCACGTGCGCAGGCCAGAAAACGAAGGTCGGGTGTCCCTGCAGCAGCGTGATCCAGAAGTCGGTGAGCCGGTTCATGCGCCGCCCCCGCCACATGCGCAGATGCACGTGGTTGTGGTGGATCACACCCACGCCAAGCGTGAGGAACAGCATCGGCCCATAAAGCAGCACGGAGAAGCCATGCATCCATTGCCATGCCGCCAATGCCGGGAGCGCCGCCAGATACGCAAGGCTCTGCCAGTCGCGCCCATGGCGCAGCCGTGCCAGCCGACGGGGCCCCTCAGGCCGGCGTGCCATGCTCTTGCTGGGGTTGCCGTTTTGAGCGAAATGCCTGGAACTGCGGCTCCGCCGCATCGGCGGCAATGCGCGTGCCGAACAGCCGGTCCATGAACGTGAACTGGAATCCGTAGTTGCCGCCGTGGCAGGCATGGTGCAAATGGTGGCGGCGGCTGGCAGCAAACCAATGGCTGTAAGAGACCCGGGGAAAGAAGTCGTAGTTCGAATGCCCGACGCTGTTGAAGAACAGGCTGAAAAGCGGCACCGAGGCAAGCGACCAGAAGCTGAAATCGTGCAGCAGCATCGGCAGCAGGATCACGTTGCCGAGCATCGCCGCCTCGATCGGATGAAAGCTGTACGTCGCCCAGGGCGTGGTCACGACCGAGCGGTGATGCGGCCCGTGAAAGCGCCGCAGCCAGCGCGTGTGCAGCAGGCGATGGTTGAGCCAGAAGTGAACGTCGTTCCAGATCGCGAGCACCAGGACTTCGGCCCCGATCTGGCGCCAACCCGCGTCGGCGTCGAGCCGCGCCCAGCCCAGTTGAAGCAGGCCCCAGGGGAACACCATGCCCAGCCCGAATACGAGCACCGACACCCCCGACTGCGCCAATTCGCGGCGCACCTGCCCCGGCTGCAGCGGCCGCGGGTCGAGCACGCGCCCGATGCCGAGCGCCGGCAGCACGCGATGGGTCAGCAGCCAATTGAGAGCGCCGAACCCCAGATAGATGCCGCCGAAAAAGACCAACCCCCACAACATCACCTGGAGGGCGGACAACGAAGTAAAGGTTTGCGCCATCCCCCGAGGCTACAGCAGCATTTCGGGAACCAGCGGCGCAATGAGCAGGTTGTGGAGACGTTGGAAGAAGCTCGATTCCGGCTCCGACGTCAGGATGACTTCTTTCTCGCCATCGTTCGTGAGCCACTGCAGCGTGCCGGTTTCCTTGGCGAGGCGCAGACGATACGAGTTCTGCAGCTTGCTGATGTTGATGACGCGCAGCATCTCCCGCGCCAGCTGCGGACTGTCGACCACCACGCCCATCTCGGTGTTCTGGCTCGCCGAGCGCGGATCGAGGTTCATCGAGCCGATGAAAATGCGCGTCTTGTCGATGGCAGCGGTCTTGGAGTGCAGCCGTCCCAGCGATTTGCCGAACATGCCGAAGCGCTCGCCCGCGGTGGTGCGCTGCGGGCTCAGCTCGTACAGGTCGGCCCCGCTCCTGAGCATCCGCTCGCGGTAGCGCGCATAGCCGGTATGCACCAACGGCTCGTCGTTGGCCGCCAGCGAATTGGTCAGCAGCGTGAGCTTGACCTTGCGCTTGGCCAGATCTTCGAACGCCGCCATGCCGCGCTCGCCCGGCACCAGGTAGGGAGAAGTCAGGTCGACTTCGAACTTGGCATCCATCAACAGCGTCCAGACCTTCATCGTCACGCTGGTGGCAATGGCCTCGTCCGCCGTCATGGTGGTCGGCTTGGTCGGCGGATCGGCGATGGCGTGGGCCTCGCCCCACAAAAGCCCCATGCGGCCACCGTCGAGTTCTTCCGCAATCGGGCCATAGCCCAGGACGTCGGAAGGCGGAAGCACGATCTTCGGCGGCGCTGCCGCCATGCCGATCGTGGCGTCGAAGTCGGCGGCCGTGGGCGTGCGGCCGCCCTCGCCGCGGACGATGTCGGCAACGGGCCAGACCTGCTCGCTGTTCCAGTAGGCATCGAAAATCGACTCGAGCTGCGGCAGCACCTTGCCAACCACCAGCGCGTCCATGTCGATGAAGTTCTGCGCCTCGCTCAGCACAAAATATTCGTCTGCAATGTTGCGCCCGCCGACCACCGCCATCACCCCATCGGCGATGAAGAGCTTGTTGTGCATCCGGTGGTTGAGCCGCCCGATCTCGTGCGGCGACGCCGCAAAGCGCGACAGGAAACCATTGCGCCCACAACAGAAGGGATTGAACAGCCGCACGTCCACGTTGGGCGTCTGCGAAAGCGCCAACAGCAGCTGCTGGCTCTTGGCGGTGTAGAGATCGTCCACCAGCAGCCGCACCTGCACCCCGCGCGCGCCAGCCTCGCGCAGCGTGCGCATCAAAAGGCGTCCGGTGGCGTCGTTTTCGAACTGGTAATACTGCACCACCAGCGAGCGCTGGGCGCGTTGCGCAAGCTGCACGCGCGCGTCCAGCGAATAGACGCCGAGCGGCATCAGCCGGAAGCCGGAGTGCTCGCCGGGCGGCGTCGAGGCCGCTGCGATCTTTGCGAGCGTGGTGGTCGGATCGACCGCGGTCGCATTCACCGCCGCCCGTTCGCGCGCTGGGGGTAGCGAGCCGCAGGCCGCCAGCGCCGCGAGCATGGCGCCGGCCAGGCAGATTCGCAGAAGTTGTGTCCAGGCATTCATGATGGATCGATCTCGCAGACCTGCTTGTTTTTGGGCTCCCTGCCATGGGTACGCGCGCCAGTACATGTCGGTTTCGGTTTCATCCGGACTGCAATCCAAAAAACTGGCTCACCGTCCTAGAATTCGTTCTACACCTGTCCGGAGTTACACCATGGCAAGACCGATCCTCTCACGCATCGCACCGATGCTGGTCACAGCCGGGCTGGCACTCCCCGCCTCGGCCGCCCTGGACATCGGCGATCCGGTGCCCAAGTTCACCGCCAATGCCGCGCTCGCCGGCAAGACCTTCCGCTATTCGCTGGCCGATGCGCTGGCCAAGGGCCCGGTGGTGTTGTACTTCTTTCCGGCAGCCGACTCCAACGACTGTTCGATCGAAGCCCATGCCTTCGCCGAAGCCATCGACCAGTTCGCCGCGCTGGGTGCCACCGTCATCGGCGTGTCGGCCGACGACATCGAAACCCTCGCGAAGTTTTCGGTCAAGTCCTGCCAAAGCCGGTTTCCCGTGGCGTCGGACGAATCGAAGGCGGTGATCAACGGTTTCGACGCCCTGATGCAAACCCGGCCGGACTTCGCCAACCGTCTCTCGTACGTGATTTCCCCGGACGGCAAGGTGGCGTACTACTACCAGAACCTGAATCCGGACAAGCATGTGGAGCGCATGCTGAATGCGGTGCGGGCGCTGCCGCGAACGCGTTCGCCCAGGTAGGAGCAGGAGCGCGCGCGGCGTGGCTGCCCCGCTTCGCGCAAAATCCGTTCCATGCAACTCAACTTCATTGCCAACGCCGACGTCCCGTCTTCCTCCGGCCGCACCCTGCAAGTGCTCGATCCGTCCGACGGCCAGCCTTTCGACGACATCCAGCGCAGCAATGCCGCCGACATCGATTCGGCCGTGCGCGCGGCGCGCGATTGCTTCGATGGCGTGTGGCACAAGGTGAGCGCGGCCGACCGCGGCCGCCTGCTTTACAGGCTGTCGCAGAAGATCGCCGAACACGTCGACGAGCTTGCACTGATCGAGCAGCGCGATTGCGGCAAGCCGGTGAAGCAGGCGCGCGCCGATGCGGTGGCGCTGGTGCGCTATTTCGAGTTCTATGCCGGCGCCTGCGACAAGCTGCACGGCGAGACCATTCCCTACCAGGACGGCTACAGCGTGTTCACCTGGCGCGAGCCGCACGGCGTCACGGGGCACATCATTCCCTGGAACTACCCGATGCAGATCTTCGGGCGCAGCGTGGGCGGCGCCCTGGCGGCCGGCAATGTGTGCGTGGTGAAGCCGGCCGAAGACGCCTGCCTGTCCCTGATCCGCGTGGCGCAGCTGGCGGCCGAAGTCGGCTTTCCGCCCGGCGCACTCAACATCGTGACGGGCTACGGCCATGAAGTGGGCGACGCGCTGGCGCGGCACCCCGGCATCGACCACATCAGCTTCACCGGCAGCCCCAAGATCGGCACGTTGATCCAGCAGGTGGCGGCCGAGCGGCATTGCCCGGTCACGCTCGAACTCGGCGGCAAGAGCCCGCAGATCATCTTTGCCGACGCCGACCTCGACGCGGCCATTCCGGTGATCATCAACGCCATCGTGCAGAACGCCGGCCAGACCTGCTCGGCCGGCTCGCGCGTGCTGATCCAGCGCGGCATCTACGAGCCGCTGCTCGAGCGCCTGGGCCACGCCTTCACGGCCCTGCGCGTCGGGCCGGCAGCCATGGACCTCGACGTCGGCCCGCTGATCCGCCAGACGCAGCAGCAGCGCGTGTGGGATTTCCTGAGCGACGCCCAGGTGGCCGGGATCCCGATGGTGGCCCACGGCGTCGTGGTCGACGAAGCGCCCGAAACCGGCTTCTACCAGGCCCCCACCCTGCTGCGCGACGTGCCCTTCAACCATCGTCTTGCGCAAGAAGAAGTGTTCGGGCCGGTGCTTGCAGCAATGCAGTTCGCCGACGAAGACGAAGCGGTGGCGCTCGCCAATGCCACGCAGTTCGGTCTCGTCGCCGGGGTGTGGACGGCCGACGGGGCGCGCCAGTTCCGCATGGCCAAGCGGGTGCGAAGCGGCCAGGTGTTCATCAACAACTACGGCGCGGGCGGCGGCGTGGAACTGCCGTTCGGTGGCGTCAAGTCGTCCGGCTACGGGCGCGAAAAGGGCTTCGAAGCGCTTTACGGTTTCACCACCCTCAAGACCGTCGCCATCAAGCACGGCTGAAGCCGTATCGGCGGCCGCTTCGGGGGCGTTCGGCGCCGGGCCCCGATACACTGCCCGCAGCCCCTTTTCAGGAGACAGACGTCGAAAGTGCGGTCCCGTCGAGTAGCCCTTTCCGGATCGGCCCTTGCTCCATGGAGTAAATTGGCCGTTGCCCCATGAAAAGCAAAAGCACCACCGTCATCCCGGTCTCCGAAATCGGCCGCGCGCGACCCACCGTGTCGGTGCCGGAGATCGCCGTGCCCGCCACGGGGCGCCTGCTCGACCGCCTGGGCCGCCCGCTGACCGACCTGCGCATCAGCGTGACGGACCGCTGCAACTTCCGCTGCAGCTACTGCATGCCGAAGGACGTGTTCGACAAGGACTACCAATACCTGCCGCACAGCGCGCTGCTGAGCTTCGAGGAAATGACGCGGCTCGCGCGCCTGTTCGCGGCCCATGGCGTGCGCAAGATCCGGCTCACAGGCGGCGAGCCATTGCTGCGCAAGAACATCGAGGGGCTGATCGAGCAGTTGTCCGAGCTCCGCACCCCGGCCGGCGAACCGCTGGCGCTCACGCTCACCACCAACGGCTCGCTGCTGCAGCGCAAGGCGGCGGCGCTGCGGGCCGCCGGCCTGCAGCGCGTGACCGTGAGCCTCGACAGCCTGGACGACGCGGTGTTCCGCCACATGAACGACGTCGATTTTCCGGTGGCCGACGTGCTCGCCGGGATCGACGCGGCCTTGGCCGCGGGCCTTGGGCCGCTCAAGGTGAACATGGTCGTCAAGCGCGGCACCAACGAGCAGGAAATCCTGCCGATGGCGCGCTACTTTCGCGACAACCATGGCGGCAAGGTGGTGCTGCGCTTCATCGAATACATGGACGTGGGCGCCACCAACGGCTGGCGCATGGACGAGGTATTGCCCTCGGCCGAGGTCATTGCGCGCATCGGCGCCGAGTATCCGCTCGTGCCGCTCGAGCCCAGCGCGCCGGGCGAAACCGCCCAAAGATGGGCCTATGCCGACGGCGGCGGCGAAATCGGCGTGATCAGCAGCGTCACGCAGGCCTTCTGCCACGACTGCAGCCGCGCTCGCCTGTCTACCGAGGGCAAGCTCTACCTCTGCCTTTTTGCCAGCGCGGGCCACGACCTGCGGCCCCTGCTGCGCGGCACCGCCACCGACGAAGACATTGCCTCGGCCATCGGCCACATCTGGCAAGGCCGCGCCGACCGTTATTCCGAACTGCGCGCGCTTCGCGGCCCCGACAGCGCCGAGCACGACGCCAACGACAACAACAAGGCGCCGCGCCGCGTCGAAATGAGCTATATCGGCGGATGACCTCCACACAAGAATCCATTTCCCCCAGCGAGATCACCGGGCTGCTGCTGGCCGGAGGACGAGGCTCGCGCATGGGCGGCATCGACAAGGGCCTGCAGAACTTCAACGGCTCGCCACTGGCCATGCATGCCGTGTTGCGCCTGGGTATGCAGGTGGGCGAGGTGATGATCAACGCCAACCGCAACCTGGCCGCCTACGAATCCTTCGGCGTGCCGGTCTGGCCCGACAGCCTGGCCGACTACGCGGGTCCGCTGGCAGGCTTTCTGACCGGCCTCGAACGCTGCGAAACACCCTATCTCCTCACCGTGCCCTGCGACACCCCGCTGTTTCCGCTCGATCTGGCCAGCCGTCTGGCCGAGGCCATGGTGGCCGACAACGCGGAGATCGCCATGGTCAGCGCGCCCGAGGCCGCTGACGAACCCGGCGCGGCGCCGGTGCTGCGGCCTCAGCCGGTGTTCTGCCTGCTGCGCACCGCGCTGCTCGAAAGCCTGGTGACCTTCACCCAGTCCGGCGGCCGCAAGATCGACGCCTGGACAGCGCAGCACCGCACGGTGCTCGTCCCCTTCGACCGGCCCGGCGATGCGCCCGACGCCTTTTTCAACGCCAACACGCTGGCCGAACTGCACGCCCTCGAAAACCGATGAGCCGCATCGCCGACATTGCCGCCGCCCTTGCGGGCTATGACCCCCAGGCCCTGAGCGTCGGCGGCGTCCAGGCTTTTCTGGCGCAGCTGGCGGCCCCGGCCATCGTTTCGGAACGCGAGGAAGTCGGGGTGCGCGAAGCACTGGGCCGCGTGCTGGCCGAAGACATCATCTCGCCCGTCAGCGTGCCGCCGCACGACAATTCCGCGATGGACGGCTTTGCCTTCGACGGCGCCATCCTGCGGAATGATGCGCGCACCGACGAGTCCATCGACCTCCGCGTGGTGGGCACGGCCCTGGCCGGGGCGGCGTGGCGCGGCACCCTGGCTGGCGGCGAAGCGGTTCGCATCATGACGGGCGCCGTCATGCCCGACGGGCTCGACACCGTGGTTCCGCAAGAGTTCTGCAAGGTCGACGGCGACCGGGTGAGCTTTCCCGCCAAGGTGCTTCGCCGCGGCGACAACCGCCGCTTTGCGGGCGAGGACCTGATGCAGGGGCAACCGGCCTTGCGGTGCGGCGAGCGCCTGTCGCCCGCCGCGCTCGGCATGGTCGCAAGCCTGGGGCTGCCCGCGGTGTCCGCGCTGCGGCGTCTGCGCGTGGCCTACTTTTCGACCGGCGACGAGATCCTGAGCCTCGGCGAGGCGCCGCGCGAAGGCGCCGTGTACGACAGCAACCGCTATACCGTGTTCGGCCTGCTCACGCGGCTGGGCTGCGAGGTCATCGACCTGGGCCTGGTGCGCGACGACCCGGCCACGCTCGCCGCCACGCTGCAGCGTGCCGCAAGCCAGGCTGACGCCATCATCACCAGCGGCGGCGTGAGCGTCGGCGCCGCGGACCACACACGCGCCGTGATGCAGCAACTCGGCGACATGGCCTTCTGGCGCATCGCCATGCGTCCGGGGCGGCCGATGGCGGTCGGGCTGGTTCCGCGCGATCCGGCTTCTTCGTCGCCGCCGGGCTCTGCGGTGCTCTTCGGCCTGCCGGGCAATCCGGTGGCCGTGATGGTGACTTTTCTGGCCTTCGTGCGACCGGCGCTGCTGCGCATGATGGGATGCCACGACATCGCCGCGGCGCCGCCGCCCTTGCTGCGCGCGCGCAGCGTGAGCGCCATCCGCAAGAAGGCCGGCCGTACCGAATACCAGCGCGGCTTCGTGCAGGCCGTGTCCGGCGCGCTGCCCGAGGTTCGCATTGCGGGCAACCAGGGATCGGGCGTGCTGAGTTCGATGGTCGAGGCCAACGGGCTCGTGGTGCTGCATCACGACCACGGCAACGTCGCTGCGGGCGACGAGGTCAATGTGATGATGTTCGAAGGGGTCATTTAGCTCGCCCCCAGTCTTCGCGCTCCTCAAGGGCTCAGATTCGGCCCAGCGCCTTGTCCACGCCTTTGTTCGCGAGCATGTCCGCGCGTTCGTTGCCGGGGTCGCCGGAGTGGCCCTTGACCCATCGCCATTCGATGACGTGGCCGCCCTCCGCCACCAGCTTGTCGAGTTTCTGCCAGAGTTCGACGTTCTTCACCGGCTGCTTGGTCGAGGTGCGCCAGCCCTTGGCTTTCCAGCCGCGGATCCACTCGGTGATGCCCATGCGCACGTACTGGCTGTCGAGGTAGAGAATGACCTTGCAGGGCCGCTTGAGAGCGGCCAGGCCCTCGATCACGGCCGTCAGTTCCATGCGGTTGTTGGTGGTGGCTAGCTCGCCACCGAACAGTTCCTTCTCAGTGGCACCCGACTTGAGCCAGGCGCCCCAGCCGCCAGGGCCGGGATTGCCTTTGCAGGCGCCATCGGTGTAGATCACGACTTCGTTCAAAACTATCTTTTCCTTCTCTCTCGATCCATCGATCATTCGTTCATTCAGTCGCTGCGGTCGGCCTTGTGCATCTTGCCCGCAATCGACACCGGAGCCGTCGCGCGCGCCGCGGCGCGGCGCCAGTCGGCGCTCAACAGGCGCATGCCACGCACCCGCTTGACCGCCACCACGAAATACACGGCGCCGAAAATCGGCCACCAGCGCTCGCCGGCGGTATCCATCCAGCGGCAGCGCTCCAGCCAGGCTTCGCTGCGCACCGCGGGCCGATAGACGCCAAAGCGCCCCGACTCCACCTCGAAGCTCAGGAGCCGCAGCCAGTCCCGCATGCGCCAGTAGCCGATGAACTCGCCGCCTTCGGGCAGAAAGAGATCGCCGAACCCGAGCTTGCGGTACAGGTGCGCGCGGCGCTGCCGCATGCCCCACAGGCTGGCCGGGTTGAGCCCGCAGATCACCACGCGGCCCTCGGGCACCAGAACCCGCTCCACTTCCCGCAGCGTGGCATGGGGGTCGTCGCTCAGTTCCAGCGCGTGCGGCAGCACCACCAGATCCAGGCTGTTGGCTGCAAACGGCAGCGCCGCAAAATCGGTGAAGAGCGCAGCCTTGCTGCCCTGCACAAGCTCAGGCAGCGCCAGCCAGCGGTGCGGCATGCGGTTGGTACGCAGCCCGTCGACCCCGGCGGCGCCCAGCTGCAAGGCGTGATAGCCGAAGATGTCCGCAACCGCCTGGTCGAACTGGGCTTGCTCCCACCCCAGGAGGTACCGTCCGGGAGGGGTCGCGAACCAATCCTGCAAACCTATAATTTGACCGCTCATGACCCTCGTTCCGCTGCCCGCCTTCGCTGACAACTACATCTGGATGCTGCAGGACGGCTCCAACGCGATCGTGGTGGACCCGGGCGACGCTCAACCGGTGTTCGACGCGTTGACGCGCGACAAGCTGCAGCTCGCCGCGATTCTAGTCACGCACCACCATCACGATCACACGGGCGGCGTCGCTGCGCTTCATGCGGCCACCGGTGCACCGGTCTTCGGCCCGGCGCGCGAGCGCATTCCCGAACCCTTCACCCCGCTCTCGCACGGCGACAGCGCCGAAGTGCTCGGCAAGCGCTTCGCGGTCATCGACGTGCCCGGCCACACGGCGGGCCACATCGCCTACTTTCTTCCTGCAGGCGAAGGCCAGGCGCCACTGCTCTTCTGTGGCGATACGCTGTTCTCCGGCGGCTGCGGCCGGCTGTTCGAAGGCACGCCCGCGCAAATGCTGGCCTCGCTCGACGCGCTCGCAGCGCTGCCGGGCGACACCCGCGTATGCTGTGCCCACGAATACACACTTGCTAACCTGCGTTTCGCCCACGCGGTGGAACCCGGCAATGCCGATCTGACTCACTACACCGCGCGCTGCGAAAGCCTGCGCGCACAGGGGCAGCCCACGCTGCCCTCGCAACTGGCAACCGAACGCCGAATCAACCCCTTTCTTCGCAGCCGCGAAGCCACTGTCCTTAGAGCGGTGCGCGAGCACGCCGAGCTTTCCGCCAATGCGGCCGAAGCCGACGTGTTTGCTGCGCTGCGCCAATGGAAAAACGACTTCCGATGAAACTTATCGCTGCTGTCTGCCTTGCTGGCTCACTGTTGCTCGCGGGCTGCGCGAGCACCACGAGCGGCCCCTCTTCGTCCTCTTCCTCCTCTTCGACTCCCGCCTCGCAGCAGCCTACCGCGGGAGGCACCGGCTCCAAGACTTCGAGCAGCGCCGCGCCGGTCTATCCAGGCGGCCCCCTCACCCCCATCACCAGCAGCGAGGCCCACTCGCAGAGCGTGGTCACGCTGGCGCCGCCCGCCGACATGTGGGACCGCATCCGCCGCGGCTTCAAGATGCCGAACCTCCAAAGCGACCTGGTGCGCGACCGCGAGCAGTGGTATGCCAGCCGGCCCGACTACATCCAGCGCATGACCGAGCGCTCGAACAAATACATCTTCCACATCGTCGAAGAGCTCGAGCGGCGCAACATGCCGACCGAACTCGCGCTGCTGCCGTACATCGAGAGCGCGTTCAACCCGCAGGCCATCTCCAGCGCGCGTGCCGCGGGCATGTGGCAGTTCATGCCGGCCACCGGCACCGACTTCGACCTGAAGCAGAACATCTTCCGCGACGACAGGCGCGACGTGGTGGCCTCGACCCGCGCCGCGCTCGACTACCTGCAAAAGCTCTACGGCATGTTCGGCGACTGGCAGCTTGCCCTGGCGGCCTACAACTGGGGTGAAGGCAGCGTGAGCCGCGCCATCGCCAAGAACCAGCGGCTCGGCCTGCCCACCACCTACAGCGATCTTTCCATGCCGGCCGAAACGCGGCTGTACGTGCCCAAGCTGCAGGCCGTGAAGAACATCGTCGCGAACCCGCAGGCGTTCAACACCGAGTTGCCGCTGATCGCCAATCACCCGTACTTCCAGACCGTCACGCTGACGCGCGACCTCGACGTCGAACTGGCGGCCAAGCTGGCCGACATCCGGCTCGAAGATTTCCGCGCCCTGAACCCTGCTGCGCACAAGCCCGTGCTGCTGGCCGCCGGCACGCCGCAAATCCTGCTGCCCTGGGACAACGCGGCCGTGTTCCAGCGCAACTTCGACGCCTACTCGCAAGGCCAGTACGCAAGCTGGACGGCATGGGTCGTTCCCAACACCATGACGGTGGCCGATGCGGCCCAACGCTCGGGCATGAGCGAAACCGATCTGCGCGCGCTCAACAGCATTCCGCCGCGCATGCTCATCAAGGCTGGCTCCACGCTCATCGTGCCGCGCGGCGCCCGCGTCAAGGAGGACGTGACGGCGCTCGTGGCCGACAGTGGCCACCTGAGCTTCCAACCCGAGATCGTCAACCGCCGCACCACCGTCAAGGCGGGGCGCAACGACAGCGTGGCCAGCATCGCGCGCCGCTACAAGCTCAAGCCGGACAGCGTGGCCGAGTGGAACGACGTCAATCTCAACCACTCGTTCAAGCGCGGCTACAGCGTGGTGGTGTACCTGCCTGTTCGTGCGGCACCCGCGGCTCGCGTAGGCTCGGGCGCGGCGCCGGCGCGCGGACACGCGGCTGTTGCCGGCAAGCGCGGAGGCGGCAGTACGGCAAAGGCCGTGGCCGCGCGCGGCACCAACATCGTGAAGTCGCCGGCCGGCAAGCAACAGCAGGTGGTACGCGAAAAGCGCGGCGGCACGCCGGTAAAGAAGAAGCGCTAAGAAGCGCTGAGCCGAGGAGCGCTAGAGCTTCTCGGTTTCTCCGCTGCGCGGCTGCCACTTCATCAGGCGTTTTTCGATCAGGCCGACGAGGCCGTCGAGCAGCAGCGCGAAGGCCGTCAGCACCACGATGCCGGCAAACACGGTATTGACGTCGAAGGTGCCTTCGGCCTGGAGGATCAGGTAGCCCACGCCGCGCGCCGAGCCCAGGTATTCACCGACCACCGCTCCGACGAAAGCCAGCCCCACCGAGGTGTGCAGGCTCGAGAACACCCAGCTGGTGGCGCTGGGCAGATACACGGTGCGCAGCAACTGCCGCTGGTTGGCGCCGAGCATCTTCGCGTTGGCCAGCACCACCGGGCTCACCTCGCGCACGCCCTGGTAGACGTTGAAGAACACGATGAAGAACACCAGCGTGACGGCCAGGGCCACCTTGCTCCAGATGCCCAGGCCGAACCACAGCGCGAAGATCGGCGCGAGGATCACACGCGGCATCGAATTGGCGGCCTTGATGTAGGGGTCGAGGATCAGGCTCGCCGTGGGCGCCAGCGCCAGCCAGAGCCCGCACGCCAGGCCGAGCACGGTGCCAATGCCGAAGGCCAGCACCGTTTCCAGCAGCGTGGTGCCCAGGTGACGATAGATGTCTGCATTGCCCTTGAGACCCTCGGGAAACAGCAGGTTCGGCGGCACCTCGAACGGCAGAAACCAGCTCCAGATGCGCCCTGCCACCTGGATCGGTTCGCCAAGAAAAAAAGCGATCTGCTGGTTGCGCGACGCCACATGCCAGCCCACCAGGATGACCGCCAGCAGCACCAGCTGCCAGAAGCGCGCATTGCGTTCGTTGAGGCTGGGCATCATGCGGCCTTCCGGAGTTGCTGCGCGTAGCCCTTGAGCACCTCGTCGCGCAGCACCTCCCAGATCTGCGTATGCAGCTCGACGAAGCGCGGCTGCGTGCGCACCTCGGCCACGTCGCGCGGGCGCGCGAGGTCGATGGCAAACTCGCCGATCGGATGCGTGGCCGGCCCCGCCGACAGCACCACCACGCGGTCGCTCATGGCAATGGCCTCGTCGAGGTCGTGCGTGATGAAGAGCACCGCCTTTTTCTTTGCGCTCCACAGCTCGAGCACTTCGTTTTCCATCAGCTGCCGCGTCTGGATGTCGAGTGCGCTGAAGGGCTCGTCCATGAGGATGATGTCGGGATCGAGCACCAGCGTCTGCGCCAATGCCACCCGCTTGCGCATGCCGCCCGAGAGCTGGTGCGGATAGCGGTCGCCGAAGCCCGAAAGACCCACGCGCGACAGCCAGGCCTCGGCCTGCTCGCGGGCTTCGGCGTCGGGCACGCCGCGGTATTGCAGCCCCACCATCACGTTGTGAATGGCGCTGCGCCACGGCATCAATGCCTCGGTCTGGAACATGTAGCCCGCGCGCGCATTGACTCCTTGCAGCGCCTGGCCGAAGACCTTGATGGTGCCCGACGACGGTTCGAGCAAACCGGCGCCGACGTTCAGCAAGGTGGACTTGCCGCATCCCGTGGGGCCCACAACCGATACGAACTCCCCGGCCCGCACGCGCAGCGTGGTGTCGGCCACCGCGGTGTAGCGCTGGCCCGGATCATCCTTCGAGTGAAAAGTACAGCTGATGGAGAGAAGTTCGAGTGCGTAGTCGGACATGTCTGGCAGGAATTCTGGCATCGGCCGCCACAAGAAAAAACCCGGCCGAGGCCGGGTCGCGGGGACGTTCGGAGTCAGGCTTTGAACCTGTCTTTCGCGCGCCTAGCAAAATCGTTGGTGTAGGTTTTCGTGAGGTCGATCTTGTCGGGCTTCACGGAGGTGTCGAAGCTGGCGATGGCCGCGAGCGCGGTCTTGGGGCCTTCGGCCGGCACGAGGCCGTCGGTGGCGATCGATTCGCGCACCTTGTCGAAAGACGCAAGGTACAGCGCACGGTCACCGAGCAGATAGGTCTCCGGCACCGTCTTGATGATGTCGCCGGGCCCCGCCGTCTGCAGCCACTTGAGGCCGTGGACGATGGCGTTGGCAAGTGCCTGGCAGGTGTTGGGGTTCTTCTGGATGAAGTCCGTCGGCGCATAGAGGCAGGCTGCGGGCATCGGCCCGCCGAACACCTGCTGCGTGCCCTTGAGCGTGCGCGTGTCGCTGATGATCTTCACGTCGCCCTTCTGCTCGAGCATGGTCATGACCGGGTCGGTGTTGCTGATGGCGTCGATCTGGCCCGAGCGCAGCGCCGTGAGCGCGCCCGCTGCCACGCCCACGCCGATGTAGCTCACGTCGCTGGCCTTGAGGCCTCCGCGCGACAGCACGAGGTTGGCCACCATGTTGGTCGAGGAGCCCGGCGCCGACACACCGATCTTCTTGCCCTTCAAATCCTGGATGCCGGTGTAGCCCGCCATGTTCTTGGTCGACACGCCCACCGCGATCTGCGGCGCACGCCCCTGCAGCACGAAAGCCTGGAAGAACTGGTTCTTGGCCTGCAGGTTGATGGTGTGTTCGTAAGCGCCCGAGCACACGTCCGCCGAACCGCCGACCACCGCCTGCAATGCGCGCGCACCGCCGGCAAAGTCGGAGATCTCGACATCGAGGCCCTCGGCCTTGAAATAGCCGAGCTGCTCGGAGATGGTGAGCGGCAGGTAGTAGAAGGCGGCCTTGCCACCGACCGCAATGGAAATTTTTGTCTTCTCGAGCTTGGCTTGCGCAAAAACCCGCGGCAGCGCGATCGATGCGGCAGCGACTGCGGAGGCTGTGATGAGGGTTCTGCGAGGGAGCATGGAACGGACCTGCGGGCTCATTGATTCTTTAGACCGAATCGAGCTTAGGGGTGCGCCCCTGTCGGCTGCATCGGGGTCATCCCGTGCGGGTTTTCACGTAAGCATGAAGGCCTCTTCGGCCTGTGCCAAACGGCTTATCGCGCGAGGAAAAGAATCGCGATGTTGACGAGAAATCCGAGCGCCCAGACCGCGCTGCGTACGCTGCCGATGCCCGTGATGTAGGCCGCGATGTAGATCAGGCGCAATACGACATAGGCCACCGCCAGCACGTCGAGCCGCGCCTGGTTGGCGCCGAGCTGGTGCGCAATGATCACCGCGCCAATGAAGAACGGCAGCCCCTCGAAGCTGTTGGACTGCGCGCTGTTGGCGCGCGCGCGCCAGCCGCTCTGCTTCGCGGCCCAGTCGCGCGGATGCGTGTTGTCGCGCGGACCGAAGCTGCCGGCTTTCGCGATCCATGCCGCGAGATACGGCAGCCCGCAGGCGATGAACACGCACCAGTAGGCAACGGTGAGCAGTGAAAGAGTCATTTGGGTTTGTTGTCTGCGTTCGCCAGCGGCTGCAACGGCCGCGGCACGTTATCGACGGTCCACCAAAGCATGCGCGATGGTGCCGAGATCCACGTATTCGAGTTCGCTGCCGGCCGGCACGCCGCGCGCAAGGCGCGTCACGCTGAGGCCGCGCTGCCTGAGCGCCTCGCCGATCACGTGCGCGGTGGCCTCCCCCTCCGCCGTGAAGTTGGTGGCCAGGATGACCTCGCTCACCGTGCCGTCGAGCGCACGGTCGAAGAGCTTCTGCAGCCCGATGTCCTTGGGGCCGATGCCGTCGAGCGGGCTGAGCTTGCCCATCAGCACGAAGTAGTAGCCGCGAAAGGCCCCCGTGCGCTCGAGCGCGGCCTGGTCGGCGGGCGTCTCGACCACGCAGAGCTTGGTCGCGTCGCGGCGCGCATCGAGGCACACGTTGCACACAGGCGCCTCAGTGAAGGTGTTGCAGCGCTCGCAATGCCGCACGTTGCCCGCCGCCTGCTGCAACGCGCGCGAAAGCAGCTGCGCGCCTTCGCGGTCGTGCTGCAGCAAATGAAACGCCATGCGCGAGGCCGACTTGACGCCGACCCCGGGCAGGCGGCGCAATGCATCGACCAGTGCGTCGAGCGAACTGGCGTCGGCCATCAATGGCTCAGAACGGCAGCTTCATGCCGGGCGGAAGGCCAGGCATGCCGGCCGTGAGCTTGCCCATCTTCTGCTCGCTGGTTTCCTCGGCCTTGCGCACCGCGGCGTTGAAGGCGGCAGCCACGAGGTCTTCGAGCATGTCCTTGTCGTCGGCCAGGAGGCTCGGGTCGATGGTGATGCGCTTCACGTCGTGCTTGCAGGTCATCACGACCTTGACGAGGCCGGCGCCCGATTCACCTTCGACCTCGATGGTGGCCAGCTCTTCCTGGGCCTTCTTGAGGTTGTCCTGCATTGCCTGCGCCTGCTTCATGAGGCCGGCCAGTTGTCCTTTGTTGAACATCGTTGGTCCTGATTGGTTGGAATGGGGGAAGGATAAGAGAGATGGCGGTCGAACCGGAATGCCGCAAGTGCCGGCACGAGTTTTCAGTAGCGTTCTGTCAGGCCGGCTTGAGGGTTCCGGGCACGATCTTCGCATCGAATTCACGCATCAGCATCTGCACTTCGGGATCGCTGCGAATGGCTTCCTCGGCCACGCGCTGGCGTTCGTCCGCGGCCTGCTTGTTGCGGCGCGCGGGGCTGTCGACCACGCCGCCGATCTCGATGGCAAGCTTCACGCCGTGGCCGAGCGCAGCGAGCGCGTCGGTGAGCTTCTCACGGGCCGAAGGCTGGTTGAGCAACTCGCGCTCCACCCGAAGTATCCACTGGTCGACGTCGCGCGCCACCAGCTGCGACTGCAGCGCGAGTTCGCGCGCCAGGGCATTGATGCTCTCGGCCGCGACCATCTGCGTGACCGTGGCGTGCCAGAAATCGCCGTCTTCGCTGGGCGGAATAGGTGGTGCCGGGCTGCGCTGCTCGTCGGGGCGCGGCACGTCGCGCTGGCTCGGAGGCGGCTGGACGCGCATCGGGACGGCAAGCACCTTGGCGCCCGTCTCCCACGGCGGAACCTCTGCCGTGGCGGGTGGCCTGGCCTCGCCCTGCCGAAGGGGCTCGCTGACCACGGCAAGGCGCTGTCCCGCTGGCGCCGCAGGGGCCTGCGGGGCCACCGGTGCGGCAGCCGCAACGGGCGCCGCGGCAACTTCTACCGCCCGGGCCGGCGCTACGGCCGCAGGGGCCGAAACCGCCTTCCGGGCTTCATTCAGAGTTTTTTTTTCCGTGGAGGCCGAGGAAGCAGCCGCGTTGGAAGGCTTGAAGGCCAACAGCCGCAACAGCACCATCGTGAGCGCCGCGTACTCGTCGGGCGCCAGGCCCAGTTCTCCGCGGCCGTGCAGGCACAGGCTGTAGAGCAATTGTGTTTCGTCGGCCGGCATCAGCGCCGCAAGCCGTGCCGTGTCGGCCGCATCGGGGTCGGTGGCCGAATCGGCCGACTCGGCCCGCGAAGGCACCGCCTGCAGCACGGCCATGGCCTGCAGCACCGCCGTCATTTCTTCCAGCGTGGAGGCGGCGGACATGCCGTCGCGCCGCAGCGCCTCGGAGGTGTCGACCACCGTCTTGCCGTCGCCCTCTGCCAGCGCCTCGATCAGCTTGAACACATGGCCGCGGTCCACGCTGCCGAGCATCTGGCGCACGCCGGTTTCCAGCAGTTCGCCGTTGCCGAAAGCGATGGCCTGGTCGGTGAGCGACAGCGCATCGCGCATCGAGCCACGTGCGGCACGGGCGAGCAGACGCAGCGCCTGCGGCTCGGCCGGCACCTGTTCGGTCTGCAGCACGCCGGTCAGATGCTCCAGCACCGTCTCGGGTGCCATCGGCCGCAGGTTGAACTGCAGGCAGCGCGACAGCACCGTGACCGGCACCTTCTGCGGATCGGTGGTGGCGAGCACGAACTTGAGGTATTCCGGCGGCTCCTCGAGCGTCTTCAGCATCGCGTTGAACGCGGTGTTGGTGAGCATGTGCACTTCGTCGATCATGAAGACCTTGAAGCGCCCCTGCACCGGCTTGTACACCGCCTGCTCGAGCAGCGACTGCACCTCGTCCACCCCGCGGTTCGATGCCGCGTCCAGCTCGGTGTAGTCGACGAAGCGGCCCGAATCGATGTCCTTGCAAGCCTGGCACACCCCGCAAGGCGTGGCCGTGATACCGCCCTGCCCGTCCGGGCCCTGGCAATTGAGCGACTTGGCCAGAATGCGCGAAACCGTGGTCTTGCCCACGCCCCGGGTGCCGGTGAAAAGATAGGCGTGATGCAGCCGCTGCGTGGTCAACGCGTTCTCGAGCGCCTGCACCACGTGCCCCTGGCCAACCATCTCACCAAAGGTTTTCGGACGGAACTTGCGAGCGAGCACTAGATAAGACATTGCGGGCATTCTAAAAGGCGCCGCGCCGGTCCTCGGCCCCGTCCCGCAAATCAAAAAAGACCCGTCTTCCCGAGGGACACCGGTGACCCGGCTTTGCCGGGCCACCGGGTTACAATGCGTGCTGACGGGCCTCCCTGCATGGTGAAGTGGCCAACCGGGTCAGGTGGGGAACCAAGCAGCCCTAACTGCGTAGTCAGTGCCAGGGGTAAGGCTCGTCAACCTAACATCAAAAAGCCGTGAGTTCTCAAGGACTTGCGCGCTGAAATGGGGGCGGCAAGCCCCCCACTCCCACCCTCACGTGCTTCCGCCGCCAACGAGCATCTCGCATGGCCCGACGAAGCCTTCGCTGCCTTCGAACTGTCGCAGCGCCTCTTCAATGGCATCCCAGGTGCTCGCACGCTCGGCCTCGTCGAGCCCGACCATCATCTGGTGCAGCGCTCCGAAGGACTCGCGTTCGAAGCGCACGCATTCGGCTGCGCTTGCCAGCCGCACCGGCGACGGCACCCGGCGTACCTCGATGTCGTGCAAACCGGCTTTGGCAAACGCGGCTTCGAGCGCGCCTTCGGCACCAAGCGAAAACGGCCCGGGCTGTCCCGGCAGCGGCGCGGGAAGCCGCGCGCGTTCGCGAATGATCTTCACGGGGATCGAGAAAAATGCATTGCGCTCGGGGGTCGAGTAGACGACCGCCGACACCCGCCCGCCCGGACGCAAGGCCCGCCGCATGCCGGCGAGCGCGCGCTGCTGGTCGGGAAAGTAGATCAGGCCCACGCGGCTGATCGCGGCGTCGAAGCTTCCGGCGGGCAGGGTGTCGAGCGCCTCGCCATCGAGTTCAAGGGTCTCGAGGTTCGACAGTCCCGCGGCCTTGGCATCCGCAGCCGCGCGCTCGAGCAAGGCCGGCGCGATGTCGGTAGCGAGCACGCGGCCACTGGGGCCTGCGCGCCGCGCCGCACCGATCGACTGCTCGCCCGCGCCGGCCGCGACGTCGAGCACCCGGCTGCCGGGCTCGATGCGGGCCAGATCGAACATCGTTTCCGTCGCGTCGCCCAGCCAGCGGCCGAGAAACGGCCCCCAGCGATGCCAGGCCTCGGCGGCAGCCTGCCATTGAGCGCGGGTGGTGGTCTTGAAGGCGGCGGCGTTGAATGCCGGCGGGGCTGTGACGGTGGTCATGATGGATCTCCATCGAGTGAGGGAGTCTCAAGGATGGCAGCGCGGCCGGAAGTTCTCCAGTCCAGAATCTGTACTGGCCTCGGATCGCCGCAGCGACTAAATTGGCGCCATGATCGACTACGGCCAGTTTTGTACCGTGGCGCGCGGCGCCGAGGTGCTGTGCGAGCGCTGGACGCCGCTGGTGGTGCGCGAGCTGCTGTGCGGCAGCACGCGCTTCAACGACATCCGGCGCGGTGTGCCGCGCATGTCGGGCTCGCTGTTGGCACAGCGCCTGCGCAAGCTGGAGGAAGTGGGTGTCGTCAAGCGGGTTCAGGGCGACGGCAGCACGGCCGAATATCACCTGACCGCAGCGGGCGAGGAGCTGCGCCCGATCGTGATGGCCCTGGGCCATTGGGGTGCGCGCTGGATCGGCAGCCGGCTCAAGCGCGACCAGCTGGACGCCGGCTTCCTGATGTGGGACGTCCGCCGCTTCGTGCGGATCGACGAGTGCCCGCGCGCGCGCTGCATCGTGATCCACTTCCGCTTCACCGACGCAGCCGAGGGCGAGCGGCGCTGGTGGCTGGTTGTCGACCAGGGCAGCGCCGACCTCTGCCGCGACAACCCCGGCGACGAACCGACGCTGATTGTCGAATCGACCGTGCGAACCCTGACCGAGATCTGGACCGGCGACCTCGACGCCGAGGCTGCGTTGCGCGAGCGGCGCCTGCGCGTCATCGGCACGGAATCCGATACCCGCAACCTCTGGCGCTGGCTCGGGCGCAGCGTTTTCGCCGACACCCGGGTCGCAGCGCGGCTCTGAGGCCTTCCCCGCCGCAGCCGCGCGAAGCCGTCAGAGGCCCAGCCGCTTGACAGCGCCACGCGCTGTGGCCGCAGCGCTGGCCATGGATGCCTTTAGCAGGTAGCCGCCGGTCGGTGCTTCCCAATCGAGCATCTCTCCCGCAACGAACACGCCCGGCTCGGGCAATTCAAAGCAGCATGAATGCCGCAGCCGCCACGGCCGTCGGCCCGAGCGCCCCAGCAACAGCCCACCGGCGCCGATGGTCTCGTCCGAGAACCCGCGCTTCAGAATAGCCACAGTCGCCCCCATCAACCAACGAAAGGAAATTGCATGACAACGATCAAGAAAAACCAGGCCGCCGGTCGAATGGCAGTGGCGGCAATACTCACCATGGGTGTGGTGGGCTGCGCTGCGGTGAACACCCCACCCGCATCCGTCGCCGCGCCGGGGCCTCAAGGCGCACCGGGCACGGCGGAGGGCTGCAAGGCCGACCGCCTCGGAGACAACGCGCTGATCGGCAAACCCGAGCGCGAAGCGGTGGACCTGCTGGCGGGCTGCCCATGGCGCATCGGGATGCGAGACGGAAAGCGGTTTCCCGGAACCATGGATTACCTTGAAAACCGCCGCACGTTGAGCATCGTCAATGGACGCGTGGTAGAGGTCAAGCGCGGATGACGTTCGGAACCTGTAGCGCAAGGAGCCGTCAATTCGGATTGGCGGGTGGCACTGGGGTTTGCGCATTCTTGCTGGTGTGTGCGTCGGCACAGATGCTGCGCACCGACCTTGACTGGCTTCGCGCGCCTTTGAGCTTTTATCTGATCGGCCCGCACGCCTTGTGGGTGCGCGGTGCGTACTTCGCTTTGGCTACCGCACTTCTGGCCTTGGGCGTTGGCTACTACCGCGCCCTGTCGCCCCGCGCCCGCAGCGCCGCCCCCCTGCTTATGTTCGCATGCGGGAGTCTCGGGCTTGTGGTCACGGCCTTGGCCGAAACGAACACGTATCTGTCGCCGCCGACTCTTGAAGGCTTCATTCACGGCGTTGCGGCCCAAACGGCGTTTCTTTGCACGACCACGGCGATGCTGTTGCAGTCCTGGCGGCTGCGCGAAGACCCGCTGTGGCGGCCTCGCTTCGTCGCCGCATTTGCCCTGGCGGCGTTCTGTTTCATTGCGCTCTGGGTGCAGACGCTATGGCGGGACGTACCGCGGGGCCTGACTCAGAAGTTGCTGATTCTTGCCATCCTCTACTGGCTCGGTTTTGCCGCATCCTGGTTGAGGAAATCCCCAGCCCCGCGCGCCGCGGCTGCGCCGCTGGCCATGGCAGGCGGCCCCTCACCGGCGCTGAATCCGCAGCCGCTGCATCCAACTAACCAAGCTGCCGTAGTCCGGCCATGACCTCTTCGGTCGGCGGCAACTCGCTGGTTCGCCAGACCAGCCGGGCGTGACGATCGAACAGATAAACCTGGCCGGTATGGCGGTCGCCCGCTGCCGCGCCTCCCGTGAACAGCGAGAGCATCGACTCAAGTGCCTCGGGGGCTGGCGCCGCCGCGCTCCACGTTGGCCTTGCGCCGAAGCGCCGCAACCAGGCGCTCAGTGCAACAGGGTCGTCGGACAGTGGGTCGATGCTCAGCGACAGCAGGCGCACCGCCGTGTAGCGCTCCGACAGCAATGCCGCCTGCAGCGTCGAGAACAAGGCCCCCTGAATCGGGCAGACCGTGCTGCATCCGGTAAACATCAATTGAACCGCGGTTGGGGCGCCTCGCAACTGCGCAGCGAGCATCGGTGTGGCGCCGTCGTGGCGCCGCAGCGGCAGGGCCGGAGCCGACACCGCCGGCAGCACCGGGCCGATGCTGGTGTTTGCGCGGGCCGGAGGCACACCCAGCCACGCCAGTGCACCGGCGGCAAGCAGGCGCCGGCGCCCGCGGGATGCAACCCGCGAGGGTATGAAGGAGCCCCGCGCGTTCATTGGGTTCATTGAGAAAGGGCTTGCGTCAGGTAGTCCCACAACGCCGCGCACTGGCCTTCGTCGGCATCGAAGCGCGGCATGGCTCGGGGCAGCGCGACATGGGCCGGGTCGATGCCGGTGCGCAGCGTGCGGCAGAAGGATGCGCGCTCGTACGCGACGGGCGGGCCGCCGCGGCGCGGGAGGACTTCGCGCAATTGGCGCCGGTCGAGCGGCGGCGCGAAACCGGAGACAGCGGCAGTGGACTTGCCGGGGCCCGCGTGGCACTGGATGCAGCGAGTCGCTGCGCCCGGCAGCGGCGCGCTGTGGCCGGACAGCGTGCCGGCGAGTGGCTCGGTGCCATCGAACAGGCGCGCGCCATGCGCCACCGAGGAAGGCATGGCGGCTTCAGGCGTTCCGGACCACGCCGGGCCAACGGCCAGTGCGGTTCCGAGCGCCAGCGCCAGCATCATCATCGAAAGCATCGGCTTCGCGAAGCGCGCCGGCCGCTACCGGATGTTGATGGTGCGCGCCACGCTCGGCACGCCGCTGCTGTCGAGTGCGAACAGCATGTAGTTGCCCGGCAGCACCGTCCCGCGATCGGTCGGAATGCCCAACTGGTAGTTGCCTGCCGTGCCCGTGAATGACAGCGGGATGCGGCGCTGATCGGTGTTGACCGAGTGAGTGGCCGATGCCATGCGCACCAGCGCAAAGCGGGCCGCCGCGCGGTCGGTTGTCACGGCGATCTGGCTCCCCCATGTGGCGCTGGCCGGCGCGGCCGTGATGGCCGGGCGGGACGCCGGCGAACCGTCGCTCGCCAGCAGGTACGGTGGCGTGTAGATCTCCGCATCCGGGTGGTCGCCCGCACAGTCGCACAGCCCGCCGCCGCCCGCCAGCACGCGTCCGTCCGGCAGCAGCAGGGCCACGCTGTGATAGTTGCGCGGTTTCTGCATCGGCGGCACCGTGATGAAGCTCTCCAGCGCCGGGCTCCACAGCTCGGCCGCCAGCACACTGTAGGAATCGGAAAACGGAACGGGCTGCGTCTGTCCGCCTATCACGAACACCTCGCCGTTAGGCAGCACCACGCTGTTGACAAAGGTTCGGCCATAGGCCATCGGCGAAAGCTTGCGCACCGTGGGCGCCGTCGGCGCGCCCGCGCTGATGTCGATGATGTAGGCGGTCTTGAAGGCGTTGCCGCTGTCGTGGTTGGGCGCGCCGCCAAGCTTGAGGATCTTGCCGATGTCGTACATCACGGCGCTGGCGGTCATGGCATAGGGGTCGTCGCTGCGTAGCCCGGCCTGCAGGATGGCGCCGCTGCCGCGCGTGTCGATCCAATGCATTGCGGCAGCAGGCCCGGCGTGGAATACCCAACCGTTGGCAGCGCCGAACAGCCACATGTGGTTGTCGCCCCGGTAGACCCCGGCCGCGTCAGGGCCGGCCAGCGGCGGGTTCGAGACATTGCTCGCATCGGGCATGTTGGCCGGTACGCCGGACAGCGTGCGCCAGGTCTTGGTGGCGGCCGACCACACCTCGCCGTACTTGCCGCCCTGCCCGCCGTTCCACGACCCGCCGACTGTGAACACGGAGCCGTCGGACATCGTCGTGCTCGACTGGTAGGCACGTGCAATGCCGAGTTGCGCACCCGTCACCCAGCCGCCCAGCGCCGGGTCGTAGATCGAGGTCTTCGTCGCATCGCTGCCGCCGCTGACCAGCACGCTCCCATCGTCCAGCATGCTCAGGCCAGGGCAGAACATCTGGTGGCCGGTGGCCGTGACAACCAGCGGGCTGGCTGTTCGCGTGACGGGGTCGAACACCGAGGTGTAGGTGTACGCCTCGCTGCTGCTCGTGCTGAAGCTGGTGGGCGAGCGGGCTGCCCACAGCAGCAGCTTGCCGTCGGGGAGGTTGGCGGCCGATGCGGGCACGAGTGGCAGCGCGATCAGATCGGACCAGGGCTTCACCGCGGCGGTCGATTGCGCCGCGGTGTATCCGGCTGCCGTGAACAGGTATTCGTTGGCCGGCAGCCACTTCCCCTTGAATCGGGAGCGCAGCCGGACCACGAGCCCCGCGCCGTCTATGGGAAGGTTTGTCACCGTCAGCGTTGTCGCATTTGTCGATGTGTCCACCACGGGTGTCGCCGAAGAGGCCGACAGGATCGTCAAGCCGTACTGGTTGGCACCCGTGTTGTTCCAGACGAAGGTCGCGCTGCGGCTGGCGAACTTGGTGCCGGGGGACGGACTGGTGAGGGACGCCGGCTGTCCGTCTGGTGGCGCCGGCCTGCTTGCCGATGCGGACGTGCCCGCCAGCGTCGGATTCGCGCCCTGCGCGCGGGCGCCACCTCCTGCGTCACCGCCGGACCAAACCAGGAACACCAGGGATGCATAAGCAAGCCCGCGCGCGGCGCGCGGCGATGGAACGCTGGTCATCGCTGCTCCTTTATTTTGTCTGATTGCAGCTTATTCCTTGTACGTGCAATAAACAATACAAAAGTATTCAGTTATACCCTCAAAGGCCCAGCTGCTTGATCGCTCCGCGCGCCGCGGCCGCCCCGCTGGCCATCGACGCCGTCAGCAGGTAGCCGCCGGTCGGCGCCTCCCAGTCGAGCATTTCTCCCGCCACGAAGACGCCCGGCACCGCGCTGGCCATGAGCCGTTCGTCGAGCGCCTCGAAGCGCACGCCGCCCGCCGTGCTGATGGCTTCGTCGATGGGCCGGGTTGCGACCAGCCGCAGCGGCACGGCCTTGATGGTTGCCGCCAACTGCTCAGGATCTTGCATTGCGTCGCGGCTCAGCACTTCGTGCAGCACACCGGCCTTGATGCCTTCCAGGCCGAGCCTGCTTTTGAGATGACTGCTGAGCGACCGTGCGCCGCGCGGATGCTTGACGGCAGCCAGCACCTGCTCGGCGCTGCGGTCGGGCAACAGATCGAGCAGCAGCGTCGCGCTGCCGTGCGCGGCGATTTCGTCGCGCAGCAGTGCCGACGCCGCGTAGATCAGGCTGCCCTCGATGCCTGTGGCCGTTGCAACGAACTCGCCCTTGCGCGCAAAGCGGCGCCCCTGGCTGTCGGTGAAAGAGATCGCGACCGACTTGAAGGGCTGGCCCGCAAAACGGCTGGAAAAATGCTCGCTCCACCCTGCCCCGTCGAATCCGCAATTGGCAGGCAGCAGCGGCGCGATATCGACACCACGCTCTTGCATCCATGGCGCCCATGCGCCATCGGAGCCCAGCCGCGCCCAGCTCGCACCGCCAAGTGCGAGCACCACCGCATCGGCCTTCACGGCGATCTCGCCGGCCGGAGTTGCGAACCGCAATGCAGCCGCGTCGAATGCCCCATCTCCAAGCCAGCGATGGCGCATGTGAAACTGCGCGCCCGCCGCGCGCAGGCGGTGCAGCCAGGCACGCAGCAAAGGCGCGGCCTTCATGTCGGTCGGAAACACACGGCCCGAGGTGCCCACGAAGGTCTCGATGCCAAGGCCGGCCACCCATTCGCGCACCTGCTGCGGCCCGAACTGCGCGAGCATGGGTTCGAGCTGCGCGCGGCGCTCGCCGAAGCGGCTCATGAACACATCGAAGGGCTCGGAATGCGTGAGGTTGAGCCCGCCGCGGCCGGCCAGCAGGAACTTGCGCCCCACTGAGGGCATGGCGTCGTAAACGTGCACCTGTGCGCCGGACGCGCTCAGGACTTCAGCCGCCATCAGGCCGGCGGGTCCGCCGCCGATCACGGCGACGGTATGGGAAAGAGTCATTCGAGATTTACCAGTTCGCCCTGCCCGGTCAGGAACGCGACGCGTACCGAGGTACCGGGATAGGCATGTTGCACTGCCGCGCGGTAGCGCTGCATCTGTGCGATCAACTCCGCGTCCCGTTCAGGGCGCGCGGCAGATTTGTAGTCGAGGATCCACCAGGCACCGCTGGCGCGCTCGCGCACCAGCCGGTCGATGCGCAGCGTTTCGCCTTCGTGGACCAGGGTCACTTCGTTGCCGTGCCAGTCGATCATGCGCTCGTCCCACGCCCATGCGCCAGCACCCGCGCGGATGCGCTCGGCCAGCACCGCGGCGCCGCGGGCCTGTTGCGCGTCGAGCATGAACTCGCGGGCGGCGGCACGCACGTGCGCGGGTGGCAGCGCCTCGCCCGGCACGGCCCATTCGAGCAGCCGGTGCATCGCTTGGCCGAACGCGGCAGCCCGGGCATCGACAGTGCCGCCAGCGGCTTTCTTGACGGCGGGCAGTTCGGCGGCGGGCGCGACGGGCATCTTCTTCATCGAAAAACTGCCAGCCGCTGTTCCCAGGGGCAGCGCGAGCAGCGGTTCGTCGGCTTGCGCCGGTTCGCACATCGACTCGAGCCGCGACCACCAACTGCCCTCGTTGGCGCGGGCCGGCTGCACCGACGACAGCACGAGACGCTCGCGCGCCCGCGTGGTCGCGACATAGAGCCCGTTGAGCTCTTCGCGATGGCGCGCCCGCTGCTCTTCTTCGAGTAGCGTGGCCGCGCAGCCCGGCGGCGTTTTCTCGCTGGCCAGGAACACGAAGCGCGTGGGCGCGCTGTCGCTGCCTTTCCATTCGACCAGCACGCCCATGGTCTGCGCGCGCGGCGGCGGAGCATCGCAATCGAGCATGAGCACGGTGTCGGCCTCGAGACCCTTGGCGCCATGCACGGTCAGGAGCTGCACCGCATCGGGTACGGCGACCGAGGGCGCCCGTACGCCCCCGGCGCGCAATGCGCGCACCAGCGCGTAGGGCGTGGCAAAGCGCGCACCCTCGATGTCGAGCGATGCCGCGACCAGCCCGCGCAGATTGGCCAGCGCGCTCTGCCGCATGGGGGCAGGCACGGCGGCGCCGAACCTGGCCAGCACATCGCCATCATGAAAAATCGCGTCCAGCGCGTCGTGCGGCGGCAGCGCGGAGAGCCACCGCTGCCATTGCTTGAGCTTGGCGCCGGCTTCGACCAACTGCGGCGGCAAGCCTTCTCCTTTCTGGATCAACCCGAACCAGCTCAGGGCGGGTTGCTCGCGCTGGCGCAGCGCCAGTTGCACCAGCGCATCGTCGCCAATGCCGAACAGCGGCGACTTGAGCGCGCGCGCCAGCGAAAGATCGTGCGCGGGCGACACCAGCGCATCGATCAGCGCCACCACGTCCTGCACCTCTGGTGCGTCGTGCAGTTCGTTCTTTTCGGGCTGCTGCACGGGAATATGGCGCTGGCGCAGCGCGTCCTGCATGGCGGCCAGCCGGTTGCGCCGGCGCGCCAGCACCATGATCTGCCGCGGCGGCGTGCCATCGGCAATGCGCTGCGCGACCCAGCGCGCGGCCTGCTCGCATTCCTTTTGCAGCAATTGTTCTTCGGGCAACACGCGCGGAGTAACAAGGCTGTCGCGCCAGTGCAGCATGCCGTCGTCGGCCGGCGCAGCCTCCGCTCCCGTATTGAGGGCGTCGCGGTCGATGGGCGGCAGCTTGAGCAATTCGCCATCGTCGTTGCGCTCGGTGGTGTGGGCGCGATAGCCGTCGAACTCGCCGGCTTCTTGCGCCGCCAGCATGGCGCTGTTGACCAGCCCGACCACCGCACGCGCATTGCGATGGGTATGGTCGCAGTTGAGCAGCTCGCCACCCAGGCCTTCGCGCACGAACTTCTTCGCGGCAATAAACACCTGCGGCTCGGCGCGGCGGAAGCGGTAGATGCTCTGCTTCGGGTCGCCCACGATGAAGACGCGCGGCGCGCTGCCGCCCGCGCCGGTGTAGGCGCTGAGCCAGCCGTAGAGCGCCTGCCACTGCAGCGGGTTGGTGTCCTGGAATTCGTCGATCAGCAGGTGCGCGATGCGCGCGTCGAGCCGCTCCTGCACCCATCCCGACAACGCCGACTGGCCGAGCAGCAGCTGCGCGGCCTGTTCGACGTCGTTCATGTCGACCCACCCATGCGCGCGCTTGACCTCGGCAAAGGCGGAGATGAGGATGCGCGTGAGCCGCGTCATGCGCTGCTGGTAGAGCCAGGCCGCGTGCTGTGCCTGCGCGGCGCACAAGGTTTGGAGTTCGGCCTCGGCCTCTTGCGCTGCAGGGTATTTCTGCAGGTTCTTGGTAAGCCTGTCTTCAGCGGCGACGAAGAAGTTCTTGCGCAGGTGCGCCAGTGCGGCCGAGCGCGACTCGCGCGGCGGCTCACCGGTGCCGAACACGTCGATGATCGCCTCGGCGGCCTTCTGCGGCGTCTTGTTGGCTTCGCGGCCGAGCGCGGCAGCACGGTCGAGCCAGCGGTGCCTGACCGCCTCTCCCCTCAAGGCATCGGTCGGATCGTCCATGCCTTCGAGCGCGGGATGCATGGCGCTGAAGTGCTGCACGGCGGAGGCCGGATCGGACAGAAAGAACTCGACGCGGCGCGTGAGCGCTTCGCCCAGCGCCTTGGCGGTCTGCGACCGGCCATAGGTGGCGACGACAGCGTAGTAGTCGGCCAGGGCCTCCTTGTCGGAGGTCACGGCTTCGAAGAAGGGCCGCCAGGTGCGTGCGCGCGCCTCGGCATCGTCCTCGAGCAGTTCGTAGTTCGCAGGCAGGCCGAGTTCGCGCAGCACTGCCAGCGGCGCGTTGCGCAGCAGGCCCGCAAACCAGGCATGGAAGGTGCGAAACTGCACCGGCCGGCCGCCTTCGAGCAAGCGCCGGTAGAGGCCTTGCAGGCGCGGTACGGCAGCAAGCGCGGTATCGGGCCTCACGCCGCGAATCACGAGTTCGCGCACCAGCTCTTCGGGGCTGCGCTCGGCGAATTGCTCGAGCCACTGGTCGAGCCGCTCGCGCATCTCGCCGGCGGCTTTCTTGGTGAAGGTGATGGCCAGGATCTCGTGCGGCTCGCAGGCGGATTCACCCTCTTCTAGCAAGGCGCGCAAGATGCGGGACACCAGCATCCAGGTCTTGCCCGCGCCTGCGCAGGCCTCGACGGCAACCGATCTCCGCGGATCGCAGGCGACGGTGTAGAAGGCCTCGCGCGTGACGTGCCGGCCGTTGTGTTCGTAGGCGGCGCCGTTCATTTGGCCAATCCTCCGGCCACCGGAGAAAGCGGAGGTTGTTCGACTTCCCAGAAATCCTTGCGGCAGAGGCCACGCGCCGCACAGTAGTCGCAAATGGCGCCTTCGCCCAACGGCGGCAGCGCCGCGCCTTGCGCAATGCGGGCAAAGTCGTCGAGGATGCCCGCCACCAACGCATCGCGCGCTTCCACCACCACGGGCTGTTCGACGGTCTGCGTGCCGGACGACTTCTCGCCGACGTTGACGTAGGCCGCGCGCAGCGTGTCGTCGGCCACCAGCGCGGCATAGAAGGCCAACTGCGTGTCCTCGGTCGGGTCCTTGACGCGCTCCTTGGTCACCGCGGCGGACTCGGTCTTGTAGTCGATCACGAAGGACTGGCCGTCGGGCATGCGGTCGATGCGGTCGAGCCGGCCGACCAGTTGCAGGCCGCCCAGCGGCTGCTCCTTCCAGGGCTCTGATTCCATGAAGACGGCGCCGCTGGCCTCGTGTCCGGCAAGCCACTGAAGGTAGCCGTCCCGCACGGCCGGCCACGCCGCGGCGAACGGCAGGAACTCGGCATCGGACAGCCCGAATTCGCGCGTGGCGTGCTCTGCCGCCGCGCCGATGAGCGACACGCGCTCGGCAACATCGTTGGTCGGCGTCTCTCTCAGCGCATCGTGGAAGTGGCCCAGCACGGCATGCAGCCAATTGCCGAAGTCGCGCTTGTCGACTTCGGCGTCGAGCTCATCGGCACTGCGCAGGCCGAGTTGCCGCAGCGCAAAGAAGCGGTACGGGCAGCGGCGCAGGTCTTCATAGACGCTGGTCGAGATGTTCCGCAGCGGCAGCAGCGCCCCGGAGGGCATGGGATACGGCGTCGGCTGCAACGCCACTTCGCGCGGCGTGCGCGGGTCTGCCGCCGGCTGCAGGGCGTGGTCGAGCTGCAGCGCCTGCACCAGCGGGCTCGGGCGAACGGGCTCGCCGCTGGCATCGGACTGCCGCCACAGAATTTCGCAGCAGGGGTTGCACAGGGCCGCGGCCCAGGCTGCGCGTTGCGCGGCCTCGAGGGTCTCGCGCGCGGGCAGGCCCAGCTCGGCGCGCTGGGCGGCGCTCCAGTTGCCTGGCGGCTCGGGAGAAGCCGGCAGGCGCCGGTCGTCGCAGCCGGGAATGACCACGGCGCCGAACGCGCGGCCCAACAACTGGTGCAGCGGCAGCACCACCACCTGGGGCGTGTCGCTGCCGGCGGGCGGTACAAAGCTGGCGTCTTCCAGCACGTCACGCACCCAGGCCGTGAATTCGGCCAGCGTGTGGCGTCCGCCGGGAAAGTCGTCGCCGCCGCCGTGCGCATCGGCATCGAGCCACAGCGCGCCGATCACCTTGGCGCCGGCCATGTCGGCGGCGAGCGACTCCCATTGGGCACCGGCCTCCAGCAGCTCGCGCAGCGCGCGCAGCCAATCGGCCAGGGGCCGCGACTTGGCCATGGCCATGCGGCGGCCTTCGATGGCTTCGGTGAACGGCAGCAGCGCGATGTCCTGCGGCTTCTCGCTGCGCGCCACCTGGCCGCACCAGGCGGACCACTCGCGCACGCCTTCGCGCCGCAGTCGGGACTCGAGCGCCTGGACGGCCATGGCATCGCCGTCGGCGCCGCTCTTGAGCCAATCGAGCACCTGGTCGCTGCCCGCGTCGTGCGCACAGGCGCGCAGCCCGCTCATCAGCGTGGCGGCGGCGCGTGTGGTGGAAAGCTTCCAGCCGGTTTCGTCGTGCGCCGCGATGCCCTCGGCCTGGAGCTGCGCACCGATGCGCCGGGTGAGCGCTCGGTCGGTGGTGATCAGCGCGACCGGCGCACGGCCTTCGGCCAGGTGCCGCAGCACGCAGGCGGCCGCGAGCTCCGCCTCGTCTTCGGGGTCGGCGGCCACATGCGCGCTGGCGGCCGCGGCTGGCCGAGCCGTGGGCACCAGCGAGAGATGAATCGCGCGGTCGCCCCACAAGGTGCAAAGTGTCTGCGTGAGCGGATCGGTCTGGAAGCCCTCGAGCACGATGAGCGCATCGACCTGCGCGCGCACGTTCTCGCGCAGCAGCACGTCGGTGGCGTAGCCCGAGTTGGCGACCCAGGCCACCGCGACGCGGATCAGCGCGCTTTCGATGCGAAACCATTCCGACTCGCTGCCCGCCTCGGCCACCTGGGCCGCCCGCTGCGCCCATTCGCTGCCCCGCTCTTCGGGCAGCGCTGCCGCTGCCAACGGGGCCAGCTGGTAGGCCAGCTCGACCACGCGCCCGGCCAGCGCAAAGCGCTCGGCGGCAAAACCGGCCTGCGAAAGCAGCGCCTGGGCCGTGACCAGGTCTTGCGCCATGTCGAATGCGATGTCGTAGCCCGAGGGCAGGAACCCACCCGCGCTGCGCGCCCAGTTGCGCGTGGTTTCGAAGCGCGGCACGAAGCCCGGGCTCCCGCAGCGCGCCCACATGCTGCGCGCCACGCCCATCAATTGCGCATACGGCACCAGCACCACGGTGCGCGCCGCGTGCAGCCCGCGCTGTGCAATGGCCCCGGCAATGCGCGCCACCACGCCGTCGGCGGGGTCGCACCACAGGGCCTGGACGGGGTGGCCTTCGTTCATGATCTATCGAGGGGTTTGGGAGCATGGAGGCGCGACGCGCAAAGGGCTTTTGCTATCGGTGTCATAGCGTTCCCGCATGGCACCCCACCCCTTGGTTTCTGTCACAATGACCAGCACTTTAGCTGCACCGAAACTCTCCGCGCACAAGGACACATCTCATGGCCAGCGACCTGATCAAACACATCTCCGATTCTTCCTTCGAAGCCGACGTGCTCAAGTCCAGCCAGCCCGTGCTGGTCGACTACTGGGCCGAATGGTGCGGTCCCTGCAAGATGATTGCGCCCATCCTCGATGAAGTGTCGACCGCCTACGAAGGCAAGCTGCAGATCGCCAAGCTCAATGTCGACGAGAACCGCGACATCCCGGCCAAATTCGGCATCCGCGGCATTCCCACGCTCATGCTGTTCAAGGACGGCCAGCTGGCCGCCACCAAGGTCGGCGCCATGAGCAAGGCGCAACTCACGGCCTTCATCGACCAGCAGCTCGCCTGAGACATTTCAACCGGCCAGCGCGCAATGCGTTGGCCGGACGGTTTTTTGCTGTCATAATCTCCCACAGATCACCGGTCCCTTCGAGGTAGCCGGTTCGAGTTCCCCGGTTTGTGAGGCAGCTCTCGCTTCACATCAAACCTCCCCCCGTTTTTCCGATCGATTGCCCCGCAAGGGGTCATTCCATGCACTTAAACGAACTCAAGGCACTCCACGTGTCTGAAGTCCTCAAGCAGGCTGAAGCGCTTGAGATCGAAAACGTCGGCCGCATGCGCAAGCAGGAGCTGATGTTCGCGATCATCAAGAAGCGCGCCAAGGCCGGCGAGCAGGTCTTTGCCGACGGCGTGCTCGAAATCCTGCCCGACGGCTTCGGCTTTCTGCGCAGCCCCGACACCAGCTTCACGGCCAGCACCGACGACATCTACATCTCGCCGAGCCAGGTGCGCCGCTTCAACCTGCACACCGGCGACATGATCGAAGGCGAAGTGCGCACGCCCAAGGACGGCGAGCGCTACTTCGCGCTGACCAAGCTCGACAAGGTCAACGACGGTCCGCCCGAGCAGAACAAGCACAAGGTGATGTTCGAGAACCTGACGCCGCTGTTCCCCAAGGAACAGATGAAGCTGGAACGCGACGGCATCAAGAGCGACGAGAACATCACGGGCCGGATCATCGACATCATCGCCCCCATCGGCAAGGGCCAGCGCGCCCTGCTGGTGGCGCCGCCCAAGAGCGGCAAGACGGTGATGATGCAGCACATCGCCCACGCCATCAGCGCCAACTACCCCGAAGTGCACATGATGGTGCTGCTGGTGGACGAGCGGCCTGAAGAAGTGACCGAAATGCAGCGCACCGTGAAGGGCGAGGTCATTGCCTCGACCTTCGACGAACCGGCGGCGCGCCACGTGCACGTGGCCGAAATGGTGATCGAGCGCGCCAAGCGCCTGGTCGAGCTCAAGAAGGACGTGGTGATCCTGCTGGACTCGATCACCCGCCTCGCCCGCGCCTACAACAACGTCGTGCCCTCGTCGGGCAAGGTGCTGACCGGCGGTGTCGACTCCAACGCGCTGCAGCGCCCCAAGCGCTTCCTGGGCGCGGCGCGCAACGTGGAAGAAGGCGGCTCACTGACCATCATCGGCACCGCGCTGATCGACACCGGCAGCCGCATGGACGAAGTGATCTTCGAAGAGTTCAAGGGCACCGGCAACTCCGAAATCCACCTGGACCGCCGCCTGTACGAAAAGCGCGTGTTCCCGTCGATCCAGCTCAACCGCAGTGGCACCCGCCGCGAAGAGCTGCTGCTCGCCCCCGAGATCCTGCAAAAGACCCGCATCCTGCGCCAGCTCATGTACAACATGGACGAGATCGAGTCGATGGAGCTGATGCTCAAGAACATGAAGGCGACGAAGACCAATGTCGAGTTCTTCGACATGATGCGCCGAGGCGGCTGAGCCCCCTCGCGATCGTCGCCCGAAAGCGCGTCGTCCCATTGGGGCGACGCGCTTTTTTCATGGCACCAAGGCCTGGCCCTCGCGTGCGCTGCGAGCGCCCAGGTCGAGCAGTTCCATGAGCGCCACCGCCTCCGACGGCGGCACTGGGTTGAGTCCGATGCCCAGGATCGCGTCGCGCACCGCGGCGTAGTAATCGACGTAGTTGCCGCGGCGGTTGGGCACCGTGCTCTCGCGTACCCAGTTCTCGACCGCCACCGTCTTCAGCTCACCCGGCAACGGGTCCATGCCCCAGTCGTCGCCGCCCGGGCGACCACCGGCGCGCAGCGCGTCTTCCTGCGGATCGACCCCATGCTTGACGTAACTGCCGCGTGTGCCGTGCAGGATGTAGCGCGGCGCGGCATGGGCGGCTAGCGTGGTGGCGTGCAGCACCACGCGCAGCGGCGCATGGGGACCGCTTTCGTAGCGCAGCACGGCATGAAAATAGTCCTCGACCTGCGCGCCCTCTCGCAGGACCGCGGTGTCGAGCTGCAGCGTGTCCGGCTTGCCGAACAACTGGACCGCCTGGTCGACCAGATGGGCCCCCAGGTCGACCCAAAGACCGGACCCGGGCACTTTCTGCTCACGCCAGCGGTCGCGCACCTCGGGGCGGAAGCGGTCGAAATGCGACTCCAGGTACACCGGCCGGCCCAGTTCGCCGCCCGCCAGCACGTCCTGGAGGGTGAGGTAGTCGGCGTCGAAACGGCGGTTCTGGTAAACCGAGAGCACGCGATTGTTGCGCTCGGCCAACAACTCGAGTTCGCGAGCTTCGGCGGCATCGAGCGTGAAAGGCTTGTCCACCACCACGTGCTTGCCGGCTTCCAGGGCCACCTTGGCAACGGGGCAATGCTGGGCATTGGGCGTGGCCACCACCACCAGGTCGATGTCTTCCCGGGCGACGAGCGCTGCCACGTCGGGCACCACCGCCACGCCGGGCCATTCGGCGTGGACCTTGTGCGGCTGCGAGCTTGCCACCGCCGCCAATTCGAGCCCTGGAACGGCCGAAAGCACCGGCGCGTGGAAAGTCTGGCCGGCAAAGCCGTAGCCGACGAGGCCGGCACGCAACGTTCTGGAGGTCATCTGAGAGGCCGCCTTTCGCTCAAAACGGCCAGTATGCGATAATCGCTGGCTCCGCGAAAAGTGCGGCTGGGCGTTTTGCCCGGCGATTCCCTCCCCGGAATGGCTTGCCCTCTGTAGGCACGCTTGTGGCTCTCGCATCGACCCCAAAGGAAATACCATGGCAAAAGAAGGCATCCACCCGAATTACCGCGAAATTCTGTTCGTCGACATGTCGAACGGCTTCAAGTTCGTGACCCGTTCGTGCGCGAACACCAAGGAAATGGGCAAGACCGACGACGGCCGCGAACTGCCGCTGTTCAAGCTCGACACCACGAGCGAATCGCACCCGTTCTACACCGGCACGCAAAAGTCTGTCGACAACATGGGCGGTCGCGTCGAGAAGTTCCGCAACCGCTTCGGCAAGACCACCGGCGCTGCTTCCAAGTAAAGCACGCGCTTTCGCATCGAGGGCAGCCCGGTTTACCGCGCTGCCCTTTTTCTTTCCCAAGACTGCCCGCCCGAACTTCCTCGTGAACCAGCCCACTCCAGCAATCGTTGCCCAGAGCGCCGTGCGCCGGTTGCCGCGCATCGCATTGCTGTTGTTGTGCGCCGCCTACCTTCTGCCGGGCCTCGTGGGGCGCGGCCCCTGGAAGAGCGCGGACATCACCTCCTTCGGCTACATGGCCGAGCTGGCGCGCAACACCGAAGGCATCGCTCGCTGGTTCGACCCCATGCTCCTGGGCCTCAGGCCCGAAACCCCGGCGCTCATTCCATACTGGATCGGTGCCTGGGCGATCAAGATCGCGCCCTCGTGGCTGCACCCCGACCTGGCAGTGCGCATCGTCTTTGCGCTGCTGCTCTGGGGCACGTTCACCGCCACCTGGTACGCCGTCTATTACCTCGCCCGCACCTCGCGGGCCCAGCCGGTGGCCTTCGCCTTCGGTGGCGAGGCCCGGCCGACCGACTATGCGCGCGCCATCGCCGACGGCGGGCTGCTGGCGCTGATCGCCTGCCTCGGACTCGCGCAACTCGGCCATGAAACCACGCCGGCCCTGGCGCAACTGTATTTCGCCTCGCATCTCTTCTACGGCGTGGCTGCGCTGCCGTACCGCCGGGTCGGGCCGGTCATCGCGCTCTTGGTCGGCACCGTCGGCATGACGCTGAGCGGCGGCCCCACGGTCGGGCTGGCGCTGGCAGTGGGCAGCGCGCTCTTCATGGCCTACGAACGGCGCACCGCCCGGGCCAACGCCAACGCCGACACCCACACCACGGCCGATGAGAGCCCGGGCTACAGCAAAGGCGCGCTGGCCACGATGATTGCGGCGGCGCTGGTGGCCGCGGCGCTGGCCGCAGGGCTGGGGCTGCTGCAGTGGAAGATCCAGCTGCCGGGCCATCATCCGAACAGCACCTCCGTGCTGGGCGACGTGCGCAGCCAGGCCAAGCTGCTGGTGTGGTTCACCTGGCCCGTCTGGCCCCTTGCCATCTGGACGCTCTGGCGCTGGCGCCGGCAGCTCACTGCGCGCCACGTGGCGCTGCCGTTCTGGTTCGCGCTGGTGCCGCTGGCCGCCACCTGGACCACCGACTATTCCGACCGTTCGCTGCTGCTGGCGCTGCCCGCCCTCGCCACGCTGGCGGCCTTCGCGCTGCCCACGTTCCGGCGCAGCGTGGCGGCGCTGATCGACTGGTTCAACGTGCTGTTCTTCAGCGGATTGGCCGTGCTGGGCTGGATCTACTGGGTCGCCATGCAGACCGGCGTTCCGCCCAAGCCGGCGGCCAGCGTGGCGCGGCTGGTGCCCGGCTTCGTGCCGGAGTTCTCGGCCATTGCGTTCGTCCTGGCGCTGGCCGCAAGCCTCGCCTGGTGCTGGCTGGTGCGCTGGCGCACCGGGCGCCACCGCGCGGCACTCTGGAAAACGCTGGTGCTTCCGGCCGGCGGCACGGCCCTGTGCTGGATGCTGCTGATGACCCTCTGGCTGCCCTCCATCGACTACGCGCGCAGCTATGTTCCGCAGGTGCGCGCGGTGGCCGAACGGGTCGGCCAGCCGAGCTGCATCGCCGAACTGGCGCTCAGCCGGGCGCACATTGCGGCCCTGCAGCATCACGGCCGTTTCAACCTGCAGCCGCTGCTGCTTGGCACCAACTGCCCCTGGCTGCTGGTCAGCCCGGAAACCATCGAGCGGCTGCACACCATCATTCCGCTGGATCGGTGGCGTTTCAGCGGCACGCTCCGCCGGCCGAGCAGCGCAACCGACGACCTGCTGCTCTACCAGAAGATCGTGCCGTAGCAAGTGATTGGCGAACGAGGCCTGATCGCACGGCACGCCGGCACGGTGCTGGTCGGCCAACTGGCCGTGATGGCGTTCGGCGTGACCGACACCATCGTGGCCGGGCGCTATGCCGAGAGCGCGCTGGCCGCGCTGTCGGTGGGCGCGGCCATCTTCATCAGCGTGTTCGTCTCGCTGATGGGCGTGCTGCAGGCGCTGCTGCCGGTGTGGGCCGAACTGCACGGCGCCGACCGCCGAAGCGAATTGGGCCGCTCCGTGCGGCAGTCGCTCTACCTGAGCGCCATCACCATCGCCATCGGCATGGTCGTGCTGCTGTTCCCCGGTGCCGTGCTGCGGTGGACCCAGGTGCCTCCTGAGATGCGCGCCGGCGTGGAGGCATACCTGGCGGTGCTCGCCTTCGCGCTCCCGCCCGCCCTGCTCTTCCGCTTGTTCAGCACACTGAACCAGAGCCTCGGCAAACCGCAGGTCGTGACCTGGCTGCAGCTGGGTTCGCTGTTCGTGAAACTGCCGCTGTCGATCTGGTTCACCTTCGGTGGCGCCGGCCTGCCGGCCATGGGACTGGTGGGCTGCGCCTGGGCCACGCTGTGCGTGAACTGGGCCATGCTGGCCTGCGCGGTCTGGCTCCTGCGCGGCAGTTCCTTCTACAAGGACTACCGGCTCTGGGAGCGCATCGAGGCTCCTGATTGGCGGCAGATCCGGCAGTTCGCAAACCTGGGCATTCCGGGCGGGCTGGCGGTGCTGGTGGAGGTGACCTCGTTCACGCTGATGGCGCTGTTCATCGCTCGCCTGGGCACGGCGGCGGCGGCCGCGCACCAGATTGCCTCGAACCTGCTGGCGGTGGCCTACATGGTGCCGCTCTCGCTCGGCATTGCCACCAGCGCGCGCGTGAGCTTCTGGCTCGGTGCCGGGCAAGCGGCAAGGGCCCGCCGCGCTTGCCGCCTGGGCTTCGAGCTCACCGCCCTCTGCGCACTGTTTTTTGCCGGCGCGATGGTGGCGCTGCGCTTCAAGCTGGCCCATGTGTATTCGGACAACCCGACCGTGATAGCGCTGGCCGCGGCGCTGCTGCTGGTGGTCGCGGTCTACCACTTCGCCGATGCGCTGCAGACGCTGTGCGTGTTCGTGCTGCGCTGCTACCGCGTCACGCTCGTGCCGCTGGTCATCTATTGCACCCTGCTCTGGGGCTTCGGGCTCGGCGGGAGCTACCTGCTGGCCTACCGGGGCCTCGGGCCCTGGCCCGCAATGCAGTCGCCCTTGGCGTTCTGGCTCATGAGCGCGGGCGCGCTCGCCGTCACGGCCCTGTTGTTCGGCGCGCTGCTGCGGTGGACGATGCGGCGTTCACTTCGCTAGCACCCGCGCTTCACGCACCCGGGTTGCCGGGAACACCAGCGCAAAGCGCGAGCCCTTGCTCACCGTACTCTGGATGCGCAGCTCGGCGCCATGCCGCTGCGCGATGTGCTTCACGATCGCCAGGCCCAGCCCCGTGCCGCCGGTCTCGCGCGAGCGGCTGCGATCGATGCGATAGAAGCGCTCGGTCAGCCGTGGAATGTGCTCGGCGGCAATGCCGGGGCCGGTATCGCGCACCGCGAATTCACCGCGCCCGTCGGGCAGCAGCCGCCAGCTCACCACCACCTCGCCGCCGCCTGGCGTGTAGCGGATGGCATTGCTCAGCAGGTTCGACATGGCGCTTTGCAGTTCGGTCGGCGCGCCCGAGATTTCGGACTCGGCCTCGACGCTGAAAGAAAGGCGATGGCCCTGCGGCGCCAGTCGGCCCGACAACCCGCGGGCCTCGTCCTCGCACTGCGCGAGCAATGCGCGGATGCGGATCCACTGGTTGCCCGTCGGCCCCGCACTGCCCTCGAGGCGCGAGAGCGTCAGCAGGTCGTTCACCAGCGTTTCCATGCGGTGCGACTGCTGGCCCATCAGCGAGAGATAACGGGCGCGCTCCTCCGCGTCGAGGGGCAGGTTCTGCAGAGTTTCGACAAAACCCGCCAGCACGGTGAGCGGCGTGCGAATTTCGTGCGAAACGTTGGCGACGAAGTCGCGCCGCATGGCCTCCGCCTGTTCCAGCGCCGTGATGTCGCGCGTCAGCAGCATGCGGCGGTTGCCCGCATACGGATGCACCTGCACCGACAGACGCACCGGGTGGCTGCGCTGCTGCGCCTGGCGCAGGCCGGAGGCGTCGATGACGACGTCGCGGCTGTAGTTCCACGACGCCAGATAGGCCACGAAAGCCGGGTCGCGCACGAGGTTCGCAAGATGCTGCAGAAGATCCCGCTCGGCGTCGATGCCGAACTGGCTTGCCGCCGTCTGGTTGCACCATTCGATGCGGCCCTGCTCGTCCAGCAGGATCACGCCGTTGGGAGACGCCTGGATGGCCGCCAGGAACTCCTGCAGCCGGTCTTCGGCCTGCCGCGTCTGTTGCTCGCGCTCGCGCAGCAGCTTGCGGATGCGCTCCGAGAGTTCGCCCCACACGCCGGCTCCACGCGTCGGCAGGCCGGCGGCGTTGTTGCGCAGCACCTGCAGCAGGCGCTCGGCCCGCCACGCATCGAGCACGAGCCAGAGCACCGCGCCCAACCAGGCGCCCAGCCATCCGAATCTCCAGCCAAAAATGGCTACAGCGCCCGCTCCCATTGCAAGGGACGCTATGAGAAAAGTAGCAATACGAAAAGGCATGGCGGGCGATTATCCGCGCCCGCGGCCGATGGACACGGCGCTGGTCAAACCGTGACTTGGGCGGTCAGGCGATAGCCGGCTCCGCGCACCGTCTCGACCATGGGCGACGCGGCACCCAGCGATTCGCGCAGGCGCTTGACGTGCACGTCGACCGTGCGCTCCTCGATGTAGACATGGTCGCCCCAGACCTTGTCGAGCAATTGCGCACGGCTGTGCACGCGCTCGGCGTGTTGCATCAGGTAGGCGAGCAGCTTGAATTCGGTCGGCCCCACCTTGAGCGCGTTGCCCTGCCAGGTGACACGGTGCGTGGCGGTGTCGAGCGCGAGCTCGCCGATTTCCACGCGTTCGGTGACCACCTCGGGCGCGCGCCGGCGCAGCACCGCGCGGATGCGCGCGAGCATTTCCTGCGTGGAGAACGGCTTGGTGATGTAGTCGTCGGCGCCCGCGTCGAGGCCGGCCACCTTGTCGGGCTCGTCACCGCGCGCGGTCAGCATCAGGATGGGAACGGCCTTGGTGCGCGCGTCCTTGCGCCACTGGCGCGCGAGCTGCAGGCCGCTTTGGCCCGGCAGCATCCAGTCGAGCAGGATCAGGTCCGGCAGGAAGGCGTCGATCTCGCGCTGCGCTGCGGCGCCATCTTCCGACCAGATCGGCTCGAAGCCGTTATGGCGCAGGTTGACGGCGATCAGCTCGGCGATCGACGACTCGTCTTCGACGATCAGGACTCGGGGTTTCTTCATGCTTTCCTGTGAGTCTTGCCGCGCGGGTTACTGCAGCGCGGACTCGATTTCCTGCATCGAAGTGTGCCGCACATCGGCACCCTTGACGATGTAGATGATGAATTCGGCGATGTTCTTGGCGTGGTCGCCGATGCGCTCGATGGCCTTGGCCAGGAACAGCAGGTCGAGGCTGGCCGAGATCGTGCGCGGGTCTTCCATCATGTAGGTGACCAGCTTGCGCACGAAGCCGTCGAACTCCTTGTCGATCAGGTCGTCGTCCTTCAGGATCGACAGCGCGGCGGCCGTGTCCAGGCGCGCGAACGCGTCGAGCGCCGTACGCAGCAGGCCCGAAGCCAGGTCGGCGGCAATGCGCAGTTCGTTCGAGGGCAATGCGCGGGCCGAGCCGCTCTCGATGATCGACTTGACCATGCGCGCGATCTTGTTGGCCTCGTCGCCCACGCGCTCCAGGTTGGCGGTGGTCTTGGAGATGGCGATCAGGAGGCGCAGGTCGCGCGCGGTCGGCTGGCGCCGCGCAATGATCGACGACAGCTCGCGGTCGATCTCGATCTCCATCGCGTTGACGCGCTGCTCGGTTTCCATCACGCGGTCGGCCGCGTCGGGGTCGAACTGCAGCAGCGCATACACCGCCTGGTGGATCTGCGCCTCGACCATGCCGCCGAGCTCCATCACGCGCGACGAAACCCCGTTGAGTTCGCTGTCGAACTGGCTGGAGAGATGTTTTTCAGTCATGTGTGCCTCCTTGGCATCAGCCGAAACGGCCGGTGATGTAGTCCTCGGTCTCCTTGCGCTGCGGCTTGAAGAACATCTGTTCCGTCGCGCCGAACTCGATCAGGTCGCCCAGGTACATGTAGGCGGTGTAGTCGCTGCAGCGTGCGGCCTGCTGCATGTTGTGCGTCACGATGACCACGGTGTACTCGTTTTTGAGCTCGGCGATCAACTCTTCGATTTTCGCGGTCGAGATCGGGTCGAGTGCGGAGCAAGGTTCGTCGAGCAGCAGCACTTCGGGCTTGATGGCAATGCCGCGGGCAATGCACAGGCGCTGCTGCTGGCCGCCGGAAAGGCCTGAGCCGCTTTGCTGCAGCTTGTCGCGCACTTCGGTCCAGAGAGCAGCCTTCTTGAGCGCCCACTCCACGCGGTCGTCCATTTCGCTCGCGCTCAGATTCTCGAACAGCTTCACGCCGAAGGCGATGTTGTCGTAGATCGACATCGGGAACGGCGTGGGCTTCTGGAACACCATGCCGACCTTGGCGCGGATCAGCGCCACGTCCTGCTTGGAGGTGAGCAGGTTCTCGCCGTCCAGCGCAATGGTGCCCTCGGCGCGCTGCTCGGGGTAGAGCTCGAACATGCGGTTGAAGGTGCGCAGCAGGGTCGACTTGCCGCAGCCCGACGGGCCGATGAAGGCCGTGACCTTGTTTTCGGGAATCTCGAGGTTGATGCCCTTGAGCGCGTGGAACTTGCCGTAATAGAAGTTCAGGTCCTTGACCGAGATCTTCGAGCGCGACGGTTGTGCGACGGTATTTGGCATGGTTGCTTTTCTTGAATCAGTGTTTGTTGCGCGTGAGGACCCGCGCCAGGATGTTGAGGGCGAGCACGGCCACGGTGATCAGGAACACACCGGCCCAGGCCAGCTGTTGCCAGTTCTCGTACGGGCTCATCGCGAACTTGAAGATCGTCACCGGCAGGCTGGCCATCGGCTGGCTCACGTCGGCGGTCCAGAACTGGTTGTTCAACGCGGTGAAGAGCAGCGGCGCGGTTTCGCCGGCGATGCGCGCCACGGCAAGCAGCACGCCTGTGACCACACCGGCACGTGCAGCGCGCAGCGTAATGCTCAGGATCACTTTCCACTTCGGCGCGCCGAGGGCGTAGGCCGCTTCGCGCAGGCCCGGCGGCACCAGCTGCAGCATGTTCTCGGTGGTGCGAATTACCACCGGAATCACGATCAGCGCCAGCGACAGTGCGCCCGCAAGACCCGAGAAGGTCTTGAAATAGGCCACCACCACGGCGTAGACGAACAGGCCGATCACGATCGACGGTGCCGACAACAGAATGTCGTTGACGAAGCGCGTGACCGAGGCGAGCCAGCCCTTGGTGTTGTATTCGGCCAGGTAGATGCCGGCCATGATGCCGATTGGCGTGCCCACGAAGGTGGCAAGCCCCACCATCACGAACGAGCCGAAGATCGCGTTGGCGATGCCGCCCGCCTCGTTCGGTGGCGGCGTCATCTCGGTGAACGTGGCAAGCGCCAGGCCGCCGAGGCCGAGGCGCAGTGTCTCCCACAGGATCCAGATCAGCCAGAACACGCCGAACACCATCGCCGCGAGCGACAGCGTGAGCGCGATCTTGTTGACGCGGTTGCGCGCGGCAAACTTGGCCTGGCGGGTTTCGGCGAGCGCCTTCGCGCTCAAGAGGCTTTCAGCAGTGCTCACGACTTCGTCCCTTCGCTCTTCTTCATCTGGGCCAGCAGCACCTTCGAGAGCGTCAGCACGACGAAGGTGATGAAGAACAGCACCAGGCCGAGATACATCAGCGCAGCCTGGTGCAGGCCCGCGCCGGCTTCGGCAAACTCGTTGGCAAGTGCCGAGGTGATGCTGTTGGCAGCCTCGAACACGGAAAGCGAATTGAGCTGGTTCATGTTGCCGATCACGAAAGTGACCGCCATCGTTTCACCCAGCGCCCGGCCGAGGCCGAGCATGATGCCGCCGATCACGCCGGCCTTGGTGTAGGGCAGCACCACTTTCGAGACCACTTCCCAGGTCGTGGAGCCCAGACCATAAGCCGACTCCTTGAGCAGCGGCGGCGTCACTTCGAACACGTCGCGCATCACCGAGGCGATGAACGGGATGATCATGATCGCGAGGATGATGCCGGCCGAAAGAATGCCGATGCCCACGGGCGGACCCGACACCAGCGCGCCGAGGTACGGCACGCCGGCAAGCAGCTTCTGCAGCGGCTGCTGCACCCAGGTCGACAGGATCGGGCCGAACACCAGGAGGCCCCACATGCCGTACACGATCGAAGGCACGGCGGCGAGCAATTCGATGGCCGTGCCCAGCGGGCGCTTGAGCCAGTTGGGCGACAGCTCGGTGAGGAACAGCGCAATGCCGAAGCTCACCGGCACCGCGATCACCAGCGCGATGATCGACGTGGCCAGCGTGCCGTAGATCATGACCAGGCCGCCGTACTCGTTCTGCACCGGGTCCCACACGCTGCTGGTGAGAAAGCCGAGGCCGTACTTCGAGATGGCGGGCCAGGCGCCGGCGATCAATGACAGCAGGATGCCGATCAGCATTGCGAGCGTGAGCAGCGCGGCGCCCTTGGCGGCCCAGCCGAACAGGCGATCGGCCATGGGGCCCGAGCGCGGCGCCTTGGCGGGCGGCGGGGCGGTGGCGCGGCCGCGTTCGGCCGCGAGGTCGAGCGAGGATGCGGAAGCAGGAAAAGTGGATGACACGGGTCGCTCCGGCAATGACGAATGCGGCGCATCCTGGAGCGAAGAGCTGCTCATGGATGCGCCGTTCTTGACTTGAAAGTTGATGGGCTTACTTGAAAGCGACCGGCTTGCCCGACGCGTCCTTCACTTCACCCCATGCCTTGGCGATGGTGGCCTTCACGGCATCGGGCATCGGCACGTAGTCGAGATCGTCGGCCGTCTTGTCGCCACCCTTGTAGGCCCAGTCGAAGAACTTGAGCACGGTGGTCGCGTTGGCGGGCTTGTCCTGCACCTTGTGCATCAGGATGAAGGTTGCGCCGGTGATGGGCCATGCGCCCTTGTCGGCCTGGTTGGTCAGCACCTGGTAGAAGCTCTTGTTCCAGTCGGCGGCGGCGGCGGCGGCCTTGAAGGCGCTGTCGTCGGGCGAGACGAAGTTGCCGGCTGCGTTCTGCAGCTGGGCATAGGTCATCTTGTTCTGCTTGACGTAGGCGTATTCGACATAGCCGATCGAATTGGGCAGGCGGTTCACGAAAGCGGCGACGCCTTCATTGCCCTTGCCGCCCGCACCGGTGGGCCAGTTCACGGCCGTGCCTTCGCCGACCTTGGTCTTCCACTCGGCGTTGACCTTGCTCAGGTAGTTGGTGAACAGGAAGCTGGTGCCCGAGCCGTCGGCGCGGCGAACCGGCGCGATGGCGGCGTCAGGCAGGGCCAGCGAGCCGTTCAGCGCCTTGATGGCGGGGTCGTTCCACTTGGTGATCTTGCCCAGGTAGATATCGCCCAGCACCTGGCCGTTGAGCTTCAGTTCACCCGGCTTGATGCCGGCGATGTTGACCACGGGGATCACGCCGCCGATGACGGTGGGGAACTGCATCAGGCCCTTGGCCTGGAGTTCGTCGTCCTTCAGTGGTGCATCGGAAGCGCCGAAATCGACCGTCTTGGCTTCGATCTGCTTCAAGCCCGCGCCCGAACCGACCGACTGGTAGTTGATCTTGACGCCGGTGGCCTTGTTGAAATCGGAGGCCCACTTGGCATACAGCGGCGCCGGAAAGCTGGCGCCGGCGCCGGTCACGTCTTGTGCGTATGCGGGAACATGGGCGAAGACCGAGGCCACGAGGCCGGCGGCTGCAAATTTGAGCGTCGTTTTCATAGAGCTTCCATTAGAAGTAAGAAGTAGTCCCTTTTCGGGCTTGGAACGGACTCTAGGAAGCTTGTGTGACATCGGTGTGACACCCCGCCATAGAGGGAAAATGGCGCCGTTTCCCCTGCGGCTTGTGTGACGCTGTCACACAATCGTCATTTCCCGCGCCTAGCCTCTGGACCCTCGCCGCCGACGATCCGGGAGTGGCGCGCCTGTCACGGCGCTACGATCAGAGACACCGCCCTCTTCACTACAACTACATGCAAAACGGCACCCGCCTCGCCGCAGTCGATCTCGGCTCCAACAGCTTCAGGCTCGAGATCGGACAGGTCGACCACGGCCAGATCCACCGCACCGAATACCTCAAGGAGACGGTGCGCCAGGGCAACGGCCTGGACAGCGCCCGAAACCTCACGCCGGAAGCCATGCAGCGCGGCTGGGACGCGCTTGCCCGTTTTGGCGAGCGGCTGGCCGGCTTCAAGCGCTCGCAGGTGCGCGCCGTGGCCACCCAGACCTTGCGCGAGGCCCGCAACCGCGAAGAATTCCTGTTGCGCGCGCGCACCATCCTGGGCTTTGGCATCGACGTGATTCCAGGCCGGGAAGAAGCCCGCCTCATCTACCAGGGCGTGGCGCACATGCTGCCGCACACCGACGCCTCCGACCGGGAACGCCGGCTGGTGGTGGACATCGGCGGTCGCTCCACCGAAATGATCATCGGCCGCGCGCTGGACGCCGAGCTGATGGAGTCCTACCGCGTCGGCAGCGTCGCCTGGTCGATGAAGCACTTCGCGGAAGGCCTCTTCACCCCGGCCGCATTCCGGGCCGCCGAGGTGGCCGCCAAGGCGGTGCTCGACGACGCCCTCTCAAGCTACACCCGCGACCAGTGGGACGTGGCCTATGGCGCATCCGGCACCATCGGCGCGGTGGGCGACGTGCTGGCAGCGGCCGGCGGCGAGCCGGGCCTGATCACGCGCGACGGCCTCAACTGGCTGGTCGACCGCCTGCTCAAGGCCGGCAGCACCGACAAGCTGCGCATCGACGGCATGCGCGAAGACCGCAAGCCGGTGATCGGCGGCGGCGTGAGCGTGCTGCGCGCGGTGTTCGAACTGCTCGACATCGACGAAATGAAGGTGGCCCAGGGCGCGCTGCGCCACGGCGTGCTCTACGAATTGCTGGAGCGCGACGAAAGCGTGGCCGACATGCGCACCGCCACCGTGGCGCGGCTGGCCACCCGGTTCTCGGTCGATACGGCCCAGGCCAGGCGGGTGGGCGAAACGGCCGCGGGATTGTTCGTGCAGCTCGCACCTGCCGCGCGTGGCGGCAGCGCCGGAAGCCGCGCCGGCCGCGCGCTGCGCAAGCTCGGCTGGGCGGCCCAGCTGCACGAGATCGGCACGCTGGTTTCCCACAGCGACTATCACAAGCACGGCGCCTACATCCTCGACAACACCGACGCGCCCGGCTTTGCCGTCAACGAGTTGCATGCGCTCGGCCAGCTGGTGCTGGGGCAGCGCGGAAAGCTGCGCAAGCTCGACGTCGCGCTGGAAGACGAGACCTTCGTGATGCAGCTGCTGTCGCTGCGCCTTGCGGTGATCCTGTGCCACGCGCGCCGCGATCCCGACCCGCAGGCGCTGCATCTCGCGGCGCTGGGTGCCAGGGCTTTCACGATCGCTTGCGCGCCCGACTGGGCCGACGCCTATCCGCAGTCCGCGCACCTGCTGCGGGAAGAGGTGCTGGCCTGGCAGAAGACCAGCAGCTGGCGCGTGGAACTCAGCGGCTGCTGAGGCGCTTCACTTCACTTCACTTCACGTTGCGCCGAGGCTGCGTCGAGGCCGGCCGTCCGCGTGGGCTCGGCAGCGCCGGCCAGGTGCGGCTCGTCTTCGCCGAACATGACGGAATAGGCGGGCCGCACAGCCTGGGCGAAGCCCTGCCTCAGCCCTTCCCGGGCCCCTTTGACGTCCTGGAGCAGGCCGTCATACATGAAGTAGGCAGGCTCCTCCAGGTCGGCGGTGTGGGTCGAGTGGTACACGACGGCCTGCTGCTCGTTTCTCAGCAATTGCTCGACCGCGACGAACGGCTTGAAACTCGACGTGGCATCGGGTGCGCCGTACGCCGCGGTGATCCGCATCGTCAACGTGCTGTAGCCGGGCGTGGGCCGATGTCCCAGTGCCTGCATCTCGGCGAGTGGCCCGTTGACGCGGAAGGCGGGCGTCAGCTTCACCTCGCGGCCGCTCTCCCGCAGGCGCGCTGCGAATTGTTCCGCGAACTGCCGGCTGAGGGTGGGAGACGTGGCCGCCGTGCCGTCGCTCTTGACTGCCGCCATGAACTCCTTGCTGCGCCGCTCCGTCCGGCCAGCCAGGGTCGCCCGGCTGCCGACTTCGAAACCGAGCGCCACCAGCGTGCCGACCGGCCCCAGAAGCCCGGCGAAGCCCACTATGGCGGAACCGCCGCCATCCACGACAGTGAACTGGTCTTCCTCGTTGTAGAAGAGTTCGATCTTGGCAAGCGACCGGGTGGTATCGGGGCGTGCGGCCTGCGGTGCATTCGTCGCACACCCCGCCAGGAGGGCCGCGGCAACGAACAGAGGAAGAAACGTTTTCATGGGTACTTGGAAGGCGCCTGCTGCGCAATCGCTGTGGGTTTGTAAGTTATATATGAAATTTGTGACCAAATGCATCACTCGCCGGCAAGTATGCCACTGGCACCGCACTGCGGCGCAGCTGAGACGGGTGGCATTCAGCGGGCGCGGGGCGCGTCAATTCGCACCGAGGGCAGCGGTCTGGGTGTTGGCCGAGCGGGCCGTGCGCGGCTCGTCATCCCCGAACATGCCTGCATAGGCCGGCTGCACGACCCGGTCGAGACCCTGCTTCAGCCCTTCATGGGCACCTGCGGTGTCCTTGAGCAGGCCCTCATACAGAAAATAGGTCGGCTCGGTCACGTCGGCGAAGCTGGATGTCTGGTGAACGACGGACTGCTGCTCGTTCCGGAGCAACTGCTCCACCAGAACGAACGGCTTGAAGCTCGATGTCGCATCGGAGGCCCCATACGCCGTGGTGATCCGCAGGATCAACGTGCTGTAGCCCGGAGTGGGCCGGAGTTCGGGCACCTGCATCTCGGCGAGCTGTCCGGTCGCGCGCATGAAAGGCGTCACCTTCACCTCGCGGCCGCTTTCCCGCAGGCGCGCCGCCAGCCGTTCAGCGAACTTCCTGTTGAGTGCCATGGCCGCTCCGCTGTTCCTTACGGCGGCCGTGAACTCCTTGCTGCGCCGGTCGGTCCGGTCGGCCATCGTCATTCGGCTGTTGGTATCGATGGTGAGGGCCAATATCGCGCCAATGGGCCCCAGGAGCCCCGCGAAGCCCGTCAGCCCGGACCCGCCGCCGTCCGTGACGATCAGCTGGTCCTCCACGTTGTAGATGAGCTCGACCTTCTCGATCGCCCGGGTGGCTTCGTGGCGGGCCTGCAGCGCAGGCTGGGCGGTGTTCGTCGCGCACCCCGACAGGAGGGCTGCGGCAACAAGCAGAGGAGTCAGCGTTTTCAATGACATGCTGGCGTCTTCGCGCAGCATGCTCATGAAGCTTCTTGATAGCGGGTGGAGCAGTTTCATGCGTGTTCCCCAGTGAGGTGGCCGACCGGCACCGCTTCTTTCCCGTCATCGGGTCAGGGCGTTTTTGCCGTGGAGTCACTGTAGAAATTGCACCGCATGCGCACATGAGCGGTGCGCACCTTTTCCCGGGAGACAAGCGCCCCGCCACCTCTGCCCCCCGCCATGACAAAGCGCCTGTCTTGGAGCGCCGGTATGGAAAACCGCCCTGAAGGCGGCTCCAGCAGCTAGAGAAGCTCGGGCGACTGCACCGTGACTACCACGGTCTGCACGTCGCCGTCGCGTTCGCGGGTTCGGATCCACCAGAGGGAACCCTTGCGAACCGGGCAGCTGTCCTGCTTCAAGCCAAGAAGCAGCGAAATGGCCTGCCCCACCGATGGCTGGTGACCGACCATCAGCACCACCGACTTGCCATTCGGCCAGCCGGCCGCGCCCAGCATGGCCTCTGGCGTGGTGTCTGGCGCGAGTTCGGAGCGCAGCTTGTATTTGCGGCCGAGCGCGAGCACGGTCTGCTCGCAGCGCCGCGCGGGGCTGCAGATGATGCGTGTGCCGTCGGGCAGTTGCCGGTCGAGCCAGCTGGCCATGCGCTTGGCCTGCTTTTCGCCACGCGCGGTCAGGGAACGCTGCAGGTCGTCGCAGCCCTCGGTCCAGTCCTCGGCTTCGGCATGGCGCCAGAAGATCAAGTCCATGCTCGTCGTCTTTCGATCGTCAGTTGCTGGATGCATCGGGGTGATGGCCTCGCGATGCATATCGGTTCATCAGTGCGGCTTGTGCGCCGTGCGCTTCGACGATGGGCGACTCTCCCGCCTCGCCGCGGTGGGTGTCGTGGTCGACGCGCGTGTAGATCCCGTCGCCTCCCAGGTCCCAGGCATCGCGGCCGTCGTGCAGGTAGGCCACCAGGCATTCGTCGATCAGCCGCTGGCGCAGGCCGGGGTCGGTCACCGGCCAGGCCAGTTCGATGCGCCGCATCATGTTGCGGTTCATCCAGTCGGCGCTCGAGAGGTAGAGCGACTCTTCCTCCCCGCTCCGAAAATAGAAGACCCGCGAGTGCTCGAGAAAACGTCCGATCACCGAACGCACGCGGATGTTGTCGGTCAACCCCGGCACCTGCGCCGGCAAGGTGCAGGCGCCGCGCACGATGAGGTCGATCTTCACGCCGCTCTGGCCCGCACGCATGAGCGCGGCGACCAGTTGCTCGTCGGTCAGCGCATTCATCTTGGCCACGATGCGCGTGGGCTCGCCGGTGGAAGCGGCCAGGCCCAGCGCATCGATCTGCGAGACGAGGTTCTTGTGCAGATCGAACGGCGCCAGCCACATGCGGTTGAGCTTGGGCAGCCGGCTCTGGCTGGCAAGGTGCACGAACACCGCTTCCATGTCGGCCGTCAGCAGCGGGTCGGCCGTCAGGTGGCTGATGTCCGTGTAGAGCCTGGCGGTGCGCGGGTTGTAGTTGCCGGTGGAGAGATGGCCGTAGCGGCGCATCTGCTTGCCTTCGCGGCGCGTCACCAGCAGCATCTTGGCGTGCGTCTTCAGGCCGACCACGCCATACACCACTTGCGCGCCGATCGACTCGAGCATTTCAGCCCAGTTGATGTTGGCCTCTTCGTCGAAGCGCGCCTTGAGCTCCACCACCACCGTCACTTCCTTGCCGCGGCGCACGGCTTCGCGCAGCAGGTCCATCAGCTCCGAGTCGGTGCCCGTGCGGTAGATGGTCTGCTTGATGGCCAGCACCTGCGGGTCTAGCACCGCTTCGCGCAAGAAAGCGAGCACGCCGTCGAAGCTCTCGAAGGGCTGGTGGATCAGCACGTCGCCGCGCTGCAGCCGCTCGAAGAACGACTGCACAGGAGACAGCGTGACGGGATACGAGGCGGAGTACGGCGGAAAGAGCAACTGCGGCTCCTCCAGCAGATCGATCAGTTGGGTCAGCCGGGCCAGGTTGACCGGGCCATGCACGCGGTAAAGCGCTTCTGCGGGCAGGTTGAACTGCGCCAGCAGAAAACTCGCGAGCGATTCGGCGCAGCTGGCAGACACCTCGAGCCGAACGGCCTGTCCGTAGTGCCGATGCTGCAGCCCCTGGCGCAGGGCCGTGCGCAGGTTCTTGACGTCTTCCTCGTCCACTGCAAGGTCGGAGTGCCGGGTGACGCGGAACTGAGAGAAGTCGCCCACTTCGCGGCCCGGGAACATGCTCGAGAGGTGCGCGCGCACCACGCTCGAAAGCGCCACGAACAGCGTCTTGCCGTCGGACACCTTGGCCGGCATGCGGATCACGCGCGGCAGCACACGCGGCACCTTGACGATCTGGATCGGGTTTTCGCGCCCGAAGGCGTCCTTACCACCGAGTCGCACAATGAAATTGAGCGACTTGTTGGCCACCTGCGGAAACGGGTGCGCCGGATCCAGGCCAACGGGAATCAGCAGCGGGCGCACTTCGCGCTCGAAATATTCGCTGACCCATTTGCGCTGGGCCGCATTCCGTTCGCCGTGCGAAATGATGTGGATGCCGTGCTTTGCAAAGGTCGGCATCAGCTCGTCGTTGTAGAGCGCGTACTGGCGCGCCACCAGCGTGTGGGCCGCCTCGGCCAGGCGCTCGAACGACTCGATCGTGTAGCTGCCCTTCTGGTCTCCGGCGCTGCTGGCAATCAGGTGCGGCGCCGCACGCACTTCGAAGAACTCGTCGAGATTGGAAGAAACGATGCACAGGTACCGAAGCCGCTCGATCAGCGGGACCTCGGGCCGATGGGCCCAGTCGAGCACGCGCTCATTGAAAGACAGGATGCTGTGATCGCGGTCGAGCAGCGGAAGCGCCGATGCCGCGACCGTGAGCGTCCGGTCAGCGGGAGCAGATTGCATGGGCACTGATTCTGGAGCAAGGGGCACGGGAGCACACGTAGGCTGAAATATGACAGTGTCGCCCTCGTTTGTGACGTTTCCGTGACGATCCTGTGACGCCGACTCCTCCGCGCCCGGCTCCCCCGCGCTGGGCGACGAGGCGGATGGCCTGGCAGCGGGCCGGGCAACCGCCGGTTTCATGCGCCCAGAAAGTGCTTGCGGTAGCGCGACGGCAGGTCGTCGATGCGCATCAGCATCGGCAGGTCCGCGGTGTTGAAGTCCGGGTCCCAGGCCGGCGCACCCAGCACCTTGGCGCCCAGGCGCAGGTAACCCTTGATGAGCGCGGGCGGCTCGACGTCGAGCGCGCCGTCGAGCCTTTCGACCGGCAGCGGCAGGCGCGGCTGCACCTGGTACTGGATCGGCGCCATGTGGCTGGCCGACAGCTGGCGCCAGATGCTGGCCGCCGCATCGCCGCTGGTCACGCCGTTGTGCGACATGGGGATGCTCGCGCAGCCGATCATGGTGTCGAGCTTGTTGCGATGCATGAACCCGGCCAGGGCACCCCACAGCGCGAGGATCACGCCGCCCTGGCGATGGTCCGGATGCACGCAGCTGCGGCCCAGCTCGACCATGCGCTCGCGCAGGTCTCGCAGGCGGGTCAGGTCGAACTCGGTGTCGCTGTAGGTGCTGCCCACGCGCCGGGCCTGGGCCGGCGTGAGCACGCGGTAGGTACCGATCACTTGCTGCGTCAGTTCTTCGCGCACCAGCAGGTGTTCGCAGAAGTCGTCGAACAGGTCGATGTCGTGGCCCGCCAGCGGCGTGCTCACGCGCGCCCCCATTTCGCCGACGAACACCTGGTAGCGCAGGCGCTGCGCGGCGCGCACCTCGTCCAGGTGGCGCGCCCAGCTCACGGTGATGCCTTGCCTGGCATCGACGACCGGCGGCACCAGCACGGCAGCTGGCGCCTCGGGCAGCGTTGGGCGCGCAGCTGCGGGGGCCGGCCACAGGGCGGCGCGCAGTCCGATCTGCGACAGCGGAAATGTCGGGTTGGGCAGTTCTTTCATGGGGAACCCTTTCTGCCGATGGAGTCTCAGCACCTGCGGTGAAACGGGCATGTCAGTGGCATTGCATTTGCATGACGGCGGTTACAGCGTGTTCGGGCCGCAGGAAGGGCCGCTTGGTTGTCTAATGCGATGGGTCCGCGACAAGGAGCTTCTGCAAATGGCCACAGCCGCAAACAGCAATTTGGACAACCGTCTCCACCAGACCTTTCCCGTTCTCAGCGACACCGAAATCGCGCGCATTGCGCACTTCGGAACGGTGCAGCGCTTTGCATGCGGAGAGCGCCTGTTTACCGCCGGGGAAACGAGCCCGGGCATGTTCGTTCTGCTCAAGGGCGTGGTGGCGGTCACGCAACGCGACGGCCTGGGGCACGTGGTGCCCATCGTGCGCCAGGGCCCGGGCGAATTTCTTGCCGAAGTGGGCCAGCTGAGCGGCCGCCCTGCCCTGGTCGACGGCCATGCCGAAGAAGAAGTCGAAGCGCTGATCGTGCCGCCCGCGCAGTTGCGCGCGCTTCTCGTGGCGGAGGCCGATCTGGGCGAGCGCATCACCCGGGCGCTGATCCTTCGGCGCGTGGCGCTGATCGAATCCGGCGCCAGCGGGCCGGTGCTGATCGGCCAGCCGCAGTCACCCGACATGGCCCGGCTGGAGAACTTTCTTCGTCGCAACGGGCACCCCTATCACCTGGTCGATGCGGCGGAAGACCCGGATGCCGCGGCACTGCTGCAACAGTACGGCACCTGCAAGCTGCTGGCCGTGTGTCCCGACGGCTCGGTGCTGGTCAACCCGGCCGAAGATGCGCTGGCGCGCTGCCTGGGCATGGTCGACACGGCGGAGCGCAACGAGCTGTTCGACGTGGCCGTGGTCGGCGCCGGCCCGGCCGGGCTGGCGACCGCGGTGTATGCGGCCTCCGAGGGCCTGCGCGTGATCGTGCTCGACTGCCGCGCCTTTGGCGGCCAGGCCGGCGCGAGCGCGCGCATCGAGAACTACCTGGGCTTTCCCACCGGTATCTCGGGGCAGGCGCTGGCCGGCCGGGCCTTCGTGCAGGCGCAGAAGTTCGGCGTGGAGATGCTGATCCCGGCCAAGGTCAAGTCGCTGGACTGCACGCGCAACAACCCCATCGGCAGCCTGCGCATCGCCCTTGCCGACGGCCGCACCATCAACGCACGCACGGTGGTGATTGCCAGCGGCGCACGCTACCGCCGGCCCGACGTGCCGAGGCTCGCCGAATTCGAGGGGCGCGGCATCTGGTACTGGGCGTCGGCCATCGAAGCCAAGCTCTGCTCGCAGCAAGAAGTTGCGCTGGTCGGCGGCGGCAACTCGGCGGGCCAGGCGGCGGTGTTCCTGTCGCACCATGCGGCCAAGGTCAACGTGCTGGTGCGCGGCCCCTCTCTCGCGGCCAGCATGTCGCGCTACCTGATCGATCGCATCGAGGCCACGCCCAACATCGAACTGCATCCACACACCCAGCTGGTGAAGCTGAACGGCGGTTCCGAGCAAGGCCTCATGGGTGCGACCTGGCGCTGCCAGGCCACGGGCAACGAGCACGACTGCGCGGCGCGCAACATCTTTCTTTTCGTCGGGGCCGAGCCCGAGACCAGCTGGCTCGAAGGCTGCGGTGTCTCGGTCGACAAGCACGGCTTCGTGCTGACGGGCGGCGCGGCGAGCAGCGGCTTTCCGGCACGCGCCGCCGCGGCGCTCGAATCCAGCGTGCAGGGTGTGTTTGCCGTGGGTGACGTGCGCTCGGGCTCGGTCAAGCGCGTGGGTGGAGCCATCGGCGAAGGCGCTGCCGTGGTGGCGCTGATCCACCAGCATCTTTCATCCAGCTCGGCCGTGGCCTGACGGGAGGCGCGCCGCTTGTTGCCTGAGCGGCGAATGCCCGGCGCTGCGCGCGTTTGAATGGCCGCGTATATGCTGCCTCCCTCGAATTCCCACCCCCACCACATTGGAGCCCCGCGACATGCCCGCATCGCCCATCGAGGTCTATTCATGGCCCACGCCCAACGGCCACAAGATTCACATCATGCTGGAGGAGTGCGGCCTGCCGTACAACGCCCGGCCGATCAACATCGGCAAGGGTGACCAGTTCGCTCCCGACTTCCTGCAGATCAGCCCCAACAACAAGATTCCGGCCATCACCGACCCCGACGGTCCGGACGGCAAGCCGATCTCGCTTTTCGAATCGGGCGCCATCCTGGTGTACCTGGCAGGCAAGACCGGCAAGCTGCTACCCAAGACCGATCGCGAGCGCTACGACGTCCTGCAGTGGCTCATGTTCCAGATGGGCGGCGTCGGCCCCATGCTCGGTCAAGCGCATCACTTTCGCATGTATGCCCCCGAGAAGATCGGCTACGCGATCGAGCGCTACAGCAACGAGGCCAGGCGCCTCTATGGCGTGATCGACAAGCAGCTGTCGAAGAACAAGTTCATCGCCGGCAAGACCTATTCGATTGCCGACATCGCCATCTTCCCATGGCTGCGCAGCTGGGAAAACCAGGGCATCACCCTCACCGACTATCTGCACCTGAAGGCCTGGTTCGACGCCATCGCCGCGCGCCCCGCCGTGCAGCGCGGCGTGAAAGTGCTGGCCGACCTGCGCCAGCCGATCACCGGCGACAAGGAGCGCGAGATCCTTTTCGGCAGGACTCAATACGAGAAACGCTGAGAGGCCCGATATCCGGGCTAGAATAGAAGGCTTGTCGGGGTGTAGCGCAGCCTGGTAGCGCATCTGGTTTGGGACCAGAGGGTCGAAGGTTCGAATCCTTTCGCCCCGACCAAAAAATCGTAATGCGGACAGTCACTTAGGTGGCTGTCCGCATTTTCGTTTCTGGGCCGCGTGTCTAACGGTGCGGCACTTGTCTAACGGGATGCGCTCACGCGGCGACGAGCGGCCCCGCTTCGAACAGCTCGACCGGTGGCACCTTCAGCATCGTTTTCGCCTCCTCGACAGTGCAGGTCAGCCAACGGTCGAAGTCGTGCGCCTCGAGTGGGATGAGGCTGCGCTTGTCCTGCTGGTCGGGGGGCAACTTCGGATCCGGCTTGTGCATGCGCCCCATCAGTGCGTGGCCGTCGGCGTTCAGCGTCAGCATCGTGTAGTTGTCCCAGACCGCGCCGGTTTCCTTGTCGGTCCAGGTGTTCCAGAGCCCGGCCAAGCCCCAAGGCGCACCGTCCCCGCGCCGGAAGCGCCACCACACGTTCTTGCCGGTCTCCCAGTTCGGCTCGTCGAAGCTGGCGGCCGGGATGATGCAGCGCTTGCCGCGGGCCCAGGCATCCTTGTACGTCGGCGATTTCTCCATGCCCTCGGTGCGCGCGTTGACCGTGCTCAAGCGCGTGCCCCGTGCGGTTGTCGGCACATGGGTCTTCGACCACGGCGGAATCATTCCCCACTGCCCGACTACGAGTTCGCGTGCGAATTCCACCTCGTCGACCCGCCGAATGAAGCTGGCCAGCGACAGCGGAAACACCGTGAGCAGGTTCTCCCAGTCCTTGCGCTGGTTGGACTTCCGGTCGATCTTCCAGAAAGCTTCCATCTCACGCTCTTCGGGGCTGATGTAGCGGGTGCACATCGGACGATTCTTGCCGTGAGGCCTCCGCTTGTCGAGCGTTTCGCAAAGGGCATGAATGCTCGGCAGTGGCCGACGCTTGAGCTTTTTTGGGTTGGTCTGCGCGGCGGTTCTGGATTGAGCGCCCCCTGAGAAAGCGGACGGCCAATTTTGTGCATTTGTTGTCACTCCCAAGGGAATATTTGACTCCCTATGCGAAATATCGTACTTAACACTACATTTTTTAGCCCAAAAGAGCCGGCATTTTTGGGCACAGCTAGCGCCGGCGACCGGAGGATCGAATGCCGCTCTTGTTCTTGATGAGGCTTCTGCGCACCCAACTACCGGTACAGGTCGTTGAACCAGAGGAAATAAGAGATGTGTCCGTGCTCATGGCCACGGGGTTGATCGAGGCCAAAATTTCAGCGCTTCAGCCGGCCGGGCTGTACGCCAAGGCTTCGATGGCGACGGTGGAGGGCATCACCGACGAGGGCCTCGCAGAGATTGCCAAGATGGGCGACGCGCCCAGGTTCGCGAAGACTTCGATGCGATTCGCCGGAGGGTTGCGATTGATGTGACCTTCGGATCACGCGGGGTGTGCCAGCCTTCGCTCTGCGGCTTGACCTGCTCTCGTGCTCCATTCCTCGATGAAGCGAACGGCACGGTACTTCATGCACTCCAATGCCGCTTCTCGGCTCGGCTGCTGGGTCACCACCAGCACGCAGCGCCAAGTGGATTCGAGTCGCAACTCGGCTCGTCCGGCGTAGACCCCGTCAACGGCGCGTTCGAGCTCAACCGAGCAGCTCCAGCCCTCCGGCAGATCAAAATCCATCGACACGTCGGCCATGGTCATGATTGCAAAAGCATACGCCCCGCCCCGTGGCAATGGAACTACCTCATGAGTACCCATCTCGGGCCCCACTGCGGTAGCCCAGTTCCTGCATCTGTGCACAAAGCACCAGGTCAATGAAATAGGGTTTCATTGAAAGGGCCCGCGCAAGGCCGACGGTCTACCCTCTGAACTGCACCGTATAGGGGCCAGAATAAGCCGATCTATCACGAGGAGAAGCACATGTTGGAAAACGATGCCTTGGTGCGAGGTCGTTTGTTGCAGATCGACGCGGGTGCTTGGAGGGGCGTCCCCGATGCGGAGCTGCGGGTGCTTCTGGAAAACGGTCTGATCGAAGCATTCGACGTTATCACCCATCAGATCGTCGTTGATCCCAAGCGGCGCTTCGACTACCGCCTGACGGCCGCAGGCAAGTTGATGGCCTGGCCGGAGAAGCGATAAAAAGCCCACTCAGGCAAACCTGCGCGGGCCGAATAGCTCTTCTGCCGATTGATACCGCTCCAGCGCTGGAGTAGCATTTCTCACATGTGGAAACCCGACAAGCCGATCACGGTCGCCGACATGACGTTGCCTCCTGCCGAAGCTTGGCGTCACGAGTTCATCAGCGAGTTGTGCGATCGTTGCAACGGCGCGGTCGATCGCGAATGGGTGGAGAAACTTTTTGCAGCGCTCTTCCCGCTGAGTGCCAACTGTGCGCCGCGGGAGGCGGCCCAGATTGCGTTCGCCACGCTCAAGTTTCAACTTTCGAGCGATGGCGAAAGCTAGGGCTTCTTCACCTTTCGCATTCGGTGCTGGAGCCGTCTTCTGATTTGTTGCATTTGTAGCAGCATTTTTTCTCGACCAGTGCGGCTCTAGGCTACCCCGCGACGCTGTTCGGGCTTCCAGAGTTGGACGAAGATCGGACCACCGTGTCCCAACAGGATCGGTAGGTTTTCTCGACTGCGACGCACGACAGCGCGGTGCTAGCCGACCATCCAAGCCCGCCGAGAAGACCCCTCAAAGCCTGCAGTGCCCAAAGCCTGAAGGCTTTGTTGTTTGTGACTCGGCCAGCTTCGAATTCGGGGCACACAGGCGGCAATCCGCCGGGTTGCGGGCACGTTTTCCATGCGCGCATGGTAGTACGAATGCTGTATATTTGTACAGTATGTTTTTCGCTGAAGTCACCCTGTTGAGGCGTCAAGGCCTGCGCCTTCGCAAAGGCGAGCGCGATGCGCCGCGCCGCCTCATGGTGACCGTTCTCGAATCCGACCGCGACCACAACAACGTAGGGCGCAACACGGTCGAGGCCAGTTTGTATGAAGCTTACGGAACCGCCAGGATGTCGGGTCGCGGGCGGATGATTGACCCCGTGATCGTGCCGTACAAAGGGCTGGGCGTGCTGTTTGCCGGCACTGAGATCGAAGCCGAGACCATAGACGGCCAGTTGCTGGTCAGGGAGTTCCGACAGGCTTGGCTATGCGTACCGGTAGAGCGCCGAGAGATGGAGTAGCGTGAGCGAGCCCGCTGGAATCTCGATGTCTTTCCGGCTGCCTGCCAGTTGTCGCTGACAGGTATTACCAATTGTGTGCAACTTTGCTCGATGCCGCCCCAGAATGGATCAATCACAGAGGGCGAGTTCTGCACCATTGCGGTGGATAAGACGGTGGATAAGCATGTGCGCATCGCCAGAGAGCGTTGTCCTGCCTGCGCCGCGACGTTGTGCCTGCAAAAGGGGCACCGCAGCGCCCTGGGGCACCGACGGGGTAACTATGTCGGGCCGCCCCACTCTTCGCGGGCAACTTCAGTCGGGTTTCGCGCGCCGTACCGGGCATAAAGCTCCGCGGCGGCTTCGGCCGTTTGAGCCGCATCGGCGCATCCTTCCGCCAGTCGCGCCCACTCCGCCACAAAGGCACATCGCCACTGTTCTTGCGGATATGGATGCGTGCCGAGCACATCGAAAGGAGATTTCTGCTGCTTCATCGTTCCTCCTCGCAGGCTGCTGGCCTAGAGGCCGTTTTGCAGATAACCGATAAGGCAATAGTAGAGGCAATCGCAGAAATGCGAACTTTTAACATACCGACACGTGGGGCATTCAGGGTGTCAAGCCTTCTTCGACGTGCGGCCAATTTGAGCGGAGCCTCGCCCGACAATCTCAGCATGAGCCAATCTGAATTTTTTATCGAGCCCGCCACCATCCTCCGCGTGCCGTCATGGCTGGGTAGCCAGGTGCACGAAGACCGCGAGCTGCCGCTGGCGCCCGGCGACTACAAGGTGACGCCCGGCGACCGCTGGACCATCACCTGCCTGAAGACCGACGCGACGATCTATAGCGGCATCGGCCCCGTCGAGATCCTGCGCGAGCGCGCCACCGCCTGAGTCGCGACGATGGCAACTCTGTATCTACCGATGACCGACGCGCTGATCAAGCACTGGCGCGCAAACGGCAACGCCTACCCTCAAAAGTTCATCCTCACGCCGGCCCAGCACAGGGAATACGTGGAGACCCGCCGCACGGGCATCGGCGGTCCCAACATCGACGGCAGCGTGCACATGGGCGTGCCGATCGAGATCGCCGAGAGCACGCCCGGCGTGATGGTCAATGCCGACGGCACCGAGGTCTCGCTGCAGTGAAGGCGCTCCACCCTCTTCTTCTGGCCGGTTTGCTCGCACTGCCGGTGCTGGCCCAGGCCGCCGAGCCCCGCACGTGCCTGGTGGTGGGTGTCAGCGACGGCGACACCCTCACCGCGCGCTGCGGCACCGCGGGTGACTACGAACAGATCAAGGTGCGCTTCAACGGCATCGATGCGCCCGAGAAGCGCCAGCCGTTCGGCCAGCGCGCTAAGGAGGCGCTGTCCGATCTGGTCTACATGAAAGAAGCCGCGCTCGACTGCCCGAAGGTCGACCGCTACGGCCGCAGCGTCTGCAAGGTGATGGTGGCGCCCGCCTCCGCGCCACGCGGGCCCAAGACGCTCGACGCGGGTCTGGCCATGGTCACGGTCGGCATGGCCTGGTGGTATCGCGCCTATGCGCGCGAGCAGAGTGCCGAAGAGCGCGGGCAGTACGAATTCGCCGAAGCCGAGGCCAAGGCCAAGCACGTCGGGCTGTGGCGCGATGAAGAGCCCGTGGCGCCATGGGACTGGCGCAAGGCGCAGCGCGAAGCTTCCCATTGAACCTGCAATCGAACCCTCTGATTTCTCAACATTTTTGTTTAGAAACACTTGCAAGTATTCAACAATTTTGTTTATAATCACCCATGTTCAAAACATGGAGGGTCGATGAAGCAAAGCGAGTTCAAGAGACAGCTCGCTGACCTAGGGGCCACCTTCGAGAATGGCAAGCGCCACTTGAAGGTCAGGCTCAACGGAAAGCAAACAGTGATGCCCCGGCATCCGAGCCACGAAATTGGCGAAGGTCTCCGGAAAGCGATTCTGAAACAGCTAGGTTTGTGAGAGAGGCCCCGAAAGGGGTCTCTCGCAGCTTCAAAGATTTTCCGCGGCTACCTAGAAAGGAGTCTCGTATGCGTTACTTGGTTGAAATTGAGAAAGATGGGGACGGCTTTATGGCCTCGTTCCCCGATATCCCGGAGGCGTTGACGGGCGGTGCAACGCGCGAGGAAGCGCTCGATATGGCGCGCGATGCACTGGTCACCGCGCTCGAGTTCTACTTCGAAGATAAGCGCGAGGTTCCAGCCCCGCGCAAGGTGCCGAAGGGCAAGGAAGCGATCGAGCTGCCGGCCAGCCTGTGCGCGAAGGTGCTGCTGCTCAACGAGATGATCCGGCAGAAGGTGCGTCCCGCAGAACTCGCGCGCAAGCTGAACACGACCGCCCAGGAAGTGAACCGGCTCACCGACCTTCACCACGTGACGAAGGTCGACACCGTGCAGCAAGCGCTGCACGCGCTTGGGAAGCGGCTGGAGTTTGCTGTCGCCTGAGCTGCATAGCAGCTGAACGGGGCCGGCGGGAGCGATCTCACCGGCCCTTTTTCCATTGGTCGGCTACATTTCGCGATGGCCGCGACCAAAGGAGCACTGTGGCAATTTCTAAGTACGAATGGGCCTGCATTCACGAGCGCCTGGAGGCGGCGAAAGCTGAAGCCGCGGAACTCGCTGGGGGAGCAATGGCGGTGGCCGTGTTGATGGCCGGCTTGCTCTTTGGCCAGATTCACTACAAGGACTCTGTGCTGCTTGTATGGCTGCTTTCGATAGCGGCGGCGTACTTCACCTTCCGCTCGGTCGTGAAGCCTTTCCGCAAGCGACATACTGCTTCATTGGAGACGCTCCACCTGACACCTCCCGACGAGGATTAGCGGCTGGCCTCGCGCCCTGATACATTCCGCACATGGCCAAGGACCCCAAGAACTTCACCGGCGAGGACTTCAGACTCCTGCTCAAGGCTGAGGAGCACCGACTCCGGTTCTGGGAAGACACCAAGATATCGGTGCAAGTAATTGCCGCTCTGCTCGGAGCGGCCGTGCTCATCCTTGGAGGCCTGGGCCTCTTCGTCTACAGCCTCTTTCGCTGATCCGTGGGCACGAGCCGATTGATCGGCTGCTTCAGGTCTCCGCTCTTCAGCCATTCGCGCAAGCGGGGCAGCGCCATCTCTTTCACCGGTCCGACCCGGAAACCCTGCGGGAAGTGTTTCGCATAGGCGGCCTTGGCCTCCTCGCGGCTCGCAAAACCCAGCAGCAGTTTGTGTTCGTCAAAGCGCCCTTTCGCATCCACCTGATCGACGATGAAGGCGCGCAGCGAGCGATGGTGCGGGCCGATGTAGACGTCGACGTGCTCGCCGTCTGCGCCTTCGGTGCGCAGCACATAGCCGTAGTGCGCGCTCATCTGGCGTTGCCACGGCCTACCGTCCTTGCTGACGCCCTTGCGCGTCGAGCCCTGGGGCCATTCGATGGTGACGTCGAGGCCCGCGATGGTCACGTGTCCCATCTGGAAGTTGCCCGCGGCGATCTGTGCATCGGTGGGAAGGGGCAGCGCGCTGAGCGGCGAGGTGGCGGCCTCGTGCGCACCGCTGTCGACATTGCTCATCGCGCGGCACCTCGCAGCACCACGAAGCCGCCGTTGGGCGCCGGCATGACGGTACCGCCCTGCTCTCGCGCGACGCGGCCAGCCTTGAGGCGGTTCTGGAAGGGCTTGCCGCCGTCCATGATCGCTCCCTTGCCGTTGTCCGTCGGTTGAGCAGTTCGCGAGGCAGCTGCGATGGTTGAGGCTGCGAGTCCTTGAGGAACTTCAGACTTGCCAGCTGCGAAGCGAACCACCTGCGGGCTTGTGGCCACCTTTGCCGCGAGTTTCGCGCCCACCGGCACGGCGATGGCACCAGCAATACCAGCGGCGTTTCCTGTGGCAATCGCGCTGCCCAGCGCGGCGACCCACCCGAACAGGCCCGCTTGGCGTGCGGTGCCACTCGGGTTCGCGAAAACCTGAGAGCCTTCGCGGCGAACCGAAGCCATGCGCCCCATTTGCGCAATGCGCTGCTCCAGCCCTGGGAAGCCCGACGTGTTGAACAGCGCCTTGCGCGCCGGCGCCGACAGGTTGGCCAGGTTGGTCAGGAAGGTCTCGCTGGAGAACGCATCGCCGATCTCGTTCTGCTGGCCCGGGCGTGCGCGGCCGAGGCGCTGCAGCACGGCTGCGGCGACCTCTCGGCGGTTCTCCACGGGCATGCTCTTCATCAGCCGGTTGATCTGGGTGCCGCCATCGGCGAGCCCGGTGGTCGCGGCTTTGAAGATCTTCTCGGGCGCGTCGCGGTTCACGATGGACGAGATCTGCTCCATGCGCTCGCTGGCCAGCCGCGTGAAGGTGTTCGCACGCGACCATGCTTGCTCGGCCTGCGGGCCGGCCGCCTTCGCCGTGGCGCCGAGGTCTTCGCTCAGCGCGGCATAGAGCTTGGACCACTTGTCGCGGTTGATCTCGGACGTGAAGTTCGCATCCGACATTTCGCGCCCGACCAGCGTGCGCATCTTCTTGATGCTCTCGTAGGGCAGCGCGGCGGTGTTGAGATTGGGGCCTTGCGCGTTCGTCAGCCCGCTGCGCGCGCCGGCCTGCGCCTGCGCAGCTGCGGCCTTCTCAAGGTCCGCCACCAGCGACTTTTCGAGGTCGTTGAGCCGCGCATTGCGAAACCACGCTGACAGGTTCTCGGCGCCGTCGATCCCCGCATTGAGTTCCTGCATGGCGGTGCGCGTGTTGCTCACCGTGATGGGCGCATCGGGCGCGATGTGCTTGTCGAGCGCGTTGTACAGGCGCTGCTGCGTGGCCCGCACGTTGTCGCGGAAGGTGTTCACGCCGCGCGAGATGGCCTCGCCGGCGTCCACGCCGCTGGCGTTGGGCGAGAGCGACTCGGTGATCTTCTGCACGCTGTCCTGCAAGGCCTTGGCCTGCTGCTCTCCCTTGCGGATCATGACGCCGGATCCGCCGATGACGTTGGACAGGCCGGTCTCGGCGCCCTGGGCCGCGCGGCTCTGCGTGGCCTGGCCGAGCGTAGGCGTGGTGCCCGCGGCTTCCTCAAAGGTGGCGATGTTGTCGACCATGCGCTGGCGAGTGGCTTCACCGCCTCGCAGCGCACCGCGCACGCCCGCCTGCGCTGCATAGGGCACGGCCGTCGGCGCCAGCGCGCCAGCAAGGCCGGCCACGGTCTGCGCCACCGCACCGCCGCCGCTTTCGCGCGTGACGCCCGCGGCACCGCCGCCCGTTGCGCCGCTGACGGCCTGTGCGGTCGGAGCGGCCGCCAGCGCATTGCCCACGGCTTTGGTGATTGGCCCCGCCGCCTTGGCGACGACCTGCCCTGCCCCCACGCCAGTCAGCGCGGTGGCGGCGCCCGTGGCTGCATCCTGCACGACGCGCTCGGTGGCGTTCTCCGGCTTGGCCACGCCCGTCTGGTCCATGATGTTGCCGAGCGCGCTGGAGAGCTTCTGGAAGCGGAAGCCGTTGCCCTCCCCTGCGACAGTGTCCAAGCCCGCATTGATCGGGCCCGTGATGGCATCGGAAACCACGCCTGGCAGCGCGGCTGCCCCCTGCACCGCCGCACGTGCCGTCAGACCCACCTGGTGGCCGATCTCGCCCAGCACCGACCGCTCGGGCTTGCCGGGCTCGGGCGCCGGCACGTTCGGCACCGCAGCGGCCGGCACAGGAGCAGGCGAAACGATCTCGTCCTTTGCCCAGAACGAATCCGCGGCAGCGGCCGGCGCCGACGTGGCAGCAGCAGCTGGTGCCGGCACGGCGACGCTGGCAGCGGCGGGCGCTGCCGGCGCTGCCGCGGGTGCCGGCGCGATGATTTCGTCGCTCTCCCAGAACTCGGCCATTACTGCTTCCTCCGCGTGCTGCCGTCCGGCGCGATGTAGGTGGCGCCTGCGGGCAGATTGGCGTGATCGGCTGGGCTCGCGACGGCGGCCGGCTGCGCAGTCCGCGTGCCGCTGGTGCGAGCGATCTGGTCTGCCATTGCGGAGCCGGTGGGCCCAGCTCTCAGGCGGGCGGTCTCGATGATCTTGTTGAGGCGCGCCTGTTTCTCCGCGACGGTGGTGTCGCCGTCGTTTGGCTGCGCGAAATACGAGCGGCTCAGCCCGTGCAACTGCTCCTTGGTGTAGGCCGCGCCCGTCGCCAGAGTGAGCGCTGCATCGAGCGCATCGAGCTGCGCGGCTTCGACGCGCTGGCGGTCTTCGGGGCGAAGCGCATTGGCGATGCCCTCCGGCAGCATGTTGATCGCTGCAGTGCCGACACCTGGCCGCGTGGCGCCCGGGTTGGTCTTCGCCACCTCGCTGATGGTCTTCAGCGCGTCCTCCATGCGGATCGCATAGCCAGCGGATTTCGCCTGATCTTCGGTCAGCGCCTTGTTCGCCTTAATCCCTGGATCTGCCGGGCCTCCCGGGATGGGTTCCGCGCGGGTTCCATCGGCAGACCAGCGATAGTTCGCCGGTGGCGCATTGCCGCTGACCTCGCGCCCTTGCAGCGCCGCCAGCTGTCCTGTCGCCATCTTCTGCTGCGCCGGCGTGCCATTGAGCACCAGGTCCTGCAGCTTGGCCGTGCGCGCTTTCTGCGCCTGCTCGACCTCGGCGGAAGCCGCGGCACGGTCATCGCGGTTCGCGTCCAGCGTGACCTTCTTGCTGTCGAGGGCCAGGCGCTGCTGATCAACGCCGAGGGCTTGCTGGGCGCGGGTGTCCGCCAGCCTGGCGCGCGCATCGGCGCCGCGCTCCTGAATGCTGGCGCGCTGGGTGTCGCCGGCCTCCTTCGCAGCGACCTGCGCCATGCGTGCACGGGCATCGATAGGCGCCATCGCGGCAGCCACCGCAGCCTCGTTCGCCTGGGTGCCGCGGCGCGGCGACCACGAGGTGCGCGCGAGTGCATTGCCGAGGTTCGCCTGCTCGTTGAACTGGGCCCGCCGATCGGCTTCGGTCGCAGCGCTGTCGATGATCGGGGAGCCACCTTGGGGCACCGCAGCGTTCGAGGCCTGCAGATTGGCCAGCTGCGCGTTCGTGTCGGCCAGGCTGCCCAGCGGATTAGCGCGCTCGGGCGCGGCAGCCGGCATGGCTGCCAGCTGCATCTGAGCTGGTGCGGGAGCCTGCACAGCGGCCGGTGCCGGCGCTGGGGTCAGTGGTGCTGCGGGAGCGGCCGCGGGTGCAGCAGCCGGTGCTGGGCCGGTCGTCGCAGGCTCCGGCCACGGCGCCGCCGATTCATAGCGGCCGCGCGGGATCTCCGCCACGTAGGACGCTGGGGCCGACGAAGCTGCGGCAGCCTTGGGCGAGAGGGATGCAAACTGAACCGCCGCGGCACGCTGCATATCGTCTCGTGCGTTGCCGGCCATGCCAGCGAGGGCCTGTGCCGCTGCATCGGGAGAAGCGAAGGTCGGCACCGGCTTGCGGGGGTCTTCGATCTCTCCGCCATCGGCATAGCCCACCACGGACTGAACCGGCTCGAGGGGCTTCACGGGTGCCGCAGCGGGTGCGGGAGGCGCTGCAGCGGGGGGAGCGGCTGCAGCCGGGCGCCGGGTGCCGAAGTTCTGCGAGGAAAGGGCTGTGCGCGCGTCGGCCGCGGCATTGAAGCCAGCGTTGCGATTCGCGTAGTCGAGCGGTGCCGGTGCCGCTGCAGTGGGTGCTGCTGCCGGCGTTGGAACGGCTGCAGCCGCTGGCACCGCAGTTGGAGCTGCAGGCTTCGCGAACACCGGCATTTGCGCGGCGGGCGCGCCGAGGACTGGTGGCTTCGCCGGCGGGGGCGGCGCGCGGAACGCATCGGCAACGCTCACGGTACCGCCCGGGGCCTGCCCGTTCACCGAGATCGGGCCGCTGACATTGCCGCCAGAGTACGCATTGCCCACGCGGATGACGGCTCCTGGATCGTCGATCACGCCGCCGTCGGCACGCGCCAGGCGGCCCATCTTCTCGGCGGACTTGTTCGTCGGCTTGTGCGTGGCTTCGACCAGCGCCTCGAGCTTTTCCTTGCCGATCGCTGCGGTGGTGTCGGCCGGCAGCATGAACTCGCCGGCGGAGCCCCAGAGCGGCACCGAGTCGGAGGTGGGACCGCCGGGCCCGCGGACCTCGCCGCCGTGCTCGATCGATTCGGCGCTGGCGTGCGAAGGCGGCATTTGCGCCATCTTCGCGGCCGCCCCACTCGGCTTGGCGAAGTGTCGAACGGTGGTGCACCGCACCGAGCCGCCGTCGGCGAAGTGCTGGATCTCGGTGCGCTTCGTGCGCGCCAGCATGGCGGCTGCGCTGCCTTGCGGGGTGTCGGTCATGGAGGCCTCTCAGAGTACTGAGACGGCATTCTTCGCGCGACGGCGGTGGTCGCGAAACCCCAGTGGGGGGCGCTCAAATGTTGTCCAATAGCAGAAAGAGGACGGAGCATTCATGGCGAAATATCGCGAAGACCCTATGAGCGCAGCCGATTTGCGCAAGTACTTGGAGAGCCAAGACGATTTCGGATTGGAGTTGGCCATCTACGCCAAAGCACGGGCGCTCGGATTGCCAGCGACCCACGGTGGCACCTACGAAGATTCGGTAACCAGCAAGTCGCGACAATACGACGTGAGGGCATTCGCCATACAAAACGAATGTCGCATTGATCTGGCAATCGAATGCAAGAGCCTAAAGAGCGCCTATCCACTTGTCCTATCTCAAATTCCCAGGATCGACGAGGAGAGCTACCACCAGGTCATTTGGTCATACACCCGTAGTGCTGATTTTCCCTTCAGAGAAATTGGGCCGCCTTCCAAAACATTGACGCTAAGGCAGACGGACGGCATGTACCCGATTGGAGCGATGGTCGGCAAGTCGACTTCTCAAGTAGGCATGACCGAAAAGGGCGACTTCACCGCTGGAGACTCCGAGGTCTACGAAAAATGGACGCAAGCGCTCGGCTCAGCAGCAAGCCTGGTTCAGGACGCTGCGTACTATGAGGAAGCGAGCGAGGGCACATTTAGCACGGTCGTCCTTCCCTTTCTTGTCGTCGCAGATGGCACCCTCTGGACAGCCGACTACTCCAGCGACGGACTATTGATGGGAGATCCGGTGCAATGCACGCACACGACGTTATTTGTCGGCCGCGATTATTGGCGTGCAGGAGGAATTTCTTACCAAATAAGCCATCTTCACGTCTGCACCCGAAAAGGCATGGAAGAGTTCCTGGATAGGGTGGCTCTCGATCAGGGTCTTTGGGATCTGCTGTTCCCAGCGGTAGAGATATTCGAGGCTGCCGCTGCCGGGTAGCTTCGAATACCTCACTTACTGTGCAATCAATTCTGCCCGGCACGACGCATACGCCGCGCTCATCGTCTCAACCTCGGTCAGGGCGTCTGCAAGGCGTCGAGCACCTTCTTTCGAAAGTACCCCACTGGCCGCGCCGGTGTCTTCTGCACCAGCTCCGGCGGCAGCGGCGGCTTCACCTGGGGCGCGTCCACCACCACTCCCGGCATCACGGGTGCAGTCGTGCACCCGGACGCGCACAGGAGCAGCACGCTGCTGCTTGTCGTCAGCGCCAATCTGAGCCACAGCTTTTTCATCGGTCTTCCCCTGCGCCGCGGCGCGTTCCTCCAGTTTCTTCTGCAGCGCATCGCGCTCGATGGTGCGCTTGGCGAGCAGCTGCTCAGCGACTTTGTTCTGCGCCTTGATGGCGTTGTTTTGGACGGCCAGCGCGAAATCGGTGGCGGCATACATGCGCTTGTACTGCCAGGTCGATAGGCCCAGCGCCACTACGAGCACCGACAGCGCCAGCAGCGCCCAGTTGCGGAGGTCAGGTAGCACCATGCTGCGCCTCCTGGGCGGCGGCCGCATCGCGTTGCGCTTGGAGCTCTTGCAGCTGCTCGACGAACAGCATCTTGAGCCCGATGCGCGCCAAGGCCACATGCGGCTCTTCGGTGCTGACGTCGCAGGCGGTCAGCAGCGCGGTGCACTCGGGCTCGGTGATGGCCCGGCCCACGCTGTTGCACAGCATCGCCATCAGCGCGGGATCTGCGAGCACAGCGGCGAACTGCTCCTCGATCATCCCGGTGCTGACGTAGTGGGTGAAGGGAATGTCGCCGGTTGCCGAGAGGCCGGTGGTGAACATGTTGGCAGCGGGGGCGCCTGCCAGCGTGACGACAAGCTCTCTGGCCAGGGGCGCCTGCGCGGCCGGCACGATCATGCAGCGATGGACGTAGCTCATAGCGCGATCCCCATTTTTTGGCCCACATAGCGCTCGGACACGAACAACTCGTCGGGGGTGAGCGCGCGACCGATGACCATCAGACTGTAGAGGCGGCCGTTGAAGCGCAGTGACGTGCCGGCGCGGCTGCCGACGTACAGCGGATAGCTGCCGAAGTTGCCTGCACCAGCCGTGCTGTTGCCCGCAGCGGCCAGGGTAGGCAGGGCGCCATTGATCCGCGGGAAGATTTCCGAGGTCCGGTTGGCGCCCGCGATGTCGCAATACATGCTCAGCACATTCGAGATAGGTGCGGTGAATGTAGTTGCCCGGTATCCGGTGCCGGGCGGTGCGTCTCCTGCCACGTCGAAGCGGTAGTTTGCGGTGGTCGTGTCTGCCGGAGCTTGAAGCAAGAACGTTCCTGCGTTCGACGCTTCAGACGCGCTGAGTTCGGCGATCACGCCGGCAACAGCATCACTCGCCTTGTGGACACCAGCGAACACGCTGACCTTGTCAGTTCCCGACAGATCGAAGTTGACCGTACCTCCTGCGCCGCCAGTAGCCATGCCGTCATCTGTGCCATCGGTGCGCAGATACAGCGGCCAGCCGAGCCAGTCGTAGTCCGTGGCCGTGTCGATGCGTTGATACGCACCGAGCACAGGGTCGGCCTCAAATTGAGCGCCCCACATCGACACGTCAGCACTATCAGCGGTAGCTTCATTGCCGCGAAGACGAACCCGGATCGGGCTAAGGGACGTACCGACGGCCACTTCCGTGCACGAGAACCTTTGCCATGTCGGTGTGACAGAAATCAAATGCAGTCCGCCTGCCACTCCAACCAACATGAATACCTTGGTAGTTCCATCGTTGGTCTTCATCCAAATCGAACTGGTGTAGGAGCCACCCACTACACCTGTGATACTGGCCGCAAACGAGAATTGCGACAAGTCATTCGAAGTGGTGCCACCGTTCAAAGCGAAGACGACGCGATCAGCAGTCGAGGTTCCATCAGGCGCAACCGCTGTGTCCGCAGTTACTACGGGTGCCGTAGCAGTCCCCGTCGCAGCTTTCGCCCACGCAGCGTCATCCAGCTTTTCACTTTTCGTAAACAGGTTCACACGCGCCGACAACACCGGACGTGCAGTGCTCGTGGCTTGCGTCAATGGGATGACTGTTGGCAATTCCTGCACATAGACAGAAGCGACCGTACCATTGAAGGCGTTGCTGTAGATGTAGAGACTGGTGGTCGTAGCTGTGAAGACGCGCCGATACGTGCTGACCGTGGAAACGATGATCGCGTTCGGCCCCACCCCGTCATAAGGCACATAGAAGGTTCCGGCAGTGCGGGCTGTGACACGAACGAATGCTTCGTAGGTTTTTCCGATAACCAACCTGTTGGTGTACCCAATCGTGCCGGTGTTACCTGCATTGGTGTAGCTGCCATCGGCGTTGTCAACCCAACTGCCATTGTTGACAGTGGGGGCACCTGTCCAAAGGTTCGCGCCGCTGATTGGCTTGATCGTGAGGTTGTCAACAGTGAACGTGGTCTGCGTGGTCGTGGAGCCGCAGAAAAACGCGATGCCGAGCGTCGTGCTTGAGACATAGATAACCCGGCGCGCGGTGCCCACAGTGGATGCGCTGATTGCGAGGTACTGCGAGCCGCCCGACAGGTCGGAGCCGAGCGCCAGCTGTGCATTCCCGGCGAGACCGCTGAAGGCGCTAATGTCGAACGTCACCTCGTACCAGCCGATTGGGACGGTCAGAGCCTGACGCAAGCGCGCCGTGCCACCGCTGCCGGCCGCGCCGCTGTCGAGCACGACGCGAGAGCCAACCAAGGTAGTCGTGCCGGGTGCCGCGTTGGGTGTCGTCCAGCTCGTGAGGCCAGAGTCGAAGCCGCCGTTGAGCACGACCTCAGCGCCACGAGGCGCACCGCCCTTCGACTTGTCCATCATGAACCCGACAGGCTGCTCCACCGCTGTCACGGCGGTCTGAGCAAAGTTGTCCTGGTACATCGTGGACAGGTCGCTCGGGTCGTACCAAGCGCTCGCAGGGGTCGAAGCAAAGATGCCCGCGATCACGTCCGCAAGCGCCGTAGGCGCGCGGTGGCCACCCATCCGGGTCGCGCGTGCCTGCATTACGCAAGCTCCGTCAGTTCCAGCGTGCAGTCCGACACGCCGCCGCGCATCACGGCGATATTCGGCGTGGCGGGCACGGCGACGTCCAGTCGCTCGCCCTGAGCGATGAAGTGGGCCGTGGCCGAGGCGGTCTGCGCGGTGCTTCCGATGGCATAGCGCCCGTCGCCGGCGCGAGCGTAGATGGAAATGCGGCGGCAGGTGGTGGTGAGCGGCGTGTTCACGCTGGCGGCACCAGCGGCCAGCTGGCGCGCCACGAGCGGCTGCTTGATGTTCTCCACCGGAACCGCGCCAGTGGACAGCGCAGGGATGCGCGCCAGCAGCGTGGTCCAGTTCTGCATCCCGCGCTTGATGAACGCGACGATGCTGAAGGAACCGATGTCGGAGGCTGCGGGCGCATCGTCCTTGTCGCCCTGCGTCGCATCGGCGCCATCAGCGACTGTGACCGCGCTGCTGCTACCACTACCCGCAGCAGTCGAGATCGTCACTTCGGCGCCCAGCGGGCTCGCATACACGCCAGGCGCACGCCGGGAGACGCGGAAGGTCACCGGCCCATGAACTTCCGCTTTCAGCTTGTTCGGGCCGCTCAGGATGACCAGATCGTTCCATGCGCTGGTGGAGCGCTGCAGCTGGATGAACAACGGGCTGTCATTCGGAATGCCCGAGCCGCTGTCGGACGTCAGGAAGACGGTCGCGGTCTGACCATCAGCAAGAACGGTTTCCGCAGAGATGGCCGCAGCAGTGCCGGGCGCGAGAAGTTCGGTTGGCATGGTCGTTGGTCCTGATTCGCTTCAATGGGAGGCATTGAATCGATGACCCTCTGCACGGCCAAACCCTACTGGGTGGCGCGTCTCAGGCGAGCCCCAGCGCCTTGCGTGCGCCGTTGTAGAGCTCGAGGCGCTCGGCCCATCCGTTGGAATCCCCCACCCCTGGGGTGGCGCGGCCGCGGTTGATGATGTCGCATACCTTGTCGAAGTCGCCGGCATCAGCCCAGGTGTTGAGCTTACGCATGTCCCAGTAGTCGCACGCCGACAGCGCGGCCCACTGCGGCTCCGCCAGTTTCTCCGGTTCGGCTTCGAAATCGGGAACATCGGGAAAGCGTTCGCGGAGCCGGTCGCGCGCGGCGGCGTGATTGGCCCGCCCGGTCGTCTGGATCAGGCCGTGGCCAGCGTACCGCTTGCCGTCGCCCGGTTGGGTGTTGCCGAGGTCGACGCGACCCTCGTAGCGCCGCTGCGCCGACGTCGGCCCCCAGAGCTCGGTCGTGTAGACCAACCGGCCGGACTCGTGCCCGATGTTGGGCAGGAACATCGCTTGCCGCAGCGGCGTGGTGATGTTGTAGAAGGCCATGCCGGCCGACAGCACATCCGCGAATCGCTGCGCTCGGGAAAGCTGGGCGCCAGTGCAGCGCGCCAGAAGCTGCGCGTCCACGGTCAGCCCTTTCCCACGTTGATCTGCACCTCCTCGGAGCCGGCGACCGTGCTGACCTGCCCCGTGCGCACCGCCTGTTCAAGCGCCGCGGCGCGCATCGCCTTCTGCTGCCATGCCTTCGCGATCGGCAGCAGCACCAGCAAGATGAACGCTTGCAGCACTGCCTTGCCATCGGGCGAGAGCTTCGGGATCAGCACGCTGGCCAGGTCCCAATGGTCGAGAGCCAGCTGCAGCCAATCGGGGATGTACGGCACGATGGTGGCCGACATGCCGACGTAGAGCGCGACACTGCGGTACCAGGCCGCCACGACGTGCGCGTTGTACCAATCGACGAGACGTTGCTTGAGCGTGGTCATGGGATCTTCCTCGGTGGGGGGTAGTTCGGGGCCACAGGCGCGCCTTGGCTCGACTTCATCGCTCGCATCTCGCCCTCGATGTTCTCCATGCGAAAGCGCAGGAGGGCCTGTTCGCCCGCCAGGGTGGTGACTTGGGTATTGCCGGCCTTCACGGTGATCTGCAGCTCGCCCACGTCGCGCACGAGCTGGTTCACGTTGAAGTACATGCTGACCAGCGTGAAGCCGACGGTGATCAGTCCAGTGAGCACCCATGGCAAGGGGATGCGCAGATCGATGATCCGCGTGGTGCGTTCGGTGTTCGGTTCGTCGCTCATCGATCGACGCCCATCTGAATGGTCATGGGAGGCTCCTTGAATTGCCGGCATCGTGCCGGCCCAAGGAGCCCGGGGCGAACCCTACAGGGGGGACGCCGCCCCCCGGTTCGATCAGGTGTTCGTGGTGTCCGACCCGCTGATCGAAGCGCTCGAATTGATCGCGTTGAGGCCTGCGGCTGCCTGCTGGCCGACGAGCTGCGCGCCGGCGATGGCCGCCCGCACCTTCGACTCCAGCGAGTTCATCTGCGCCTGCAGGTTCGCCTGCTCGCCGCGCATCTTCAGGTCCGCATCAGCGATGGCCAGCTGCACCCGCGGCTGAAGCGCCGCGGACTCCGCGCTGTACAGGGCGACCAGCGCGCGCGAGGCCTCCGAACGGATGTTCGCGAGACCCGTGGCCAGCGACATGGCGGTCTGCGGGCCGAGCATGATGGTCTTGATGTAGTCGCCCGTGGCGTCGAGCGCGACCTTGCGCTGGTCGAGCACCTGCTTCACGGCAAAGCGCACGTTCTCGATCTCGGTGTCGAAGGACTTGATCGAGATGTCGCGGCTCTGCTCGGCCAGCTTGCGGCCGGCGTCCAGGCGGATCTGGTTGATCTGGTTGGTCAGCGCGCCTGGCGGCACCGGCCAGCGGCGATTCGCCCAGGTCGCCGTCGCCTCGTCTTCCGCGCGCTGGCTGTCGGCCAGGATCCGGGCCCGGGCACGCTCCCACAGCTGCTGCTCGACCACAGGGCTCAGCCCGGAACCGCCCGAGGTGAACGCGGTATGGCACCAAGCCAGCGCATCGTTGTAGAAGCCCGGGTTCGGGAAGTAGGTGCTGATGAAGTCCGCCCACGAGTCGGTGATCAGGTTGATCATCTGGTCGCGCTGGGTGTTGTACATCGCCTCCGCGTCGTTCGGACTGTCCGGCGGCAGGTCGGGCTTCAGCGGCGGCAGGTAGGTCGTGTCCAGCGTTGGCGTGAGCACGTGCGGCGCCGGATCGGCGAAGCCGATGGCCTGGCCGATGCGCAGGTCCCCAGATTCGGACTTGCTCTGCGCGTTCGCCCACATCGCGTTGATGATCTGGGTCGTGGTGACCGGCGCGCCGGCGCCGCCGCTCGTCGGATCGGGGATGGTGACGATGCCACCGGGGGGAATAGTTGCCATCAGATCCTCCGTGAAAGGTCGGCGACGTGGAATTCGACGGTGTCGAGTTCGAAGTCCGCGCCGTCTTCGTTGAAGAGCTCGAGCTCCACATAGTTCGTGCGCAGGCCCTTGCCAAACGTCACGCGCTGCTGCCTCAGCTTGTCGCTGTAGCCGCGGGTCTTGTAGACGAACTCGCGGCCCTCGGCGATCAGCTTGACGAACAAGTGGCCAGTACCGGACATGCCGACATAGCACTCGCTGACCGTCTTGAGCATCGGATTGCCGAAGTCCAGCTCACCCAGGCTGATGCGGGAGCGGATCAGCGCGCCGTCGTCGGTGTCGCCGTCGAGTTCGAAGATGCCGGCGGCGCTGGCGCCGTAGTACTTGCTGCCGATGCGCGCGAAGCTGTTGAAGGCGTAGTTCGAGTAGCTGGTGTTGCCGCCGCTGTCGAGATTGATCACCCAGGTCTCGTTGTCGCTCTCGGGCACGCCCAGCACGGTGCCGCTGCTGGCCAGGCTCAACATCACAGCATCGACCACGGCATTTGCGGCGAAGGTCGAGCCGAGGGCGGCTTCGGAGAGCATCTCGGCAGAGACCGCGGTGTGCACCACGAGCGTCGAGGCCACGGTGCCCGTCGACAGCATCGACACCACGAGGAAGCTGGCCAGGGTCATCGACGCCCCGGCCACGGCCACCGAGCCGATCGAGGCATTGAAGTTGCCTTCGTAGGCCGACAGGTTCGCCGTCAGCGGCGGCAGCGTCGCGAACATCTCCGCATACGGATGGTCGGCGGCCAGCATGCGCAGGCCCAACAGCGTGCCCGCGAGCGTAGCGGTTTCGCCCGTCAGGCCATTCAGGCTCATCGCCAGCGGCGGCAGCTGCCAATCGCCTACTGCGTAGTTCGGCAGCACCACGCCCGATTCCATCTGTGCGGTCAGGGCCGGCAGCACGCCCGACAGTTCCGCAAAGGGACCCTGCGTGCCGAAGAAGGTCAGCGGCAGCAGCACGCCATCCAGGGTGGCAGTCTGCGCGGTCAGGTCAGGCGCGCTGACCTGCACCAGCGACGGGTTGAACACCTCGTCGTCGCCCGAATACAGCGACACCTCGAGCCAGGCCGGCGCGGTCGGCGCGCTCGTGGCGGTCGCCACCGACACGCCGGCCATGTAGTAGGTGATGGTCGTGCCGGTGCGGTCGATCTTAAAGACCGTCGCATCGGTGTAGGTGCCCAGGTAGGCGCCCTGCACTCCGTTCTGAATGACGCGCGCCACGCCGTGGGACAACAGGAAGGCGTAGTCGGTGGTGTTGCCGCTGTAGTGCGCGTCCACGCCGTCATAGACGTTGAGGCCGGCGATGATGCCCACGGCGCTGGCGCGCGCTTGGAACTGCACGTAGCCGTTGGCCGTGAACATGGCGATCGAGCGGCCGCCGGCGTTCCAGCCAAGGTTGTAGTTCGAGGAGACGGTGCCGCCCGACCCTGGCGAGCCCGGCACCGCGAGTTGCTCCGCAGTGGCGGGATAGGTGACAGGCACCAGCTGGTCCCAGCAGCCCCAGGTGCCGACCTGAATCGGCGTGCCAGGATCAGGCACCCAAATGGCCGTGATCGCGCCCGAGGCCTCGGTCACGTAGGTGTAGTGGCCCGAGCCGGTCTGCTGGAAGCCGCAGACGCGGCGTGTCTCGTACACCGTGCGCGCGGGCTGCGCCGGCACATACGGAATCGCGGGAATCTCCATCACCTCGACCGTGGTGTCGATGGTGGTGTTCTTGATGAGGGAGTTCGTCATGGTTCGGCGGCCCGGCAGTCGTACAGCCACGGCGTGGCGGGAGCGGCATTGGCTGGCAGATCGTCCTTGCGCAGCATGGTCACGAGGGAGAAGTTCCCCATCACCGGCAGCCCGGTGGCGGGCGGTACGCCGTTCTCCGTGATGGCGGCCCGCAACGTCCAGGTCGCGCCCCAGTCCTTCGACTGGTAGAGGTTGTAGGCACCGTCGAACATCGGGCAGATGAGGGTCTTGGTGTCGATGCCCGAGGGCACGCCGGTGCAGTACTCGGGCAGTGGCATGTAGCCGCGCTCGTCGAACCCTGTGCCGTTGTTCGTGAACCGGATCCGTGCCGGCGCGTTCCACTCGGCGCCGCCGGCATCGTCTCGCGTGAAGACCAGCACGCCCTCGGGGACGGCCAGCAGGTCGCGGCTCAGGAAGCGTGCGGCGCCGATCGGCAGGCCGTCATACAGGGTGGTGCTCGCCGACAGCGCGCAACCGGCGCCTGTGTTGATGAGGCCCATCTTCACCTTCACCTTCACCACGGGCGTGGTGCCGTCCATCTCGATGTAGGGCACGTGCCCGATGGCCACCGACAGCGTGCGCGACAGCGGCGCCGTGCGGAGGTTCGCTTCGGCGATCGCGTCGTTGAAATAGCCGGGGTGCCCAATGTCCAACCCGGTGATGGTCAGCAGCTCGGCCGCGAACATGCTGTCCGTGGCGCTGGCCCAGCCGAGGCCGCCATCGGTCGTGTAGTTGAAGCGCAGGCCAGGGCATGCAAGGGGATCGATGGTGGTCACCACGTCCGTCGGCCGCAGGTAGCGGTCCATCTTCAGAATCACGCCTGGTGCGAGCACGCTGGGGGTCGCGTACCAGCCGATCTGCCCGGGCAGGTATTCGGTCCCGCCGAGCGTGCGCGTGGTGCCGTCGTCATGCACGAAGGCCTGCAGGTACTGGCCGCCGCCGTCGAGCCCGGTGAAGGTCAAGCCGGTGTAGAAGGTCGGCGTGGTGCCGACGTAGCGGTAGCCGCCGCGCACGATGAACGACAGGGTGCCCGAGGCCTCCTGCGGCACCGCGGGGTTGTAGTCGTACAGATCCGCCAGCACCCGACCGTTGCGGGTGCGCGCAAGGGTGTTGGCAAAGACCGTGGCCGGATCGCCGTCGAAATCCGTGTAGACGGTGGACGGCCCATTCTTGAGGATCGACCCCCAGCCCTTGCCGTAGAAGCCGACCTCCGACAGCACGAAGCCGCCGTTGTCGGGTGCCAGGCCGCGATCCGAGAAGGTGCCGCGCGCCGTGGCCGAGCCGAGCACATGAGTGCCGGCGCCCACCAGGTCGCCGAGAACGTAGTAGCCGTCCAGCGCGAGATCTGGCTTCTGGAAGATGTTGGTGAATTCGCCCGCTTTCCGCACCAGCGCATTGCCGCGGCGGCGCGTCGTGAAGTCCGCGCTGTCGCCCTGCACCCAGTTGGCGGCCTGGCGCCCCTGTGAGGTCGGGCCGTTGCGGAACTTGCCGTAGGCCATCAGACAGCCTCGCGGGTACCGGTCAAGGAAGTCCAGAACGGTGGGATCGCGCTGATCACCTCGAAGGTGGCGAACTTGTTGCTGTTTCCAATGCAGGCGAACTTGCCCGGCGCATATTGGCAGGGCTTCCAATCCCAGAAGAAGCCGGAAGCGCCCGTGCCGCCGAGGTTCACGGGAATCGAGGTGAAGACCGTCGCGTCAGTACTGGTCGAGAAGGTCGAGGCCGTGTCCTGCGATACGAAGTCGCTGCCGCAAGTGCCGATGACGCCCCCGGAAGTTGTCGAGTTGCTCCAGGTGATGCCGTCCGGACTGAAAGCTGGGTTTGGGTAGCGGTTGATGACGAGGTAGAGCGCGCCGTTGTAGAACATCCGGTCTGCGCCATCGCCCGACGACACGTTCATCTTGCCGCGCTGGGTCCATGTCACCCCATCGGGGCTGGTCATGAAATAGTTATCGTAGGGCGTGGCGAATTGCTGCTCCACATCCATGCAGAACCGCGCACCGTCCCAGATGACGTCAGTACAGAGCCAGTTGACGCCCAGCACCGTGACCGCGTTCCAGTTCTCGCCATCCGTGCTCCACAGCTGCTGGTTGGTGTTGTACGCGGTCATGCCGAGCACCCAGCGCGTGCCGCTCCAGGCCAGCATCGAGTGCGAGGAGCCGCCCGCAATCGTGCCGTTCGTCCACGTGATGCCGTCCGTGCTCTTAGCCCAGCGTGTGTTGTAAACGACGAGGAAGTACGAGCCGTTCCACGCCACAGCATTGTGGTACCGCTGACCCGCAGGTAGGGGATGCGTGTAGGACGTCCAGGTCGCACCGCCGTCGCCCGAGCGATAGTAGGTGCTGCCGTTGTCCGGCATCACCACGAACACCGTTCCGTTGCCCGCGATGTGCGTGGAATAGCCGCCAGTTGCGCAGTTGCCGGGCAGCGTGCTCGTGACGATGTTCAGCGTGGGCATGGCTTAGAAGGTCGGCAACGTGATATTGGCGGCGTCGATGGTCTGCACGGCCGTGGCGGTCAGATTGACGCTCGACATGTTCAGGTCAGCACCGGCGGTGCCGCAGGTGCCCTGCAGACGCGATTGCGTGGTGCTGAGCACGCCGGTGTCGCCCGCGGCCACGAAGCGGAAGTAGGTCGCGGTGCCGGTGGCCGCGTTGACCCCGCTCCAGACCTCGACCGCCTTTGGCAGCGTGCCGTTGGCGGCCGTGCCCAGGCTGAGGCCCGTGGCCGTGCTGTTCAAGGTGATCGTGGTCAGCAGCGTGCCAGTCACGGCCGCGTCGGCATCGGCTGGCACGGCGCCGCCGTAGATCATGATTTTGCCCAGCGCGAGCGCCGTCTTCAGCGAGCTGCCGCTGAGAACTGCATTGCGCAGGCCGGTGGAGGCTTTGAGAGTCATGGTGGTTCCTTACGCAGAGACGAGAGAGTTGCCGGCGGTCACGCTGAGGACGTCGCCGGTCGTGAGTACCTTGGGCGAAGCGAAACGCACGGCGCTGATGAGCACGCCCGTGGTGGCCCCCTTCGGCGAGGCCGAGCCGATGAAGCCGCCGTAGATGGTCTTGTCGGCCGTGAAGGTGAATTCGGCCTTGCTGGCCGAGTTATCGACGGCGCCCGCGGCCACGGCACCTTCAACGAACTCGACACGCGCGCCCGGGGTGTACGCCGTGCACTCGGTGGCGGCCGCGGCGATGGTGGCCGCGCTGGTCGTCGGCACCGGCGTGTAGTTGCCCTCGAACAGTCCGATGAACCAGGTCGCGACCTGCGTGGCGCCCTTGAAGGTCACGCCCATCATGTGGTTGAGGCCTTCCGTGGGGATGAGGTTGTGCACGACCTCGCGCTGCGAGCGCCGGCCGTCGGGCGAGACGACCTCGACCACGTAGGTGAAGCCGCTCTCGGCTTTGGATGCGAGGCTGTTCATAGGATGGTGCCTTTCCGGACGATCTCAGCGTCCATGAAGCTGGTCGCGGCTGCGACGGAGGGCTCCACGCCGAAGCGGGTGGAAACGATGTGGTGCATGCCGTCGCGCTCGCGGTACAGCGAGGCGCCCGTGGCGGCATTCGAAAGCTCCAGCGCGTCTTCCTGCACGTTCTTGGCTGCGCCGGTCGCATCGCCGATGACGAGGCCGCCAGGTGCCTGCCAGAACACCTGCAGGTCGTTCGGCGAGCTCCCGCTGGTGCCGGGGATCGCGCCGTACGGGAGCACCGTCTGCAGCGACTCGTTGAACAGGTCGTCGATCCAGTAGGTCTTGTCGGCGCAGATGTACACGCCGCCCTCGGTGGGCTCGACGACGGTCACCGGTGCCGGGAACGGGAAATAGGACTTCGACGGGTCGGTGATGCCGTAGCTGTAGGGCTCCGAGACGCACAGGGTGTTGCCGCTGGCCACCAGCATGCGGCCGCGGTGGTGGCGCACGACCGTGCCCGCGGGCATCAGCGCCATGTTCAGCGTCTCGCAGCGGCGGCCGTCTTCGGCGTGGGTGACGATGGCGACGTTGCCTGCGGCACCGGTGGCCTGCCGCGTCAGGATGTCGCCGTTCGGGCCGGACATGTAGACCTCGACCGCCGTGGGCGCGGTGAAGGCGATGCCGCCGCCATCGGGCACCTCGAGCTGCGCGACCGGTGTGGCAGGCGATTCGCCGTCGACGGTGCGCACGGTGAGTGCGATCAGGTAGCGGCCTTCGCGCAGCGCACCGGCCGTCAGAGTGAAGGCAGGCACGGCGGCGAGCGGCTCCGTGGCGATGGGGCGGTCCACGCCCTCAGCCACGCGGCGGATGACCTGGCCGTTGGACCAATACACGTCACCGTCGGCGCCGCGCGAATAGGAGATCGGGAGCGCCGGCAGGCCTGCGCGCACCGCCGAGCTGGCCAGGGCCGCGCCGCTGGCGGCCAGCGCCGTGAGCGAGCCGTTGATCACCGCGAAGGCGCCCTGCTTGTCGCTCCAGATCGAATGGGACTGCCCGGCGATGGTGCTGGCGGTGCCGCGGCGGCGCTTGAGATAGCCCTTCTTGTTGATGTCGACGTTGTCGGCACCGTAGAGGAAGGTCGCCTTGCTGCGGTCGGGCAGGACCGTCTGCAGCTGCGTGGGCTCCAGCCGGTTGTTGATGCCGGGGGCGAGAGAGCCGACTTTGACGGTGCGCACCATGATCAGAACCGCATCCGCACCACAGGCGGCCGCTTGTCGCGGCGCTTGCGCTGCACGTTGGCATCGGGGCGCTGGCCGAAGCTGGCCGTGAAGGCGGCCTCGTGCTTGGCGGCGGCGTTCGCGTCGAAGGTCTCGGAGTCCTTCTTCAGGTAGGCACAGCGGTACATCCACTGCATCAGCCGGTCGTGATAGAACGTCTTGAGCTCCGGCACTTCGGTGAGGTCGTTCACGCTGTACGGTGCCAGCGGCGTGCGGTAGACGGTGAGCGCGAGGGTTGGCGCCACCGCGATGTCTTCGGCCCGCGGGATCCGGTAGAGCCGCAGGGTGTCGGAGCCCGAGTGCACGTAGCGGCACGGCCGCCCGGCCAGGGTCTCCCAGGCCACGTGCTCTTCGTCGAGTGCCTCGGTGCTGGTGACGTCGAGCGGCCGGCCGTTCCAGGTCAGGCGCTTGATGCGGAGCACGGACGGGTGCAGCGTGTATTCGCCGACGCCCGCCAGCAGGGTGATGGAGCAGACGGCCGGCGTGGTGTGATCCTCGATCAGCAGCGCACGCTCGGCCACCTCGTTCACCGCCTCCGTCAGGTAGCCGACGATCTCCTCGTCGGACCACAAGACGTCCTCGCTCCCGCCGCCGAAGCTGCCGGCCTTGTCGTCGAGGACGCTGCGGAACGTGGCGATGAACTGCTCGACGTCCATCAGTCGCCTGCGCCTTCCTGGCTGATCTCGGTGAAGATCGCGTCGGCTTCCTCGCGCTGAACGGCGAAGCCGACACGCTTCTGCAGCGCGTTGAGGTTCGGCGTGCCATCGTTTTTGAAGTCGCCTTCGTTGTCACCGTCGAGCATCAGGCGGATGGCGTCGCCGATGACCTTCTTGCGATCGAAGTTGGCTTCGTCGTCGGTCTCGACCACCTCGTCGGGCGACGTCAGGCAGCCGCGGGCAATGGCTTCGCGGCGGAACATCGGCGGGACTTCGGTACCGGCGCGCTCGATAACGAGCATGTGGCCGCTGGTGAGGCCGATCGAGACGGCCTCTTCGGTGGGTGCATAGAGCTTCATGGTCAGTTTTCCTTTGTGCAAAAAACCCGGCGGAGATCAAGCCGCCGGGGGTTAAAGAGCCCTCGCGGGCCCGTCCACTTCACCAGGAGAAAGCCGTGGCTCAGCCTTGGTTCGTCAGGCCGCGGCCGGCGACGATGTACTCGACCTCGAGTCGTGCGGCACCGGCCGTGGCAGCGGCACCGGTCTGGGCGATGAGGGCCTTGAGCCATTCGCCGACGGTGTGCTTGTAGCCAGTGAGGGTGAGCGCCGTGCGCGCTGCCGTCTTCAGGTCGACGGCGTTGGCGTAGCGCGTGGCCAGCGTGGCATCGCCGAGCGACAGGGTCGCGGTCGTGGCCGAGTTCCAGGCGGTCAGCACGGTGAGCGCACCGCCCACCACGATGGCATTGCCCGGCAGGCTGATCGCGTTCTCGGCCGTGCCGTACGCGGCGGGGTCGGCAAAGCCGATGTCGAGGATCGCCACCAGGCGCGGCTGGCGATCGGATTTGCGTTGGAGCGACATGATTCTGTCCTTTCAGTGACAGGGTGTGCGGAGGGTGTTCGGGGAGATGTGGAGGGCGGAGCCGAAGCCCCGCCCTCGCCTGCTTACTGCAGGTAGTGGTCGACGGTGACGATGCCGAAGTCTTCGACCGTCTTGGCGTAGATCGAATAGAACTTCGGCTTGAGCAGGCCGAACATCTTGTCGACGTTGATGCCCTGCTGGCTGCCGTACTGGAAGGACTTCTCGTCCCATTCCGGCACACCGATGTCGGCCATGCCCAGCGCTTGCGAACCGCACAGCAACGTGCGGGTGCCGTTCACCAGGCCGGCGGCGCCCCACTTCGAGCCCGAAGCCGCGCCCTTGGTGTTGTAGACCAGGCGGTGCTCGTGGATCACGGCGCCGTCGACGGTGATCGTCGCACCGGTGAACCACGGGCTGTCGAGGCCCGACTTCGTGGCCACGCCCACGACGGCGCGCTGGTAGTCCGGATCCTTCTTGAGCTGCGCCAGAGTGCCCGGCTGGACGAAGAGCACGTAGTACTCCTTGCCCTCCGACATCAGCGGCTTGACGTAGTTCTCCTTCGCGTAGGCGATGAGGTCCACGATCATCTTGTAGCTGACGGTGAAGGCGGTGGTGATCGAAGCCGTGTTCGACGTGGCCAGCGCCGTGCCGTCCCACATCAGGGCGCGCTTGGCGGTCGGGGCCGACACGTCGGCAGCGAATGAGAGCGTCGGGAAGGCTGAGCCCACGCGCGGCGCACCGTTGTTCATGAAGGCATACGAGATGCCCGACATGGTCAGCAGCGCCAGCTGGTCGACACGGTTGGCCAGCCAGTAGCTCAGGCGGCTCTTGCCCATCTCGCGGAAGTTGATGACCGTCTTCTGGTCGGCCAGCTTGCCCTTGTTCTTCACGCCGTGGTTGATCAGGTCGATGTTGAGCACCTGGCTGTAGCTCTTCATCTCTTCTTCGTTGCCTTCGCGCTCGTTGTCGCCGACACCGCCGTCTTCGACCAGGTCGGCCACCAGATGCATGAGCACCTGCTCGCCCTTCTCGGTCTTCGTCAGCTCGGTGATGCGCTGGATCACCGAGTTGTCACCGGTGCCCAGGAAGCGCTTGATGAACATCTGGTCGCGTGCGGCTTGCCACACGTCGCGGGACCAAACGATCTTTTGTTGCGGCGTGAGTGCCGCGAAATTGGTTGCAGCCATTTGGCATGCTCCTTTTGCTTTGGTTGGAACGTCGGTTGAGGCGTTGCGCTGCCAATGCGGGAACATGACGTTGGAGGCGGTCAAGGCGCCGGGCTGCTTTTCCGTCCTGCCGTGTGGACGAGGTCACCAGGTGGCGCCTGAGGGGCGGTGAACTCCCTCAGGCCCGGTCGCTGCGGAACTAGTCGCCGCGCAGCTTCTTCTTCTCGGCTTCCGGGAGAGCTTCGAACTGCGCCTCGGTCATGGTGGTGACGTCGATGCGGCCCTGGGTGGCCCGGTTGCCGATGCCGTTCACGATGGCGGGAGGCTGCAGGTTTGAATCTGCTGCACCTCGCTTCAGTGCGTCGGCGGTGCGAGTATCAATTGGCGGTGTAGCCGTGGGCAATTCCCTACTGGGGGGCACACCAGGTGCTGCAGCAGTCGCAGGAGCCGGTGCAAAGCGCGGGGCGACCTCCGAGGCGGCTTTCTTCAAGGCGAGGTGCGGCTTCATGCCGTCGGCGATGTAGGCGTCGCGCGTGGCCACGATGATGCGCAGCGCGGTGGCACCCTCCGCCGTATTCAGGTACGGGAAGTCGGCGATGGCCTGATCCGAGGCTTCCTCGAGCGCGGTGGCCTGCTGCGCCTGCGACAGCTCGCCGCGCACCCGCACGCTGGCGCGCTGCTCGGCCGTGGCCAGGATGTGGTCGTTGATCTCGCCGCGGATCTTGAGCGCCTTGTCGGTGTCGCCATCGAGCAGGGCTTCGGTGTACGCACGCTCCTGGGCGTTGATGTCGAACGACGGTACCGCCGGCGCGGCCGCAGGTGCAGGCGCAGGTGTCGGGGTTGCAGCTGCAGGAGCTGCAGCGGCTGCCTTGAGCCGCGCGTTCTCGGCCGCCAGCTCGTCGGCCCGCAGCTTCTCGGCCTTGCGACGCTCGTTCACCTCGTTGAAGCGCGACTTCGGGATCTGGCCGCCGTTCTGGCGTTCGATCTCGTCGCCGTCGAGGTCGTCGGCAGCTGCAGCAGGTGCCGCGACAGGCGCGGCCGTCGGAGCGGCTGCCGGCGCGGGCGCAGGGGTCGGAGCATCGGCCGCGTCGATGCTGTTGCCGTCGTTGTCGAGCAGCGGCTCGTCGTCAGTGGGGGTGAAGTTGTCGCCGCGGTCTTCAGCGGTCTTGGGATCAACGGTCACGGGGACGTTGGTGACGTTCACGAGTTCTTCGGTAGCCATGGTGGTTCTCTCTGGTGGTGGTGGATTGGGGGATCAGGCGGCGGCGTGCAGCTGCTGCTTCAGCGCGTAGCCCATGAGCGGCCAGATCTTCTGCACTGCGTTCTCACGGGCGATCTTTCGGCCGATCTCGGCGTCGAAGTTCTCCGGGCTGGCGCATGCGCTCTCGCCGGTTACGGTGAAGCCGTTGCGCAGCACCAGCACGCAGAAGGTGAGCAGCTTGAGTGCATCGGCATCGCACATCGACATGTCGCGGCCGGCGTCGGTCATGAAACCGTTGTAGGCCGTGAAGTACGTCTCTGCGCTGATGTTCGCGGCGATGTCCGCGGGCGTGACGCGCGGTGCGGTCTTGCCCTTGGCCTGAATCTCCTGCTCGATGGCGCCGTCGTCGGTTCGGGGCGAATGGATGTGGTTCATGGATGCTCCTTGGTGGTGGTTGCGGTGGTGGTGATCAAGCGGGCATCTGCGCCATCGGGTTCGGCCGCACGCCGTCGGCCTCCGGTGTCTCGATGCCTCGGTTCACGCCTAGCTCGGGGCTGGCCGGCGTGAGCGGGTTGGTGTTGTTCGGGATGAGGCCCTCCGGCGCCACGGCCATGCCGGGTGCGGCTTCGGGCACCAGCGGGCCGCCGTCCATGTCCTGGAAGCCCTGGGAGCCCAGCAGCGCATCGGCAAGCGCGCTGGTCTCAGGCGTGGCGGCGATGACCTGCGCCGTCTGGATGGCGCTGTACATCGTGCGGCCCTTGGACTCGACGGTCTCGGCGTCGGTCTTCGTGGCTTGGGCCAGAGCGAGCTTGGCTTTGGCCTCGGCCACCGGATCGACGGGCGGCGCCTTGGCAGCCGACATGCCTTCGATGATTTCCTGCTTGTCCTGCAGGTTGGAGTAGCGCACCGGGATCTGATCGGGGATGGCGATGCCCGCCTTCTTCATCTCCATCGCCTGCGTGAACTGGCTGTTGTTGAAGGTGATCTGCATCGGCTGCTCACTGACCACCACGTCGTATTCACCGATCGTGATGTCGTTGAAGTAGCTGCCGTCGGGCATCGGCTTGTTGATCTCCAGCACCTCCTCCTTTTCGTTGCCGAACTCGTCGGTCTCGGTGATGCGGAAGATGCGGTGGCTGTCGTAGTAGCGCTGGATCATCTTGGCCAGGCGGATGGCCAGCAGCGCGCGGGTGTAGCTGAGGTTGTCGAGAGGCACTGCGAGCTGCTGCTGGCTGGCGAACTGCTTGGACTGGATGGCCACGCCCGACACCTCGGCGCCCTGGGCACCGCGCATGGCCTCGGGCACGGTCACGTCCTTGAGCGCTTGGGTGGCGCGGTCGATCAGGCGATCGATGCCGGTCGGCACCTGGTTCGGCTCGATCTTCTTGGGGGGCGTGGAACCCTTCTTGAACTCGATATGGAGGCCCGTCTGGCCGCCGACCGTCTCGAGCTCGCCATCTTCCATATTGGTGATGGACTCCTCTTCGGTGATCCACCCGCTGTTGGCCGCCGTGTTCACGATGGCCACGAACTGGCTCACGCCCTTGTTTAGTGCCTCCTGCGGGCCGATGGCGTTGTCCACCATGCCCCGGGTCTTGCCGCGGCGGAAGTAGGCGAAGTACGGCACTACCGTGAAGTGCTGGTGCGGGCTGTACTGATCGAAGATCAGCGCGCAGTAGGTGCTGACCGTCCACTTGATGCGCCGGCGCATGCGGCTGGCCCTGATCGCGCCCTTCTCGGTGGCGGCCGCGACCTGTTCCGCGGTCATGTCGTCGATCGCTTCGATGTCGCCGGTGTCCGGGAACACCATGCACTTCGTGTTCATGTAGACCCACTTCTGCCGGTCGACGATGCGGTACCGGCGCAGGAGCTTGCCTTCCAGCGTGTTGTAGGCGTCGAAGGTGCCGCTGCTGCTGCGCAGGCGGTCGCCGAAGCGGTTGCGCCGCGTCTCGTCATCCATCTCGCCCCAGTCGGAGCCGTCGTCGCCGGAGGCCTCGGCCTTGGTGCGAGCGTCCTTTCCGTACAGCTGCTCGATCTCGTCGAGGGTGAGCCAGCGGGTGATGATGACGTCGCCCCACGAGTCGGGGTCGTAGGACTTCGCATCCGGATCCGGCACCACGTCGAGCGGATCGAGCGTCTCGACTTCGACCTCGCCCTTCATGTTGGTGTCGAAGTTCATCCGCAGGTTGAAGTAGCCGCGCTGCTGGATGACGCCATCGCCAAACACCTGCGTCTCCTTCCAGTGCAGCTGCGCCTGGTCGGCGATCTGCATGGCCACCTTGGACAGGATGCCGGCCGTCTGGAGGTCGCCCTTGTTGCCGCGCGGCTTGAAGGCAATGTCCATGCGGTTGTGGATCTGGTAGCCGATCGCACTGTTGATGCTCGGCATGATCTCGTTGAACTCGTAGAACGGCCGGCCCTCCTCTCGCAGGATCGCCTTGTCGTCTTCGCTCCACTGCTCGCCGCCGCCCAGGTACATGCCCTCGCACTTCTGCGCCTGCGCCATGTAGTCGAGGTGGCCCTGGTCGCGGCCGTACAGGTAGCGGTACCAGTTTTCGCGCGCGATGGCGTCGCCCTTGGGCTCGGGGGTGTTCTTCGAGGGGTAGACAGCAGAGGCCATGGTTTATGCGGCTTGCGCCGATCGGTTGCGGGCGGCGTGCGTCTTCAGCCGGTCGCGCCAGCTGGTTGGCTTCTTGCCACCCTTGTAGATTTCGCGGTAGCCCTGCGCGAACTGCCGGAAGGCGTCGGACGGGTTCGAGGCCCAGTCGTGGAGCGGCTCCTGCTTGAAGTCGCCGAGCTTCTCGTCCCACTCGCGGCGGTAGGCTTCCAGGCCGGCGATGCCGTCGGCCGTGCGGTCTTCGTCGAAGTAGCAGGACGGGATGACGGCGCGCGTCTGGTTGATCGCCGACACCAGGCTGTCGGTGCGCGGCACCACCTCGAACTTGTGGGCGGGCAGCAGGCCCTGCAGCAGCATGCGGACACTCTTGCCGCCGCTGGCCAGGGTCTTGTTGTCGGCGTCGTGCGGCAGGTAGTGGCGCGCGTAGGTGTAGCTGCGGCCCTGGATCTCGGCGGCGAAGAACTGCAGGTCCTTGCCGCTGGCCTCCATGTAGTCGATGAAGCGATGCTCCATGCCGACACGCTGGTGGAACCACACCGCGGTAGTGTCGTTCCAGCCCAGGTCCCAGAAGGTGTTCACGGGCACGTGCGGCAGGCGCGGGATCTTGCGGATGCGCCCCTCGAGGCGCGCGGCTTCCATCTGCTCGGCGTAGTAGGCGCCGCGGATGTTCGGCGTCTCCCAGCGGCCCATCAGCAGCGCACGCTGTTCCTCGGCCGAGAGCAGCAGCAGGGTCTGGCGGTAGCCACTGTCCGCCAGGTGGGGGTTGTCGCTCAGGCGCGCCGAGATGAAGCGGCGGCCGTGCTCGTGCACCTCGCCGGTCTCGGGGTCGGTGACTGAGACCTTGAAGCGGGTCGACAGGCCCTCGGTCTGGATCCTGAAGTACTCCTTCACCCAGCGGAAGCCGGGCCCGTCGGGGTTCGTGGTCGCCCGCACGTAGCAGATGATCGCCGGGTCCTTCGACCGCAGGCGCGAGAGCATGTACCGGTACGGGATGTCGGTCGGGAACAGCGTCAGCTCGTCCCAGCCGATGTACTGGAAGGCCCGGCCGCGGTATTTGAAGCGGTCCGAGTCGTACTGCATGTGCCCGAATTCGACGCGCGCGCCGCTCGGGAAGGTCCAGATGTGGTGGGTCTTGTCGTACTTGCCGCCGAACGCCGGGTAGAGGTCCTGCGAGCGGTCGATCAAGTCGCGCAGGTCAGGGAACGTGCGCCGGAACAGGATGGCCTGGTAGTTCCGGTTCTGGATCGCGTTCTGCTGCAGGCCCAGGGCGTCGATCAGCAGGCAGTCGGACTTGCCGGCGCCCGCGGCACCGCCGTACAGCACCTCGAGGTCGATGGCCGACAGCAGCATGGCCTGCTTGGGGGCGGGCTTCCAGAGGATGTCCTCGCCGACGTCGGGCAGCTTCACGCGATGTCCTTCGCCGGCACGATCACGGTCTTGGCGCCGCCGCGGTTGTCGCCACCTTCATCGGTGCTGATCCCGAAGGCCTCGCGCTCCATGCGCACCAGCTTCTCCAGCATCTCGACCAGGCGCTTGCCTGAGTCGATGCGGGTGGGCAGGGCCTGAATCTCGCTGAGCAGCTTGCGGTTGCGGGTCTGGCGCCGGCGGGCCGCGTCTTCGGTCTCGCCTTCCTCGGGACCGTTCAAGCTCTCTATCAGCTGGTCGACCAGGTGCTGCCCGTCAGGGGTGCCCACCGCCTCCAGCTCGCCGAGCAAGTTCTGGAACAGCACGCGCGAGCGCTTGATGTCCGCCCGGTGCTCCATGCGCACCGTGTACTGGATGGTCGCGGCAGCCTCGACGATGGCCTGTTCGGTCACCTTCTTGGCGCTGGCAACCTCCTTGGTAACCGCCGCCTTGGAAACCAGTGCATCGGCCTTGGCCTGGATCTTGGCTCCGAGGTCTCGGGACCACTCGTCACGCTTGGCCCGCTTGTTGATTGCGGCGTGGCTGATCCCCTGCTCTTCCCCAATGAGGCGCAGGGGTTTGATGCCGGCGCGGTACTCGGCCTCGATGACGGCCCAGTCGGGTTTCTTTGCGGGGGTGTCTTCACTCATGGGCCCGGATGGTTACCGGGGGCTTGGATACCGACAAACCCTACGGGGGGGGACGCCTGATGGCGGTCAGAATCGCTGCATGGCCACACCTCCAAACACCCCTTTTCCTGCTCAAATGGTTCCACGTCACTCAGAAATTGATGACGTTTTGAAAGGCGTCATGGAGCACGAGCACCGGAAGTCCAACCCGGTGATCCGCACAGCGGAGAACATCCGAAAGTACATAGAGGACTTCGAGGCGCAGCTCGATGCGGACCACGAGGTTGCGCTGCGGATTGCGTCATTCGGTGGGGTCATCCTCTTCCACGCAGAGACCATCGGCTTCGCCAAGCCCGATCTCGTGACCTTCATCGGCGTGACCGATGAGGGAGAACGCGTGCAGCTGGTCCAGCACTACACCCAGTTGAGCTTTCTTCTCAAGGCCGCCAAGAAGCTGCAGCCGGAAGCCCGGCGTATCGGCTTCATCTAAACGCCCCGCAACGACAAACGGACCCCGAAAGGTCCGTCTGAAGTGCAGCGCTTCCCTGCAGGGGCCGTTATTTCAGGCCGTGTGGGTCGATGGTGGCCGGTGCTGATCTCCGGCTTGCCTGACTGCTTATCGTTGCGCCAGGGCTTCCCGAGTCGAACGGGCTTCGGTTGTCGCGGGGACACCTTTGTCCAACGTGCGCGCATCAGCCTGCGCATTCACCATCACGGCTGCGGACTGCTCCGGTTTGGCTTGGCAACCGAGGTTGCTGCTTTCTCAAACCCTGCGTTCCGCATGCGTGATGGTCCTCGACGATGCGAGGCTGGTGGGCGCTGCTGGCCGCGCCCCAAGGGATCAATATCCCTGCCATTCCCCTTTCGCCAGACCGCAGGTTCACGGCCGAAATTCTCCGGCCCACTACACCCTGGGCCGCGCGCTGGCGCGCGAAATGGAAGGTCCGCTGGCGCTGCCTGTTCGGGCCATCAGTCCGACCTAGGCGTGGAGGAGCAACGCTGCGCTTGTCATAGATCTGCTGACGGTGCCGGTTGCCTCCGGCGCTGCTCTTGCGGCAGCGGCTTGCCCTTGGAGAGGGTTAATCAGGTCAGGTGGAGGGGCACATGCGCCAGCCGGGCGTCACGCGGGGGCGTTCGCGCTTGGCCAGAGTGAGCGCGTAGGCGCATGCCTGGAGCATCTCGACCGGGCGGGCAGCGAGGCGCAGCACTGGCTGCTCGAACTTCTCGACGGCGCTGGCTAGGAAGTCGGTGGCCACATGGAAAGCGTAGGTGCACGCGGCACTGACGCGATCGACCGTGAAGGTCACAGCGGTTGACGCGATCGCAAGCGCAGCGACGGCGAAGGCCAGGAAGCCGGAACGGGTGGATTTCATGCGGGTCCTCAGGGGATGGAGTGAAGGAGCCCGCATCTTCTGATCGCCCTGCTGGGCGTCCAATCCCTACTGGGGTGCCTAGCGCTTGCCGGAAGTGCTTTCGAGCATGTCGATTTCGCCAACGCGCAGGACGATGATGTCCCCTTTCCGCAATCGGGCGCGTGGCAAGCCGACACGCTTCGTCGTGTAGACGTGCTCACCGTCCGGCGTGAAGATCTCCACGCTGGTGGCGACGCCCTCGGCAATGATGGGGATTTCCGCTATGCCGACGAGCCGAACCCCTCCTGCTCGGAACTCCCAGGTGCATGGAACCACCGCCGATATGCGATTCCCGTGTTGATCTACGGCTGCGATCAAGGCGTTCATCGGTCGTCCTCAATGGTGTTGCCGAAGCGCGCGGCCACGATGGCCCGCGCGACGGCGATGCGCGGCGTGGCGCCTTCGATCCACCCACCGCGGCCTTCCGGCAACCGGCCGTTGGGCCGGCCGACGACGATGGCGCACCACGTGAAGTTCTTGCCGGCCATGGGCGCGACGTGGATTGCATCGCGCTCAAGCACCTGGTCGAAGTTTGGCCAGGCGCTGGTGTAGGCCGTCCCGGGCTGCTCTCCCAAGGCTTTCGCCACCCAGGCCTCAAGCTGCTTGCCCACCAGCTCCGACGCCTTCAATCAGGCACCTCATCACCGAACTTCGACGCCACGTGGGCACGCATCGCAGCGATCAATGCGGTGCGTCCAGACCAGATGCGGCTGTTGGGATTATCAGAGGCATCGTTCGCGCCAGAGATCCAATGATCCACGTTCCAGGAAATCATGATCTTCTTGCGTTCGATGATCGGGCCGCCGTGAGCCCAATCCGTCGACGGGTTCATGGGACGGCTGTCCGGCTGGTCGATCATGCAGACGCCCCACTCGATCCGCGGGCGCATGAAGCCCTCGGCCATCGCCACCCAGTAGTCCAGTTGCGCTCCAATGAGGTCGGAAGTCTTCACGTTTTCGGTCCTCGCAGGGTCGCCTTGACAGCGGCTCTGGCTTCCTTCGCACGCTGCCGCAACTCCGGCCACACCTCGATCTGCTGAGCAGTTGCCGGCGCCGTGGCGGCGAGCACGAACTCGACCTGTTCGAGAAGGGCGAGCAACTGCGACAACGGTGCAGCGGGAGGCTCTGCGGTCTTCATGCTGGTTGATTCTCCAGTATCCGAATGATCATTCTGCAACAAGAGACGCGCGGATGATGCGCGCCACCTGGGCGCGTCGGTCCGGCGGGTGCGGAAAGGTCTGGTCAGCCTGGATGCTGAGCCGCACCTGCAGGCAGGCCAGCACCCAACGCTGGTACGCCGGGTCCGCGTCGCGAGGGTCGGGCCCCGCTCCAACGACGAACGGCGACGGTTCATCGATGAGCAACGCCGGCGCGCCCACCGGGTTGATGCGCCTGAAGATCACAGGATGCGCGCCTTCATCATCGACTCGGCCTTGAGGTAGCGGATCCGGGCCTCGGCGTCACACCACCACTGGATGGCCTTGCCGGGATTCGCCGGCCAGTCCGGCGGGTCTTCACCCATCACCGCCGTGGCGCTGAGCGTCGAGATGTTGCCGGTCGAGTCGCGACCGATGGCTGCGGTGCTGGCGAAGTGATCGAGCAGCGCGGCGTCGCGCGTGGCCGCGTCAATGTGCGAGCCGATCCACTGAAAGGCTTGCTCCTGGGTGCAGTCGCCCTTGGCGAACATGGCGAGGATTTCTTCGATGGTTGGGATCATGGTGGTGGTGTGACGTGGATGGTGATGGTCTGGATCAGGCAGCCGGCCGCGCCAGGCGGCACTTCAGCTCGTATCCCATGAGCGGCCAGACCTTCTGCACCGCGTTCTCGTGGGCGATTTTTCGGCCGATCTCGGCGTCAAAGTTCTCCGGGCTGGCGCAAGCGCTCTCGCCGGTGACGGTGAAGCCGTTGCGCAGCACCAGCACGCAGAAGGTCAGCAGGCCGTAGGCCGGGCTGTGAGCGTCCGTCCCTTGGTACACGTCCCCGTGCCGCTTGTACGCACCGAGCACGCCGTCGGCTGCGGTGAAGTAGGTTTCGCCGACGATGTTCGCGGCGAGATCTGATGGCGTGACGCGCGGAGCGGTCTTGCCCTTGGTCTGGATTTCCTGTTCGATGGATGCGTTGGTGCTCATGGTTTTCCTTGGGAAATGGGCTCTCGCCCGGGTTGTGGCCTCGCGGCCGGTTATGCGAATGGCATTTCGTCTTGCTTGGGCTGGCGCTGCAGCCGGCGGATCACTTCGTCTTGCTGGTCGGCGCGGCGATGCGCCGCGGTCAACTGGCGCTTGAGCTCGGCCACGCCGTCGGCGAGTTCGCGCGCGCCCTGCAGGCCCGTCAGCTCTTCGCAACTGCCACGAAACAGGCTGCCGATCCGGCGGCAGTCGGCCGGGTTGAGGTCCAGGCACACATCGCCGACTTCCAGCTTGGCCATGCCGCTCGGCAGCACGGTGAGCGAGATCGCCTGCGCCGGCGGCATCTCCTCGACGGGTTCGAAGACACCGGGCGCGACGCGCCGCAGCCGGCCGTCTTCCAGCATCCGCTTCACGTGGTCATCGACGACGCTGTAGCTCTGGCCGGTCATCGCCACGACGACGGGCCGCGTGGCGATGCGGCCGGCGTTATGCAGGTCCTGGATCGTCTGGAAGACCAGGTCGCCGGCACCTCGGCGGACGGGTTGAGGCTGCGTAGGGGTCATTGGGCTCCTGTGTGACTGGGGGTGCCGATGCACACCTTGACGCTCGGGTGTGCACTGCGGATCCGATTGCTGGTGCGCACGATGGCGGCTTCGTAGACCGAGCGCGCGACGCTCGTGCGCTGGAGGTGGTGCCATTCCTGAAGGTGGCGCATGGCGTCCAGGCCGACACCGGTGGTGCCCATGCGGTTGGTGGCCAGGTAGCGCTCGTGCGCTTCGCCGAGCACGCTCTCGACCTTCAGCGCCGGCTCCAGCACCTCGGGACCGATACCCATGCCGCACATGGTCTGCGCGAGATTGCACAGATCGGCGACGGTGCGCCAGTCGTCGACGGTGGCGGCGCCCGTAGCGAAGGAATGGATAGCCGACAGTTCGCGCGTGCGCAGCTGGTCGAGCAAGCAGTCTTCGGTGATGCGTGCGCCGGCGATGGCCAGGGCCACCGGGTTGGTCAGCGCGTAGTGCTGGCGGCGGGTGCGCTTGCGCATTCCGAGCTCCTGGTGAAACGGTACCTGCCGACCGCATTGCGCTCGACGTAGCCCTTCCGCTCGAGCGCGGAGATGTACTCGGCGCCTGCGTTGGGGCTTCGGAAACCGAAGTGGCGGGCGATATCTGGCCCACCGGGTAGGTGGTCGTTCTCAGCGAAGAACCCGCGCATGAAGGCGAGCACTCCGGCCTGCTTGGCAGTGAGTTCAGCGGTCATGGTTGGCCCACGGGTGTTGCATTGAGGTGGTCGAGCGCCCACTGGGCCGCGGCGCGGTCCTTGGGCGGCTGGGCGGTGTCGGCGACCACGGCGCGCCAGTAGTCGACCTGCTCGAGGTGTGCACGCATGAAGGTCATCGCCTTCAGCACGCCATCGGCGGGGCCCTGGTCGAGCCAACGGTGGCAGGCGAAGCAGCCCGGGGCGTGGTACTCGTCGTTCGCTTTGCGCGCGCCAGCCTTGCCGTGAATCGACAGGTTCGAGTGGCAGGCCACGGTCGTCTCGGTGCCGCCGATGCACACGCCGGGCACGCGCAGCAGGCAGTAGCGGCCGCGCGCCATGCTGAGGAGGTACGGGTTGCGGTGCGCTTCCGATTTCGGCCGGGCCGCGGGCGCGGCGGAGACCCGCACGATGACGCCGGCGCGCTCTACGCGGCGCTGCGGTGCTACCGGCGGCGCGCTGTACGCGCGGCGGGCGAAGCCGGTGCCGCGGGACATGGGCGAGCGTTTCATCGCTGCATCTCCTCGTACTGGGCCCGCTGCGCGCGCGATGGCGTCCACTGCACGCTGTTCTCAGCGCCATACGCCAGCAGCCATTCGATGAAGCCGGCCGCAAGCGTCGTGTTGAAGCTGCGCGTCTGCTCGCCCACCATCACGAAGCCCGGATGGTTCAGCGCCGGTACCAGTTCGATGTCGCCGAACCTGGCCCAGTGGTCACGGAACTGCGGATCGTCCTTCGTCTCATGCTTGAAGGCATCGACCAGCACGCGCTTCCACGAGATAGGCGGCAGCTGCTTGCCGAACAGCCGGCACTGCCTGGCGATGTCGTTGAGCATCGCGTGGTACTTCTCCTCCTGCAGCCGGCTCTTCGTGTCTTTCCGGCGCTTCAGAGTGAGCTCGATGGAGTGGCCGGCCTGCAGGTCCTCGGACACGTCGGACGCATACCATGCGCGCACGACCGCCTTGTATTGCTCCGAACTGGTGATGGTCACGGTCTTCATGGTGCGGCCTCGGTGAAAAGGTCTGGCTGGCGGGCATCGACGCTGGGCGTGCGCCCGGCGCCGCGGCGCGGCTTCGAGCCCGAGATGGCGGTGGCGCACTTCGGGCCGTACGCCGAGCCGGCGAGATAAACCGGCTGGCGCAGCAGCGCGCGATGGCAGCGGGCACAGATGGTCATGCGTGCCTCCGATTTCGATTCGGGAAAGCTGCCCTCAGTCCGTTGATCGACCTGCAGAACAATCGGAGCTTTTCAACAAACGAGATGCCATCATGCAGACCGAGTACCGCGCAGTCGCCAGTTTTCAAGTGGAAGACGAGGCAACAGGCAACCGCCAAACCCTGACCCACCTGAAGAAGTTCGAAGTCCGTCATCCGCATCCCGGCATGGAGACTGCCGGCGAAATTGGTGGTCGACTTGAACTGGCCGACGGTGAAATCGCCGCCCGCATTGATGACAACCGTTTCCGTGCCGGCGAGCGAACTTTCCGGCGAGTGCTGGCGTAGATGACAGGTGTTCGCCCTCATGCTTTGTTCCTCAGGCCCCAGTGGGCGATAAGGACCGCTTCGGCGCGGTTGTGATGCTTCACCAGGCTTAGCGGTGCCGCGGGGTACAGGCCGCGCGCGGTGGCCAGCGCCTTTTTCTTGTCCGCGTCGAGCCCGTAGAACCGCTTCCACTTCTGCGGGCCCAGCATCGTGGGCTTGTAGCCCAGGCACTCCAGCACCGTTTCGATGGCACCGAGAGAGCGCATCAGCGAGCCCTGCGTCTGGACGGCGTTGTTCTTGCCGCCCATGGTGCTGACCTGCTCGAGGTAGGCCTCGGCGGTCTCGCCGATGGGCACGTTGGCGCGGATCACCTTGACCAGCGTGCGGCCGTCGATCTTCCGCGTGATGAGGCCATTGCCGGGCAGCGGCATGGTGGGAAGGTCTTCGACGACGCACGAGCGTTCGGTCACGAACGAGATTGCGCCGCTGAGGCCCGGGTCGATGCCGATGTAGATCACAGGTCACCGCCTTTCGCCGCGCGCGCGGTGCGCACCTGGCTGGTCGGGATCGGCGTCTCGGCTGGCCAGTTCTGAAACCGGGTGTTCTCCCCGACGTACATCAGGTCGACGAAGCCCGGCTCGCCGTCGCGCAGCTTGGCCACCGACAGCTTGGCGTAGTACTTCCACTCGTCGGACAGATCCGGCTTGGCCTTGTGCGGCCGGTGCACGAAGATCACGATGTCGGCGTCCTGCTCAACGGAGCCCGAGTCGCGCAGGTCGGAAAGCACGGGCATCTGGTCGATTCGCTCCTCGACCTTCCGGTTCAGCTGGCACAGCAGGAAGATCGGGCAGCCGAGCTCCTTGGCCAGGCTCTTCAGGCCCTTGGTGATCTCCTCGATCTGGTAGACCCGCGGCATCTTCGGATCGGTGCCAGCCATCAGACCGAGGTAGTCGACGATGAGGCATGCCAGCTTGCCGTGGCGCCGGCGCAGGCCACGCGCGGCGGCGCGCAGCTGGTTGATGTTCAGGCCGCTGCGGTCGTTCACCTGGAAGTTGACCTTGCGCAGCCGGTCCACGGCCGCGGTGATGGCCGGCCAGTCGTAGTCTTTGAGCCGTTCGCCGCGCTTGATGCGGCTCAGATGGATGCGCGACAGCAGCGACATGGCACGGCTCACGACCTGCGCCTTCGGCATCTCCATCGAGAACATGCCGACCGTCTTCCCGCTCTCCATCGCCATGTGCATGCCGGCCGACAGGGCCAGCGCGCTCTTGCCCATGCCGGGGCGCGCGCCGATCACGATCAGCTCGCCATCGCGGGGGCCGCCGTCGAGCCGAGCGTCCAGGTCGTACAGGCCCGTGGCGGTAAAGTCGTCGACCGCGGTGCCCTCGGCCTGGGCGTTGATGCGGTCCAGCAGCAGCACGACGCCATCGTCCATGCCCTGCCACTCGCCGCCCTTGCCGCCATCGAACAGGCCTGTCAGCAGCGACGTGGCCTGCTCGAGCGTCTCTTCGAAGCCGATGCCGCGCTGACAGGCCAGCTCGTGAATGTCGCTGCTGGCCGTCATCAGCTTCCGGCGCAGCGCGAAGTCGCGCACGATGACCGCGTACTGCCGCACGCTGGCTGCGCTGGGCACGTACTGCGTGAGGCTGTTCAGGTAGGTCAGCCCCACCAGGTCGGCCTTGCGGTCGCGCTGCAACTGGTCGAAGGCCGTGAACACGTCGACCGGCTGGCCGGCGTTCACCATGCTGCTGACGGCACCGAAGATCAGCTTGTGCTCGGTCTTGAAGAAATCAGCCTCGGCAACCATGTCGCCCACCCGGTCCCACAGGCCGTTGTCCAGCAGCAGCGCGCCGAGCAGCGAGGTTTCAGCCTCAGGGCTCCACAGCACCACGGGCGCCAGGAGGGATTCATCGACACGGTCGTTCATGCTGTGGCCTCAAGATTGGTTTTCTCCAGCACCTGCTTCAGCCCTTGCGACTTCATCAGGTACTCGATGTCGGGTTTCCAGTTCGCGTGCTCGCCATTGCGGGGCGTGCGCCCCATCAGGAAGTCGTTGCTGCGGGCTAGATCGAAATAGCGGCGGAACCACTCCAGCGCTTCGTCGCTCGTCGTCGCGCGACGCGAGCCATCCGGCTTCTCGGAGGTCAGCACCCATTGCCAGCGGTCACGGATGGCCTTCTCACGGGCCTTGTCCATGACTCGAACGCCCGGCAGTTCAGGCAATACCTCGTGGTAAATCGCCACGACCTGCTCGGGCCGGCAGGTCGGCAGCCTCGCTGTCGACGAGGAAGCGTCAGCTTCCGGAAATAACCCCGAAGGTGAAGATGAAGATGAAGAAGAAGGGGGGGGTTTCTCGAACCCCGGGAGGGGGGTTTCAGAACCCCCCTTGCCATGCTTCGGCCTACCCCCCTTGGAACCCGCCTCTGCACCCTTGATGCCATGCTCGGCACCCTCTTTTCCGCCCGCTGCCCGGCGGTTGCGGAGGTCTTCGTCGCGGACCATGCGGCGGCTGTAGATGGCGCCGTTGTCCGCTCGTGACAACACGCCGTTCTCCTCCAGCTCGGCAATCAGCTTGCGGCACAGGGAAGGCCCAATCTTGCAGAGGTTGCCCAGCTGCAGGGGTTCCATCGGCTTGCCGTTCGGCATGGTCAGATGACCGTAGGGCTCGCCCTGATGCATCAGGCAGTTCATCTCGTGCCAGAGGCCGCGGGCCGGCAGCGAACAGGTCTGCAGGGCCACGTCCTTGAACCAGTCGCCCCAGTAGTACTGGGACGCCGGCCGCTTTGTCTTTTCAGCTGAGTCGGTCACGCGCTCACCGCCCTCCGCGCTTCAGCCTGAATGCTGGCCACCGTGCCGGAGATGGCGAAGTAGCTCTCGCCCTCTTCCTCGGCTTGCTGGATTGCGGCATCGCGCGCCGCGATCTGCGCCTCCATCTCACGGCGGTGCCGGTGGGCGCCATCGCGGTCACCCAGTGCCATGCAGATCTCGATGCCCAAGCCCTCGGCGAGGATCAGATGCGCGCGCTGGCGGTGAACCAGCATCTGGACAGGCGTCATGCAGCCTCCGGTTCGGTTTGGAGCGCTTCGAAGTCGAACAGGCTCGGCATGCTGGCGTCGCGCTCGGCGGCCCGCAGGTAGTGCAACTGGTCAAGGAAATAGGCTGGGTTGAGTTCGGAGCCACCACCGCGGCGGCCGGCCTTGATCGCGCGTACAGGCACCGTGCCGAGCCCGCAGAACGGGTCATAGATCAGGTCGCCCTTGTTGCTGTAGCGCTCGATCAGGCGGTCGACGATGTCGAACTGCAGCGGGCAGACGTGCTTCTCGACCGCGCGGCTCGATTGCTCCCCATTCAGCGTCAGCATGCGCACCACGTCGTGCCAGACCTCGCTGTGATGGCTGCCCGGAGCCAAGCTCATGAAGGTGCTGGGCAGCGCCTGGCGCTCGAGCAGTTCCTCGCCGATGCGCACGTGGAAATCGAAGTCGTAGACGTTGCGCAGGCTGTGCTCGGTAAACAGCTTGGCCAGCTTGGCGGGCCCGTAGCTGGCCATTTCCTCGGCCGTCAGCAGGCGGTCGCCGCTGGAGCGCCAGAAGGCGTGCGCATCAACCTGCCAGCGCGCCAGGCTGTATTCGGCCTTCGACTTCACCACCGGTACATCGGCGTAGCCGCGCGAGCGGTCGGACTGCGGCTTGTGGAACAGCAGGACGTATTCCGGCGAGCCGACACCCATCTTCGTGCCGTCCTTGCACATTTCCGTGTAGCCGAGGCGGTAGGTTTGGTTGTTCTCCCGCACCACGTCGGTCACGACCGTGATCATCCCCAGGTAGTCGAAGCCGTGCTTCAGACCGTGGAACAGCGCTTCGGCATGGAATGGGCTGACCGTGGGCACGCCGGCGCCGGTGACGTTGCCGAAGTTGATCCGGTCCTTGACGTGGCAGCAGTAGATGCGGCCGGGCCGCAGGATCCGCAGCAGCTCGGGCGTCAGAAAGTCCATCTGCTCCCAGAAATGCTCGTTGTCCTGGGTGTGGCCGAAGTCGTTGTAGCTCGGTGTGTATTCGTAATGGTTCGCGAACGGGATGCTTGTGATGATCTGGTCGACCGAGTTCTCCGGCTGCAGCCTCGCCTCTTCGACGCAATCGTTTTGCGCCACCGTGAACAGGTCGCTGCGCACCTCGATGCGCTTCACGCCGATGGAGCGCGCGAGCGCGTCCTGCATGGCGAGCTGGCTCAGTCCGTACTTGCGAATGATGTCGGTCATCTTCTGACTCATTTCTTCGTGTTGTGCCCACTTCGCAAGCAGGGTGCGCAGCACCTCCCGCTCGGCCTCGGTGTGCACGATGTCGATGCGCACCCGGTGGGCCTGGCCGAAGCGCTGGACCCGATGGATGCTCTGGATGAAGTCGTTGAACTTGAAGCCGATGCCCGCGAAGACCTCGCGGTGGCAGTGGCGCTGAAAGTTGCAGCCGCTGCCGGCGATCACCGGCTTGGTGGACAGCACGCGGTACTTGCCCTTGCCGAAGGCGACGATGCGGTCTTCACGTTCGTCGAGGTCGAGGGAACCCCAGACACTGACGGCCGCGGGGATCGCCTGCTGGATGGCGTGGCGCTCGTCTTCGAGGTCGTGCCAGACCACAAAGTGATCAGCAGGATCCGCGCTGACGATTTCCTGCACCTTGGCCACGCGCGCGGCCATGCTGCCGCGCTTCTCGCTGGCCGCCGCCGAGAGGCCCATGGCCACGTCAGGGATCAGCAGGCCCTGGCCGTTCTTCTCGGTGCCGGCTGCGGCATAGTCGCTCGGCACCTCGTGGTACCGCACGTCCAGCTCGGGGAGCACGTAGCCTTCGTCGGAATGGCCGAGGTCGCTGGGGCGCTGGATGAACACCGCCCAGCTGGCCACCCAGAGCCAGAACTCCTCTTCCTTGTGCGGGTAGAGGGTCAGGTTGCCGGCCTTTTCGCTGTCACGCTGGAAGAAGCGTGTGAGCGCCTGGCCAGTGTCCATCACGCCGAGGTAGCCGGCGTAGTGGATCAGCTCCTTGAAGCGGTTCGGGCTCGGCGTGGCCGTGGCCACGAACTTGAACTCGACGGGTGCAAAGGCCGGCAGGAACTCCTGATAGGTCTTGCTGCCGTAGCTGCGCAGCACGCTGGCTTCATCCAGGCTGGTGGCGCCGAAGCGCGGCACCGTGATGTTGCCCTCGCGCACCGCCTCGTAGTTAGTCAGGTACAGCGTGGCCGGGTCATCGATCTCGCTGTCGCGGCGCACGAAGCGCATGTCGATCGCGTGCTCGCCTTGAAAGCGTGCTTCGATCTCGTCGCGGAACTCCTGCCGCACGCCGAGCGGCGCAACCTGCAGGCGGTACAGCTCGGGCCGGGCCCGGCCGATCTGCCGGAAGATTTCCAGCTGAGTGGCGGTCTTGTGCAGGCCGAAGCTCGCGAAGATGGCGCGCTGGCCGCCCTGCACTGCCCACTTCACGATGTCGCGGGTGTGCGGCTTCAGGTGGCGGTTGATCTGCTCGAGCGGAACGTCGAAGCCCTTGAACTGAGCCATCCGAATCTTCGCGCGCAGGAAGTCGGCGTACTCCATCACGCGGCACTCCACACGGTGGCCAGCGGCGGCCGCGCCTGGATGGCACGCTGCACCGTCGTCATGACCACCACCGGGAACGGTTCGAGTTCCGGCTCAGGTTCGGCGTCCATCAGGCCGTCTCCCGTCGCAGTGCGGCGGAAGTACGCGATCTCGCACTTCGGTGCGCCCTCGTTGATGCGCTCGACGTAGCCGCGGCGCTTGAGGTGCGCCACGTTGGTCATCAGCAGCTTGGCGTCGATGCCGGTGGCTGCTGCCATCTCGCTGTAGGTGGTGGACTGACCGATCGCGCCGAGCGTCCGCATCATCTTGCTGTCGGCATTCATGCGGTCGCCCTCCCGTGGAAGGTTTCCATCAGCACGCGGACCTTGAGCTCTGCTTCGGCCGCTCGCTTCTCGGCGGCCTCGGCCCGGCGCTCGGCCTCAGTCTTGAGTTCGACCAGCGTGCAGCCGAGCTGAAAAGCGCACCACTCGGGATAGATCCGGTTGTTCACCGCGTAGCAGAACTTGGCCAGCTGGTCGGCCTGCAGCGTCGCGATGCCCTTCTTGATCTTGGAGAAGGTGCCAGCGTCGATGCCGATGAAGCTGTAGATGCTCTGGTCGTGCAACCCGGAGGACGTGCACGCCAGGGTGAAAGCCGCGCCGGCGTTGGCCTGCTTGCGGACCAGCTCGAGAGGAACCTCGTTCGGCGCCGGCTGCCGGAAAAGGTCCAGTTCGCGCTGTGCTTCAGCCTGGCTCAATTCATTTGACTTCACTTGACTATCCCCTCCGGGCACATAAAAAAGACCATCGGTCCCATGTTTCAAAGCCTTCACGAACTAGCCGTTGAACTCGTCGAGCGCCTGCGCATCGAGCGCGCGCTCACCCTCCAGAACCAGCCAGAGAGCGATCGCGCCGGCGGCGATTGCGATGAGTGCGGCGGCCGGGCGGCCGACGAAGAAAGCGCCCAGGGCGAGCGCAGCGGTCACCAGGAACAAGGCGTAGGCGAGCACCAGAGCGAGGGTGTTGGCCAGAGGCTCGATTGCATCGGGTGTCTGCCCACCCGCGGGGTAGAGTCCGAGTTCCTCAACACGGACCCCGCGAGGGGCAGACAAAATGGACGCAGATATCGCAGCATCGAAGGCCGATACCTTGTTGGCGCTGCTAATCACGAATCACCCCGGCCTGTTTGGAGCGCACCCGATGCGCTCGGAGCGAGCATCCCAGGAGATCGCGAAGTACATTGCTGCAGCGCGACTTCAGCTTGTCGAGGAGTTGAAGAAGCAGGAGACCTGACGGGTTGTGAGGTCGAGGCAACTGCTTCGGCCCTCAGTGCGGCGGGAGGCGCACCGCAAGCGCGCTTCCTGGAGCTGTCTCGAGAGATCGCCCTTATGCGCTGCCATTCCGATGGCGTACTGCGCATATCAGGCGCCCTCCCCGGCCGGCTCCGACTTGCGCTCCGCTTCTCGCTGCGCCTTGAGAAAGAGCAGCTGGTTGTCGAGCTTCACCTGAGCAGGAATGCCGCGGGTCAGCCAGTTCTGAACACGTTGCACCCCACCGTTGGACTTGTCGTAACCCAACAGCTCGGCTACCTTGGTTGGCCCGCCGAGAGCCTTGATCAGTTCGATATCAGTCATGGGCGGGATTAAACATGGTGTTTATTAAAGTGTCAACACCACGTTTATCAACGCCCTGTTTAGTGCCTCAGAATTCCCGGATGCACCCCTCCGTGAGCCGCCTCCTCGACTACGCAAGAAAAAAGACAAAGGGTGCAGCGCATCAGGTCAGCGACTTCGCTGCTCTCCAGGTATTGCTGCAAGTCAGTTCGGCCACGCTGACGAACTGGAAAAGCCGCGGCATGTCCAAGGAAGGTGCGATCCGCGCTGAAAGAGAGCTGGGCTGCTCCGCGAACTGGCTACTTACCGGCGAGGGCGACGAAGATGCAGCAGCGAAGCACCGGCCACCAGCCGCGAAGTCGGGCGGCACCCCAGAAACTAGCGAGCTCTATCTCCCTGGCTTCGAGGCACTGAGCATTCCCGTGCTGGCGCAGCTTGCTTCGATGGGGCCAGGTGAGGATCAGTTGCACGATGAAGTGGTCGTCGGCCGCCTCACCGTGTCGCCCCAGTGGGTGAGCCGAACCATCAAGCCGCTCACGAAGATGGAGAACCTACGGTTCATCCACGGCTACGGCGATTCGATGGACCCCACCTTTGCCGATGGCGACGTCCTGCTGGTCGACATCGGCGTGACCGCACCCAAGATCGATGGCGTGTATGTCATGGAAGCCAACGACCGGATCTACATCAAGCGCGTGCGTCAGCGCATCGACGGCACGTTCGAGATCAGCAGTGACAACCCTACGGTGAAAACAGTCGACGTGCTCGACGGCTCCCGTCCGGTGGAAGTCCGCGGGCGAGTGGTCTGGGCGTGGAACGGAAAAAAACTGTGAGGGGACCGCAATATGAGCTGCTCAAAAGCGCTGGTTGCCACAACTTTGCTCGCAGCGTCCTTTGCCGCCTGCGCCCAGGTCCACCGCTGCACTGATGCTGCAGGCAAGGTGTCGTTCAGCGACACCGCATGCCCCACCACTGCAAAGCAGGCGGCTCGAGTACTCGGAGCTGATGCGACCGATAGACGCTGGGAGAACGAGGTCTACGGCAGGCAGCGCAACATGGAGAGCATTGAGAACGCCGCGCGACTCCTGAGGGAGCCCACAAGTGATGCCGTGGGTGACGCAGGTGGCGGGATCATTCAAAGCGATCCCAATGAACGAATCCGAGCCCAGGACGAACGCAACATGCAGCGTCGCATGGCGACGATGGATGCGGACCGCGCCAGGCGAGCCGAACGCGACGCGCGCGCCGACGAAGCTCGCCAAGCCGGCAGCGGCGCACCCACCACCATCACGAACTGCAACGCCAGTGGGTGCTGGGACAGCGCTGGCAATCGATACAACCGGACGGGCGACGGGCGAAACTTCTGGCGGGCGGACGGCAAGTTCTGCCGTGCCAACGGCAATACCTTCAGCTGCAACTGATTGGACGGCAGCTACAGCAACACCATGAGAAGGCCGCGCCCATGCGGTTCGTGGGTTGTACAGAGGAGAAGCCATGGCACAAAATGTGCAAATTCAGTGCATCAACAAGACACCGCGCCAAGATGCGCACGAGAGGATCGCTTTCGTTGGAGGTGTCAACGCGGATGGGACCCCATGGAAGCTGCCGCTGGAGGCGGCTATCGCGGGTATCGAGCAGGGCAAGTGGAATTTTTATGTGAGCGTCCGCGGGACATCCGTCTGGGTCGTAATTGCTATCAGCGCCAGAGGCAACAAGTACCTCAAGACCGAGAACGACGGGGAGCAGCCCAACAATCTGCTCAGTCTTCCAGAGTGCCCATAGGGGCAGCTTCTATCGATCCGATCTGCATGACCCGTCTCTGGTGAGGGTTCGGTCTAAAGACGGAATTCTCCCCATGGCAGGAATACCCCTCGCCCACGGCTTGCGCGTTGGCGACGATCCATAGCCAGCGTTGCAGTTCTTCGAGGCTTTCGGCGACGATGGCAAATCGCCTGTCGTAGGTGATGCGCCAATGGCCGGTTGCCGGGTCTTCGAGGACTTCAATGCGCGGCACTGCGTAGCCATTGATGGTTGCCTCCCGCCCCCCGGTCCGTTGCGGTAGAAGTTCCAGCATCGCGCTCTCCTTCAGCTTGAATGATTGCCTAGCCTACGCCCGCAAACACCAAACAAAAATCCCCACTGGGGGCACCACCACCAAGCCCGCCTCGCGCGGGCTTTTTTGCGCCCTTCGGCAACCGCTCCGAGAAATTTACACACCACGATTAAACATGGTGTTGACAATCAGATAAACACCACGTTTAATCGAGCCCATCAACACAGGAGATGGGCATGCAAACCAAAGCAAAGCAAGACTGGTCAGTCGGCGCCACCGTCAAGGTCGGCTTCCTGTCGCTGACGGTCGTGGCCAAGGTCCCGACGCACGGCGACTTCAAGCCGGACGCCTACGTGCTGGCCAGCGCCACGAAGGGCACCTTCTACGAATTCGTGCCGCACAACGGCCTGAACAAGATCGAAGCGCACGAAGCGCGCAAACTGGTTGCTGAAGGCCGCCGCGTTGCTGAGCAGGGGGCCGCCGCCGCGATCACGAAGGCCTCGGCCAGCGCCGCGCACGCCGCAGAAGTCACCAACCTGATGGCGGCCGCGTGATGAGCGCCCTCACCCGCTCCAACCTCGCCAGCCGACGCAGCGTGCGCCGCGAGCGCGTCGAAGCCAAGCACCACCCCGAAGCGGTGTTCGTGCCGACGGAAGACCAAGCGCTGGCTACCGATCTGGCTGTCAACGAAGCCAAGGGCACGCCGGCGTACTTCGCCCTCTCCGACCACTTCGCGCTCGAGCAGCAGAACGGACGGGCGTGGTGAGCAGGCACGACGTGAATCTCGACCTCGTGCCGATCCACAACAGCCGGTTCGAGCGGCGCCTGCCGCCGGTGACGCGCGAGGAGCTGGCTTCGATGGATCGCACCCGCTGCGCCGACCTCGTGCCGGCAGGCTGGGTGTTCTACAGCGCCGACTTCGCGCTGCAATCGGCCGACCCTACGCAGCTCGGCACCGTGATGCTCATGCGCGATGCGGCCGGCACGAAGGATTGGCTCGCCCTCAGCGAAGCAGACCGCGCTGCAAAGCAGCTCTTTCAATTCGGCAAGGGCATGACGGTCAACGCTGCCATCGCCGATGCCGCCGCCAAGATTCGCGGGAGCGCCTCGTGAACGGCCCGCACTTCCTCTTCGATGCGGAGCACGTGCTGCCCATATTCCCGAAGCAAGACCTCGACGTGCAGATCGTCGACGGCGAGCACGCAGCACGCCTTCTCGCGCAGCACTTCGCCCTGTGCGATCCGGAGTCGGCCTCGTGAGCGCGCTCTTCCACACCCCGCTCTCTGCGCCCGCCCTGTTCGTCGGCAAGGTCGATGCCACGCACGAGCGCACCACGCCCTGCCCTCGCACGCTGGAACAGGCCTTCGGCCCTGCCGCAGTCGGCGGCGTGATCGTGCCGCTTCCGGAGCCGGCCCACCCGCACCGCGCGGCAGATCTCACCCTTTACATCGTCGCCGTGATCGGCATCGCCGCGGCCCTCGTCTTCAACAACTTCCAGTGAGGCAGTCCATGAGCCGCGCACATCCCCATGGCTTTCCCGACGACACGCCGGAGCCCGTGGCAGAGCCCTACGGCGCCATCGACGAGCTGCTGCAGCTGATCGTGGTCTGGCTGCAGGTCGCGGCCGGGTGCTGCGTCGTGGCCGCTGCGATCGCCTTCCTGCGCCCCGACTTCCTTCTCACCTTCTTCCCCTGAAAGACCAACCGTGAACGCAACCACTGTCGAAGAGAGCCAAGTGCTCGAACTCGCCCCACGTGTAGAACACCCGACGCCTGCCGCGCGCGCTGGCGGCGGCCTCGTGGACAAGTCGCCCGTCGGCATCATGATGGCCGCCATCAATAGCGGCGCCACGCTCGAGCAGTTCGAGAAGATGATGGAGCTGCAGCAGCGCTGGGAAGCGAACGAAGCGCGCAAGGCCTTCGTGCAGGCCATGGCCGACTTCAAGGCCGAACCGCTGGAAATCTTCAAGCGCAAGCACGTCGGCTACACCACGAAGGACGGCGACTTCGTCGGCTACAAGCACGCCGAGCTCTCCCACATCGCCGATGTCGTGGTGCCCGCGATGGCGCGCCACGGCCTGTCGCATCGTTGGGACCTGCAGCAGACGGGCGGCCGTATCGTGGTCATTTGCACGATCACGCACCGCCTCGGGCACGCCGAATCCGTTTCGATGGACGGCTCACCCGACGCAAGCGGCAAGAAGAACAGCATCCAGCAGGTTGCCTCGACGATCACCTACCTGCAGCGCTACACGCTGCTGGCCGCGACTGGGCTGGCCACCAAGGACGATGCCGACGATGACGGGCGCGGCGGTGGTGGCAGCGATGGCGCCGACGAACAGAAGCGCGCCGGCGCGCCGCCACCTCCGGCCGCGCCAACCTGCTGGCCAGCCGACCTCTTCGCGCAGCGTCTCCCCGAGTGGCGTGCCGCCATCGCGGAGGGTCGCGCCAAGGCCGACCAGGTCATCAACAAAGCGCGCACCAAGTTCCCGCTGAGCGACGAACAGATCGCCGCCATCCGCTCTCCGGCTTCGGCCACGGGTCCGACCTACGCCCACGTCGCCGACCAGCTGAACAAGGCGGCGAACGACGACGCGCTGGCAGTTGCCGCCGACCTCATCAAGGACGTGGCCGACCCGGCCCACCGCACCGAACTCAACGCGCTCTTCGACAAGCGCCGCGCCGAACTCAACGCCTGAAGGACCACCACCATGAAGCAAACACACGACCTGGTGCAGGGCACCGACGCCTGGGACCAGTTCCGCCTCGAGCACTTCGGCGCCAGCGAGGCAGCCGCCATGCTGGGCCTGTCGAAGAAGACCACGCGCAACGAGCTGCTGCGCATGAAGAAGACGGGCATCGCGAAGACCTTCAGCGAATGGCTTCAGGTCAACGTGCTGGACCACGGCCACGAAGTGGAAGCGCTGGCGCGGCCGCACATCGAGAAGCTGATCGGCGAGGAGCTCTACGCAGTCACCTGCTCCGACGGAAAGGAGTCGGCATCTTGCGACGGTCTGTCGATGGATGACCGCATCGCCATGGAGCACAAGCAGTGGAACGAAGCGCTTGCCGCGATCGTGACCGCCGGCCAGGTGCCCGATGAGCACATGCCGCAGTGCCAGCAGGTCCTGAAGGTGACGGGCGCCGAGAAGCTGATCTTCGTTGTGTCCGACGGCACGCCCGAGAAGATGGTCTACGTGTGGGTGTTTCCTGACCCGGCATGGTTCGCGCGCCTCAGCGCAGGCTGGGCGCAGTTCGAGCAAGACCTCGAAACCTACGTTCCGACCGATCCGGTCGTCGAGGCGGTGGGTCGCACGCCCGAGTCGCTGCCCGCGCTGCGCATCGAGGTCACGGGCATGGTGACGGCCAGCAACCTCGCGCAGTACCGCGAGCACGCGCTGGCCGTGTTCGCCGGCATCAATCGCGACCTGAAGACCGACCAGGACTTCGCCAATGCCGACAAGACGGTGAAGTGGTGCGGCGAGGTCGAGAGCCGACTGGCCGCCGCCAAGCAGCACGCGCTCAGCCAGACCGAGAGCATCGACGTGCTGTTCAAGACCATCGACGACATCACGGCCGAGGCACGCTCCACGCGGCTCGAACTGGACAAGCTGGTCAAGGCACGGAAGGAAGCGCGCCGGGGCGAAATCGTCGCCGGTGGCGTCAAAGCGCTGGCCGATCACATGGCGGCGCTCAACGCCCGCTTCGGCAAGCCCTACATGCCCGCCATTCCCGCGGACTTCGGCGGTGCGATCAAGGGCCTGCGCACGTTCGACAGCATGCAAAACGCCGTCGACACCGCGCTGGCCAACGCCAAGATCGCGGCCAGCGCGGCGGCCGACCGCATCCAGATCAACCTGGGCACCTTGCGCGAACTCGCGGCCGGCCTGCAGCAGCTGTTCCCCGACACCGCGCAGATCGTGCTCAAGGCACCCGAAGACCTGACCTCGCTCGTGAAGACCCGCGTGGCCGAGCACCGCGCGGCCGAGGCGAAGAAGGAAGAAGAGCAGCGCGAGAAGATCCGCAAGGACCTTGCGTTATCCGAAATTCGGGGCATCCAGCAGCAGGTGATGATCGCCACGCTCGGCCGCGCCGGCGTGCGCACTGGCGGCACCATCGACTGCATCCGCGAAACGCTGGCTGAAACCGAGGCCTGGCCTATCGACGCCGAGCGCTTCGGCTCTCTCGCGGACATGGCGCAGCAGGCCAAGGAAACGGCCGTCACCGAGATCCGCGCGCTGCTCACCAAGGCCGAGATACGTACCGCCGCCGCGCCGGCGCCCGCGGCTTCCCCAACTACGACGCCTGCCGCTGTCGCGGCGCTAGCGGCAACGCCAAGTGGCGCCTCCGCCGCAGCACCAGCGCCCACCGTAATCCCCATGCCCGTGCGTGCGGCCGCCGCGTCGAGCGCACACCCGACGCTGAGCCTCGGCCAGATCAAGGAGCGGATCGCCCCGCTGCTGATCTCGGCCGAAGGCCTCGCCACGCTGGGCTTCGTCGGCCTCAAGGAGCGTGGCTCGGTGCTCTTTCACGAAGCCGACTTCCCTCACATCTGCGCCGCTCTCGTGGCGCACGTGCAAGCCATCCAGGCCAAGCAGGCCGCCTGATCCATCAACCACCAGAGGACCACCACCATGCCCAAGACCTTTGCCGAACCCCAAGCCTTCTCCGAAGCCGAGTACGTCGCCATTCCCATGACGCCGGTCGAGTCCAACCAGGTCGCGGCCGTCGGCTACGACGCTGCCCGCAAGACGCTGGCCGTCACCTTCGCCCGCGGCAATGGCTCGATCTACCACTACCCGAACGTCGACGCGAAGGTGCATGCCGAGTTCGTCGGCGCCGAGTCGATCGGCAAGTACTTCGGGCAGCACATCAAGCAGCTGCCCTTCGAGAAGTTCCGCGCTCCCGCTCCGGCTGCGGCCTGACCATTTTTCGGGCGCTGCTGGCCGGGCTGAACCCTCCTCCTCCCTCCCTCAATTCCCAGCCAGCGCCGTGAGAGCGGCCGCCCTCTTTCTTTCCTCACTCATCGGAGCACCGACCCCATGTCTTTCCAGCTCGAAAAGCCCACGCAGATCGCCATCACCAATGCCAACCCGCGCCGCGAGCTGCACGGCGAGGAGAAGGTGCGCGCGATCGACATTGCCTTCTCGCTCACCGGCGAAAACACCCTGCTCGACATGATCGAGCCCGGCCTGCGCGAGCACCACTACTGCAACAACGCGCTAAAGGCAGGCCAAGAGCTGCTGCCAGGCGTTGCGATTCCGCTGCCCAACCTGCGTCACTCCAAGCTGCCCACCAGCTACCACTACGCCAAGGGCGAGAAATGGCGCGGCTACCGCTTCATCTGGGACTGGGGCACCGACGACGCGCATGTCGACTTCACCGACGTGGTCCTGGCCAACCTGCACTACGAGGTCAGCGAAGGCGGCAGCGTCACCATCATGGGGACCATCCAGTACAACGGCGAAGAGCTGCAGGACAACGACGTCTACGGCGAGCTCTCCGGCCTGGCTTCCGAAGGCGAGATCTCGGTGACGCTGCTGGCGCCGGCCGAACTGATCCCGGTGAAGAAGGGCTACCGCGCGGGCAAGCCCGACACGCCGACTGCACCTGACGCTGACGGCAGCGCAGCACCTGGCCCCGACGCTGGCAACATCTTCGCCGCGCAGCACGGCGGCCCCGACGGCGACACCAATCCGGACAGCGCGCCCGACGCAGATGCGGACGGCGAAGGCAAGGACGCCTGACGCATGGACTTCACCGTCATCCCCATCGAGAAGGTGAAGGCCGCGTTCGCGCGCGCCCTTGCACTGAATCCCGACCGCGAGGCAGCCGCCCGCGCCGCAGCGCAGGCCCTCGGCATCACCGTCGAGGCGGTGCGCGAGGTCATGGTCATCAGCGACGACGCGCCTGCTGCCGATGCGCTCGCCGCCGTGGCACCGCAACCGCTCAAGCCAATCATCGATTGGCAGGTCGACGAGGTGCGGATGATGTACGAGTCGCCCCCGTGCGCCGGCTTCGCGCGCCCCCTCAGGGAACGCACGGAGATCGATGCATGAGGCGCGACGACTTCACGATCCCTATTGGCTTCGCCGATGAGCTGATCATCGACAACTTCGCCGGTGGTGGCGGCACCAGTGAAGGCCTCGAGCGGGCATTCGGCCGCCCAGTCGACATTGCGATCAACCACGACCCGGTGGCGCTGGCGATGCACGCCATCAATCACCCTCGCACCCTGCACCTGTGCGAGAGCGTGTGGGACGTGGACCCGATCAAGGTCACCCGCAATCAGCCGGTGGCCCTCGTGTGGCTGTCGCCCGACTGCAAGCACTTCTCCAAGGCCAAGGGCGGCACGCCGGTCAGCCAGTTCATTCGAGGCCTCGCTTGGGTCGCGCTGCGCTGGGTCGTGCGGTGCAAGCCGCGGGCAATGATGTTGGAGAACGTCGAGGAATTCCAGACCTGGGGCCCTCTGATGCTGAGCACCGACGGCAAGTGGTATCCGAATCCTGCGCGTCGCGGAGAAACCTTTCGTGCCTTCGTGCAGATGCTGCGTCAGGGCATCCCCTTGGAAGAGCGCGAAGGCAACGAAGCCATCGCCGAGATGCGCGCGGTTCTGTGCGCCGAGGGCGACCCGCTGGCGCTCACTGAAGCCGAGGTGGCACAGCTGCTCGACGGCATGAAGTACGACCTGGAATGGGACGAGTTGCGGGCCTGCGACTACAACACGCCCACCATTCGCAAGCGCTTCTTCATGGTGGGTCGCCGTGATGGCCTGCCCGTGGTGACCCGCCCTGACCCGACACACGGCGCGCCGATCAGCAAGGCTGTCAGCGGCGGCCAGGTGTTGCCATGGCGCACGGCTGCTGAGGTCATCGACTTCACGATCAAGGCGAACTCCATCTTCGGGCGGAAGAAGGACCTGGCGAAGAACACCCAGCGCCGCGTGGCGAAGGGCCTGTGGCGTCACGTCCTGAACACCGACAAGCGCTTCATCGTTGGCGCGGGCGGTCCTGCCTACTCCGGCAAACCGGCTTCCGCCGAGCAGCCCCTGGGAACCCTCACGACCGAAAACCACCGAGCCGTCGCGCAGCCGGTTCTGGCTCCCTTCGTCAGCGAGCACGCCAACGCCAGCAACCAACGCAATATGGCTGCCAACGAACCGTTGCGCACCCAATGCGCCCAGGTGAAGGGTGGTCATTTCTCGCTGGTCGCGCCCGCGCTCGCTCCGTTGCGCGGCACCAGTGAAGCCCACCTGAACGGCGACGCCGTCACCGAACCTGTTTCGACGATTTCCGCCAGCGGCACGCATCACGCGCTCGCGGCGGCTCACCTCATCACGATCGGTTATGGCGAGCGGCCCGGCCAGGATGCACGGACCCAAGACATCCAAGGTCCCGCTGGCACGGCGGTGGCAGGCGGCATTAAGCAGGCGCTGGTCGCCGCGCATCTGGTCGACATGGGCCACGGCGAGTCGAGTGCCAGCGGCGCGGTCCGCTGGAGCCATGGCAACCGCAGCATGGAGCAGCCCTTGCCCACGGCCACAGCGAGCGGCGTTGGGAGCGCCGTGGTCGCCTGCCACCTGACGCACCTCACGCATCACGGCGATCGACCTGGTCGGATTCCCGACGAGCCGCTGCCTGCCATCACTGGCGCGCATCGCGGCGAGCAGGTTCTGGTGGCAGCCTGCCTCGAGCAGGCCAACGGCGGTTTCTACGACGGCGAGGGCCGCAGTGCCGACGCGCCGGTGTCCACCATCACCGCCGCCGGCAGCAACCAGCGGCTCGTGATGGCCTATTGCGTCAAGTACTTCGGTGTCGGCGAAAACAGCCGGTCCATGCTGGATCCCGTATCCACCGTCACCAGCAAGGACCGCATCGCGCTGGTCGAGACGATGCAAGTTCCCACTGACTGCCTGGCGCTGGAACATCGCGAGAAGGCGCGTCTGTGCGCCGCGCTACTGCACGAGCACCTGCCCGAGCACTTCCCCGAGGAAAGCGACATGGTGCTGGTCTGGGAAGCCGGGCAGTGGTGGGTCCTGGTCGACATCACACTGCGCATGCTCAAGCCGCTGGAACTGTTCCGCGCTCAGGGCTTCCCTGCCACCTACATCATCCACGAGATTCCGGATCCGGCTCTGCTGTTCAAGGGTGGCGTGCAGGCAGAAGACCCGCTGTCAGTGCCGCGCATCCCGCTCTCAATCACGGCCCAGGTGCGCATGTGCGGGAACAGCGTGTGCCCGCCGCTCGCCGAGGCACTGGCCCGCGCGAACTTCGTGCACGAAGCGCAGATTTACGGGAGGGTCGCTTGATGTTTCCCATGCACGACGAAGCAGATGGGCTATTTGGGCGCAACCAAGTCAACGCGCTGACGCAAGTTCACGTAGTGAACCTCGCATGCGTCTGCGGCTTGCGCCAAGGCAATGAAAGCGTTCTCAAACATTTGCGCATCCAACACTCGATGCAACCGGAGGAGGTCGTCTACCAAGCCACTCATCTTTCGCGCGCTATGAAGAAGGGAAAGAACTTCATTGGCAACCGTCGGATCCTCAAGCTCATGCAACGGGATCGCAGACAACAGTGTTCCAAGTTCTGCGACGACCCGACGATCAAGGTACAGCCTTCCTTCGGCAGTGTCGTGCACCGTTTCCCTATCCATCAGCTGCTGTTGGACCCATCGCACGCTCGACTTGGTCGCTCGCGAGAGCTCGACTATGACTTCGAGCCTTCTTCGTCGCGCCTGAAGGTCTTCGATCCCTTTTCGCTCGACTTCGAGCTGGTGCTGCCATTGCACGTAGATGCCCGTCGCGATGATTGCGGCGACCGACCCAACCGCCTGCACCCAAGCTGCGAGCTCAGCATGCGTTTTAAGCCAGTCCGACAGCGGAGCCCAGCCAGCGATTACGGCGATGACGCATCCAGCCAGCGTCCACAGACTCAGCATCCTCAGTCCGCTCATTCCCACCTCCAATTGTTTGGGGTCGGAGTATCGCGCGCTTCAGTCCTCCAGGTCGAACTGCCCCTGCAGTTGGCGAATGATCCGCGCGATGTCGGCGCGGTGCGTGCCGCGGTCACTGACCACGCGGACGGTCCAGTTCGGGCCACCCTCCTCGGCCGGGATGCCAACCACACCGCCGCGGTGCACGTCGGTGACCTGGCCGCGCAGGTCCGAGATGGCTTCTATGCGCTCAAGCAGAAGTTGCTGCAGCTGCTCGGCGGTGCGGGTGGGCTTGGACATCCTCGCTCAGAGCGTTCCGTACCAAATCTTCTTTGCCGCCTCCACGGCCTTCGAAACCTCGTTGTAGGTGTTGTCGTCGTCGGAAAGAGGCGGCAGGCCGTGTCGCTCGATCGCGTGAATGGTGATGGCGTCCGCGGCGTACTGATACAGCACCGCCACTGCGCGGTGCACCCCCTTCTCCAGCTCGATTCGAAGCTCATTCGGTTCGGGTTTATCCATCTCTGCCTCCGGTTGTTAGGAGTCGCATTTTGAACCCAATCACCATCCAGCCCGTCGAGCTGTGTGCCTCCATCGGGAAGTGCATGGCCAGCCCTTCGAGCTACGCCAGTTACGTGGGCCGGTACCAGCAGGAGAATCCGCGCGCGGTGGCGGCGCATGCGCTGCGCGAGCTCGAATCGGCCCGTGCACGCGACATCTCCACGCACGAGAAGAACCTGCCCGCCATCGAGGCGAACAAGGCCGTGGCCGCGCGCATCGAAGCCCTCATGGCCGAGATCGGCATGCCGAAGTCGTACAGCGAGCGCGACACCAAGTCGCGCGCCCGGTACCCGAAGACCATCCGGCACGACGCCGGCTACCTGGGCGACCTGCGCCGGCACTGCCTGACAACCGATGGTTTCGAGGCCGCCACCCACACCTATGAGCGCCTGAAGAAGGACTACGACGCCTACGCCGCACGCGCCGAGGAAGAAGCCAAGCAGTCCGACGCCAAGAAGGAACGCGAAGCCGCGGCCCTGGTCGAAAAGCGCAAGGCCGACATGGAGCTGGCGGCCGTGCTGCTGCGCTACGAGCTACCGATCGACTCCAGCTGGTCGGATGTGCTCGAAGCGCTGCGCTCCAAGGATCAGCGGCTGGACCTCGCCATAGCGATGCAGCTCACGCGCGGCGACTGGAGCGAAGGCCCGTACCGCGTGCGCAATGCCCTCGATCGCTTCCAGATCGAAACGACCGAGGACAAGGACATCGCGAACGACGTGCTGTCGTGCCTCGAAGACTTCGAGGACGGCCGCGTTTTCCGCGACACCAGCTGGAACTACGGCCGACTGTTTGCCAGCGTGAAAGACGAGGTGCTCTGCGCCGACGCGCAGAAGGCCCTGCAGCACTCGGGAGACGAATGATGGAAGCCAGCCTCCTCGACACCTCCCCCGACCGCATCCGCGCCAAAGAGATCCAGGCGGTGCAGATGCACGCCCAGCAACTGGTCGACTACGCGCGCCAGCACGGCTTGGTGGTGACCATCGACCTCAAGCCCCAGCCTCCGCTGGCCATGGGCAACTACCTGCCCGTCATCGACATCAGGGAGGCACGCCATGGCAGCTGACACCAAGATCGAATGGACCGATTCCACCTTCAATCCCTGGATCGGCTGCACGCAGATCTCGCGCGGGTGCGATGGCTGCTACGCCGCGGTGAGTACGCCGGCCCGAACGATGAAGGTGGGCTGGGGCGCGCATGAGCCCCGGCACCGCACGAGCGCCGCAAACTGGGCTTTGCCGAAGCGCTGGAATGCTCAGGCTACGGCATTCTTCGCGCAGCACGGCCGCCGCCAACGCGTGTTCTGCGCGAGCCTCGCTGACTGGCTCGACAACGCCGTCGACATCGAATGGCTGATCGACCTGCTCGCGCTGGTGCGGCTCACGCCCGACATCGACTGGCTCATGCTGTCGAAGCGCATCGGCATCTGGCGCAGCCGGCTCGAAGCCGCCGCGGCGACACTCCGCGGCCGGCTCGAACGCGCATCCGAGGCAGCCGTCGCGCTGCTGCGCTGGATCGAACGCTGGCTGGCCGGCGATGTACCCGCCAACGTTTGGGTCGGCGCCACTGTGGTCGACCAGCCCGAAGCGGACCGCGACATCCCGAGGCTGCTGGCTGTTCCCGCTGCGAAGCGCTTTCTCAGCATGGAGCCGCTGCTGGGGCCGGTGAACCTGTGGCGCGTCATCGCTCCGCACTGCGAGCGCCATCCGGGCGAACTGGATGCCGATGGGAAGTGTCCTGTGTGCGAGGGGCGCGGCATCTGGGAGATCAGTGAACCTCTGTCGAAAGACGAGAAGGCGCTCATCCGCCCCGGGATCGATTGGGTCATCATTGGCGGTGAAAGTGGCCCCGGCGCGCGGCCGATGCATCCCGACTGGGCGCGAGATCTGCGCGACCAGTGCGAGGCACACCACGTGCCGTTTCTGTTCAAGCAGTGGGGAGAGTGGGCACCGTACGACCGAAGCCGCGCAGACGGAGCGGTGTTTGCGTCGCCGAAGTCGCTCGACGAACCGATTCAACGCTTCGGCAAGAAGCTCGCCGGCCGTCTGCTCGACGGCCGCGAATGGAACGAGGTGCCCCATGGCGCCGCCTGAAGTGGTCAGCACTACGCCGTTCCCTGTGCACCAGGTGCCGGACACGCATCACTCGGAACGCGTGCCGCACTGGTCCGAAGGGATCGAGTGGCGTCCCGGCCGTTGGGACCCGTTGGCCAATGCGCCGAGCCGCGGCTCCAAGATCCTGCACGTCCGCGGCCGCGACGAGAAGGGAAACGTCTTCGAGCCCATGCACTTCGCCGATGGCGGCGGAGAAGAGCAGCCTCCCTTCAAGGGCTGGTTCGTACCGTACTCCGGCGGCGGCTCGGGCTTCTACGAGGTGCGGCCGGTCGAATGGCAACCGTTGCGCGCCCAGCCCGCTGAGGACGCTCGCTGATGGGCTACATCAACCCTCTGCTGAGCCTGCCGGCCGGCCGCAAACTGCTTGAGCTGCCGGCCGAGCAACGCGCCCCCCTCGAGGCGGTGCTACGGGAACTGCGTGACCAGGCCAACACCGAGGCCGAAAAGTCTTGGCTGAAGCGCAAGGGTCCGATGGCCGCGTACTGGCGCGCCGTCAGCACCTATGCGCGGCATCTGGCGCACGCGCTGTCGACCGCGCCTGTCTGCGGCCGGAAGTCCAACGGCTTCGCTTGCACGCTGCCGAAGGGCAACCGCTGCCCGGACTGCTCAAGCGTCGCCATCGATGCTGGAGATCCGCCATGACCACCCCCGGCTTCGGCGCCTTCGCCAGCGCGGTGGCGCGCGCAATGGCCGAGGTGCGCAAGCAGCACTGCCAGCCCCCTCACTTTCGCCCTGCCGAGACGCAGCGCGGCTCCATCCGCTGTACGAAGTGCCGCGGGCTTCTCACCTTCGTGGTCTCGGCTGTCGATGGCCGGACCTCTGGCCGCTGCTCGAGCGCCGGCTGCATCAAATGGACGGACTGAACATGAACGACACCCCACGCGACCCCGCCGAACAAGCACAAGGCGAAATGTCCCCTAGCGCGAAGCAACAGCGGTTGCTTGACCTGGCCGACCGCATCGACCATGAGCAGCTGTGGCGCTGGGCGGGCATGGATCACCACAAGATGACCCCGGAGCAGCGCGACCGCATGAACGCTGGTGTTGCGCTGCGCCGATACGCGAACCTGTGGGCTCCGGGTCATTGGGTCGTGTTTCCGCCGGTTGGCCCCGTTCACTTCAGCGCCAGCACCCTCGACAAGGCGGTCGAGATGGCAAAACGTGACGACAGCCGGAGAAACGCCAGCAGCCAAGCGAGTATCCGAATGGATGACGGCCGTTGCGGCGTCTGCGGCGGCGACTGGTCAGTGTGTGGGTGCGATGGCATGTTGCGCCGCGCAGCTGCGTCGAAACCCGACGACGCGCCGCTCGAAACCGGTGAAGGAGACGCCAGGTGAGCGCCGAAGCCTATCCACTGCAATGGCCCGTCGGCCGGCCGCGCACCGAACGCTGGCGCCGAGAGCGCGCCAAGTTCGATGTGACCTTCGCTCGCGCTCGAGACAACATCGTTGCCGAGATCGGCCGCCTGGCCGGCCGCTACCCGGATCCGGCCATTGTCATCAGCACGAACACCGCGCTCCGGCGGGATGGGCTGCCGCTCGCCAACCAGCGCCAGCCGGACGATCCGGGCGTCTCGGTCTACTTCACCTACAAGAAGCGGCAGATGTCCTTCGCGTGCGACCGGTGGGAGAAGATCGAGCACAACATGCAGGCCATCGCCAAGACCATCGAGGCGCTGCGCGGCATCGCCCGCTGGGGTACCGGCGACATGCTGGAAGCTGCGTTCACCGGCTTCTCGGCGCTACCACCGCCCCAGCAGCAGACTGCGATGGGCCCGCGCTCATGGCGGGACGTGTTCGGCACCGGTGTGACGAACCGTGCGCAGCTGTCCGAGATCTATCGGCGCCTCGCCTCGGCCTACCACCCCGACCGCGGCGGCGACCTCGGCAAGATGTCCGAATTGAACCGAGCGCGCGACGACGCGCTGAAGGAGATTCAATGACCACGGCCGAAACTCCCCTGGCGTCGAGTGCCGAGGCGCAGCAGGCGAGCGCGATCCTGACCCGCGCCGAACTGAAGCAGCTCACAGGCTACAAGCGGTCAGCCGAGCAGATGGCCGAGCTGCTGCGCCAGGGCTTCTACCGGGCGCGCCGGTCGCGGGTTGACGGTAGTGTCATCCTCGAGCGGCCGCACTACGATGCGGTCAGCGCCGGCGCCAGCATGCCGGCGAACGAGCCCAGACTTCGACCGGTCACAAGGAAGAGAGCATGAAACGCGACCTCCCGCCGAGGGTCTACGAGAAACACGGAAGCTACTTTCACGTCGCTGCAGTTGGCGATGAGCGGAAGTGGACGAAGCTCTGCCGAATCAAGGAAGGCCTTTCGGCCATGTACCTGGCGCTGGCCAAGATCGAGACCGACAAGTCGCTCGACGACATGATGCCGAAGCTCTGCGCCGCGTGGATGAAGGAAATCGGGAGCAAGCACACCGAGAAGACCCAAGCCGACGACAGGACGCACAACAAGGCGATCTCGGAGGCGTTCGCCGAGTTCCGGGCCCGCGACATCACGCCGCCCATCGTGATCGACTTCCTGGAGACCTGGGACGCGCAGCCGCGCAGTTACAACGCCTACAGGGCCGCGCTGCGCGAGCGCCTTCGATTCGCCGAAGTGAAAGGGTTCCGACCGGCAGGAAGCAACCCCGTCGACCCGGTCAAGACGAAGAAGGTGAAGGCGCGCACGCGCTACATCACGGACAGCGAGTTGCGGCGCATCAAGGTGGCAGCCTGCTATGGGGACGATGGCAACCGCACGAGGTCGGGCCACACGATCTGCTGCCTGATCGACATGGCCTACCTGACGGGCCAGCGCATCAGCGACTTGTTGACGCTGGAGTGGGCGCAGATTCGGAAGGAAGGGATTCTCTTCGAACCGGCGAAGACCGCGGACTCGACGGCCGTGCGAATTCTCATCGAGTGGACGCCAAAGCTGAAGGCGGTCATCGAGCGGCTGAAGCACCCGCCGCCAGTGCCCGGCCAACAGGGCAAGGCCGGAAAGGCGAAGCCGGTCAGCATGCGCTACGTGTTCTCCACGCTAAAGGGCGAGCCCTACACCTACGACGGCGCCTCGACCGCCTGGACTCGCGCTCGAGAGCGGGCCAAGGTCAAGAACGCCCACTTCCACGACCTGCGCGCCAAGGCGCTCACGGACATCGACGGTGTGACCGACCGCGGCATCGGCCAAGCCCAGACCATGGGCGGCCACAGCACCCAGACCCAGACCGCCGATTACGTGCGCCACAAGCGGGCAAAAAAGACCAGCGCGACGCGCTGAAATCCGTCTAACGGCGTTTACTCGTCAGAGGGAAAAACAACTCCAAAGCGCCGAACTTGCGTTAGACAAAATGGCGCCAAGTCGTTGATTTTTATGGATTCTCGGTCTGTTTTGGGACCAGAGGGTCGAAGGTTCGAATCCTTTCGCCCCGACCAAAAAAAGTGAACGCCTGCAATAACGTAAGTTGTTGCAGGCGTTTTGCTTTTCAAATCCGTTGTGACAACTGCTCCAGAATGGCCGGATTCTCCAGCGTGGACGTGTCCTGCGTGATCGCCTCCCCCTTGGCAATGCTGCGCAGCAGGCGCCGCATGATCTTGCCGCTGCGCGTCTTGGGCAGGTTGTCCCCGAAGCGGATGTCCTTGGGCTTGGCAATCGGCCCGATCTCCTTGGCCACCCAGGCGCGCAGCTCGTTGGCGATCTGCTTGGCCTCCTCGCCGGTCGGGCGGCTGCGCTTGAGCACGACAAAGGCGCACACCGCCTCGCCCGTCACGTCGTCGGGCCGGCCCACCACGGCCGCCTCGGCCACCAGGTCGGTCTTGGACACCAGCGCCGATTCGATCTCCATCGTGCCCAGCCGGTGGCCCGAGACGTTCAGCACGTCGTCGATGCGCCCGGTGATGCGGAAGTAGCCGCGGTCGGCACTGCGTACGGCCCCATCGCCGGCCAGGTAGATGGTGCCGCCCATCTCCTCGGGGAAGTAGCTCTTCCTGAAGCGCTCGGGGTCGTTCCAGATGGTGCGGATCATCGAGGGCCAGGGCCGCTTGATGACCAGCATGCCGCCCGCGCCGTGGGGCAGGTCCTTGCCGGTCTCGTCCACGATGGCGGCCATGATGCCCGGCAGCGGCAGGGTGCAGGAGCCGGGCACCAGCGGCGTGGCCCCGGGCAGCGGCGTGATCACGTGGCCGCCGGTCTCGGTCTGCCAGAAGGTGTCCACGATCGGACATTGCTCGCGGCCGATATGGCGGTGGTACCACATCCAGGCCTCGGGGTTGATGGGCTCGCCCACCGAGCCGAGGATGCGCAGGCTCGAAAGGTCCCAGTTCTTCGGATGCACTTTCTCGTCGCCTTCGGCGGCCTTGATGAGCGAGCGGATGGCGGTGGGGGCGGTGTAGAAGACGCTGACCTTGTGCTTCTCGATCATCTGCCAGAAGCGCCCGGCGTGCGGGAAGGTGGGGATGCCTTCGAACACCACCTGGGTGGCGCCGGCGGCCAGCGGGCCGTAGGCCACGTAGGTGTGGCCGGTGATCCAGCCGATGTCGGCGGTGCACCAGAACACGTCTTCGGGCCGGATGTCGAAGGTCCAGTCCATGGTGAGCCGGGCCCACAGCAGGTAGCCGCCGGTGGCGTGCTGCACGCCCTTGGGCTTGCCGGTGGAGCCGGAGGTGTAGAGGATGAAGAGGGGGTGCTCGGCGTTCACGGGCACGGGCGGGCAGTCGGTGCTCTGGCCCTGGAGGGCCTCGGCGAAGCTCTGGTCGCGGCCTTCGACGCGATTCCAGGCGGTGGGGGTGCGCTCGTAGACGAACACGGCCCGGATCGACTCGCAGCCGCCCATGGCGATGCCGTCGTCCACGATGGCTTTGAGGGGCAGCTCCTTGCCGCCGCGCAGCTGGTAGTTGGCGGTGATGACGGCCACGGCGCCGGCGTCGATGATGCGCTCTTGCAGGGCCTTGGCCGAGAAGCCGCCGAACACGACGCTGTGGGTGGCGCCGATGCGCGCGCAGGCCTGCATGGCGACGACGCCTTCGACGGTCATGGGCATGTAGACGATGACGCGGTCGCCCTTTTGGATGCCGGCGGCCTTCAGGGCGTTGGCGAACTGGCTCACGCGGGCGAGCAGTTCCTTGTAGCTGACGCGGGTGACGGCGCCGTCGTCGGCCTCGAAGACGATGGCGGTCTTGTGTTCGACGGGGGTGCCGATGTGCCGGTCCAGGCAGTTGGCGCTGGCGTTGAGTTCGCCGTCGCCGAACCATTGGTAGAAGGGGGCGTTGGATTCGTCCAGGGTCTTGGTGAAGGGCTTGGTCCAGGTGAGGTTGTCCTGGGCCAGGCGGGTCCAGAAGCCTTCGAAGTCCTGCTCGGCTTCCCGGCACAGGGCCTCGTAGGCGGCCATGCCGGAGATGCGCGCACCAGAGCTGGCGCGGGCGTCGGGTGGGAATACGCGGTTCTCGACAAGGACGGATTCGATGGAATTGGGCATGTTCATGGGGTCTTCGGACGCGTGGTCCGTCGTTGGTGTTGCTCGTTGGTATCCGCTGGAATGCGCAGGATCGCTGCCATCGCTCGTCGACTCACGGCGCCTGCCAGTCGACGTTTCCCCCCTCGAACATCGTGCGCAGCCGCCCGCCTTGAACGAGGGCATTGACGCTGGCCTGCAGCGCCTGGGCCAGGTCGGTCGCGTCCTTCCTGACCGCCATGCCCACCGCCCAGCCGTTGCCCTGAATGCGTGGCGAAGGCAGCGGCGCAATAGCAAAGCGAGCGTCGCCGCGCAACACCGACTCGATCTCGGAGGCGAGCCCCGCGGCGGCGGCCACCTCGCCGCGCTGCAGGGCGCGGGCGGCCTCGGCACCGTCCTTCGGCTGGGTGTCGAGCTGGTCGCGGTAGGCGCCGTTGTCGGCGCCGATCATGAGCCAGCCCGCCAGTGTCTTGCCGGACACCGCCACCTTCGCATCGCCCAGCGCGGAGAGCGTGTCCAGTTGGGGCAAGCGGTCGAGCCGCCGCGCCAGCACCACGCGCTCGCGGTAGTACGGCGCGAAGATGAGCGCCTGCGGCGTTTCGTTCATCAGCGGGCGGTCCACTGGAACGTGCAGCATCACGTCGGCCGGGCCGAAGCCCAGGTAGTGGCCGCGCCACACCATGTTGCGCAGGTCGTCGCCCATGTTCTCGTCGGCCAGGAACGGCAGCAGCGAGAGCTTCACGTCCAGCGCGCCGGCCAACGCGCGCGCCAGTTCGATGTCGATGCCCTGGCCGGCCACGTGGAACGGGGGCATGTCTTGGTAGATCGCGACGCTCAGCGTGCCGCGTGCGCGGATCCTGTCGAGCGTGCCCGCGCGTGCCGTGCCAGAGAGCACGGCCACGCCGGCGGCCGCGGCCCATCGCAGGCATTCGCGGCGCGACAAGAAGGAAGGAAGTGTGTGCATCGCAGCCGCCTCACATCGGCTTGTCGCGCCGCGTCTCCAGGTAGGTCTTGATCGCCCAGATCGCCTCCTGGTTCATCGCTCCTTCGAACGGCGGCATGTAGACGGCACCGTTGCGCGTGCGGCCACGCCGCACGGTGGTGAGGAAGAAGTCGTCGATCTCCTTCACGCAGGCCGCCTTGCGCGCGGCGTCCTTGAGGGCGGCGCAATCGTTGTCGAGCTTGCGCAGGTCGGGTGCGATGCCGCCGGAGATGGCGTCGATGCCGTGGCAGCGCGCGCAGTTCTGGTTATAGGCGGAGGTGCCGATCTGCATGGCCCCGCTGTTGCCGCGAAACGGGTTCTCTGCGCGCCACTGATCGCCCAGCTTCGGCAGCGACGACGTGTCCACGGCCTGCGGCGTGACGTCGCCGTGGGCCCAGGCAGCGCCGGAAGCGGCCACGCTCAGCACCGCCGCAAGCACCGCTTTGCGCAGCCTCGGCGGACGGACCAGGGGCCGCAGGATTCTTGGATCGGGATTCATCATGTCGGGTCTCCGTTGTGGTGATTGGGAACCCCCACAAATTTGCAATCGCTGTGCCAACGGTCTGTTGCTGCAAGCGGGAACACAAATTGCCTTCCCTGTACCGTCCCGACACCGGGACAGTGCCCACAAGGGCCGGTTGCTGTGGCATCCTTGCCTCTGCAGCGTCGGCTCGGAACACCGCGCTCCCTGGGGGTGTTCCAGAATGAAGCAACCCAGTGAGAGCATTCCTCAAACTGGCCAGAGACAAGTTGCCCGCTCAAAGAAGCAGGACAGGAGACAGCAGATGGTTGACGCCTTTCATGCCCCAGCCAGCCCTCCACAGGGCTGGACCAAGCCATCGACGCTGGCCGTCACGCCACCCCGAGCAGGCCGCACCGAGCTGATCGAGCAGTGGCACCAGCGCTGCGCCGCGCTGGGCCTGTCGCGCATCGAGCGGCCGGACTTCGATCCGCTGCGGCGCAGCGACCTCGTGGTGGCGCGCGAGCGCAACCAGCGGCTGTTCACGCACGCGGCGCCGGTGATGGAGATGCTGCTCGAGCAGATCGTCGACACCGACAGCATGATCGTGCTGGCCGACACCACCGGCACCATCCTCCACTCCGTCGGCGACGACAAGTTCCTGCAGCGCGCCAACAAGGTGGCGCTCACGCCGGGGGTGAGCTGGGCCGAGCATTCCAAGGGCACGAACGCCATCGGCACCACGCTGGTCGAGGAAACGCCGACGGTCGTGCATGGCGGCGAGCACTTCATCCACGCCAACAACTTCCTCACCTGTTCGGCCGCGCCGATCTTCGATCCCCGCGGCGAGATGCTGGGCGTGCTCGACGTCACCGGCGACCAGCGCTCCTACCACCAGCACACCATGGGCCTGGTGCGCATGTCGGCACGCATGATCGAGAACCAGTGGTTGTCGGACGACTACGGCAACCGCCTGCGGCTGCACTTCCATGGCCGTGCGGAGTTCATCGGCACGCTGCTCGAGGGGATCATCGTCGTCGGCGTCGACGGCAAGATCCTGGGCGCCAACCGCGGCGCACTGGACCAGCTGGACATGAGCATCGCCGCGCTGCGCATGCAGAGCCTGACCAGCCTGTTCGGCATCACGGCCTCGGCCGTGTTCGACCATTTCCGCGCGCCGCTGCCCACGCCGATGATGCTGCATGCGGCCAATGGGCAGCAGTTCCATGTCAGCGCCCGATTCAACGGGCCGCAGCGTGGGGTGGTGCTGGACATGCCCGTGACCTCGGTGGAGCCGCGCATGCCCGGCGAGGCGAGTGCTCCTCGGGCGCACGCGGCGGGTGATGGCGCCGCCGCGGCGACACGGAACCCCTGCCCTTCCTCGCAGCCTCCTTTCTCCGGCCTGCACTACCTGGACACCGGCGACGCCCAGATCGCGGCCACGCTGCAGAAGGTGCGGCGCGTCATCAACCGCGACATTCCGCTGCTCGTCCTCGGCGAGACCGGCACGGGCAAGGAGCTGCTCGCGCGCGCCGTGCACCAGGATTCGAATCGCGCCCGGCAGCCCTTCGTGGCGGTGAATTGCGCCTCCATTCCCGAATCGTTGATCGAGGCCGAGCTGTTCGGCTACGAGGATGGCGCCTTCACCGGCGCGCGCCGCAAGGGCGCGGTGGGGCGCATCGTGCAGGCCAACGGCGGCACGCTGTTCCTGGACGAGATCGGCGACATGCCGCTGTCCCTGCAGGCGCGGCTGCTGCGGGTGCTGCAGGAGCGCAACGTCAGCCCTCTGGGCAGCCTCAAGTCGATCCCGGTGGACATTGCCGTCATCGGCGCCACGCACCGCAACCTGCGCGAGATGATCGACGCAGGCACCTTCCGGGAAGACCTGTACTACCGCCTCAACGGCCTGGTGGTGCGGCTGCCGGCGCTGCGCGAGCGCAGCGACCTCGACGTGGTGGCGCGGCGCATCCTGCTGGCCGAATGCCCGCAGGACACGCCCGAGATCGACGCCTCGGTGCTGGCGCTCTTCAAGGCCTATGCCTGGCCGGGCAACCTGCGCCAGCTCGCCAACGTGCTTCGCACCGCCGCCGTGATGGGCGCGGGCGAAAGGCACATCTGCGAACACCACTTGTCGGACGACTTCCTGGAGGATGTCCGGCGCGTGCGGCCCCAGGCCGCGCCCGCTGCAGCAGCACAGGCAGCGGCGCCGCTTCCCCCTGGAGCGCCCGCCCTGCCGGAGGCAGCGCCAGCTGCTGCCGTACCCGAGCACACGATGCTCCCCTCGCGCGACGCCGAGCCCTCGCCCGACGCTCCACCAGACGTTCCGCGCACCCTGGGGGAAGCCGGGATCGACATGATTCGCAGCGCCCTCGCGGCGGCCGACGGCAACATCTCCGTCGCCTCCAAGCGCCTGGGCATCAGCCGCAACACCATCTATCGCAAGCTGCGCTGGAACAAGGGCGATTGACGGGGCGCGTGCGAAGCCTCGGGTAAACCCCTGTGCCAGCGCCGCACGGCGCTGTACCAGCCTGGAGCATTTCGCGCGCGCTCCCAAGGGAAACCACCTGTATTTCGGCGCGCCTCGCGCATCGCGCCGCGTGGGCATGCGATTTGCGGAATTCCGCCGCCCGGCAATTCCGCCCGGACCGGCACAGCCCACACAAGGAGACTTCATGCAATGGTCGACCCCCGCGTTTTTTGAGGCCTCATGAAAATCCTTGTCCTCGGCTCCGGCGCGGGCGGCGGCTTTCCTCAATGGAACTGCAACTGCCCGCTGTGCGCAGGCCAGCGCCAGGGCGTGCTCGATGCCTGCGCGCGCACGCAAAGCTCGATCGCCGTCTCCGCGGACGGCGAATCGTGGGTGCTGCTCAATGCATCGCCCGACATCGGCCAGCAGATCCGCAGCCACGCCCAGCTGCATCCGCGCCACGGACTGCGCGACACGCCGATCAAGGCGGTGGTGCTGATGGATGCGCAGATCGACCACGTCGCCGGCTTGCTCGGCCTGCGTGAAGGGCCCTGCATCGACCTCTATGCCACGCCCTGCGTGTTCGAGGACCTGACCACTTCCTTTCCCGTGCTCAGCGTGCTGGAGCACTACTGCGGCACGCGCTGGCACATGCTGGCCGTGGCCGGCACCCAGACCCTCGTCGACTTCAGCGTCGCGGGCTTCCCCTCGCTGCGCTTCACCGCCGTGGCCATACCCGGCAAGGCTCCACCCTATTCGCCGCACCGCCGCGAACAGACGGTGGGCGACAACATCGCCCTCCTGATCGAGGACCTGCAGGGCGGCCGCCGCCTCTTCTACGCGCCGGGCCTTGCAGAGGTGGGCCCGGAGGAACTGCGCTGGATGCACGACGCCGACTGCCTGCTGCTCGACGGCACCTTCTGGGCCGAGGACGAAATGCGCCACGCAGGCCTCGGCACCAGGTCCGCCAGCGACATGGGGCATCTGCCGCAGACTGGCGCCGGCTCGCGCGGCGGCATGGTGGACGCGATGCTGGCCACGTCGGCGCGGCGCAAGGTGTTGATCCACATCAACAACAGCAACCCGATCCTCGATGCCGCCAGCGCGCAGCGCCAGGTGCTCGAAAGCCATGGCATCGAGGTGGCCTACGACGGCATGGAGATCTCGCTGTGAAGGCGGCCGACCCGTCGTTGCGCTGCGCCGGCAGGCAGGGCGCAATGCCCGCCTGCCACCGTGCGTCCCCGCGCTGAAGGGCACGGAGACGCGCTCCGCCGCTCACGCGGGCTTGGGCGCCCAGGCCATGCACCAGCCCTTGGCCGCGACCTGCTTGCGCCCGAACATCGCGCAGCCCGCCCACCCATCCGTGGGTGTGCCCTGCCACATCGCGCAGTTCACGCATTCCTGCGTGGCCGCATGGCGGGGGTACTTCTTCTTGTCGACGTTCTTCGTGTCGTGCTTGTAGCCGAGCTGCACCGACGTCTCGTCGTTCTCCTCGGCCCGCGGCGGCGCGGCCAGCACGCGCACCGGCACTGCCGCCAGCAGGCAGGCGCCGCCGACCGCGCGGCCGACGAAATCCCGGCGGGAGGCATCGCGGCTCCCTTCGCTGTTGCGATTCGTCATGGCGCCTCCTCAGTTGGATGCGGTGCGGACATCGCCCGCCCGTGCGGTGCGCGTGCTGCCGGTGGAGGGGATCTTGAAGACCCACACCATGCCGCCCTGCTCCAGCAGGTTGACCTTCTTGGCCACCTCGCCGCCCCACAGCGGCACCGCGCCACCCCAGCCGGAGACCACGGCCACGTACTGCTCGCCGCCCTGCTGCCAGGTGACCGGCGGCGCAACCACGCCCGAGCCGGTCTGGAACTCCCACAGCACCTTGCCGGTCTTGGCGTCGGCCGCCTTCAGGTAGCCCTCTGGCGTGCCCCAGAACACCAGGTTGCCGCCGGTGGTGAGCACCCCGCCCCACAGCGGCGCGCCGTTCTTGACCTCCCAGGCGATCTTGCCGGTCTTGGGATCGACCGCGCGCAGCGCGCCGATGTAGTCCTCGTTGAGCGGCTTGATGGTGAAGCCCGAGCCCAGGTAGGCCGCGCCCTTCTTGTAGGCCACCGGTTCGTTCCAGATGTCCATGCCCCATTCGTTGGCGGGCACGTAGAACATCTTCGTGTCGGGGCTGTAGGCCATCGGCATCTGGTTCTTGCCGCCCAGGAAGCCCGGGGCCGCGAAAACCGAACTGCCCTTCTTGCCACCGTCGCCGTCGACCGGGTTGCCCGGACGGTTCGCGGCCACGAAGTTCGGCCGGCCGGTCTTCAGGTCGATGCCGTCGGCCCAGGTCGTCTTCCTGACGAAGGGAAAGGCATTGAGGAGCTGGCCGGTGGTGGCATCGTTGACGTAGAAGTAGCCGTTGCGGTCGGCCTTGCCGCCCACGCGCCGGCCGTCCATGTCGAAGGTGACGAACTCGTTCACGCCGTCGAAGTCCCAGCTGTCGCTGGGCGTGTTCTGGTAGTGCCACTTGATCTGGCCCGTCTTCACGTCGATGGCCACGGTCGCGCATGAAAACAGGTTGTCGCCCTTGCGCAAGTGGCTGTTCCACGGCGCCGGGTTGCCGGTGCCGAAGTAGGCCAGGCCGGTCTTGGCATCGAAGGTGCCGCCCAGCCAGGTGGCGGCGCCTCCGGTCTTCCAGAGGTCGCCCGGCCAGCTGTTGTTGACGGTGCCCGAGATGCCCGCCTCCTGCTTGTTGCCGTCCTTGTCGTAGGTGTAGCCCATGTGGCCTTCCACCGTGGGGCGCGACCACACCATGCGGCCCGTCTTGGCGTCGCGCGCCTCGACGCGGCCGACGATGCCGAACTCGCCACCCGACACGCCGGTGAGGATCAGGCCGTTGGCGATGATCGGCGCGGCGGTGGCCGAGTAGCCGGCCGCGTAGTCGTCGATCTTCTCCTTCCAGGCCACGTCGCCGGTGTTCTGGTCGAGCGCCACCAGCTGGGCGTCGAGCGTGGCGAAGATCACCAGGTTGTCGTACAGCGCCGCGCCGCGGTTGACGACGTCGCAGCAAGGCATGATGCCCTCGGGCAGGCGGTGCTCGTACTTCCACAGCTTCTTGCCGGTGGTCGCGTCGAGAGCGTAGATGCGCGAGTAGGAAGCGGTGACGAACATCTTGCCCTTGTGGATCACGGGCTGCGCCTCCTGGCCGCGCTGCTTCTCCCCTCCGAAGGAAAAGGCCCATGCCGGCGCCAGCCGGGACACGGTGCCGGTGTTGACCTGCTTCAGCGGCGAGTAGCGCTGGCCCTGGGTGTTCACACCCCAGGTCAGGACGTTGCCGTTGGTGGTGGCTTCGGACTGGATCATCTTGTCCGTGACTTGCGCGCCGGCACTGCCGGCCGCGGCCAGGCCGATGGCCATGAGCGCGTTCAAGAGCTTCAATTGCATGGGGTGTCTCCTCGTGGGTGTGGATAGCGGCTCGGGCGTGCCTGCAGGCATGCCTTCACGAGGATTGGGGGCAATGTCTGTGCCACGCGCCAAGCCGCCTTTCAGGCGCCATCCAGGGCGTCGTCGGGGCTTTCGGTCGCGGGTTTTCCCGCTGCACTGCTACAAGGTCGAACGTTGCGGGAGCTGTGACCGTTGCATCTCGCCACAGTGGCCATCGATCGCTACAACGCCGCGGTGCCCATGACAAAACGACCAGGCAGAAATGGCTGAAGCGCCCATGCGCGGCCCGGCACCCAGGGCTACCGTGGTGCCATGTCTACTTCGACATGAACGCCAAGCCCAGGAGCCAGCCAATGAAGGATCGCATCAATCCCCATGCCGCCCCGACTGCCCACCTGATTCGCCGCGTTGCGCGCTCCACCGCCGTGTTGACCATCCTCCTGTCTTCAGCCTTAGCTGGGGCGCAAACAGGTGGAAGCCAGAAGGCGAACAAGGGCGAGATCCAGCGCGGCCGCTACCTGGTGATGATCGCGGGCTGCAACGATTGCCACACGCCCGGCTACGCGCCAAAGAACGGCGAGGTGGACGAGAAGCTGTGGTTGACCGGTGACGCCTTGGGCTGGTCCGGCCCGTGGGGCACCACATACGCGGTCAATCTGCGCTTGTTCATGGCTGACATGAGCCAGCAGCAGTGGGTGAAGCATGCGCGCGTCATGACGCCCCGCCCGCCCATGCCATGGTTCAACGTGCGCGCGATGACCGACGCAGACTTGAAGGCCATCTACACCTACACCCGCTCGCTCGGCCGCGGCGGCGATCCGGCGCCCGCGTATGTTCCGCCGGGTACCAAGCCTGGCGGCCCGGTGGTGCAGTTTCCGGGATGAACGACTTTCGCCGCAGGCAGGGCTGCGGCAGAGGTAAGGCTGGGTGAAGGTGCGAGATGGCCTGCCCGGAGGGGATCGAACCCCCGACAACCTGCTTAGAAGGCAGGTGCTCTATCCAACTGAGCTACGGGCAGATTCCGGGCCGGACAGAAGAAGAAAGAAGCTTGGCTGGCACACAAGGTCTTGAACCTTCGCACCCGCGGCCCCAAGCAGGGGCCACACCAGGCAAATCAGCGGCTTGGCCGCTTCTGCTTCCGCCGGGAAGGCCGAATTCTACCCACACATCCACGTACGGGCCTGCCGGTCCGCTGCCTGCTCGCAACCGTACGGTTGATGCCACTCGTCGCCTGAAGGCCTACACCGCTGCGCGCGAGCGGCTGTCGCGGCATGATGCTGCCATCTGCAATCTTCAGCACATGCACACCGCAGAACCGGACCCTCGACCGCTCTTCCCTTCGTGGTGGCGCCTGGGCGCGCTCGCCTATACGGCCGCGGGCGCGGTGTGCGTGGTTTCGTCCGCGGCTTTCCCCGAGAGCGAGACGGCCATGCTGGCGGCCATCGCGGGGGCGTTGCCGTGGTCGCTGGCGTTGGTGACGCTCGATCTGGCGCCGGGCGTCGCGCAAACCGCACTCATCGTTCTTGCGGGAGGATGGGCCGTCAATGCGGCGCTGCTGTGGTGGTTGGCGCTCAGGCGCACCCCGCGCCGAACACCATCGCGGGGCGACTGACGGCTTTCTCTTGCGCCGGCGCGGCAGACGCAAGGTGCCGTCAATCAGAATGAGAATGCCTTTCGGTGCGATCATTTCGCCGTTCGATTCCGCGTTCCTCGTCCTCTTCCCCAACGCAGACGCCCTTCCCGCATTTGAAAGTTGCTCATGCTTCCTGACACGCAAGTCAATACACCGCTGATCGGCATTGCCGGCGGGCGGCAGTCGCTCGATACGCCGGCGCTCCTGCTCGACCTTGGCGCCCTCGCGCGCAACATCGAGCGCATGGCCGCGTTTGCCAACGCGCGGGGCGTGGGGCTCCGGCCGCACGTCAAGACGCACAAGTCCGTGGAGATTGCGCGGCGCCAGGTGGCTGCGGGCGCCATCGGCGTGAGCTGCGTCACGCTGGGCGAGGCGGAGGTGATGGTCAAGGCTGGCATTCCGGGCGTGCTGATCACCTCGCCCGCCGTCACCCCGAGCAAGATCGCACGCGTGGTCAAGCTCGCCAGGCTCGCAGGCCCCGGCGGAATGATGGTGGTGGTGGACGACCCGCGCAACGCGGCCGACCTTGCCGAAGCCACGCTCGGGCTGACGCACCCGCTCGATGTGCTGGTCGACTACGGCGCCGGCTACAACCGCACCGGCGCCGCCACCGAGGCGCAGGTGCTCGAGCTCGCACGCCGCATTGCGGCCGAGCCGCGCCTGAAGCTGCGCGGCCTGCAGGCCTATGCCGGCAATCTGCAGCACATACCCGACCGGCAACAGCGCAGTGCCGCGGCAGCCAGTCTGCGCGAAACCATCGCGCACATCGTGGCCGAAGCCAAGCGCGGCGGCATTCATTTCGAGATCGTCACCGGCGCGGGTACCGGCACCCATGACCTCGACGCAGAGCGCGACGCGTTCACCGAACTGCAGGCCGGCTCCTATGTCTTCATGGACGCGGAATACACGCAGGTGCTCGCTGGCCCGGCGCAGCCTTCGCCCTTCGAGGTGTCACTGTTCGTGCAGACGGCGGTGGTGAGCACCCATGCGGCGGGCTGGGTCACCGTCGACGGCGGCACCAAGTGCTTTGCCACCGACTGCGGCGTTCCGGTGGTGGCGCGTGGCGCCGATCCGGCGAGCCGCTACGCCTTCTTCGGCGACGAACACGGCAAGTTGATGTTCGCGGCGGAGCGCCCCGCGCTGGGCGATCGCATCGAGTTCGTCACGCCCCACTGCGACCCGACCGTCAATCTGCACGACGCCTACCACGTGGTCGACGGCGATACCCTGGTTGCGATCTGGCCGGTGGACGCCCGCGGCAGGCACTAGGCGCGCGCGGCCGGGTGATGGGGCCTGCTTGCCCTCAGACGCGGGGCAATGCGGCAAGGAACGTGGACACGACGATGGCAGCCGCACGGTCCAGCTGAAGAATGTCTGCCACTTCGAAGGAGTGCGGCACGGTGCGCCCGCTCGTGCCAAGCGGCTTGCGGATTTCGACAAGAACTTCGGCCGCCAGCTCGCGATCGCTGCGCGGGCCGCCGCCGGGATGCATCACCCACTCATCGACCTGGTCGAACGGAATGCTGCGAAAGACCCCGACGACGGGGACGTACTTGTAGCGATCCTCGCCCACCAGGATGGGCACATTGAGGTTGCAGGAAAACGTGGTCGACATGCAGGAACGCCGTCGCAGACAAAAGAATTAATTGTTAAGGAATGTGACAGCAGCCACCACCCCTCCCCTACCCTTAATTCAAGGCAGACGTGACCTTCATCACATAAAGAACAACTCTTTTGTGGCGATGGTCAGACGCCTGAAATAAAGATACTTAATTCTTACATATTGCAGGAGATCGAGCCCGATTCCCGTGCTATTTGGCTGCAAGGCGCCAAAAAATGCCGAAAAACGCCCGCCGTGACGCCCCCTCCCGGGGCCACCCTCAGGCCGGCGGGTCGAAGCGCGGCGGACGCCGCTCGATGTTGGCCTGCACGGCCTCGACCTGGTTGCGGCTCCCGATCAGCGCCTGCTGCTCCACCGATTCGGCAATCAACAAAGCGCGCGCCTCCTGCGACAGCGACGCATTGAGAAGACGTTTGCCGGCGCGGATGGCGTCAGGGCTCTTGGCGGCGATGTCGTGTGCCATTTGCAGCGCTTCCGCCAGCGGGTCGGCTGCCAGCCGGGTGGCAAAGCCCAGCTGCAGCGCCTCCTCGCCAGAGAAGACGCGTCCCGTGAAGGTGAGTTCGCGCACCACATCGCTGCGGGCGAGCCCGCGCATCAGCACCATGCCGCCCATGTCCGGCACCAGGCCCCATTTGATTTCCATCACCGACAGCTTGGTGTCGGGCGCGACGATGCGGATGTCGGCGCCCAGCGCCACTTGAAGGCCGCCGCCGAAAGCCACGCCATGCACCGCCGCTATGACGGGCACCGGCACCTCGCGCCAAGCCATCGCCACGAACTGGGCCGCATTCGAAATGCCATGCGTGCGGGCGGACAGATCGGCACCATCCGCGGCCGCGCCCAACACCGCGCTGGCAGCGCCCTGCCCCATGCGCTCGAAGGAGGCCATGTCCAGGCCGGCGCAAAAAGCCTTGCCCTGGCCCGACATCACCACCGCGCGCACCGTGGCGTCGCCGCACAGGGCCCTGCCCGCGTCGATCAGCGCGTCGAACATCGCGGGATCGAGCGCGTTCATCTTGTCGGCGCGTGCGAGCTGCAGTTGCACCACGCCGTCGGGGTGGCGAGTCCATTCGATTCGGTCGAGCATGCGATGTCTCCTTGGGTTTCTTCGCGCCAGTATCGCCCCGCACGGGCACTCGGCGATGATGGCGGCTGTCGCCTACCCAACACCCTGGACTCAGGCCCCTGGGCCGTCGCAAGAAGAGAAGGAACCGCACATGAGCATCCGCATCGTTCGCCTCGGTACGCCGCGCGCCGGCGGCGAGGGCCTTCGCATCGGCACCGTGCGACGCCCGCCGCGCGGGGTCCCGAAAACCGAGTTCGCCTCGCAGAACTGGTATGACGTGTGGTACCCGAATCTCGCCCCGTCCGCGGAGACCATGAAGCTGGGCCAGGACGCGGCAACGCCCGCGCAATGGAACGCCTTCATGCGCAAGTACAAGGCCGAGATGGCCGAAGCCGACGCGAGCCGCAGCCTCGACCTGCTGGCCGCCCTTTCACACAGCGCGGCGCTTTCCGTGGGCTGCTATTGCGAAGAAGAATCGCGCTGCCATCGCTCGCTGCTGCGCAGCCTGCTGGCCGAGCGCGGGGCGGACATCGCGAACTGAATCACACCTGCGCAAGCGCCAGGAAGGCAGGCAGCTTTTCCGCATCCACGGCAAAGGCTGCAAGCGACGGGTAATCGGCCGGCGCAGTGACGTCGGGAATCACCAGTTGCGTGAAGCTCCATGCCACGGCGCTCGTCAGCGCGGCCTGCCCCATGGAGGCTTCATCGGCCACCGCGGGCAGTTTCCGTATCTCGGCCTCGAGCCCGGCATAGGCGGCGGCCAGCTGGTTGCGCACCCTGTCGACCCACGGGGCATGCTGCTTTTCGAGCGGGCGCAGTTTGCGCTCGTAGACGATCTGGACCGTCTTCTCGCACGCTGCGAGCGCGAGCCCCAGCACCCGCAGCGCATGCTGCCGGGCCGCGCTATCGGAAGGCATGAGGCTGCGGCCCGCGATCGTCTCCGCGTAGTCGATGATCAGCGAGGAATCCATCAGCAGCGTGCCGTCGTCGCACACCAGCGTCGGCGCCTTGACGACGGGATTGATCGCCTGGAACTGTTCGAAGGTGCTGAAGACCGAGACCGAGCGGTGTTCGAACGGAAGCCCCAAGAGGCGCAGCGAAATGGCCACGCGGCGCACGTAGGGCGAATCGAGCATGCCGACGAGTTGCATCTTCTTTTCTCCTGAAATTCTGTTGATGCGCAACGATACCCGCGTGGCCGATGCCCTGGCGGCGGACGGCGCCCGCTCGTCAGCGCTGCGCCTTGTCCTTCTGGTTCTGCGCCTCGATGCGCTCGCGCGCGGCCTGCCAGTCGTCGTCGCTCCATTGGCGCAACTCATAGAAGTTGCCGCCCGTGGCCAGCGCATTGCCGCCGTCCATCATGATGCTCTGGCCGGTGAGCCAGTCGCACTGCCCCGGCGCCATGAGAAAGGCCGCCAGGTTCTGCAGCTCGCTCATGCGGCCGGTGCGCGCCATCGGATTGGTCTTCTTGCTGCGCGCGCCGGGTTCCTCGCCGGGATTCAGCCGCTTGCTCATGCCCTCGGTCGGAATCTCGCCCGGCCCGACGGCGTTCAGGCGAATGCCATGGCGCGCCCACTCCACCGCCAGCGACTTGGTCATGACCTCGATGCCGGCCTTGCTCATGGCCGAAGGCACCACGTAGGGGCTGCCGTTGTCGACCCACGTGACGATGATGCTCATCACGCTGCGCAAGGCATCGCCCTCCTTCCATTTGCCGGCCTTGGCCTCGGCCACCCAGCGCTTGCCCACGGCCTGCGTGACGTAGAAACTGCCGTGAAAGACGATGTTCGCAACAGCATCGAAGGCACGCGGCGACAGGCTCTCGGTCGGCGCCACGAAGTTGCCTGCCGCGTTGTTGACGAGCCCCGTGAGCCCGCCGCTCTGGAACAGGCTTTCCACCATCTCGTCGACGTTCTGCGCAATGCGGATGTCGACGCCGAAGGTGTCGATGCGGCGCCCCGGAAACTGCTGGCGCCACTCGGCCGCGGTTTCTTCGCAGACCGATTGGCGCCGGCCGCAGATGGCCACGTCGGCACCCAGGCCCAGAAAACGCTCGGCCATGGCGCGGCCGAGGCCTGTGCCGCCGCCGGTCACGAGAATGCGCTGGCCGCTCATGAGGGACGCTTCAAACATGGTGGGTCTCCTTGATCGTTGCAACAGCGGCAGGAGGCGGTCTGCCGTGGCACATGCTACGCCGCAGCGGCTGCCATGGCTTGCGAAATCTGGCTCCCCGCCAAGGTGAAAATGGCTGTCGACCTGTTCTCTGGATCTACGCCCATGCCAAGTCCCGCTGCCTCCTCCTTCCAGCCGCTCACGGGCGTTCGCGTCCTGAGCCTCGCGCTCAACCTGCCCGGCCCTGCGGCCTTGTTGCGCTGCCGCGAAATGGGAGCCACCTGCGTGAAGCTCGAGCCGCCGGGCGGCGACCCCATGGGTCTCTACAACAAGCCCGCCTACGCCGCGCTGCACGAAGGCGTCGCCATCGAGACCGCCGACCTCAAGACCGAAGCGGGACAGCAGCAGTTGCACGCCGAACTCGCGAAGGCGGATGTGCTGCTCACTTCATTCCGCCCTTCGGCGCTGCGCAAGCTGGGCCTCGACTGGCCCGCGCTGCAGGCGCGCCATCCGTTGCTGTCGCAGGTGGCCATCGTCGGTGCGCCGGGCGAGCGCGCCGAGGAACCGGGCCACGACCTGACCTACCTCGCGGAAAGCGGCCTCGTGACCGGCACCGAGCTGCCGCCCACGCTCTATGCCGACATGGGCGGCGCCCTGCTCGCGAGCGAGGCGGTGCTGAAGGCCATGTTGCTGCGCGCCCGCGCTGGCGGCAAGGCCGAGGGCGTCTACCTCGAAGTGGCGCTGAACGCTTCGGCCGACTGGCTGGCGCTGCCGCGCACGTGGGGCCTGACGCAGCCGGCGGGCGCGGTCGGCGGCGCCCATGCGGGCTACCGCGTCTACCCTTGTGCCGATGGCCGCGTGGCGGTGGCGGCACTGGAGCCGCATTTCGCGGCCCGCCTCTGCGAAGCGGCGGGCGTGGCGCCGCCCGACATGATGGCGGCGGCCACGCACAAGGCCCTGGCCGCCTGGCTGGCGGCCCGCACGCGCGCCGAACTCGAGGCCATGGGCCGCGAGCGCGACGTGCCGCTGCTCACGCTGGCCGGCTGATCAAAGGCGCAGTTCGCTCAGCTTGCGATCGAGCTTGATGAGCCAGATGCGCGTCGGCCGCTCCAGGTCGCTGCCGCGCGTGATGCGCGCGCCCGTCACGCCGATCGGGCACTTGGCGATGATCGCGCCGGCCGCATCCACCGTGCAGTCCTCGATGCTGCCGGCCACGGTCTTGCCGTCGGCATCGAACAGGATCGTGCTGACGCCGAAGTCGTTGTCGTTCACCAGCGCCAGCGTCTGGTCGTCCACCACGGTCAGGCCCTCGGCCTTCTCGGCCAGCCAGCCCAGTGCGTTGAGATCGAGCAGTTCGGTCTTGCGCATCGTCACCACGGTGGAGTAGTCGGCGGCACCCGATGGCGCCTGCGTGATGCTGCTGATCTCCAGGTTGTGATCGAAGGCCGCGATGTCCGTCGCATCGGCCGGCAGCTCGACCAGCATCAGCTTGTTGAACACCTTGGCGTCGCTCTTGCGCGCACCCTGCTCGATGACGATGAAACGGCCGTTGCCCAGGCTCACCACGTCGCCGAGCTTGGCATTGCCGGTGCGGTTCTTGTCGTACTGGCTGCCATCGATCGGGTAGGCGTAGAGCTTCGATGTCTCGGTGGCGGGATCGAACGCGAGCCAGCGCGTGAACTTCGCGATGTGGCGCACGTCGGTCTTGCTGCCGCCCGGCGGCGTCGCCTGGATCGACTTGCCCGCACCGTCCTTCGGATCGATCGGGCTTTGCAGGAAGCCGTGCAGCTTGCCATTGGCAGCATCGAGCGTCAGGCCCTCCATGCCGCGGTTGGGGCGGCGCTGCGCGAGCACCAGCGGCAGGTCGGCGGCGCCGCTGCCGGGAGCGTATTTCTTCTCGATCACGCCGGTTGCGACGTTGATGCGTGCGATGAAGGGGCCGTACTCGTCGCTGGTCCAGAGGACGTTGCGCGCCTTGTCGAGCACCAGCGTCTCGGGGTCGAGGCCATTGGCGTCGTAGTTCGCCTTGGCGGCATCGAACACGTAGCGATCGGTCAGCGGCGTTTCGCCCGTCGATCCCACGCCGGACTGCGGCGGCAGGCCCGTGATCTTCTTGTTGGCATCGAGCTTGAGCGGCAGGCTCGATGCGAGCACCGCGCCGGTCTTGCCGATGCGCACGATGCCGAAGCTCGGCGCGAACGACGGCGCCGGAAACACCTTGCTGATGTTGGTGGCGCCGCCGCCGTTGGGCACAGGCGCGGTCGGGCCGTCGCCGTTCGGGCCGCGGTCGGTGATCGCGTAGAACTCGAGCGCGCCGTCGTCGGCCTTGCCCTTGAACGCCAGGCCCGAGCCGTAGGCCGGCAGGAAGCCGGTGAGGAAGTCGGCCCTGGTCTTCTCGTTGTCGCCCTCATAGGGCACGTTGAAGCTGGCATCGGCCTGCAGTTGGTAGCGGGTAACGCCGATGCCGATGGTGCCAAGGGCGTTGGTCTGCGCCGAGGCTTCGACCACCGGTGCGGCGAGACGCGAAGCCAGCGTGTTTTCGAAGTGTTCACGCGCCAGCATGCGGCGGCTCGAATCGACCATGCGCGCATTGTAGGGAGCGGGCAGCCCCGCGAGCACCGCATTGAGAGCGGTGTTGAAGTTGTCGGCCGCGGCGCTGAAATCGAGCGCACCGGCCGTGAGCGCAGCCTTCAGCGCCGAGGTCAGGCGAATGCCGTTCGAGGGATCGCGGTCCTCGTCGAAGCTCTGCAGTGCGAGCAGCCGATTGACGACCGCATCGGCCTTCACGTCGGTGCCGCCGGCCAGGTTCAATGGCGTGATCGCCGTCCCGCAGGCAGCGCTGCCCAGCACGAGCGCGCCGGCACTGAAGGCCACGGTCTCGCCGTCGGTGCAGGTGAATTCGCCGTTCGCATTGGTGCTGGCCTTGGCGCTGCCGCCCGCCGTGTAGTCGAGCCCCTCGACGGCCGCGTCGAGGAAAGTGCCGGTCTTGGACTGGGCCACCGGCGGCGGGTTCGTGCCGCCACCGCCACCACTGCCGACCACGGGAAATGCCCATCCCCCTCCACCGCCGCTGCCGCCACCGCAGGCAGTGACCAGAGCGCCGGCACCCACCAGCGCCAGCCACCCCATCCTCGATCTTCTTTTCATTGCTTGTCCTTGTCGTGCACCTGCACAACAGGTACAGGCCCGGCGATTAGCGCCGCGGCATGTGACAAGCCCGTGAATTCAGCGGCCGGCGCCGTCGCGCTGCCGGTCCTCGCGCTTGATCGCGAGATAGGTTTCCAGATCGATCTCGTGCAGCTGTCGCGGATATTGTTCGGCGGCTGCGTACCAGCGGCGCTCGCGCCGCTCGGCGGAGGCCCCGGTTCCTGAGGAAAGATAGGCATCCAGGGTGAGAAAGTAGCGCATTGCATTGCGCTCCACCAGCCCGCGCAGGCCGCGGATGTATTCGGGCTGGCCGTCCGCGCCTTTGCCCTCCACGGTGAAGCCCACCTTGTTGCGGCCGAAGGTGGCGAGGTAGGCCTGCGTGGCCATGCGAACCATCATGTTGTGGTCGTAGCTGTAGCTGAAATGAAGGAAGCTCCTTCGCTCGTCGAGCGCCACCGCTTCGAGCGTGACGCGGTAGTTGCTGGTGCCCAGCGGCCCGCTGGCCGCGTTCATCTCGACCGACAGGTACTCCGGCGTTGCACTGGCCACCCGATAAACGAAAGGCAACTCAAAGGCCTGCTCCACCGGCTTGTCGTAACGCCGCACGACGAACAGCGTCAGCATGTCTTGGCCTTGCGGCGTCGTGCCCGCGCGGCAGCGGCGGTTGTTGACGTGCAGCGTGAGCAGTTCGCACCACTGCGACGATTGCTTGAGTGCGGCACTGATCGCAGGCAGCGAATGGTCCACCACCGCATGGATGTCGCCCTGCAGCCCGCTCGGCGTTTCTTGCGAATCGAGCTGGATCGGCCGTCCGAAACTGCTGCGCCCGAGCTTGCCGCTCATGCGTTGATGCGTGGCGCGCAAGGCATCGGCGGCGGAAGCGGACCCGCCCCCGGAATCGGATGGCAACGCCGCCGCATGGGCCGAAACCGCGAACAGGGCAGCCCCCGCCAGGATGCGCACCCATGAAGCCGGCAGAAAGAACGGACTGCTCATGGGACCACACCATACAACGAGCGGCCCCCGGTCCGCTCAGGCGCCTGGTTTCGCGATTTCCGCGCGCCCCACCAGCAGCAGCATGGCCAGCGCAAGCAGCACCGCCCCGAACCACTGGCGTGGCGCCAGCGGCTCTGCGAGCACCAGCGCCGCGAGCAACGCAGCCACCAGCGGCTCGATCAGCGTGCCCACCACAGCGGCCGTGGGCGAAAGACGCCGTGCGCCCCACGCAAAGGCCAGGTACGCGACAGACGTCGTCACCACGCCGGTGTAGCTCACGCCCAGCCACTGCACCCTGCCCTCGGGCCACGTGATGCCGGCCGGCCATGCAATCGCGAGCATGCAGATCGTTGCCACGGTCATGCCCCAGGCAGAGGCGGTGACGGCGCTCAGGCGCACCGGCATGCGCGCATTGCCGAGCACCACTAGCGCATAGCAGAGCGCCGAGCCGAACGACCATGCGAGGCCCGCGGCATGTCCGACGGCGAGGCCGTTCCCGCTCCAACCGTCGGCCGGCATCACCAGCAGTGCCACGCCGGCCAGCGCCAGCACGAGGCCACCCAGCAGCCGCAGGCCGAAAGGTTCGTAGCCGCGCAGCACGGACACCAGTGCAACGAGCACCGGGGCGCAGCAGATCGAGATGACCGTGGGAAGCGCCGCGCCCAGGTGCGCAATACCGGCGAACCAGCAGCTCACGTTCGATGCCATGGCTGCGCCGGTGCCGACCACCTGCCACTGCTCCGGCCGAGACAGGTCGCTCCAGCGCGTCGCGGCTATCGCGGGTTGCGGCAACCGTCGTGCGCGCCAGTGCAGATACCAGAGAAGCGGGACCCCCAGCGCAAAGCGCGCCAGCGAGAGGCTTTGCGGCGCGATGCCGCCATCGATGAGGAATTGCGCCACCAGCGCGCCGGCGCCCCAGAGCGCGCCAGCCAGCAACACGCCGCCCCAGGCCAGGGCGGCAGACATTCTTGCGTTCATTGTTGAAAGTTCTCCATGACGCCCGCCGTCCTCTCTTGTAGAGGGCGGGCATGACCATCCGGCCGTCATCCAGCCTTGACGAAGAAGGCGGACGGCGGCGACCACTTGCAGGTCTGAGCGCGGCACGAGGCGCGCGTCAGCGGCAGGTCGACGGAGGGGGAGAGTGGTGCAGATGCATGAGCGGCCGATGATAGGAGCCGGGCCCGGCCGCGGCAAGGGAGAATCGCGGCCATGTGCCCTCTTCCAGCCCGTTCGCAACCATGAAACGCCAAGGCCGACTCGTACGCTGGGAGGCCGAGCGCGGCTTCGGGTTCATTCGCAGTCCGGACATGTCGGCCGATGTGTTCGTGCACCTGCGCGACTTCAGCGATCGGCAGCTGAAGCCGCAGGTCGGCATGGAACTGAGCTTCGAAGAGATCCACGTCGGGGGCAAGGGACCACGCGCCATGGCCGTGCAGGCAGCGCTGGCCGGTGCCTCGCGAACGCCACCGAATCGTGCGCCGGTCAGCAGCAACCGCCGTCCTCCTGCACCTCGCGCAACGCCGCGTCGCGCGAGTGCGTCCGAATCGCCTGCTTCGTGGGGCGTGCTTTTCATCCTGGCCTACGGTGTGTTGCTCGGCGCAGCCGTCTGGTCCGGCCGCCTGCCACCGCTAGCGCTCGGTGTCGTTCCGGCGTTGAGCCTGCTGACCTTCTGCGCCTATGCGCTCGACAAGAACGCGGCCCAGACGGGCCGCTGGCGCACGAAGGAGAGCACCTTGCACCTGTTCGCGCTGACGGGCGGCTGGCCAGGAGCCTGGGCCGCGCAAAGGGTACTGCGCCACAAGTCGAGCAAGCGGAGCTTCCTGACCGTGTATCGCGTCACGGTCGCCCTTCACTGCGCCGCAGTGCTGGCCTGGGTTTTCTGGCTGGCGGGCGCTTCGCCTGCGTTCTGGCGTTAGGCTCCGCCCCTGTTCACAAGGAACCTCCATGCCATTCGTTCGAATCGAACTGTCCGATGCTTCGCCGGAAACGCTCGGCCCCGCCATCGGCGACCTGATCTACCAGGCCATGACCGAGACCATCAATGTGCCGAAGGACGACAAGTTCCAAGTCATCACGCGGCATGCCGCGCAAGACCTGGTCCATCCGAAGAACTATCTCGGGATCGAGTATTCACCGGGCTTCGTGCTGATTCAGATCACGCTGAACCAGGGTCGCACGATCGAGATGAAAAAGGCCTTCTACAAGCGCGTGGCCGACGACCTGCACCAGAAGCTGGACATCCGGCGCGAGGACGTCTTCATCAACCTCGTCGAGGTGATGAAGGAGAACTGGTCGTTCGGGAACGGCGAGATGCAGTACGCGTAGCGCCTGCCCGCCGCGCGCTCGCTCAGCGCACCTTGCGCGAAGGCTTGCTGATCGGCTTGCTGCTGCCGTTGTCCCGCGGCGGCAGACCGGTGTGCTGCGTGAGGATGCGGCCCTTGGAGGGCTTCACCGGCGCCAGCCTGACCGGAGCCGATGCCTTGGCGGCAACCGGCGCAGTGGTCGAGTTCTTGCGCCGTGCGCTCGTGTAGGCGCCATCGGTCAGCGGCTGCCAGGTCGGAATGAGATGGTGCTTGCCGTTGCCGATCAGGTCGGCGCGGCCCATCGACTTGAGCGCCTCGCGCAGCAACGGCCAGTTGTTGGCGTCGTGGTAGCGCAGGAACGCCTTGTGCAGCCGGCGGCGCTTGTCGCCGCGCACGATGTCCACCGTCTCGCTGTCGCGCGTGATCTTGCGCAGCGGGTTCTTGTTGGTGTGGTACATCGTGGTGGCCGTGGCCATCGGGCTCGGATAGAAGGTCTGCACCTGGTCGGCGCGGAAGCCGTTCTTCTTGAGCCAGATCGCGAGGTTCATCATGTCCTCGTCGCTGGTGCCCGGATGCGCGGCAATGAAGTACGGAATGAGGTACTGCTTCTTGCCAGCCTCGGCCGAGAACTTCTCGAACATCTGCTTGAACTTGTCGTAGCTGCCGATGCCGGGCTTCATCATCTTGGTGAGCGGGCCCTGCTCGGTGTGCTCGGGCGCGATCTTCAGGTAGCCGCCGACGTGGTGCTGCACCAGTTCCTTCACGTACTCGGGCGACTGCACGGCCAGGTCGTAGCGCAGGCCCGAGCCGATCAGGATCTTCTTGATGCCCTTGAGCGCGCGTGCGCGGCGGTAGATCTTGATGAGCGGATCGTGGTTGGTGCCCAGGTTCTGGCAGATGCCCGGGTACACGCAGCTGGGCTTGCGGCAGGCAGCCTCGATCTCGGGGCTCTTGCAGCCGAGGCGGTACATGTTGGCCGTGGGGCCGCCCAGGTCGGAGATGGTGCCGGTGAAGCCGCTCACGCTGTCGCGGATGGCCTCGACCTCCTTGATGATCGATTCTTCCGAGCGGCTCTGGATGATGCGGCCCTCGTGCTCGGTGATGGAGCAGAAGGTGCAGCCGCCGAAGCAGCCGCGCATGATGTTCACGCTGAAGCGGATCATCTCCCAGGCGGGAATCTTGGTGGCGCCGTCGTGGCTGCCGTTCTCGTCGGCATAGCGCGGATGCGGGCTGCGCGCATACGGCAGGTCGAACACGTAGTCCATCTCGGCCGTGGTGAGCGGAATGGGCGGCGGGTTGATCCACACGTCGCGTGCCGTGGTGCCCTCGCCGTGCGCCTGCACCAGCGCGCGGGCGTTGCCGGGGTTGGTCTCGAGGTGCAGCACGCGGTTCGCGTGCGCGTACAGAACCGGATCGGCACGCACCTGCTCGTACGAAGGCAGGCGAATCACGCTGCGGTCGCGCGGCGGGACCTTGATCTTCGCGCGCTGCTGGAGCGCGGGGTTCGGCACGAAGGTCAGCGGCTTGATGGCCGGATTCACGAGGTTCACTGCGGCGCCGGCTTCGGCGGCCTTTGCCACGGCCTGGGCCTCGTCTTCCTTCGCGCAGGTGGCGCCGTTGGCCTTGGCCTGCTCCGACACCATCAGGTACGGGTTGACGTGGGCTTCGACACGGCCTGGCTCATCGACGCTGGTCGAGTTGATCTCGAACCACTCTTCTGGCGTTTCGCGGCACACGAATGCCGTGCCGCGCACGTCGGTGATCTCGTGCACCGGCTCGCGCGCCGCCAGCCGGTGCGCGATTTCGACGATGGCGCGCTCGGCGTTGCCGTACAGCAGCAGGTCGCACTTCGAATCGACCACGATCGAGCGGCGGACCTTGTCCTGCCAGTAGTCGTAGTGGGCAATGCGGCGCAGCGACCCTTCGATGCCGCCGAGGATGATCGGCACGTCGTTCCAGGCTTCCTTGCAGCGCTGCGAATAGACGATGGCCGCGCGGTCGGGCCGTGCACCACCCACGTCGCCGGGCGTGTAGGCGTCGTCGCTGCGGATCTTACGGTCCGCCGTGTAGCGGTTGATCATCGAATCCATGTTGCCGGCGGTCACGCCGAAGAACAGGTTCGGCTTGCCCAGCGCCTTGAAAGGCTCGGCGCTCTGCCAGTCGGGCTGGGCGATGATGCCCACGCGAAAGCCTTGCGCCTCGAGCATGCGGCCGATCACGGCCATGCCGAAGCTCGGATGGTCGACGTACGCGTCGCCGGTCACCACGATGATGTCGCAGCTGTCCCAGCCGAGCGCGTCCATTTCCTTGCGCGTGGTCGGCAGGAATCTGGCCGTGCCGAAACGGGCCGCCCAGTACTTGCGGTAGCTGGTCAGCGGCTTGGCGGCACGCGCAAAAAAGGAGACGTCGACGGGGGCGTTCATCAGTGGGAGTTTGGCGGCGCGGCTTGGCGGGCACGGCGCTGCAGTGGGCAACCCGCGATTTTAGGGTTTTCCATCAGTCTTGTCGCGTCGGCGCTTGTTGACGTGCCGACGGCAAGGCCTTTAAATGGTTGCCTTAGTCAATCATAAATATGACAGAAGCTACTATTTCCAGCGCTGCGCCCACTCCCGACGCCGCAGCCGTCAAGGCCATCCGCCAATTCAACCGCTTTTATACGAGCCGCATCGGCGTGCTCGACCCCTATCTCGGCAGCGAGATGTCGCTGACCGATGTTCGCGTGCTGTACGAGCTGGCCCACCGGAAAACGCCGGTGGCCAGCGAGATCGGCCGCGACCTGCGGCTCGACGCCGGCTACATGAGCCGCATCCTGCGCCGCTTCGAGGCCGCGGGCTGGCTCACGCGGGAGCCCCACGCCCGCGACGCGCGCCAGAGCGTGCTGCGGCTCACCGAAGCCGGCCACGCCGCGTTTGCGCCGTTGCAACAAAAGTCGCGTGACGAAGCGGCCGCCCTGCTCTCCCCGCTGCCGCCGCACGACCGCCAGCAGGTGGTCGATGCCATGGCGCGCATCGAACGGCTGCTCGACCCGGCCACCGCTCGCGCGGCACGCACCCGCACGGTGGTGCTGCGCGATCCGCTGCCGGGCGACATGGGCTGGGTGGTGCAGCAGCACGGCGAGCTGTATGCGCGCGAGTACGGCTGGAACAGCGAGTTCGAAGCGCTGGTGGCAGACATCGTGGCCCAGTTCGTGCGCAAGTTTCAGCCCGCGTGGGAGAAATGCTGGATCGCCGAGCTCGACGGAGAACGCGTGGGTGCGATCTTCGTGGTGCGCAAGTCGGCCACCACGGCCCAGTTGCGCCTGCTGCTGCTCTCGCCCGCCGCGCGCGGCCTCGGATTGGGCGCACGCCTGACCGACGAGTGCATTGCCTTCGCACGCGCCAAGGGCTATCGAAAGATGGCGCTCTGGACCAACAGCTGCCTGGAGGCCGCCCGCGCCATCTACGCCAAGCGCGGCTTCAAGCTCGACAAGGCCGAGCCCTACGAAGGCTTCGGCCAGCAGTTGGTGGGCGAAACCTGGTCACTCAAGCTGCGGTAGACGCGGGGCGCCGGCCCCTCCGCCACAGCTTCTTGACGAGGGGCGCAACCCACACCAGCAGCACCACGACAGCCAGGCCGGCGGCGATCGGCCGCGACACGAAGCCGGCCAGGTTGCCGTCCGACTTGATCATCGAGGTGATGAAGTTTTCCTCCAGCATGCCGCCGAGCACTACGCCAAGGATGGCCGGCGCAATCGGAAAATCGTTCTCCTCGAGCAGGTAGGCCACGATGCCGGCCACCAGCATCACGCCCACGTCGAACAGCGAGTTGTTGATGGCGAATGCACCCACCACGCAGAACAGCAGGATCAACGGCATCAGCACGTTGCGCGGCACCCGGAGGATGCGCTTGGACACCTTGATGCACAGGATGCCAAGCGGAATCATGATGATGTTGGCGATGATGAACAGCATGAACACCGCATAGATGTTCTGCGGGTTCGTGGTGAACAGCGTCGGCCCCGGGTTGAGGTTCTTCATGTAGAGCACGCCGATCACGATGGCGGTGATCGAATCGCCCGGAATGCCGAACACCAGCGCCGGTATCCACGCACCGGCCAGCGCGCTGTTGTTGGCCGAGCCCGATTCGACGATGCCCTCGACATGGCCCGTGCCGAACTTCTCGGGCTCCTTCGAGAATTTCTTGCTCATGGCGTACGACATCCACGCCGCGATGTCGGCGCCTGCCCCCGGCAGCGCCCCCACGGCCGTGCCCAGCACGCTGCCGCGCAAGATCTGCACCGGGTATTTCTTTGCCAGCGTCCATTGGCCCGCCAGCACGCGGCCCACTTTCTCGACCACGATCTCGCCCGGCGGCAGCGTGTCGACGGCGAAGCGGATCACCTCCGAGATGGCGAACATGCCGATCATCATCGGGATCATGCCGATGCCGCCGGTCATCTCGGCATTTCCGAAGGTGAAGCGCGGAAAGCCCGCCGGGTTGCCAAGCCCCACGCAGGCCACGAGCAGGCCGAGCAGCAGCGTGACGAGGCCCTTGAGCGGCCGGTCGGAGGTGATGAACACCGCGCAGGTCAGGCCCAGCAGCACGAGCCAGAAGTACTCGAAGGAACTGAAGTTGAGCGCAAAGTCGGCCAGCACCGGCGCCGCCACGATCAGCACCACGGTGCCGAAAAGCCCGCCGACCGCCGAGAACACCAGCCCCGCGCCCAGGGCAGTTTCGGCCATGCCCTTGCGCGTCATTGCGAAGGCTTCGTCGGTATAGGCGGCGGATGCGGGCGTGCCCGGAATGCGCAGCAGGCAGCCTGGAATGTCGCCCGAGAAAATGGCCATCGCGGTGGCCGTGACCATGGCCGCGATGGCGGGAATCGGCGGCATGAAGAAGGTGACCGGCACCAGCAGCGCCACCGCCATGGTGGCCGACAGCCCCGGGACCGCGCCGACGAACAGGCCATAGAACGAGGCCAGCACCATCACGAGGATGGTGTAGGGCTCGAAGACCATCGAGAAAGCCTGCAAGAGTGCTGCCGACATGAGTGGTGTTTCCGGTTACCAGGCGATGGGTGTCAGGAGGCCCCAGGGAAGCGGCACGCGCAACAGCTTGTAGAACGCGGCATGGATGACCAGCGTGGCAATCAACGCGATGAGCACCGCGCGGCCCGGCGGCACGCGCATGGAGAGCATCAGCGCCACCAGCGAGATGGCGGCGGTGGGCAGGAACCCGAGCCACTCGGATGCGAACACGTAGAACAGCACCGCGCCGATGACCAGCGCGGCCGCCAGCACGTGGCGCGGCGATGCCGCCCAGTCGCCGAGCCGGACCCAGGCCACCGTCTGCCGCTCGCGCCAGCCCTTGACCAGCAGCATGGCGCCGCCGATGCACAACCCCACGGCGATCAGCCCCGGGAACAGCGCCGGTCCCACCTGTTGGCCGGGCATGCCGGGATAGCCTCGCACCACGGCCAGCACGAGGCCGCCGAGCGCCAGCAGAACCAGTCCGAAGACTGCGTCGTTGAACTTCATCGCGCCGTGCCTCCCGCCCCGACGCGCAGGCCCCGCGCGGCCCTCACTTGACGATACCCACGGCCTTCATGGTTGCGCCGAGTTCGGCATCGGACTTCGCCATGTACGCCGCAAATTCGTCGGGACCCGCGTAGATCACGCCGAAGCCGCGCGACGCCATGAAGTCGGTGTAGTCCTTGCTTGCCACCACCTTCTTGATTGCGGCCGCGAGCTTGTCGCGTACGTCGGCGGGCAGGCCCTTGGGCGCCACGATGCCGCGCCAGGCCGCCAAAGACCAGTCGCTGCCGATGGCCGCCTTGAGCGTGGGCACATTGGGATAGAGAGCCGAAGGCTTGTCGCTCATGATCGCAAGGCTCTTGATCTTGCCCGCATCGATCAGCGAGCGCGCCTCGGGCAGCGAGACGGGCGCAATGTCGACACCGCCCGCCACCACGTCCTGCAGACCCGGTGCCGCGCCGTTGCTGGGCACCCACGGCACTGCCGCGGGGTCGATCTTCTGGTCGCGCAGCAGGCCCGCGAGCGCCAGGTGCCAGATGCCGCCCTGCCCCGTGCCGGACGCCTTCAACTTGCCCGGGCTGGCCTTGACGGCCGCCAGCAGCTCGGCGGCGGTCTTGTATGGCGCATCGGCGCGAACCTGGAGGGCCGCCGGATCGAGGTTGGTAAGGCCGATCGGGGTGTACGACGCGCCGGTCAGCGGTGTCAGGCCCTGCCAATGCATCATGCCGATCTCGACCGTGGCCATGCCGAGGGTGTAGCCATCCGGCGGTGCGGCGGCAATGGCCGCGTGGCCCACCACGCCGTTGCCGCCGGTGCGGTTCACCACCGTGACCGGCTGGCCGAGCTCTTTTTCGAGCAGGCTGCCGATGATGCGCGCCGTGGCATCGGTGCCACCGCCCGCACCCCAGGGAACGATCAGCGTGACAGGCCGGCTCGGATACGCCTGGGCTGCCGCGGGAGCCGCCGCCGCAAACATGGCGAGCCCTGCCGCGACACCTGCGGCATGGGCCACGAAAGAGCGTCGCGAAAAGAAGCGGGCTGAAGAAACACGCATGGTCTTTGTCTCCTGGCGAAAGTCATTGGTATGACGATTGAACGGCAAGAAAGGTTTTTCTCACAGTTCGCTCGCCAGAGACATTAGGGTGAACCATCGTGCGCCGCGCACGGCGGCGTCTTTTCGCTACTGCATGAACCAGCCGTGGCTCACGACCAGCGATTGGCCGGTCAGGGCATTGGTCGGAAAGGCCGCGAACAGCAGCGCCACGCGCGCCACGTCGTCGGTGGTGGTGAATTCGCCATCGACCGTCTCCTTGAGCATCACGTTCTTGATGACCTGCTCCTCGGTGATGCCGAGTGTCTTTGCCTGCTCCGGAATCTGCTTCTCGACCAGCGGCGTGCGCACGAAGCCCGGGCAGATCACGTTGGCGCGCACGCCATGCTTCGCGCCTTCCTTGGCAACCGTCTTGGCCAGGCCGATGAGGCCATGCTTGGCGGTGACGTAAGGCGCCTTCAGCAGCGAAGCCTCTTTCGAATGCACCGATCCCATGTAGATCACGCTGCCGCCGCGACCCTGGGCATACATGTGCTTGAGACAGGCCTTGGTGGTGAGAAAGGCGCCATCCAGGTGAATGGCCAGCATCTTCTTCCAGTCGGCAAAGCTGAACTCCTCGACCGGATGAACGATCTGCACGCCGGCATTGCTGATCAGGATGTCGATGCCGCCGAAGGCCTTGGCAGCCTCTTCGACCGAGGCGTTGACCTGGTCTTCGCTGGTCACGTCCACGGCCACCCCCATCGCCTGCGCACCCGTGGCCTGCAACTCGGCCGCAGTGGCATCGGCGGCTTGCTTGTTGAGGTCGGCGATGACGACCTTGGCACCCTCGCGCGCAAACAGAATGGCAATTTCCTTGCCGATGCCGCTGGCCGAACCGGTGATGAACGCGATCTTGTCCTTGAGTTGCATGGTGAATGTCCTTGGGGATGGGAAAGACGGGAGAACAAAAGAAAACGGGATTGCAAGAACCGGGCGAGCAAGGCTGCCGTTGCAGCCTGTACTCAGCGCAACAGCCCGGGACGCTTGACGCGCCCCAGCCCCGGCTCGCCAAGGTCGAAAGTGGTCACGCCGTTCACGGTGGCATCGCTGCGCAGGGTTTCGGGATGCGCCAGCGTCCGGCGCATGTCGCGCGCGCCGGCCTCCCAGTGCTCTTCGACCGCGGCGCGCGAGAACTCGTAGTCCTTCGATTCGAGCTCGTAGGGCTTGTCGCGGTAGATCAGGTGGAAGATGTCGATGGGATGGTGCGTGAGCTCGGCCTGCACCGCGAGCACCGAGGGATCGTTGCGCAGGTGCGCGGGCAGCTTGGAGATCAGGTCCGCGATCGCCTGCTGAAGGTTCAGGTTGGCGGCCAGCGCATCGGTGTTCATGCGGGTGCGGCTCGAGTAGGTGATGTCTTTCTGCCGCTCCATCACGCCCGCCAGCGTGCCCGGCATCTCGCCACGCGCATTGAAGAGGTCGACCTGCAGCACCACCAGCGGTTCGGAGCGCGGATGGATGTCGAGCACGTATTGCAGCGGCGTGTTCGAGACGATGCCGCCGTCCCAATAATCGTCGCCGTCGATGTGAACGGGCGCAAAGCCCGGCGGCAGCGCGCCGCTGGCCATGATGTGCTCCGGCCCGATGCGCTGCCTGGTGTTGTCGAAGTACACCGAGTTGCCGGTGCGCACGTCGACCGCGCCGACGCTGAAGCGTGCCTCGCACGCGTTGATGCGGTCGAAGTCGATCAGCCGCTCGAGCGTGAGCTTGAGCGGCGTGGTGTCGTAGTAGCTCAAGAGCGGCGCCGCGGCGCCCAGCAGCAGCGCAGGCGAGTAGCGCGGCTCGAAGAAGCCGGGAATGCCCACCAGCGAAGCCATGACGGCGCTCCACTGGTTCTGCGTGGCGCGATCGCCCAGCCAGCCAGGCAGGCGCTGCGCCGGCCCGGAGGACACCAGGTGCCAGAACTCGCGCAGCCGATCGACCCGCTGCTCGGGCGCATTGCCCGCGATCAGCGCCGCGTTGATCGCGCCGATCGAGACGCCGGCAATCCAGTGCGGCTGCAGTTCGGTTTCGCTGAGCGCGGCATACACGCCGGCCTGGTAGGCGCCAAGAGCGCCTCCTCCCTGCAGCACCAGGGCCTTGCGCGCGACGCGCATGTCGTCGCGGCGCGCTTCGAAATTGTTGGAGGTCTTCTTGCTTGCGGTGCGGGGCTTCTGGGGCTTCGTCGTCATAGGGTGTCATTTGACACCAGCCCCGCGGCCGCAAGCTGACCAGGGCGCCTACATCTTGGGCAGCATCTGTCCCCGGATTTCACCCGCGGGGTTGGCGGCGGTGTGGATGTTGGCGTACCACTTGCCGGACATCAGGTCGGCCGCCTGCGCCGGCGTGAGCGTGGCCTGGCCTTCGATCGGGCTGGCCGGATTGGCGAACGGCAGCACCACGCCGGCGTTGGCGCCTGCGGCGGCGGGACCGTGAAAATGCGCTCCCGTGGCGGGGCCGCTCAGGCCGGTGTAGGTGATCTTGTACTTCAGGACGTTGGTGTCCTTGTTGAGCCAGGCCTCCGCCATGCCGCTGCCGCGCGTCATGTTGGGCGGCACTTCGCTGGCGGCGTTCATTGCGCCGCTGAAGCTCGCGGTGTTCGACTTGGACATCATCCCGCAACCGGCGAGCGCGGCGGTGGCCAGGCCCGCAATGAGGGTTGCGCGCAAAAAGGTGCCATATCGGTTCATGAGCTTTATCTCCTGAGTTATGAAAACCGCTCCAGCATAGGGAGACTGGGCGCAGGGCGTTGTCGGCCACCACCGCGACTTTGCGGGCTGAAAGAGAATGCGGCGATGACTTCTCCCGACCTTCCCACCGCCCGCGACGTCGCCGGTTTCTGGCGCGACGCCGGACCCGAACGCTGGTTTGCCAAGAACGATGCTTTCGATGCCGAGTTCGGCACGCGTTTTCTCGCCGCGCACGAGGCGGCAGCCCGAGGCGAGCTCAGCCGCTGGGCGAAGGAGCCCGAAGGCGCGCTGGCCCTGCTGGTGCTGCTCGACCAGTTTCCGCGCAACACCTTTCGCGGCCAGGCGCGCGCATTCGCGACCGACCCGATGGCCCTGGCGGTTGCCCGTGAAGCGATCGAGGCCGGCCTCGACCTCCGGATCGACGAAGAGCTCCGGCGCTTCTTCTACCTGCCCTTCATGCATTCCGAATCGCTGGCGGACCAGGAGCGTTCCGTCGAGCTGAACGCGGCACTCGATGCCAACACCCAGCGCTTCGCGGTATTGCACCGCGACATCATTGCGCGCTTCGGCCGTTTTCCGCATCGCAACAAGCTGCTCGGGCGCACCAGCAGCGCGGAGGAACAGCGCTTCCTGGACGAAGGCGGCTTCGCGGGCTAGCCCTTCCGGGGCAGCGCAGCCTCGCGCGTCGGCGAGGGGTTGGCGGCTTCGCCCGTGTCCTTGGCATGCTTGAGCGAGCCGTAGGTCTTGGCATACACCCAGGTGAACTCGGCGCCCAAGAGAAATATCTGCGCCGAGTAGTACACCCACACCAGCACCACCACCAGCGAGCCCGCGGCCCCGTAGCCCGAGGCCACGCTGCTCTTGCCGATGTAGAGGCCGATGAGGTGCTTGCCGACCGTGAAGAGCAGCGCCGTGACCGCGGCGCCCACCCACACGTCGCGCCACTGCACCTTGGCACGCGGCATGATCTTGTAGATCATCGCGAAGATCACCGTCACCATGGCAAAGCTGAAGACGAAGTTCACCGCCTGCGCCAGGGTGGCCCAGGCGCCGAATACCGGCGACCACCATTTGCCGAGCGCCGCCAGTGCCGCGCTGGCCACCAGCGACACCATGAGCAGGAAGCCGATGCCCATGATCATGCCGAACGACAGCAGCCGCACGCGCAGCAGCGTGAACAGGCCCTTGTTCCTGGTACGCGCCGGCGCGCGCCAGATGCGGTCGAGCGCATCCTGCAACTCGCCGAAGACCGTGGTTGCGCCGACCACCAGCAGGCCGATGCCGACCACCGTGGCCACGATGCCCTCGGCCGGCTTGTTGACCGCCTGCAGCATGCCCTGCACCGCGGCCGCGCCCTGCTCGCCCATGAGGCCCGAAAGCTGCAGGAAGATCTCGCCTCGCGCCGCCTCCTGCCCGAACACCAGCCCGGCCACGGCGATCACGATCAGCAGCAGCGGCGCAATCGAGAACACCGTGTAGTAGGCCAGCGCGGCGCCCATGCTGGGGGCGTAGTCGTTCGACCACGAAGCGACGGCCTCCTTGCAGAGATCGAAGAGCGCGCGAATTTGCATGGCCATGGAGTTTTCCGTCGAGTGATGCAGGGGCATGTCAGCCCGATGCCCGGCACGTTGCAGGCATGGCTACGATAATCGCTCCCACATGCATCCGTCCCCTCCAGGCGCGGCAGCGCCGACCGTCCCTTTGCAACCGACGTCGCCACGCGACCTTTTTATTTCATTCACCTGGCTTGCGCTGCAAGGATTCGGTGGCGTGCTGGCCATCGTCCAGCGCGAGATGGTCGAGAAAAAGCGCTGGCTCACGCCCGAGCAGTTTCTCGAAGACTGGGCCGTAGCCCAGGTGATGCCGGGCCCGAACGTGATCAACCTGGCCTTGATGATCGGCGACCGCTACTTCGGCCTGCGCGGCGCCATTGCCGCGGTGGCCGGCATGCTCGCGATCCCGCTGGTCGTCATCCTGGTGCTGGCCGTGCTCTACGCCCACTACGCCGCCAATCCGCAGGTGGCGGCGGCGCTGCGCGGCATGGGCGCCGTGTCGGGCGGGCTGATCGCCGCCACCGGCATCAAGCTGATTCCGCAACTGCGCAGGCATCCGCTGGGCTTTGCCACCTGCCTCGCGTTCGTCGCGCTGGTGTTCTGCGCCATTGCCCTCTTCAAGATGCCGCTCGGCTGGGTGCTGCTGGCCGTGGGCGGCGTGGCCTGCGCGTGGACCTGGCGGAAGATAGGCGTATGAGCCACATCACGATCGCCATGCAGTGGCACGACTGGCTTGCGCTCTTCGGCCAATACACGCTGCTGTCGCTGCTGTCGATCAGCGGCGCCATCACCACCGTTCCCGACATGCACCGCTACCTGGTCGCGCAGCATGGCTGGCTCACCGACGCGCAGTTCAGTTCGTCGGTTGCCATCGCTCAGGCCGCGCCGGGCCCGAACGTGCTCTTCGTCGCGCTGATGGGCTGGAACGTCGGGCTCAACGCCGGCGGCGGCATCGGCGCCGGGCCGCGCGCATGGCTGCTCGGCCTCTTCGGACTCCTGGTCACCATGGTCGGCATCATGCTGCCGAGCACCACCCTCACCTACCTTGCCACGCGCTGGGGACACCGCAACCGCGAGCGGCGCGGCGTGCGCGCCTTCAAGCAGGGCATGGCGCCGGTGGTGGTCGGCCTGCTCATCGCCACCGGCTGGGTGCTGGCGGCGGGTAACCATGCCGGCGACGCGCCCGCATGGCATCTGTGGCTGCTGAGCGCGGTGGCCGCGCTTATCGTCTGGCGCACCCGTGTCCACCTGCTCTGGCTGCTGGGCGCGGGTGCGCTGCTCGGCGCCGTGGGCTTCGTCTGATCCTCGTCTCTTTCAGGAAGGAAACAAACTCATGTCGCAACTCCGCTCGCTCGGCCGCTCCGGCCTCCTGGTTTCTCCGCTCGCCTTCGGCGGCAACGTGTTCGGCTGGACGGTGGACGAAGCCACCTCGTTCCGCCTGCTCGACGCCTGGCTCGATGCCGGATTCAACTTCGTCGACACGGCCGACGTCTATTCGAGCTGGGTGCCCGGCCACACCGGCGGCGAGTCCGAGACCATCATCGGCAAGTGGCTCAAGCAGAGCGGCAAGCGCAACCGCGTAGTGCTGGCCACCAAGGTGGGCAAGCCGATGGGCGAAGGCAAGTCGGGCCTCTCGCCGGCCTACATCCGCGAAGCGGTGGAAGCTTCGCTCAAGCGCCTGCAGACCGACTTCATCGACCTGTACCAGTCGCACGACGACGATGCCGCCACGCCGCTCGAAGACTCGCTGGGCGCCTTCGACGACCTCGTCAAGGCCGGCAAGGTGCGCGCCATCGGCGCCTCGAACTACAGCGCGCCCCGGCTGGCCGAGGCGCTCGACGTGTCGGAACGGCTCGGCATTGCGCGCTACGAAAGCCTGCAGCCGCTCTACAACCTGTATGACCGCGCGGTGTTCGAAGATGCGCTGGAGCCGCTGTGCGTGAAGCGCGAAGTGGGCGTGATCAATTTCTATGCACTGGCCGCAGGCTTCCTCACCGGCAAGTACCGCACCGAAGCCGACGCCTCCAAGAGCGCACGCGGCGCCAACACCACCAAGAAGTACCTGAACCCACGGGGCCTGCGCATCCTCGAAGCGCTCGACAAGGTGGCGCAGCAGTACAACGCCAAGCCGGGCCAGGTGGCCATTGCATGGCAGATCGCGCGGCCCTCGATCACGGCGCCAATCGCCAGCGCCACCTCCATCGCGCAGTTGGAGGAGCTGGTGGTGGCCACCCAGCTGAAGCTCGATGCCGGCACCATCCAGATGCTGGACCGGGCCAGCGCCGAAGACCCGGCCTGAACCCGTCGCCTAACCGTCGACCGGATTCAGCGGCGTCGAGAGAATGCGCTGGTAGAAGGCCACGTCGAGCCAGCGTCCGAACTTGAATCCGGCCTGCCGCACGGTGCCGGCATGTTCGAAGCCCAGCCGCTCGTGAAGCCCGATGCTGCCGGCATTCGCGGCATCGATGGCGCCGACCATGACGTGCACGTCGCGCGCAACGGCCTCGGCAACGATCGCCTCCATGAGCGTGCGGCCCAGGCCCGCGCCGCGGTGGCCGGCCTCGACATACACCGAATGCTCGACCGTGTACTTGTAGGCGGGAAAGGCGCGGAACGTGCCGTAGCTCGCAAAGCCCAGCAGCTTGCCGTCGTCGTCTTCCGCGCCGATCACGGGAAATCCGTTGGCGCGCTTGGTGGCGAACCACGCGGCCATGCTCTCGGGCGTGCGGGGTTTGTAGTCGTACAGCGCGGTCGAGTTGGCGATGGCTTCATTGAGGATGGCGAGGATGGCGCCCGCGTGGGCTTCCTCGGTGCATGGGACCAGGTGCATGGGTGTTCCTTTCGACAAGCGACGGACTACGTTGTGAAGATCGTCCAATATAGGAGAAGTGTGGCGCGATCCCGAGGCCGGCTACCTGCGGCGCCAGGTCGCGGAGCGCGGTGCCACCGGCGGCGTCGAGATGGTCGAGATCGAGCTGCCGCGCTCGGCGCAGGTCGGCTATCCGCGGTGGAGCGGCAAGCCGTATCGGCAATGCCTGTGGCTGCTCGAAGGCGCGCTGCGGGTGGACTACGGCGACGAGCGGTTCGAGCTGGCGACTGGCGATTGCCTTGATTTCGGCGTCGATCGGCCGCTGGTCTTCAAGGCGCTCGGCCGCACCGGGTGCCGCTACCTGCTGGTCGCTTCCCCGGCATGAAGGCCCACGGGCAGTAGGCAAGTTCCCACAGCGACTGGAGACGAAGGCCTCTGCTGGCCACCGCATCGCCCGGGATACTGCAAGGCATCCAAAGCTTCCGGGGGAACAAGCATGTCCTTTGTGCTCTACATGATCGGTTTTCTGATTTTCCTGGCCGGCGTCGCCTGGGGCGCCTCGGTGGCCGGCGTGCCCACGCTCTACATCGGCATTGGCGCGCTGATCATTCTGGGCATCGGGATCTTCAGTGCAGTGTCGCGCACACGCACCAAGGACCCTTCCTGAAATTGCCGCGCTTCGAGTTCACACAGGCTTCACGCCGCCCGCACATGGCGTAGCTAACTTTCGCGTGCGCACCGCAAGTCGCGGTGCACAACGCCCAAGTCAGCTCGCCTATGTCCGCTTCAAGTTCCTTTTCTCGCTTCGACACCCCTCCCTTTTTCGCCGCCTGCCCTGCCCCGCCATCGTCCGGGAATCGCAGTTCGAACACCGTGGTCGACCTTCTCGTGGTCGGAGCGAGCTTCGCAGGGCTGGCCTGCGCCCGCGCCGCGGCATTGGCAGGGCTCCGCGTGATGGTGCTGGAGAAAAAGTCCAGCGCCGGCGCCAAGCTCCATACCACCGGGATCATCGTCAAGGACGCGGTCGACACGGTGCCCTGGCTCGCGGAAGTGCCGCCCGCCCTGGTGCGCCGCATCGACGGCGTGCGGCTCTATTCGCCCGACATGCGCCACGTGGACCTGCACGCGCCGGGCTATTGGTTCTGGGCCACCGACGCGCCCGCCCTGCTCGACTGGATGGTCGATTCAGCCCGTGCCAGCGGGGTTGACGTGCAGCTTGGCACGCTGTTCGAACAGGCACTGTGGATGAATGACCGCTGGGAGATTCCGCTGACCCACGGCCCTTGCCGCGGCACCTGCATTTCGGCCCGCTACATCGTGGGCGCAGACGGCCCGCATTCGCGCGTTGCCAAGGCCCTTGGGCTGTCGCGCAACACGCGCTTCCTCTACGGTGTCGAGCATGAATACCAGGGTGCACGCTTGGCACCCGACTTTCTGCATTGCTTCGTCGACCGCCAGCTGGCGCCGGGCTACATCGGATGGGCGCTCGACGGCGTCGGCGTGAGCCAGATCGGCCTTGCGCGCCGGATGGATACGCAGGCGGCGTCGGCGCTTCGGATCGACCCGCTGCTGCGCAAGATCGCCTCGGTCGTCTCGCCCGGCGATGCGCCGCCCGTGGCGATTCGCGCGGGAATGATTCCGTGCGGCGGCGTGCTGCCCGTGGTGGCACGCGAACGCGCGCTGCTGGTGGGCGATGCGGCCGGCATGGTGTCGCCGGTCACGGCCGGCGGCATTCATACGGCGCTCCAGCACGGCGAGCGCGCCGGCGAGGCGATTGCGCGGTTCGTCCGTGGCGAGGTGGAGGACCCGGCAAGCTGGTTCGTGCGCAGCTATCCGCGCTTCCGGCTCAAGCGCGCGTTGCGCTGGGCTTTCGATCATTTCCAGAGCGATTGGATGTTCAACCGCCTGCTGGGTACGCCGCAGATGCGGCGCATGGCGGAACTCGTGTACTTCCACCGCAAGGCCAGCCCCTTGTCCAAGGGCTAGCGGTGCGGCATCAGGCGCCGCGCTGCCGCATGGCCTCGTAGAGGCACACCCCGCTGGCCACGGAAACGTTCAGGCTCTCGACGGCTCCTGCCATCGGAATGCTCACGAGCTCGTCGCAGGTCTTGCGGGTGAGCTGCCGCATGCCCTCGCCTTCGGCGCCGAGCACCAGCGCCAGGGGCCGCTTGAAGTCGCTCTGGTAGAGGGTGCCGGGCGCATCGTCGCTCGTGCCGACGCACCAGATGCTGCGCTCCTTGAGCTCGTTCAGCGTGCGCGCCAGGTTGGTCACCATGAAGTACGGCACGGTCTCGGCGGCGCCGCTCGCCACCTTGGCCACCGTGGCGTTGATGCCGGCCGCATGATCCTTGGGGGCAATGACCGCATGCGCGCCCGCACCATCGGCCACGCGCAGGCAGGCGCCGAGGTTGTGCGGATCGGTCACGCCGTCGAGCACCAGCAGAAGGGGCACGGTGCCAGCCTCCTCGAGGCCTTCGAGCAATTCGTCGAGCGAGCGGACCTGCGCGATGGGTTCGACCCGCGCCACCACGCCCTGGTGGCCGTGGCTGCCGCTGAGCTTTGCAAGCCGGAGGCCGTCGGCCTCGACCAGCCGCACGCCGGCTTCCTGCGCGCGTGCGATGAACTGTTTCATGCGCGCATCGCGCCGGCTGGTGTCGAACATCACTTCGAGCACCGAGTTCGGCGCGGTCTTGATGCGCACGCCCACGGCATGAAAGCCGAAGATCACTTTGGGAGAAGACATCTGTCGATTATCGAGGGCTGCGCACCCTCTCCTTCATGCAATCGGCAATCCGCTGTGCGCCCGGGTCCGTTCGTCGTGCAGTTCCTGCACGGCCAGTGCGTTCGGATGCACGCGCGCGCTGTTGCCGGCGCTTTCCAGGTACTGGCAGGCGGCATGGCCCTCGGCGGCTTTTTCGTAGTGCGCAACCCAGGCATCGCGCACAGGGAGCTTCTCGGGCGACACGGGCCAGACACCGGGCCGAGGCCGGATGTGCTCGCCGATGCCGATGCGCCAGGGCTTGGCGCTCAGGCGGGCGCGAAAGCAGTTCTGGTTGCGGCACATGCGCGCATAGGTCTTGTCCACGCCCAGCGCATGAAAGCAGTCGGCCACCGCCATGTCGGCCGGGCTGAAGACGTCGTGCATCGCCAGCACCCGGAAGCCGGCTGGCGTGCGATACAGGCGCAGGTGCCAGTCGGGGTGCTGGTGGACGAAGCGCCCGATGCGGTCGGCCGCGCGCTTCTCGGGCGCGGGGTTGTCGCTGGCCTCGCCGCGCTTCTTGGCCAGGCCGATGCGGTAGGCGACGATGAAGACCACGACGGCGGCGATGAGCCCGCCCAGCCAGGTCTTGGCGGTCCAGCCGCCGACGATGCCCGCAATCAGCGCGGGCGCCAGCGCAAAGCCGAACACGCTGCCGCGCAGGGGTTCGTCGAAATCGATGTCGACGAACAGCACGTCGGGCGTGTTGAGACAGCGTGCGCCATAGCTGTTGCGCGTGATGACGGTGTCGCCCTGCCGCTCGACGATCTCCTCGCGGATCGGCACGCCTTCGGCCCCGTTGTAGGCCTGCTTGCGCTCGCGGCGGTTGAGCTTCTCGCCGCTGGCGATGCGCTCGAACGCCTCTCGCGTGCGCTGGTCGGCATGCGCCTGCGCGGCGATCGGGCTGTCGTCCGACCAGCCGTAGCGCCGCACGGTGATCTGCTTGCCCGCCACCTGCTCCTGGATGCGGCCTTCGGCCCAGAACCGGGGGACGATCATGCTTCGAGCGAAGCCACCAGCACGGGCTTCGACTCATTGAGCGCCATTTGCCCGGCCTCGATGGTGATCCGGCGCTCGCACTGGGCCGCGATGCCGCGGTCGTGGGTGACGAGCACGAGCGTGGTGCCGAGCTCGCGGTTGAGGTCGAACATCAGCCGCATGACCTGCTCGCCGGTCGCAAAGTCGAGGCTGCCGGTGGGCTCGTCGGCCAGCAGCAGCGCCGGCTGCACCACGAAGGCGCGGGCCAGCGCCACGCGCTGCTGTTCGCCGCCCGAAAGCACCTTGGGGTAGTGGCCCAGGCGCTGTCCGAGCCCGACGCGCCCGAGCATCTCGGTGGCGGCCTTGCGGGCGTCCTTGCGGTCGGCTAGCTCCAGCGGCAGCATCACGTTTTCGAGCGCGCTCAGGTTGCCCAGCAGCTGGAAGCTCTGGAACACGAAACCCACGCGCTGGGCACGCAGCGCGGCGCGCTCGTCCTCGTCGATGGCGAAGATGTCGTCCCCCGCCAGCCTGACCGTGCCGCGGGTGGGCGTGTCGAGACCCGCGATGATCGACAGCAAGGTGCTCTTGCCCGAGCCCGAGGCGCCGACAATGGCGGCGGTTTCCCGCGCGCCCAGGGTGAAATCGATGTTCTGCAGAATGTCGAGCGTACCGGTCGAATCGGTCACGGATTTGAACACGTGCTCGACAGCGACAATGGCATCAGACGAGGGTTGGGACATGAAAAGGCTTTTCGTTTTGAATCGACGTGACTTTATCTTGACCGCCGCCGCATTCGGCAGCGCAGGGACATCGGCAGTGGCGCACGCCCAGGCCGCACAGGCTGCGGCACCCCGCCAGCCGGTGATTCTGGTGCTTGGCGACTCGCTGAGCGCCGAATACGGCCTGAAGCGCGGCGAAGGCTGGGTGCCTTTGCTCGAAAAGCGCCTTGCGGCGCAAAAGATCCCGGCCACGGTGGTCAATGCCAGCATCAGCGGCGACACCACCTCGGGCGGGCGGGCCCGCTTTGCCTCGCTGCTGGCGCAGCACAAGCCCAGCCACGTGGTGGTCGAGCTTGGCGCCAACGACGCGCTGCGAGGCCTGCCGCTCCAGAACACCGAGGAAAACCTGCTGCAGATCACCAAGGCCGCGCAGGCCGCGGGCGCCAAGGTGCTGATCGTCGGCATCCAGGTGCCGCCCAACTACGGCGGCGACTACACGCGGCGCTTCGAGGCCGTGTTCGGCAAGGTGGCGGGTGCGACCAAGGCTGCGCTGGTTCCGTTCCTGCTCAAGGGCGTGGCCGATGCGCCCGATGCGCTCGCGCTGTTCCAGGCCGACCGCATCCATCCCACCGCCGCGGCCCAGCCGCAACTGCTCGACAACGTCTGGCCGGAACTGCGCAAGCTGCTGGCGGCCAAATAGGCCGGCCCCGAAAGCAAAAAAAGCCGCTGCAGGCCCGAAGGCTGGCAGCGGCTTTTTAGTCGAGAGCCCGGTTTCGAAAAATCAACCGTTCTTGGTGGGCAGATCAGGGATGGTGGGCGGATCGCGTTCCAGCGAAGCGACGTCGGTCTCCGGGTCGCCCGGCGCAAGGCCATCGCTGCTGGGAGAGAGCTTCCGATTGGCCTTCTCGCGGAGCTTTTCTTCCTTCTTCTTCTTCTTGGCCAGCTCTTTCTGGCGCTTCTCGTAGCCGTAATTTGGTGTTGCCACTGCTTCTCCTTGAGGCGAGACAGTCCCGGTGACTGTGCGTAGGCTACTGTAAGCGATAACGGTGCGGTCTCAAGGCGGCGGACCGGGGGTCGTTTCGAACTCGAACACACCTTGCAAACCCGGATAGCGCTGGAACATGAACCAGCCCATGGCCCCCGCGCCAGCCACCATGGCGAGGACCATTGCGGCCACCATCCAGCCGGCGTGCACACCCGGCGGCCAGAGAAAAATCACGGGCAGCACCGGCAGCAGCGCGCCAACGGAAGACAGCCACATCCAGCGCCTGGGAGCCAGCATCGGTTCCCAGGTTGCCGGATCGATGCCGGCGTCGATGAACACCTCGGCCGCAAAGCGCAGGCGCGGCTCTGGCCGGGTCGCGAGGCAGAGCAGAAGCGCGCGCAGCAGCACGGCGCGGTTGCGAAAGCGCAGGACGCGCCCGGCGTCCACGGTCAGCGCCAGGGGCAGCTTGACTTCGGTGATGCCGGAGCCACCTGCAACCTGCTGCTGGAAGACCAGGCGTTTGACGATGGCCTCGCCCGAGGCGAACTCGGTTTTCACGTCGCAGAAGCCGGCGGGCGCGCGCCGCAGCTCGCGCCAGGCGACGCCCCGCGGCGAGGCCGGGTCGCCCCAGTGCAGGCCCGTCGAGTCGATGCGGAACATCCCCTGGCCGACCCGCGAAAACTGGCGCACCAGGTGCCAGAGACCGCCGCCCAATCCGGCTGCCAGCGCCAATCCGACGAGCACGACGACCGCTTCGTTGCCCCGAATGTTGGACCCCTCGCCCTCCAGCATCACCGCCGCGCCGAGCGACAGCGCGACCAGCGCAAAAACAGCGATCAACCCGCCGACGAGGAGCCGGGTCGCCCTCAGGTCCGGCACGCCTTCCAGCGGCCCAGCTTGCGCGAGCGCCTCAAGCACGGGCACAGGAACGGCCAGCACGCGGGGAACGAACCGGCCTGGCGCTGGCGGCAATACCGCCCCGCGCGCGGCAGGCAACGCAGCGGCACGAAGCCGGCGGCGCTTTCTCCCCATGGCGCGCGCGAGCCTTACAGCCGCGCCAGCGCCTGTTGCAGGTCGGCCCGCAGGTCTTCCACGTCCTCCAGGCCCACCGAGAAGCGCACCAGCGTGCCCTTGTAGGGCCAGGGTGCCACGCTCGCGTCGCGCATCAGTCCGATGTCGTAAGGCACCACGAGGCTCACGGGGCCGCCCCACGAATAGCCGAGTCGAAAGAGGTTCAGGCTGTCGCAGAAGCGGTCGACCTGCTCGGTGCTGAACTGCTCGTCGAACACGATCGAGAAGAGCCCGGCGGCCAGGTCGGACGCGCCGCACAGCGCACGCCAGTTGACATGGCCGGGCGATTCCTCGAGCGCGGGATGGAGCACCTGGGCGATCTCTTCGCGGCCGCTGAGCCAGCGCGCCAGTTCGCGCGCCGACCGGTCGTGCGCGGCATAGCGCAGGCCGATGCTGGGCAGCGAGCGCAGCAGGGTTTCCACATCGCCAACGCCGACGCCGAAGCCCATGCGCATGTGGGTGAGCTTGAGCGCGCGATGCAGGCGATCGTCGCGGGTGACGACGCTGCCCATCAGCACGTCGCCGCCACCGCTCGGGTACTTGGTGAGCGCATGCACCGAGATGTCCACGCCCTGCCCGCTGCCGTTGAAATCGAAGGGCGCGAAGGCCAGACCCGCGCCCCAGGTGTTGTCCAGCGCGGTGACCACCCCGCGCGCGCGGCAGACGTTCACGAGCGCCGGCAGATCGGGAAACTCCATGGTCACCGAGCCCGCCGCCTCCACCCACACCAGCCGCGTGCGGTCCGAAAGCTTGGCGGCCAGGTCGGCCGGGTCCATTGCGTCGTACATGCGGTGCGTGATGCCGAAGTTGGCCAGCTCACCGGTGGCCAGCGCCTTGTTGGGGCCGTAGGCGTTGTCGGGAATCAGCACCTCGTCGCCGCTTTTCAGGAAGGCGAACGACACCAGCGAAATGGCCGCGAGCCCGCTCGGCACCAAGAGGCATTCGGTCCCGCCCTCGAGCGTGGCCAGGCGCTCCTCGAGCGTGAAGGTGGTCGGCGTGCCATGCAGGCCGTAGGTGTAGCCGGCCTTGGTCTTCCAGTCGCGCGCGCGCATGGCCGCCACGTCGGCGAAGAACACGGTCGACGCCTTGTAGATGCCGGGCTGCGGCGCCGCAAAGTTGGCAGGTGGGGTGTAGGGGTGGTGGATCAGGGTCGTGGAGGGCTTGCTCATGCACCGATGCTAGCGCGGCCATCGTCCGGACGAACAGAGCGGGGCTGTGGCATCCCTTGGCCAAGGGCTTGGGAAAGCGGCGCTGCAGCGCTCAGAATGGCGCCCTGCCCCTCTGCTTGTTCTTTTTTTCGGAAAGGCAACCCCCATGGCGATCCACGAGCTGTTCCCGTACCTTTGCGTCGACGATGCCGGCGCGGCCATCGACTTCTACTGCAAGGTCTTCGAGGTGAAGGAGATCTTCCGTCTTACCGAGCCCAGCGGGCGCATCGGCCATGCGGAACTCGATTTTCACAACGGCGCCATCCTGATGCTTTCGGACGAATTTGCCGAGTACAACATCCACAGCGCCAGGACGCTCGGCGGCACCGCGGTGACGCTGCACCTGCATGTGGACGATGCGGATGCGGTGGTGGCCCGCGCCGTCGCAGCCGGTGCCACGCTGGACATGCCGCCGCAAGACCAGTTCTATGGCGAGCGTTCCGGCGTGTTCCGCGACCCCTTCGGGCATCGCTGGAACGTGGGCCACAGCATCGAGAAGCTGACGCCGGAAGAAATGCAGCGGCGCTACACCGCGATGTTCGATTCGGCCGGTTGAGCGGGCAACCGGCGCACGCGGATCAGGTCAGACCGACCACTTCTCCAGCAGCTTCTCGGGGCCGAGCGCGTCGTAGCCTTCGAACGGCTGGTGGATCCACGGGTTGGTGGCCAGGTACTCGACCGAGTAGTCGGGCGTGAAGGTCGAGAGCGCCTTGGTCCAGAGCACCGCGCTGCGCAGCTCGCTGATGGGCTTGTAGTTGTTGCGCAGCATGTCCATGACCGCGTGCAGCGTGTGGCCCGAATCTGCCAGGTCGTCCACCAGCAGCACCCTGCCCGCGATCTCGCCCTTGGGCGTGGTGATGAAACGGGCGATGTCCAGGTGGCCCTGCACCGTGCCGGCGTCGGCGCGGTACGAGCTGGTCGACATGATCGCCAGCGGCTTGTCGAAGATGCGCGACAGCACGTCGCCGGGGCGCATGCCGCCGCGCGCCAGGCACAGAATGGTGTCGAACTGCCAGCCCGACTGGTGGATCTTGATCGCGAGCTTCTCGATCAGGTTGTGGTACTCGTCGTAGCTGACGTAGAGATGCTTGCCGTCTTCGGTCAACATGGTTGGGTTCGTTCCTGTTCAGTCGGCAAGATAAGGGTGGCGCATCATGATCGTGTGGTCGCGATCGGGGCTGGTCGACACCATGTGGATCGGCACGCCCGTGATCTGCTCGATGCGCTGCAGGTAGAGCCGCGCATTGACCGGCAGCTTGTCGTACTGCGTGACGCCGACCGTGCTTTCGGTCCAGCCTTCGAGGGTTTCGTAGATGGGTGTGCAGCGCTCGATTTCGTCGGCGCCCATCGGCAGGATGTCGGTGGTTTCGCCGTCGAGCTCGTAGCCGGTGCACAGCTCGAGCTTTTCGAGTCCGTCCAGCACGTCGAGCTTGGTGATGCACAGGCCCGACAGGCCGTTGACCTGCGCCGAGCGCTTGAGCAGCGCCGCGTCGAACCAGCCGCAACGGCGGCTGCGGCCGGTGGTCACGCCCTTTTCGGCGCCCACGGTGCTCATGTGGTAGCCCGGCGTGCCCGGCGTGGCCCAGTCGAGTTCCGTCGGGAACGGGCCGCCGCCCACGCGCGTGCAGTAGGCCTTGGTGATGCCGAGGATGTAGTGCAGCATGCCCGGGCCCACGCCCGAACCGGCGGCGGCGTTGCCGGCCACGCAGTTGCTGGAGGTGACGTACGGGTAGGTGCCGTGGTCCACGTCGAGCAGCGTACCCTGCGCGCCTTCGAACAGCAGGTTGGCGCCGGCCTTGTGCGCGTCGTTCAGTTCGCGCGACACGTCGGCCATCATCGGCTTGAGCAGCACGGCGTGGCGCATGGCCTCGTCGAAGACCGTGTCGAAGTCGATGGCGGGAGCGCCGAGCACCTGGGTCAGCACGTGGTTGTGCAGATCGAGCAGCACGCGCAGCTTGGTCGCAAAGCGGTCGGGGTGCTTCAGGTCCTGCACGCGCAGCGCGCGGCGGGCAATCTTGTCTTCGTAGGCCGGGCCGATGCCGCGGCCGGTGGTGCCGATCTTCTCGACGCCACCCTTTTCGCGGTAGGTCTCGCGCGCAATGTCGAGTGCGGCGTGGAACGGCAGGATCAGCGGGCAGGCCTCGCTGATGCGCAGGCGCGAGCGCACTTCGACGCCCGCCTTCTCCAGCCCTTCGATTTCCTCGAACAGCTTGGCGGCCGACAGCACGACGCCGTTGCCGATGTAGCACTTGACGCCCGGCCGCATGATGCCGCTGGGAATCAGGTGCAACGCGGTCTTCACGCCGTTGATGACCAGCGTGTGGCCCGCGTTGTGGCCGCCCTGGAAGCGGACCACGCCCTGGGCGCTCTCGGTCAGCCAGTCGACCAGCTTGCCTTTGCCCTCATCGCCCCACTGGGTGCCGACGACGACCACGTTTCTTCCGGTGGTTACGCTCATGCTCGTTCCATTACTTCAAAAATTCAGATGGCTCGGACTTGCCACTGCCCTGCTTGCTCGACGAGCTCGCGGTCGCAATGGAATTCATCGATTTCGCTGCCGTGGCCAGGCAGCACGCAGACCACGGTCTCGCCGGACTTGCGCAATGCGGCAATGGCCTGGCGCAGGCCGGCCGCGTCGCTCCAGGGCGCGCGGATGGCTGCGCGCAGCGGCCGTGCCGGCAGCACGCCGACCAGTTCGCGCACGTCGAGGCTGAAGCCCACCGCCGGACGGTTGCGGCCGAACACGGCGCCGACTTCGTCGTAGCGGCCGCCGCGCACCAGCGCATCGGCCGCACCCGGCACGTAGATACCGAAGCGCATGCCGCTGTAGTAGGCATAGCCGCGCAGGTCGGCCAGGTCGAAGCTGATCTGCCGTGCGGAATCGGCCTGCAGGCTGGTGGCAAGCTGCTTCAGGCCAGCCAGCGCAGCACTCACGGCGGGCGTGCCCTTGAGGGCCTTGGCCGCCTCGTCGAGGACCGACGCATCGCCGTACAGCTGGACCAGCGCGCGCAGCCCGTCGCGCGACGGTGCCGGGAAATCGCGCGTGAGCGCATGCAACTCGCTCGCGTCCTTGGCAACCAGCGCCGCATGCACGCGCGCCAGCACCGAGGCATCGACCGGCACGCCGGCGAACAGCGCCCGAACGATGCGCGCATCTGCCAGGTCGACGATCAGGCCCTCGCCGATCCCCGACGCATGAAGGCAATCGAGCGCCAGCAGCAGGACTTCGGTGTCGGCCTCGAGCCCGGCGTGGCCATAGATTTCGGCGCCGAACTGCAGCGGCTCGCGGGTGGCGTGCGGCCGGTCGGGGCGGGTATGCAGCACCGGCCCGCAGTAGCACAGGCGCGCCACGCCTTCGCGGTTCAGCAGGTGGGCGTCGATCCGCGCCACCTGGGGGGTGGTGTCGGCTCGCAGGCCCATGCTGCGGCCGGAGAGCTGGTCCACGAGCTTGAAGGTTTGGAGGTCGAGCGCCTCGCCGGTGCCCGACAGCAACGACTCCAGGTGCTCGAGCAGCGGCGGCATTACCAGCTCGTAGCCATAGCCACGGGCGGTATCGAGCAGCTGGCGTCGAAGTTCTTCGATGTGGCGCGCCTCGGAAGGCAGCACATCGGCAATGTGATCCGGGAGGACCCAGGCGGACATGGGGATCGGGGGCGTGGTTAAACCGGGATTCTACCGGGACCGCGTTACCCCAAAACCCAAAGGAGGAACAAACCCAGCAAGATGCTGCAAAGTCCGAAGAAACGCAGCTGGCCGTCGCGCAGCTGCATCAGCTGGCCGAAACCGCGCCGCCAGCCGCCCGGCGACACGAAAGGCAGGATGCCTTCGATCACCAGGACCAGCGCAAGCGCGCTCCAGAATATTTCGGCGCTCACGAAAGCCCGGCCTGCAGCCTTAGCGGCGTGCCGCGCTGCCCGCTGGCGTACCGGCGCCCTGCATGGCGCGGAAGAAGTCCGACGAAGGGTCGACCACCATCACGTCGCTCTTCTTGTTGAAGCTCTGCTTGTAAGCCTCGAGGCTGCGGTAGAACTGCGCAAACTGCGGATCGCGGCCAAAGGCTTCGCTGTAGGCGGAAGCGGCCTGGGCATCGCCCTCGCCCTTGATCTTCTGGGCGTCGCGGTAGGCGTTCGCCACGATCACTTCGCGCTGGCGGTCGGCGTCGGCGCGGATCTTTTCGCCTTCGGCATAGCCGGTCGAACGCAATTCGTTGGCAACGCGCTTGCGCTCGGCCTCCATGCGGCGATAGACGGATTCGGTGATGGCCTCCACATAGTCGACACGCGTGATGCGCACGTCGACCACGTCCACGCCCCATGGCTTGGAGCCCTTCACCACAGCCAGCACTTCGCGCTGCACGTCGGCCATGAGCGCCTCGCGGCGCACCGAGATCAGGTCGCGCACGGTGCGCTTGTTGATGTTTTCCTGGAAGGCGTTGCGCACCACGCGGTTGAGCTGCATGGCGCCGGCGTTCTCGTCGAGCCCGACGTTGCGGATGTAGGCCCGCGGATCGCTGATGCGCCAGCGCACATACCAGTCGATGACCACGCGCTGCTTCTCGGCCGTCAGCATGGGCTCGGTGTCGATGCTCGACAGCGTCAGCAGGCGCTTGTCGATGTACGACACGTTCTGGAACGGGGGCGGCAGCTTGAAGTTGAGCCCCGGCTCGATGATCACATCCTTGATCTGGCCAAGGGAATAGACCACGCCGAACTGGCGCTGGTCGACCACGAAGAGGGTCGAGCTCAGCAGCACCAGCAAGACAAGGATCGACGAGGCGATGAATCCGATTCTGTTCATGTTCTTCCTACCCTTGATCAGCGCACGTCACGGTCGCGCGAGCGGCCATCGCGGGCGCGGGTTTCGCCCGTGGCCGGCGCTACCGGAATCACCGACGACTGAGCCGGCGCGGTACCGGCCACGCTGGGGCTGGCGGCATCGACGGGCGTCGCCGGGGGATTGTTGCCGCTCAGCTGCATGAGCTTGTCGAGCGGCAGGTACAGCAGGTTGGAGCCTTGCTTGGTGTCGACCAATACCTTGGTGGTACTTGCATAGATCTGCTGCATGGCATCGGTGTACATGCGGTCGCGCGTGACCTGCGGCGCCTTCTGGTATTCGGCCAGCACTGCACTGAAGCGGCCGGCATCGCCTTGTGCCTGCGCAACGATGCGCGCCTTGTAGGCTTCGGACTCTTCCTTGAGGCGCGACGAGGTACCCGTCGCACGCGGCACCACGTCGTTGGCGTAGGCCTGCGCATCGTTCTTGGCGCGTTCGCGTTCCTGGCCGGCCTTGAGCACGTCGTCGAACGCGGCCTGCACCTGTTCGGGCGGACGCACGCCGCCCTGCTGCAGGTTGATGCCGACGACTTCGACGCCGATTTCGTAGCGATCGAGAATGGTCTGCATCAGTTGCCGCACACGCGGGGCGATCTGATCCCGCTCCTCGGCCAGTGCCGCATCCATCTTCATCTTGCCGACCACTTCGCGCACGGAGCTTTCGGCCACCTGGATGATGGTTTCGGCGGGCGACTTGCTCTGGTAGAGCCAAGCTCGCGCGTTGCTCAGGCGGTACTGCACCGCGAACTTGATTTCGACGATGTTCTCGTCCTCGGTCAACATGGCCGATTCGCGAAGGCCGGTGGATCGCACGATGGCATCGCGGCCCACATCCGTGGAGCGGATCTGCGAAGTCACCACAACTTCGTGGCGCTGGATGGGATATGGCAGCCGCCAGTTGAAGCCGGCGTTCACGGTCGCCTTGTAGTTGCCGAACTGGGTCACGACGGCTTGCTGCCCTTCGTTCACGATGAAGAAGCCGGTGCCGAGCCAGATGAGAACAGCCACCGCTGCAACCAGCCCGAGGCCGAAGCCCGCGTTCTTCATGTCGGGCCTGTAGCCGTTGCCACCACCACCGCCGTTGTTGCCGCCGCTGGGTCGGTTGCCACCGCCCTTGCCGCCGAAAAAGCCGCCGAGCTTGCGATTGAGGTCGCGCCAGAGTTCATCGAGATCCGGTGGCCCCTGGTTCGGGCCTTGACCGCGGGGGCGGTTGCCGTTGTTGTTGTTGCCCGAAGGCGGTGGCGCCGGTGCGCCCGGCGGATCTGCGTCGGGGGGGCGATTGCCGGTCGGGCGGTCGCCGTTGGATGCGGGCTCATCGCCGCGACCCCACCGGCCATCGTTCAGATTGAACATGCCCAGAAACCCTCTCCACGCTGGCTTTGCATTCATTCGCTTCGTTCTCTTGTCAGTGGCGGGATTGTGCCCAATCAATTGGCGGTATCGTGCAATTCAGTGTCGGCCTCTGGGGTCATCGTATCGCCCACGGAGCCCGACCGACGGGCCAGCTCGGCGCGCAGCAAGGGCACGCCCTCGCCGCTGCGGGCGCTGAGGAAGATACGCGGGACCCGCACGCCATCGATTTCCATATCGTCCTGCAGATGCAGCGGATGCTGCGCAGTTTCAAGAGCGTCGAGCTTGTTGAACACCAAAAGCTGCGGAACAGTATCGGCGCCGATGTCGCGAAGAACGGACTGCACCTCGGCCATCTGCTCGGGGAAATGTGGATTGGAGGCATCCACCACGTGCAGCAGCAAGTCGGCGTCGACGGCCTCTTGCAGCGTGGCCTTGAATGCATCGACCAGTCCGTGCGGCAGGTCGCGAATGAAGCCGACGGTGTCCGAGATGGAGACTTGCCGGCGCGCATCGCCCAGGTAGAGGTTGCGCGTGGTGGTGTCGAGCGTGGCAAAGAGCTGGTCGGCCGCATAGGCGCGCGCCTTGACCAGCGCATTGAACAGCGACGACTTGCCCGCGTTGGTGTAGCCGACGAGCGAGATGTTGAAGGTCTCGCGGCGCTCGCGCTGGCGGCGCTGCGTGCCGCGCTGCTTCTGCACCTTGGCCAGGCGCTCGCGCGTGCGCTTGATCGATTCGCTGATCATGCGGCGGTCGAGTTCGATCTGCTTTTCACCCGGGCCGCCGCGCACACCGGCGCCGCCTGTCTGGCGCTCCAGGTGGGACCAGCGGCGAACCAGGCGCGTGCTCAGGTACTGCAACCGGGCAAGCTCGACCTGCAGCTTGCCTTCGTGGGAACGTGCACGCTGCGCGAATATTTCGAGAATGAGGAACGTGCGGTCGTAGACCGCCACGTCGAGTTGGCGTTCGAGATTGCGCTGCTGCGCCGGACTCAGCGACTGGTCGAAGATGACTTCGCTGGCTTGGTGCAGCGCGGCCAGTTCCTTGATTTCGTCGGCCTTGCCGCTTCCAACGAAGAGCGCCGCATCGGGTGCCTTGCGTTTGCATATGAGGCGCGCAACAGGTTCCAGGCCCGCGGTCTGCGCAAGCAGGCCGAGTTCCTCGAGTTCGCTGTCGAAATGGGGCAGCCCGAAATCGACGCCGACGAGAACGGCGGCGCCTTCCTGGCGAGAGTTCAGTTCAGACAAGCGGGATCAATATGGAAAAAGCGCGGCGGGGTTGCCGCCGCGCTCCGCGCGATCAGGCTGCGGCGTCGTCGTTCTCGGCAGCCGAGAAGTTGACGGCACGACCCGGCACGATAGTGGAAATGGCGTGCTTGTAGACCATTTGCGTCACCGTATTGCGAAGCAATACGACGTACTGGTCGAAAGACTCGATCTGGCCCTGCAGCTTGATACCGTTCACCAAATAAATGGAGACCGGCACATGCTCGCGACGCAGGGTGTTCAGAAACGGGTCTTGTAGAAGTTGCCCTTTATTGCTCACGATATTCTCCGTGTTCAAGAGTAGTTGTTGGAGAGATGACCTTAACACAGGGTTTCTGCGTCGCAGCAATCGGGGTCAAAAGCCTTTGAAAAATAACGGTTCTCAAAAGACGGAACTTCCGGCCAAGCCATAGCTCATTGGCTGCCATCAGCCGCCAAGCCCGTTATTCGTCCTTGTCCGCAAACGGATTTTGCGAGCTTTTGAACTGGATGCGCAAGGGCGTGCCCACCAGATCGAATTCCTTGCGGAAGCGCCCCTCGAGAAAGCGCTTGTAGGCCTCGGTCACGTGCTCCAGCGAATTGCCGTGGATGATGATCACGGGCGGATTCATGCCGCCCTGGTGCGCGTAGCGCAGCTTGGGCCGGAACATCCCCGCGCGCTTGGGCGACTGGAACTGCACGGCTTCCAGCAGCAGCCGGGTCAGCACCGGCGTCGACATCTTCCGCGTGGCCGACTTGTGGGCCTGCGCAATGGCCTGCCACACGGGGCCGAGGCCCTGGCGCTTGATGGCCGAGATGAAGTGCAGCGACGCGAACTTGAGGAACGGCAGCCGGGTTTCGATCTGGCGCTGGATCTGCTCGCGCTGATAGCTGTCGACCGCGTCCCACTTGTTGATGGCAATCACCACCGCCCGTCCGCTTTCGAGGATGTAGCCGGCAATGTGCGCGTCCTGGTCGGTCACGCCCTGCGTGGCATCGAGCAGCAGCAGCACGACGTTGGCCGACTCGATGGCCTGCAGCGTCTTGACGACGGAGAACTTCTCGATCGCCTCGAACACCTTGCCCTTGCGGCGCAGGCCCGCCGTGTCGATGAGCTCGAAGCGCTGGCCGTTGCGCTCGAACGGCACCGAGATGGCGTCGCGCGTGGTGCCCGGCAGGTCGAAGGCCACCAGGCGTTCTTCGCCGAGCCAGGTGTTGATCAGGGTGGACTTGCCCACATTGGGCCGGCCAGCCACCGCCAGCTTGATCGGCTTGTTGACGTCGTCGTCTTCGTCCGTCTCGTCATCGGGATCGGGCAGGTTCAGCGGAGCGAGCGCCAATTCGACCAGGTCGCGCATGCCCTGCCCGTGCGCGGCGGACACGCCGTGCACGTCGCCGAAGCCGAGTTCGTAGAAGTCGACCAGCTTGGTGCCGTCGTGCATGCCTTCGGCCTTGTTGGCCGCCAGCACGCAGGGCTTGCCGAGCCGGCGCAGCTCGTTGGCAATGTCGTGGTCTTGCGCCGAAAGGCCCTCGCGGGCATCGACCACGAAGATCACCACGTCGGCCTCGGCCACGGCCTGGCGCGTCTGCTTGGCCATTTCCTTGTAGATGCCGCTGCCGGCGTCGGGCTCGAAGCCGCCGGTGTCGATCACGATGAATTCGTGCTTGCCCAGGCGGCCGTTGCCGTAATGGCGGTCGCGCGTGAGCCCGGCAAAGTCGGCGACGATGGCGTCGCGCGTCTGCGTCAGGCGGTTGAACAGGGTCGACTTGCCGACGTTCGGACGCCCGACCAGTGCCACGACCGGCTTCATGGCCGGCCTTTCAGGGGCGCGGTTTTCATGGTCGGGCCTTGCAAGAAAAAGTTATTCAGGGCGATAGCCAAACACACCGCCGTTCGCAGTCACAACGACAACCGTGTTGCCAGCCATCACCGGAGTGACGCCGATGGCAGAGCCGTCGGGCGTGACGCGGTTGAGCAGCGCGCCGTCTTCGCGCGAAACGAAGTGCAGCGTTCCAGTGCTTTCGCCGATGACCAGCGAACGCCCCACTGCCAGCGGCCCGGTCAGGACGCGGTTCTTGAAGCGGGTCGATTGCCAGGCGCGCTCGCCGTCGGCGCGGCGCCAGGCGACAACGCTGCCATCGCTTTCGGTGCCGTAGACAAAGCTTTCATCGCCGCTGACGCTCTCGGCGCCCACCGCGGGCTTGCTCCAGAGCAGTTGGCCGCGCGCGGTGTCGACGCAGCCGATATTGGCGTAGTAGGCCCGGGCGCAGACGGTGTCGCCGACACGGCTCACGCTGCCCGTCAGATCGACCAGGCGCTCCACGTCGTTGGTGCCGCGCGGTGCCGAAATCGGCGCTTCCCAGCGGGAGGTGCCGTTGGCAGGGTTGATGCCGACCAGGCGGCCGCCGATGCCCGACACCAGCGTATCGCCCACCGCAATCAGGACACCCGACTTCTTCAGCACCAGGTTCTCGGCGGTGCGCTGCTGCAGCCACAGGCGGCGGCCGCTCTGGCCGTCCCAGGCGCTGATGCTGCGGTCGGCGGTCTGCACGAAGACGCGCCGGCCGGCCACCAGCGGTGCGGTGAAGGCCTGGGCCGAGAGCCGCTGCTTCCACAAAACCTTGCCGCCCTCGATGGCGACCAGCTCGTTGTTGGTGGTGACAACCGCAGCCAGCGAGCCGTCGCTGCCGACGCCCGCCGCCAGCTTGGCGCCCGCGTTGGCGCGCCAGGTCTCGCGGCCGGCACGGGCGTCGATGGAGACCACGGTGCCGTCGGAACCGGCGACGGTGACGATGTCGCCGCTGACGTCGGTGGCGAGCGGGAAGCTCACAGCCGGAATGCGCACGCTCCATGCCTGGCGCACGCCAAACAACGCAGGGTTGGCGGGCAGTTCGGCCGGCTTGGGCTTGCTGGTGCCGGAACAGGCGGCCAGCATTGCTGCCAGCAGAATGGCCGAGCCCGCACGCAGGGCGGTCGATTCAGGCATGAGACGCTTGAAATTCATATTGCGATCAGGAAGTTTTGGGGGCTGCTGGCGTGACGGTGATCACGGGTGCCAGGCTCTTCGGGTCGACACCGGCCGCATTGAGCTTGAATTCCACCAGGCGGCGGTAATCGGACGTCGCGCCAAGGCCGGTCCAGGCCTTGCGGTATTCGGCCTGGGCTTCATCGCGCTTGCCCTGGGCCATCAGGATGTCGCCCTTGCGGTCGGCCACCAGCGGTTCGAATTCCTTGGGCACGTTGCCCGACAGCTGCTTGAGCGCTTCGTCGTGGGACTTGTTGTCCAGCAGCTCGGCCGCGAGCCGCAGCTTGGCAACCGCCTGGTAGCCGGGGTCGACAGCGCTTTGCGCCACCCAGCCGAGGGCCGCGCGCGAGGCTTCGAGATTGCCCTTTTCGTACAGCGTCTTGGCGGCCAGCAAACCGGCTTGCTGCGCATAGGCCGTGCCGGCAAAGCGCTCCTTCATGTCGCCCAGCACGCGCTGGATGCGTTCCACGTCGCCGGACTGCGTGCTGCGTTCGACCTCGTCATAGAGCGCCGCGGCCTGTGCCGCCTTGTTGCGCTGGAAATACTGCCAGCCGTTCCAGGCCACGAAGGCACCGGCCACGAGCAGCACCACCCAGGTGATCAGGGTGCCGTAGGTGTTCCAGAAATGCTTGAGCTGGTCGAGCTGTTCCTGTTCGTCGAGATCGAGATGGGTTGCCATGGTGTCAGGTGTTGGGAGCCGGCGATTGTAGGGTGGCGGCCCAGGTGGCCACTTCGGCGAGCGGCCGGGAGGTTTGCGCGCCGCTGCCGTCGCGCAGCGACTTGAGAGTCACTTCGCCGCGCGCAAGTTCATCGGCGCCGAAAATCAGTGCGTAGGTGGCGCCACTGGCGTCGGCCTTCTTGAACTGGGACTTGAAGCTTCCCATGCCGTCGACCGTGGCCGCATGCATCTGCACGCGGACCCCGGCATCGCGCAATTGCTGCAGCGTGCGCAGCACGACCGGCATGGCCGCCGCATCGGGCACCACGGCGTAGACGTCGGGCACTGGCGCTTCAATGGCGGCGCCCTGCTCTTTCATCAGGTCGAGCACGCGCTCGACGCCGATGGCCCAGCCCACGGCCGGCGCCGGCTTGCCGCCGATCTGCGCAATGAGGTCGTCGTAGCGGCCGCCGGCGCACACCGTGCCCTGCGAGCCGAGGCGATCGGTGACGAACTCGAACACGCTCAGGTTGTAGTAGTCGAGGCCGCGCACCAGCCGTGGGTTGATGGTGTAGGCCACGCCGTTGGCATCGAGGATGGCCTTGAGGCCGTCGAAGTGAGCCAGCGATTCTGCCCCCAGAAAGTCGATCAGCCGGGGGGCGGACTCGACCACATCCTTCATCGCCGGATTCTTGGTGTCGAGGATGCGCAGCGGATTGCTGTGCAGGCGGCGCTTGCCGTCCTCGTCGAGCTTGTCGGCGTGCTTCTCGAAGTGGGCAATGAGCTGGGCGCGGTGCAGCGCACGCTCGGCGGGCTGTCCCAGGCTGTTGAGCTCCAGGCGAACGTCGGTCAGCCCGATGGCCTTCCACAGGGCGTTGGCCAGCAGGATCAGCTCGGCATCGACGTCGGGTCCGGCAAAGCCGAGCGCCTCGGCGCCGATCTGGTGAAACTGGCGAAAACGCCCGCGCTGCGGCTTCTCGCGCCGGAACATCGGGCCGGTGTACCAGAGGCGCTTGCCGCCGTCGTACAGCATGTTGTGCTCGATCACCGCGCGCACGAGGCCGGCGGTGTTCTCGGGCCGCAGCGTCAGGTGGTCGTTGTCGCCGTATTTGTCGGAGCGGTCCTGGAAGGAGTACATCTCCTTCTCGACGATGTCGGTCACCTCGCCGATGCCGCGCACGAACAGCGCCGTGTGTTCCAGGATCGGCGTGCGCACGTTGCGGTATGCAAAGCGGCCCATCAGGTCGCGCACGGTGGCTTCGAGCCACTCCCAGCGCGCCGATTCGGGCGGCAATATGTCGTTCATGCCTTTGACGGCATTCAGTTTTTCAGCCATGAGTCTGCGGAGGTTCAGGCCAGGGCAGCGTGCTCGCCGCCAAAGCGCTTTTCGATGTAGTTTTCGACGAGCTGGTGAAACTCGTTGGCGATATTGTCGCCGCGCAGCGTAAGGGCCTTTTCGCCGTCGATGAAGACCGGTGCGGCGGGCGCCTCACCGGTGCCGGGCAGGCTGATGCCGATGTCGGCATGCTTGCTTTCGCCGGGGCCGTTGACGATGCAGCCCATGACGGCCACCTTCATCGTCTCGACGCCTGGATATTTCTTGCGCCAGACCGGCATCTGCATGCGCAGGTAGTCGTCGATCTGCTTGGCGAGTTCCTGGAACGTGGTGCTCGTGGTGCGGCCGCAGCCCGGGCAGGCCGTGACGCTCGGCACGAACACGCGCAGGCCCAGCGCCTGGAGAATCTCGTTGGCGATCAGCACCTCTTGCGTGCGCGACTCGCCCGGCTGCGGCGTGAGCGACACGCGAATCGTGTCGCCGATGCCCTCCTGCAGCAGGATGGAGAGCGCCGTGGCCGATGCCACCGTGCCCTTGGTGCCCATGCCGGCTTCGGTGAGGCCGAGGTGCAGCGGGTAGTCGCAGCGTTTGGCAAGCTCGCGGTAGACCGAGATCAGGTCTTGCACGCCGCTCACCTTGCACGACAGGATGACCTGGTTGCCGGCCATGCCCATCGACTCGGCCAGCTTGGCGGATTCGATGGCCGAGGTGATCAGCGCCTCGTACATCACCTGCTTGGCGTCCCAGGGTTCGGCACGCTGGCTGTTGATGTCCATCAGGCTGGCAAGCAGTTCCTGGTCGAGGCTGCCCCAGTTGACGCCGATGCGAACGGGCTTGTTCCAGCGCATGGCCGCATCGATCATCTGGCCGAACTGGCGGTCGCGCTTGTCGCCCTTGCCCACGTTGCCGGGATTGATGCGGTACTTGCTGAGCGCCTCGGCGCAGGCCGGATAGTCGGTGAGCAGCCGGTGGCCGTTGTAATGAAAGTCGCCGATCAGCGGCACGTCGATACCCATGCGGTCGAGCTGCTCGCGGATGTAGGGCACCTGGGCCGCGGCTTCGGGCGTGTTGACGGTGATGCGCACCATCTCGGAACCCGCAGTGGCGAGCTCCTTCACCTGGATGGCCGTGCCGATGGCATCGACCGTGTCGGTGTTGGTCATGGACTGCACCCGCACCGGTGCGTCGCCGCCGACCGTGACGGTGCGCGCGCCCCAGACCACCTGGGCCTGGCGCGAGCGGCGCGCCTTGGGCGCCGCCGATTCGATGGGTTGCGGAGTGCAGTCGGTCACGATGTCACCTCGAAACGCGCCACGCCGCCGCCGCGCGTGACAGGCTTCAGATCGTAGGGCTTTCCGCGCACTTGCACATCGACCGCCGAGGCCCGGCCCACCACCACCGACAGCGGCAGCGCGCCCGACAAACCGACGGTTTCGCCAGCCTTCAGGCTGCGGCGCAGCAGCTGCTTGCCGCCGGCTTCCGTGACCGTGATCCAGCATTCTTCGCGCGCGACGAAGACAAGCGGCTGGTTGCCGCCCGCAGTGGCGGCGGTGGCCGATGTGGGCGCTGCCGACGCGGCGGCGGCGCTCGTGCCGGCCACGGTCAAGGCTGCCGAGGGAGCAGTGCCAGCCGCCGGTGCGGCAGCTGTCGCGGACGTTGCAGGCGTGACAGGGGCCACCGGCGTGACCGGTGCGTTTTCGACGACAACGCCCGGCCCGCCTGGCGCCGGTGCAGCCGTGGGCGCCCCGGCCACCGAGCTTGCATCGCCCTCGCTGCGCGTGGTCCAGCGCGACACGGCGGCGCCGACCTGGTCGAAAACCGATTGCGGCAGCCAGAACAACACGGCCGCGCCGAGCAGAAGCAGCGCCACCACCATCAACAGCGGACGCGACGGAAGCCCGCTGGAGCGGCCGCCGTTCCAGCGCGGCGTGCCTGAAACGACGTTGCCCTTGAGCGTGCGGTCGGCCGTTGCGAGCGGCGCGCGCTGCGCCCCCGGCAGCTTTGCCAGCACGGGAGCGGGATCGATGCGCAAGGCGCGGCAGACGCTGCTTGCCAGGGCCCGGGCAAAGACCGGGTCGGGCAGCGAGCCGATGTCGTCGGCCTCGAGCGCCATGAGTTTTTGCGGCGGCACCTTCAGGGCCGCGGCCACCATTTCGATGTGCAGCCCGTGCGCCTCGCGTGCCTCGCGAAGTATCTCGCCGGCCGTCTTGTGCGTGATGTCGCCTTCCTCGAGCGGCAGTGCCGCGGAAGTGCCGAACTCCGAAACCCGTTCAGTCATTGAAATTCCCGCGCTCGTACGCTATTGCCTCCCGGGATTGCGGGAAGCGCCGTTGCAGTTGCCCTCCCAGCTGCGCCACAGCTTCGCGGTTGTTGAGCCGTCGTTCGATCTTGACGCCAAGCCAGAGCGTTTCGGCATTGGCCGAAGGACTGTTGTTGACGCGGCGGATGTAGAACTGCGCACGCTGCCATTCCTCGCGCTGCGCCAGCAACGAAGCCAGGTTGAGCCCGACCACCGGATTGCCGGCATCGATCTCGTAGGCCTGCATCAGGCTTCGCTCCGCCTCCGGACGCTGGCCCGCCCTGAGCTGGCAGACACCCTGCGTCATCAGCGTCTTGGCTCGATCCGTGTAGCTCGGCACCGCAAGGGCGGCGGTGAACTGCTGGGCGGCATCGCCAAAACGGTTCTGCTGGCACAGCAGCCAGCCATAGTTGTGCCGCACGTTGGGATCGCGCGGGCTGATGGCACTGGCGCGGCGGAAACTGTCTTCGGCCAAGCCGGCGTCCTCGAGCCGCATGTAGACGAGGCCGCGCAGGTTGTAGGCATCGGCGTTGTTGGGGTCGGCGGCCAGCGCCTGCTTGATCTCGTCGAGCGCCACGGTGTTCTGGCCGTGCTCGAAATAGCCCGACGCCAGTTCCATGCGCAGCCGGGCGCGGCGCTGCCGGCTGGACTCGTCGGACTCGGTGACGATCTCGGTGCCCTTGCCGGAACTGGTATCGGCCAGGCTGGTGGTGGTGGTGCGCGTATTGACGCAGCCTGCGAGCAGAAACGCCACGGCGACACCGGCAACGCTTGCGGCCAGCAGCCGCTGTGCACTCGCGGTTGCCATCGGAAAGGCCATGCTCATTGGGTCAATGCTCCTGGGGGACGGTCTTGCGAACCGGATGCAAAACAACAGGGCGCTCCGAAACGACACGGCGCTGGGCCATGCGTTCGGCCGCGCGGGTACGGTCCTTGACATCGCCGGCCAGCTGTCCGCAGGCGGCATCGATGTCGTCGCCGCGCGTCTTGCGCACGGTGGTCACCAGGCCCGCCTCGCTCAGCGTCCTGGCGAATGCCAGCACGCGTGGCTGCGGCGAACGCAGGAGGCCCGAGGCCGGAAACGGGTTGAATGGAATCAGGTTGAACTTGCACGAGATGCCATGGGCGCGGACGAGTTCCACCAGCTGCCGCGCATGCTCGGGCTGGTCGTTGACGCCGTCGAGCATGCAGTACTCGAAGGTGATGAAGTCGCGCGGCGCATGCGCCAGGTAGCGCTTGCAGGCCTCGATCAATTCGGCGATCGGATACTTGCGGTTGAGCGGCACGAGATCGTCGCGCAATGCATCGTTGGGCGCATGCAGCGACACTGCCAAGGCCACGGGGCAGTCGGTGCCCAGGCGGTCGATCATCGGCACCACGCCGGAGGTCGACACCGTGACGCGGCGGCGCGAAAGGCCGTAGGCGTTGTCGTCGAGCATGGTGCGCAGCGCGGGCACCAGCGCGGTGTAGTTCTGCAGCGGCTCGCCCATGCCCATCATCACCACGTTGGAGATGACGCGCTCATCGCGCTTCAGGTGCTTGCGCAGGAAGTGCTCGGCAAACCACAGCTGGGCGACGATTTCGCCCGTGCTCAGGTTGCGGCTGAAGCCCTGATGCCCCGTGGAGCAAAAACGGCAACCCACCGCGCAGCCGGCTTGAGACGACACGCACAGCGTGCCGCGGTCGTCTTCGGGAATGAATACGGCTTCGACGGCATTGCCGTCGCCGACGTCGAACAGCCACTTGATCGTGCCGTCCTTGGATTCGTGCTGCGTGAGGACAGGAAGAGCCTCGACGCGAGCGGTGGTCGCGAGCTTTTCGCGCAGCGACTTGGCCAGATCGGTCATCTGGGCGAAGTCGTTGGCGCCACGCTGGTGGATCCAGCGGAACAGCTGCGTGGCGCGGAAGCGCTTCTCGCCGAGCTTTTCGCAGAACGCAGCCAGCCCCTCGAGATCGAATTCGAGCAGGTTGGCCGTGGTCATGAAATCAGCCGGGGTGCGGCTTCAGCGCGCGTAGACGTTGAGGCCGGCGAAGAAGAAGGCCACTTCGTTCGCTGCGGTTTCAGCAGCGTCCGAGCCGTGCACGGCGTTGGCGTCGATGCTGTCGGCGAAGTCGGCGCGAATGGTGCCGGGGGCCGCCTTCTTGGGGTCGGTGGCGCCCATCAGGTCGCGGTTCTTGGCGATGGCGTTCTCGCCTTCGAGCACTTGCACGAACACGGGGCCGGAGATCATGAACTCGACCAGATCCTTGAAGAAAGGACGTTCCTTGTGGACCGAGTAGAACTGCTCGGCTTCGTTGCGCGACAGATGCACCAGCTTGGCGGCGACGATCTTGAGGCCGGCAGCTTCGAAGCGGGAAACGATCTTGCCGATGACGTTCTTGGCAACGGCGTCGGGCTTGATGATGGAGAGGGTACGTTCGATAGCCATTGAAGTGCTTCCTGAGCTTTGATTTTGAAGTGTTTTGTCACAACTGCGACGAATTTGTTGCGTCGTGCGTCGACAAAGCCTCTGATTTTAACCGGCGCAACCCCCGGGATTGGTGAAAACCCCGCGAAAGGCTGCGCTGTAGAGCTGGGTTTCAGCGTCCGCGGCGCCGATTTCCGCCTGGCCCGCCGCCACCGCCGCCGAAACCGCCGCCCGACGGACCGCCGCCACGGCGCCCCGGTCCCTGGCGCTGTTCCTTGCGCTGGCGCGAAAAGCTGTCGGCGCCGATGTAGCCAAGCGAGGTCTTCATCGGATCGGGCTGGTTCGCGCCGCTTGGCTGACGTTCATCGCCCTGGCGGTTGCCGCGGTTGCTGTTGTTGTTGCCGCGGCGCCCTTGCCCTTGCGGCGGCAGGCCTGCGTTGCCGCCACCGCCACCGCCTCGGTTGGCGCGCCCTCCGCGCTCGCCGCGCGGCGGCCGGCCGTCGCCGAGCGGGTTCGGAATGGGTGCGTCGCGGCTTTCATCGCGCGGCGGCTGGCCACCACCGGCATTGCGGTTGCCGCGCCGCTTCTTGTTGCGGCCGTTCCTGCCGCCGCCCGCGCCATCCTGTCCGCCGGGGCCGCGTTGCTGCTGCTGCGGGGGACGCGGTGCGCCGCCGCCCGACGCCTGGAACAGCGCGTTGATGTCGCGCTCGTCCAGTTCCATCCAGGCGCCGCGCTTGAGGCCGCGCGGCAGCACCATGGCACCGTAGCGGATGCGGATCAGGCGGCTGACCGCATGGCCCACCGATTCGAACAGGCGCCGCACTTCGCGGTTGCGGCCTTCGGAGATGGTGACGCGGTACCAGTGGTTGGAACCCTCGCCGCCGCCCTCTTCGATGGTGCCGAACTGGGCCATGCCGTCGTCGAGCCGAACGCCTTCGAGCAAGCGCTTTTTTTCCTCGGCATCGAGCGCGCCCAGCACGCGCACCGCGTATTCGCGCTCCAGGCCGAAGCGGGGGTGCATCAACTGGTTGGCCAGGTCGCCGGAGCTGCTGAACAGCAACAGGCCTTCGGTGTTCAGGTCGAGCCGGCCGACCGATTGCCACTTGCCCTGCTGCAGGCGCGGCAGCTTGCGGAACACAGTGGGCCGGTTCTGCGGGTCGTCATGCGTGACGACTTCGCCGACGGGCTTGTGGTACGCGATGACGCGCGGCGGAGGCGGCGCAATGCGGTAGCGGATCGGCTTGCCGTTGATCTTGACCTGGTCGCCGTACTGGATGCGCTGGCCGATGTGGGCCGGCTCGTTGTTGACCGAGATACGGCCCTGAAGAATCAGCTGTTCCATCTCGAGGCGCGAGCCCAGGCCCGCTTGCGCCAGCACTTTGTGCAGCTTGGGCGAGTCGGCTTCGGGCAGCAGCACCCGCTTGAGCGGCGGGACCTCGGGGCTCTCTTCGTCGGCATCGAACTGGCCGGAGATGACGTCTGCGAAACGGATCGGCTCAGGCGGCAGCGCATTGCGCTGCTCGCGCTCGGCGGCCCGGCGTGCGCGGTCGAGGTCGTCCTCTTCCTCGTCGGGCTCTTCTTCCTCTTCATCTTCGTCGTCATGGGCGCTGTCGCGCGCAGCCTCTTCCACGCGGCGCTCCTGGCGTTCTGCATCTGCGGCGGTGGCTGCAACCTCGACTGGAGCCTCGGAGACCGGAGCAGCAGCCGGGGCCGCATGCGTCACAGGCTCGGAAACCTCGGCAGTCTCGGGAGTCTCGGCAGCCGCGGGTGCTGCGGCCTCGCCCTCGACAGCCTGCTCCGCGGCCTTCTTCCGGCGCGGACGCCGTTTCTTGGGAGCTTCGCCCTCGCCGGCCGCCGTGGATGGGGCATCCGCGCCAGCGTCCGAAGACTGGCCGGACGCTTCCGTCGTCCCCGCCTCTTTTTTCTCGGCTTCGGGCGGGACCGGCACGATGGCCGCGTCGTCGATGTCGGAGGAGCTCATTGGTTTTTTCCGGGAGAAACAGCGTGGGGATCGGCCTCGTCGGACGACGGGACTTCGGATTCGAGTTCAGCGGGCAACTCGACTTCCGGGACGGCGGGGATTTCTGCGGGCTCTTCGTTGGAAGCCGCATCCTCGGCGAATTGCGCGGCGGCAGCCTCGACGGCTTCGACGGCTTCGACGGCTTCTTCAACGGCCTCAGCCGCTTCGGGGGCTTCAGCGGCAGGCGAGGCAAGTTCGGTGTCTGCTTCCAGGCCCTCTTGCGTCATGGCGGAAGCATCGGCATCGGAGTCACCGGAAACCTCCATCGGCAGGCCCGGCTGGTTGCCGGAGGCTTGGTCGAGCGCATCGACGAGCGCCGCCTTCTGCGCCGGCGTCTCGATCAGCGGCAGCTGGTCGAGGGATCCCAGGCCGAGATCGTCGAGAAACTGGCGCGTGGTGGCATAGAGCGCGGGCCGGCCGACGGTTTCGCGGTGGCCGATCACCTCGACCCAGCCGCGGTCTTCGAGCTGCTTCAGGATGAGGGAGTTGATGGTGACGCCGCGAATGTCTTCCATGTCTCCGCGCGTGACCGGCTGGCGGTAGGCAATGATGGCCAGCGTTTCGAGGGCAGCACGCGTATAGCGCGGCGGCTTCTCGGGATGCAGGCGATCGAGGTGGTCGCGCATCTCGGGCCGGCTCTGAAAACGCCAGCCGCTGGCGACGTTCACCAGCTCCAGGCCGCGTTGCGCCCAGTCTTCCTGCAGTTCAAGCAACAACACCTTGATGGTGTCCGCACCCAGCTCGTCGTCGAACAGCACGCGCATGTCGCGCACTGGCAGAGGCTGGCTCGAACAGATCAAGGCGGTTTCGAGAATGCGCTTGGCATCCGCCGTATTCATGGTTCGCGTTATCCGGGAAAAGGCGTCTCAGGGACGCTTGTTCAGAAGGATGGAAGAAGGCGCTGCCGGCACGCGGCGAGTGCAACGCAAGGCCGGCATCGGGGTGGCCGGCGCGGCCCTCGGGCCGTCAGGCGCGATTGTAATCCAGCCCCCAGGCCCGCAACGCATGAACGAGATCGGCGGGCGGAAGAGAGCGGAACTCCATCGGCGCCTGCGTGACGGGATGCACGAACGCAAGCCTGAAGGCATGCAGCGCCTGCCGCTCCAGACCCGCGGCCGGCGCGCCTCCGTAGAGGGCGTCGCCAACCAGCGGATGCCCGATCGACGCCATGTGCACGCGAATCTGGTGGGTTCGGCCGGTTTCCAGGGTGCACCGCACGGCACAGCCCCCTGCATTGCTGTCCAGCCGCTCGATGAGCGTGCGCGCCGTCTTGCCCGCGTGGCGCTCCAGATCGACCACGGCCATGCGCAAACGGTTGCGCGGATCGCGGCCGATGGGCGCGTCCACCTGGCGGGCCGCGGCTCCTGTCCAGGGTTTGTGGCCGATTGCGAGGTACTGGCGCTTGACCTCGCGCGCCGCAATCAGCGCCACCATGGCATCCATGGCCGCCCGGGTCCGCGCCACGACCATCAGCCCGCTGGTGTCGCGGTCGAGCCGGTGCACGATGCCTGCGCGCGGCAGCAGCGAAGCCTTGGGATCGAGCGCCAGCAGGCCGTTCAGCAGCGTGCCGCTCCAATGCCCCGGGGCCGGGTGCACCACCAGGCCGGCCGGCTTGTCGACGATGCGCAGGTGCTCGTCCTCGTGCACCGTGACGATGTCCATGGCCTCGGGCCGGAAGGCCTGGCTCTGGGGCGTCGGGCGCAGCTCGATGCGCCCGGCCTGACCGGCACGCACGGTGGCGGAAGCCTTCTGCACTGTGCGCCCTTGCAGCTCCACGGCGGCGGCTTCGATCAGCTGTTGCAGATAGTTGCGAGAAAATTCCGGCACCAGCGCGGCCAGCGCACGGTCCAGCCGCAGGCCGTGCTCGGCCTCGCCTATGACGAAGGGCCGCAGTTCGCTGGGCTCGACCGGGTCCGCGCCCTCATCGACCTCGGCCGTGTCAGGGGCAATGTCCAGGGGGTCGGTCGATATAATTGAGGGCAACTGTTTCACGAAAGCCGTATGTGATGTTTCGCGCCAAATTATCGGTCCCCGCCTGGATCGCGCTCAGCGCGGTAGCGCTGCTTGCAGCCGGCTGCTCCTCCACCAGCGTCGACAAGACCGCGAGCTGGAGCCCCAACCGCATCTACGCGGAAGCCAAGGACGAGGCCGGTTCGGGCGCCTACGACAAGGCCGTGCCGCTGTACGAGAAGCTCGAAGGCCGCGCCGCAGGCACGCCGCTCGCGCAGCAAGCCCAGCTCGAAAAGGCCTACGCCCAGTACAAGTCGGGCGAAAAGGCCAATGCCATTGCCACCATCGATCGCTTCCTGAAGCTGCATCCGGCCAGTCCGGCGCTCGATTACGCGCTCTACCTCAAGGGCGTGATCAACTTCAACGACGACCTGGGCATGTTCGCCTTCCTGACGCGCCAGGACCTGTCCGAACGCGACCAGAAGGCCGCCAAGGAATCGTTCGAATCGTTCAAGGAGCTGGTGACGCGCTTCCCCGAGTCGCGCTACACGCCCGACGCGCGCCAGCGCATGAACTACATCGTGAACTCGCTCGCCCAGTACGAAGTGCACGTGGCGCGCTACTACTACTCGCGCGGCGCCTACCTCGCAGCCATCAATCGAGCGCAGCTTGCCCTGTCCGACTACCGCGAAGTGCCCGCACTCGAAGAGGCCCTGTACATCATCGTCCGCTCCTACGATGCGCTCGGCATGAAGGACCTGCGGGACGACGCCCAGCGCGTGCTGACCACCAACTACCCGCAGAGCGAGTATCTGGCGCGCGGCTTCAAGGGCAAGGACGATCCGTGGTGGAAGGTCTGGTAACCCGGTAAAAAGAACAAAGCCCTTCGGGGCTTTTTCTTTTTCTTCGTCTCGATCGGGTCAGGCGCGCGTGCGGCGACCCCGCGGCCAGCCTTCTTCAGGCCGACAGCGAATTCTTCAGTTCGGCGATGGCTGCCTCGAAATCCGCATCGCTCTCCAGCCGCCGCATCGGCGGCAGCGCGGCCAGCAGCCGCCGGCCGTAGCCCATGGCAACCAGGCGGGTGTCGCAGATCGCAAGCACCCCGCAGTCCGTTTCGCGGCGAATCAGCCGCCCTGCCCCCTGCTTCAGCGCCACGGCCGCCTCGGGCAGCGAATAGTCGCTGAACGAACTGCGTCCCTGGGCTTCGAGGCGCTGCGAGCGCGCCTCCACCAGCGGGTCGTTGGGCGGAGGGAATGGCAGCTTGTCGATCACCACCAGCTGCAGCGCATCGCCCGGCGCATCGAAGCCTTCCCAGAACGATGCGGATGCGACCAGCACGCAGCCGGCACGCCCCGCGTCCGCGCCTTCGCGGAAGCGGTCCATGAGCACGCGCTTGGGCAGTTCGCCCTGAACCAGCACCTCGGGGCGCACGTCCGCTTCGAGCCGCTCGAACTGCTGCTTCATCTCGTCGCCGATCGCGCGCAGGGCACGCAGCGTGGTCGTCAGCACCAGCGTACGGCCACCCAGTTCGGCAGCGCCGCGCGCGGCCAGTTGTGCCACGCGCACGCTGTGCGCGGCATCGTTGGGTTTGGGAAACACGCGCGGCACGTAGAGCCCGGCCTGCGCCGCATAGTCGAACGGGCTCTGCACCCGCAACACCTCGGCATCGCCCAGGCCGCACGGCTCGGTGAACCAGCGCAGCGTGGGTTCGTCGCCCAGCGTGGCGGAGGTGAAGACCCAGGCGCGGCCGCTGTCTTCCGGCGCCGCACGGCCGTCTTCCTCTTCGCCGTAAGCATTCCGGTTGTCCCGATCGATCTTGAGCACGCGCGTGCGCATGGCCTCGGCGATGTCCAGTGGCGATTCGACCAGGCGCAGCTGCGTACCCACGTCGACCCAGCGCACGGACTCCACCTCGCAGGGCAGCGCGAAACGCGCCGCACGCTTGGCGAGCTGCTGCGCCCGCTCATGCAGGCGCACGAAATCCGGCGAGATCTCGCTGACCGTGTCGAGCCCTTCCGCCGCCATCTCGAACGCATGCTGCAGGGCGTCGAGCGCCCCCTGCCAGATATGCGGGTCGATGCCCTCGGGCGCAGGCCCCACCCAGCGCAGCTTGGTCCCGGGCCACTGCTTGCCGACCGCAAGGCGCAGCTCGCGCGCGGCGCGCTCGACGCCCGCCACCAGTTGCTGCCAGTCGACCAGCCCGCGCGCATGCTGCAAGCCCGCGCCGAGCAGATCGCGCGCGAAATCGAGCGCCTGCCCGCTGCCGAGCTGTGCACCCAAAAACTGCACGCCGGTTTCGTTCAGCTGATGGGCCTCGTCGAACACGACCACGCTCACCGTGGGCAGCAGCTCCGCCATGCCCGTTTCGCGCACCGCGAGATCCGCGAAGAACAAGTGGTGGTTGATGACCACCACGTCGGCCGCGAGCGCCTCGCGCCGCGCCAGGTTGACGTGGCAGGGCTTGAACTGCGGGCATTGCGCGCCCAGGCAGTTCTCGCGCGTGGACGTGATGAGGGGAATGAGCGGCGAGCGTTCGTCCAGCCCCGGCAGCTCGGCCAGGTCGCCGGTCCGGGTGGCCTTGGACCATTGCTCGATCTTGGCGAGCGTTCGCAGGCTGCCCCGCTCGGGCAGCGAGGCATCGTGGCGCGCCAGGTCGAGCCTGTGCAGGCACAGATAGCTCGCACGGCCCTTGAGCAGCGCCGTTCGCACCGGCAGTTCGAGCGCCTCGACCAGGCGCGGCAGGTCGCGGCCGAACAATTGGTCCTGCAGGGTCTTGGTGGCCGTGGACAACAGCACGCGCTCGCCGCTCAGCAAGGCCGGCACGAGGTACGAAAAGGTCTTGCCGACGCCGGTGCCGGCCTCGACCACCAGCACGCCGCCCTCTTCGATGGTGCGGGCGACGGCCAGCGCCATTTCGGTTTGCCCCGAACGTTCTCGGAACTGCTCGGCCGCGCGGGACAGGACGCCTCCCTGCGCGAAGGCGTCGCGCACCTTGTCCTCGAGTGTTTCGGTCACGCGGGTTCTCTTGGATCGAGCACGTTCTCGAGCCGCGCGATCTGGTCGCGCAGCGCAAGGCGGCGTTTTTTCAAGCGCCGCAGCAGCAGTTCGTCTTGCGGCGAAGCCTCGGCCAGGCGGTCGATGGTGGCGTCGAGGTCGGCATGCTCGATGCGCAGCTCGATCAATTGGCGGGAAAGGGAATGGAGATTGGAGTCCAACGGTGGCGATGCGACGTACGTATTCCGCCGCAGCTCGTGTTCACTCGATAATACGTCCTGGTTCGACCTCCCGAGAAGATAGAAAGCGCGCCGCTGGCGCATTTGCGCTCATGACCCAAGGCTTTCGACTTGCCGCCGCCACCGGACTCCACAAGGGAGATCGCCCCTATCAGCAGGACCAGGTCCTGATGATGAGCCATCCACGCGTGCCCGGCTGCATGCTCTGCGTCATTGCCGACGGCATGGGCGGGCGCAGCGGCGGGCGCAAGGCCTCCGACCAGGTACTGATGACGGCGCGCCAGCTGTTCTCCCGCTACAGCCCCGAGCGCGACAGTTCCACCGCAGTGCTGCAGCAGCTGCTGGAAGATGCGCACACGGTCATCAAGCTCACGGCCCTGTCGAGCGAGCAGGAACCGCACAGCACGCTGGCGGCCTTCCTGATGAACCCCAAGGGCGACTGTGCCTGGATTCATGCCGGCGACTCCCGGATCTATCACTTTCGCGATGGCCAGCTCGTCACGCGCACGCGCGACCACTCCTATGTGCAGGTGCTCATCGACCGCGGCGAAATCACCGAAGCCGAGGCCAATGTCCACCCCAAGGGCAACATCCTGCTCGGCTGCCTTGGCATGACCACGATGCCGCCCCCCGTCGAGCCCCACTACATTCCGATGATGCAGCCCGGCGACCTGCTGATGGCCTGCAGCGACGGGCTCTGGCACTACTTCACCCCCGAGGAGCTGGCCAGCGTCCTGTACGCGGAGCCGCCGCGCGACGCGGTGGAAATCCTGGTGGGAGAAGCGCGCCGCCGCGCCCGCGGCACGGGCGACAACATTTCCATTGCGGTAGTGAAGTTCGAGCCGCTGCCGGCAGAAGCCTGAACGGCGCGCCGGCGCCCCTCGGGCCAAGGGGCTCGGCGAGAGCTTCAGCGGGCGGGTGCCGATGCCGGCGGTGCCGGAGGCAAGGGTGCTCCGCGCGGCTTGGTGCGCTCGGCGTTCTGGCGCTCGCGGCTGGCGCGGTGCTCGGCCGCCTTTTGCTGCTTGCTCTCGAAGCGTTCGACGGCCGCAGGCGCTTCGGTGCGCTTCTGCGCGGCCTTGGCCTGGCTGTCGGCGTGCGCTTTCTGCTTTTCTTCCAGCTGGCGCCGGCGTTCGTCCGCCTCGGCCGCGGTGGCGGCACGGCTCGCCGCATGGTCGGCCGCGCGCTGCTCGCGATCTTTCTGGGCCTGGCGGGACTCGTCCTGCTTCTCGGGCGTATCCTGCGGGCGCCGCGTGGCGGCCTTCTGATCGAGCTTCTCGAGCTCGGCCGCGCCGCGCCGCTGGCGCTCGATGTCGTTGATGGCGGTTTCCTGCCGCTTGATGTGATCGGTCTCGGCGCGGCGGCGCCTGCGGCTGTCGCGCAGGCAATCTTCGACCGCGAACTTCTGGTAGCAGGCGGCGCGCTCCTTTTCGAAGCGCGCGTCGATGGCTGCGCGTTCGGCCGCCAGCCTGCTGCGTTCGGCGTCGAAGTTGGCATTGCCCGCGGCTGCGGTGGACTGCGCCCACGATGGCAGGCTGCCCAATGTCATCAGCACGGCGAGAACGATATTTTTCATGTCAGTCGAGTGTCGACGATCCGGCGTTCGAGCGAAAGAAACTCGCTCGATTGCATTTCTGTGAGCCTGGAAACCGTGCGCGGAAACTCGTGCGCAAGCGGCCCCTCGGTGTACAACGCCTCCGGCGGCACCTCGGCCGACATGATGAGCTTCACGCGCCGGTCGTACAAGACGTCGACCAGCCAGGTGAAACGGCGTGCTTCGGAGGCCATGCGCACCGGCATGTGCGGCACGTCGGACAACAGCACGGTGTGGAACTGGCTGGCGATCTCCAGATAGTCGTTTTGCGAGCGCGGCCCGCCGCAAAGCGTCTTGAAGTCGAACCAGACCACGCCGCCGGCCTTGCGCCGGGCGCGGATTTCGCGCGCCTCGATGTGCAGGATCGGGCTCTCGTCGGCCGTTTCGGCCAGCTTTTCGAAAGCCTTGCGCATTTCCCTTTCAGCGCCTGCATCGTTCGGCGTGAGATACATGCGCAACTGCTCGAGCGTGCGGCGGCGGTAGTCGGTGCCGTTGTCCACGCTGAGCACTTCCAGCTTCTCGTTGAGGAGCGCGATCGCGGGCAGGATGCGGTCTCGGTGCAGCCCGCCGGGATACAGGTCGTCGGGCTTGAAATTGGACGTGGTGACAAAGCCCACGCCGTTCTCGAACAGCGCCACCAGCAAGCGATGAAGAATCATCGCGTCGGTGATGTCCGCCACGTGGAACTCGTCGAAGCAGATCAGCTTGTAGCGCTTGGAAATACGCAATCCAAGCTCGTCGAGCGGATTGACCGTGCCCTGCAGTTCGCGCAGTTCGCGGTGCACCTCGCGCATGAACTCGTGAAAGTGCAGGCGCGTCTTGCGCCTGAGCGGCACTGCGTTGAAGAACAGGTCCATCAGGAAGCTCTTGCCCCGCCCGACGCCACCATGCATGTAGACGCCGCGCGGCAGCTCGGGCCGGTTGATGAACTTCTTCAGCGCGTTGGAGCGCTGGGCCTTGTAGTCGCCCCACTCCCGCGCGCAGCGATCCAGCGCCTCGACGGCACGCAGCTGCGCGGGATCGCTCTGGAACCCGCGCACAGCGAGTTCCGCCTCATAGGCCTCTTTAACGCTGGTCAAAGGATCAGAAGTTCAGCGTGCGCTTGTCCACGGCAAGTGCCGCTTCCTTGGTGGCTTCCGACAGCGACGGGTGTGCATGGCAGATGCGTGCGATGTCTTCGGCACTGGCCTTGAACTCCATCGCCACCACGGCTTCGGAGATCAGCTCGCTGGCCTGCGGGCCCACGATGTGCACGCCGAGGATTTCGTCCGTTGCCGCATCGGCCAGGAACTTGACCATGCCGGTCGTGTCGCCCAGCGCGCGTGCGCGGCCGTTCGCAAGGAACGGGAAGGTGCCGGCCTTGTAGGCGCGGCCCGCGGCCTTGAGCTGCTGCTCGGTCTGGCCGACCCATGCGATCTCGGGGCTGGTGTAGATCACCCACGGCACGGTGTTGAAGTTGACGTGGCCGTGCTGGCCCGCAATGCGCTCCGCCACCGCAACGCCCTCTTCCTCGGCCTTGTGCGCGAGCATCGGGCCGCGAACCACGTCGCCGATGGCCCAGACGTTGGGCAGGCTGGTCTTGCAGTCATCGTCCACGGCAATGGCACCGCGCTCGTCGAGCTTGAGGCCCACGGCTTCGGCGTTCAGGCCGATGGTGTTGGGCACGCGGCCGATCGAGACGATCAGCTTGTCGACCTCGAGGGTCTGCGCTTCGCCCTTGGCATTGGTCCAGGCGACACTCACGCCCTTCTTGGACGACTTGATCTCGCCGACCTTGACGCCGAGTTCGATCTTGAGCTTCTGCTTGTCGAAAGCCTTCTTGGCTTCCTTGGCGATCTGCTCGTCGACCGCGCCGAGGAAGGTCGGCAGCGCTTCGAGCACCGTGACCTCGGCGCCCAGGCGACGCCACACCGAGCCCATTTCAAGGCCGATGACGCCCGAGCCGATCAGGCCCAGCTTCTTCGGCACCGCGCCGATGCGCAGTGCGCCGTCGTTCGAGAGGATGTTTTCCTCGTCGAACGGCGTGCCGGGCAACGCGCGGGCATTGGAGCCCGTGGCCAGGATGATGTGCTTGCCGCTGATCGACTCTTCGGCGGCGCCCGCCACCTTGATCTCGTAGCCGGTTGCGTCGGTCTTCACGAACGAACCGCGGCCATGGAAGAAGGCGATCTTGTTCTTCTTGAACAGGTACAGGATGCCGTCGTTGTTCTGCTTCACGACCTGGTCCTTGCGGGCCAGCATCTTGTCGATGTCCAGCCCCAGGCCTTCGACCTTGATGCCGTGGTCGGCAAAGTGGTGGCCGGCCTGCTCGAAATGCTCCGACGATTGCAGCAGCGCCTTCGACGGAATGCAGCCGACGTTGGTGCAGGTGCCGCCCGGTGCCGGGCCGCCCTTGCCGTTCTTCCACTCGTCGATACAGGCCACGTTGAAGCCGAGTTGCGCGGCGCGGATGGCGGCGATGTAGCCGCCGGGGCCGCCCCCAATGACGATGACGTCGAATTGTTTGTTTGCCATCTGATTCTTTCGCCTCAGATGTCGAACAACAGACGCGACGGGTCTTCCAGCGCTTCCTTCATGGCCACCAGGCCGAGCACGGCTTCGCGGCCGTCGATGATGCGGTGGTCGTAGCTCATGGCAAGGTAGTTCATCGGGCGGACGACGATCTGGCCGTTCTCCACCACGGCGCGGTCCTTGGTGGCGTGCACGCCGAGGATCGCCGACTGGGGCGGGTTGATGATCGGGGTCGAGAGCATCGAGCCGAAGGTGCCTCCGTTCGAGATGGAGAACGTGCCGCCGGTCATCTCTTCGATGCCGAGCTTGCCGTCCTGGGCCTTCTTGCCGTACTCGGCGATCTTCTTCTCGATGTCGGCAAAGCTCATCTGGTCGGCGTTGCGCAGGATGGGCACCACCAGGCCGCGCGGCGAACCGACGGCAATACCGATGTCGAAGTAGCCGTGGTACAGGATGTCGTTGCCGTCCACCGAGGCATTGATCACCGGATACTTCTTGAGCGCGTGCACCGCGGCCTTCACGAAGAAGCTCATGAAGCCGAGCTTCACGCCGTGTTCCTTGGTGAAGCTGTCCTGGAAGCGCTTGCGCAGTTCCATCACGGGTGCCATGTTGACCTCGTTGAAGGTCGTCAGGATGGCGTTGGTCGACTGCGATTGCAGCAGGCGCTCGGCGATGCGGGCGCGCAGGCGGCTCATCGGCACGCGCTGCTCCGGACGCTCGCCCAGGTCGGGCGCGCGGGCGGGCGCGGCGACTTGCGGCAGCGCGGGCTTGGCAGCGGGTGCCGCAATGGTGGCCGCGGGCTTGGCGCCCGAAGCCACTGCGCCGAGCACGTCGCCCTTGGTCACGCGGCCGTCCTTGCCGGTGCCGGCCACGTCGCTGGTCTTGAGGTTGTTGTCGGCCAGCAGCTTGGCGGCTGCGGGCATGGCAACGTCCGACTTCGAACCGCCGGTGGCGGCGGCAGCGGCTGCCGGCGCTGCTGCGGCCGGTGCCGGTGCCGGTGCGGCGGCGGGTGCTGCCGCAGGGGCAGCGGCGGCGGCCTTGCCTTCGGTGTCGATCTTCGCGATCAGCTGATCGGCCACCACGGTGGCGCCATCGGGCTGAACGATTTCGGCCAGCACGCCAGCCGAGGGCGCAGGCACTTCCAGCACGACCTTGTCGGTCTCGATCTCGATCAGGATTTCATCGACGGCGACGGCTTCGCCGGCCTTCTTCTTCCAGGTGAGCATGGTGGCTTCGGCCACGGATTCGGAAAGCTGGGGGACTTTGACTTCTACGATAGACATTTGGAGTGAGCTCCGCTTTTTTCTTCAGGGTGTTCGTGTGAAAAGAGATTGTTTTACTTGGTCAGCACGAAGCCCTTGAGCTTGCCAAATGCGCCATCGACGAGCGCCTTCTGCTGTTCCTGATGCAGGTGGGAGTAGCCGACCGCAGGCGATGCCGAAGCGGCACGGCCGGAGTAGCCGAGCTTCTGGCCTTCCTGCATGTTTTCGTGGATGTAGTGCTGCACGAAGAACCAGGCGCCCTGGTTCTGCGGCTCGTCCTGGCACCACACCACGTCGCTGAGATTGGGGTACTTCTTGATCTCGGCGGCAAACGCCTTGTGCGGGAACGGATAGAGCTGCTCGACGCGGATGATGGCCACGTCGTCGTCGCCGCGTTCTTCGCGCTTCTTGGCCAGGTCGTAGTAGACCTTGCCCGAGCAGGCGACCAGGCGCTTGACCTTCTCCGCCTTGAGGCCCTTGCTGTCCGGAATGACCGTCTGGAAGCTGCCTTTGGTGAACTCGGACAGCGGCGAGGTCGCGTCCTTGTTACGCAGCAGCGACTTCGGCGTCATGATGATCAGCGGCTTGCGCAGGTTGCGCACCATCTGGCGGCGCAGCACGTGGAAGATCTGGCTGGCCGTGGTCGGCTGCACCACCTGCATGTTGGTGTCGGCGCTCAGCTGCATGAAGCGCTCCAGGCGTGCCGAGCTGTGCTCGGGGCCCTGGCCCTCGTAGCCGTGCGGCAGCATCATGGTCAGGCCGTTGACGCGGCCCCACTTCACTTCGCCCGAGGCGATGAACTGGTCGATCACCACTTGGGCGCCGTTCACGAAGTCGCCGAACTGGGCTTCCCAGATCACGAGCGTGTTGGGGTCGTTCGAGGCGTAGCCGTATTCGAATGCGAGCACGGCTTCTTCCGACAGGATCGAGTCGATGACGACGAACGGGGCCTGGTTTTCAGCCACGTTCTGCAGCGGCGTGTAGGTGCCTTCGTCGAACTTCTCGCGGTTCTGGTCGTGCAGCACGGCGTGGCGGTGCGTGAACGTGCCACGGCCGCTGTCCTCGCCCGACAGGCGCACCGGATAGCCGCTGGCCACCAGCGAGGCAAAGGCCATGTGCTCGCCCATGCCCCAGTCGACATTGACGTCGCCTCGGCCCATGGCGGCGCGGTCGTCCAGCACCTTCTTCACGAGCGGATGCACCGTGAAGCCGGTCGGCACCGTGGTGATCTTTTCGGCCAGGCGCTTCCATTCGGACGACGGGATGGCGGTGTCGCCGGCGTCGGTCCACTTCTTGTTGAGATACGGATTCCAGTCGACCGCGTACTTGCTCTTGAAGTTGGTGAGCACCGGGTCGACGGTGTTCCTGCCTTCGTCGAAGGCGGCGCGCTGCGCCTTGACCATGTCGTCGCCGAGCGACTCGCCCAAGCCCTGAGCGGCCAGCTTGTCGGCGTACAGCTTGCGCGTGCCGGGGTGCTTGGCAATCTTCTTGTACATGAGCGGCTGGGTGAGCGAGGGGGTGTCCTGCTCGTTGTGGCCCAGCTTGCGGAAACAGATGATGTCGACCACCACGTCCTTCTGGAACTCCATGCGGAATTCAAGGGCGAGTTGGGTGGCAAGCACCACGGCTTCAGGGTCGTCGCCGTTCACGTGCAGCACCGGCGCGTCGACCATCTTGACGATGTCGGTGCAGTACAGCGTCGAGCGGCTGTCCCGCGGGTCGCTGGTGGTGAAGCCGATCTGGTTGTTGATGACGATATGCACCGTGCCGCCGGTGGAGTAGCCGCGCGTTTCGGCAAGGGCCAGCGTTTCCATCACGACGCCCTGGCCTGCAAAGGCGGCGTCGCCGTGCACGATGACGGGCAGCACCTGCTTGCCCAGCGGGTCGGCGCGGCGATCCATGCGGGCGCGCACCGAGCCTTCGACCACGGGGTTCACGATCTCGAGGTGCGAGGGGTTGAACGCGAGGCTCAGGTGCACCGGGCCGCCGGGCGTGGTCACGTCCGAGCTGAAGCCCTGGTGGTACTTGACGTCGCCGCTCGGCAGGTCTTCGGGTGCGGTGTGGTCGAACTCGGCGAACAGATCGGCCGGCATCTTGCCGAGCGAGTTGACCAGCACGTTGAGGCGGCCGCGGTGGGCCATGCCGATCACGATTTCCTGCACGCCCTTGATGCCGGCCTGGTTGATGAGCTCGTCCATCGAGACGATGAAGCTTTCGCCGCCTTCGAGCGAGAAGCGCTTCTGGCCGACGTACTTGGTATGCAGGAAGCGCTCGAGGCCTTCGGCGGCCGTCAGGCGGTTGAGCACGTGCTTCTTCTGCTCGGTCGTCAGCTGCGGGTTGGTGCGCGCGCTTTCGAGCTTCTGCTGCCACCAGCGCTTGTGGTTCTGGTCGGTGGTGTACATGTACTCGGCGCCCATGGTGCCGCAGTACGTCTCACGCAAGGCATTGAGCAGGTCGCGCAGCGACATGGTCTCTTTGCCGAAGAAGGTGTTGCTGGTGTTGAACACCGTCTCGAGGTCGGCATCGGTGAAGCCGTAGAACGAGGGCTCGAGTTCCGGGATGGCCGGGCGCTCGGCGCGCTTGAGGGGGTCGAGATCGGCCCAGCGTGCGCCGACGTTGCGGTAGGCGGCAATCAGCTGCTGGACGGAGGTGCGCTTGCGCCCGAGTTCGGAATCGGCGCCGCTGGCCTGCACGACCTTGGTCGTACCTTGCTTGGCGCGTTCTGCGAAGGCGTTGATGACCGGCTGGTGCGGCACATCGCGGGTGTTGGTGCCGTCGACCGCGGGCACATTCTGCAGCGCGTCGAAATACGAACGCCAGTTGTCGGGCACGCTGCCGGGGTTGGCAAGGTAGTTTTCGTACATCTCCTCGACGTAGGGCGCATTGCCGCCGAAGAGGTAGGTGTTGCCTTGATAGGCGGTGTACGCCGATGGCGTAGAAGAATCGCTCATATTCCGCTGACCTTCGCTTCCCTGAAGGAAGCACTAGCTGGTTAAGAAACCTTCCGCGACACGGCTGAACCGATTGGCGGATGCGACTGTGGCTGGGGAAGGGCCTGAGTACCTTCGCATTGTGCCACGTCAGACATATGGCGTTCCGGCGCGCCTTCGCAAGGCGCGCTTTTGCTCATTCAGGCCGAAGAAACCAACTGTTTGATCTGCTGCAGCGTGGCGGGGTCGTCGATGGTGGTCAGGTCGCCGGGATCGCGCTGCTCGCAAACGGCCTGGATGGCACGCCGCAGCAGCTTGCCGCTGCGGGTCTTGGGCAGGCCGCCCACGAAGCGCACCCGTGCGGGGCGCGCCAGTGCGCCAAGCTGGTCGGCCACCACTTTCATGATCTCGCCCTCGAGCTTCAGGGCCTCGTCGGCGTCTGTCAGGGCGCGGCCATTCCGCGGCACGACGAAGGCCATGGCCACCTGGCCCTTGAGCGCGTCGGCCACGCCGACCACCGCCACCTCGGCCACGCTGGCGTGGCCCGAGATGCTTTCCTCGATCTCGCGCGTGCCGAGGCGGTGGCCCGCCACGTTGATCACGTCGTCGGTGCGGCCGAGGATGTAGAAGTAGCCGTCCTCGTCGCGAATGCCCCAGTCGAAGGTCGAATAGACCATCTTGCCGGGCACGCTCTTCCAGTAGGTGTTGACGAAGCGCTCGTCGTCCTTCCACACCGTCTGCATGAATCCGGGCGGGGTCGGCCCCTCGACCACGACCACGCCCTTCTCATTCGGGGCGGTCAATTCCTCGCCGGTCGATTCGTGCAGGATCTTGATGCGGTAGCCGTACATCGGGACGCCCGGGCTGCCGAACTTGCTCGGCTTGGCCTCGACGCCGTTGGCGATGGTGATCATCGGCCAGCCCGACTCGGTCTGCCAGTAGTTGTCGATGATCGGCACGCCCAACCCGTCGCTGATCCAGCGCGCAGTGGGCTCGTCGAGCGGTTCGCCCGCGAGGAACAGGGCACGCAGGCTGGACAGGTCGTACTTTTTCAGCAGCGCCGGGTCCTGCTTCTTGAGCACGCGCACCGCGGTGGGCGCGCTGAACATCACGGTCACCTTGTACTTCTCGACCAGGCGCCACCAGATGCCGCCATCGGGTTGCTTGTCGATGCCCTGCGTCGGCAGGCCCTCGTACATGAGGGTTGCCATGCCGGCGATCAGCGGGCCATAGACGATGTAGCTGTGGCCCACCACCCAGCCGATGTCGCTGGTCGAGAAATACGTTTCGCCGGCGCGGCCGTCGAAGATGTGCGCCATGCTGGCGGCCAGTGCCACGGCATAGCCGCCCACGTCGCGCTGCACGCCCTTGGGCTTGCCGGTGGTGCCGCTGGTGTAGATGGTGTAGCTGATGTCGGTGGCGGCCAGCCAGGTGCAGGGCACTTCGGCATCGTGGTGCTTCCGGGCCAGTTCGGCAGCCAGGTGGTCGCGCCCGGCCGTCAGGTCCATCGGCGCCAGGCCGCGGTCGGTCAGGAGCACCGCCGAGGGCTTGTGCTTCGAAAGCCGGATGGCCTCGTCGAGCAGCGGCTTGTATGCGATGACCTTGCCGCCGCGCGAACCGGCGTCGGCGCTCACCACCACCTTGGGCTCGGCATCCTCGATGCGCGTGGCCAGCGAGCCGCTTGCAAAACCGCCGAACACCACGCAATGGATGGCACCGATCCGGGCGCAGGCCAGCATCGCGAACGCGGCCTCGGGAATCATCGGCATATAGATGAGCACGCGGTCGCCCTTGCCCACACCCAGCTCGATCAGGCTGGCGGCGGTGCGCTGCACCTCGGCGTGCAGCTCGCGGAAGCTGTAGGTCCTTTCGGTGCCGGTTTCCGTCGAGACGAAGATCAATGCCGGCTGGTCGGCCCGCTCGGCCAGGTGCCGGTCGACCGCGTTGTGGCACAGATTGGTGGTGCCGCCCACGAACCAGCGCGCGAATGGCGGCCGGCTGGCATCCAGCACCTGGGCCGGAGGCGTCTGCCAGTCGATCAGCCTGGCCTGCTCGGCCCAGAAAGCCTCGGGGGCATCGACCGACTGGCGATAGAACTCTTCGTAGCGGCTCATCTGCGTTGTCTCCTTATATGAATCGTCCGGCGGCCACGCCAAAACTGAATTCATAATTATGGAGACCGATCTTGCAGCAAGCTGACGGCCCGAACAATCGGGTTCCGCCCGCGCCTGCCCCGGGGTGCGAGACGCCTATCGAGCCGGCTTCACGTCAGAGAACGAGCTTCAGCAACTCGGGAAATGCCGGATGTTCGGCCGTACGCAGCCATTCGAAGCCGACCATCTCGGTGGTCACCAGTTCGGCGCCCGCACCGGCCAGCCGGTCGAAGGCGGCATCGCGGTTGCGCTCGGTACGCGAACTGCACGCGTCGGTCACGACCCAGACCTCGAACTCGTCCTCCAGCAGGTCGAGCGCCGTCTGCAGCAGGCAGACGTGCGCTTCGCAGCCGGCAATCACGATCGTGTTGCGCTCCTCGGCCGCGGCGGCGGGTTTCTGCAGGTGCTTGGGCAGGCTGCGGGCATTGCCCTGCGGCGCCTTGGCCGGTACGCGCAGCCATTCGCCGAGGCCCTCCTCCATGCCGCTGAAATGCATCTTGGACAAGGTGCGCTGGCACAGCGCGCGAATGTCGGGCACGTTTTCGCCGAGCTTCGAGGGGTTCTGCTCGGTCCCCCAGACCGGCACCTCGAACAGGCGCGCCATCTTGCCCAGGCGCACTGCGTTCTGCGCCACGGCATCGGCCTCGAAGATCGCAGGCATCAGTTGCGCCTGATAGTCGACCAGCACGAGTTGGGATTGCGAGGCGTCGAGCAGCATGAACCGGTTCTTTCATTCAAATGGAGTTGATGGGGCCGACCGTACCACCGAAAAGGCGCGCATCTCTCTAGACTCCGGGCCGATGCAGATCTTCTTTTCGACCCGGCGCCACTTGTCGATTCTGGCCCTTGGTGCGGCGTTCGTGGTGACCGGATGTGGCGGCCTGCGCACCGCCAAGGCGCCGCTGGAGAGCACGCTCGAAAAGAGCAGCTGCGCGCCGAACGCCGACACGCTGCTGGTGATGCTCCCCGGCGCGTATTCGCACCCGGACGAATTCACGCGCGAGGGCTTCGTCAAGGCACTGAACGACAACAGGCTCGCGGTCGACGTGATGCGGGTCGATGCGCATCTTGGCTACTACAACGGCAAGACCATCCTCGATCGCCTGGAGCAGGACGTGATGGTGCCGGCCCGCGGCAAAGGCTACAAGTCGATCTGGATCGTCGGCATCTCGGTCGGGGGGTTCGGCGGACTGCTTTATGCGCAAACGCATCCGGGCGAGCTTGCCGGCCTCGTGGCCCTTGCGCCCTACCTCGGGGAGCGCACGCTCAGCACCGACATCGCCAACGCCGGCGGCGTGACGCGCTGGACCGGCCCGCTGGGCGATCCGCCGGGCAGCGACCCGCGAGCCCCGAACGAGACACAGCTCTGGCAATGGCTGCGCGGCTACGTGGGCACCACCGCAACGTTCGGTGCTCGGCCGCCGCTCTACCTGGGCTACGGCACCGAGGACCGCTTTGCTTTCAGCCACCAATTGCTGGCGGCCGCGCTGCCCAAGGAGCGCGTGTTCACGACCGAAGGCGGCCACGACTGGCCCGAATGGACGCGGCTCTGGCGCCGCATGCTGCCAACGCTTCCGCTGCCGGGCTGCCCCGGGTGAAGAAAAAAGCTCAGTTCGGACGCAGCCGCAGCAGCTTGCCATCCGACTCGTCGGTCAGCACATAGAGCCATCCGTCCGGCCCCTGCTTCACATCGCGTATGCGGGCCCTGCCATCAGCCATCAGTTTGTGTTCGGCAACCACCTTGCCGTCTTTCAGCTCGATGCGATCGAGATAGCCGAACTTCAGCGAACCGACGAACAGATTGCCTTTCCATCCCGCGCCATAGCGGTCGCTGGTGAGAAAGGCCATGCCCGATGGCGCGATCGACGGCACCCAGTAGTGCAGCGGCTGCTCCATGCCGTCCTTGGCCGTGATGCCATCGCCGATCTTGCCGCCGCCGTAGTTTTCGCCATAGGTGATCACCGGCCAGCCGTAGTTGCGGCCGGCTTGCGGAACATTGATCTCGTCGCCGCCTTGCGGGCCGTGCTCGGTCATCCACAAGCGGCCGTCGGGTGCGAGCGCCGCGCCCTGCCCGTTGCGGTGGCCGTAGCTCCAGATTTCCGGCAGCGCGCCGGCCTTGTCGACGAACGGGTTGTCCTTGGGCGCGGTGCCGTCCTTGGCAATGCGCACGATCTTCCCCAGATGGTTGTCGAGCTTTTGCGCATCTTCCTTGCGGCTGAACCGATCGCCCAGCGTGAGAAAAAGCGTGCCGTCGCGCGCCTCAATGATGCGGCATCCGAAATGGTGGCGGCTGGCCACCTTGGGTTGCTGGCTGAAGACGATCTTGAGGTTCTCGATCTTCGCGCCGTCTTCGGACAGTTGGGCGCGCACCAGCGCCGTGCTGTTGGTCGACCCGTTGGCCGCTGGCTCGGAAAAGCAGAAATACAAGGTGCGATTCTTTTCGAAGCCTGAATCGACCAGTACGTCGAGCAAGCCGCCCTGGCCTCCCGCGGCGATCGCGGGCAGGCCGGTGATGGGTGCGCCGATCTTTCCGTCGGCACTGATCAGCCGCAACCGGCCCGGACGCTCTGTAACCAGAAAACGGCCGCTCGGCAAAAAGGCCACGCCCCACGGATTCTCAAGTCCGGAAGAAACAGTCTCCGGCCGCATCTGCGCAAGGGCGGTGCCCCAGAAACCCAAACCGGCGACGAGAACACTGTTTCCCAACAGGCGGAGGATCGTGCGAATGCGCAGGTTCATGTCTTTTCCCGGTAATTGGACCGATCTTGACGCGTATTGCGATGCAAATCCACGCCGTTAGCTCATTCAAGATGAATACAAAAGTTAACTTGCAGGCAATCGCTTATGGTTCATAAAGGTTGACCGTTACATTTTTTCTTCAGCCGAATCGAAAAATAGTTTGTAAATCAACAGGTTGCGGCTACATTCGTTAATTCGGATGAGGTTGACATAACCGGGCGTCATCAATATCCTACGCGCCATGCGTTTTTTCGTCCTACCCGCGTCCCTCCTGTTTGCCGTCGCCGTCCAGGCCGCCCCTCAACAGGACCGAACCGATGACGAACTTGCCCGCTTGCTCGCCGACAAAGGCCTGATCGGACAACTCCAGCAGGTCCGCCAAACCGTCGCCGAGCGAACTTCCGATCTGGTGGTGACCGCCATCGGCTTCCTCGGCGTGCCATACCGCCGCGGCGGCAACACAGCGGAATCCGGTTTCGATTGCAGCGGCTTCGTGCGCGCCATGTACAACCAGACGGTCGGCCATTTGCTGCCCCGCCGTGCCGAGGAACAAGCGGCCGCCACCGAAAAGATCGACCGCAGCCAACTCAAGCCCGGCGACCTCGTTTTCTTCAATACCATGCGCCGTGCCTTCAGCCATGTCGGCATTTACGTCGGTGAAGGCAAGTTCATCCATTCGCCGCGTACTGGCGCCCAGGTGCGCGTGGAAGACATGAACGGCAGCTACTGGAGCCGCCGCTTCGATGGCGCCCGCCGCGTGCTCGGTGGCGCACCAAACGAAGAAGTCAAGGCTGCAGCAACCGCCGCGGCACACACCGGCAACTGAGCCGCCAGTTTCCGCAGAACGAAAAAAATCCCGCCGCGGCGGGATTTTTTGTGGCCGCTCCGGCTAAGGGAGCGGCCGCCCGATCGATCAGGCCTTCTTTGCAGGCGGCAGATCGGTACAGGTACCGTGTGCCACCTCGGCTGCCATGCCGATGCTTTCGCCCAGCGTCGGATGCGGATGGATGGTCTTGCCAATGTCGATCTCGTCGGCACCCATTTCGATGGCCAGCGCGATCTCGCCGATCATGTCGCCGGCGTGCGTGCCGACAATGCCGCCGCCCAGGATGCGATGCGTCTCGGCATCGAACAGCAGCTTGGTGAAGCCCTCATCCCGGCCGTTGGCAATGGCGCGGCCCGAAGCGGTCCACGGGAAGTGGCCCTTCTTGATCTTGATGCCTTCGGCCTTGGCCTGGTCTTCCGTGAGGCCCACCCACGCCACCTCGGGGTCGGTGTAGGCCACGCTCGGAATCACGCGGGCATTGAAGGCGGCGCTCGAGAGCTCCTTGTCGCCCTTCTGCTCGCCGGCGATCACCTCGGCCGCCACGTGCGCCTCGTGCACCGCCTTGTGCGCCAGCATGGGCTGGCCCACGATGTCACCAATGGCAAAGATGTGGGGCACGTTGGTGCGCATCTGGATGTCGACCGGAATGAAGCCGCGGTCGCTCACCGCCACGCCGGCCTTCTCGGCGCCGATCTTCTTGCCGTTCGGGCTGCGGCCCACGGCCTGCAGCACCAGGTCGTACACCTGCGGTTCCTTCGGCGCCTGCTCGCCCTCGAAGGTGATCTTGATGCCCTCCTTCGTGGCTTCGGCGCCGACCGTCTTGGTCTTGAGCATGATGTTGTCGAAGCGCGGCGTGTTCATCTTCTGCCAGACCTTCACCAGGTCGCGGTCGGCGCCCTGCATCAGGCCGTCGAGCATCTCGACCACGTCCAGGCGCGCGCCGAGCGTGGAATACACCGTGCCCATTTCGAGGCCGATGATGCCGCCGCCCAGGATCAGCATGCGCTTGGGGTCGGTGCCCATCTCGAGCGCGCCGGTGGAATCGACCACGCGCGGGTCCTTGGGCATGAAGGGCAGGCTCACCGACTGCGAGCCGGCCGCGATGATCGCGTTGCGGAACTTGACGGTCTGCTTCTTGCCGGTCGTGTCCCAGCTGGTGCCCGAGGTTTCCTCCACCTCGAGGTGGTACGGATCGATGAAGTTGCCGACGCCTCGCAGCACCGTCACCTTGCGCATCTTGGCCATGGCCGTGAGACCGCCGGTGAGCTTGCCCACCACCTTGTTCTTGTGGCCGAGCAGCTTGGCGCGGTCCACCGTGGGCGCGGCAAAGCTCACGCCGAGGTCGGCGAAATGCTTCACTTCGTCCATCACCGAGGCAACGTGCAGCAGCGCCTTCGACGGGATGCAGCCGACGTTCAGGCACACGCCGCCGAGCGTGGCGTAGCGTTCGATCAGCACCACCTTGAGGCCGAGGTCGGCCGCGCGGAAGGCGGCCGAGTAGCCGCCGGGGCCGGCGCCGAGCACGATGACGTCGCACTCGACGTCGACCTTGCCACCATAGGTGGACGCCGCGGGCGCGGCGGCCGGAGCCGGGGCTGCCGCCTTGGGTGCGGGGGCCGCTGCGGCGGGTGCGGGCGCGGGTGCAGCCGCGGCCGGCGCGGGCGCTGCGGCACCGTCGACCTCCAGCGTCAGCACCACCGAGCCCTCCTTCACCTTGTCGCCGACCTTGACCGCAAGCGACTTCACCACGCCGGCCGCCGACGACGGAATCTCCATCGAGGCCTTGTCCGATTCGACCGTGATCAGCGACTGCTCGGCCTTGACCGTGTCTCCGACATTGACCAGCACCTCGATCACCGCGACTTCGTCGAAGTCACCGATGTCGGGCACCTTGATTTGTTGTTCGCTCATTTGGACACTTTCAGTTTGAGTGTGAGAACGTCGACCGGCGGGGCCGAATTGCGATCGAATTCGCAGGCGGCGGCGATTCCCGCCTCCGCCACGTCGCGCGAGGTGCGCGACTTGATGTCATAGGCCGTGTGCATGGCGCCCAGCGCAAAGCTGCGTCCCGAGCCGATGGCCCAGAACTGCTTGAACTCGAACACCTCGCGGTAGCTGTAGATGCCGTAGATGCCGCTGGCATTCGCCATCAGCATCGTGAACTGGCTCGACTCGTAGGGCTCGTGCTCGTCTTCCTTGGTCTGCATGAAGAACGAATCTTTCAGCACCGGGTGCAGCAGCGTGAAGGTGCGGAAGATCTCGTGCTTGCTGCCGAACAGCAGCGCCTCGCGCGGCTGCGCGGCCAGCGCGTGTTGCAGCACCAGGAAGTGCGCGGCGGCGCCGGCCACGGCAAACAGGCTTTGCCCCGCCGCATCCTCGACGGTGAAGATCTTCTGGTTGGCCTCGGCGCTGTGCGAAAGCCGCGTGTCGCCGAAGGTCACCAACGAATCCGCCGCCATCGTGACCTGGCCGCCTTTGCGGACGGCCACTACGGTGGTCATAGCAGGATTCGGCGATAGTCCGCAAGCACCTGGCCTAGGTACGCGTTGAAACGCGCAGCCAGGGCCCCGTCGATCACCCGGTGGTCGTACGACAGCGACAGCGGCAGCGTCAGGCGCGGCACGAACTGCTTGCCGTCCCACACCGGCTTCATCTGGCCCTTGGAGAGGCCGAGGATGGCCACTTCGGGGGCGTTGATGATGGGCGTGAAATGCGTGCCGCCGATGCCGCCGAGCGAGCTGATCGAGAAGCAGCCGCCCTGCATGTCGGCGGAGCCGAGCTTGCCGTCGCGCGCCTTCTTGGCGAGCTCGCCCATTTCCTGGCTGATCTGCAGGATGCCCTTCTTGTCGGCATCCTTCAGCACCGGCACCACCAGCCCGTTGGGCGTGTCGGCCGCAAAGCCGACGTGGAAGTACTGCTTGTAGACCAGTTGGTCGCCGTCGAGGCTGGCATTGAAATCAGGGAACTTCTTCAGCGCCGCAACCACCGCCTTGATCACGAAGGCCAGCATCGTGACCTTGACGCCCGACTTCTCGTTCTCCTTGTTGGTGGAGACGCGGAAGGCTTCGAGCTCGGTGATGTCGGCTTCGTCGTTGTTGGTGACGTGCGGAATCATCACCCAGTTGCGGTGCAGGTTGGCGCCGCTGAGCTTCTTGATGCGCGACAGGTCCTTGCGCTCGACCGTGCCGAACTTCGTGAAGTCGACCTTGGGCCACGGAATGAGGCCCAGTGCCGCGCCGTCGCCTGCCGGCGCCTTGGCCGCCGAGGCCTTGGTGCTGGCCTGGCCGCTCATCACGGCCTTGGTGAAGCTCTGGACGTCTTCCTGCGTGATGCGGCCCTTGGGACCGGAACCCTTGACTTCTTCGAGCGGCACACCGAGTTCGCGTGCGAACTTGCGCACCGAGGGCGACGCATGCGGCAGCTTGCCCGTGGGCGCCACGGTGGGTTCGTGCGCTGCCGGTGCGGGTGCACCCTCACCCCGGCCCTCTCCCGCAGAGGCGGGAGAGGGAGAGGAAACGGGAGCAGCGGCTGCGGCCGGGGAATTGGCTCCCTCGCCCCTCTGGGGAGAGGGTTGGGGTGAGGGGCTGGCGGCCGCCGAACCTTCGAGTATTGCGATCAGGTCCCCGATGTTGACCGTATCCCCCACCTTGACCTTGAGTTCCTTGAGCACGCCGGCAGCCGACGACGGAATTTCCATCGAGGCCTTGTCCGACTCCACCGTGATCAGCGACTGGTCGGCCGCGATCTGGTCGCCGGGCTTGACCAGCAGCTCGATGACCGCGACATCCTTGAAGTCGCCGATGTCGGGCACCTTGACTTCGACCGGACCCGAGGCGGCCGGTGCGGCAGCCGGGGCAGGCGCCGCTGCGGCCTGTGCGGGCGCTGCGGCAGCCGGGGCCGCTGCAGGCGCGGGGGCCGGTGCTGCAGCAGCACCCGCACCCGCACCCTCGGCCTCGAGCACGAGCACCACGGAACCCTCCTTGACCTTGCCGCCGACTGCGACCTTGATTTCTTTCACCACACCGGCGGTCGACGACGGAATCTCCATCGACGCCTTGTCCGATTCCACGGTGATGAGCGACTGCTCGGCCTTGACCGTGTCGCCCACCTTCACCAGCACCTCGATCACCGCGACTTCATCGAAATCGCCGATGTCCGGCACCTTGACTTCCACTGCTGCCATATCGTTTGTCTCCCGCCGTGAGGCGCCGTTCGTTCGTTGATTGTTGATGTTCAGGCGTAAAGCGGGTTGACCTTGTCGACATTGATGCCGTACTTCTTGATCGCCTCGACCACCTTGGCCACCGGCACCGCACCGTCTTCGGAGAGCGCCTTGAGCGCGGCCACCACGATGTAGTGGCGGTTGACTTCGAAGTGCTCACGCAGCTTGCTGCGGAAATCGCTGCGACCGAAGCCATCGGTGCCCAACACCTTGTAGGTGCGGCCCTTCGGAATGAAGGGGCGGATCTGTTCCGCGTAGGCCTTCATGTAGTCGGTCGATGCCACCACCGGGCCGGTCGTGGGCGCGAGTTGCTCGGCCACGAAGGGCACGCGCGGCTCCTGGTCCGGGTGCAGCAGGTTCCAGCGGTCGGCGTCCTGGCCGTCGCGCGTCAGCTCGTTGAAGCTCGGGCAGCTCCACACGGAAGCCGACACGCCCCAGTCCTTCTCGAGCAGCTCTTGCGCGGCAAAGCTCTCGCGCAGGATGGTGCCGCTGCCCAGCAGTTGCACCGTGGGCGCCTTGGCCTTGAGCGCGGGGCCCTGCTTCGACAGGTACATGCCCTTGATGATCTGCTCTTCGGTGCCGGGCTGGAGGCCGGGCATCGGGTAGTTCTCGTTGAGCAGCGTCAGGTAGTAGTAGACGTTGTCCTGCTTCTCGACCATGCGCTTCAAGCCGTGGTGCAGGATCACGCCCACTTCATGCGCGAAGGTCGGGTCGTAGCTCACGCAGTTCGGGATCGTGTTGGCCAGGATGTGGCTGTGGCCGTCTTCATGCTGCAGGCCTTCGCCGTTCAGCGTGGTGCGCCCGGAGGTGCCGCCCAGCAGGAAGCCGCGCGCCTGCATGTCGCCGGCCGCCCAGGCCAGGTCGCCGATGCGCTGGAAGCCGAACATCGAGTAGTACACGTAGAACGGCACCATGATGCGGTTGTTGGTGCTGTACGACGTGGCCGCCGCGATCCAGCTCGACATGCCGCCGGCTTCGTTGATGCCTTCCTGCAGGATCTGGCCGGCCTTGTCTTCCTTGTAGTACATGACCTGGTCCTTGTCGACCGGGGTGTACTGCTGGCCTGCGGGGTTGTAGATGCCGATCTGGCGGAACAACCCTTCCATGCCGAAGGTGCGCGCTTCGTCCACCAGGATGGGGACGACGCGCGGGCCCAGCGCCTTGTCGCGCAAAAGCTGCGTGAGGAAGCGCACGTAGGCCTGCGTGGTCGAGATTTCGCGGCCATCGGCCGTGGGCTCCATCACCGACTTGAAGACATCGAGCGACGGCACCGTGAAGCTCTCGTCGGCCTTGGTGCGGCGGTGCGGCAGGTAGCCGCCGAGGGCCTTGCGGCGCTCGTGCAGGTACTTCATTTCTGGCGTGTCGTCGGCCGGCCTGTAGAACGGCAGGTCGGCAATCTGGCTGTCGGGGATCGGGATGTTGAAGCGGTCGCGGAAGGCCTTGATGTCCTCGTCGCCGAGCTTCTTGGTCTGGTGGACCGTGTTCTTGCCCTCGCCGATCTTGCCCATGCCGAAGCCCTTGACCGTCTTGATCAGGAGCACGGTCGGCTGGCCCTTGTGCTTCACGGCCGCGTCGAAGGCCGCGTAGACCTTCTGCGAATCGTGGCCGCCGCGTCGCAGCTGCCAGATGTCGTCGTCGCTCATCTTGGACACCATTTCGAGCGTGCGCGGATCGCGGCCGAAGAAGTGCTTGCGCACGTAGGCGCCATCGTTGGCCTTGAACGACTGGTAGTCGCCGTCATTGGTCTCCATCATGATCTTGCGCAGCGCACCTTCCTTGTCGCGTGCGATCAGCGGGTCCCAGCCGCTGCCCCAGATCAGCTTGAGGACGTTCCAGCCCGAACCGCGGAACTCGCCTTCGAGCTCCTGGATGATCTTGCCGTTGCCGCGCACCGGGCCGTCGAGGCGCTGCAGGTTGCAGTTGATGACGAAGATCAGGTTGTCCAGGCCTTCGCGCGCGGCCAGGCCGATGGCGCCCAGCGATTCGACCTCGTCCATCTCGCCGTCGCCGCAGAACACCCAGACCTTGCGGTTCTCGGTGTTGGCGATGCCGCGGGCATGCAGGTACTTGAGGAAGCGGGCCTGGTAGATGGCCATCAGCGGGCCCAGGCCCATCGACACCGTGGGGAACTGCCAGAACTCGGGCATCAGCTTCGGATGCGGGTAGCTGGACAGGCCCTTGCCGTCCACTTCCTGGCGGAAGTTGAGCAATTGCTCTTCGCTCAGGCGCCCTTCGAGGTAGGCGCGGGCATAGATGCCGGGCGAAACGTGGCCCTGGATGTACAGGCAGTCGCCACCGTGGTTTTCGCTCTCGGCATGCCAGAAGTGGTTGAAGCCGGCGCCGAACATGTTGGCCAGCGAAGCAAAGGAGCCGATGTGACCGCCCAGGTCGCCGCCTTCGGGCGGATGATGGCGGTTGGCCTTGACCACCATGGCCATGGCGTTCCAGCGCATGTAGGCGCGCAGGCGCTCCTCGATCTCGAGGTTGCCGGGGCAACGCTCTTCCTGATCGGGCTCCAGGGTGTTGACGTAGGCGGTATTGGCGGAGAACGGCTTGTCGATGCTGTGCTGCCGCGCATGCTCGAGCAATTGCTCCAGAAGAAAGTGAGCCCGCTCAGGCCCCTCGCTTTGAATCACGGAGGACAGTGCATCCATCCATTCACGGGTTTCCTGGGCGTCCGCGTCGTTCGCGGCCGAGCCGAACAGGTTCTCTGGATTTGCCGACATGCTTGTCTCTCCTTTTAGGGCTGTGGCTGTAATTTAGTGCGCTCTGCAATAAACGCGGGCGAGTTTCGCACAGAAATTCCGATATTTCAAATGGCGCATGATGATTTCTTAATGTGATATTTTAAAACAGACCTATCTGGCGGCCAACCGTGCCGCAACCAGTGTCACTGCAGCATTTCACTTATCGCGCAAGGGGCATCCCCTAAACTCGCAAGATGCCTTTTCCCTCTCCGCTGGCGGCGGCCCGCAGCGCCGTGAATGTGTCGCTCCTCTCGTGGTGGCGCCGCTGGTGGCGCCGGCAGACACCGGTGCTGCAGGACGCCGTCGCCATGCTCGCGCCGATCGCGGCGGTGCTGCTGTTTCTCGCCGCCATCGTCTCGTCGTTCTGGTATCTGCGCACCGAAGAGGTCGAGCGCGAGCAGGAGTCGGTGCGGCGCGACGTCGAGTACGCCCAGCAGCGCATGCGCCTGCGCCTCCTTGAACGCCAGGAGCAGCTGATGCGCATCGCGCGCGACGCCTCGAACCGGGAGATCGATCCGGTCGAGTTCGCGAGCCGGGCCGAATCGCTGGTGAGCCAGTTTCCCGAGTTGCAGACCGTCGCCTGGATCGACGACCGGCGCCGCTTCAAGGCCGGCTACTCCGCGCCGAGCGTGCATCCCGCCCAGCAGCACCTGATCGGCGACGTGCTTCGCCCGGGCGACATCGAGAGCAACTACGCGCTGGCGCGCGAGCTGCGCCAGCCGGTTTTCTCGCAGCCGATCGCCGGCGGCGATCCCACGGCCATGTTGCAGCTGCACATTCCGCTTTTCGACCAGGGCCTGTTCGCGGGCGTGGTGCTGGGCGAGTTCTCGGTCGACGGCCTGCTGCGCTACGGCATGCCCTCGGAAGTGCAAGCGCGCTATGCCGTTTCGCTGCTCGATGCCAAGGGCAACGTGATCGCGGGCAACACCACCGCCAGCACCAGGGAGAGCGGCACGCGGCTCTTGCCCTGGTCCGAGAGAACCAACGAATACGAAGTGCCGGTGTCGCCCGTCGGCAACGCGCTGGTGCTGCGGGCCCAGGCCTACCGTACCTCGCAGGGGGTGGTCGGCAATGGCCTCTTCTGGCTGGTCTGCGCGCTCAGCGTGCTGACGAGCTGGATGCTGATCGGCACCTGGCGCCACACCCGGCGGCGCCAGCAGGCCCAGCAGCGGCTGGTGGCCGAGACCAATTTCCGGCGCGCCATGGAAAACTCCATGCTCACCGGCATGCGCGTGCTCGACTTGCAGGGCCGCATCACCTACGTGAACGCCGCTTTCTGCGCCATGACGGGCTGGAGCGAGGCCGAGCTGGTGGGGCAATCGCCGCCCTTCCCCTACTGGCTGGAATCGGACCGCGAGGTCATGAACGAGCGCCTCGAAGAAGAACTGCACGGGCGCGCCCTGCCCGGCGGCTTCCAGGTGCGCGTGAAACGCAAGAACGGGAGCGTGTTCAACGCCCGGCTCTATGTGTCGCCGCTGATCGACGCGCGCGGCCACCAGACCGGATGGATGACGTCGATGACCGACATCACCGAGCCCACGCGCATCCGCGAGCAGTTGTCGGCGTCTTACGAGCGCTTCACCACAGTGCTAGAGGCGCTCGATGCCGCGGTGTCGGTGGCGCCCATCGGCAGCGAGGAACTGCTGTTCGCGAACAAGCTGTACCGGCTTTGGTTCGGCTCCGACACCGTGGGCCACCTGGGCATGGTGGCGCAAGCCGGCGTGCCCGCCTCCAATGCACACGACGAGGGCTTGGACGACGTCGACCCCTACGCCGGCCTGCCGATCGATACCCTGACCGCCGCCCAGACCGCCAACAACGAGATCTTCGTGCCGCACCTGGGCAAATGGCTCGAGGTGCGTTCGCGCTACCTCACATGGGTCGACGGCCGGCTCGCCCAGCTGGTGATTGCCACCGACATCACGCCGCGGCGCGACGCCGAAGAGCAGGCGGCCGCGCAGGCCGACCGCGCCCAGGCCGCGAGCCGCCTGATCACGATGGGCGAGATGGCCTCCAGCGTGGCGCACGAACTCAACCAGCCGCTGACGGCCATCACCAACTACTGCAACGGGATGATGTCGCGCATCAAGGGCCAGGCGATCGACTCCGACGCGCTGCTCGCGGCGCTGGAAAAAACCTCGAAGCAGGCGCAGCGCGCGGGCCAGATCATCCAGCGCATCCGCTCCTTCGTGAAGCGCAGCGAGCCCAACCGCACCGCCGCCGACGTCGCCACCATGGTGAGCGAGGCGGTCGAGCTCGCGGGCATCGAGCTGCGCCGGCGCAACGTGCGGCTCAACCACTACGTGGCGGCCCGTCTGCCGGTGGTGCAGGTGGACCCGATCCTGATCGAGCAGGTGATGGTCAACCTGCTGAAGAACGCAGCCGAGGCGATCGACATTGCCGAGCGCCCCCTGGCGCGCCGGAGCGTCGAGCTGCGCGTGCTGCCGAAGGTGATCGAGGGCCACAACGCCATCGAATTCTCGGTGCAGGACACCGGCAAGGGCCTGGCGCCCGAAGTGATGGACCGGCTGTATGAAGCATTTTTCTCTACCAAGCCGGAAGGCATGGGCATCGGGTTGAACCTTTGCCGCACCATCGTCGAGTCGCATCGCGGGCGCATGCAGGCGGAGAACATCTACAATGGCCCGGATGTGATCGGATGCCGTTTTTCCTTCTGGATTCCGGTGTTGGATGCTCCCAGTTCCGTAGCAAGCGACGAGGCAAAGGTACCTGCATGAGTTTGATTCCGAAGAAGGGCACTGTCTATGTCGTCGACGACGACGAGGCGGTACGAGATTCGCTGCAATGGCTGCTCGAAGGCAAGGACTACAGGGTCCGCTGTTTCGATTCCGCCGAGTCCTTTCTTTCCCGATACGACCCGCGCGAAGTCGCTTGTCTGATCGTCGACATCCGCATGGCCGGGATGACGGGCCTCGAACTGCAGGATCGGCTGATCGAGCGGCGCTCCCCGCTGCCCATCGTGGTGATCACCGGCCACGGCGACGTGCCGATGGCTGTCGACAGCATGAAGAAGGGCGCCATGGATTTCATCCAGAAGCCGTTCAACGACGAAGAACTTGTCACGCTGGTCGAGCGCATGCTCGAGCATGCGCGCGGTGCCTTCACCCAGCACCAGCAATCGGCCAGCCGCGACGCGCTGCTGTCCAAGCTCACCGGCCGCGAAGCCCAGGTGCTCGAGCGCATCGTGGCCGGCCGCCTGAACAAGCAGATTGCCGACGACCTGGGCATCAGCATCAAGACGGTCGAGGCGCACCGCGCCAACATCATGGAAAAGCTCAACGCCAACACCGTGGCCGATCTGCTCAAGATCGCCCTCGGGCAGGCGGCGCCCTCCAAGGCCTAGAAGCTATCGTCCCGATAGCAATACATGTCCACCACGCCTGCGCAAGCGGGCGTTTTTACTTGGAAAATCGAAACCGATGACCGCCCAACTGATCGACGGCAACGCCCTCGCAAAAACCATCCGCGCCGAGGTCGCCGGCCGTACCGCGGCACTGAAGGCCAGCGGCGTGAACCCGGCCCTCTCCATCATCCTCGTCGGTGAGGATCCGGCCAGCCAGGTCTATACGAAGCACAAGGTCAACGACAGCACCGAAACCGGGCTGCAAGCCACGCTGGAACGCTATCCCGCCGACATGAGCGAGGCCGAACTGCTGGCCCGCATTCGCGCCCTCAACGACGACCCGCTGGTGCACGGAATCCTGGTGCAACTGCCGCTGCCCAAGCACATGGACAGCCAGAAAGTCATCGAGACGATCTCGCCGGCCAAGGACGTGGACGGTTTTCACGTGGCCAGCGCCGGCGCGCTGATGACCGGTGCGCCCGGCTTCTGGCCCTGCACGCCGTATGGCTGCATGAAGATGCTCGAATCCATCGGCTACGACCTGCGCGGCAAGCATGCGGTGGTCATCGGCCGCAGCAACATCGTCGGCAAGCCCATGGCCATGATGCTGCTGGCCAAGAACGCCACCGTGACCATCTGCCACAGCGCCACCCAGGACTTGGCCGCCATCACGCGCCAGGCCGACGTGGTGGTTGCCGCGGTCGGCAAGCGCAACATTCTCACGGCCGACATGGTGAAGCCCGGTGCGGTCGTGATCGACGTGGGCATGAACCGCAAGGAAGACGGCAAGCTCGCGGGCGACGTCGACTTCGACGGCGTGAAGGAAGTGGCCAGCTGGATCACCCCCGTGCCCGGCGGCGTCGGCCCCATGACCCGCGCGATGCTGCTCGCCAACACCCTTGAAGCTGCGGAACGCGCCGCAAAGTGATCTCCATGACCAACCCCCTCCTCGATTTCGCCGATCTCCCGCTGTTCGACCGCATCAAGCCCGAGCACGTTGCGCCTGCGGTCGACATCTTGCTGGCCGATGCGGAGGCGGCGCTGCAGACCGTCACCGCGGCTGACTTTCCAGCCGACTGGAATGCGATTTCCAAGGTGCTCGACGTGGCGTCCGAACGCTTCAGCCGCGCCTGGGGTGCGGTTGGCCACCTCAACGCCGTAGCCGATACGCCGGAGCTGCGCGCCGCCTACAACGAGGCCATGCCGCGCGTTACGGCGTTCTGGACCCGTCTGGGCTCGGACGAGCGCCTGTATGCAAAGTACAAGGCCATCGACGTAGCCACCCTCAACACCGAGCAGCGCCAGGCGCATCGCAATGCGGTGCGCAACTTCGTGCTCGGCGGCGCGGAACTGCAGGGCGACGCGAAGAAGCGCTTTGCCGACATCCAGGAACGGCAGGCCGAGCTGAGCCAGAAATTCAGCGAGAACGCACTCGACGCCACCGACGCCTTCTCCTATTACGCAGCGCTGGGCGAGCTCGACGGCGTGCCGGAAGACGTGATTGGCGCGGCGCGCGCGGCCGCCGAAGCCGAAGGCAAGCAAGGCTACAAGCTCACGCTCAAGATGCCCTGCTATTTGCCCGTGATGCAGTTTGCCAAGAGCAGCGCGCTGCGCGAAACGCTCTACCGCGCGTACGTCACGCGCGCCAGCGAACTCGGCGATCCGGCCTTCGACAACACGGCGCTGATCAGCGAGATTCTTGCGCTGCGGGAAGAAGAAGCAAAGCTGCTCGGCTACAAGAATTTCGGCGAACTCTCGGTCGTGCCCAAGATGGCGGAATCGCCCGAGCAGGTGGTCAAGTTCCTGCGCGACCTCGCGGCCAAGGCCAAGCCCTATGGCGAACGCGACCTGGCCGATCTGCGCGTGTTCGCGTCGGAACAACTGAGCATCACCGATCCGCAAGCCTGGGACTGGAGCTACATCGGCGAGAAGCTGAAGGAGGCGCGCTATGCCTTCAGCGAGCAGGAGGTGAAGCAGTATTTCCCGGCACCCAAGGTGATGGCCGGCCTGTTCAAGATCGTCGAGACGCTCTTCGAGGTGTCCATTCGCCGCGACAGCGCGCCCACGTGGCATCCGAGCGTCGAGTTCTATCGCATCGAGCGGGCCGGCCAGAAGGTGGGTCAGTTCTACCTGGACCCATCGGCCCGTGCCGCCAAGCGCGGCGGCGCCTGGATGGACGACGTGCGCGCGCGCTGGCTGCGGCCGGACGATGGCGCGCTGCAAACGCCGGTGGCGCAGCTCGTGTGCAACTTCGCGAGCGGTGTGGACGGCAAGCCGCCGCTGCTCACGCACGACGACGTGACCACCCTCTTCCACGAATTCGGCCACGGCCTGCACCACATGCTCACGCAGGTGAACGAGCGCGACGTCTCGGGCATCAGCGGCGTCGAGTGGGACGCCGTCGAGCTGCCGAGCCAGTTCATGGAAAACTTCTGCTGGGAGTGGGACGTGCTTACGCACATGACGGCCCACGTCGATACCGGCGAGCCGCTGCCGCGCGCGCTGTTCGACAAGATGACCGCCGCCAAGAACTTCCAGAGCGGCCTGCAGACGCTGCGCCAGATCGAGTTCTCGCTGTTCGACATGCTGCTGCACACCGAATACCAGGCAGCCACCGCGCAGCCGGGCGGTGTGCTCGCGCTGCTCGGCAAGGTGCGCGCCGAGGTGGCCGTGATGCCCTCGCCGCCCTTCAGTCGCACGCCCAACACCTTCAGCCACATCTTCTCGGGCGGCTACGCGGCCGGCTACTACAGCTACAAGTGGGCCGAGGTGCTGAGCGCCGACGCCTATGCGGCCTTCGAGGAAACCGTGGGCGCCGACGGCCAGCCGAACATCGAAACCGGCCGCCGTTACCGCCAGGCCATTCTCGAAGCGGGCGGCAGCCGCAGCGCCATGGATTCGTTCAAGGCCTTCCGCGGCCGCGAGCCGCAGCTTGATGCATTGCTGCGACACCAGGGCATGGCCGAGGCCCAGCCCGCTTGATGCGGGCCTGAAGCTTGCGATACTCGGGCGATGCCTTCGATCCACAAGAAATTTCCCTTGCATCGCCTGTCCGCCACCGCCCTGCTGCTGATTGCCGCGGGTGCCATAGCCCAGCCGATCTATCGCAACGTCGACAAGAACGGCAAAGTCACTTTCTCCGACCGCGCGCCCACCGCCAGCACCGAACCGGCCGCCGGGCCGCAGGCCGCCAGCGCGCCGCCCGCCAACGCCGGCCTGCCCTATGAGTTGCGGCAGGTGGCGCAGCGCTATCCCGTCACCCTGTACAGCGGCGAGGAATGCGCGCCTTGCAGCACCGCCCGCTCGATGCTCACCACGCGCGGCGTCCCCTTCGAGGAGCGCACCGTCAAGAGCAACCAGGACGTCGAGGCCCTGCAGCGGCTGACCGCCCAGGCTTCGCTGCCGCTGCTGACGATCGGTGCGCAGCAGCTCAAGGGTTTCTCCGACGCCGAATGGTCGCAATACCTCGATGCCGCGGGCTACCCGAAGAGCAACAGCCTGCCTGCCGGCTACCGCAATCCGCCGGCCCGTCCGTTGGTTGCGCAGCAGGCGGCACCCGCTGCGCCCGAGGCAGCACCTCCGGCGCCTGCGCCGCAGCAGGCCGCGCCCGCTCCCAGTGGCCCGAGCCCGAGCAATCCAGCGGGCATCAAGTTCTGAGCGGCCGCCGGGCCTTTGCTGCCAAAGGCTTTTTCAGTCGAACTGCATGGTTTGCACGCCGGAAGGCGTGCCGAGCAGGCACACGTCGGCCTTCTGGCGCGCGAACACGCCGACCGTGACCACGCCGGGCCACTGGCTCACCTCGGATTCGAAAGCCAGCGGATCGCTGATCCGCAGCCCCGTCACGTCGACGATGTGCTGACCGTTGTCCGTCACGAGCGGCAGGCCGTCTTTTTCCCGCACTTGCGCAATGCCGCCCATGGCCTCGAACTGGCGCATCACGCGGCGCGCCGCCATCGGAATCACCTCCACGGGGAGCGGAAAGGCGCCGAGCGTATCGACCAGCTTGGACGCATCGGCAATGCAGACGAAGCGCCGCGACTGCGCCGCGACGATCTTTTCGCGCGTGAGCGCCGCGCCGCCGCCCTTCACCATGAAGCCGCGGTGGTCGATTTCGTCGGCGCCGTCGATGTAGACGCCGAGCTCCTCGACCTCGTTGCTGTCGAACACCGGAATGCCGAGCGCGCGCAGGCGTTCGGTCGAAGCCACTGAGCTGGACACCGCGCCCTTGATCTGGTCCTTGATCGTGGCCAGCGCGTCGATGAACTTGTTCACGGTCGAGCCGGTGCCCACGCCGACGATTTCACCCTTCACCACGTAGGCCAGCGCGGCGCGGCCAACCTGGGCCTTGAGCTCGTCCTGAGAGATGGCGGCGGCGCCGGGAGCGGAAGAAGGAGAAACGGGTGCGGTCATCGCGGAGAATCCTTGGCTCATTGAAGTCGAGAATTATCCGATGCTCCTGCTCCCCTCTTCGCTCTACGGCCTGGCCCGGCCCTTTCTGTTCGGCTTCGACCCGGAGCACGCCCACGAACTCACGCTCGACGGCCTGGCCCGCACGCAGAACACGCCGCTGGCCTGCGCCTACGCCGCGCCGCGCATCGATGACCCGGTTACGCTCGCCGGGCTGGAGTTTCCGAATCGCGTCGGGCTGGCGGCCGGGCTCGACAAGAACGCCCGCTGCATCGACGCTTTTGCCGCCATGGGCTTCGGCTTCGTCGAAGTCGGCACCGTGACGCCCAAGGCGCAGCCGGGCAACCCCAAGCCGCGCATGTTCCGTCTGCCGCAGCGCGATGCGCTCATCAACCGGCTCGGCTTCAACAACGAAGGGCTCGATGCCTTTCTCGCCAACGTGCAGAAGGCCCGCTTTCGCAAGAACGGCGGCGGCAGCGCCGGCAAGAAGCCGATGCTGCTCGGGCTCAACATCGGGAAGAACGCCACCACGCCCATCGAGCGCGCGGTCGACGACTACCTGGCTTGCCTGGACGGCGTGTATGCGCATGCCGACTACGTGACCATCAATATCTCGAGCCCCAACACGGCCAACCTGCGGACGCTGCAAAGCGACGAGGCGCTCGATGCCCTGCTGGGTGCCATCGCCGAGCGCCGCCATGCGCTGGCCGAACGCAGCCGCCGGCGCGTGCCGCTGTTCGTGAAGATCGCTCCCGATCTCGACGAAAACCAGGTCGCCGTGATTGCCGCCACGCTGCAGCGCCACGGCATGGACGGCGTGATTGCCACCAACACCACGCTGGCGCGTGACGCGGTGGCGGGCCTGCCGCATGCCGGCGAAGCGGGCGGACTCTCGGGCGCGCCGGTGCGCGAAGCCAGCAACCGCGTGATTGCGCAGCTGCGGGCCGCCCTGGGGCCGGGTTTTCCGATCATCGGGGTTGGCGGCATCCTGAGCGCGGCCGATGCCAAGGCCAAGATTGCCGCGGGCGCCGACGTGGTGCAGATCTACACCGGCCTCATCTACCGCGGCCCGGCCCTTGTGCGCGAAGCGGCCCAGGCGCTGCTGCAGCAAAGCCGCAGCGCCGCCTGAGCCTTCGTTCGCTTCTTTTTTCTCTTCTCTCTCAGCGCATGCGCCAGAGCACTGGCGCAATGAACGCCGCCCAGCGCAGCAGCCGCCTGGGACGGATCACCACCACGGCCACCGCGGCCACCACGCCTGTGGCAACCGGGTGCTCCCGCGCGATGCGCAATGCCGCGGCGGCAGCCGACTCGTCGGTCGGAGGCGCTTCGGAAGAAGAGCCCCCTGCTGCGCCTGCAGACTGCTGCGCCGCGCCTGCGCCCTGCATCGTGGCGATGCGTTCGCGCTGGCGATCCATGCGCGCGAGCAGCTCTTCGCGCGTGGCTGGCCGCGGCGGGCGCGGCGCTTCCTCGTCCTGGTCTGGATCCTTGCCGAGTCCGAAGCTGTCCTGAACCCAGGCCCAGTCGCGTTCAAACTCGTGCCGCGCCGGCATGAAGCTGTTCGAGGCATTGCGAAGGCTCAGGTACAGGCCCGATGCGGCGCCCAGCCAAAGCACGATCCACACGCCAGCAACGGCCCACGCCGCCGCGATGCGGTGAGGCGTTTCCCAGAAATGCACCACCACCGCCATCGACAGCAAGGCCACAGCCACCGTGGTCAGGCCGAGCACGGCAACCACCAAGACGAGCATCAGCTTGAGGCGCTGCTTCTCGTCCTCCCAGGCCATGCGCAGCAACTGCACACGGTCTTCGGCGGCCAGCGCGCCTTCGGCCGCAGCAATCCGCAGCCGTCGCAGACGGGCGTCGAGCCCGAACAGGGACAGCAACCTCATGCGCCGGCTCCCGCTCGGCGGTGGACGACGCGGCAGTGTGCGTTCAGGTCAGCGGCGGCCAAGCAGCAAACCCACCAGCACGCCGACGGCCAGCGCTGCGCCGGCAATCTGCCACGGTTCGTCGTGGGCGTAGGCGTTGGCACTGTTGGCCGCTTCACGGGCCTTCTGGGCTGCAAGCTTGCTCTTCTCTGCCGCAAGCTCGCGCGCAATGGCGAGCTTGGTGTCGATGCGCTGACGCAGCGCCTTGATGTGGGGAACCGAATCCAGGTCCTTGCTGGCCAGCACGCCGCGCACGTCGCTCGCGATGTCTTCGGCTGCCGCTTCGATGTTGTTGGATGCACTCATTGGAATCTTTCCTCCGTGATGACACCGGCACCGCGCCGGCGGCTTCACGCCAGCTAATGGCGTGGTGTCATGTTACAGGCACAAAAGCCCCTCGTGCGCGACAGTTCTGCAGACTTCTGCACGCGGGGCCCGCATTGCTTCCGTCAGCTGCCGTCGAGCAAGCTTGCGACGTAGCGCCCGATGGCAAGGCTGCTCGTGAGCCCGGGCGACTCGATGCCGAAGAGATTGACCAGGCCGCGCACGCCATGCGCCTTTGGCCCCTCGATCATGAAGTCGCGCGCGGGTTCGCCCGGACCCGAGATCTTGGGCCGCATGCCCGCGTAGCCGGGAATCAGCCCGCCATCGGGCAAGGCCGGCCAATACTTGCGCACCTCGGCGTAGAAGCCGTCGCCGCGTGCCGGGTCCACCACTAGGTCGTCGGCCGACTGCACCCATTGCACGTCGGGCCCGAACTTGGCCTGCCCGCCCAGGTCGATGGTCAGGTGCACGCCCAGTCCGCCCGGTTCGGGGACCGGATAGACGAGCCGGCTGAAAGGCGCACGGCCCGACAGGGTGAAATAGCTGCCCTTGGCGAAGTAGGCGGTCGGTATGGCGGTGGTGGGCAAGCCTTCGAACCGCCTGGCGAGGTCAGGGGCGCCAAGGCCCGCCGCATTGACCACGGTGTTGCAGCGCAATGCCGTCCCGTCTTCCGCGACCAGGACGATGGCGTCCGTGCCGCATTCCGCCCGCGCGATGGGTGACTTGAGCGCCAGCATGCCGCCCGCGTTCTCCACGTCGCCCAAGAGGCTCAGCATCAGTGCGTGGCTGTCGACGATGCCGGTACTCGGCGAATGCAGCGCCGCTTCGCAATGCAGCTGCGGCTCCATCGCCATGGCCTGCTGCGCCGTCAGCAGCACGAGGTCGTCGACGCCGTTGGCGGCCGCCTTGGCGCGGATGGTTTCAAGCTCGCCCACCTGCTCAGGCGAAGTCGCCACGATGAGCTTGCCGCAGCGCCGGTGCGGCACGCCTCGCTCCGCCGCGTAGGCATAGAGCGCCTGCTTGCCCTCGACGCAAAGGCGGGCCTTGAGCGAACCTTGCGGATAGTAGATGCCCGCGTGAATCACCTCGCTGTTGCGCGAACTGGTGCCCGTGCCGATGGCACCTTCCGCCTCCAGCACCACCACTTCACGGCCTGCGAGCGCCAACGCGCGCGCCACGGCCAAGCCCACCACTCCGCCGCCGATGACGGCGCAATCAAGTTCATCCATGGCGCGAGCTTATCGCGGCTCGCGCGCCGGATTCACGACGTGGTGGGAGGAGGCTCGGGATCGGTCGGGTCGTCCGGCGGCGTGCTCGGCCCTTCGTCGGGTTCCACGGGCAGGTCGGGCGGGATGTCGGGATGAGTGGCCATGATCGGTCTCCTTCCCGGTGGGTATACGCGCTCCGCCAGCAAATTGAGCCGGTGCGAGACGGCAGCTGGCGTCAGCACGAGCCGACAGTTGAAGGGAGCCGCGCATGTGCCGCCTTGCCGGAGCGAAAAGGCAGCGCACAAAACAAAAAGCGACCTGGGCAATCCAAGTCGCTGTTCATTTCGAGGAAATTGGTGGGCGGTGGAGGTTTCGAACCTCCGACCCCAGCAGTGTGAATGCTGTGCTCTACCCCTGAGCTAACCGCCCTGCAAACCCCTTGGCGCCGCAGTTGCAGTGCCTTGGAATTAATCGCGTTGCGCGAAGCCTTCGATTATGCCACAGCATTTCAGCCGTTTTGGCGAAACAGCGTGCGTCCGTTGCTGGATTTGTCGAGCTGCGACAACAGCGCTTCGTGTGCCGCAAGCTCCTGTTCGCCCGCCAGGATCACCGGCAGGTCGAACTGGCTCAGGTCGATGGTGACGACGGTGGTGCCCTGCGCCGGCTCGCTGGACGACACGTCGATCAAGAGCGCATCCTGGCCGCGCGTGAGGTTGATGTAGACGTCGGCCAGCAGCTGCGCGTCGAGCTTGGCGCCGTGGAAGGTGCGGTTCGAGCGATCGACGCCGAAGCGGTCGCACAGCGCGTCCAGCGAATTGCGCTTGCCCGGGTAGACCTGCTTGGCCATGGCCAGCGTGTCGGTCACTTCGCCGACGAAGCTGCGCAGCGGGGGCAGGCCTGCGAGCTCGAGCTCCTTGTTGAGAAAGCCGACGTCGAAGGCCGCGTTGTGAATGATCAGTTCGGCGCCGCGCAGGTATTCGACGATGTCGTTGGCCAGCGTGGCGAACTTCGGCTTGTCGCGCAGGAAGTCGGTCGTCAGGCCGTGCACCTTGAGCGCGTCTTCATGGCTCTCGCGCTCGGGGTTGAAGTAGATGTGCAGGTCGTTGCCGGTGAGCTTGCGCGCGAACAGCTCCACGCAGCCAAGCTCGATGACGCGGTCGCCGTTCTCGGCGGAAAGGCCGGTGGTTTCAGTATCGAGGACGATCTGGCGCGACATCAGTGATTTTCCTTGGCGTGGTTGATCGAGTACTTGGGAATCTCAATCGTCACGTCTTGCTGCGCCAGGATGGCCTGGCAGCTGAGGCGCGATTGTGGCTCCAGGCCCCAGGCGCGGTCGAGCAGGTCTTCTTCGCCCTCCTCGGCTTCGTTCAGCGAACTGAACCCCTGGCGCACGATGACGTGGCAGGTGGTGCAGGCGCAGCTCATCTCGCACGCATGCTCGATGTTGATGTGGTTCTCCAGCAGCGCCTCGCAGATCGAGGTGCCGGCCGGCGCCGTGATTTCTGCACCCGTCGGGCAGTATTCCGGATGCGGAAATATCTTGATGGTGGGCATGTAGTTCTTAGAGGGATTCGACCTTGCGGCCCGACAACGCGCGCGCAATGCCCGCGTTCATGCGCTGGGCGGCAAAAGCTTCGGTGTCGTTGGCCAGGGCCTTGGTGGCCGCCTCGATGGCCGCCGCGTCGTTGCTGCCCTTCGCGGCCTCGCGCAGCCTCGCCATCGATGCATCGATGACCGCACGCTCCTGTTCGCCCAGCAGATCGCCGTCGGCGTTGAGCGCGCTCTGCGTGGCGAGCAGCATGCGCTCGGCATCGACGCGCGCCTCGACGAGCGCACGCGCCTGCATGTCCTGCTGCGCGGTGGAAAAGCTCTCCTGCAGCATGGTCGCGATCTGGTCGTCCGAGAGCCCGTACGAAGGCTTGACGGTAACGCTGGCCTCGACGCCGCTGCCCTGCTCCTTGGCGCTGACGCTCAGCAAGCCATCGGCATCGACAGTGAAGGTCACGCGGATGCGCGCCGCACCCGCCGCCATCGGCGGAATGCCGCGCAGCGTGAAGCGCGCGAGGCTGCGGCAGTCGGCCACCAGGTCGCGCTCGCCCTGCACCACGTGCAGCGCCAGGGCCGTCTGGCCGTCCTGGTAGGTGGTGAAGTCCTGCGCCATCGCGGTCGGGATGGTCTGGTTGCGCGGCACGATGCGCTCGACCAGGCCGCCCATGGTCTCGATGCCCAGCGACAGCGGAATCACGTCGAGCAGCAGCAGATCGCCCGCGCCGTTGTTGCCGGCCAGCTGGTTGGCCTGGATGGCGGCGCCGAGCGCCACGACTTCGTCGGGGTTCAGGTTGACCAAGGGCTCGCGCCCGAAGAACTCGGCCACGGCGCGGCGGATCTGGGGCATGCGCGTGGAACCGCCCACCAGCACTATGCCCTTCAGATCGTCGGGCTTGAGCCTGGCGTCGCGCAGCGCCTTGCGAACCGATGCAATCGTGCGGTCGGTGAGCGCCTTGGTGGCGGCGTCGAACTGATGGCGTGTGAGTTCGAATTGAATCGCCCCGCCTGCAAGCTCCGCACGGAAGGTGGTCGACTCGGTCTCGGTCAGCGCCTCTTTCGCGGCACGTGCGGCCACGAGCATGGCGGCCTTGTCGTTGTCGCTGCCGACTTCGAGGCCGGTCTGCGCGAGCACGAAGCCGGCCAGCGCGTGGTCGTAGTCGTCGCCGCCCAGGGCCGAGTCGCCACCGGTGGCGATCACTTCGAACACACCCTGCGTCAGCCGCAGGATCGAGATGTCGAAAGTGCCGCCGCCCAGGTCGTAGACCGCATAGACGCCCTCACTTGCGTTGTCCAGGCCGTAGGCGATGGCAGCGGCCGTGGGTTCGCTGATGAGCCGCAGCACGTTGAGGCCCGCGAGCTGCGCGGCATCCTTGGTGGCTTGGCGCTGGCCTTCGTCGAAGTAGGCCGGCACGGTGATGACGGCGCCGTAGAGCTCGTCGTCGAAGGTGTCTTCGGCGCGGAAGCGCAGCGTCGCCAGGATTTCGGCGCTGATCTCGACCGGCGACTTCTCGCCCGCGAGGGTCTGCACCTTCACCATGCCGCCCTCGCTGCCATCGATGTGATACGACATCGATTCACGGTTCGAAATGTCGGCGAGCCCGCGGCCCATGAGCCGCTTGACCGAGGTGATAGTGTTGGCGGGGTCTTGCCCGCGCGCCGCCACGGCGTCGAAGCCGATCTGCCGGCGGTCGCCCTCCAGGTAGCGCACGGCCGAAGGCAGCAGCACGCGGCCCTGGTCGTCGGGCAGGCATTCGGCCACGCCGTTGCGCACCGCGGCCACCAGCGAATGCGTGGTGCCGAGGTCGATGCCCACGGCAATGCGGCGCTGATGCGGATCGGGCGCCTGGCCGGGTTCGGAAATCTGTAGAAGAGCCATATATAAGGCCTATTGTCCCAACTGATCGAACCTGGCTTCGACGTCCTGCCCGAAACGCTCAATGAACATGAGGGCTCTCACCTGCTGCGCGGCAGCGGGATAGTCGCCCTTCTCGTCGATCAGCCAGTCGAGCGAGGACAGCGCGCGGGCGCGGCCGGCTTCGACCTCGGCCTGCAGCTTCTCGATCGCCGCGATGTCGCCGGCGTCGTCGAGCTCCTCGCGCCATTCCATCTGCTGCATCAGGAAGTCGGGTGGCATGGCCGTGTTGTTCTCGCTATTCAGCGGCGCGCCGTTGAGTTCGCAGATGTAGCTGGCACGCCGGATCGGGTCCTTGAGCCGCTGATAGGCCTCGTTGATGCGCACCGACCACTGCATGGCCACGCGCTGCGCCGCGGCGCCTTGCGCGGCAAAGCGGTCCGGATGGGCCTCCCGCTGCAGCTCTTTCCAGCGCGCGTCGAGAGCGGCGCGGTCCTGCGCGAAAGTGGCCGGGACGGCGAACAGTTGAAAGTCGGTGTCGTTCAGGTTCATCAGACTGCCTGCGCCCCCTCGCGGAGCAGTGAGGACACAAAGTGCCGAACGTGGGGGCTCATATGGATCAAGAAAAAACCGCCAGCACATGACATGGTGGCGGCTGTTGTCGCGGTCAGCGACAGTGCATCAGATGCGAAAACTTTCCCCGCAGCCGCAACGGTCGCGTTCGTTCGGGTTGATGAACTTGAAGCCTTCGTTCAAGCCTTCGCGCACGAAGTCGAGCTGCGTGCCGTCGATGTAAGCCAGGCTCTTCGGATCGACCAGGACTTTCACGCCATGGTCTTCGAACACCACGTCTTCGGGCGTGAACTCGTCCACGTACTCGAGCTTGTAGGCAAGGCCGGAGCAGCCGGTGGTCTTCACGCCCAGCCGCACACCCACGCCCTTGCCTCGTTTGCCAAGGTAGCGGGTGACGTGGCGCGCAGCGGCTTCGGTCAGCGTGACGGCCATCTCAGTGAACAGCTTCGGCGGTCTTGGCGCCGTGCTTGGCCTTGTAGTCGCTCACGGCCGCCTTGATGGCGTCTTCCGCGAGGATCGAGCAGTGGATCTTGACCGGCGGCAGCGCCAGTTCTTCGGCGATTTGCGCGTTCTTGAGCGCAGCCGCTTCGTCGAGCGTCTTGCCCTTGACCCATTCGGTCACGAGCGAGGACGAGGCGATGGCGGAACCGCAGCCGTAGGTCTTGAAGCGCGCGTCTTCGATCACGCCGGTTTCGGGGTTGACCTTGATCTGCAGCTTCATGACGTCGCCGCAGGCCGGCGCGCCGACCATGCCGGTGCCGACGGAATCGTCGCCCTTTTCGAAGGAGCCGACGTTGCGTGGATTTTCGTAGTGGTCGATGACCTTGGAAGAATATGCCATGGTGTACCTCTCAAACTTTGTTCAATCGTGGAGCGCTGGTGGGCCAGTACGTCAATGCGTCAGTGGGCCGACCACTGGATCGTGCTGATGTCGACGCCGTCCTGGAACATCTCCCACAAGGGGCTCAGCTCGCGCAGCTTGGCAACGTTGTGCTTGATGGTCGAGATGGCGTAGTCGATTTCTTCCTCGGTCGTGAAACGGCCGATGGTCATGCGAAGGCTGCTGTGGGCCAGTTCGTCGCTGCGGCCCAGGGCGCGCAGCACGTAGCTGGGCTCCAGGCTGGCCGACGTGCAGGCCGAACCCGACGACACCGCCAGGCCCTTGATGCCCATGATCAGCGACTCGCCTTCGACGTAGTTGAAGCTCATGTTCAGGTTGTGCGGCACACGCTGCGCGAGGTCGCCGTTGATGAACACCTGCTCGACATCCTTCAGGCCGTCGAGCAGACGCTTCTGCAGTCGGGCAGCATGGGCGATGTCGTCCTTCATTTCGAGCTTGGCGATGCGATAGGCCTCGCCCATGCCGACAATCTGGTGCGTGGGCAAGGTGCCCGAACGCATGCCGCGCTCGTGGCCACCGCCGTGCATCTGCGCTTCGAGGCGGATCCGCGGCTTGCGGCGCACATACAGCGCGCCGATGCCCTTCGGGCCGTAGGTCTTGTGCGAAGCGAGGCTCATCAGGTCGATGGGCAGCTTCGTGATATCGATGTCGATCTTGCCGGTGGCCTGGGCCGAGTCGACGTGAAAAATCACACCCTTCTCACGGCAGACGTTGCCCAGCGCGACCACGTCCTGAATCACGCCGATTTCGTTGTTCACGAACAGCACGCTGGCCAGGATGGTGTCGGGACGGAGCGCGGCCTTGAACTTCTCCAGGTCGACGAGGCCGTTTTCCTCGACGTCGAGGTAGGTCACTTCGAAGCCCTGGCGCTCGAGTTCGCGCATGGTGTCGAGCACGGCCTTGTGCTCGGTCTTCAGGGTGATCAGGTGCTTGCCCTTGCCCTTGTAGAAATGGGCCGCGCCTTTGAGCGCCAGATTGATCGACTCGGTGGCACCCGACGTCCAGACGATTTCGCGCGGATCTGCGCTGATCAGGTCGGCCACCTGGCCGCGCGCCTTCTCGACCGCCTCTTCAGCCTCCCAGCCCCAGGCATGGCTGCGCGATGCCGGGTTGCCGAAATGCTCGCGCAACCAGGGAATCATGGCGTCGACCACACGCGGGTCAACCGGCGTGGTGGCGCCGTAATCGAGGTAGATCGGGAAATGAGGAGTGACGTCCATGGCTGGCTCGGGCTGGCGTGGGGGTTGTTTCTTTGGTCTGGGCGGCTTTTCGCAGCAGCGCCCGAAGGCGCCGCCTGCGACAGAGGGCATCAGGACTTCGCGAACGCGTTGCCCAGGGCAAACACCGAATTCGGCGCATTCACGCGAATCGGCTTGACCACGGGCTGCGCGGAAATGGCGCGCTTGACGACCGGCTTGTTCTCGATCTGAACGCCCTTGGCGATCTGGTCGTCGACCAGCTTCTGCAGCGTGACGGAATCGAGAAACTCGACCATGCGCTGGTTCAGCGACGCCCAGAGCTCGTGCGTCATGCAGCGGCCGGCTTCGCCGAGGCAGTTTTCCTTGCCACCGCACTGCGTGGCATCGATGGGCTCATCGACGGAAACAATGATGTCTGCGACGGTGATATCGGCTGCCTTGCGACCCAGGCTGTAGCCGCCGCCGGGGCCGCGGGTCGATTCGACCAACTCGTGACGGCGCAATTTGCCGAACAGCTGCTCGAGATACGACAATGAAATTTGCTGCCGCTGGCTGATCGCAGCCAGCGTGACCGGACCGGTGTTCTGACGCAACGCCAGATCGATCATTGCCGTGACCGCAAAACGGCCTTTGGTAGTGAGACGCATCGCAAGCTCCTTCAAGTGCTTACCGTTGAAATGACACCGTGGCACGGGGGGCCGCGGTGACTTCGTCTCCGCCCTGCCCGACCCCTGATGCTGGTGAACCAGTCAGTGGGATCGGTCCTTCATCGCGAAGTTCTTTTTTCTTGTTGTTGAGTGTTTCGGTCAAGTATAGCAGAAGGCCCTGGAGTTTGCTCGGGTAAACCCCAGCGAAAACCCCTTGAAGAAACCGAAACCCCGTCCTACGACGGCAACACAGCGATATTGTCCCCGCCGGAGGCGCCAAACGCCTGCTCACGCAGCAGCGCCAACTGGTCGCGCACCCGCGCCGCCTTCTCGAACTCGAGATTGCGGGCGTGCTCGAGCATGAGCTTTTCGAGCCGCTTGATTTCCCGGGCAATGTCCTTTTCGCTCATGTCCTCGACCTTGGCGCGTTCCAGGTCGAGCTTGGCCATTTCCTTGCCGGTTTTTTCGCTGTAGACGCCGTCGATCAGGTCGCGGACCTGCTTGACGATGCTGCGCGGGGTGATGCCGTTGGCCTCGTTGTGGGCAATTTGCCGGGCGCGGCGGCGCTCGGTTTCGTCGATGGCCTTCTTCATCGAGTCGGTCATCCGGTCGGCGTACAGAATGGCCTTGCCGCTCAGGTTCCGCGCCGCCCGGCCGATGGTCTGGATCAGCGAGCGCTCGGCGCGCAGAAAGCCTTCCTTGTCGGCATCGAGGATGGCCACCAGCGACACCTCGGGAATGTCCAGGCCTTCGCGCAGCAGGTTGATGCCTACCAGCACGTCGAAGGTGCCCAGCCGCAGGTCGCGCAAAATCTCCACCCGCTCGACCGTGTCGACGTCACTGTGCAGGTAGCGCACCTTCACGCCGTTGTCGCCCAGGTAGTCTGTCAGCTGCTCGGCCATGCGCTTGGTCAGCGTGGTGATGAGCACGCGCTCGTTTTTCTCGACGCGGATGCGGATCTCGCCCAGCACGTCGTCCACCTGGTGCGTGGCGGGACGCACCTCGACCTCGGGGTCGATCAGGCCGGTTGGCCGCACCAGCTGCTCGACCACGTTGCCGGCGTGGTCCTTTTCGTACTGCGCCGGGGTGGCCGAAACGAAGATCGCCTGCCGCATGCGCGTCTCGAACTCCTCGAACTTGAGCGGCCGGTTGTCCATCGCGCTCGGCAGGCGAAAGCCGTACTCGACCAGCGTGGTCTTGCGCGCCCGGTCACCGCTGTACATGGCGTTGAGCTGGCCGATCATCTGGTGGCTCTCGTCGAGGAACATCAGCGCGTCCTTCGGCAGGTAGTCGGTCAGCGTGGCCGGTGGGTCGCCCGGCGCGGCGCCCGAGAGGTGGCGCGAGTAGTTCTCGATGCCCTTGCAGTGGCCGATCTCGGCCAGCATTTCCAGGTCGAAGCGGGTGCGCTGCTCCAGCCGCTGCGCCTCCACCAGCTTGCCCTGGCTGACGAATTCCTTGAGCCGCTCGGCCAGCTCGATCTTGATGGTTTCCACGGCGCCCAGCACCTTGTCGCGCGGCGTCACGTAGTGGCTCGACGGGTACACCGTGAAGCGCGGAATCTTCTGGCGGATGCGGCCCGTGAGCGGGTCGAACAGCTGCAGCGTCTCGATCTCGTCGTCGAACAGCTCGATCCGGATCGCCAGTTCGCTGTGCTCGGCCGGAAACACGTCGATGGTGTCGCCGCGCACGCGGAAGGTGCCGCGGGAAAAATCCTGCTCGTTGCGGGTGTACTGCATGCGAATCAGCCGCCCGATCACGTCGCGCTGGCCGATCTTGTCGCCCACCCGCATGATGAAACGCATCTGCGTGTAGTCCTCGGGCGTGCCGATGCCGTAGATGGCGCTCACCGTGGCCACGATGACCGTGTCGCGCCGCTCCAGCACGCTCTTGGTGGCCGACAGCCGCATCTGCTCGATGTGCTCGTTGATGGACGAGTCTTTCTCGATGAACAGGTCCCGCTGGGGCACGTAGGCCTCGGGCTGGTAGTAGTCGTAGTAGCTGACGAAATACTCGACCGCGTTCTTCGGGAAAAACTCGCGAAACTCGCTGTAGAGCTGCGCCGCCAGCGTCTTGTTGGGGGCAAACACGATGGCCGGGCGTCCCAGCCGGGCAATCACGTTGGCCATGGTGAAGGTCTTGCCGGATCCGGTGACCCCCAGCAGCGTCTGGAACACCTCGCCGTCCAGCACGCCCTCGACCAGCCCGTCAATCGCCTTCGGCTGGTCGCCGGCGGGCGGATAGGGCTGGAAAAGTTCGAAAGGCGAACCCGGATATTTGATGAATTCGCCCTGTTTTGCCGGACCGATCGGGTCCAGTTTCTTCAGGTCTGCTATGGCTTCGTTGTTCTCTGGCATGGCTGTTCCCGACAGGTGGCGGTAGCGCCGGTAAAATTCAAGGCAACCGGAAAGGATAAAGCCTCCTCCGGTTGCCAGCGAAGCTTTCATCCAAAGGACCTTTCCATGTCTATGTTCACCGCGGTCGAAATGGCACCGCGCGACCCGATCCTCGGCCTCAACGAGCAGTTTGCAGCCGACACCAACCCCAACAAGGTCAACCTCGGCGTCGGCGTCTATTACGACGACAACGGCAAGCTGCCCCTGCTCCAGTGCGTGCAGGCCGCCGAACAGAACATGATGAAAGCGCCCTCGGCGCGTGGCTACCTGCCGATCGACGGCATCGTGGCGTACGACAACGCGGTCAAGGGCCTGGTCTTCGGCGTCGACAGCGAACCTGTGCAATCGGGCCGCGTGGCCACGATCCAGGCCATCGGCGGCACCGGCGGCCTCAAGGTCGGCGCCGACTTTCTCAAGAAGCTCAACCCCAACGCCAAGGTGCTGATCAGCGACCCGAGCTGGGAAAACCACCGCGCCCTGTTCACCAACGCGGGCTTCGAGGTCGAAAGCTACCCCTACTACGACGCCGCCAGCCGCGGCATCAACTTCGACGGCATGCTGGCCGCCCTGAACGCGGCGCCGGCCGGCACCATCGTCGTGCTGCATGCCTGCTGCCACAACCCGACCGGCTACGACATCACGTCCGAGCAGTGGGACCAGGTCGTCGCCACCGTCAAGGCCAAAAATCTCGTCCCCTTCCTCGACATGGCCTACCAGGGCTTCGGTTACGGCCTCAAGGAAGACGGCGCCGCGGTTGCCAAGTTCGTCGACGCCGGCCTGACCTTCTTCGTCTCGACCTCGTTCTCGAAGAGCTTCAGCCTCTACGGCGAGCGCGTGGGCGCCCTGTCGGTGCTGTGCGAAAGCAAGGAAGAAGCCGGCCGCGTGCTCTCGCAGCTCAAGATCGCGATCCGCACCAACTACAGCAACCCGCCGATCCACGGCGGCGCCGTGGTTGCCGCGGTGCTCGGCAACCCCGAACTGCGCGCCCTCTGGGAAAAGGAACTCGGCGAAATGCGCGTGCGCATCAAGGCCATGCGCCAGAAGCTGGTCGACGGCCTCAAGGCCGCCGGCGTGAAGGAAGACATGAGCTTCATCACCACGCAAATCGGCATGTTCAGCTACTCGGGCCTCAGCAAGGACCAGATGGTGCGCCTGCGCAACGAATTTGGCGTGTACGGCACCGACACCGGCCGCATGTGCGTGGCCGCGCTCAACAGCAAGAACATCGACTACGTCTGCGCCTCGATTGCCAAGGTCATCTGACTGTCAGGAAAATGTGAGGGAATGCGTTTCGCGACAATTCCTTCACATTTGGTGAAAACGTAAGCCCTGCGGTGGAATCTACGTAGGGGAAGGCCCCCTGCGCCAAGGCAATTGGCGCTGATATATTGCACCGCAACATTCCACTCCAAGATCAGCGATGCTCTATCAACTCTACGAAGCCCAGCGTTCCCTGATGGAACCGTTTTCGGACTTCGCGCAAGCGGCGTCCAAGCTGTTCGGCCAAGGTGCCGTCTGGGGACAAGCACCCATGGCCCAGCGCATGGCGGCGGGTTACGACCTGCTCTATCGGCTGGGCAAGGACTACGAGAAGCCCGAGTTCAACATCAAGTCCGTGAAGGTCGAGGGCGAAGATGTGGTCATCCAGGAGGCCGTCGAGCTCGACAAGCCTTTCTGCGAGCTGCGCCGCTTCAAGCGCTTCACCGACGAGCCGCACATCCTCAAGACGCTCAAGAGCCAGCCCGTGGTGCTGGTCGTGGCGCCGCTGTCGGGCCATTACGCCACGCTGCTGCGCGACACGGTGCGCACCATGCTGCAGGACCACAAGGTCTACATCACCGACTGGAAGAACGCGCGCCTCGTGCCGATGTCCGAAGGCGAGTTCCACCTCGACGACTACATCAACTACGTGCAGGAGTTCATCCGCCGCCTGCAGGCCGAGTACGGCAACTGCCACGTGGTGAGCGTGTGCCAGCCCACGGTCCCGGTGCTGGCGGCCGTGTCACTCATGGCAAGCCGCGGTGAGCAGCTGCCGCTCACCATGACGATGATGGGTGGCCCCATCGACGCGCGGCTGTCGCCCACCGCGGTGAACAACCTCGCGATGAACAAGAGTTTCGAGTGGTTCGAGAACAACGTGATCTACCGCGTGCCGCAAGGCTTTGCGGGTGAAGGCCGCCGCGTGTATCCGGGCTTCCTGCAGCACACGGGCTTCGTGGCCATGAACCCCGACCGCCACGCCAGCAGCCACTACGACTACTTCAAGGACCTGATCAAGGGCGACGACGCCAGCGCCGAGGCCCATCGCAAGTTCTACGACGAGTACAACGCCGTGCTCGACATGGACGCCGACTACTACCTGGACACGATTCGCGTGGTGTTCCAGGACTTCGAACTCGTGAACGGCACCTGGGACGTCAAGAACCCCAAAGGCCAGATCGAGCGCGTGCGCCCGCAAGACATCCACTCCACGGCCCTGCTCACCGTCGAGGGCGAGCTCGACGACATTTCGGGTTCGGGTCAGACCGAGGCCGCGCACAGCCTGTGCACCGGCATCGAAGACTCGCAGCGCGAACACTTCGAAGTCAAGGGCGCGGGCCACTACGGCATCTTCAGCGGCCGCCGCTGGCGCGACCTGGTCTACCCCAAGATGCAGAAGTTCATCGCCGCTCACGACCAGCCCCAGCGGCGCAGCGGTACGCCCGATAGCCTGCCGGCCGAAGATCGGATCAAGCCGGGCCGGAGCACGCCAGCCGTTGCAGCCAGGAAGAATGTCGCAGCCAAGAAAGCGGTGGCGGTCGCCGCCGTGAAGAAGCCCGCGGCACGAAGGAAGTGATCGGGCTGGCCGCACGCATCCACGATGCACTGCCGCAAACGCAGTGCACGCGCTGCGGCTACCCCGACTGCGCCGGCTACGCCCAGGCGGTGGCTGACGGCGAGGCCAAGCTCAACCAATGCCCTCCCGGCGGTGCGGAAGGCATCGCCAAACTGGCACGGCTCACGGGCCGCGAGCCACTGCCGCTCGATCCGCAGTTCGGCACCGAAGGCCCACGCGCCATGGCGGTCATCGACGAAGCCTGGTGCATCGGCTGCACGCTCTGCCTCGACGCCTGCCCGACCGATGCCATCGTCGGCATCAACAAGCGCATGCACACCGTGATCGAAGCGCACTGCACGGGCTGCGAGCTTTGCATTCCGGTCTGCCCCGTCGACTGCATCTCGCTCGAGGTCGAGACACCGGGCCGCACCGGTTGGCAAGCGTGGTCGCAAGCCCAGGCCGACGCCGCGTTGCAGCGCTACAAGTTGCATGGCGAGCATCGCCGTGCCGACAAGCCGCAAGGCAATGAATCGGCTCCGGCCGCTGAACCGCAAGCCGCCGACACGCGCAAGCGATCCATCGTCGAAGCTGCATTGGCGCGTGCCCGCGCCGCCTCCCAACAACGTCCACCCGCCGCCAAGCCATGACACTCGACACGCTGCTGATCTACGCCGTCGCCTCGCTCGCGTTGGCGGTGATCCCTGGGCCTACGATGCTGCTGGCGCTATCCAACGGCATCGACGGCGGCATGCGCCGTGCGAGTTGGGGCATTGCCGGCGCATCGCTCGGCAGCGTCACGCTGATCGCGGTGGTCGCGCTCGGCCTTGGCTCGCTGCTCGCCGCATCGGAGCTTCTCTTCAATGCGATCCGCGTGGCGGGTGTCGCCTACTTGGTCTGGCTCGGCATCAAGCTGTGGCGCAGCGAGGCGACCGATCTCGGCACGGCGCTGGCCAAGTCGGCCATCGAGGTTCGCCCGCACGGCCGCGTTGCGCTCATGCGCAGCCTGCTCGTGGCGCTGTCCAACCCCAAGACGGTGCTGTTCTTTGCGGCTTTCCTGCCGCAGTTCATCGACATTGCCAAGCCGCAGGGTGCGCAATACTTGTTGCTGGGCGCGATCTTCGTGGTGCTCGACACCTTCGTGATGCTCGCCTATGCGGCCGCCGGAACGCAGGCCGTGCGCTTGCTGTCGCGCCGCGGCCTCAAGGTGCTGAACCGCAGCTGCGCGGCGGGCATGTGGCTGCTGGCGGCCACGCTTGCCTTCTGGCGCCGACCGGGCACCTGAACGGCGCGGCACTCAGCCCTTCTGCATCTTCTGCGGGCGCTTGAAGAGCAACAGCAGCACACCGGCCAGCACGACGGCCACCGCGTACCACTCGAAGCGCGTCACGGTCTCGTTGGCAATCCACACGCCCAGCAGCATCGCGATCACCGGATTGACGAAGGTGTAGCTTGCGGCCAGCGCGGCCGGCGCCTTGGCGAGCAGCACCATGTAGGCATTGAACGCGATCAGCGAGCCGAACACCACGAGGTACAGCCAGGCCGCGACCGCCTCGGGCTGCGGCGGCCACGCCAGCTCTTCACCGGAGATGGCGGAGAGCACCAGCAGCACCACGCCGCCGCAGATCATCTCGCTCGCAAAACCCATGGCGCCGGGCGCGAGCGGGAGGCTGCGCTGGCTCAGCACGCTGCCCATCGACCAGCAGACGCAGGCGATCGAAATGGCGACAAGGCCCGCGGGCGAGGACTGGAAGCCGCTGCCCTGCGTCAGCATCAGCACGCCGACGAGCCCGAGCGCAATGCCAGCTGCCTCCAGCCGCGTCGGCTTCACGCCCCAGACCAGGTTCAGCAACGCGATCAGCAGCGGCACCACCGCGATGAACGCCACCACCAGCCCCGAACCGATCGACACTTCGGCATGGGCCGTGCCGCCCATGCCGCCGCCCAGCATCAACGCGCCGACCACGAGCGCATTGCGCCATTGCAAGCGCGAGGGCCAGGCCGCGCCGCGCCAGCGCATCCAGGCGGCCAACAGCACGCCCGCGAACAGGAAGCGCGAACCCATTTGAAGAAAGGGCGCGAAACTGATCAGCGCGTACTTGATCGCAAGATAGGTCGAGCCCCAGACCACCCAGGTGGCGGCCAGGCAGAGCCAGAGAATCGGCGGGAGCGCGCTGCGCGAGGATCCGGGCGCGGCTTGGGCGGGGGATGCAAGAGTAGGCATGCGAAGTCGTCTTGTTGGTATTGGAACGCCTTCGATGGTATGAAAGCGACCCCTCCGCGGCCATGCACAATTCATGGTTCCAACTGTCTTGCACCGTCGATTTAAAGGAGTTGCATGGACTTCCCCTTGAACCCCGCGCTGGATGCCCACGACACCCGCATCCTGGCCGAACTGCAGGGCGATGCACGGCTCTCCATGGCCGAGCTCGGCCGCCGCGTGCACCTGAGCCAGCCGGCCGTGACCGAGCGCGTAAAAAAACTGGAGGCTGCAGGCGTGATCAGCGGCTACCGCGCCACGGTCAATCTCGGCAAGCTGGGCTATGGCATCCGCGCCATCATCCGTGTCGGCCGCGCCGACTATGCACGCGTGGTCGAGCTGGTTCAGCAGACGCCCGAATGCGTCAATGCCTACAACGTGACCGGCGACGACAGCTGGATCCTGGAGATCGCCGTCATCGACGTGAGCCATCTCGATGCGGTGGTCACCAAGTTCTGCATCCTCACCGAGACCGCGACCTCGATCATCCTGAACCCGGCGCGCGAGCACCAGCCGATGCTGCCGCCTCAGCGTTCCGACGTGAAGCCGCCCATCAAGAAGGTGCTCAACGCGTAGCGGCGAGCGCGTTGAAGGCGGTCACCACCTCGGGCGGCGCCTGGACCATCTCGATCAGCACGCCCTCGCCCGCGATCGGAAATTCGTCATTCGCCTTCGGATGCAGAAAGCAGATGTCGAAGCCGGCCGCGCCCTTGCGGATGCCTCCGGGCGCAAAGCGCACGCCTTGCGCCGTGAGCCACTCGACGGCCTTGGGCAAGTCGTCGATCCACAGGCCCACGTGGTTGAGCGGCGTGGTGTGGACTGCGGGTTTCTTTTCCGGGTCGAGCGGCTGCATCAGGTCGACCTCGACCTTGAATGGCCCGCTGCCTATCGCACAGATGTCTTCGTCGACGTTCTCGCGTTCGCTCTTGAAGGTGCCCGTGACCTCGAGCCCCAGCATGTCGACCCAGAGCTTCTGCAGCCGCAGCTTGTCGGGTCCGCCGATGGCGATCTGCTGGATGCCCAGCACCTTGAAAGGACGTGCCGTTCCGGTCACGCGCCATGCTCCTCGGCTTCGGTCGTGCGGCGCGCCTGCAGGCCGAGCTTGCGCAGCAACTGCACGTCGGCTTCCACATCGGGGTTGCCGGTGACCAGCAGCTTGTCGCCGTAGAAGATCGAGTTGGCGCCGGCCATGAAGCACAGCGCCTGCACCGCATCGCCCATCTGCTGGCGCCCGGCCGACAACCGCACGCGCGCCGTCGGCATCGTGATGCGAGCAACGGCGATCATGCGCACGAAGTCGAAAGGATCGACCGGTTCCGAATCGGCCAGCGGCGTGCCGGGCACGCGCACCAGGCTGTTGATCGGCACCGACTCCGGATAGGGATCGAGGTTGGCCAGTTGCGCGATCAACCCGGCGCGATGCACCGGCTGCTCGCCCATGCCGACGATGCCGCCGCAGCACACGCTGATGCCGGCGCTGCGCACATGGGCCAGCGTGTCGAGCCGGTCCTGGTAGGTGCGCGTGTCGACGATGTCGGTGTAGTACTCGGGGGCGGTGTCGAGGTTGTGGTTGTAATAGTCGAGGCCCGCGGCCTTGAGCTGGTGCGCATGGTGCGGCTCCAGCATGCCGAGCGTGGCACAGGTCTGCAGGCCGAGGCCCTTCACCGCCTCGACCAGCACCGCGACCTTCTCCACGTCGCGGTCCTTCGGCGCACGCCATGCGGCGCCCATGCAGAAGCGCGTGGCGCCCGCGTCCTTGGCGGCTTGCGCGGCGCGCACCACCTCGTCGACTTCCATGAGCTTCTGCGCCTTCACGCCGGTGTCGAACTCGGCCGACTGCGGGCAATAGCCGCAATTCTCGGGACAGCCGCCGGTCTTGACCGACAGCAAGGTCGCCAGTTCGATGTCGCCTTCGGGAAAGTGCCGGCGATGCACCGTCTGCGCCTCGAACAGCAGTTCCATCAGCGGCTTGTCGAGCAGCGCCTGGATCGCCTCGATCGACCAGGGGCCTTGCGGCGCAGGGACTTTCGAAGGCTTGTGCAGCGTGATCGGCTGTTGCAGGTCGTTGGCACCCATCAATTGAACTCCAGAATGATTTGATCGACCGCGAGCGACTCGCCCTTGTTGGCCGAAACCTTGCCCACCACGCCGTCTTGCGTGGCGAACAGCACGTTTTCCATTTTCATGGCCTCGATCACGGCCAGCTTCTCGCCGGCGCGCACCTGCTGGCCCGGCTGCACCGACACCTCGACAAGCAAGCCCGGCATCGGCGACATCAGGAACTTGCTGAGGTCGGGCGGCGCCTTGTAGGGCATCAGCTCGAGCAGCCGCGCGCCGAGCGGCGACAGTACCATGGCCTCGATCTGGGTGCCGTCGTGCGACACGCGCAGCGCCAGCGGATTCTTGCCCGCGCCGCGCTCCACCTGCGCGGTAAAGGGCCGGTCGTTGACCATGCCTTGCACGCGAACGGCGCCGAGCGCAAAGCCGCTGTCGATCTTGTAGCTCTTGCCGCCCACGGCCACGGCGCTGGCGCCGGTCTTGCCGTGGAAGTCACTCACCGACACCGGGTGGTGCACGTGTTTGCCTTCCGCGCCCAGCTCCACCACCACGAACCGCTCGCCCACCTTCACGCCATGGCCTTCGAGCTGCCCGCTGATGCCCGAGGCACGCGCGCGGTAGCGGCGGTGCACATAGGCCGCGAGCGCGACGAGGAACGACGGATCGGCGTGCGGCACGTCTTCTGCGTGAAAGCCCTTGCCGTAGTGCTCGGCGATGAAGCCGGTGTTGAAGTCGCCCGCCACGAACTTCGGGTGCGCGAGCAGCGCCGCCTGGAACGGAATGTTGCTGCTGATGCCGCGGATCACGAAGCCATTGAGCGCCTCGCGCATCCGCGCGATCGCATGCTGCCGATCCTTGCCGTGCACGATGAGCTTGGCGATCATCGAGTCGTAGTACATCGGGATCTCGCCGCCGTCGTAAACGCCGGTGTCCACGCGCACGCCGTTCAAGTGCCCGGTGTCGCTGGCAAACATGGTTTCGGCCGGCGGCTGGAACTTCACCAGCCGGCCCGTCGAAGGCAGGAAATTGCGGAATGGATCTTCGGCATTGATGCGGCACTCGATGGCCCAACCGTTGCGCTTGACCTCGGCCTGCGTGAGCGGCAGCTCTTCGCCGGCCGCCACGCGGATCATCAGCTCGACCAGGTCGAGCCCCGTGATGCATTCGGTGACCGGATGCTCCACCTGCAGCCGCGTGTTCATCTCCAGGAAATAAAAGCTCTGGTCCTTGCCGACCACGAACTCCACCGTGCCGGCGCTCTGGTACTTCACGGCCTTGGCCAGCTGCACCGCCTGCTCGCCCATTGCCTTGCGCGTCGCGTCAGAGATGAAGGGCGACGGCGCCTCCTCGATCACCTTCTGGTGGCGGCGCTGGATCGAGCATTCGCGCTCGTTCAGGTAGATGACGTTGCCATGCGAATCGCCCAGCACCTGGATCTCGATGTGGCGCGGCTCCTCGACGAACTTCTCGATGAACACGCGGTCGTCGCCGAAGCTGCTCAGCGCCTCGTTGCGGCACGAGGTGAAGCCCTCGAAGGCCTCCTTGTCGTTGAACGCCACGCGCAGGCCCTTGCCGCCACCGCCGGCCGAGGCTTTGATCATCACGGGGTAGCCGATGTCCTTGGCGATCTCGACCGCGCGCTCGGCCGTTTCGATGGCGTCGTTCCAGCCAGGAATGGTGTTGACCTTGGCTTCGTTCGCGAGCTTTTTCGAGGCGATCTTGTCGCCCATCGCCGCGATCGAGTAGTGCTTGGGCCCGATGAAGGCAATGCCTTCTTCCTCGACCTTGCGCGCAAAGGCTTCGTTCTCCGACAGGAAACCGTAGCCCGGATGCACGGCCTCGGCGCGGGTCTGCTTGCAGGCCGCAATGATGCGGTCGGCTTGCAGGTAGCTCTCGCGGCTGGGCGCAGCGCCGATGTGCACGGCCTCGTCGGCCAGCTCGACGTGGCGGGCTTCCTTGTCCGCGTCGGAATAGACGGCGACGGTGAGGATGCCCATCTTCTTGGCCGTCTGTATCACGCGGCAGGCGATTTCACCGCGGTTGGCGATCAGTATTTTCTTGAACATGCTGAATCCGTTTTATTTTGCTGACCGCCTCAGCGGTTGATGAACATCGAGTACGCCGGCTTTGCTTGCGACCGATCGACGAACACATATGCGATGCCGTCGGAACAGAAGTTCGCCACCTCGACACACTCGCCACCTGGGAGCTCGAGCCAGTTGTCGATCTGCAGGAACAAGCGTCCCGCCGGCATCAGCTGTGCGCCGTTGGCCGTCCAGTACGGCACGCCGCCGCTCTTGGTACACCACGGGCTCGCCCAATCGTGGGGATGTTTGACTTCGTCCGGCAGATCGAAGTGGGCCTGATAGTCATAGAACGCGTCCTCCAATTCGGCGGGGGCGCCATCGTCATCTGCGTGCCATCCGGTGATGGCGATCTCGCGCAGAAGTGCAGGCGATCCGTCGGCGGGGTCCGAAGGCCGCGGCGTCGGCCCGGCGCCCAGAGCGGTGCGCTGCACGACGAATGCAGCGTTCGCACCGGCGCCATGCTCCCAGAAGCTGCAGATGCTGTCCCACTCGCACTTGAACAGGAACAGCACCTCGTCGCTCGCAAGCGGCAATGCGTCGCCGTCGGCCGGCAATTGCGCAAGATGGCTCATGGCCCGGTTGCATTCAGCGCAAACCGGCCAGAGACGCGGAGGGAGGCCCCAGGGCAGGCCGCCGAGCTTGGGAACAAGTCCGGGTTCCGCTCCCTCACGGAACTGGGGGTAGTGGCTGCGCATACGAATCAGAGCGGAATGTTGCCGTGCTTGCGCCACGGGTTCTCGAGCTTCTTCTCGCGCAGCATCACCAGTGAGCGGCAGATGCGCTTGCGCGTCTCGTGCGGCAGGATCACGTCGTCGATGTAGCCGCGCGCGCCCGCCACGTAGGGGTTGGCAAAGCGCGCCTTGTACTCGGCCTCGCGGGCTGCGAGCTTCTCGGGGTCGTTCTTGTCCTCGCGGAAGATGATTTCCACCGCGCCCTTCGCGCCCATCACCGCGATCTCGGCGCGCGGCCAGGCCAGGTTGACGTCGCCGCGCAGATGCTTGGAGGCCATCACGTCGTACGCACCGCCATAGGCCTTGCGCGTGATGACGGTGATCTTCGGCACCGTGCATTCCGCATACGCATAGAGCAGCTTGGCGCCGTGCTTGATGATGCCGCCGTACTCCTGGCCGGTGCCGGGCATGAAGCCGGGCACGTCGACGAAGGTGACTACGGGAATATTGAAGGCATCGCAGAAACGCACGAAGCGCGCGGCCTTGATGCTGCTCTTGATGTCCAGGCAGCCTGCGAGCACCAGCGGCTGGTTGGCCACGATGCCGATGGTCTGGCCTTCCATGCGCGCAAAGCCGATCACGATGTTCTTCGCGTAGTCGGGCTGCAGCTCGAAGAAGTCGCCGTCGTCCGCCACCTTGAGGATCAGCTCCTTGATGTCGTAGGGCTTGTTCGGGTTGTCGGGCACCAGGGTGTCGAGCGAATAGTCGGGCCGGTCGGCCGGGTCGCCCTGGCCGTTGTTGCCCAGGCGCACCGGCGGCTTCTCGCGGTTGCTGAGCGGCAGGTAGTTGTACAGGCGGCGCAGCATCATCAGCGCCTCGACGTCGTTCTCGAACGCCATGTCGGCCACGCCGCTGCGCGTGGTGTGGGTGATGGCACCTCCGAGTTCTTCGGCCGTCACGCTCTCGTGCGTCACGGTCTTCACAACCTCGGGGCCGGTGACGAACATGTAGCTCGAATCCTTCACCATGAAGATGAAGTCGGTCATGGCGGGCGAATACACCGCGCCGCCCGCGCAGGGGCCCATGATCATGCTGATCTGCGGCACCACGCCCGAAGCCATCACGTTGCGCTGGAACACGTCGGCATAGCCGCCGAGCGAGGCCACGCCTTCCTGGATGCGCGCGCCGCCCGAATCGTTGAGGCCGATGACCGGTGCGCCGACCTTCATGGCCTGGTCCATGACCTTGCAGATTTTCTCGGCATGCGCTTCGCTGAGCGCACCGCCGAAGACGGTGAAGTCCTGGCTGAACACGAACACCAGGCGGCCATTGATCATGCCGTAGCCGGTGACCACGCCGTCGCCCGGGATCTTCTGCTCGGCCATGCCGAAATCGACCGAGCGGTGCTCGACGAACATGTCCCACTCTTCAAAGGTGTTGTCGTCCAGCAGCAGCTCGATGCGCTCGCGCGCCGTGAGCTTGCCTTTGGCGTGCTGCGCATCGATGCGCTTCTGTCCGCCGCCGAGGCGCGCCTGGGCGCGGCGCTTTTCGAGTTGTTCGATCAGTTCTTGCATGGTGTGCTTCCGAAGCTGGTGGTCCTGAATTTTGTTGGCCGTCATGGCCTGGCGGTGATGGCGGCGGCCGCGAGCAGCTGGCGTGCCGCCGTCGATGCGGGCAGCGCGCCCTCCGCCACTTGCTGGGTGAGTTGCGGGAGCAGTTCGCGCACCTGCGCATGCTGCCTGAAGGCCTGCTTGAGCCCGGCGTCGATGCGTTCCCACATCCACGCGGTGGCCTGCTTTTCGCGCCGCTTGGCGAGCTTGCCATTGGCGGTCTGCAAGGCCTTGAACTGCAGCACCGCTTCCCAGAAGGCATCGACGCCCGTACCGGCCAGCGCACTCAGCTGGAGCACCCTGGGCAGCCAGAAACGGATCTCCGCGCCGCTGTGTGCGTCATGCACCGCATGCGCATGGTCCGGGTTGCCCTGGTGGCCGAAGAGGCGCAGGGCAGAGGTGATCTGCGCCTGCGCGCGCGTGGCGGCATCCTTGTCGATGTCGGCCTTGTTGATGACGACGAGGTCGGCCAGCTCCATCACGCCCTTCTTGATGGCCTGCAGGTCGTCGCCCGCATTGGGCAGCTGCATCAGCACGAACATGTCGGTCATGCCGGCCACGGCGGTTTCGCTCTGGCCCACGCCCACGGTCTCGACGATCACGATGTCGTAGCCGGCGGCCTCGCACACCAGCATGGCTTCACGCGTTTTTTCAGCCACGCCGCCGAGCGTGCCGCTCGACGGGCTGGGCCGGATGTAGGCGCGCTCGTGCACCGAGAGCCGCTCCATGCGCGTCTTGTCGCCCAGGATGGAGCCGCCCGAGACGGTGGACGAGGGATCGATGGTGAGCACCGCCACGCGGTGGCCCTTGCCGATCAGCAGCAGGCCCAACGTTTCGATGAAGGTCGATTTGCCGACGCCCGGCACCCCCGAGATACCCAGGCGAAACGAGTTGCCGGTGCGCGGCAGCAGCGCGGTGAGCAGTTCGTCGGCCTGAACGCGATGGTCGGCGCGGGTGGATTCGAGCAGCGTGATGGCCTTGGCGATGGCGCGGCGCTGCACCATACCGTCCGGCTGGGTGATGGCGCGCTCGAGTGCTTCGGCCGACTTCAGCACGCGCCCTCCGAGGCCACGCGCCAGCGGTAGTGCAGGTCGACGCCCTCCTCGCCTTCGAGCACGAAACCATGCCGCAGATAGAAGCGGTTGGCATCGCTCTGCACGAGCGCGGTGAGCTTGATGTCCAGCCGCTCTTCGCGCGCCTGTGACTTGGCCCACTCCAGCACCCATTCGCCGATGCCCAGGCCCTGGAAGCCGGTGCGCAGGTAGAGATGGTCGAGCCGCAGCGCCTCGGTGCCCTCGGGCTTGAGGGTGACGAACCCGATGCGCCCGGCGCCGTCGAGCACGATGTGATGCATGAAGGGCACGACAAAACCGGCCTGGAGCCGCTCGCGCGAACGCGCGGGGTCGAAGCGCCCGACACGCTCCAGGCTCGGGCGCATCGCATCGACGCGCAAGGCGAGCATGGCCTCGAAATCGCTGGAATCCACCGGCTGCAGAGACAGCCGCGACAAGAGATCGCCCACGTCTAGCGTCCCGATCAGGCCGAGACCGCCGCGCGAATCTGTTCCAGCACGTCCTTGGCGCTGGCGGGGATCGGCGTGCCCGGGCCATAGATGCCCTTGACGCCGGCCTCGTAGAGAAAGTCGTAGTCCTGCCGCGGAATCACGCCGCCAACGAACACGATGATGTCGTCCGCGCCCTGCTTCTTGAGCTCGTTGATGATGGCCGGCACAAGCGTCTTGTGGCCGGCCGCGAGGGTGCTCACGCCCACGGCATGCACGTCGTTCTCGATGGCCTGCCGCGCACATTCTTCGGGTGTCTGAAACAACGGCCCCATGTCCACGTCGAAGCCCAGATCGGCGAACGCGGTAGCCACCACCTTGGCACCACGGTCGTGCCCGTCCTGCCCCAGCTTGGAGATCATCACGCGCGGACGGCGGCCCTGCGCTTCGGCGAAGGCGTTGATTTCGGTCTTGAGGGCTTCCCAGCCTTCGGCCGAGTCATAGGCAGCAGCGTACACACCGGTCACCTTTTGCGTGTCGGCCCGATGGCGGCCGAATGATTTTTCGAGCGCGTCCGAAATCTCGCCCACCGTGGCGCGCAGGCGCACCGCGTCGACGCTGAGCGCGAGCAGGTTGCCGGTTCCGTTCTCGGCGGCTTCGGTCAGCGCGTCGAGCGCGGCCTGCACCTTGGCCGTGTCGCGCGAGGCGCGGATCTTCTGCAGCCGCGCCACCTGCTGGTCGCGCACCATCACGTTGTCGATGGAGAGGCTGTCGATCGCGTCCTCGTTCTTGAGCTTGTACTTGTTGACGCCCACGATCACGTCCTTGCCCGAGTCGATGCGCGCCTGCTTCTCGGCGGCGGCCGCTTCGATCTTGAGCTTGGCCCAGCCGCTGTCGACCGCCTTGGTCATGCCGCCCATCGCCTCGACCTCTTCGATGATGGCCCAGGCCGCATCGGCCATGTCCTGCGTGAGCTTCTCCATCATGTAGCTGCCGGCCCATGGGTCGACCACATTGGTGATGTGCGTCTCTTCCTGGATGATGAGTTGCGTGTTGCGCGCGATGCGCGAGCTGAACTCGGTGGGCAGCGCAATGGCTTCGTCGAGCGCGTTGGTGTGCAGGCTCTGCGTGCCGCCGAACACCGCGGCCATGGCCTCGATGGTGGTGCGCACGATGTTGTTGTACGGGTCTTGTTCGGTGAGCGACCAGCCCGAGGTCTGGCAGTGTGTGCGCAGCATCAGGCTCTTGGGGTTCTTGGGGTTGAACTCCTTCATGATGCGGCACCACAGGAGGCGCGCGGCACGCATCTTGGCCACCTCGAGATAGAAGTTCATGCCGATGGCCCAGAAGAAGGAGAGGCGCCCGGCAAAGCCGTCCACGTCCAGGCCCTTGGCCAGCGCGGTCTTCACATATTCCTTGCCGTCGGCCAGCGTGAAGGCCAGCTCCAGCGCTTGGTTGGCGCCGGCTTCCTGCATGTGGTAGCCGCTGATCGAGATCGAGTTGAACTTGGGCATGTGCTGCGCCGTGTACTCGATGATGTCGCCGATGATCCGCATGCTCGGCGCGGGCGGAAAGATGTAAGTGTTGCGGACCATGAACTCCTTGAGGATGTCGTTCTGGATGGTTCCGCTCAGCTGGTCTTGCGCCACGCCCTGCTCTTCGGCCGCGACCACGTAGCCCGCCAGCACCGGCAGCACGGCGCCGTTCATCGTCATGGACACGCTCACCTTGTCGAGCGGGATCTGGTCGAACAGGATCTTCATGTCCTCGACCGAATCGATGGCCACGCCGGCCTTGCCGACGTCGCCGGTCACGCGCGGATGGTCGCTGTCGTAGCCGCGGTGGGTGGCCAGGTCGAAGGCCACGCTCACACCCTGCCCGCCCGCGGCCAGTGCCTTGCGGTAGAACGCGTTCGATTCCTCGGCGGTCGAAAAGCCGGCGTACTGCCGGATGGTCCACGGCCGCACCGCGTACATGGTGGCCTGCGGCCCGCGCAGGTAGGGCTCGAAACCGGGGAGCGTGTCGGTGTACTTCAGGCCCTGCAGATCGGCCGCGGTATAAAGCGGCTTCACGCTGATGCCGTCCGGTGTGAGCCAGTTGAGCGCACTCAGGTCACCGCCCGGCGCCGACTTGGCGGCGGCCTTGGCCCAGTCGTCGAGGTTGGCAGGCTTGAAGGTGGGTTCGGGTGTGCTGCTCATGAGGGGCCGTTTTGCAGTGTCTTGCAGGGTAGTCGCAAATTCGCCTGCAAGGGATTTGCAAGCCGCAGCGAGTCTAACCGATCCATAATTATTAATTCAAACGCAATTTTTGCGGTACAGTCCGCCCCATGTCCGCCCTCACCCTCACCCCGCGCGCCCTCTATGAAGAGGTGGCCGAGCTGCTGCGCCAGCGGATCTTCCGCCGCGAGCTCGAGCCGGGCAGCTGGATCGACGAACTCAAGCTGGCCGAGGAATACGGCATCAGCCGCACGCCGCTGCGCGAAGCCCTGAAGGTGCTCGCGGCCGAAGGCCTGGTGACGATGAAGGTGCGGCGCGGCGCCTATGTGACCGAAGTATCGGAACAGGACCTGGCGGACGTCTACCACCTGCTCTCGCTGCTGGAGAGCGACGCGGCCGGCGTGGTGGCCGAGCGCGCCACCGACGCCCAGCGCGCCGAGCTGAAGGCGCTGCATGCCGAACTGGAGGCCGCCGGCGCACCGGGCAAGGAAAACCGGGAGCACTTCTTTGCGCTGAACGAGCGCTTCCACATGCGCCTTCTGGCCATTGCCAACAACAAGTGGCGCGACCAGATGGTGGCGGACCTGCGCAAGGTGATGAAGCTCAACCGCCACAACTCGCTGCTCAAGGAGGGGCGCATTGCTGAATCGCTGGCGGAGCACCGGTCGATGATGGCGGCGATCGAGGCACGCGACGCCACCGCGGCCATGGCTCGCATGCGCGAGCATTTCAGGAATGGCCTGGAAGCCGCGGTATAGGCTCGCCCCCAGTCTTCGCGCACTTCGTGTCGCTACGCCAACCCCCTACCGGGGGCAACACCAGAGGCCCGGCAAAGCCGGTTCCTCGGTGGCACTAGGCTCGCCCCCAGTCTTCGCGCACTTCGTGTCGCTACGCCAACCCCCTACCGGGGGCAACACCAGAGGCCCGGCAAAGCCGGTTCCTCGGTGGCACTAGGCTCGCCCCCAGTCTTCGCGCACTTCGTGTCGCTACGCCAACCCCCTACCGGGGGCAACACCAGAGGCCCGGCAAAGCCGGTTCCTCGGTGTTCCACGAAGGGCCACGCTGCCGGGTCGCTAATCGGGATTTGCGGTTCCGGCTTCGGCCGAGATGCGCCGGGCCACTTCGAGCAGGCGCGGCGCGACCTGCGTGAGCATCATTTCCTTGGGCAGCAGGTACGCGGGGCCGCCGCAGCTCACGCCGTAGTGCTCGCCATGAGGGCCTTTCAGCGCGAAGCCGAGCGCGTGGATGTGCGGATGCCATTCGCCGAACGAGCTGCAATAGCCCAGGCGGGTGTATTCGTCGATTCCGGCCATCAGGCGCGGCTCGATGGAAGGCCAGTTTTCGCCGCTTTCTTCCCGGATCCGCTCCAGCAGCGCGGTCTGCTCGGCGGCCGGCAGGGCCGCAAGACAAGCCCGGCCGGCGGCCGAGGTGACGACGGTCAAGCGCGTGCCGATCTCCAGGCGCGAGCTGATCAGCGCCGAGCGCGGACGCAGCGAATCGATGACCAGCATGTCGAGCTCGTCGCGCACCGCGACATGGACGCTGGCGCCCGCGAATTCCGACAACTCCGCCAGGTGGGGCCTCGCCACCGCCCGAAGGTCGAACTGGCGAAGATAACGGCTGCTCATGTCGAGCAGCGCCGGGCCCAGGCTGAAGCGCTCGCTGTCCGGCGCCTGCCGCAGATACCCCGCGCTCACCAGCGTGGCGGTCAGGCGCGATACCGTCGCCTTGGGGATGCCGGTGGTGTCCGCCAGTTCGCGGTTGCTCACCGGAGCCGCCGCCATGCCGATGACCTTGAGCAGGGCCAGCCCGCGGCCGAGCGCAGTGACTTCTTCCTTGCCCCCAACCGTTTCAGTCATGAATCGAAACCTCTACTTATTAGTGTTTCTTGATTCTTCAGCAGAAAAATTGAAAAGTTGCAGCCCCCGGTAAATCATTATCATTTTGGAACACTTCGTGTTGCTGAAGTGCAAAGCCTTACCGCAGTTGCGCGCCCCCGGTCAAACGGCGGGCGGTACTACCGGCTAGGCAGCCTGCGCCACGGGCTCGTGCGCCAGCGCCATCACCTCGTGCGGGGGGCGCGTCTTGAGCCGATGGTCGCTCCAGACCTGGCGCCAGCGGCGCGCGCCCGGCAGCCCGTTGCGCAAGCCCAGCATATGCCGCGCAATCGACGACCACTGGGTGCCGTGCTCGGCCGCCTCGCGCACCATGTAGTCGCACATCAGCGACTCCACCTCTTCCCGGGTCAGCGGCTGCGGTGCGGCACCGAAGAACTCCGCGTCCCACTCGGCCAGCCACCAGGGGTTGTGATAGGCCTCCCGCCCGACCATAACGCCATCCAGCAGCCGCAGGTGCTCATGCACCTGCGCAGTGGCCGAAATGCCGCCGTTGATCGAAAAGCCCAGGGCCGGAAAGTCGTGCTTCAGCCGGTGCACGAGTTCGTAGCGCAGGGGCGGAATCTCGCGGTTCTGCTTCGGGCTCAGGCCCTGCAGCCAGGCGTTGCGCGCGTGGACGATGAAAGTGCCGCAACCGGCCTCGCTCACCGCGCCGACAAAATCGCGCACGAAGTCGTAGCTTTCGATCTTGTCGATGCCGATGCGGTGCTTGACCGTGACCGGCAGGCTCGCCGCGTCGACCATCGCCTTCACGCAGTCAGCCACCAACGCCGGTTCGGCCATCAGGCAGGCGCCAAAAGCGCCGCGCTGCACGCGCTCGCTGGGGCAGCCGCAATTCAGGTTGATCTCGTCGTAGCCCCACTCTTCACCGAGCTTCGCGCAGTGCGCCAGGTCGGCGGGCTCGCTACCACCCAGCTGCAGGGCCACGGGGTGCTCTTCGGCGTTGAAACGCAGGTGCCGCGGCACGTCGCCATGGATCAGCGCGCCGGTGGTCACCATCTCGGTATAGAGCAGCGCGTGGCGCGACAGCAGGCGGTGGAAGTACCGGCAATGGCGATCGGTCCAGTCCATCATGGGCGCCACGGAGACGCGCATAGCCTCGGAAGCACGGTCCTCCCGAGGAAAATCAAGGTCTGACGCGGGGTTTCCGCTGTTCTCTTTCGGTGTCATTCGATATCGTTTGTCGCTATTTTCTGGGCTTCGCCGGTACATTTTTGCCACAAATTTGGCTTGTACCAACGAGAGGGACCCCTTGGGCAGCATTACCAAACGCAAGCGCGCGGACGGAAGCGTAGCGCACATGGCTCGAATCCGAATTCGGGAGGACGGTGTCGTCATCCACACGGAGACGGAGACCTTCGACCGTGAGCCGGCCGCCAAGCTCTGGATGAAGAACCGTGAGATCGACCTCGCCAAGCCTGGGGCATTGGAAAAACTCAGGGCACCTGACCCCACTTTTGCCGAAGCCATAGAACCAGCGCGAGAGGCGCCCCACCCTGCCGGCAGTGGCTACGTGAGCGAGCGTTCAACTCGGCGAAGAACTCCGCATCCGGTTCCTGACCATTTGCAACGTCCTGCCCATTCGCCGGGGTTCGTTGAGCATCCTGTTGATTTCTGCGTGGCCATCTTCGGTGATGCGCGTCACGACGGCTGTTCGGGCGACGTTGTACTTGCCGGCCGGGTCCAGTGCTGGCGCAATCTCCGCTTCGATGAGACCGGTCGCTTTCAGGACGCTCACATGCTGGACGTCTTCGGATCTCGTCACCACCTTGGGCAGTGCGACGTGCTGCAGGCTTAGCAAATAGAACAGGGGCATAGCCGTTACCTCTTCGATGCGTTTGTTGTCGAGATTGGGCGCTTGCTCGCGTCGCTCCTTCGTTGGAGAACTCGAAGCTATGCCACTGCCCCGGCCGGCATGTCGGACGCTAACCAGCAACTCTGTAGCCCACCGCTTCATGCTCTCCGGCAGCTCAGCGCTCAGTTGCTGAGCCGCACTGCAAGCAGCACGAGCAAGTACAAAAACACCACGAGCGCACTGACGACAGCGAACTGCGTAGACGACATCCCCACGTCTTCACGCAGCAGATTCATGAAGAAATTTGCCAGCGGCAGGTTGTACGATTCCATACACGTTCTCCAGTGAGGTGGCCAACTGGCGCCGCTTGTTGCCCGTCTTGGAACAAGGCGCTTCGCCGTGAAGTCACTGTAGAAATTGCGCCGCATGTGCACATGAGCGAGACGCACTTTCTCCACAGAGACAATCGTCCGATCAGGTTTACGACTTCCCATGACAAAGTGCCTCCGAGCGGCAGGAACGGTTCGCAGAGACATTGCGATGTGGACTTACGATCTAGCGCGGGCAGATCACCCGGCGTATAAAGGCGCAAGCCCATTGTCCCAAGGTGATCATGATGGCAACAAAGCGGTCAGCGCCTGTGATTGAGAAAGAGCTTGCCGAAATGCGCGAGCAATTGATGAGCCTCGAAAAGATGAGCAAGACCCCATCTTCGGAGCCCGAAAAGAGCGGCCATCCGCCCTTAAAGACGGTCGGAGACAAGAAACTCATCGAGGCGAAGATTGCGGAACTCGAAAGCGAGCTGAAAACCCTGGGCGACGACCCGCCTCTTGAGTAGAAACTCTTCACGCAACGGGCGACGGCGATAGGCCGATCGGCACAGCCACGTTGCGCCAGTGACCGGCCGGCGGCCAAGACACGGTAGGCAGCGCGAAGGCGAGTGCAGCCGATGCTCTGGCTTTCCTTCATCAGTAGGTGCCCGGCCGTGGTCGCCTTCTGGCGAGTAAGCCGCCAAGCATGACATTGCTCCCCTTGTGTGCGCGTCCGAGTGGCGCATACTGCCCTGCGGAAGCACTCACCTTGACCAGCCATGAACATTTCTCCGGCGCGCGACCCCGCCGACCCGCCTGCTGCTCCACCCGATTGGACCATCGAGGTGGGGGCTGAGCCTGTGGGCGAAGGCATCTACTTCTTTGCCGATGTGAAGCGGGCCGGGAAGGTGATGTTCCGGGTCGGCGTCTGCGGTGTGCCCGAAGAGGAAAAGGCGAAGAAACTGCTCGCGGCCAAGGCGCGCGAATGGATCGCCGAATTCCTGATCCGAGAACAGCAATCCGGTGCGGCATCTCAAAATTGCTGAGCTGGTCCGACTGCTAGTCCTCTTCGTCGAGTAGATCCAGTTTTGGATCTTCCATGCGTGATTGAAGTGCCAGGCACCCGGCCTCCCAGGCGTCCTTGGATGTGATGAAGCTGAGATCCGAGCGCGTGAAGAGCTCGAAGTCAGGTGCGTCATTGAAGGACTCGCGCAGCACCCATTCGAACGCTCCAGACCGGAGCATCTCAACCTCCAGTACAAGAAAGCGGGAGCGGCTCATGCAAGCAATGCTGGGCCGGCACATCGCTTTTACCGTCGGCCGGCGCCTTCGTTCGGTGCAAGGAAAGCTCGCCGCTCCTTCCGACTCCATTCATTCCGGCCTCCGGAAGGCTCTTTGTCGTGGGCAGCAGCAGTGAGGGCATTTGTCTCCCCGGAAAAAGGTGCGTACCGCTCATGCGCGCGTGCGGCGCAATTCCTACAGTGACTTCACGACGAAACGCTTTGTTCCAAGACAGCCAAACAAGCGGCGCCGGTTGTCCACCTCACTGGAGAACGCACATGGAACGCAACCTGCTACCGGGAAATTTCTTCATGGTGTTCTTGTATTTGCTCGCGCTGCTTGCTGTGCGGTTCATCAGCTGAACCTGAAGCTGAAGCTGCCGATCCGGGCTGAAGAACGAGCTGCCGTTGGCGGTCAAGGCCCAGGCGTCCCTAACTCGCAATCAGGACGCGAACAAGAATGACGAGGAACCCAGCAGCAACGAGCGCGGTAACTGCCGTCGCCATGAGGTCGGGCAATCTTTCGTCCGCGTCTTGTCGTGTCGGCGCGGCGTTGGCGTGAGGTTTTGACGCGGCCGAGTCAACAGCGGTGCTGAACGGGTTGTAGAGCGCGCCACCATGGCTGACCAAGCCAGACGCGTCGGCGCCGGCTGATTGTTCGATCCGATCGGCTTCGACGGAGGACGGCTTCTGAGCTTCGGCTGCGAACACCGGTGCACCCGCGGTTGCAGACAGGGCTGCCAGGCAAAGACCTGCAAGCGCTAGGCGCGTTTTACGTTGTCGATGCGCCACGACTGTGTCCTTGGTGTGGCCCCGGGCTTGCCCAGGGCCGTTTCGACGCGGTCTCTTGCTTAATTGGGACAAGAGCCAGGGATGCTCAAGAAGTTTCTGGAGAAGGTGCCAGTTGGCACAATCGAGACACCGTTGGTCAGATCAGAGAGCAGCACGTCCGTGTATCTGACGCATGCCACTACGAGATCTTGACCATTTGGGCACGAAAAATTGCCCTCGTCCGGAGGGCCGGCTTCCAAGGTTCCCCTCACTCGGCCGTTCTTGGTGGCTGAGAAAGTATTGTCAGCACGCACGGCTCCCGAGACGGAGGTCTTGTTGCTGGCGCTCGGATTCTTTCCCCCGCGGTTGATGCACGCGTACACCGCCGAACCTTGAGCAGTAAGGCTTTCAACCACTGTTGCGTTCGCCACTCCGGCTTCATCAAAACTGACCACCAGCGCCCCATTCGAATTGACGGATGCATCGGCACTGAAAAAGTGTGCCGCGGCGAGCGCCTGTCCTGCTCCAAACGTCAACGCTGCCGCTATTAGTAATGACTTTTTCATATTGGCTCTCCAAGTTAGTTTGAATAATCATCTGTTCTTGGGTGCGTCTCGGTGCTGGCGATGAGGTCAACGTCGCGGCGTCCGGAGAACGCGCGGATACTGAACTTAATAATTAAGTCTGACAATTACCCAACGGAGTAGGCGCGAGCGGAACTTATCCCTGCAGCAGCACGCAACAGGTTTTCGACGTCATTTCCTCGCGTGCGCAATCTCGTTGCTTTGCGAGACGGGGGCCGCGTGGCTGTACCGTCCTCTAAGGCTTCAACAGAAGCATTGCAACTCAATACTTGTTGGCGCCAGGAGTCGGAACGCGGTGCATGTTGGACCCGCCTGGCGTCAATTGCACGCGTTGTAGCTGGTTACGACAGTTTCTTCCCGTCCGTCAAGAACGGAGGCCTTCCATTGGAAGCCGAATGTGCGGGCGCTGTCTGCGCCGGTTGAAGGGCGCTGCGAACTCCGCCCAGACGTCCCCTAGATCAATGCCCGCAATCGGCGCTGGGCACGGTCGAGCCCGACGACCAGCCGGTTCTCGATACTTTCCGCCTCCGTGATCCGCTCATCGAGCCATGCTGCATCCGTGCATCCCACTTGGGACATCTTCTGCATCATGACGCCGATGAGGGCGTTTTGATCTGAGATCAATCCATCCCAGAGGTCAACATCCGCCTGGGCGCCTTGTATTTCTACGTAGCTGGCCGTCATCGTTGTCTCCTGCGCTTGTCTCCTGCGCTTTTCTGCATAGGCGTAGCGGCGCCAAATTGCGCCGCCCTCGCAACGGCGACTGCTTCCAGCTACTGCATCGAATCGGTAACCGCGAGGATTGTCTTTAGCCCATGTTGAAGCGGCCAAGGTTCATTACCTTGGTCCACGCCGCGATGAAGTCCCGCGCGAACTTCTCTTCTGCGTCCGCGCTGCCGTACACCTCGGCCAGAGCGCGCAGCACTGAATTGGAGCCGATGGCCAGATCCACGCGCGTCGCGCTGCCCTTGCGCTCGCTCGTCTTGCGGTCAACTCCCTCGTACAGGTTGTTCTCGCCGGGCACAGCCTTCCAGGTCGTGTTCAGGTCGAGCAGGCGCACGAAGAACTCGTTGGTCAGCGCGTGCTCCTTCTGGCTGAAGATGCCGTGCTTGGTAGCGCCGACGTTGGCGCCCAGTGCGCGCATGCCGCCCACCAGCACCGTCATCTCGGGCGCCGTCAGCGTCAGCAGCTGCGCCTTGTCGATCAGCAGCGCGTCGGCAGGAACCGCATAGTCCTTCTTCAGGTAGTTGCGAAAGCCGTCGGCCACGGGCTCGAGCACCTTCATGGATTCCACGTCGGTCTGCTCCTGCGACGCATCCATGCGGCCCGGGGTGAAGGGCACCGTCAGGTTGTGACCCGCGTTCTTGGCGCCCTGCTCGACGGCGGCGCAGCCGGCCAGCACGATCAGGTCGGCCATCGAGACCTTCTTGCCACCCGTTTGCGCCTTGTTGAACTCGCCCTGGATTCCTTCCAGCGTCTTGAGCACCTTGGCCAGCCTGGTCGGCTCGTTGACTTCCCAGTCCTTCTGAGGCGCCAGGCGGATGCGGCCGCCATCGGTGCCGCCCCGCATGTCGGAGCCGCGGAAGGTCGCGGCCGAAGCCCAGGCCGTCAGCACCAGGTCGGACACCGACAGGCCCGGGGCCAGGATCTTGGCCTTGAGCGCCGCAACGTCCTTGTCGTCGATCAGGGGATGGTCGACCTTCGGGATCGGGTCTTGCCAGATCAGCTCTTCGGCGGGCACTTCCGGACCCAGGTAGCGCGAGCGCGGGCCCATGTCGCGATGCGTCAGCTTGAACCAGGCACGCGAGAAGGCGTCGGCGAACTGCTCGGGGTGCTCGAGGAAGCGCCGCGAGATCTTTTCGTAGGCGGGGTCCAAGCGCAGCGAGAGGTCGGTGGTCAGCATGGTGGGCACGCGCGTCTTCGACTTGTCGTGGGCATCCGGAATGTCCGCCGCAGCGCCCTTGGCCTGCCACTGTCCGGCGCCGGCCGGGCTCTTGACCGGCTCCCACTCGAACTTGAACAGGTTCTCGAAGAAGTGGTTGCTCCACTGCGTCGGCGTCTGCGTCCAGGTGACTTCGAGGCCGCTGCTGATCGCATCGCCGGCGATGCCGCTGGCGTGGGTGCTCTTCCAGCCCATGCCCATTTCTTCCAGGTCGGTCGCTTCCGGGACCGAGCCGACGAGGTCCGCCGGACCAGCGCCGTGGGTCTTGCCAAAGGTGTGGCCGCCGGCAATCAAAGCAACGGTTTCCTCGTCGTTCATCGCCATGCGGGCGAAAGTCTCGCGGATGTCCCGCGCCGCCGAGACCGGGTCGCCGTTGCCGTTCGGACCTTCGGGGTTGACGTAGATCAGACCCATCTGAACAGCCGCAAGGGGGTTCTCCAGGTCGCGGTCGCCGGTGTACCTCTTGTCTTCGAGCCAGGTTGTCTCATTACCCCAGTAGACGTCCTGGTCGGGTTCCCACGTGTCCGGGCGGCCGCCGCCGAAGCCGAAGGTCTTGAAGCCCATGGATTCCAGGGCCACGTTGCCGGTCAGGATCATCAGGTCGGCCCACGAGATCTTGCGGCCGTACTTCTGTTTGATCGGCCACAACAGGCGCCGGGCCTTGTCGAGGTTGACGTTGTCGGGCCAGCTGTTGAGCGGCGCAAAGCGTTGCTGGCCCCGGCCGCCGCCGCCACGCCCGTCGCCGGTACGGTAGGTACCGGCGCTGTGCCAGGCCATGCGGATGAACAGGGGCCCATAGTGGCCGAAGTCCGCCGGCCACCAGTCCTGCGAGTCCGTCATCAGCGCACGCAAATCCTTCTTCAGCGCCTCGTAGTCGAGGCTCTTGAATTCCTTCGCGTAATTGAAGTCCTTGCCCATCGGATCGGACTTGGAGGAGTGTTGGTGAAGCAGGTCCACCCGCAACTGGTTAGGCCACCAGTCACGATTGACAGGGCCGCGGCCGACCGCATGGTGGACGGGGCACTTGGCTTCCGTTTGTATCTGGCTCATGGGGCGTCTCCAACTTTGAATGAGATCTGTGATTCTGGATGTTGCACGCACGAATATGCAAAAGCTTTGGCTATGACGGCCATAGGGCATTACCACGCTGACAGACCGTGGGCGCAACAAGGCAGGCGGGGCAAGCTGATGAATGATCCGCTCGATACCGGCGCGTTGCAAGCCGCGTCGGTCAGTCGACACCCGGCACGACGCGTCAACGCTCGCGCGCGGCGCGGCGCAGCACCTCGGTGATCGGCTCCAACAGGTACTGGAGCGCGGTGCGCTCGTCCCCCTGCAGGTAGATCTCGGCCGGCATTCCGGCCAGCAGCTTCAGGTCTCCCGCCGTCGCGAGCGAAGCCGCATCGGCCTCGACCAGCACCGAGTAGTAGGGAGCGCTGGTCGCCCGGTCGATCAGGCGGTCGCCCGACACATAGACCACCTTGCCATGCACCAGCTGCGTGGTGCGGTACTTGAACGCCGTGAAGCGGATCTCGGCCGGCTGCCCGCGCTGGATCCGGCCGATGTCTTCGGGACGGACGCGCGCATCGGTCACCAGGCGGGTGTCGTCGGGCACGACGTCGGCAATGGTCTCGCGGGGGGGGATCACTGCGCCGGGCGTCGAATACTTCAGATCGATGATCTCGCCGCTGGCCGGCGCCGTGATCACCTGCCGCGCCGAGGCGTCGGCCGACTTGCGCCGCTCCTGCTCGATTTCCGCCAGCCGGGCCGCCGTGACCTTGAGCTGGTCGCTCGCCTGCTGGCGGTAGTCGCTCTCCAGCGAGCGGATGCGCAGATCGGCATCGACCGTGCGCTGCTCGGCGCGCGCGAGCTCCGCGCGCCGCTCCTCGATCTTCACGCCGTAGTCGGCCACAGTGCCTTCGAGCTGCGCAATGCGCGCGGCCGAGATGAAGCCGTCCTTGAGCAGCTTGCGGTTGGTTTCCAGATCGTTTTTCTGGAACGTCATCGACTCGCTCGCCCGCATGATCTGGGCGCGCAGTGCGACGATTTCCTCGGCCACTTTCTCGCGTTGCGAGCGCAAGAGGCGCACCTGCCCCACCAGCGCATCACGCCTTGCCTCGAACAGTGCGTGCTCCTTGTCCAGCTGCGCGGCCAGGCGCGGATCGGCTGCCGCGGTCTCGACCACGTCGGGCGGGAAGACGATCGCGCGCGCCATCGTCTGCTCCGCGTCGAGCCGCGCGAGGCTGGCACGCTCGGTCTTGACGCGGTGGTCCAGCCGGTTCCTGTCGGCATCGACCGAGACGTCGCCCAGCACCAGCAAGGGCTCCCCCTGCCGCACATGCTGGCCGTCGCGCACCAATACTTCGCGCACCATGCCGCCTTCGGCATGCTGCACCGGGCGCCGGTTCAGGTCCACCTTCACATGGGCCTGCGCCACCACGGCGGACGACAGCGGCGCGAAGCTCAGCCAGGCGGCCGCCGGCAGCAGGCCGCAAACCAGCACGGCCAGGCCCCAGTGCGCCAGGCGACGCGCTTCGCGCACATGGAGCGCCAGGGGGTCATTGGCCGCGATCGCAAGCGCCGAATGATTCATCGGACAACCTCCGTGCTGCGCACTGCGGTGCGAGCTTGCTTGGGGCGGCCCGGCGCGGCGCTCATGACACCTTCTCCGCAGCGCGCGCCGGCATCATGACCACCTGGGCGCCGCCCTGGTTCTGGCCCGGACGCCGGATCGCCTGCATCACGTCCGCCACCGGCCCGTATTGCTTGACGCGGCCGGCTTCCAGCACCATCAGTTTGTCCATGTGCTGCACCAGCGCGCTGCGGTGCGTGACGACGATCACCGTCACCTGGCCGCGCAGCGCCTTCAGGGCCTCGCCCAGCGCCAGTTCGCCCGCCCCGTCCAGGTTGGAGTTGGGCTCGTCCAGCACCAGCAGCTTCGGGTTGCCATAGAGCGCGCGTGCCAGCGCAATGCGCTGGCGCTGGCCCGGCGACAGCATCACGCCCATGTTGTCGACGACGGTGTCGTAGCCCTCGGGCAGCGTCAGGATCAGCGCATGCACGCCGGCACGCTGCGCCGCTTGCACGACTTTGTCCGGGTCGACCTCGCCCAGCCGCGCGATGTTGTCGGCAACGGTGCCGGCGAACAGCTCGACATCCTGCGGCACATAGCCCAGCCAGGGGCCGAGTTCCTCGCGCGGCCATTGCGCGATGTCGACGTCGTCCAGCCGCACGACACCTGCGTGGGGCCGCCACAGGCCGGTCAGCAGGCGCACCAGCGTCGACTTGCCCGCACCGCTGGCGCCGGTGATGGCCAGCGACTCGCCAGGCTCCAGGCTCAGCGACACGCCAGCGAGAATCATCCGCTCGCCCTGCGCAGGCCGGAACACGAGGCCTTCCGCGTGCAGGCGGCCCTTCGGTGCCGGCAGCGCCATGCGTTGCGGCTGGCGCTCGGCGGCGCCCAGCACCTCGGACAGGCGCGCGAAGGCCAGGCGCCCCTCGGCCAGCACGCGCCAGCTCCCCACCACCTGTTCGACCGGCGCCAGCGCCCGGCCGAGCAGGATGGTGCAGGCCACCAGGATGCCCGGCGTGCCTTCGCCCGTGATGACGAGGTAGGCGCCCAGTGCCTGCAACAGCACCTGCACCGCCTGGCGCGTGGTGCGCGTGAGCGCAGCCATTGCCACCGACTTGCGCGCGGTCGGGCCTTGCAGCGCGGCGACACCGGCGTTGAGAGTCCGCCAGCGCCCGATCACCGCATCCCCCATTCCGAGCGACTGCGCCAGCTCCGCGTTCTGCATCGACGATTCGAGGTAGCGCGTGGCCCGGGCGGCTTCTTTCTGCAGGGCTTCGATATCGCGGCGCGTGAGGCGGTCGTTCAGCACGGCAAGGACGAGCATCAGCACCGACGCGGCGGCGGCAGCCATGCCCAGCATCGGATGCGCCAGCCAGATGACCGCGACATAAACGAATGCCCATGGCACATCGAACAGGGCCAGCAGCCCCTGGGAGGAAAACAGGTTGCGCAGCGCCGCGACGTCGCGCAAGCCTTCCGAGGGCGCGCGCTCGGCACGGCGCGCCGTGTGGGCCAACATGACCTTGGCCACCACCGGAGACAGCTGCTCGGCAATCAGGTTGCCCGCGACGCCCTGCAGCCGGCTGCGCAGGTAGTCCAGCAGCAGCATCAGGCCGAGCGCCACGCCGACGCCCAGCAACAGCACCACCAGCGTCTCCCGACTTTGACTCGTCAGCACCCGGTCGAAAACCTGCAGCATGAAGAGCGCGGGCGCCAACAGCAGCAGGTTCACGAAGAACGAGAAGCCGCCGACAAAGAGAAGCGGTCGCTTGAGCAGCTGGAGAAGAGGCTTCATGTCGATGTCCCTCGCGTGCTGCCGCCCGCATCCGCGGGCGGCTGGCGCAAGGTCACTGGCCGACCTTGATGTCGTTGCTGTCGAAGGTGTCGGCCGGGTTGCTCAGCGTCAACGTCGCCACCAGCGTGCGGTTGGCGGCGCTCAGGCCGTCTGCGTCGTAGTACAGGTTGCCCGTGGCGCTGTCGTAGATCACATGCACGCCCGCGCCCACCGCGTCTCCCGCACCACCGCCGTTCGAGGACGCGAACTCGGCCGCCGACAGCGTGCTTCCGCTTGCGGTCGAAAGGGCCGTGAAGGTGCCGAGCGACAGCTCGACCAGGTCGCCGCTCGCCGCCGATCCCGAGGCATTGAAGTCTGTGACCGAATCCACCGCATTGGGTGCCGAGTCGAAGACGAAGGTGTCGTTATCGGCGCCGCCGGTGAGTATGTCGGCACCGGTCCCGCCAGCGATGCGGTCGTCGCCTGCAAGGCCGTTGATCACATCGTTGCCGCCGCCGCCGCGCAATTGGTCGTTCAACGCCGAACCGGTGATCGCGTCGGCGAAGGCCGTGCCGATGACGCCCTCGAAGTTCTTGTAGCCGTCGGTGCCGAGCCCGACGGCGCTGGCATTGAAGCTTGTCGTGCTGCTGCTTTGCGTCAGCGTGAACACGAGGCCGGCCGTGCCGTCGGAGAAGTCGAGCAGGTCACCGGCGCCCCCCGCTCCGTCGAGCGTGTCGTTACCGCCGCCGCCGCGGAGGACGTCGTTCGAGGCACTGCCGGTGAGAGTGTCGGCGACGGCTGTGCCGATGACGCCCTCGATGTTTCTGTAGGTATCGTTCCCGAGCGAACCAGGACCGTTGAAGACGGTATTGCCGCTGGACTGCGTCAGCGTGAAGGCGATGCCGTTGAGACCGTCGGAAAAGTCGATGAGATCCTCCGTACCGGCCCCGCCATCGATTTCGTCGTTGTTGTTCCCCCCGCGCAGCACATCGTTCCCGGCTCCGCCGTCGAGGGTGTCGACGTTCTCGCCGCCGATCAGCAGGTCCGAACCCGCGTTGCCGAATAACTGATCGTTGCCGTTGCTGCCGACGAGAACCGCCTGGAAAGCGCCATCGCGCAGGGTGTCGCCTCCCGTCTTGCCGTCGATATAGGCGCCTTGATAGGCAGAGACGCCGGTGAGGTCGACGGTGTTCGCGCCCGAAGTCGTGTCCAGCACGTTCAGCGTGACGGAGCCGGTCGCACTCCCCCCGGCGCCGTCGCTGAGCGTGTAGCTGAGCGTGACGACGGTCGGGCTGCCGACCGTGCCGCCGGTCGCCCCGGTGGTGAACGAGAAGGTTCCGTCGGCGTTGATGGCGATCGGAGTGGCCAGCGCCCCCGTCACGACGCTGATTGCCGTCACGCTGAGCGCAGCACCATCGATGTCCGTGTCATTGGCCAGCAGCACGCTGGTCGACAGCGTCACGGCGGTGTTGTTCGACACATAGAGCACATCGCTGGCGGTGACCGGATTCACATTCACCACGTTGACGGTGATGCTCGCCGTATCGGTCGCGCTCGAGAACGCGGAGCTGCCTCCGTTCGTCACGGTGCTCACCGTGGTTCCCGCGGTGCCGCTCGTCTGGTCCCAGGCGCGGAAGGTGATGCCATCGCTGACCGTCCCGCTGAAGTTCGAATTCGCCTGGAAGTAGACACGCGTGTTCGCGTCCGCGGCCAACAGCAGTGCGGACGCGTCCGACACCGCCCCCACCGCGACCCAGTTGGTGCCGCCGTCGGTGGAATACCACCAGCTTCCGTTGACGGCATTCGCGCCCGTCAACGCGATACCGGTGGTCGCGCCGTTGTCCGCATCGCTCACGTTGTCCAAGCCGCCGCTCGGCGGATTCAGATTCACCAGGCTCGATACGAGCGTCCCGACGGCCCCGGCCGGTGCGCCGGCACCCTGGTCGACCGATGCCAGAGCGGGTGTCGCGGCGGCGCTCAGGACGGGTGCATCGTTGGTGCCGGCGATGGTCACGGTCACCAGTTGGCTGGCAGTGCCGTCGGACGAGACCGCAGTGAAGCTGTCGCTGAACGATTGGCCTGCGGCCAGCTGCTGGATCGCTGCCTGGCTGTTGTTGGCGGTGTAGGTCCAGTTGCCGTCGGCCAGCAGGTTGAAGCTGCCGTAGCCGTTGCTACCCGCGGTGCTCACTTGAGGCACGAAGCTCGACTGGCCCGCATCCACATCAGCGATCGTCAGCGCACCGCTGGTGCTCAGGTTCGGCGTCGAGGCATCCTCGGTCACCGCACCGCTGGCGACGCCGCCGATCACCGGCACATCGTTGGTCCCGGTGATGGTCACGGTCACGAGCTGGCTGGCGGCGCCATCCGACGACACCGCAGTGAAGCTGTCGCTGATCGATTGACCTGCGCCCAGCTGTTGGATCGCATTTTGGTTGTTGTCGGCCGCATAAGTCCAAGTGCCGTCGGCCGCCAGCGTGAAGCTGCCATAGCCGCTGCTGCCGCCAGTGCTCGCTTGAGGCGCGAAGTTCGACTGGTCCGCATCCACATCGGCGATCGTCAGCGCGCCGCTGGCCGCGAGGCTGCCACCAGACACCGCAACGTCTTCTTGCACTGCGCCGCTGGCCACACCAGCAATCACCGGCACGTCATTGGTTCCGGTGATGGTCACGGTCACGAGTTGGCTGGCGGTCCCGTCGGACGACACAGCGGTGAAGCTATCGCTGATCGACTCGCCGGCGCCCAACTGCTGGATCGCTGCCTGGCTGTTGTTGGCGGTGTAGGTCCAGTTGCCGTCGGCCGCCAGCGTGAAGCTGCCGTAGCCGTTGCTGCCGGCAGTGTCGGGCTGGGCTGTGAAGCTGGACTGTCCTGCATCGACATCGGCGATCGTCAACGCACCGCTGGTGCTCAGATTCGGCGTCGAGTCATCTTCGCTCACTGCCCCGCTGGCCACACCACCAATCACCGGCACATCGTTGGTCCCGGTGATAGTCACCGTCACCACCTGGCTGGCGCTGCCATCGGAGGAGACTGCAGTAAAGCTGTCGCTGATCGACTGGCCAGCGCCCAGCTGTTGGATCGCCACCTGGCCATTGTTGGCCGTGTAGGTCCAGTTGCCGTCGGCTGCCAATGCGAAGCTGCCGTATCCGCTGCTGCCGAGGACGCTCGCCTGTGGCGCGAAGTTCGACTGGCCCTGGTCGATATCAGTGATCGTCAGCGCACCACTGGTGCTCAGGTTCGGCGCCGAGTCATCTTCGGTCACCGCCCCGCAGGCCACGCCGCCGATCACCGGCACGTCGTTGGTCCCGGTCACCGTCACGGTGATCTGCTGCTGGGCCGTGCCGCCGTGGCCGTCGTCGATGCTGACGATGAAGGTCTCCGTCGCCGTCTGGTCCTGGGCCAAATATTGCGTCGCCGCGTTGGCGACGCTGTAGGTCCAGTTCACCGTGCCGTCGCCCGCGCCCGTGGCCGCATCGCTGACGTCGGCCGTCAAGACCCCGCCCAGCGTGTTGCCCGCACCGACCGCCACGCTGACGCCGTGCGCATCGCTCAGGTCCACGTCGTCGAAGGTGATCGTGCCGCTGTCGCTCAGGGTTGGCTCGGCCGCATCCTCGGTCACTGCCGCAGCCGCATCGGCCGCGCCGATCGTCGGTGCGTCGTTGGTGCCGGTGATGGTCACGTCGATCTGCCGGGTGACGATGCCGCCGTGCTGGTCGTCGACCGTGATGGTGAAGCTCTCGACCCGGGTCTCGCCCGCGGCCAGGTACTCGACGGCCGTGGCGTCCACGGTATAGGTCCAGGTGAGTTGGCCGCCCGTGCCGGTCCCCGTGGTGTCGCCGTCCTTCACCGCGGTCAGGCTGCCCAGCACGCTGCCGACCGGCGTGCCGGTGGCGCTCACCAGGTGCACATCGCTCAGGTCCAGGTCGCTGAAGCCGATGACGCCGCTGTCGCTGAGCGTGCCTGCCGGCGCGACCTGCTCGGTCACCGCACCCACCAGGTCCTGGGCCGTGATGACCGGACCATCGTTGCTGCCGGTGATGGTGACGGTCACCGTGGCAAGTCCGGTCCCGCCATCGGCGTCGGTCACCTCGTAGCTGAAGGTGTCGGTTGCGCTCTCGCCCGCGGCCAGGTACTGAAAATCGGTTGCATGGGGCTGGTATTGGAAGTACCAGGTCGACGGATCGCCCATCGCCGGCTGAACGAGCGTCACCGTCCCGTGGGCCGGCGCCGAGGCCATCGCCAAGCTCTTGACCAGGTCCGGAACCGAATCGTTCTGCAGCACATGGATCTGGATCCCCGGGCCGTCTTCGGTTGTCGTGGCCGCGTCGCCCAGCGCGTTCACCGCCTCGTTGGCCGGATTCATCTCGACCCCGTCCACAAGGATTGCCAGGGTTTCGGTCATCTGGACGGTCAACGTGGACGACCCGAACCTGAAAACGAAATCGCTGGCCGAAGCATTGGAAACCTCGCCGGTCTTCGCGTTGGTCACGGCCGCAAGATGGGCCAGATAGGCGGCGATCTGCGTCTGGGTGGAAGACTCCAGCCACTGGGCCCGCGTGAACTGGAGCTGGAGCGTATCGACGCCCGCCCCGCCCGTGTAGACGTCCTTGGTGCCCGCCGCGATGTTTTCGCTGACGTTGTAGATCAGGGTGTCGCTCCCCGATCCCCCGTTGAGCTGGTCACTGCCGCTGCCGCCATCGAGCGTGTCGCTTCCCGCGCCACCATTCAGCGAATCGCTCCCGGCTCCGCCGCTGACGGTGTCGTCCCCGTTGCCGCTGTTGATGGTGTCGCTTCCGGCCGTGCCGGTGAGAAGGTCGCTGCCGTTGGAGCCGGTAATCGTGGTCATGTGCTTCCTTGGTGAACGCCGGCGGGCCGGCGCGTTTCGTCTCGACGTTGATCCGTTTGTTGGCAATTGGATCGCGCCGCCGACGCGGGCACATGGAAGGAATGTCCTTTCCTTCTCCTTCTATAAGTACTGGAACGGCCCAGAAAAGCCTGGGGCATTTGTCCTGCTGAAGCGTCAACCAGCCCCGCGCCGGACGGCCAGGTGCACGGGGCCTTGAAGCCGGCGCCGCTACAGCGCCACGGGCCTGATCCTCGCCGCCATGCCCGCGCTACCGAAGGCCTGGAACCGATCGATGCAGAGATCGCGCGCGGCTGCCGTGGCTTCCTTCAGAAACTTGCGCGGGTCGAACTCGCTGCGGTCGCTGCCCATGGCGCGGCGCATGGCGCCGGTCATGGCCAGGCGGATGTCGGTGTCGATGTTGACCTTGCGCACCCCGTGCCGGATGCCTTCCTGGATCTCCTCCACCGGCACGCCGTAGGTTTCCTTGATGTCGCCGCCGTAGTCGCGAATCACCGCCAGCCATTCCTGCGGCACGGATGAAGAGCCGTGCATCACCAGGTGCGTCTTCGGAATGCGCGCGTGAATGTCCTTGATGCGGTCGATCGCGAGGATGTCGCCGGTCGGCTTGCGGCTGAACTTGTAGGCGCCGTGCGAGGTGCCGATGGCAATGGCCAGTGCATCCACGCCAGTGCGCGACACAAAATCGGCCGCCTGCTGCGGATCGGTCAGGAGCTGGTCGTGCGACAGCACGCCCTCGGCGCCACTGCCGTCTTCCTCGCCAGCCATGCCTGACTCGAGCGATCCGAGGCAGCCCAGTTCGCCTTCGACCGAGACGCCGACCGCCTGCGCCATTTCGACCACGCGGCGGGTCACGTCCACGTTGTAGTCGTAGCTGGCCGGGGTCTTCGCGTCTTCCATCAGCGAGCCGTCCATCATCACGCTGGTGAAGCCCGAGCGGATGGCCTGCATGCACATCGACGGGCTGGCGCCGTGGTCCTGGTGCATCACGATCGGGATCCCGGGGTACATCTCGACCGCGGCCTCGACCATCTTGCGGAGGAACGGTTCGCCCGCGTATTTGCGTGCACCCGCCGAGGCCTGCAGGATGACCGGGCTGTCGGTTTTTTTCGCGGCCTGCATGATGGCCTGGATCTGCTCCAGGTTGTTGACGTTGAACGCCGGCACGCCGTACTGATGCTCGGCGGCGTGGTCCAGCAGTTGACGCAGCGAAATCATGGCCATGGGGGAAGCTCCTGTGGATGTTGGAAATGGGTGTGGAACGTCACACGCGCTGTCCGCGCAGGTCGATCCGGTCCAGCGTGTTGAAGCTCATGCGGCCTCTTTCACCTGAGCCTCTGAAGCAGCGGCCAGCAGCCGGCGCGCGCGCTCGGCCACCACCTCGGCGGTCAGGCCGAACAGCTTGAACAGTTCGCCGGCCGGCGCCGATTCGCCGAAGCGGTCGAGCCCGACCACGTCGCCGTATTCACCGACGAACTTCCACCACAAGCCGGTGCTGCCCGCCTCCACCGCCACCCGCGGCAGATGGCGCGGAATCACCGCGTGGCGCCATTCCTTGTCCTGGCGTTCGAACACGTCCATGCACGGCACCGACACCACGCGCGCGGCGATGCCCTCCTCTGCCAGCAAGGCCGCGGCAGCCAATGCCACGCCGACTTCGGAGCCGCTCGCCAGCAGCGCGACGCACTCGGCCTCCGGGCGCCGCAGCACATAGGCACCGCGCGCAATGGACTCGATGCGCTCCTCGCCACCGCCCGCATGCGGCAGCGCCTGGCGCGTCAGTAGCAGGCAGCTCGGTCCGTCCACGCGGCGCAGCGCCTGCCGCCAGGCCACGGCCGTTTCCGTGGCATCGGCCGGGCGCCAGACGTCGACATCGGGGATCAGCCGCAGGCTCGAGGCATGCTCCACGGGCTGGTGCGTCGGGCCGTCTTCGCCGAGCCCGATGGAGTCGTGAGTGAAGACGTAGACCACGGGCAGCTTCATCAGCGCCGACATGCGAACGCCGTTGCGCGCGTAGTCGGAGAAGGTCAGGAAGGTGCCGCCGAAGGGACGGAAGCCGCCGTGCAGTGCCAGCCCGTTCATGATGGCCGCCATGCCGAACTCGCGCACGCCGTAGTGCACGTGGTTGCCCGTGCCGATGCCCTTGAGCGCGCGGTGGCCCTTCCAGTCCGTGAGGTTCGATCCCGTGAGATCGGCCGAGCCGCCGATCAGCTCTGGCATCGCGGGCCCGACCTCGTCGAGCACCACCTGCGAAGCCTTGCGTGTGGCGACAGAAGCCTTGCGCTGCTCCGCACCCGACGCGGCCGAAGCCAACGCCGCTTCGACCTGCGCGGTGAGCGGCGCATCGCTGCGATGGCGCCGCAGCAGCTCGCGCGCCAGCACCGGAAATTCTTCCGCATAAGCGGCAAAGCGTTCTTGCCAGGCCTTGTGCAGCGCGGCGCCCGATTCGCGCGCCGACCACGCCTTTGCAACCACGGGCGGCACTTCGAACGGCGCGGCGTTCCAGCCCAGCGCCTGCCGCGTCAGCGCGATCTCGGCATCGCCCAGTGCCTCGCCGTGCGCCTTCGCGGTTCCCGCTCGGTTCGGGGAGCCCTGGCCGATGCGGGTCTTGCAGCACACCAGCACCGGCCGGTCCGCGGTGATGGCCCGAGAAATGGCCGCGTCGAGCGCCGCGGCATCGTGGCCGTCGACGTTGCGCAGCACGGTCCAGCCGTAGGCTTCGAAGCGGGCCGGCGTGTCGTCGCTGAACCAGCCGCGGACCTCGCCGTCGATCGAGATGCCGTTGTCGTCGTAGAACGCCACCAGCTTCTTGAGGCGCCAGGTGCCCGCCAGCGAGCAGGCCTCGTGGCTGATGCCTTCCATCAGGCAGCCGTCGCCGAGGAACACATAGGTTCGGTGGTCGATCACCTCGTGGCCCGGGTGGTTGAATTCCTCGGCCAGCAGCTTCTCCGCCAGGGCCATGCCGACCGCGTTGCTGATGCCCTGCCCCAGCGGCCCGGTGGTCGTTTCCACGCCCGGCGTGACACCGACCTCAGGATGCCCCGGCGTGCGCGAATGCAACTGCCGAAAGCGCCGCAGCTCGTCGATGGGCAGTGCATAGCCGCTCAGGTGCAACAGCGCATACAGCAGCATCGAGCCGTGGCCGTTCGAGACCACGAAGCGGTCGCGGTTCATCCAGTGTGGGTCGGCCGGGTCGTGCCGCAGCCGGTGCCGCCACAGCGCCTCGGCGATGTCGGCCATGCCCATCGGCATGCCCGGATGGCCGGAGTTGGCGGCTTGCACGGCGTCCATGGCCAGCGCGCGGATGGCATTGGCGCACTGCGTGCGCAAGGCGAGGTTGTCAATCGTCATGCCGAAAAATCCTGGTGAGAGTTGTGCGGTATGTCAGCGGTAGACCGGGGGTGGGCGGCGCGTCAGATCGCGTACGACTTCTTGCGGCGTTCCATGAGCCGCAGGATCATCGGCGTGAAGATCAGCTGCATGGCGAGCTCCATCTTTCCGCCCGGCACCACCAGCGTGTTGGCGCGCGACATGAACGAGTCGTGCAGCATGCTCAGCAGATAGGGAAAGTCGAAGCCCGTGGGGTTGGAGAAACGGATCACCACCAGGCTCTCGTCCGGGCTTGGAATGGTGCGCGCAATGAACGGGTCGGAGGTGTCGACCACCGGCACGCGCTGAAAGTTGATGTGCGTGCGCGTGAACTGCGGGCAGATGTAGTGCACGTACTCGTTCATGCGGCGCAGGATCACGTCGGTCACGGCCTCGGTGGAATAGCCGCGCGTGTTCTTGTCGCGGTGCAGCTTCTGGATCCACTCGAGGTTGATCACCGGCACCACGCCGATCAGCAGGTCGACGTGGCGCGCGATGTCGACCTTCTCCGTCGTCACGCCGCCATGCAGGCCTTCATAGAACAGCAGTTCGCTGTCGGGCAGCGTTTCCCATGGCGTGAAGGTGCCGGGCTCCTGCTTGTAGGGCGCCGCCTCCGTGGCGTCGTGCAGGTACTTGCGGCTCCGGCCCACGCCCGCTTCGCCGTAGTCGCGAAACAGCGCCTCCAGTTCCGCGAACAGGTTCGCGTCCTCGCCAAAGTGGCTGAAATTACGGTTGCCCGCGGCCTCGGCCTCGGCCATGGCCACCTTCATGGACGTGCGGTCGTAGCGGTGAAAGCTGTCGCCCTCCACGATGGCGGCCTTGACGCTCTCGCGCCTGAAGATGTTCTCGAAGGTTCGCGTGACAGAAGTGGTGCCCGCGCCGGACGAGCCGGTGATGGCAACGATGGGATGTTTGGCTGACATGGTGGCCTCGGGGAGATAAAGAATTTCTTGCGGGGCCGCTCGGGCTCGGCCCCGGTGTGTGTGTGGGTGCTCTGGTGCTTTTCAGGCGGCGGTCGCAAAGAGGCCGCGCTTGCCGAACAGCGGCGCTTGGTAGGTGTCTTGCGGCGCCTCGTTGTGATAGGCCTCCACGCGCGCCACCTCTTCGGAGGAGCCGAAGACCAGGCCGATGCGCTGGTGGATCGACTCCGGCTCGACCGACATCAGCCGCCTGCGGCCGGTGCTCGACATGCCGCCGGCCTGCTCGATCAGGAAGGAGATCGGGTTGGCTTCATAGAGCAGCCGCAGCCGCCCGTCCCGGCCCGACTCCTTGCTGTCGCGCGGGTACATAAAGACGCCGCCGCGCATCAGGATGCGGTGCGTCTCGGCCACCAGCGAGGCGATCCACCGCATGTTGAAGTCGATGCCGCGCGTGCCCTCCTTGCCGGCCAGGCATTCGTCGACGTAGCGCTTCACGGCCGGTTCCCAGAAGCGGCTGTTCGACGCGTTGATCGCAAACTCGTTGGTCTGCTTCGGAATGCGCAGGTTCGGATGGCTCAGCACCCATTCGCCCAGCTGCGGGTCGAGCGTGAACGCATGCGTGCCGTTGCCTAGGGTCAGAACCAGCATGGTCGATGGACCGTAGATCGCGTAGCCCGCGCCGACCTGTTCGGTGCCCGGCTGCAAAAAGTCTTCGGGCTTTGCATCGGCCTCTGGCGTGGGTGCGCGCAAGATCGAGAAGATGCTGCCCACCGCCACGTTCACGTCGATGTTCGAAGATCCATCGAGCGGATCGAACAGCAGCAGGTACTTGCCGCGCGGGTATTGCCGCGGCGGCAGATAGGGCTCTTCCATCTCTTCGGACACCATACCCGCCACATGGCCGCCCCACTCGTTGGCGCGCAGGAACATGTCGTTGCTCACCACGTCGAGCGTCTTCTGTTCCTCGCCCTGCACGTTCTGCGTGTTGGCGCTGCCCAGCACGTCGCCCAGGGCGCCGAGCGCCACCTTGCGCGAGATCGCCTTGCAGGCAAGAGAGACGTCGGTGATGAGCGCGTTGAGCGCGCCCGTGGCCCCGGGGTGGCGGCGGCGCTCCTCGATGATGTATTGGGTCAGCGTGGCCTTGCCTGCAATGGGCATGATCGTCTCCTGGTTGATTTCAATATCGGGTCGTTGTCGTCGTTTCTTCATCCCGGCGGACGGCGCGCGACTCGCGCACCGTCAACAGCAGCTGCTGCGGCGTTGCGACTCGCCAGGCCGGCGCCACAGCCGCCGCGTCCGAAGCCGCATGGCCGCCATAGCCCCACGCCACCAGCGCCGCCGGCGAGCCGGCCGCTTGCGCAGCCAGCAGGTCGGCCGGGCCGTCGCCCACCATCAGCAGGCGCGCGGGTTCCACACCCAGCTGCCGCGCCACGGCCTGCAGCAGAAAGGGCGCGGGCTTGCGCTCTGCCGCCGCGTCGGCACCGAAAACCCCCGCCATCGGCTGCAGCAGGCCGGCTGCATCCAGCACGGCGCGTGCCAGCGGTGTCGGCTTGTTGGTGACCACCACCATCGGCAGCGCACGGCGCAGGCCCTCGACGAGTTCGGCAATGCCCTCGAACACGCCGCCGTGCTTCAGCGGGGCCGCCAGCGTGGCCGCGTCGAAGGCCTTGCGCAGCCGAATGCGCAGTGCCTCGCTGCCGCCGAGGTCCTGCCGCCGCAGCGCCTGGAGAATCAGCGCATCGGGGCCATCGCCGATCCACGCGCGCACGGTCTCCAGGTCGAAACGTTCAAGCCCCGCCTCTTCGAGCGCGACATTCAGGGCCATACGGATGTCCGGCGCGCTGTCGACCAGCGTGCCGTCGAGGTCGAAGGCGATCGCATCGATATCGCGCAGGTCTTTCGTCATGCGGGAGACCTTTCCATGTCGTGCCTGCCCTGCAGCGCCTGGGTGCGGATCGCGTCGATGGCTTCGCGGTAGCGGCCGCCACTGAACACCGCCGAGCCCGCCACCAGCGTGTCGGCCCCCGCGGCGCCGATGCGCGCGGCGTTGTCGGGCTTCACGCCGCCATCGACCTCGAGCCAGATGTCGCGCCCGCTGGCATCGATGCGGCGGCGCACCGCCTCGATCTTCGGCAGCACGCTCTCGATGAAGCTCTGCCCGCCGAAGCCGGGGTTGACCGACATCAGCAGCGCCAGGTCGAGCTGGTCCAGCACGTGGTCGAGCATCTGCAGCGGCGTGGCGGGGTTGAGCACCAGGCCGGCCTTGCAGCCGCTGGCCGTGATCAGCCGGATCGTGCGGTCGATGTGCTCGCTGGCCTCGGGGTGGAACGAGATGATCGAGGCGCCCGCCTGCGCGAACATCGGGATCAGCGCATCGACCGGCTTGACCATCAGGTGCACGTCGATCGGCACCGTCGCGTAGGGCTTGATGGCTTCGCACACCAGCGGACCGATTGTCAGATTCGGTACATAGTGGTTGTCCATGACATCGAAATGGATCAGATCGGCGCCGGCCTGGATGACCGCCGTGACCTCTTCGCCGAGCCGCGCGAAGTCGGCCGACAGCAGGCTTGGCGCGATCCGCATGGCGTTTTGGTTTTTCTGCATCTAGCTGCCCTCACGGTAAAGCGCCTGCACGGCATTCAATGGCGGGGCCACGCTGGCCATCCGCAGGAGTTCTTCGATGCCGAGCCACGCAGAAAACGCAAGGCGTCCTCCGGGCTCGCCGGGCAGTGGCTGGCCAGGGTCGCCGAGGCTGGGCAGCACCAGGCCGGCGCCGCTGAAATCGCTGCCGTCGGTCCAGAAGGTGGGCGTGACCAGCGTCCAGAGGCCTGCACCGAGCGCCGAGTGCAACCCGTTCACCGAGTCTTCGATCGCGATCGCGCGCTCGGGCGGCACGCCGAGCGTGTCGAGCGCCAGCAGGTAGATGTCGGACGCCGGCTTCTTGGCGCGCACCTGGTCGCCGCAGGCGATCACGTCGAACATCGCGAGGCCGCGCGCACCGAGCGTGGCCTGCAGCAGCGCATCGATGTTGACGGCCGTGGTGGTGCTGGCAATGGCCAGCCGCAAGCCGGCGTCCTGTGCCTCTTCGAGAAAACGCAGCACGCCGGGACGCAGCTCGATGCCGCCGCGCCGCGCGATGTCGGTGTAGTGCTGCGTCTTGGCGGCATGGATCGCCGGCACCCGCTCGTGCAGCCGCTTCTTCTCCGATGCACCCAGGGGCAGCGAATCGATGTAGGTCTTCATGCGCTCCTTGCCGCCCGTGACCGACAGCAGCGAGCGGTACTCGGCCTGCGCCCAGTGCCAGCCGAGGCCGAGCTGCTCGAACGCGAGGTTGAAGGCCATGCGATGCACTTCCTCGGTGTCGGCCAAGGTGCCATCGACGTCGAATACGAGGGCTTCGATGCTCATCGTGCTGCTCCTTCGTTCTGCGAGGTGGCCGCCGGTGGATTGAAGACGCGGCTCGCGAGAATGTCCTGCGCTTGCAGCGTGCAGAGCTGCTCGCGCGTCAGGGCCTCTTCGCTGCCGAAGAGGCGCGTGGCGTGGCGCAGCCGGATGCGGTCGAGCGCGTTGCGGATCGATCGCGCATTGGCAAAGTGCGGCTGGCTGCGCCTGAGGCTCACGTAGCGCGAAAAGGTGGAAGCCGCGCCGTCGTCGAAGCTGTAGTTGAGCCGCCTCAGCATGAGCTGCGCAATCTGCATCAGCTCGGCTTCGCTGTAGTCCGGAAAATCGATGTGGTGCGCAATGCGCGAGGCCATGCCCGGGTTGCTGCTGAAGAAGGTCTCCATTCGGTCCTTGTAGCCCGCAAGAATCACCACCAGGTCGTCGCGCTGGTTTTCCATCACCTGCAGCAGAATCTCGATCGACTCCTGCCCGTAGTCGCGCTCGTTCTCCGGCCGGTAGAGGTAGTAGGCCTCGTCGATGAACAGCACGCCGCCCATGGCCTTCTTGATCACTTCCTTGGTCTTGGGCGCCGTGTGGCCGATGAACTGCCCCACCAGATCGTCGCGCGTCACCGCCACCAGATGGCCCTTGCGCACGTAGCCCAGCTGCTTGAGCACCTCGGCCATGCGCATGGCCACCGTGGTCTTGCCGGTGCCCGGGTTGCCGGTGAACGACATGTGCAGCGAGGGCGGCTGCGACTGCAGCCCCTGCTCCTGGCGCAGCTTGTCGATCAGGAGCAGCGCCGCAATGTCGCGAATGCGGCCCTTGACCGGCGCCAGTCCGATCAGCTCGGCGTCGAGCTGGTCGAGCAGCGCCTTCACGCCCGAAGACTCGAAGAGCTGCCTGGGCGCCGTGGCAACGGCCGGGGCGGTGGGGGTTTCGGTGGCGTCCATGCGTGCCTCTGGCAATGTCCTTGCGGCGGGGTTCGCTCAGCTCAGTACCGGCTGCCTTCGGGCCGCGCCTGCACCGCATAGCTTTCGATGCTGTAGCGGATCGTGCGGCCCGGCTCCTCCGAGCGGATGAGGCGAAAGCCCGGCTCGTTGGAAGGCCGGTTGACGATGAAGGACATCACCACCGACTCGGTGCCGTGCGTCGAGTCGAACGCGGTCACGCGGATGTATTGCTGCGGAAAGGTCTTGCGGCAGGACGCGAGTTCGAGCATCACGCCGGCCGCATCCTTGATGTCGAACATCGGGTTGCCGAACATCTCCCAGAAGGTGTTGCGCGGATGCGGGTCGTCGGTGTACTCGAGGCCGATGGCCCAGCCCTTGTCGAGGCAATACTCGACCTGGCGGCTGATCTGCTCGTCGCTGAGGTCGGGCAGGAAGGAAAAAGTGCCTTGTGTGATTCGCATGTCTGTTGCTCCTGGAGAACTGCGGAACGGGGAACGTGTGTTCAAGCCATCGACGGCGTCGGCACGTAGTCGGAGGTGTCGGTAGAGGCGTAGTTGAAGGAGATCTCGCCCCAGGTGTCGAGCGCGGCGGCCAGCGGCGTGCACCACTTGGCCGCGTCGCGCAGGATCTGCGGCCCCTCGTTGGCAATGTCGCGGCCTTCGTTGCGGGCCAGCACCATGGCTTCGAGCGCCACGCGGTTGGCCGTGGCGCCGGCCTGGATGCCTTGCGGATGGCCGATGGTTCCGCCGCCGAACTGCAGCACCACGTCGTCGCCGAACAGGTCGAGCAGTTGGTGCATCTGCCCTGCATGGATGCCGCCCGAAGCCACCGGCATCACCTTGCGCAGCGCGCCCCAGTCCTGGTCGAAGTAGATGCCGCGCGGCAGGTCGACCTTGGTGTGCGTGTCACGGCAGACGTTGTAGTAGCCCTGAACCGTCATCGGGTCGCCCTCGAGCTTGCCGACCGCCGTGCCCGCATGGATGTGGTCCACGCCGGCCAGGCGCATCCACTTGGCAATCACGCGGAAGCTCACGCCGTGGTTCTTCTGGCGCGTGTAGGTGCCGTGGCCCGCGCGGTGCAGGTGCAGGATCATGTCGTTCTGGCGGCACCAGTGGCTCATCGACTGGATGGCCGTGTAGCCGACCACGAGGTCGATCATCACGATCACCGAGCCGAGCTCCTTGGCGAACTGCGCGCGGCGGTACATCTCTTCCATGGTGCCGGCGGTGACGTTCAGGTAGCTGCCCTTGACCTCGCCGGTGGCGGCGCTGGCCTTGTTGACCGCGTCCATCACGAACAGGAAGCGGTCGCGCCAGTGCATGAACGGTTGCGAGTTGATGTTCTCGTCGTCCTTCATGAAGTCGAGCCCGCCGCGAAGGCCCTCGTACACCACCCGGCCGTAGTTGCGGGCCGAGAGGCCGAGCTTCGGCTTGGTGGTGGCGCCCAGCAACGGCCGGCCGAACTTGTCGAGCCGCTCGCGCTCCACCACGATGCCGGTCGGCGGGCCGGGGAAGGTCTTGACGTAGGCGACGGGAAACTTCATGTCCTCCAGCCGCGCGGCCTTCAGCGGCTTGAAGCTGAAGACGTTGCCGATGATGGAGGCCGTGACGTTGGTGATGGAGCCTTCTTCGAACAGCGAGAGGTCATAAGCCACGTAGCAGAAATACTGGCCCGGGTTGTTGGGCACCGGCTCCACCTTGTAGGCCTTGGCGCGGTACATGTCACAGGCGGTGAGGCGGTCGGTCCACACCACGGTCCAGGTCGCGGTGGACGATTCGCCGGCCACCGCTGCAGCGGCTTCGACCGCATCCACGCCATCCTGCGGCGTGATGCGGAACAGCGCGAGGATGTCGGTGTCCTTGGGCTGGTAGTCGCCGTCCCAATAGCCCATTTGCGCATACTTCAGCACACCGGCCGAGTAGCGCTTCTTGGCGTCGGTGATCTGGATTGCTTCGTTCATGTTGCCCATGGAGTGCCTCTCGAGTGAAGGGGTTTGGTGCTGTCGGTGAAGTGAATGTAGGCCGCATGACAGATAAAGAAAAATTAGATCTTTTGACATTCACATTTATCAAACCTAATATCACTGCATGCCTCTTTCCAAGCACGCGAGCTTTCGCCAGCTCGCCACCTTCCACGCCGTGGCGCGGCTCGGCAGCGTTTCACTTGCTGCGGACGAAATGCACCTGACGCAACCCGCGGTGTCGATTCAGATCGGTACGCTCGAGGAGTCGGCCGGCACGCCGCTGTTGCAGCGCACGGGCCGCGGCATCCGCCTCACCGAGGCGGGCGAACTGCTGGCCGCCTATGCCGGCCGCATCCTCGACCTGTGGCGCGAGGCCGGCGACGAAATGGCCATGCTGCAGGGCGTGTTCTCGGGCACGCTGCGCGTGGGTGCCATCACCACGGCCGAATACCTGCTGCCGCCCATCCTGGTGAACTTCGCCAAGGAACATCCGAAGGTGAAGGTCAAGCTGCAGGTCGGCAACCGCGACGAAATCGTGCGCATGCTCGCGGGCCAGGAGATCGACATCGCCATCATGGGCCGCCCTCCCGCCGAGCTGAAAACCGATTCCAGCGCCTTCGCCAAGCACCCGATGGCCTTTCTCGCGGCGCCCTCTCATCCGCTGATGTCGGCGCCCAAGCCCACGCTCGCCATGCTGTCGGACACGCGCATGCTGGTGCGCGAGCGCGGCTCGGGCACGCGCACCACGGTCGAACGCTTTTTCAAGGACCAGGGCCTGCCGCTGCGCATCGGCTCCGAGCTGTCGAGCAACGAGGCCATCAAGCAGATGTGCGCCGCGGGCTTCGGCATCGCCTTTCTGTCTATGCACACCTGCGTGCTCGAGATGAACGCCGGCCTCCTCGGCGTGCTGCCGGTGCCGGGCAATCCCGTGGTGCGCGACTGGTACGTGATGCACCTGGCGTCGCGGCAACTGCCGCAGGTGGCGCTGGCGTTCGAGGATTACCTGCGCACGCACGGCCAGGCGCAGATCCTGCGGCAGCTCGGCACGCTGCCGGCTGCGCGCCCCGCCGCAAAAAAACGCAGCGCGCGGCGCACCGCCTGAGCCTTTCGGCGCGCGGCCTCAGACCCCGAGCTGCATCCGCACGCCGACCCACACCGCGCGCGGCGCACCCGGTGCCACGAACTGCGCATTGCGCCATGCATCTGGCGCCAGCACCGCGCCGTTCGCATCGAAGCCACTGCGCCCCAGTTGGCCGGCGGTGGCATAGCGGCGGTTGAACACATTCGCCACCTTGGCAAAGAGCTCCACGTTGCGGCCCAGCTTCCAGCGCGTCGTGAGGTCGAGAAGCGTATAGCCGCCGATGCGGCCGCTGCCGCTGAAAGCGTCGCCGTCGGGCGTGTGCAGGCCGTTCTCGTTGCCGCGCACCGTCTGCCGCGAATAGGCGCGGTACTGCGCGCCCAAGGTCCAGCCGGGCGTCACGCGCCAATCGACGTTGAACTTGAGCGAATGCGCCGGCAGGCCCGGCAACCGATCGCCGCGCCGCACCGCGATTTCGCCTTCGCCGGTGCAGGCGGCGCTGGTCTCTGCGCTGCTGTTCGCTTCGGCCACCAGGCACGCCGGGGAGTCGTATCTTGCGCGCAGGTAGCTGTACGACAGCGACCAGTCGACGCGCTCGGTCTGCTGCGAGAGGCCGAGTTCAATGCCCTGGCGCAGGGTGCGGCCGAAGTTGCTGAAGTAGCCGCGCGAGAGCCCGCTGCTGATGAACAGCAGATCGTCCTTGTTGACCGTGCGGAACACCGATGCATTCCATCGCAAGTCCTTGGCGAAAGTTCCGCGCAGGCCGGTCTCGAAGGTCTGCGACACCACCTGCTTGAGCGGCGGATCGGACTGCAGCGCATTGGGCAGCACGCAGGCGTTTGCCGGATCGGAGCAGCCGAGTTCGATCGGGCTCGGCGCGCGGTTGCCCTGGCTCCAGCCCGCATAGGCCGTGAGCTGCGGCGTGGCCTGCCATGTGAGGCCGATCGCGGGATTGAACTTCTTGTAGCGGCCTTCGCCGTCGAGCTGGGTCGGGAGTCCGAGCAAGGCGCGCCCGTCGTCGCGGGTCGTCACGCGGGTGTTGTTGTAGCGGCCCGAGAGGCTGAGCTGCAGGTCGGGCCGCAGCGTTACCAGGTCGGAAAAATAGACGCTTGCGGTGCGGCTCTTGCCTGCAAGCAGCGCATTCACCTCGGCTTCTTCGTGTGGCACCACGGCCCGTGTCGCGTCGAGGAGGCCTTCGGCCTCGGTCTGCAAAAAGTGCGTACGCGCGCGGTCCACCGAGGCGCCGAAGGTGAGCTGATGCATGCCAGCGGTATAGGTCGATTGCAGCGCGACGCCTTCGCCGTGCTGGCGCGTGTAGGTGCGGTTCTCCACGCCTGAATTTCCGTTCTCGGCCGGATCGAAATCGTCGTTCAGGTCGCCGTTGAGCGTGCTGTAGCGCGAACGCCGCGTGTACGCGGTCATCGAGATCGTCTGCTGGTCGCTCAATCGATAGCTGCCATTGAGCGTGAGCATCGACATGCGGTTGCCGGTACGGTCGGGCCGCGTATAGACCTGCTTGCGGTTCTGCATCAGCATGGACTCGGGCAGCAGGCCGTTGCCCACCAGCCGGTTGTCGCCATGGGTAAAGCTCAGGTCCCACGAGAGTTTGCCGCTGTCCTGCCCCACCTTGGCAAACAGCTGGCGCACGCGCGAGGGCGAGTAGTTGCGCCAGCCGTCTTCGTTGAGTCCGCCGAATGCGAGGAACAGGTGCCCGCCCTCGGCCAGCTTGCGGCCGTGCGAAAGCTCCGTGCTCACGCGGCCGAAGGAGCCGGCCTGCAACTCCAGCTCGGTGCCGGGATGGGTGTCGCCCCGCTTGGTCTGCAGCGACAGCGCGCCGCCCAGCGTGTTCAGGCCGAACAGCGGGTTGGAGCCGGGCAGCAGCGTGATGCTCGAGATGGCCGCCTTCGGAATCAGGTCCCAGTTGACCACGTCGCCAAAGGGCTCGTTGATGCGCACGCCGTCCTGGTACACCGACAGGCCCTGCGGTGTTCCGAGCACCGGGCTCGCACTGAAGCCGCGGTAGTTCACGTCGACCTGGTACGGGTTGCCCTGGATCTCGTTCACGTTCACGCTCGGCATCTGCGTGGCCAGGAAGTCGGGCAGGTTCAGGCTCTGCGCGCGGCGCAGGTGCGCATCGTCCGCGGTCTGCACGTTGGACGGAATCTGATCCTTCGGCACCTCGATGCCCGGCACGGGCGTGGTGCTGACCACCTCCACGGTCGGCAGGCTGCCCGCCTGCGGCGCGGTCTCCTGCGCCTGTCCCGGTATCGGGCAGGCCGCAGCGGCCACGGCAAGGCCGATCAGCCGGCGGCTCGTTTGCTTGGTCGGTCGGATCACGGTGCTTTCCCCCTCAGGTGCCGATGCGCGCAAGGCCCAGTTTCTCCACGATGGCGCGCTCCTGCGCGAAGATCTCGCGGCACGACTGCGCATACGCCTCCGGCCCGAGGTAGTCGACCTCCTGGTCGTACTTGGCCAGTTCGTCCTTGAAGCGCTGGTCGAACATGGCTTTCTTGAAGGCGTCGTGCAGCGCCGCGACCACCGCGCGCGACATGCCGCGCGGCCCGGCCAGCCCATACGGCGACTTGGCCACGATGTCGAAGCCGAGCTCGCGCAGCACGGGCACCTGCGGCCAGCGCTTCGAGCGCTCGCCCGAAAAGATCGCCAGCAGCCGGAGCGTGCCCGAGTCGACCGCGGGCCCGAAGCCGGTGGAGTTGACGCCGGCCATCACCTGTCCGCCCGCAATCGCGTTCAGCTGCTCGGCCGTGCCCTTGTACGGCACGTGGATGTAGCGCAGGCCGCGCGCCGTGAACAGCGCCTCCAGCACCATGTGCGGCGTGGTGCCGATGCCGTTGGTGGCAATGGTCAGCTCGCCGGGCCGCGCACGCGCGAACGCGAACATGTCTTCCAGCGAACGGAAGCCGCTGCCCGCCGCAACCAGCATGCCGAAGGTCACGCTGGAGACCTGGATGATCGGCGTCACGTCGCGGATCGGATCCCACAGCACCTTTTGCGTGTGCGGCGCGCGGAACACCGGCTGCGGCATTTGCGCGATGGTGTAGCCGTCGGGCCGCGCCTGCTGCAGCACCGGCATGGCCAGCGTGCCGCCGGCACCGCCGCGGTTCTCGGTCAGTACCGGCTGTCCCAGCGCAGCCGAGGCCAGCTCGGCCAGGATCCGCAGCGAGATGTCGGTGGCGCCGCCCGCGGGCCAGGGCACCCAGAGCGTGACCGGACGGGAAGGAAAAGGCTCGGTCGACGCCAACGCGCGCGCCAGCGGCAATGCGCCCAGCGCCAGCGCGCCCGCATCGCGCAGCCAGCGGCGCCGGGTGGCAGCGCCCTGCCCGTTCATGGCCCGCCTCCGCCGCCGCGCTTGGTCAGGCCGCCGAAGCCGCGCTGCGGGTCGTAGCCCCAGCACGCGAGGCCGAAGAAAACCGCGAGGCAGCCAAGCACCACATAGGGCGCAAGGCCCGGGTCCTTACCGTAGAGCGCGAATCGGATCCACTCCACCGCATAGGTAAAGGGATTGAAACGCGCCAGCTGGTACACCCACTCGGCCCCGGACTCCTGCAGCTTCCACAGCGGATACAGCGCGGTCGACAGGAAGTACATCGGAAAGATGACGAAGTTCATCGTGCCCGCGAAATTTTCCAGCTGCTTGATGTGCACCGACAGCAGCAGCCCGAGCGCGCCGAGCATGAGCGCGCCGGCAGCCAGCGCCACCAGCGCATGCAGCCCGGAGAGTGACAGCAGCGGCAGCTCGGTGCCGATGAGCGCCGCCACGATCACGAAGGCCAGCGCCTGCAGCACCGACAGCAGCGCCGTGGCGCAGAGCTTGGAGAACAGCAGCCACGGCCGCGGCAGCGGCGCGGTGAGCAGGAGGCGCATCAACCCCATCTCGCGGTCGTACACCATGGCGAGAGACGACTGCATGCCGTTGAACAGCAGCACCATGCCGACCAGCCCCGGCACGATGTAGACGTCGTAGGGAATGTAGGTGTCGTAGGGCTCGACGATCGCCACGCCGAACACGTTGCGAAAGCCCGCCGCGAACACGGCCAGCCACAACAGCGGCCGCACCAGCGCCGACACCAGCCGCCCGGTCTGCTGCGAGAACTTGTAGAGCTCGCGCAGCATGATGGCGCGCATCGCCTGCAGCGCATGAGCCACGCCCCGCCTTGCCAGCGGCTCGGCGTTTTCGCCCGCGGGGGTCTTTGCCGTCTTCAGCGTGCGATCGGACATAGCTTCTCCGGTGCGTCGGCGCCCAGCGTGTCGAGCACGTCGCGCGGATGCAGCATGCCCTCGGCCGGGGCCTGCGAGACCACGCCCTGCCCGTCGCTCAGCAGCATGGGCTGGCGCAACTGGCCGTCCCATGCGCGGAAGCTCAGGTTGGTGCCCTTGGAACCGTCGAGGGTGCCCTTGGCGATGGCCTGCGCCCACGCCGCGTTCGGGCCCTTGGGCGCGCCGATGGCGGCTGCCGCCAGGGTCTTGCCGGCCATCCACGCGGCCCAGTCCTGCGCGGTCATCGGGCGCCGGGCGACCTTGGTAAAACGCCGCGACACCTGCGGCGCGCCGTAACGTTCGAACTGCGCATGCCAGGCCAGCGCCACCAGCCCGCCGTCGCCCACCACCGGCCGCGGCAGCACGGTGCGGTAGGGCAGCGTGCGGGCAAATTCGCCGTCGCTGTCGACCACCCACACGGCGTCATAGCTGTTGCCGGCCGTGAGCAGCAGCGGGCTGGCCAGATCGCGCTCGCGCGGGTCGGCCGAGAGCTTGAAGGGCTTGCTGGCCACCACCTGCAGGCCGTAGCGCTTGATCGACGCCTGCACGGTGGCCGCGCGCATCGCGTCTTGCGGACTGCCGCCCACCAGCAGGAGCACCTTGCTCCATTTGCGTGACACCAGGGCCTGCACCAACGCATCGCTGCGCATGCGTTCGCTCGGAATCAGATGGAACAGGCGGGCGCGGCAGTCCTTCTGGCGCAGACGGTCGGATGCGTCGCTGAGGTTCAGCACCGGCAGCTTCACGGCATCGGCCACGGCCAGCGTCCAGTCGGCGGGGAGATCGGTCAGCAGCACCGCCGCGCCAGCCTTCTCGGCCGCCACGGCCGCAGCGCGCGCCGCATCGAGCGAGGCCGCCGGCGCCGTCGCCAGCGCCACCTCGGCACCGGCCGCGTCGAGCTCGAACCTGGCCTCGTCGAGCCCCACCTCGACCCCTTCCGCCAGCGGGCCGCCGGGGTGTCCGAGGTAGGCCCGCTCGGTGCGCGTACGCTCCATGCGCGGATCGTCGGCGGGTGTGATCAGTGTCGCCTTGAGCACCGCCGCGCTGGCCGCGTCCACGGCAAAGGGCCCGGCGAGCACCACGGCCAGCCACGCGCCCCACAACCGGCAAACCGTTGCGCGCAGCCTCATTCGACGATCACGAGCCCATAGGGCACGCGTCCCACCGGAACGCTCTTGATGGCCTTCGCGCCGGCCACGTCGACCACGGTGACGTCGTCGCTCAATCCGTTGACCACGTAGAGCCGCGCCTGCGCCTTGTCGAGCGTGACGTTCCAGGCCCGCTTGCCAACCAGCACCAGCGAGCTCACCTTGCGGCCCGGCACGTCCACGAAGGCCACGTGGTTGGCGCGGCCGAGGCCCACGAAGGCGCGCTTGCCGTCGCTCGTCATCTGGATGCCGACCGGCGTGATGTCTTCGGCGCGTGCGCCCTTCACTTCGAACTTCAGCGTGTGGATCACCTCGTGCGTGGCGGTGGAGACGATGCTGACGCTGGCTCCCAGCTCGTTGGTGATCCACAGCTCCTTGCCGTCGGGCGTGATGGCCATGCGCCGCGGGCGTTTGCCGGCCCGGATGTTCTTCACGACCTTGCCGCTGGCGGTGTCGATCACGTGCACGAGGCTCGCCACCTCCGAGGTCACGTACAGGGTCTTGCCGTCCGCGCTGACCTTGACGCCCTCAGGCTCCGCGCCCACCTTGACCGAGCGCAGCTTCTTGCCGCTGGCCACATCGATGAAGCTGGCCTCGCCCGCATCTTCATTGGAAACGTAGATCACCTTGCCGTCCGGCGAGAGGTCGAAGGCCTCGGGTTCGTCGCCGAGCGGAATCCGCCGCACCGACTTGCCGCTCGCGGGGTCGATCAGGTCGGCCTGGTTGGAGTCGGTGCAGGCCACCATGATCTGGCGCTCGGGCGTGAGCTGGATGTGGCGCGCGCGCTTGCAGGTCGGGATCGTGCCCTTCACCGCCAGGGTACCCAGGTCGATCATCGTGAGCGCGTTGTCCTTTTCGCTCGACACATAGGCGGTGCCCTGCGCCAGCGCGGCACCGCTCGCCGCGGCCAGCACCAGTGAGAGCGCGCTGCGGCTACAGGCCGCGCGAACGAGCGCGCCGGGATGCGAAAGGAAGGAAGGTTGCGGCATGCGATGTCTCCATTTTTCTGACTCGGATTTCTTCTTGTTTCAGGCGGTGCGCGCGATGAAGCCTGCCTCGAGCGTGGCGCCGCCGAGCAGCTGGCACACCTCCGCCGGCGTGCCGTCCGCCAGCAGGGAGCCCTTGTGCAGCACGAGCACGCGGTCGGCCTCCTCGGCTTCTTCGACCCGGTGCGTTGCCCACAGCACGCACACGCCGCGCTCGCGCACGTCGGCATGCAATGCGGCCAGCAGATCCTGGCGCGACTTCGGGTCGAGCCCGACCGTGGCTTCGTCCATCAGCAGCACGGCCGGCCGGTGCAGGCCCGCACGCGCGAGTTCGACCTTGCGCCGGTTGCCGCCCGACAGTTCGCGCACCTTGCGGTCCAGGTCGGCGTCGATGTTCAGGCGCTCGCACGCCGACGCAATGCGCTCTTGCGCCAGCCGACGCGGCAGGCCGTGCAGGTCGGCCTGGAACAGCAGGTTGCGCCGGATGCTCAGGTCCAGATCGAGCGACATCTGCTGGAACACCACGCCGATGTGCCGCAGCGCAGCAGTGGCGGAGCGGCGCAAAGAATGGCCCGCCACTTCGACTTCGCCCTCGTCGGCCGCGAACATGCCGGTCAGCACCTGGAACAGCGTGGACTTGCCCGCGCCGTTGGGTCCGAGCAGTGCCACGAACTGGCCTGCGGGCAAACGCAGCGACAACGATTGCAGCGCCGTGCGCGTGCCATAGCGCTTGGTTAAGTCGATGGTTCGCAGCATGTAGGCCGGTGGGATGTGTCGAGCAGTTCGGGCTCCGATGGTATTTGCCGTTCGCATTCAATTCGCAAATTCTGTGCCTCTGCGCGACGAGGGTTTTCACTGTGCCAGGTCGCTTCCCAACGGCCGCGCAGGTGCCTTTGCGCCTCTCTGCGCCGTGCAGCCGTACTTCGCACGAGACACTTTGCGTCAAATTTGGATGCGCACCCGTTGCAAGGCCGCGGCAATGCATGGCGTCCGGCGCGGGACCACGCATCGAACGCTCGGGATTTCCCTAGGTTCTGATCGCGTTGCGGCAGGCCGCCGCATGCTGCGCGAACGCTGTGTCGCGCACGCCTCTTCCGAATGGAATCGTGTGTCTTCGCTTGGAGCGCACATGGGTCTTCGACGTGCTCCGTGCTGGAACTGGCAGGCATGGATGTTGCGGACCGCAGCATTCGCCAAAGCGATCGAAAGATCCGCGGGTGCTGCCATGATCGTGTTCGAAACCCACTGAAATGTGAGGAGACATTTATGAAGTTTTCCAGGCAGATCGCCGGCCGTCTTGTACGGCACATCGGCGTCGCGATGTTGGCTCTTCCGGCTTTGGCGCTTGCCAATGCCGACGTGGAGAAAAACATCGCCAACTCCAAGAACTGGGCCACGCAAGCGGGCGATATGTTCAACCAGCGCTACAGCAAGTTGAACCAGATCACCAAGAGCAACGTGGGCAAGATGCAGGTCGCGTGGACGTTCTCCACCGGCGTGCTGCGCGGTCACGAGGGCTCGCCCCTGGTGGTCGACGGCACGATGTACCTGCACTCGCCGTTCCCGAACAAGGTGTTCGCGGTCGACGTCGAGACCCAGAAAATCCTGTGGAAGTACGAACCCAAGCAGGATCAGTCAGTGATCGCGGTCATGTGCTGCGACACGGTGAACCGGGGCCTTGCCTATGCGGAAGGAAAGGTCTTCCTGCAACAGGCCGACACCACGCTCGTTGCGCTCGACAGCAAGACCGGCAAGGTGGTGTGGACGGTGAAGAACGGCGATCCGAAGGTCGGGGCCACCAACACCAACGCGCCCCACGTCTTCAAGGACAAGGTCATCACCGGCATCAGCGGCGGCGAGTTCGGCGTGCGCGGCTTCCTGGCCGCCTACAACGTCAAGGATGGCAAGCTGGCCTGGAAGGGCTTCAGCACGGGTCCCGACGACGAGATGCTGATGGACCCGGCCAAGACCATGACCTGGACCGACGGCAAGCTCGCGCCTGTCGGCAAGGACTCATCGCTGAAGACCTGGAAGGGCGACCAGTGGAAGATCGGCGGCGGCACCACCTGGGGCTGGTACAGCTACGACAAGGCAACCAACGCCGTGTACTACGGCACCGGCAACCCGTCGACCTGGAACCCTGCGCAGCGGCCCGGCGACAACAAGTGGTCGATGAGCATCTTCTCGCGCGATGTGGACACCGGCAAGGTCAACTGGGTCTACCAGATGACGCCCTTTGACGAGTGGGACTTCGACGGCATCAACGAAATGATCCTGGCCGACATCAACGTCAAGGGCAAGCCGACCAAGGCGTTGGTGCACTTCGACCGCAACGGCTTCGCCTACACGCTGGACCGCGTGACCGGCGCGCTGCTGGTGGCCGAGAAGTACGACCCCAAGGTGAACTGGGCCACGCACGTCGACATGAAGACGGGCCGGCCGCAGGTGGTTGCCAAGTACTCGACCGCGCAGAACGGCGCCGACGTCAACACCAAGGGCATCTGCCCCGCCGCGCTGGGCAGCAAGGACCAGCAACCCGCTTCCTACGACCCCAACACCAAGCTCTTCTACGTGCCGACCAACCACGTCTGCATGGACTACGAGCCGTTCAAGGTCGAGTACACGGCGGGCCAGCCGTACGTGGGTGCCACGCTCTCGATGTACCCCACGCCGGGCAGCCATGGCGGCATGGGCAACTTCATCACCTGGGACGCGGGCACCGGCAAGATCGTGCAGACCAAGGCCGAGAAGTTCTCGGTGTGGAGCGGTTCGCTCAACACCGCCGGCGGGATCTCCTGCTACGGCACGCTCGAAGGCTACCTGAAGTGCGTGGATGCCAAGGACATCAACAAGGAGCTGTTCAAGTTCAAGACCCCGTCGGGGATCATCGGCAACGTGTTCACCTATGAGCACAAGGGCAGGCAATACATCGGTGTGTTCTCGGGCATCGGCGGCTGGGCCGGCATCGGCATGGCCGCGGGCATCGACCCCGAAAAGAGCACCGAAGGCCTCGGCGCCGTCGGCGGCTACAAGGAGCTGAGCCAGTACACCGAACTCGGCGGCTCGCTGACTGTCTTCGCGCTGCCCAAGTGAAGCGTTATGACCGAGGCGTCCATCATCAATAGATAGACGCAGCATGCGGATCGGGAGAGCACTCGCTGGAGCGCTCTCCCCCGTACTTTCAAAAGATACCGGAGACCCAGGAGCCATGAAATTTCGTAAGTCAACGTTGCTGCCTTCCCTCGTACTGCTTGCCGGCGTCGCCTGCACACTGGCCGTCGCCGCCGCGCCGGACCCGGCGCCCTACAAAGTCACCGATGGCTACAAGGTAGATCCTGAAACCATGAAGGGTTTCCGCACCTGGCGCTCCGCGGCCTGCGACCGCTGCCACGGCCCGAACCAGGAAGGCATGGTCGGCCCCTCGCTGATCAGCAGCCTGAAGACAATGAAGAAAGAAGACTTCGTCAAGGTCGTGCGCGACGGGCGGCTCGACAAGGGCATGCAGAGCTTCGGCAACAACCCTGCGGTGATGGAAAACATCAACCAGCTCTACGCCTACCTGAAGGGCCGGTCCGACGGCGCGATCACGCGCGCCCGCGTGGAAGAAAACAAATGACCGCCCGGCCGCGTGCTGGCAGGCCCACCCCCTTCGGCGCTCGCCTGCGGGCGGGCCTCCTGGGCGCGGCATGCTGCTGCGCGCTGCTTCCCGCAATGGCCCAGGAGAGCCCTCCACGCAAGGAGTTTCGCGTCTGCCAGGACCCCAACAACATGCCCTTCTCCAACACCAAGGGAGAAGGCATCGAGAACCGCATCGCCGAGCTGTTCGGCAAGACGCTGGGTCTGCCGGTCGTCTACTACTCGTTTCCGCAGCGGCTGGCATTCTTTCGCAACACGCTGCGCTACAAGCTGCCGGGGCAGGACTATCCGTGCGACATCGTGATGGGCGTGCCCGTCGGGCTCGACGAAGTCTCGGTCACCAAGCCCTACTACCGCTCGACCTACGCACTGGTCTTTCCAAAGGGCAAGGGCATGGACAAGGTGGCTTCGGCGGAAGATTTCCTGAAGCTCGATCCGGCCAAGCTCAAGTCGATGCGCATCGGCATCTACGACCGTTCGCCGGCTTCGCAATGGCTCAACAAACACGGCCTGCTCGAACAGGGCGTGCCGTACAAGCTCATGAGTGCCGACCCCGCACAGTACCCCGGCGAGATCGTCGAGAAGGACCTGGCCGAAGGCAAGCTCGATGCCGTCCTGGTCTGGGGGCCGATTGCCGGTTTCTTTGCCCGGCGCGTCAAGAACCCCGCGCTCGTCGTGGTGCCGCTCAAGTCCGAAAAAGGCTTGCGGCTCGACTACCAGATGGCCATGGGCGTGCGCTACGGCGAACGCGAATGGAAGCAGCAGATCGAGGGGCTGATCGAATCCAAGGCACCCGAGATCCAGGCCATCCTGAAGGAGTTCGGCGTTCCGCTGGTCGATGCATCGTTCGGAGTGCCCAACAACTGACCAGGTCTTTCATGCGCCTCGCCATTGCCCTTCCGCTCCGCTTTTCGCTCTGCGCCCTGCTCTGTGCTCCCCTGGCCCCGCATGCCGAGGCCGACAAGCGCGACTTCTCGGCCGCGGAGCGCCTCCTCTTCATGACGCCGCAGCTGAAGGGGCTGCAGGCGCCCATGCTGCTGCGCTACAACTTCGGCAAGACCGGCAGCTTCGAAGAAGCCTTTGCCGACAACGTCACCGTGGCGCTGATCGCCAAGGCCGACGGCAGCTGCTGCGACGCCAAGGGCGTGTTCCTGAGCGGCGCGCGCAAGATCGCGGTGCCCGACGTGCCGGCCGCCGAGGGCAACCCCGTCATCCTTTATTTTCTGGAGCATGACGTGCGCGAAATGAAGCGCATCACGCGCGGCTCCGAGTATCACTTCCGCAAGCGCATCCGCATGGCGATCTACCAGGACGCCGAGGTGCGCGACGTGTCGCTGCGCTACCAGGGCCGCACGGTCAAGGGCAAGGAGATCGCGTTCAGCCCTTTCCTCGATGACCCCAACCGGCCGAAGTACGAAAAGTTCGCGGGCAAGACCTATCGCTTCACGCTGTCCGACGCGGTGCCGGGCGGTGTCTACGGCATTCGCACCTCCATACCGGGCGAGAGCGCAGCAGCCCAGCCCCTGGTCGTCGAGGAACTCCTCATCGACGGGGCCAAGGCGCCGGCGCGATAGTGCCGCATCTCTCTCTCTCGAAATTCCAGCGAACGCCAATGAAAAAAATCTTCCGCCTTCTTTGCCTTCTCGGCCTGCCGATGGCCGTGCATGGCGCCCCGCAGCGCGCGAACGACTTTCCCACCGTCGACCGTGTGCTGTACGTGCAGGAATGCATCGCCGCGCATCCGGACGCGGGCCGCTTCGAGATGACGAACAAGTGCTCCTGCGCGGTCGACGCCATCGCCAAGGAGATCAAGTATTCGGAATACGTGGACCTGAGCACCGCGGCCAAGGCCACCACCATCGGCGGCGAGCGCGGCGGCTATATCCGCGACTCGGAAAAACTGCAGGCCGACATCAAGCGCTACAAGGCGCTGCAGGCCAAGGTGAACAAGGGCTGCTTCATCGGCCCTCCCACCGCGCGCTGAGCCACGGCTCGGGCACATCGCCATGACGGGCTCCGCAACACCTGTGCGCACCGGGGTTGCCGCGGTCTTGTTCTGCTGCGCGTCGGCCGGGGCTGCGCCCTTCGCCTACATCACCAACCAGGGCAGCCACGACGTGTCGGTGATCGACCTTGCAACGCAGCACGTGGTGGCCACCGTGCCCGTCGGGCGCTCGCCAGCGGGCGTGGTGGCGTCAAGCCGCGCGGGCCGAGTGTTCGTGTCCAACCCCGACAGCAAGACCATATCGGTCATCGACATGCGCCGGCAGAAGGTCGTGAACACGCTGCCGGCGGGCGACGGTCCGGTCGGCATCGACATCTCGGGCGACGGAAAGCGCTTGTACGTGGCGGATTGGTACCGCAACCGGCTGCTGGCGTTCGATGCGCAGGCTGCCAATGCCGCAAAGCCCCTGGCTTCGACCGCGGTCGGCCGCGCACCCGCCGGCGTGGCCGCGCACCCTGACGGCACCACGGTGTTCGTGGCCGAGCGCGACGACGACAGCGTGGCCGTGGTCGACGCTCGTGCGCGGCGCGTGCTGGCGCGCGTGCGCGTCGGCAGCCATCCGTTCGCGCTGCTCTACGACGCCCCGCGCTCGCGCCTCTATGCGCTCAACGTGCAGAGCAACGACGTCTCGGTGGTCGACATGCGCGACACCCGCCGGCCCTCCGTCATTGGCACCGTGAAGGTCGGCAAGGCGCCCTACGGCGCGGCGCTTGCCCAAGGCGGCGCGCTGCTCTACGTGACCAACCAGCACGAAGACACGGTCAGCGTGATCGACGCCGCCTCGCTGAAGGTGCTGCGCACCCTCCCCGGCTTCGCGTACCCCGAAGGCATTGCCGCGCACGCCGACCGCGTGTACGTCGTGAACTGGATGGACGACAACGTGCAGGTGCTCGATTCCGCCAGCGGACAGAAGCTCAAGACCATTGCCACGGGACAGAACAGCCGCGGGTTCGGCGCCTTCATCGGCGCGCCGATGGACCACTGAATTTTTTCGACCGACCTTTCTCATTCTTCATCACGGACGTTTCCATGCCGACACATCCTTCCAGCCGACGGGCCCTCTCCGCCCTTCTCGCATCCGTTCTCCTGGCCGCGTCGGCTCCCGGCCTGGCCCACGGTCCCACGCGCCAGAAGGTGAGCGAGAAGGTCACCATCGAGGCGCCGGCCGACGCCGTGTGGGCCAAGATCAAGAATTTCAATGCGCTGAAAGACTGGCACCCGGCGGTGGCAGAAAGCCCGTCCGACAAGGGCAACGCCGAAGGCTCGGTGCGGACCCTCAAGCTCAAGGGCGGCGGCACGCTGGTCGAGACGATCGAGAGCTTCGACGATGCGCAAAAGAAGTACAGCTACCGCGCCAAGGATGGCGGCGCATTGCCGGTCACCAACTACACCTCCACCCTCTCGGTGGTGGCGGACGGCGGCAAGTCCGTCGTCGAGTGGCGCGGCGCCTTCTATCGCGCCTTTCCGAACAACAACCCCCCGCCTGACCAGAACGACGAAGCCGCGCTCAAGGCCGTCACTGACGTCTACCGCAGCGGCCTTGGCAATCTGAAGAAGATGATGGAATCGAAATAGCCCGCGGCATCGCACGACAGAGGCACACCATGGGCAACGAAGAACAACTCGAAGACTGGCGGCGCCTTGCGCTGCGCGTCGAAACCGAAGTCGCGAAGGCGATCATCGGGCAGGCCGAGACGATCCGCCTCATCAACGTGGCGCTGTTCGCGCGCGGCCACGTGCTGCTCGAAGGCGACGTGGGGGTCGGCAAGACGACGGTGCTGCGCGCCTTCTCGCGCGCCATCGGCGGCGACTTCGAGCGCGTGGAGGGCACGGTCGACCTGATGCCGGGCGATCTGGTCTATCACACCTACGTCGACGCGCAAGGCCGGCCGCGCATCGACCCGGGGCCCTTGCTCCGCCACGGCGAGCGCCTGGTCACCTTCTTCTTCAACGAGATCAACCGGGCCCGGCCGCAGGTGCAGTCGCTGCTGCTGCGCGCCATGGCCGAGCGCACGGTCTCGGCCTTCGACCGCGAGTACAGCTTTCCACACATGACGGTGTTTGCCGACCGCAACAAGGTCGAGCGCGAGGAGACCTTCGAGCTGGCCTCGGCGGCGCGTGACCGCTTCATGTTCGAGCTGAACATGCCCAAGCCCAGCGACCGCGGCATTCGCCAGTCGCTGGTGTTCGACACCGCCTACCACGACACCGAAAGCCTGATCGACAAGGTGGCCCCGGCCATCCTGCTCTGGGACCGGCTCAACGCCATCGGCGCCGAAGTGCAGCGCAGCGTGCGCGCCAGCGAGACCATCGAACGCTATGTGCTCGACGTGTGGGAAGCCACCGAGGCACCGCAGAAGTTCGGCATCCGGCTCGACAACGTCGACATGGACCGCCTGATCCTTGCCGGCGCCAGCCCGCGCGGCATGAGCGCGCTGCTGCGCGCGGCACGCACGGTCGCCTGGCTCGAGGGGCGCTCGCACCTGGAGCCGGCCGATCTTGCGGCGGTGCTGCCCTCGGTGCTCGGACATCGCGTGTTCTTCACGCCGGTGTACGAGTTGCGCCGGGCGGAGTTATCCGAGGCACTGGTCGGGCAGATCATGGACAAGATCGCAGCCCCCTGACATACCGAGCCGGCCATGGAGCGCTTCGACGAATTCCACTACCAGCTGCCGCGCCGCTTCGGCGGCTGGCGGCCGGGCGCGCAGCGCGGACTGAGCCAGGGCAGCGGGCAGGAATTTGCTGCGCACCGGCGCCTGTTCGATCATCCCGACCCGCGGCGCATCGACCTGCGTGCCAGCGTGCGCGACGGCCGCGGCGACTGGCTAGTGCGCATCCACCGGCTGCGCGTGGCCATTCCCGTACACGTGGTGGTGGACGTGTCGGCGTCGATGCATTTCGGCGCCGAGCGGCGCAAGCTCGACGTGGTGGCCGACCTGGTCGAGGCGCTGGGCTACAGCGCGTTTCGTGCCGGCGACACCGTCGGCCTGCTGGCCTTCGACCACCGCGAGCGCGAAGATTTGTTCGTGCCCGCGCGTCACAGCCGCGGCAACGGCAGCCTGATGGCGCGGATGCTGCGCGACTGCCGCGCCACACCCGGCGCTCCCCTCATGGACGACAGCGCGCTGGCAGGTTTGCGCCGCGCCACCGAACGCCTGGTCGGCCGCGGCGGTCTGGTGTTTCTGGCTTCCGACTTTCACTGGCCGATTGCCGCACTTGGAGAACTGCTCGAGCAGTTCGCGCCGGCCTGCGTCGTTCCGCTGGTCGTCTGGGACCCGGCCGAAACCGAACCGCCGGATGCGCGCGCGCTGGTCGCCCTGAGCGATGCCGAAACCGGCGTGCGGCGCAGCTTGTGGATGCGCGATTCGCTGCGCACGCGGTGGCGCGACGCGGTCGCCACGCGGCGCGCCGAGCTCACCGCCTTGTTCGAAGCGCATGGCATGCCGCCCTTTCATCTGCATGGCCGTTTCGATGCCGAGGCGCTCACGCGCTACTTCATGGAGACGACGGCATGAACCGGCTCCACGCCGCCGTGCTGGCGCTGGTCATGACGGCCGGCGCGGCGGGCGCAGCAACCGCGGCCACCGTCGAGCAGCCGCGCGCCTTCGGCCACGTGATCGGCGACGTGCTCACGCAGCGCGTGCTGCTCGAGCAGGCCGGCCAGCCGCTGCAGCCAGGCGCATTGCCCAGCGCGGCGCGGATCGATCTCTGGCTGGAACGCAGGCCGTCGCGCATCGAGACCGATGCCGAGGGGCGGCGCTGGCTGGCCATCGACTACCAGGTCGTCAACGCCCCGCGCGCGCTGACCGCCATCTCGTTGCCGGCGCTCAGCATCGCGACCGCATCGGGCCCGGCGCTGGCGCTGCCTGCATGGCCGATCAGCATCGGCCCGCTGACACCGCTCGAACTGCTGGGCGAAGGCGACCTGCAGCCGCTGCGGCCGGACCGCCCCGTCGCGGCGCTTCCCACCTTTGCCGTCGAGCAGCAACTGAAGTTCTCGCTTCTTGCGCTGCTGGCGGTGCTCGCTGCGTGGCTCGGCTGGTGGGCGTGGCGCAACCGGCGCGAAGTGCAGCAGCTTCCATTCGCGAATGCCTGGCGCGAACTGAACCGCATCGACGACCCGGCGAGCCCCGAGGCGTGGCGCGTGGTGCATCGGGCGTTGAACAGGAGCGCCGGCCGCGTGGTGCATGGCGCGAGCCTGCCGCAGCTGCTGGCCGACGCACCCTACCTGCGCCCGCTGCAACCGCGCCTAGAGGATTTCTATCGCGAGTCGACGCGGCGCTTCTTCTTTGCCGAGAGCGTTGCCGCGCCGGCCCGGCCGCAAGCCGCCTACCCGCTCAGGCCGCTGTGCCGTGACTTGCGCAATGCGGAAAAGCACCACAGGCATTGACAGCCGCCGGAACCATGCGCTTCGACCTCGCCCAGCCCTGGATGCTCATGCTGCTGCCACTCGCGCTGCTGCCGCTGCTGCGCAGGCGCAGCGACACGCTGGGCTTCTCCTACCTGGCCTGGCTGCCGGCCGATCGGGTCGGCCGCCTGGTGGGTTTCATGTGGCGCACCTTTGCGGCGGGCGCCATGGCTTTCACGGTGCTCGGGCTCGCGGGACCGGGGCAATCGGGCGCCGTGGTCGAGCGCCCCGGCCGCGGCGCGGAGGTGCTCATCCTCATGGACCGCAGCAGCAGCATGGACGCGACCGTGCACACCAACGGCCTGCAGACCGCGGGCCGGATGTCGCAGGAACCCAAGGCCAAGGTCGTGCGCGACCTGCTGGGCGAATTCGTCGCCAAGCGGCCCGACAACCGTTTTGCCTTCATGACCTTCAGCACGGTGCCGATCGTGGCCGTGCCTTTCACGCAGAAGGCCGACACCGTGCAGGCCGCGCTCGCCGCCACCGCCATCGGCCGCGGCCTGCCCGAGACCCGCATGGGTACTGCGCTGCTGGCCGCCATCGAGGAATTCGAGGGCCGCAGCTATTCGGGAAGCCGCGTGATCCTGATCGTCTCGGATGGCGGCGCCCAGCTCGACGAAGCCACGCGCCAGCGCGTCCATGCCGGCCTTGCGCGCGAGAAGATCGGCCTGTACTGGATCTACGTGCGCAGCGGCCCGAACTCGCCCAACCTCAACACCGAGACGGTGTCGGCCTACGGCCTCGGCGAAGAACTGGCGCTGCACCAGTTCTTCAAGACGCTCCGCACACCCTACCGGCTCTATCAGGTGGACGATTCCAATGCGATGGCGGCAGCCATGGCCGAGATCGACCGGCAGCAGAATTTTCCGCTGACCATTCATGAGCGGGTACCGCGGCAGGACCATGGCGCCGCGTTCTATCTGGCGGCGATGCTGTGCTGCGCGGGCCTGCTCGCCTGCCGCGCGGTACAGCTGCAGAGCTGGCGGAAAAACACATGAAACGACGTACGGTTCACCTGGTCTTTGGCGTTGTGAGCCTGTGCTGCGCCGGCGTGGCGCTGGAGCGCGGGCTGCGCCTGCGCCAGGCAATGGGCCTGAACGCCGAGATCGCCCGCATCGCTGCCGCGCCGGTCGGCAAGGACGCGGCGCCCGCGCCCGTCTCGGCGCCGCGCCAGCTGCAATTGGCCCAGGCGCTGGCGCTGTCCAAGGCCGGCGCGCACGATGCCGCGCTCAAGGGCTTTGCGCCCCTGATCCAGGGCGGTGAACGCGACCCCGTCGCGCAGCAGGCGTTGTTCAACCTGGGCAACATGTACCTGCGCCAAGGCATGGCGCAAGAGGCCGGCGCGCTGCCCCTGTTCGAACTGGGCAAGCAGCGGCTGCGCGACCTGCTGCGCGCCGCGCCGCAGGACTGGGACGCGCGCTACAACCTGGAGCGCGCGCTGCGGCTCGCGCCCGAAGACCACGAGGCCTTCTCCGCCGAGCAGCAGCCTGCGCACGAGCAGCGCCGGGTCCGCGTTCCGGGCTTCGTTGCCGGGGATCTGCCGTGAGACTCTCATTTCGGCAATGGTTTTCCGCCTTGCGGCGCTTCGGCGGCAGCAGCGGCAACGGCCCGCTCGTGCTCGCCCTGCTCCTGCTGGCGCTCGCCGTCTGGCCGCCGCGCGTGCAGCTGCAGCGCCCGGTGTTCAACTGGCAGGTGAGCTTCGACATCACGCAAAGCATGAACGTCGAAGACGTCGAGCTCGATCATGCGGCCGTCAGCCGGCTCACGTTCGCGCGCGCGGCCATGCGCGGCGTGCTGGGCGCGCTGCCCTGCGGCTCCAAGGTGGGGTGGAGCGTGTTTGCGGACTACCGCTCGGTGGTGATCCTCACGCCGGTCGAAGTCTGCAGCCACTATGAAGAGCTGCTGGCCTCGCTGGAACGCATCGACGGCCGCATGCGCTGGGTCAACGCCAGCAACGTCAGCAAGGGCGTGACCTGGGCGGTGCGCGGGGCCCGCAGCATCGGGCCGGACACCCACTTCGTCTTCATCAGCGATGGGCAGGAATCGCCGCCGCTGCGCATCAACGAGACACCGCCGATGACCGACATCAAGCCCGGCGACGTGAAGGGTTGGCTGATCGGCGTGGGTGGCGACGTGCCGGTGCCGATCCCCAAGACCGGCAGCAACGGCGAACCCGCCGGCTACTGGCGGGCCGACGAGGTGGTGCAAGGCTCGGCGATCGGCGGCACGCTGAACCACGAGCATCTTTCGGAGCTCCGGCAAGACCACCTGCGCTCGCTGGCCGAGCTGGTTGGCGTGAACTACCGGCGCCTGAACAAGCCGGATGCGCTGATGATGGCCATGCTCGACCGCCGCTACGCGCGGCACATGCCGGCGGATGCGGACCTGCGGTGGATTCCCGCGCTGCTGGCGCTGCTGCTGCTGGTGTGGCGATTCGCGCCGGATCGGGGCTGGCTGCGCGAGCGGCGCCCAGTGAAGCGGGACAAGAAGACGATTGACCGCGTGCCGCCGCGCGGCCTCACGCGTCCGGCGTGACGAGCGCCGCGGAGAGCCGCCGCGAATTGGCCGGATCGCGGAACACCAGCGGATGTTCGGTAGGCGCCGCCGGGTCCCGCGCGGCCGCACGCTCCACCGCCTCCACCACGCGGTGATGGTCCGGGCTCTTCGCGCACACCGGGTCGGCGGCGGCGGCATCCTGTGCCAGCAGGTAGGCCTGGCAGCGGCAGCCGCCCAGGTCCTGCTCGCGCTGGTCGCAGCTCGCGCAGGGCTCCTTCATCCAGCCGGTGCCGCGGTAGCGGTTGAAGCCTTCCGAGTCGAACCAGATCTCGCGCAGGCTGTGTGCCTTCACGTTCGGAAACTCGAGGCCCGGCAGCATCTTGGCGGTGTGGCAAGGCAGCGCGGTGCCATCGGGTGCCACGGTAAGGAACATGCTGCCCCAGCCGTTGACGCACTTCTTGGCCTTGCCCTCGTGATAGTCGGGCGCCACGAAGAAGATGCGCATGCGCTCGCCTAGCCGCTTGCGCCAGGCGTCGGTCACCTCCTCGGCGTGGCGAAGCTGCTCGTGCGTGGGCAGCAGCTGGTCGCGGTTGACGAAGGCCCACGAGTAGTACTGCGTGTTGGCCAGCTCGAGGTACTCGGCGCCCATCTCGTGCGCCATCTCGATGATGCGGTCGATGTGGTCGATGTTCATGCGGTGGATCACCACGTTGAGCACCATCGGCCAGCCCTGGTCCTTGATGATCTTCGCCACCCGGTTCTTCAGCTCGAAGGTCTTGGTGTGCGAGAGAAAGTCGTTCATCTCGCGCGTGGAGTCCTGGAACGACAGCTGCACGTGGTCCAGGCCCGCGGCCTTGAGCGCCGCGGCGCGCTGCGCCGTGAGGCCGACGCCGGAGGTCAGCAGGTTGGTGTAGTAGCCCAGGCGTGCAGCCTCGGCGATGATGACTTCGAGATCGTCGCGCAAGAGCGGCTCGCCGCCCGAGAGGCCGCATTGCACCGCGCCGAGCTCGCGACCCTCGCGCAGCACGCGCAGCCAGTCTTCGGTGCCAAGCTCGTTCTCTTGCGTCGCAAAGTCGACCGGGTTGAAGCAGAACACGCAGTGCAGCGGGCAACGGTAGGTCAGCTCGGCCAAGAGCCAGAGCGGCGGTCCGGGGCGCGGGGTCGCGGTGGTCATGCGGCGTCCCAGCGCAGCCAGTTCTGCTGCGCCGCCATTTCGACGAAGCCGCGCACCTCGGGTTCGAGCCCGGTGGTGTCGAAGGCCTGCTCCAGGTCGGCCACGATCTGCGCAACGCTGCGCTCGCCGTCGCAGCGCTTCATGATCTCGCCCGCGCTGCCGTTGAGCCGCACCATGCCCTCGGGGTAGAGCAGCACATGACACTCTTGCGCCGGCTCCCATTGCAGGCGAAAACCGGGGCCGACGCGGGGCTTGCTTTCGGCGGTGAGCATGGCTTTGTGTCCGCTCATGTGCCGCTCACGCCGTAGCGCGTGGCCATCGCGTCGTTCATGGCCCAGAGGATGTCGAGCTTGAACTGCAGCACCTCCAGCGCGCGCTCCTGCAGCGCCCGGGTGTCGAAGTGGTCGAGCGTGATGGCCAGGCCCTGCTCCACGTCGCGCCGCGCCTGGCTCACCCGATTGCGAAAGTAGGTCAGGCCGCCCGGCTCGATCCAGCCGTAGTGCTCGGGCCAGGTGGCCAGGCGCTGCTTGTGGATCTCGGGCGCGAAGAGTTCGGTGAGCGACGAGCACACCGCCTCCTGCCACGGCGCACGGCGCGCAAAGTTCACGTAGGCATCAACCGCGAAGCGCATGGCCGGCACCACGTGGCGCAGGTCGAGCACTTCTTCGCGCGAGAGGCCAACGGCCTCGGCCAGGCGCAGCCAGGCTTCGATGCCGCCTTCGTCCTTGATGCCGCCAAGCTCGAAGCCGTCGTGGTCGAGGATGCGCTGCACCCAGCCGCGCCGCACAGCGGGATCGGGGCAGTTCGAGATCACCGCGCCATCCTTGATCGGAATCGCGATCTGGTAGTAGAAGCGATTCGCCACCCAGCCGCGGATCTGCTCGGGTGTGGCCCGGCCGCTGTTGAGCATGACGTTGAACGGATGGTGGATGTGATAGCTGCGGCCGCGCTCGCGCAGCTTGGCTTCGAATTCTTCGCGGCTCCATGCCGGCGCGGATTTGTCGCTGCCCGCGGCGGCGCGAAACGGGTCCTGGATTCTGTCGGCGTACATGGTGTCGCGTATCGCGCTGAGGCGCTTTGAATCAGAGTTGAATGGTCATTCCGTCTTCGCACGGTTCGATGCCTGCACGCCTGAGCGCCGCATGCTCTTCGGAATCTTCGTCGAGGATGGGGTTGGTGTTGTTGATGTGGATCAGCATGCGGCGCTGGGTGGTCGGCGGCAAGCGGGACAACCACTCGATCATTCCGCCCTCGCCCGACTGCGGCAGGTGGCCGATCTCGCGCGCACGCTTGGTGCCGACGCCCAGGCGCACCATCTCGTCGTCGGTCCAGAAGGTGCCGTCGACCATGACCGCATCGGCGCTGGCCATGGCGTCGAACACGGGCGGCGTGATGGCGCCCAGGCCCGGCGCGTAGAACAGGCTCTTGCCGCTTTTGCGGTCCAGGAGCGTCACGCCGATGTTGTCGCCCGCTACCTGATGCTCGCGGTGCGGCGAATACGGCGCGGCCTTGCCGGTCAGCGCCATCGCGCGAAAGCTCAGGTCGGGCACGCCGGGCACCTCGAAGGCGCTGCCGTCGAGCGCAATCGGGTGGCGAGCCACGCCGCAATAGTGCGAGAGCACGCGCAGCACGGGATTACCCTGACTCAGGTCTTCGGCGACCGGGTCGGTGCACCACAGCGGCAGCGGCGTGCCGCGCTCGCGCAGCATGAAGAGACCGGTGGCATGGTCGATCTGTCCGTCGATCAGCACCACGCCGGCAATCGCGGTGTCGCGCATCTTGCGGGCCGGCTGCAGCACCGGGCTGCTGCGGATCTGCTCCAGGATGTCGGGTGACGCATTGAACAGCACGCCGTCGGTGCTGTCGTCGGGCCGCACGAAGATCGAGGACTGGGTGCGCGGCCTGGCACGCACCGTGCCCGCGCGCACACCGGCGCAATTGAGGCAATTGCAGTTCCATTGCGGAAAGCCGCCGCCGGCGGCCGAGCCCAGTACGGTGATGCGCATCGAGAAAAGGAAGAAGAAAGAAGAGGTTCGAAACAATCCGCCCCGGGCGTGCCGGGGCGGATTGTGACGAGGCGCGCAATTCAGCGTGCGCTGACGTACATCGTGATCTCGAAACCGAAGCGAAGATCAGTTGCCGTCGGGGTTTCCCATTTCATGTAGTGTCTCCTGCAGAGGTTGCACAGCGCCATGTGGCGGCTGCGGGAACTTCGTACGCTCCAGCACGCATATTGAACCCATGGACCACGAAGACCTAGCCGTGAAATCATGAATGGGACTTCATGATTTTCATGAATAGCGGCCGTGGGGTCACCGCGTACCATGGCCCCCGTGCTTCCTACCGGCCTGTACCCCGAATCTCCGCCCTGGCGAACCCATGCATTGGCGGTCTCGCACGGCCACGTCCTGCACGTAGAAGAAAGTGGTGATCCGGCGGGTATCTGCGCCGTAGTGCTGCATGGCGGACCCGGATCGGGCAGTTCGCCGCTGCTGCGCCGCTTCTTCGACCCCGCGCGGTACCGCGTGATCACCATCGACCAGCGCGGCGCCGGCCGGAGCCGCCCGCGCGGCGCGACGGCGCACAACAGCACGGCCGATCTTCTGGGCGATCTGCGGCACGTGCGCGAACAGCTCGAAGTGCCGCGCTGGCTCGTGGCCGGCGGCTCGTGGGGTGCCACGCTGGCGCTCGCGCATGCGGCGTTCGAGCCGCAAGCGGTGGCGGCCCTGCTGCTGCGCGCGGTGTTCCTGCCCCGGGCTGAAGACATCGAGGATTTTTTCCAGGACACGGCTGGCCGCGAGCCGGCCGCATGGGCGCGCTTCGCTTCTGTGGCGCCGGCCGATCAGCGCCACGACATGCTGAGCTTTCTGGCTCTCGGGCTGCTGAACGCATCGTCCGGCGATCTGCCGCGGCGCCTCGCCTTGGCCTGGTGGCGCTGGGAACAGACACTGGCGCGCGGCACGGCCACACGAAACGAAGAGCCCACGCCCATCGAACCCGACCGCGCCACGCTCGACGCACTGGTCGACCGCTACCGCGTGCAGAGCCACTACCTGCAGCACCGATGCTGGCTCGATGCGCCGCCGCTGCTCGACCGCCTCGGCGCGCTGCCGCAGGTTCCCACCCTGCTGCTGCATTCGCGCGACGACCGCATCTGCCGCCCCGAAGGCGCACAGGCTGTGCACGATCGCATCGCGCACAGCCAGCTGCGATGGATCGATGGCGCGGGGCACGACCCCTCGCATCCAGCCATGGCCTCCGCGATGGTTGCCGCGCTCGACGGCTACGCGCGGCACGGCCGCTTCGGCGACGGACCCGCGTCATGACGCTGCGCCTGAAGATCAACCTCATCGTCAGCCTGCTGACCCTGCTGTTCGTGACTGCAATGCTCGCGCTGCAGCTGCGCGCCATGCGCGAATCGGTGCACGAAGAAGTCGTGGCGGCCAACCGCGTGGCCGCGCAGTTGCTCAACCGCACCGCATGGCTCTATGCGGCCCAGGGCACGCCGGCGATGCTGTCGTTCCTGCAGGGCGTGGGGCGTGTGCGCTCCAACGACATCACGCTGCTCGACAACGACGACAAGGTCTTGTACAGCTCGCCGACCTCGGTCTACAAGGCCGGCCGCGACGCGCCCGACTGGTTCGCCGGCCTGGTCTCGCCGCCGCCCTCGAAGCTGTCCATCGCCTTTCCGGGCGGCAAGCTGATGGTGAATTCCAACGCCTCGCGCGCCGTACTCGATGCCTGGGACGACTTCGCATTGCTGATGCTGAGCGCGCTCGGCCTCCTGGCGGTCGTCAACGCGGGCGTGTTCTGGCTCGTGGGCCGCGCGACGCGCCCGTTCGCCGACATCGTCGATGCGCTGAACCAGCTCGAGAGCGGGCGCTTCGACGTCGCGCTGCGCGCCCTGCCCGGCACCGAGGCCGCGGCCATCGGCGCCGCATTCAACCGCATGGTGGGCATGCTGCAGCAGCACATCGAAACCGAGCGGCGCGCGGTGCGGGCCGAAAGCCGCTTGTCCGAAAGCCGCGAGCTGGGCCGCTGGGTCGACCAGAAGATCGAGCAGGAACGCCGCCTCATCGCACGCGAACTGCACGACGAGCTGGGCCAATCGGTCACCGCAATGCGCAGCATGGCCTTGTCGATCGCGCAGCGCGTGCAGGCGCTCGATCCGCAGGCGGAGCAGGCGGCGCGGCTCATCGCCGAGGAATCGGCGCGCCTTTACACCGCCATGCACGGCATGATCCCGCGCCTGACGCCGCTGGTGCTCGACAAGTTCGGCCTGGTGGCCGCGCTCGAAGACCTGGTCGAGCGCACGCGCAACAGCCATGGCGGGGTGGAGATCGAGTGGCGCCTGGACATCGAGCTCGACCGCCTGCGGCTCGATACCGACACGGCGCTGGTCCTGTACCGCGCCGCGCAGGAAGGCATCACCAATGCGCTGCGCCACGGCGAAGCGCACCGGATCGTGCTGGCGCTCGCGGGCGACGAACACGCTGTGAATCTCACGCTCACCGACGACGGCCGCGGCCTTCCCGGCCCTGAAGCCGCAAGGGAAACCAGCGTAGGACACTATGGCCTGCGTTGGCTCGCCGAACGCATCGACAGCCTGGGCGGCGAATTGCGCCTTGAACCCGCCGTGCCCAGCGGTGCCCGATTGAAGGTGCGCCTGCCCTTGCCGGCGGCCGCCACGGAGAACTCATGAACAACCAAGCGGATCAGACGATTCGAGTGATGCTGGTCGACGACCATGCGCTGGTGCGCATGGGCTTTCGCATGCTGCTGGCCGATGCGCAGATCGAGGTGGCGGCCGAAGCCGACACCGGCGAGCAGGCCTGCCAGGACTATCCGCAGGTGCGGCCCGACCTGGTGGTGATGGACCTCTCGATGCCCGGCATGGGCGGCCTGGAGGCGCTGCGGCGCCTGCTGGCCCACGACCCCAAGGCGCGCGTGCTGGCCTTGTCCGCGCACGAAGACACGATCCATCCGCGCCGCGTGCTGCGCGCGGGCGCCCTGGGCTACCTGGCCAAGCGCAGCGCGCCCGAGGCGCTGATTGCCGCCGTGAAGGCCGTGGCGCGAGGCGAGCGCTACATCGACGCGACCACCGCGCAGGCCCTGGCCACGGCGCAGATCGAAGGCGAGGCCAACCCGGCCGACCTGCTCAGCGAGCGCGAGTTCTCGGTCTTCATCCAGCTCGCACGCGGCATGACGGTGGCGCAGATCGCGAGCACGCTGAACCTCTCGCTCAGCACGGTGGGCTCGCACCTGTACCGCGTGAAGCAGAAGCTGGGCGCCGCCAACCAGGCCGAGCTGACCTGGGTGGCGCTGCGCTGGGGGTTGATCCAGGTTTAGCGAGCGCGTCGACGCACTGGCCTTGCGGCTCAGCTGCGCTCGAGAATCGGCCAGCCGACCTTCAGCGCGTGGGCGCGCAGGCGCCCGTCCGGGGCCACCGCCACCGGGTCGGACACCGCCTCCAGCAACGGCAGATCGCTGGTCGAATCGGAATAGAACCACGAGCGTTCGAGCGCATCGAGGCGCGTGCCGTGGAGCGCCAGCCATTGGCTCACGTGCATCAGCTTGTGCACGCCGAAGCATGGGTCGCCATCGATGCCGCCGTCGAGCGTGTCGCCCGTCACCAGCGAGCGCGTTGCCAGCACGTCGGCCACGCCGAACACGCGGCCGAAGGGCTCGGCGATGAAGCGGGTGGTGGCGGTCACGATGGCGCAGAGGTGGCCCGCATCCTGGTGCTTTTTCACCAGCGCACGCATCGGCTCGGGCACGCGCGGCGCCATCTCGGCCTCGAACTCCGCCGACCACTGCCGGAGCTGGGCCATGCCAAAGCTTGCCAACGGCGTGACGCTGGCGCGATGCAGTTCGCGGATGTCCAGCGTGCCGTCCACGTACTGCTGGCAATAGCCCAGGTAGACCGTCTCGGCATCCGCCGCCAGCACGCCGCGCGCCACCAGGAAGCGTGTCCAGGCCATGCCGCTGTCGAACGGGATCAGCGTGTGGTCGAGGTCGAACAGCGCGAGCTTCATCGCGGAACCGGCGTCGAAGCGCGCACCCGCCTCAGGCGGCCGAAGCCGCATGGGCATGCGGCTGCAACGGCGGCCGCAGCCGCGATGGCACCTGAGGAAGTTGCAGCTGCGCCGGCAGCACGCCGCGCAGCGCATTGCACACCACCAGCTTCTGCGCCGACTGCAGGTCTTCCAGCGACAGGCTGCGCTCCATGGCCTCCCATATCGAGTCTTCGATCAGCACGCCGCGCATCACGCCGGGCAGTGCGCCGTCGGACACCGGAGGCGTGCACCAGCGCCCGTCGACGCGCGCGAACACCGTGCTGCGCCCGCCTTCGACGAGCCGGCCGTCCTCCGTGAAGAACAGGCTGTCGAAGGCACCGGCGCGCTCGGCGGTTCGCACGCCGGCATCGTAGTGCTGGCGCACCGTGGTCTTGTGCGCGGCCAGCGGGTTGGCATTGGGCAAGCGCTGGCTCGCAATGAGCAGCTTCAACGCACCGGGCGGCAACGGCGGCAGCGCCGAATGCGTGATGCCGATTCGCCCGTCGTGCGCAAGCGCCAGGCGCAGGCGCGACGGCTGGCCGGGGGCCAACGCGGGCAGCGCATTGCGCAGCGCCTCCATCGCAGCATCGCGATTGAATTCGAAGCCCAGCACGCGCGCACTGCGCGCCAACCGCGCCAGGTGCCGGTCCAGATAGCGGATGCCGTCGCACGGCGTGGCCAGCATGGTTTCGAACAGCTCGAAACCGGGGTCGAGGGCCGTCAGGAAGCGCGCCTTGAGCAGGCACTCTTCGAACTCGTCGGCCGCAACGCTGTCTTGCACGATGCCGGCGCCGATGCCCAGGCGCAGCGGCCTCGCGCCTTCCGATTCCGCGCCCAGCGTGAGCGTGCGAATGGCCACCGAGAGACAGAAGTCGCCGATCGACGCGCCCGCTGCAGGCGCATCGATCCAGCCGATGGCGCCGCAGTAAAGGCCGCGCGGCGTGCTCTCCAGCTGGGCGATCCATTCCATGGTGCGATGCTTGGGCGCACCGGTGATCGAGCCGCAGGGGAACACCGCGCGCAGCAGCTCGGGCATGCCCACACCCGGACGCAGCGCCGCCTGCACGGTCGAGGTCATCTGGAACACCGTGGCGTACGGCTCGATGGCAAAGAGCGTGGGCACCTTGACCGAGCCGGTGCACGCCACGCGGCCGATGTCGTTGCGCAGCAGGTCGACGATCATCACGTTCTCGGCCCGGTTCTTGGTGTCGACCGACAGCAGGCGCGCCATCTCGCTGTCGCCCTCGGGCGCATCGACGCGCGCCGCGGTGCCCTTCATGGGCCGCGCGGTGAGCACGCCGCCGTCATGGCGCAGGAAGAGCTCGGGCGAGCACGAGAGCACGTGGGTGAGCACGTGGGTGATGTCGTCTTCGTCGCTTTCCGGCAGCGCGATCAGCGCGCCATAGGCCACGGGCTGCCGCTCGCGCAGGCGCCGGTACAGCGCCACCGGCGAACCATGGCTCCGGCCCTGCAACCGGTAGGTGAAGTTGACCTGGTAGGTCTCGCCCGCCGCGATGGCGTCGTGAATGCGCGCAATGGCATCGGTGAAGGCGGCTTCGTCGATGCTGGGCTGCAGGTCCATCGCACCGGCGGGCTGCGGGTGGCCGCCGTCGAGCACCTCGCCGGCCCCGTACTGCTCGAACTTTTCGAGCCAGCCCGCGACCTCATCGGCCGAGAGCCTTTCGCAATCGCGGAACATCAGCACGCGCAGTGCCGACGCATCGTCGGCCGCAAGCCGCGCCTGCCCCGCGTGCAGCAGCTTGGCGCCCCATTCGTAGTCGGCCAGCAGCACCGCGTGCAGGCCCTGCCGAAGATCGGCATCGACCCGCGCCCACACGCCGTCAAGGCCGGCTGCGTCGGTGCACCGGTGCTCGCGCACGAAGCCGGTGTGCAGCCGGCTGGTGGGCTGCTCGGGCGTCGAGCCGCAATCGTCGAGGAGCGCGAAGGAAGGCACGGTCAACTCCAATCGTCCATATCGTGCTTGATGCGATGGCGGTTGGCAATCAGCTCGTCCACGGAGGGCTCGTTGTGGAGCGCGCGGCGGATCGCGAGCTTGGTGGCTTCGTAGTTGGTACGGTACATGTCTTTCTTGTCGAGGTCCTGGTCCTTGGCGCAGCGCGGATCGATCCACACCAGGCTGATGATGCACAGCGTATTGGCATGTTCTTTGGGAATGATGCCTTCGATCAGGCAATCGACCACCGCGTCGGCCGTGGCGCTCTGCACCACGCCACCGAACAGGTCGATGTTGGCCGCGTCCTTCAGCGTGACCTTGGGCACCATGATGGTCGCCGGCCGCACGAGCTGGTTGCAGGCGCGAATCGCGAACATCGCAGTATGGCCCTTGCTCTGCGCCATCATGTTGGCAAAGGCCTGGCCCACGGGGCCGTCGGTCGCGCCGATCAGGATCTCCGGCATGGCGTCGGTGAACTGGCCTTCCCTGGCAAGCACGGTGGCTTCGCCGGCATGAAAAAGATAAGGATTCGTCATAAACGCTCGAGGTTAAAAGCTTGGGAAGGAAGTCATAGACACACGATCAGCTCGCCCTTGCCATCCGCCGAAAGATCGCCCAAATGGCGCTCGATGCGGCGTACTGGCAAGTCGCTGAACAATCCGCCGTGGCGCGCGAGGTCTCGCGCCAGCAGCGCCCAGAACACCGGCGTCGCGGCCCGGTTGGGCACAAAGGTCAGCGCCGTTCCAATGCTTTCTGGCAAGGCCGCGCCGGCCTCCGCGAAGACGATGCTGCCGCGGCGCATGCCAAAGCCCGCATGCGCGCCGGCGCTGCCACCCACGCCGATCGTACCCGCCACCATGCGCGAGCCCAGGAAAGCGCCCGCGCCGCCATGGACAAGGGCGGTGCCGCGGCGCATGCGATCGCCGAAGCGCTCGCCCGCATTGCCATGCACGACCAAGGTGCCGCCGCGCATGCCGTCCATGCTGCCGGGCAAGGTGCTCGCGGCGAAATCGCCCACGTCGCCCTTCACGTCGATGCTGCCGCCGGCCATCTCGCAGGCGGCCAAGAGGCCCGCATGGCCGTCGATGCGCAGCTCGCCACCGCGCATGCAGCCACCCGCGTAGTGGCCTGCGTGGCCCTCGATACGGATGCTGCCGCCATCCATCTGCCAGCCGATGCGGTCGAAGCGGTCGAGGCCGCCCTCGAAGCGAAGCACGCCCTCCTCGCCCGGCGCAACGTCGAACAGTTCGGCCAGCGCCAGCATCTCGCTGCCATGGCCCACCGGCAGCCGTTCGATCTGGGCGGCCGAGAGTTCTGCAAGCGCCGCCGGCGTGACGCCGCGCAAGTCGACACGCAATGCCGGGGCCTGCCGCAGCCTGAAATGCCATCCGCTCATAAGGCATCTCCCGCATCGCCGAGCAGCTTGTGCAAGTGGAAGTGGAACGGGCCCAGCTTGCCGCCATAGTTGCCGGCCGAGATGCGCAGCAGCCCGCCGGCGGGGCCGATGCCGATGGCCGCCTCCATGCCGACCCGCATGGCCGCGGCCACGTCCGCCTCGGTCAGGCCGTCGATCACGATCTCCATCACGCAGCCGATCTCCTGTGCCGACGCACCGCCCTGCGCCAATTCGCTGTGAGGCACCAGGCCGACGAGGCTGGGGCAGAACGCATCGTTGGTCGAGGCGCTCAGGTTCGCATAGCGGCTGCCGACCTTGGAGCCCGAGCGCACCACGCCGCCGGGAAACGGCATGACCACATTGGGCAGCCGCTTCATCGCCGCCACCGCGGCCTCGGCGGCGGCCAGCGCACCATCGGTGTCGCGCGCCAGCAGCAGCAGGTTGCCGCCGCCCACGGCCTTGACCACTGGCGTGTCTTCCTCGGCGACGAACTCGCCGTCCATCACCGGCACGCGCCAGTAGCGCACGCCGTCGATCACCTTCGAAATCTGCCAGCCGTCGCCGAAGAAGCGCAGGTTCTTGCCGAGCGCTGCCACGTCGCTGCCGGCGCCCTTCGGCAGGCCCGCGAACACGGCCGTGGTCGGACAGGTCAGCACGCACTGGCCGACGCGGCGCTCGAGCTGCTTGCCCAGCTCCTTGCCCGACATGGAGAACATCAGCACGCTCACGCCCGGCCGGCCATCGGGCGTTTCATGCAGGCCGAGCTCGCGTTCGATGCCGGCCTCGCAGCCGCAGGCGATCACCGAGGTTGCGAAGCCGGTGGCCGACACCGCGGCGTGGCGCGCCCACTCGAGCGTGTGGGCCGTGATGACGATGCGCGTGGCCTTCATCGGAAAGGCTTCGGCAAAGGTCTCGTCGATGACGACGCCGTTGCGCAGCACGGATGATGGCGCCGTCATGCCGCACCCGCCTTCATGACGACACCGCCTGGAAACATGCCGCCGGCAGCAGGCGCCCGCCGTTGCAGCACTGGCACAGCTCGTCGTGGCCGATGGCAATGTGGTCGAAGTTGACCGAGCCCTGCGCCGCAAGATGCCGGCGCAGGCGCTGCTCGATGCCGCGGTCGTAGTCCGGCGCGAGGAAGTGCGTGCCGCCCACCGGCGCCGCAGTGACCCGCCCCGCGCGCGACACCAGCACACCATCCTTGAACACGTATTCGGGGGTCGCGAACATGGCCTCGCGGTCGGCGTTCTCGCGGTACACCGCAATGTCGGCCGCGGCGCCCGTGCCCAGGTGGCCGCGGTCGGGCAGGCCCAGCAGGCGCGCAGGGCCGGCGCGGGTCATGATGGCAATCTCGTACAGCGAAAGCTCGCGCGTGATGGAGCGCAGCGCGGCCTGCGCCGCCACCTCGGGATGCAGCCTGGCCAGTTGTTCCTCCCGAAAGCTGCGGTCCATCAAAAGGCGGATCAGATGCGGGTAGCTCGTGAACGGGCCGCCATTGGGATGGTCGGTGGTCAGCACCACGCGCCACGGATCGTCGACCAGCAAGAAGATCTCCAGCCCGATGACCCACTGCAGCGCATTCACATAGCTCTGCTCGCGGTAGCGGAACGGCACCACGCCGCAGCCGGCTTCGCATTCGATGTCGGCGCCGATCCACTTGCGCGGATCGGCCAGGCCCGACTGCGCGTGCTGGCGCATCGTGTCGCCCGATGCCGTGACGGTCTGGCCGAACATGATCTGGCCCACGTCGATGCTGACGTTCTTGTTCGCGTTCACCACTTCGGCCAGCTGCAGCGCGGCCGAAGAAAACTTCTTCGGCCCCTCGGTGCCGTAGGCATGGAACTGGATGTGCGTGAGGTGCCCGGGCAGGCCGTCCAGCGCGGCGATGGTGTCGAGCGTGGACTGGATGTTGCCGGCCACGCCCAGGTTGCTGCCGTGGATGTGCAGCGGATGCGGCACGCCGAGCTCCCGCAGCGCACGGGCCAGCGTGTGCACCACCTGCCGCGGCGTGACCTGCCAGTGCACGTGGTTCTCGTCGACGTCGAGCTTGCGCTGGTTGAACTTGAAGGCCGAGATCCCGCCGGGGTTCACCACCTTCACGCCCATCGCCTTGCTGGCGTTGATGGTCCAACCCGCGTAGTCGCGAATGCGCTCGAAATCCCAGCGCTCGGCCAGCATGCGCAGAAACAGCTCGTCGTTGCCGAGCATCACGTAGGCGCCATGGTCGAGGATGGGCGTGTCGCCCATCTCCATGTGCGTGTGGCGCGCGTTGCACGCCATCATGGCCGGCTCGAAGGCCGCGGTGTAGCCCATCTCGACGTAGCGGTAGCCGGTGGCCAGCGTGCCGGGCGTGCAGGTGCCGCAGGACGCCAGCTCCAGCACGTTGTCGGGCAGCGCCACGGGGTTTGCGTTGGCGCGGTGGTCTTCGGGCAACAGCATGCGCGCGAGGTTGACCTTGCCGCCGCCGATGTGGGTGTGCATGTCGATGCCGCCCGCCATCACGATGCAGCCGCCGATGTCGATCTCCTCGGTGGCGGCCTCGTGCGGCGCCAGCTCGATCATGCGGCCGTCGCGCACATACAGGTCGCGCACCTTGTCACGACCGTTCGCAGGGTCGATCACGCGGCCGCCGCGCAGGCGAAGCGTGGCCGTCATTGCACGCGCCCTTTCTTCTGTGCCTTGACCGCATGCACCAGGCGCCGGACCACGTCGCCAACGCTGGGCAGTCCGTCGTCGTACAGCGGCCGCAGCGGCATCATCACCGAGCCATCGGTGCGGAACAGATGGCCGCCGGAACCGATGCCCGGCGTCGACACGGGAATGAATACGCCTTCGGCCCCACCTTGCGGCAAGCGCATGGCCGGATGGCCGAGCACGATGAGCGGCACGTCGGTGGCTGGCGGCGCGGGCTCGGGGCCGTAGCTCGACACCCACAGCAGCGTGTCGGCCGCGCGATCTGCCAACAGGCGTTCTGCGTCGAAGCACAGCGGCTCGTGCTCGAGGCCTCGCGGCCCGGCGCGCGAGCGCAGCGGCAGGCCCGACAGCCAGGCGAACACCTGGTTCACGGTGGACGCGCCGTCGCCGCCGCCCAGCGGCAGCGAGGCCGCGCGCGTTGTGCGGTTGAGCGTTCCGACGATGCGCTGGATGGCCTCGATGATCAGCGCACCCTGGGCAGGCAGGCGGGCCGATTCGTACACCAGCACCGCATAGCGGGCCGCCTTCAAACGCGCCGACAACGCCGCCAGATCGGCGGGCACGCGATCGTCGTCCGCCCGGACACGGCCCGCCACGAGCGCGGCCAGCAGGGACACGGTGTCGAACAGGTCGCCGTGCAAGGGCAATGTCTCGATGGCCAGGTCTTCGCGTTCCCCCGCTCCGCAGCGGTGGAAAAATTCAGGGTAATGCGCCGTGGGCTCCTCGGTCATGCAGACGATCAGGTCGGCCCGCGTGCGCACCTCCGCCAGCGTGGTGCTGAAGCCGCCGCGATCCTGCAATGCGCGCAGGCCATGCATCAGCGCCTTTCCCTGCGCGGGGTCGCAGATGGCACCTGTTTCGCAAGCCAGCGCATAGAGGGCTCGTGCGCCGGCAACGTCGGTGCCGAGGCCGCCGAACAGGGGCTGGCGGCTGGCGGCCAGCAGCGAGGCGGCGGCGGCCAACGCGGTGTTGAGATCGCAGTCGCGGCCATCGACCCGGGGCTGGCCCGCGCTGGCGTTGGCATCGAAATTGGCCAGGCCATTGCGCGCACGCGGGCAATCGCTGCCCGTGAGTTTCAGCGGCGCGCCGGGCGGCCCGATGTCGACGCCGAAGGTGTCGCACAACAAGGGACAGAACGGACAGGTCCACGGGGCATTGCGGGGCTGCGTGACAGTGTCGAAATCATTCATGGGCAGGCAACCACGCAAGCGATGTGCCATTCAGCCGCAAGGCCCGCGCGCCTAGGGGTAGCGCCCTATGACACACAGTTTGTGAGACATAGTGTTGCGCTTTTGGCGGTCAATGCGTGACGGCAGCGGCTTCCGGCGGCGCCTGCGAGCGCCATCGGGGATGGCACGGTTCGTGAGTGCAGCGGGTTGATGGCATGCCTCAACCCCCCCCGTTGCGCCACCCCCGGTAGATCAGCGGCGCACGCGCGGCAGTTGCAGGTCGTGCAGCGCGCTGGCCACCAGCCAGGCATTGGCGCCGGCCGCGCTGGCACGCGCCAGGTCGTCCTCGCTGCGGATCCCGCCGGCACCGATCACGGTGGCGCCCGGAGCCAGGCGTCTTACCTCCTGCAGGGTTTCCAGGTCGGGCCCTGCGCCGGAGCCCACGCGCTCGAGCGTCATGACGATCAGGCGCTCCGGCCACAGGTCGACCGCCTCCCAGCAGCCGGCGTGGTCCAGGCGCTGGCCGTCGCGCCGGTCCAGCGACAGCGCGGCGCCCAGCGGGCCTTCAACCGCGCCGTCTTCGTCCATCGCAAAACAGCGCTCCAGCGCCTCGCGCGAACGCAGCGATTCGCTGCCGAACACCAGCACGATGCGCGAGGCGAATGGCGCCAGCTGGCCGCGCAACGCTTGGCCGTCATCAGCGTCGGCCAGGCCCGCATCGAGCCACAGCTCGACCTCGGGCAGCGCCTGCAGCAGATCGGCCAGCACCGCGATCTGCACCGGCCCGCCTTGCAGGGCATCGAGGTCGGCCACGTACAGCTGCCGCGCTGCGCAGTGGTCGCACAGGATGCGCGCCACCGTCACCGGGTCGCTGCTGGCGCACAGCGCCGACACGATCGGCCGGTACGCCTTGCGGTCGCCGCGCACGGCCCTCACCACCTGGCCCTGCAGCAGGTCGACGACGGGGATCAGGTTCAGTTCGGAAGTCATGGGGAAGAGCCCGGAAAGTGGATGATGAAATGACGACACGCGTTTTTGTTTACGAGTATCTCAGCGGCGGCGGCTGGAGCGACTACGGCGACGATGCGGCCGCCCACGAGCTGTTGCCGCTGGGCCTGTCGATGCGCGATGCCATGGTGGCGGACCTGCGGCGCGCTGCCGATTGTTCGGTCTCGGCGGCAGTCTGCGAACCGGGGAACACCCTGCCCGCCGGCACGGCGCCGCTGCGGCCACGTGCCAACGAATCGGCCCTCGACTTCGTGGCGCGGCAAAGCGCGCTGCATGACCTGGTGTGGCTGGTGGCGCCCGAAACGGACGGCCTGCTGGCGCGCTTCCAGCGCACGGTGGGCAACGCGCGCTGGCTCGGCTGCAGCGTCGAAGCCATCGAACTCACGGCAGGCAAGAAGGCCACGCTCGCGCACCTGGCCGCCCACGGCGTGCAGACGACCCTGGCTTTTGCCGATGCGCCCGATATCACGCGCTGGGTGGTCAAGCCCGACGATGGCGCGGGCGGCGTGGCCACCCACGTGCACACCCGCCATGCGGATGCACTGGGCGACATGGCACGGCGCACCGAGGCCGGCGCCACCTTGACGCTCGAGCCCTGGATCGAAGGCGAAGCCCTCAGCCTCTCACTGCTGTGCACGGCGCAGAATGCCGAAATGCTGAGCATCAACCGCCAACGCATCTCGATCGACACGCACGGAAGGCTGTCTTTCGATGGCGTGAGCGTCGATGCGGTGGGCCGCAGCGATCCGCGCCGGGCTCCCCTGGCGGCACTGGCCCGGCAGGTGGCGCGCGCCATCCCCGGCCTGCGAGGCTTCGCGGGCATCGACCTGGTCTGGCACCCAGAGCGCGGGCCGGTGGTGATCGAGGTCAATCCGCGTGTCACCTGCGCCTATGTCGGGCTCTCGGCGGCGCTGGGCCGCAACCTGGCCGCGGAGCTGCTGGCAGACCGCCTGCACGGCGGCGGCGCCCAAGAACGGGAACTTGCGCGTGCAGTCGCCTGAACGCATCACCATCGGGTGGGACATCGGCGGCGCGCACGTCAAGGCCTGCCTGCTGCAAGGCGGCGAGGTGGTCGACGTGGCCCAATGGGGCTGTCCGCTCTGGCAGGGGCTCGACCATCTGACGCGAGCGCTCCAGGCTGCACAGGCGCGCTGGCCCGATCTCGGCGCAGCCCAGCATGCGGCGACCATGACGGGCGAAATGGTCGACCTCTTCACTGACCGCGAAGCCGGCGTGCGCGGCATTGCCACCGCGCTGTCGGCATCGCTCCCCGTGCCGCCAGGCGCCCTGCACTTCTTTGCCGGCGATGCCGGCTGGTGCGCCACCGCCGCGGACGTGGCGCGGCACTGGGAGCACATTGCCTCGGCCAACTGGCTCGCCACCGCACGGCATGCCGCGCTGGTGTTTTCAGAAGGCGTGCTGGTCGACATCGGCAGCACGACCACCGACCTGATCGCCTTCGGCAACGAGGGCGTGCTGACCACCAGCCGCACCGACGCCGAACGCCTGGTGAGCGGCGAGCTCGCCTACCACGGCGTGGTGCGGACCCCGGTGTGCGCGCTGACGCAGCGCATCGAATGGCGCGGCCAGGCACGACACGTGATGAACGAGTTTTTCGCCACCACGGCCGACGTCTACCGGCTGTGCGGTGAGCTCGATCCGGCGCACGACCTGTACCCGAGCGCCGACAACGCGGACAAGGGCCTGCCCGCCACGCGCCAGCGCCTCGCGCGCATGGTGGGGCTGGACGAGCGCGATGCCTCCGCGGGCGAATGGCTGGATCTTGCGCAGGCCTGGCGCGCCGCACAGGTCGAAGCCATTGCCGCACAGCTGCGCCGCGTGCTGGCCGCGCATGCGCTCTCGCGCGAGGCCGTGATCGTGAGCGCGGGCTGCGGTGCCTTCCTGGTGCCCGACCTGGCCGCCGCGGCCGCGGGCGAAACCCCCGGCTCCGTGCCGCGCCGTTTTGCCGCCTATGGCGGCGACGTCGCGAGCGTGGCCCGCCATGCGGCCGCGGGCACCACCACCTGGGCACAGGTGTGCGCACCGAGCGTCGCGGTGGCGGCGCTGTTCGAAAGGGAGCACGACTGATGTGGGTCGTCAAGATCGGCGGCAGCCTTTGTTCGGACCCGGTGCTGCCGCTGTGGCTCGACCTCCTGACGCAGATCGGCGGCGGGCGCGTCACCGTGGTCTGCGGCGGCGGCACCTTTGCGGATGAAGTGCGGCGCGTGCAATCGCACTGGCAGTTCAACGACCTGGCCGCCCACAACATGGCCGTGCTGGCCATGGCGCAGACGGCCTACCAGCTGCATGCGCTGAATCCGGGGCTGCAGCTGGCCACGCGCAAGACCGACATCCCCGACTTGCTGCGCCAGGGAAAGACGGCCTTGTGGCTGCCGCTCGAATTGCGCCGCGACCACCCCGACGAGCGCACCGGCTGGGACGCCACATCGGACACCATTGCGCTCGATCTCGCGAAACATCTCAACGCCGAGCAGCTGGTGCTGGTCAAGTCCTGCGCCATCGATCCGCGGATGACGCTGGCGGAGCTTGGCGATACCGGGGTGCTCGACCAGCAGTTTGCGAAGCAGTCCGATGACGCGGCCTTTCCGATCACGCTGCTTCACAAGAACCAGCTGTCGACCATGCGTGCGCTGCTGCTGGGCGAGGCCACCTTCACGCCACGCTGACGAACGCCGAGCGACCGAGCACGCGGGCGAGATCGCCCGGCGCCGAAAAGCTCAAGCCGCCGCCGCTTCCACGACCGCTTCGCCATGCAGCAACGCGGCCAGCGCCGCGAGCCGCTCGGGGCAGAGCGCCGTTTTGCGGTCGGCCACGCAAACCGCGCTGCGGAATCCCGCGAAGTCGGGCGCCAGCGCCTGCAGCAAGGGAATGTGCGCCACACGCAGCGCACCCGCCGCACCGGCCATGCGGCCCGATGCGCGCACCTTTGCCACGAAGGCGCGCAGGTCCGCCATGGGCACCGCATCGAACAGGCTGCCGGCCAGCTTGTCGGCGGTGTCGACCATGATCCCCGGAAAATCGAGCGCACAAGCGTGCGCGATGAGCGCGGCGTCGAGCCCTTTGTCGGCAATGAAGACCGGCACCACCGGCCACTCGCAGGCTGCCAATGCATCGAGCACCGCGAAGGCCTCAAGGCCACGCTCTATGCCGACCTTCACGTAGTCGACACCGCAAGCGCCCACCGCGTCCACTTGCGCGCGGATGCGGTCCAGCGCATGCATGGGCAGATCGCCGATGGTTGCGCTCACGGGCAGGCCGATGCCATGCGCGCGCAGTGCACCCACGATGGCGCCGATGGTCGCCACAGGCAAGCCGCCCAGCGCGCCGTCGCTGGGCTCCTTCAGGTCGATGAAGTCGGCCCCGCCGCGGGCCGCGAGCAAGGCTTCTTCCACGCTGCGAACGCTCACCAGCATGCGCGTCATGATGCGCGCTCCGGCATGCCCGTGCGGTGCTGCGCGACCGCGGCGCAGAGCCACTCCCAGGCCTCGCGCTCTTCGGGTCCGGCGGTCTTGTCGATCGCAATCTGCAGGTAGGTCATTTCGGTTTCCACTTTCTCTGGGGGCAGCATGTGAAGGCGGCTGACCAGCACCGCGCCTTCGATCACCGCGGCCTGCGCGCGGTTGAAGCCGATGAAGGGCGCATGCGTGGCCTCGTGCACGGCCAGCATGCGCAGCACCGGGCGCTGCGCGTCGTCTCGCTGCTCGGCCAGCTTCAATTCGACGTGGCGCAGCGCGGCGGCCAGGCGCACGCCTTCGATGCGTTCGGCCGGGAGCGTAGGCCAGGCCTTGCGGCCGGTCACGCAGCCGGCGAACACGCGGGTGTCGCAGACGATGTTGAGCACCGCATGGCCGGTGGCCACGATGTTGTCGTGCGTGGTCGAGGGCTTGAACGGCATCAGCAGGATGCCACCCTCCTGGTAGCGGATGCCCATCGGCGCCACGTGCGGTTGGCCGCCGGGGGCCACGGTGGTGACCACGGCTTCGAAGATCTGGTCGTTCATGAGGGTGTTGGCGCGGTGGTGGTGCCCACGGCCCCGGGTTCGGCTGCGGCGTTGTTCTTCTTCGATGTCTTCATGGTGGTTCCCGGTGCGCACCAGCGCGCAAGGTCTTCGGTGGGCCGCGGCGCGGCGCAGCCCCAGTCGAGCGGCTGGTCCTGCACATAGCGCTTGCCGAGCTGCCAGGCGATCTCGGCGCGCGCGAGTTCCACGCCCATGTAGAACGCATGGTCGGCATCGTCCTGCAGCTTGAGCTGCGGCCAGAGCTCGAAGGCGCCCTGCCCCAGCCGCAGGCCGTCGCGGTTGTACACGTGCAGACCCAGCGGCGATATCTGCACGCGGAAGTTCGGGTCGCGCACCTGCGAGGCGATCTCGCCGATCTCTTCGGGCGTGTCGGGGAACGGATGCTTGGCATGCACCGTCATCAGCGCGTCGCTCATGCCCTTGGGCAAGGTGCCGTGCCGGACCGCGGCATGCATGATGCGGCGCGCCCAGTCGGCCTCGCTCACCGCGCGGCGCGCATGCTGGCTCACCTGCGTGGTCAGCACGGCCGCCACGTTCAGCTCGGCGGCAATGCCGAACAGCACCGCGTTGATGCCGCTGGTGTCGGCCTCCGTCAGCTCCGTGAGGTTGCCCACGCCGAGCATGATCGGCGCATCGGGGAAGCGCTCGCGCAGCCGGTGATAGCGCACGATCGACGCCGTCAGGCCGAACGGGATCGGGTCGAGGATCGAATCGGCCAGGAAGGCGCGGCCACGCTGCTGCATCTGCGCCACCGCCTGGTACAGCGATTCTTCGTCGGCCGGAACGCGCGGAATCAGCACCGGCGTGGCCTCGACTTCGTCGGCGATCCACAGGGTGTCGAGCGTGAGGCTCAGCAGGTAGTCGGCACCGGCCTTGCCGCCGGTCAAAAGCTCTTGCGCCTCGCTCGAATCGACGCTCACCTGAAAGCCTTCGGCTTTCAGCGCCCGCACGCTGTCGGCCAGGTGGTCGAAGCGCGTCTCGGGCAGGCAGCCCAGGTCGATGACGTTGGCACCGTCGGCCGCCAGCTGCCGCGCACGCTCGACGATCTGCGGCACCGAGAGCCGCGGCGCATCGACGATCTCGGCAAAGATCGCGACCTCGTACTCGTTCAGGTCGACTGCGCGCGCGGTGCGGTTGAAGTGGCGCGGCAGGTCTTTCAGCTCTTGCGGGCCGCGCTCCACCGGAACGCCGAAGTGAAGGCTCAAGGCCTCGACGTCGCCGCGGCAGCGGCCCGGCACCATGATGCGGTCGGCGCGGCGCGGCGCGGCGCCCTCGCCTTCACCCTCGGTGCACACCGGAGCCGCGACGCGGCGGCGGATCATGTCGGCCGTCATCAACGCGGCCACCTGCAAACCGATCTCCCGCACTTCCCACGTGAACGGTGCCGCCTCGATGCCCGCCAGCACCCGCGTGAGGCTGGCTTGGGCGAGGCGCCCGGTCAGGAAGACGATGTGTTCCATGCGAGAGAGAGTTCCTTCATGCGTGCATCGAGCACGGCTTCGAGTTCGGCCGGCGACGCGACCACCTGGCAGAAGTCGATGCCGCGCAGCCGCTCCACGTTGTCCAGTTCGATGCGCCGCGGACGCAGCGTTACCCAGTCATGCGGCGACTTGGTCACCACCACCGGTTCCGTATCGCATGCAAACACGATGCCAGGAATTCCGAGCTTGCCGGCCTGGGCGAACATGTTGGTCGGCAGGCTGTCGCTGATGCCGAAAGCGCACTTGGCCACCGTGTTGCTGGTGGCCGGCGCCACCACCACCGTGTGATAGATGTCGTCGTAGAGCATGCCCACCGGCACGCCGCTCGCGGTCTTGTCGCGAAAGACGCGAAAGCGCGCCTTCAATGCTTCGATGTGCAGCTTGTAGATGGGCAGCACTTCCTCGGCGGCGGCCGAGAGAAACAGGTCTACCGAGGGCAGCCGCGAGGCGAGCGCCAGCGACTCCTCGAGAAAGTGGCCGGAACCCGTGATGCACCAGGCGATGCGCGAGCGCGGCGGCGAGGCCGGCAGCGGCGGCTCTCCGTCTTCGGCCACCAGCGCCGCGCCGCGTGGATCGATCTTGTTGCCCGTGGCCGGTGGCTCCCCATTCGTCGTCATGTCCAGCGAGCCTGCCGGCTCAATCGGGTGGAGAGATTTCGATGTGAAGCTTGTGGAGTTTTCGGTACAAGGTGTTGCGGCTGACATCGAGCGCCTTGGCGACGTTGCTCACGTTCCAACGATGCTGCTCGAGCATCTGCAACAGCACTTGCCGCTCGTTGGCCTGGATCGGGTTGAGTTTGACGGCGGGTGCCGCATCGGAGGGCGCGGCGTCCGCTGAAACTTCCGTGGGTTCGGATGCGGCAGGCAGCGCGGAATAGGCCGATACGGGCGAAGGCACCACCCTTGCGGCCAGCGACGGCAGGTGCTCGCGCGTGATGGTCTTGCCGTCGGCCAGCGCGGCGGCGCTGCGCAGCACGTGACGCAGCTGCCGCAGGTTGCCGGGCCACGGATAGGCCATGAGCACGCGCTCGGCATCTTCGCCGAGTCGGCTGTCGCTGCCGCCCTCGTCCTTCAGCACGTCGTGGATCAGTTCGCGCTTGTCTGTGCGGTCGCGCAGCGGCGGCAGGTCGAGCTCGATGCCGGCGAGCCGGTAATAGAGGTCCTCGCGGAAGCGGCCTTCGCGCACCAGGCTCGGCAGGTGTTGATGGCTTGCGCTCACGAGCTGGAAATCCACCGGGTGGGTTTCCTCGGTGCCGAGCGGCGTGACCTGGCGCTCGTCGAGCACGCGCAGCAGGCGGGCCTGCAGCTCCAGCGGCATGTCGGCAATTTCATCGAGAAACAGCGTACCGCCATCGGCTTGCAGGATCTTGCCGCGCCGGCCGCTGCGCTGCGCGCCCGTGAAGGCACCGGCCTTGTAGCCGAAGAGTTCGGATTCGATCAGCGTCTCGGGCAGGCTCGCGCAATTGACGGCGACGAAGGCGCCTTCGGCATGCGGGCTGGTCTCGTGGATGGCGCGCGCGAACACTTCCTTGCCCGAGCCCGTTTCGCCGCACAGCAGCACGGGCGTGCGGCGCGCAACCACGCGGCGCGCGGTGTCCAGGTGCGCAACCAGGCGCGCATCCTTGAAGGTGCGAATGCCAGGCGCACGCGTGGCCGATGGCCGCAGCGGCGCGCGGAAAGCCTCGGCGCCCGTCTCTGCGATGACGGGTGCCGTCCCTGCGCCCGCGCCGCGCACACGCGAAGGCGTGGCCGCATCGGATGCCGGCCGCCTGGCCACCGCGAAGAAGCGCAGCGCCGCGTTGGCCCGGTAGGCCACCACCGGATGGAATGAAGAAGAAAGGCTGCGCTGCACGATGTCTTCGAGCGAGGTCTGGAACAGATCGTCGATGCGTTGCGTGCGGATCTCGTCCATCGATTGCAGGCCGAGCTGGAACAGCGCGCTGCGGTTGGCCGCGAGAATGCGCCCGTCGTCGCCGACCGCGAGCTTGCCTTCGTGCAGCGTGTAGACGAACTCCGGCCGGCTGTGGAAGTGCAGCGGATGCGCATTCGAAAAGCGCTTGTCGATGAGCCGGTTTTCGATCATGCGCGCCGTCATGCCGAGCAGCACCAGCACGTGCTGCTGCATCAGGCTGGAGCGGCTGGTCACGTCGAGCACGGCAATGATCTCGCCGGACGGATCGAACACCGGCACCGCCGAACAGGTGAGCTGCGTGAAGTGGCTGAAGAAATGCTCTTCGCGCCGCACGGAGATCGGGTGTGCGGCAGCAAGGCAGGTGCCCATGCCGTTGGTGCCGGCCTCGGCCTCGCCCCACATGCCGCCGGCGCGCAGGCCCATGGGCTCCGCCTCGGCCGCGAACTCGGGCGAGGACACCATGTGCACGATGACGCCATCGGTATCGGTCAGCACCACGGCGGATTCCGCATCCGCGAGCTGCTGGTAGAGCGTGGTCATCTCGTAGCGCGCGCACTCGATCACGTCGGCATGCTGGTTGCGCCGGCTCTGCAAGGCAGACGACGCGATGATCACGGGTTCGCGCGGGCGGCCCGGGTCGAGCTGGTATTGATTGAGGCAACGGCTCCACGAGCGCGTGACCAGGTCGTTGCCTTCTTCGTGAAACCCTCGCCTCACCACGTCGAGCACACGGTCAGCGTGCCTGTCGCCTTGTCGCAGCGTCAATGTCATTGGAGTTCTCCGGCGCGTTCCATATGTCTCCTTGGTCGGCCCATTGTTGTGCCTGCTGAGTTACTGCGCACCCGGTGAAACACCAAGCACTCGCAGCCCCGCGGCGGGTCCGATCTCTGGCCTGCATTTTGCGTTGATGAATCCTGTCGTTGGCTGACTATCGGCCGCAAGACACACTTTCAAACACATTCGAATCACTGGAGACACCACTTGAACACCAGCCCGCGTCCTTCCACCGGTCCCTTTGCTTCGAATGTCTCGCATGCCTCCGGCGCGGTGGGCGCGGCCGAGGCGCCCGCGCCCATGGACCTGATCTTCATCGAAGGCTTCAGCGGCCAGACGGTGATCGGCATCCACGATTCGGAACTGCATCATCCGCAACCACTGATGATCGACGTGCATGCCGGCGTGCCGCGTGCGCGCGCCTGCGACACCGATCGCATCGGCGACACGATCGACTACGGCGTGGTGCGCGAGCGGCTGGTGCGGCTCATGGCCGAGCACCGGCTGCAACTGCTCGAGGCCTTTGCCGAAGCCATCGCCGACATCCTCATCGACGAGTTCGGTGCCAGCTGGGTCCGCGTGAAGGTGGTGAAGCCACGCAAGTTCGACGACGTGCAGGCCGTGGGCGTGCAGATCGAACGCCATGCGCCCACGCACCGCGCTTCCAAGTCGGCGCCCGGTGCCACGGTGCTGAACTTTCTCGCGAGCGGCATGGTGCCCGCCAAGCACTGAATAGCGCCCTCCGCCGCTTCTTGCGGCGGCACATGGAAAAAAACCGACGCGGTTCACGCGTCGGTTTTTGTTTGTGCGCTTCAGAGGTGGGCAGCGAACGGATGCGCCGTCGTGCCCTTCTTGTCGACCACCTCGGCGGCGGTCGGCAAACCGGCCACTGCACGCTGGATGGACTCGCGGGTGGCCTGGTAGTTGTAGTCCTGGATCTTCTTGTCGTCGTCGGCAAGCCAGTGGATGAACACGCCGACGCAGATGAACAGGTTGTCCGCCTCCGCCATGGGGATGGTGCCATCCTCCACGCTGTCGGCCACCGCCAGCGCCACGCCGCGCTGCGCCGGGCCGAACATCTGCACCGCCTGCTTGGCGCCCTTGATGGTCACCTTGTTGAACATCACGGTGGCCGGTTTGGTCAGCAGGTTGGGCGCCACGACTGCGAGCAGCGAAGTGAAGCCGTCCTTGTTGTTCGTCAACGCGTTGGCGAAGGCGGTCTCGGCAGCGCTGCCGCGCGGCCCGATGATCAGGTCGATATGGGCTACTTCATTGCCGTCGCCAACGAGCGATTCGCCCACCATCAGTCGATCGATTTTTGCCATGGTTTCGAGTCTCCTCTCAGAGGTCCAAGGTGATTAGGGTCATTACGACACCGGTCAGGAAGACCAGCGCAATGCCATGGGTATCACGATCCGTGCCATGCGTTCGCGGCATCGCGCGCGGGTGCCGCGCACGACTGGATCCAGCCCGAAAGCAGCAGCGCCGCCACGGTGAAATCGGCGCTCGTCCCGGGGTTGACGCCCTCAGCCTTTAGCGAAAGGTCCCACTCGGCAAAGGCAGGATCAGCATCGAGCACAGCGCCCGCGCCGGCGCGCTCACGCCAGGCCTGCGCCGCCGTCATGACAGTCTGTGCCACGCGCTCGCCGTGTTTTCGAACAATGTGTGAATCGGGAAAGGCGCCGAGGTAAGCCAGGTAAAGCCGTTGGACAGAAGCCACAGTGGCCGCATCCGGCGGCATGTCGGCATCGGCCAGGACCGCCCCGCAACCGGGCTGGCAGGCCGGCGCCTGGAACGCCAGCGCGAACAGATCCGCGAAGCCGTCGCGGTACTGGCGTGCGATGAGATCGCGGTCCGCGGCCAGCGCCATGGCGGCGCGCAGGTCGATGGTGGGAGCGTCGTGCACGTCCTGCTCCGCCGCGCTTCCAAGGCCTCCCGGATGCGCGCGTGCAATGGCGCGGTAGGCCGCGCTGGCGTCGTCGATGTCGAGCGTGGCCAGCACCCCTTCGATGGCGGCGCGCAAGGCCGCGGGCGTCGCGGCGCCGGGCTGCCGTTCCACGGCCAGCGCAATCGGCGCGCACAGCAGCAGGATGCCGAGGTTGGTGTTGCACCCGGCCACCGCCCAGGTGGCCTCCACCGCGGCCTCGATGCGCTCCCCCACGCGCAAGCCGGGCTCGAACAGCGCACCGGCCGCGGCGCGCGCGCTGGCGATGAACATCGAAGCCTGCATGCCATGGCCGGGCGAGGCCAGGCTCACGTTGCCCGGCTTGCGCACGGCCACGTCGAGCCAGCAGGCCCGAAGGAAACAGGCCCGGGCACGCTCGGTGGCCGCTTGGCGCATGGCCATCAGGCGCGGCGCTCCGGAGCCACGCTCTCCTGCACGCGGCGCTGGACCTGCGCCATCTTGCGGTCGAGCAGGTCATCGACGAGCGCGCGCGCGATGTTGAAACCCGTGACGCGCTGCAGCCCTTGCCACGCGGCCACGCCGTTGACCTCCAGCACCTGGATCTTCGGTCCGCTGGCCGCGGCGATGAGGTCCACGCCCGCGTAGTCCATGTCCAGCGCGCGCGCCGCGCCTTCGGCCATGTGCGCGAGCGCCGGCTCCAGCTCGGCCGGCTCACAGCGCGCGCCCTGCGCCACGTTGTGGACCCAGTGCGTGCTGACGCGCCGCATGGCGGTGATGGCACGCCCGCCCACCACCATCACGCGCCAGTCGAAGCCGGGCGAGGCCATCGGTGGAACGAAGCGCTGCAGGTAGGCGAGGCCCGCATAGCCGGCATCGATGTCGGGCATGGGATGGTGCACACCGTCGACCTCGCCCACGAGCCGGAGGTTCTTGCCCTGGGAGCCGAACAAAGGCTTGAGCACCAGCGCATGCCCCGCGGCCACCTCGCGCATGGCGATGCGCCGCGCCTGGGCCGCCGATTCGGTGGCCCAGGTGGCCGGTGCCGGAATGCGCGCGGCATGCAGCAGCAGGCTGGTCATCGACTTGTCGACCGTGCGCTCGATGGCGCGCGCATCGTTGTAGACCGGCACCCCCAGTTCGCGCAGCGCATGCAGCACGCCGAGGCGCTTGGTGACCTGCTCGAAGCTGCCGCCCGCAATGCCGCGCACCAGCACCGCGTCGGGCAGTTCGCGGCCATAGCCGGGAATGACCAGGCCATGCCAGGCCGCGGTGGTGTCGATGTTGCAGTCGGCCAGATCGACGCAGCGCCCCACCGCGCCGCGTGCGCGCAGCGCAGCCTGCAGCTGGCGGGTGTGCCAGCCGATCTCGTCCGTCATGATGACGATACGCATGGTCATGGGATTGCCTTCATGCTTCCTGCAGCCAGAGCCGCTGCAGCAGCCCCATGTCGGGCGCACCGCCGTGCCAGGTGTTGCCGCTGTCGATGTTGCTGACCCACACCTCGGCCGGTGCGAACAGCGCGCCGTCGATCTTGTAGAAGTCGTATTCGACCTCCTTGAAGATGTGGGCGAAGGAGCGGCCGTGATCGCGTGAATTGCGCGACGGCAATGCACGGGCCAGCTCGCGCGCCGCATCGTCGTCGCCCCGAACCGTCAGGTGCACGCGGCCGCCGTACAAGATGGCGTCGTTGGTGCGGCCCATGGCCTCGACGCCATCGGCACTTGGCGACGGCAGCGGCGCGGTGCCCGCGCCATCGACGATGTTGGCCAGCGCAAAGCCCAGTTCGTGCGCCTTGTGCAGTGCCACTTCGAGCACGCGCGCCACCACCTGGGTGGTGCCCGCCAGGCTGGTGGTGGGCGTGAGGATCAGCGTCAGCGCCTCGGGGGCCAGGCCGCAGTCGCGCAGCAGCTTGTCGATCACGACCTTGGGCGGGGCCCGGTCGACCTCGAGCACCAGCACGCCGCATGGCGCGTGGTCGCGGTAGTCCAGTTCGGCAAAGAGTTTTTCCTTCACCGCCAGTGCGCGTGCCGGACCGGAGCCGAGCGAAAAGAATTTCTTGCCGCCCGTCTCTTCCTTGGATGCCGCGAGGCTCCAGCCCGCGTACTGGCTGCCCAGGCACGCCAGCACCGGCTGCGAGCTGCGCACGTCGAGCCACGTGGGCCAAACCTCCGTGCCGGCGCCGCTGCGCAGGTTCACGTGTCCGAGCCCGCCCATGCAGATCTCGCCCACGCGCAGCCCCGCCGCCACGCTGCCCGCTGCCTCGATGCCGGCATCGACGATATGCACGCCGGTGTCGTCACGGCGCACGCGCAGCCCGAGCACATCGGCGTCGGCCAGCAGGCGCTCGACCAGCGGACGGGCCAGCAGGTTGACGCTCAGGCCCGCGGCGGCCGTGGGCGAGGATGTGTTGCTCATGCGTGGGTCTCCAATGATTGCAGCAGCCGTTCGCGGCCTTCGTTCAAGCGGGCGCGCACCTGCTGTGCGCTGGTGCCGCTCGCGGTCAGGGTGCACACGGGGTCGTCGATGTCGAAACGCTGGCCCGGGGCCGGCACGTCGCAGAGGCCGGGCCATGCGGCGAGCCGCTCTGCCGCGGCCGCATCGAGTTCGACGGGTTGCCGTGCGAACACGATCTCGATGCCTTCGATGTCTTGCGCAGGCGAAGAAACCGTTGACGGCGGAAGCTCGCCCTGCAGGCAGGCACGCACATGCGCCTGCATCACGCCCGGCGAGCCGTCGGGCCAACGGTAGAGGCTCATGCTGGCCGGCGGACGGGGGTTGATCTCGAGCACGCCGATGGCGTCGCCGTCGCGCATGAAGTCGAGGCTGCACAGGCCGCGCAGCTCGAACTCGACGGTCAATGCGCGCGCAATGTCGGTCACTCGGCTCGCGAGGTCGTCCGCCAAAGGCACCGGCCCGATGGCGCCGCAGAACACGTAGGGCCGCGTGCCGAAGCTGCGCACGCTCTGCTCGTTGAAGCCGAGCACATGCACGTCCCGGCCATTGGCGATGAAGGTGGCCGACATCGGCAGCCCCGGCATCTCGCGCTGGAAGTAGTGGTGCGACGAAGGCGGCTCATCCATCGACCAGGGCGCATGGCGCACGTGCCAGCCGCCGCAGCCATGCGCGTCTTTCATCAACCATCCCGAGGGGTCCTCGGGCGGCTGCAGCAAAACCTGCGGAAACGGCAGGACACGCGCCGAAAGAAAGCCGAAGAATGCCGCCGGGTCGCGCAAGCGGCGCACGGCGGCGGGCGCGATTCCGATCAGCGGCAGCACGGCCGCGCCCTCTTCGAGCAAGTCGGGCTCGCCTTCGAAGCCGCTGCCCGCGATCCAGCCCAGCACCGGCTCGCCGTCCACGCCCTCTTCTGCCAGCGTGCGCAATGCCGCCATCACGCTGGCGGCATCGATCTGCAAGCTGCCCGGCGTGCCGATGGGCAGCCAGCGCGACGCGGCGCGGCACGTGTCGATGTCGCCGAAGAGGTCGAGCGCGACCACCTTGAAGCCATCGCTGGCCGCCGCCTGGGCCATGGCGCGCGCGGAGATGGCGGCAACGGCAATCGTCGGCATGGGGCGGAGGCGCTTCAAGCCGTCTTCGCGGCCTGCTCGACCAGGAAGGCGCGTGCCACGGCAAAGGCTTCGGCAAAGCTCAGCACCTGTGCCTTCTCGGCCTCGCACATCTGCACCAGCAGGCGATGCTGCGTCTGGTACTTGACGTTGCCCACGGCCAGCGCACCGATGCCCACGGCCTGCGTGCCGGCCAGCGGCTTGGCGTCGTCCATCACGCCCACGCCGGCAATGCCTTCGGGCGGCACGGCGTTCACGTCGGCCGCCACCTTGAGGCGCGTCGCGGCGCCGAGCGCTTCTGCGGACACCACCTGCACGCCCGCGGCCGCGCAGGCCAGCAACACGTCGGCATCGGCGATGGAGCGGCGCACCGCATCGGGGTCGCCGCCCGAGAGGCCGTGCAGGCTCACGCCGAAGCGCTGCCCGGTTTCGTCGGCGGCTTCCTGCGCCGCGTCGATGCCGTTGCGGCTCGACAAATAAACGTCCGCCCCGGCCTCTGCCGCGATCACGCCGGCCACGCGGCCCACCGGACCCGTGCCGCCGAGGATCACCACACGCTGGCCCTCCAGGCCGTGGCCATGGTTGCGCTTCAACGCCGCCTCCACGCATGCGACCATGGCCGCGGCCGTGGTGTAGGCACCGCTCGGGTCGGCCATCAGCGAGACGACGAAGGGCTTGACCATCGAGGTTCTTGCGCGCTCGAGCATGTCGGCGGCCAGCTGTGCATCGCGCCCGCCGATGAAGATGCCGGTGCGCGCAACGCCCTTGGGCCCGCGCGAGAAGATGGTGTCCTGCGTGAGCCCGGTGATGCGGTCGAGTGCCACGCCGCAGTACGGCACGATGATCTGGTAGCCCGCGTCCGCCGCCATGTTGATGTCGAATGGACTCATCTGCGGGCCGGGGGTGAACATGTGGAGGATGCGGGGACGTTCCATGAGAGAGAGCCTGCGTTGGGAATAGATGGAAAAAAGTTGATGGGCAACTTCAGCGCATGCGTGCCGCCGCGCTGCGGTCGCGCACCACGGCACCGCGGTTGCGGCCGGTGACGATGCGGATCTCGAGCTGCGGGTCGACGTGCCCGCCGGCCCGCGCGGCGTCGACGAGCAACTGAGCCCGGGTTTCCGAAGACACGATCGCGAAGCCGGTGGGGCCCCAGGAGCTTTGCCCGATGGCCGCCCCGTTGGCGCGGCTCGCATCGGCAAACCATTGCATCAGCCGCGCGACGGCCAGGCTGGTGAAGACACCGCCCTGCGCCGGCGCGAAGTGCTCGCCGAGCAATTGCTGCATGCGGTTGATGCCGGCGGCAAACGGCGCGAACTCCTCGCTGGCCGCACCGGGCAGCACGCGCATCAGGACCTGGTGGCAGATGTCGGCGGCCACCGGCTGCGGCAGCGGCGGCAAGGCCGCAATGGCATTTTTTTCGGCCCCGCCCGACAGGCCCCGGTGCACCGGATCCTGAACCACGACGATGCGCCATTCATCCGGAAACGGAATGCGCGAGAGCAGCGGCGCCGGCAGGCCATCGGCGCCGGGGCCGCCATCGAGCAGCAGGCCGCCGGTGTCGAAGCCCGCAATGCCGATGCCCGAGCGCAGGCCGCGGCCGAGCCAGTGCGCCAGCGTCGCGGTGCCCACGTCCAGGCCGTGCCATTCGGCAAAGGCGCGCCCGATGGCCGAGGCGAGCTGCGTGCCCGAACCGAAGCCCGCATGCGGTGGCAGCACCTGGCACAGCCGCAACGACAGCGGCGCATGGCAGCCGCTGCGCTGCCGGAGCAGCGAGAGATGCGCGGCGGCGCGTGCCAGCTCCGCTTCGGCGGCTGGCGTGTCGGCCGCCAGGTGGTCCGACGATGAAGCCGAAAGCTCGAGCTCGGTCGTGAAACCGTCGATCACCACCCCCAGGCTGCCGAAGGCGCGCCCGAGCGAGCCGGAGGGATCGAGAAAACCCAGGTGCAGGCGCCCGGGGGCACTCACGCTCACCGTGCGGATACCCAGGTCGTGCCGGGGGGCGAAGGCGAGATCGGCGGAGTTCATGGGCGTTGGTGGACGGCGCGGCGAAGTCATGGACCCGCTTGTCATAGCAAGGGCCGTTCCGTGCGGGCCTCCACAGGGGCGCACCGCGGCTTCGCGCGTGGAGAAGGCGGGCGATGTCCCAGGAGCGGGACACTGTGTCACGCCGTACGTCCGGGCCCGGGCGGCGCGGGCACAATCGCGCGCATGCCGCTCCTGAAGCACAGCCTGCCTGCATTTCTCGCGTCGGCCCTCGCCTTCGCCGCGCCCATGGCGCACGCAACCGAGCCGCTGCTTCTCGTCACCTCGCCAGCCGCCTTGCAGGCTGCCGAAAAATCCGGCGCCAGCTTTACCCACTGGTTCGGCGAAGCACCCGCTTCGCCCGATGGCACCACGGCCAACCAGGCGCTGATGCGCTCGCCGGCGTGGCAATCCATCGCACGTCCGCTCGCCGAAAGTATCGCGCGCATCCAGCGCGGCGACCGGCAGGCCGGTGTCGGCATCTCGCGCTATCCGCACCGGCTGTTCGATGCGCGCTGGCTTGCGAGCCCGGATGCCTTCTTCGAGCTGGTGGGCGTTACCAACCGCATGGACCGCCGGCCGTTCCAGAGCGGCGCCTGCGGCGAGACCCGGTTGGTTTACCGGCTCGCCTATCGCACGCCCGCGATGCAGTCGCGCCTGCCGATGACGGTCAATGTCGAACTGCGCGGCGATGCGCCGGACGCCGACGGCAGTTGCGCGAGCACCGCGCGGCGCTGGCAGCCGCCACGGCCTTCGATGGCGGACGAGGCGCTCGGCCGCTGGCTGGTGTCGCCCGACGGCCCGCTGGCGCCGCAGCGTCTTGCGCCCGCACGCATCGCGCAGATCACCACCAACCTGCAAAGCGTGCGCTGGCCCTCGGCCGTGCGTCCCGACCTCGGCGGCCATGCAGAGTACATGCTGCGCGCCTTTCGCTGGAATGCCGGCATGCAACGCTTCGACGTGGCACCGCTCGAGAACACGCCCGACGTCGCGAAGCTCAAGGCCAATGCCCCGCTGCGCAAGGAACTGCAGCAGTGGTTGCGGCAGCCTGCCAACCTGCGCGCGCTGGACGAAGCCACGCTGCAGCTCCCCGAGAAGTTCCTTGCGACCGAAGCCATCTCGGTGGCGCCGCGGGGCCTCGAACGGCTGGCCAACCGTCCGTTCGCCCAGATTTTTTCGGCCGGCGAATGGCAGGCCGTGCCCGGCAGCCGCACGCTGCAGTCGCCGCAAGCGATGCTGCGCCGCCTCGACGATCTGAGCTGCGCAGGCTGCCATCAGAGCCGCGCGGTCGCGGGCTTTCACCTGCTGGGTGTCGACCGGCGCGGCGCATCGCGCACCTTTACGGCGGGCAATGCGCTGGCGCTGCCGCACTCACCGCACCTTAAGGACGAGCTGGCGCGGCGCGGCCGCTATGTGCATGCCGCGCTCTCGACGCCGCGGCCCGATCCGTTCCGGCCGCTCGCCGAAGCGGACGACGCGAACACCGCGCCCGAGAAAGCCACGGTTGGCGCGAGCTGCGAGCCCACCCGCATCACGCAATCCGCCAACCCCTGGCTCGACCGCGCCGAGAAATTTCCGCGCGTTGCCTGCGAAGGTGCGCTCTCCGTGTGCGAGAAAACCTCGGTCGGCTTTCCCGGCGGCATGTGCTCGGGCCCTTGCGATCCGCTCGACAAGAACGGCACCTGCGGCGGCATCGCAATCCTCAGCGACTTCAACCAATGCCTGGCGGCGAACAAGCCCTTTGGCGAATGCCTGGGCAAGCACACGCGGCCCGGCAACCTGCGCAGCTGCTCGGCACAGCAGCCTTGCCGCGACGACTTCATCTGTGCCCAGGCCGAAGGCCAACCCGAAGGCCGCGGGGCCTGCATACCGCCCTACTTTCTCTTCCAGATGCGGGTGGACGGGCACTCCTGACTCACGCGCCACCGGCACTGCGCGTCACCCTTTGGGTGACAACTTTCGGCCTATGGACAAGGTGCAGGCCGGCGGTTCAGCATCGATATCCCGCTGGATACACGAACCTGAATGATCGCCAGCGCCATCCTCGAAATTGCTATTTCCATTGGAGTATTTTTTTCAGTAAAGGAGTGTTTTTATGACCGCGCTAAATATAACGGCCGGCTCAGTCGTCACTCTGGACGAATCCGCCAATTTGCAGAACCTTGCCGCTACTCCCGCCGTTGCCGGCGACAGTAACGACAACGATATTTCCGCAAGCTCGCTACCGACGGCCTTCAGCGGCCGCCTGGCGGCCCAGAGCGTGGGAACCGCCATCAATGCCGCGTTGAGCGGCTATGACGGTACCAACACCGGCACCAACGCATTCACATTCAGCGTATCCGGCACGGTCGCCGATCTTGCATTCACGGACAGCAACGGCGCTTTGCTCAATGGTGTCGACAGCGGCCTCAATACCACCGACGGCGAAGATATCTTTCTTTATACCGACACAACCAACAACAACATCGTCTACGGAAAGACGGCCCTCAATGTCGTCGTGTTTGCGGCCTACCTGGAGGAAACGGGAACCCCGGTGTCGGGCGCCAAGCTCTGGACGGTTCAATATGAAGCGATATCGCATCCGGATGCTTCGAACCCGGACGACGCGGTCAATCTCGCGGACAAGATATTTGTCTCGGTCACTTCGGATAACGCGTTTTCTTTTGCCAATGTTCCCTCAGGCCAGAATCTGTTCGCGATGTTCGGTGATGCAAGCGCCGCCATCGTTGCGACTGGCAAGAATCCGGCAAATGAATCGACGGGCGCCAAATTCAACGACGGAGACACGGTCAATTCCAGTCAGGGCGGCGGGTTCACGAGCCTGGGCACCAACAACCAGATGATTGATCCCCCCGACGGCAAGAACGGTGCCGAAGGGATGTATTTCACTTTCGTGAGTGGCGCCAACACCGACAACACGGTTCCCAATCTCGATCAGAACGAGGCCGACGAAGAATCGAACATCGATTTCACCGGGCTTATCGGCACCACTTCGGCAGCTTTCACGGTCGCGCAATTGCAGCCCAATAAAGCGGCCACGCTCAAGATCAGTGCCTATACGACGGTGCTGGCGACTGGCGACAATTATGTGGACAACCTTCAAAATAATACGGCCGTCAATATCAGCTCGGTCGTCGTTCGTGATTCGGCCGGAAACCTGGTAACGGGCCTGTCCATTGATCTCAGCGGCGACACCGCCGTGATCAGCGGAGTCAAGGCCGGCTATGTGATCGAATACCAGACGAGTGGCGACCACAACCGCGTATTGATTGAAAACGTCGGCTCGACCGACAACGATTTCAACGCCAGTTTCGACATCGGTGGATTCAGTCTGCCCCGGACCGTGCAGTCGACGGGAGAAATCGGCTCAATGATGATCTTCGAGGACGACGGCCCGTCCGCCTCGCTTGCGGCGCCCACCGACACGGTGCTGCTCAACACGCAGGATGCTGACACCATTGGCGCGGCCACCGACTCCGACACGCAGAGCTTTGCGACGGCCTTTGGCGTGGCGTCGACCAGCTACGGCGCCGACGGGCCGGGCACCACCACATCGAGCTTCGCGCTCGGCGTGGCCACGCAGGGCGGGGATTCCGGGCTCAAGAGCGACGGCGCGACCATCTACCTGTACGTGGTGGCTGGAACGGTCATCGGGTCGACGTCGGCCACCGAGGCCGGCATCACGGCGGGCAACACCATCTTCGACGTCTCGGTCAGCGCCACCGGTTCGGTGACGCTGCAGCAGTTCGCCGAGATCGATCACGCACTGCCGGGTGATTCGTCCAACTACGCGGCCCAGGAAGCCTCGCTGGCCGACACCTTGATCACCCTGACCAATACCGTGACGGTCACCGACGGGGACGGCGATACGGCCACTGATTCCGAGGTGCTCAACATCGGTGCCAACATCCGGTTCGACGACGACGGTCCGTCCGTCGTGCTGGCAGCGCCTACCGACACGGTGCTGCTCAACACGCAGGATGCCGACACCATCGGCGCGGCCACCGACTCCGACACGCAGAGCTTTGCGACGGCCTTTGGCGTGGCGTCGACCAGCTACGGCGCCGACGGGCCGGGCACCACCACATCGAGCTTCGCGCTCGGCGTGGCCACGCAGGGCGGGGATTCCGGGCTCAAGAGCGACGGCGCGACCATCTACCTGTACGTGGTGGCTGGAACGGTCATCGGGTCGACTTCGGCCACCGAGGCCGGCATCACGGCGGGCAACACCATCTTCGACGTGACGGTCAGTGCCACCGGTTCGGTGACGCTGCAGCAGTTCGCCGAGATCGATCACGCGCTGCCGGGTGATTCGTCCAACTATGCGGACCAGGAGGCCACGCTGGCCGACACCTTGATCACCCTGACCAATACCGTGACGGTTACTGATGGGGACGGCGATACGGCCACCGATTCCGAGGTGCTCAACATCGGCGCCAACATCCGCTTCGATGACGACGGTCCGTCCGTCGTGCTGGCAGCGCCTACCGACACGGTGCTGCTCAACACGCAGGATGCCGACACCATTGGCGCGGCCACCGACTCCGACACGCAGGACTTCTCGACCGCCTTCAGCGTGGCGTCGAGCAGCTACGGCGCCGACGGGCCGGGCACCACCGTCTCGAGCTTCGCGCTCGGCGTGGCCACGCAGGGTGGCGACTCGGGGCTCAAGAGCGATGGCGCCACCATCTACCTGTACCTCGTGAGCGGCAAGGTCGTTGGATCGACGGCCGCCACCGTGGGTGCCATCACAGCGGGCAACACCATCTTCGACGTCGCGGTCAGTGCCACCGGTACGGTGACGCTGCAGCAGTTCGCCGAGATCGATCACGCGCTGCCAGGTGATTCGTCCAACTACGCGGCCCAGGAGGCCTCGCTGGCCGACACGCTGATCACGCTCACCAACACGGTGACGGTCACCGATGGCGATGGCGACACGGCGACCGACTCCGAGGTGCTCAACATCGGTGCCAACATCAAGTTCGACGACGACGGTCCGTCCGTCGTGCTGGCAGCGCCCATCGACACGGCGGTGCTCAACACGCAGGACGCTGACACCATCGGCGCAGCCACCGACTCCGACACGCAGGACTTCTCGACCGCCTTCAGCGTGGCGTCGAGCAGCTACGGCGCCGACGGGCCGGGCACCACCACGTCGAGCTTCGCACTCGGCGTGGCCACGCAAGGCGGCGACTCGGGGCTCAAGAGCGATGGCGCGACCATCTACCTTTACCTGGTGGCCGGAACGGTCATCGGGTCGACTTCGGCCACCGAAGCCGGCATCACGGCAGGCAACACCATCTTCGACGTCGCGGTCAGCGCCACCGGTTCGGTGACGCTGCAGCAGTTCGCCGAGATCGATCACGCACTGCCGGGTGACTCGTCCAACTACGCGGCCCAGGAGGCCTCGCTGGCCGACACCTTGATCACCCTGACCAATACCGTGACGGTCACCGACGGGGACGGCGATACGGCCACTGATTCCGAGGTGCTCAACATCGGTGCCAACATCAAGTTCGACGACGACGGTCCGTCCGTCGTGCTGGCTGCGCCCATCGACACGGCGGTGCTCAACACGCAGGACGCCGACACCATCGGCGCCAATACCGACTCCGCCACCACGAACTTCGCGACCGCCTTCAGCGTGGCGTCGACCAGCTACGGCGCCGACGGGCCGGGCACCACCACATCGAGCTTCGCGCTCGGCGTGGCCACGCAGGGCGGTGACTCCGGGCTCAAGAGCGACGGCGCCACCATTTACCTGTACGTGGTGGCTGGAACGGTCATCGGGTCGACTTCGGCCACCGAAGCCGGCATCACGGCAGGCAACACCATCTTCGACGTCGCGGTCAGTGCCACCGGCTCGGTGACGCTGCAGCAGTTCGCCGAGATCGATCACGCACTGCCGGGTGACTCGTCCAACTACGCGGCCCAGGAGGCCTCGCTGGCCGACACCTTGATCACCCTGACCAACACGGTGACGGTTACTGATGGGGACGGCGATACGGCCACCGATTCCGAGGTGCTCAACATCGGTGCCAACATCCGGTTCGATGACGACGGTCCGTCCGTCGTGCTGGCAGCGCCCATCGACACGGCGGTGCTCAACACGCAGGACGCCGACACCATCGGCGCGGCCACCGACTCGGACACCGAGGACTTCTCGACCGCCTTCAGCGTGGCGTCGAGCAGCTACGGCGCCGACGGGCCGGGCACCACCGTCTCGAGCTTCGCGCTCGGCGTGGCCACGCAGGGTGGCGATTCCGGGCTCAAGAGCGATGGCGCCACCATCCGGCTGTACCTGGTGGCCGGCAAGGTCATCGGGTCGACTTCGGCCACTGAGGCTGGCATCACGGCGGGCAACACCATCTTCGACGTCGCAGTCAGCGCGGCTGGCTCGGTCACGCTGCAGCAGTTCGCCGAGATTGATCACGCGCTGCCAGGTGTGGGGTCGAACTACGCGGACCAGGAAGCCACTCTGGCCGACACGCTGATCACCTTGACCAATTCCGTAACGGTCACCGATGGGGATGGCGACACCGCCAGCGATTCGAAGGTGCTCAACATCGGCGCCAACATCCGGTTCGACGACGACGGCCCGACGGTGACCGCCATCTCCGATCTCACCGGAGCGAACGACGGCCTGCCCATTGCGGGAACCTACAACTTCTTCGTGGGCGCCGACGATGTGGACAACGCGTCGACCGACGGCATCGTGCTGAACAGCCTGACCGGAACGACCGGCGGCGGCCGGCCCATCACCGATGCTGCCGTCACTCACTTTGCCGAAGATGCCACCACGGTCACCTACAACTTCAGCTTCAACTACTACCCGGGGCCAACCTCGACGACGACGCAGGCGGCAACAGGCACGGTCGTCTTCAACAAGACGGACGGTACTTTCACCTTCGATCTGAATCAGCTCATCGGTGGACAAACGACGTTCTCCACGAGTTCGCCGCTGGCTTCCTTCAACTACGACACGGAAGGCAACAACTCGCCGGAGATCGTGGTCCAGCAGTACAGCAGCGACTTCTTCGGCGTGCTGTCCGCCAGGGCTGCCACGCCGCCGAGTGACTCCAGCGACCTGGTGGCGGGCGGGAATCACGCGTTTGTTGCCGGCGAAACCTTCAACAGCGCAAGTGCGGGCTTTGTCAACGTCGCAACCGACACCCTCGGCGTGAACTCCGACACCGTGCAGGCTGGCGAGCTGCTGAACTTCGACTTCTACAGGTCGAATCCAGTGAGCAACCCCAACCTCACGAGTCCGCCCCAACGGCCCAGCGCTGCCATTGTCGGTACGGACAAGGCCTACGCCGACGCGATTAACATCACGATCGATCAGATCACGGACGGCGAAGACGTGGCGATCCTTCTGAAGTTGTTCAATGCATCGACCAACACCACCACGACCCGGCTGTTGATCGCCAACTCCGCGACGGACTATCAATCGGCCGCAGGAGGCACGAAGATCGTCAGCATCGGAGAGGACGACTACGACAGCGCCAACTTCCAGATCGCGGGCGTGCAGATCCTGAGCAGCACCGAAGACCTCACCGGCACGGGCGTGAGCCTGAGTACCCACAACGCGGTGAACCTGACCGCGGCTGGAAATAACTATGCCGATACGTCGGACAACGATGTGTTCAAGATCATAAAGATCGATGTGGTCACAGAAACGACCATCAACTCGGACGTGGACCTGAACTTTGCAGGCCAGTTGATCGACGGCGATGCCGACTTTGCGAACTTCGACTTCGATGTCCACCTGGAGATCGATGGCGTGGCCAACCTGATCGGCACCACCCAGCAAACGGAGGCCATCGCGTAGCGAGCTCTTCGGCAAGGGGGGCAGCAGCAATGCTGCCCTTTTTTTTGGCCTGGGCCTCAGGCGCACAAATGCAGGAGCTACTCATTGAAGGCATCCGCCGGCCTATCGCTTGCAATTAGATCGCATGCGATATATCATTCGGCCCATGCCTGCCAAGCACCCCTCCACCCAAGCCGCCGACGCCCCCCCAGGCGACTCGCTGGCGCTGGACGAGCAGCTCTGCTTCGCGCTCTATTCGACGATGCTGAGCCTCAACAAGGTGTACCGCGGCCTGCTGCGCGACCTGGACCTGACGTACCTGCAATACCTTGTCATGCTCGTGCTGTGGGAGCAGGACGGCGTCAACGTATCCGAGATCTGCGCACGGCTCGCGCTCGAAACGACCACCCTCACGCCCCTCCTCAAGCGACTCGAAGCGCGCGGCCTCATCCAGCGCGTGCGGTCGGCAACGGACGAACGGCAGGTGATCGTGTCGCTCACCGCCGAAGGCCGTGCACTTCGCGGCAAGGCCAAGGCGCTTCCGTCATGCCTCGCCGCGGCCATGGAGCTGCCGCCCAAGGACATCGTCAAGCTGCGTACGCAGTTGAAAACGCTGCGTTCCAACCTCGACAGGAACGCGTGATGGCACGCCGCATCCGCCTTCCTGCTTTTCTTTCTCATTTATATCGCACGCGATATTAATACGAACGATAGTTTTAACCTGCATTAACCACGACGTCAAAAAAGGAACGCACCATGTCCACGAACAGCAAGAATTTCACCGCCACCCCGACCCGCCGCAGCCTGCTGGCCGGCGGCGTTTCCGTTGCAGCCGGGGCCCTCGTGGCGACCGGCTTCTCCAAAGCGGCATCCGCCGCTTCAACCGCCGCGCCGAAAGCCGGTGCGGTTCCTGCATCTTCAAAAGGAAAGCAAGTCATGAGCAACACCATCGTCACCAAAGACGGCACCCAGCTCTACTTCAAGGACTGGGGCCCCAGCACCGGCCAACCCGTCGTGTTCAGCCACGGCTGGCCGCTCAATTCCGACAGCTGGGAATCGCAGATGCTGTTCCTTGCCTCGCAGGGCTATCGCGCCGTGGCGCACGACCGCCGCGGCCACGGCCGCTCCAGCCAGCCCTGGAACGGCAACGACATGAACACCTACGCCGACGACCTGGCCACGGTGATCGAAACGCTGGACCTGAAGAACGCCATCCTGGTGGGCTTCTCGACCGGCGGCGGCGAGGTGGCGCGCTACATCGGCCGCCACGGCACCAAGCGCGTGGCCAAGGCCGCGCTGATCTCGGCCGTGCCGCCGCAAATGCTGAAGACCGCCGCCAACCCCGGTGGCCTGCCAATGGAGGTGTTCGACGGCCTGCGCGCGGCGCAGCTGGCCAACCGTTCGCAGTTCTACAAGGACTTGCCCACGGGTCCGTTCTTCGGCTTCAACCGCCCGGGCGCCAAGGTCTCGCAAGGGCTGATCGACGCGTGGTGGGCGCAGGGCATGATGGCCGGCCACAAGAACACCTATGACTCGATCAAGGCGTTCTCGGAAACCGACTTCACCGAAGACCTGAAGAAGTTCGACGTGCCGACGCTCATCGTCCACGGCGACGACGACCAGATCGTGCCGATCGGCGCCTCGGGCCTGGCCTCGGCCAAGCTGGTGAAGAACAACAAGCTCATCGTCTATCCGGGCGCCCCGCACGGCCTGACCGACACGCACAAGGACAAGTTCAACGCCGACCTGCTGGCGTTCATCAAGTCCTGAGCGTTCCGCTCTTGCCCCCTCTCCCTCTGGGAGAGGGGTTGGGATGAGGGCATCGGCCTCAATGAAACGGCCGCGCCTTCTCACAGGCACATGCCCTCACCCCTGCCCTCTCCCAGAGGGAGAGGGAGTCAAACCGGGAGAAAGTCAAACCCTCAAGGCTCTTCTTCGTACCACCGGTCCTTCGAAAGCATCACCCGGTGGTGCCCACACCCTGCCGGCATCATCGGAAAGCAGTTCTCCTGCGCTGCAACCTGCACGTCGAGGAAGAACGGCCCCTCGCTGGCAAGGCATTCGGCAAGCGCCGCCTCCAGCTCAGCCGGATCACAAACGCGCCGCGCACCCCAGCCGAAGGCCTTGGCCAGCGCCACGAAATCGGGCAGCGCCTCGTTCCAGCTGTGGCTCAGCCGGTTGCCGTGGTTGAGCTCCTGCCACTGGCGCACCATGCCCATGTAGCCGTTGTTGCACAGCACCAGCTTCACCGGCGTGCGGTGCTGCACGGCCGTCGAGAGCTCCTGGATGTTCATGAGCACCGAGGCGTCGCCGCTCACGCACACCGTGAGCGCGCCGGGGTGCGCAACCTGCGCGCCAATGGCGGCCGGCAATCCGTAGCCCATGGTGCCGGCACCGCCCGAAGTGAGCCAGCGCCGCGGCCGATCGAAGCGCAGGTATTGCGCGGCCCACATCTGGTGCTGGCCCACGTCGGTCGACACGATGGCGTCGCGCCCGGCAATGGCGCGCTGCAGCGACGACATCAGCTGCTGCGGCAGGATGGCATCAGCGCGCGGCGTGAAGCCGAGGCAATCTTCCGCGCGCCAGCGTTCGATGCGCTGCCACCAGGGCGCAAGCCGTTCGGGCGCCAACGCATCCGCGGGCAGCAGCGCGAGCAAGCCTTGGACGATGGCGCCGCAGTCGCCGACCATCGGCACGTCGACCTTCACCACCTTGTTGATGCTGCCCGGATCGATGTCGATGTGGATCTTGCGCGCATGCGGGCAGAACTCGTCGAGCTTGCCGGTCACGCGGTCGTCGAAGCGCGCGCCGACGCACACCACCAGGTCGGCCTCGTGCATGGCCAGGTTGGCTTCGAGCATGCCGTGCATGCCCAGCATGCCGATGAACTTCGGGTCCGACGCAGGAAAGGCGCCGAGCCCCATCAGCGTGAGCGTGCACGGCGCATGCAGGCGGTGCACCAGCTGCGCGAAGGCCTCGCACGCGGCCGGCCCCGAGTTGATCAGCCCGCCGCCACCGTAGAGCACCGGCCGGCGCGCCGTCGATATCAGATCGGCCGCGCGCTGCAGCATGGCCCGCGGCGGCAGCGCGGCCCTGCCCGTGCGCAGCGCGCGCAGCGGCTTGGCCGCGGCACCATGGCCCAGGCGCATGAGCTGGACATCCTTGGGCACGTCGAGCAGCACCGGCCCCGGCCGCCCCGAGGCGGCAATCTCCAGCGCGCGGCGCACCAGCTGCGGCATGTCGTCGGCCGCGCGCACCTGCTGGTTCCACTTGGTCACCGGGCGAGACATGCCGAGCGCGTCGCTCTCCTGGAAGGCCTGTGTGCCGATCACCCCGGTCGCGACCTGCCCGCTGATGCACAAGAGCGGCACCGAATCGCTGATCGCGTCGAGCAGCCCGCTGATGGTGTTGCCCACGCCCGGCCCCGACGTGACGAGCACCACGCCCACGCGCCCCGTGGTGCGCGCATAGCCTTCGGCGGCATGCACCGCGGCCTGCTCGTGCCGGACCAGCACATGGCGCAGCCGCGGCTCGCCGTGGAGCGCGTCATAAAGCGGCAGCGCGGCACCGCCCGGGTAGCCAAAAAGAGTGTCGACGCCGCATTCGACCAGCGTGTCGAGCAGGGCCTCGGCCCCGTTGCGGGGACGGGCCGCAGCCGCGGCGACTCCCGGCTGGGGGGATGGGGAAGAAGCGGGAAGGAGGGGAGGAAGGTCGAGCAGTCGCATGCCGTCGATTCTTCCGGTTTTGATGCAGAATTTGCTTCTTTCTTTTGGCTCTCTCGGCCTATTTCATGAAAACTCTTCGAAAAATTCCAGCAAATGAAGAAGGATCTTTCGACAAGATCGACATGGCGATCCTGCGGGTGCTGCTGCTCGACTCGCGCAAGACCCTGCAGGAGATCGGCAACGAGGTCGGCCTGTCGCCCACCAGTTGCTGGACGCGCATCAAGAAGCTCGAAGCCCAGGGCGTGATCAAGCGCTACACCATCGACGTCGATCCGGCCAAGCTCGGCTATCACGATTCGGTCATCGTGCAGGTCACGCTCGAAAGCCACACCGACGAAACGCTGTACGACTTCGGCCGCGTGCTTGCGACCATTCCGGAGATCCAGGAGGCGTATCTCGTGTCGGGCGACTACGACTACTACATCCGCATCGCGGTGCGCGACACGCGCGACTACGAGCGGCTGCTGCGCGAAAAGCTCTACAAGATTCCGGGCATCCGCCACAGCAAGTCGCACTTCGTGCTGCGCGTGCTGAAGGAGACCAGCGCGCCCGTCATTTGACGGGGCCATGCCGCCGCATCCGTCAGCGCACGAGCCAGCCGTTGATCTCGTCGATGACTTCGACCTTGGCGCCGCCCGAGAGCGCCTGCAAGCGTACCCGCGACATCAGGTAGACGAAGCGGGCCTGGGCCAGGTCACGCTGGGCCGACACCTTCTGCTGCTCCGCGTTCAGCACGTCGGGCAAGGTGCGGCTGCCAGCCTCGAACGAGCGGCTGTTCGAGATGACCACCTGCTCCGCGGAACGCACCGCCTGTTCGAGGGCCCGAACCCGCAAGACGCCTTCCGTCACGCCGCGGAACTCACGATGCAGCCGCACACCCAGGTCGCGGCGCATGGCCTCGAGGGCCTCTTCCGCCCGATGCTGGCCCGCGATTGCCTGCCTCACGGTCGAACTCACATGGCCGCCCGAATAGAGAGGAATGTTGAGCTGCAAGCCGATGGACTTGTTGTTGTAGCGGGTCTTGATGTTGTTGATCGTGTCGCTGTCGTTGCGCGACCACTGGGCGACCGCGTCCAAGGTCGGGTAGTGGCCGGCTTGCGCCTTCTCCAGCTCATGCTTGGCTGCTTCCACCTGCGCGACCAGCGACTGAAGCTCGGGGCTGTTCGTCTCGGCCCGTTCGACCCAGTCTTCCAGCCGATCGGGCGCCGGCCGCACGAGCTGCATCCTGGACGAGTCGAGCGGCGCCAATCGGTCGATCGGGCGATTGACCAGGCCTTGGAGTTGCCTGCGTGTGAAGTCCTGGTTCTGGCGCGCCTCGAGTTCCTGCGCTACGTTGAGGTCCAGGGCCGCACGCGCTTCGTCGATGTCGGTGCGGGTGCCAAAACCGGCGCCGAGTCGCTTCTGCGCGGCATCGAACTGGGTCGTATAGGCCGTCTTCTGGGCGAGCACCAGCGTGAGGTGTTCCTCGGCCAGCAGTGCCTCGAAGTACGCGCCGCTCACCCGAACTCCAAGACTCTGCAATTCGCGTTCGAGATTCGCTTCGGCATCTTCGACCTGCGCCTTCGCCTGGCGGTAGTCGGCCATCTGGTACATGCGGAAGATGGGTTGCCGCAAGGTCAGCGCCTCGGTGCTGCTGGTGTAGCGCAGGTTGGCCGTGACGAGCTGCCCGGAGGCATCCGGCGAAGTTCTCTCCAGCCAGTTTCGATAGCGCGAGACGCTCGCCGACAGGTTGGGAAGCAGTTGCGCGCGGGCCTGCGGCAGGCGTTCGCGCCGGGCATCGGTGGCCGCCCGCACCGCGCGGATGGTCGAGTCTTGCTCCAGCGCTTCCGCATAGGCCTGCGACAGATCGAGCGACCAGGCCTGCCCCGAGAGAAGGCCGGCAGCAGCGAATGCCAACAGGGTTTTCTTCTTCACGCTCATTCTTCCGTCATCGAGGCTGCGATGCGCTTGGTGAGCGGATGCAAGAGGTAGACGAGCAGCGAGCGCTCCCCTGTCTTGAAGACCACTTCGACCGGCATGCCCGGCTGCAGCGAACGCTTGCCGAGCTTCTGAAGGCCCTCCTGCGTCACGGCGACCCGCGCAAGGTAGTAGCTGGTGTTGGTCTGCGGGTCGGTCAGCAAGTCGCCGGAGACCGAAACCAGCTTGCCCTGCACCACGAGCTGCGGAGAGTGGGCAAAGCTCGAGAAGCGCACGTCCACCGGTATGCCGGCGCGGATGCGGTCGATCAGATGAGGCGGCACTCGGGTCTCGAGCAGCAAGGGCTCGTTGACAGGAACCACGTCCATCAGTTTTTGCCCCGGCGCAATCACGCCGCCAACGGTTTGCGCCACCAGCGCCACCACCTGGCCCGAAGCGGGCGAGCGGATCTCGGTTCGGCCCAGTTCATCGCGCAAGGCGACGAACTTCTCGTAGTCGCCAAGCACTTCGCGGCTGACTTCGGCCTGCTGGGTTTCCACCTCCTTGTGGTACTCCTGCTGCCTGGCAATGGCACGCTGGCGAAGCTCCGAGACCGTTCGCCGGGCCCGGCCCATGTTGCCGATGAGCTCGGCAATGAAGGTATTCGATTCCGCAACCTGGCGTTCCATCTCCAGCTGGCGATTGCGCGGGGCATACCCTTCGGCGACCATCTTGCGCGTCTGCGCCAGTTCTTCGTTGAGAAGAGAAAGCTGGGTTCGGCGGCTGCCCAACATGCTTGCGTACGCTTGAGACAACTCTTGCTGACCCTGGATGTTCTCTTCGATTGATTGCAGGTCGGCCCGCAACGCGGCGCGGCGCGACCTGAGCAGTTGTTCCTGGTTGAACATCTGTTGCCGGATCAGCGGGTCCGCGGCGGCCGCCTGCAAGTCGGGATGGAACTCGATGGCGTTCTGTCCCCCCTGTTCCGCCAGCAAGCGCCCCTGTATGGCGCGAAAGCCCAGATAGCGCTGCCGCACGGTTTCGAAGCTCGCCCTGGCCGCGGCGTCGTCGAGCTTGAACAGCAACTGCCCCTCCTGGACCTGATCGCCCTCGCCGACCCGCACCTCCTTGAGGATGCCGCCAATCTGATGCTGGACCGCCTTGCGCTTGGTGTCGATGGCCACCTGCCCCTGGCTCGGCACGCCCTCGTCCAGCGGAGCGAACGCAGCCCACAGCAGAAACCCGCCGAATCCGGCAGCCAGCGCCCACGCGCCGATGCGGCCTGCGCGGCCGAACTCGCTTCTGAGGCCATTTGCATCATCCTGCGACGTGTCGTCGTCGACGACCGGCGAGGGGTTTGAAGTAGTGACGTCCCTGAGAAGATTCGGTTTGGCCATTTGAAGCTCCCGGAGATGGATCGATGACAGGACGGGCGTCGGGTCAAGCCGACTGCACCAGGGCCGCCGTTCGCACGGCAGCAGGCTGCGGGCGACGGAAAGACGCGAGCACGGCATCGCGTGGACCGTCCGCGGTCAATTCGCCATCGCTCAAGACCATGAGGCGGTCGGCCACGGCAACCACGCCTTGGCGGTGCGTTATGAGGAACACCGTTTTTCCCTTGGCCTTCAGTTCCCGTATGGCGCGCACCAGCGCGGCCTCGCCGGCATCGTCCAGGTTGGCATTCGGCTCATCCAGGACAATGAGCGAAGGGTCGCCATAGATCGCACGCGCCAGTCCGATGCGCTGCCTTTGCCCGCCGGAAAGCAGGTTGCCTGCGTCCCCGATGAGGGTGTCGTAGCCTTTCGGAAAACGCAGGATCGTCTCGTGCATGCCGGCACTGCTGGCGGCCTCGATGACCTTGCGCGAGTCGATCTCGCCGAGCCGCGCAATGTTCTCGGCTATGGAGCCGCCGAACAACTCCACGTCCTGCGGCAGATAGCCGATATGCGGCCCCAGCTCCGGACGATTCCAGCCTCCGATCGGCACCCCGTCGAGCAGCACCGCGCCAGAAGACGGGCTCCAGATGCCCACCATGACCTTCGCCAGCGTCGACTTGCCCGAGCCCGAGGGGCCCAGCACCGCGACCACGGTTCCTGCGGGAACCGCAAACGAAATATTCTTCAGGATGGGCGCCGGGCGCCCCGCGGCCCCTGCAAAGACGCCTTGCAAGCCGATGGTGCCGGTGGGCCCGTCCCGGGAAGGGACATGGTCCTGCTCCGGAAATTCGTCCAACAGTCTTTCAAGACGCTGGAATGCACTGCGGCAGGAGACAAAGCCGCGCCACGTGCCGACCAGCTGGTCGATGGGCGCCAGGGCACGGACCATGAGCACGTTCGCCGCAATCATGGCGCCTGGCGACAACTGGCCATCGATCACCAGCAGCGCACCTGCCCCCAATGCGAGCGACTGTTGGCTGTAGCGTATGAACTTGCTCCAGCCGGCCACGCGATTGATGAAGCCCTGCGCCAAGGCGCCCTTCTCCATGGAGGCCGCATGCTGGCGATTCCAGCGCTTTTGCAGGTTGGCGATCATGCCCATCGATTCGAGCACCTCCACGTTCCGAAGCTTGCCCTGGAGGTCGCCGATCGTCTCGCCCGTGGCTTTCAGGGCCTCTTCCGCCGGCGCGGCGGTCTGCCGCTGGCCGAACCACGCCAGTGCGGCCTGGACCAGCGCGAACCCCAGCGCCACGATTCCGAGCCAGGGGTGAAGAAAGAAGATCACCGCGATGTAGATCGGCGTCCAAGGCGCATCGAAGAGCGCAAAGACGCCTGGACCGGTGAGGAACTGGCGGATGTGATTGAGGTCTGCGAACGGCCTGGACTTGTTGGACGACGGCTGGCCGAGATAGGCCTGGAAGCTCCCGTTGAACACCCGGGTGCTCAGTTGCCGGTCGAAGCGCAGGCTGGCCCGCACCAAGAGGCGCGAGCGCAGCCATTCCGACAAGGCCAGCGCCACGAACAGGAGCAGCGTGATCAGGGACACCGCGAGCAGCGTCAGTTCGCTTTGGCTGGACAGCACGCGGTCGAATATCTGCAGCATGTACAGCGTCGGCGCGAGCATGAGCACATTGGCCAGGAAGCTCAGCGAGCCGACCAGCAGGAACTCCCTTCGGAACCCCCAAAGGGCGCGCGCCAGTTCGCTGCGGTTGAAGAACGAGGGTTTGTTCATGGCTGTGGGCTCGCCTCTGGCGTGACGCTCGCGGCGTTCTCGGCATTGCGCCGTATCGACACAGGCTGGTTGGCGGCCTTGCGTATCCGGTCCACCGCCTGCTCGCCGGCTTGCCGCAGCGCGGCCAGAACTTCGTCGCGTGGGCCGAACCCCTGCATCGCGCCATCGCACAGCACCAGCATCTTGTCGGCCACGGCCAGCACGCTGGTGCGGTGTGTCATGACGACGAACGTGGTGCCGCGCGCCTTGAGTTTCAAAATGGCGGCCGTCAATGCGGCATCACCGGCCTCGTCCAGGCTCGAATTCGGTTCATCGAGCACCACCAGCGCGGGCTCGCCATAGATCGCGCGCGCCAATGCGACCCGCTGCCGCTGCCCGCCCGACAGCACCGTGCCTTCGGTCCCGATCGGGGTGTCGTAGCCCAGCGGAAGGCTGGTGATGTAGGCATGCAGGTCGACGGCCAGCGCGGCCTCCTTGACCTTCGAAGGCCGCACCTCAGCGAAGCGTGCAATGTTTTCGGCGATGGTGCCTTCGAGCAATTCCACTTCCTGCGGCAGATAACCGATGTGCGGGCCGAGCTCGGCCTTGTCCCACCCGAACACGTCCGCGCCGTCCAGCCGCACCTTGCCGCTTGCCGCCGGCCAAAGTCCGACGATCAGGCGCGCCAGGGTCGTCTTGCCCGCGGCAGAGGGCCCCACCACGGCAAGCACCTCGCCGGGCGACAGGCTGAAGGCCACGTTCTTCAGGATGGCCGAACCACTGCCCGGAGCGGCTGCCACAAGGTTTTCGACCTGCAGCGCGCCCTTGGGCGGCGGCAGAGCCATCGTGTCCGGCGGCGGCGCAATGGCGCTCAGCAGGCCGCCCAGGCGCTGCCATGCATCGCACGCATTCACCACCGTGCGCCACTGCGTCACGATCTGCACCAGCGGCACCAAGGCCCGGCCGCCGAGGATGGAGCCGACCACCATCATTCCGGCGTCGCCGTTGAGCTGGTTCTTCAGCAGCAGCCAGGCACCCAGGCCCAGCAACAGGGAACCCATGGTGACCTGCAAGAACTTGCCGAGCGCCTGGTAGGTCCCGGCGTGGTCCGAGGCCACGGCCTCGCGCTGCAGAAAATCGCGCCGCTTGCCCATCCAGCGGCGATGCACGTCCCGCAGCATGCCCATCGACTCGATGACCTGCGAGTTTCGGAGCGCGGCGTCCGCATACTGCTGCGCCTCGATCGCGCATCGATTGGCCGACACCAGCGGCGGCCGCGTGTTCCGGTCGTTGAGCCAGCCGACGAACACCTGCAGCAGCGAGCCCACCACGGCCGACCAGCCCAGCACGGGGCTGATGGCGAACATGAGCCCCATGAAGACCAGCGCAACCGGCGCTTCCATCAGCGCCAGCAACGGTGGTGAATACAGGAACTCGCGCAAGGTGCGAAGGTCGTTGAGCGGTTGCACGGTCCCGCCCGGCAAGCGCTTGAGGCCGGCTTCGAAGATGGCGACGAAGACGCGGTTCCGCAGCTTCTGGTCGAGCTTCTGCCCGGCCCGGTACATCACCTCGGTGCGGGCCCAGTCGAGCACTTCCATCAGGCAGAAAGCGGCCAGCACCAGCAGTGTCAGCATGGCCAGCGTGAGCGTGCTGCGGCTGTTCACGACCCGCCCATACACCTCCAGCATGTACGCGCTCGGAGCCAGCAGCAGAAGACCCGAGCACACACTGAACCACGCCGCCCGCACGAAGTAGGCGTTGAGGGCTGTCACCGCCTGCCGCAATTCGCCTGACTTTTCCTGAGGTTTCATGCCACCTCGCAGATTTGGAATTCAGTACGCCTTGGCACAGGCCAAAGCGGCAAGGGGCAGCATTCCTGCCGCCCCCTTGTCAAGAGCTCGTTACGCGATAGGCTCCGTCTGGTTGGTTGTGCCGATCAGGTTGGCCACGCCATCGATCTCCAGGTGGACATCGAAGTCGAAGTTCGCAAAGTCGGCATCGCCGTCGATCAGCTGGCCTGCAAAGTTCAGGTCCACGTCCGAGTTGATGGTCGCCGATGTGATCACGTCGATCTTGATGATCTTGAATACATCGTTGTCCTCCGTATCGGCATAGTTATTTCCAGTCGCCGTCAGGTTCACCGCGTTGTGGGTGCTCAGGCTGATGCCCGTGCCGGTGAGGTCTTCGGTGCTGCTCAGGACCTGTACGCCCGAGATCTGGAAGTTGGCGCTGTCGTAGTCGTCCTCTCCGATGCTGACGATCTTCATGCCGCCTCCGGCCGATTGATAGTCCGTCGCGGAGTTGGCGATCAACAGCCGGGTCGTGGTGGCATTGGTCGACGTATTGACCAACTTCAGCAGGACAGCCACGTCTTCGCCGTCCGTGATCTGATCGATCGTGATGTTGATCGCGTCGGCGTAGGCCCTGTCCGTACCGACGACCGTTGCGTCGGGCCGCGGCGGCGGGCTTGTCACACTGGGGTTGTTCACCGGATTCGACCTGAAGAAGTCGAAGTTCAGCAACTCGCCGTTCTGGACGGTGTCGGAGTTCACGCCAAGGGTGTTGGTCGCGACATTGACAAAACCGGCACTCACGCTGTTGAAGGTTTCCCCCGCCGTGAACGCATGATCGCTGCCCGACACCAGGTCGCTGGAATCGCTTGGAGGCGTGGCGGCCCTGGCGGACAGCACGCCGAAGAAGTCGCTGCTGTACTGCTGGACCACGATCTCCGGCGAGTTGTTGCCTTCCGTGTCGTAGTTGAAGGAGGCCAGCGGCGAACTCGTGGAGAACGTCGATTGTCCACTGAAGACCTGGTCCAGATCAAAGGTGAAGGTACCGTCCGTCTTGTTGAAGATGACCGTGCCTGTTGCCGCCTGCGTCGTGGTCGAGGTTGGCCCGGGGAAGTAGTTGAAGCTGAAGTTGTAGGTGACCGTGGTGGCATCTTCCGCAAAGTGCGCGACGGCCGCATCGGTGATGGGCCGGCCGCCGCCGGTCGTTCCGGTCAGGCTGTTCAGCACGATGCCGTCGGTCGACGCGTTGCCCACGTCATCGGCGCCGACGGCGAAGTTATAAGTTCCCGCAATGGACTGGGCGTCATTCGCGCCGGTGAGGTCCGAGATGGCAGTCACCGTCGGGCCGTGATCGTCGAACTTGATGTTGGCGCCGATGTTGAGCACCTCGGTATCGGTCGCGGTGTCGCCATCCCCATCGGTGAGCGTCACTGTATTGGTGAGGGTGATCAAGGTGTCGAGCATCGTGGCCTGCTGGGCCGCGTAGTTGGACCCCACGCCCGGCAGCGCGTGATCGATTTCGGCAAACTGCTGCAGCGTCACTGAGCCGCTTGCGCTCACGGCCAGGTCGAAGATGGTGTTGCCCGCCGTGATGGCGCCCACGGTGGCCGCCGTCGATCCGATGACATTCCCGCCCACCAGGTACAACCTGATGACCGCGCCATCGCTCGTGAGCCCTGAAGCTTCGCCCGGCGTGGACAGGCCGAGTGCGAAGGTCGAAGCGGTGGAGCCCGCTCCATCGGCGCCGTGGCTGCTGGAGGTCGCGCCGAAGGCGGTCGAGAAGTCCTGCGTGGCGGAATCGACTCCGGCGGAGTCGGCATCCTGCGTAGTGAGCAGCGCCGAGTCGGTAGGTGTTGCCAGCACGATGGACGGGCCGTCGTCGTCGAACCTGATGTTGGCGCCGATGTTGAGCACCTCGGAGTCGCTCGCGGTATCGCCATCCTGGTCGGTGAGCGTCACCGTATCGGACAGCGTGACCAGGTCGTCGGCCATCGAGGCCTCCTGGGCCGCGTAGTTCGACGAAGCCCCCGGCAGCGCGTGGTCGATTTCGGCAAACTGCTGCAGCGTCACGGAGCCGCTTGCGCTCACGGCCAGGTCGAAAATGGTGTTGCCCGCAAGAATGCCGGCTTCCGTGTTGGACGTCGAACCGATGACCTTGCCGCTCACCAAATACAGGTAGATGGTCGCGGTATCGCTCTTGAGGCCTGAGTCGCCACCCTGCGTTTTCACACCGAGAGCGAAGACCGAGCCGGTGGAGCCCGCCCCATCGGCGCCGTAGCTGCTCGAACTCGTGGTGAAGGCGGTCGCGAAGTTCGTGGTGGCGGAGTCGGTGGCTTCGCCGATGGTGTCGGCGTCCTGCGTGTTGACCACCGCGGTGTCGGTGGGCGTCGCCAGCACGACGGACGGGCCGTCGTCCTCGAAGTTCATCATCGAGCCGACCTCTGACGTTGCGGCGGAAACCTGCAGCAGCCGGAAGCCCCCGACGTCGAAGTCGGCGTGGGTGTTGCCCGAGGCATTGAGGGCCGCCCCGTTTTCAACGAGTACGCGGTTGTGGTCCGCTGACGTCGTGTATTCGATCGAGTAGTCGGCCTTGACGCCGGTGATCAGCGCGACGCCACCGGTGATGCTGATGGCGATGGTCGGACTCACTCCGCCCTCGCTGCCGTTCGAGAAGGTTTCGAGAACCGCGTTGGTGACGGAGTCGAGCACGCGCACGCTCGTGATCGGAACCGTCGCGTCGCCCGCATAGCCGTCGACGAAGCTGTTGCCAGACTCAACCGCCGTGCTGTATGCGGTGACCCTGACCTGGGCACTCTTTCCGCTTTGCAACTGCACAACGTCGAAATCGGCAGTCCTCGCCCCGAACATGCCGGTGAAGTCGATGTTCGACTCCAGATGGGCCTCGCCCGGTTCCAGTTCCGGAATGGTGACGTCCGCCCTGGCGCCGGTCACGAACGTGAAGCGGATGCCCTCCTGCTCTGTGATCATCTGGTTGTTGGTACCGAACGTGGTCGGCCCGCCGGCCTTGCTGGAGTTGATCGTGTCGCCGGTGCCAATGTTGATGTCATCGTCGGTGATGTCGGGATTGGCCCCGGACTGATTTGCCGGGTCCTTTCCCGTCGCGATGATCGACACGTCGGTAATCCGGCCGTCAGCGTCGATCGTCGGATTGGTCTTCGTGAACATCAGGAACAGGTTCTGGCCAGATGGCGCGTCTGCGAGATTGAACTCCGCATCCTGGCTGACACTGACGTAGACCTTCTCAGTCAGGTCGACTGCATCGTCGGGGTTGGTCGCATCGGGGTTCGATATCGCTTCATACTGGACCATCCAGATCTTTGCGCCCGTCACCGGGGTTCCTGTCTCCTCCAGATAGGCCGCGAACACGACGACACCGGCGCCGGTCTTCCCCAAGACGACGTTGTTGTTGGTCGTGTCGGTGTAAAGGAAGATGTCGTCGCCATCCGCGGTATTGAGGCCGCTGTCCAAGCCATTGAGCGGAGCGCCGGCCGCGTCCGTGAATGACATACCGGTGAAAGCGCCGGTCCCGCTGAACGTGAATGCGTTGGCGCCGGTGCCACTCCCCGTATAGCCACTCAAGGCGGCTTTGGTTGGGGCTGGCGCACCCGCGGCAGTCAGGCGGGTGGTGAAGGTGGCCGGCAGCGAAGTTACGAGGATGTCATTGTCGTTACCGTCTTCCGCAGGTGCGGGGGTAGCGACAGCGTTCTGCAAACCGTCGGATTCGTCCAGAGTGACGGTCGAGCCAGGTGTAAAAGTGAACGCAGGCATAAACGCTCCTCGAGTTGGTTAAAAAAACGCCGACGGAGAACAGCGCAACTCCGAACGAGCTGCGTTCGCTGGCAATTGACCAGGTTCACTTATCAGCAAAGGGGAGACGATGCTGAACCGCGGCCCCGCGCACTGTCCATAGGTCGAAAGTTGTCACCCAAAGGATGACGCGCCGCGCCCGCTGATTCACGCCTTTGAGTCGCAACACATCTCGATACCTTGCAGGGGCCACGAATCGATACGAACGATTGTGTAACCTTTATCATTACTTTCTCGGTGCACTCAACAAGCGCCCGGGGGGAAACATGAAACAGGTCCCACGCTCGTTTGCGGGGCTGGAATCTGCGTGGAACGCAGATCGGCAGCCGTCAATGCAAGGCTCTCACCCGCCGTCGCCATTCGCGCTCCCGGCGTTGCGCGCGTCGAGCTGTTTTCAACCCGACTTGCTCGAGATCCCGCCTCCTGAGCGCCACCCGGCATTCGAAACCGGTGTTTCGGTCCTGATCGCAACCTGTCCAAGCCGCTCATCGACGCTGTGCGGACTGAGCCTGTTGGCCTCGAGGCACCGGGCCGAGCGGACGTACCGGGTCGAGCACACGGAAATGAGCAGCACCTCCGACCTGGAAGTCCGCTGCCGGCAGCAGGTGCCTCGTTTGATGGTGGTGGACATCGCGCTGCTTTCGCAGGAAGGCGTCGGCAAACTGGACGATCTGCGCCGCCACTTTCCCACCATCGACTGGCTCCTCGGCTGGGAGCAGCCCTCGACACAGGGGCTGGAGGCGGCCATCCGGATCCAGGCGCACGGCTGTGTGGAGTGGGGAGCGAGCGCAGAGCAATTCGCACGATCGCTGGATGCCGTGCTGGCAGGCACCCTGGCTTTTCCGGGCCCGGTATTGCAGGCGCTGTATCTGTCCTTGCTGCGGCTGGCGGTGGCCGGCGGGCGTCCGGGGTCCGGTGCGGCACTGCCTGCAGTCGGCCTCACTGCGCGGGAGGACGAGGTGCTGTCGCTGATGAACCGGGATATGTCGAACAAGCAGATTGCCGAGCAGCTCGGCATCAGCGTCAACACGGTCAAGAAGCACCTCGCGCATGTGTTCGCCAAGCAGGGGCAGCACAGCCGGCGCTGGCATCTCGCCCGACCGGGGTTCTCAGGACCGCTTCCCGAAAGACTCGTCCCGCATCTTGAGCCGGCCTTCTCGCCGCGCCCGGTTGAGAAACTCGAGCTGGTGGCCGAGTCCGATGTCCCGCGCGATGCGGGCTACTTCAAGAAGGTGATCGGCGGCCGGTTTCCCCGGATTTCCTATCACCTTGGCGGGGCGGCGGACGACAACGGCCCGCCGCAAGCAACAGTGCCGGAGATCGTCTCGCGCCTTGCCTGCCACGCCGCGTGGCCCAATGTCTTCTCGACGGTGCCGCTGTTGAAGAGCGTCTTCGACGCTCGGGGCAAGTAGCCGTCCGGATCGCCGACGGTTCCGTAGGCGACGACTACACGCTTGCGGCAATCCGCTCCCGCAGCCAACGGTGCGCCGAGTCGCGGTGCCGCCGCTCGTGCCACAGCATCGCCATTTCATAGCCCGGCACTTCGAGCGGCGCCTCCACCACGCGCAGCCCGGGCGCGCCGCGCGCCAGCCGCTCGGGCAGCATCGCGACCATGTCGGTGCCGGCCAGCACCGACATCATGAAAAGAAAATGCGGCACCGACAGCGCCACGCGCCGCGCCAGGCCCTTCTCGGCCAACGCGTCGTCGGTCGGCCCGACGAACCCGCCACCGCCGGGCGACACCACCACATGCTCCAGCGCGCAGAACTGCGCGAGCGTGGGCCGGCGCTTAAGGCGTGGATGGCCGGCCCGCCCGGCCAGCACGTAGCGCTCATGGAACAGCACGCGCCGGTGCAGCCCGGGCGGCGCGCCCACGCTGGTATGAAAGAAAAGATCGATCTCGCCCTGCTCTAGCTGCCGCGCCATGCGCGAGGGCACCGCCTCCACCACGGCGAGCCGGGTGTTCGGCGCGGCCGCGCGCAGCCCGGCGAGCGCGGGCAGCAGGATCGCCGACTCGGCATAGTCGGCCGCCGCCACGCGCCAGGTGGTGGTCGCCTCTGCCGGGTCGAAAGATCTCGTGGGCGCCACCGCGCGGCCCAATGACTCCAGCGCTTCGCGCAGCGGCTCGCGCAGCTCTTCGGCGCGCGCGGTGGGGAGCATGCCGCGCTGCGCAGGCACCAGCAGCGGATCGTTGAACACCTCGCGCAGCTTGGCGAGCTGCACGCTGACCGAAGGCTGCGACAGATTCAGGCGCTGCGCCGCGCGCGTCACGCTGCGCTCGGCCAGGAGCACGTCGAGCGTGAGCAGCAGGTTGAGATCGAGCCGCATGAAATTGTCCATGGCTATTCCTGGAATTCTGAATATTCATTTCCAATATAGCCTCACGGCGCCTAACCTGCGTGCTTCTTCATCCGACGAACCATGCCGCCATGAAAATCCTTCTTGTTCATGCCCACCCCGAAGCCCGCTCGCTCAACGGATCGTTGAAGCAGTTCATGGTCGAACGCCTCGTGCAGTCGGGGCACGAAGTGCGCGTGTCCGACCTCTACGCCATGCAATGGAAGGCGACACTGGCCGCCGACGACTTTGCGCACCTCGAGCCCGGTGCTCACTTCGATCCCGTCGCGGATTCGCTGCGCGCCTTCGAGTCCGGCACCCAGCGCGAAGAAGTCGCCGCCGAGCAGGCCAAGCTGCTGTGGGCCGACACTGTGATCTTCCAGTTTCCGCTCTGGTGGTACACGATGCCGGCCATCCTCAAGGGCTGGGTCGACCGTGTCTACGCCTATGGCTTTGGCTACGGCGTGGGCGAGCATTCCGACAGGCACTGGGGCGACCGCTTCGGCCAGGGCGTGATGGCCGGCAAGCGCGCCATGCTGGTGGTCACGACCGGCGGCTGGGCCTCGCACTACGGGGCCCGCGGCATCAACGGGCCGATGGACGACCTGCTGTTTCCCATTCACCACGGCATCCTCTACTACCCGGGCTTCGAGGTGCTGCCGCCTTTCGTCGTGTACCGCACCGACAAGGTCGATGCCGCCGCTTACGGGCGCATCACCGACGACCTGGGCCGCCGGCTCGACACGCTGTGGACCACCGACCCGATCCCGTTCCGGCCGCAGAACTTCGGCGACTACGAGATTCCCGCCCTCACCTTGCGCGACGACATTGCACCGGGTGAGGAAGGCTTTGCGGTGCACACCACCGCATCGGACAAGAACACGCGCTAAGGCAGCACCGGATTCGCCACTGCTTTCGCGATGGCCGCATCGGCATCCACCTGCAGCAGAAAGCGCCTGGAGACCAGGTCGTTGGCGGCGGCGGTCACGGCCGCGACGTAGCCAGCCTGGTTGGTGTAGCGCTCCTCGAGCGAGAGCCGTGGATCGCCGCTGCCCGAACGATCGGCCGCCGTCTTCGCAAAAGGAAAGTACGAGCCGAAGAGGCCCGCCAGGTCGATGGTGCCCGGCTTGCTGGTGTAGTTCCAACCGGTGTTGGTGCCTACGGGCACCGCCACGTCCAGGCTGCGGATGCCCGCGACGTCGTTGCCGTCGGCGTCCACCTGCGGCACGAGAACGGCGTAGTCGCGGCCAAGGTAGGCCGGTGGCACTTGCGTGGCAATGCCGGTCTCGTCCTGCGGCCGGTAGTTCGGACCCCAGCCGAGCAATGAATAGGTGTTGACCAGGCCCGTATAGGCGGCGCCCGGAATGGCCGGAAACTTGAGCTGCTGCGGCCGCACCAGCGTGGCATCGGCCAGCTTGGGCACCTGGTTGTCGGGCGGCGTGGTGCCCTTGACGACCCACTCCTCGAGGTTCTGGTAGAGCGCGCGCACCACCGGCACCACGCCCGCGTTCGCGTTAGTGGCGTAGAGCGCCCCGGCGCTCGCGCCCGGCAGCGAAGGAAGGCCCAGCAGATGGTGCGTGCTCGCGTAGTAGTAGATGCGCGCGTTGCCGGGCTGCACGAGGTCGGCCGTGCCCCAGGCGTCCGTCAAGAGCGGCGAACCCTGCAGCACGAAGAACTCCGTGCCGCTGAAGCCGATGAAGAGCTTGGGGCAGGTGCCGCTCGCCTCGCAGCGCGACAGGATGCCGCCGCGGCGCTGGGCCACGTCGTCCACGTAGTCCTTCGACAGCCCGCGCGTACCGGCCTGGCCGAAGGCCGTGTGGTCGGTGCGTACGCCCCCGCCACCGCCGGGAATCGCAAAGCGCATGTTGATGTTGGTCTGCCGCGCCGCAATCTGCGCGAACACGCCGTCGAACACCTTGCGGCCCGCGCGGTCCTCGTTGAAGCCGAGATGGACGAAGGTCTTCATGAAGTTGCCGCACTGCGACACGCCGGAAGCAATGGTGTTCTTGATGGCGGCGGCCACCGGGTTGGCGGTGCCTGCGGCGTCGCTCGCGTCATGATGGAAAAAGGCGATCATGTCGCGCACGGCCGCGAGCCCCAGGCCCATGACCTTCGGGTCCTTCGCGACATAGACCAGCTCGTACATGTAGGCCGGGTCCCATTTGTCCCTGAGGCACACGCTCGTCTCGTCGGGTGTGCCGGGGAACGGCGCGGCGGCGCTGCACTTGGCAAACTTCCAGTCGCTCGCGGGAATGAGCTGGCGCGCATCGGTTTCGTTGATGCGCCGCGTGAGCACGTAGCCGGGCTGCGTGTTGTCCAGGCTCGCGGTTGCATAGGCCTGCATCGCAGAGTTGTACGGCCCGCCCGGCAGCGGCAGCGAATCGTTGGTGGCCGCCGTGGGCAGCAGCTCGGCGCGGTAGGTGCCGGTGATGGTGCTGCCGTCCGCGTTCCTGGCCACGGGCACCTGGAGCGTGAGCTTGCCGGCCGCGGCCGGCACGTCGCCCTGCCACGCAGCCGTGAGAAAGACGTAGCCGCGCGACGCAAAGTACGGATCGAGATTGACGATGTTGCCGCGGTTGGGTGCGTCGTAGCGCAGCACGCCGTTGGCCTTGCCCATGTCCTTGGGCTTGAAGAGCACGAAGTCGGCGCTGTATTCCACCTTGCCGTTGGCGTTGCGCGGCGCGAGCGACAAGTCCTGGATGACGGCGTTGTGCGCATCTTTGGGGTCGACCTCGCCCGTGAAGGTGCCGGTGATCTTCTCGTAGGCTCCCACGCTGCCGAAGGTGCCGGCAACGTCCTCGGTCCTGGAGATGGCGAGCTTGAACTTCGGCGCTTCGGAGGCGGCGGGGGGTGGCGTCGTCGCGGCCGGCGGCGGCAGCACGAAGCCACCGCCTCCGCCGCCGCTTCCACCGCAAGCGCTCAGAAAAAGGGCGGCCGAAGCCACCGTGGCAGCCAACAGGCTCCAGCGTTTCATGGTTTGTCTCCGTCGTTGAGGTATTTGTGCGGTGCCGGTCTCCGCTACGGCCAGCGCGCTTATTCGGCTTCGATGCCGGCGGCCTTCACGATGCGACCCCACTTCTGCGACTCGGCCGTCTGGAATTTGGCGAGTTCTTCAGGCGAGGTGGTGAACACCTCGGTGCCGGTGGGTTCATAGAAAGCGGTCTTGGCGGATTCGCTCTTCGCAGCCTTGACAAGCAGTTCGTTGAGCCGCTTGACCACGGCCGGCGGCGTCTTCGCGGGTGCATAGGCCGCGAACCAGTAGCCCATCTCGTAGCCCTTCACGCCGGCTTCCGAAATGGTGGGCACATCAGGAGCCAACGGCGAACGCGCGGCGCTCGAAACACCCAGTGCGCGCAGCTTGCCGCCCTTCACCTGCGGCAGGCCGGTGGCCGCGTCGGTGATCATCATGTGGATCTGCCCGCCCAAGAGGTCGGTGACGGCCAGCGTATTGCTCTTGTAGGGCACGTGCAGCAGCTTGATGTCGGCCATCTGCTGCAGCAGCTCGCCCGCCATGCGGCTCGACGAACTGCCGCTGCCGAAGCTGTACTTGCCCGGCTCTTGCTTGGCCAGCGCCACGAACTCGGCCACGCTCTTGGCCGGGAACGACGGGTTCACCACCATGATCTGGCCGCCCTTTCCCAGCGCCGTGATGGGCGCAAAGTCTTTCACCGGGTCGTAGGGCAGCTTCTTGAACAGGTGCTCGTTGGCAGCATGCGTGGTGTTGGTGGTGATCAGCACCGTGTAGCCGTCGGCCGCGGCCTTGGCCGCCTGCTGCGAGGCGATGAAGCCGCTGGCCCCGGCCTTGTTGTCGATCACGACCGGCTGCTTCGTTTCGGCCGTGATGCTGTTGCCCAGCGCGCGCGCGATCTGGTCGGTGGCCGTGCCGGCCGCGAAGGGCACGACGAAGGTAATGGGCTTTTCTGGAAAGGCCTGCTGCGCGTAGCCCAGCAGCGGCGCCAGGGCCAGCGCGGCGGCCGAGAGGGTCAGGGAACGTCGTTTCATTGTTTTGTCTCCGGGTGGATGGATAGGGAAAAAAGAGGCAGCCGCTACGGCCCGGCCAGGAGGGGCGCCAGCGAGCGCGGCACGCGGATGGGCATGTCGAGCAGCAGGAACGACAGCGCCTTGCCATGCGCATCGAGGTTCAGCGCATCGTTGACGCCGCCGTCGAGCACCGCGTCGAGCACGAAGTTCATCGCGTGCAGCCGGGGCAGCAGGAAGCGCTGCACCCTTGCGGGCGCGCGGTGGCGGAACTGCATCGACACGCTTTCTGGCGTGAGCTGTTCAGCGAGCAACGGGTAGAGATCCGGATGCCAGGCGATCACGCTGATGTTGGAGCGGTCGCCCTTGTCGCCCGTGCGGCCATGGGCGGCACGGTACAGCGGTACTTCGATCATGTCTGCCGTGGTGTTCGTGTTCATGCGAGGGCCTCCGCGCCGAGCAGTTCGAAGCGCACCGGCACCGCTTCTCGCGGCAGCAGGCAGGACAAGGTGTTGAGCCGTGGCGTGAGTGCGGTGCGCACCCCGCCGCCGCCCGCCGGCCCGCAGGTGTAGAGCGCCATGACTTCGCGCGCGAGGCGCTCGGCCTGCCCGCGCTCCGCATGCGTGGCCGCCACGCGCAGGCGCACGTCGCAAAGGCCTGTGTCGGGCGTGTCCGCGAGCATGCGGCCGGCGTCGTCGCCCAAAATGCTCAGCGCGCCGATCAGGTCCACGCGCAGCGCGAGCCCATCGAGCCGCTTGCGAAGCACCTCGGCCGCGAGCCGCGCACGCGCCTCGGCACGCGGCCCCGCGTAGGAGATTTCGCCTTCGGCGAGCCAGCCGCCTTCATGGCAGACATTGACCTTGTAGTGGCTCGGCCGCGCGTGGCCGCGCACGCCGGAGAGCGCCACGCGATCCGCCACGCCCGGTTGCTGCTTCACCTCGGCCTCGGCAATGTCGGCCACCACGTCGGGCGTGAGATAGGCGCTCGGGTCGTGCACCTCGTACAGCAGCTGCTCCTTGACCGTGGCTTCGCTCACGAGGCCGCCGGTTCCGTCGGCCTTGCCGATGGTGCAGTTCCCGTCGGCATCGATCTCGGCGATGGGGAAGCCCACCGCTTCGAGGCCCGGCACCTCCTTGTAGCCCGGGTCGGCAAAGTAACCGCCGCACACCTGCGCGCCGCACTCGAGCAAGTGGCCCGCCATGGTGGCGCGGCCCAGCCGGTGCCAGTCGTCCGCTCGCCAGCCGAAGTGCGACATGGCGGGGCCGACGGTGAGCGACGGATCGGCCACGCGGCCGCACACCACGATCTGCGCGCCGGCGTCGAGCGCGGCGGCAATCGGCTCGGCGCCGATGTAGGCGTTGGCGCTGACGATGCGCAGCCCCTCCATCTGCGCGCCGAGCGTTTCATGCAACAGCGCGCGGTGCTCGGGGCCGGAGAGATCGTCGCCCTCCACCACCGCAATGCGTGGCGCGGAGGCGCCAAGCTCGCGCGCCATGCGCGCGATGTGGCGGGCTGCGGCGCGCGGGTTGGCCGCGCCAAAGTTGCTGACGATGCGGATGCCGTGCGCCAGGCAGCGCGCCAGCACGGGGCGCAGCATCGCGTCGAGCAAGGGCTCGTAGCCGGCGTCGGGGTTGTCGCGGCGGCGCAGCTGGGCGAGCGCGAGCGTGCGTTCGGCCAGGGTTTCGAAAATCAGGAAAGCGCGCTGCCCGGCCGGCCCGCTGGCCAGCCGCTCGATCAGCGTGTCGACCACCGGCCCGGCGGCATCGGTGCGGTCGCCGGAAAAGCCGGCCGCGCAGCCGATCAGCAATGGAGGCGGTGCAATGGCATTCATGGGGGCCGACTTTAGGCAGCCCACCATCATCCGTAAAATCGAAAATTCGGATCAATTGATCCGAATTTCAGATGACGCGCAGACGCTCGTCGCTCACTGCTCCAACCGGATGCCGCGCCTGGCGATGATCGCGCCCCACTTGCGGCCCTCGCTGTCGATGAACGACTTGAATTCGTCCGCCGACCCGCCGCCCGCCACGAGGCCCTGGTTGGCCAGCAGTTCGCGCACGGCCGGCTCCTGCAGCACCGTGTTCACATCGGCATTGATGCGGCGAACCACCTCGGGCGGCGTGCCGCTCGCAGTGAACAGGCCGTTCCACGCCAGTGCCTCGAAACCCGGATAGCCGGCCTCGGCCACCGTGGGCAGGTCTTTCATGAGCTCGGATCGCCCCGCGCTCGTGACCGCGAGCAGCTTGATGCGCTTGCCCTGCACGAGAGGCAGCAGCGCGGGCGCCACGGTGAACAGCGCCTGCGTGTCGCCCGATGCCACCGACAGCCCCGCGGGCGGCGACCCCGCATATGGCACGTGCACCGCGTCGATGCCGGCGACGCTGCGAAATAGCTCCATCGTGAGATGCGAAGAACTCCCCGCCCCCACCGACGCATAGCTGAACTGGTGGCCCTGCTTCTTCGCCCAGGCCACGAACTCCGTCAAGTTGTTTGCCGGATTGCCGGCCTGCACCGCCAGCACGTTGGGCTGCGAGGTGGTGAGCACGATCGGCACCAGGTCGCGCGCGGGTGCATACGGCATGCGGCTGTACATGTAGGGGCCGAAGGCGATCGGCCCGTTGAAGCCGATGCCCAGGGTGTAGCCGTCGTTCGGCGCCTTGGCGACGGCGTCCATGCCGATCAGGCCGCCCGCGCCGGGCTTGGTCTCGATGACGATGGGCTGCTTCCACATGGTGCGCAACCGGTCGGCCAGCGTGCGCGCGATGAGGTCGAGCGAACTGCCCGCCGGCGCGGGAACGATCACGCGCACCGGCTTCGTCGGCCATTCCTGTGCCGAGGCGCCCGCGGCCATCGCGCATGCGAGGAGGAAGATGGCGAGCTTGCTCTTGTTCATTTCAGTTCTTGCTTGACCCCGAGACATGTTGTCCACCCTGCTGCACCAGCGCCGGGCCGGAGGGCATCGGGAATGATGTAGCCAAACGGCATATCGGGGTTTATGTCTGTTTTGCGTAACATTGATGAAACTCTTTCGAGATTTCAGCGCCACTCCTGTGGGGCGCACGTGACCCGCATGGATGATCAGGGAATGGTCGTCGCTCCAAACGGCCGCTGAAAACACCTCACGCCATGGCAATCCGTCCCCGCGCGATATTCACCATCTGCTCCAACAACTACGTGCCGATGGCGAGGGTGTTGCTGGAAAGCGCAAAACGCCACCATCCGGAAGCCGAGGTTTACCTGTGCCTTGCCGACGAGGCGCTGCCAGAGGCCGGTTTCTATCCGGGGCAATGCGAGCTCATTGTGGCCAAGACGCTCGGCATTACGAACTTCCGAGAGTTCGCGTTCCGCTACGACATCATGGAGTTCAACACGGCCATCAAGCCGTTCATGATGCGGCATCTGCTCGCGCGCGGACACGAGTCCGTGGTGTACCTGGACCCTGACATCGAGGTCTTCGCCCCGCTCGAACGGGTGTTCTCGCTGCTCGACGAAGGCGCCTCCTTCGTGCTCACGCCGCACCTCACTCAACCGCTGGAGCAGCCCAACTTTCCGAACGATCTCGGGATCATGCGCGCGGGCGTCTACAACCTGGGCTTTCTCGGGGTGGGCGCTGGTGAGGAAGCCGACCGGATCCTTCGCTGGTGGTCGCGGCGCCTGCAGTATGAATGCGTCAACGAGCCGGATCGCGGCATCTTCGTGGATCAGAAATTCATGGACCTGGTGCCGGGCTTCGCGGAAGGCGCCCGCATCCTGCGCGACACCGCCTACAACGTGGCGTACTGGAACCTGCAGCAGCGCACCCTCGGCGGGGCACCGGGCGACTGGAAGATCGACGGCGCGCCGCTTCGCTTTTTCCATTTCAGCGGTATCGACCCGTCCAACCCGAGGACCCTGTCCAAGCACACCGAGTCATTCCGTGATGACCAGCAGTCGCCGCTGCTTGGCGAGCTCTTGCGCCGTTATGCCGCCCAGGTGCTCGCGAACGGCCACGGCCGGGTCCCGAACGCCATTTACGCCTACGGGCGCTTTGCATCAGGCACGCTGCTGCCCGAGGTGGTGCGCCGGATGTTCCGCGACCGCCATGTCCACTGGTCCGGGGGCGATCCGTTCCACTCCTACGAGGAGTATCTGCACCTGCCGTGCGCACGAACCGCCGGCGCCGCATCCCGCGGGGTCACGAACCTGATGTCGTACCTGCACGAGCGCGAGCCCTGGCTGCGAGGCATCTACGATCTCGCAACGAGTGAAGGCGCAGGCCGCTACATCGACTGGTACGTCCAGAATGCGCGAACCATATTGAAGGACAGCCGGCTCGTCGCACCCGTCGCCTTGCGCGCCGGCGCTCAGGCGGCGCCCGGCCGCGGCCGGCGCCCGCCCGCAAGGCGCGGTGCGGAGCCGGACGCGGCGGTCATCGGCTACCTGCGCCTGGCACTCGGCGTTGGCGAGGCGGGCCGCCAGGTGCTCCGCACGCTGCGGCACGCCGGACTCGAGGCCCGCGGCCTGCCGATCCAATTCAACTCCATGTCCGCCGCCGTGGACAAGTCGCTGGAGCCGCTGTTCGACGACACGGCCACCGCCAGGGTGCAGGTCTTCAACGTCAACGCCGACCAGTTGCCGGCCGTCATCGCGCACCTGGGGACAGCCCTGCGGCCGGACGCCTACCGCGTGGCGATGCCTTTCTGGGAGCTGGAGCACTTCCCGGCGCCATGGCTGGCAGCCTTCGATCTGGTGGACGAAATCTGGGCGCCGACCCGTTTCATTCAGACCATGCTCGCCCGCAGGATCGGCAAGCCCGTGGTGCATATGCCGCTGCCGCTGGACTTCGAGGCCCCACCGGCCTTGGACCGTGCACGCTTCGGACTTCCGGAGCACGCATTCCTGTTCTTCTTCAGCTTCGATTTTCTTTCCTATGCCGAACGCAAGAACCCCATGGCCCTGGTGCGTGCATTCAAGAAGGCATTTCGCGATGGCGGCGCCCATCCCAACGTGCGCCTCGTGCTCAAGACACTCAACGCCGACATCGCGCCGGCACACAGCCAGGCCCTGCGCGACATCCTGCGTACCGACCTCGACCTGACCCTGATCGAACAGACGCTGACCCGCACCGAGACGCTGCAGCTGATCACTGCATGCGACGCGGTCGTATCCCTGCACCGCAGCGAAGGACTGGGCCTGCTGATTGCCGAAGCCATGGCGCTCGGCAAGCCGGTGATCGCGACCGACTACTCGGCAAGCGCCGAGCTGGTCTCCTCGGACACCGGCTGGCCCGTCGACTTCAAGCTCGTGCCGGTACCCGAAAACCAGTATCCGTTCCACCAAGGCCAGGTCTGGGCCGAACCTGACGAGAACCATGCAGCCTGGCAAATGCGCCAGGTGTTCCACAACCGGCGCGAGGCACAGCGTCGTGCCGATACCGCGCGCGCCATGCTGAAACAGCAGTTCAGTGCCGAGAACTGCGGCACACGCATGCGACTGCGCCTTCAAGAGCTGGAATCGGCCGGCCCGCCATTGCAGGCGTCGGCAATGGCCCGCGCGCCGGAGGAAGACCGTGCCGGATAAAGCGCCGCGCGAAGCGCAATCCGTGGTGGGCAGGCGCCCGAGGCGCTGGACCTTGATCGGCGATGTCGGCGGCGCACACAGCTATCACGTGGGCGACGAGGCCATGCTCGAAAGCAACGTGCGGCTGCTGCGCACCATCGACCCGGAGGCCACACTGCACGTGGTCTCCGCCGACCCTGCCTTCACCGCGGCAACGTATGAAGTCGAGGGTCTGCCGCGCCTGGGCTTCGACAACTGCGCATCGGACGAAGCGCGCGAAGCGCTGCTGGCAAAGCTTTCGCACGTTCACTGGACCAGCGAAACGCCCGGCGCCTTCGCGCGCATGGCTGACGAATCGGACGGCCTGCTGATCTCCGGCGGCGGCAATCTGCGAAGCACCTGGCCGAACTGCATCTATGAGCGGGTGGCCCTGTGCAGAAGAGCCTTGGCGAACGGAGCGCCGATCGTCGTCCTGGGCCAGACCCTCGGACCGGAGCTGAACGCGCGGCATCGCGAACTGGTGTCGGAGATCGTCCGCGCAGCGTGGTGGTTCGGCGTCAGGGAAGCGCAGAGCTTCACGTTCGCGCTGGAGCTCGGTGCGCGGCCCGAGCGCTTGTCCTACCAGATCGACGATGCGGCAGAACTCTGGAAAGAAGCCGCCGACACCGAGCCCGCCGCATGCCTGCCCTTCTCCGCGGAGACGCCGTGGATCGGGATCACGTTCCATCCATTCGTCGATCCGACGAGCGACGATCCATTGCTCGACCAGTTGGCCGATCAACTGGAACAGACCTCCGCGCGAACGGGTTGCCGGCTGGTGTTCATTCCGCATGCCAGGGCCGCCGCGACCATGGGCGCTCCCTGGTCCGACGAGGATGTGGGTCGGGCGCTGGCACGGCGCATGCGGTCGACGGTGCTTCACCTGATGCCGGTTCTCTCGGCGCGCCAGGTGGCCCGGCTGACCGGGCAGGCACAAATGATCGTGAGTTCGCGCTACCACCCGATCGTCTTCGGGCTGGCGCAGGGCGTGCCGTGCCTCGGCATCTGGGCCGACCTGTACACCCGCACCAAGTTGTGCGGTGCCCTGCAGCACTTCGACCGTGCCGACGATTCGTGCAGCCTCGAAGGCATCCGTGGGCAACAGCTGGCGCGGAAGCTGGCCGAGCTGTGGAACAACCGCGCGGCAGCGCGCGAGAAAATTCATGCGCTGGGCCTGCACAACGATGCGGACGAGCAGCGCCGTCGGCGTCAGCTCGTCCGGCTGGTCATGCAGCGAGCGCCGGTGGACACGCCGCAACCCGATCGGCTGGCCGGCATTCTGGCCACCGCCGTGCGCGAACCGGATGCCTTGACGGCGCCCTTCGGTTCGGGGGAACCGACCAGGGCGGCGCCGATGACCGAGGCGCTGCCGCGCCACGCGACTGCGGGCCGCGCGCAGCCCGCGTCACTCCATCTCAAAAAGGATCCAAAGATGCTGACCGACGCAGACTGGCAGAGTTTTTCGCGCGACGGGTTCCTGCACCTTGGGCAGGTGCTCGATGCACAACAGGTACAGGCGCTGCAGCTGCGTGCCGACGCTCTGGCCCTGGGCCAGATCTCGAATCCAGCGATCCAGATGCAGTACGACACGGGCGGCGACTACGAGGCGTTGCCCGAGGCCGTGAGCCAGTTCGAAGAAGGCACTCGCCTGTACCGGAAGATTCAAGGGCTGGAAACCGACGACCTGTTCGCAGCGCTGATCGACAGGCCGCTCTTTCGCGAGATTTGCGCGCACGTGTACGGCGCCCATGCGGCGGTGTCGATCTTCCGCGCCATGGTCATGAACAAGCCCGCAGGCCAAGGCACCTACCTCCCATGGCACCAGGACGGCGGCACGGTGTGGCAACTCGATCGCGACCCGCTGACGACCATCTGGGTTGCGCTCGACCCCGCCACCCGGGACAACGGCTGCATGGATGCCATCCGGGGCTCGCATCGCCTGGGCTTGCTGAGCATGCACGGCAGTACCTTGACCGAAGAGCATGTGCGCCAGTACTGCCATGAAGAGCTGAGCGTGCCGCTCGAGGTGCCTGCGGGACACGCAGTGCTTCTGCACAACTGGCTCATCCATCGCTCCGGCATCAACCCTTCATCCACGCCACGGCGCGCCTTCACCATGTGCTGCATGGATGCCCGCACGCGCGGCATCCTGACAGGCGATCATTTTCCGGTCGTGTTCGGCGAGCAGTCCTCCAAGCCTGATCCGTTTGTGCGCCAGCTGCAGCAGGAGCATGCCGCGCAGACCGACAAGGCCACCCAGGCCGAGGAATACGCATTGAGCCTGCGCGACCAGAACACCCAGCTCCAAATGTCGATTGCCGAGGCCACGAAGTACGCACAAAGCCTCGAAGCGCAAGCCGCAACCTTGCAGCAGCGCAGCCTCGACCTGGAAGACGCACGCGAAGAGAACCGCCGGCTCGCGAACGCGGTGGCGCAAATGCGTGGGGAGATGCTTGCATTGAACCGCGCGCTGGACGCCGCGGTGCAGCCGTCCCATGCTGCGCAGGCCGCGCAGGCCGCACAGGTGGAACAGGCAGCACAGGCTGCACACGCGCTGCAAGAGGAACTGAACACGCTGAGGGTTCATGCGGAACAGCTGGCAACGTCCATGCAGGCCGTCTACGACTCGAACTCGTGGCGCGTCACCCGCCCGCTTCGCGCAGTGTTCGGGATGCGGCGCAACCAGCGATAGCGGCCACGCACAGGCATGATGCGGTCTACCAGATCGGCCCGGAGAGCCTGAGGACCTTCCTCTCGACCCGGCCGCTGGAACCGACGGAGCGGTACCCATGAAAGCACCACCACGCCTGCAGGCGCTGGTCAACGAAGGCCTGATCGACACGGTGGTACGCCAGCTGATGAGCGGCAAGGAAGCCATGGTCTACGTGGTGCGTTGCGGCGACGAGACGCGCTGCGCCAAGGTCTACAAGGAAGCCGACAAGCGCAGTTTTCGGCAGGCCGTCGACTACACGGAAAACCGCCGCGTGCGCAATTCGCGCGAGACGCGCGCCATGGCCAAGGGCACGCGCTTCGGCCGCCAGGTGACCGAGGCCATCTGGCAGAGCGCCGAGGTCGATGCGCTCTACCGCCTCGCGGCGGCCGGGGTGCGCGTGCCGGTTCCCTACAACTTCCTGGAAGGCGTGCTGCTGATGGAGCTGGTGACCGACGCCAACGGCGATGCGGCCCCGCGCCTGAACGACGTGGCGTTCACACCCGAAGAAGCCATGCAGCACCACGCCAGCCTGCTGAAGGAGGTGGTGCGCATGCTGTGCGCGGGTGTCGTGCACGGTGACCTGTCGGAGTTCAACGTGCTGCTGGCGGCCGACGGCCCGGTGGTCATCGACCTGCCGCAGGCCGTGGATGCGGCGGGCAACAACCACGCCAGGCGCATGCTGCTGCGCGATGTTGAAAACCTGCGCAACTTCTTTGGCCAGTTTGCGCCGGGGCTCCTTGGCACGCACTACGGCGACGAGATCTGGCACCTGTACGAGCGCGGCCTGCTGCGCGTCGAATCGATTCTGACCGGCACGCACGTGCGCGACACCGGGCCGGTCGACCTGGGCAACGTGCTGCGCGAGGTGGACGATGCGCGCGAAGAGGAAGCGGCGCGGCGCCTGCGCATGCAGTTGCCGCGGCTGTGAGGCCGGGCCTCAGGGCCGTTGGTTTTTCAACTCGCGCAGTTGCTCCTCGGCATGCTCGAGTTCTGCCCTGAGCAGCCGGATGTCGTGCTCCAGCTTGTCGATGCGCGCCGCACGGCTCTGAGGCGGTTCCGCCCCCTGGCAGCGCGTGCGAAGCGCGGCCAGTGTCTCGGCGAGTTGCCGCCGACACAGCATCTGCCCCCTGGAGCGCGCCAGGTCCATGTCGCGCTCCAGCGCAGCTTCTTCCGCATGGCAAGAAGTGCCCCCCGCCGGTTCCGCAGGTTGCGCAGGCGGCGTGGATTGGGCGAAGGCGGGCATTGCCAGGGCCAGCGCAATGACGGGGAGGCAGCGTTTCACGCACGGCTCCCGTTGCGGTCCTGAGGGCCACCGTGCCGATCGAATTTCATTGCGACTCCCGTTTGTTGGCGGTGCCAGGGTCCGCTTTGCCTGATTCTGTCCCAGGTCAGGACGTAAGAAGGCCCCTCACGCCAGTTCCTCCACCCGCAGCGCGGTGACTTTCCCCGCGACCGAGGGATGTGCCTGCAGCGCGTGCAGCGCCAGGTCCATCGTGCCCTGCTGCACCGGCTGCGTCAGCACCAGCACCTGCGGGCCCGAGCCGGGCTGCGCAGCAGCAGCCAGCGTCACCTGGCGTACCGGCACCTGCTGCTGCACGAGCCAGCCCGAAACCGCCTCGATGTCGCCGGCGGCATGCACGGGCACCCGCAGGTAGTGCGATGAGCATGTCGCGGCACGAGGCAGCACCGGCAAGGCGCGCATCGCGTGCGCATGAAACCCGAGGTGCGGCACGCGCTGCGCCGCATGGGTGCCGTCGAGCCGCGCCACGTCCACCAGATCGGCGATCACCGCCGAAGCGGTCTGCTCGGACCCGGCACCCGCACCGTAGTACATGGTGACGCCGGCCGCATCGCCCTTGACCATGACGCCGTTCATCGACCCGTTCACATGCGCCATGAGGTGCGACGCGGGCACCAGCGCGGGCTGCACGCGCAGCTCCATGCCCTCTTCCCTCCGGTACGCCACGCCCAGCAGCTTGATGCGAAAGCCCAGCTGAGCGGCGCAGGCCACGTCCATCCGCTGAAGCGACGTGATGCCTTCCACCTGCACGTCGGCAAGCCGCACGGAGGTGCCGAACGCATTGGCGGCCAGCAGGGTGAGCTTGTGCGCGGCATCGATGCCCTCGATGTCGAAGGCCGGATCGGCCTCGGCATAGCCCAGTGCCTGGGCCTCTGCGAGCGCGGCGGCAAAGTCCAGGCCTTCGTCCTCCATCTTGCTCAGGATGAAATTGGTGGTGCCGTTGATGATGCCCGCCACCCACTCGATGCGGTTGGCCGTGAGGCCTTCGCGCAGCGCCTTGACGATGGGGATGCTCACCGCCACGGCGCCCTCGTAGGCCACGGCCACGCCATGCTGCCGGGCTGCGGCAAAGATCTCGGCGCCGTGCACCGCCAGCAGGGCCTTGTTGGCCGTGACCACGTGCTTGCCGTGCGCAATGGCGGCCAGCACCCAGTCGCGCGCCGGGCCGGTGCCGCCAGCCGCTTCCACCACCACGTCGACGTCGGGGTGCGTGGCCAGGCGCAGCGGGTCGTCCGTCACCGGAACAGTGCCGCCCACGATGCTGGCGGCGCGTGCCAGGTTGCGTGCCGCCACCATTACCAGTTGGATCGGCCGGCCCGCGCGTCCCGCGATGTCGGCCTGGTTGCGCGACAGCACCCGGAACGTGCCCGCGCCGACGGTGCCGATGCCGATCATGCCCACGCGCAGTGCGCGAAGGGCCGCAGGACGGCTGGGCAGGGGTTCGAGTGACTGGACTGGATCGCGGTACATGGAAATCTCCGGATGAAAAAACAAAAAACCCAGCTGCCAGAGCTGGGTTCATTCATTCGGAGAAAGAGCGATACACCAGGTGGCTGCCGAAACGGCCACCTGCGCGTGCTCAGGGGGCCGCGGTGGTAATGGTGGTAATCATTCGTGCAACCAACGCCCCGTTCGCCCGCGCGAAGGCAGGCGACGTCAGGCGGGCCAGCGAGGCTGCGCAGACGGTGGTGGGGAAGAAATGGCACGGCATGAAGCAGGGAGTGTACACAAGACCCATCTGGCGCAGGGGACTTCCCGCGCAAGACCCGCGGAAATACGGGGAGCAGGCCTACACATCTCTGCCCGCAGCGAGCCTAATGTCGTGAGAAAAGAACTGCATCATCCAGGAGGCAGCATCATGAAGAGATTCTTCCTAGAGCCCCGCATGCGGGCGAGCTTCGGCGGCGCTTTCTACCCCACTGGCTATTCGATGGTGATGTTTCCGAGCGCGGAAGACGCCAACCGCATCGGCCACAAACTGATCGAAAACGGCGTGAGCGGCGACGAGATCTACCTGCTTCCCGCTGCCACGATCCTGGAAGAGATCACCCCCACCGTGAGGGAAGCCGACGATCCGCTGCCCTCCGCCGGCACCGATGCGGCCACCGTGCGCGCCTACACCCAGCTGGCGCGCGAGGGCCACACCGGCCTCCTGGTCAGAACAAAAAACGAAGAAGCCGCCAATCACCTGATGGAGGTGGTGCGCACCGTGCCCTATTCGATCGCGCAGCGCTATCGCACGCTGGTCATCGAAGACCTTTGACTCCCCGATCCGGCGGCAGCGGAGGCCGCAGCAGCCACGGCGCGCCGCACCACGTCGCGGGCCATGGCCTGCGCCAGTTCATGTTCGCCCAGAAAGACGGTTGCGGTCGTCTCCTGCGTGAGCAGCCGGGCTTCATCTTCGTTGTGGCTGCGGATCACGGTCTCGATTGCCGGATTGAGCGTGCGCGCGATTTCCATCATCTGGCGCGCGTTGATGGCGTCCGGCGTTGCCACCACCAGCACCCGGGCGCGCGCAATATGTGCCTGGATCAACACCGAAGGATCAGCCGCATCGCCCCACACGGCCGCCACCCCGGCTTCGCGGAGCTTCTCCACCAGTTCGCGGTTCTGCTCCGCCACCACATAAGGAACGTCGTTCGCCTCCAGCTCGGACGCGATGCGGCGCCCGACCCGGCCGTAGCCCACCAGCACCACCTGCCTGGAGAGGTACCTGGCTTCGGTGGTTGTGGGCAATTCGGCCAGCGGATGGTCGCGCGATTCGAGTTTCGCCGCAAACGGAAGACGGGCATGCAGCCATTTTTGCAATGGCACGATCAGGCTGAACCACAGCGGATTGGTGGCAATGGAAATGAGCGCGCCGGCCAGAATGAGGCTCTGGCCTTCGACCGGCAGCACGCCAAGCGATACACCGAGCCCCGCAAGAATGAACGAGAACTCCCCGATCTGCGCGAGGCTCGCGCTCACGGTGAGCGCGGTGCGCAGCGGATAGCGAAACGCCAGCACCAGCGCGCAGGCGGCAAGCGACTTGCCCAGCACGATCACGGCCACCACCGCCAGCACCTGCAGCGGGCGTTCGATGAGCACCGAAGGATCGAAGAGCATGCCCACGGACACGAAGAACAGCACCGCGAAGGCGTCGCGCAGCGGCAGCGATTCCTGCGCGGCGCGGTGGCTGAACTCCGATTCGCGCATCACCATGCCCGCGAAGAACGCGCCAAGCGCAAACGACACGCCGAACAGTGCTGCCGATGCGAAGGCGATGCTCACGGCCGCCGCTATCACGCACAGCGTGAACAGTTCGCGCGAGCCGGTGCGCGTGACTTGCCAGAGAATCCAGGGGAAGGCCCGCCTTCCGACCACCAGCATCAGCGCCACGAAGCCTCCCACCTGCAGCAGCGTGAGCCCGAGCGTCTGCCACAGAGGGTCCGGCGCGCCGCGCGCCGGATCGCCGACAGTCCCGCCCAGGGCGCCCGCAAGCGGCGGCATCAGCACCAGGACCAGCACCATGGCCAGGTCTTCGACCACCAGCCACCCCACGGCAATGCGGCCCGTGAACGAGTCGAGAATGCCCAGGCTCTCGAGCGCCCGCAGCAGCACGACCGTGCTCGCCACCGACAACGCCAGGCCGAAGACCAGCGCCTCGCCCCAGGACCAGCCCCACCAGAGCGCCAGCGCGCCGCCGAGCAGGGTGGCCACCGCGATCTGCGCCAACGCGCCCGGCAGAGCGATCTTGCGCACCGCCAGCAGGTCGTCGAGCGAAAAATGCAGGCCCACGCCGAACATCAGCAGCATCACGCCGATTTCGGCCAGTTGCGCCGCAATGCCCGCATCGGCCACGAAGCCCGGCGTGAAGGGCCCGATGATCACGCCCGCCAGCAGGTAGCCCACCAACGCCGGCAGCCGCAGCCGCACGGCCAGGAAACCGAACACGAGCGCCAGGCCCAGGCCGGCGGCAATGGTGTTGATCAGGGAAACGCTGTGCGGCATCGTTCCATTTTGCAGGAGCGATGTATTTCCCTTGCCCTGCGCCGACAAAAACTTCAGGACCGTTTCAGCCACGTTCCATTCGTTGAAGGCACAGCCTTCAAATGAAAAAACCCGCCGAAGCGGGTCTTGTCGATCGGGTTCCGGTCGGCAGCGTCAGTGCATGTGCAGGCCGCCGTTGACCGAGAAATCGGCCCCGGTGCTGTAGCCGCCCTCGTCCGTGGCAAGCCACGAGATGATGGAGGCAATTTCGCTCGGTTCGCCCAGGCGCTTGACCGGGATGGTGGCCACGATCTTGTCGAGCACTTCCTGGCGGATGGCCTTGACCATGTCGGTGCCGATGTAGCCCGGGCTCACGGTGTTGACCGTCACGCCCTTGTTCGCCAGCTCCTGCGCCAGCGCCATCGTGAAGCCGTGCATGCCGGCCTTGGCCGCCGAGTAGTTGGTCTGCCCAGCCTGGCCCTTGGCACCGTTGACCGAGCTGATGTTGATGATGCGGCCCCAGCCTTTTTCGACCATGTCGCTCACCACCTGCTTGGTGACGTTGAACATGCTGTTGAGGTTGGTCTCGATGACCGCGCTCCAGTCTTCGGGCGTCATCTTCAGGAACATGCGGTCCCGCGTGATGCCGGCGTTGTTGACCAGCACGTCGATGGGACCGTGCGCAGCCTTGGCGGCCGAAAACGCCTCGACGGTGGATTGCCAGTCGCCGACATTGCCGACCGACGCATGGAACTCGAAGCCCAGGGCCTTCTGCTCGGCCAGCCATTTGGCATGGTCGCGCGTGGGGCCGCAGCCTGCGATGACGGTGAAGCCGTCCTTGTGCAGACGCTGGCAGATGGCAGTTCCGATGCCACCCATGCCTCCGGTGACATATGCAACTTTCTTGCTCATGAAATTTTCCTTGATGTGTACGAAGCAAAAGCCTGAACGGCCACCTTCACTCTAGCGAATTTCAAGCCACCCATCGCTGAGGAAAACACTGAGCCAAGCTGGCAAGCAGCTGTCAATGCAGGGCCGATGTGCAACCATATGCATGAGTCTGTACCTTCTTGCGCATCAAGGGCGCCTTCAAGGAGTTCGAAAGTATGAGTTTGCGGGCTCTCGATATGGCGCGCCGGTCACCCGGTCATGCTTGACGTACCGGCTCCCGATTTCCAGGAGACTCGAAGGGTTTTCGACCTGCAGCTCCATCGAATGAAGACCTGAACGCTTGGGTGCCCAGCACCGCCAGGTAAGGTAGATCGTCGCCACATCCGAGGTCAGGTCCACATGGATGCCGTCGAGCATCAACGCCAATGAGGCGGTGGTTCCGTCATGCCAATGCGCAGTGGTCGACAGTTGCACGCCAGGCAGCCAGACCTGGATGTGGGTATGGTCCGGGTGCATGTGGAGGAGCTGCAGTTCCTCGTCGCCAGCCAGGCGCTCCCGGTGGATGAGATCCGGCGCTGCGTACTGGTAGAAGCGGTAGTCGAAATCGTCGGGCAGCAGCGGATGCTTCTCTGCGAGCCAGGCATCGTCGTAGGTGCCTGCGTACTGCTGCCGGGAACGCCAGACCGGCGGAAGCGGAGCGAAGCCCTGCGGCACATGGTCATGGCGACGCCAGTCGAGCACAGGGTCGGCGGGGTCCTCGATGGAAGGCGCGGCGATGTCGGCGTCCGCGGGGCTGTGGTCGGCATCGACGATACCGCGACCGATGGGGTTGAAGCGGTGGACGTCGATGGGCGTTTCTTCGTCGCCCGTTCCAGGGATCGGGCCGCCGAAGGCCTGGCACCAGCCGAGCGAGACGGCCCTGGCGGGGTGGGCTGGCGAAAGCGTCCAGTCCTTGCCGGTCGATCCGCTCTTTTCGCCTTCGACCGCGACGGGTTGCCACGCCCTCGGGCCATGGACGCGCACGACCTTCTCGAGCCTGCCCAACCGCACGCCCGTGATCCATGACTGCGCCTGTGCGCCACGCGGTGCCCAGCTCGAGCCCAGGATCGTCAGGTCGGCGGCGGGCTTGAAGGGGACGAGGTCGCAGGTGCGCACCAGCAGCCCGCCGGCGGGATCGCCCTCGTAGCGATCGGCGAGCTCGACCTCGTCCTGCCGCGGCGCGAGCACCAGCGGCGCGTCGGGCACGACATGGAAGGTGCCGCGCACCGAGAGCACGGCCATGTCGGTGCCGTCGCGGTGGAACTGCGAGAAGGCAAGAGCAGAAAAGGGCGTGCGGTTCTCAAGCGTGGGGGCCATGCCGGGTCCTGGGCAGTGGAAGGCTGCAAGGCAATGCCGTCATTGGCGCAGCAGGGTGAAGATGACGCGATCGTCTTCGCGCCGGATGTCGAAGAGCTGGGCCGGGAGCGAGGCCACCGCCTCCTGCACATTGACGATCGCCGCGGGGTCGTCCGTCACGAGGACCACGACCTGCCCCGGCATGCTGCGGACCACGGCCTTGCGCAGCCGCAGGATGGGCACCGGGCAGCGCGTGCCGCAGGCATCGACATGAACGACGTCGCCGGCATCGGGCGCCTCCGGCACCGGCCGGGCCGGCAGGAAGGGCGTGCCCGGTGGATCCGCTGGCGTGTTCGTCACGCGACGCCCGCGCCCAGTGTGCGGAAATCGGGCATCGCAACGATGCGCTGCAGATGCAGGTGCTCGATGCCCGCCAGCGAGGCCTTGAAGCCGACGCCGACCACGCGGCCGTCGGGCAGGTAGTGAACGATGCGCCGATGACCGTCGCGCGGATCGCCCGGGCGGCCGAGGGCCGTGTCGTTCGAGAGCTTGCGCCTCGCGCCCTGGGGAGTCTCGCGGCCGGCATCGAGACCGAAGGGCAGCGGAAGCCTGGCCGCATCGATCTCGAGTTCGTAGAGCACCCACGCCTGCGCATCGGCGCCCGGGGCGCGAGCGGCGAAGGGGTAGTGAAGCGTCATCTTCACGCCGCGCGACAGGCTGGCGTAGTCGGCCTTGCGATTGGGCTTCGACGGTGGGCACTCGGCGGGCGTCAGTTCGGCCCAGGTCGCGAACTCCGGCAGCCATGCGGCCAGGCCGCAGCAGCCGATGCGCTGGGCCGCCTCGCCCACCCAGTCCACGTCGCGTTTCCACAAGGCCATCGGGCCTACGCGATCGGCGGGTTGCCCGGGAACGGAATGCGCTCCCACGCCTGGCCGTCGAAGCGTGCGATGTCCGCATAGCCAATGGACCACAGCACGCCGTCGACCACCTGCAGCACGTGGCCGTCGCGGTACTCGGGCACCAAGCCCGTCACGACGGGCTCGATGACTTCGTTCTCGCGGACGAACAATCCTTCGGGGGCCGCCAGGTAGACCTTGCCCGCGTAGATCTTCACGTCGCTGTAGTCACTGACGTTTTCGGTTCCGGAGACGTCGAGGAACCCTGTCTTCTGGTTTCCGCGCAGCAAGGTTCCGTCCTTACCGCAGACCCAGACGGTCTCGCGGTCTTCGACGCACAGGCCGTTGAGCTCGGCCGTTTCCACCTGGATCTTTTTCCAGGCGTCGCCCTCGCGAAAGAACAGCAGGCCCGCGTCGGTCTTCGAGTCCCAGCCCGCGGCATAGATTTCGCCCTCCCCTGCGCCGTCGACGGCGTTCATGAAGACGTTGTGCACGCCGTCCGGTTTCTGCAGAAGGCCATCGTCGATGTGCTGCCAGGTGCCGTCCTCCGCACGCCGGTAGATCTGACCCCCACCCCCGTAGACATGCAGGTGCTCGCCGATCTGGCGCGCACCCGTCAGATAGCCCCAACCTTCGGAATCGTCGTTCCACAGGCCGGAACCCACCACGCGCTCCATGACCGGACTTGCATCGAGCGGCAGGCGAAAGACATCGCCGTCCTCCGCGACCAGGGCCAGCGACGCGGCCGTTGCCGCGGAAGGGTGGAACGCCGCGCTGGCGCTGATGGTCAAGGGGAGATCGAAGTAATGCCATGGCACCTGCGCACCGGCATTGAACACGCAGACGCGGGCGAACCCCTCGAAGCGATCCTCCTTCTTCGAACAGGAAATGATCAGGAAGTCTTTCGTCGCCGCGACGCCGGTTTCGACCCTGAGTTCGGGTTTCTCGGGGGGGGAATCGAATTGCTCCATGGGTGATGCCTGGGTGGTGTGCCTATTTGGGCGGATTGAGGGGGCGGAGTTTTTCCCACGCCGATTCCAATGTCTGGAGTGCCTTGTCCTTGATCGCTTTCGGGGCCGTCTTGAAAGCGCGAGCCAACGCATCTTCGGGGACCTTCTTGAAGTATTCATCGGTCGCCGCTTCGAATTTTCCCTTGCAGTCCTTTTTCGCTGCTCCCAGCGCTTCGTAGGCGATCTGCTTGGCTTTTTCGAAGGACACCGTTCCGGCATCCCCGCCGGCGGCCTTGATTGCACCATCCATCAGTTGGTGCACGCGCGCATGCTCCTTCTCGGTCAGGCAGATCGCGGGGCCGTCGTCGAGCGAGGGAGCACCCGGCAGCCGCGCACCCGGCTCCCTGCGGGTTCCGAGCCGCATGATGTAGTCCGCAATGATGTGATGTGAATCCTGGCCGGGCGGGCAGTTGTTCTTGCCGTGCGCCCCGGGGTTGCAGGGGTCGGGCTGGCCTTCGACGCGTACGCCGGCCTCAGGAGCCGGATTCGCCTGGGGCTGCGAGGACTGCGAGGGCTGCTGCTGTTGCTGCTGCGCGCGCGTGCGCTCTTCGGCGATCTGGTCCTCGACGGCCTTGCGCACCTCCGCGTCGAACTTGTCGGAGCCCGTGGGCCACCACGAGTCGTACACGCTCGCCTTGTATTCGGCGAGATGGTCCACCGCCTGGTCGTAGATTGCCTGCTCCTGCGGCGTCTGCGGGTTGATGCCCTCCAGGACGCGCTTCGCCGCGGCCTTGCCGAGGATGAGGTTGTCGCCCGGCATCGGCGCACCCTGGACGATCCAGAGCAGGAACAGCATCTTGCCCGCCGCGCCGGCCGCCTTGCCGGCCATCCCCGTACTGCCACCGGGGCGGGGCATGCCCGCGGGCGGACGGAAGTTGTTGTCGTTGGCCGCTGGGCCAGGCTGGAAGGTCGGCGTCGGCGCCGGCCGCGTCTGCGGGATCGCGCCGGCGCGCGCGTCGCTGACCGTCGCGTTGGGCATCTGCTGCAACTGGGCCTGTGCCAGCAGGATCGGCTTTTCGCCCATCGTCGTGCGCACCAGGCTCGCATAGTCGGCCATGCTCGACGCGGGAATGAGGCGCGCCTTGCCGGTCTTTTCCTGGTCCGTCTCGTAGTAGTCGATGGCGGCGCCATCGGCCTGCGCCCGCGCCAGCAGCGCCTCGGCCTCGCTGTCGTCGATCGCGCTGGCGTCGGCGGCCGGCCAGTAGGTGCTGCGGTCCTTCTTGTAGTTCAGTTCGCCGACGGTGTTGCGCTTGTTCATCCAGAACGTGTCGCCGTCGCGCACCAACCACTGGCCGTTGACGCGGACGACGGTGGAGGCCGTCTTCGGCTCCGCGATGTCGCCGACCGTGCCCGACTTGATCCCCTTGGCCGCGCCCGGCTCGTCGCCCTTGACGTTCGTGACGACACTGTCGAACTTGAAGGCCTTGAGGCCCGTGAGAAACACGTTCTGCGAGGTGTTGGCATCGTCGCCGAGCTTGCCGGTGATCTGGTAGGGAATGGGCGGCGTCGAGGAGCCGATGGGCGTCTTGCAGACATCGGGCGCGGTGCACACCACGATCGCCTGGCCCACATCTCGCCCGCCCTCGGGCGGCGCTTCGCTCGCGGGCGTCTTCGGTGCGGGCTTGCCCACGATCACCGCGAGGCGCGCAATCCGGCCCGCGCCCAAGCCACCCGAGAGCGTGCCGCCCGGCGTTGCGAGCGAAGAAGCCGCCGATGCAGTGGCCTTGGGGTCCAGCGCCATGAACGGTGTCTTGTTCTTGAGGCCCGGGCCTCAGCAGAGGTCGATGACCTTGCCGTTGATCCGCACCGCGCCGGTGGCACGGAAGTCGAACTTGGCGCCGGTCAGCGTCACCTGTCCATCCTTCGTCATCTCGAGCCGGCTCTTGCCGACGGTGATGACAAGCTTCTCGCCCACGTCGAGCGAAAAGTCCTCGCCGATGGTTTCGTTCTTGCTCTTGCCCACGGCCACCGTCTGGGTGAGTCCGACCAGCGAGGTCTTCGCGATGCCGACCTCCTCCGACGAGGTGAGCGCCACGAAGCGATTCATGTTCTGCAGCACGGTCAACAGCTCGTTGGCCTTGATCGTCTCCATGCGGTTGTTGCCGATCGTGATGGTCTCGTCGTGGTCCACGGTCTCGGTGCGGTCATGTTTGACGTGAACCGTCTCGTCATGGTCGATGGTCTTGCTGCGGTCATGGCCCACCCAGTGCGTTTCGTCCTTCTCGACTTCGATGTCCTGGTTGCGCTCCGCATGTAGCCACACCTGCTCCTGCCCCTTCTTGTCCTCGAAGCGCAGCGCGTTGGCGTTGGCATCCGTCGCGCCTTCGGAGCTGCGCGTGAGCAGGCCGCTTTGCGTGGCGTTGTCCGGCAGCTTCCACGGCGGCATGTTGTCGGCGTTGTAGACGCGCCCGGTCACGATGGGACGGTCGGGATCGCCGTTCTCGAAATCGACGATCACCTCCTGGCCGATGCGCGGAATCTGGATCCCGCCGAAGTGGGTGCCGGCCCAGGGCGAGGACACGCGCACCCAGCACGAGCTGTTCTCGTCCTTGGTGCAGTAGCGGTTCCAGTGAAAGCTCAGCTTCACGCGGCCGTATTCGTCGGTCCAGATCTCACGGCCCGCGGGGCCGGTGACGATCGCTGTCTGCGGGCCCGTGGTGCGCGGCCTGGGCACCAGCGGTGCCGGCGCCCGGAACACCTTGCTGCTTGGAATCACCTCGAAATCCACGCGGCACTCGAACTCCTGCTGGTCGCTGGCATCGCCCACATCCTGCAGCCGCAAGTGGGCGCCGGTCACCAGGTACTGGCGGTTCGACTCGTTCTGGGGATGGCGCTCCAGCGTGAGCAGATACCCCGGCACCACCGCACGGAGATTGCCCGAGCCGCTGGCGCGCTCTCCCTGGCCACCGGTCTCTTCCATGCGCGTGCGCACGAGTTGCTCGCCTTCGGCCTCCACCACGTAGTCGCCCGGCCAGCCATAGCGTTCCCAGGTGTTCTGCGCGGTCTTGCGCGGCATGGCGCTGACCTGCTGCAACTCGGCCTTGGGGCGCTTGAAGTCGAAGTCGTCCGTGACCCAGCGGCCGCTTTGCAGCTCCTCGCAGGCATTGAAGCGGTCGCAACGTTCCTCGCGCACGGTGGCGTCGGCCGCATGGAAGGGAATGCGCTGGTAGCCCGCATGGGCGAAGGGCTGGTGCGACGCCATGTCGTCGACGATGACCAGCTTGTGATTGCCCTCTTCGTGCTCGAAGTAGAAATACAGGCCCCACTCGTGCAGCAGCCGCGCGACGAAGTCATGGTCGCTCTCGCCGTACTGCACCTGGAACTCGCGCGGCGGATAGCTGCGGGTGGCCCGCACGTCGAACGGAAAGCCGTACTTGCCGAGCACCTCCCGGGCGATGTCCAGCACGTTCTGGTTCTGGAAGATGCGGTAGTCGCTGGTGCGCATGGCCAGGGTGAGCCAGGGTTCGATCACGGCTTCGTACAGTGCGCGCCGGTTCTCCAGCCGCAGGAAGCGCACGCGCGTCACCAGGCCCGAGATGTGGCGCCGCTGCGGCCCCGCACCCGGACGCCCATCGAGCACGATGTGGGCGGTGAGGCCCTCGCCCACCAGTTGCTTGATGGCCACGTTGGCGGCCTGGCGCTCGTTGTAGCCGGGCTGCTCCGGCGTGGCCAGGGTCAGGGTGTAGCGAAACAGGCGGCTCAGCCCTTCATTGCCGTCGATGGCAATGGGCTCCAACGCCGGCTCGCCGCCCAGCGTCGGCATGGCGGACGACGAAATGCTGAGAACACGCGCAAGCTGCGCCGAGCCTGTTGGCATGAGATCTCCCTGAGTTGGCCCTACGGAAAGAGGCGTGGCCGGGATGCCCGGGACCTCATGCGCGATGAGGCCCTGGAGGCATCGAACGACGAGAGGCTCAGGCCTCCTTGTTTTCCTTGATGTTCCAGCCCAGCACGGTCTCGGCGCCCTTGCCGCCCTTGTCCGTCTGCTCCCAGTACTGCTGCTTGACCTTGGCGGCCTGGAACGCGAACTGCACCAGCACCGCATCGCTGCCCTGCTCGGCCGTGTACTGCACCGAGGTCACCAGCACTTCTTCCAGCGTGACGCGCGTGTATTCGATCTGCGAGCCCCCGGCCTTGCACACCGACACCTCGACCTTGCTCAGGTGCTTGCCGCTGGCGCAGTTCTTCATGACGGACGGGGCCGCCTTGTCGATGCGCGCAAGAACCTGCAGGTCGTTGAAGCTCGCCTTGCCCACACCGCCGCCACCGCCGCTGACCATGTTTCCAGGCTGCGTCGCTCCCCATGCAAACGACTTGATATCCGTCCAGTCCTTATGGTTCGAGTCCTTGGATTCGCCGTTTGCGCCCTCGACGCGCATGAACATGTCTACTGCCATGATGAATTCCTCCTGGAGTCCTTGAAAACGAGATTGCCCAAGGTGGGCAGTGCGATTCGACAGGCATGCAACTGGCTTTGCTGCAATGCCTCTCGGAATCCTTGGATTCAAAGTTAACTCTAGTTAGGAACAGTTACTTGTTTGTGACTTGAATCAGGGCAAATGATCTTTTAGCCTTTGTTCGCGAATTTTTTCCATAAGACATATGGCGTAATTTCGAGTCGGTATTTGCTTAAGGATTAATTTTCACGGGCTAATTGCGAATGTGCGAACGCCGCTCCGTCAATCGTTATTGCGTTCGCATTTGCGCGCGTTGACGAGACAGCCGGCATAGTCGGGGTCATGCTTCAGCAGGAACATGGCGCGCGCGGCAACGGCGGTGTCCGCGAAGTCGCTGAACAGGCCGTCCACGCCGGCCTCGTAGAACGCCAGGTACTCGTTGATCGGATTGCCTCCGAAGCTTCCAGTCAAGCGCTTCTGTTCGCTCCTGAAGGTGTAGGGGTGCACCAGCAACCCCAGCTTGTGCGCGTTCGCGATCACGTCGCTCGGCGGCAGCAGCACGCGGTCGCGCTCGTCCACCACGCCATCGCCCGTGACGTCGGCGCATGCGCCACCCTGGATCGACTTGCAGGCGCTGGAGATCAGATATGGCTTCCATGGCCCGATGCCGTCGGCATAGCCCCTTACTTCCTGCAGGCCGCGCGGCGTCAGCAGATCCTTGAATTGGCCGTCGCGGTTCGACACCACCCAGTCGTATGGCTTGTCGTAGGGCTTGCTGAAGTCCAGCGAACCATCGGGCTTGACGTCGTTCGCATCGACCAGCTGAATCAACCGCACGCTCGTCTTGCTGCGCAGGTAGCGAAGATTGGCGGTTTCGAAGGACTGGATGAAGACCGGGGCGTTGCGCTGGTTCCAACCCGCCGCACTCAGTACGCCCAGCAGCCGGTCTTCCAGCGGCAGGCCGATGCCCTGGTGGTAGGTCGGATGCTTGGTCTCCGGATAGATCCCGATGCGCCGCCCCTCCTCCCGGGATTTGCGCTTGGCGAGTTCGATCACTTCGACCAGCGTCGGAATCTGGAACCTGCCGTTGAAGCCCTGGTCGCGCTCCGGAAAAGACTGCACGGCGCGCAATTGCTTGATCTCGGCCAATGTGAAGTCGCTGGCGAAGAAGCCGTCGGTCGCAACACCGTCGAGCATGACCGTGCGCCGCCGATTGGCGAACTGCGGCAGGTCCTTGACGTTGGTGGTGTCGATCAGGTTGGGTTCGTGCCGTGCGATCAGATAGCCGTCCTTCGTGGCGACCAGGTCCGGCTCGATGTAGTCGGCGCCCAGCGAGATGCCCAGCGCATAAGCCTCCAGCGTGTGCTCGGGCAGGTAACCGTTGGCGCCGCCCCGGTGTCCGATCACCAGCGGTGCATTGTCGGCACGACGCCGCGCGTTCTCCTCATGCGCCGCGACCGGTGTTGCCGCGGCAAGCAACATGGCCAGGCCGAAAAGGGAATTGCAGACTTTTCTCAAGCTGTTCAAGGGAGTCTCCTCGTTGGTGAGTGAATGCAGTCAGGCGCCCCTGCATGGCAGACCTGCGCTATGTGGGCGCATGCTAGAAACCGACGATGACGCGGCGGTGACTCCCGTTCCGGGCGCGCGCAATCTCCGCGGCACTGCCACTGTTGTTGCGAAGGCGCTCTTCCTCTACCAAGGAGTTCGAAAGCATGAATTTCGGGATCATCATCTTCCCCGAGGTCGCCGGCACGGTCTACGCCAGCACGGCGAGCCGCGAGCGGGCGCCGGCGTACATGCGGCGGTTCAATGCCTGACATTTCCGGCCTCGAGCCGCTCTCCGTGCTCGCCGCCCGCGTCGGCGCCACGCTGCGCGAGCGGCGCCAGACGGTGGCCGTGGCCGAATCTTCGGCCGGCGGCCTCGTGTCGGCCGCCCTGCTAGCCATTCCCGGCGCATCGGCTTTCTTTTTGGGCGGCGCGGTCGTCTACTCGCGGCGCGCCGCCAAAGCGCTGCTGGGGCTGACCCCCGAAGACATGACCGACGGCATGCGCGCCGAGACCGAACCCTATGCCAGGTTCATCGCGGGCAGGATCCGCGACGGCCACCGCGCCACGTGGGGAATCGCCGAGAGCGGCGCGGCCGGCCCGTCCGGCAGCCCTTACGGCGACGCGCCGGGCCATGTGTGCGTGGCCATCGCGGGTGCGGCCACCGCAAGCAGGACCATCGAGACCGGCGACGCGGACCGCGTGTCGAACATGGACGTGTTCGCGCGGCAATTGCTCTTGCTGTTCGACGAGACGCTGCGGGCGCAATCCTCGGCAGGCTAATCCGCCTGCACGCCCGCCGCCCGGATCACCTTGCCCCACTTCTCGGTCTCGGCCGCCAGGTGCTTGCGCAGCGCCTCGGGCGTCACCTTGTCCATCGGCACGGCCTCGGTGCTCAGCTCGGCAAAGCGTTGCTTCACCATGTCGTCCTGCAGCGCGGCGCGCAGGGCCGTGTTGAGCTTTTCCATCACGGCTGGCGGCGTGCCCTTGGGTGCGTAGATGCCGTGCCACACCTTCACGTCGAAACCCTTCAGGCCCTGCTCGTCGAGCGTGGGAACGTTGGGCATGCTGGACAGGCGCTTGGGCGTGGTCACGCCGAACACCTTGACCCGGTTGCCGTCCTTGATGACCGGCGCGGTCTGTGTGGTCTGGTCGCACAGCAGATCGACCTGCCCGCCCATCAGGTCGTTGAGCGCGGGACCGGCGCCCTTGTAGGGCACGGTGGTGAGCTGCACGCCGATCTGGTGCGCGAAGAGCATGCCGCACAGTTGCGACACGGCACCGATGCCGGCGTTGGCGAGTGTCACCTTGTCCTTGTGGGTCTTCACGTAGGCCAGCAGCTCCTGGAAGTTGTTGGCCGGAAAGTCCTTGCGCGAGAGCAAGGTCATGGGCACGTCCATCACCTGGCCGACGTATTCGAAGTCTTTCAGCGGGTCGTAGTTGAGCTTCTTGTAGAGCGCGGGCGCGGTGGCCATGCCCATGTGATGGATGAGGATGGTGTAGCCGTTGGGCGCCGCCTTGGCCACGCGGCCGGGTGCGATGGTGCCGCCCGCGCCCACGGTGTTCTCGACGATCACGGTCTGCCCGAGCGACTTGCCCATGGGAATCGCGAGCATGCGCGCGACCACGTCGGTGGGGCCCCCGGCCGAATACGGCACGACCATGGTGATGGGCTTCTCGGGCCACGGGGCCTGCGCCGCCGCGGGCGATTGGACCGCCAGCAGGCAGGCGCCCAGCGCAGCCGCATGCATTGCCCGTGATTTCCAGTTGCTTGTTGCGTTCACTTCGTTGTCTCCTTTGTCTTGATGTAAATCTGCGGCGCTCGTCAGGGCACCGTTTACGTATCGAGCGCGAGCAGCCGCTCGGCCAGGCGCACCACGGGTGCGTCGACCATGCGCCCGTCGAGGCTCGCCACGCCGCCGCCGGCGGTGCGGGTCGCATCCATCACGCGGCGCGCCCATGCCAACTCATCGGCGCTCGGGCCGAGGGCGGCGTGCACCGGCGCCACCTGGTCGGGGTGAATGCAGAGCTTGGCGCCGAAGCCGCCGCGGCGTGCACGCGCGGCGTCGGCCGCGAGCCGCGGCGCATCGCGCCAATCGGGCGTGACGCCATCGATGGGTGCGGCCAGGCCGGCACGGCGCGAGGCCAGCACCAACGCCAGGCGCACCGGCACCAGTTCGGCCTCGTCCGCATCGCAGGCAAGGCCCAGGTCGGCCTGGAAGTCGAGGTTGCCGAACGCGAGCCGCAGCACCTGCGGCGCGGCCGCGAGTTCGGCGGCGGCTTCGAGGCCCGCGGCGGATTCGATCAAGGGCACGAGCAGGCCCTTGGGGCCGATGTCCGCGGCGAGCCGATGCAAGTCCGCAGCGCGTTCGGCCTTGGGCAGCACCACGCCGGCAATCAGGCCTTCGGCGGCAAGCTCACCCACCAGCGCGCGGTCGCCGTCGTGCCACGGTGTGCCATGGGCATTGATGCGCACCAGCAGGCGCCCTCTTTCCGCGGCCGACAATGCAGCGAAAGAAGATTTCAGCTGCTCGCGCGCCGCCACCTTGCGATCGGGCGCCACGGCATCTTCGAGATCGACGATGACGCCTCCCGCACCGGTGGCCAGCGCGCGCGCGTGGCGCTCGGGCCGGTCGGCGGGCACGAAGAGAAAAGTGCGTGCCAGGGCCAGCGGCGGATTCACAGCCGTGCTCACACCGCCCCCGCCTCGCGCAGCGCGGCAATCTCGGCATCGCCGCGCCCCAGGCTGCGCAGGATGGATTCGGTGTGCTCCCCAACAGCCGGTATCGCGTCCATGCGGTAGTCGAAGGCGCTCTGGCGCCCCGCCGGCAACAGGGCCGGAATGTCGCCTGCCGGCGAACCCACCTGCCGCCAGCGCTCGCGCGCCTGCAATTGCGGATGCGCCCAGAGGCCCGCCATGTCGTTCATGCGCGCATTGGCAATCTGCGCGGCATCGAGGCGCTCCACCACCTGCACAGTGCCGAGCGCGCTGAAAGTTTCCACGATGATCGCGCGCAGCGCATCGCGGTTTTCGTTGCGCCGCGCGTTGCTGTCGAAGCGCGCGTCGGTCGCGAGCCCCGGCTGCAGCAGCACCTTCTCGCAGAACACGCGCCATTCGCGCTCGTTCTGCAGGCCCAGCATCACCGTGCCGCCATCGCCCGCAGGAAACGGCCCGTACGGGTAGATGGTGGCGTGCGAGGCGGCGCTGCGCGGCGGCGGCGGCGCGCCCCCGTAGGCGTAGTACATCGGGTAGCCCATCCATTCGGCGAGCGACTCGAGCATCGACACGTCGATGTGCGAGCCCTTGCCGGTCTTGCCGCGCTGGAGCAGCGCCGCGAGGATGCCGGTGTAGGCGTACATGCCCGCCGCAATGTCGGCGATGGAATTGCCCGACTTGCACGGATCGTCCGGCGTGCCCGTGACCGACAGGAAACCCGCCTCGCTCTGGATCAGCAGGTCGTAGGCTTTCTTGTCGCGGTACGGACCGTCTTCGCCGTAGCCGGAGATGTCGCAGACGATGAGCCTGGGATGCTTCGCCTGCAGCGCTTCGGCGCCCAGGCCCATGCGGGCGGCCGCGCCGGGTGCGAGGTTCTGCACCAGCACGTCGGCCTCGGCCACCAGTTCTTGCAGCACCGCGAGCGCGGCGGGCTGCTTGAGGTCGAGCGTGAGGCTTTCCTTCGAGCGGTTGACCCACACGAAGTGCGAGGCCTCGCCGCCCACGCGTGCGTCGTAGGCGCGTGCAAAGTCGCCGACGCCGGGTCGCTCCACCTTGATGACGCGGGCGCCAAGATCGGCCAGCTGGCGGGTACAGAACGGTGCCGCAATCGCATGTTCGAGCGAAACCACCGTGATGCCGTCTAGAGGTCTGGTCATGGGCTTGTTCTTCCTGTTGTTCATGCGAGCACGGCCGTGGCCTGCATCGTGAGCCAGCCATCGGCGTCTTCGCCCCAGAGGCTGAAAGTCTTGCCGTCCGTGCTGCCTTCGGCCGGCTTGCCATGCACGCGGAACGGCGCGATGTCGAAGGTCGGCCGCACGGCGCGGAATTCAAAGCGCGCGAGCTGCGCGCCCGGCGCGTTCCGGCGCAGCAGGTCGACCAGCAGCGTGGCGATGAGCGGCCCGTGCACGATCAGGCCTGGATAGCCCTCGACCTGCGTCACGTAGCGGCGGTCGTAGTGGATGCGGTGGCCATTGAAGGTGAGCGCCGAGTAGCGAAACAGCAGCACGTCGTCGGGCACGATCTCGCGGCTGAAGGCGGCGTCCTTCGGTGCCGGCGTGGGCGGCGGGGTCTTCTCGCCGGGTGCGGCCGCGGCGCGGTAGACGATGTCGTGCTCTTCGGTGAGAGCAAGGCCGCGTTCATTGCGCACTTCATGGCGCACCAGCACGAACACCAGCTCGCCGCTGCGGCCCGCCTTGTGGGTGACCGAGGCGATGGTCGAGGTGCGCTCCACCTTGTCGCCCACTTGCAGCGGATTGCCTTGCTCCCATGCCAGCCGCCCGCCGGCCCACATGCGGCGCGGCAGCGGCACGGGCGGCAGGAAGCCGCCGCGCTTCGCATGCCCGTCGTCACCGATTTCGGACTGGCGATGGTGCGGCAGGAAGTAGAGCCAGTGCCAAAGCTCCGGCAGGCGCGTGCCGGCCACAGGCAGCGCATCGTCGCGATCCAGCGTGGCGGAGAGAGCACGCACGGGCGCGGCAGTGACCTCGTCGGCCAGCGTTTCGCTGCGGCCCTGCCACGCCTGGAGCCTGGCCAGCGCATCGCCGTCGATCAGCGCGGAAGAAGTTTCATGCATCGAATCGTTCATGGTTCTTTCAATCCACCGCAGCGCCGGATGCCTTGACGATGCGTGCCCACTTGGCAAGGTCGTCCTGCAGCAATTTCGAGAATTGATCGGGCGTGGTGGGCGCCGCGATTTCGACGCCCTGCTGGTCGAGCTTGTCGCGCAGGTCCTTGGCGGCCAGCGCCTTGCGCGTTGCATCCTGCAGCGTGGCCAGCACATCGGCCGGCACGCCCGCGGGCGCGAACAGGCCGATCCACAGCGTGCCGTTGTAGCCCGGCACCGCCTCGCCGATGGCGGGCACGTCGGGCAGCACGGGCGAGCGCTTGTCGCCGCTCACGGCCAGCGCCCGCAGCTTGCCCGCCTTGATGTGCGAGAGCGCCGACGGCAGGCTCGCGAACACGATCGGCAACTGCCCGCCGAGCACGTCGTTGATCGCAGGCGCCACGCCCTTGTACGGCACGTGCTGCAAAGAGATGCCGGCCATGCTGTTGAGCATTTCACCGAGCAGGTGGTTGAGCGTGCCGTTGCCGGCGGAGGCGTACTGGTAGTTGGCGCCCTTCTGCCGCGCGAGCTTCAGGAACTCGTTGAAGTCCTTGGCCGGAAACGAGGGGTTGACCAGCAGCACGTTGGGCACCGCGCCGATCAGGCCCACGGGCTTGAAGTCTTTCACCGGGTCGAAGCCCGGGTTCTTGTAGAGCGCCGGATTGATCGCCTGGCTGCTGCTGATGGTCATGAGCAGCGTGTAGCCGTCCTTCGGGCCCCTGGCGACCAGTTGCGTGCCGATGTTGCCGCCCGCGCCGGGCCGGTTGTCGACCACCACGCTGGCGTTGTTCATCACCTCGCCGAGCTTCTGCCCCACGAGACGCCCGACGATGTCGTTGGTGCCGCCCGCGGCCTGCGGCACGACCAGCGTGATGGGCCGGGAGGGATAAGGCTCTGCGCCCGCCGGGCTCATCGCAAGCACAAGCGCGGCCGCCAGCGAAAGCAGCGCGCCGACGCGGAATTTGAGGTTCATGTGTGTTGTCTCCATGCCCGCATGGTCGTTGGCCCCCCGCCTTCGCGCAATCTGCGATTTCGGAACCCAGCCTTCTGAAATCCCGAAGGCTTGGGTACGATGGCGCCATGCTTTTCGACCTGACCGACCTGCGCCTTTTCGTTGCCACGGCCGAACTCGGCAACCTCACGCGGGCGGCCGAGCGGCAGCATCTGTCGCTCGCGGCGGCCAGTGCGCGCATCAAGGCGCTCGAGACCCAAGCCGGGTTGCAGCTGCTGCAGCGGGAAGCCCGGGGCGTTCGCCTGCTGCCGCCGGGAGAAGCCTTCTTGCATCATGCGCGGCTGGTGCTGCACCAGACCGAACAGCTGCGCGCCGACCTGCTCGAATACGGCGGAGGCCTCCGCGGCCATCTGCGCGTATTTGCCAACACCACGGCGGTGACCGATTTCTTGCCTGAAATCCTGCCCGGCTTCCTTGCGCGCAATCCGCGCATCAACGTCGACCTTCAGGAAAAACCGAATGCTCAGATCCCGCGCGGCGTGCTCGACGGCCGCGCCGACATCGGCATCGTGGCGGGCCGCGTCGACACGCTGGGCCTGGAAGCCATCCACTTCAGCACCGACCGGCTGGTGCTTGTCACCTCGCGCAAGCACCGCTTCGCGAAGCGCCGCAAGATTTCATTCGCCGAGACGCTCGACGAAGACGCGATCGGCATGCAGCAGGGCAGCACCTTGCAGGCCTTTCTCGCGCAGATCACCGACAACCTGGGCAAGCGGCAGAAGCTGCGCATCCAGCTCGGCAGCTTCGACGCCATGTGCCGGATGATCGGTAGCGGCGTGGGCATTGGCGTGGTGCCGGAGTCGGCGGCACGGCGCAACCAGGAGAGCATGCAGCTCGCGCTGATCGATCTCAGCGATGCGTGGTGCGTACGGGAGCGGTATCTGCTGGTGCGGGACCGGGCGGCGCTGCCCATCTATGCGCAGGCGCTGGTCGAGACGCTATGCCGGCACTATGCCGGCGAGCAGGCGGCCATCGCCTGATGGCCGCTCCGTTCTACTGAAAACAAGGGCTTGCAACCGAATCGTGAAGAAGCGCTTGCCGTCCCCAATTTCCGTGGACAACTTTGGGGATAACTGATGTGCTTCCTTGTAAACGCGATTTAAGTCGTTGTTTTATATAAGAAATAATCAGTTTGCTCAAAATTTGGGCGGTGCACAAAGTGCGCCGCCCGATGAACGACCTATCGCTCGATCGTCAGCGCCACGCCCATGCCGCCGCCGATGCACAGCGAGGCAATGCCCTTCTTGGCGTTCTGGCGCTGCATTTCATGCAGCAGCGTCACCAGGATGCGGCAGCCCGACGCGCCGATGGGGTGGCCGATGGCGATGGCGCCGCCGTTCACGTTCACCTTGTTCACGTCCCAGCCCATTTCCTTGTTCACGGCGCAGGCCTGCGCGGCAAAGGCTTCGTTGATCTCGAGCAGGTCGAGGTCGGCGGCCTTCCAGCCGGCGCGCTGCAGCGCCTTGGTCGACGCGGGCACCGGGCCCATGCCCATGATGGCCGGGTCGAGGCCGGCGGTGGCATAGCTCGCGATACGGCCCAGCGGCTTGAGGCCGAGCGAGGCGGCCTTCTTGGCGGTCATCACCATCACGGCGGCAGCGCCGTCGTTCAGGCCCGAGGCATTGCCCGCGGTCACGCCACCGGCCTTGTCGAAGGCGGGACGCAGGCCGGCCAGGCCTTCGGCGTTGGTCTTGCGGTTGATGAACTCGTCCTTGTCGAAGACGATGGGATCGCCCTTCTTCTGCGGAATGCTCACACCGACGATCTCGTCCTTGAACTTGCCGGCATCCTGCGCGGCCGCGGCCTTGGTCTGGCTGCCGAGCGCGAGCTCGTCCTGCGCGCTGCGGTCGATGCCGAACTTCTTGGCCACGTTCTCGGCCGTGATGCCCATGTGGTACTGGTTGTAGACGTCCCACAGGCCGTCCACGATCATGGTGTCGACCAGCTTCCAGTCGCCCATACGCTGGCCGTTGCGCGAGTTGGGCAGCACGTGCGGCGCCATGCTCATGTTCTCTTGTCCGCCGGCAATCACGATTTCGCTGTCGCCCGTGGCCACGGACTGCGCCGCGAGCATCACGGCCTTCAAACCCGAGCCGCAGACGGCGTTGATGGTGAGCGCCGGGGTTTCCTTGGCGCCACCGCCCTTGAGCCATGCCTGGCGCGCGGGGTTCTGGCCCGCGCCGGCGGCCAGCACCTGCCCCATGATCGCTTCGCCGACCTGGTCGGCCGTGAGATTGGCACGCGCAATCACTTCCTTGATCACGAGGGCGCCCAGCTCCGTGGCCGCAATGCCGGCGAGCGAGCCGCCGAACTTGCCGACCGCCGTGCGTGCAGCCGAAACGATGACGATGTCTTCCATGAGGTTCTCCGTTGAAGTGATTTGAAGTGAGTGAACGAGTGCGTGTGCCGGCCAGTCAGGCCCTGGCCTTGACGTAGCGGCCCGGGGCCGGCTCGATGGCCTTGTATTTTTTTCCGTCGCCGTATGCCTTGGGCGCGGGGATCTGCTTGCCCGCATGGCCCTTGAGCCATTGTGCCCAGTCGGTCCACCAGCTGCCGGGATGCTCCTCTGCGCCGGTCAACCATTCGGCCTGCGTCTTCGGAAACTTGCCGTCGTCGCGGATCCAGTGGCTGCGCTTTTTCTTGGCGGGCGGATTGATCACCCCGGCGATGTGGCCCGAGGCGCCCATGACGAAGCGCTTCTTGCCCGGCAGCAGTTGCGTGGAGGCATAGGCGCCGCCGATGGGCACGATGTGGTCTTCGCGCGAGCCGTAGATGTAGGCCGGGATGTCGATCTTGCCGAGGTCGATCTTCTCGCCGCAGACGGTGAGCGCGTTCGGCTTCGCCAGCTTGTTCTCGTGGTACGTGTTGCGCAGGTACCAGGTGTAGAACGGGCCCGGCAGGTTGGTGGCGTCGCTGTTCCAGTAGAGCAGGTCGAAGGGAGGCGGCGTCTCGCCCTTCAGGTAGTTGCCCACCACGTAGTTCCACACCAGATCGTTCGGGCGCAAGAAGCTGAAGGTCGAGGCCAGGTCCATGCCCGGCAGCAGGCCGCCCTTGCCCAGTTGCATTTCGCGGTACGCCACCATGGCCTCGTCCACGAAGATGTCGAGAATGCCGGTGTCGCTGAAGTCGAGGAACGTGGTGAGCAGCGTGACCGACGCCGCCGGCTTTTCGCCGCGCGCCGCGAGCACGGCCAGCGCGGTGCTGAGGATGGTGCCGCCCACGCAGAACCCGAGCGCATTGACCTGCTTGCTTGCGCTGATCTCCTGCACCGTGTGGATCGCCTTGATGACGGCGTTCTCGATGTAGTCGTCCCAGGTGGCGTTGGCCAGCGATTCGTCAGGGTTGCGCCAGCTCACCACGAACACGCGGTGGCCTTGCTCGTTGGCATAGCGGATCAGCGAATTCTCGGGCTGCAGGTCGAGGATGTAGAACTTGTTGATGCAGGGCGGCACCAGCAGGAAGGGCCGCTCGTACACCTTGGCCGTGAGCGGCTTGTATTCGAGCAGCTGGAACAGCTCGTTCTCGAACACCACCGCGCCTTCGGTGGTCGCCACGTTGCGCCCTACTTCGAAGGCGCTCTCGTCGGTCATGCTGAGGTGGCCTTGCTTCACGTCGTGCAGCAGGTTCTGGATGCCCTTGGCGATGCTCTCGCCCTGCGTCTCGATGGCTTTTTTCTGCGCCTCGGCATTGAAGGCGAGCGAGTTGCTCGGCGACGAGGCGGCCATCCATTGTTCGATCGCAAAGCGCAGGCGCGCCTTGGTCTTTTCGTCGCCGTCGATGGCCTCGGCCATGTTCAGCAGCGTGCGGCCGTTGAGCAGGTAAACGGCCGCCGAAAAAGCCGCGAGCGGATTGCTGCCCCAGGCTTCGGACGCAAAGCGCCTGTCGCCTTCGGGCTTGGCGGCGGGGCCCTGGCGCCAGAGTTCGGCGGCCTCGGCCACGTACTGCTGCTGGATGGATTGGAGCTTTTCGGGGTCGATGGAGATCTTGGGCAGCTCGGGCATCCTGGCCGACGACGGAATCTGCCACAGGGGCGTGCCGCCGGTGACATTGAAGGCCGAAGCCCCCTGTGCGGCGGATTGCTGGAACGATTCCAGCGCCTTGTTCCATCCCTCTGAAAGTGCCTGCTGGAAGGGCGCGAACGCATCGGCCCCCGTCGCTTGTTGCTTCATCATGTCTCCTGGTCCTCGCCTGAGTCTGTACGGATGGCTGCTCGTGTTTTGAGTATGCTGCATTTCACGAGGCGCTCACAACGCCGCCCACTCACTTACCGACTGAAACTTGTTGTGTTCATCCACCTGATCGTGATCGGCTGGCTCTACGTCGCCGTGATGATGGCCGTGGCCGAAGCCACCAACACCACGGGCACCGTGCTGGGCGCCATCTTCACATTTCTTTTGTACGGATTGGCGCCGGTGGCGTTGGTGGTTTACCTGATGGGAACGCCGGGCCGGCGCCGCGCCATGAGGCAGCGCGAGGCCGAGGCGCAGGAAGCGGCACGCCAGGCCGCCGCCGCGGCCGCGGCCGCGGATGCAGCGGCAGCCAAAAATGATTCAAACCTTCCAGACCAGGGCAGCGAAGCGCCCGCTGACGCCGTCCCGCCGGTGCGAAAAGAACCGTGACGGGTTGGCGACGGTGCACCAGCCGTCGCTGCCGTCATTGCCGTACACGTCCTCCACGCCGGCCGCGCGCAAGCGCTGACGCGCGAGCGCTGGCAGGTCGGCGAGCCATTTGCCGGCGGCCGTGGCAGGTTGAAAGCAGCTTGCGGCCTCGGGCCCATGAGCCTCGAACGCCGCCTTGACCTCTGGCCCGACTTCGAAAGCCTTGGGCCCGATGCAGGGGCCGAGCCAAGCTATGACTTTGCTAGCGCCGTGCGGTGGACCGGTTTCAGGCTCGGGCGTGAAGCACCGGGCAGTGGCTTCGAGCACACCGCCGGCAAGGCCGCGCCAGCCGGCGTGTGCGGCTGCCACCCGTTCGCCCGATCCATCGGTGAAGAGCACGGGCAGGCAGTCGGCGACCATGATCGTGCAGGCCGACCCGACGGCGGTGGCGGTGCAGGCATCGGCCGCCGTGCCGTCGCGCACGACGCCCGCCGATTCGGCCTCATCGAGCGCCGCGACACCGATGCCGTGCACCTGCTGCAGGAAGACCGGGTGCGCGCCGATGGCTTGTTCGAGAAGGCGGCGGTTCTCGGCGACATGGTCGGCCAGGTCGCCCACGTGGTCGCCCAGGTTGAGGCTTTCATAGCGGCCCTGCGAAACACCGCCCTGCCGCGTGGTGCACACGGCCCGCACGTTCGGTGGCGCCGGCCAGTCGGGCACGAGCCAGTGCGCGTCCATCATGGCGGGCCCCGTCACTCGTTCAGGCTTCCGCGTCGGGCGCCTGCGAGGGCTGGGCGCGCTGGAAGGCGTCCAGTTCCATGCAGGCCTCGTAGGCCGCCATGGTGCGCGGCAGGCCGCTGAAGTCGCAGTCGAAGCGCTTGCCGTTGAAGATCTGCGGTACCAGGCAGCAGTCAGCCAGCGTGGGCGTATTGCCGTAGCAGAAGATGCCGCCGGGATGCAGCGCCAGCTGGCGCTCGAAGGCCAGCATGCCGTCGCGCACCCAGTGGCGATACCAGGCATTCTTGGCGGCGTCGTCGAGCTTGAGTTCTTTCACCAGGTACTTGAGCACCCGCAGGTTGTTCAGCGGATGGATCTCGCAGGCGATCGACTGGGCCAGCGCGCGCACATGCGCACGGCCGACCGGGTCGCTCGGCAGCAGCGGCGGCTCGGGGTTGGTCTCGTCGAGGTATTCGATGATGGCCATCGATTGCGAAAAGCGCTCGCCCTCGTCTTCGAGCAGCGGCACCAGCATGTCGGGCGAAATGGCCGAGTAAGGCCCGGTGCGATGGTCGCCACGGGCAATGTGCACCGGCACGTAGTCGAACTCCAGGCCCTTGAGGTTCAGCGCAATGCGCACCCGGAACGATGAAGAGGAGCGGAAGTAGTTGTGCAGCTTCATGATCCGGAGAGCATAGCGCTCACCGGCAGCCCCCGCCTGCCTCTGGCACACTGCCGTTTTTTCCAGTTTCGCTGAAAGGGACCGTCGCAATGGCTTCCGAGTTTGTTTTTGCCCCGCCCGCCACCGTTTCGGTTCCGGTGGTCGGCCAGCCGGCCCGCTTTCCGGTGCACCGCATCTACTGCGTGGGCCGCAACTACGAAGATCACGCCAAGGAAATGGGCTTCACCGGCCGTGAACCGCCCTTCTTCTTCATGAAGCCGGCGGACGCCGCGGTGGTGGTCGATGCGGGACAGACCGGCACCATTGCCTACCCCACCCTGACCAAGAACCTGCACCACGAGATCGAGCTCGTGGTGGCCATCGGCACCGGCGGCCGGAACATCCTGGCCGCCGATGCGCACAAGCACATCTTCGGCTACGCCGTGGGCCTGGACATGACGCGCCGCGACCTGCAGAACGACATGAAGAAGCAGGGCCGCCCCTGGGACATCGGCAAGAGCTTCGAGCAGAGCGCGCCCATCGGTCCGATCGTGCCCGTGGCCGCGGCCGGCGACGCCGAAAAAGCCGAGATCTCGCTGCAGGTGAACGGCACCGACCGCCAGCGCAGCACGGTCGCCAAGCTGATCTGGAACGTGGCCGAGACCATCGAGCATCTGTCGGCCGCCTGGGAGCTGCAGCCCGGCGACCTGATCTTCACCGGCACGCCCGAAGGCGTGGCCGCGGTGGTGGCGGGCGATACGCTGGTGGGCGAAGTGGCCGGACTGCCCAAGCTGACCGTCAAGGTCGTCTGAGCCCCCTCTCTTCATGATCCTCCGCGTACCCATCAAGCACTGCAAGAACTGCGGCACCGCAGTGGTCTACCGCGTTCCCGACGACGGCGACACCAAGGAGCGCGCGGTCTGCCCGGCCTGCAGCACCATCCACTACGAAAACCCGCTGAACGTGGTGGGCACCATCCCCGTTCTCGGCGACAAGGTGCTGCTGTGCAAGCGCAACATCGAGCCGCGCTGGGGCAAGTGGACACTGCCCGCGGGGTTCATGGAGCTCGGCGAAACCGCGGCCCAGGGCGCGGCCCGCGAGACCGACGAAGAGGCCGGTGCCCACTACGAGATGCAGGGCCTGTTCGCGGTGATCAGCGTGGTGCGCGTAGGCCAGGTGCATCTGTTCTATCGCGCCCGCCTGCTGGACGACCGCTTCGACCCCGGCCACGAGACCATCGAGGCCCGGCTTTTCACGGAGGAAGAAATTCCGTGGGAAGAAATTGCCTTTCGCACCGTGCGCGAGGCGTTGGAGCACTTCTTCGAAGACCGGCGGCGCGGCAGCTTCGACCGCGTGCATGAACTCAGCATCGTTTGAAACGCATGACCCAGGCACCCCTCACCACCGCCACCTCGACCATCTTGCTGCGTCGCGGCGCCCTCGCCTGCAGCCTTGCCCTCGGCGCGGGCCTGGCTGCAGTGGCGCACGCTGAAGTCGTGGGCGACGTCGACACCGCGTTCAAGCTCATCGGCCCCGACCACAAGATCGTGGTCGAGGCCTATGACGACCCCAAGGTCAACGGCGTGACCTGCTACGTCTCGCGTGCCAAGACGGGCGGACTGGCCGGCGCCTTCGGCGTGGCCGAAGACAAATCGGAGGCCTCCATTGCCTGCCGCCAGGTCGGCCCGGTCAGCGTCACGCAGCCCCTGCCCAAGCGCGAGGAGGTCTACACCGAGCGGCTGTCGATTCTCTTCAAGCGGCTGCGGGTGGTGCGCATGGTCGACCCCAAGCGCAACACGCTGGTCTACCTCACCTATTCCGACCTGCTGATCGACGGCTCGCCCAAGAACAGCGTCACGGCGGTACCCATCGACCGCGGCACCCCGATCCCGCTCAAGTAGTTTCACGTCCGGGCCCGGCGGTCCGGCCCCCTCGGGCAGCTTTCGAGAGTTTGCTAGCATGCCCCGCGGTGGCTCGCCCGGCGCGCCGACCCGAAGGAACCCTCCGCAACGAAATCGTTCCAACAGAGCCATGCACCTTCTAGATCTAGCTTTTCGTACCGGCGCCGCGGTTCTCGTGGCGGCCGGCCTCGCAGCCTGCACCACGCCGCAGCCGCCCGGGCGGCCGGGCCTGCACATACCGCCGCCGGTCCAGCAGCCGCAGGCCATGTTCATCCGGCCCGCCAGCGGCACCACCATTGCCCGGTTCGACGGCGTGCGCAACAAGGGGCTCGACATTGCCGGCAATGCCGGCGATCCCATCGTGGCCTCGGCCGACGGCCGAGTGGTGTACGTGGGCGGCGAGCTGCGCAGCTACGGCAACATGGTCATCATCAAGCACAACGAGACCTTCCTCACCGCCTACGCCCACGCGCAAACCATCCTCGTGAAGGAGAACGCGGTGGTCCGGCAGGGCCAGAAGATCGCCGAAATGGGCAAGAGCGACGCCGACCGCGTGAAGGTGCACTTCGAGATCCGCAAGAACGGCACCGCCGTCGATCCCGAGCCCTATCTGAGCGGGCGCCTGCAGCAGTAGCAGAGAACGCGCCTCAAAGCAGGCTCTCCGGCACCAGCGGGGCGAGCAGCTCCAGTTTCCAGCGCGACCAGAAATCCGTTTCCGGCTCCACGTGCAGGATGGTGTCGGCCGCGTCGCCCGACGCGGGGCTCACCCATTCGATGCCGCCGCGCGGCCCCAGCTGCAGTTGGTAGGCGCCGTCCAGGCGGATGAAACCGATCAGGCTGGTGAGCTGCTGCGCAATCTGCGGGCTGAAGATGAAGATGGCGATCTCGGTGTTGTGCAGCATCGAGCGCGGGTCGAAGTTCATCGAGCCGATGAAGACGATGTTGCTGTCGACCACGGCCGACTTTCCGTGCAGCCGGCCGCTGGCCGAGCCGTAGATGCCGAAGCGCCTGGTTTCTTCGACGCGCTTGGGGCTCAGCTCGTAGAGTTCCACGCCCAGGCCCAGCATCTCGGGCCGGTAGCGGCGGTAGCCGATGTGCACCAGCGATTCGTCCGTGGCCGCCAGCGAATTGGTGACGATGGTGTAGCTCACGCCCCGCTGCCGCACGAGGCGCATCGTCTCCATGCCGCCGCGGCCCGGAATCAGATAGGGCGTGGTCTGCAGGATGTTCTGCTGCGCGCCGCGCAGGTAGCGCCGCACGTTGTAGAGCACGCTGTCGGTCGATTCGTCGGCCGGCAGCCCGCGGGCCTCGTCCGTGGGCCCCAGTGCCTTGGCGGGCGCGTCGGCATACGCTTCGGCGCGCGCCCAGACGAGGGACAGCACGCCCTCGTCCAGGTCCTTGGCGAGCGCATTGTTTCCCAGCAGGTCGGTGGAAACAATGGGCTCGGGGTGCAGCGTGTCCGGCGTTCCGGTCAGCTGCTCGAAGCGCTCGCGCAGCTGCTGCGGCGTGGCGCCGCCGGTCGAGACCAGCGACTCGACGGGATACACATAGGGGCTGTTCCAGTACATGTCGAACAGCGACGAGAGCCGCGGCACGACGGTGCCGGCCACCAGCGTGTCGATGTCGATGAAGTTGGAGCCGCCATCGCGCAGAAAGTATTCGTTGGCGATGTTGCGCCCGCCCATCACCGCCATGGTGTTGTCCACCACGAACAGCTTGTTGTGCATGCGGCGGTGCACGCGGTCGAAGTCGAGCAGCGACGACGCCCATCGCGTTCCCAGCCGGTCGCGCCCGGCCGGGAACGGATTGAACATTCGCACCTCGACGTTCGGGTGCGCCGCGAATCCCGCGAACAACGGGTCGGCGCCGGCGGTGTAGAGGTCGTCCACCAGGAGCCGCACGCGCACGCCGCGCTCCGCCGCATCGCGCAGCGCACGCAGCAGGTAGCGACCGGTTTCGTCGTTCTGCACCAGGTAGTACTGCACGTCGATGGAGCGCTGGGCCCGGCGCGCGAGCTCGATGCGCGCATGCAGCGAATACTGCGGCATCGGCAGCAGCCGGAAGCCGCTCAGCCCCTGCCCCGGCGGCGATGCCGCGGCGACCATTCGGCCAAGCTCCGTGTCGGCGCCGTCCGTGATGGCCACCGACGGTTTGCGTTCCACCCCCGACGGCAGGCCTGCGCAGCCGCCCATGACCAGCAAGGCAAGGCCAAGCAGCAGCCACAGCGGCCACTGCGCCCAGGAGCGGCGCAAACCGGCGCTGCCGGCCGTCTCTGAAATTCGCGGGTTGAGGTGTTCTGACATCGGGTCGATGCGGTGCGCGACGCGCGCAGGGTGGCCGGTTTCTACCATGAAGCCGCGGCAAGCTGCGCGCATGGAGTCTTCCTACACCATTGGCAAAGCCAAGCTGACGCACCCGCCATTGCGGCGGCGCCACATTGGGGCTGAACCGAAGCAGGCACCGGCATTTCGGATGCCCGGCCGGTGCCACTCAGCGAGGTATGCGGATGACGACGAAGAAGAAGAACAACAACGAATTGCTGGCGCGCCTTGGCGGCAAGCTGACGATGATCGGCTTCGGCTCCATCGGCCAGGCGCTGCTGCCCGTGCTGCTGCGTCATTTCGATCTCAAGGCCTCGGACATCAAGATCGTGAAGGCCGGCGAAGACCGCAGCGGGCTGGCAAAAAAGCTGGGGGTCGAAGTCATTCCCACCCGGCTCGAAGAAGGCAATTTGGCCGCCGTGCTCGAGCCGTTGCTCGACAAGGGCGACTTCCTTGTCAACCTGTCGGTCGATGTCTCCAGCCTCGCGCTCATCAAGCTCTGCCGCGAACGCGGTGTCTTCTACCTCGACACCTGCAACGAACCCTGGGATGGCCGCTACGACAACCCCGGCCTTCCCCCTTCGCGCCGTTCGAACTACAGCCTGCGCGAGGAGCTGCTGGCCTGGCGCCTCGACAAGCGCAGCGGGCCCACGGCGGTCATCACGCAAGGCGCCAATCCCGGCGTGGTTTCGGCCCTTGTCAAGCAGGCGCTGCTGAACATCGCGGCCGACACGCACGCCGAAATCGAATCGATGCCCACCAGCTACGAAGGCTGGGCCGCGCTCGCGCAGCGGCTCGAGATCAAGGTGATTCACATTGCCGAACGCGACTCGCAGGTTGCCAGCCAGCGCAAGCAGAGAAACGAATTCGTCAACACCTGGTCGATACGTGGCTTCGTTGACGAAGGGCTTCAACCCGCCGAACTGGGATGGGGCACGCACGAGCGGCACTGGCCGGCCGACGCGGCGCGGCACGGCTTCGGCAGCGATGCGGCCATCTACCTCGAGCGCCCGGGCATCGGCACGCGGGTTCGCAGCTGGACGCCGCTCGAAGGCCCGTACCACGGCTTCCTGGTCACGCATGCCGAGTCGATCTCCATTGCCGACCACCTGACGCTGCGCAAGGACGGCGAGGTGGTTTACCGGCCCACGGTGCACTACGCCTATCACCCCTGCGACGACGCCGTGCTCTCGCTGCACGAATTGGCGGGAAAGAACTGGCAGCTGCAGCACCGCCAGAGAATCGTCCGCGACGAAATCGCCCAAGGCATGGACGAACTCGGCGTGCTGCTGATGGGCAACCCCAAGGGCGTCTACTGGTATGGCTCCCGGCTCACCATCGAACAGGCGCGCGAACTCGCGCCCGCCAACAGCGCCACCAGCCTGCAGGTGGTGGCCGGCATTTTGGGCGGAATGCTGTGGGCGCTGCAGAACCCTGATGCGGGCCTGGTGGAGCCGGACGACCTCGACCACCGCGTGGTGCTGGAGGCCGCCATGCCCTATCTCGGCGAAGTGGTGGGCGTGTATGGCGACTGGACGCCGCTGAAGGACCGCTGTCCGCTCTTCAAGGAGGAAATGGACAGGGAAGATCCGTGGCAGTTCCTCAACTTCCGGGTGACGTGATTGCTGCTGCGCAAGGAACTCGGCGTCGTCGAGAATTCATACTACGAAGCCAGCGTGCAGCGGGCGGCGCGGTTCGAGGCCACGCGCCCGCTCGAAGGCATTGCCACCGCCGACGTCTGCGTGGTGGGCGGCGGGCTCGCAGGGCTCTCGGCAGCGCTCGAACTTGCCTCGCGCGGCTTTGCCGTGGTGCTGCTCGAAGCCCAGCGCGTGGGCTGGGGCGCTTCGGGCCGCAACGGCGGACAGGTGATCGTCGGCTTCGGCTCGGACGGCGAAGAAGCGATTGAAAACCAGTTTCCGCCCGAGGACGTGCGCCGCGCCTGGAACATCTCGGTCGAAGGGCTGGATCTCATGCAGGACCGGATTGCGAGCTACGCGATCGACTGCGACTGGCAGCCCGGCTATCTCAACCTTTCGGTCAAGCCCTCCAAGTCGCGTGCGCTTCGCGAATGGATGGACCACGTGCACCGCGTGCACGGCTATCCGCTCCAATGGCTGGGCCCCAAAGACGTTGCGGAGTGCGTGGCCAGCGAGCGCTTCGACGCCGGCACCTTCGATGCGCGTTCGGGCCATCTGCATCCGTTGAAATATTCGCTGGGCCTTGCGAGCGCCGCGCGCGCCGCGGGTGCTCAGTTGCACGAGAACTCGGCGGCGCAAATGATCGAGCGCGGGCCCCACCCCGTCGTCAAGACCGCTCAGGGCGAGGTGCGGTGCAGCTACGTCGTGCTGGCGGGCAATGTCTACCTCGCCGAATACGGGGACGACGTGGCGCCCGAGGTGTCGTCGCGCATCATGCCCGTGGGCACCTACATGATCGCCACCGAACCGATGGACAAGGCGCGCGCGGATTCGCTCATGCGAGGCAGGCCGGCGGCATCGGACACGAACTTCGTCCTCGACTATTTCCGCCTGAGCGCTGACCATCGCCTGCTGTTCGGCTCGGGCGACAGCTACAGCGCGAGGACGCCGCGCAACCTCATCGAAAAAATCCGCAGGAGCATGCTCGCGGTGTTTCCCCAACTGTCGGACCTGGGCATCGACCACGCATGGGGCGGCTTCGTCGACATCACCATGAACCAGGCGCCGGATTTCGGGCGCATCGGAAGCAACATCTACTACCTGCAGGGCTTCTCCGGCCATGGCCTGGCGCTCACCGGCATGGCGGGCAAGCTGGCGGCCGAAGCCATTGCGGGACAGGCGGAACGCTTCGATCTCTTCGCCCGCATCGGGCACCACGCCTTTCCCGGCGGCACCATGCTGCGCACCCCCGCGCTCGTGCTGGGGATGATGTATTACCGCCTGCGGGATCTTCTGTAGCGCGCCTCTTTCTCCCCTTAGTCGTCGCCCGCCACCAGCACGCCGAGTTCGCGTGCCGGATGCCGATGCTTCGCGAGCGCCGCGACGAAGGCCTCGACCGCGGACTCGAAATTCTCCGCCCCGGCGCGCAGCACGCCCGGATCCGGATCGCCCGAAGGCAGGGTCTCGGGAATCTTCGCTTCGGCCAATAGGACGGCGGACGCGCCGAGCGCAAGAATCGTCTTGCCGTGCTGGAACTGATCCTTGATGAACGGCTCGGTGTGGGGATTGGCGGAGAGAAGCTCCACGCCGCCTGCTCCATCGGGCAGCACGAGCGCGTCGAACAGGAAGCCGGGCTCGTTCTCCATCGATGCATCGGCTTCCATCGTCTCGCCCTCGGCGGTGCGGAACGGGCCGATGCGCGGGCCCACCAATCGGCCCACGGCGCCTTCGGCCAACAGCGCCGCCTGGATGGTCGCGATCTGCTCGCCCTGTATGCCGTCCGCCACCAGCAATGCCACCTTGCGCGTTCGCACCGATCCGTCGCCGGGCCGCGCCATCAGCGAGAGCGAGGGCGAGCGCGTCACTTCCGGCTTCACGGGCTGCTCGAGTGCCTTGGGCAGCGCGGGCGGCAGCGGCATGCCCAGCCCATCGGCCACCTGCTGCGCCAGCAGCGGCGATGCGTTGACGAGGCTCGCCACCATGCGTTCGCGCACGGCAGGCACGGAGCACTTCGAGAGCTCGAAGCGAAACGCCGCCGCGATGTGAGCCTGCTCGGTGGGCGTCTGGCTGTCGAAGAAAAGCCTGGCCTGCGTGTAGTGATCGGCAAATTTCTCGGGCTTGCCGCGCACCTTGTCCTGCTCCACGCGCTGCGGAAAGGTCATGAAGCCCGCCGAAGCGCCGGCCTGGAACGGACAGCCGCCGCCCAGCGAGTTGGGCTCGTAGGCCGCGCGCCCGCGGTGGACGGCCTGGCGGTGCATTCCGTCGCGCTGGTTGTTGTGCACCTGCGCCATCGGCGCGTTGATCGGCAGCTCATGAAAGTTCGGTCCGCCCAGCCGCGTGATCTGCGTGTCGACATACGAGTGGATGCGCCCGGCCAGCAGGGGGTCGTTGGTGAAGTCGATGCCCGGCACCACGTGCGCGGCACAGAACGCCACCTGCTCCGTCTCGGCAAAGAAATTGTCGGGATTGCGGTTGAGCACCAGGCGGCCAACCGGCGTGAGCGGCACCAGTTCTTCCGGCACGATCTTCGTGGCGTCGAGCACGTCGAAACTGAAGGCATCGGCCTCTTCCTCGGTGAAGATCTGCAGGCCGAGTTCCCATTCCGGAAACTCCCCGGCCTCGATGGCCTCCCACAGGTCGCGGCGATGAAAGTCAGGGTCGGCGCCCGAGATCTTCACCGCCTCGTCCCACACCAGCGAATGGGTTCCGAGAACAGGTGTCCAGTGGAACTTGCAGAACACCGAATCGCCGGCTTCGTTCACAAGCCTGAAGGTGTGCACGCCAAAGCCCTGCATCATGCGAAAGCTGCGCGGAATGGCGCGGTCCGACATCGCCCACATCAGCATGTGGGTGGACTCGGGCATGAGCCCGACAAAATCCCAGAAGGTATCGTGCGCGCTCGCGGCCTGTGGCATCTGGTGATGCGGCTCGGGCTTCACGGCGTGAATGAGATCCGGGAATTTCATCGCGTCCTGGATGAAGAACACGGGCATGTTGTTGCCCACCAGGTCCCAGTTGCCTTCGTCCGTGTAGAACTTGACGGCGAAGCCGCGCACGTCGCGCGCGGTGTCCTTGGAGCCGCGCTCGCCCGCCACGGTGGAAAAACGCACGAAGACCGGTGTGATTTTTCCCGCTTCGCGCAAGGGGGCCGCCTTGGTGAACTGCGGAATGCCTTCGTAGCATTCGAAAAAGCCGTGGGCGCCCGAGCCGCGCGCGTGCACGATGCGCTCTGGAATGCGCTCGTGGTCGAAGTGGGTGATCTTCTCGCGAAGAATGAAGTCTTCCAGCAGCGCGGGGCCGCGCAGGCCGGCCTTCAGCGAGTTCTGGTTGTCCGCGATGGGCACACCCTGATTGGTGGTGAGCCGCTGGCCACCCGAGTCCACGCGCACCCGGTCGAGGGATTCGATGGTGGCGTTCAGGCCCGGCATGGCCATGCCGCCAGCCTTCTCCGAGCCGATCTCTTCCGAAAGCGTGCTGGCCGTTGCCGCGGACGACAACGGCTCGGCTGTCTGGCCGGCTTGGGGGTGAAGCGCGTTGTCGTGTCCATGCTCGAGCGGCTTGTTCGCGTTGAACGGTATCGAAGCCGCAAGCGCCTGCGTGTGCGCGGCCTTCTGCGATGGTGGGTCGGGCGGTATTCCGCCCGGCAGGTTCGCCGCGCCGCTGTCGGTGTTGCGGGCGGCTGCCGCAGCGCTGGTGGTGGCGCGGTCGGAACCGGGAGGCGTCTTGGAAGTTGGCATGAAAACTCCATTCAATGACTTGCGTCGCTGTCGCAGCAACAGAGTGCGTGCTCCGGCGTGCTCAGGCGCGCGCATGCCAGCGCCGGTGGCCGGAGCGCCGTGCCAGCAAGAGCCCGGCAGCGGCCAGCCCGACCATCGCGATGGCCGCGGTGTTGCCCGAAGCCGCGCGGCCCATGTCCAGGGCGATCTCGCCGGAGCGCGGCCCGGCAAGCTGCAGCCGGCGCTTGGTCATCTGCGCGCCCATTTCGCCGAGCTTGTCGGCCAGCAGTTTCTCGGCCGCGGGCAGCAGAATCGTTTCTTCGTCCGCGACGTGATGCATCACGTCGCGCATCAGCGACGACAGAGTCTCGTCGTAGTCGTGCGCTTCGGGCTCCATGGTGCGCAGCAGGCTGATGAGGCGGCGCATCTCCGAATGCTCGTCGAGCGCCTTCGTGATGCGCTCGTCCTCGCAGACCTTGCGCATCTCGGGATAGAAGATTTCTTCTTCGAGCTGCGCATGAATTTCGAGTGCAGTGCAGATGGTGTTGACCAGGCCCTTTTTCACGCGGGACGGCGCACTTGCCTTGTACTGGTGAAAGGTGGAAAGCACATGCGTGTGGTCCAGGCGAATCATGTTGGTCGCCGTGGGAAACAGCCGGGAGACGATGCTTGTCATGGTGAGCTCCAAGGCGAGAGGGAAAAAGCGGGGGCGCCCGGCCGATGCCGGCCGGGCGTCGGGATCGTCGGGATCAATGGCCAAAGGCCGGGTCGGACCGCCCGCTCAGGCGGCCACGCCCGTGAGCTCTTCCATCAATTCTTCCTTGCGCGTTGCAAGCTGCTCGCGCATGGCCATCAGGTCCAGGCCCTTGGCGGCGCGTGCCTTGACGAAGATCTCGTTGCGCTCTTCCTTCACGTGGTGGTCGATGTACTCGCCCAGCACGATGACCTTGGCGTCGAACTTGTCGTCCACGTCGGTGGCCGATTCGATCTGCGCGATCAGTTCCTTGGCAGTGCCGTGCTCGACTTCGGCCTCGTCCAGCAGATCGGTTTCGCTGATCGCCTTGCGCAACGCCGGGTAGAAAATTTCTTCCTCGATCTGCGCGTGAACGGTCAGCTCGGTGCAGATCTGGTTGGCAAGCTCGCGCTTCTTCTGCTGCGCATCGGCAGCTCGCGAATGGGTCAGTTCCTCGTACTCCTTGAACATCTTCTTGACGTTGCGGTGGTCGGTGTCGAGAAGGCTGCAGGCATCGGGTGCTGCACGCTTGGTGGAGGTGGGCATCGTGGGCTCCGGTTGGGTTGATGGAAGCTGAACGATGAAAGGACAGCAAACCCCGCCACGTAGGAAAGCTCCTTGAGTGCACGTAGCACGGCGCACTACCCGTGCGCTCCCGCCCCCATCAAGCCTGGTCGCGCCCGCGCTGCGCCAGCAGGCAGCCGGCCGCCAGCCCCACGGCGAAGAGGCCGTAAACGATGCCCATCGAACGTTTCGAAAGGTGATGCTCGAAACCCGGCGTGAGCCGGCGCGGGGTGATCGTGTAGTCGACCGCGCAGGCCACCGCCGTGGCGGCACCGGCACTGGCGAGCGCCGCGGGCACCGACTGCGCAGGGTGCCGACTCGCGTGCAGCCAGGCATAGAGCAGCGCCCAGAAGATGGCGCTCGCGTGATGCGTGGCGTATCCAATGGCCGTGTGCTTCAGCGTAGGTTGTCGCACCGCAAAGGCCTGGTCGCCCCACAGCCAGTGGCTGGTGGCATTGGTGGGCGCCACCATGCTGCCGGCCTCGCGGCGGCCGCACAGCATCAGCGCCCCGGTGGAGGCAAGGCTTGCCAAGGTGCCGGCCACCAGGCCGGTTCGCAACACCTGCAGCTGCCGCGGGCTTGCAGACTTCATGGGGTTCATAGGGCCTCCTACGCAGGACTCGCGGCCACGGGCCGCGTCATGGCGCCGGTCGCCCTGGCGCCGATGGTCATCTCGGTCATCCAGGACACGAGCAGTTGCCCGTAGGCCTGGCGGTGCGCCTGTTTGGAAAGCGCATGGTCGGCGCCCGAGAGAACCCGGTACGTCGCCGAGCGCACGCGCTTGAACGCACCCAGGTAGTTCTCGATCACCGGGTGCGGCACGATCTGGTCGTGCTCCGACTCGACAATGAGCACGTCGCCCACGAACGCCTCGCATGCCGCCAGCGCGCGGTTGTCGCGCGGGCCGACCAGCGTGCGCCGGTAGGCCACGAGGTCGGGCCTGCTCAATTGCCCCTTCGGGGCCAGCCATTCGCGGTCCCTGTAGAGCGCCGGCGCGCGCAGCGCGAGCCAGCGCACCGGCCGCATGGCGCTGACCAGTGCCGCCAGGTAGCCGCCGTAGCTGCTGCCGACGATGGCAATGGCGCCGGGGTCGACGGTCGGGTGGCTGATGAGCGTGTCGTAGGCCGCGAGCACGTCGCGCAGGTTGTCCTCGCGGGTGACCTCCTGGCGCAGCGAGGCGTGGCGCGCATGGCCGCGGAGGTCGAAGGTCAGGCACACGCAGCCGAGCGCGGCAATCTCGTGCGCGCGCGCGATGTACTGCTCCTGGCTGCCATCCCAGCCGTGGACCAGGAGAACGCCGGGCACCATGGTGGAGGCGGCAACCAGCGTTCCGGCAATGTGCTGACCGTCTACGGATATGTCTATGAAGTTATGTCGGGTCGCTGTCATACGGCTTTTGCAATGCGTATTTGGTGAGGTGTCCTGCCTGTTTGTCGATACCGCGGTAGTGCACCTTTGCATCGGCCGGGATCGGCGCTTCCGCACCATACGCCTCGAAACAGGAAACACGCACCCGGTCGAGCGTCGGGTCGCCCCAGAAGAGTTCGAGCGCGACCATTTCGGCGCCGGTCGCGCCGCCGACGCGCCACGACTGCTCCAGCACGCCCGAGCGCCAGGTGCCGCCCGCGCCCACGCCCTGCGCCACGTCGTAGTTCACGCGCGAGGCAAAGAAACCCGGGAAGCAGTCGATCACGGCCTGGTTATAGTGCCGCGCCTGCTCGATGGCCAGGCACAGCGCCGGTGGCGGGCTGGTCATCGCGAGCAGCGCATCGAAGTTGCCCCGCACGAGCGTCAGGTCGGAGCCGCCATAGACGCTCTGCCCATCGTTGCCGCGGGTCATGCGCTGGCGGCCGTAGTAGCTCATGATCAGGTGATCGACCAGCACCTGCCCCACGCTGTAGGTCTCGGGGTTCTCGAGGTTCTCTTCGAGCACCACGCCATGGAGCGCAATCTCGCTCTCTTCCATGGCGGCAAGGCAGCGGTCCAGCGCCTCGGCGTCGGTGACCATGGTCTGGCCCCGGCCACCGGTGGCGCACACGGGCTTGACGCGCACCGTGCCGTTTTCCAGCAGCTGGCGCCCGGCCCATCGCGCGTCCTCGAGCGAAAACACGGAGAAGCCGTCGAGCACCGCATCCGATACGCCGGAGGGAAAGGCCGGCGTCCACCCCTCGGGACAGGCGGCCGCGCGGCCGGCAAGCGGGTGCGTGATGGCCTTGGTGGCCACGAAGGGGTACGGAACCACGCCCCCGAACAGGTCGTGCAGCGTCGAGATGCCGAGCGAGCGCGCCAGTTGCGTGCTGGAGACGGTGTCGCTCGGCACGAAGTACAGCGGCGTGTTCTCGTGGGCGCGCGAGGCGTCGTATTCGCCGGCAAAGCGGTACTGCTTCAGCGCCGCCAGCCGCTGCGCAAAATTGCTGCGCGTGGCGCGTTCATGGTCGCTGGCATAGGCCTGTGGATCCGCGCTCCAGACCACGACGCTGCCGCCGGTGCTCTTGCGAACCGTGTCCACGACGGCGACTCCGGACCCGAAAAGGGTGTCCATGGGATCGGCCCGGGTTCAGCGGTGCTGCGCCGTGCCGGGCCCGGCCAACCAGCGGCGTCCCCATTCCGGGCCGATGCCGGACAACGCGCCGGCGACGATGGCAGAGGGCCGGCTGAGATCGGTCGTTTTCATCGGGGCAGCTCCTTGTGAACGGTGGCTGGGGCGCGCGGCGGTGATCCGTGCATGTCGATGGGTCCGGCTCCTACAAGAACTCTTCGTGCGCGGGTCTAGTTTTGAATTTACTGCAGCATGCAGAAACCGTCATCCTCCTCGCCGCCATGGTTGAACAGCTTTCGTCCCGGCAGGGCGGGATAACGCGCGTCGTCGTGAAAGCGGCCTCCTACGCGCCGCCAGCCCCCACCACTTTAGTGATATCCGGGCGCATACTTCATTGCGTTTGCAAACCAAGGACGAACATGGTCGCTCCAACCACCTCGGAGTCCCGCGCGCTCGCCAAGCTGGCGTGGGAGGCCGCTTGGGAACGGCTGGGCAATGCGCTGCAGCCGCCACCCGGCTATCCCGCGGCAACGGCCGAGCAGATTTCCGAGTGCTTTCACGTCGCGCAGGCGCGGCTCGACGAGATGCGCGCTGCGTTCGGCGTGCCCGACGACCGGTGAGCGGGCCTCCCGTACTTGCACCCGTTCCCGCGGCCGGCCATACGGCCCTGCTGATCATCGACATGATCGGCTGCTGGGATTTTCCCGACGCCGAGAAGCTCCTGCCCGGTGCGCACGCCATCGCCGGGCGGATTGCGGCGCTGAAGGCACGCTGCACGCGCGCCGGCGTGCCCACCATTTACGTTAACGACAACCGGGGGCGCTGGCGCTCGGACTTTCCAAGGCTGGTGGAACTGTCGCTGGCCGCGGGAGGTGCCGGCGCCGAGATCACTTCGGCGCTCCTGCCCGAGGAGACGGACTATTTCGTCCTCAAACCCAAGCAGTCGGCCTTCTTTGCCACGCCGCTCGAATTGCTGCTCGCCTACCTGAAGGCCAACCGGCTGATCGTGACCGGCGTGGCGAGCGACCAGTGCATCCTGGCCACCGTGGCCGATGCGGGCATGCGCGATCTGCAAGCCGTGGTTCCGCGCGACTGCGTGGCCTCGCAGACGCCCGCGCGCAACCAGCGCTTTCTGCGCCAGGCGGAGGAAGCGCTGCGGGTCTCCACCACGCCCGGCTCGCGCATCCGGCTGCCCGCGAAGCGCTGAAAAAACCGGCAAAGGCCTCGCTCAGGACGAGCCTCCACCCGCAGGCCCGCTTGCCGCGGATTGCTTCGAGCGGTCCGGTTCGGCCGGCTGAGAAATGATGTTGAGCGTATCGCCCGCTTTGCCGGCGTCGCCCTTCGCCGCCACGTCGCCGAGCGAGAGAATGCCCACCAGCCTGCGGTCGCCATCGACCACCGGCATCCGGCGAACCTGGTAGCCGGCCATCTCGTCCATCACCGTTTCGACGTTGTCGCTGTCTCTGCACCACTTGACGTCCTTCGACATCACGTCGGACAACGCGGTCTCCGGCGGAAGCTTTTGCGCCACCACGCGAAGAACGATGTCGCGGTCGGTCACCATGCCCATCAGCCGCTGGCCGTCGCACACGGGAACGGCGCCGATGTCCAGCTCGTCCATGGCCTGGGCGGCCAGTGCCACCGAGTCCGAGGGCGACAGGGTTCGAACGCCACGGGTCATCAGTTCAGATACGCGAGTCATGGGGAATCTCCTGGGTTCATCGGCTCAGCCGCTGCGATGCTCGGCGTTGCGCTTGCGGGTGGCGGCCGCTTTCTTGGCAGAGGCCGAGCGCTCGGCGGCGGTGCGCGATGCCGCCGCAGCGCCGCCCTTGTGCCCGCCCTTGCGCGAAGGCGCGTGGTTCTCGGCCTTGCCGCGCCCGCTGCCGCTCTTCTTGCCACCGCCGGTTTCGGCATTGACCGTGGCCCATGCGCGCTTCTCGGCTTCGGCCTTGCCCACGCCGCGGTGCTCGTAGCCTTCCTCGATGTGCTCGGCCTTGCGTTTCTGCTTGTCCGTATAGGACGACTTGTCACCTCTTGGCATGTTTGCTCTCCTGAAGTGTGATGGGATTGCATCGTGCGCCGCCCACTCGCGACGAGGGTCGGAAGATGCAGGACCTGTACGTCGGAGCAGTCTGGCGGGCACGCAAATGCCATGCGGCCCGCCGGCCCGATGTGGGATTGCGCCGACGGCCCCTGAAGCCGATTGCACGACACCCGGCACCCTCGCATGCGCGGAACATTTCGAGTGCAGGTGGCCGCCCTCGCCGCCGCCGAAGGGCGTATATGAACCTGTCCGATCTGTTCTCCCCCGACCAGCCGCTGCTCGAGATGGTGGTCCGCGGCAGCGTCATCTACTGGTTCCTGCTGATCGTCTTCCGGTTCGTGCTGCGGCGCGACGTGGGCTCGATGAGCATGGCCGACCTGCTGTTCATCGTGCTGGTGGCCGATGCGTCGAGCAATGCCATGCAGGGCGAATACAGGTCCGTCACCAACGGCATCGCCCTATTGGGCACGCTGATCGGATGGAACTACCTGCTGGACGTGCTTGCCTACCGCTTTGCAAAGGTCGCGGCCTTTCTGGAGCCGCCGGCCGAACCGCTGGTGAGGCACGGCAAGTTCGTGGCGCGCACGCTGCGCAAGGAGCGCATCACCGTCGAAGAGGTGCTGGCAAAGCTGCGCGAAGAAGGCATCGACGACCTGAGCGTGATCAAGATCGCGCGGCTTGAGGGCGACGGAAAGGTCAGCGTCATTCGCAACGACTAGCTTCCCGATGCCTTGATACCGGCGCGGGCCTTCGATTCTTCGGCGCTGGCGCGTGAAAGGCATTCGGCCTTGTCCCTGCCCTGGCGGTCGTTGCACTTCTCGACGGCAATCTCGTAGTTCACCGCCACTCTCATTTCCGCGAGCCGGCGGGCATTGGCGTCGCTCGGATTGCGCTGCTGATCGAGTTCAGCCAGGGCGATTTTTTCACGGCCCTGGGCTTCCTTGATGCAGACGATGCGGCCCGGCCCGGCCAATGCCTCGCACTGGCCCAAAGCCACCTTGGAAGTGGCGCCGATCCGTTCCCGGGCGGCGCTGTATTCGACGAGGGTGGGGTCGATCTCGGCCGGATGCGGCGGCGGGGTCTGCGCAGCCACTTGAACCACGGCCGCGCACATGACCCAGATGGCAACGAACAACGCGTGAAGCTTTTGCATGGCGATCTCCTGTGGATTCGCGTTCAGGCAGTGTGCGCCCCGCACCAGCCCGCCCGGTAGGACGGGGCGCATCGCCTGCGGCGGCGGGTGCCGACGACCTGCCCGCCAGACGACGCCATGCCCAAGCGTCGGCATGTGCTTACGGCCGCTCCGCGAAGCGTCCTACCGGCGCAGGGCCGCCGGCTTCTATATTGATTTCGACGCCGGAGCCTCCGTTGCAATAAAAACCCCCGCGCGTCCAGGAGATCACACCATGAAGAGACTGTTATTGATGTGTGCCGCAGCTTCCTGCCTGACCGTCGTTCAGGTGCATGCGCAAGTGAACCCCGCGCCTCCGGCCGATCCGGCAATTGCCGAATTCAAGGCTGCCCGCGACAAGATCGAGGCCGACTACAAGGCCGCCAAGGCTGCCTGCGATGCAATGAAGGACAACGCCAAGGACGTCTGCATCGAAGAAGCCAAGGGCAAGGAAAAGATTGCCAAGGCTGAACTCGACCAGAAGCAGAAGCCCAGCGACGGCAACACACGCAAGGTCGCCGAAGCCAAGGTGGAGGCCACCTACAAGGTCGCCAAGGAAAAGTGCGACGACCTGAAGGGTGATGCCAAGAACGCCTGCGTGAAGGAAGCCAAGGCCGAAGAGGCAAAGGGCAAGGCCGACATCAAGGCAATGAAGAAATAATGAATGGCGGAAAGAACCAGCGCTCCAAAGACGAAACGGTGAAGCCATTGCAGACGCTTGCCATTTCGGAAGCCCTGCGCGCCCAGTTGTCGGCGGAAAACCTCCTGGCCCTCAATTCGCACGGCCAGGAGGTTCTTCACGGCCTGGACTTTGAAGAGTCGCAGCTTCTCGTGGACTGCAGCGATCGGCCTTCGGCGGACGCATCCGTGCAGCGGCGATGCGCCGAGCTCGTCATCAAGCACGAGCGGGCCCGGCTGCGGATTGCCACGGTCGACGACGAGCGCATCACCGCCAAGTACTAGGGCCTGTTCACACTACTAACGGAGTCGCGAAGGCATGCCAAAGCGGACAAATCAAGGCGCACGACGATGCGTGTGCGTCGGCACACGCAAGGAGTGCAACGCGGAGTTGGCCGCTTTGGCATGCCTTCCCTTCGGGTTGTTCGGCAAAGGGGCCGTCTGCGGCGTTGCCCGCGCTTGCAAGGCACAAGCCTTGCTGCGCACGGGCGCCTTGCAGCCAGCCCCTTTGCCGAACAACGCGATCTCCGTTAGTAGTGTGAACAGGCCCTAGCCAGCATCACCGCAGCGTTGCCAGGTACGCGGCAATGTCGCGCGCGTCCTGCTCCGTCACGCCCATTTCCGGCATGGCCGTGAGGGGGTCGACCCCATGCGTCTGGCGCAGCCAGCGGACCATGTTGTCCGGCGTGTTGGCGAGTTTTCCCGCGATGAGCGAACGGCCGCCGATACCGGCGAGTGGCGGCCCCACGTTGGGAGACGAACTCGTGATGCCCGGAATCGTGTGGCAGGCGTTGCAGGCGTATTGAAAGAGCGCCCGCGCGCCACGCCGCACATCGCCCGCATGGACCGGCGCCGGGCCGGCCACGGCCCCGCATGCCGATGGGGTCGGCGCGCCCTCTGCGCCCGTCGCTTCCACGTGCGTGGCTTGCGCATACTGCTGCGGCGTGAGATCGGGCAGGCGCGCCAGGAACGCCACCACCGACCAGAGCTCTTCGTCGGACATCCTGAACTCCCACGCCGGCATGCCGCTCATCTTGATGCCGTGCCGGGTGATCCAGTAGAGCTCGCGCGGTTTCCAGTGGAGCCGCGCATCCACCAGCGGGCCTGGCAGGGGCTGCATGCTCTTGCCGATGTCGCCCTGCGCAACGCCCGGTGCGCCATGGCATTGCACGCACTTGTCGCGAAAGCAGGCCGCGCCGCGCATCACGAGCTGCTCGTCGTCGAGCCGCGGCGTTTTGATGTTGCGGGCGCGCAGCTTCACCGATTGGTGCATGGCCGTTTCGAGCAGCGAATGGACCGGCTGCGTGTGCTGCACCGTCGCGGCCACGTTGTACAAGCCGCCGTACACCACCAGCGCAGCCACCGCCGCGCCTCCTAGGCCCAGCACGGCAACGGTGAGAAGAACGGTCTTCGGCGCACCCATCGGCAGCAATCAATTGGCGGCATTGTCCGACGCGCACCGGCGCCGCCGTGTCGGCGCAAGCCGCGTTCCAGTCCGGAGAATCGCGGCATGGTGGCCGCCCCGTCGTACCGCGCTGTCTGCCCGCTCGCCGTGCTGGTGCTGGCAGTGCTTGCGGCCGGGTGCACGCCCGAGGAGCAACAGCTTCGCGCCCCCTCCTCCCAGCGCGAACGCGGGCGGCTGCTGCTGGCCCAGTACCAGTGCGGAAGCTGCCACACCATTCCTGACGTGCAGGCCGCGCGCGGACGCACGGGCCCCACGCTCGCGGCCTTCGGGCGCCGCAGCTACATTGCCGGGCAAGTGCCCAACGGGCCCGAGCATCTGGTGCGCTGGATCGTGGCGCCCGCCACGCTGGTGCCCGGCACCATCATGCCGGCCATGGGCGTGTCGCCGGAGGATGCGCGCGACATGGCGGCCTACCTGCTTGCGCTCGAATGACGGCGATGACTGCCGCGGGGCTGCCCCAATCCGCCCTGCGGGCCGCGGGCCCCGTCGCGGAAGCGCTGCTGGAAGTAAGCGGCGTGCTGGCCGTGGGCGGGACGCTGATCTTTGCCGCGGTGATGGGGCTGCTCGCCCTTGCGGTTCGCCGCCGCAGCGGCGGTACGGTCGACACCCGCTGGTGGATCATCGGCGGCGGCCTCGTGTTTCCGGCCGTGGTGCTTGCGGCGCTCTTCGCCTACAGCGAATGGCACCGGCCGCCGTGGAAGCCCGTTCCGCCGCCGAACGCGCTGATCGTCGGGATCACGGGCCACATGTGGTGGTGGGAGATTCGCTATCGCGACCCGGCCACCGGGGCCGAGGTGGTCACGGCCAATGAGATCCGCATCCCGGTCGGCCGGCCCGTGTACTTCGGCCTTGGCAGCGCGGATGTGATCCACAGTTTCTGGGTGCCGTCGCTCGGCGGCAAGATGGACATGCTGCCCGGCCACGTGCAGCACCTGCAACTGCAGGCCGACCGGCCCGGCACATGGCGTGGACAGTGCGCCGAGTATTGCGGCGAGCAGCATGCGCGCATGGCGCTGCACGTGGTGGCCGAAGCGCCGGCCGCATTCGATGCCTGGCTAGCAGCACAGGCGAGGCCCGCCGTTGCATCGGTGGCATCGCCCGAGATCGAGCGCGGCCGCCAAGCCTTTCTGGCGCACCGCTGCAACGCCTGCCACACCGTGCGCGGCGTGAGCGAAGAAAGCCGCCTCGGGCCCGACCTCACCCACGTGGGCAGCCGGCTGCACCTGGGCGCCGGCACCGTGCCCAACGAGCCGGCGCAACTCGCGGCATGGGTGGCCCACACGCAGCAGCTGAAGCCCGGCGCGCGCATGCCGTCGTCGGGCGAACGCATCGCGGACGCAGACCTGCAATCGATCGCCGCCTGGCTCACGCAGCTGAAGTAGATGACGCAAGCCCTCGACCACACTTCGAACCCGCAGCCGCGCCCCGCCGGAGAACGCGAGGCGCTCGAGCGTGCATGGCGCCCGCCCAGCGGGTGGCGGCAGCTCTCGGCGGTGAACAACACGCGCATTGGCGTTTTCTACATCGTGACGGCGATGCTCTTCTTCGTGCTGGCCGGCATCCTGGCGCTGATGATGCGCACGCAACTCGCCGTGCCCGACAACGGCCTGATCGACGCCCGCACCTACAACCAGCTCTTCACGATGCACGGCACCGTGATGATGTTCTTGTTTGCGGTTCCCATTGTCGAAGCGGTGGCCATCTATTTGCTGCCGGGCATGATCGGCGCACGCGACCTGCCGTTTCCGCTGCTTTCGGCCTACGCGTTCTGGGCCTATGCCATCGGCGGATTCGCTTTTTTCTGCACCATCTTCTTCGGCCAATCGCCCGACGGCGGCTGGTTCATGTACCCGCCGCTCACCGGCAAGGAGTTTTCGCCCGGACGCGGTGCCGACTGGTGGCTGCTGGGCATCGGGTTCATCGAGATCTCGGCCATTGCCGGCGCCATCGAGCTGATCGTGGGCATTCTCTTCACGCGCGCGCCCGGCATGACGCTCGCGCGCATGCCCATCTTCGCCTGGGCCATGCTGGTCACCGCGCTGATGATCGCCATCGCGTTCCCGGCCGTGATTGCCGCCACCATGCTGCTGGAGCTGGAGCGCGCATTCGACTGGCCATTTTTCATTCCCGCACGCGGCGGCGATCCGCTGCTGTGGCAGCACCTGTTCTGGTTCTTCGGCCACCCGGAGGTCTACATCATCTTCCTGCCCGCGGCGGGCATGGTCTCGATGATGGTGGCCACACTCGCGGGCACGCCGCTGGTGGGCCACCGCGCGGTGGTGCTGGCGCTCGTCGGCGTGGGCGCGGTGAGCTTTGCGCTGTGGGCGCACCACATGTTCACCGCCGGCCTCGGCAACCTGTCTTTGTTGGTGGTGTCCGCCGCGAGCTTCATCGTCGCCCTACCGAGCGGCGTGCAGGTGTTCGCGTGGATCGCGACCTTCTGGCGCGGCCGCGTGATGCTCAATGCGCCAACGCTGTTCCTGCTCGGCTTTCATTTCATCTTCGTGCTGGGCGGCCTCACGGGCGTGATGGTGGCGGTGCTGCCCTTCGACTGGCAGGCGCACGACAGCTACTTCGTGGTTGCGCACCTGCACTACGTGCTGATCGGCGGCATGGTGTTTCCGGTGTTCGCGGGGTTCTACTACTGGGCGCCGCTCTACAACGGCCACTGCCTTTCGGAGCGCTGGGGCCGCTGGGTGTTCGGGCTCATGTTCGGCGGCTTCAACCTTGCGTTCTTTCCCATGCACCTTGCCGGCATGCTCGGCATGCCGAGGCGCGTGTACACCTATGGCGGCGACCTGGGCTGGAACACGCTCAACATGCTGTCGACCGTCGGCGCCTACACGCTGGCGGCCGGCGTGCTGCTCTTCATGGTCGATGCGTTTCGCACGCTGCGCCGGCCCTCGCGCGACCACGGCGACCCGTGGCGCGCGGGCACGCTCGAATGGCTGCCGTCGCGCGAATACGGCGCGCGCAGCATCCCGCAGGTGGATTCGCGCTACCCGCTGTGGAAGCGCCCCACGCTGCCGCAAGAGGTCGATGCCGGCCGGCACTTGCTGCCGGGCACCGTCTTCGGCGGCCGCGAAACGCTGGTGACCAGCTGGCGCGATGCCCGCCCGATGCACCTGCTGCGCCTGCCGACGGACAGTTGGTGGCCGTTGGCTGCGGCGGCGAGCACGGCCGGGTTCTTTCTTCTTCTCACGGTGTCTCAAACCCTGCCGGCCTTTGCATGCGGGGTGATCGCGGTGGCGTGCATCATGCGCTGGCTCTGGGATTCCGACCGTCCGCCACCGACCGCCGTGGTCGACGTGGGCCATGGCCTGCGCCTGCCGGTCGGCGCGCAGGGCCGGGCATCGCATTCGTGGTGGGCCATGATCGTGTTGATTGCGGTGGACATGACGATCTTCGTGTCGCTGCTGTACACCCACGTGCACCTCGCCATGGCGAGCGACGTGTGCCCGCCACCCGGTGCCGCGCTGCCGGCTGCGCGCTGGCCGCTGGGCGCGGCGCTGCTGCTCGCGGCCGGCTCCGCCGCCATGGCACTGGCCACGCGCGCACTGCGCACGGCCGATGCGCGCGGGCAGCGCTTGTTGCGCCTCTTCATGGCGCTGGCCATGGCCTCTGCAGCCGCCTCGGCCGCGCTCGACATCGGCGGCCATCTGCTGGCCGGGCTCGAGCCGCGCGCGCAAGGCTGGAGCGCATCGGTCGGCATGCTGCTGGGCTACCAGGCGTTCCACATCGCCGTGCTGCTGCTGATGGGCGGCTACGTGCTGGTGCGCTCGTGGTCCGGCCGGCTGCAGCCCGCAGCACGCGCAACAATCGACAACACCGGGCCGATGTGGCACTGCGTGACCGCGCAAGGGATCTTGGCGGCGCTCACGGTGCAACTGGTGCCGCGGCTGCTGGGTTAGGCGCCGCTACGCGGAAGCTGCCTGGGCGCCGATCATCCAGCAGGCCGCCGTAAAGCGAACCTCGCTGCCGTGCATGTACGGGTCGAACGCGGCGCGCACCGTGTCGATGACCTGCGCGCGCGTGCGCTCGTCCGCCGCCTGCTCCTGAAGCATCAGGCCCAGCGGGCCGAGCCGGGTGAAATAGCCGCGCAGATCCTTCTCGGGCATCGTGCAGGCTACATCCACGGGCTGGATGTCGATGCCGCTCCAGCCGCTCTCCTCCAGAATGGAACGCACCCGATGCGGGTCGGCGAAGGCGAACTGTCCCGGCGCATCCGGCTGGCGGGCCGGCATGTTGGGCAGCAGCGGTGCGGCGGCCCGCTCGGCCGTCGTCATGAACGGATTTTCCGCGGGGCTGCGCCAGGCGAGGGCCCGAAGCGCCGCGCCGCCCCGCGCGGCGTGCCGCAGGTTTGCAAAGGCCTGCACCGGGCTGTCGAAAAACATGACGCCGAAGCGCGAAATGATCATGTCGAAGCTCGCAGGCTCGAAGGCGTGGCGCTGCGCATCGGCGCAGATGAAGCTTGCCGGCACGCCCTCTTGCTGCGCGCGTGCCCGGGCGGCGGCGATCATCGGCTGCGAGATGTCGACGCCGATGCAGCTGCCTTGCGCGCCGGCCAGCAGCCGCGCAACCGCCAGCGTGGTCGCGCCCGTGCCGCAACCCACGTCGAGCACCCGCTGCGCCGACCCGGCGCGCACCGCGTCGACGAGCCGGTCTTCGAACGGCTGCAGTATCGCGTCGAGCAACTCTTGCGCGTCGACCCAGGCATGACCGGCGCGGCCATTCCAGAGCGCGGTCTGTTCGGTTTCCTTTTGCTGTTGCTGTTGCTGTTGCTGTTGCGTGATGTCCATGATCGTTTCTCCTTTGGCTGGCCTCGAGAGGCGGAAGCTAGACTGTGCAACTTCAAGTCGACTTGAGGTCAAGAGGTGACAACAACAACAACGACACATCTGGACATTGCCCAAGTGGCGCAGCGATCCGGCGTTCCCGCATCGACGTTGCGGTTCTATGAGGAGAAGGGGCTCATCGCCTCCACCGGCCGGCGCGGCCTGCGCCGCCTGTTCGATTCTGGCGTGCTGGAACGGCTGGCGCTGATCGCCGTCGGGCGCGCCGCGGGCTTCTCGCTCGATGAGATTGCACTCATGTTCGCGCCGGAAGGCAAGCCGCGCATCGACCGGCAGATGCTCGCGTCCAAGGCGGACGAACTGGACCGGACGATCCGCAAACTGGGCGCCATGCGCGACGGCCTGCGGCATGCGGCCGCCTGCCCTGCTCCCAGCCACATGGAATGCCCGACGTTCCGCCGCATCCTGCGGGCGGCTGCGTCTGGAGCCATCAAGGCGCAAGGAAAGAAAGGCAAGCAACCGGGCGTTCCTTCTTGAACGCGGAGCGACGACACAGGAGCCACGTACCTGATTCAACACTATGATCCCCCCGCCCTGAACTCCGCCATCGGCCCCTGCATTGCCCATGACGCACTACCTGCGCCGCATCCTCTGTGTCTTGCTCTGCCTGCCGGCATTGGCCTTTGCGTCGGGGCCCACCGAATTCACCGCCGCCCTGCGCGAAACGACAGTGGGCGGCAATGCAGCCCAGGCCTTCTTTCTCATTCGCATGTTGCGCAGCGCCGACGCGCCCGCTGCCGAGGTGGAGGACTTGCGCCGCGACCTCCTGCATGCGTATGTGGCCCAGATCACTGGCCCGGCCGCTGCACCCGCGCCCCGGCCCGGCGTCTGGGAGTCATTGAAGCGCCAACTGCCCGGCATGGCACCCGCCCCGAAAGACACCGTGGCCGCCGCGATTGCCCGTGGCCACACGCGAAGCGACGTGCTCGACGCACCCTTTCGCGCCGCCTGGCAAGGCGCGCTCAACCAGGGGCTGGCCCCACGGTGGGAGACCGGGGCCGCGCGCACGCCCTTCTTCGCGATTGAGAGGCGCGACATGCAGCCCATCGCGCCCGGCCTGTGGGCTGCGCCGGCCGCCGACGGCAGGGTTCGCCTGATGCTGGCGCTGCGCCTGGCCAACACCTCCACGCAGCCGCTTCCCGTTTTTCGGCCCGACATCATTCTGGGCGGTGCGCCCGGCACCGGGCTCGGCGGCCTGGCCTTTGCCTGCGCGTGGGATCGACCGGAACACAACCTGAGCGTCATGCAGGCCAATGCGGTGACCATGGTGCAGCCCGGCGAGGCATCCGGGCCATTGGCGTGCGAGGCGCAGCCCGCCCCCGCGTATTGGCGCGAGCAATTGCCAGCGCTCATGGCGGCCGGCGCCACCGCAACAAAGCCGTTTCTGGTGCCGCACGATCTGGACAACGCACGGCGCCTGTATCACCTGGAACTGGCGCTGACGGAACTCGCGCCGCAAGCCGAAGACTGGGGCCGGCGGCTGTTGACGGCACGCCAAGAGCCTGCGCGGCAATGGGCGCCCGGCGCCCTCCCGCTGGAGCCGCCCGTGTCGAGCCGTTGGGCCGCGCGGCCCCACCAGGGCTGGAAGTCGTCTGCTGCGGCGCTGAAGTACTTCCTGGCCGCCACCGTGCTCGCGCTTGCCTTGTTTGCCGGCGGGCGCGGCCTGCTGCGCGTGGGCATGCCGAAGTTCGCCGTGGCGGCGGGCACGCTGCTGGCCGGCACGGGCCTTACGGTGCTGGCCACCGCGAGCCTGGGCGGTGGTGGCACCGGCTACGGCCATCCGCTGTACACCGGCATCGCCTTGTGGGGTGTCTACTTCGGGCCCATTCTGCTGTGCGTGCTGGCGCTGCACGGTCTGCAAAAGCTGCTGGACATAGAGCAGATCGACTGGTGGGACGCCGTGGCCAAAGGCTGGCGCAATGCGCTGGACCTGACCTCCACGACCAGCCGCGCAGAGTTCTGGGTCTTTCTCGCCCACTGCGCCTGGCTGTGGGCACTCGCACGCACCTGCCTCGTACCGCTGGACCGCTGGATCGGCCTCGCCCTTCTGCTGCCGCTGGTGACCCTGACCGCACGGCGGCTGCGCAGCATGTCGGGCAAGGAAATGTTGGAAGTGGGCTTGACCACTGCATGCCTGGTGTTGCTCGTCTTGCTTTGACGCCAACCTGTCGGCAAGGCACACACGCAGCAGCAGCAACAGCGGGCCGAAAAAGCCCGGTCCGAGTTCTGCCCCCGGTGCCAGACAGCCTCCTACAACACGACGATCTTTTGGCCGATGCGGCGGGAATTTTCCGGACCCAAAGTGGCATGTCTGGGCATTGCAACCAACGCCGTCATTCCCCAGAGATGGCGGCCGGAGACTTACTTCCATGGCAAGCGCCAATCCAGTTATTTCTTCAGAACGTGTCGAGGGAACATCCGTCTACAACGCGGCGGGAGACAAGCTCGGCAGCATCGACGATCTCATGATCGACAAGATCTCGGGCCAGGTCCGCTACGCCGTCTTGGAGTTCGGCGGCTTCCTCGGCATTGGCACCGACCGCTATCCCCTCCCCTGGTCCATGCTGAAGTACGACACTTCGCAGGACGGCTACGTAGTGCCGTTGACCAAGGAGCAGATCGACGGCGCGCCGCGCTATGCGAGCGACCGTGTGCCTGACTACGACGACAGGTACAGCGGGACCATCGACAAGTATTACGGGCTGTAGGAGGAAGCGGGCCGCAGGGTTGGGAGGACTGCGGCCGTCTTCTCTATACGCTGAAGCAGCCTGATCGTGCACTCCACCATCGCCCCCTTTTTAGGGTTGCACTTGCGACATGCCTATCCGGGAATTCAATTGTCCAAACGAGAAGCGGCCGCGACGATCTCTGTCTCGCTATCCGACAGGAACTGCTCAAACTCACGCACCCAACCGTCAAGGGCATGCTGAACACCCAGATCGTCCTCAGACAGTTGAATCTCGGCAAAGGGCCCGACCGCCAAGACCGTACCGTCGTCTTTGCAGGCATCTGACTCAATCTTCATCTGCTTGCCATCGCTCTGGACATCCACTGTGATAGCGACTTCTTCGTTACCGGCACCTCGTCGGAAGGCCAAGTAAGCTCTAAGTAGAAACGCATCGTTCTGGATACGCCCAAGATCGCAGATCAACGACGAGTCGATCTTCTCAAGTTTCTCCGAGAACGCTAACAGCGCCGCGTGAAGACGAAGCCACAAAGGTTCAACGATGGCCATCTTCATCCAATTCCTCATTTCTTAAAGATGCCAATCACGGCATCCATCAACCCTTGGGTCAACGGATGTACTTTCGTTTCGCCCCGGCTACTGATCCATCCTGGGCATCTGGCCGCCGATTTCTCTCATTGCTGCTGAGACGATTGCCGTTTGGCGCCATAGCATTCCGGTTCAACCGGTCAAATGGTCCTTTTCCTTGTGATTGAGAAGCGCCTTGATCGCTCTCGCATGCAAATTGAATACCACCGCCCCCAACAAGAAGCCCACAAAAAAATAGATGTGATAACTGTGCAATGGCATGTCGTGCGCCGACCAAATCCCGACCCCGATTGAGAACACCAGTGTTGGCAGTGCATATGCGCGCGTGGAAGTTCGCAGACTTCGGTACGCCAAGTACAGAAGCATTGCTCCACCTAGCAGTGCCGCGATGATGAATAGGTTTTCGCCACCCATGTATATCTGCTCCTTATCGCCTTACGGCCTTCGGAATTCGCTGATCGACCAAAGGCCAACCATGTTTTCCAAACCAATTATTAAAACCTCGCCACCCCCCCGTTCCTTCTCCGTACGTGCGCAAGATGACGTTGCCATTCGCATCGACGAACACATTCCGAAGGACGTACCCAGGTTCAAACATATGCCCCGGCATTGCGATGTTGAACACGCCATAGTTTTCCTCGTCCACGAAGTGCTCGACCTTATTGCCTCCGATGTCAGAGATGCCGCAACTGTTCACTCCGCCAGGAACAGGACCGGCAGGCGTCGGAAACTCTTTCACAGCCTTGAACACCGAGTCTCTTGTGCAGGTTGCCGAGAGCCTGCACACGACCATGTCAGTTTCATATTCGTGGTATCTAGGATTTGTCTTCCATGGGTTGTTAGGCCCGCTCATGCATGAGCTTGTATCTTTACCGCATAGCCCTAGTGGATCAGTATCACCCAGCGGGTTTTCGTTCACATATCCAAACCGGTTCCATCCTCCTTTAAGCCCGATCGGATCCGGCTGGCTGTACCGCCCGGTCCTCGCGTCGTAGCTGCGGAAGTAGTTGTAGAACAGCCCACTCTCCTCATCCGCATACTGCCCCGGATACCGAAGGTTGAACTTCACCTCCGACAGGCTGGTGGTGCCGGGGTTCGGCGTGATCTCGAGGTTGGCGAACCGATTCTTCGCAATCGTCGGCTTGTCCTCCCCGAACGCGCTGTAGCTCCACTGCCAGACGGGTTGTCCGTCGGCATTGCTGAGCTTGCGCGGCGTGTTCAGGTGGTCGCTGTGCACCGCATAGGTGGCGCCATTGATCACGGCCGCAATCGGCATCGGCCCGTTCGCCGTCGGCAGGTAGATGTAGCTGGCCTGCCCCGCGCTGTTGGCGCCTCCGCTGCCAGCCTCCGAGATCAGCGTGCCCTGCTCGTCGTAGACATAGGCATAGCCCAGCTGCTCGGCCTGGGTTGTGCTCGGGCTCCACAGCTTCGTGAAGAACGCGATCAGGCTCTGCATGAAGCCCGGGTCGGCCTCGTCGCCCTGGCTGGGCGGGTACAGCGGCTCGGTCTTGAACACCCGCTGGCCCAGCGCGTTGTGCGCGTAGCGCGTGGTCGGGCTCACGTCGGTGGCGCCGGTGGTGGCCGCGGCCAGGCGGCCCTCGGCGTCGTAGGTGTAGCTGCGCAGGCCGTCGCTCACGAGGTCGCCGTTGGCGTTGTAGCCGTAGGTGACGCTGGTGCTGCTGGCGCCGTTGATGTTCTGGGTGAAGCCGGTGAGCTGGTTGCTGGTGGCGCCCACGGTGTAGGTGCGGCTGGTGGTCTGGCCGTTGAGCACCCGAATGCTGGTAGCGCGGTTGCCATTGAAGTCGTAGGTGAACGCCGCTGTATCGCCGGAGGTATCGAATTGGCGTAAGCGACCGGTCGCACTGAAGAACGTGCTCCAACTGATGTTGCTGTTCGCAATGGTGCTGTGCGTCGGGTCACCATCACCAGGCCGATAAAGGTTTTGGGTCAGGCTACTGATTCGCCCTGCAGCATCGTAGACGTAGCTGCTGAACTCGGTGGCGGTCATGCGGCCCGCGGTGTCGTAGCTGCGGCTGGCCGCGAGGCCGGGGGAAGCAAAGGCCCAGCTCCAGGCGGTGGGCTGGCCCAGCGGGTTCCAGGCAATGCCGGTGACCAGCGGATTGCCGTTCAGGCTCAGGCCCGTGAGGCGGCCGGTGCTGTCGTAGCTGTGCGCGAGCAGCCCACCGCCGTTCGGGTAGCCGATGCTCGCCAGGGTGCCGTTAGGGTGGTAGCTGTAACTGACCTGCTGCACGCTGCCGTTCGCGAGAGTCTGCTTCTTCAGGGTGACCCGGCCGAAGGTGTCGCGGGTGTACTCGGTGGTGCCGCTGCGGTCGACGATCTCCGAGAGGTAGCCCTTGCTGTTGGCCGTGAGGTCGTAGCGCAGGGTGGTGGTCTTGCCGTCGGCGAAGACGAGGCCGGTGGGACGGCCCAGTGCATCGCGGGTGATGGTGGTCGCCTGACCCAAAGAATCGGTGGTCTGGCTGGGCAGGCCGAGGTTGTCGTACTGGGTACTGGTACTGCCGATGTCGGCGCTGGCCTCTGCGGTGGCATTGCCCTGGGCATCGCGTGCGTAGGTGGTGGCCACGCCCTTGAAGTCCTTGGCTTCGGTGACGGCGTCCAGGGCGTTGTACTTCACCGATGCGGTCGCACTATTGATCACATCGGTCACAGCCTTGACGCGGCGCAGGCCGTCCAGGCCGTACTGGGTGCTCTGGTTCAGGGCGTTGGTGGTGCGTGTGAGTTCGCCGTTGGCGTCGTAGCCGAAGGAACTCGCCTGGTTGGGGCCTTCGGTCTTCGCGGACAGCCGGTTGATGGTGTTGATGGTGCGCGCGGCGTTCCACGCGACATTGCCGGCGCTGTCCTTGATCTGCTCGGTGGTGCGGTTGCCCATGCCGTCCAGGGTGTAGAGCCCAGACTCGCCACGGTTGTTGCTCCAGCCGGTGAGGCGGTGGGCGGCGTCGTAGGTGTAGGTGAGCGCCAGGCCGGTGGGCAGCGTGATCGATTCGACGCTGCCGTAGGGCTTGTAGGTCAGGACCGTGGTCTGGCCGCCGGTGGTCTGGGTCAACAGGCGGTCGCGGGCATCGTAGGTGTAGGTGGTGGCCAGGCCATTGGGGGCCGTCGAACTCACGACGCGGTTGGCGCTGTCGTAGGTGTAGCTGGTGACGTGGCCCAGGGCGTTGGTCGATGTGAGGACGTTGCCCCGAGGGTCGTAGGTGTAGCTGGTGACGGCGCCGTTGGGCTCCGTCGCCGTGGCCACCAGTTGCTGGGCGTTGTAGGTCCACTGCCAGAGCTGGGCTTTGCTGGTGGCGGTGTCGGTGACCGTTCGCGTGAGCATGTTGCCCAAAGCGTCGTAGGTGTAGGCGGTGGTACGGCCGGACTCGGTGACCAACACCGGCAAAACGAAGGTCGCATGCCATTGGGTTGTGACGGTCTGCGCGTCGGGGGTGCCGGAGGCGTAGACCACGGTGGTCGGCAGGCGGCGCGTGACGTCCCAGGTGGTGGTCGTGACTACCCCCTTGAAGTCGGTCTGGGAGGTTATGAGGCCGTTGATGTCCTGCACGCGGCTGGCGGCATCGCTCTTGCCTTCGCCCGAGGGCAGCGAGCCTCCAGTGACGGCGAGCTTGCCCAGCGTGGTGCCATAGCTGTAGTTGCGGCTCGTGCCGAGCGGATCGACCACTGTGGCGGAACTTGAGGACGGATAGCTGACTTGATAACTGTCAACCGAGCCTGCGAGCTGGGTACTGATCGCACGGCCCGTGCTGTCATACGCGAACGTGCCCCAGCGGACACCGGCTTCATCAAAGATGCCGGTCAGCGCTTGGGGGAATGAAGCGTTCTCGTAGACGAAATTGCGGCCCTTGCCGTCGGGGTACACGACCGAGACCAGGCGACCGGTGCTGTCGTAGGCGTAGGCGATGACGCGCGCATCCGGGGTCGTGACGGTGGTCAACTGGCCCGCGCTGTTGTACGCAAGCGCGAGGGTGCGCCCGAATCCGTTTGTGACAGAGGCCAGTTGGCCGGCACCGTTGTAGGTGTAGACAGTGACCCAGCCGTTGCGATCCGCTACGGTCTGCAGCTTGCCGGAACCGTCGAAGCTGAGCGTGGTGTCGTCGTCGGCGCGGTGGTAGCTCCAGGTGCCCGAGGAGAGTTGCGTCAGGGTGTCGGCGCTGTTGCTGGCGATCCAGGTAGTGGCACCTGATGCTTTGCCGAAGGTGCGCACATACCCTTCGCCGGTGGTGATGGCGACGCCCAAGGGAGCAGTGCTGGGCGTAGCAACCAGCTTGGTGCTGAAGTTATGCGACCAGACTTGACCGAGTGGATTGCTGGTCCGGCTCGAATCACTGGCCCAGTTGCTGCGGTAGGTGCGCGTGAAGGACAAGGCCCCGGAGCTGGAGTCGGACCAGTCGGTTTCGAAGCGGTACTTCTCGGCCGTGGACGGCAAAATGGGGTTGCCTTCCAATCCGCCAGCCATGCACATGGCTGGCTGAGGAGCAGCCGGAAGGCAGGACGTTTGAGAGCCGTCCTCTTGAGTGCCATTTTTGCACTTGCAGCCACCAGTTACAGCGGTGCTATTTGCAGGGCATGCGCCACCACCGACCTTATAAAGCCCTACCTCCATCGGGCCTACATGGCTCACGTATTGTGTGTCTGCGTAGACAGTGCATTTGAAATCACCATAGTAATTCGGAGGTAGCGCGGCGGCACCTATGGACCCCGTGCCAAACACCCAACTGGGGAGCCGAGCTTGTTGCGCAGTCACATAGGCATCACAGGCAGCGCTAGCCGACGCAAAATTGTTCCCGACTGAATCAGGACTGCCATAGGCCCCGCCGTTATAGAACCAGACATCAGACGCCGGGATCAACGCCCAAGAGGACGCAGAAACCACACACAGCATCCACGCAGCGATCACGCGAAGAACATGAGCAATGCCGCCCAGTACCGCATTTGAAACCCTCATCGCCCGCTCCCTCATTTTTTTGCCTACATGTCAGAACATTGACGGTGGACTCTTTATGCGTACGTGATGGTCAATGTTTTGGCGTCCGGTCGATCACCCCTCAGGTGACATGCGCTGCCACGCAGCGCATTCCGTACAAGTTGTTTCAGATTAGCCGAAAGGCTGCAGCCAACCAACGACAGTTCAAAAGTCGTTCGCACTTCTCGGTCGAAATGAATATGAAAGTTCGCGGGTGCTGTTGTCGCGGCACGACTGTCCGGCCGTCCGCGCCTCTTCGATCAGCGCTCGAGCTACTGCTTTGACCAATCGCCGAGGGGTCTTCGAAGTTCCGATGTGAGCTTGACCGACGCGGTGGCCACCTTGTCGAGCGACACGCCGCTCAGGTCGGAGGCCAGCTTCAGCGACTCTCTCCTTGCCTCCCTTAAAGAGAGGCACCTTGTGATCAAGCTGGAAGCCTGCGGGGAAGTCGGTCAACGTGCGGCACATCGCGCATCGAAGATCTTTGCTCCACACCCTCAGGCGACGCTCCTGCGGCTTCCGGCCACGCATGCGGCTGTCGGTGTTGTCGTACCTAGCGGTCATGCCGAGCCTGGGCTTGAGGGTGGGAAGCTCATGGACTACCCGAGCCCAAACAACGTCAAAGCGTCGGCGCAAGTTGCCCACCGCTTCAGGTGATTACAAAACGTACAAACAGTGATAGGTTGTATGCACCCTTCACCACTGGCGCAAACACATGAAAACCATCCACCATCAGACACGCATAGCCTTTATCCTGGGTCTGGCTCTTTTCGTGGTCACTAATAGCCAAGCGAACACGAACTTCACAACAGACGCTGCGCTTCAAAGCTACAACAGCCGCACCTTCTTGCCTGACTCAGAAACCAGCGTATGGAGAAGTTCAATAGACTCGGTAATTGGCACATACGTCTACCAGAATGGGAGCGTACTCGATACCGCCGGTCGACCAACGGGATTGCCCACAACTGCAAAAAAGGTAGACCTAAAAAGCTCCTTCGTTTTTAAAAACAAGATCGAAGGTGAGTTTGAGTTGGAAGGCTCCATAGCTGGATTCCTGAAGGCCGGCAGAAGCAAATCCACTATGGATGAAATTATTGTTGAGGAAATCGTTTCGATCACTGATGACGCGGTGAATCTGGAATGGTGCCAACAAAATACACCCGCGTCATTTGGACCAACAACCCGCTATTGGTGTGTATCCGGAGTAACCCTCACCAAGGTTACCGTCAATCGATTCACCAAGGCAAAAAAGCTCGCCGAAGGCAATTATGGAATTGTCAACGCAAAAGGTACTTGGAAGAAAGATGACAGCGCCAGCGGCGAATACTATCGCGCGAACGTCTCACTTCGAGGGCCTTTTATGAACAAAATGCATGTGCCCGCAGTTCAGTTCTTGCCCCCAGCAGACGAAGTCACCATCAAAAATATGGTGTCGAGGGACAAATACTCTCTCCCAGGCTTTTCCTCAATAGCCGGGAAGAGGTCTACTGGGCGGGAATCTATTTCCACCGGACTGGAACGCGCAACCATTCCTATCAAATAACAACAGGTTTGATTGCCTTGACGCTAGAGTCTTTGACCTGGCGCGGCGCCCCGCCACTCTTCGGGTAGCCTCACACAGACGTGCTTTCTAAGCCTGTCCATTCCGCCCGCCGGTCCCGACGGACTTCCTGGTGGCCAACGGTTTGCCCACCGTCTGCTGGGGCCTGCACTACACGCAGCCAGGCGCACAACGTGCGCCAGCACGCCTTGATTCGGGAACGAGTCACAAAGAAATTCCAATGCCGGTGTTCGGACAGTTGCTCATTGGGCTTGCCTGTCAAAACGCGAAAAGCTCAAGCGATCAGTCTGCCCATGGAACACCTCAAAAATAAAGAAACCCGCCGAGTCCAAAGACTGGGCGGGTTCGCGTGGCGGGGAACGGTTTAGAGCAGATCTAATTGAGCGACCCTCGTCCCTTGAATCGTGATGGGCGGGCTTCCCGGCCTGGGCGACGGACCGGTGAACGAGAATTTCGTGTCGTCGATCTGCCCTGTCAGGCTGAGGTTGAACGAAGCGCCTGTGCCACCAAAGACATCCTTTGCGTTCGGAGTGTGCGCCTTCACTCGCAGTGTTGCCGTGGCACCGGCATCAGTGGCCGCGAATGTTCCAGAGTAGAGGTATTGGTTGTCGCCACCTCGGACTTTGCCATCCTCAACCGAAACTACGCCACCAGCTCCAGGCGCCAGAGCGCTGAACTGGACCTTGAAAAAACCAGAAACCGCCATGCTCTCTCCTCGGGTTGGGTGAAAACCTGAGGATAAGGGGTTCTACGGCCGGCAACAATTGCCGCACAGGCTGCGTCGCCTGTTGAGAATCTCTGGCGCTCTACTGCGCCCCTCTGCGCCACAAACTCAATATTTGCCTTGCGACAAGAAAGCGCGCCTCCAGCGGATTGACATTGAGACGAATCCGCAGCCGCCGCCTTCAACACTGGAGCCGCCAAAGAGCCAATGGCAATAAGTTCGCGAGCACTGTTGTCGCGGCACGACTGTCAAGCCGGCCGATGAACCAGGAACTCAGCTTTTGAATGCAGCCCAAGGCATGCGACAAAACGCCTCGTCGAGCGAAACGACATTGCCGTTGACCGTTAGCGACTCCCCGCTAAGCACGTTCTCCAATTCCGCACTTCCGAACCCCTCAGGCAGCACAACCTTCGTCCCCCGCCAAGCGCTCGCATCGGGAAGCATCGGTACCACACCATCCGCCCCAGTCGGCGCAATGCCGGCAAACAACCGCCCCGCCATCACCACCAGCGACCGCCCTTCGTGCCTCCGCGCAAAGGCCACCACATGCCGCGCCAGCGGCCCTTCGACCGCCAGTCCTTCATATCCGCCTTCACGAAAAAGCTCCGCGTTCTCGTGCCGCATCGACAGCATCCGCCAGATGAACCACAGCTTCGCGCCCCCGTCGTGCGGCGCCGCGGCGAGCGCCTGCACGCGCGCGGGAAGGTAGGTCTCGCCTGCCATCGCTTGAAGTTGGTCCAGCCGCCGGCTGCGCAGTTCATAGTCCACCGGCCGCCGGTTGTCGGGGTCGACCAGGCTCAGGTCGATAAGCTCGCTGCCTTGGTAGAGATCGGGCACGCCGGGCGAGGCGTACTTCAGCAGCGTGAGGGTCAAGCCGTTCCATGCGCCGAACCACGACAGGCGATCGGCCATGCGCTGGATGTTCGCAAGACACGCATCCGCTGAACGGCCCGAGAGAATCCTTTTCACCAGGTCTTCGAGCGCGGCTTCGTAGTTCGGGTCGGGCTGGGTCCAGCGCGTATGGAGCTTGGCTTCGCGCGCGGCCTTCTGCATGTACTGCCAGATGCGCGCGGCATACGCCGGCACTGCGGCCGCATCGAGGCCGCCGAAGGGCAAGGTGCCGAGCAGGGTCTGGTACAGCAGGTATTCGTCAGCGCGGGAAGGCGCAGCAGCCTCGTGCCCGCCATGGCAGAGCGCGTGCCAGCGCGCCAGCGCATCGCGCCACTCGCCGGGTATTTCGGAGAGCACGCCGATGCGGTTGCGCACGTCTTCCGAACGCTTGTTGTCGTGCGTCGAGGTCGCGAGCATGGTGTGCGGCCAGTGCAAAGCGCGGTCGGCGCTGAGCAGGTGAAACTCGGCAACGTCGAAGCCGAAATGGTCGGGCTCGCCGCCCACTTCGTTGAGCGAACTGAGTGGAAAGTAGCGATAGAACGAGGTGTCCTCCACACCCTTGGCCGCGACCGGCGCGCTGAACTGCTGAAAGCGCATGGCGAAGCGCCGCACGCGTTCGGCCAGCGCGGGTGTCGCATGCTCGGCCGCCTCGCCGCGCAACGCGCGTCGCACAAAGGCGAAGACGGAGCGGTCGGCATCGCGGCTCTGGTGCTCGGCCGACTCGGTGGCGGCGTCGATGAAATGCGCGTCTTGGGCGGACGGCGCCTCGACGATGTAAGTGCGGTACACGGGCATGCATGCCGCCACGCCCGTGAGCGCGCGGCGCAACGCATTGAGCGTGTAGTCGCGCGTGCTGCGGTCGGCCCTCGCAATCCTGAGCAGCTCGGTGGAGAGCACGTTCAGTTCCGACGACAGCGCATTGCGCATGACCTCGCGCTTGCTCGACCGGGCCACGGATTCGAAGTCCTGCGTCTCGCCCGTGAACTCATGCCACGTCTTCCGCAAGGCTGTGGCCGCGGCGGTGTCGACCAGCACGCCGTTGGCCACGTTGGCAAAGCGGTAGCCGGTGGTGCCGTGCACGTGCCATTCGACCGGCACTTCTTCTTCCGAGGCGGCGATCTTCTCGGCGACGACGTACAGCGGGCGCGGCGGCCGGCCGTCCGGGCCCATGGTGACCGGCAGCACGATGCCCGCGCGGCGCGCATACCCTTCCTGCAGTTGCCTGAAGTAGCGCGCGGGGTCGTACAGGCCATCGGGATGGTCGATGCGCAAGCCGTCCACCGCGCCAGCCGCCGCCAGGTCGAGCGCGAAGGATTGCGTGGCCTCGAACACCTCCTCGCGCTCCATGCGCACTGCCGCCAGGTCGTTGATGTCGAAGAAGCGCCGGTAGTTGATTTCGTCGGCCGCCACGCGCCAGTAGGCGAGCCGGTAGGCCTGCACGTCGATGAGCTTGTGCAGCTCGTCGCGTGCCTCCTGCGACGCAAGGTTGAGCTCGGCCACCGCAGCCAGCACGGCGCGCGCCAGCGACGGATGCGCCTCGGCCAGGTGCGCGAGGCGGGCCTTGAACAGTTCCTTGTCGCGCACGCGCTCCGTGCATTCGGAAGGCGTTTGTGCGTGGCGGCCGGGCAGGTGCCCGAAGGCGGTCGAGAGGCTCGCCAGTTGCGCGGTGAGCGCCGGGTCCTTCAGGTGCGGCAGCGCGCGCGCCAGCACCACGGGATAGGTTTCGGGCGCCAGCGGAAACCGGTGGTCGAAGTAGCGCAGCGCGAAGCTGCCCTCTGCCGTTTCGAAGTGCAGCACCAGCTCTCCGCTGGAAAGCACCTCACCGTAGTGGCCGCCAAGCACCGGCAGCAGCACCTTGCCGGCCAGCTCCTTGTTGAGCGGCTGCCAGTCGATGTCGAAGTGATGCGCGAACAGCGAGGCCGGGCCGTTCTCCAGCACGTCCATCCACCACGCGTTGTCGGCGCCGAGCACGCCCATGTGGTTGGGCACCATGTCGAGCAGCTGCCCCAGCCCGTTCGCTTGCAGCGCCTCGACGAAGCGCGCAAAGCCTTCGGCGCCGCCGAGCTCGGGGTTGATCTCGGCATGGGCCACCACGTCGTAGCCGTGCGTGCTGCCCGCGCGGGCCCGCTGGATCGGCGAGCAATACACGTGGCTCACGCCGAGTTGCGCCAGGTAAGGCAGCACGCGAATGGCGTCGTCGAAGCCAAAGCCCTTGTGAAACTGAAGTCGGTAGGTGGCCCGCGGCACGCGCGCCTGAAGCCGCAGCGGCGCCGGTTCCGCAGCCGCGCTGCGGCGCGGCCGTGCGGCGCGCAGGCGTTCGGTCAGGCCCCGCATGGTGTCGCCGGCCGCAAGTTCGTGCACGGTCGGCACCAGCTTGCGCCGCCAGTTGGGATGCGTGTCGGTGGTGCCGGGCATGTTGGCCTGCTCCACCTCGCCGGCCACGTCTTCGAGCTGGAACACCATCAGCGCCGACGGCGCCGCGGCAAGGTAGGCATGCGCGGCCTGCATGGTCCGCGGCGAAGGCGTGGCATGCGCGAGGGCCTGCGCGGCTTCGTCCTGCGACAGCAGGCCCGCCTCGCGCACGGCCAGCAGCAAGCGGATCCGCTCCTGGGCGCGGCCCAGCAGTTGCGCGTCGAACAGCCGCGGGTCGGGAAAGAGCCCGAGCGCCAGGCGCAGCCGAAGGTCATGGCCCGACCACCAGCCCGCCAGCGTGGCGAGATCGTGCGTGCTGATGGCGACCAGCGCGGCCGCCGGGTAGGTCTCGGGCGGCGTGAACCCGCCGTCGTGCTGCTTCTCGAAGTACAACAGGCGATAGGACAGCACATCGGCGCGCGCGAGCGCTTCGCGCATCGCGTCTTCCACCGTGCCCAGGTCTTCGCCCACCACCATGCAGCGATGGCGGTGGCTCTCGACCGCCACGATGGCCAGCATTTCTTCCACGGAGTAGCGCACGTAGGCACCGTCGTGCGCGGTGCGCCCCGGCGGAATCCAGAACAGGCGCATCAACCCCATCACGTGGTCGATGCGCAGCGCGCCCGCATGCCGCATGTTGGCGCGCAGCATCTGCACGAAGGGCTCGTAGTGATGGGAGCGAAGCCGGTCCGGGCGCAGCGGCGGCAGTCCCCAGTTCTGCCCGGCGGGGTTGAACTCGTCGGGCGGCGCGCCGATGCTGGCGCCGACCGCGAAGCAATGCTGCGCAGTCCACGCGTCCGACCCGCCGCGGTCCGCCGAGACGGCCAGGTCCAGGTAGAGCCCGATGCCCATGCCAAGTGCCGCGCAGCGTTCGCCAGCGCGCGCCAGCTGGCAATCGGCCACCCACTGCAGGTACTGGTGATATTGCAGGCGATCCGCGTGCTGCGCCTCGAAGGCCCGCACCTCGGGCGCATCGGCCTCGCGGTAGGCTTCGGGCCATGCGAGCCAGCCCCAGCACTGTGGATCGGCCGCGGCAAAGTGGGCCTGCAGCGCTTCGAAAAGCGCGTGCTGACGAAGCGGCTCGCCTTGCGCCGAGACGAAGGCGAGGAAGGCCTTGCCTCTTTCGTCGGGCGCACCGGCCTGCGGCAGATGGCGCGAGCGAAAGTGCTCGAACAGCAGCTCCAGCACTTCGAACTTTGCGGCTGCCACGCCGGCATGGTCGACCAGCGGCGCAGCCCGCAGCGCCGCGAGCCGGCCCTGGAACTCGGGCGACTCCACACGCCGGCGCGCGGCCTCGCAGTGCGCAAAATCGTCGGCCGCCTCGACGTCGATGTACAGCACGTTGAGCCACTGCCGCGACGACGGGCTGTAGGGGCTGGCACGCAGCGGGTCGGTCGGAAACAGCGCATGCAGCGGATTCAGCCCGACCACATCGGCGCCCTGCCCGGCCATGTCGTCGATCAACGCCTCCAGATCGCCAAAATCGCCCATGCCCCAGTTGCGCTGCGAACGCAGCGCGTACAGCTGCACCGCCGGCCCCCAGACGCGGCCGCCATCGCGCACCGCGGGCGGCCGGTAGCAGCGGCCGGGCGAAGCGACGACCAGGGTTCGGCCCACCAGTCCGTCGATGTGCAGCCAGTGATAGCCAGGCGCGAGCGGCTCCGCCAACTGCAGCGTGCAGCTGCCATGCGGCCACGGCTCTGCGTCGGCGTCGCCCTGGCGCGAGCGCCCGTCCTCGTCGCTCAACCGCCAGTGGAGCCTGCCGGAGAGATGCGGCAGCTGCAGCGACCAGTGCGGCGTGTGCGCCTCCACCACCAGCACCGGCGGCATGGCGGGCACGGGCGACGAGCCGGCTGCATCCGTTTCAACAGCACCCGCCTCCACGCCGAACTCGGCCAGCAGCGCGGCCAGGCTCTCGGGCGTGGCGTGGCGCTGCGTTCCAAACGCGTCGACGTAGGTTGGCGAAATGCCGTGGTGCCGACACAGGCGCTCCAGCACGTCGTGAGACCAATGACCCGGATCAGCCACCGGTGCTGCCCTCCATCTCCTCGATCTCCTCCATCTCCTCCAGCGTCGCACGCACCGCGCCGCGCTCGAGCCGCAGGCGCTCCCCGTCGGCTGCGGCACCCGCGCTGTAGATCACCGCGCCGGGCGGCACCGCGGCTTGCAGAGCTTGCTGCGCGCCAAAGTTGGCGATCAGATGAAGGCGCCTGCCCGCCAGCTCCCATTCGACTCGAATGACGCCCTCCTCGCAGCGATGGCTTCCCGCGCGGCGAGCGCCCGCGAAGTGCGGCACCAAAAGGCGCCGGCGCACGTCGAGCAATTTCTGCACCTCGCACAAGCGCGCGAAGTGCGGCTGCGTGCCGCGCTCGCGCCACCGGAGCTTCGAGGCAAGAAAGGTCTCGTTGGCATTGGGATCGGGAATGCGCGCGCGAGCCGCCTCATCGGCAAAGGCCGCAAAGCCACCGAACTCCGCGCGGCGCCCCTCGGCCACGGCCGACGCAAGCTCGGGACCGAAATCGCAAAAATAAAGAAACGGCGAGGAGGCCGCGAACTCGTCCCCCATGAAGAACATGGGCACGTGCGGCGACAAGAGCAGGCAGGCGAACGCGGCGCGCACCAGCACAGGGTCGCCCAGCGCATGAATGCGCTCGCCGAAGGCGCGGTTGCCGACCTGGTCGTGGGTCTGCAGGTAAGACACGAAGGCCGCAGGCGGCAGCTGCGTGCTGGGTTCGCCCCGCGGTTCTCCGCCGCGAAATGCCGACGGCTGCCCCTGGTAGATGAAGCCCTCGGCCAGCGCGCGCGCAAAGCCGGCCGGCGGGTCGTCGGCATAGTCCGCGTAGTAGCCGTCGTGCTCGCCGGTGGCCAGCGTGTGCACGGCATGGTGAAGGTCGTCGTTCCACTGCGCGGTGCCCGCAATGGGCAGGCCGCTGCCATCGCGCGCGAGCAACGAGGCCTGGTTGGCATCGTTCTCCAGCACCAGGTGCACATGCCTATCGCGCGCCGGCCCGGCGTTCAGCGCCTCGCGGATCTCCTGCACGATGTGCTTGGGAGACGTATCGCGAATGGCGTGGATGGCATCCATGCGCAGGCCGTCGAGGTGAAATTCTTCCACCCAGTAGAGCGCGTTGTGAATGAAGAAGTCGCGCACCGTGCGCGAACCGGGGCCGTCGAAGTTGATGGCCGAGCCCCAGGGCGTGCGCTCCGCCGCGTTGAAGAACTCAGGGCAGCACGCATGCAGGTAGTTGCCCTCCGGCCCGAAGTGGTTGTAGACCACGTCGAGCAGCACCATGAGCCCCAGCGCATGCGCGGCGGCGACCAGCGCCTTGAGATCGTCCGGCGTCCCATAGCTGGCATCGGGCGCAAACTGCAGCACACCGTCGTAGCCCCAGTTGCGCGCACCCGGAAAATCCGCGAGGGGCATGAGCTCGACGGCGGTGATGCCAAGCTCCGCCAGTTCGCCAAGCCGCTCGCGCGCGGCCTTGAAAGTGCCTTCCTCGGTGAAGGTGCCCACGTGCAGCTCATACACCACGGCCTCATGCCAGGGGCGGCCGCGCCAGGCCGCGTCGGTCCATTCGAAGCGGCCCGGATCGACGACCTGGCTCGGCTTGTGCACGTCTTGCGGATTGAAGCGCGAAGCCGGGTCGGGCATGGTGGTGCCGTCGGGCAGGCGGTAGGCATAGCTGTCGCCGTGGCGCGCATCGGCGAGCGTGAGGCGGTGCCAGCCATCGGCACTGCGCTGCATGGCGTGCGATGCGGTCGCCGCGCCGGCCGGCGTGTGCAGCAGCACGATGCTGTCGGCCGAGGGCGCCCAGAGCGCAAAGTCGACCCCGCCGCCGTGCACCGCGACACCGAAGGGCATCTCATGAACCCGGCTCATGGCCGCACGTCCGGCCGGCTCAGCACCACGAGCGAGCGGCATTGCAGCGGATAGGCGGGCTCCGACCAGGCGGGTGCGAGCGCGGCCACGTCCTCGATGGCAGGTGGCGGCGTGCCGCTGGCGGTGTCGAGCAGCAACCGCCACGCACCATATCGTGCGGCCGGCAGCGTGAATGAAATCTCGTCGTGGTGCGCGTTGAACAGCACCAGAAAATCGTCGTCGTGCTGCGACTCGCCCCGCGGCCCGCGGTCGGCAATGCCGCCGCCGGACATATACATCGCAATGCACCGGGCGTTGGTGTCGCTCCAGTCTTCGGGGCGCATCTCGGCACCGTCGGGCTTGAGCCAGACCACGTCGGTCACGCTCTCGGCCTCGGAGGGCTTGCCGGCAAAGAAGCTGCGCCGCCGGAACGAGGGGTGGGCACGGCGCAGCGCGATGGTGCGCTCCACGAAGGTGATCAGCGCCTGGCGCTCCGGGGTCGGCGTCCAGTCGATCCAGCTGATGTCGTTGTCCTGGCAATAGGCGTTGTTGTTGCCGTTTTGCGTATGGCCGCGCTCGTCGCCGGCCAGCAGCATCGGCACGCCTTGCGACAGCAGCAGCGTGGCCAGCAGGTTGCGCTTCTGGCGCTCGCGCAGGCCTTCTATCTCCGGGTCCGTGGTCGGCCCTTCGGCGCCGCAGTTCCAGGAGATGTTGTGGCTGTTTCCGTCGCGGTTGTCTTCGCCGTTGGCCTCGTTGTGCTTCTCGTTGTAGGAGACCAGGTCGTTGAGCGTGAAGCCGTCGTGCGCGGTGATGAAGTTGATGCTCGCGTTGGGCCGCTTGCCCGACCAGCCGTACAGGTCTTCCGAGCCGGAGATCCGCTTGCCGACCTCGCCGATCACGCCCGCATCGCCCTTCCAGAAACCGCGCATGCCGTCGCGGTAGCGGTCGTTCCACTCGGCCCAGCCAAGCGGAAAGTTGCCTACCTGATAGCCGCCGTGCCCCAGGTCCCAGGGCTCGGCGATGAGCTTGACGCGGTTGAGCGTCGGGTCCTGACGAATGGCGTCGAAGAAACCGCCCAGGTTCTCGACCTTGCCCGATTCGCGTGCGAGTGCCGAGGCCAGGTCGAAGCGGAAACCGTCGACGTGCATCTCCTCGGCCCAGTAGCGCAGCGAATCCATCACCAGCTGCAGGGCATGCGGATGCTCGAGATTCACGGTGTTGCCGCAGCCCGTGAAGTCGTCGTAGTAGCGACGGCGCTCGGCGTTGACGATGTAGTAGGAGGCGTTGTCCACGCCGCGCATCGAGAGCGTGGGCCCGAGCTGGTTGCCTTCGCAGGTGTGGTTGTAGACCACGTCGAGGATCACCTCGATGCCTGCCGAGTGCAGGGTCTTCACCATGGTCTTGAATTCCTTCACCTTGCCCGAGGCGCTGTAGCGTGTCTCGGGGGCAAAGTAGGCCAGCGAGTTGTAGCCCCAGTAGTTCTGCAGGCCCTTCTCGGCCAGGTGCCGGTCGTTCAAGAAGCTGTGCACCGGCAGCAGCTCGATGGTGGTCACGCCCAGGCGCTTCAGGTAGTCGACCACAGGCGCGCAGCACAGGCCGCCGTAGGTGCCGCGCAGCTCGGGCGGAACCTCGGGGTGGCGCATGGTGAAGCCGCGCACGTGCAGCTCGTAGATCACCATGTCCTGCCAGGGCACCGACGGCCGGTGGTCGTCGCCCCAGGTGAAGGCGGGCTCCAGCACGCGGCCCTTGGGCACCAGCGGCGCGCTGTCGCGGCGGTCGAACGACAGGTCTTCGCGCTTGCTGCCCACCGTGTAGCCGTAGAGCGCATCGCCCCAGCGCAGCTCGCCGACAAGGTCTTTGGCGTAGGGGTCGACCAGCAGCTTGTGCGCATTGAAGCGGTGACCCTCCTCCGGCTTGTAGGGGCCGTGCACGCGGTAGCCGTAGGCCTGCCCCGGTCGTGCCTCGGGCAGGTAGCAGTGCCACACGCCGTCGGTGCGCTCCCGGATCGGGATGCGCTGGATCTCATGGCGGCCCTTCTCGTCGAAAAGACACAGCTCCACGCCGTGTGCGTGCTGGGAAAAAAGCGCGAAATTCACGCCTTCCCCGTCCCAGTTGGCGCCGCGCGGATACGGCCGCCCCGGCCAGACGGCCGTGATCGAGTTGCGTGGGCTGCGTGTCATGAATATCAGCGCGGCGGGCGATCGTCGTGCGGGCTGCTCCTCGGCGGACTGTGATCCCTGGGCAGGCTGCTGTCCTTCGGCTGACGCGGCCACCAGCGTTCGATCTGCTCCGCCGCCCAGTCCTTGCCCGCCAGGCCGAAGGCCAGCGCCAACGCAAACACCACGCCGGCCAGCACCACCAGGAAGCTTTCGCGCACGATGTCGCCACCCACCTTGACCTGGTCGAGCGCAATCAGGATCACGAAGGCCATGACCGCATAACGCGCGACCTGCCCCAGCAGCACGGCATCGCGCAGCTGGGCGCCGCGAAAGTAGCTCGACACCGCCTCGCCCACGAAGCGGGCGAAGTACGAGCCGAAGGCCAGCACCAGCAAGGCCACGAAGAGATTCGGCACGAACCACACCACGCGCCCGAGCAGGTCGGCAATGTAGCTCAGGCCCAGGCCGTTGAACGCTATCAGCAGCGCCGCAAGAATGACCAGCCAGTAGGCCAGCACGCCGAACAGGCTGCTGGTGTCGCCGGGCCATCCGCCCTGGCGCAGGAAGTTGTCCAGCCCGGCGCGCTCGGTCAGCACGTTGAAATTGATGGCGCGCAGCGCCTTGGTCACCGCAAAACGCACCGTCTTGGCGATGAGCCAGCCGGCCAGCACCACGACCAGCGCAATGGCCAGGCGGGGCACGAAGGCTCCAACCTGGTAGAGCATTGCGTTCAGCGGCTCCAGGTGAATGCCAAATCTGTCCATGTTTCTCTCCGGTGCGTGATTGCGGTTGCGAGTGCGGTTGCGGTGGCGGACGAAAGCGGCAGATGCGATGCAAGCATCAACCGGGCCGCTCGGCCTGCAGGATCGCGAGCACGCCGTTCAAGGGCACCTGCGCCCAGTCGGCGCGGTTGTTGAGCTCGTAGCGAAGCTCGTACAGCGCCTTCTCGAGCTCGAACAGCGCGAGCAGTTCGGAGTCGATGCGCGCCGCGCCGCCCTCCGTGCCAAACGCTTCCGTGTAGCCGTCCATGAAGGCCTGGCGCGCGGCCTGCTCCCAGCCGGCGGCGGGGGGCGCCAGATAGGCGGCCTCTTCCGCGCTTTGCGCCACGCGCCTGAGGGCCGACCAGCGCGCGTAGTTGAACGAGCGCAGCATGCCGGCCACGTCGCGCAGCGGCGAGCCCTTGGCCCGGCGTTCGTCGAAGCCGCGGGCCGGCTCGCCCTCGAAATCGATGATGACGAAATCGTTGTCGCGCAGCAGCACCTGGCCCAGATGGAAATCGCCGTGGTAGCGGCTCTTGATGCCGCCCTGTGCTTGCGGCTTGCGCGCATCGACCGACGCCTGCAGCGCGTCTTCCATGGCAAGCAGGGCCTCGGCATCGGGTTGCGCCGCCGCGGGCAGCTGGCCCAGCCTTTCGCGCAGCAGCGCCAGCGTGGCGGTGGCATCGGCGCGGGCCTGCGCCGTGTAGCGCGCGATGTCGTCGGCCAGCAGCGGCTCGGGGTCGAACGCCGCCGCGCCGGTGCGTATTGCCAGCGCCTGGTGCAGCTCGGCGGTGCGCCGGCCCAGCGTGGCCATGAGCGCGAGGAAGCCGCCGTGGGCCGCGATGGGGTCCGGCAGCGCGCCGCTGGTGGTGGCAAAGTCGCGCAGGAAGCGCTCCAGGTAGCCCAGCGTGTGGTCCCAGCCGTCGCCCTGGTTGGACACATACGACTGCACCATCGCCAGCGTCATGGTGCGGCCGTCGTTGCCGGTGTATTCGAGCGCGCCCAGCACCGGCACGCAGTGCGGGTACCTTGCCACCTCGGTCAGGAAGCGGCCCATTTCGAGCTCGGGGTTGAGGCCTTCGCGCAGGTGCCGGTAGCCCTTGAGGAACAGGGTTTCGTCGAGCGTGACCACGGTGTTGCTGCTCACGCCGCTCGGCCGCCCGACCGGCAGGCTCGCGATGTCGGGGTCGATCGCGGCAAAGGCGGCCGTCGCGCGGAACCGCATCCGCCCGTTCGCGGTTTCCAGTTCCATGCCGCTGCGGATCGCCTGCAACAGCGCGCGGCAAAAAGCCTCGTCGTAGAACGCATCGCCCATCAGGCCGACCTGCGCCTGCTGCCGCACCTTGGCGAGCGCCGCCTGCGCGACACCGGCCATGCGCTCTTCGTCGCGCTCTTCCCAGGCCAGCGCCAGCGGCATGAAATAGGTGGCGCCGCCGGGCGGACCGTCGAGTTCGAGCAGGGGCAGCATCCAGCTCAGCGGGCCCGCTTCCCAGATCACGTGGTCGGCCAGCCGAGCGCGTTCGATGGTGGTGCCCTTCGATGCATACCAGCGCTGGATCTCGATGTGGCGCGGCAGCGTCTCCAGTTCGAACTGGTTGCGCATGCGCTCCGACATGCCGATGCGCCACGGCATCACGCGGTCGCGGAAGAAGCTGGTCCAGCCGTCGAACAGCACCAGCGTGGGCCACTCCTGGAGCGCCACGCCCTCCTGGTGCCAGCTGGGCATCTCGGCGTCGGACGTGAGCCGGAACCAGTAGAAGCCGTACGAGGCCAGCGTGAGCAGGTACGGCAGTTCGCCGATGGGCGGAAACGGCGCGCGGCCCAGCATCTCGATGGGCACGCGGCCCTTGAAGGCCGAGAGGTCGAGCTCCACCGGCTGCGCGGCGCGCGAGAGGTTGAACACCGTCAGGATGATGTCGTCGCCGTATTCGCTCAGGTAGGCCAGGATCTTGCGGTTGCCCGGCTTCAGGAAGCGGCGCTTGCCGCGGCCGAAGGCATGGCTGGTCTTGCGAACCGCCAGCATGCGCTTGGTCCAGTTGAGCAGCGAGCTGCTGTCGCGCGCCTGCGCCTCCACGTTGAGCGCCTCGTAGCCGAACATCGGGTCCATGATGGGCTGCAGGTACAGGCGCTGCGGGTCGGCGCGCGAGAAGCCGGCGTTGCGGTCGGGGCTCCACTGCATGGGCGTGCGCACGCCGTTGCGGTCGCCCACGAACACGTTGTCGCCCATGCCGATCTCGTCGCCGTAGTAGATGATGGGCGAGCCCGGCATCGACAGCAGCATGCCGTTCATGAGCTTCACGCGGTCGATGTCGTTTTCCATCAGCGGCGCCAGGCGCCGGCGGATGCCCAGGTTGATGCGCGCGCGCATGTCGGCGGCATACATGGTGTACATGTAGTCGCGCTCCTTGCTGGTCACCATCTCGAGCGTGAGCTCGTCGTGGTTGCGCAGAAAAATCGCCCACTGGCAGCCCTCGGGAATGTCCGGCGTCTGCTGCATGATCTCGACGATGGGGTGCCGGTCTTCCTGCGCAATGGCCATGTACATGCGCGGCATCAGCGGAAAGTGGTACGCCATGTGGCACTCGTCGCCATCGCCGAAGTATTCGCGCACGTCCTCCGGCCACATGTTGGCTTCGGCCAGCAGAAAGCGGTTCTTGTACTGCGCATCGATGGCGGCACGCACCTTCTTGATCACCGCGTGGGTCTCGGGCAGGTTCTCGTTGCTGGTGCCGTCGCGCTCCACCAGGTAGGGAATGGCGTCCAGGCGGAAGCCGTCCACGCCCATGTCGAGCCAGAAGCGCATCACCTTGAAGATGGCCTCCAGCACGGCCGGGTTGTCGAAGTTCAGGTCCGGCTGGTGGCTGAAGAAGCGGTGCCAGTAGTAGGCCTTGGCCACCGGGTCCCAGGCCCAGTTCGAGGTCTCCGTGTCGGTGAAGATGATGCGCGTGCCCTGGTAGATCTGGTCGGTGTCGCTCCACACGTAGAAGTCGCGCTCGGGCGAGCCCGCCGGCGCGCGGCGCGCAGCCTGGAACCAGGGGTGGTCGCTCGAGGTGTGGTTGATGACCAGCTCGGTGATCACGCGCAGCCCGCGCTCGTGCGCGGCGTCGAGCATCTCGCGAAAGTCGTCGAGCGTGCCGTACTGCGGGTTCACGTCTTCATAGGCCGCAATGTCGTAGCCGTCGTCGCGCAGCGGCGAGGGATAGAACGGCATCAGCCAGATGGTGTTGACGCCCAGTTCCTTCACGTAGTCGAGCTTGGCCGTCACGCCCTTGAAGTCGCCCATGCCGTCGTTGTTCGAGTCGAAGAACGCCTTGACGTTGAGCTGGTAGATGACCGCGTCGCGGTACCACAGCGGATCGTCGCTGATGTCGATCTCGACCGTTTCAAGCGCAATGTGGGATACGGGGGCGTTCATGGGCGCGGCCTCACAGGAAGTAGTCGAAGTCGCGTTCGTCGCCGTGGCGGCGCCTGACGACGAAGATGTGCGCGGGCACGCTGTGTGGGTCGAGCCGGATGTAGTGCCGCCCGCCTTCCCAGGTGAAGCGCTGCCCGCTCAGCAGGTCGTGCATCTGGAATGCACGCAGGGGGTCCACGCCCACGCTCTTGGGATCGAGCTCCACCCAGCCCGACTGCACGTTGTAGGGGTCGAGGTTGACCACCGTGACGATCACGTTGTCGCCGCCCTCCGAAGTCTTGGCGTAGGCCAGCAGCTGCTCGTTGTCGATGGGCAAAAAGCGCAGGCTGCGGTCCCATTGCAGTGCCGGGTTCTCGCGGCGGATGCGGTTCACGCGGGCGATGAACGGCGCCAGGCTGGCCGGGTCGTCGTGGTTCCAGTGGCGCAACTGGTATTTTTCAGAGTCCAGGTATTCCTCGCTGCCGGGCGAGCGTGGCAGGTGCTCGCGCAACTCGTAGGCCGGGCCGTAGATGCCGTAGTTGGCGGACAGCGTGGCGGCAAGCACCAGCCGCGACATGAACACAGAGGGCTCCCCGCCCTGCAGCTGCTCGTGCAGGATGTCGGGCGTGTTCGGCCACACGTTGGGCCTGAAATAGTCGACGCCGGGCGAGGTGGAAAGCTCGGTGAAATATTCGATGAGCTCCTGCTTGGTGTTGCGCCAGGTGAAGTAGGTGTAGGACTGCGAGAAGCCCAGCTTGGCCAGCCGGTGCATCACCTTGGGCCGCGTGAAGGCCTCGGCAAGAAAGATCGCCTCCGGGTGCTCGCGCCGGATTTCGCCGATGGCCCATTCCCAGAACGGAAAGGCCTTGGTGTGCGGGTTGTCGACCCGGAAGATGCGCACGCCCTCGCCTATCCAGTGCTCGATGACGCTGCGCAGCTCGGCCCACAGGCCGCGCCAGTCTTCGCTCTCGAAATTGAAGGGATAGATGTCCTGGTACTTCTTGGGCGGGTTCTCGGCGTACTGAACGCTGCCGTCGGGCCGCCAGCGGAACCAGTCGGGATGCGCCTTCACGTAGGGATGATCGGGCGCGCACTGGAACGCGATGTCCAGCGCGATCTCGAGCCCGTGCGCCGCGGCCTGCGCGTAGAGACGGCGAAAATCTTCTGCCGTGCCAAGTGCCGGAAGGATCGCCTTGTGCCCTCCTTCGGCCGCGCCGATGGCCCAGGGGCTCCCCACGTCGTCGGGTCCGCTGGCCAGTGCGTTGTTGGGCCCCTTGCGCTGCACGCGGCCAACGGGGTGGATCGGCGGAAAGTAGAGCACGTCGAAGCCCATGGCCGCGATGGCGGGCAGCCGCGTCTCCACGTCCTTGAAGGTGCCGTGTACGCCGGGCGTGGTGCCTGCCGAGCGAGGAAACAGCTCGTACCAGGTGCTGAAGCGCGCGCGCTCGCGCTCGGCCTCCAGCGGCAGCTCGACCGAAAAGCGCACCTCGTGCCGCCGGTCGGGATGGCGGCGCGCCAGCGTGGCCAGCTCTTCGTCGAGCGCCAGCGCCTTGAGGGTCGACACCTCCGATGACGGGTGGGCCGCCACGGCATCGAGCTCGGTGGCCCAGCGGGCCAGCGCCTGCCGGTCGGCGCCCTCTGCCCGCTCGGCGGCCGCGGCCACTTCCAATGCGCCCACCTGTGATGCAATGCGCACGTCGTCGGCCTCGACGCGGCGTGCCATCTCGGAGCGCCACGATTCGAAGGGATCGACCCACGCCACCGCGGTGTAGTAGTAGCGCCCGAGCGCGGGCGGCGAGAAGGCGCCCTCCCACACGTCGTTGACGAGCAGCTTCATCGGCACCTCGCGGAACTCGGCCTTGTCGTGCGGACGCCAGCACAGCTGCACGCGCAGCACATCGTGGCCGTCGGTGAAGCAATGCGCCTTCACACGCACCTGCTCTCCCACCACGCACTTGACCGGAAAGCGGCCGTTGTCCACCGAAGGCAGGATGGCGTCGATGACCGCGCGCCGGTTGCCGTCGCGCACGTCGGGCATTCTCGAAGCCGTGGGCGTCTCTGAATTTGCGAACAGTTTTTTCATGATGGCCGGTGTTCCAGGATCAGCGTGGAAAGAGGCGGCAGGGTCATGGACACCGACTGCATGCGGCCATGCGAACGCACGGGCGCGGACTCGACGCCGCCCAGGTTGCCCCAGCCCGAACCGCCAAACTCCACGGCATCGGTGTTGATGAGTTCGTGCCAGAAGCCGCCCTGCGGCACGCCCAAGAGGTAGTTGGTGCGCGGCACCGGCGTCATGTTGCTGACCACCAGCAGCGGCGGATGGCCGTCGCGCCCCTTGCGCACGAAGGCGAACACGCTGCGTTCGGCATCGTCCGCCGTGATCCACTCGAAGCCCGAGGCGGTGAAGTCCTGCTGGTAGAGCGCGGGCGCGCCGCGGTACACGCGGTTGAGCTGCGCCACCAGCCGCTGCAGGCCCGAGTGCCCTTCCAGGTCGCACACCCACCATTCGAGTTCGCCGTCGTGCGTCCACTCGCGCCGCTGCCCGAACTCGCCGCCCATGAAGAGCAGCTTCTTGCCCGGGTGCGCCCACATGAAACCGAACAGCGCGCGCAGGTTCGCGAACTGCTGCCAGGGGTCGCCGGGCATCTTGCCCAGCAGCGAGCCCTTGCCGTGGACCACCTCGTCGTGCGAGAGCGGCAGCACGAAGTTCTCGTGGAACGCATAGACCAGCGAGAACGTCATCTTGTGGTGGTGGTACTTGCGATGGATGGGCTCTTCCTCCATGTAGGCGAGCACGTCGTGCATCCAGCCCATGTTCCATTTCTCGCCGAAGCCCAGGCCGTCCATGTCGGTCGGCCGCGAGACGCGCGGCCACGCGGTCGACTCCTCGGCCACGGTGATGGTGTCGGGATGCTCGCGGTACACGGCGCGGTTCAGCGTCTGCAGGAAATCGATCGCCTCCAGGTTCTCGCGGCCGCCGTGGCGGTTGGGAATCCATTCGCCGTGGTTGCGGGCATAGTCCAGGTACAGCATCGACGCCACGGCATCGACGCGCAGGCCGTCCAGGTGGTACCGGTCGAGCCAGAACAGGCCCGACGACACGAGGAAGCTGCGCACCTCCGAACGGCCATAGTTGAAGATGCTCGAGTTCCACTCCGGGTGAAAGCCCTGGCGCGGATCGGCGTGCTCGTAGAGATGCGTGCCATCGAAATACGCCAGGCCGTGCTCGTCGGTCGGAAAGTGCGAAGGCACCCAGTCCAGCAGCACTCCGATGTCGTTCTGGTGCAGGTGGTCGACCAGGTACATGAAGTCCTGCGGCGAACCGAAGCGCGCGGTGGGCGCAAAGTAGCCGGTGGTCTGGTAGCCCCAGGAACCGTAGAACGGATGCTCGGTCACGGGCATGAGTTCGACATGCGTGAAGCCCATCTGCTTCACGTAGGCCGCGAGTTCGTGAGCGATCTCGCGGTAGCCCATGAACTGGCCATCGCGGCGGCGCCATGAGCCCAGGTGCACCTCGTAGACCGACGTGGGCGCGTCCAGCGCATTGCGCGCGCCGCGCGTGGCCATCCATTCGTGGTCCTGCCATTCGTAGGAAAGTTCGCAGATGCGCGAGCCCGTGGCGGGCGGCAGCTCGCTGCAGAACGCGAAGGGGTCGGCCTTGTCGACCACGTAGCCGCCCAGGCGGGATCGAATGCGGTATTTGTAGGCTTGGCCCAGCGCCGCTTGGGGAACATGGCCTTGCCAGATGCCCGTGCCGTCCGGCGACGGCGAAAGCGGGTCGGCTTCGCCCGACCAGTAGTTCCAGTCACCCACCACCGCCACCGACTCCGCATTCGGTGCCCAGACCGCGAAATGCGCGCCCCCTTCCTTCCCCGGGTGACAGCCGAGCAGGTCGTACAAGCGGGAATGGGTTCCCTCCCGGAACAGGTAGGCGTCTTGTGCTTCTGGCGTTCTTGGCGGCTGGTTCACTGGCACCGGTGTTCCTTGCTTGCATGAAGGCCAGCGAACCGGGTGCCCAACGGGGCACGCTTTCGGCTTTCACAAGACCTGACCGCCCAATTTGCAAAAAATCCGGGCCCGGCGGTTACGGCTGAAGCCGCCTTGCGGTGTCGGAGAGTTGCCCATCCCGCAACCTGGATCTGGAAGACCCACGCGCGAGGCGCAGCATTTCTACTTACGCGGCAACCGGCGCCCCCGACGTGGCGTCATGATCGTTGGCGGACTTTGGCAAGGCGCGCGGCGAGAAGTCGTCGATCGTCAGGCAGATGGGCGCTTTCGGGTCGGCCCGGTGGCGCCGGAGCGCGGCGACGCTGAGAGCCATGAAGTGCGTCTTGCATGTATCCAGCAGGCGGTCGCCCAGATCCCTGGTGCCGAACACATCGTGCAGGGTTTCCTCTGAAATCTGCGCGATGATCCGCGCGCCATCGCGGCCATCGGGGTAGATTGCAAAGCGGACGGTCGCCGTGTCAAAGCAGTAAATCCCTTCGAAGTCCATGGCTGTCTCCTGATCGTCTCCTGATCGTCTCCTGATCGTCTCCTGATCGTCTCCTGATCTCTTGAGCGCTTGCATTGCAGCTCGAATTCAGCGCGGACCCATCCACCCGGCGGCATGGATTTCCGCGCGTATTCAAGAGGATGCGCCTTGCGCGCCTCGAGAGGGGCGGGAATCGTGGCCGCGCGCACGTAAAAATTGCTGCAATCCATGTCCGGCATGCGCGCCTGTGGCATCGGGCTCCAAAAAAACCTCTTGAAAAAGCGCCGGCAGCGCCTATTTCGCTCATCGGAAGCGCTGGAGACGCCTCCGGCGCTCCGTTCAACTTTTGTCTTGAATGGAGGTTTTCGCCATGTACCGATCCCTGTTCCCGCGCGACATGCTCGCCGAAATGGATCGCCTGCAACGCGAGATGCAGCAGGCCTTCGATCTGTCACCCACCATCCGTGGCTTCGGCCAGAGCGGCTTTCCCGCCTTGAACATCGGCGGCACGCCGCAATCGGTGGAGATCTACGCGTTCGCGCCCGGTGTCGACCCGTCGAGCCTCGAAGTCAACCTGGAGCGCGGTCTTCTCACCATCGCCGGAAAGCGCGAAAACGCGCTCCCGCAAGAGGACGAGAAGGCGGCGGTCCACATCAACGAGCGCTTCGAGGGCCAGTTCCGCAGGGTGCTGACCCTGCCCGACGACGCCGACCCCGAGGCGGTGACGGCCAAGTGCCGCGACGGCGTGCTGCACATCTCGGTGCAGCGCCGCGCTTCGTCGCAGCCGCGCCGCATTGCCGTTCAGTGAAACGAAAAGAGCCGAGGCAAATTTGAAAGGAGAGACAACCATGACCACCAACACATCGCCTCGCGTTGCCGAACGGGCGCAGCTCGCCCGCAAGGAGGACGCCACGCGCTACAGCGACGCAGCGCTCACGCCCCCGGTGGACGTGATCGAGGACAGCGGCGGCATCACGCTCTATGCCGACCTGCCGGGCGTCTCGCGCGACAAGCTCGGCCTGCACGTGGCTTCGGACACGCTCACCATCGAGGCGGAGTCCGACCTGTCGGTGCCCGAGGGTCTCGAATCGAGCCACACTGAAGTGGGCCTGGGCCGCTTCCGCCGCGTGTTCACGCTGAGCAAGGAGCTGGACACGGGCGCCATCTCGGCGGAGCTCAAGCAGGGCGTGCTGAAGCTGCGCATTCCCAAGGCCCAGCACGCCCAGCCGCGGCGCATCGAGATCCAGGCGTCCTGATTGAAATGCACATGCGCTCCGGAGGTGAAAGATGAGCGGTACCGAACGCCTGGCGCGCTTGCGCGCCGACGCCGCAGCCCTGAGCCCGCGCGCCGCGCACATTGCGCTCGCGCTCCTGCCCGCCGTCGAACACCTGCCGGATGCGTGGAAGGCGGGCCTGCGCAAGACGCTGACGCACCGCGCCAGCGCGGCGGCACCGCTGTCGCCGGTTGAGTTCGATGCGATACGCGTCACCGCCGCCAGCCTTCCGCATGCGTATCCCGAATGGGTGGTGACCGACCCGGAGCACCCGAAGGCGCGCGCGCTGATCGTCGACGCATGGCGGGCCGGGCGGCACGCGTCGTCGGAACCCAGGCAATCCGGCGCCTGACGATCCGGCGCGCGCGGCGTGCTGCTCCCCGTGGCAGCGCATGCCTACGCCGATCTGCGCATCGGCCCCACAACGTCCGTGCGCCCGCAAAAATAAGGTGGGCGCAAGGACATCGAAATGGCTTTCGAATCTTTTCGCGATCGCAAGTACGCGGGTCGCGCGCTGGCCAGGCGGTTGGCCAGCCTGGCCGGCCGCCCAGACGTGACGGTGCTTGCCTTGCCGCGCGGCGGCATGCCGGTGGCGTACGAGGTGGCCAAGGCGCTCCACGCCCCGCTCGACGTGCTGGTGGTGCGCAAGCTCGGCGTGCCGTGGAATCCTGAATTTGCCATGGGCGCCATTGCCAGCGGCGGCGAGCGGCTCATCGACGACATGCTGGTGCGCGAGCTCGGCATCTCCACCAGGGACGTCGAGGAAGTCGCAAGCAACGAAGCGTACGAGCTCGAACGGCGCGAACACGTGTACCGCGGCGGGCGGCCCGCGCCCGATCTGCGCGGCCGCACCGTGATCCTGGTGGACGACGGACTCGCCACCGGTTCGACCATGCGCGTCGCCGTGCGCGCGGTGCGCCGGCAGGCGCCCGCCCGCGTCGTGGTGGCCGCACCCGTGGCGGCGCCCGAAGCCTGCGAGCTCCTGCGCAGCGAAGCCGACGAGGTCGTCTGCGCCGAGATGCCGGACCCCTTTCTGGGAGTGGGCCGCTGGTACCTGGATTTCTCGCAGACCAGCGACGAGGAAGTGTGCCGCCTGCTTCACAACGCGCGCCGCCACAGCCCGCTCTCTTGAGGACAACGAACGATGCAGCCATCACGCATTTCGAAGGAAACCGAGGCATTGCGCCTCGCGGCCCACCCGATGGACGGCTCCTCGGGCGACCACGACGCCCTGCTCGACCTGATCGGCGATGCGCACTACGTGCTGCTCGGCGAAGCCTCGCACGGCACGCACGAGTTCTATGCGGCGCGCGCAGACATCACGCGCCGCCTGCTGGCCGAAAAGGGATTCAACGCCGTGGCGATCGAGGGCGACTGGCCCGATACCTATCGCGTCAACCGCTACGTCCGCGGCGACAGCGAAGACGCCAGCGCGCGCGATGCGCTGGCGGGCTTCCGGCGCTTTCCGACCTGGATGTGGCGCAACGAAGACGTAGCGGGCTTCATCGAGTGGCAGCGCGCCTTCAACGAGGCCGGCCCGGCGCAGGGAAAGACCGGCTTCTACGGGCTGGACCTGTACAGCCTGCATGCCTCGATCGAGGCGGTGCTCGCCTACTTCGAGCGGACCGATCCGGACACCGCGCAGAGCGCGCGCGAACGCTACGCCTGCTTCGACCGCTTCGGCGATGGCGGGCAGGTCTACGGGCTCATGGCCGGGCTCGGCAACACGGCCTCCTGCCGGCAGGAAGTGATCGATATGCTGGTCGAGATGCGCCGCGCTTCGGCCACCGCATGGCGCGGCGGCATTGCGGCCGACGAGGAAGCCGCCTTCGACGCCGAGCAGAACGCGCGCCTGGTGAAGAACGCCGAGGCGTACTACCGCTCGATGTACCTCGACGACGTGTCGTCGTGGAACCTGCGCGACCGGCACATGGCCGAGACGCTGGGCGAGCTCGAGCGCCACCTGTGGCGTGGCAGCGAGCGCCCGAAGATCGTGGTGTGGGCGCACAACTCGCACCTGGGCGATGCGCGCGCCACCGACATGGGCGAGCAGCGCGGCGAGCTCAACGTGGGCCAGCTGGTGCGCGAGCGCCAGGGCCGCGACGCGGTGCTCGTGGGCTTCACCACCCACACCGGCACCGTGATGGCGGCTTCCGACTGGGGTGCGGCCGCCGAGCGCAAGCAGGTTCTTCCTTCGCGGCCCGACAGCTACGAAGGCCTCATGCACGAGACCGGACTCGAACGCTTCATACTGCCCCTGCGCGGCGAAGGAAGCCACTTCTTCGCGCTGCGGGAACGGCGGCTGGAGCGCGCCATCGGCGTCATCTACCGCCCCGAGACCGAACGGCAGAGCCACTATTTCTTCGCCCGCCTGCCGGTGCAGTTCGATGCGTTGCTGCATTTCGACCGGACCCGGGCGGTCGAGCCGCTGGAGCGCGACGCGGCGGCATCGGATGCCGAGGTTCCGGAAACCTATCCGTCCGGCAAGTAGCGGCAGCCTGAAAAAAAGAAAGCGGAAAGCCGGGCGATCGCGACGCCGTGGGCCAACCCACGAGTCATGGGGGATTGCGCGAGGTACCCTGCTCCTCGCTTCTGACACACTCGGTATGCAGCAGGCCGCATCGCGATGCTTTTTCCACCCCAATGAACTCATCAGGTCTCAGGAATATCCACATCAGCTTGAACACACGCCTCAGTCTCGGTGTGGCCGCTGTGGTCCTGGCGGCCACCTTCGCCATTGCCACCGTGGCATTGCAGCTGGTGAAGAAGAGCATGAAGGCCTCGATCGAAAACGAAGCCTTCGCGCGGCTGTCGGCCATTGCAAATACGGTAGATCAAAAGTTCGTCAGCCGGCGCATCCTGCTCGAAACCTTTGCCGACAGCGTGAAGACCAACGACTTCCCGGATGCGGCAACGCTGCAGGCTTTTGTCGAAAAGCACCCGTCGCTTCGGAAGGCCTTCAGCAACGTCGCATTCTTTACGGCCGACGGCGATCTGATCGCGAGCCTCAGCGGTGCGCAGCAGCCCGGCAGGGTGAACATCAAGGACCGGCCCTACTTCCAGCAGACGCTCGCCGCCAAGGCCAGCGTCATCTCCGAACCGTATCTGAACCGGCTCACCGGCCTGGCGCAGATCGCCCTGACCGCGCCGGTGCTCGACCCCGCGGGCGATGTGAAGTACGTGATCTCGGGTGCCATCAACCTGAAGGAACGGAACATCCTGGGCGAGCTTGCCGAAGTGAAATTCGGCCAGAGCGGCTACCTGTTCATCACCAGCACCGAAGGTGGCGTGATCGACCACCCGCGCACGGAACGCGTCATCAACCAGACGGGCCTGAAGGGTGTCGGCAACCCCGAGATCGAACGTCCGATGGAAGGCTACGAAGGCGCGGCCGAGGGCGTCAACCATGCGGGCGTGCACGGGCTGTATGCCTTCAAGCGGCTGCGCGAGACCAACTGGGTCATGGGGTCCATGTATCCCAGCAGGGAAGCCTTCGCCCGGGTCGACGCCATCGAGCGTTCGGCATGGATCGGGGCGGTGGTGCTCGCAATGGTCGCGGGCGCCGCCGCACTGGGCCTCGTGCGCCGGCAGCTCAGGCCGCTCACGCACCTGCACCGGCACATGCTCGACGTGGACAACCCGGCCCTCGAAACGGCGGGGCCGCGCACCTATCCGCGCGACGAGATCGGCGACATTGCGCGCACCTTCGACACGCTGATGTGGCAGCGCAAGTCGAGCGAGAAGTTCCTGCGCGACATCACCGACAACCTGCCCGCGATGGTGTCGCACGTCGATGCGCAAGGCCGCTACACCTTCGTGAACGCGCCGCTCTGCAAAAAGCTCGACCGCGGGGCGGCCCAGCTGATCGGGCGGGAGGCTCAAAGCTTCGGCGAAGACGACGCGGCCATGAAGGCCGCCGTCGAGCGCGTGCTGGCCGGCGAGGCCGTCAGTTTCGAGAGGCGAGGCGATGCGAGACGTGGCGAGCAAGACCGCTACTTCCAGACCGAACTCATTCCCGATCTCGACAAGGCCGGACAGGTTCGCGGCTACTACGCCATGACCTCCGACGTGACGGAGCGCAAGCGCATCGAATTCAGCCTGGCGCACAGCGAAGCGCAGGTGCGCATCATCGCGGACAACATTCCTGCGCTGGTGTCGCACGTCGATGCGTCGCTCAAATACACCTTCGTCAATGCACAGGTCATGGCGCTGCACAGAGAGCGCGCGATGGTCGGCCGGTCGATGCCCGAGGTGCGTGGCCCGGCCGATTTCGCGATCGTGGCTCCGGCCTACGAGCGCGCGCTGGCCGGCGAAACGGTGGTCATCGAGAAAGCCGGCGATGCGGCGCTGGGCATCGGCGAGCGGACCTTCAAGGCCCACTACATTCCCGACCAGGACGCGAACGGCGTGGTGCAGGGCGTGTTCGCCATGACCTTCGACGTCACCGACGAGGTGAACATACGCAAGGCCCTCACCGCGCAGGAAAAGCGGCTGCGCGACGTGACCGACAGCATTCCGGCGCTGGTGGGCTACTTCGACAGCAACGAGAACTGCCTGTTCGCCAACAGCCGCGCGCGGCGCATGGCGGGCCTGGGCGACGGCCCGCTCGACGGCGTGACCCTGCGCAAGGCGGTGGGCAAGGCGGTGTACCGGCAGCAGCGGCCCTACCTTCCGCTGGTGCGCGAGGGCAAGTCGGTGCGCTTTCCGGTCCAGGCGCCGCTCTACGGAAAGACCGGCTATTTCCAGGTCAACCTGATTCCAGACATGGACGCCGAGGGAAACTTCGTCGGCTTCTATCTCATGACCTTCAACATCACCGCGCTGAAGCAGGCGGAGCTGCGCCAGGCCGAAAGCGAGATGCGCCTGCGCACCATCACCGACAACCTGCCGGCACTCATCACCTACATCGACCGCGACGAAAAGATCACCTTTGCCAACGCCACGTACCGGGAGTGGATGGGCGTGGACCCCGCCCGGCTGCTGGGCCGCCATGTGAGCGAGGTGGCGGGCGAAGAACTGTATCTTTCGCGCAAGCCCATGATCGCGCGTGCGCTGGCCGGCGAGCGTGTTGAGTTCGAGGCCAAGACCCGGACGAAGGACTTCGACCGCACGACCCGCGTGAGCTACGTGCCCGACATCGGCCCCGACGGCGTCACGCGCGGAATCTTCTCGCTCAGCCTGGACATCAGCGCCTTGAAGGCGGTGGAGCGCCAGTTGATCGACCTGGCCCGGCTCGACCCGCTCACGGGCTTGTCGAACCGGCTCGCCTTCAACGAGTACCTGCCCAGCGCCCTGGCCCGCGCCCAGCGCTCGGGCAACGCGCTGGCGGTGCTGTTTCTGGACGTCGACCATTTCAAGACCATCAACGACACCTTCGGCCATGCGACCGGCGACGGCGTGTTGGTGGAATACGCAAAGCGCCTGCTGGCCAGCGTGCGAAGCACCGACATGGTCGCGCGCCTGGCCGGCGACGAGTTCGTGGTGGTGCTGGAAAACGTGCACACGCGCGAAGCCGCCGTGGCCGTGGCGCGGAAAATCGTCCAGCAGATCGGCACCTCGGCCTTCGAGCTCGACGGCCAGAGCCTCAGGGTCACGACCAGCATCGGCATTGCGTTCCACCAGCCCACCGAAGCCGCCGTCACCGACGCCGCCATCACCGACGCCGACCTGCTGGCGCGCGCCGACGCAGCGCTCTACCGCGCCAAGTCGGCGGGCCGCAACACCTTCGGGTTTTCGGATTGATGCGCCCGCATCGACCGGGCCATCTTCATTTGAGAACTTTCGTAGTGCCGAATTGCGCCCGCGCGGAGCCGGCGCCGTTCCTTTGCTGACAAGCCCCGCCGGCCCCAGCAGAATCACTCCACTGGAGATCCATTCATGTCCCCCACCGAAGTCGTCACGCCCGAGCAATTGCTGCATGCGCTGGAGGTTCAAAGCCACATGCCGATCCTGCGCATCGGCCAGGCACTGATGGCGCTCGGCGTCCTCACCGAAGAACAGTTGCGCGCGGGCCTGGAGCAGCAGAAGCTCGACCGCAGCGTGCCGCTCGGCGAAACGCTGGTGCGCATGGGCGTGGTCACCCGCGCCCAGCTGCAGTCGGCGCTGGTGCGCAAGATGGGCTATCCGCTCGTGAACCTGCATGTGTTCCCGGTGGCGGTGAACGCCTTGCGAACCATCACCCACGGCGCGGCGCGGCGCCTGCAGGTCATGCCGCTCATGATCCACGAGGGGCGCCTCATTCTTGCGCTCGACGATCCGGCCAGCCGGCATGCGGCCATCGACGAGGTGGAGTTCATCACGCAGTTGAAGGTGGTGCCGGTGATCGGGGAATGCCTGGTGCTGGACACCGTGCTCTACAAGGCCTACGGAAAGCTCGGCAGCGAGAGCACCGACCCCACCATCGTCCACGACCCCTCGCGGCCGCTCGAATTCGACACGGCAGGTACCAGCAGCGAACTGCTGGTGACCCTCGAGAAGGAAGAGCGCGTTCCCATGGTCGAAGAGGCGCCCATCGAACAGTCGGACAACTCGCTGGTGCGGATGATCAACAGCATGATCATCGACGCGCACCGCGAAGGCGCGTCGGACATCCACATCGAAAGCTATCCGGGCCAGGAGAAGACCCGCATCCGGTTCCGCCGCGACGGGCGGCTGCACACCCACCTGGAGCTGCCGGCCACCTACCGCAACGTGGTGGTGGCGCGCATCAAGATCATGTGCGACCTGGACATCAGCGAAAGGCGCAAGCCGCAGGACGGCAAGATCAATTTCGCCAAGTATTCGCCGCAGCACCGCATCGAGCTGCGCGTGGCCACCATTCCCACGGCCAACGGCCTCGAAGACGTGGTGATGCGGATCCTGGCCTCGGCGCAACCCATTGCGCTGGACAAGCTCGGGCTCTCGCAGCACAACCTCGCGCAGTTCACGAAGGCGGTCGAACGCCCCTACGGCATGGTGCTTTGCGTGGGCCCCACGGGCTCGGGCAAGACCACCACCCTGCACTCGGCGCTGATGCACATCAACACGCCCGAGCGAAAGATCTGGACGGCCGAGGACCCGGTCGAAATCACCCAGCCCGGCCTGCGCCAGGTCCAGGTCAATCCACGCATCGACTGGACCTTTGCCAAGGCGCTGCGGGCTTTCGTGCGCGCCGATCCCGACGTGATCATGGTCGGCGAAATCCGCGACGAGGAAACCGCCAAGACGGCCATCGAGGCCTCGCTCACCGGCCACCTCGTGCTGTCGACGCTGCACACCAACAGCGCGCCCGAAACCGTGACGCGGCTGCTGGACATGGGCATGGACCCGTTCAATTTTGCGGATTCGCTGCTGGCGGTATTGGCGCAGCGGCTGGTGCGCCGCCTCTGCACCCATTGCATCCAGAGCCGCCCCATGCGCCCCGACGAAGTCGAGGAACTGCTGGCCGACTACATGCATTCATTCGCCGCGCACGATGCCATGCAGGCCGAGCGCGAGACGGTACACAAGCACTGGCTCGGCCAGTATGGCCGCGACGGGCAGCTGCAAGCCTTCACGAGCACCGGATGCCCGCACTGCGACAGCACCGGTTTCAACGGGCGCGTCGGCATTCACGAACTGATGGTGATCTCCAGGACGCTGCGCCGCCTGGTCCAGAACGGCGCCCGCGCCGAGGAACTGCAAGACGCCGCCATGCAGGAGGGCATGCGCACCCTGCGCCAGGACGGCATCGACAAGGTTCTTGCGGGCAAGACCAGCATCGAAGAGGTCCGCGCGACCAGCAACATGTGAGTCGGCGCCCGAGGGCGCGGGTGCCTCCGCCTCAGGCGGCGTCCCACGCAACCGGCGGCAGCGTGGCGATGGCGGGCCGAGCGAACAGGAATCCCTGGAACAGTTCCACGCCCAGCGACTGGAGCGCGTGCACTTCGTCGGAAGACTCGACGCCTTCCGCCACGGCGCGGATGCCCAGCTCCAGACAGGTGCCGACAAAACCCCGCACGATGCTGAGCCGGACCGGGTCGTTGTGAATGTTGCGCACCAGGCCCATGTCGATCTTCACCACGTCGGGCTGGAATCCCGCAAGCAGTTCGAAGCCCGCATAGGCGGCGCCGAAGTCGTCGATGGCCGACGTGAAGCCGTAGCCCTTGTAGGTGCGAAAGGCGGCCGCCAATGCCGGCAGGTCGGCCACGCGTTCGCCTTCGGTGATCTCGAACATCAGGCGGTGGACCGGAAAGTTGCAGCGCTCGGCGGCCGCCATGGCCGTATGAAAGCACTCTGTCGGCCCGGCCACGTCGTTGGGCATGATGTTGAGGCTGAGCTTCGATTGCATGCCCAGCTCGGACGCCGTTTCAATGGCCTTGACGCGGCAAGCCTCATGAAACGCGAACCGGTGCTGCGGGTTCACGCGCGAGAAGACTTCCTGGGCGCCCTCTCCCGCAGCGCCCCGCACCAGCGCCTCGTGCGCAAAGACTTCCCGCCGCTCGAAGTCCACGATGGGCTGAAAAGCCATGACAAACCCGGCGTCGAAACCTCGGGAAAAGCTGGCATCGGCCGTTGCTCCGGTAATCACTGGAATGGATCCTCAGGAATAGGCCAAGTAATTGAATAGTGCACAGTCTTCAAATGTAACCTGTCTGTCACCACTCCGGTTAACCGTGGTTTTTCCGCCGCAGTTTCCAATTTTCCGCGCTCAAGCCCAGCCCGCGGGCAGCGCCAGTTCGACCCACGCCGGCGCGTGATCGCTTGCCCCGGGGCGGCCGCGCACCTCGCGGTCCACGTTCGCATCGACCAGCAGGGGCGCGAGTTCGTCGTTCAGCAGCAGATGGTCGATGCGCAACCCTGCGTTGCGCGGCCACCGGTTTCGCCAGTAATCCCAATAGGTGTAGACCGCCTCGCCCGGATGCCGGGCGCGGATGGCGTCGGTCCACCCCTGCTCGAGCAGCCGCGCGAAGGCGGCACGGCTTTCGGGCTGCAGCAACGCATCGTCGCGCCATGAGGCCGGGTTGTAAATATCGGCGTCGGTGGGCACCACGTTGAAGTCGCCGGCCAGCACGGCCGGCATGCCGCAATTGAAGAGGCGCCCTGCATGGGCGTTCAGCCGCTCGAACCACTCCAGCTTGTAGTCGAACTTGGGGCCGGGCTGCGGGTTGCCGTTGGGCAGGTACAGGCAACCGACGATCACGCCGTTGACCACGGCTTCGATATACCGGCTCTGGCTGTCTTCAGAATTGCCGTCGAGGCCGCGGCCGGTTTCGATCGGCTCGCTTCCGCGCGCCAGGATGGCCACGCCGTTCCAGGAGCGCTGCCCATGGAACACCACGCCGTAGCCCGCGTCGCGGATCGCGGCCGCGGGAAAGCCCATGTCGGGCGCCTTGAGTTCCTGCAGGCACGCGACGTCGGGGCGGGACTCGGCCAGCCACTCCAGGAGGCGCGGCAACCGGCCGTTGACGCCGTTGACGTTGAAGGTCGCGATCTTCATGAACCCTGCACCGAAGAAGAACCGGATTCCGGATCATGGCCCTGAAGCCGCCCCGGCCATGTCGGAGAACATGCACTGCGGGGAGCCCGGCGGCGCCCCCTGCCGATCACCTGCCCCCGTCGTCAGGCCGTCTTCGCGCCCTTTTCGTACCAGCCCTGCGACCGGTTGACCACCGCGACCACCAGCAGCATCACAGGCACTTCGATCAGCACTCCCACCACCGTGGCCAGCGCGGCGCCCGACTGGAAGCCGAACAGGCTGATGGCCGTGGCCACCGCAAGCTCGAAGAAGTTGCTGGCGCCGATGAGTGCCGACGGGCCGGCCACGCAATGCGCCACGCCCAGCTTGCGGTTGAGCACATAGGCCAGGCCCGAGTTCAGGAACACCTGGATCAGGATGGGCACCGCGAGCAGCGCAATCACCAGCGGCTGCCGCAGGATGGCCTCGCCCTGGAAGGCGAAGAGCAGCACCAGCGTGAGCAGCAGCGCAGAGATCGACCACGGCCCCAGCCGCGCCGCAACCGCCTGGAAGTGCGCCACGCCCTTCTTCAGCAGATGCTTGCGCAGCAACTGCGCAATGATCACCGGCACCACGATGTACAGGCCCACTGACGTCAGCAGCGTGTCCCACGGCACCGTGATCGACGAGAGTCCGAGCAGCAGCGCGACCACGGGCGCGAAGGCCACCACCATGATCGCGTCGTTGAGCGCCACCTGCGACAGCGTGAAGTACGGATCGCCCTTGCACAGCTGGCTCCAGACGAACACCATCGCCGTGCAAGGCGCGGCGGCCAGCAGGATGAGGCCCGCGATGTAGCTATCGAGCTGCGCCGGCGGCAGCATCGGAGCGAACACGTGGCGAATGAAAATCCAGCCCAGCAGCGCCATCGAGAAAGGCTTCACCGCCCAGTTGATGAAAAGCGTGACACCGATGCCGCGCCAATGCGCCTTGACCTGGCCGAGCGCCGCGAAGTCGATCTTCAGCAGCATCGGGATGATCATCACCCAGATGAGCACGCCCACCGGCACGTTGACCTTGGCCACCTCCAGCGACGCGATGCCGCGGAACAAGCCCGGCAGCCACTGGCCGAGCGCAATGCCGGCCACGATGCACAGCGCGACCCAGATCGTGAGGTAGCGTTCGAAGAAGCCGATGGCGGGGGGCGGCGCGATCGATGCGGCAGTGGCGGTATGGGAGCTCATGGATGGTTCAGCTTTCGGAAATCGCGGTCAGCGCCGCCTGGAGTTCGGTGTCGGGCATCGATTCGAGCGGCAGCGCCAGCAGCTGCACGAGGCGGTAGGCAATGGCCTGGCGCGTCAGCTCGAAAGCCACTCGCTTGCCCTCGTCGCCACCGGGTGCGTTCGAAGGATCGGGGTAGCCCCAATGCACCTTCACCGGGCTGCCGGGCCAATAGGGGCAGGTCTCTTGCGCCGCACTGTCGCAGACCGTGATGACGATACGCATCACCGGGCTTGTGTCGCCCGCGAATTCGTCCCAGCTCTTGCTGCGGTACGGCGACACGTCCACGCCGGCGCCGGCAAGCGCCTCGAGCGCGAAAGGATTCAGCCGCCCGCTCGGCGCGCTGCCGGCGCTGTAGGCCCGCACGTCCTTCCCCGCCTTTTGCGCCAGGTGATTGAGCATGCCTTCGGCCAGCACGCTGCGGGCCGAGTTGTGCGTGCACAGGATCAACACGTTGACGGTCATTGCGCGGTCTCCTGGACCTTGCCGATGTCGCGCATCTCGTGCTGGATGGCCATGGCGTCGAGCCGCTCCATCGGCAACGCCAGCATCAGCTCGATGCGGCGCTTCAAGGTCAGCGCCGTATCCATGAACTGCCGCTCGACGGCTTCTTCCGAGCCCTCGAAAGCCGCAGGATCGGCCACACCCCAATGGGCGGTCATGGGCTGGCCGGGCCATACCGGACACACCTCGCCGGCGGCCTTGTCGCACACTGTCAGCACAAAGTCCATGGCGAGAGCACCGGGCCTGGCGAACTCGTCCCAGTTCTTGCTGCGATAGCCCTCTGCGGAAAGCCGCAGTCTTTCGAGCGTGCGCAGCGCATGCGGACTGACCTTGCCCGACGGATGACTGCCCGCCGAATACGCCTTGAACCGGCCCGCGCCCATGTAGTTGAGCAGGCCTTCGGCCATGATCGACCGCGCGGAGTTGCCCGTGCACACGAAGAGCACGTTGTAGATTTTTTGAGCCATGGGGAGTTTGCCTAGAAGGGGGTTTGAACCGGCGCGGCCGGCTTTGCAACGAGCGGTATTCCGACGGCCCGGCCGCGAGGCGTCTTCGGTGCGCAGCAGGCGGCCTCCTCGCTGGCATCCGCCCGCTTCTCGCCATACACCGGCACGTCGCCCAGCGTATGGAAGTGCTCCCAGGCAATGCCCTGCGGATCGGTGATCCAGTGCTTTTCGCTGCGGGCGTAGCAACAGGTGGCGGCACCCTCGTCGAACACCTGGATGTCTGCGTCAGCAACGCGAGCCTTCAACTCCGCGAGTTCTTCCTCGTTCTCCGCCTGCAGGCCGAGATGGTCGATGCCCAGGGAGTTGGCGCGGGTCGACACCGCAAAGTTCACCGGCGGATCGGTGAGCATCCACTTGGCGTAGTCGCTCTCGACGCGCGCCGGCTCCGAGGCAAAAAGCCTGGAATAAAAGGCGATGCTCGCCGGCAGATCCTGGACGTTCAGATGCACATGGAATCGCTTCATGGTTGCTCCTTGTTCAGCAAGCACAGGCCTGCGCTGCCTGGGGCAGGCACGCCTCGCCCTGGCAGCAGTTTTCGGTCAGGTAGCCGATGAGCGCGTTCATCTGCCCGAACGCCGCGCGGTAGATCAGGTTGCGGCCGCTGCGCTCCTGCGTCACCAACCCCGAATGGGTCAGCTCCTTGAGGTGAAACGACAGGCTGGTGGCCTGCACACCAAGCGCATCGACCAGCGCGCCGGGCGTGAGCCCCGCGGGGCCCGCAACCACCAAGGCGCGAAACACCTGAAGGCGCATGGGTTGAGCCAGCGCTGCGAGCGACTTGACGATGTCTTGTTCTTCCATATTTCAATAATAGTTGCATAATCGCATGAATGCAATCACCGACCTCCTCCATCACCATCTTTCACAACCCGGCATGCGGCACTTCGCGCAACACGCTGGCGATGATCCGCAACAGCGGCGAAGAGCCGCAGGTCATCGAATATCTGAAGACGCCGCCCAGCAAGGAAACGCTGCGCGAACTGCTCGCCGCGATGGCCATGGCGCCGCGCGCACTACTGCGCAAGAAGGGCACGCCGTACGAAGAGCTCGGCCTGGACGATCCGAAATGGACGGACGAGCAGCTGATCGACTTCATGCTCGCGCACCCGATCCTCATCAACCGCCCGATCGTGGTGACGCCCATCGGCACGCGGCTGTGCCGCCCCTCCGAAGAGGTGCTCGACATCCTGCCGGCGCCGCAAAAAGGCGCGTTCACCAAGGAAGACGGCGAAGTCGTCATCGATGCGGAGGGCCGCCGTGTCGATCGCCCTGCTTGATCTCCCCAACATCGATGCCGAGCTGTTCGACCGGCCCTCGCCCGAGCGCCTTGCCAGCGCGGCGCCTTCGCGCCACGCGCCACGCTTTCTGCTGCTGTACGGCTCGCTGCGCGAGCGGTCCTACAGCCGCCTCTTGACCGAAGAGGCCGCGCGGCTGCTGCAGGCCATGGGCGGCGAAACGCGGATCTTCGATCCCGCCGGCCTGCCCTTGCCGGACAGCGCACCGGACGACCATCCCAAGGTGCAGGAACTGCGCACGCTCGCTCAATGGGCCGAGGGCATGGTGTGGTGCTCGCCCGAGCGCCACGGCGCCATGACCGGCATCATGAAGACGCAGATCGATTGGATTCCGCTCAGCGTGGGCGCCGTGCGGCCGACGCAGGGCAAGACGCTGGCAGTCATGCAGGTGTCCGGCGGGTCGCAATCGTTCAATGCGGTGAACCAGCTGCGCGTGCTCGGGCGCTGGATGCGCATGCTGACCATTCCCAACCAGTCGTCCGTCGCCAAGGCGTTTCTGGAGTTCGACGAAGCCGGCCGGATGAAGCCGTCTTCCTACTACGAGCGCGTGGTCGACGTGATGGAAGAACTCATGAAGTTCACCCTGCTCACGCGCGATGCGGCCGACTACCTCGTCGACCGCTACAGCGAGCGCAAGGAAAGCGCCGAGCAGCTTTCGAAGCGGGTGAAGCAGCGCGCCATCTGAGGCTTTGGCCCGACAATCGGCGCCCATGAACGCCAAGCCTCAGGCGGCCGCGCCGGCCCCGCCATCGTCCGTGCCGCGCCCCATTCGCACTGCAGCCAGTCTGATCCTCTTGCGCGACAGCGCCCAGGGCATGGAAGTGCTGCTGCTGCGCCGCGCCGAAAAAGCCAACGACCAGAACAGCGGCGCCAGCGTGTTTCCGGGCGGCGTGGTCGACACGCACGACCGCAGCCTGCACCTGATGTGCAAGGGACTGGACGACAGCGAGGCCAGCACGCACCTGGGCATGCCCGAAGGCGGCCTCGACTACTACGCCGCCGCGGTGCGCGAATGCTTCGAGGAGGCCGGCATCCTGTTCGCGAGCGACAGCGAAGACCGCCTGGTCGAACTCGACCGGCTGCCCACCGGCCGGCTCGAGGCCATGCGCCATGCGGCCGAGCAAGGCACCGATGCGCTGCTTGCCATGTGCGACGCACAGGGCTGGCGTCTCGCGATGGACCGGCTGGCCTATTTCAGCCACTGGCTGACGCCGCCCGGCATGCCGCGCCGGTTCGACACCCGCTTCTTCATCGCAGCGATGCCGCCCGCACAAGGCGTGAAGCCCGATGGCCGCGAGATCGTCGAGCACATGTGGCTGAAGCCGGCCGACGCGGTGGACCCTCGCCGCGGGCTCAAGCTGATGAACGTGACACGGCGCACGCTCGAGCAACTGGCACGCTTCGACAGCGCCGACCATTGCATGGCCCATGCGCACGCCCTCACCGAGATTCCGCTCAACATGCCGCGCCTGGCCGATGGGCCCGCAGGCCGCCGCGCCGTGAACATCGAAGAAGCCGCCTACGAGGAGATCGGCCGCCTCGACCCCGACGGCCAAGGCGATGCACGCTATGCGCTGGAGGCCGGCCTGGTCACGCAGCTCTCGGCGCGCATCCACCGCGTGGCCGGCGAGGACGGTTCGCCGCACAGCTATTTCGTCGGCGGCGAAGACGGCCAGTGGGCATTGATCGACCCAGCGGGGCGCGGTTCGGCGGAGGGCCAGGCGGCTCCCGGGTCCGTGCGCTGGCTGCTCTCGACAGCGGCACGCACGCAGGAATCGGCCGCAGCGCTCGGAGAACTCCGATCTTCATCATGGCCGGACGCCACGGTGCTGTGGCCGGAACCGGGCGACACCCTGGAACTGAGCGGCGCCACGTTGCGCGTCCTGCAGCCGGGGCCGGCGGCCGATGGCGCGGCCGCGCGGCAGTTTCTGCTGGCCGAGGAACGCACCCTCTTCACCGGCACGGCCGCCATGCCCGCGGTGCACGCGGATGACAAAGTCGAGTGGATCGCGCCGGCAAGCGGCTTCATCTTCCGGTGGATCGGCTGACCGCCCGCCGACGCCGGCCAGGCCTGCGGATTCACAGCCTGCCGATGGTCGCCTTGAGGTCCTCGAGCGAAGCAGGTTTGGGCAAATGCGCGTTGAAGCCTGCTTCGAGCGCGCGGCGCGCATCGGCGCGCCGGCCGAAGCCCGACATGGCAATGGAGCGCAGCTCGCGCGTGGCCGGCCGCCGCCGCACCTCCGCAATGAACTGGTAGCCGTCCATCTCGGGCATGCCCAGGTCCGACACCAACAGGTCGTAGCTGTTCGTCTCGAGCAGCTCCAGGCCCTTCTTTGCGCTTGGCGCCACGTCGACAATCGCGCCCTCGAGCCGCAGCACCTCGGCGAACGGGGCCAGCGCATCGGCGTAGTCGTCCACCGCGAGCACGCGCCATCCGCTCAGGTCGACTTCGGCCGGCGTCCTGTGCGCCGGGGGCTCCACATGTGCTCCCACCCGCGGCAGCCAGACGTCGAACTCCGCGCCCTTCCCCAGTCCCGCCGAATGCACCTCCACCCGGCCACCGTGGGCCCGCGTCAGTTCGTTGACCAGTGCCAAGCCGATGCCAAGGCCACCGTTGATGGGAGTGACTTCGCTGCTCGCCTGATTGAACATGCCGAACACGTACGGAAGAAATTCCGGTGCAATGCCGCAACCCGTGTCGCTCACCTTGAGCCAGCCAAAATTCTCGTCGCCCGCCACGCGCACTGAAATGCGCCCGCCATCGGGCGTGAACTTCACTGCGTTGCTCAACAGGTTCCACACGATCTGCTCGATCCGCACGCGGTCGCCATCGCAGATCACGCCGGCTTCGCAGTCCGCCTCCAGCGCGAGCTTCTTGCCAGTCGCGCCACTCACCGCGGCGTGCGCCGTGGCTTGCACCAGCTCGCCCAGGTCGACGGGCACGTGGCTCAGCCGCAGCTTGCCGGTGCGGATGCGCGACAGATCGAGCAGGTCGTTGATGATGCGCGTCTGGCTGGCCACGGCGCGCTTGATGGTTTCGCCAACGCGCCGCACGGACGGGCTCTCGGCGGTGGCCGGCATGTGCATCAGCAGCTCGGCGTTCATCTGGATCAGGTTGAGCGGCTGCTTCAGTTCGTGCGACATCACGGCCAGGAACTTGTCCTTGAGCTCGTTGGCCATCTGCGCGCTGAGGCTGGCCTTCTTTTCCTTGGAAAGCCGGTGCTCCTGCGCAAGCTCATGCTGCTTGGTGCCCGTCATGTCGCGCGCGATCTTGGCGAAGCCGCCGCCCGCGGCGAGCTCCAGCGGGGTCGTGACGCCACTGCAGAAAAAGCGGCTGCCGTCCTTGCGCAGGTGCCAGCGCTCGTCCTCGGAGCGGCCCGACGCCAGTGCGCGCTGCATTTCCTTTTCGGGCACGCCACTCGCCTGGTCCTCGGACGTGTAGATCGTCGCAAGCGGCTTGCGCAGCATTTCTTCTTCCGAGTAGCCGAAGATGCGCCGGGCACCCGCATTCCAGGTCGCGATCAAGCCCTGGTCGTCGGTCGTGATGATGGCGAAGTCGCGCGTGGTGGCTGCCACCAGCCGCAGCCTTTCTTCGCCTGCGCGCACCTGCTCCTCGGCGGCGGTCAGGTCGGTGATGTCGAAGAAGTTGAGGATCGCGCCTTCGATCTTGTCTTCCGCCGTGCGGTACGGGAGTATCCGCGCCAGGTAGTGCCGCCCGTCCGCGCTGGTTACGTGGCGTTCGGTGCTTCGCAGCTCCTTGAAGGCCGCGGCCGTGTCGTCCGCCAGCTCCGGATAGTCGAGCCGGCTGGTGATGTCGAACAGCGAACGCCCGAGGTCCGATGCAATCAGGTTGAACAGGTTGCTCGCATGCGGCGTGAAGCGCTTCACATGCATGCCGCGGTCCACGAACACGGTCGCAATCTCTGACGAGGTGATCAGGTTCTGCAGGTCGTCGTTGATGCGGCCGCGCTCTTCCACCTTCATCTTGAGCTCGAAGTTCACCGTCACGAGCTCCTCGTTCATCGACTGCAGCTCTTCCTTGCTGGTCTCGAGTTCTTCGGTGGCGGAGCGCAGCTCTTCATTGATCGCCTGCAGTTCCTCGTTGGAGGCCTTCAGCTCCTGGGTCGATGTTTCGGCGCCTTCAATGGTGTCCTGCAGATGCAGCTTGAGCTGGCGCATCTCGCCTTCCATCTGGCCGATGAGCAGCTCGCGCGCCGCGTCGGCCGGCTCGCCGCCTTCCGTGCGCATGCTGTCTTCCACCTCGTCGAACACCACGAGCGTGAGTTGTGGAGCGGCTTCCTTGTTGTCGTCGTCGTCCTTCTGCGGCTGCAGCGGACGCACCGTGATGTTGAGGAACACCTGCCGCCCGTCGTCCCGCCTGTGCACCAGGCGGGTCTCCACGCTGCGGGCCGTCTGCGCAGCCTTGAAGAGCGCGGTTCGCAGCTCCAGGCGCAAATCGGGCCGTACGTTGTTCAGCAGGTGGTTCGACGGCTCGCCGCTCGCCCGCTCGAGAAACCGCCCCACGCCGTTGGACAGGTGCAGCACCTCGTGCTCGCTGTTGATCAGCACGCTGGGCGGGGAGAACTGTTCCAGCGCGCGCTGGTGCAGCTCCGCAAAGCTCGGCCGTTCGGAGCGCTTGGGCGAGCGCAGCGCTTCCATCGGTCCGGCCCAGCCGGGCTTGAGCGGCGTATCGCTGATGAGCGGCAAGTGGCGCCCGGGCGGCAGCTCCGGGTTCACGCGGTAGATGCGGTTCTTCTTGTCGACCGAAGTAAACAGGCTGCCCACCGCATCGATCGATTCCGAAGTGCCCAGAAACAGATAGCCGCCCGGCCGCAGCGCGACGCGGAACATCTCCAGCACATGGGTCTGCGCCGCACGGTCGAGATAGATCAGCAGGTTGCGGCAGCAGATGATGTCCAGCCGCGAAAACGGCGGGTCGCGCAGCAGGTTGTGCAGCGCGAAGAGCACCGGCTCGCGCACCGATGTCGCGACGCGGTACCGGTCCTGCTCGGCCATGAAGAATTGCTGCAGCCGCGAAGGCGAGATGTCCTCGGCAATGCCCTGCGGATAGAGGCCCTTGCGTGCCGTGGCAATGGCGCGCTCGTCGATGTCGGTGGCAAAGATCTGGATGTCGAGCGGCTTGGACTGCAGGTGCACCTGCTCGCGCAGCAGCATGCTCAGCGAATAGGCCTCCTCGCCCGTGGCGCAGCCCGCCACCCAGGCGCGCACCTGCTCGCGGGGCTGCTTGCTCGCGACCAGCGGGACAAGCGCGTCGCGCTCGAACGCCCCGAAGGCCTCCGGGTCGCGAAAGAAGTTGGTCACGCTGATGAGCATGTCCTGCAGCAGCGGACTCGCCTCTTCCGGATGTTCGTGCAGGAAGTCGCGGTACGCCGGCAGGTCGACCAGGCGATTCACCTGGAGCCGGCGTTCGATGCGGCGCAGCACCGTGGCGCGCTTGTAGTGGACGAAGTCGTGCCGCGTGTAGGTGCGCAAGAGCGTCATGATCTCCTGCAGTGCCTTCTCGGCCTGCTTGGTGGCGTCGCCGCTGGGGGCCTCCGGGGCGAGTTCCGCCTGCTCGTCGCCGGGCATGCGAATGCGCTGGGCATTGCGCCAATGCTCGACCAGGCGCGGGCCCATCTCGGCCGCGGGCAGCACGATGTCCACCACGCCGGTGCCGATGGCCGCGCGCGGCATGCCGTCGTGCGCCGCGTCCTCGGGCGACTGCGCCATGGTGAGGCCGCCGCTCTCCTTCACGCGCGTGAGCCCCACAGCGCCGTCGCTGCCGGTGCCCGACATCACGATGCAGACAGCCCTCTCCTTGTGCACCTCGGCCATGGTGCGAAAGAACACGTCCACCGCCACCTGGGGGCGCTTGACGTGCTCGTTGGGAGTCACCCGCACGTAGCCATCGTCCATGGTCAGCTCGACGCCCGGCGGAATCACGTAGACATGGTTCGCTTCCACAGGCTCGGGCTGCGTGACCTGCCTCACGGACATTTGCGTCGAACGCTGCAAGATCTCCGCCGCGTTGCTCTCGTGCTGGGGCGAGAGATGCAGGATGACGACAAAGGCCATGCCCGGGTCGGCCGGCATTTGCTCGAAGAAACGGATCAATGCTTCCAGCCCGCCCGCGGAGGCACCGATACCGATGACCGGGAAGCTCAGCGTGCTGGGCGTGAGCTTGCGTTCATTGGTGGCGGCAGAAGGCGGAGGCGGATTCGATGTGGTGGGCATGGAATGTCGGTTGCGCAGCCAACGCCCTGGGGCTTGCCGCGCGCTCGTTCGATTCTCAAATTCTGCCCCTTGTCGGTGCCGGATTTCGGTTTTGCGGCTGTTTTTCCCCTCGATTTTGCCGAGGGCGCTTTCCTCCGCGTGTAGTCTGCCGAGCCGGCTCACACGAGAAAGGTTCCTACGCATTGCAGTCGCCCGCCATCCGAACCTTCGGACAGGCGAACATCCCATGACCGCACTGGACCTTCTGACCCTGGATGTACTGCTTGCGCGCAGCGTGCTGCTGCGTGCCGACTACATGCGGGTGCAGAACCGGATCGATGAATTGCTGCTGCATCGTGGGAGCGGCGATGCCCGCAATGGCCCCGCGGACGAGGATTTCAGCCAGCTCATCAGTGCCATGAGCCGTTCGTTTTCGGCGGATGCCCTCTATCTCTCGAATCTTTCGCACACGGTGCATGAAATCATCGAGCACGCCAAGGCCACGGCCTGATCAGGCGCCGCATTGTTCTGCTTTTTCGCGACAGCGAGCCGAGCCGCTGTCCGACATCTCGTTCTCGGGCGCCGGTGCAGCGTCGAAGAACTGCACTGAAGGGTGACCGAGATGACTCCTCAACAAGCCAGAAGCGACGAGCGCGACAACCAGCGCGTGTTCCGGTGGGGCATCGGCGCGGCAATCTTCATCTTCCTGCTCGCGCTTGCCTATAACTTCATGCCCCAGACGCGGGAAGAAGTGCCGGTCGCGCCGACGACCCAGAGCGCACCGCAGGTCGCTCCCTCGAATACCGCACCTTCGATCACCGCGCCCCAGGCCCCGCCTGCAACTACGCAGGGCAAGTAGCCCCGCACGAAGAGCCTCCTGCAACTCAGGAGGTTTCGTCCCAGTTCATGAGGCCCCACTGCGTGGCCGCGCAAACCGCCTGGGTGCGCGACTTGACGTTCAGCTTGCGGTAGATGCTCTTGAGCTGGGCTTCGATCGTGTTGATCGAACGATGGGCTTCTTCGGCGATCTGCCGGTTGCTCCGGCCCTGCGAGATGAGCCGAAGCACTTTCAGTTCACGGGGCGACAGCAGCCCCCTCGGTTCCGCGGGAGCCTTCTGCTCGGCGGACGCGGAAAGCGAACGGAGGATACGCCGCGCAATTTGCGATGCCGCGGGAGAGTCGCCCAATTCGACAGAGCGCATCAGGGAAGCGAGATCGGTTGCATTCGCCTTCGCGAAGAGATCGCGCAAAGCCCCCGCAGCCGCGGCGCAATTTACGCGCCGATCTTCGTTCGCGGCTGGGAACCTGCCGATCGTGAACTGGCCCGCCTGCTGCCAGGATGGGTGCCACGTTGTTCTTGTTACTGTGTTTGCGCTGTGCATTTGAAAAGCTCCCTGTCTCTGGCGTTCCACAAGACTTGGCAACTGAAGAAATTCCCGCTGCAAGCCTCGGAGAACATGGATGAAACAGACACCATGCTACGAACGAAACGCCTTGTAGCTCTGCTTTCGAACACCGGATGTGGCGCATGTCACAAATGTGAACTGGCGCCGAAAAGGAACGAGAACTAAGGTTTTCGCCGTCTCAGGCGCACGGCTGCAACGAAGCCGCTGCAGCCCCGCCCAAACCCGGTTCGGCCAGCGGCAGATCGAAATCGGTTGTCACGAAATCCGCGCGCACATGCACGCCGTGATCGTCGCGGTGCACCAGCCCACGGTTTTCCATGCCGCGCATGGTTTTGTTGACCACCTCGCGCGAGAGGCCCGAATAGGACGCGATGACCGACTGGGTGATGCGCTTGTCGTACCCACCCGTTTTTGCGGGCGCCAGCTGGGTCAGTTGATGAAGCACGCGGCCCACGAGATCTTCGGACGACAGCGCGGAAACCCTGCGAAGCTGCCCCCGCATCACGCCCACCCGCTTCATGGCGATCTCGAGCAGAGCCAAGGACAGCTGCGGATGGCGCTCGCACAGCTTGCGCATTGCGGCAATGGGGATGAGGTACACCGACGAAGGCAGCGCGGCAATCAGCGTCTGGGTGGCCTGGTGGCGGTCTTCGGTGAAAGAGGAACCGAGAAAAAAATCGTCCCGGCGGATGAATTCGGTGGTGACGTCGCCGCCGCTGCCGCGTCCGTGTTCGACCACGCGCAAAAGCCCGCTCCCCACGCAGTAGAAGCGATCCGTCCATTCGTCGACGGCAAGAACGGTTTCATTGCGGCGGTAGGAACGCAGTTCGCTGGCCTTGACCAATGCCACACGGTCTGCGGGCGGCAACACCGAGACCAAGGTATTCAGATACATATCGAGATGATGGGGGACGGCACCGCCTGACGCATACCCATGAATTGGGGAGGCAGCGCGAATGCAACTCTGGAGCCCACCCGGCGGGTGGTTACGAATTCGCCTCCGTCCCCGCTCCCCCCTGGAACTCGTCGGTCTCCGGCCCGCTTTCGTGCAAGCCACCGATGTCCGTCGACGCGAAATCGGCCGGCACATGAACCGCGTGTTCGTCGCGCCAGACGAGGCCGCGGCTCTCCATGTCGCGCATGATCTTGTTGACCACTTCGCGCGAGAGCCCCGTGTAAGACGCGATCACCGCCTGGGTAATGCGCTTGTCGAAGCCGCCGGTACTTGCCGGCGCGAGCTGGGTCAGCTGGTGGAGCACCCGGCTCACCAGGTCTTCGGACGACAGCGCCGAGATCTTGCGAAGCTGGCTGCGAAGCGACCGGATGCGCGTTGCCGCGTATTCGAACATTCCCATTGCAACCTCCGGATAGGCTTCGCAGAGCTTGCGAGCCGCCGGAATCGGGACCAGGTAGGCTGACGACGGCAGCGCGGCGACCAGCGTCTGCCGGGCCATGTAGCGGTCTTCGCGGAGAGTGGGTCCCAGGAAAAAATCGTTTCGGCGAATGAAGTCGGTCGTTACGTCCCCGGTGGGGTCGCTGCCATGCTCGACCACGCGCAACAAGCCGCTCGTCACACAAAAGATGCGGTCCGTCCACTCTTGCGCCGCCATCACCGTCTCGCTGCGCCGATAGGAGCGAAGCTCGCTGCACTTGATCAACGCCGCGCGCTCAGCCGGCGGCACGTTGGCGAAAAGAGGATGCAGGTACATGGGAACGACGTTTGTCTTCAGGCTTGGCGGCGGCCTCGGGGCCTCTCGCACAGGCACGAGATTGCGCGTTGTTGGCTCACGGGCTTGACCGTGCGTCTCAATCCTCGAAAAAAATCGGTGAGAACAGGACTTATTTCACGATTTTCCATGATTCGTTCCGCTGAACCCGGAGGGGTCACCGAATGACCCCGCGGCAGGCAACCTAAGCGGCCTTTCTCGACAGGGCCCGGAAATCCTGAGGCGACATGTCATAGGCACGGCGGAAGGCCCGCGAGAAGTCCGATGCGCTCTTGAAGCCGGCGCCATAGCCAACGTCCGCCACCATCGCGCTCGGGTGCCTTGCCAGTTCGTCGGCCGCATGGCGCAGCCTCAGGTGCCGAATGTAGGAACCCAGGCCGCCTTCATGCTGGAACAGCCGGTACACAGTCGGGCGTGAGAGCTGCAACGCCGCGATCACGTCGTCGGGCGAAAGGTCCGCACGGTGCAGATGGGCCTGGATGTAACGCCGGGCCTGGCCGAACACGGCGGCCCGGGCGCCCGCGCGGCCACTGTCGCCCAGGCGCGCCTGCCTGCCCAGGGCCGCGACCAGAAGCTGCGCGCCCGCACGCGCATCGGCTTGCACGGCGGCGGCGTTCATGCGCCCCACGCGGCTGGCCAGCGCGGCCACGTGTTCGACCGCCAGCCTGGCGACCGGCGTCTCGGCCTGCTCGATGGCAAGTCCGTGGATGGCTTCCGGATCGGGAAACACCTCTTCCACCACGGCGGCCGGCACAAACAGGGTGAGCACCCGGCAATCGGTGCGCCGCATGCGCACCGGCTGTCCCATGTCGAGCGCGAGCACCTTGGCGGCAAAGGGCGCGGCGGCACGCGAGAGCGATCGAACCGAGACGTCTCGGACCTCCCCCTCGACGAACACGTGCAAGGCAAAACTGCGCACGCTGTCGCGCGAGATGCGGGCCAGCGAGCGGTCCAGCGACATGGCGTCCGAGCGGCAATCGGTGAAGGCCAGGCCGTCCAGCTCATAGCGGTCGATCGACGCGTTGAACGGCTTCTCGAGGTCGGACCGCGAAGGCAGCACGTCGATCACGTGCCCGACGCGCTCCCTCCACGCCGTCAGCCGCCGCTGCGGCGGCTCCGCGGCCACGCTGAAACGGCTGTGGGCAATGCCGTTCTGCAGCGTGGAATGCACACCCGGTAAAGAGACGCCGCGGTTCATCGAGGAAATACCACCAAAGTGTTAACAATTGTTAATGGTCGCGATTCTCACAGCAAACGCGGGCAAGCGCAACGGTGCAGGCTGAGCAATGCCGGCGCACGGCTTCGCTCGCCGCATCACTTCATCCTGGCAGCGCGCCGCAGGCACTCGATGAGTTGCTGCGTGCTGGGCGTGCGCCTGCGGCCGCGCATGGTGATGAGGCCGACCGGCGGCAGGTCGATCGGCACCTTGAGCGACAGCACCTTCAGCAGCCCCTGCTGCTGGAAATGCCGCGCGACGGAGCGCGCCATGAAAGCTACGGCATCGCGCTGCTGCAGAAAGCTGATCTGCGCCAGAAAGGACGCCGATTCGATGATGTCGGCCGGCGGATGCACGCCGTCCTTGAAAAACATCTGGTCGAGCTTGACGCGCAGCGACGCCCAAGGGGGCGGCATCACGCAGCGCTCTTTGGCAAGGTCGGCCCAGCCCAGCCGGCGCTTGGCGACGAGCGCGTGCCCGGGCCGCACCACCGCGGTCATGGGCTCTGCGAGCAGCGGCTCGGTTTCCAGGTCCGGCGCGGCGTAGCCGGGTTCCAGGCGCCCGACGAACAAGTCGAGCTCGCCCAGGCGCAGCTTGGGCAGGAGGCGCGTGAGGTCGCCCTCCTCCACCAGCACCGTGGTTTGCGACGAGTGCGTCTTGAGCATCTCGACCGCGCGAGCCATCAGCACCGGCATGGCCACCACCATTGCGCCCACGCTGGTGCGGCCCGCGGCACCGCTGGCCACCGCGGCGATCTCGTCGCGCGTGCGGTCGTAGTCGGCGAGCACCGAGCGCGCAAAGCGCACCACGCTGTCGCCGTACGGTGTGGGCTCGGTGCCGCGCGTGGAGCGCTCGAACAACGCGAGGCCGAACATGCGCTCGATTTCTGCCAGCGACTTGGAAACCGCCGGCTGCGTCACCGACAGGAACTCGGCCGCGCGCCCCAGGTGGCGGAACTGGTCGAGCGCCACCAGCATTTGCAGGTGGCGCAGCTTGAGGTTGGAACGCAGGACGCGGTCGATCTGGCTCATCGTGGTTGTTGCGGCCCGTTCTTCGACTACATAACCTCCAGGCTATGAAGCGAGTCCGCTATTTCATTGGATTGCAATGATTGTCTACTGAAGAATCCGGTCTCGGCTTTCATCGAACTACAAATCGTCGGAGACAAGACACATGACCATCCATCGCTCCCTGCAGCGGCGTCAACTGATGCTGGGCGGCCTCGGCGCCGCCGCGCTGGCCACCGTACACGGCCGCGCATTGGCCGCCGACTATCCCGACCGCCCCATCACCTTCATCTGCCCGTGGCCCGCCGGCGGCACCGCGGACCGCTCGATGCGCGCCATCTGCCAGATCGCCGCGCGTGAACTCGGCCAGCCCATCGCGCTGGAAAACCGCGCCGGCGCTTCCGGAATGATTGGCACCAAGGCGCTGGCTTCGGCCCGCCCCGACGGCTACACGATCGGACAGATTCCCATCTCGGTGACGCGCTTTGCACAGATCGGCACCGTGCAGATCAATCCGCTCAAGGACCTGGCCTACCTCGCCCGCACCTCGGGCCAGACCTTCGGCATTGCGGTGCCCGCCAGCTCGCCGTACAAGTCGCTGAAAGAGCTGGTGGCGCAGGCCAAGGCCAAGCCGGGCGCGATCAGCTATGCCCACGCCGGCGTGGGCGGTGCCACGCACGTGGGCATGGAGCAGTTCGCGCAGGCTGCCGGCGTCAAGTTCAACGCCATTGCCTACAAGGGCGGCGCCGCGGCGCTGCAGGACGTGCTGGGCGAACAGGTCGACATGCTGGCCGACAGCAGCTCCTGGGCACCGCACGTGGAAAGCGGCAAGCTGCGCCTGCTCGCCACCTGGGGCGAAGCACGCACGCCGCGCTTCAAGGACACGCCCACGCTCAAGGAGCTGGGCTACGACGTGGTGGTGGAAGCACCCAACGGCATCGGCGCGCCGCGCGGGCTGCCGCCCGCGGTGGAAAAGAAACTGCGCGATGCGTTCCGCGTGGCGGTGAACAGCGAAGAATTCAAGAAGGTTGCCGACAGCATCGATGCGCCGGTCATGTACCAGGACGGCCCCGACTACCAGAAGTATGTCGAAGCCGTCTACAAGCAGGAGACCGAGCTGATCCGCAAGCTCAACCTCAAGGAACTGATGGAGAAGGGTTGATGAACGACAGCCCCCTGCTTCGCCTGCACCCGCACGACAACGTGCTGGTTGCCAAGAGCCCGATCGCCCTGGGCGAAACGATTGCCGAGTTCGGCGTGCGCGCGCGTGCGCAGATACCCGCGGGGCACAAGATCGCGTCGCGCGCCATTGCGGCCGGCGAGCAGGTGAAGAAGTACGACACCGTCATTGGCGTGGCCTCGCGCGACCTGGAGGCGGGCGACTACGTGCACAGCCACAACCTCACGCTGGTCGACTCCTACCGCGATCCGGCCTTTTGCCAGGACGTGCGGCCGGTGGCCTACGTGCCCGATGCGGAGCGCGCCACCTTCATGGGCTTTGTGCGTGCCGACGGCCGCGTGGGCACGCGCAACTTCATCGGCATCCTGTCGTCGGTCAACTGCTCGGCCACCGTCATCAAGCGCATTGCGGCGCACTTCACGCCCGAGCGGCTGGTGGCCTTTCCCAACGTGGACGGCGTGGCCGCCTTTGCGCAGACCAGCGGCTGCGGCATGTCTTCGCCGAGCGAGCATTTCGACGTGCTGCGCCGCACGCTGGCGGGCTATGCGCGCCACCCCAACCTGGCCGGCGTGCTCATCGTGGGCCTGGGCTGCGAGCGCAACCAGGTCGATGCGCTGGTCGACTCGCAAGGCCTCCAGCAAGGCCGCCTCATGCGCACGATGGTGATGCAGGACGTGGGCGGCACCCGCCAGACCATCGAGGCCGGCATTCGCGCCATCGAGGAAATGCTGCCCGACGCCAACGCCGCGCAGCGCACCCGCGTCGGCGCCAACCACCTGAAGATCGGCCTGGAGTGCGGTGGCTCGGACGGCTTCTCGGGCATCACGGCCAACCCCGCACTGGGCGCGGCCATGGACGTGCTGGTGCGCCACGGCGGCACGGCCATTCTTTCGGAAACCCCCGAAATCCACGGCGTGGAATTCATGCTCACGCGGCGCGCCGTCACGCCCGAGGTCGGCCAGAAACTGCTCGACCGGCTGGCCTGGTGGGAGCGCTATGCGGCCGGCCAGAACGCGCAGTTCAACGGCGTGGTCGGGCACGGCAACCAGGCGGGCGGGCTGGCCAACATCTTCGAAAAATCGCTCGGCTCGGCCATGAAGGGCGGAACCACGCCGCTGCAGGCCGTGTACGAGTACGCGGAGCCTATCGACCAGGCCGGCTTCGTCTTCATGGATTCGCCGGGCTACGACCCCGTGGCCGTCACCGGGCAGATTGCCAGCGGCGCGCAGCTGATCTGCTTCACCACCGGCCGCGGCTCGATGTTTGGCAGCAAGCCGGCGCCGACCATCAAGCTGGCCAGCAACACGCCGATGTTCAAGCGCCTCGAAGAGGACATGGACATCAACTGCGGCGTGGTGATCGACGGCGAACTCTCGGTGCCCGAGCTGGGGCAGCAGATCTTCGAGCAGATATTGCGCCATGCCTCCGGCGAGCGGACGCGCAGCGAAACGCTGGGCCTTGGCGATCATGAATTCGTCCCATGGCACCTGGGGATCGTGAGCTGACACCGCACGCACGCAACATCACCTACTGAAGAGACCTCTCCCATGCCCGCCAACAACCCTTTCAAGACGGCCCTGGCCGCGCACCGCCCGCAGATCGGCCTCTGGCTCTCGATGGCCGACCCGTACATGGCGGAGGTGAGCGCCACCGCGGGCTTCGAGTGGCTGCTGATCGACGGCGAACACGCACCCAACGACCTGCGCTCAACCCTGGCCGCGCTGCAGGCCGTGGCGCCCCATGCCGCGCAACCGGTGGTGCGCGCGGTGCAGGGCGACACGGCCCTCATCAAGCAACTGCTCGACATCGGCGCCAAGAACCTGCTGGTGCCGATGGTCGATACGGCCGAACAGGCACGGGCATTGGTGTCGGCCACGCGCTATCCGCCGCTGGGCATTCGCGGCGTCGGCAGCGCCGTGGGCCGCGCGTCGCAGTGGAGCGCGCGCACCGACTACCTCGACATCGCCGACGAGGAAGTCTGCCTGCTGGTGCAGGCGGAAACCGTGGCGGCCCTCGCCAACCTGGCGCAGATATGCGATGTGGATGGCGTGGACGGCGTTTTCATCGGCCCGGCCGACCTGGCCGCGTCGATGGGGCATCGGGGCCGGCCCGGCCACCCCGATGTGCAGGCCGCCATCGAAGCCGCAATTCGAACCATCGTGGCCTCCGGCAAGGCCGCGGGCACGCTGACCTCGGACCCGAAGCTGGCGCGGCGCTACCTGGAACTGGGCTGCACCTTTGTCGCGGTGGGTGTCGACGTGCTGCTGTACGCGGGCGCCGCCCGCAAGCTGGCCGCCGATTTCACCGGTGCGCCGCCTGCCGCGGAGCCTGCCTCGCGCGCGGCTTACTGAAGGCGCTCTGATATTCCGCTGCGCACGCAAGGAATAGTCCTCTTGCGTTTTCAGTCGCTCGCCGGCTTGCCGCAAGCTCGCGGGGATAGGCGGAGGCGCTGGGCAGCCCACCACTTCGGGCGGCTGCATCGAGGCGGGCGACATCAGAAACAAAAATGCCTCGGGAGGTCCGAGGCATCTAAGCTGTTGATTTAGCAGGGAATTTAGTGGAGGCGCGACCCGGAGTCGAACCGGGCTAGACGGATTTGCAATCGGAACTAATCCAATGAAATCAACAGTTTAGCAAGCCGCCGCCCAAAACACCCTCTGCGCCGCGTCAACCGATCCGTCTGGGTAATTCGCCTTGCAAGCTTCCATTATCGCTAATGCGTCTCCCACGAATTCCTCACTGGCTGGAGCCATTGGGCGACCGCAGGCGACAACGGGCACAAGCGCGCATCAGTGGCTAAATCAGCAGGAACTCCTTGGGCGTACCGTGCGCCACGGAAAAGAACTGCGTCTGGCGAAAGCGTCGCGCGAGGGTCTTCGGCAAATCCAGCGGGAACTCCGCGCTTAGACCGGTTGGTCCGCTCGACTGGAGTGCTACGCTTGCCCGGCTCGACCAGGCATTTCGCTGAGCAGGCCCGAACGAGGAGACACGGATGGCACACCCGTTGGACAGCAGCTTTCACCTTCTTGAACAGACGAGAGCAACTCTTGACGGGCTAAGGCAGTTGATCCATGCCTGGTACGCAAGTGAGCCATTCGAGTCAGTGGTCGCACCAGTCAAAGACACACCATACAGCGCGATCTCAATGCGCGTCAAGATACCTATACCCACGTCGATCCCGCTGGCCGTGAGAAGCGCCGCGCATGACTTGAGATCGGCGCTCGATCATGCTGGTTATGCCTGTGCCCAGGCCTCGGGGATTGCAGTGCCCAAGAAGACATACTTCCCTTTCGCCAAAACGAAAGCTGAGTTCGACAAGCTTCGCACAGGCAACAGCAAAGACATTCCAGAACCCGTTCTGACCTACATGCTGGATTGCAAGGCACATGACGAACTTGACGGCAACCGCTTGCTCTATGCGCTGGCGACCCTGAGAAATATCAACGAACATCGCTACTTGGTTCCATGTAGTCACGGGGCTAGCCTGCTGAATGTCAGATCCCGTATCGACGGCCAGATACTTTTGAAGTACCCGGAAGGGCTCAACGACTGCATGTTCGAGCCCGTCTTGATTCTTCCCCCTCGCTGGTCCGAGGAATCCCAAGAGCTGTTGTTTCTGTTGTTTGACCCAAGACTTGGAGCCCAACCGGAGGTCTCAATGAAGACCTACATTGGATTCGGTGAGGGAATTTTTCTGGAGCACCAAGAGATCGGTGGCTACCTTCACCCGATGACTGAGCTAGTCGACGAAATCTTGCGCAAGACGCTGGACCTCGCAGATCAAGGAGGGCTCTTTCCGAAGGCTGGATCGATTGCTCTTTCATGAGAAGCGCTGTCGAAGTGGGCACCGTACACGGTCGATGGCAGTGGGCTTCTTGAGGGTCTTGGCAAGCGCAGGTTGCCGCGCCTTCGCCGGCGTTGGCGAGGATGCTCACGCATGTCGCTTAACTGGGCTTTTGAATATCGATCAAAACCTGCGCGTTTTCAACAAGGGTCAGGAGGCGTCCGACACGCAACGCAGCCCTGGGCTCGGCCGGTGCGGCAAGTGTCAGCTGGCCAGAGGCGCCAAGATAGACCGGTTGCCAGAACGAACCGCGGGAGCCATTCACAGAGGTTGTGATTTGCGCTCCATCGACTGCGACCCAGCACGGCTGTGCCGCCGGTGCATCCGACGATGTGACGCCCACGGCCCTGTCGTAGTTCGCGCCGCTGACAGATGGAACCAGTGCCGAGACGTTCAACATGCCCCCGGGAACGCCGGCCACGGCGCCATGCCCGAGGGCATAGACGACTGTGAACGCCGGGCAAGCCTTGACCGCGCGCACCCTCGTTTGACTGACCATCTCGCCGGCAAAGAGGCCTCGAAGAGAGGGGTGAACGAGCGATAAATCATCGGTGCGAGAGTTAAATTCTGCGCCAGTGCCTGTTGGCCCAGAATCGTCTGTGCCAGGCACGATCAGGTACGGAAGCTCGAAGGAGGGGGGAGCGAACTTCTCGCCGCGGAAATCAAATCTTCGCGTGCGTGCTGCCATCAGAATCGGAGCTTTCTTCTTCGCAAACCTCCCACCGCTAAAGTGGTCGTTTGCCCAGCACTGTAGCCCTGCGATGGCATTCCCCGCCGGGAGCCCCGACTCCTCAGTGATCGCAATATCAAACTGCACTGGGGATCGTCCCGAGTACACCTCGGGGCCAAAACGATTCTTGAAAATGTTGATGTGGCGCGCGTTGGAAATCGGCGCGGCCCGACTGCGCACCTCGATCTCAGCAAGACCGCTGCCCAGCTCAAAATCGCTGTTGCTGATCAGCGCCGTCGGGCATTCGAGCAACAACGACCCGTTGTTGTTGGCTGAAAATAGAGACCTGTCGTCGATGGTGAACATGTCGCAGTACTCACCAACGTACATGGGCGCCTGGTTGAATCGAGAAGTGTGGTTTCTCAACGCGAGAAAGTAAACGGACACGCCGCAATTGATCGGTGGCCCCTGAATTCCAGACACTTCGCTGCCTTGAAATAGGATCGACAAGTTGGTGTTGGCCCCGATGCGAATGCCTTCTTTCGCTCGGTCCCCGCGCAGTGCGACGTTATGCCACTCGAAAACTCGGGTGTTTCCAGGCGCCCCCTGCAATGTCATTTGCTTTGAGTTCACCACCACAGCGATGTCTGAGCCGGTGTAGCGCAAGATCACGGAGCCCTTGGGGCCTTTGGCTGCAATCTTCACGTCGCCGTCGAATTCGAGTGTCGTGCCATAGTCGTAAACGCCCGGCTCGAGTTCAATAACTCTGCTGCCGTAACGCATCACCGACTGAGAAAGCGCAATGTTCAATCGAGATCGGACAGTGTTGAAGCCCTTCTGAATGGCGGCGGCCTTGTCCGCCCCCCCGGTATCAAAGTCATCGGGCGTCACGGGGAGGGAGCGCAGCTTCTTCTCTACCGAGCGCGCCACCGCGCCCTCCTCACCGCGAGAAAAACCGATCCGAGATGCGCCATCGGTCGCGGCCAATCCCCGCAATTGACTCCCGACCTCTTCGCCCACCCGCTTCGCGATACCTGGCGATGCGTTGCCTTCACTCACAGCTGGAGTCTGCTCGCCGGCGGCCCTTGCAGCGAAAGGAAGCAACAGGGCCGAAACCATCAACCCGCGGCGCGCCGGGGCGTCGCGAGAAGATACTTTTTTGAATCGCTGAACCCAATTCAACATGATTGACCCTGCACAGAGCAAAGGAAGCCATTTTGTCCCGGTGAGAGCTACCCAAAGGGCGACGTTACAGACCGTTAGGGTGTGCCTGTAGACTTCCTTCTGAATCACCAGACGCCGCCCGGCAAGGAGTAAGGTGGAAGATTGCATGGCACATGCACTAAGCCGCAACTGGCGCAGCTTCGAGCACTTCGACGGGCAGCAGCTTCAACAGCTTCTTGTAGGGTGGCCGCTTCGGATCGGGCTTTTTGCCTGCGGCTCATCAGAGGGTGCCCGTCAGCGTTGAGCGTCAGCAGTGTGTAGCTCTTGCGGATCTCGCCCGTGGTCTTGTCAATCCAGGTTTTCCACAGGCCTGCCAGCCCATGACGCGCCGTCCACACGTCCAGATTGCCACCAAACGTTCTTGCCCGATTCCAAGTGACCGGAAGTGCTCGGCGAGGCGCTGCGGCGCACATGGCATGCACCTTTTGCCGACAGCGATGAAACCGCCGCCGTGCTGTTCGACGTGGCCGACGCACCGCAGCTCGCAGCCATCGGCCAGGTGCTGTGGGCGCAGGCCCGCCGCGCCACGCTGCTGGCCGTCGGGCCTAGCAGCGTGGTCGATGCGCTGGCCACCGCACTCGGCGCCCGCAGCAACGCGGAGGCCGAACAACGCCCCGTCGCTCCTGCGCGCGGCCCCGTGCTGGTGCTCGCGGGGAGCTTGTCGCCCGTGACGGCGCGTCAGGTGGCGGCGGCACAGTCCTTCGACCTCGTGTGGCTCGACGCGCCAAAGCTCGCGCAACGGAACGCCGCCACGCTGGAGCGTCACGCGCAAGAAATCGCCCACGCGCTGATACGCGGCTGCAACGTGCTGGCCTGTACCCGCCCCGCCGGCCGGGACGTCACTGAATTCATGCTCGATGCCCAGGCGCTCGCGCGCGCCGGCGGCGACCTGCTGGCCAAGGTGCTGGCCAAGGTGCCACTGCAACGCGTCGGCATTGCCGGTGGCGACACCTCGAGCCACGCCGTGCGGGCGCTCGATGCCTGGGGGCTTTCTTACGTGGCCGACATGGGCGCGGGCGCGTCGCTATGCCGGGTTCACAGCGACAACCCGGCGCTCGACGGAGATCATGCTCAAGGGGGGGGTCAGATGGGATCGGAGGACGCGTTCGAGCGGCTGGTGCATGGCGCCGACGCAGTTGCGGAGCAGAAAACCCCTCAATTGAGCTTTGGTGCACGTGTAACAGAGTTACCCAACAAGTAGTGCTGAAGTTTTACCACCTTCAATTCGGCCCGGCGCGTTCAGATTTTAGTTTTCTACGAGCGAAAGCACTGCCGCTTCGACGCAACGCCACCTTCGCTGTTACCTACTTGCGCCTACCGCCGCCCTCTGTGCAGTGGTAACATGCAACCCGTTCACGGGTAACAACGCGCACTGCGTTACTACGATTTGTAGAACCCCGTTCACTTCCAAGTTCTGTTCGAAGGAAGATCCATGAAACACCGTCACCTGATCGCAGCTTTGGCCCTTGCAGCCGTGGCAACCGCGCCCGCACTGGCCCAAACGCTGCCCACGCCACCAGTGGACGCTGCTGCTGCCGTGCGCGCAGCCGGCGGCGGCGGCCTGACGACCCAACAGGTCGGCATCATCGCCGGTAGCGGCGTGCTGCTGGCGGCTGCCGCTGGTGGCGGCGGTGGCAATGGTGGCGGCGGCTTCCTCCTTCCTGGCGGCGGCACTGGCACCGGTACTGGCACTGGAACCACCGGCACCAGGTAATGACTGGAGCCCTCCGCAAGGGGGGGTTCCTAGCGAGAGTCGGATGCACCGCTGGCGCAGTGCAAAAACTAGGATGCTGCGTACTCGCATCATCCTTTTTTTTGGCCGGATGCTCGTCGGGCTCCTCGGCAATGCTAGCCACGGCCCGGCACCTTTATAACGACAACGCCTCGGCCTCGGACTCCCACACATTTCGACCGGAATTCAGCTATTTGCGCGCCACTTTCGAGGGCCGCACCGTCTTTCTCGTGCTCGGAAACGTCGATCCTCATCCCGAAGGTCCTACAGAGGTCTGGTACAGCGCCTCGGGTGAAGCGGTGCGCTTGCGCCATGGGCGCCTGGTGGGAACGGCCGGCCTCGCAACCGACTGGCGCGCCGTGCGTCTTTTCAATGCGCCTGCTTGGCCCTCTGCCACTGCTTCTAATCGCGCGACAGCACGCTTTCAGCGCGAGCGCGACCTGATGCCCGGCTACCGCTCGGCCATACGCGACGACGTCGAGCAGCGGCCCATCGAGCCCCCCACCGACACCGCGCTGGCCGGCAGGCCCGCCAGTTCGCTGCGCTGGATCGAGGAACGCAGCAGCACGCGCCCGGCTTCGGCCTCGCTGCCGCCAGCCCGCTTTGGCTTGGCCCCTGTTGGCGACAAGCTCGAGGTGGTCTATTCCGAGCAGTGCCTTTCCCGTGATCTGTGCTTGAGCTTTGAACGGTGGAATCCGTCTGCGCCGGCCAAAGTTGCTTCGTCAAGCGCCGGTTCATGACCTTGCCCCCGCCCGGCCCGGTCACCCACCCACTTCACCTCACCCTGCTGGCCGCAGCGAGCGTGCTGATGATGTCCCCCGCCCATGCCACCACCAGCGCCCCTGCGGACGCCGCGCAAGTGCGCCCGGGCGAGCGGCTCAGCGACTGGCTGCTGCGCCAGCCCGAGCAAGCAGCCGGCCCGGGCCTCGCATGGCAGGTGCCACAAGAAGTGCTGGCCCAGCAATACCTGAAGGACACGCTGCTGGTGCGCGTTGAAGCGTCTGTTCGATCGGCCCCCTCGCCCAAGGAACGTGCCACGCGCGAGCGGCTCCTTGCCATGCTGAACAGCCTGCCGGCCACCGGCCGCGTGGCGCTGGGCATCGTCGATGCGCGCTGGCTGCAGGCGAACCCGAGAGAAGACCCGGTGCTCAGCGAAGGCCAGCGGCTTGCCGTGCCGCCGGCTCCGCTGCGGTCTTTGACCGTGGTGCAGCCCGACGGCAGCTTTTGCCAGGTGCCACACGAAAGCGGACGCTCGGTGCTCGACTATCTCAGCGCCTGCGGACTCGGCGGCCAGGCCGACTGGGCCTGGATTGCGCAGCCCGACGGCCGCACCGCGCGCGCCGGCGTTGCAGGCTGGAACGCCGAGCCCGCCGATGAACCCTCGCCCGGCGCATGGATCTGGGCCCCGCCGAGCCGCATGGCCGACCTGGCGGGCCTGTCGGAAGGCATGATCAAGTTCCTGGCAGTGCAAGGCCCGTCGCCGCAGGAATTCAAGGCGCCCCCGGCTGCCAACGCGCCGGTGTTCGCAGCACCCACTGCGACCGCCACCGTCACCGGCACCCTCCCCGAGGCCGTGGCCTCGCAGCCGCGCCCGCTCGACATCAGCGGCAACGACTGGGGCGAAATCGGCCTGCTCCAAACGCCATCGGCCCGCATGGGACTGGCCGGCGACGTGCGCTCGTCGTTCACTTCGATCTGGCCCTACACGCGGCTGAACTTCATGTTCCAGCCGCTGGACTGGCTGGAAGCCGGCTTTCGCTACACGTCGATCTCTAATCGCGCGTATGAAGCCAGCACGACCGGCCAGTCGAACAAGGACAAGAGCATCGACATCAAGGTGCGGCTGCTCAAGGAAACCGCCCGCGTGCCCGAGCTTGCGCTGGGTTTTCGCGACCTTGGCGGTACCGGCCTTTTCTCCGGTGAGTACCTGGTGGCCAGCAAGCGCTGGCACGACTTCGATTTCAGCCTTGGCATTGGGTGGGGTTACCTGGGCGCGAGCGGCAACATCAGCAACCCCTTCAAGCTGCTGGGCAGCCGCTTCGACACTCGCGCCCGGTCGAGCACCAATGAAGCCAGATTCGGCTCCTACTTCCGTGGCCCGGCCGCCCTCTTTGGCGGCGTGCAGTGGCGCACGCCGTGGGAGCCGCTCACACTCAAGCTCGAGTACGACGGCAACGACTATCAAAGCGAGCCGCAGAGCAACAACCAGCGCCAGCGCTCGCCCTTCAACATCGGCCTTTCTTACCGCGTGTCGCCCAAGGTCACGCTGTCTGCCGGCTTCGAGCGTGGCGACAAGTTCATGATTGGCCTTACGCTGGCAAGCAACCTGGCGGCGTCGCAGTCGCCCAAGCCGGCCGACCGGCCGCTGCCGGAATTCAGGCCCCAGGCGGCCGAGCGCTCGCCCGGCTGGGCGGCAACCGCGGCAGAGATCGAGGCACTGACCGAGTGGACCGTCGAGCGCATTGCGCCCAAGGACGACGTGCTGCATGTGTGGGTGAGCGACAGCAACACCGTCTACCGCACCGCGCGCGTGGAAAAAGCCATTGCAGTGCTCCACCACGATGCGCCGGACACCATCAAGAGCTTTGTCTTTCATTACTCGGAACGCGGGCTCGCGGTGCATGCACAGGCCATCGATCGCGCCGAGTGGGTGGCCGTGCGCATACAGGCCCTGCCGCCGCATGCGGCGCGCGCCGTGTCCAAGCGCGACTACGAACCCGAACTGCCCCGGCCCAACGACAAGAGCAGCACCGCGCAAGGCAGCGTTGCCACCGAAGCCGCCGCCACCCAGACACAGGCCCCTTGGGTGCGCCCCCGCGACAAGTTCACCTTTGGAATTGCGCCGAGCTATGGCCAGATTGTTGGCGGGCCCGACGCGTTTCTTCTGTACCAGCTTGGCATCCAGGCCACGGCCGAATACCGCTTTACTCCGCGCACCTGGCTCAGCGGCGCGGTCAACCTGCGGCTGGCCGACAACTACGACAAGTTCACCTACACCGCGCCCAGCGACCTGCCGCGCGTGCGCACCTTCCAGCGCGAGTACGTCACCTCCAAGCGCTTTACCATTCCGTCGCTGCAGCTCACGCACGTGGGGCAGATGTCGAGCAACCACTACTACAGCATGTATGGCGGCCTGCTCGAATCCATGTTTGCCGGCGTGGGCGCCGAGTGGCTGTACCGGCCCGCACGCTCACCCGTGGCCTTTGGCGTGGACATCAACCGCGTGCGGCAGCGCGACTTCAACCAGGACTTTGGCCTGCGCGACTACAAGGTGACCACCGGCCACGCCACCCTGTATTGGGACACCGGCTGGAACGGCGTCATGGCCAAGATCAGCGCGGGCCAGTACCTGGCGGGCGACCGCGGCGTGACCCTTGAAGTGATTCGCCGCTTTGACAACGGCTTTGTGCTTGGCGCCTATGCCACCAAGACCAACGTGTCTGCCGCGCGCTTTGGCGAAGGCGATTTTGACAAGGGCATTTATCTTTCGATTCCGCTGGACGCACTGCTGCCCCGGTCGACCAAGTTTTCGCTGAGCTTTGGATGGTCACCGCTCACGCGCGACGGCGGCGCCCGCCTGGGCCGCAGCAACACACTTTATGAACTGACCTCTGTGCGGGACAAGGGTGCCTTCAACTTTGCGGCCCCGCAAGACAACAAGCCCCATGCCGGAGACAACATCTTGAATTTCGATCGAAGCCCATGAACTCCGTTCTTGTCGTTTGCATTGGCAATATCTGCCGCAGCCCGATGGCGCAAATACTGCTCGCCAAGGCCCTGCCGCAGCACACCGTAACTTCGGCCGGCACTGGTGCGTTGATAGGCCACCCAGCGGACCCTATTGCCCAGGCGCTGATGGCCGAGCGGGGGCTCGACCTTGGCTACCACCGTGCGCGCCAGGTCACCCAAGCCATGTGCGTTGGCGCCGACCTGATCCTGACCATGGACGATGGCCAGCGCCGCCACATTGAAAACAACTACCCGCTCGCGCGCGGCAGGGTCTTTCGGCTTGCCGAAACCGCCAAGCTGAATATTCCCGACCCCTACCGCCAGGGACAGGAAGCCTTCGAGCACGCGCTCCAACTCATCGACGCTGGCGTCAAGACCTGGGCCGAACGCATTCGGCAATTCAAATGAACACTCCTGCTGTCACTAATTCAAATGCCGTGCGCGTCGGTCAGCCTGCTGCTATTTCGACTGCAGCAACGGACGACGACGATATCAATCTGTCGGAATGGATCGACATCCTGATCGATCGAAAGTGGCTGGTTGCAGCCGTCACTGCGTTTGCGCTAGTACTCGGCGTGGCCTACGCGCTAATCTCCACCCCCATTTATCAGTCCAACTTGCTGGTCCAGGTCGAGGACGCCGCACCCGACGCCAAGGGCTTTCTTGGCGAGGCTTCTAGCCTCTTCGACGTAAAGACGCCCGCCAGCGGCGAGATACAAGTCATCCGCTCCCGTATGGTGCTCGGTGCCGCGGTAGAGAAGACACGCTTCTATATCGACGCTAGCCCGCGCTATCTGCCGGTGCTCGGCACCTGGTTGGCACGGCGGGCGGACGGGCTGTCGGATCCTGGTTTCCTCGGGATCGGTGGTTATGTCAATGGCAACGAAAGTATCGACGTCGCCCGCTTCGACGTGCCGCCCGAGTTTGAAGATGATGAGCCTTTCATGATCACCGCGCAAGGCGAAGGCAAATACACGCTGACGCACGAGGCACTGAATCGGCCACTGACCGGCACCGTCGGCCTGCCGCTGCATCAGGTGCTAGAAGATGGCGCCATTGACCTACTGATCGACACACTCGAAGGCAAGCCTGGTGCGCAATTCGTCGTGTCGCGCGCTTCGCAATTGCGCACCATTGAGGATCTGCAGAAACGCCTGCAGCTCGCCGAACAAGGTAAGCAATCGAACGTGATCAACGTAGCGCTGGAAGACAGCGATCGCGACAGACTTTCCCGAATCCTCAATGCCATTGGCGAGCAGTACGTGCAGCAGAACGTCGAACGCAAGGCTGCCGAGGCGCAGAAAACGCTGGTCTTCTTGGACGAGCAATTGCCTGAATTCAAACGCCAGCTCGAAGCCTCCGAAGATGCCTACACGCTCTTTCGAAACAAGAACGGCACCGTGGCTTTCGACGAAGAAGCCAAGGGCGTGCTGGCCCAGACCATCGAGCTGCAGACCAAGCTGCTCGAAGCCCAGCAAAAGCGGCGTGAACTGGTCGCGCACTTTGCGGATGCCAACTTACGCGTAAAGACAATCGATGGGCAAATTTCCGCCATCGAGAAAGAGATTGGCGGCCTCAACGCACGCGTGAGCCGCATGCCCACGCTGCAGCAAGATGCGCTGCGCCTCGAACGCGACGTGCGGGTGAACAGTGGCCTTTACCAGTCGCTGCAGAACAACGCGCTGCAACTGCGCCTGGTGAAGGAAGGCAAGACCGGCAACGTGCGCCTGCTCGACAAGGCAGTGAAGCCCAAGAAACCAATCAAACCGCAGAAGCTACTGATCGTGGCGTTAGCGCTGGTGCTAGGCCTGCTGAGCGGCGCGGCGTTGGCCCTCATGCGCAGTTGGTTCTTCAGGGGCATTCAGGATCCGCAGGAGATCGAGTCCCACACCGGCCTGTCGGTCTATTCGGTGGTGCCTTTCACGCCTGAGCAGATAGCGCTTGACCAAAGCATTGCCACAGGTGCCAAGGGAATCCAACTGCTGGCGGTGACCCATTCGGACAGCCCATCCATTGAGGCATTGCGCAGCCTGCGCATTGCGCTGCAATTTGCCACACTGGAAGCTGGAAATAACCGGGTACTCATTACCGGTGCGACACCGGGCATTGGCAAGAGCTTTGTTTCAGGCAACTTTGCCGCCATCATGGCCCACGCCGGCAAGCGAGTGCTGCTGATTGACGCGGACATGCGCAAGGGCCACTTGAACAAGCAGTTTGGCCTGCCGCGCGAAAACGGCCTCTCGGAACTGCTGGCTGGCGAGCTTTCGGCGCAGCAGGCAATCCGCTCACAGGTGCTGCCCAACCTCGACATATTGACGACCGGAAAGCTGCCGTCCAATCCGGCCGACATGCTGATGTCGGAAAGCTTTGTGCGCCTTCTCGACATGGTGTCCGCGCAATACGAACTGGTCGTTATCGACACGCCGCCGGTGCTGGTGGCCGCCGACACGGCTGCCGTGGCGCCGTACATGGGTGCGGTGCTGCTGGTGGCACGCGCGGATCAGACCCAGCTTGGCGAACTCAATGAAAGCGCCAAGCGCCTCGCACATGGTGGCAAGGCAGTCACCGGCGTGATCTTCAACGGTATTGACCTGACGCGGCGCCACTATGGCAGCCAAGGCTACCGATACGGCGGCTACCGGTACACGAAGTACAAGTACAACGAGTAGAGCGGGCGGCAGGAGCCAGTCAGGATGGTGCCGGGGAATTCCCCGGCTTTCCACTAACAGATCAGTTCAGATTGCAGCGAGCGCCGAAGGCGAGACAGCAGCAACTGGCGCCGAGGTATTGGGTGCATTTGTTACCGGCGCCGGCAGCGCCGCACTCTGGCGTTCACGCTCCAGGTGCACCCAGTCGACCACTTCCGCATGCGGCAGGTAGCCGCCCAGAAGCAGCTGCAGTTTTCGCTTGATTGCAGGCACATCGTTGAGCGCGAGCAGCGTGCGAAGCTCATCGATCTGTGTCGCCAGCTCTGCCCACGGCGGGCATGCTTCATGCGCCTTCATCACGCGCGGATGCGCGGTGGGCATGGCGTTGTCGCCAATCAGCAGTTCTTCATACAGCTTTTCGCCGGGACGCAGGCCGGTGATCAGCAGCTCGATATCACCTTCCGGGTTCCGTGCGTCGCACACCGTGCGCCCCGACAGTTCCACCAAGCGGCGCGCCAGGTCGATGATGCGCACCGGCGCGCCCATCTCCAGCACAAACACATCACCGCCCTCGGCCATGGCGCCGGCCTGGATCACCAGTTGGGCCGCCTCTGGAATGGTCATGAAATAGCGCGTGATGTCTTCGTGCGTGAGCGTGATCGGTCCGCCCGCTTCGATCTGCTGGCGAAACAGCGGCACCACCGAGCCGCTGGAGCCCAGCACATTGCCGAAGCGCACCATTGAAAAGCAGGTGCGTGGCTTTTGCTGGGCCAGGCCCTGCAGCGTCATCTCGGCCAGACGCTTGCTTGCGCCCATGATGTTGGTCGGCCGCACCGCCTTGTCGGTGCTGACCAGCACAAACTGGCTGACGCCGTTGTCCCGCGCCGCCAATGCCGTTGTGAGCGTGCCCAACGTGTTGTTGATGAGGCCTTCTACGGGGTTGTGCTCCACAAGCGGCACATGCTTATAGGCCGCGGCGTGGTAGACCGTATTGGGCCGCCACACGCTCATGATCTGGCGCATGCGCACGGCATCGCTCACCGATGCCAGCAGCGGCACCACGCTGAGCGCAGGTGCTTGTTGCTCCAGCTCGCGGTGAATGGCATAGAGCGCATATTCGCTCCATTCGACCAGCAGCAGCGCCGAGGGCCTCAACTGCGCAATCTGGCGGCACAACTCGCTGCCAATGGAACCACCCGCACCGGTGACCAGCACCACCTTGCCACGCACGTGGCGATGCAGCAGATGCTCGACCGGTGCCACCGGGTCGCGGCCCAGCAGGTCTTCGATGTCGACTTCCATCAGATCCTTGACCTGCACCCGGCCCTGCGCCAGATCGGCCATGCCAGGGAGCGTGCGCACGTGCAGGCGCAGCGACAAGAGTTCGTTCAAAATTTGCGCCCTGCGGCCTTGCGAGACCGACGGCAGCGCCAGCAGCACGTCGGTTATGCCCTCGGCGGCAGCCTGGGCCTTGAGCCAGGACGGCGGGTGAATGGGCAACCCATTGAGCGTGCTGCCCTGCAGCTGCACGCCATCGTCGACGAAGCCCCGCACCACCATCTCCGGGCTGTGGGCGAGCGCTGCGGCCAACTGACGGCCGGCCTTGCCGGCGCCGTAGATCACCACCTGCGGCAGCGCCTTGCCGCGCAACACCTGAGAGTAAAGGCCGCCTAACCAATAGCGCGCAAACAGGCGCGAAGCGCCCACCGTGAACAGCAGCAGCGCAGGCACCAGCAGGCCCACTGTGCGCGGAACGCCTTCCACGCCGAACGCGGTGAATATCAGGACATAGCCCACGCTGAACAGGGAGCAGGCGCGCACGACAGCCATCAACGCCGCGCTGCCGGCATAGCGAAAGATTGCACGGTACAGGCCCGAGACCACGAACAGCGGCAGCGCCAACATGACCGCACCGGCTACCGCCAGCCAATGCACACCCGTCAGTTCAATCCACCGCTCGTAACGCAGGCTGAGCGCCAGCCACACGCACAGCACACACAGGCCGGCGTCCACCGACAAGGCCAACACCCGCTTTACGGGGCGCGGCAGCGCCAACACAGGCTGAGCCAGACGATCGATCATGAGAAGTCTCCTGAGAAATTCTTTTCAAGCCAGCAATGCTGTGAATCCGTCATTGCGCCCCCTGCCCTGTGGGGCGCAGACGCTCCAGCAAAAACGCCAAGCCAGCGCCCAACAGCAGCCCCACCCAATCGGCCATCAAATCGATAGCCTCGGCAACGCGATCGGGCGTGAACGATTGCAGCAGTTCGATGAGCCCGCCGTAGGCCAGCAACGCAGTCAACACGATGGCCGTGCGCCCCGGCCAAGCCCATTGGCCCAGCAGGCCCAGCACGGCAAAACCCAAAGCATGGTTGGCTTTGTCCCAGCCGGTCGTCGGCATAGGAATCGAGGGTGGCGCAAGTGACATCACCAGAATCGCGCTGGCGCAGATCCAGAAGCAATAGCGCCAAAAGTTCTTGCGAACAATAGGAAGCTTGCTCATTCTGTCGCTCCGTGGGAGAAGGCCAAGATGCCATGTCTAGTTTTCTGATCGATGAACGTCTCGCCCACGCGCAGGACCGCTTCCGCTGGCAAGCCGGCGCCATGGCCCAACGAAGTACCCGTTTGCATCCACGCGCCTCGACCGAGGACCGACCCACCGGCCATACTGGCGTTGCCGCCCAGGTGGGCAAAAGCCTCCACCACGCAGTCATGATCAACCACGGCGCCACAGTTGACGATCACGCCCTCACCAAGTTGAGCCCCGGTTCCCAAGATAGCGCCGGCCATGATTGCACTTCCCTCGCCTATGGTCGCCGTGGGCGACACCATCGCCGCCGGATGTATGACCGTCGCAAGCGCCATACCCTGCGCCTGCACCTGCTGGTGCAACGCCTCACGCAATGCGTTATTGCCGATTGCCGCTATCACCACATCGATTCGGCCGCGGCAGTCTGCCAGCATCTCCGTTGTGCCCCAGACCGGACAGTCCCACAGATGTTGCTGGGGCTTGGCCGCATCGTCCAGGAACGCCGTCAATTCATAGTCCTGTCGTAGCAATGCGGCCTCAGCTACGGAACGGCCATGACCACCGGCACCAATGATCAGCAAGCGTTTTTTTATCATTGCTGTCCCATATTCAGTGCGTCACACCTTCGCGCCTCAGCACCTTGACGAAGGTGAGCCACAGGATGCGGATATCGAACCAGAACGAGCGACGCTGAAGATATTGAATATCGAGCTGGACCTTGGCAGGGATGGGCAACTCATCGCGCCCGTTGACCTGCGCCCAGCCCGTCAGTCCCGGCACCAATACATGAACACCATGCCGCGTTCGCAGATCGATCAGATCCTGCTGATTAAAAAGCGCGGGGCGAGGTCCAACAAAACTCATGTCGCCGACCAAGATGCTCCACAGTTGTGGCAATTCATCGAGACTGCTCCTGCGCAAGAAGGAACCGATCGGCGTCAGGTACACCGCAGGGTCAGACAGCAAGTGAGTGGCGACCGCGGGCGTGCCGACCCGCATGCTGCGAAATTTGGGCATCCTGAAGATTCGGTTGTTGCTGCCGACGCGGTCAGACCAATAGAGAGCCGGGCCGCGCGAAGTCAAACGTACCGCCAGCGCGACCACCGCGACCAGGAGCAGCAACACCGCCCCGGCGCACAAGGCCAAGAACAAATCAAACAGACGCTTCACGCAAATACCCTTCTGCAGCCCTTTTCAAACCCTCGTCAACGGTAATGGGGGGGGTCCATCCCAGCAAGTCTTTCGTCTTTGAAATGTCGACTTGCAACGAGCCACAGAGTCGTTGTGCGACATGGGCTCGACCCAGCATCGAAGCACCTCGCTCCAGCCAGCTCGCCGGAACAGGGAGCAGGTGCGTAGGCTTTCCCATGGCTTGCCCTAGACGTTTCAGCAGCTGTGCGGTGGAAAGGTCTTCGCCGTCCGAGACCATAAAAGTCTGATTGCCCGCTGCAGGGTGATGCACGCAAGCAAACAACAGGTCCACCAAATTGTCGAGCGACACCATGCTTCTGCGATTGCCGGTGACGCCCCCGAGCGGCAACGGAATTCGTCGCGCGACGATGCTCATCATTGTGCGGAAGTTCGCCTTGACGCCGGGGCCGTACACAAGAGGCGGGCGAACTATCGCCACTTCCATTCCGGTCTGCTTTGCCAGCTCTCGCAAGGCCTGCTCCGCTTCCAGTTTAGAGATGCCGTACGGATCCATCGGAGCTGTGGCCCCGTCCGCTGAAAACGCACTTCCAATCCGCGTGGCCTCTCCATTGGCTTTAATGGAGCTTACGAAGACAAAGCGTCGCACCCCAGCCTCTGCCGCTTGCCGCGCCAGTCGCAACGTTCCGTGAAGATTGGTGCGCCGATATTCCGTCAGTGGATCACTAGCACGATCCGACATCACATGGACGCGGGCGGCAGTGTGGATCACAGCGTCAACGTTTGCGACAGCCTTTCGCCAGTCAGTTTCCGCACTGAGGTCGCCAACCAACGTGGCTTCGACATTGGAATCCTCGAGCGCGGATTCACGGCGAATAGCCGCGCGGACAGACAGGCCATCAGCGAGCAGCCGCTCAATCAGCGCAGTGCCTACAAAGCCAGTCGCTCCTGTTACCAAGATCATGTTGCCTCGCTTTGCTTCTTTGTGGCCGAGGCGGGAAAGGACAGCGACTGAAGCCATCCTTCCAAGCGATTGATCAGCGAGCCACGCTCGAATTCGCTGGCGCTCAACGCAAGGCCATTCGCGCCCATTGCCTTGCGTTCTTCAGCTGATTTTTTTGAGAGGTCCAGAACAGCCTTGGCAAGCTCCTTGTGATCCCCCGCGTTGCAAGTCAAACCAGCCGCGGCATTTCTCACCACGTCGGCACCTTCGCCATTCAGCATGGCGAGAACGGGAATGCCGGCGGCCAAGTAGGACTGCAGCTTGCCCGGTATGGTCATAGAAAAAATCGGCTCGTTCTTCAAGCTGACCAGCAATGCGTCTGCATGCTTGAAGAACGAGGACATTCGTTCCACTGGATGCCGTCCGAGGATGTGGACGCACTCTTGTAAACCGCGACGCTGGATTTCATCGGTCACCCATTGCGCCATTCGGCCATCACCGACGATCAACCAACGGATGTTCCGGTGTGCCTTGAGAATTTCTGCCGCCGCGAGGATCGCCGGGAAATCTTGAGCATCACCGATGTTTCCTGCGAACATCACATTGAAGCTCTCCGGTTGGACCTCCACCTCAGGCGCAGCAACCGCTTGATCCACATCGAACAGCATCTCCGCCCAACTGGGGAAGTACTCGATTCGGCCGCTGTTGCCCGCGTATTTCTTGATTTGGGGCACAAAGCTTTTCGACTGCGCCAGGATCAGGTCGCAACGCTTGTAGATGAACGACACAAGCCGCCCCACTGCACGGAGGATGAGACGCGAACGAACCACGCCGATGGCTTCCAACGTTTCGGGCCAAAGGTCAAGAACCCAGAAAGCCAGCGGTGCTCGTTTAACCGCTCGCAATGCAACCGCGGGCACGCCGACCGTGATGGGCGATGGCTCATAGGCAAGAATCGCGTCAAAGTCGCGTCCTCGCAGCTTCCACAGCCCAAGCACGGAGGCACTGATTGCGAAGGTCGCAAAGTTCAGCATCAACCGAACCCCGCCCTTTCCACGTGCAGACATGGGCACCCGGACAACCTCCGCTCCTTCGTAGCGCGCAAACATCTCGGGATCATTGCGGTACGCAGGGAAGACTTTGCCATCGGGGTAGTTGGGCACGCCAGTCAGCACCGTGACTTGGTGACCACGCCGCACGAACTCGGCGACAAGATCATTGATCCTGAAGTTTTCCGGCCAAAAGTACTGAGAGACGACGAGCAAGCGCATAGTGACTTCAGTACTTCTTCCACACCACGCGATTCACGTAGTCGGTGTAGCTGTGAACGATGCGCAGCACCTTGTCGGACACGTTGGGCATGCTGTAGTCCGCCACCTGGCGCAGGCCACGCGCTTCTCCACGCGGCTGTGTGTCCAGAATGGCCAGCCCCTGGCGCACACGTTCCACCTCCAGGCCGACCATCATCACGGCGGCTTCTTCCATTCCCTCGGGCCGCTCATGCGCCTCGCGCAGGTTGAGTGCCGGAAAGTTGAGGATCGACGACTCTTCATTGATGGTGCCGCTGTCGGACAGCGTGGCGCGCGCCGAGACCTGCAGTTTCACGTAGTCGTGAAAACCCAGTGGCTTTAACAGACGCACCTCCGGATGAAAGCGCGCGCCTGTCGCATCAATGCGCTTTTGCGTGCGCGGGTGCGTTGAAACGATGACGGGTAGGCCGTGGTCTTCGGCCACGGCATTCAGCACCGCCACCAGCTTGCCGAAGGACTGCGGCGACTCGATGTTTTCTTCACGATGGGCGCTGACCACGAAGTACTGCGCAGCTTGCAGGCCCAGGCGCTGCAGCACATCGGACGCCTCAATGCGAGGACGGTAGTGCGTGAGCACCTCAAACATCGGACTGCCGGTTTTGATGACCAGATCAGGTGGCAGCCCCTCGCGCAAGAGATAGTCGCGCGCAATGGTGCTGTAGGTCAGGTTGACATCAGCCGTGTGGTCCACGATACGGCGATTGGTTTCTTCAGGCACCCGCTGATCGAAGCATCGGTTGCCCGCCTCCATGTGAAAGATTGGAATCTTGCGGCGCTTGGCCGGAATCACCGAAAGGCAGCTATTGGTGTCGCCCAGCACCAGCATGGCCTCTGGTTGCACTTCGCCCAACACCTGGTCCACAGCAATGATGAGGTTGCCAATGGTGTGCGCCGCGCTGGTGGCGTTGGCCGCACTGTTCAAGAAATGGTCGGGCTTACGCACGCCCAGGTCGTCGAAGAAAACCTGGTTGAGTTCGTAGTCGTAGTTCTGGCCGGTATGCACCAGCACGTGGTCGCAATGCTCGTCCAGCCGAGCGAGCACGCGCGAGAGGCGGATGATTTCGGGCCGGGTGCCGACCACGGTCATGACTTTGAGTTTTTTCATGGAAAAGATCAGAAGTCGAAGGGGTCTAACGGGCATGCAAAAGTGTCTGGCCGTGCGCGGTCGAACACCTCGTTCGCCCAGAGCATGACGACCATTTCGTCGGTGCCGATGTTGGTGATGTCGTGTGTCCAGCCTGGCACGGTTTCGACAATTTCAGGCTTTTGGCCCGCAGTGGTCAGTTCATATGCTTCGCCGGTTTGCATGTGCCGGAACTTGAAGCGCGCGTGCCCTTTGATGACCAGAAACTTTTCGGTCTTGCTGTGGTGGTAGTGGCCGCCTCGCGTGATTCCGGGGTGCGCCGTGAAGTACGAGAACTGCCCGGCATCAGGCGTCTTGAGCATTTCGACGAACACGCCGCGCGCGTCCCCGTATTGCGGAACGGAATAGGCAAACGACTCGACCGGCAGGTAGCTCACATAGGTGGAATAAAGCGCCCGCACCAGTCCAGTTCCCACGCGATCGGTCATGAGCGTGCTGCGGCTGTCTCTGAACGACTTGATCTGCCGAGCCAGTTCGCCGACCGTGGTGGTGTACTGCGGGGCGACAGTCGCGAAGCCATCCGCGTCTACCGCCGCATTGGCTCCATCCATCAGTTGTACAAAACGTTCGACGACATCATCGACGTACACCAGCGTGACGGGCGCAGCCGGGTCATTGATCTGAATGGGCAAGTCGCGCGCAATGTTGTGGCAGAACGTTGCCACAGCCGAGTTGTAGTTGGGACGGCACCATTTGCCAAACACGTTGGGCAGCCGAAAGATATGCACCGGAATGCCGTGACTGCGGGCGGCGGCCTGCAGCGTCTCTTCCGCTCCGCGCTTGCTGCGGCCGTAAGGGCTGTCGAAGCCTGCCTGGGTGGACGAGGTGTAGACGACGGGCACCTTCTTGCCGGTGGATTCGGCCACGGCGCAGACGGCATGGCACAAGCTCCGTGTGAGTTCTGCATTGCCTCTAGCAAACTCTTCCGGGTCTTGAGGGCGATTGACGCCCGCCAGGTGGAACACGAAGTCCACCCCCTGCAGCAGCGTGGGCAGTTGCTCCACGCTGTCGGCGCGGGTGAAGTAGACCACTTGCACGTCTTTGCGCTCGGCCAGGTGCAACTGCAGGTTCTTGCCCACGAAGCCGCGGGCGCCGGTAATCAATACCTTCATGCCCTTATTCCTGCGCCAGGGCGGGCTCACCGCGCGCAATGCGTCGCATGAAGTCGAGCTTGAGCAGCAGAGTCTTCATGCCGTCCACATCCAGTTGGGTGGTGTTGTGCGAGTTGTAGTCTTCGCCGTGCGTGCTCCGGGTAATGCGCTGCTCGCCCTTTTCCACGTACTTGGCGTAATTCAGGTCGCGCCCATCAGGCGGCACACGGTAGTAATCGCCTTGGTCTTCGGCGCACGCCATTTCTTCGCGGCTCAACAGCGCTTCATAGAGCTTTTCGCCATGGCGGGTGCCGATCTCACGCACTTCATGATCCGGCTTGCGCATTACCTCTAAGATGGCCTGCGTTAACACCCGCACCGTAGCCGCCGGAGCCTTCTGCACAAAGATGTCGCCGTTGTCGCCATGCTTGAAGGCATGCAGAACCAGTTCGACCGCGTCCTCCAGGGTCATCATGAAACGAGTCATAGTCGGGTCCGTCACAGTGATGGGCTTGCCCGCCAGAACCTGCTCCACGAACAGCGGAATGACGGAGCCGCGGGAGGCCATGACATTGCCGTAGCGGGTGCCACAAATAACGGTGTTTGTGCTCTCCAGATTTCGGCTAGCGGCGACCATGACTTTTTCCATCATGGCTTTACTGATGCCCATCGCGTTGATGGGATAGACGGCCTTGTCCGTGCTCAGGCACACGACGCGTTTGACATCGGCGGCAGTTGCTGCTTCCAAGACATTCTCGGTGCCGAGGACGTTGGTGCGAACTGCTTGCATTGGGTGGAATTCGCAAGAGGGAACCTGTTTTAGCGCGGCGGCGTGAAAAACAAAATCAACTCCTCGCATTGCGTGATTGACGCTGCGAATGTCGCGTACGTCACCGAGATAAAATTTCAGTTTGGGACTATTGAACCTCTTCCGCATGTCGTCCTGCTTCTTTTCGTCACGACTGAATACCCGAATTTCTGCAATATCGCTCTCCAGGAAACGATGAAGAACTGCGCCTCCAAACGACCCTGTTCCGCCAGTAATTAAAAGAATCTTTTCTTTAAACATGTTCAATCCTCAAGCGCAAACTCAAGCAAATCAACTTCACGTTATGAATCGGCGGAGATGCCAGCCTCGCCTTAAACGACCAATAAATCAATAAACTTTTTGACCAGCCAATGACCCGAAAAAGAGGTTCCGATGGGAGTCAACACTCTCATCGTTGGCCTGCAACTCCCGCGCGTATTTGGCGGCGCGAGCGCGAAGACTTAGCATCTCCTGCGGCATTAGTTCGGCAATTTCTTCGATCCGCGACACAAAGGCTTCGGTGTTCGTGAGGGGAAAATCGTTCCCAACGCCTTCCACCCCTAAATTCCGCCAAGGCGTTGTATCCGAGATCAGGACCGGCGTTCCGGCACCGAGTGCCTCCGCGATTACGTGGCCGAAGTTTTCACCTTTAGTCGGAAAAAAGAAAAGATCATGCTCGGCTATGATCGTAGACACACTTTCAGGCGCGACGGCATCGTGCCATTCAACGGAAATATGAGCGGGTAACGCTTCTTCCAAAACCTTGCATTCATTCAGATACGCAAGATCTTCGGGTGGCCCATAAATCCGAAATTTCACAGGAGCCCTGACTCGAGCTAGAACTTTTAGAGCGAAGTCTAGATTTTTCTTTGGTGATATCCGAGATAGGAAAATTATGCGAAGAGGAAATCCGTGGGGACGGACGGAATGGTCAGGAGGAACCGGAGACAATCGGGTAGCCAAGTTTCGCGCGATTGTGATTTGTGTTGCAGGTCCAACGACGGCTCGAATGTCCTCAGCTTCGTACTCGGTCGAGGCTTGCCAAGTCAGTCCTCGCAATAGGCCGCTCATCTTTGCAGCGGCGGTGTACGGCCTCTTTTTCCACGCTTTGAGCGCCAGTGCTCCACGCGAAAACTCCCCACGCGGAGCAAGGACCACCGGCACTGATGATCGTCGGACGTGCCGCAAAGTCAGTACCGGCAGCATTGAATGCTTAAACGAGAAAAAGCTATTTAGATATAGCAAATCATGCGGAGTTCGCTTTAAGACCTTCGCAATCCCAGACAGCGTTTTCATCTTGGGTGATGCGTAGTACACCATCGCACTGCCAACTCGCGTCCAGCGATCCACAACCACGTCGGAATAAGGACGGAGATCACCTAAATCGCGATCACTCGTGAAAACATAAAAATCAAATTCTGTGGACAGGTGATCGATTAAATTTGAAATGCTTCGGAGAGGCCCGCCCATTTTAAAGCCGGGAAGATAGTGGGCAATAAAAATCAAAACGACTGGTCGCATACTAGCTAGCCATCCTAACTTTGCGTGTACTGGTCGAAATTCTTAAGAACATCACGACGATGAAAGTAACGGCGAACAAAAATCCGGTTTGCACTATTCTTAGGTTCGAAAGATGGAAGTTCGCGGAAAAGTAAATCATCAAAAATAGGGGGATAGGAGCGAAGGCTCGCGCTCGAGCCCATCGAAAAAGCATCCCGGAAATGAGCCCCTTGAGGAAAAAGAAAAAAACGACGCCGATAAATCCGAAATTGACATACCCAGAACCGAAAGTCTCCGGCGGCCAAGAACTGGGATATAACTCATTAAAAGGCATAGGCGGCTTAACGCTCCACCCTTCCACAAGCGATCTGATATAGACGCCATCATCAATGGGCGGAAGGAGGCTAGGATCTCCCGAGCTCAATAGCCTGATCGCTAGATCTCCGAAGCCGGCCCCGTACCAAAACGGCCGGTCAGAAAAATAATCAATGATGAATAGGTAGGTATCGACATAACTTGTATTTTGAATTGCGTCCAACAAATCAAATGAACCGCTGGCGGAGTCGATTTGGCTGCCTAGCCGAAATATCAATATTGCGACAAAAAATATTCCAAGAAAAGCATACGCAATCAAAGCCTTCAGGGAAATCAACTTGAAGCGCAAATTGAATACACTGGCCGCAAGCAACGAGAAAATTACAAGCATTATGGAATTTTTGCGCCCGCCAAACAGCGATAAAGCCACGAACATCGCCACCACCAGAAAAACTATCCAATATCGACTTGGACGACCATCGATTGATCGTGCATAGAGTGCGAAGAAAATTGCCAAATAACTCGAAGGCAAAATAAAGACATCCAGAATTCCCGTCCCCGATAAATTCTGGGCTCGCATGCCAATATCGGCCCAAAATCCCAGTAGACCGCCAACCTGTTGCATCTTCAAGGCGGAAAGCAGAAGAACCACCACCAAGAAGAAATGCGAGAACCTTCGATAAAACCTCGTTCCCACGGGCTTGTGGAGGGAAAAGACATTGAGGATGGGCAATTTAATTCTTGCACCGAGAGAAATGCCCGCAAACAGACAGAGCATTCCAGCGCAGTAATAGACAATAAATACGGTCAAGAGATGCTCAAAGTCACCGCTTTTCAAGATTGACTTAACAGCCGATTTTTCCCCATCCCATGCAATGATGCAGAGATATGGAATTGACATAATGCCGCTGATAATAGATATCAGTTTTGCAGGATTTTTGCCAACGCCATCTCGCCTTGAATTCAACCAAGGCAAAAGATGAATAAAGATTAGCAAAAGAATCAAAAGGGCCAGCATACTAGTCTATTTTGATTCTTATAATCTTTGCCGGATTGCCCGCAACAATGGCGTTCTCGGGTACATCGCGCGTCACTATTGCACCAGCCCCGATTATTGCGTGGTCTCCAATTACTCTGCAGCCGGGCATAACTACTGCGCGAGCGCCAATCCAAACTCCACGCCCTATTACTTTTTGCATTGGAATAGGCGATGAGCGCGGATCTAGGCCGTGGTCATGGCTATATATTATTACCTGCTCAGAAATAAGCGTCTTATTTCCTATAGACAATCCACCCGTGTGATCCAACTTTACGTCTGAGTTTATTTGTACGCCATCGCCGATTTTCAAATGTTTTCCTGCGATCTCGGAGGATGCCGTTAAACCACGACCGATAAAACAGCCTTCCCCGATCTCAACCGCCTTTGGTTCAGCTATAAATGCGCCACCTCGAAACCGACTTCCTCTTCCGACTGATTTACAAGCCATCCGATATAAGAATGAATTCACCATTCCAGAAAAGTATGCAGCGATTTTTCTGGTCACTCTAAAAGGAAACAATACCTTTCCACCCGTGTAACTCATGCCGGACTCCCGAGCTTAGAATTTAGCCCAATCAAGTTGCAGACTATTCTTGAAAAAAAGCTCGCGGAAAAAATGATTCCAATGTAAATCAATTCAAACTTGGATTCAAAACCATGGAACAGAACAATTAGAGCAAGAAATGACATTGAGCCAATCAGCGGCGACAACAAGTAGTATCGCTCCTGCTTAATTGCCAGCACAGACTGCGCCAAATAACCAGTTACCCCAAAGAACAGCATGGCCACCGAAACCATATATAAAGCATCTCGAAGCCCCTTGAGATCAATATCTCCAAATAAAATGCGGAGTAGGGAATCCGGAACAATCAAAGAAAACAATAGAAACGCAATCGTAGGAAGCAACCCCCGCAAGCTCCCTATCCTGACAAACGAAATTATTTTATCGCGCTCTCCAGCCTTAACCAAGGCTCGCATTTTTGGCAGATATGCGTATCCCAATGCGCTAATCAATAACTGGATTGGTGCAAAGAGAGTTTGAGCAATCCCGACTAATCCCAGCACAGAACTTGAGAACAAAAAAACTATTGCGTAGCGCAAGCTGTTCGCATGCAAACTGTCAAAAAATGGAAATAGTGACGCAGACCATGAGGGAACCAGCGTTCTAAAAAGAAGGCGCAGTGTGAAATCATTCTTCTTTTTGGAGGCTTCCGCTATCTTTTTAATCGACAACAAATCAAAAATTACCACAGCCATTAGTGTTACCACAAAAGCGGCTCCTACTGCTAGACCCAACCCTCCTCCGAGATTCCAAATAATAATCATCGGGAAAAAATTTGCGGTGCCTCTGGCGAAAAAGGAGACGCCTATTTTCCCAAGCCGATTGTTGTTTTGATAAAAACCAGCGGCTACATCGCTTACATGATCTAAAGCACGCGTCCCCATGAGAACGACTACTATCGGCCAGTGGAGGTCCAAGTGTCCCGTGAACTGCAAAACGAGGATGGTTATGGCGAGTGCCAAAATGACTACGATAGTGCGGAGAACCAACGCTGCGACTATGTTAATGTTTTTGTCTTCGTCAATCGCTATCACATTCCTCAGATTTAAGCCCCCCACTAAGCACAAAGGGGTGAAAATTGCCAAAGCCAGCGTAAATGTGCCGATAAGTTCCACGCCACCAGCTTGTCGCGCAAGTAGCAGAACAATGAGCGCTTGGGCTAACGCCCAAAAAGCTTGCCCTACTATTATTTGTAAAGAAGCGGATTTCACCTGATTACACCGGCGAGCCACGACAAAGGGAGCAGTTTTCCTGTGGGCGCAACCTTATTTTTATATTGCGATCGACCTGCGCGTATTGGTATTTAGTCATTCCCGAATACATCTCGAGTGTAAAGTCGATCGGAAACGTCAGCGAGTTCTGGAACGCGGCGGTTGGCCAAGATCAGATCTGAGCGTTCCTTAAAATCCCCTAAATCACGGATTACAGGAATGCCTAAATATTCGCTCTGCTGCAGCACCGGCTCGTAAATCGAAATGGGTATACCTTTCGCCTGAAGTCGGCTAATTATTCCTTGTACGCTGCTTTCTCTAAAGTTGTCGCTGCCGGACTTCATAATGAGTCGATGAACTCCAACTGATCTCGGGCGCAAGCGAAGAATATCTTCGGCAATGAATTCTTGCCGCACAGTATTGGCCGTGACGATGGCGCTTATTAGCGTTTGAGGGATATCTTGGTAGTTGGCCAAAAGTTGCTTGGTGTCTTTTGGCAAACAGTATCCCCCGTACCCGAAGCTAGGGTTGTTATAGTGAAGCCCGATTCGCGGATCCAGACACACTCCGCTAATAATTTCTCGAGAGTCGAGCTGGTGGGTGACGGCATACGTGTCGAGCTCATTAAAGTATGCGACCCTCATGGCCAAGTACGTATTCGCGAATAGTTTGATCGCCTCCGCCTCTGAGCTCTCAGTAAAAAGCACCGGTACATCACCCTTAATCGCACCTTGCAGTAAAAGCTCGGCAAACCGTTTTGCCGCTTCAGATTTCCCACCGACCACGATTCGGCTGGGAAACAGGTTGTCATGCAAAGATTTTCCCTCTCGTAGAAACTCGGGGGAAAATATCAAATTGTTAAATCCGAGTTTTTCCCGCAAACTTGCTGTGTATCCGACCGGGACAGTCGACTTAATCACCACAGTCGCGTTCGGATTTATTGCAATCACATCTCGAATAACCGTCTCAACCGATTCGGTATTAAAAAAATTCGTAGCGGGATCGTAGTTCGTTGGTGTTGCGACTAAAACGAACTCTGCGCCGACATACGCCTGTTCCTTATCTGTGGTAGCGCGTAGATTCAGTCGTTTGGTTGCAAGATAAGTCTTGACATCCGCATCATCAATAGGTGAGCACTTGTCATTAAGCATCTCGACTTTCGACCGCACAATATCAAGTGCCACGACTTCATTGTGCTGAGCCAGCAAAATGGCATTGGATATTCCGACGTATCCGGTTCCCGCAACCGCAATTTTTATATTCATTTTTGAATTACCAGGAAGGGCCGACAAGTTTCTGAACACAGATCGGCACACACAAGCGCCCAGATAAAAAATTGAAGGCCTAACAAACGTCCAATGTGCAGAGGAGACACGATCACCTCCAATCGGCGCTATCAGCGAAACCGATCCGCCGATTCACTACCCAGATTCACAATCTGTGCAGCCGGCAGAATCAAACTGATCACGCGGTTCCACTTCACAAGCGGAACCGGGTCGATGTAGACCACGTCTTGCGCCTCCAGGCCGAACTGCCTGGCCAGCACCATTGCGGCGGGGTTCTTGGCGTCCAGATGAAAGATGGCTGGTAAGCCGGTGGCCCCCTGGCGAATCACGTAGATCTGGCCGGGGTTGGACGTGGTGAGAATCGGCCCGCCGGCTTCGCCCAGCGCTTCGTTCAGGTTGAGGCGGCCGTTGCTGCGCACCGTGAGCGCCGATGGGCGCAAGATTTCGCCCATCACATACACCTTGGCGTCTTCGCGGTGGCCTACGCGAATGGTGTCGCCGCTCCTCAAGGGAATGTCGTTGCCGTCGCGGCCGGCTTCGCGCAGGCGCGTCAGGTTGATGTCGACGGACTTGCCATCACGAACCAGGGTCACGGCCGCAAAGTTTCCGTTTGCGGTGATGCCGCCGGCCCGGTTGATGGCCTCGTTCAGCGTCATGGGCAAGTCGGTGAAGACCTGCGAGCCCGGTGCGCGCACTTCGCCTTCTACATAGGCGCGGCGGCTTCTGAACGACTGAATGCGCACCGTCACTTGGGGCTCGCGCACCTGGGTGACGATCAGCTTGGAGATGAGCTCGCCGGCTTCGGCCTCGGTGAGCCCCGCAACCCTGACGCGGCCCACATACGGAAAGGCGATTTCGCCCGACGAGTCGACGATGAAGCCCGGTGCCACGCTCACGCCCGTGGGGTCGGACTGCTGCGAGATGACTGCACCAGCATTGGGCAGCAGTTCGGGGTGGTCATACACGATGACGCCCACCACGTCTCCGGGGCCGATGGTGTAGCGCTGCGACTTGCCGAAGAGCGCCTGCACTTCCGACGGCACGCTCTTGGGCGTCATCTTGGCGAACGTGCGTACAAGGGCCGGCGTGATGGGGGTGATCCGGTCCTCAGGCGCTGCGTCGGGCAGGTACTGGAACTTGGGCGGCAGATCCTCGGCGCTCTGATACGGCTCCACGGTGCCCATGCCGGGCACGATGGTGCAGCCTTGGAGCAACAGGGTACCTAGGGTACCCACAAATAGGGCAGCGGAGCACGCCGCCGTGTTGACTTGACGTCTCAAAGCAAACCTCTGTGTTGTTTCACTCCGGGTGAAAGCCCGACAGAGGCGACAGAGGACTACCTGTCGCTCGATGCCTCCTCTTGTTCACATAGTTTAACTTTTGACCCCAGACGTAGCGATTCGTAAAAAGAGACGGAAATCACCTTTTTAGACATAAATAGCGAAAATTACAGTTTGCTACCCATGAGTTGGCGTAAGTGTGATGGACGTCACGTTTTGGTGCGTGGGGTCGGCCGCATTTGGTGCCTGCCAGACGGGCCTCCATGCATGCTTTCGGTTATGCCTTGTTGCGGGCTGGGCCGCTGGGCGAAACCGTGTCCCAATATCTATCGTTTTCCGGACAACTTATCTTTGGGCTGATGCCTCTAATCCGCTAATCAGGAGTGGGTCAGGTGAACAAGCTTCAATACTTAGAAAGTATCGGGAGAGCACCTGTTGTTGAAAACCTATGTACACCCTCGCACTCGACATCGGAATATTTGTGGCCGGCACGTTGCTCGGCGTTCTGAGCATGTGCCTGCTCTTCGTCGCGCGGTCTGACGACTGAAGCTGTCGCGCAGCAAAAAAAAACGGGTCAGAGCTTGTGGCTCTGACCCGTTTTTCTATCTGACGATATTGGTCGGTGTGAAAGGATTCGAACCTTCGACCCCTTGCACCCCATGCAAGTGCGCTACCAGGCTGCGCCACACACCGAAGCTCTCAATTATAGCCGGCTGAAATCACCGTCCGACGGTAAGCAGCTCACGAATTTCAAAAAGCTCGCGCCGCAGGTGCACCAGCTGCGACGGATCGACGGTGCGGGCCGTGGCTTGCTGGGGCTCGGGGCTGTGGTGGGTGTCTTCGTCCTGGTGCATGGCCGCATCGAACTCTTCCTGGTCGATTTCGACGGCTTCCATGCCCTCCAGCGGAACGATGCCGGCCTTGCGGCGCTCGCGCTCGCCTTGCACGAGTTCTTGCAGCTTGTTGCGCGCGCCGCTGATGGTAAAGCCCTGGTCGTAGAGCAGATCGCGGATGCGGCGAATCATGAGCACCTCGTGGTGCTGGTAGTAGCGCCGGTTGCCGCGCCGCTTCATGGGGCGCAGTTGCGTGAACTCCTGCTCCCAATAGCGCAGCACGTGCGGCTTGACGCCACACAGCTCGCCAACCTCACCGATGGTGAAGTAGCGTTTGACGGGAATGGGCGGGAGCGCTTTCTCCATTATTTCCATTGAAATCAAGACCGTGCGCAGGAAACCTTAGAGATTACTCTACGCACCCGCGCAGCACCAAGCACTTATTCGGCGCCCAGGCTCCACTCGACCTCGGAAGTGCCGCTGGGCTCGATGCTTCCGTGAATTTGTTCCTTCAGCTTGGCGCTGGCGTGAAAGGTGGCCACGCGCCGCTCGCCGATGGGAATGGCTTCGCCGGTGCGCGGATTGCGGCCCGGCCGGGGTGCCTTCACGCGGATCTGGAAGTTGCCAAAGCCAGAAATCTTGACGTCGGTGCCTTCGATCAGGCTGTTGGCAATGAGGTCGAAGAAAGCCTCGACCATGTCCTTGGATTCGCGCTTGTTGAGGCCGATCTGCTCAAAAAGCAGGTCGGCCAGGTGCGCCTTGGTGAGTGCGGGCGTTTCGAGGGCTTCGAGCGTGAATTCCGCGGCGTTCATTCTCATCACCCTCTCAAGCGCGCGCCGAGTCTGGCGCTCAGTTGTTCGACGATGGCGCGCACGGCAGGTTCCACCTGCTCGTCGGTCAGCGTGGCGTTGTCGTCCTGGAAGCTCAGGCGAACCGCCATGCTCTTCTCCCCTTGCGCCAGGCCGCCCGATGCGGGCGCCGTGCCGTCGCGCGCAGGTTGCGGGCGATAGATGTCGAACAGCGTGGCGTCGCGCAGCAGCCCTTGCGCCGCGGCCGCCGATTGAATGGCCTGCATCAACGCATTGTGCGTGACGGATTCGGCCACGACCACGGCAATGTCTCGCTCGACGGCCTGGTGCTTGGGCACCGGCTGGGCCACGGGCACGGGGCGCGCGGTCACGGCGTCGAGGTCGAGTTCAAAAACCACGGGGGCCAGGGCAAAGTCCCACTTCTGGCGCCAGCGCGGATGCAGCTCGCCGACAAAGCCGATGGCCTTGCCGTCGATCAGCACGCGGGCGGAGCGGCCGGGGTGCAGGGCCGGATGCTCGGCCGCCTCGAAGCTGGGCACCAGGGGTGCGAGCAGCGCTTCGACGTCGCCCTTGGCGTCGTAAAAGTCGACGCGGTGCGGCTTGCCGTCCCAGCGCGCTTCTTCGGCATCGCCCAAGGCAAGGCCGGCCACGCGCATGGGCTGGTGAACGCCGCGCACGGTGCTGTCGGTGGTGGCCACGCTGTCGTCGCGCAAGAATACGCGGCCCACTTCGAACACGCGCACGCGCGGGGCCTTGCGGTCGAGGTTGAACTTGAGCACCTGCAGCAGCGAGCCGATCAGCGACGAGCGCATCACGCTCATCTGGCTGGCGATGGGGTTCAGCAGCTTGACGGGGTTGGCGTTGCCGGCCAGGTCTTGCTCCCAGTGCGCTTCCACAAAACTGAAGTTGATGGTTTCCTGGTAGCCGAGCGCCGCCAGGCTGCGGCGCACCGCGAAGCGACTGCGCTGGGCCTCGGGCCGCACGCGGGCGGTAATGGGCGCCAGCGGCGCGGTGGTCGGCAGGTTGTTGAAGCCGATCAGGCGCGCCACTTCTTCGATGAGGTCTTCTTCGATGAGCAGGTCGAAGCGGTGCGGCGGGGGCGTGACGGTCAATGTGCCCTCGCCTTCGCCAAGCGCAAAACCCAGGCGGCGCAGTGCGTCGGCGCATTGCGCCTGCGAGAGCGGCATGCCGATGACGCGCGCGGCACGCGCCACGCGCAGCGTGACGGGCATGGCCTCGGGCACGTTCAAGATCTTGTCGTCCATGGCGCCGGCCTGGCCGCCGCAGATCTCGATGATGAGTTGCGTGATGCGCTCGATGATTTCCACCGAGCGGCTCGGATCGACGCCGCGCTCGTAGCGATGCCCGGCATCGGTCGTGAAGTTGAAGCGGCGCGAGCGGCCCTGAACGGCTTCGGGCCACCAGAACGCGGCCTCGACGTAGATGTTGCGCGTGTCGTCGGACACCGAGGTGGCGTCGCCGCCCATGATGCCGGCGAGCGACTCGACGGCCTGATCGTCGGCAATCACGCCGACCTTGTCGTCGACGCTGATGGTGTTGCCGTTCAGCAGCTTGAGCTGCTCGCCCGCCTTGCCCCAGCGCACGGTCAGGCCGCCGTGGATCTTGTCGAGGTCGAAGATGTGGCTGGGCTGGCCGTACTCGAACATGACGTAGTTCGAAATGTCGACCAGCGGCGTCACGCTGCGCTGGCCGCAGCGCGCGAGGCGCTCGACCATCCAGGCCGGCGTGCTCACCTTGGTGTTCACGCCGCGCACAATGCGGCCCGAAAAACGGCCGCAGAGTTCAGGCGCCTCCACCTTCACCGGCAGCACGTCGGCAAACGATGTTGCAACCGGCGCAATGGCGGGCGTCTTGAGCGGTGCGCCGGTGAGCGCCGCGAGTTCGCGTGCAATGCCGTACACGCTCAGGCCGTGCGCGAGGTTGGGCGTGAGCTTGAGCGTGAGCAGCGCGTCGTCGAGCTTGAGCACGTCGCGCACGTCGGCGCCAATGGGCGCGTCGGCGTCGAGCTCGAGCAGGCCGCCGTGGTCTTCGCTCAGCTGCAGCTCGCGGGCCGAGCACAGCATGCCCTGGCTCTCGACGCCGCGCAGCTTGCCGAGCTTGATGAGAAAGGGCTTGCCGTCTTCACCCGGCGGGAGTTCGGCGCCAACCAGCGCGCAGGGCACTTTGATGCCAACGCGCGCATTGGGCGCGCCGCACACGATGTTGAGCAAGGCGCCCTGCCCCGCGTCTACCTGGCACACGCGCAGGCGATCGGCGTTGGGGTGCTGCACGGCTTCCTTGATCTCGCCAACCACGATGCGGCTGAAGGGCGGCGCCACGGGGCGGCGCTCTTCGACCTCGAAGCCGCCCATGGTGAGCGTTTCGGCCAGCTCGGCGCTGCCGAGGGGCGGGTTGCAGAACTCGCGCAGCCAGGATTCCGGGAATTGCATCTCTTCGATCTCGTATTCGGTTTTCTATGGGTGGGTGCTTACTGGAACTGCGAGAGAAAGCGCAAGTCGCCGTCGAAGAACAGCCGCAAGTCGTTCACGCCGTAGCGCAGCATCGTGAGCCGGTCGGGCCCCATGCCAAAGGCAAAGCCGATGTAGCGCTCGGGGTCGAGGCCCATGTTGCGCACCACGTTCGGGTGCACCTGGCCCGAACCCGCAACCTCGAGCCAGCGGCCGGCCAGCGGGCCGCTCGCAAACTGGATGTCGATTTCGGCGCTGGGCTCGGTAAAAGGAAAAAAGCTCGGGCGAAAGCGCAGCACGAGGTCGTCGCTCTCGAAGAAGGTGCGGCAGAAGTCGGTGAAGACGACCTTCAGGTCCTTGAAGCTCACGTTCTCGCCGAGCCACAGGCCTTCGCACTGGTGGAACATGGGCGAGTGGGTGGCGTCGCTGTCAACGCGGTAGGTGCGGCCGGGCGCAATCACGCGGATCTCGGGCGCCTTGACGGCACCGGTGGTGTCGGCTGCCGCGGCGGCAAACTCGGCCGCGTATTTCTTGATGTGCTGATGCGCATAGCGCACCTGCATCGGGCTGGTGTGCGGACGCAGGTTGTACGGAATGCCGTCGTCGCCGTTCAGATCGACATAAAAGGTGTCCTGCATCGAACGCGCAGGATGGTTCGGCGGGTTGTTGAGCGAGGTGAAGCTGTGCCAGTCGCTCTCGATCTCGGGGCCGTCGGCCACGTCGAAGCCCATGCTGGAGAAGATCTCTTCGATGCGCTCCAGGGTGCGGCTCACGGGGTGCAGGCCACCCGGAATGCGACGGCTGCCGGGCAGGCTCACGTCGAGGGCCTCAGCGCGCAATTGCAGCGAAAGCTCTTCGTCGGCCAGCTGCTGGCGGCGTTCGGTCAGCGAGGACTCGATGGCCTGCTTGGCCACGTTGATTGCGGCGCCGCGCGACTTCTTCTCGTCGACGCTGAGCGCGGCCATGCCCTTCATCAGCTCGGTGATGCGGCCCGACTTGCCGAGGAACTGCGCCTTGGCGTTCTCGAGCTCGGCGGGCGTTTTCGCTTCGGCGAAGGCGGCGCGTGCGGTGGCTACCAGGGAGTCCAACTCGTTCATAGCAACAGAAAATAGGCGGGGAAATAAAAAAAGAGCTGGAGCCTTTTCAAGCGCCAGCCCTTGTGTCGTGGGCGCAGGAGACTGCCACGAAGACAGCCGCCCTTGCTTTACAGGATCAAGCAGCCAGCTTGGCCTTGACCTGCTCCACGATGCCGGCAAAAGCGGCCTTGTCGTGCACTGCGATGTCCGCAAGCATCTTGCGGTCGATCTCGATTCCGGCCTTGCGGATGCCGTTTGCAAACTGGCTGTAGGTCAGGCCCAGTTCACGCGAGGCGGCGTTGATACGCGCGATCCACAGTTGACGGAACACGCGCTTCTTGTTGCGGCGGTCACGGTAGGCATATTGCCCAGCCTTCATTACCGCCTGTTTGGCGATGCGGAAGACATTACCGCGGCGACCACGGAAACCCTTGGCGAGTGCGAGAACTTTCTTGTGGCGGGCGCGAGCCGTTACACCACGTTTGACGCGAGGCATGTGTGTACTCCTTGTTCGTCTGAGTTAAATGCCACGGCCGGGCAGCATGGCGGCGACAGAAACCATGTTGGTTTCATGCACTGCGACTGCACCACGGAGGTGACGCTTGTTCTTGGTGGTCTTCTTCGTCAAGATGTGACGCTTGAAGGCTTGACCGCGCTTGACGGTGCCACCGGGACGAACGCGGAAACGTTTTTTCGCGCTGCTCTTGGTCTTCATTTTGGGCATGTAAATGCTCCTTTAGTTTGTGCTCGTGAGGCGCCGCGGATACTCCACGGACTTGTTGGCCCCGAGACACTTCTTTATCTCGCCCCTGCCTGCCCTTCTTGCGAAGCGCCGGCAACGGCGAAATTCTTTAAAACCCTGCTGACTATCTCTCTCGCCCGACCAGCCTTTTCAGGCTGCCGCGGGCGCCGACGACGTTTCCGTCGACGCGGGCTTGGCGGCACCACCGCCACCCGGCTTCTTGCGGCCCGGAGCGATCATCATGATCATCTGCCGGCCTTCGAGCTTGGGAAACTGCTCCACGACGATCAGGTCAGCCAGTTCATCGCGAATACGCTGCAGCAAAGCCAGACCGAGCTCCTGGTGCGTGATCTCGCGGCCACGGAAGCGCAGCGTGATCTTGCATTTGTCGCCCTCTTCAAGAAAGCGCTTGATGTTGCGCATCTTGATGTTGTAGTCGCCATCGTCGGTACCGGGCCGGAACTTGATTTCCTTGACCTCGATGACCTTCTGCTTCGACTTCGCCTCGGCCGCCTTCTTCTGCTCGTGGTACTTGAACTTGCCGTACTCGATCAGGCGGCACACTGGCGGATTGGCCGCGGCGACGACCTCTACCAGATCCACGTCAGCCTCACCGGCAAGGCGCAAGGCCTCGGAGAGACTCATAACACCCAATGGCTCGTTTTCCGGGCCTACAAGGCGGACTTCCGGGGCCATGATTTCCCGGTTCAGGCGGTGTTGGCGTTCCTCGCGGTGGCGGCGGTCGCGAAATGCAGTAGCGATGGTCAGAATCCTTCAAAAGTTGCTACAAAATCTGTAGCGGAAGCCGGGGCAGTCCTCGCGGACAAGCGGCATGATTTGATCGAGAAACACAAGTTGGGGTGCTTCAGGGACAAATCAACGCTTGTCAGCAACATCCTGGTCGAGCCGCTGCTTGAACGATTCGAGGGACATTGCACCGAGGTCTTGGTTGCCCCGGGCGCGCACTGCGACGGCACCAGCTTCCTTCTCTTTGTCGCCTACGACGAGGATGTAGGGAAGCTTTTGCAACGAATGCTTGCGGATTTTATACGTAATCTTCTCGTTGTGCAGATCGAGCTGAACCCTAAGCCCTTGATTCTGCAACGTTTTCGCCACTGAAGCAGCGTAATCGGCCTGCCCTTCGCTGATATTGAGCACCGCCACCTGCACCGGGGCGAGCCATGCGGGCAGCGCGCCAGCGTGGTGTTCGATCAGCATGCCGATGAAACGCTCGAGGCTGCCCACGATGGCGCGGTGCAGCATGACGGGATGCGCGCGGCCGCTCGATTCGGTAACGTATTCGCCGCCCAGCCGCTCGGCCGTGTTGAAGTCGACCTGCATCGTGCCGCACTGCCACTGGCGGCCCAGCGCGTCCTTCAGCGTGTATTCGATCTTGGGGCCGTAGAAGGCGCCGTCGCCGGGCGAGATGATGAAGTCGACGCCCGAACGGCGCAGGGCCTCCATGACGGCGTGCTCGGCCTTGTCCCAGAGCTCGTCGGAGCCCACGCGGTTGTCGGGCCGCGTGGCCACCTTGTAGAGGATGTCCGTGAAGCCGAAGTCGGCGTAGACCTTCTGCAGCTGCTCCGTGTAGGCGATGCATTCATCAAGAATCTGGTCTTCGGTGCAGAAGATGTGGCCGTCGTCCTGCGTGAAGCCGCGCACGCGCATGATGCCGTGCAGCGCGCCGCTGGGTTCGTTGCGGTGGCACTGGCCGAACTCGCCGTAGCGCAGCGGCAGGTCGCGGTAGCTGCGCAGGTCGCTCTTGAAGATGAGCACGTGGCCGGGGCAGTTCATCGGCTTGAGCGCGTATTCGCGCTTTTCCGACTCCGTCGTGAACATGTTGTCGCGGTAGTTCTGCCAGTGGCCCGTTTTCTCCCACAGGCTCTTGTCGAGAATCTGCGGGCCCTTCACTTCCCAGTAGCCCGTGTCGCGGTAGATGCCGCGCATGTACTGCTCCACCGCCTGCCACACGGCCCAGCCCTTGGGGTGCCAGAACACGACGCCTGGCGCCACTTCATCGATGTGGAACAGGTCGAGTTCCTTGCCGAGCTTGCGGTGGTCGCGCTTCTCGGCTTCTTCGATGCGCTGGATGTACTGGTCGAGCTGCTTCTTGTCGGCCCAGGCCGTGCCGTAGACGCGCTGCAGCTGCTCGTTCTTGGCGTCGCCGCGCCAGTAGGCGCCGGCCAGCTTGGTGAGCTTGAAGACCTTCAGGAAGCGCGTGTTGGGCACGTGCGGGCCGCGGCACATGTCGACGTATTCCTGGTGGTAGTAGAGGCCCATGGCCTGCTCGTCGGGCATGTCTTCGACGAGGCGCAGCTTGTAGTCTTCGCCGCGCGACTTGAAGACCTCGATGACCTCGGCACGCGGCGTCATCTTCTTGACCACGTCGTAGTCTTGCGCAATCAGCTCCTTCATGCGCGCCTCGATGGCGGCCATGTCTTCGGGCGTGAAGGGGCGCTCGTACGAGATGTCGTAATAAAAGCCCTCTTCGATCACCGGCCCGATGACCATCTTGGCCGTTGGGTAGAGCTGCTTCACGGCATGGCCGACCAGGTGGGCCGTCGAGTGGCGGATGATCTCCAAGCCCTCGTCGTCCTTGGGCGTGATGATCTGGAGCTTGGCGTCGCGGTCGATGACGTCGCTGGCATCGACGAGCTTGCCGTCGACCTTGCCGGCCACCGTCATCTTGGCGAGCCCGGGTCCGATGGACTGGGCAACTTGGGCCACCGAAACCGGGCCTGGGAACTCGCGGCGCGAGTTGTCGGGAAGCGTGATCTGGATCATGAAAAACCTCGGGGCGAAAAAACAAAAAGCGCGGTGACTGGCCGCGCTTTGCTTGGTTTGGGAGCTGGCAGAAACCAGCGAGCGCGGGCTACCGGCCCTTTCCTTCGGAGACGAAGAAAAAGCCGCTGAATCCTTGCGGAGTAGTTCGCGGTGTCATAACCAAGGTGCCTTTCTCGCTCTTGTTGGGTGCAGAGAGCCGTGATTCTATCCGTTGCCCGCCGGGGCCATCGGCGCGAGGTCTTGGCCGGTGCCGGCCCAAAAAAAAGCCCGGCGCTCGGCCGGGCTCGAAGGTGACAGCGAATCGTCTTTATCGGCGATCAGCGGGTCAGTGGAACTGTTCTTCCTCGGTCGAGCCGGTCAGCGCCGTGACGCTGGACTTGCCGCCCTGGATGACCGTGGTCACCTCGTCGAAGTAACCGGTGCCCACTTCCTGCTGGTGCGAGACGAAGGTGTAGCCGCGGTCGCGCGCCGCGAACTCGGGCTCCTGCACCTTTTCGACGTAGGCCGACATGCCGCGTTGCACGTAGTCCTGGGCCAGGTCGAACATGTTGAACCACATCGAATGGATGCCGGCCAGCGTGATGAACTGGTACTTGTAGCCCATGGCGCCCAGTTCCTTCTGGAACTTGGCAATGGTGGCGTCGTCGAGGTTCTTCTTCCAGTTGAACGAAGGCGAGCAGTTGTAGGCCAGCATCTTGCCGGGGTGCACCTTGTGCACGGCTTCAGCGAACTTGCGGGCGAACTCGAGGTCGGGCGTGCCGGTTTCGCACCACACCAGGTCGGCGTAGTACGCATAGGCGACGGCGCGGCTGATGGCCTGGTCCATGCCCTTCTTCGTCTTGTAGAAGCCTTCGGCGGTGCGCTCACCGGTCAGGAACGGCTTGTCGTTCTCGTCGTAGTCGCTGGTGATGAGGTCGGCTGCCTCGGCGTCGGTGCGGGCAATCACGAGCGTGGGCGTACCGCAGACGTCAGCCGCCATGCGCGCGGCGACGAGCTTCTGCACAGCTTCGGTCGTCGGCACGAGCACCTTGCCGCCCATGTGGCCGCACTTCTTGACCGAGGCAAGCTGGTCTTCGAAGTGCACGCCGCCGGCGCCGGCCTTGATCATGGCCTTCATCAGCTCGAAGCCGTTCAGCACGCCGCCAAAGCCGGCTTCAGCGTCTGCAACGATGGGCGCGAAGTAGTCGACGTAGCCCTTGTCGCCGGGGTTCACATTCTTGGACCACTGGATTTCGTCCGCGCGGCGGAAGGTGTTGTTGATGCGCTCGACCACGGTCGGCACCGAGTCCACCGGGTACAGCGACTGGTCGGGGTACATGGCCGAGTAGGTGTTGGCGTCCGCGGCAACCTGCCAGCCCGACAGGTAGATGGCCTTCACGCCGGCCTTCACCTGCTGCATGGCCTGGCCGCCCGTGAGCGCGCCGAGGCAATTGACGTAGGGCTCGTTGTTCACCAGCTCCCAGAGCTTCTCTGCACCGCGGCGTGCCAGCGTGTGCTCGATGGGGAACGACCCGCGAAGGCGCACGACGTCGGCGGCGCTGTAGCCGCGCTTGATGCCCTTCCAGCGGGGATTGGTGGCCCATTCTTTCTCGAGGGCGGCAATTTGCTGTTCGCGGCTCAGTTGTTCGGTGAGGGTCTGGGGCATGGTCACTCCGTGAGGTTGATTGAAGGATGGGCGCTGCGGCCGTGGAGTCACTGTAAACCGATCTCTGGACTCTTATGTCTTATAGAAGACATATTTTTATCTCAGCAAAATCAATGGCTTACGGATAGATTTCTCAATGCAAAATTATTTTTCTCATATTGAGAAAAAATATTGCGGCGCAGCAGTTGCTCATTTCACGATGCGCAATGCGCCTTTCAGGCGTGAAAACGAGGCTCGCGAAACTGGTCTTACCTGGCCGCCGCGTGCGCGATCCAGTCGCCGCTCCGGATCACCGCACGGCCTGCGATGCGCGACGGATGAATTTCGTAGACCAGGCATTCGAACTGCTGCACGCCCGCTTCCACCATCACATGGCGCCTGATGTATTCGCCCGCGTCATCGTCGGCAACTTCTTCGAGCGCGTCGAGCGCCGCTTCCACTTCAGGCTCGACGCTGTAGATCTCGCCCACGACGCGCCCTTTTCCGCCCAGCACTACGCCAGGATAGGCGCCCAGGTCGTACAGCGTGCCCGCAATGGCGGCGTCGGCCACGTGGAAGGGTTCAGGCCGAAAGCGCGCGATGTCATTGCGCCCGCCGCGGCGCAGCGTGCCGTAGACGAACACGTGGCGCGAGGTGCGTGCGCCTGGCAGGCCATCGGATTTCGTCGATTGCGGCATCATTGAATCCATCGTTCCAGCAACAAGCCATCGAGTCTATTGAACACCGCTGCTGTCCCCGCCTCCAGCCGCCTCGTCGCCTATGGCTGCCTGGCCCTGAGCATGTCGCTCGTCGGCGGTTATGTCGCCCTCTCCAAACCATTGGTCGCCGTCTTCCCGGTGCTGCTGCTCGCATGGCTTCGCTTTGGCATCGCCGCGCTCGCCATGCCGCACTGGCTGCAGCGCCCGCCGGGGGAACCGCCGATGAGCGGCCGCACCCGCGGCCTGGTCTTTCTCGAATCGTTTCTCGGCAACTTCCTGTTCTCCGTCTGCATGCTGTTCGGCGTGAGCCTCACGAGCGCGGTGTCGGCCGGTGTGATCATGGCGTCCATGCCGGCGGCCGTGGCGGTTGCGAGCTGGCTCTTCCTGCGCGAGCGCATCACGGTGCGCATCGGCCTGGCAATCGGCTGCGCGGCGATCGGCATCGGCCTGCTCGCGCTCACGCCGGCGCACGCTCCAGCCACTGCAGAAGGCCCTTCGCGCTCGTCGATGCCGTGGCTGGGCAACCTGCTCGTGTTCTGCGCGGTGCTTTGCGAAACGGCCTACGCGGTGATCGGCAAGTCGCTCACCGGCCGCCTCGGCCCCAAGCGGATCTCGTCGCTCATCAACCTGTGGGGCTTCGTGCTGTCGATGCCCTTCGGCATCTGGTTCGCGCTGCAGTTCGATTTCTCGGCCGTGCGCATCGGCACCTGGGCCCTGCTCGTGGTCTATGCGCTTGCCGCAAGCATCTGGACGGTGTGGCTGTGGATGACGGGCCTGCGCCACGTGCCCGCTGCGCAAGCGGGTGTTTTCGCGGTGATGCTGCCCGTGAGCGCGGCCCTCGTGGGCGTGCTGGTGCTCGGCGAGAGCCTCTCTTCGGCACAGCTCATTGCGTTCGCGCTTGCGCTCATTGGCGTGGTGCTGGCGACGTGGCCCGAACGCCGAAGCTGAAAACCTCGGGTTCTCCCCTCTGAAAAAACAACAACTCCCAATGAAAAAAGCTCTTTTTCCCTTGGAAACGAGTTTTTTCTCCTTTAGCATCCGCAATGCCACTGGAGACGCAAGTTTTTCATTGGTGAACGTTCAACCAAAAAAGGAAATCAACCATGGCAACTGCAAAGAAGGCTCCGGCCAAGAAAGCTCCGGCAAAGAAGGCCGCTCCCGCAAAGAAGGCTGCGGCTCCTGCGAAGAAGGCCGCACCGGCCAAGAAGGCTGCTGCTCCCGCAAAGAAGGCTGCCGCTCCTGCGAAGAAGGCTGCTGCTCCTGCGAAGAAGGCTCCTGCAAAGAAGGCCGCTCCCGCCAAGAAGCGCACGCCCAACGCCGCGTTCATGAAGGCCCTGACCCCCAGCCCGGCACTCGCCGCTGTGGTCGGTTCGACGCCTCTGCCGCGCACCGCAGTCGTGAGCAAGCTGTGGGACTACATCAAGAAGAACAACCTTCAAGACAAGGCCAACAAGCGCAACATCAACGCCGACGCCAAGCTGAAGGAAATCTTCGGCAAGCCGCAAGTGTCGATGTTCGAACTGGCCGCTCTGATCGGCAAGCACGTCAAGTAAGCGCTCGGGCACTGCGCGTTCATCGCGCTCCCGAATCAAAAAGCCGGCACATGCCGGCTTTTTTTTGTCCGCGGCCGGCGCGCACACCGGCTCGCTGCGCCGCTCTTCTCACGCCCGCGCCTGGGCCGCACGCGTGATCGACGCGAGCGTGCCGCGGGTGGTGATCACCTCGGGGTCGAGCGGAATCTCGATCAGCGTGCCCGTGTCGGCAGCCAGCGCACGCAGCAGCGCGGCTTCGAACTGCGAGGTTTCCGTGACCCGCTCGGCAACGTAGCCGTAGGCCCGCGCAAGGCCGCAGAAGTCGGGGTTTTGCAGCGCGGTGCCGCTCGTGCGGTCCGGATATTCACGCTCCTGGTGCATGCGGATGGTGCCGAACATGCCGTTGTTCAGCAGCACGATGATGCTCTTGCCGCCGTGCTGCGAAGCCGTGGCGAGCTCCTGCCCGGTCATCAGAAAATCGCCGTCGCCCGCAATGGTGAAGGCCACGCGGCCGGTGGCCAGGTTGGCGGCGATGCCCGCAGGCACCCCATAGCCCATGGCGCCGCTGGTGGGCGCGAGCTGCGTCTTGTGGCCTTTCGCGAGCCCGTGATAGCGGAAGTAGCGATGCACCCAGCTCGCAAAATTGCCCGCGCCGTTGGTGATGGCCGCATCCGGCGGCAGGTGCTTTTGCAGCAGCGCGACCACAGCCGCCATGTCGACGAGGCCTCTCGGCGTTTCGGCCGGCATGCCGGCCAGCGCCTGCGGCTCCAGGTTGGCCTCGTAGTCGGCATGGGCCTGCACGGCCCACTCTTCCCACGGCAGGGTGGTGGGCGCGCTCAGCACCTCGAGGCTGCGCGCGGCCGCGCTCATGCCGGCGTTGATGGCAAGGTCGGCCTGGTAGACGCGGTTGAGCTCTTCGGCACTGGCGTGGATGTGCACCAGCTTCTGCCGTGCCTTGGGCGCCTCCAGCAGCGTGTAGCCGCCGGTGGTCATCTCGCCCAGCCGCGGGCCGATGGCGATGATCAGGTCGCTGTCTTTCACGCGCTGCGCCAGCTTGGGGTTGATGGCAATGCCGACGTCGCCCGCGTACAGCGGATGGTGGTTGTCGAAGGTGTCCTGGAAGCGAAAGGCGTTGGTCACCGGCAGCCGCCAGTTCTCGGCAAAGCGCTGCAGCGCCTGCGCGGCCTGCGCCGTCCATCCGCCGCCGCCCGCGATCACCAGCGGCCGCTCGGACTTGAGCAGCAGCTCGCGCAGGGTGCGCAGCGCGCCGGGGTCGCTCCAGGGCTGCACGGCTTCGACGCGCGGCAGGGGCCGCGCTGCGGTCTGCGCACGCAGCATGTCTTCGGGCAGCACCAGCACCACGGGCCCCGGCCGCCCGTTCATTGCAGTGGCAAAAGCGCGCGCCACGTATTCGGGGATGCGGTTCGCGTCGTCGATGCGCTCCACGCGCTTGGCAAAGCCCTTGGTGCTCGGCCCGAAGAAACTGCCGTAGTCGACCTCCTGGAAGGCTTCGCGATCGCGGAAGTCGCTTCCCACGTCGCCGACGAACAGCACCATGGGCGTCGAATCCTGGAAGGCGTTGTGCACGCCGATCGATGCGTTGGTGGCGCCCGGCCCGCGGGTGACGAAGCACACGCCCGGTCGCCCGGTGAGCTTGCCGTGAGCGTCCGCCATGAAGGCCGCGCCGCCCTCCTGCCGGTTGACGATGAAGCGGGCGCGGTCGCGGTAGGCATGAAAGCCGTCGAGCACCGCCAGAAAGCTTTCACCCGGAACACCGAACGCGATCTCCATGCCCTGCTCGATCAGGCATTCGACGATCAGGTGGCCGGCGGGTTGTGATGTACTCATGAGAAGTCGAACCTCAGCTGCAAATGTCTCCGGCAATTATGTGCGTCTGCTCTCAACGCCTTGCGTTAATTCACCAACTGGTTAAATTCGCGCCATGAAAGCCCCCAAGGATCTCCCGCCCGAAACGGTCGAGCCGCGCTCGCGCGACGCCGACCGCTCGCAACTCGCGATTCTTGCGTCGGCGCGCGACGAGTTTGCCGAACGGGGCCTGGCCGGCGCGCGCATGGACAGCATCGCCGCGCGCGCAGGCCTGAACAAGCGCCTCATCTACTACTACTTCGGCAGCAAGGACGACCTGTTCCTGGCGGTGCTCGAACGCACCTACGCCGACATCCGCGAGGCCGAGCAAAAGTTGCACCTGGACGAAATCGACCCGGTCGAGGCCATTCGCCAGCTGGTCTCGTTCACCTGGCACTACTACCTCGAGCACCCCGAGTTCATCACGCTGCTGAACAGCGAGAACCTGCATTGCGCAGAGCACCTCAAGCGCTCCGAGCGCATCCAGGAAATGAACTCGCCGCTGGTGCAACTGCTCGACACGGTGCTCGAGCGCGGCAAGCGCGACAAGCTGTTTCGCGCCGGCGTCGACCCGGTGCAGCTTTACATCTCGATCGCCTCGCTCTGCTACTTCTACCTCTCGAACAACCACACGCTCTCGGCCGTCTTCGGCCGTGACCTGCGCGCACCCAAGGCAATGGCGCAGCGCCTCTCGCACATGACCGACCTCGTGCTGGGCTACGTGCTGCACTGAGCCCTTCGGGCGCCTTCCTGCATCTCCGGGTATTTACCGATCAGCAGCGGTTGCGCTGCGGCGGCAGCCTTTCTAAAATCTACAATTCACTCACTGGTGAATTAATCGGCAAGACAAAGCGGCCCGACCGCACGGAGACAACCCATGAAGCAACTTGTACGCACCACTGCACTCGCCACGCTCACCTGCCTCGCCGCCTTGATGCCGGGCCTGGCGTCGGCACAGAGCGGGTATCCCAACAAGCCCATCCGCGTCATCGTGCCGTTTGCGGCCGGCAGCACCACCGACATCATTGCCCGCGCCATTGCCGACAAGATGGGCCAGAGCATGGGCCAGACGCTGGTGGTGGACAACCGCGGCGGCGCCAGCGGCACCATCGGCCAGCAGGCCGTGGCCACGGCCGCGCCGGACGGCTACACGGTCATGATTCACTCGTCGTCGCACACGGTGAGCCCTTCCACCTTCGCGAAGCTGCCGTTCGACACGGTGAACGACTTCGCCGGTGTCACGCCGATCTCGTCGCTGCCCAATGCGCTGGTGATCTCGCCTGCGAAGAACATCAAGACGCTGCAGGAGCTGGTTGCGGCGGCCAAGGCCAAGCCCGGCACCATCAACTTCGCATCGGCCGGCCAGGGCAGCGCCACCCACCTCAACGCCGAGAAGTTCAAGCTGGCCGCGAAGATCGACGCCACCAACATTCCGTTCAAGGGCTCGGCCGAGGCAGTGACGGAAGTGCTGTCGGGCCGGGTCGACTACTACTTCTCGCCCATCGCGCCGGTCATCGGCCAAATCAAGGACGGCCAGTTGATCGCACTGGCAGTGGGTTCGCCCAAGCGCGCCGCCGCCCTGCCCGATGTGCCCACCACCACCGAGGCCGGCGTGCCCGGCTCCGAGTTCAACTTCTGGATCGGCATGATGGCGCCGGCCAAGACGCCGCGCGACATCGTCAACCGGCTGCACGACGAAGTGGCCAAGGCCTTGGCTTCGCCCGAGGTCAAGGAGCGCTTCCTGAAGCTCGGCGCCGACGCCTGGACGCTCAAGCCCGAGCAGTTCGACGCCTACATCAAGGACGAGATCAAGACCAACGCGACGTTGGTCAAGGCCGCCGGCCTCACGCCGACGCAGTAATCCGCCCCCTTCCTTTCTCTTTGACTTTCTCCAACTCCTTTTCGGCTGAAGACATGGCTACACAACGACTCGGAATCATCATGCACGGCGTCACCGGCCGCATGGGCATGAACCAGCACCTGATCCGCTCGATCTGCGCGATCCGCGCGCAAGGCGGCGTCACGCTGTCGAACGGCGACAGGGTCATGCCCGACCCGATCCTCATCGGCCGCAACGCCGAGAAGATGGAAGCGCTCGCCAAGACACACAACATCGCGCGCTGGGGCACGGACCTCGACAAGGCGCTGGAGAACAAGGACGACACGATCTTCTTCGACGCCGGCACCACGCAGATGCGCCCCACGCTGCTGGCCAAGGCCATCCGCGCCGGCAAGCACGTGTATTGCGAGAAGCCGATCGCCACCAACCTCAATGAAGCGGTCGAGATCGCGCGCCTCGCTGAAGGCTCGGGCCTGAAGCATGGCGCCGTGCAGGACAAGCTCTTTTTGCCCGGCCTGCGCAAGCTCGACATGCTGCGCCGCGCCGGCTTCTTCGGCCGCATGCTCAGCGTGCGCCTGGAGTTCGGCTACTGGGTGTTCGAGGGCGACCTGCAGCCGATTCAACGTCCGAGCTGGAACTACCGCAAGGAAGACGGCGGCGGCATGATCCTGGACATGATGTGCCACTGGCGCTATGTGCTGGACAACTTGTTCGGCGAGGTGAAGTCGGTGTCGTGCCTCGGCGCCACCCACATCCCCAAGCGCTGGGACGAAGCCGGCAAGCCGTATGAAGCCACGGCCGACGACGCGGCCTACGCCACCTGCGAGCTCACCGGCCACAACGGCGAGCCGGTCATCGCGCAGATCAACATGAGCTGGGTCACGCGGGTGCGCCGCGACGACCTCGTGACTTTCCACGTCGACGGCACCGACGGTTCGGCCGTGGCCGGCCTGTCGAGCTGCCGCGCCCAGTCGCGCGTGGCCACGCCGCGTCCGGTGTGGAACCCCGACGAGAAGCAGATGATGAATTTCTTCGACCAGTGGCAGGAGATTCCGGATTCGCAGGCGTACGACAACGGCTTCAAGATCCAGTGGGAGCACTTCATTCGCCACGTGGTCGAGAACGAGCCCTACAAGTGGACGCTGCCCGAAGGCGCCAAGGGCGTGCAGCTGGTCGAGGCCGCACTCGAGTCGTGGAAGGAACGCCGCTGGATCGACGTGCCCGCGCTGAAGGTCTGAGGCAGGCAGCATGGCACTTTCGCTGATCCTTCCCACCGCGAGCGGCTCGCTCGCGCCGTACGCCCTGCGCGGCACCGCGCCGGTCAAGCCCGATGCGGGCGCCAAGTTCAACCGTATCGCCTATTCGGCCGCGCATGTGGTGGCCGATCCGCTCGCGGCCGTCGACCCGTGGCTGCAAGCTGCAGTCGACTGGGACACCACCATCGCCTACCGCCGTCACTTGTTCTCGCTGGGCCTGGGCGTGGCCGAGGCGATGGACACGGCGCAGCGCGGCATGGGCCTGGACTGGCCGACCTCGCTCGAACTGATCCGCCGTTCGCTCGATGCGGCCAGGGACGTGCCGGGCGCGCTGGTGGCCTCGGGCTGCGGCACCGACCACCTGAACATCGACGACGTGAAGAGCGTCGACGACGTGATCCGCGGCTACGAAGAGCAGATGGCCGCCATCGAGGCGCTGGGCGGGAAGCTGATCGTGATGGCGAGCCGTGCATTGGCCCGCGTGGCAAAGAGCCCCGCCGACTACGAGCGCGTGTACGACCGCATCCTCAGTCAGTCGAAGCAGCCGGTGGTGCTGCATTGGCTGGGCGACATGTTCGATCCGGCGCTCGCGGGCTACTGGGGCAGCAAGGATGCTGATACCGCGATGGACACGGCCCTGGCCGTGATTGCCGCGCATCCGCACAAGGTGGACGGCATCAAGATTTCGCTGCTCGACAAGGACAAGGAAATTGCGATGCGGCGCCGCCTGCCGGCAGGCGTTCGCATGTACACGGGCGATGACTTCAACTACGCCGAGCTGATTGCCGGCGACGGCTTCGGCAGCGAACCCACGCATGGCCAGAGCGATGCGCTGCTTGGCATCTTCGACGCCATTGCCCCGGCAGCGAGCGCTGCGCTGGGCGCGCTGGCGCAGGGCAACGCCGAAAAATTCCACGCAATCCTCGGCCCGACGGTGCCGCTGTCGCGCCACATCTTTGCAGCGCCGACGCGCTTCTACAAGACCGGCGTGGTGTTCATGGCCTGGCTCAACGGCCACCAGAAGCATTTCACGATGGTCGGCGGCCAGCAGAGCACGCGTTCGCTGCAGCACTTTGCCGAGTTGTTCCGCCTGGCCGATGCGGCAAATCTGCTGGAACACCCGGAACTGGCGGTGCAACGCATGAAGACGCTGCTGGCCCTGCACGGCGTTGAAGGCTGAGCGAACCCATGCGCGATTTCTCGCAGAACCACGACTGGCTGTCGATCAACACCGCGACCGTTCGCAAGCAACTGGGCGCCGAGGTGCCGCTGGACCGCATCATCGACCAGTGCGCCGAGCGCGGCATTCGCGCGATCAGCCCCTGGCGCGACCAGGTGGCCGCCGTCGGGCTCGACAAGGTTGCAAAGCAGCTGAAGGCGCATGGCATTGGCCTCTCGGGCTACTGCCGCGGCGGCTTCTTTCCGGCGGCCGATGCAGCGGGCCTGAAAGCCGCGCTGGACGACAACCGCCGCGCCATCGACGAAGCCAAGACGCTGGACGCACCTTGCCTCGTGCTGGTGGTCGGCGCCCTGCCCGGCGCGCTCGAAGGCAAGGCCGCGTACAAAGACATTGCCCGCGCGCGTGGCGAGGTGCGCGACGGCATCGCCGCGTCGCTCGAATACGCCCGCAAAGTCGGCATGCCGCTGGCCATCGAGCCGCTGCATCCGATGCAAGCCGCCGACCGCGCCTGCATCAACACGCTCGAACATGCGCTCGACATCTGCGACGAGCTGGACGCGGGCAAGAGCGGCATGCTCGGCGTGGCACTGGACATCTATCACGTCTGGTGGGACCCGAAGCTGCAGCAGCAGATCGCCCGCGCCGGCCGCGAACGCCTCTTGGCGTACCACGTCTGCGACTGGCTCACGCCCACGCGTGATTTGCTGTCCGACCGCGGGATGATGGGCGACGGCGTGGTCGAGTTGAAGAAGATCCGCGGTTGGGTCGAAGACGCGGGGTTCGCGGGGTTCAGCGAGGTCGAGATTTTTTCCAACCTGGATTGGTGGCAGCGGACGGGCGCCGAAACGCTCGACGTGTGTATCGAGCGGCACAAGCAAGCCGTCTAGATTGCCTTTTGTCCGCTCTTGTTCGGGGCGCGTGCACAGGCCACCGGGTACTCCCCTCCGCGAATGTCCCCCGGCTTCGCCTCCTCCTTTATTTCGCTGCGGGGAGCACCCGGCGCCCTGCGCACACCGGACGCGGCTGTCGTGCTGGCTGATCAACCACTGCACTGAATAACGCTCCCGCTGGCGGGGTGCCTTGCGCAGCGAAATAAAGGAGGAGGCCGCAGGCCGGGGGACATTCGCGGAGCAAGGTACCCCGTCGGCGGGAGCGCCGCCCTGAACAGCAGCGTGCCCCGAACAGCAGCGCCGCAAAGCTTGTGCTGCAATTCACCCATGGCCACCCCGACCCTCGACGACCTGCGCCGCTACGCAATAGCGCGCACCCTCTTCAAGCCGACCACGCTGCCGTCAGCGATCCGCCAACTCGGCTTCGTTCAGGCCGACCCGATCCGCGCGCCCGCACGTGCCCAAGACCTGACGCTGCGCCACCGCGTGAAGGACTACCGCGCGGGCGATCTCGAAAGCCGCTACACGCGGCTTGCCATCGAGGAAGACTGCCTCGTCAACTACGGCTTTTTGCCGCGCGAACACCTGGCCCTGATGCATCCGCGCGAAGCCAGGCAGCCCTGGGACGAGGACACCCGCCGCAAGGCCGCCGATGTGTTGGCCTTCGTGCGCGAACGCGGACCGGTGCATCCGCGCGAAGTTGAACAGTACTTCGCGCATGGCCGCGTGAAGAACTACTGGGGCGGTTCGAGCAACGCCACCACGCGCCTGCTCGACGGCTTGCACTACCGCGGCATGCTGCGCGTGGTGCGGCGCGACAGCGGCACGCGTGTCTATGAGGCCGTGACCCATCTGCCCGCCGACGAAAGCCCCGCCGGCCGCGCGCAACGTGCCGCCGCGCTCATCGACCTGGTGGTGCGCAAGTACGCACCGCTGCCCGCTGCAAGCCTGACCTACCTCGTGCGGCTGCTCGGCTACGGCGCCCCGCACCTCGCGGCGCAGACGCAGGCGGCCCTTCGCCTGGCGCGCGAAGAACAACTCGCCAGTTGCAAAATCGACGGCACCACCTGGTACTGGCCCGCCGGCGAGAACCCGGCCTCGAAGCGCCACGCGCCCGACGACGCGGTGCGCCTGCTCGCCCCCTTCGATCCCGTGGTGTGGGACCGCCGCCGCTTCGAGCTGCTGTGGGGCTGGACGTACAAGTTCGAGGCCTACACGCCGGCGCCGAAGCGGCAGTTCGGCTACTACGCGCTGCCGATGCTCTGGCACGACCGCGTGATCGGCTGGGCCAACGTGAGCGCGCCGGAGGGCCGGCTGCAGCCGGCCTTTGGCTACGTCGACAAGAAGCCGCACGACGCGGCGTTTCGCGAAGCGCTCGATGAGGAATTGCACCGCATGACGCAGTTCCTGGCCGGCCGCTGAGCCGCCCCGGCAGAATCCCCGCGCCGCTGAAGGTCTGGCGCACGGGCGACAACCCGCGCCGCCGCTGGCTTCTAGAATCGGCCCGTCGTCCGGCATGCCGGATGGCAAGCGTTCTCAGGGCGGGGCGAAATTCCCCACCGGCGGTAATGGCGGCTTCTTCGAGAGAGGGGCCGCACGAGCCCGCGAGCGCCCGCGGCCTGCAATGGGCTGCGGGGTCAGCAGATTTCGGTGCAATTCCGAAGCCGACGGTCACAGTCCGGATGAAAGAGAGCGCGAAATGCGGGCCGGCCCGCGCGCTTTCCATTGGAGCGCGCGGTCTGGCTTGCGGTTTCGTGCGCCCTGATTCAGGAAACCTGCTTTCAAGCAAGAGGCACACCATGAGTCAGATCAACGACCTTCCCCTTTCCGCCATCAACGCGTCGGGCAACCCGCGCGGCGAGCGCATCGCTTTTGTCGAAGCGCAGTGGCATTCCGACATCGTCCACCAGGCGCGCGACGCCTTCCTTGCCGAAATGGAACGGCTCGGCGTGGCGCGCGACCTCATCGACGTGTTCGACGTGCCTGGCGCCTTCGAGATCCCGCTGCATGCCAAGCGGCTCGCCAACTCGGGCAAGTACGCGGCCATCGTGGGCTGTGCACTGGTGGTGGATGGCGGCATCTACCGCCACGAGTTCGTGGCCAGCACCGTGGTCAGCACGCTGATGTCGCTGCAGCTCGAAACCGACGTGCCGATTTTCTCGGCCGTGCTCACGCCGCACCATTTCCACGAGCACGTGGAGCACCGCAAATACTTCCACCGGCACTTTGCCGTCAAGGGCACCGAAGTGGCCGAAGCCTGCGTGAAGACGCTCGAAGGCTTGAAGAAGGTCGACACGCTGCTGGCCGCGTGACAACCGATACAAGGCTGCAGTAATCTGCGCGGATGGCTTCTTCATCCGCTTCGAATGACCGCTACACCCTTTACGGCGCACCCGGCTCGGGCGCAACGCCCGTCCATGCGGCGCTGACGCTGATCGGCGCGCAGGTCGACGTCGTCGACGTCTCTCCCTGGGAGGGGGAGTCCGAGCGCGAGCGCGTGTCGAGCATCAACCCGATGCGCCAGGTGCCCGCGCTGGTGCTCCCTTCGGGCGAGGTGATGACCGAGAGCGCGGCCATCCTGATCTGGCTCGGCGATCGCTATCCGGAAGCGGGGCTTTGCCCCGCGCCGGACGATCCGCTGCGTGCGCGCTACCTGCGCTGGATGGTCTACCTGCCGGCGGCGATCTATTCGATGTACTGGGTGCGCGACGAACCCACGCGCCTCACGCCCGATCCGGCAGCGCAGGCCGTGATGCTCGAACGCACGGCCGAGCGCATAGCCCACTGCTGGCACCTGATGGACACGCAGATCGACGAACCCGCGCCCTACCTGCTCGGCGAGAAGCTGAGCATGCTCGACCTGTACGTCACGGTGCTGTCGCGCTGGACGCCGCACCGCACCCGCTTCTACCGCGAAGCGCCGCGCATGGCCGGCGTGGTGCGGCGCGTCGATGCCGATCCGCGCCTGGCCGAGTTCTGGGCGGTGCGCTATCCCTTCTCGATGGACCCGGAGACATGACCGCACGCACGCCGACCACCGCCTACCCGATGACCATCTTCCACAAGCCCAACTGCAGCACCTCGCGCAATGTGCTGGGCTTGATCCGGGAGAGCGGCGTAGAGCCCGAGATCGTTCTTTACCTGGAGACGCCGCCCACGAAGAAGAAGCTGCGTGAGTTGGCAAAGGCCATGGGCATGGGCCCGCGCGACCTGCTGCGCACGAAGGAAGCGCCCTACGAGGAGCTGGGGCTGGCCGATCCGAAATGGACCGACGACCAGCTGTTCGACTTCATCGTCGCGAACCCGATCCTGCTGCAGCGGCCCATCGTCGTCTCTCCGCGCGGCACGCTGATGTGCCGGCCCTGGGCACGCGTGCGCGAGATCTTGCCCGCGGCGTAGCCGAGCCGGCGCTCAGGCGCGCTGCAGCAGCGCAGGCACGCCCGAAGCCAGCATCGCCACGCCCGATGCTGTCAGCAGGCCCAGCACCACCTTGCGGAACGCCGTCTCGCTGATGCCGATATAGAGCCGCGCGCCCAACAGCACCGGCACGGCGACGGCCAGCGCCACCAACCCCAGCAGCGGCACCATCGAGCGGCCGATGCTGCCGCTCGCGAGATGGATCGCGAACGCCACCATCAGCATCGAGAGATTGAAGTTCTGGATCACCGCGCGCTGCGTGTCGCGCTGAAAGCCGCGGAGCGTGCACCACAGCGTGGGAATGGTGCCCGAGAAGCCCCCGATGCCCGCCATGGCACCGCCGATGCTCCCTGCGATGCCGTCGGCGATTCGTCCGCCGAAGGTGACCTTCGGCAGGTGCTGCGACAGCAGCATGGCAGGACACCACAGCACCAGCAGCACACCGAGGCAGACCTTGAAGACCACGAGGTCGAGGTGCGGCAACAGCCACACGCCGAAAGGGACGCCGACCAGCCCGCCGAGCACGAAGGGCCACAGCACGTGCCTGTCGAAGGTTCGGCGCACCGTGACGGCGGCAATCACCTGGCCGGTGAGCGCGCCGAACAGGGCGAGGACCGCCGCCAGTTGCGGTTCGAGGGTCCAGGCCCAGACCGACATGGCGACCATTCCGAAGGCAAAGCCCGACAGGCCCTGCACAAAACCCGCCAGCACGGCACCGGCGATCACATACACATACAAGGCCTGCATGCGGCCGATGATATCGACCGCATCCCGGGCAAGCGCGAACCGCTCAGGCCGAGGCCGGCACCAGCGCCGTGCGGCGCACCCGCGTCACGTTGAAGGCGCTGGCGATCAGCACGGCCTGCACCAGTGCAAGGCCGACGATCACGCTCGTATATTGCGCGTGGTCCATGAGGCGGCCGAACACCAGCGGGGCCACGGCCTGTCCGATGTCGAGGCCCGCATACACCACGCCATAGACGCGGCCGGTGGCGTTGGGCGGCGTCGAACGCTTGACCAGCAAGTCGCGCGAAGGCCCGGCCACGCCGGAGACGAAGCCCATGGCGCCGAACAGCACCGGCACCATCACCGGCGGAAACTGCGCAAAGGCGAGCACCAGCGCCAACGCGGCCGCAATGCCGAAGCCGGTTCCCACGATGCGTTCGCAGCGCGACGGGTCGGAGGCGAGAAAGCCGCCCACCACCATACCAGCCGCGCTGGCCACCATGTACACCGTGAGGCAGACCGCCACCAGCGCCACCGGCACCGCGTGCAGGTGGCCTGCCGCCCCCGGGGCGAAGGTCTGCACCACGCTGATCACGACGGCATAGAAGAAAAAGAAGCCGAAGCACATCCACACGGCGGGAATGCGCAGGAAGTCGAACTCGCCGCCGATGGGCGCCGGTTCGCCGTGTCCGGTGGCCTTCTGCACCGTCTTCACGTCAAGAGAGAGCACGCTGCGATACGCCCAGAGCACCAGCAGCACCACGATGGCCAGCACCCCCGCCGATGCCAGCGCCACGCGCCACGAGAAGGCGATGGCAATCGGCACCACGAAGGCCGGCGCCAGCGCCCAACCGAGGCTGCCGGTGATGCCGTGCACGCTGTATGCGTGGCCGAGCCGCGTCGGTGCGACCTTGCGGTTGAAGAGCGTGTAGTCGACCGGGTGGAACACGCCGTTGCCGATGCCGCCCACGATGGCGCACAGCAGCAGCATCCAGTAGCTCTGGGCCAGGGCATAGCCGAAAGCCGCCAGCGCCAGCGCGCCAAGCCCCACGAAGAGCACCGGCCGCGGCCCCAGCTTGTCGACGATGAAGCCCGAGGCCGCCTGCACGATGCAAGAGACCACGAAGAACACCGTCAGCACCGCCCCAAGCTCGGTGTAGCTGACGTTGAACGCGTCCTTCAGCCAGGGAAACAGCGGCGCGAGGATCAGCTGGCTGAAGTGGCTGATGGCATGGGCCAGGCCGACCAGTCCGATCAGCTGCGCGTCACCGCGCAAGTTGGTGGAAGAAGCGGCTGTCGGAGTAGAAGTTGAAGACATGGATTGCTACAAAAAACCGGGGCAGGCACCGATGCTATGCGCGCAGGCCGCGGCAGAATGGCGATACAGCGACAACATTTGTCGAAACTATGCCAAGCGCCGTTTCCACCCCTTCCCCGGTCACCAGCGTGGCCTCGCTCACGCCGCACCTCTACGCACCCGACGCCGTGCGGCCGCTGCGCGCGAAAGAACACTTCCTGAGCGCCGACACTTTCGTCGAGCTGCACCAGCATCCGTGGCCGCAGCTCACCTTCTCGACCCGCGGCGTGATCCGGCTCAGCACGCAGGATGGCAGCTACATCGTGCCGCCGTCGCGCGCGGTCTGGGTGCCGGCCAACATGCCGCACAGCATCATGCTGATAGAAGACGCGGAGCTGCGCACCGTGTACCTGCATGCCTGGCTCGGACCGCCGTGGGAAAAGTGCGAGGTGCTCGAAATCAGCCCCCTGCTGCGCGCGCTGATGCTCGCGCTCGACACCACCCCTGACGGGCTGCCGCCGGCCGACCCGCATGCGCCGCAGCGCGAACGCATGATCGCCCCGCTGCTGGTGGACGAGCTGGAGCGCGCCACGCAAATCCGCATCGACGTGCCACTGCCCACCGATAAGCGGCTGCGGCAGCTGTGCGAAACGCTGCTGCGCAATCCGGCCGACCGGGCCACGCTGGCCGAGCGCGCCGCCACCATCGGCGCCAGCGAGCGCACGGTGGCGCGGCTGTTCCGCGACCAGCTCGGCATGAGCTGGCAGCAATGGCGGCAACAGGCCGTGATGGCGCACGCGCTGCCGCTGCTGGCGCGCGGCATGGCCGTCAGCCAGGTGGCGGCGGCCAGCGGCTATGCCACTGACAGCGCGTTCTGCGCCATGTTCAAGGCGGCCACGGGGCGCTCGCCCACTTCGTTCCAGCACCGGAAGCGATCCGCCGCCCTCTCCTGAATGGCGCCAGGCCGTCACGGCGCTCTGGCAAGATCGAAGGGCCGAAGAAACACGGACCACCCGACCGACCTGCCCATGGCGCCCCTCCCCCGATCGCATCGCCCCCAGGCCTGGACCACCGACGTCGGCGAGCGGATCCGCCGCCTCTTCTGGCTCAAGGCGATCGGCACCACGGTCTTCACCTGGCTTTTCTTCATCGGCTACTTTCATCTGTTGCGCAATCCGGCCTATCCGGTCACGGTGATGCCGCTCACGGCCCTCGACCGCCTGATTCCGTTCCAGCCGTATGCACTGGGCGCCTACCTTTCGCTCTGGTTCTATGTGGGCATCGCGCCCGGGCTGCAGCTGAGCTTTCGCGAACTGGTGGTCTATGGGCTGTGGATCGGCGCGCTGTGCCTCACCGGCCTGGGCCTCTTCTACTTCTGGCCCACGCAGATACCGCCGCTTGCCATCGACGTGTCGGGCTACCCCGGCTTTGCCATGCTGCAGGGCGTGGATGCCGCGGGCAACGCCTGCCCCTCGATGCACGTGGCCGTGGCCATCTTCACGGCCATCCGTCTGGACCACGTGCTGCGCGAGGCGCGCACGCCGTCGTTCCTGCGGCTTGCCAACTGGGCCTGGTTCGCCGCCATTGCCTGGTCGACGCTGGCCGTCAAGCAGCACGTGGTGCTCGACGCGCTGGCCGGCGCCCTGCTGGGAATGGCCTTTGCACTCCCGTCGCTGCGCTGGCGTCCGGAAGGCAGGAGCCGGGGCAATACATTGGTTGGAGCGGATATCATTGGTCATCACTGACCCACAAGCCGAGCGAGGAAGGGGTCGATCCAAAGGAGCGCCCCCGGGCGGCGATCGATCAGCGGCTAGTACAAGACGACAGGCATCGCACGATGAGTTCGCTGAAGGAATTGCAGGACCTGATCCACGAGAAGTACGGTATCGAACCGTCGAAGCTCGACCCCAACGCATCGATGCGTGAAACCGGCGGGCTCGACTCGCTGGCATTGGCCGAGTTCCTGTTTGCCATCGAAGATCACTTCGGCATCACCATGCCCGACGACGACGCGAACATCGACACCCTGGGCGAACTGGCCCTGCTGGTCGACAGGGTCAGGTCCGCGAAGACAGCGTGAACCACGAGGTCTGCGTCACCGGACTGGGCGTCATGGCGCCGCATGGCGGCGAGCCCGGCACGCTGTTCCAGGCCCTGCTGGACGGCCAATCGGCCATCCAGCCCATCTTTCCCGACCTGCCCAAGCCGGCCGCCGCGGCCACGGTCGCTTTCGACGAAACACGCTGGTTCACCAAGCTGCAGCTCGCCGGCGTCGACCGCGTGAGCCAGCTTGCCGTGGCGGCGGCCGACCTCGCGATGCGCGACGCGGGCCTTGCCACGAGCGACGCCGATCCCGAGCGCGTGGGCGTCTATGCCGGCTGCGGCATGGGCGGTGCCGCGGCACTCGAGGCGGCCTACCGCGGCAATGGGCGCGTGTCGCCGCTCACCATTCCCGCCTTCATGCCCAATGCGCCCGCCGCCCACGTGGCCATGCGCCACGGCGTGCAGGGGCCGGTGCTCACCTATTCGGTGGCCTGCGCCTCGTCGTCGGTGGCCATTGCCGAAGCCGCCAAGGCCATCCAGCGCGGCGAAGTCGACCTGGCCATTGCCGGCGGCAGCGAGGCGCTTATCGTGCCCGGCGTGGTGCTGGCCTGGCAGGCGATGCAGACACTGGCCACCTTCCAGCCCGGCGAAGCAGCCGGCGCGGTGCGGCCCTTTGCCAGCGACCGCAGCGGCTTTGCGCTGGGCGAAGGCGCGGCCTTCCTGGTGCTCGAGTCCGCCGAACGCGCGCGCAGCCGCGGCGCCCGCAGCTATGCCACCTTGGCCGGCTGGGGCCTCAGCAGCGACGCCACGCACCTCACCAAGCCCGACGCTCCCGGCCAGGCCCGCGCATTGCGCGCCGCCCTGCGCCAGGCCGGGCTGCAGCCGCGCGACGTGGGCTACTGCAACGCGCACGGCACGGCCACGCGCATCGGCGACGTGGTCGAGCGCAATGCGCTGGCGGACGTGTGGGGCGACGACCTCGATCAGTTGCGCGTCAGCTCCACCAAGGCGCTGCACGGCCACCTGCTCGGCGCGGCGGGCGCCATCGAGGCGCTCATCACGGTGCTTGCGCTGCACCGCCGGCAGTTGCCGCCCAATGCCAACTGCAGCGATATCGATCCGGCCTGCAGCCTGAACCTGGTGAGGCAGAACGACACGGGCGCGCCTGCGCTCGAAGCGGCCATGAGCAACTCCTTCGCTTTCGGCGGCACGAATTCCGTACTGCTCTTTCGCCGCGCGTGAGGCCGGATTCCGTCGGGGGTATGCTGACGATGGAATCTTCATTCACATCCACAGACGGGAGTTCGTCATGCGCTTTCGCTCCGCACTGGTTTCTCTCGCGCTGGTCGCGGCCAGCGGCACGGTCTTGGCCCAGTCGGACCTCCTCGGCCAGCTGAAAGACCAGGCCGGCTCGGCGCTCGGCAACCTCGGCTTCAAGATGCCCGCCATCGGCTCCAGCACCATCGGCAGCGCGGCCGGGGTGCTGCAGTACTGCGTCAAGAACAACTACCTGGGCGGCGATGCGGCCTCGGTGAAGGACAAGCTCCTGGCCAAGATCACCGGCCAGAAGCAGCAGGAAAAGAACTTCGAGAGCGGCGCCAAGGGCCTGCTCAAGGGCGGCGACGGCAAGACGCTCAACCTCAAGATGCTCTCGTCGAAGCTGAAGGTGAAGGCCTGCGACTATGTGCTGAAAAACGCCACCTCGCTGATCTGACAACGCGCCTGCGTGCCACGCGCGCGGCGCACCGCGCATGTGCTCTTCCGTTCTCTTTCGTGCGCTCGTAACGCTTCATGAATCCGGCAGCCCCCACTTCCTCCTCTTCTTCTTTGCGCCGCCGCCTCGCGCGCTGGATTCCCTGCCTCGCATGGCCCCGCCCTTCCGCCGCGCTGCTGCGCAACGAGGCGATGGCGGGCATCACGGTGGCGCTGATGGTCATTCCGCAGGGCGTGGCCTACGCGGCGCTGGCGGGCATGCCGCTGGTCACCGGCGTGTACGCGGCGCTGTTCCCGGCACTGATTGCGGTGATCTTCAGTTCGTCGCAGCGGCTGTCGGTCGGGCCCACCGCGCTCACGAGCCTGCTGGTGGGCGCCTCGCTCGCGCCGCTGGCGGTGCCCGGCAGCACCGATTGGGTGGCCATGGCGGTGTGGCTCACGCTGATGTCGGGTGCCATCCAGATGGTGCTGGGCGCGGGGCGTTTCGGCTGGCTGCTGCGGCTGGTGAACTCGCCGGTGCTGATCGGCTTCACGCAGGGCGCGGCGGTGCTGATCGCCATTTCGCAGTTGCCGGCGTTGCTCGGCTTCACGGGCCGCACCATTCCGCAAGTGCTGCGGGGCGGCCCGCTGCCAGACCTTGTCGCCATTGCCTTCGGGCTGGGCAGCATCGCCGTGCTGTGGCTGGGCAAGCGGCTGGCGCCGCGTTTTCCAATCACGATGGCGCTGGTGGCGGGCGCCGCGGCCATCAGCTGGACGGTCAACTACGCGTTGCGCGGCGGGGCCGTGGTGGGCAGCCTGCCTTCTGGCCTGCCCTCTTTCTACTGGCCGGGCATGCTGCCCTTGAACACGTTCAGCGCACTGGTGCTGCCCGCACTGATGATCACCTTGGTGAGCTTTCTGGAGACCGCGTCGAGCGCCAAGATCGACAACGCGCGGGCCGGCACGCTCTGGAACGAGAACCAGGACCTGATCGGCCAGGGCCTCGCCAAGCTGGCCTCGGGTTTCTCGGGCGCCTTTCCCACCAGCTCGTCGTTCTCGCGCTCGGCCATCACGCTGTATGCGGGCGCGCAGACCGGGTGGGCCACCCTGTTCAGCGTGATGGTGGTGGCCGGTGCGCTGCTGTGGCTGATGCCACTGCTCTACCACGTGCCGCAGGCGGTGCTGGCGGGCGTGGTGGTCACTGCCATTCTGGGGCTGGTCAAGCCCGCGAGCTTCGTCGCGTTGTGGCGCGTGTCGCGCATCGAGGCGGGCATCGCGTTCGGTACCTTCGCGCTGACCATTGCCACCGCGCCGAGCATCTACTGGGGCGTGCTGGGCGGACTGCTCGCGAGCATGGCGCACTACATGTACCGCCACCTGCATCCGCGCATCATCGAGGTGGGCCTGCATCCCGACGGCAGCCTGCGCGATCGCCACCTCTGGAAGTTGCCGCCGCTGGCGCCGCATCTCTACGCGCTGCGCATGGACGCCGAGCTCGACTTCGCATCGGCTTCCACGCTCGAGCGCGCGCTCACGGTTGCGCTGGCCGAGCGCCCCGATCTGACGGACGTGTGCCTCTTTGCGCAGCCCATCAACCGCATCGACATCACGGGCGCCGAAGTATTCGGCTCGATCCGCCGGATGATGGAATCCAAGGGCGTGCGCCTGCACCTGAGCGGCCTGAAGCTGCCGGCCATGCAGGTGCTGGAGCGTGCCGGGCTGCTCGGGCCGGGACCGATGCTTTTCAGCTACCGCACCGATGCCGAGGCGCTGGCGGCGCTGGCACAGCGGGAAGCGGATCAGCGCGCCGCGACAAAAGATTCCACAGAAGCCGACTTGATCTCATAGCCGCTCACGCCCATGTCCACCGAGGAATAGCGCGCCGCCTTCAGCAGCCCGCTGACGCGCACCGTGTCCATCGCATGCAGGCCCTTCACGGTGTCGGCTGCAATCACGTGCACGATCTGGTTGGCGGGCGGCGGCGGGGTGTGGATGCAGGCGCCGAAATACGGCACCAGCAAAAATTCGCGAATGCCGCCCTGCGTGTTGTCGAGCGGAACGACGAAACCCGAGAGGCGCGCCGCCGTGCCGTCGAGCGCCACGTTGACCGGCGCGTTGTCCCAGACGGCACGCATCTCGTCGAGCATCTGGATGGCGCGCGGGTCGTTGTCGCGCAGCGCCTCCAGGCTGAGGTTGCGGTAGCGCTTGGTCGGGTCCCAGTTCTTGGGAACGAGCTCTTCCCACTTGAGTTCCTGCACCGCGCCCATGGCAGCCGCGCTGGTGTCGGCGGCCGGGCCGCAGCCCGCCAGGGCAGCCGCACCCAGCGCCAGCAGAAAAGCCGGCAAAGCGCGGCGGAAGAAGGCTCTCATGGCTCCTATTGTGCTTGCGGCCCATGTCCCCCAGCTTAGTGGAGCCTTAATGATGGAGACAAATTGCCCGCGCGCGGCCAGAATCGCGCCACCACGATTCTGAGGAGTTCCGCATGGCAGCGACCGGATGGCTGGGACTCACGTCCCTCGGCATTGTTCACACCGCGATCAGCCTGATCGCCGTCATTGCGGGGCTGATGGCCCTGTTCCGCCACAAGGAAATCACGCTGCGCACCGGCCTGGGCCAGGTCTTCGTGTGGACCACCGTGCTGACCTGCCTGACCGGCTTCGGCATCTTCCAGCACGGCGGTTTCGGCAAGCCGCATGCGCTGGGCATCCTGACGCTCGCGGCGCTGGCCGTGGGTGCGGCAGCCGGCCGCGGCGCCTTCTTCGGCCAGGCCTCGCGCTACGTCGAAGCCGTGGCTTTCTCGGCCAGCTTCCTGTTCCACTGGATTCCGGCCTTCACCGAAACCCTGACTCGCCTGCCGCTGGGCGCGCCCCTGCTGCCGAACGCCGACGCGCCCGAACTCAAGGCGATCACCGCGGTGCTGGGCGTGCTGTATCTGGTCGGCGTGACGCTGCAGATCAGGCGGCTGCGCGGCGGAAAGCCGGTCAGTCCCGCACCGGTCCGCGCAGGTTCTTGATCTGCGAACGCTGGCTCTTGCCTTCGAGCCGGCGCTGCTTCGAACCATAGGTGGGCTTGGTGGCACGCCGCACGCGCGGCGGCGCGGCCACGCTGTCGACCACCGCCTGCAGGCGCGCGAACGCGTCGGCCCGGTTCATCTCCTGCGTGCGGTGCTGCTGTGCCTTCAGCACGAAGACGCCTTCCTGCGTGATGCGGCTGTCGCGCAGTGCGAGCAGCCGCTCCTTCACGTCGGTGGGCAATGAGCTGGCGTGAATGTCGTAGCGCAGATGCACCGCGCTCGACACCTTGTTGACGTTCTGCCCGCCCGCGCCCTGCGCCCGGATGGCGCTGATCTCGACCTCGTCGGGGTCGATCAGGAGGGGTGGGCGGAGCATGTCCGCAAGTGTGCCTTCAAACGCGCTCGAAGACGGCGGCGATGCCCTGGCCGCCGCCGATGCACATCGTGACCAGCGCGTAGCGGCCGCCAGTGCGGTGCAGCTCGGCAATCGCCTTGGTCGTGATGATTGCGCCGGTCGCGCCCACCGGGTGGCCGAGTGAAATGCCCGAGCCGTTCGGATTCACCTTGGCCGGATCGAAGCCCAGCTCCTTGATGACCGCGCAGGCCTGCGCCGCGAAGGCTTCGTTCGATTCGATCACGTCGAAATCGCCGACCTTCAGGCCCGTGCGCTCCAGCACCTTGCGCGTGGCCGGCACCGGGCCGATGCCCATGTACGCGGGCTCGACACCCGCGTGCGCATAGCCGACCAGGCGCGCCAGCGGCTTGAGCCCCAGCGCCTTCACGCGACCGCCTTCGGCCAGCACCACGGCGGCGGCGCCGTCGTTGATGCCCGAGGCATTGCCGGCGGTGACGAGGCCGTCCTTCTTGAACGCAGGCTTCATCTTCGCGAGCGTGTCGACCGTGGTGTCGGCGCGCACGTGCTCGTCGGTGTCGAACAGCACGATGCCCTTGCGCGTCTTCACTTCGACCGGAACGATCTGCTCCTTGAAGCGCCCCACAGCAATGGCGGCTGCCGCGCGCTGCTGGCTGACCACGGCCAGTTCGTCCATCTGCTCGCGCGTGATGCCGTAGCGCGCCGCCACGTTCTCGGCCGTGATGCCCATGTGGATCTTCTCCCATGGGTCGTGCAGGATGCCCAGCATGTAGTCGACCAGCACCGCGTCGCCCATGCGCGCGCCGTAGCGCGCCGAGGTGTCGAAGTACGGGCCGCGGCTCATCGATTCGGAGCCACCGCCGATGGCGATGTCGCAGTCGCCGAGCGCAATGGCCTGCGCCGCCGACACGATGGCCTGCAAGCCCGAGCCGCAGAGGCGGTTGACGTTGAAGGCCGGCGTCTCGATGGGGCAGCCGGCATCGATGGCGGCCACGCGGCTCAGGTACGCGTCCTTCACGTCGGTGGGAATCACGTTGCCCATCACCACGTGCCCGATGGCATCGGCCGCCACGCCGCTGCGTTCGATGGCGGCCTTGACGGCGGTGGTGGCCAGTTGCGTGTTGGGCACGTCTTTCAGCGCGCCGCCGAAGGTGCCGATGGCGGTGCGGGCGGTGCCGACCACGAAGATGTCGCGTTGGGTCATGGGAATGTCTCTCCTGGATGAAAGCGGGATCCGCCTATGGCAGCGGTCGCAGGAGGACGATTTTGACGGCGAACGGCGCAACCCGGCTGTCGCGGGCGGCATATCCCCGCCCAGGCGCGGCGGGTCAGCCGCGCGAGACTGATTTCGGAGACACGTCGGTCACGTCGCTGGCGCTGCCGCGAATGCGCTCCGGGCGCACGACGGATTCGCCGCGCGCACGCGCATTGGCCATGTCGGCGGCAGTGGGCTCGGCCGGTTGTGCCGCATTGCGAAAACGCTCGAAGCCCGAGCGCGGGTTGAAACGCCCGCCCATCGAAGCCACCCAGGGCGTCACGGGCTTACCTGTGATGCGCCCCCAGGCGTAGCGCACGCCCCACACAGCCGCAAGCAGCATGACCGCCACCGCGAGGCTGGCCGCGAAAACCAGGCCAAGGAGCAGAAGAATGACGCGAAAAATGAAGTTCATCATCCGACTTTAGGCCGCAATGGCCTCCGATGGTTCCCCGGCCTTGGTGAACGAAAACTGGCCCGGGGTCCGGATCGGGTCGGTATTCACCTCGATCGTGTCCTTCGGCCCGAAGCTGCCGTCGAGCAGCAGCCTCGAGAGCGGGTTCTCGATACGCTGCTGAATGGCGCGCTTCAGCGGCCGTGCGCCGAACACCGGGTCGAAGCCGACCTTGGCAATCTCGGCCAGCGCCGCGGGCGACACCTCGAGTCCCAGGTCCATCTTCGCGAGCCGCGCCTGCAGCACCTTGAGCTGGATCGCGGCAATCGATTCGATGTTCTTCGCGTCGAGCGCATGGAACACCACCGTCTCGTCGATGCGGTTCAGGAACTCGGGGCGGAAGTAGTTCTTCAGCTCGTCCCACACCGCTTCCTTGATCTCCTCGGCCGGCTGGCCCACCATGGCCTGGATGATGGGCGAACCGATGTTGCTGGTCATCACGATCACGGTGTTCTTGAAGTCGACGGTGCGGCCCTGGCCGTCGGTCAGGCGGCCGTCGTCGAGCACTTGCAGCAGCACGTTGAACACGTCGTGGTGAGCCTTCTCGACCTCGTCGAGCAGCACCACGCTGTAGGGCTTGCGGCGCACGGCTTCCGTGAGGTAGCCGCCCTCCTCGTAGCCCACGTAGCCCGGCGGCGCGCCGATCAGGCGGGCGACCGAATGCTTCTCCATGAACTCGCTCATGTCGATGCGGATGAGGTGGTCTTCGCTGTCGAACATGAAGCCCGCAAGCGCCTTGCACAGCTCGGTCTTGCCCACGCCGGTGGGGCCGAGGAACAGGAAGGAGCCGGTCGGGCGGTTCGGATCGGAAAGGCCCGAGCGCGAGCGGCGGATCGCGTTGGCGACCGCACCGATGGCCTCGTCCTGCCCCACCACGCGTTCGTGCAGCTTGTCTTCCATGACGAGCAGCTTGTCGCGCTCGCCCTGCATCAGCTTGGCGACCGGAATGCCGGTGGCACGCGCCACGACCTCGGCGATTTCTTCCGAGCCGACTTGCGTGCGCAGCAGCGTGGGCGCGCTCGACTTGCCCTTGCTCGCCTCGCTCTCCTCGGCCTCGCGCAGGCGCTTTTCCAGCGCCGGCAGCTGGCCGTATTGCAGTTCGGCGAGCTTGTTGAAGTCGCCCTTGCGCTTCCATTCCTCGATCTCGAACTTGATCTTGTCGATGTCCTCGCGGATCTTCGCGCTGCCCTGCGCCTGCGCCTTCTCGGCCTGCCAGATCTCGTCGTAGTCGGCGATCTCCTTCTGCAGGCGCGCAATTTCCTCTTCGATGAGATTGAAGCGCTTCTGCGAGGCCTCGTCCTTTTCGCGGCGCACGGCTTCGCGCTCGATCTGCAGCTGAATGAGGCGGCGGTCGAGCCGGTCCATGACTTCGGGCTTGGAGTCCATCTCGATCTTGATCTTGGCCGCGGCCTCGTCGATCAGGTCGATGGCCTTGTCGGGCAGGAAGCGGTCGGTGATGTAGCGGTCGCTCAGCTCGGCCGCGGCCACGATGGCCGGGTCGGTGATCTGCACGCCATGGTGCACTTCGTACTTTTCCTGCAGGCCGCGCAGGATGGCGATGGTCGCCTCCACGCTCGGCTCGCCCACGATGATCTTCTGGAAGCGGCGCTCCAGCGCGGCGTCCTTCTCGATGTACTTGCGGTATTCGTCGAGCGTGGTGGCGCCCACGCAATGCAGCTCGCCGCGCGCAAGGGCGGGCTTGAGCATGTTGCCCGCGTCCATCGCGCCCTCGGCCTTGCCGGCGCCCACCATGGTGTGCAGTTCGTCGATGAAGACGATGGTCTGGCCTTCGTCCTTGGCCAGTTCGTTCAAGACGGTCTTCAGGCGTTCTTCGAACTCACCGCGGAATTTGGCGCCGGCCAGCAGCGCAGCCATGTCGAGCGACAGCACCCTTTTGCCCTTGAGCGACTCGGGCACCTCGCCAGCCACGATACGCTGCGCCAGGCCTTCGACGATGGCGGTCTTGCCGACGCCCGGCTCACCGATGAGCACCGGGTTGTTCTTGGTGCGGCGCTGCAGCACCTGGATGGCACGGCGGATTTCCTCGTCGCGGCCGATGACCGGGTCGAGCTTGCCCAGCCGGGCGCGCTCGGTCAGGTCGAGGCAGTACTTCTTGAGGGCTTCGCGCTGGCCTTCGGCGTCGGCGCTGTTCACGCCCTGGCCGCCGCGCACGGCATCGATGGCGGACTCGAGCGACTTGCGGGTCAGGCCGTTTTCCTTCGCGATGCGGCCGATGTCCGACTTGCTGTCGGCCACGGCCAGGAGAAAGAGCTCGCCCGCAATGAACTGGTCGTTGCGCTTGATGGCCTCTTTCTCGGTGGCCTGCAGCAGCTTGCCGAGTTCGGGCCCGACCTGCACGATGTCGTGGCCCTGCACCTGCGGCAGTTTCTTGATGGCGGCTTCGGCCGCGTTCGCAAGACCGTGGACGTTGACGCCGGCGCGTTCCAGCAAGGCGCGCGGTCCGTCTTCCTGGCGCAGCATCGCGACCAGCAGGTGGGCCGGTTCGATGTAGGCGTTGTCGTTGCCGAGCGCGAGCGTCTGCGCATCGCCCAGCGCTTCCTGGAATTTGGTGGTGAGTTTGTCTTGTCGCATGGTGGTGTTCCTGCACTCAAAATAGGACTGTTCGGGCGCGATTCAAGGTGCCCGGGGCTTCGGGCACGTCTATTGCACTGTGCCTGCTCATCTTTCGAATGGAGTCGATCATGGTTTTTTCAATGCAGCGCGCCCATCCGGTTCGCCGGGCGCTCGGCGTCGGCCTCTTTGTAGCGGCCATGGGCCTCGCGGGTCTTGCGCAGGCGCAAGGCACGCCCATCCGCCTGCTGGTCGGATTTCCGGCCGGTGCCGGCTCGGACGCCATTGCACGCACACTCGGCGAAAAACTCAAGGACGTGCTGGGCGTGCCGGTGGTGGTCGAGAACCGCGCCGGCGCTGGCGGGCAGATCGCGGCGCAGGCGCTCAAGGCGGCGCCGGCCGACGGGCACACGCTGTTCCTCTCCCACGACCACTCGATTTCCATCCTGCCGCAGGTGGTGAAGAACCCGGGCTTCAACCCCGCGACCGACTTCGTGCCCGTGGCCGGATTCGCCACCTTTGCCAATGTGCTGGCCGTCTCGGGCGGCACGCCGGCCAAGAGCATGGATGAGTACGTGAAGTGGGTTCGCACCCAGCGCGGCGGCAAGGAAACCATCGGCATCCCGGCTCCGGCTTCGATTCCCGAGTTCCTGGTGAAGATGATCTCGGAAAAATACAAGATCGACGTGCAGCCCGCGCCCTACCGCGGCAGCGCGCCGATGACGGCGGACATGCTGGGCAACCAGATCACTGCCGGAATCGCCTCGGTGCCCGACTTCATAGAGAACCACAAGGCCGGCAAGGTGCGCATCGTGGCCTCGATCGGCGCCAAGCGCCAGGCCGTGCTGCCGAATGTGCCGACCTTCACCGAACTGGGCTTCTCCAATCTTGAAGACCTGCCCTACTACGGCATCTTCGCCCCCGTGGGCACGCCGCAGCCGATCATCGACAAGTACGGCGATGCGCTGCAGAAGGTGCTGGCGATGCCCGACGTGAAGCAGAAGCTGACCACGATGGGCCTCACCGTGGCGTACGAGCCGCAAGGCCAGTTCGCAGGCCGCGTGCGCACTTACACGCAGACCTGGGAGCGGATCATCCAGTCGAGCGGTTTCAAGCCCCTCTGAGTTCTCTTGCCCCCTCTCCCTCTGGGAGAGGGTTGGGGTGAGGGCACTGTGCCGCCGACTAGGCGCGGCGCTCAACGAAGGCCGCTGCTCCCTCACCCTGCCCTCTCCCAGAGGGAGAGGGAAAAGAGAATCAAGCGTTGTTGGCCGTGATGCCCCAGCGCGCCAGGGCCGCGTCATCGCTGACGCGCGCATCCACCCATCGTGCGCCTTCGGGCGTCTGTTCTTTTTTCCAGAACGGGGCCTGGGTCTTCAGATAGTCCATCAGGAACTCGCAGGCCTCGAAGCTCTGGCCGCGATGGGCCGAGACGACGGCCACCATCATGATCTGGTCGAGCGGCTGCAGCAGGCCCACGCGGTGGATCACCCGTGCGCCCAAAATGTCGAAGCGCTTGTGCGCCTCGTCGATCATGGCCTCGATGGCCTTCTCGGTCATGCCCGGGTAGTGCTCCAACTCCATAGAGGCGATGGTGCTGCCGTCATTGCGATCTCTGACGGTGCCGATGAAGCTGCAGACCGCGCCCACGCGTTTGTCGCCGGCACGCAACGCGGCGACCTCCTGTCCCAGGTCGAAATCGGCTGTCTGGATCGAAACGCGTGCACCACTCATGCCGGGATTGTGGCACCGCGCTAGACTTCGGCAATGCCTTGCCTCGCCACGCTCTCCACGGTGCTTTCGCACCTTGAAAGCAGCGCTGCGCGCCAGGGCAGCAAAGCCCAAAAACCCAAGCTCGTCTGACCGGAGCTGCGGTTCCGTCGTCGGATGAGCGACGGAACCTGCAAAGGCCTTGGCCCCCGATTGGGTTGCGCGCGCATCGAACGACGGTTCTTTTCCATCGGTCGATTCCCGTAAGGAAGCCTCGCGTGCCGCAACCATCTCACCCCTCCTCCCGCCCTGATTTCTCGGGCCTCTGGATTCCTCTTGTCACGCCGTTTCGCGGCGGCGCCATCGACCATGCCGCACTCTCGGCGCTGACCCATCGGCTCGCGGGCGACGGCGTGGCCGGCTTCGTGGTCTGCGGTTCGACCGGCGAAGCCGCCGCGCTCGACGAAACGGAACAGCTCGCCGCACTCGAGACGGTGCAAGCTGCCGCCGAGGGGCTGCCGATCGTCATGGGCCTGTCGGGCTACCACCTGGGCAAGACGACGGCCCGGGTGCGCCGGCTGGCCGAACGTCCGCTGGCGGGGCTGCTGGTGCCCGCGCCGCATTACATCCGGCCCTCGCAGGCCGGACTGCTCGAATGGTTCCGCGCCATCGCCGATGCCAGCGCTGCGCCGGTGCTCATCTACGACATTCCCTACCGCACCGGCGCGACCCTCGCACGCGAAACGCTGCTGGCCCTGGCCGAGCACCCGCGCATCCGCGGCATCAAGGACTGCGGCGGCGACATGGCCAAGACGCGCGCCGTGATCGCCGACGGCAGGCTTCAGGTGCTCTCCGGTGAAGACCACCAGATCTTCGGCACGGTGGCCGAGGGCGGCGTGGGTGCCATCGCGGCGAGCGGGCATGTGCAGACGCGCCGCTTCGTGAAGGTGCTGCGCCTGCTGGCCGAAAACCGGCTCGCGGAAGCGCGCGCCGAATGGCAGCCGCTGCAGCCGCTGATCGAGATGCTGTTTGCCGAACCGAACCCCGGGCCGCTCAAGGCACTGCTGGCACACGGCGGATCGATGAGCGACGAACTGCGCTCGCCGATGACCCGCGCATCCGGCGCGTTGCGCGAACGCCTGGTGGCGTTGAACGCCCGGCTCAGCCGCCCGTAACGGGTGGGAAGAAGGCGACCTCGCAGCCCTCGCGCAGCGCGGCCGCCTCGTCGCTCATGGCCTGGTCGAGTGCCATGCGCACGGCCTTGCCGCGTGCGAGCGCCGTGGCGTAAGCGCCGCCGCGGGCGATGAGTTCGTCGCGCAATGCGGCCAACGTGGCGGCGGCGGTGTCCACGGTTTCACCGCTGGTGTCGAGCGCCTCGCGCACTGAGGCAAAGTAACGGACCTGGACTTTCATGGATGCGCCTCAGGCCAGCAGCGAGGCCAAGGGAATGAACTTCACCGTGTCGCCTGCCTTGATGGTCTGGCCTGGCGGGTTGTCGATGACGCCATCGCCCCAGACCATCGACGTCAGCACGCCCGAGCTCTGGTTGGTGAACAAGTCGAGCCCACCTGCAGCGTTGCGCCGCGCGCGCAGGAACTCGCGGCGCTTGTCGGCACGCGGCCAGTCGAAATCCGCACGCATCTGTACGGGCTCGGGTGCCACACGCGTGGCGCCCTGCAGCGTCAGCAGGAAGGGGCGAACGAGCAGCAGAAAGGTCAGGAAGCTCGACACCGGGTTTCCGGGCAGCCCGGTGACGTGGCAGCGGCCTTGCGATTCGCCCCCGGCCCTCGGAATAGAGCCATAGGCGAAAGGCTTGCCCGGCTTCATTGAGAGCGACCACAACTGCAGTTCGCCGAGCGTCTGCACGGCCGCCTTGATGTGGTCTTCTTCCCCTACCGACACGCCGCCGGTGGTGATGATCAGATCGCTGTTCTTCGCCGCACCGCGCAGCGCCTCGATGGTGGCTTCGCGCTTGTCGGGCACGATACCGAGGTCGTTCACCTCGCAGCCGAGCCGGTGCAGCAAGGCGCGCATGAAGAAGCGGTTGGAGTTGTAGATCGCGCCGGGCTTCATGGCCTCGGGCGTGACTTCGCCGGGCATGACCAGTTCGTCGCCGGTGGAGAGCAGCGCCACGCGCGGCCGCCGTGCCACCTGGAGCCAGTCGAAACCCACGCTGGCCGCGAGGCCCAGCGCCGCGGGCGTCAGCCGCTCGCCCTTGCACAGCACCACGTCGCCGGACGCGACGTCTTCGCCCGCACGGCGAATCCACTGGCCGGCGGCGGGAACGGTCTGGATGCGCACCGCGCCCAGGGTGCCTTCCTGTGGCAACGCCTGCGTGTCTTCCTGCATGATGATGGCATCCGCGCCTTCGGGAATCTGCGCGCCGGTGAAGATGCGTGCCGCGGTGCCGGCCGCGAGCGGCGTGCCCACGGAACCGGCGGGAATGCGCTGCGCCACCTGGAGCACCGCACCGGGGGCGGCGCAGTCGGCGACGCGCACCGCATAGCCGTCCATCGAGCTGTTGTCGCGGGGCGGCACGGTGAGCGCGGACACCAGGTCTTGCGCAAGCACGCGGCCGTCTGCGTCGAACGTGGCGACGCTTTCGGCGGGCAGCCTGGGCTGCGCCTTCTCGAGCAGGCTTGCCAGCGCTTCGTCGAGCGCCATCAGCGGGGGGCGCGAAGTGACAGCAGAATCAGCCATGGTGTTCGGGGTTGTATTCGAAGCGGCTGCCGCTGTCGATCAACCACTGCGCGATGCCCTCGATGTCGTCGAGGTCGAACAAGGGCAGGTTGGTGGGCGCCGGCAGGCTCGCGGGCGCGTTGGTGGCAATGGCGGTCACGAAGGCGTCTTCGATGTACTTCGAAGGCCGGGGCGGCTGGCCCGCATCGGGGGCGCGCCAGACTTCGATCTTGAGCAGGTCGCTGTGCTTGAAGCCTTCGACCAGCACCCAGTCGACGCCGTCATGAAGCTCTGCGATCAGGTCGTGCACCGTCAGCTGCGCGGGCTGCTCGAATTCGCGGATCAGCGCGAGCCGCTTGTCCGATGCCACCACCACCTCGAAGGCCCCGGCCTCGCGGTGGCGATAGGTGTCCTTGCCCGGATGGTCGATATCGAACTTGTGGTGCGCATGCTTGACCACCGACACACGCTGGCCATGGAGCTTGAGCACCGGGATCAGGCGCTCGACCAGCGTGGTCTTGCCTGAACCCGAATACCCGGAAAAGCCGATCACCTTCATGTCGAGTTCCTGTGACTGCCGTCTACGCGGCAGCCGAATGCAGATGCAGTTGCGAGGCAGCCGCCGCCATGCGCGGCGTGCGGCAAAGGTCAATCACAGTTCTGGGCGATATAGGCCTTCACGGCTTCCACATCGGACGGAAGCTTGACGACCCGCTTGGGCAGCGCCTCGATGCCTTCGAACCTCGCCGGCCGCGCGGGCTCATGGCCGAGCGCCTCCACGAGCGTGGCGGCAAACTTGATCGGCAGCGCGGTTTCGAGCACCACCATCGGCACGCCGGGCGCGAGGTGTTCCCGCGCGGCCTTGAGACCGTCGGCCGTGTGCGGATCGACCAATGTGGCAAACCGCTTGTCGGTGTCGCGGATGGTGGCCAGCCGGTCGGCATGCGTGCTGCGGCTGCTCTTGAAGCCGAAGCGCTCCGCAGCCTGCCTGAAGGCGGGATCGCCGCTCAGGTCGAAACGGCCCTGGCCGCCCAGCTCGTCCACGAACAGCGAACGCAGCCTGGCGGCGTCGCGGCCCACCAGGTCGAACACGAAGCGCTCGAAGTTGCTGGCCTTGCTGATGTCCATCGACGGGCTCGAGGTTTCATGCGTGTCGGCCGCCGCGCGAACGCGGTAGATGCCGGTGCGGAAGAACTCGTCGAGCACGTCGTTCTCGTTGGTGGCGACCACCAGCGTCTGGATGGGAAGGCCCATCATGCGGGCCACGTGGCCCGCACAGACGTTGCCGAAATTGCCCGACGGCACGGTGAAGCTCACCGGCTTGTCGTTGCTCGCCGTGGCCTGGAAATAACCGGCGAAGTAGTAGACGACTTGCGCGAGCAGCCGCGCCCAGTTGATCGAGTTGACCGTGCCGATGCGGTACTTGCGCTTGAAGCCCAGGTCGTTCGACACCGCCTTGACGATGTCCTGACAGTCGTCGAACACGCCGGTGATGGCAATGTTGTGGATGTTCTCGTCCTGCAGGCTGAACATCTGCGCCTGCTGGAACGGGCTCATGCGGCCGTCGGGCGAGGTCATGAAGACGCGCACGCCCTTCTTGCCGCGCATCGCGTATTCGGCTGCGCTGCCGGTGTCGCCGCTGGTGGCGCCCAGGATGTTGAGCTCGGCGCCGCGGCGGGCCAGTTCGTACTCGAACAGGTTGCCCAGCAGCTGCATGGCCATGTCCTTGAAGGCCAGCGTGGGGCCGTTGGACAGGGCTTCGAGGTACACGCCGTCTTCGAGCTCGCGCAGCGGCACGATCTCTTCGGTGCCGAACACCTCGGGCGTGTAGGTCTTGGCGCAGATCGCCTTCAGGTCGGCCGGCGGAATGTCGTCGATGTAGAGCGACAGAATCTCGAACGCCAGTTCGGCATACGGCAGGTTGCGCCATTTCGCGAGCGTGGCGGCATCGACCTGCGGATAGTGATCGGGCAGGTAGAGCCCGCCGTCGGGCGCGAGGCCTTCAAGCAGGATTTCGCAAAAACGCTTGCGGTCGGGGTGGCCGCGGGTGCTCAGGTAGTTCACGGTGGTTCTCTTGCGCCGCCCTCAGGACAGCTCTTCCTTGCGGATGCGCACGATCGGCTGCAGCACGGTGGGCAGTGCCTGCAGTTCGGCGAGCACGTCGTTCACGGTGCCTTCGCGCGCGTCGTGCGTGAGGATGATCAGGTCGGTCTGGGTGGAGCCTTCGCCGCCGACTTCGTCGGCTTCGCGCTGCAGTACCGCGTCGATGCTGATACCGGCGGTGGCGAGCAGGCCCGTCACCTTGGCCAGCACGCCGGCCTGGTCGGCCACGCGCAGGCGCAGGTAGTAGCTGGTGACGACCTCGGCCATCGGCAGCACCTTCAGGTCGCTCATGGCATCGGGGTGGAAGGCCAGGTGCGGCACGCGGTGCGCGGCGTCGGCCGTGTGCAGGCGCGTGATGTCGACGAGGTCGGCGATCACCGCGCTGGCGGTGGGCTCGCTGCCCGCGCCCTTGCCGTAGTAAAGCGTGGTGCCCACGGCATCGCCATGCACGACGACGGCGTTCATGGCGCCTTCGACGTTCGCAAGCAGCCGCTTCGACGGCACGAGCGAGGGATGCACGCGCAGCTCGATGCCCTGCGCTGTGCGCTTGGTGATGCCGAGCAGCTTGATGCGGTAGCCGAGCTGTTCGGCGTACTTGATGTCTTGCGCGGCGAGCTTGGTGATGCCTTCGATGTGCGCCTTGTCGAACTGCACCGGGATGCCGAAGGCAATGGCGCTCATCAGCGTGACCTTGTGGCCCGCGTCGACCCCTTCGATGTCGAAGGTCGGGTCGGCTTCGGCGTAGCCCAGGCGCTGCGCCTCCTTGAGCACAGTCGCGAAGTCCAGGCCCTTGTCGCGCATCTCGGAGAGGATGAAATTGGTGGTGCCGTTGATGATGCCGGCCAGCCACTGGATGCTGTTGGCCGTGAGGCCCTCGCGCAGCGCCTTGATGATCGGGATGCCGCCGGCCACCGCGGCTTCGAAGGCCACCATCACGCCCTTGGCATGGGCGGCGGCGAAGATTTCGGTGCCATGCACGGCAAGCAGCGCCTTGTTGGCCGTGACCACGTGCTTGCCGGCCGCAATTGCCTCGAGCACCAGCTGCCGCGCAATGCCGTAGCCGCCGATGAGTTCGATGACGATGTCGATGTCCGGGTTGGCAATGATGGCGCGCGCATCGCTGACCACCTTCACGCCCTCACCTGCCACTTCGCGTGCGCGCGCCGTGTCGAGGTCGGCCACCATCGTGATCTCGATGCCGCGGCCGGCACGGCGCTTGATTTCTTCCTGATTGCGCAGCAGCACCTTGAAGGTGCCGCTGCCGACCGTGCCTGCGCCGAGCAGGCCTACTTGGATGGGTTTCATTGGGAGATTCGCGTTCATGGTTTGGATGGGGTGGCAGGCGGCACGCTCACGACGCGGCTCACGCGGCGCGGCAGGTTCCAGGCGCCGCCGGCAAAGCCGCGGCACATGCGGATTTCATGGCTCTGCCTGGCTGCGCAAGCGGTACATCTCCAGGAACTTGGCAATGCGGTGGATCGCCTCGCGCAGGTCTTCCTCGTGCGGCAGGAACACGATGCGGAAATGGTCGGGCGTGGCCCAGTTGAAGCCGGTGCCCTGCACCAGCATCACCTTGGTTTCTTTCAGCAGATCGAGAAAGAACTGCCGGTCGTCCGCGATCGGATAGACCTTCGGATCGAGCTTGGGGAACATGTAGAGCGCGGCACTCGGCTTGACGCAGCTCACGCCCGGAATGGCCGTGATCAACTCGTAGGCGAGGTCGCGCTGGCGCCGCAGGCGGCCGCCGTCGCCCACCAGGTCGTTGATGCTCTGGTAGCCGCCAAGGGCGGTCTGGATGGCCCACTGCCCCGGCACGTTGGCGCACAGGCGCATGTTCGAGAGCATGTTCAGGCCCTCGATGTAGTCTTCCGCGCGCTTCTTGTCACCCGACACCACGAGCCAGCCCGCGCGATAGCCGCACGAACGGTAGCTCTTGGAAAGCGAATTGAAGGTGAGCGTGAGCACATCGGTCGAAAGGCTCGCGATGGCGGTGTGCTTCGCGTGGTCGTACAGCACCTTGTCGTAGACCTCATCCGCAAAGATCACCAGCTGGTGCTCCCGTGCGATGGCCACGATGCTCTTGAGCAACTCGTCGGAATAGAGCGCCCCGGTCGGGTTGTTGGGGTTGATGACCACGATGCCCTTGGTGCGCGGCGTGATCTTGGCGCGGATGTCGTCCAGGTGGGGCATCCAGCCGTTGTCCTCGTCGCAGAGGTAGTGCACCGGCTTGCCGCCCGACAGGCTGGTCACCGCGGTCCACAGCGGGTAGTCGGGCGCGGGAAGCAGCATTTCGTCGCCGTCGTTCAGGAGCGCGTTGGTGGCCATGGCGATCAGTTCGCTGGCGCCGTTGCCCAGGTAGATGTCGTCGAGCGCGACGCCGGCAATGCCTTGCTTCTGCGTTTCATGCATCACGGCCTTGCGCGCCGCGAAGATGCCCTTGCTGTCCGAATAACCCGCCGAGCCCGGCAGGTTGCGAATCATGTCCTGCTGCACCTCTTCGGGCGCATCGAAACCGAACACGGCGAGGTTGCCGATGTTGAGCTTGATGATCTTCTGGCCCTCTTCCTCCATCCGCTGGGCTGCCTCCATGATGGGGCCGCGAATGTCGTAGAGCACGTTAGCCAGCTTGGCCGATTTCTTGAACTGCTTCAAAGGGCCCTCCCGGGCGCGGGTTACTCGATGTCGAAAGGCCCTGGAAGGCCTCGTGTCACTGGGGAAAACCTATAATTTGACCACAGTTCCCAGTGCCCCGATGAAGCTCCAGCCCGACAAATCCGACGCCCAGTCCCTCACCGCCCACGGCCCCGGGTGGGTCGCGATCAACAACGAAAAGGTCGAGGGCAGCGTGGTGGTCGGCTCGCGCGGCGAGCGTTTCGAGTGGAATTGCACCCGTTTCGACCAATTGGGGCCCGAGCATTTCGCCCAGCTCGCATCCCTTGGCGCCGAATTGGTCATCTTCGGGAGCGGATCCCGCATCCGGTTTCCGCAGCCGGCCTGGCTGCAGCCCCTCATGGCCAAGCGCACCGGCGTGGAGACCATGGACACCCCGGCTGCCTGCCGCACCTACAACATCCTGGCCGGCGAAGGCCGCCATGTGATTGCCGCCCTGCTGGTCGAACCGCCCCACGATGGCTGAGGGGGAGGTTTTCGGGGTAAAATACCGGGTTGCGAACAGGCCAGCTGCCCTCAGTTAGCAACGACCAATCCTCCATTTCGTCGAGTGTGCCTCAAAGCGCTCGATCCAATGGAAACCAACGGAGAAAACAAGTTTCATGGCGATCGTTGTCAACAAACCCATTCCTGAATTCGACGCCAACGCCACGGGTGGCCTGAAAGTCTCGAATACCTCGCATCTCGGCCACGTGCTGGTCATGTATTTTTACCCGAAAGATAACACTCCGGGTTGCACGACCGAAGCCATGCAGTTTCGCGATCGTTACAAAGACTTCGAAAAAGCCGGCGCCACCGTGTTCGGCGTGTCCCGCGACAACATGAAGTCGCACGACGAATTCAAGGCCAAGCTCGAACTCCCGTTCGAACTCATCGCCGATACCGAAGAAAAGATGTGCCATATGTTCGGCGTGGTCAAGAACAAGATCATGTACGGCAAGAAGGTCAAGGGCATCGAGCGCAGCACCTTCCTCATCGGCGCCGACGGCATCCTGAAGGCCGAATGGCGCGGCCTCAAGGTCCCCGGCCATGTCGACGACGTGCTCAAGGCCGTCAAGGCGCTCAAGAAGGCTGCCTGACCGTTACAACCAGCGCGGACTGTGCGCTTTTGCTTCAACCCGTGGGAAATGCCCAACGGACTTTGCAAAGAGCGTGAGACGCGTCACCGCGGGTGTGCATAATGGCCTCATGCCGTTGAGCTCCACGACCGCATCCCCCGAACAAAGCCGCCTTGGTCTACAGGCGGCTTTTTCGTTTTCTGGTTTCCACTTCCTGCGAGCGACCTGACACATGCCATTGCCTCCTGCCCCCACGAAACGCGCCGCATTGCTCTCGCCGGATGCGCACGATGCACCCGCCCGCTCCTCCCACAGGGGCTCGCGCCGCTCGGGCGATTCGCGTGCCGATTCGACCTCGTCGAGCGGCTCCCAGCCGTTGGAACTGTTCGACCGCAATACCGCCGAGGCAGTCGGCGGCGGCACCGAGGCCGCGCCTTCGACCCGCGGCAGGTCGAAAACCGCGCCCTCCCCCTCCCGTAACTCCGAACGCAGCCAGGACCGCAGCCAGGAACACAGGCCGGCCGCCCGCGGCGAACCCGAGGCGCCGCCCGCAGTCCCCGTCTATGTGCCGGCCCCGTCGCAAGCAGCGGCGCCGCAGGCACCGGCCCGTGCCAAGCGCGCCAAATCGAACGGCCCGGCCAAGCTGTTCGTGCTCGACACCAACGTGCTGTTGCACGACCCGATGTGCCTGTTCCGCTTCGAGGAACACGACATCTTCCTGCCGATGATCGTGCTGGAGGAACTAGACGGCCACAAGAAGGGCACCACCGAAGTCGCGCGCAACGGCCGCCAGACCAGCCGCACGCTCGACGCCCTGGCCGCGGCGCAGGACGCCGACATCGCCAAGGGCCTGAAGCTCGACACCACGGGCCATCGCGGTGCCGGCGGCAAGCTGTTCTTCCAGACCGCGCCGCTCGACTACTCGCTGCCGATCAGCCTGCCCCAGGGCAAGGCCGACAACCAGATCCTGGGCGTGGTGCAGGCCCTGCGCGACCTGTATGCCAAGGACCAGCCCGGCCGTCCGAAGCAGGAAGTGGTGCTGGTGTCGAAAGACATCAACATGCGCGTCAAGGCGCGTGCCCTCGGCCTGGCCGCAGACGACTACCAGAACGACAAGACGCTGGAAGACGGCGACCTGCTCTACGCAGGGTCGCTCGCGCTGCCGCCCGATTTCTGGACGCGCCAGAGCAAGACGGTCGAGAGCTGGCAAAGCGGCAGCAACACCTTCTATCGCGTCAGCGGGCCGCTGGTGCCCAACCTGTACATCAACCAGTTCGTCTATTTCGAGGCCCCGGGCGAGCCGAGCATGTACGCGCGCGTCACCGAGATCCGCGACAAGACCGCGGTCTTCAAGACCCTGAAGGACTACAGCTCGGGCAAGAACGCGGTGTGGGGCGTGAACACGCGCAACCGCGAGCAGAACTTCGCGATGAACCTGCTCATGGACCCCGAAGTCGACTTCGTCACGCTGACGGGCACCGCCGGCACCGGCAAGACGCTGATGGCGCTGGCCTCGGGCCTGACGCAGGTGCTCGACGACCGCCGCTACACCGAGATCATCATGACCCGTGCCACGGTGAGCGTGGGCGAGGACATCGGTTTCCTGCCAGGCACCGAGGAAGAAAAGATGGGCCCCTGGATGGGCGCTCTCGACGACAACCTCGAGTTCCTGGCCAAGGGCGACGGCGGCGGCGCCGGCGAATGGGGCCGCGCGGCCACCAACGAGCTGATCCGCAGCCGCATCAAGGTCAAGAGCATGAACTTCATGCGCGGCCGCACCTTCCTGAACAAGTACGTGATCATCGACGAGGCCCAGAACCTGACGCCCAAGCAGATGAAGACGCTGATCACCCGGGCCGGCCCGGGGACCAAGATCATCTGCATGGGCAACCTCGCGCAGATCGACACGCCCTACCTGACCGAAGGCTCCTCGGGCCTCACCTTCGCGGTCGACAAGTTCAAGGGCTGGCCGCACGGCGGACACATCACGCTGGCGCGCGGCGAACGCTCGCGGCTGGCGGACTTCGCGAGCGACGTGCTCTAGGCTTCGTCGGATCCGATCAGGCCCGCGATGCTCCCCGGAGCATCGCGGGCTTTTTCTTTGGCCGCCGTGACAGGCTCCTGACAAGACGTTGTCAGGAGGCGGTCCGCACCATCGAGGCTCCTTCCAACGCAACGAAAGAGAGTCCTTCATGCAAAACGCCATCAGCTGGTTCGAGATCCCCGTCGCCGACATCGACCGTGCCCAGGCCTTCTACGAAACCGTGCTCGGCCGCAAGCTGCGCCGCCAGGACTTCGGGGGCGAAACGCTGGCCGTTTTTCCCTACGACAATCCCGCCACGGGCGGCGCCCTGCAGGCCGGCGTGAATGCCAGCGCACGCGCGGGCAGCGGTATCCGCATCTATCTGGACTGCATGCCGAGCATCGATGCGGTGCTTGCCCGCGTCGAGGCGGCAGGCGGTCAGATCGTCGCGCCGAAGTCCGCGCTGCCCGAAGGCATGGGTTTCATCGCCCATCTGCGCGACACCGAAGGCAACGAAGTCGGCCTTCACGCCCTGGACTGACCCGCAATGGCACAGCGCAACTGGATCGCCGTTGCCAGCGCCGAGCACGCCCGGCGCGGGCGCGACCACGAGCCGGTCGGCTTCATACAGGTCGGCCACGGCAAGCTGGGGCCGCTCAAGCGGGTTTCAGCCGGCGATCGCGTGGCCTACTACGCGCCGGCCACGGTGTTCGGCGGCACGGACAAGCTGCAGAGCTTCGTGTCGATCGGCATCGTGCGACCTGGCGAACCCTACGAATTCGACATGGGCGGCGGCTTCGTCCCCTGGCGCCGCGACGTGGCTTATGCTGCTTCGCATGAGGCGCCCATCGCTCCGTTGATCGAGCGCCTTGCCTTCGTCGAGAACCCGCGTCAGTGGGGCTACAAGTTCCGCTTCGGCATGTTCGACATCAGCGATGCCGACATGATGCTGATCGCCCGAACCATGAAAGCCGACCTGAAGGCGCTCGCGCTTTGAGCACCACAATCCCGACATCACCCATGCAGAAGACACACCCGATGGAACCCGTCCGCCAGCATCATGGCGCTTTCCACGTCGCGGGCCTCGCGGCTCGAACGACCAACCGCGAGGAGAACGATCCTGCGACCGCCCGCATCGGTGCACTGTGGAACCGCTTCTTCGGCGAAGAGACCTACCGTTCGACGCCCGGACGCACAAGCGACGCCCGGATCTTCGGCGTCTATTCCAGCTATGAATCCGACGCTCATGGCGCCTTCGACGTGACGGTAGGCGTGGCCGTCTCGGATGCAACGGGCAGCGTGGCCATCGAGCCCGGCAACTACCTCGTCTTTTCGGGCCAGGGTGAAATGCCGCAGATGGTGATCGCCACCTGGGAGCGCATCTGGCAGTATTTCGAGGCGCACCCGGAAATCACGCGCCGCTACTGCAGCGATTTCGAAGCCTACGAAGGGCCGGACAAGGTGGCGATCCACATCGGAGTTTCATGAGTACACCCCAGGGCCGGCCCGGCGAGGCCGCCCCAAAATTGCAAGGAGCGCGCTGATGCGCCGCGCCGACCGCCTCTTCCAGCTCGTGCAGCTCATCCGTGGGCGCCGGCTCACCACGGCCGCCTTCCTCGCGCAGCGGCTGGAGGTGTCGGAGCGCACGGTGTACCGCGACGTGGCCGACCTGCAGCACCAGGGCGTGCCGATCGAAGGCGAAGCCGGCGTGGGCTATCGGCTCGGCGCGGGCTTCGAACTGCCGCCGCTGATGTTCACCCAGGAGGAGGCTTCAGCGCTGGTGGCTGCGGCGCGGCTCGCGCAGAGCTGGGTCGATCCGGCGCTGGCGCGCAACATTGAAACCGGGCTGGGCAAGATCCTCTCGGTGCTGCCGCCGGCCGCGCGCGTCTCGGCGGAAGCGTTGGCGCTCTACGCGCCCGCACTGGGCCTGGACGACGCCATGCGCAACCGGCTGCAGACCTTGCGCGAGGCAGTGGAGGCGCGCCACAAGCTGCGCCTGAACTACCGCGACGTGTCGGGCGATGCGAGCGAACGCACCGTGCGTCCGCTCGGCTGCTTCTACTGGGGCAAGGTCTGGACGCTTTCGACCTGGTGCGAACTGCGCGACGACTTTCGCGGCTTTCGCATCGACCGCATGGACGCGGTCGAGGTGCTGCCGGAGCGTTTTCGCGACGAAGCGGGCAAGACGCTGGCCGACATGATGCGCCAGCTGAAGGCGCGGGCTGCGGCCGAATGCAAAACTGCAGAAACAGCAACGGCCCCAATGAATCCGCAACGTCAGTAGTCGTCGCTGCTGCCGTAGCTGGCCATATTCTCGAACTTGGTGAGCGGCTTGAGGAAGGTCAGCTTGACGGTGCCCGTCGGCCCGTTCCGGTGCTTGCTGATGATCACCTCGGCCACGCCCGGCTCCTTGCTGTTCTTGTCGTAGTAGTCGTCGCGGTAGATGAACATGATGATGTCCGCGTCCTGCTCGATGGCGCCGGATTCGCGCAGGTCGCTCATCATGGGGCGCTTGTCGGTACGGCTTTCGACGCCACGGCTCAACTGCGACAGCGCGATCACGGGGCACTTGAGCTCCTTGGCGAGCATCTTCAGGCCGCGCGAAATTTCGCCCACCGCCGTGGCGCGGTTTTCGTCGTTCATGCTGGTCGACACGCTCATGAGCTGCAGGTAGTCGACCACGATCAGGCCGAGCCGCCCGTACTGGCGGGCCAGGCGGCGCGCGTTGGCACGCAGCTCGCTGGTGGTGAGGCCCGGGGTCTCGTCGATGTGCAGCGACACGTTACGCAGCTTTTCGATGGCTTCCGTGAGGCGCGGCCACTCTTCGTCGCTGAGCTTGCCGGTCCGCAGGTGCCCCTGATCGATGCGCCCGATCGAGCCGACGATACGCACCGCCAGCTGCGAAGCACCCATTTCCATCGAGAAGACCGCCACCGGCAGCCCTTCGTTCAGGGCCACGTGCTCGGCGATGTTGATGGCCAGCGAGGTCTTGCCCATGGAAGGCCGCGCGGCCAGCACGATCATGTCGCCCGGCTGCAGGCCCGAGGTCATCTTGTCGAACTCGTAGAAGCCGGTGCGCACGCCGGTGATGTCGTTCGGGTTCTCCGCCATCTCGGTCACGCGGTCGAGCAGTTCGACCACCAGGGCATCCATGCTCTGGAAGCCCTGCTTCATCCGCGTGCCTTCTTCGCCGATGTTGAAGATCTTCTGCTCGGCCTCGTCCAGGATCTTGTCGACCGACTTGCCTTGCGTGTTGAAGGCGTTGGTCGCGATCTCGTCGCTCGCGGAGACGAGCTTGCGCAGGATGGAGCGCTCGCGCACGATCTCCGCATAGCGGCGGATGTTGCTCGCGCTCGGCACGTATTGCGCGAGCGAATTCAAATACACCAGCCCGCCGATTTCCTCGGCCTTGCCGAGGCCCTGCAACTGCTCGTAGACGGTGATGACGTCGGCCGGCTTGCTGGCATTGATTAGCCCGCCGATGGCGGCGTAGATCAGCTTGTGCTCGTGGCGGTAGAAGTCGCCGTCGACCAGCAGGTCGCCCATGCGGTCCCACGCGCCGTTGTCGAGCAGCAGCCCGCCGAGCACACTCGACTCGGCCTCGATCGAGTGAGGCGGAATACGGAGCTTGGCGACTTGGCGATCGGCCGACGGGTCATTGTCGGCATAGGAGAAAACGGCGGACATGGACTTCCCTTGCAACCCTGCATGCTAAGCCGCACACGCGCTGGCGTGTGTGGACAAGGTTGTGAATAAACGGTGATCTTTCAGTGCACCGAGCTGGAAAACCGGTGTGCAAAAAGACAAAAGCCGCCCGAGGGCGGCTTTTGCGACAGCGCGCAAGGCGCTGTGGACGATCAGGCGGTTTCGCCGTAGACCGTGACGGTGATGTCGACCACCACGTCGGTGTGCAGCGCAACGCTCACGGTGCTGTCGCCGACGACCTTGATCGGGCCGTTGGGCAGGCGCACTTGCGACTTGGCAACCTTGTAGCCTTGCTTGCCGAGCTCTTCGGCGATGTCGCCGTTGGTGACCGAGCCGAACAGGCGGCCATCGACGCCGGCCTTTTGGGTCAGCTTGATGGTCGTGCCGCCGAGCTTCTCGCCCTGGGCTTGCATTTCAGCCAGCTTGGCGGCCGCAGCCTTTTCGAGTTCGACGCGCTTGGCTTCGAATTCGGCCTTGTTGGCAGCGGTGGCGCGGCGGGCCCGGCCGGTGGGGATCAGGAAGTTGCGGGCGTAGCCGTCCTTGACCTTGACGATATCGCCCAGGGCACCGACGTTCAGAACCTTGTCCAGAAGAATGATTTGCATGGTACGGCTCCTTAGACGCGGTGCTGGTCGCTGTACGGCACCATCGCGAGGAAGCGCGCGCGCTTGATCGCGGTGTTGAGCTGGCGCTGGTAGATCGCGCGCGTGCCGGTCAGGCGTGCGGGGATGATCTTGCCGTTTTCGCTGATGAAGTCACGCAGCGTGTCGACATCCTTGTAGTCGATTTCCTCGACGCCAGCGACGGTAAAACGGCAGAAGCGCTTGCGCTTGAAGAGCAGCGACTGGGTGTTGCGCTTCGGGCGCTTGTCTTTGTTGAATTTCTTGAACGTGGCCATTTGGGGACCTCTTGTCGAAAATTAATCTTGCTGAAAATCCTGGATGTGCAGGACCGGATGCTTGCCGTTGCCCGGTGTCGCGAGAAAACCCTGAAAACGCCAGAGGCTTCCCATCGACTGCGTTGCGAGCCGTTCGGCGATGGCGCCGAAGGCAACAGCCTTGAGGGCCGTTTTCACCTGCCTGGCTTTTCCTGCCTCCTGAAGCGTCGACTCATGTTCAAGCTTCAGGTCGATGGCGGGAAGGCCGGCCGGCGTGTATCGCAAGGCTCCGAGTTCGGCAACAGAGGCAGTCAGCAGAAGCTGGTTGACCCCGGTTGCCGCAGCAGCGGCAGCGGTCACGCCATCAGCTGTTGTTGGCGGCGTATTCGGCCTGCTGGGCCTTGCGGGCTTCTTCGCGCTCGACCGTCTTCATCATCGACGAAGGACCGGTTTCGGCCTTCTTCTTCTGAACGGTCAGGTGGCGCAGCACGGCATCGTTGAACTTGAACGCGTGTTCGAGTTCGCCCATCACGGTTTGCTCGGCTTCAATGTTGACGCACAGGTAGTGCGCCTTGTTGAGCTTGTTGATCTGGTAAGCCAGCTGGCGGCGGCCCCAGTCTTCAACGCGGTGGATCTTGCCACCGCCGGCCGTGATGAGGCCCTTGTAACGCTCCAGCATGGCCGGAACTTGTTCGCTCTGATCCGGGTGGATCAGCAAAATGATTTCGTAGTGACGCATGGCACTCCTTGTGGATTCTTCCGTAGAAGAGGAAAAGCCACCTGCAGCGTCGGGCGCAGTGTGGCAAGGCAAAGCCGGCTATTGTAGCACTGCTGGCGCAGCGCCTGTCCAGCTTCAGTCGTTCAAGGCCTTGTCGAGCGCGGCGGCCTTCTCGGGACCCACGGCGGCACGTATCTTGGGCGCCAGCGCCGCCAGATCTTCGTAGCTGGTGGTGCCCTCGACTTGCAGGTTGAGCCGGAACCCCTTCAGCCCGAGAGCACCCGTCAATTGGGTGGCGATCGGATAGGCGTCCTTGTAGCGCTGCTGCCTGCTGCGCCCGGAAGACGGCGCGGCGGCTTCGGCTGGCTTTGGTTTCGGCGTTGGCGCGACGACGGGCGCCGGGCTTGCGGCCGGCGCTTCAGGCGCCTTGGCCGGAACGGCTGCCTTGCTGCTGCTGCCCGCCGCCGGACCGAGCAGCCCCAGCGTGACGAGCTGATCGATTTCTTCCCGCGCAATGCCTGTTCCGGCAAGCACCTCGTCGACCGAGCGCTTACCGTCGAACAGGATGAAGGCGGTACGCTGGCGCGGCGAAAGGGGTACCGAGCGATCTTTGAGAACCTGCTGTCCGGCTTCTGTCTTGACAAGAATCATGATGGTTTCTTCCGCAAAATGCCGGCGGGTGCGGCGACGAGCGGCTTCGCCATGCGCAGTCCGCAAGCGACCGGCCAAGCCCATGAATTCACGGGCCTGACATTAGTAACACATTCTGATTCAATTCTTGCAAGCACCGGCGCGGGAATTCCCGGTGGGGGCGTCCGTAGTGGCTGCCGCGCGACAGGGGCGCGATGGCCCCTGTTCCGTCAACGCTTGGCGAGTTGCTGCCAGGTGTCGATCACGCTGTCCGGATTGAGGGAAATCGACTCGATTCCCTGTTCCGCCAGCCAGAGCGCGAAGTCCGGATGGTCGCTGGGGCCCTGGCCGCAGATGCCCACGTACTTGCCTTCAGCCTTGCAGGCCTTGATGACGCGGCTCAGCAGGGCCTTGATGGCCGGGTCGCGCTCGTCGAAGTCGGCGGCCAGAAGCTCGAGCCCCGAGTCGCGGTCCAGGCCGAGCGTGAGCTGGGTCAGGTCGTTCGAGCCGATCGAGAAACCGTCGAAGAACTTCAGGAACTCCTCGGGCAGGATGGCATTGCTCGGCACCTCGCACATCATGATCAGCTTGAGTTCGTTCTCGCCGCGCTTCAGGCCGTGCTCGCCAAGCAGCGTGGTCACGCGTTCGGCCTGGCCCAGCGTGCGCACGAAAGGCACCATGATCTGCACGTTGACGAGGCCCATGTCGTTGCGCACACGCTTCAGCGCCTCGCATTCCATGGCAAAGGCCTCGCCGAAATCCTTGCTCAGGTAGCGGGCGGCGCCGCGGAAGCCGAGCATCGGGTTTTCTTCTTCCGGCTCATAGCGGCTGCCGCCGATCAGCTTGCGGTATTCGTTCGACTTGAAGTCGGACAGGCGCACGATGACCTTCTTGGGCCAGAAGGCCGCCGCAATGGTCGCGATGCCTTCGGCCACCTTGTCGACATAGAAGGCGCGCGGCGAAGCGTGGCCGCGGGCCACCGACTCGACGGCTTTCTTCAGGTCGTTGTCGACGTTCGGATAGTCGAGGATCGCCTTCGGGTGCACGCCGATGTTGTTGTTGATGATGAACTCGAGCCGCGCCAGGCCGACGCCGTGGTTCGGCAGCTGCGCGAAGTCGAAGGCCAGCTGCGGGTTGCCCACGTTCATCATCAACTGGATGTCGATCTCGGGCATCACGCCGCGCTGCACCTCGGTCACCTCGGTCTCGAGCAGGCCGTCGTAGATGAAGCCGGTGTCGCCCTCGGCGCAGCTCACGGTCACCAGGGTGCCTTCCTTCAGCAGGTCGGTGGCGTCGCCGCAGCCCACCACGGCGGGGATGCCGAGTTCGCGCGCAATGATGGCCGCATGGCAGGTTCGCCCGCCGCGGTTGGTGACGATGGCGGCGGCGCGCTTCATCACCGGCTCCCAGTTGGGGTCGGTCATGTCGGTGACGAGCACGTCGCCGGCCTGCACCTTGTCCATCTCGCTGATGTTGTGCACGAGCCGAACCGGGCCGGTGCCGATCTTCTGGCCGATGGCACGGCCTTCGGCGAGCACTGTCCCCTTGCCCAGCAGCTTGTAGCGTTGCTCGGCCTTGCCCTGCTGCTGGCTCTTCACGGTTTCGGGCCGCGCCTGCAGGATGTAGAGCTGGCCGTCGGTGCCGTCTTTGCCCCACTCGATGTCCATCGGGCGGCCATAGTGCTCTTCGATGACCAGCGCGTATTTGGCAAGCAGTTCGACATCGGCGTCGCTGAGCGAATAGCGGTTGCGCTGCTCGGCCTTGACGTCGGTGGTCTTCACCAATTTGCCGGTCGCCTTTTTCTCTTCGGGCGTCGCGAATTCCATCTGGATCAGCTTGGAGCCGAGGTTGCGGCGGATCACCGCCCGCTTGCCGGCGCGCAGCGTGGGCTTGTGCACGTAGAACTCGTCGGGGTTCACGGCGCCCTGCACCACCGTCTCGCCCAGCCCGTAGCTGGAGGTGATGAACACCACGTCTTCAAAGCCCGATTCGGTGTCGATGGTGAACATCACGCCGGCCGCGCCGAGGTCGGAACGGACCATGCGCTGCACGCCGGCCGAGAGCGCGACCACGTCGTGCGCAAAGCCCTTGTGCACGCGGTAGCTGATGGCGCGGTCGTTGTAGAGGGAGGCGAAGACCTCCTTCATCTTGTGCAGCACGTCGTCGATACCGACCACGTTGAGGAAGGTTTCCTGCTGGCCGGCAAAAGAAGCGTCCGGCAGGTCTTCAGCCGTGGCCGAGGAACGCACGGCGAACGAGGCGGCCGGGTTGCCGGCGCTCAGCTTCGCAAAAGCCTCGGCAATGGCTTTCTGCAAGTCGGCCGGAAAAGGCTGGGCCTCGACCATGGCGCGGATTTCGGCGCCGGCCGCGGCCAGCGCCCGCACGTCTTCCGTGTCCAGCGCGGCAAGCCGCTTGCTGATCTTGTCGGCCAGCCCGTCGTGGGCCAGGAACTGGCGGAACGCATGCGCCGTGGTCGCGAAACCCGTGGGCACCCGCACGCCCTGCGGCAGCTGGGAAATCATTTCGCCGAGGCTGGCGTTCTTGCCGCCGACCGACTCGACGTCGGTCATCCTCAGGTTTTCAAACGGTACGACCAGGGCGGTCGCGTCGAAAAGTGCAGACATGGGAAAGCTCCAGAAGTTGAAACCGGTGCTGCATGCAGGCGGCGCGGCACGATCGTTCTCGTTGCTTTGGGTGCGGGCGCGGTGTGCATGGAAAGAATTGGGGCAAGGGAAAGCGGATTCCCGATAATGGCCCGGATTGTAGGCGCGGCAAGATTGCATGCGCCGCAGGACAAGGCCGCAAGAGCAACACCATGCACACACGCACTGTTTTCTTCATCTCCGACGGTACCGGCATCACCGCCGAAACTTTCGGTAACGCCGTGCTGGCCCAGTTCGAGATGAAACCGCGCCACGTCCGGCTGCCTTTCACCGATACGGTCGACAAGGCACATCAGGCGGTGCGGCAGATCAACCACACGGCCGAACTGGAAGGCGTGCGCCCCATCGTCTTCACGACCCTGGCGAACATGGAGGTGCTCGAAGTCATCGAAACCGGCTGCAAAGGCATGCTGCTCGACATGTTCGGCACCTTCGTGCGGCCGCTGGAGATCGAGTTGGCGGTCAAGTCGAACCACCGCATCGGCCGCTTCAGCGACGCCAGCAAGAGCAAGGAATACGACGCCCGCATTGCAGCCATCGACTTCAGCCTGGCGCACGACGACGGCCAGAGCAACCGCGACCTCGAGGGCGCGGACGTGATCCTGGTGGGTGTGAGCCGCAGCGGCAAGACGCCCACGTCTCTCTATCTGGCGATGCAGCACGGCCTCAAAGCGGCCAACTACCCGCTGATTCCGGAAGATTTCGAGCGCCGCCAGCTGCCGCCGGCCTTGATGCCCTATCGCAAGAAGATCTTCGGGCTCACGATCCAGCCCGAGCGGCTGAGCCAGATCCGCAACGAGCGGCGGCCCGATTCGCGCTACGCCAGCCTCGAAAACTGCCGTCACGAGGTGGCCGAGGCCGAGGCCATGATGCGACGGGCAGGCATCCGGTGGCTTTCCACCACGACCAAGTCGATCGAGGAAATTGCCACCACCATCCTGCAGGAGCTGAAGCCGGAGCGGCTGGTTTACTGAACCTGCCGCCCGGTCAGCCCGCCGCTGCCGCGTTTCAGGCGGCAACCTGCTCGGCCGGTGCCGAGGTGCGAATCAGGTGATCGAAGGCGCCCAGCGCCGCCTTCGCGCCGTCGCCGGCCGCGATGATGATCTGCTTGAACGGCACGGTGGTCACGTCGCCCGCCGCGAACACGCCGGGCACCGAGGTCTGCCCCCTGGCATCGACCACGATCTCGCCGTGCTTCGTCAGTTCGACCACGCCCTTGAGCCAGTCGGTGTTGGGCACCAGGCCGATCTGGATGAACACGCCTTCGAGCTCGACCTTCTTCAGCTCACCCGTTGCGCGGTCCTTGTAGACCAGGCCGTTGACCTTCTGGTCGCCGGTGATCTCGGTGGTCTGCGCGTTGGTGAACACGTCGACGTTTTTCAGGCTCTTGAGCTTGCGCTGCAGCACGGCGTCGGCGCGCAGCGCGGTGTCGAACTCGATCAGCGTGACGTGGCCCACGATGCCGGCCAGGTCGATGGCCGCTTCGACACCCGAGTTGCCGCCGCCGATCACGGCCACGCGCTTGCCCTTGAACAGCGGACCGTCGCAGTGCGGGCAGTAGGCCACGCCCTTGTTCTTGAACTCGTGCTCGCCGGGCACGTTGATGTTGCGCCAGCGTGCGCCGGTCGAGATGATGATCGACTTGCTCTTCAAGGAGGCGCCGCTTTCGAGCTGCACTTCGATCAGGTCCTTGCCCGGAACCAGCGCCTTGGCACGCTGCAGGTTCATGATGTCGACCTCGTAGTCGCGCACATGCTCTTCGAGCGCATGGGCGAACTTCGGTCCTTCGGTTTCCTTGATCGAGATGAAGTTCTCGATGCCCAGCGTGTCGAGCACCTGGCCGCCGAAGCGCTCGGATGCCACGCCGGTGCGAATGCCCTTGCGGGCCGCATACACGGCAGCCGCGGCACCAGCCGGGCCGCCGCCGACGATCAACACGTCGAACGGGTCCTTGGCGGCGATCTTCTTTGCCTCGCGCTCGACGCCGCTGGTGTCGATCTTCGCAAGGATTTCTTCCAGGCTCATGCGGCCCTGGCCGAACTCGGTGCCGTTCAGGAACACGGTCGGCACGGCCATCACTTGGCGTTCCTTGACCTCGTCCTGGAAGGTGCCGCCCTCGATCATCGTCGTGCGGATCCGCGGGTTCTGCACCGCCATCAGGTTCAGCGCCTGGACCACGTCGGGACAGTTGTGGCAGGTGAGCGAAACGTATATCTCGAACTCGAAGTCGCCGTCGAGTGCGCGGATCTGGTCGAGCACGGCTTGCTCGACCTTGGGTGGGTAGCCGCCGATCTGCAGCAACGCAAGGATCAGCGACGTGAATTCATGGCCCATCGGCAGGCCGGCAAAGCGCGGGCCGTGGTTCTCGCTCGGGCGATTGACCGAGAAAGAAGGCTTGCGATGGTTGTCGCCGCGGCTTTCGGTCAGCTTGACCAGCGGCGACGCTTCTGCGACGTCCTTCAGCAGCGACAGCATTTCGCCCGAGGCCTTGCTGTCGTCGAGCGAGGCGACGATCTCGATCGGCTGCGTGGCGCGTTCGAGATAACTCTTCAATTGGGCTTTGGTGCTGGCGTCGAGCATGGCGGAATCACTTTCGATATCTGAAAACTATCAACGGGGAACAAAAAAGCCCGGGGCCTCGTGAGCGCCCGGGCTTTCGCGCGGAACGCTTAGATCTTGCCGACGAGGTCGAACGAGGGCTTCAGCGTTTCGGCGCCTTCGGTCCACTTGGCGGGGCAGACTTCACCGGGGTGGGCGGCCACGTACTGGGCAGCCTTCACGCGGCGCAGCAGTTCGGCGGCGTCGCGGCCGATGCCGTTGTCGTGCACTTCGATGGTCTTGATCTTGCCTTCGGGGTCGATCACGAAGGTGCCGCGGTATGCGAGGCCGGCGTCTTCGCCTTCTTCGATCAGCACCTGGAAGGCGCGGGCCAGTTGCTGGCTCGGGTCGCCGATCAGCGGGTACTTGACCTTGCCGATGGTGTCCGAGGTGTCGTGCCATGCCTTGTGGGTGAAGTGGGTGTCGGTCGACACGCCATACACCTCGACGCCGAGCTTCTGGAATTCTGCGTAGTGGTCGGCGAGGTCGCCGAGTTCGGTGGGGCACACGAACGTGAAGTCAGCCGGGTAGAACACCACGACCGACCATTTGCCCTTGAAGTTTTCGTTGCTGACGGGCACGAACTTGCCGTTGTGATACGCGGTGGCCTTGAAGGGAATGATTTCGGTGTTGATCAGGGACATTTACTGTTTCCTTGGTGGTGGCTGATGAAAAGAACGAGCCATCAGTATAACTACCAATATTTCATTTTTAATAGTTATGAGCTATCAAAACTATTGCGGCTTGCTATGTTTGCGATGGAGCCGCCACCAACGAATACGAACGTGTATCACCATCAAACGCATGCAGACCGACGCAGCATGGGATTGCTTGCAAGTGCCCGCCCGCCCCTCTCACAATCGGTGCTTTCAGAATAAGGAAAAACCATGAAGGGCGACCCCAAGGTCATCGAACATCTGCAGGCGCAGCTCAAGAACGAGCTCACCGCAATCAACCAGTACTTCCTCCACTACCGCATGCTCAAGCATTGGGGCCTGGACAAGCTGGCGAAGAAGGAATACGAGGAATCGATCGGCGAAATGAAGCACGCCGACAAGCTGATGGACCGCATCTTCATGCTCGACGGCCTGCCCAACCTGCAGGACCTGGGCAAGCTGAACATCGGCGAAGACGTGCCCGAGCTGCTGGGCTGCGACCTGGGCGCCGAAACCGGCGCGCAAGCCACCATCAAAGACGGCATTGCCTATTGCGAAACGGTGCGCGACTACGTTTCACGCGACCTGCTGCAAGAAATCCTGGACGACACCGAAGAGCACATAGACTTCCTCGAAACCCAGATCGAGCTGATCGACAAGGTCGGCCTGCAGAACTACCTGCAATCGCAGATGGGCGAACTCAGCTGATCGGCGAGGCCGGGCGCATTCGTCAATCGACGTCGCCCGGCGCCTGCGGTCGCTTGCGCCCGCTGAGCATGGCAGCCACCAGGTTCTCCCTGTGCCGCCAGCTCGTGAAAACGACGCCGGCCAGATGCAGGGCAATCAGCGCCACCAGCGTCCAGGCCAATGTGCGGTGGAGCCATTCCACCCACGCCAATCCCCAGAACATGTCGAGCGAATACATCCAGCCCGTGACGCCGACGGCAGCCACCGCGGCCAGCAAGGCAACGACCATCCAGCCACCCAGCGGGTTGTGGCCCAGGTAGCGCTTTTCTCGCCGGGCGAGCACCTCGCCCGCATAGCACCGCACTTCGGAGGGCGATCGAACGAACTGGCGGAACCTCGCGTAGCGCCCACCGAGCCAGCCGCCGATGCAGCGGCCCGCGACCAGGGCGAGTGCCGCGTAGCCCGCCCATTCATGCTGCCGCAGCAGCGCCTCGCCGCTGAACCACGCCACCGCAATGGCGGCCACCAGCGCCCAGTGTGTTGCGCGCAGCCAAAGTGCCCAGACCCGCGTCGACGGACGCCCGGAAACCGCACGCACCGCGCGGCGCCTCAGGAAGGCTGCTTGACTTGTCCGACCTTCTCGAAGGTCTTGGGATCGAAGAACGCCTCGGCGCGCTGGCCTTTCTCGTCGAAGCCGTAGACCTCGTAGCAGCCATTGAAGTTCTTTATCTGGCGCACCTTCCAGCCTTCGCCGGTCAGTTTGCGCTGCAGTTCCATCTGCGGACGCATTTCTTCCTTGGGAACCGGCGCGCACTTGATCGCGTCATGCTCGACGAACTGAGCGGATGCGGACGCGGACCAGAGGGCGGCGGTTGCAGCCGCCACATAAAGAAGTGACTTGTTCATGAATGGCCTCCCGGCATTGCAGGGCGCCACGCCGGGGCTCAGATGTCGAGCCACATGCGCAGCAGGTTGTGATAAGTACTGGTGAGTCCGATCACGCCCGGATCGGTCTCCCCATATTGGCTGCGGAGATGGCGCAGGTGGTTGTCCATTTCGAACAGCAGCCGGCGCTGCTCGTCGCTGCGCACCATGCTCTGGATCCAGAAATAGCTCGCCAGGCGATATCCGCGAGTGACGGGAAGCACGCGGTGAACGCTGGTGCCTGGATAGAGCACCATGTCGCCCGCTGCGAGCTTGACGCGCTGCGTGCCGAAGGTGTCCTCGATCACGAGTTCGCCGCCGTCGTATTCGTCGGGCTCGGCCAGGAACAGGGTGCACGAGATGTCGGTGCGCACCCTGCCCGTGCCGTCGCGCAGAAAACGGACCGCGCTGTCCACGTGATTGCCGAAGCTGTTCGACGCACCGCCGTAGCGGTTGAAAAGCGGCGGCGAAATCTGCTTTGGAAGCGCGGCCGAGAAGAAAACCTGGTGCCGCTCCAGCCCGCGCAGCAGCAATTGCTGGACCGCGCGGGTTTCTTCGCAGTCTTCCCTCAGCTGCTCGTTGTTCTTCGCCTTGGCCGACTGCTCGCCTGCGGTCAGGCGGCCGTCCTCCCAGGGCGCATGGCCCAGGATTTCCCTGGCCTGGCGAACTTCGTCAGGCGAGAGCACTTCGCGAATGTGCAAGAGCATGAAGAGCGGAAGATCGGTTGTGGCTGACTATTCTAGAAACGTGCCCCGACCGTGAAGAGCACCGTGCGCTTGGCACCGGCGATCACGAAGCCCGGATAGAGCTGATCGCCGTAGAGCTTGTTCGTCACGTTGTTGACGTTGAGCTGCGCATAGAGGTCCGGGGTGAACTTGTACTCGAGCATCATGTCGCCCACCACGTAGCCCGGGGTGCTGTTGGCCAGGCTGGCAGCGCCGCTGGCGCCTTGCAGCGGCCGGTTCTCGGACGCGCCGCGCACGCCGCCCGCAATGCGGAACTTGGGCGTGGCCTGGTAGCTGATCCATGCAGCGCCGCTGTGCTTGGGCGTCAGGCCGACGCGCGAGCCGACGGTGCCGGGCGCCGCGGTGCTGCCGACCTGGTCGATCGTTGCCTTCGGAATGTAGGAGTACGAGAAATAGACTTCCCACTGCGAGGTCAGGCGGCCGACCACGTCGAGCTCGAGACCCTGGGAATGGCGCTTGCCCGACAGCAGGTAGGACGTGCTTGCAAAGTCCGAATCGGTGGTGCGCTCGTTGGTCTTCTCGGTACGGAAGAGGGCCGCGCGCGTCGACAGCTTGCCATCGAGCCAGTCGAGCTTGGTGCCGAGTTCGATGTTGCGGCTCTTCTCAGGCGGCGTCCCGGCAGTCTGGGGCGACACATACTGATAGGTGTCCGCCGACGAATTGAACGACGTGCTGTACGACAGGTGATACGACTGCGTGGTCGAAGGCTGATAGAGCACGCCGGCCCGGTAGCTCCAGGCGCCCTGCGACAAATGGGTGGTCGCGACCGTCGGCAGCGGGCTGCCAGCGGAGTAGCGCTCACGTGGATCGGTGCAGTTTGCCGTTTGCGTATAGCCGCGCGGGGCCGGAGTGGGCCTCACGCACGCGGGGTTCGTGTAGTTGTACTGGTTGAAGTCGCCGCTGAGCCGGTCGTAGCGAACGCCGCCCAGAATCTTCCAGTCGGGCGCAACCTGGACCAGGTCCTGCAGGTAGAGGCCGATCGACTTGGCGGAATACGAACTCGAGTCGCGGTACACCGGCTCCACGAACGTGCCGCTCAGGCCGGCACCATCGTTCGGCGTGCCGACGAAGGTGTTGGCCCGCGAACCCAGCGCGCGGCCGCGGAAGCTGTTGTTGAAGAAAGCATCGTTCTGGTAGCGGCTCGCTTCCTCCTTGGAGGCATCGATACCGGCCAGCAACTGGTGCTTCATGCCGCCCCAGTTCAGCTCCTTGCTGTAGTCGCTCTGCAGGTACGTGCCCTTGTACTCGTCCTTGCGCGGCGTGAGGCCGCTGCGCGTGAGCACCGTGTAGTCGCCAAAGTTCGCGAGCGTGGTGGCCGCACCGAACGTGGTGCTGGCACCGGCGGCCGTGGACCACTGGTTGCGGTCGAAGGTGCCGGAGCGCACCTGCGTGCGCAGTTCGCCGCCGTCATCGAAGCGATGGAGCCAGGAAGCCGTGCCGTAGGTGGCTTGGCCAAGAAGCTTGTCGGCCGTGGTGCCATAGAAGCTGCCGGGCTTGATCGGTGCGATCGTTCCCAGGCTGCCGATGGTCGGCACGCCGCTCGCGTTGTAGCCGGTAATGCCTTGGCGGCCGGTCGCCACCCAGCGAACCGCCGACAGCGGGACGTTGTCCACGTTCAGGTGGAACAGCCCGACGGTGAATTCGTTGGCCGTGCCCACACCCCAGCTGTACGAAGGCGCAATGCCGTACTTGTCGACCTTGGCACCGCCGTTGTCGGCCTTGTTCCACATGCCGTTGATGCGCAGCGCCGAAGTTTCGCCGGTGCGCACATTGAAGTCGGCGGTCGTGCGGTAGTAGCCGCGGGAGCCGACGGTGGCTTCCACGTCGGTCTGGTCAGCCAGCATAGGCTTCTTGGTCACCTGGTTGATCACGCCACCAGTGGAGCCGCGTCCGAAGATCATCGATGCCGAACCGCGCAGCACCTCGACGCGCTCGAGGTTGAAGGTATCGCGGTCGTATTGCGAGGGATCGCGCATGCCGTCGATGAGCAAGTCGCCGACGGTTGCCACGGGAAAACCGCGCAGCCGGATGTCCTGGTCGGTGCCGTTCTCGGTCGCGGCGAAGGTGATGCCGGCCGAATAGTGCAAGGCGTCGCGAAGCGTGTCGAGCTTGACGTCGTCGATCAGTTTTTCGGTGATGACGTTGATCGACTGGGGAATGTCGCGAATCTCCTGCGTGCCCTTGCCGATGTTGGTCTTCTTGGTCTGGACCTGGTCCTTGCCTTGCGTCTCGGCCTGCTCCGTCACCGTGACGGTGCCCAGTGTTCCGCCTTGCACCGTGGCCGGCGGCGTCTGCGCCCAGCTGCTGACCGAGGCCGCAAGCATCAGGGCCCCGAATGGGAGCATTGCCGCTTCCCGCGGCATTCCGGCCGTTGCGGCCCTCACGGCAGGAGCAGAAGAAGACACGGAGCGCGGCGCACGAGCGCGCCGGCGGACGACATTGGCCAAGATAACCTCCCAGAAAGCCCAAACGGCTGGTTTGAATGGATGGGCTGGCTGGTCCCGGTGGCTTACACCGGCAGTGGCTTGCCGAAATCGGGCTGAAGTGTAGTGCGAACGTAGTTCTTAATCATTCGCATTGAGATTCGCATGTTGTTCAGATGCAACACCCCTCGAATGCACACGAAAGACCTCTGTCGGGATAGTTATTGAAAATGCGAGAGATTCGTATTTATAATCAGGCCTCGAACAAACCAGCCAGCCAACTGCCGCTTTCACCGCCATGATCGTTTGCGTCTGCCGCCGAGTCTCCGACCGTGAAATCGCACGTCACGTGCGAGCGGGCATGACTTTCGACGAAGTCCAGTTCGAGCTTGGCGTGGCCACCCAATGTGGCCAATGTGAAGGTTGTGCGCGCGATATCGTCGCGCAGTGCAGCGCCTCGCATCCGGTCGCCGCGCTGAACCGCGAATCGGGAACGAGTGCGATCCAGCTTGCCACCTCCATCTCGGAAAGCAAGGCATGGAACTCTTCTCGGCTCTCGGCGGCAGCCTGATCTTCGTTGCAGGCTCGGTCTGGTGGATCTTTCGTAAGTAAACAGTAGTCGTAGCGGTTTTGCTGCAATCGGGGCACGCTTCGGCGCGCCCGCATTCGAATTGGTTGATCGTGTCTGACCGCTTTGCCCCTCCCCCTTCCGTCCTGGGCCTCTCGCGCAATGCACTCATTGCCGGGGGCGTGATCCTGTTTCATGCGGCCGCGCTGTGGGCGCTGCAAAGCGGCTTGCTGCGCCGCGCCGCCGAAGTGGTGATCCCCGTCGAGATACTGAGCCAGTTCGTCGAGCCGCCCAAGCCGGCCGAGCCGCCGCCCCCTCCCCCACCGCCTCCGCAGCGCAAGCCCGAGGCCGTTAAGCCCCCGCCGCGCCCGGTGGCCGTGCGCGAACCCAAGCCGACACCCGCGCCCGCCGCTCCGGTGGGCGTGCCCGAACCTCCTCCGCCCGCACCGGCGCCTGTCGCGGAAGCCCCGGCGCCACCCGCTCCACCGGCGCCGCCGCCAGCCCCTCCGGCACCACCCGCACCGCGGACGATCGAGATCTCGGAAGGCCAGACGCGCTATATAAGGGAGCCCAAGCTCGTCTTTCCCAGCATGAGCAAGCGGCTGGGCGAGGCCGGAACCACCGTCGTCTCGATCTATTTCGACAGCGAAGGCTTTGCCAAGCGCGTCGAACTCTTCAAGTCCAGCGGGTTCGAACGGCTCGACGAAGCGGCGCTGAGCGCCGCCCGGACCGCCCAGGTCACCCCTTTCAGGCAAACGGGAGGCAATGCGCAGACCACCTACCTTCTGCGGGCGCCCTTCTCATTCAAACTGAACTAATTTTTCTCTGGAGCAACTTCGTATGGATTCCCAATTCGGCTTGATGAACGTCTGGAACCAGGGCGATTTCGTCACCAAGGCCGTCGCGGTGCTGTTGATCGGCATGTCGCTTGTGTCGTGGATCGTGATCATCATCAAGGCCCTCGACGTCATCAAATACAAGCGCCTTGCCAAGCACTCGCAGGATTTCTGGCACAGCGAAGACTTCGCAACCGCGCTGAACAAGCTCGGCAAGGACGACGGCAACCCGTTTCGCGCGCTCGCGCTCGAAGGCCGCGAAGCGGCTGCGCACCACCGCAACACCAAGGCTCATTTGCATGACGCATTGGATGTGAGCGACTGGATCACGCGCGCACTGCGCAACGGCATCGACGCATTCACCGCCCGCCTCCAGAGCGGCCTGGCCATCCTGGCGTCGGTGGGTTCAACGGCCCCTTTCATCGGCCTGTTCGGCACCGTCTGGGGCATCTATCACGCGCTCATGAGCATCAGCACGGCCGGCCAGGCCACCATCGACAAGGTGGCGGGCCCGATCGGCGAAGCCCTGATCATGACGGCGCTGGGCCTCGCGGTGGCCATTCCGGCGGTGCTGGGCTACAACGCGCTGGTGCGCGGCAACAAGTTCGTGCTGACCAAGCTCAACAGCTTTGCGCATGACCTGCACGCCTACTTCGTGACCGGCGCACGCGTGCAAAGCGGCGCCGGCGACGCCATTGTGGTTCCGCTCAAGAAGGGCTGAGCATCATGGCTTTTGGTACCCAGGACGAACCCGATGAGGTGATGAACGAGATCAACATGACGCCGCTGGTCGACGTCATGCTGGTGCTCCTGATCATCTTCATCATCACCGTGCCGGTGATGAAGCACGCAGTCAACATCGACCTGCCCCGCGCCACCAGCGAACCCGAGCAGCCCAAGCCGCAGAACATCCTGTTCAGCATCACGGCCGACGGCAGCTACTACTGGAACGAGCAGAAGGTCGAAGACGGGGAGTTGCCCGCCCGCCTGGCCGCCGAGGCCGCCAAGGACCCGCAGCCCGAGCTGCACATCCGCGGCGACAAGGCCGTTCGCTACGAGCGCGTGGCCAAGGCCATGTCGCAGGCGCGGGAAGCCGGCGTGCGCAAGATCGGCTTCATTACAGAGCCTGACGCGAAATAGGCCCCTGCGCACACGAAAAAAAGTTGATCGCCGCGATTGACTTTTTATTGCGAATCATTATCATTCACTCATCGCTTCGATAAGGGAATTTCAAATGCAAGCCAAGCCCAACGCCTTTTCTGTTCTGAGCCATCCTTCGCTCGATCAATCGGGTGGCGGTCATGCATCCATCCAGGCCGCCCGTCCGGCGCCCATGGTCGAAAGCACGGAGCTTTTGAAGGGAAGCAAGACCGTGGGCATCATGCACAACGGTTCCCTCTATAGGCTCCAGGCCACCAAACTCGGCAAGCTGATTCTTACCAAGTAAAAAATCAGCCCGCCCTTCGCGCAAGTTTCATCGTGGGGCGACTTGAGGAGATTTCATCTCCGAGGGTCGTTTTTTGCTAGCCAACGGTTCGCCGACTAGCCAAGCTCTTTTTCCACGCTGAGCACTTCAACAAAAACGCCGACCCTTGGTCGGCGTCTTGCTTTGGGGCTTCAGGTTCTCAGAGGCCGAGCGCTGCGATGCCGGCCTTGGCAATCTGGGCGTCTTCGTTCGACTTGACACCGCTCACGCCGACAGCGCCGATCACCTGGCCGTCCTTGACGATGGGCACGCCGCCCTCGAGCAGGCCCTGCACCGCAGGCGCCGTGAGAAACGCCGTGCGGCCGCCGTTGATGATGTCTTCGTAGACCTTGCTCTCGCGGCGTCCCATGGCTGCGGTGTGCGCCTTGGCAGGGGCAATGTGCGACGAAAGCGCCGCGGCGCCGTCCAGGCGCTGGAGCCAGAGCAGGTTGCCGGCATCGTCGGAAATGGCAATAGTCACGGCCCAGTTGTTCTTGAGGGCTTCGGCTTCGGCTGCGGCGGCAATGGCCTTGACGTCGGCGAGTTCGAGGAAGGACTTGGTCTTCATGTTGGGGAGCAGGTTCGTAAAACCCGACAGCATAACGGGCAATGCGACCGAAACCCCGGCGGGGCTTAGGACCATCGCCCATACGGTCTTTTCGTTACCCCCTCTTGCAGACCCCTAGAATGCGCCCAACTGCATCACTGCAGCAATCAAAGGAGCTACGGCCATGAACGACCGCGTTACCACCCTCGACACTTCCACCGGCTACGGCCAGGTGCTGCCGCAGGCTGAACGCCAGCGCGTGCTGCGCAACACCTACTGGCTGCTGGCACTGAGCCTGCTGCCCACCGTGCTGGGCGCCTGGATCGGCGTCAGCACCGGCATCACCCGCTCGCTCTCGGGCGGACTGGGTCTCATCGTTTTCCTCGGCGGCGCCTTCGGCTTCATGTTCGCCATCGAGAAGACCAAGAACTCCGCCGCTGGCGTGCCGGTGCTGCTGGCCTTCACCTTCTTCATGGGCCTCATGCTGTCGCGCCTGATCGCGATGGTGCTGGGCTTCAAGAACGGCCCCGAGCTCGTCATGACCGCCTTCGGCGGCACCGCTGGCGTGTTCTTCGTGATGGCTTCGCTGGCCACCGTCATCAAGCGCGACCTGTCCGGCATGGGCAAGTGGCTCTTCGTCGGCGCCATGGTGCTGATGGTGGGCGCCATCATCAACGTCTTCGTGGGCTCCAGCGCGGGCATGATGGCCATCTCGGTGGCGGCCATCGGCATCTTCTCGGCCTTCATGCTCTACGACCTGAAGCAGATCATGGACGGCGGCGAGACCAACTACATCAGCGCCACGCTCGCGCTCTACCTGGACCTGTTCAACGTGTTCCAGAGCCTGCTGGCCCTGCTGGGCATTGCCGGCGGCGAGCGCGACTGAACGAACGAGAAGGCGCCGCGTGCGCCAATGAAAAAAGGGCCCGACGGGCCCTTTTTTCATGCCAGGTCGAACACCGCCATCGACTCGACGTGCGCCGTGTGCGGGAACATGTTGATCACCCCTGCGAATGTGCAGCGGTAGCCGGCCTGGTGAACCAGCAGCCCGGCATCGCGCGCCAGGGTGGACGGATTGCAGCTCACGTACACGATGCGCTTCGGCGGCGTCCAGCCATCGGTTCGCAGCTCGGGCTGCAGGTGCAGATCGGCCATGGCCTTGGCCAACGCGAAGGCTCCCTCGCGCGGCGGGTCGACCAGCCACTTGTCGGCGCTGCCGTCGGCCACCAGCATGGCGGGGGTCATCTCGAAGAGGTTCCGGGCCACGAACCGGGTCGGCGAAAGCGCCCGCCTGGCGGACGTGGCGGGCTGGTTTTTCCTGAAGTTGTCGCTCGCGCGCGCCACCAGGGTGTCGCTGCCCTCGATGCCCAGCACCTCGCGCGCCCGGCTGGCCAGCGGCAAGGTGAAATTGCCCAGACCGCAGAACCAGTCGATCACGCGCTCTTCCGGCGCCACGTCGAGCAGGCGCAGCGCCTTGCCCACCAGCGCACGGTTGATGTGCGGATTGACCTGCGTGAAATCGGTCGGCTTGAACGGCATGGTCACGCCGAACTCGGGCAACTCGTACGACAGCGGCGTGCCACCCTCTTCCAGCAGCTTCACGGTTTCGGGGCCCTTGGCCTGCAGCCACCACTGGACGCCCGTGTTCTGCGCCGCAAAGGCCTTCAGCCGGCCAATGTCGGCGTTGGAGAGTGGCTGCAGGTGCCGGAGTACCAGCGCAATGGTGCCGAGCGCGGTCGTGCCGGGCGCATCGCCGCAGGCGAGCTCGATCTGCGGGCAGGTCTCGCGTGCATCCATAGAGCCGATCAGCGCACGCAGCGGCATCAGCATGTCGCTCATCTGTTTCGGCAGCACCGGGCAGACCTGCATGTCGGCGAGATAGCGGCTCTTGCGCTCGTGGAAACCGATCAGCACCGTGCCTTTCTTGACCACGTGGCGCACCGAGAGCCGCGCGCGATAGCGGTAGTGCCAGGCCGGCCCTTCCAGCGGCCGCAGCACGTTCTCGGGCCGGACCTTGCCGAGGTGCCACAGGTTGTCTTCAAGGGCGCGCTGCTTCACCGCCACCTGCGCGGCCGCATCCAGATGCTGCATCTTGCAGCCGCCGCATGCGCCGGTGTGCAAGCCGAAATGCGGGCAGCCCGGGCGCACCCGCTGCGACGATTCACGCCGGATGGCCGTGACCGTGCCCTGCTCCCAGTTGTTCTTGCGGCGGTGAACGTTGAGCTGCACTTCTTCGAAAGGCAGGGCGCCTTCGATGAACACGACCATGCCTTCGGCGTTGTGCGCCACGCCTTGCGCGTCGAGGTCGAGCGACTCGACCTTGAGCCATTCGTCACGCGCGGTCGCCGGGGTTTTCGCGGGGACTTTCTTTTCTTCGATGGATTCCGTCATCCCCCGATTGTCTCAGCGCCGGCCCGGCCTTCCACGGCGGTGGCAGCCACGGCTACAACAGGGCGTCTCGCCCCACGCCAGAGCGGACCAACTGGCGCCGCATCTTGGCCAGCGCCTCGTTCTGGATCTGCCTGACGCGCTCGCGCGTCAGGCCGAGACGAACGCTCAGCACCTCGAGCGTTTCGGGCTCGCGGTCGCGCAGGCCGTAGCGGCCTTCCAGCACCTCGCGCTCGCGCGCATCCAGGGCATGCACCCACTGATCGAGCAGGCGAGCGACTTCGTGGGTTTGTGTGACGTCGGTCGGATCGCCCCGCTCATCGTCGGAAGCCACGGTGTCGGCCAGCGTAAAGCCGCCCTCTTCGCCGCGCGCGTCGCCCGCATCGAGTGAGCGCGGCGGTTCCGAAAGGGCCAGCAGTTCCGTGATCGCCTGCACGTCGCGGCCCAGGAGTGCCGCGATGTCTTCCACGCGCACGCCGTCGGGCCGGTGCACCAGGAATTCCGCGTCGCCTTCCAGCGTTCGGCGGGCCCGCAGCACCTGCTGCAGTTCGCGCACCACATGCACCGGCAGGCGGATGGCACGGGCCTGGGTCATCACTGCGCGCTCCACCGACTGGCGAATCCACCACGTGGCGTAAGTGGAAAAGCGGAAACCGCGCTCGGGCTCGAACTTGGTGATGGCGTGCATCAGGCCGAGATTGCCTTCCTCGATGAGATCGGAGAGCGGAACGCCACGGCCGAGATAGGCCTTGGCGATGTTCACAACCAGCCTCAGGTTGTGTTCGATCATCGATTGCCGCGCTTCGAAACTGCCGGCGCGCGCAGCGCATGCGGCCTTGTATTCCTCTTCCGGCGTGAAGAGCTCGGTTCGCCGTACCTGTCGCAGGTAGATCGTCAGGGCATCCGCGCCCTCGCCGCCAATCGACGGCTCTGCTGCCGCTTCGAAGTCCGGGGCGAAAGCGGGCTTTGCCGGTGCCGCGTCTTCGCTGTTGTTTTCTACCGCCCCGCCCCGGCCCGCCAGCCGACGCACAGCAAGCGTGCGACGGAGGCGAGAGGCGGCCATGGCATCACCGGCTCGGCAGGTAGCGCGCCGGATCGACCGGCTTGCCCTGGCGGCGGATTTCGAAGTGCAGCTTCACGCGGTCCGCGTCGCTGTTGCCCATTTCGGCGATCTTCTGGCCCTTTTGAACCGACTGATCTTCCTTCACGAGCAGCGTCTGGTTGTGCGCATACGCCGTGAGATAGGTGTTGTTGTGCTTCAGGATGATCAGGTTGCCATAGCCGCGCAGGCCGGCGCCCGCATAGACCACGCGTCCGTCGGCCGCAGCCAGCACCGCATCGCCCGCCTTGCCGCCGATGTCGAATCCCTTGTTCTTGGCATCGTCGAAGCCCGCAATGAGCGTGCCATGCGCCGGCCAGATCCAGCCGAGGTCTTCGTCAGCCGAGTTCGAGGCAGGTGCCGATGGCGACGCGGTGACCGGCGGCTTGCCGGTCGCTGCGCTCGCGGGCGCCGTGGGCACCACAACAGACGGCGGCGCCACGGGCTTGGTGACCACCCCATCTGCGGGTGCGGGCGCGGTCGCGAGAGAGGTGGCGCCGCTCGCCAGTCCGACCGGCGGAATCACGCGCAACACCTGGCCGACTTCGATCAGGTCGGGATTCTCGAGATTGTTCCAGCGAACGATGTTCTGCCAGCTTTGGCCGGTTTCGTTTCCGATGCGGCGAATCGTGTCGCCGGGCCGCACGGTGTAGTAGCCCGGCTTGCCATAGTTTTCGATGCCCGGAAGCGGCTTGCCCGAGGCATCGGTGGTGATGAGCGGGCCACCGGGTGCCGCACCGGGCGCACGCGTCATGGTGCCGCGGTCTTCGACCGGTGCCGGCCCTCGCGGTGCGGCGCAGCCTGCGATCACGAGCACAACGGCCAACGTGATACCAGCGCACCAACTCCGATTGCCAAAACCCTGCATGTGTTGTTCCTTCAAGCGATGCCCGATTTTAGGGGGACAAAATGAACCGCCTCAAGAATACGGCGCTCGAGTCCGCGGGCGGTTTTATCGATGACGACGAGGGCCTGTCCGCCCCCCGTCGATTGCGTGGGCGCGACGATGCGTCCGCCCACGGCGAGTTGTTCGGTCCAGGCTTCTGGAACCGCTTCGCCGCCCGCCGCGGCGATGATGCCCGCGTACGGAGCGCCCTTGGCGTAGCCGACCATGCCGTCACCCAGCATCAGGTGCACCGTCGCCAACCGGAAGTGCCGCAGATTGGTGCGCGCGCGCTCGTGCAGGCCGCGCAGGCGCTCGATGCTGTAGACCTCGGCGGCCACATGGTTCAGCACTGCCGCCTGGTAACCGCAGCCGGTGCCGATTTCCAGCACGCGTCCCAGGCGCTCCTGCGGCTTTCCGGCGAGCGCCGGCGCACCCAGCAGGAGCTCGATCATCCGAGCCACCACGCTGGGTTTGGAGATGGTCTGGCCCAGCCCGATGGGCAGGCTCGTGTCTTCGTAGGCCTGGTTGACCAGTGCGCTGTCGACGAAGCGATGCCGCTCTACCGCGCCCAATGCGCGCAGCACGCGCGGATCGGTGATGCCCTGGGCGGCAAGTTTCTGCACCATGCGCGCGCGCACGGCGTCGGAAGCCATCGAGGGGGTGGTCGGCACCATCGGCTTCGCCGGCACGGCCGGCAGCCGCCCGCGCGTGGCGGCTGAAGCAGTGGGTGTCAGGCGAACCGGGAATCCAGGCCGTTGCGTGGCCATGTCAATTGCCGAGACGGGCAACCGTCTCGCGCCATTGCCCCAGGTTGGCATGGTCTGTCAGGTCGATCTGCAACGGCGTCAATGCGATGTGGCCGGCCGCGGTGGCATGAAAGTCGGTGCCTTCGCCGCTGTCCTTGGCACCGCCGGCGCCTGCGATCCAGTACATGGTCTCGCCGCGCGGGCTCTCCTGCGTGATGACTTTTTCCGCCGCATGGCGGCGGCCCAGCCGGCACACCTTCATCGGCTTGAGTTCGTCGAAGGGCCGGTTCGGCACATTCACGTTGAGCAGGAACGCGCCGCCATCGAGCATGCGCTCGCGCTCGATCTGCTGCACCAGCCGCCGCGCCACCTGCGCAGCTGCATCGACGTGCGCCCAGCCTTTTTCGATCTGCGAGAACGCGACGGCCGGAATGCCGAACAGATACGCCTCCATTGCCGCGCCCACGGTGCCTGAATAAATGGTGTCGTCGCCCATGTTGGCGCCGTTGTTGATGCCGGACACCACCAGATCGGGCCGGTAGTCGAGCAGCCCCTTGAGCGCGATGTGCACGCAGTCGGCCGGCGTGCCTGTCACATAGCGAAAACCGTTGTGTGCCTTGTGCACGTAGAGAGGTGCCGCCAGGGTGAGTGCATTCGACTTGGCGCTGTTGTTGTGCTCGGGTGCAACCACCTCGACATCGGCGATGTCTTTCAGAGCGTCGTGCAATGCGACGATGCCTGGAGCCTGAAAGCCATCGTCATTGGAAATAAGTATCTTCATGGTGCTTTTCGGTGCCCCGGATTGTAGGCGCCGGGTGCGTCGCAGCAGGGACAAGGGCGCCCCGCCGCGCCCCCTATCATCGCCTCGCATTCATTGCCCACACACGACTGATTCAAAGGAGACCCGAGCATGCACGCATGGCTTTGCGAAAACCCCACTGGCGTCGATGCGCTGACCTGGAAAGAACTGCCCACACCAACGCCGGGTCCGGGCCAGGTGCTGATCGAAATAAGAGCCGCCAGCCTCAATTTTCCCGATCTGCTGATCGTTCAGAACAAATACCAGATGAAGCCGCCGCTGCCTTTCGTACCGGGCTCCGAATATGCGGGCGTCGTCCAGGCAGTCGGTGAAGGCGTCACGCATCTGAAGGTTGGGCAGAACGTGGCGTGCCTCTCGGGCACGGGCGGGTTTGCAACCCACACATTGGCCCCGGCCGCACTTTGCATGCCGCTGCCGGAAGGCTTCGGCCACGTCGATGCGGCGGCGTTCATCATGATCTATGCCACCTCATGGCATGCATTGATGGACCGCGCGCAATTGAAGGCCGGAGAAACCGTGCTCGTGCTCGGCGCCGCCGGCGGCGTGGGCACCGCGGCCATCCAGATCGCAAAGGCGGCAGGCGCCAAAGTAATAGCAGCGGCTTCGACCGACGAGAAATGCGAACTCTGCCGCTCCATTGGCGCCGACGCCACAATCAACTACACGACGCACGCGCTTCCAGGCGGGTTTCGCGACGCGATCAAGGCCGCGACCGACGGCAAGGGGCCCGATGTCATTTACGACCCAGTGGGCGGCGATTTCGCAGAGCCGGCATTTCGTTCGATTGCCTGGCGCGGGCGCTATTTGGTCGTCGGCTTTGCCTCGGGCCCGATTCCATCGCTGCCATTGAATCTGACGCTGTTGAAAGGCGCGTCGCTGGTCGGTGTGTTCTGGGGCGATTTCGCCAAGCGCGAGCCCAAGGCCAATGCGCAAATGATGGCCGAATTGGCCCACTGGTACGGCCAGGGAAAGATCAAGCCCGTCATCGACAGCACCATGCCGATGGCGCAATTGAAAGCCGCCTATGCCCACATGGGCTCGCGCGGCGTCAAAGGAAAACTCGTGATGGTGAACTGAACGCGCCGCCCCATCGGTTGTTCAGCCAATAAAAAAGCCCGCGCATGCGGGCTTTTTTTCGGGCCAGAGGCCTCGCGAGACGCTTACTTGATCTCGAATTCGGTCAGCGACTTGCCGGCGGCCAATGCTTCGGTGACCCAACGCGGCTTGCGGCCACGGCCGCCGGACCAGGTTTCGCCGGTCGGGCCGCGGTATTTGGCCGCTGCCTTGGCGGCGGGAACGCCGGCGCTGCGCTTGACCGAGGCGCCACGTGCGCTCAGTTTCAGGTCAGAAGCCGTCAAACCGTATTCGGCGATCTTTCTGCGCACATCTTCAATGATGCCAGCGCGCTCTTCGTTGCGAAGGTCTTCGGCCTGCTTGCGCAATTGCGCAATCTGCTCGTCGTACTTCTTGATCTGAGAATTGATATCGGCAAGGGTCGAAGCCATTTTGGACTCCTGAAAATTGGAAACGGGGCGGATTTTAATTCAATTCCAATTTAAAACAAGCAGGCCGTGACGAGAAAAAGCGCCGGCACGCACGGATTGCGGCAGCGCACAACGAAAACTCGCCCGCGCGGACGTTTTATGGAACAAAAAAGGACGGGAGAGACTCCAGGCACCGGCGGAAGCGGTAGCTGGAAATGACAACGCCGGGGCGGGCCCGGCGTAGTGGTTTCCATGGACGCTATTGCGCAATAGCAGTCAGGAAGGTATTTTGGGGTGGCTGATGGGACTCGAACCCACGACGACCAGAATCACAATCTGGGACTCTACCAGCTGAGCTACAGCCACCGCAGAGCCCGCAATTGTAGCGGTAAAAATGGCTGTTTTCGCCACCCCCGCAGTTGCGGACCCCTGAAAATCTTCTTATCCCGCTGCCAAGGGGCCGGCTGGCGCAGCCTCCTCGATCTTGATCGAGCCGTCCGGCCGTTCGCAGGTCCCGATCAAGAGGCCGCTGGCAAGCGCATGCTCGCGCAGCGCATTGAACACCTCGTCGCGCCCGGGTGTGGCAGAAAACAACGGCGCGCCGCCCAGCGCAAATATCTGGAAGGCGTAGCGGTGCGCGCCATGCCCCGGCGGCGGATCGGGTGGCAGCCAGGCCGCCTGCAGCCCGGAGTTGCGTCCGACGTGCAGGCCGGCGGCGCCCTCGTTGCCCCGGCCTGGAATGGCTGCCTCGTCGAGCTTGCCTTCGCTCGGCCGCAGCCCCACCACGATCGCGTGCACCAGCGGATTCGGGGTGGGCGAATCGGCATCCTCGACCACCAGCACCAACGAGGTGGTTTCAGTCGGCAGATCGGCCCATTGCAGCGGCGGCGAGAGGCCTTCCCCATCGGCCGTGTAGCGCGGTGGCAGGGGTGCATGGTCCGCGAAGGCCACGCTGGTCAGTGCGATCGATGCCATGCCCTGGCGCATGCCCAGCGCGTTGAAAACGATCTTGTCCAGGCCCGCGCGCATGCCGTGCAGCGCGTGGCCGATGACTTCAGGCAATTTCTCGAGCATGGCGCCGGTATAGCGCTGCGCGGCGCGGCGGCCTGTAGGACGCTACAGCATGCGCGGCATGGCCGTCTCCGCCAAAACTCCCGAACGACGGTTCAACGGAATTCACCAAGCTTGGTGCCTGAACTGCTCCGCTATCATGAATGCCGCCTGCACCGACGGCGCAGGTTTTCCACGCGCTTCCATTTCACCGCCAAAGGATTTTTCATGAGCATCGTCTGGACTATTCTGATCGGGTTCATCGTGGGTCTCGTGGCACGCGCCGTCAAGCCGGGCGACGACTCCGCGGGCTTCATCGTGACCACGCTGATCGGCGTTGCGGGATCGTTGATCGTGACCTATGTCGGCCAGGCCATGGGCTGGTATACGGCCGGACAAGGTGCGGGCTTCATCGCGTCCGTGCTCGGTGCAATCGTGCTGCTGGTTCTTTACGGCCTGATCAAGCGCAAGAGCTAGTAGTACGACAGTACGGCAGGTGGTGCGGACGTGCCGCGCAAGCCAAGAGCCAAGCATCACGTCTATGTGATCGAGCTCGACGACCGCGTATGGAATCACGGCCGCTTCAGGCGCGCCAATCCCGACTACCAGCTCGGCAAGCCTTTTGTGTACGTGGGAATGACCGGGCTCGACCCGGACATCCGCTTCGACAAGCACAAGGCCGGCATCCAGGCCAACAGCTTCGTCCAGGCCTTCGGCCTGCGGCTGCTGCCGGCCCTGTACGAACGCTACAACCCCCTGAGCTACGAGGACGCGCGATCGATGGAGGTCGAGCTTGGCATCGCGCTGCGCAAGAACGGCTACGGCGTCTGGCAGGCCTGAGGCTGGTGCTTCATCACGCGTAGGTCACCCAGCCTTCGTAGGCCGGGCCGTCCAGGTGCGGCAGGGTGTTGTACGTCACCAGCATGTGGCGCTTGGGCGTGAAAGCGAACTCGGTCACCGAGGTATTGCGGATGCGGAGATTGAGTTCGATCGTGGTTTCAGGGCTCGTTCCAAGCACATGGCCGACGGCCGTGCTGATCGGCCCGCCGCTGGACACCACCAGCACCTTGGCGCCATGGTACCGATCGCGCACATGGTCGAGCGCCGTCGTCACGCCGGCCAGAAAGTCGACGTAGCTCGGCATGCCGACAGGCTGGGTCTTGCCTTGCATCCAGGCGCCCAGGCCATCGCGCAAAAGGCGAAAGTGGTGCCGGTACATCTCGGGCGAATCGGGCTTCTCGAGCTTGCCTTCGTGAATGGTGGCAATGAGCGCTTCGCTGTCGTACTCGTTGAGCCCCGGCCACGGGAGCACGTCGTCGCGCTGGAGGCCAAGCCCTTCGGCAATGCCCTCCCAGGTCTGGCGATGGCGCTTCAGGGTGCCGGTGATCACGGCATCGAAATGCATGCCGCGCTCGCGCCAGTATTCGCCGAGGCGCACCGACTGCTTGTGCCCGAGCTCGCTCAGGTTGTCATAGTCGGCGGCGCCGAAGCTGGCCTGGCCGTGGCGCACGAGATAGAGGGTTCCCATGCAACGGATTCTGGCAACAAGCGCATGGCGCGCTTGTCCCACGTGCGACGACGCGCCGGGTCAGCGACCCGAACGCGACACCGCGTCGTGCATCACCGGGCCGCCGCGGGCAGCGTATCCGCCGGCTTCGGCACCAGGATCTCGGCCTTGAAACGTTCCTTGAGCAGGTTGTAGTAGGCGAGCTCTTCCGCCGCTGTGACCGATTGGCCGACCTGCGCGTTTTCCTGCTGGGCCTGCTCCGGCGCCGACGGCGTACGCGGAACGACCTTGGTCACCCGCACCACCGCATAACCCTGGGTGCCCAGGTCCACGCCCACCAGTGCGGGCAGCTTGGCTGCGTCGGCGCGCAGCGCGGCGTCGATGATCGAAATGGGTTGATTCTGTGCTTCGCGGCGCGACACCGTGACCGGCGCGCCGAAGGTTGCACCGTCGGCCTTCGCGGTCCAGGCAGCGAGCTTGGCTTCTCCCTCGGTCTTGGCCATGACCGCGGCGCGCTCGGTGACGAGTTGCGCACGGATCTTGTCCTTGACTTCGGCCAAGGGCATCGGATGCGCAGGCGTGTATTTCGTCACGCGGCCAGCTGCGAGCTGGTTGGAGCCGACCTCGGTCGCCTCGGTGTTCTGCTTGCGCTCCAACGAGTCGGCCGCGAACAGTGCGTTCAGGAAATTGCGGTTTGCCAGCACGCCGGTAACGCCGGGTGCGGGCGTGCGCGCAACGTTGCTTGCGGTCTGGATCGTGAGCTTCAGCTTGTCGGCCGCGGGCTTGAGACTGTCCGGCTGTTGGTAGACCGCATCGGTGAAGGCTTCCGCGGCCTTGGCAAACTCCTGTGTGGCCTGCTGCGCACGAACCTCGTTCTCGATGGTGGCGCGCACCTGTTCGAACGGCGGCACCACGGCCGGCTTGATGTCGGCCAGGCGGATGATGTGATAGCCGAACTCGGTTTCGATCACGTCGCTGATGTCACCCTTCTTGAGCGCGAACATCGCGTCTTCGAAAGGCTTGACCATTGCACCGCGCGTCACGAAGTCGAGGTCGCCGCCCTTCTCCGCCGACCCGGGGTCTTGCGAATTCTTGCGCGCGACGTCGGCAAAGGTGGCGGGCGCCTTCTTCACTTCGGCCAGCAGTTGCTCCGCCTTGGCTTTCGCCTTGGCGCGATCGGCCGCCGGCGCACTCGCTGGTGCGGTGATCAGGATGTGGCTGGCGCGGCGCTCTTCCTTGGTGCCGAAGCGCGCCGTGTTCTGTTCGTAGTAGGTCTTGAGATCGGCCTCGTTGACCGAGATGTTCTTCTTGGCCGCCTCCAAATCGAGCACGAGGTACTCGATGTTGGCCTGCTCGGGCGATTGGAACTGCGCCGTGTGGGCCTTGTAGTAGGTTTCGACGTCGGCATCGCTGACCGTCACCTTCGGCGCAAAGCTTTCGGGGGTGAAACGTGCGACCTGGATCTCGCGCCTGTCATAGAAGGCATTGATCGTGGCCGCGGCCAGTGCGGGCGGCGTGAACGCCGTGCCCGAGATACCCAGCAGCACCTGCTGCGTGGCCAGGTCGGCGCGCATCGCGGCTTCGTACTGCTCGGGGGTGCGGCCCGTCACGCGCTGGAAGGTCTCGCGGTCGAACTTGCCGTCCGGCGTACGGAATGCGGCAAGCCCTGCATCCTGTGCAAAGAGTCGCGTCAGGCGCTCTTCGGAAACCGTCACGTTCGACTTGGCCGCCGCCGCGGCCAGCACGCGATCGCGCACCATGCGCTCCAGCGTGCCGTAGCGCATCACGTCGGATTCGAGCAGCGCCGCATCGACATTCGGCGATTGCTGCCGGATGCGGTCGCTTTCGATGCGATGCTGCGCATCCCACTCGGGCCGGGTGATGTTGTTGCCGTCGACGCGCGCAACCTTCTCGTCGCCGGAGCCCTGGTAGCGCTCCACGCCAAAAAGGACGAACGATGGAATGATCAGCAAGAACAAGATAATCAGGACGATCTTGTTGTACTTGCGGAAAAAATCAAACATGCTTGAACACTCTTTTGCGACGGATGTCGGGACGGCAATAAAAAAGGCGAACCAGTGTTCGCCTTTGCATCGGGTGGGTGGTGGGTGCTGAGGGGCTCGAACCCCCGACCTACGCCTTGTAAGGGCGCCGCTCTACCAGCTGAGCTAAGCACCCCACCGGGAATACTCTCCGAGTCTACGTCTTAGTTCAGCGCGTCTTTCAACGCCTTGCCCGGACGGAACTTCGGAATCTTGGCGGCCTTGATTTTAATCGCGTCGCCGGTGCGTGGATTGCGGCCGGTGCGGGCGGCGCGTTTACCGACTGCGAAAGTGCCGAAACCGACGAGCGACACTGAGCCGCCTTTTTTGAGCGTGGTGCGAATCGCGCCGATGGTGGATTCAAGCGCGCGGGTAGCGGCTGCCTTGGAAATATCGGCGTTTTTTGCGATGTGCTCAATCAGTTCGGTCTTGTTCACAAGGGCCCCTTGTCGAAGAAATAAAGTTTGTCGGCTTTCGTCAGCTGCGAGCTGGCCGCGAAACGTCGCGACGCGCGAAGCCTGGCAGGACTGACGCCTCGGCAGCGCGCTGCCAGCGAGGATTACAACCACTGGTCTGCAGGGTGTCAATACGACACGAGGCCATGCAGAACAGCGGAGCGCGCGATTTTAGGGGCGTTTCATGAAGCCGAATTTCAAATGGCTTCGGCAATGGCCTTGCCGAGGTCGCTGGTGCTCGCGTTACCCCCGATGTCGGGGGTGCGCGGTGCTCCGCTTTGGGGCGCCAGCACCTTTTCGATGGTGGACAGGACCGCGTCATGCGCATCCTTGTGGCCCAGGAACTCGAGCATCATGGCGCCACACCAGATCTGTCCGATCGGGTTGGCGATGCCCTTGCCTGCGATGTCGGGCGCCGAGCCGTGCACCGGCTCGAACAGCGACGGCGTGGTGCGCTCGGGGTTGAGATTGGCGCTGGGCGCAATGCCGATGGTGCCGGTGCACGCCGGGCCCAGGTCGGACAGGATGTCGCCGAACAGGTTGCTCGCCACCACCACGTCGAAGAAGTCGGGCCGCTGCACGAAGTGCGCGGTGAGGATGTCGATGTGGAACTTGTCCAGCTTCACGCCCGCGTAGTTCTTCGCCATCTCGGCCACGCGCTCGTCCCAATACGGCATGGTGATCGAGATGCCGTTCGACTTGGTGGCACTGGTCAGGTGCTTCTTGGGGCGCGACTGCGCCAGCTCGAAAGCGAACTTGAGCACGCGGTCGACGCCCACGCGCGACATCACCGTCTCTTGCACCACGATCTCGCGCGGCGTGCCTTCGTACATGCGCCCGCCAATGCTCGAATATTCGCCTTCGGTGTTTTCGCGCACGATGTACATGTCGATCTCGCCGGGCTGGCGCGGCGTGCCGTCGCGCCGCACCACGGGGGCCGTGATGCCGGGCATCAGCCGTGCGGGACGCAGGTTGATGTACTGGTCGAACTCGCGGCGGAACAAGAGCAGCGAGCCCCAGAGCGACACGTGGTCGGCAATTTTCTCGGGCCAGCCGACCGCGCCAAAGTAGATTGCGTCGTGCCCGCCGATCTGGTCCTTCCAGTTGTCGGGCAGCATCTTGCCGTGCTTCTCGCAGTAGTCCCAGCTCGAAAAGTCGAAGTGGTCGAACTTCAGGTCGATGCCGAACTTGCGTGCCGCGGCATCCATCACGCGCAGCCCTTCGGGCATGGTTTCCTTGCCGATGCCGTCGCCGGCGATGACTGCGATTCTGTGGGTGGTCATGATCTGCTTCCTTCTTGCTGGAGAGGGGTGAAAAACTGGAGTGCCTCGGCGAGCAGCTCGCCAGGGGCTTCTTCCGGAACGTAATGGCCGCACGGCAATGCGCGGCCCGAGACCTGAAGTGCGCGCTCGCGCCAGAGCGCCAGCACGTCGAAGCAGCGGCCCACCGCGCCGTGCTCGCCCCACAGCACGCGCAGCGGCTGCGCGAGCCGCTGGCCGGCGGCCATGTCGGCGCGGTCGTGCGCCAGGTCGATGGTGGCGGAGGCGCGGTAGTCGCCGCAGATGGATTCGGCCGTGCCCGGAATGCCGGCGCAGCGCTCGTACTCGGCCAGCACCTCGGGCGCGAAGGGCGCGAGGCCTGCGTGGCGTCCACCCATCACGCTGCGCACGTAGCGCACCGGATCGGAGGCGATCAGCGACTCTGGCAGCGGCGGCGGCTGGATCAGAAAAAACCAGTGCCAGTAGGCGCGGGCAAACGCCTCGGTGGTGTTCTCGTACATCGAGAGCGTGGGTGCGATGTCGAGAAGCATCATCCGGTCGACGGCCGCCGCATGGTCGGCGGCCAGCCGGTGCGCAACCCGTGCCCCGCGGTCGTGGGCCAGCACGCCGAAGCGCTCGAAGCCGTGGTGGTGCATGGCGGCGAGCGCATCGAGCGCCATCTCGCGCTTGCTGTAGGCCACGTGATCGTCATCGTCCGCGGGGCGGCCGGAGTCGCCGTAGCCGCGAAGGTCGAGCGCCACCACCGTGAATCGCTCGGCCAGCGCCGGTGCCACGCGATGCCAGATCAGGTGCGTCTGCGGATGGCCGTGCAAGAGCAGCAAAGGAGCGCCGCGCCCGCCGGTGCGGCCATGCACGCGCACGCCGTTGCGCTCGATGCCGAATTCAGGAAAGTCGAAAAATGAAGCAGTCACGCGGGCAATTGTGCGTTGCGCTCCGTCGACCATCAAGCAACAATCAGCCAATTCATACTTTCCAATCTGGCATGAATCCATTGTCGATGGACCGCAGCGATCTGGAGCTCGTGGTCGCCATACGCGACCAGGGAAGCCTCGCGGGCGCATCCGCCACGCTCGACGTCGTGCCCTCGGTGATCACCAAGCGGCTTGGCGCGCTCGAGGCCAGGCTGGGCCAGCGGTTGTTCGAACGCACCACGCGCCGGCTCAGCGTGACGGCCGAGGGCGAGGCCGTCTGCCTGCACGCCAAGACGCTGCTCGAAGGTTTTGCAGCGCTTGAAAGCGAACTGGGCGAGCGGCAGAACGACCTGGTCGGCACGATAAGGCTGGCGGCCACCTTCGGCTTCGGGCGGCGCTGGCTCGGCCCTGCCCTGGCCACGTTCCAGGCCCGCCACCCCGCGCTGCAGATCGAATTGCTCCTGACCGAGCGGCTACCCGATCTCGGTGCCGAAGGCTACGACGGCGCGCTGTGGCTCTGGGCCGTGCAGCAGCGCCGCGCGGCAGACTGGGTCACGCGCCGCATTGCGCGCAACCAGCGCGTGCTTGCCGCTTCGCCTGCATATATAGAGCGGCGCGGCACGCCCGCCACGGTTGAGGCGCTGGCAGCGCACGACTGCCTGGTGGCGCGCGAAAACGGCGAGGCCAACCAGCGCCAGTCCTCGCTCTGGACACTGCGCCATGCGCGCGACGGGAGCACGGCCCGCGTTCGCGTGCAGGGCCCGTTGACGAGCAATTCGGGCGAAATGGTGCGCGACTGGTGCCTGGCCGGCCACGGCATCATGCTACGCAGCCTCTGGGATATTGCGCCGCAACTGGCTTCCGGCGAACTGGTGCGCGTGCTGCCCCACTACGCCATGCCCGATGCCGACATCCACTGGATTGCGCCCTGGCGGCCCAAGACGCCGCGCCGCGTGCGGCTGCTGCTCGACCACCTGGCGGAACAGTTTCGCGGCGAGCCGTGGAAGCCGGGCAAGGCCGGTTCTCCACGCTGAGAAAACACTGGCTCAGCGCCCGCTGCGCACCACCAGGCTGACGCCGACTGCGGTGAGCCCGATGCCCAGCAACGTGACCAATGTGATCGGTTCGCCGAAAAGCAGCCAGGCCATCACCGCCGTGCACGGCGGCACCAGGTAGAGCAGGCTCGTGACGGCCGTGGCCGTGCCACGCTGAATCAGCATGTAGAGCAGCGAACTGCCACCGAGCGACAGCACCAGCACCGACCACGCCATGGCGCCGGTCGAGTGCGCGTTCCACTCGATGCCCTGCGATTCCATCGCCGCAAAGGGCAGGGACACAAGCAGCGCCGCCGCCATCTGGACGGCGCTCGCGCTGCGAACGTCGCAGGGCGCGACGAAGCGCTTCTGGTACAGCGTGCCCGCGGTGATCGAAAGGAGGGCCATGACTGCAAGCCCCATGGTCAGCGCGCTGACCTCGGTGCCCTGCCCGAACTTGCGTGACACCACGAGCACCAGGCCCGCAAAGCCGAGAACCAGCCCCGCCCATTGGCGCTGGGTAATGCGTCCGCCATTGAACGACAGCCAGATGGCGGTCAGCACCGGCTGGATGCCGACCAGCAGCGCCACCAGCCCCGCGCCCATGCCCGCATGCACGGCAGCCCAGACGCCACCCAGGTAGCCCGCCTGCATCAGCACGCCCGTGACCGCAAGATGCCCCCATTGCGCGCGCTCCTTCGGCCAGGCGACCCGCGCGAGCGCGACCCAGATGCCAAAGCACACGAGACAGAGCGCATAGCGCACGGCCAGGAACTTGAGCGGCGGCGCGTAGGGCATGCCATAGCGCGCAACGATGAAGCCCGTGCTCCATATCAGTACGAAGATCGCCGGCATTGCACGCAGCCAGCCCGAGCCGCGTGCCACGGCCGCCGTCGTCATTTGCTGTGGGCCCGGATCTCGGGAATGGCCTTTTGCAGGTAATAGACCATCGACCACACGGTGAGCACCGCCGAGATCCAGATCAGCCACTGGCCCCACAGCCCGGTGTCGATGATCTTGAAAAGCTGTCCGTCATAGAGCAAGAACGGAATCGCGATCATCTGCACGGTCGTCTTGACCTTGCCGATCATGTGGACCGCCACGCTCTTGCCGGCGCCGATTCGTGCCATCCATTCGCGCAGCGCCGATATGGCGATCTCACGGCCGATGATGATCAGCGCCACGAACACGTCGGCGCGCTGCAGGTGCACCAGCACCAGCAGCGCGGCGCACACCAGGAACTTGTCGGCCACCGGATCCAGGAAGGCGCCGAAGGCCGAGGTCTGGTTGAGCTTGCGCGCCAGGTAGCCGTCGAGCCAGTCGGTCGCGGCAAAGACGATGAACATCACCGTGGCAATCAGATTGCGCATCGGCTCGGCCATCGGCAGATAGAACACACCAACGATCAATGGAATCGCGACGATGCGCGTCCAGGTCATGATGGTCGGGAGGGTCCAGAACATGCGGGCGATTGTGTCATGCACGCGTGACGGGCCGAAAGCCAGGGGCAATCGGCCTCAATGCAGTGCGCGATAAATTTCCTCGGCCAGGTCGGTGGCAATGCCTTCGACCGATGCGATGTCCTCGACGCTGGCCGCCGCCACGCCGCGGATTCCGCCAAAACGCTGCAGCAGGCGCGCGCGGCGTTTCGGCCCGATGCCCGGAATGTCTTCGAGCTGGCTGCCGCCCACGCGCACCTTCGCGCGCTTGGCGCGCATGCCGGTGATGGCGAAGCGGTGCGCCTCGTCGCGAATCTGCGCCACCAGCATCAGCGCCGCGGAATCCTTGCCCAGGTAGACCTTCTCGCGGCCGTCCGCGAACACCAGTTCCTCGAGCCCGACCTTGCGGCCCTCGCCCTTCTCGACACCCACGATGAGCGACAGCGCCAGGCCCAGTTCGCTGAACACCTCGCGCGCCATCGACACCTGGCCCTTGCCGCCGTCCACCAGCACCAGGTCAGGCATGCGCGCAGCCCTCGTCTTGGGGGGCGCGTCGCTGCCCGCGCCGCCGGCATCGCCCATGGGCGGCGCATCGGTCTCGGCGGCCATGGCCTCGGCCAGCTTGCCGTAGCGGCGGTGCAGCACCTGGCGCATCGCGGCGTAGTCGTCGCCGGGCGTGATGCCCTCGATGTTGTAGCGGCGGTATTCGCGGTTCTGCATCGTGTGGCGCTCGAACACCACGCAGGAAGCCTGGGTGGCCTCGCCCGCGGTGTGCGAGATGTCGAAGCATTCGATGCGGAAGTTGTCGAGGTCGTCGGGCGCGAGCTCCAGCGAATCGGCCAGCGCGCGGGTGCGCGCCTGCTGCGAACCCTCTTCGGCCAGAAGCCGCGCCAATTGCAGGCCGGCGTTGGTCTCGGCCATCTCGAGCCAGTGTCGGCGCTGTTCGCGCGGCTGGAACACGGCCGTCACGCGCGCGCCGGCCTGCTGCGAAATCGCCTCGATCAGCTCGCGATTCACGAGATGGCTCAGCACCAGCGTGGCAGGCACCGGCACGTCGATGTAGTGCTGGGCAATGAAGGCTTCGAGCACCTGCACCTCGATCGAATCGGCCGGCGCCGGCACCACGCCTTCTTCTGCATCGAGTTCGCCATGGTGGATCTGCGCGGCGTCTTCCACGTGCACGGGAAAATAGGCCCGGTCGCCCAGGTGCCGGCCGCCGCGCACCATCGCCAGGTTGACGCAGGCCTTGCCGCCCTGCACCTTGACGGCGAGGATGTCCACGTCCTTGTCCGAAGCGATTTCGATCGACTGCTGGTGCAGCACGCGCGAGATCGCCGACATCTGGTTGCGCAGCTCGGCCGCCTGTTCGAATTCGAGCTTCTCGGCGTGCCCGGTCATGCGCGACTCCAGCTTCGACAGCACCAGCTGGGTGTCCCCCATCAAGAAGGCTTCGGCGCTGGCCACGTCCTGCGCGTAGGCCTCGGGTGTGATGTAGCCCACGCAGGGCCCGGTGCAGCGTTTGATCTGGTACAGCAGGCAGGGCCGCGTGCGGTTGGCATACACCGTGTCTTCACAGGTGCGCAGCTTGAACACCTTCTGCAGCAGCTGGATCGATTCCTTCACCGCCCAGGCGCTGGGGTAAGGCCCGAAGTAGCGGTGCTTCTTGTCGACCGCGCCGCGGTAGTAGGCCAGCCGCGGAAACTCGTGCGAGGCGATCTTCAGGTACGGGTAGCTCTTGTCGTCGCGGAACAGGATGTTGTAGCGCGGCTTGAGCGTCTTGATGAGATTGTTCTCGAGCAGCAGCGCCTCGGCCTCGGAGCGCACCACCGTGGTCTCCATGCGCACGATCTTCGAGATCATGTGGCCGATGCGCGTGCCGCCGTGGCTCTTCTGAAAATAGTTGGCAACCCGCTTCTTGAGGTTGCGCGCCTTGCCCACATAGAGCACCGCGCCGGCCGCGTCGAAATAGCGGTAGACGCCCGGCAGCTGCGGCAGGGCCGCGACTTCGCTGAGCAATTGATCGGAATGCACGTCTGACATGGCGGCTATTGTGGCGCGCGGGCGAGGCGGCGGCCGGCACGGCCACCGTCCCCCATTCCACTAGGACTCGAAGTTATTTCGCGAGTTCGCTCACCAGGCGGTACAGGAACTCGCGGCCGTCGTAGAGCCGCTGGATCTCGATGCGCTCGTCCAGCCCGTGGGCGCGCGCGTCCGCCGGATCGAGAAACATGCCCGTCACGCCATACATCGGGATGCCGGCGTTGCGCAAGAAGCGGCTGTCGGTGGCGCCGGTGCTCATCGCGGGCACCACCGGCACGCCCGGCCACATGGCCTGGGTCACCGACTCCACGGTCTTCACCAGGTCGCCGTTCAGCGGCGAGGCGGGGCTGCGCATGGGCTTGCCGAGGTTGCGCACCACGATCTTGTCGTTGCCGACGGCCTGGGTCAGCAGGCGCTCGACTTCTTCCGGGTCGTCGTGCGGCAGGATGCGGCAGTTGACCGTGGCCTTGGCCGATTGCGGCAGCGCATTCTCTGCATGGCCGGCCTGCACCATCGTCGTCACGCAGGTGGTGCGCAGCTGCGCGTTGTAGGCGGGGTTGGCCGACAGCCGCTCGATCACCGCGGCGTCGGGGTTGCCGGCGCCGATGGCGCGCATGTCGTCGGCCAGCTGGCCCGTGGCAAACGGTGCGCTGCGCGCGAAATAGGTCTTGGTGACGTCCGCCAGCTTGACCGGGAACGCGTAGTTGCCCAGCCGCTCCAGCCCCGCGGACAGCGCATAGATCGGGTTGCTCTTGGTCGGCACCGAGCTGTGGCCGCCCGCGTCGCGCGCCTCGAGCATGTAGGTGGTGTACATCTTCTCGGCCACCTGCATGCGGTGCAGGTTGGGCTTGCCGCCGCGCAGTTCGCCGCCGCCGCCTTCGTTGATGCCGAACTCCGCCTGCAGCAATTCGGGCTTGTTGTTGATGAGCCAGAAGGCGCCGTTGCTGAGCGCGTCGCCGCGCTCCTCGTCGGCCGTCAGGGCCAGGATGATGTCGCGGCTCGGCTTGAAGCCTTCCTGCTTGAGCTGCCCCAGCACCGAGACCAGGGCCGAGGCCATGGCCTTGTCGTCGATGGCGCCGCGAGCCGTGAAGTAGCCGCCGGTTTCCTGCAGCTTGAACGGATCGGACTTCCAGTCTTCGCGCCTGGCCTCGACCACGTCGATGTGGGCCAGCAACAAGAGCGGTTTCTTGCTGCCGTTGCCCTTGAAGCGCAGCACCAGGTTGCCCTTCTTCGGGAACGGCTCGAAGACCTGGATGTCGCCGGGCGCAAAGCCCGATTCGACCAGGCGCTTTTCCATGGCGCGCGCCGCCAGCGTGTTGTCCCCCACCGAATGGCTGGTGTTGATCTCGATCAACTCCTTGTAGATGCCGTGGAAGCGCTGCTGCTGGGGGGTCAGCGACGGCGTCGTCTGCGCCGATGCGGCCAGGCCACACAGGGCCAGGGACAGCGCGAGCACGGTTCTGGCCCGCCCAAAGCCAACAAGGGAACCAAGGGACAACGGCGAATGGCGACGGCTCTTCATACGCATGGTTTCTCGCTCCGGGATGTTGTGGTGCCGGCCAGCATACCAAGCAGCCGCACTGCCCCGACCCGCCGAAGGCGGGCACACTTGCCCCATGCAATGGGACATTTTCTGCAGGGTCATCGACAACCATGGCGACCTGGGCGTGTGCTGGCGGCTGGCCAGCCAGCTGGCGGCCCTCGGCGAGCGCGTGCGCCTGTGGATCGACGACGCCACGGCGCTGCACTGGATGGCGCCCGCGGGCTGCGACGGCGTGAGCGTGATCGACTGGCTCGACCCTGCAGCCATTCGCAAAGCCGTGGTGGCCCCGCCGCCCGACGTGCTGATCGAAGCCTTCGGCTGCGATCCGGCGCCCGAACTGATTGCGCGATTTGCCGAGCCGCCGACCGCCGGCGCGCCCGCCCGGGCCTGGATCAACCTCGAATACCTGTCGGCGGAACCCTATGTCGAGCGGCTGCACGGCCTGCCTTCGCCGATCTTCAAGGGACCGGGTGCGGGGCTGGCGAAACGCTTTTTCTATCCGGGCTTCACGCCCGCCACGGGGGGGCTGCTGCGGGAGCCCGGCCTCTTGGAACGGCAAGCGCATTTCGACCGCGCGCAATGGCTGGCGGCGCACGAAATTCCGTGGCAGGACGGCGAGCGCCTCGTTTCCCTCTTCTGTTACGAGCCCCCCGAGCTAGCCCAATTGCTCGAACAGTTGGCAGCCGGCGCCGAACCTACACGGCTCCTGGTCACGTCCGGCCGCGCGGCGCACGCGGTGGGGGCCTTTTTTGCCAGTCCGAAGCAGCCTGCAGGCCGCTCGCCGCAAGGGTTCGGTGCGCTGTCGATTTCGTACCTTCCCTACCTGACGCAGCCGGACTTCGACCATCTTCTGTGGACCTGCGACCTCAATTTCGTGCGCGGAGAAGATTCGCTGGTGCGCGCCCTCTGGGCCGGCGCCCCGCTGGTCTGGCAGATCTACCCGCAGGACGACGATGCGCACCACGTCAAGCTCGGCGCCTGGCTGGACTGGCTCGGCGCCCCGCCGTCCCTCCGGCAGTTCCACCACGCCTGGAACGGCTTTGGCGACGCCCCCCTGCCCGCTCTCGAAACCGGGGGCCCGTGGCGTGAAACCGTGCGGGCTGCCCGCGAAAAGCTGTGCCTCCAAGAGGACTTGGTCACGCAACTGCGGCATCTGGTCGCCGGAAAAAGCTAAAATAGTGGGCTTTGCGGATTTCGGCCCGGATTTACACAGATCCGAGATGCTGTCCGCCAAACCTGCCGCGGGACATGTACCGCGGGGCCAATAACGCCGGCAAGCCGTTGCACCGCAACATTGCAAACGTCGCCGATGGCCCCGTGCACCGAGCGGCCAACATCCAGAGAACCTGATATGAAAATCGCTCAAGAAATCCGCGCCGGCAACGTCATCATGCACGGCAAGGACCCGATGGTCGTCCTGAAGACCGAATACAGCCGTGGCGGCCGCAATTCCGCCACCGTGCGCATGAAGCTCAAGAGCCTGATCGCCAACTTCAACACCGAAGTGGTCTTCAAGGCCGACGACAAGATCGACCAGATCGTGCTCGACAAGAAGGAGTGCACCTACTCCTACTTCGCAGACCCGATGTACGTCTGCATGGACACCGAGTACAACCAGTACGAAGTCGAAGCCGAGAACATGGGCGACGCCCTCAACTACCTCGAAGACGGCATGGCTGTCGAAGTGGTGTTCTACGACGGCAAGGCCATCTCGGTCGAACTGCCCACCAGCGTCGAACGCGAAATCACCTGGACCGAGCCGGCCGTCAAGGGCGACACGTCGGGCAAGGTCATGAAGCCCGCCAAGATCGCCACCGGTTTCGAAATCGGCGTGCCGCTCTTCGTTGCACAAGGCGACAAGATCGAAATCGACACCCGCACGGGCGAATACCGCAAGCGCGTCTGAGCGCTTCCGGCCGACTGGCCGGCGCATGGCAAAAAGGCTCCGCAAGGAGCCTTTTTTCGTTGATGGGCTTACCCTTCCGTCCATGAACAAAACCGCCAGCGTCCGCACCGAGATCGATGGGCCGGTCAGCACCATCGTCATGAACCGCCCCAGGCAGCGCAACGCGGTCGATCGCCCCATGGCCGATGCGCTGCGCGATGCCTTCGAGCGCTTCGAGGCCGACGAAAGCCAGCGCGTCGCGGTGCTGTGGGGCGAGCACGGCACTTTCTGCGCGGGCGCGGACCTGGGCGCCGTCAGCGACCCGGAGCGGCGCAACGAACTCGATGCGGAAGGCGGCGGCTCGGGGCCGATGGGGCCGACCCGCATGGCGCTTGCGAAGCCGCTGATCGCCGCCATCAGCGGCCACGCCGTGGCCGGCGGGCTGGAACTCGCGCTGCTGGCCGACCTGCGCGTGGCCGAGGAAGACGCCGTGCTGGGCGTGTTCTGCCGGCGCTGGGGCGTGCCGCTGATCGACGGCGGCACGGTGCGGCTGCCGCGCATCGTCGGCATGGGCCGCGCGCTCGACCTCATCCTGACCGGCCGACCGGTGGACGCCCGGGAGGCGAGCGCGATGGGCCTGGTCAACCGCGTGGTGCCCCGCGGCCAATCCCGCCATGCGGCCGAAGCGCTCGCGCGCGAGATCGCGTCGTTCCCCCAGCAGTGCATGCTGGCGGACCGCCATTCCGTCTACGCCCAATGGAACCTGCCGCTGGCCGATGCGCTGCGGCAGGAAGGCCGGCTCGGCGTCCCCATGGTTGCCGCCGAAGGCGCGGCGGGCGCCGAGCGCTTCGTTCGCGGCGCCGGCCGGCACGGCGCTTTTTGAGCCGCCGGGCATGTCGGCCGCAACGCTGCACAATGCAGCGAGTCTTTCTGTCTGATTCCCCATGAACAACACGCACAACCTTCACGACAAACGCCTGGCCGACGCCTGGGCCACCCTCAAGGCGCACTCCGAAAAAGGCCTCCCGCTCGACCTCGATCCTTCGCGCCTCGCCTTTGCCGACCCGGAATTCCTGCTGCGCCGGGAAACCCGCGGCATCCGCATGCAGCTGGAGCTCATGAAGCCCGACCTGGAGCAGCGCGCCCACGGCATCGAGAACACTGTGGTGGTCTTCGGCAGCGCGCGCTTTCGCAGCGAGGAAGATGCAGCCGCGCTGGTCGCACAGGCTGATGCCGCCGGAGACGCCGTGGCGGCCGAGCGCTGGCGGCGCCTGGCGCGCAGCTCGCATTACTACGAGAAAGCGCGCGCCTTCGGCAAGCTGGTTGCGCAGTACAGCAGCGACAAGGAACCCGAGGACAAGCTTTTCGTCTGCACCGGCGGCGGCCCCGGCATCATGCAGGCGGCCAACCGCGGCGCGCACGAAGGCGGCGGAATCTCGGTCGGCCTGGCCATCGCGCTGCCCATGGAGGAAGAAGCCAACCCCTACGTCACGCCGGCGCTGAGCTTCAAGTTCCACTACTTCGCCATCCGCAAGATGCATTTCATGATGCGTGCGAAGGCGCTGGTGGCGTTTCCGGGCGGCTTTGGCACGCTCGACGAGCTGTTCGAGGTGATCACGCTGGTGCAGACCAGGAAGTCCAAGCCGGTGCCGATCGTGCTGTTCGGCTCGGCCTACTGGAAGAAGCTGATCGACTTCGACTTCCTGGTCGAAGAAGGCGTGATCTCGCCGGCCGACGTGAAGCTCTTCGAATACGTCGATGCGGCGGACGACGCCTGGGACGCGATCAAGCGCTTCTACAAGCTATAAGGGCGCCTTCAAACCCCAGGTGGCCCGCGCGCCCAGCGCGATGACACCGCCCACCACCCAGAAAACGCCCGCGATGCCGATCAGCGCACCGATCGATCCGAACAGCATCGGCATCGCCACGCTGGAGGCATTGATGGTCATGAGCCGCAGGCCCAGTGCCTCGCCGTGGCGTGCATGCGGCGTGATCTGGTGCAGCATGCTCATCACCATCGGCTGAACCGCCCCGAGCGCGAATCCCAGCACCACGGAGCACAGGCCCATGGTCCAGGCCGAGTCCAGCAGCGGGTAGACCGCAAACACCGCGGCCGTGACGATGGTGGAGATCAGGATCACGCTGCGCTCCGAGGCGCGCGACGCGATCAGGGGCAGCACCACCCGGATGGCCGCTGCGGCGATGGCGAAAGCGCCAAGAATGGAGCCGATGACCGAGGCGCTGATGCCACGGTCGTGCCCCAGCACCGGCAGCACGAAGGCATGCACGTCCCAGCTCGACGACTGCAGCCAGTTCACGAACAGCAGGCGGCGGAACATCGGCTCGCGCAGCAGGTCCCAGGCCCGGGTAGGCGCAGCGCCTGCGACAGGCAGGGTGGGCGGCGGCTCGTGCGCGCCGCGCGCAAGCAGCCAGCAGATGAAGGGCAAGACCGCCATCACCGCAAAGCAGACCCGGAAGGCCAGCATGTCGGCCGGCGCGCGCCCGGCATGGTCGATCAAGAGGCCGGCGAGGAACGGCCCGACAAAGTTGGCGACGGCGGGCGCAATGGCCAGCCAGCTGAACACGCGCTTGAGCTGCACGGCGTTGGTGGCGGAGCGGCCCACGTGGCGCTGCAGCGCGATCACGGTCGCGCCGGTGGCACCACCGGTGAGCAGCGCCGCAATGCACATGACTGGGAATGTCGGGAAGACGAGCGCGAGACCCGCACCGGCCGAAGCCGCGATGACCGAAAGCCACAGCGGCCGCTTGAAGCCGTAGCGGTCGGTAAAGCGACCTGCCGGCAGGGCCAGGAACACCTGCGTGAGCGCAAAGAGCGCAATCAACACGCCCACGGCCGCCGCGCTGTATCCCTGTTGCAGTGCCAGCAGCGGTGTTGCGAGCCGCATGCCGGCCATGGTGGCGTGCAAGCAGACCTGGGCGCCGATGACGCGCAGCAGTTCGGAGCCTTTCACGGGGTGTCGTCGCCCTCGCTGTCCGCGGTGTCGGCCGTGGAAGGCAACAGCGCCTGCGACTGCGCCTCGGGCAGCGCCTCGACCTTGCGCAGCGCCAGGCGCATCTGCTTGGCGCGCGTGTCGGCCTTGTCGAGCGTGTCGGAGGCCTTGGCCACCTGCTCCTTGATGCGCGAAACCCATTCGCCATAGCGCTCGAACTCGGTCTTGACCGCGCCCAGCACCTTCCAGACCTCGGACGCCTGATGCTCCAGCGCGAGCGTGCGAAAGCCCATGTGCAGGCTGTTGAGCATGGCAAGCAAGGTGGTCGGTCCGGCCAGCGTGACGCGGTGCTGGCGCTGGATGGCGTCCATCAGGCCTGGCCGCCGCAGCACTTCGGCGTAGAGGCTTTCAACGGGCAGGAACAGGATGGCGAAATCCGTGGTGTGCGGCGCGGCCAGGTAGTTCTCGGCAATCGACCTGGCCTCGCTGCGCACGCGCGCTTCGAGCGCCTTGGCCGCAAGCTCGGCCCCGACGGCGTCGGCGCGCTCGTGCGCATCGATCAGGCGTTCATAGTCGTCGCGCGGAAACTTGGCATCGATGGGCAGCCACACCGGGGCACCGTCACCGCCCCGTCCCGGGAAGCGGATGGCAAAGTCGACGCGCTGGCCGCTGCGCGGCTTGGTCTCGACCTGCTTGGCGTACTGGTCGGGCGTGAGCACCTGCTCGAGCAGCGCCTCGAGCTGCACTTCGCCGAACACGCCGCGCGTCTTCACGTTGGTCAGCACGCGCTGCAGGCTGCCGACCCCCACCGCCAGGGTCTGCATTTCGCCCAGGCCCTTGTGCACCTGCTCGAGCCGGTCGGCCACCTGCTTGAAGCTCTCGCCCAAGCGGGCTTCGAGCGTGCTCTGCAGCTTCTCGTCGACGGTCTTGCGCATCTCGTCGAGCTTGGCGGTGTTGCTCTGCTGCAGCTGCGCGAGCTGCGTTTCCATGGTCGTGCGCACTTCGGCCAGGCGGCGCGCGTTCGACTCGCTCAGGCCCTGCAGCTGGGTGTTGAGCGTGTCGGCGAGGGTCTTCTGCAGGGAGGCGAGCTGCAGCGAGAAAGCGTCGAGCTGGGCATTCTGCGTGCGCGTGGCCTCCGCGCCCTGCTGCACCAGCGCCTGCTGGAAAGTGGCGAAGGCCTGCCCGGTTTCCTGCCGCGCGCCACGCGAGCTTTCGCCAATTTCATGGCGCAGTTCGCGCTCGGTGCGTTCGTTGGCGGCGCCCATGGCGGCCAGCACCGACAGCACCTCGCCATGGTCGGGCCGGGGTTGCCGGCGCGCGAGCAGCCAGATCAGCAGGGCAAGCTGGACGACGGCGAGCGCAGCCAGCAAAAGAAGAATCAAGTCGGGAAGTTCCAAGGTCGGATCGCCGCGTCGCTGCTCGCCGGTTCGTTACTTGCCGGCTGGCGGAACGGGCGTGACGGGCGTCAGCGCTCCCTTGCCGCCGAACCAGGCAATGAGGTTGTCGGCTGCGAGCTCGGCCATGGCGCGGCGCGTGGGCACGGTGGCGCTGGCGATGTGCGGCGTGAGCACCACGTTCGGCACGGTCAGCAGGTCGGGGTGGACCTTGGGCTCGCCCTCGAACACGTCGAGTCCCGCCGCCGCAATGCGCTTTTCGCGCAGGGCCACGGCCAGCGCCGCGTCGTCGACGATGCCGCCGCGCGCGATGTTCACGAGCGTGGCGGTCGGCTTCATCAGCGCGATCTCGGCCGCGCCGATGGTGTGATGCGAGGCCGGCGAATACGGCACCACCAGCACCACGTGGTCGGCGGTCTTGAGGAGCTCTTCCTTGCCGACGTAGCTGGCCTTGCTTTCGGCCTCGAGCGCGGCGTCGAGGCGCGAGCGGTTGTGATAGACCACCTTCATGCCGAAGCCGTACGCGCCGCGCTTGGCAATGCCCTGCCCGATACGGCCCATGCCGATGATGCCGAGCGTCGAGCCGTGGATGTCGGAGCCCGCGAACATGTCGAAGCTCCATTTTTGCCACTTGCCCGCGCGCAGGAAATGTTCGCTTTCGGTGATGCGCCGGGCCGTGGCCATCAACAATGCAAAGCCGAAGTCGGCCGTGGTTTCGGTGAGCACGTCGGGCGCGTTGGTGCCGAGCACGCCGTGCGCAGCCATCGCATCGACGTCGAAGTTGTTGTAGCCCACCGCCATGTTGGCGCAGATCTTCAGGTCGGGGCAGGCGTCGAGCACCGCGGCGTCGATGCGCTCGCTGCCGGTGGTGAAGGCGCCCTGCTTGCCCTTGAGCCTGGCGATCAATTGCTCCTTGCTCCAGCTCTCGTCGGACTGGTTCGACTCGACCTCGAAGTGCTGCGAGAGGCGCTCGATGGTTTCGGGAAAGATCGCACGCGCGATCAGGATCTTTGGCTTGCTCATGATGTTTGCACTCAACGGAAGAAGATGAAGGTGGAAAGAACGAACAGCGGAATCAGGACGGCCACGGACCAGCCCATGTAGCCGAAGAAGCTCGGCATGCGCACGCCTCGGCTCTCGGCGATGGCCTTGACCATGAGGTTGGGCGCGTTGCCGATGTAGCTGTTGGCGCCCATGAATACCGAGCCGGCAGAAATGGCGGCCAGCGTGGTGGCGTAGGTGGTCATGAGCGTGGCCGCATCGCCGCCCGCGGTGTTGAAGAACACCAGGTAGGTGGGCGCGTTGTCGAGAAACGAGCTCAGGATGCCTGAAGCCCAGAAATACATGGCCGGATCAGGCTGGCCGTCGGGCTTTGTCACCGCCGCAATCACCGCCGCAAACGGCCCGTTCGCGCCGGCCTTGAGCATGGCGATCACCGGGATGATGGTCAGGAAGATGCCCGCGAACAGCTTGGCCACCTCGGCCATCGGACCCCACTCGAACTGGTTGTCGGCATGCACCTTGGCCGAAGTGGTCTTGAACGAGAGCAGCGTGATGGCGATGAGGCCGACGTCGCGCACCAGCCCCGGCAGGCCGACGTGCGTGCCGAACACGTCGAAGCCCACGGGCGTTTTCCAGATGCCGGAGAGAAGCACCAGGAAGACCACGCCGCCCAGCAGCCAGAAATTGGCGGCGCCGTCGAAGCCGATGCGGCGGGTGTCCGGCGTCGGGTCGACCGGCAGCACGCCCTCCTTGCGGTAGTAGTGGCGGTCGATCACGTAGAACAGCGCGAGCAGCAGGCCGACGAGAAACAGCGTTTCAGGCAGGATGTTTTGCGCCGTCCAGAAAAAGTCGACGCCCTTCAGAAAGCCGAGGAACAGCGGCGGATCGCCCAGCGGCGTGAGCGAGCCGCCCGCATTCGACACGATGAAGATGAAGAACACCACCACGTGCGCCTTGCTCAAGCGGTTGTCGTTGGCGCGGATCAGCGGCCGGATCAGCAGCATCGAGGCGCCCGTGGTTCCCATGAGGCTGGCAAGCACCGCTCCGATGGCCAGGATGGCCGTGTTGAGGCCGGGCGCGCCATGCAGGTTGCCGCGAATGTGGATGCCCCCGGCCACCGTGAACAGCGCGGTGAGCAGGATGATGAAGGGGATGTATTCCTCGACCAGCGCATGCACCAGCCGGGATCCGGCCAGGGGCGCCCCATGGATCGCGGCAAAGGGAAGCAGGAACGCCAACGCCCAGGCAGCCGAAATCTTGCCGTAGTGGTGATGCCAGACCGAAGGGGCGAGCAGCGGCATGAGCGCGATCGACAGCAGGATGCCTGCGAACGGAACGCCCCAGAGCGCCGACAGCTGGCTGCCGTCGAGGTCGGCGGCCATGGCCAGCGCGGGAAACAGCATTGGCAGCACCGCGGCTGCCGCCAGGCGAACTGCTTTTTTCATTGGGCCCGTACCGTACCAGACGGGCATCAGGCGGGCGGCTGCTCGATCTCGAACACCTGGCGCAGATACGCCAGGTATTTTTCGTCCTCGCACATGTTCTTGGACGGGGTGTCCGACAGCTTGGCCACCGGCTGGCCGTTGCAGGTGATCATCTTGATGACGATCTGCAGCGGCTCGTAGCCGAGGTCGTTGGTGAGGTTGGTGCCGATGCCGAACGCCAGCTGGCAGCGGCCGCGGAACTGCTGGTAGAGCTCGACGGTGCGCGGCACCGTGAGGCTGTCGCTGAAGATCAGCGTCTTGGTGCGCGGATCGACCCGGTTGGCAATGTAGTGGGCCAGCATGCGCTCGCCCCACTGGAACGGATCGCCGCTGTCATGCCGCGCGCCGTCGAACAGCTTGCAGAAGTAAAGGTCGAAGTCGCGCAGGAAGGCGCTCATGCCATAGACGTCGGACAGCGCAATGCCGAGGTCGCCGCGGTATTCGCGGGCCCAGCTCTCGAAGCCGAAGATCTGGCTGTCGCGCAGCCGCGGGCCGAGCCCCTGGCAGGCCTGCAAATATTCGTGCGCCATGGTGCCGAGCGGAATGAGGCCGAGCTTCATGGCATAGAGCACGTTGCTGGTGCCCGCGAGCTGGGGCAGCCGCGCGCCGGGAGGGGCCTGCACCGGCGGCGAGGTGACGGCGCCGAGCCTTGCGTTCAATGTACGAAGAATCTCTTCGTGCCAGTCCTTGGAGAAGCGGCGGCGGGTGCCGTAGTCGGCGATCTTGAGATCGGCCAGGCCGGCGTCCTGCAGCTGCCCGATCTTGGTTTCCAGGCGCCGCCGGCCTTCTTCGATATCGGGCTTTTTCTGCGTGTTGCGAAAGTAGACCTCGTTCACGATCGCCAGCACCGGGATCTCGAACAGGATGGTGTGCAGCCACGGGCCCTTGATGCGGATCTCGAGTTCGCCCGAGGGCTGGGGCGTGATGCTGATGTACTTCTCGTTGAGCCGGAACAGGCCCAGGAAGTCGACGAAGTCGCTCTTGATGAAGCGCATCGAACGCAGGTAAGTCAGCTCGGCGTCCCGGAACTGGAGCGAACAGAGGCTTCGCACCTCTTCGCGGATCTGTCCCGCGAACTGCGCGAGGTCGATGCCCGGGTTGCGGCACTTGAACCGGTACTCGACCTGGGCTCCCGGGAAGTGATGCAGTACGACCTGCATCATGGTGAACTTGTAGAGGTCTGTGTCGAGCAGGCTGTGAATGATCATGGTGCTGGTACGGCGCGCGTTTGTCCCGGGCTTTTTCGGCGTGCGACCGATTATCACGGGCAGCGTCGGCTTGTGCCTACGGCGCCAACACTGGGCGTCCTACCGTCAGGGTGAATAGGCCCCGCGACAGTGTTTTCACGGCGGCCATGGGCTCGCCGAATCAACCTTTCAAGGAGATTCGCATGAACAAGGACACCATCGAAGGCAACTGGAAACAGCTCAAGGGCAAGGTCAAGGAGCAATGGGGCAAATTGACCGACGATGACTTCGACGTGATCGCGGGCAAGCGCGACCAGCTGCTCGGCCGCATCCAGGAGCGTCACGGCATCAGCCGCGACGAGGCCGAAAAACAGGTCAAGGACTGGGAGAACCGCGACGGCCGCACGCCGGAAACCCTCTGGTACGAAAAGTACTGAGCACGCGGGGCGGCCGAAGGGCGGCCCCTGCCCTCCCAATCCTCCTCATTCAACTCTTCTCAACCTCTAAGAAAGAACTCCAATGAAAAAACATCTGCTCATGCTCGCTCTGGCCTCTACCTGCTTCATGGCCACCCAGGCCGGCGCGATGACCAAGGACGAGTACAAGGTCGCCAAGGAAAAGATCGAAGCCGACTACAAGGCCGACAAGGCCCAGTGCGACGCGATGAAGGACAACGCAAAGGACGTCTGCCAGAAGGAAGCCAAGGGCAAGGAAGACGTGGCGAAGGCCGAACTCGAACAGCAGTACAAGCCGAGCGACGCGCATGCGCGCAAGGTGGCTGAAGAGAAGGCGAAGGCCACCTATGAGGTTGCCAAGGAAAAGTGCGACGACCAGGCCGGCGATGCCAAGGCCGCCTGCGTGAAGCAGGCCAAGGCCGACGAAGCCCAGGCCAAGGCCGATATCAAGGCCAAGAAGAAGACCATGTAAGCCGCCGCGGCCCGAGAGCGGGCCGCGTGACTCAAGAAACGGCGCCCTCCCCGGGCGCCGTTTGCTTTGGGATCAGGCTTTCAGCGCGTCGACCACGCGTTGCAGCGCCTCGGGCAATGGCACCGGCCGCTGCGTGGCCCTGTCCACGTACACGTGCACGAAGTGGCCTTGTGCGGCCGCGGTTTCCGCGCCCTCCGCAAAGAGCGCGATCTCGTAGCGCACGCTCGAGCGCCCGGCCTGGGCCACCCGGATGCCCGCTTCCACTGTCTCTGGAAAGGCGATCGGGGCGAAATAGTTGCACTGCGTCTCGACCACGAAGCCGATCGTCTGCCCCTGGTGGATGTCGAGCGCGCCGCGCTCGATCAGCAGCGCGTTCACGGCCGTATCGAACCAGCTGTAGTAGACGACGTTGTTGACGTGGCCGTACATGTCGTTGTCGGCCCAGCGCGTGGGGATGCTGCGAAACGCGCGGTAGCCGGCTCGGGTGTGCGGCGTGGGTTTGTTGGCGGAGCTCATCGCGCGGCATTTTGCCAGCGGCGCCAGTAGTCGAAGGCCACCCTGAAGGTGCCGACTTGCACCTGCACCGTCTCCGCAATGTCGCTGGCGTAGCCTCCGGCCATGGCGAAGGCCAGCGGAATGCGGCGCTGCCAGGCCCAGTCGAACACCCGCCGGTCGCGCGCCTCCAGGCCGTCGAAGCTCAGCTTGAGCCGGCCGAGCCGGTCGCGCTCGAAGGGGTCGGCGCCTGCCAGGTAGATCACCAGCCCGGGCGAGAAGCGCCGATCGAGTTCGTCGAGCGCGTGTTCGAGCGCGGTGAGGTACTCGGCATCGCCGCAGCCGTCGGGCAGCTCGACGTCGAGGTCGCTCGCCTCCTTGCGGAAAGGAAAGTTCTTCTGCCCATGCAACGAGAGCGTGAAAACGCTGGGGTCGTTGCGGAAGATGCTGGCCGTGCCGTTGCCTTGGTGCACATCGAGGTCGACCACGGCCACCCGCAGTTGCCGCCCGCTGCGGCCATGCTCCGCCTGCATCAGCCGCGCGGCCACCGCAGCGTCGTTGAAGACACAGAATCCCCCGCCCTTGTCGGCATGGGCATGGTGGGTGCCGCCCGCCATGTTGGCCGCCACCCCGCCGGCAAACGCGGCGCGGCAGGCGGCAATGGTCGCGCCAGTGGAACGGCGCGATCGCTCGACCATCGCCTCGCTCCAGGGAAAGCCGATCTCCCGCATGGCGTGTGTGGTCACGCTGCCGTCGCTGATGGCGGCGATCCACTGCGGGGTGTGCGCCAGCGCCAGCTCGCCATCAGTGGCGCGGGGCGCCTGGTCCATCTCCACCAACGGCAGGTGCTCCAGCAGGCGGTCGCGCAGCAGCGCGTAGCGGGACATGGGAAAGCGGTGGCCCGGGGGCAAGGGCAACACGAACTGGCCGGAATAGAAGGCGCGCATGCCTGCATTCTGGAGCCCGGGGCGAATTTAGAAAGTGTGTTCTAAATTGCTGCAAAGCAGCAAAACCCCCTTGATCGCAAAGCTGTGCTGCCTATACTTGAGGCCATGCTGCACCGCAACATAGACGACGAGGGGCAGCGCAATCGTGAACCGACCACCCATCCCTTTCTGGAGATTCTCAAATGGCCCTGACCGCTGACCAAATCCTCGCCGCCCAAAAAGCAAACCTCGAAACCCTGTTCGGCCTGACCACCAAGGCTTTCGAAGGCGTGGAGAAGCTCGTCGAGCTGAACGTCACCGCTTCCAAGGCTGCCCTGGTCGAAGCCGCCGGTACCGCCCAAGCCGCCCTGAACGTCAAGGACGCACAAGAACTGCTGACGCTGCAAGCCAGCCTGTTCCAGCCCCTGGCCGAAAAGACCGCCGCCTACAGCCGTCACCTGTATGACATCGCCCAAGGCACCGGCGCCGAATTCACCAAGGCTTTCGAAACCAAGGCTGCTGAAGCCCAGCAAACCTTCGTCGGCCTGGTCGACAGCGCTTCCAAGAATGCACCCGCCGGCTCGGAAACCGCCGTTGCCGTGCTGAAGAGCGCCGTGGCTGCCGCCAACAACGCTTTCGAATCGGTCCAGAAGGCTGTCAAGCAGGCTTCCGACGTCGCCGAAGCCAACTTCAACGCCGTGTCGACGCAAGCCGTTGCCGCCGCCAAGACCGCAACCGCTTCGCGCAAGCGCTAAGCCGCCGGCTACACCAGTTGTCTCCTTGGGTCCTCACGGATCCAATTCAGGGCCTCATCTTCGGATGAGGCCTTTTTTTTCGAGCACTTTTGCTCACCCCCAGGCTGCGCGCACCTGCCTTCGATAATGCGGGTCTTATTTCAGGAGACTTTCTATGCAGATCGACGGCAAGGTTTTTATCGTGACCGGTGGCGCTTCGGGCCTCGGCGAAGGCACGGCGCGCATGCTGGCTGCGAACGGCGGCAAGGTGGTCATCGCCGACATGCAGGCTGACAAGGGCGAAGCCGTCGCGAGCGACATCGGCGGCGTGTTCGTCAAGTGCGACGTGAGCCAGGAGGCCGACGGCCAGGCCGTGGTTGCCGCGGCACAGAAGCTCGGCAAGCTGGTGGGCCTGGTCAACTGCGCAGGCATCGCGCCGGCCGAGAAGACCGTGGGCAAGAACGGCGCGCACGCGCTGGCGGTGTTCAGCAAGACCGTCACGGTCAACCTGATCGGCAGCTTCAACATGATCCGCCTCGCGGCCGAGGCCATGAGCGGCAACGAGCCCGAAGCCACGGGCGAGCGCGGCGTGCTGATCTCGACCGCCTCGGTCGCAGCCTACGATGGCCAGATCGGCCAGGCGGCCTACAGCGCCTCGAAGGGCGGCGTGGTCGGCATGACGCTGCCCATCGCGCGCGACCTGGCACGCAACGGCATCCGCAACATGACCATCGCGCCCGGCATCTTCGGCACCCCCATGCTCTTCGGCATGCCGCAGGAAGTGCAGGACGCGCTGGCCGCCAGCGTGCCCTTCCCCTCCCGCCTGGGCACACCCGAGGACTACGCCAGGCTCGCGAAGCACATCATCGAGAACGACATGCTCAACGGGGAGGTGATTCGTCTCGACGGAGCGATTCGACTTCCGCCCCGGTGATCGGCGGGACCGCCGTGCTGCCGGTGCGGTCCAGTCGCTCGTACTGGGCGATGACCTGAGCGCCCAGCAGCACGAGCGTCGCGGCAATCTCCAGGCTCAGCAGCACCACGATGGCCGTGGTGAGCGAGCCGTAGACCACGTTGACCTGCGAAAGCGTCGAGAAATACCAGATCAGCACATGCCGCGTGCCCTCCCACAGCAACGCGGCCGTCACGCCGCCGAGCAGCGCGTGGCGCAGCGACATGCGGCCGGCCGGCATCACGAGGTAGAGCGAGGTCAGCATGAAGATCTCGCCGCCCAGCCCCAGCAGGTAGAGCAGCATCCCCGACACACCCGAGAGCGACCAGTCGCGCCCGAACAGGTCGACGCTTTCCTGCCCGACCAGCTGCAGCGCGCCCGATACCAGCGTCATCAGCACCAGGCCCACGCACAGGAAGAGGATGTACAGGTACGGCATGACGGCCGAAACCAGGAAATGGCGCTTGTGGTCCGCCTTGCGGTGGTGAAAGATCACCGCCATGGCGCTTTCGAGCACGCTGAAGGCCAGCGAGCTGAAGAAAATCATCGTCACCACCAGCACCGGGCCCATCACGTCGCGATGGTCGAGAAAGTTCGACAGCTCCTTCACAATCGCCCTCGACTGCCCCGGCAGCAGCCATTCGAGGTACCGGCCGATGGTGCGCAGCAGTTCGGCCTGTTCGATCAGGTGAGACATCGCAATGACGCTCACGATCAGGAGCGGCACGATGGAGAGCAAGGCGTAGTAGGCCACCGCCCCCGCGAGCAGCAGGCCCTGGTTGGCGCGGAAGGCCTTGAGCGCATCCCAGACAAAATTCAAGGGATGGCGCAGCAACAGCGGTGCGGCGTGGTGCAATGGTTTGGGCGTCGTCATCCGTGGACTCCGGATCATTCCGAGTATGGCGCCCGCGCGCGGGCGTTCGGCCGCTTGCGTATGATTTGCCGCTCTTCGCCTACATGACCATCCCCGCCTCTTTCATCCAGGAACTCATCGCACGCGCCGATGTGGTGGAGATCGTCGGGCGCTACGTGCAGCTCAAGAAGGCTGGCGCCAACTTCATGGGGCTGTGCCCGTTCCATGGCGAAAAATCGCCCTCTTTCTCGGTCAGCCCGACCAAGCAGTTCTATCACTGCTTCGGCTGCGGGGTGCACGGCAACGCCATCGGCTTTCTCATGGAGCACGCCGGCATGGGTTTTGTCGAGGCTGTGCACGACCTGGCCGGCCAATACGGCCTGCAGGTGCCCGAAGACGACGCCTCCCCCGCCGAACGCGCACGCGCCGCGAACCAGCGCCAGAAGCAGGCCACGCTGACCGACGTGCTCGAAAAAGCCGGAGACGCTTACCGCAAGGCCTTGCGGCAGGCGCCGGGCGCCATCGAATACCTGAAGGGCCGGGGTGTCTCCGGCGAGGTGGCCAAGCAGTTCGGCATCGGCTATGCGCCCGCGGGCTGGCGCACCCTGGCCAGCGTGTTTCCCGATTACGACGACCCCCTGCTCGCCGAAAGCGGGCTGGTGATCGTCAACACCGAGGACGGCACCGAAGACGCCAAGCGCTACGACCGCTTCCGCGACCGCGTGATGTTCCCCATCCGCAACGTGAAGGGCGAATGCATCGGCTTCGGCGGCCGGGTGCTCGGCGACGAAAAGCCCAAGTACCTGAACTCGCCCGAAACGCCGGTGTTCAGCAAGGGCCGGGAGCTCTACGGCCTGTACGAGGCGCGCGCCGCCTTCCGCGAGCGCGGCTACGCGCTGGTGACCGAGGGCTACATGGACGTGGTGGCGCTGGCGCAGCTCGGGTTTCCGAACGCGGTGGCCACCCTGGGCACGGCCTGCACCACCGAGCATGTGCAAAAGCTCTTCCGCTTCACCGAGTCGGTGGTTTTCAGCTTCGACGGCGATGCGGCCGGCCGCCGCGCCGCGCGCAAGGCGCTCGATGGCGCCCTGCCCTACGCCACCGACGTGCGCAGCATCAAGTTTTTGTTCCTGCCGGCCGAGCACGACCCCGACAGCTTCATCCGCGAATTCGGCGCCGACGCCTTCGCCCGCTTCGTGCAGGAAGCCACGCCGCTCTCGCGCTTCATGATCGAGGCCGCGCGCGAAGGCTGCGACCTCACCGCCGCCGAAGGCCGCGCCCACATGAGCAGCAACGCCCGGCCGCTCTGGAGCGCCATGCCCGATGGCGCGCTCAAGCGGCAGTTGCTGAGCGAGATCGCCACGCTGGTGCAGCTCGATGCGGCCGCCTTGTCGGAGCTCTGGGCCGCCACGCCCGGCCCGCGCAAGGCGGCGGCGGCGCCAGTGCCGCGCCATGGCAATGAGCCGGGCGACCCATTCGACTACTCCGACATGCCGCCGCCCTCGGAATACGAACCGCCTCGCTACGAAAACGATAGCAAGCCGCGGGGCAAATTTACCAAGGGCAAGCGGTGGGGCGGCAAGTTCGAGGCGCCGATCGAGCCGCTGCGCGGGCGCGGCAAGCCGCCGAGCCGGCCCGACGTGGCGGTGCGGCTCCTGCTGTCGAACATGGCGCAGTGGGACGCGCTGTCGCACGAATTGCACGTGATGCTGTGCGACCTGCCCGGCCCGCACGGTGCGCTTTTCACCTGGCTCGACAGCCAGTTGCACGAGCATGGCGTGCAGCCCTGGGCGGCGTTGCGCGAAGGCATGCGCGGGCTCGACTTCGAAGCGCTCGCGGAGCGGCTCATGGCCGTTTCGGAGAACGCCCCGCCCGCTGAAGGCGAGGAAGAGCAGCACCTGGCCGACGCCGCCAAGGAGCTTTCGAGCGTGCTCGACTTCATGCTCGACGACCGCCTGAAAGCCCAGCAGAGCGAGGCCATAGCCGCCGTGGGCTCGGACCCCAAGGCCCTGGAACGCTACAAGGCGCTGGAGGCGAGAAGACTCGAATTGCGCGCCCGCCTCAAGCCGTCAGGGGCATAAAACTGCTTGAAATTTGCGCAGTAGGCTATAATGTAAGGCTTCGCAACTGGCGAAATTAGGCAAGAGCGACAGCAGCACCTCCGGGCCGACCCCTAGCGCAACGCACTCCAACGGAAAAAATCCGACGGAAAGGGTCACTTACCGCAAGGACTGCACACCAAATGTTCGCCCGACATCTTGCCTGACGAGGAATTTCTTCCTCTTTCCCAATTGTTTTGTCCGTGCCTGTGCGCGGGCTTTGAGTCTTGGCCCGTGCCTGTGCACGGGCTGTGGTGGCGCTGCCTATGTGGCGGTGCGCCTGTGATTTCGCTTGGTCCATCTTGCTGTAACGAGGTCGTATGCCCAGTTCAAAGAAGCCTGCTCCTTCACTCGCCAAAGGCGCCACCCCAAAGCCTGTCGCAGAAAAACCGTTGAAAGCCGGCGCTATGCCGGCAACTAAGTCGGGTGCCGCCGCGTCCAAATCGGCAGCCGCAACGAAAGTGAAAACCGTGCCCACGAAATCGACCTCCATCGACGATCCGAAAAAAGCCGCCGCCAAGACGGCTGCCCCTGCCGCCAAGAAAGTAGGCCGCCCGCCCAAGGCCGCCGGCGCCGCTGCGCCCGCCACTGGCGCCAAGCGCGGCCGCAAGCCCAAGGCCGGCAACGAAGCGCCTGAAAGCGACGTCGACCTGTCGGACATCGAGGACGACCTGGCCGGCGACGAACCGGCAGTTGCCTCGACCACCGAAGAAAAGGTCAAGCCGCTGCGCATGAAGATCAGCAAGGCGAAGGAACGCGCCTTGATGAAGGAATTCGGCCTCGACGAGACCGTGCTCTCCGAGGAAGACCTGGCCAAGCGCCGCTCGCGCCTGAAGACCCTGATCACGCTGGGCAAGACCCGCGGCTACCTCACGCACGGCGAAATCTCCGACCACCTGCCCGACAAGCTGGTCGACGCCGAGACCATGGAAGTCGTGGTCACCATGCTCAACGACATGGGTGTGGCGGTGTACGAGCAGACGCCCGACGCCGAAACCCTGCTGCTGAACAACACCGCGCCCACCGCCACCACGGTCGAAGAAGCCGAGGAAGAAGCTGAAGCGGCTCTGTCCACCGTGGACAGCGAATTCGGCCGCACGACCGACCCGGTGCGCATGTACATGCGCGAAATGGGTACGGTCGAGCTCCTGACGCGCGAAGGCGAAATCGAAATCGCCAAGCGCATCGAAGGCGGCCTGATGGCCATGATGGAAGCCATCTCGGCCTCCCCCGCCACCATCGCCGAAATCCTGCGCCTGGCCGCCGACATCCGTGAAGGCAAGGTCGTCATCTCCACCGTGGTGGACGGCTTCTCGAACCCCAACGAGGCCGACGACTACGTGGCCGAGGAAGACTTCGACGAGTTCGACGAAGAAGACGACGACGACGGCAAGGGCGGCTCCAAGGCCCTCACCAAGAAGCTCGAGGAACTCAAGCGCGACGCGCTCGAGCGTTTCGACCGCATCGCCGGGATGTTCGAGAAGGTCCACAAGATCTACGACAAGGAAGGCTACGGCACGCCGGCCTACCAGAAGGCCCAGCAGGCCCTGTCGGACGAGCTCATGACCATCCGCTTCACGGCCAAGACCATCGAGAAGCTGTGCGACCTGGTTCGCACGCAGGTCGACGACGTGCGCAAGAAGGAACGCGAGCTGCGCCGCATCATCGTGGACAAGTGCGGCTTCCCGCAGGACGAGTTCATTCGCGACTTCTCTGGCTACGACAAGAGCGGCAACCGCGTCGCGTCGAACCTGCTGAACCTGAAATGGGTCGAGAAGCAGGCCGCCGCCGGCAAGCCCTGGAGCGCCGTGCTCGCGCGCAACATTCCGCCGGTGCAGGAACTGCAGCAGAAGCTCACCGACATCCAGTCGCGCGTGGTGGTGCCGCTCACGCAGCTGAAGGAAATCAACAAGCGCATGAACGAGGGCGAATCGTCCTCGCGCGATGCCAAGAAGGAAATGATCGAGGCCAACCTGCGCCTCGTGATCTCCATCGCCAAGAAGTACACCAACCGCGGCCTGCAGTTCCTGGACCTGATCCAGGAAGGCAACATCGGCCTCATGAAGGCGGTCGACAAGTTCGAATACCGCCGCGGCTACAAGTTCTCGACCTACGCCACGTGGTGGATCCGCCAGGCCATCACCCGGTCGATCGCCGACCAGGCGCGCACCATCCGCATCCCGGTGCACATGATCGAGACGATCAACAAGATGAACCGCATCTCGCGCCAGCATCTGCAGGAGTTCGGCTTCGAGCCCGACGCCGGCATCCTGGCCGCCAAGATGGAGATCCCGGAAGACAAGATCCGCAAGATCATGAAGATCGCGAAAGAGCCGATCTCGATGGAAACCCCCATCGGCGACGACGACGATTCGCACCTGGGCGACTTCATCGAGGACAGCAGCAACACGGCGCCCATCGAAGCCGCAATGCAGGCGGGCCTGCGCGACGTGGTCAAGGACATTCTCGACAGCCTCACGCCGCGCGAAGCCAAGGTGCTGCGCATGCGCTTCGGCATCGAGATGAGCACGGACCACACGCTGGAAGAAGTCGGCAAGCAGTTCGACGTGACCCGCGAGCGCATCCGCCAGATCGAGGCAAAGGCACTGCGCAAGCTCAAGCACCCGAGCCGTTCCGACAAACTGCGCAGCTTTATTGATACGCTCTGACCGGTCTCCGGTATTTCTCTCTGACGAGGAGGCGCCCGCAAGGGCGCTTTCTTTTTTGGCCTCTACCGACAAGAAAAATGGAGCAAATCCCATGAATCCCGATGCAGACAAGCTCTGGCAAGCCCCGCGATGGGCGCTTGCCGTGCTGCTCGCCGTGCTGGGCATGCTCGGTCCCTTTTCCATCGACACCTACATTCCGGCCTTCTCGGGCATTGCGCGCTCCATCGGCGCCACGCCGGCCGAAATGCAGCAGACACTTTCGGCCTACCTGTTCGGCTTTGCGTTCATGAACCTGTTCCACGGCGCGCTGTCGGACAGCTTCGGCCGCCGGCCCGTGGTGCTGTGGGGACTCGCGGTGTTCACGCTGGCCTCGCTGGGCTGCGCGCTGTCGCAGAACATTGCGCAGCTGGTGCTGTTCCGCGGGCTGCAGGGCCTGTCGACCGGTGCGGGCATCGTGGTTTCACGCGCCGTGATCCGCGACATGTTCCCGCCCGCCGATGCGCAGCGCGTGATGAGCCAGGTGACCATCTACTTCGGCGTTGCGCCGGCCATCGCGCCCATCGTTGGCGGCTTTCTTTTCGTGCATGCCGGATGGCACGCGATCTTCTGGTTCCTGGTCGCGGTCGGCGTGATCCTGTTCGTGGCCAACTACAAGCTGCTGCCCGAAACGCTGCACCAGAGCCAGCGCCAGCCTTTCCAGGTGCGGCACCTGATGCGCGGCTACTGGGACCTCTGCTCCGACCCGCGCTTTCTGCTGCTCGCGTTCGCGAGCGGCGTCCCGTTCAACGGCATGTTCCTCTACGTGCTGGCCGCGCCCGCCTTCCTCGGCGACCACCTGGCGTTGGCCCCGACTCAGTTCTTCTGGTTCTTCCTGCTGACCATCGGCGGCATCATGTTGGGCGCATGGGCCAGCGGCCGCATGGCGGGCAAGGTGGCGCCCAAACGGCAGATCCGCGACGGCTTCCTGATCATGCTGGTGACCTCGCTGGTGAACGTGGTGGCCAATTCGCTCTTCACCGCGCACGTCGCCTGGGCGCTGTGGCCGCTGGCGGTGTTCGCGTTCGGCTGGGCACTGATGGTGCCCGTGGTGACCCTGCTGGTGCTCGACCTCCATCCCGAGCGACGCGGCATGGCCTCGTCGCTGCAGGCCGTGATCGGCTCCACCGCCAACGGCATCGTGGCGGGCGTGGTGGCGCCGCTGGTCATGCACTCCACACTGGCACTGGCGCTCACCTCCACGCTGATGCTGGGCATCGGCCTTGTCGCCTGGGTCTGGCTGCACGGGCAATGGCCCGAGATCGGCCGCCGGGTGGCCGCGGAGGCCTGAAGCCGTGCCGCAGCTTTCCGCTTTGTTGACGCATGCGCGCGCCTGGCTGCCGGGCCGCAACACCGTCGATGCGCGCGAGCGCCTGCGTGCCGTGGCCGGCGCGGCCATCGGGCTTCTGATCACCGCGCTGCTGTGCCGCTGGATGGCCGAAGCGGTGGACGTCAGCATCTGGCTCATCGCACCGATGGGCGCCAGCGCGGTGCTGGTGTTTGCCGTGCCCGCGAGCCCGCTGGCGCAGCCCTGGTCGGTCATCGTCGGCAACACCCTGTCGACCGTGGTGGGCATCGCCTGCGTCCGCTGGATACCCGATCCGGCCTGGGCCGCGGCAATCGCCGTGGGCGCGGCCATCGGACTGATGTTCGCCACGCGCAGCCTGCATCCACCGGGCGGGGCCGCGGCGCTGCTCGCCGTGCTCACGCACACCGACCACTTCTCGGCGGCGCTGTTCCCCACCTTGGCGAATTCGCTCTTGCTGGTGCTGGCGGGCGTGGCCTACAACACCTTCACGGGCAGGCGCTATCCGCACGTGCAGGTGGCGCGGCCGCCATCGGCCGACGCCCGTTTCAGCCAGGCCGACATCGACGCGGTGCTGGCGCGCTACAACCAGGTGCTGGACATCAGCCGCGACGACCTCGAGTCGCTGATCCAGCAGACCGAACTCGAGTCGTACAAGCGGCGGCTCGGCACGCTGCATTGCGGCGACATCATGTCGCGCGACCCGGTGTCGGTGGAGTTCGGCACGCCGCTGCAAGAGGCCTGGATGCTGATGACCCAGCGCCGCATCAAGGCGCTGCCGGTCACCGACCGCACGCGCCGCGTGGTCGGCATCGTGACGCAGGCCGACTTCTTCCGCCTGCTCGACCTGGAGCACCACGAAGGCATTGCAGGCAAGCTGCGCGACCTGATCCGCGCCACGCGCACCGTCGTCTCGAACAAGCCGGAGGTGGTCGGCCAGATCATGACGCGCCAGGTGCGCGTGGCCAGCGCCGACCGGCCGGTGATCGACCTGGTGCCGCTGTTCTCCGAAGGCGGCCACCACCATATCCCCATCATCGACCATGAAAAGCGGCTCACGGGCATGATCACGCAGTCGGATTTCGTGCGCGCCCTTTACCGTGCCGTGCGGCCGGAGAACTGAAAACCTTTTCAAGGAGCGCGCATGGCGTGGGTCGTTTTGTTGGTGGCGGGCCTGCTCGAAATGGGCTGGGCCATCGGCCTCAAGTACACCGAAGGATTTACCAAGCTCTGGCCCTCGGTCGGCACGGCCATCTCGATGGTGCTCAGCGTCGTGCTGCTTGGCTGGGCGATGCGCACGCTGCCGGTGGGCACGGCTTACGCGGTGTGGACCGGCATCGGCGCCGTAGGCACCGTGGTGCTCGGCATCGTGTTGTTCCAGGAGCCCTCGAATGCGGCGCGGCTGATCTGCGTGGGCCTGATCATCGCGGGCATCCTCGGGCTCAAGTTCACGAGCCAGGCCTGAGCCCGGCACTCACTCCAGCACGACGTTCGCCTTCTTCACCAGCGCCGCATAGCGCGCGGCTTCGGTGCGGAAATAGCTCGCCGCCTGCTCGGGTGACGTGGGCTTGATGATGTTGCCCTGCTTGTCCATGGCCTCGCGCACCTCGGCGCTCGTGAAGGCAGCGGCCACCGCGTCGTGCACGCGCTGGATGTCGGCGGCCTGCATCTTCGGCGGCCCGATCACCGCGAACCAGCCTTCGACCGCGTAGTTGGGCAGCCCTTGCTCGGCGATGGTCGGAATGTCGGGCGCGGCCGGCGAGCGTGTGGGGCCGCACAGGCCGATGGCGCGCAGCGCGCCGCTCTTGAGGTGCGGCTGCACCGCGGGCAACGCCACCACCCCCATCTCGACCTGGCCTGCGATCATGTCGGTGACCATCGGGCCCGTGCCCTTGTAAGGGATGTGCCGCGCCTTCACGCCGGCCTCGTCCATGAACATTTCGCCCGCCAGGTGAATGATGGTGCCGTTGCCCGACGAGGCGTAGTTGTAGCCCTCGGGCTTGGCGCGCAGCAGCGCCACCAGTTCCTTCACGTTCTTGGCGGGCAGCTTCGGATTGACCACCAGCACCAGCGGCGTCGCGCCCACCACGCTGATCGGCGTCACGTCGGCGATGGCGTCGAAGGGCATCTTCTTGTACACCGCCGGGTTGATGACGTGGTTGTTCGACACCACGCCCAGCGTGAGCCCGTCGGGCGCCGCCTTGACGAGCGCCGACGTGCCGGTGATGCCGCCCGCGCCCGGGAGGTTCTCGATCACCACCGGCTGGCCGAAGGCCTTGCCGAGCGCAACCGAGGCCGCGCGCACGATGGCGTCCACGCCCGAGCCGGCGCTGATCGGCAGGATGAAGCGAATGGGCTTGTCGGAGCCCTGCGCGAGCACCGGGCATGCGGCAAGCGCCGCGGCGGAGGCGCCGAAGCCCAGTACGGCGCGGCGGGTCATCGGGGGAAGAATCTTGTGCATGGTCTTGTCTCTCTTTGTATGTCTTCGAAAAATGCGTTCAGGCAACGGCAGATTCGGCCTGCATCGCCACCATCTGCGACTCCGCATAGCCGAGCTCGGCGAGCAGTTCGCGCGTGTGCTCGCCCAGTGTCGGCGGGTCCAGGCGCACGCCCAGCCGCTGGCCGCCCAACGTGATCGGGAACAGCGTGGTCTGCGCCGTCTGCCCGGCGCGTTCGCCATCGGGCAGGCGGATGTCGGCGAGACCCCCGGTCGCTTTCAGGTGCGGATCCTCGTAGAGGTCTTCGGGCCGCACGATGGGCGCGAATGGCAGTCCACGCGCCTCGAAGATCGCCGACAGCTCGGCAGCCGACCGGTCGGCCAGCCGCTTGCGCAAGTCCGCCAGCAGCGTGGGCCGCACGCGGACCCTGTCGTTGTTGGTGCGCAAGGTGGGGTCGGCCTTCAGGTCGTCGAAGCCGAGCTCATCGCAGAACACCGTCCATTGCGCATCGCTCACCGCGGCCAGGAATATCTGCTCGCCATCCTTTACCGTGAACACGTCGTACAGCGCCCAGGCCGAGATGCGCTCGGGCATCGGCGCCGCGGCTTGGCCGGTGATGGCGTACTGCAGCATGTGCTGGCCGACCAGGAACACGTTGTTCTCGAACAGCGAGGACTGCACTTCCTGTCCCTTGCCGGTCTGCGCGCGCTGCATCAGCGCGGCCATGGCGCCAATGGCGCCGAACATGCCGCCCATGATGTCATTCACGCTAGTGCCCGCGCGCAGCGGATCGCCGGGACGGCCGGTCATGTAGGCCAGGCCGCCCATCATCTGCACCACCTCGTCGAGCGCGGTGCGATGCTCGTAGGGGCCGGGCAGGAAGCCGGTGTGGTTCACGTACACCAGGCGCGGATTGAGCTTGCTGAGCGCGGCATGGCTGAGCCCGTACTTCTCCATGGTGCCGGGCCTGAAATTCTGTGCCACCACGTCGGCCGTGGCGCACAGGCGCATCGCCGCTTCGAGCCCCTGCGGGTGGCGCAGGTCGAGCGCGATGCTCTTCTTGTTGCGGTTGAACATGGGGAAGAAACCGGCACCCGCGCCCAGCAGGTGCCGCGTGCGGTCGCCGTCGATCGGCTCGACCTTGATGACCTCTGCGCCCAGGTCGGCCAGCACCATGCCACAGGTCGGGCCCATGACCATGTGCGTGAACTCGACCACGCGGATGCCGGTGAGCGGCAGGCGTTTTTCTTCGGTGTTCGCGCTCATGCCGCTGCACCCGCCGTCGCCACGAAGGTCTTCGGAAAACCCGCGCGCCACACGGTGCCCTGCAGTGTCTCGCCCTCCAGCCAGCCGGCCACGCGCTTGCGCAGGTCGAGCAGTTTCGGCAGGTCGACACCCGTGCCAACGCCCATGCTCTCGAGCATGAACACGAGGTCTTCGGTGTCGACATTGCCGCTGGCGCCGGGCGCATGCGGGCAGCCGCCGATGCCGGCCAGGCAGGCATCGAAGCGCGCGATGCCGACTTCGAGCGCCGCGTAGGTGTTCGCGAGCCCAAGGCCCCGGGTGTCGTGGAAATGGCCGCACCACACGCGGTCGCCGGCGATGCGTTTTGCACGCTCGAACAGGCTGCGGACCATCGCGGGATCGGCATAGCCGACGGTGTCGGCCAGGCCCACGCGGTCGGCGCCGGCGTCGAGCAGCGCCTGCATCAGCCGCAGTACCTCGCTGATCTCCACGTGGCCCTGGATGGTGCAACCGAACGCGGTGCCCACACCGCCTTCGATCAGCGTCTTGGAGCCCGCGGCATCGCGCGCGGCGCGGATGCGCGCGACCTCGGCCACCACTTCGTCGGGCGTCTTGCGCAGGTTGGCAAGGCTGTGCGCATGGCTGGCCGAGAGCGGGACCATCATGAGATCGGCCTCGCCCGCAATGGCGAGTTCCGCGCCCCGCAGGTTGGGCACCAGCACCGAGGCAAAAAGCCCCGGCAGCGTCTTGGCGTACGCCAGCAGCTCGGCCGTGTCGGCCAGTTGCGGCAGCAGGCGCGCGGGCACGAAGGAGCCGACTTCGATCTCGCGCTGGCCGGCGGCATGCGCATCGCGAATCCATTCGAGTTTTTGCGCGGTGGGCAATGTTCTCGCGATGCTCTGCAGGCCGTCGCGCAACCCCACTTCGCGGACGACCGCGCGGGGCGGCAGAAAGGCGTGCGCTGCGGGCGCAACCGTGGCTTCGTTCAAGGTGTCTCCTTTGAAGGTCTGGCATCGATGTTAGAAGTTCCTATTCGATTCAGAAAATAGATTTTGGAAGCAGATTCGTTCCAAAATGGAATATCACATCGCTCAATCGGAACCCCCATGCGCGACCTCGACCTGACCACCCTCCGCCTCTTCGTCTCCGTCTGCGAAACGCGCAGCATCGCGCGCGCGGGCGAGCAGGCCAGCATCGTCGGCTCGGCCATCAGCAAGCGCCTGGCGCAGCTGGAGGACACGGTGGGCACGCCGCTGCTGCTACGCAAGCGGCGCGGCGTGGTGCCGACCCCCGCCGGCGAAACGCTGCTGGAACATGCGCGCGCGATGCTCGGCAGCGCCCAGCGCATCGAGCGCGACATGGCGGCCTACGCCGGCGGTGCGCGGGGGCATGTGCGAATCCTTGCCTCGGCCTCGGTGCTGGCCGAATCGCTGGCCGAGGACGTGGCCAACTTTCTGCAGAACCCCAAACACCGCGACATCCGGGTCGATATGGAAGAACGCGTGAGCCCGGAAATCGTGCGCGGCATCCGCGAGGGCAGCGCGTCGATCGGCCTGTGCTGGGACGCCGCGGACCTCGAAGGCCTGCAGCGGCGCAGCTACCGCAGCGACCACCTGGCCATCGTGGCGCACCCGTCGCACCCGGCGGCGCGCCGCGGCAAGGTGCGGTTCGAGGACGTGCTCGACCACGAGTTCGTCGGCATGCCCGCCCTGAGCGCCGTGCAGCTGATGCTGGCCCGCGAGGCCGCGGTGGCGGGCAAGCCGCTGGTGTACCGCGTGCTGGTGACCAACTTCGATGCCGCCTTGCGCGTGGTGCGCGCCGGGCTGGCGATCAGCGTGGTGCCGGCGGAAGTGGCGCAGCCCTTTGCCGACACCTACCGCCTGCGGCTGATGCCGCTCACCGATGCCTGGGCGCGCCGGCGCTTCGCGATCTGCTTTCGCGACGAAGCGACGCTGTCGCTGTCGGCGCAGCTGCTGGTGGCGCATCTGGAACGGTGCGGGACAGATCGCTAGGCACCCTGACTCGAACGGAATCGGAAACTGTTCATTGGCGAAAGCGGGGTTTTTGTTTCCTTTTCTGGAACCTAACATTCGAACAAAGGAAACGAACGCAATGAACGACAACACCACTTCAACGTCCAGCGCCACCCTGCACTACATCTTCGATCCGATGTGCGGCTGGTGCTATGCGGCCGCACCACTGGTCGACGCCGCGCGCAGCGTGCCGGGCCTTGATGTCGCGTTTCACGGCGGCGGCATGATGACCGGCGCCAACCGGCGCGCCATCACGCCGCAGTGGCGCGACTACGTGTTGCCGCACGACCGCCGCATTGCCGAGCTCACGGGCCAGCCTTTTGGCGAGGCGTACTTCGAGGGCCTGCTGCGCGACATCGGCGCGGTGATGGATTCCGAACCGCCGACCACGGCCATTCTTGCGGCCGAAGCGCTGCGCACGGGCGGCGGGCTGGACATGATCCATCGGCTGCAGCGCGCGCATTACGTCGAAGGCCGGCGCATCGCCGATGCGCAGGTGCTCGCCGCGATAGCCAAAGAGCTCGGCTTCGATGCGGACGCTTTTGCCTCGGCCTTCGCGCGCCTGTCGGGCGAAGCAACCTCGAAGCACATGGCCGAAAGCCGCCAGTGGCTGCAACGCGCGGGCGGTCAGGGCTTTCCGACTTTCGTGCTGGCACAGGCCGACGGCACCGCGAGCCGCATCGACATCGGCCCCTGGCTCGGGCGACCCGAGGAATGGAAGGCGCAGCTGGCCAAGCTCGTGCCGCCCTCGCCCGCGGCAACGGATGCCGGTACCGGTCCGGCATCCTGCGGTCCGGAAAGCTGCGCGATCTAGGCCCTTCAGGCGCGTCGCGCTACCTGCTGCACTGGAAGCTCGCGGCCTGCGACACATCGCCGCCCACGTAGCGCGGCCACAGCGGCCACTCGCACAGCGGACGGGCGCGAACGACCCTGAACGGCGGCTGCAATTCCTGCTCGGCCAGCTGCAGGCCGGCCGGCGCGCGGCCGCGCTCGACCCAGTCGGCCAGCGCGCCGAGCATGTCGACGTTGGCCGGGGCGCCGCTGCCCACGTGGTCCACGCCGGGCGCGGTGTAAAGGCGCATGAAGCGGTCCGTGTTGTCGCGCCCCATGCGCGCCACCACCGATTCGTAATAGAGGATGCCGGCGAACGGGCTCTGCGAATAGTCGGCCATGTGCTCCAACATCAGCAGCTTGCCGCCGCGCGCCTGGAAGGCGCCGAGGTCGGGGTTGGTCGAATCCATCAGCTGCGACACGGTGGCGATGCGCGCGGCAAAGTCTTCCGCGCGGTAGTTGCGCACGTCGAGCGACGGATTGCGTGCATAGAAATACTGCAGTGCGCCGCTGCCGTAGAACTATGCAATGCCGTTGCTCGGCTGCGGCGGCACGGTCGGCGCTGCGGTGCCTGTCCACCAGGCGTTCCAGCCTCCCATCGATGCAAAGGCCGGTGTGCCCTCGCCGCCGATGCCCCAGCCCGGATACACCGCGACGCCGTTGGCCAGCGGCACGGGAGAGCGCCAGGGCGAGCGCAGCGTGCGCACCGCCTGCACCTGCGCATCGTTGAGGCAGTTGTCGCCGCTGGTGCCGGCGGCGCAGCGCAGGCTCGCGGGATCGAAGCGCTGCAGGCAGGCCACGGGGTTCGACACGATGCGGTCCGCCGCGCCGTCCGCGGCATCGCACGCTGCGAGCACGGCGTTATGCACCAGCTGCACCTGCGCCGGCCGCAGCCACCCTTCGCCGAAGGTGGCAATGCCGTTGCGCGTGCCGGCATGCTGCAGCCCCGTCCAGTTGATGACCGGCACGCGGCTGAAGATGCCGTCGAAGTCCTGCGGATAGCGCTGCGCCATGGTGAGCGCCTCGCGCCCGCCTTCGGAGCTGCCCACGAAGTACAGCTTCTGCGGTGCCTGCCCGTAGGCGCGCTGCATCAGCGCCACCGCCACGTCGCGCACCTTCTTGTACGAGGCATGGGCAAAATTGACCAGCGCCTCGTCGTTGAGCGCAAAGGCCTGCGGCGGCTGGCCTGCCACGTTCTGGTGGCCGGAGTCGGTGCCGTAGGTCACGTAGCCCTGTGCCAATGGCGTGGGCTGGTCGAAGCGGCCGGCCGGCACCAGCGAAAGGCCGGTGATCAGCACGCCGTTGAACCCGCCGCCGCCGTACTGCACGCTGCGGCCGTTCCACGCGAGCGGCAAGTTCACCTGAAACAGGATGGGTGGCGCGCTCGCATCGAGCGGCGCGATGCGGCCCAGCACCTTGCAGTGCGCGGGCGTCGGCGGCGTGATGCGCGCAGCGGGACTGGGGCCGCGCTCCGCGACAGCAAGTGCGGAGGCGGGCACCAGTGTTGCGGAATCGATGGTCGCCACACCGCTCGGCAGGCCGATGGCCGCGGGAGCGACCGGCGCAACGAGCGCCGCGCAGGCCGCGGCCGGATTGCCACCGAGCGTGAGGCTCTGCGGGCCGGTGGTGCTGCAGGCCGCAAGCAGCATCGCGGAGGCCCACATGGCGCCCCCGCAAAACAGTGTCTTCGGGATCGCCATGTGTCTGTCTCCTTCTTGTTCGTCGGAATCGCTACCGGGCCACGCCCAGCAACCGTTCGAGCACCTGCGGCTGGCTGCGCAATGCCGCTGCGCTGTCGGTGTGGACGATGGTGCCGTGATCGAGCACCACCGCGTGGTCGGAAATCGCGAGGATCGCCTGCGGGTGCTGCTCCACGATGATCGCGGCCAGCCCCTCGTCCTGCGTGATGCGGCGAATGGCGCGCAGCAACTCCTCCACGATGATCGGCGCCAGCCCTTCGAGCGGCTCGTCGAGCAGCAGCAGCTTCGGGTTCAGCACCAGTGCGCGGCCCACGGCGAGCATCTGCTGCTCGCCTCCCGAAAGCTGCGTGCCCAGGTTGGTCTTGCGCTCGGCCAGGCGCGGGAACATCTCGTAGACGCGCTGCGGATTCCAGGGATTGGAAGTCCCTCCGGGCCTGCCGGGCCGCTCCACCGCGGTAAGGTTCTCATGCACCGTGAGCGACTTGAAGATGTTGCGCTCCTGCGGCACCCAGCCGATACCGGCCGCGGCGCGCTGGTGCGGCGCCAGCTTGTGCAGGGCTTGCCCACTGAGCGAGATGCTGCCGCCGTGCTGCCGAGTGGCCCCCGCCAGCGTGTTGATCAGCGTGGTCTTGCCCGTGCCGTTGCGGCCCAGCAGTGCCAGCGTCTGGCCCACGCCGAGCGCGAACGCCACGTCGTGCAGCACCACCGCCTCGCCGTAGCCGGCGCTCAGGTTCTCGATGCGCAGCAGTTCAGACATGGGCATGCTCCCCGTGGCCCAGATAGACCTCTTTGACCTTCGGATCGTTGGCAATGGTTTCGGGGTCGCCTTCGGTCAGCAGCGTGCCGTTGACCAGCACGGTCATGCGGTCGGCAAAGCTGAATACCAGGTCCATGTCGTGCTCGATCAGCAGCACCGACACATCGGCCGGCAATGCGGCCACGGTCTGCAGCAGCTCCTCGCGCTCCCCTGCGGGAACGCCCGCCACGGGCTCGTCGAGCAGCAGCACGCGCGGCTCGCAGGCCAGTGCGATGGCAATCTCCAGCAGGCGGCGCTTGCCATAGGCCATGAACTTGGTCTGCTGCTGCGCCACGTCGCCCAGATGAAACTGCTCCAGCAGTTGCGCCGCGCGCGCCGTCACGGCCCGGGTGGCCCCCAGCGGACGCCACCATTGCGACGCGATGCCCTGGTGCTGCGACACGACGAGCGCCAGCGTTTCGAGCGGCGTCATCGAGTCGAACAACTGGTTGATCTGGAAGGTGCGCACCAGCCCGCGCGCCACGCGCTTGTGCGGCGCCAGCGTGGTGATGTCTTCGCCCAGCAGCGAGATGCGGCCTTCGGTCGGCGTGAGCACGCCGGTCAAGAGGTTGATGAGCGTGGTCTTGCCGGCGCCGTTGGGGCCGATCAGCGCATGGCGCGCGCCGCGCTTGAGTTCCATCGTGACGTTGTTGGTGGCCGTGATGCCGCCGAAGCGCATCACCAACCCCTGCGTCGAGAGCACGGTTTCGGTCATGCCCCGCTCCCCTTCTTCTTGCCCAGCCACGTCCATGGCTTGAGCACGCGATCGCGCCCGACGAGCACCAGCAGCACCAGCAAGAGGCCGATCCAGAACATCCAGTATTGCGGCGTCACGGCCGAGAGCCAGTTCTGCAGCAGCTTGAAGACGATGGCGCCCGCCACGCCGCCATAGAGCCAACCCACGCCGCCGATCACCAGCATCAGCAGCACATCGGCCGAGCGGTCGAAGGCCAGCACGTCGAGCGAGGCGAAGCCGGTAGTCTGCGCCAGCAGCGCACCCGCGGCACCGGCAATGCCGGCGGCCACGGTGTAGATGACGACCAGCCGCGACACCACCGGAATGCCGATCGCCATGGCCCGCAGCCGGTTGTCGCGGATCGCCTTCAGCGTGGCGCCGAAGGGCGAATGCACGAGCCGTCGCATCACGAGGAACAGCACGAGCATCACGCTCAATGAATACCAGGCGGCCGTGCGGCCGAAGAGGTCGAACTCGAACAGGCCGAGCACCGGTCCCATTACCACGCCCTGCAGGCCGTCGGCACCGCCGGTGAGCCAGTCGAGCTTGTTGGCGAGTTCGAGCAACAGCAGCGCGATGCCGAGCGTAACCATCAGCCGCGTCAGGTCGCTGCCGCGCAGGATCGTCACGCTGGCCACGAGGCCCAGCAGCGCCGACAGTGCGGTGGCCAGCACCAGCCCCACGGTCGGGTCCGGCATCACGAGCTTGGCGAACAGCGCCGCGGTATAGGCGCCGAAACCGAAGAACGCGGCATGGCCGAGCGACACGATGCCGGTGTAGCCAAGAATCAGGTCGAGCGACATCGCGAACAGCGCGACGATGGCGATCTCGTTGACCAGCAGCGAGTGCGAAGGCATGACGAAAGGCAGCGCGAAGGCCGCGGCCCACACCACGAACTCGAGCGGGCGCCAGCGCGCCTTGTGCAGCAAGGCCGATTCGTACGACGAAGGTGCGCTCATTCAGCGGCCTCCCTTGCGCGTGAACAGGCCTTGGGGCCGCCACATCAATATCAGGATCATGAGCAGGTAGACGGTGAACGCACCCATCTTGGGAATGAAGTACTTGCCCGCCACGTCGGCAATGCCGAGCAGCAGCGCGGCCGCGAGCGGCCCGGTGATCGACGAGGTGCCGCCGACCGACACCACGATCAGGAAATAGATCATGTACTTGAGCGGAAAGGTCGGATCGAGCCCAAGAATCTCGGCGCCCAGCGCGCCGCCCAGCCCCGCGAGCCCGGAGCCCACCGCAAAGGTCAGCAAGAAGACGATGTTGACGTTGATGCCCAGCCCCGCCGCCACGCGCGGGTCATCGACCGCGGCGCGCAGGCGGCTGCCGAAGCGCGTCTTCGAGAGAATGAGCTGGAGCACCACCGTGAGCACGGCACACACCGCGATGATGAAGAGCCGGTAGTGGCCCATGCCAAGCAGCAGCGCGCCATCGCCGATCTCGGTGCGGCCGCGCAGCCATTCGGGCAACTGGATGTTCTGCTGCGACGAACCGACAAAATAGTCGACGGCCGCCACCGCCATGAAGGCGAGGCCGATGGAGAACAGCACCTGGTCGAGATGGGGCTTGCCGTACATCGGCCGGTAGAGCGTGCGCTCGAGCAGCGCGCCGGCCAGTGCCACCACGATGAACGCGAGCGGCAGGCAGGCCAGGAACGGCACGCCCAGCTTCTGCATCGCAAATACCGTGAGGTACCCACCCGCCATGGCAAAGGCACCGTGCGCGAGGTTGATGAAGTTCATCAGCCCGAGCGTCACGGCCAGTCCTACTGCGAGCACGAAGAGCAGCATGCCGTAGGCAATGCCGTCGAAAAGAATGGTCAACATGTCAGTGTTCCGCTACGGCGTTTGCATGGCTCGCGTTGGCTTCTTTGGTTCTTGTATTGGGCGCTGCTGTTCAGGGCGCGTGCACAGGCCACCGGGTACTCCCCTCCGCGAATGTCCCCCGGCTTCGCCTCCTCCTTTATTTCGCTGCGGGGAGCACCCGGCGCCCTGCGCACCAGGGCATGCTCTGGGTGTACCGCCGATCAACGACCGCTCTGACGGACGATTCCGTCGATGGGGTGCCTTGCGCAGCGAAATAAAGGAGGAGGCCGCAGGCCGGGGGACATTCGCGGAGCAAGGCACCCCGTCGGCGGGAGCGCCACCCTGAACAGCAGCAGCGCCCGAACAAAACACCCGGGCACCCGATTACTTCGCCTTGCCCGGATCCTTCACACCCTTGATCACGTCGAACTCGACGTTGTACAACTGGCCGTCCTTCTTCTCGACCTTGCGCAGATACACGTCCTGCACGATGTCGCGCGTCTGCGCATCGATGTACACCGGCCCGCGCGGGCTCTCGAAGATCTGGCCCTTCATGGCGGCCAGCAGCGCATCGCCCCCGCCCTGCCCCTTGGTGGCCTTCAGGGCTTCATAGATCACGCGCATGCCGTCATAGCCGCCCACGGCCATGAAGTTGGGGCGCATCTTCGGGTTGGCCTTCTGGAAGGCTTCGACGAACTTCTTGTTCGCGGGCGACGGATGCGCGGCCGAGTAGTGGTGCGAAGTGACCACGCCCAGCGCGCCATCGCCCATGTCGTTGAGCTGGTCGTCATCGGTCACGTCGCCCGTGGCAATCATGCGGATGCCGGCCTTGTCCATGCCGCGCTCGAGAAACTGCTTCATCACGGCCGCGCCGGCGCCCGAGGGCACAAAGACGAACAGCGCGTCGGGCTTGGCGTCGCGCACCTTCTGCAGGAACGGCGCGAAATCGGGGTTGCGCAGCGGCACGCGCAGCTTCTCGATCACCTTGCCGCCGTTGAGCTGGAAGCGCTCGCTGAAGAATTTCTCGGCGTCGTTGCCGGGGCCGTAGTCGGCCACCAGCGTGACGACCGTCTTCACGCCGTTCTTCGGCGCCCAGTCGCCCATGGCCACCGACACCTGCGGCAGCGTGAAGCTCGAGCGCACGATGTAGGGCGAGGCTTCGGTGATGCTCGACGTGGCGGCGGCCATCACCACCTGCGGCGTCTTCGACTGCGTGGCCAGCGGTGCGGCAGCCAGCGCGGCCGGCGTGACGCCGAAGCCCGCGATCACGTTCACCTTGTCGTTGACGATGAGTTCCTGCGCCAGGCGCTTGGTCACGTCGGGCGTGGCCACGTCGTCCTTGATGATGAGCTCGATCTTCTTGCCCGCCACGGTGTCGCCGTTCTGCGCCATGTACAGCCGCGCCGCCGCTTCGATCTGCCGGCCGGTGGACGCCTGCTGGCCGGTCATGGGCAGGATCAGGCCGATCTTGAACTTGTTGCTGTCCTGCGCACTGGCAAGCGACATGGAAAGCGCAAGCGCCGTGAGGCCTGCGGTCTGGATGAGTTGGCGTCTTTGCATGAGGTTTTCCTTGAACGACGAAAGCGGATACCGGGCTATTTTTCAACACTTTGCAACATGCGGCGGAGCAGGCAATCACCTACTCCGCCCCCGAGGCGAACCATTGTTGCGCGATGAACAAATGAACTGCGCGATGATCGCGCAACGCGTTTTCAGCTGTCAGGCCGATACGCCGAGTCGAGCGTGAGGGTGCCCACGGCCCGCGACACGCAGGCGCAGATGCGGGTGGTCGCCTGCTTCTCGTGCTCGCTCAGGAACACGTCGCGGTGGTCGATTTCGCCATCGACCGCGAGCACGTCCATAGCGCAGAGGCCGCACTCGCCGCGCTTGCAGTCCCAGAGCGTTTCCACCCCGGCGGCGTCGAGCGCTTCGAGCAAGGTGCAATCGGCCGGCACGGTGATCGCCAGGTCGTGCCGGGGAATTCGCACCGTGAAGGCCTGCGTCGGAAGCCGGCCGCTGCTGCCGAAGGTTTCGAAGCGCAGGTCTGCCGGGGCGCGGCCCGCCGCCTGCCAGGCGCGCTTGACGGCTTCGAGCATGGGCACCGGTCCGCAGGTGTAAAGCTGGCCGCCCGCGGGCAGGGCCGCGATGGCCGCCGCGAAATCGATGGGCGCCGCGCCCTCATGCGCGACGACATCGCCGCCCAGTGCTTCGCGGAGCCGGTCGAGGTAGGCGAACTCGCCCGCATGGCGCGCGCCGTAGAGCATCTTCACCGGCACGCCGCTGCGCCGCGCATGGTCTCCCAGGCGCTCTGCCATCATCACCAGCGGCGTGATGCCGATGCCGCCGGCCACCAGCAGATAGCCGGGCGCCGAGAGGTCGAGCGCAAAGTGGTTCTGCGGCGCGCTCACCTGCAGCCGGTCGCCGACGGCCAGTCGCCACATGGCGAGCGAGCCGCCGCGGCCGTCGTCGAGCCGCTTGACGGCAATGCGCCAGCACTGGCCGTCGCCCTCGCCCACCAGCGAATACGAGCGTGTCTGCAGCTTGCCATGGGCCGCCATCACCTGCACCTGCAGATGCGATCCGGGCTCGTAGGTGGCGGCAAAGCCCGGCTCGGGCCGCAGTTCGAATTCGCGCACGGTGGGCGTGACGTCGCGCAGCGCAACGATTTGCGCCTGCATCCATTGAAGGTCGTTTTTCATCGGGGAGAAACAGCGGAAAAAGTAAATCGGCCGCTCAGCCGCGGCGACGGATCAGCTGCACGCCGGGCAGGGGGCGCTGCTCGGCGGTGGGCGTGCCGTGCAGCGCCTCGCGCAGGTTGCGCCGCGCGATGCGGCTGTGCTCGCGCATCAACGCTTCGGCACGCGAGCCTTCGCCGGCCTCGATGGCGTCGAGCACCTGCAGGTGCTGGTCTTGCGCGATCACGAGCATGTCGCGCGCGGCGGGCGAGTTGGCCTGCACGATGACGAAGCCCGACGGCGACGCGAACGGCAGGTTGATCACGCGCTCGAGCTGCTGCGCGATGACCGGGCTTGCCGCCATTTCGCACAGCAGCGAATGGAACTTCTCGTTGTGCGTGACGTAGCGCGAAAACGCCGCATCGTCCAGCGCGGGCTCGCGCAGCAGTTCGTCGATGCGTGCCAGGCAGGCGCGCGCTTCGCGCAGCACCACCGGCGCCGCGCCGCGCTCGGCCGCGAGCCGCGCCACCAGGCCTTCGAGCGTGCCGCGAAGCTCGATGGCATCGGCCACGTCGCGCTCCGAAAAAGTACGCACTGCGTAACCACCGTTGGGCAGCGCCTCGAGCAGGCCTTCTTGTTCCAGCCGCATGAGCGCGCTGCGCACTGGCGTGCGTGAAACGCCGAGCTGTTCGGAGATGGCCACCTCGGCAATGCGCGCACCGCCCGGCAGTTCGCCGGCCAGGATCATTTCGCGCAATCGCAGCTGCGCCTTCACGGCCTGCGAGCTGCCGCCATCGCCGGGTTCGACGGGGGATACGGCTGCGACCTTCATGCGGCGCTCTTTTCGACAGGGCGGATCGGGATCGCGGCGCGCGCGGGTTTTTCCTTCTCGACCATGCGGTCGATCAGCCGCCGAGCCCACATCGAGCCGGCGTCGATGTTGAGGTTGTAGAACTGGTGGTCGGGCCGCTCGTCCATGGCCTTTTGCTGCGCCTCGAGCACGAGCTCGTCCTCGCGAAAGATGCCGGCCACGCCTTCGCGCAGTTCGTGCGTCAGGCGCTGCTCGCCCAGGCAGTAGTTGCGCGCAAAGGCCCAGAAGTAGAGGCAGGTCTTGTCGGTCTCGGGCGTGATGGTGTTGAGCACGTAGCCGTTCACGCCCTTGCTGCGGTCGCCGGGGTTGCCGTCCTTCGGCACCGCGCCGCTGCCCGCCTCGGCCACGCCGACGTCGATGTTCACGGTGCACGGCCCTTCGAATCGGATGATCTGCCAGCGATCGACTTTGCCGGCGTAGCCGCGCGCATGGCGGATCTGGCCACCCCAGAACGGCGGCGGGTCGATGTTCTCCATCCAGCGCGTGACGGTGGCCGAGCGGTCGCCGTGCGTGGCAACGAAGGGCGCCTCGGCCACTTCGCGGTTGCCGATGGACGAACCGTGCACGAAGGTCTCGTGCGTCAGGTCCATGAGGTTGTCGACCACCAGGCGGTAGTCGCAGTTCACGCGAATCATCTTGCCGTCGCCGGCCCAGGCCGGGTCGTCGTTCCAGTGCATGTCGGGCACCAGCGCCGGGTCGGCCTTGGCCGGGTCGCCGGGCCAGATCCAGACGAAGCGGTGCTTCTCGACCACCGGGAAGCTGCGCACGCAGGCCGAAGGGTTCAGCGTTTCCTGGCTCGGCATGTGGGTGCAGCGGCCCTGGCTGTTGTAGACCAGGCCGTGGTAGCCGCACACCACTTCGTCGCCTTCGAGCTTGCCCAGCGAGAGCGGCATCAGGCGGTGCCAGCAGGCGTCTTCGAGCGCGGCAACCTGCCCGTCGGTACGGCGGAACAGCACCAGTTTTTCGTTGCAGATGGTGCGCGGCAGCAGCGCATGACGCACTTCGACGTCATAGGCGGCGGCATACCAGGCGTTCAATGGAAAGGCGGTCGTGGGCGTTTTCATGAATACCCAATGTATACATAAATCAGAAAATTTCCACTGAAACTCGCCGAATTCAGGGTAAACACCGAGATTAATGTATACAGGTACGCGTGTTTCCAAGGCGATACGATCTTCGATTCGTTTACAGCCACGACGGAGATTCCCCATGTCCCAGCACGCCGCCCTGCCCGCCCGGTACGACCACGTCGGCAGCTTCCTGCGCCCCAAATACCTGCTCGAGGCGCGCGAGCAGAAGGCCAAGGGCGAGATCACGCCCGAGCAGCTCCGCAAGGTCGAAGACAAGGCCATCACCGAGATCGTCCGCTTCCAGGAAGACATCGGCCTGAAGAGCATCACCGACGGCGAGTTCCGCCGCACGTATTTCCACATCGACTTTCTCGACCAGCTCGGCGGCGTGAAGACCGACATTCCGGTCACCATCCGCAGGCCCGACGGCACCGAGGAACTCGCGCCGCCGGCCATGCGCGTGATCGACAAGGTGCGCCACGTGAAGGACATCCAGCTGGCTGACTTCCAATACCTGAAGAGCCAAGTCTCGGCCGGCCGGACACCGAAGGTGACGATTCCTTCGCCCACCATGCTGCACTTCCGTGGCGGCCGCGCCGGCATCAGCAAGGACGCGTATCCCGAGCTCGATCCGGTGTTCTACGACGACGTGGCCAAGGCCTATGGCGACGAGCTGCGCTCGCTGGCCGCAGCGGGCTGCACCTACGTTCAGATGGACGACACCAACCTGGCCTACCTGTGCGACGAGCACATGCGCGAAGCCGCCCGCAAGCGCGGCGACGACCCGAACGAACTGCCGCACCGCTATGCCGCGTTCATCAACAAGGTGGTCGCGCAAAAGCCGCCGGGCATGCTGCTGGCCATGCACCTGTGCCGCGGCAACTTCAAGAGCACCCACGCGGCGGCCGGCAACTACGAGCCGGTGGCCGAAGCGCTCTTGAAGGAGATGGACCTGGACGCCTACTTCATGGAATACGACGATGCCCGCTCCGGCGACTTCAAGCCGCTGCGCTACCTGCCCAAGGGCAAGACCGTGGTGCTCGGCCTCGTGACCACCAAGTTCGGCGAGATGGAAGACAAGGACGAGCTCAAGCGCCGCATCGAGGATGCCGCCAAGTACGCCCCGCTCGAGCAGCTCGCGCTGTCGCCGCAATGCGGCTTCTCGAGCACGGTGCACGGCAACAACATCGCGGTGGAGGCGCAGCGCAACAAGCTGCGGCTGGTGGTGGAGACCGCACAAGAAGTCTGGGGCTCGACCTGAACCGGCATTTCTGATGTAGTCGGGGCATGACGACGACGACCACAAAAATCTACTCGGGCCCCCTCAGCATGTTCGGCGCGAAGGTGCAGATCGCCGCGCTCGAAAAAGGCATCGACTTCGAACTGGTGATGGTGCCGTTCACCAAAGACGACGCCTACGAGCCCAAGCACCCCGAGGTGCTGCGCGTCAACCCGGTGAAGCAGCAGGTGCCCGTACTCGTCGACGACGAGGTCGGGCTTTTCGACTCGACGCAGATCTTCGAGTACCTCGAAGACCGGTACCCCACGCCGGCGCTGTGGCCCCAGGATGTTGCCGAACGGGCACGCGCGCGGCAGCTTGAGCAGAAGTCGGACGAGGTCTTTTTTCCCAACGTGATCAGGCTCTTCGGCCTGCAGCGCGACATGCAGAGCGCGCCCGCCGTGGCCGCCTGCGCCGCGTGCGCCCGCTACTACGACGAGATGGAAGGCCTGCTGGCCACGCGCGAGTACCTTGCGGGGCCCTACTCCTTCGCCGACATCGCCTTCTACATGGCCTGCATCTTTGCCGACCGCAAAGGTGCCCGCATGACGCAGGCGACGCCGCGGCTCCTGGCCTGGCGCAGCCGCATGGGCGAGCGGCCCGCGGTGCGAACGGTGGTCGAGCCGATGATGCGCTTCCTGGCTTCCGAAGGGCGCGACGTGGCCTCGTTCCTGATGCCACGCTGATCGCACGCCGCTCCCCCGGGTCCTCAGGCATCATTGCCGCATGCCGAACTCGAGTTTCGACTGGCTTCCTTCACCGTCACAGCATTTCCTTGTCATCACCTTCGCGCTGCTGGTCTATGTGCTGACCACGCGCGCGCGCCGCGAGCAGCGCGCGCCCACCACGGCCATTGCCTGGGTCATGGGGCTGGTGCTCATGCCCTACTTCATCCTGCCGATCTACCTCTTGTTCGGCCAGCGCAAGCTGCGCCCGGCGGGCTCGCCGCGGCCGCCGCGCTCGGTGCCGCCGGGGCACTGGGCGGCAGACCTGATCGAAAGCTTCGGCCTCGCGCCGCCGGGCCGCTGCGCGATCCGCCTGCATGCTGACGGCGAGGCCGCGCGCGAGGCACTGTGGCAAGTGATGGACGGCGCGCGCGAGCGCATCGACGTGTGCACCTTCATCATCGGCGACGACACGCTGGGCCGCGCCGTCATCGAGCGGCTGGCGCAGCGTGCGCGCGAAGGCGTCAAGGTGCGCGTGCTGCTCGACGGCTTCGGTGCACTGACATTGCCGCGCCGCCACTTCGAACTGCTGCGCGCGGCGGGCGGCGAGGTCGCCGTGTTCCGCCCGTTCTTCAGCCTGCGCCGCATCGGGCCGCGCAACCTGCGCAACCACCGCAAGTTCACCATTGCAGACGACGGCTGGCTGTGGTCCGGCGGGCGCAATCTGGCGGGCGAATACTTCACCGGCAACGACAAGCATCCCGAAGGCTGGCGCGATCTTTCGTTCGACCTGCACGGCAGCGTGGCCGCCGCGGCGGCGCGTCAGTTCGACCACGACTGGAGCTCGGTGCGCGGCCGCAAGGCGCGCGCCATCACGGCCGACGACGTGGAAAGCGCGGGCGGCGCCATGGCGCAATTCCTGCCGAGCGGCCCCGACCAGACCGAGGACACGGCCCATGCGCTGCTCATCGACGCCTGCTTTCGGGCCGAGCACCGCGTGCTGGCGATCACGCCTTACTTCGTGCCCGGCGACGGCCTGCGCGATGCGCTGCGGCTGGCCGCGCGGCGCGGCGTGGAAGTGACCATCGCGATCCCCGCGCGGTCAAACCACCGCCTGGCCGACTTCGTGCGCGCGCGGGCCATGCGCGACCTGGCCCGCGCGGGCGTGAGCTTTCGCATGCTGCCCTTCATGGCGCACGCCAAGGCCGTGGTGGTCGACAACGAGCTGGCCATGTGCGGCTCGATCAACCTCGACCTCCGCAGCCTGCTGCTCAACCACGAGGCGGCCGTGGTGTTCTACGGCCCGGGCGAGATCGACTGGCTGGCCGAATGGGTCGCCACCACGGCTTCCGCCGGCGAGCCCTACCGCGCGCGGCGGCCGGGCCTGTTGCGCGACGTGGCCGAGGGGCTGCTGCTCACCGTCGCTTTCCAGCTGTAGTTTTGGCTGCCGTGGTGCCGGGCGCCAAGGCCCTGGCCTCCACCGCAAGGGCATCGAGCCCTGCGAAGACGTAACGCATCAGGTCGTCCGCCAGGCCCTCGGCGTTCTTCAGGGCCGGCAGCACCTCGTTGCGCAGATTCTTGGGCGCCACCGTCATCACGATGCAGGGCAACACAGTGAACAGCAGCGCACGCTGCACCGACGGATGATCGTCGGGCAACCCCATGATGCCGCCGACCAGGCCGCGGATCAGCTTGGCCTTGGGCAGCACCGCCCGCCGGATCAGCACCGGCATGGCCGGCGACGGCGAGAGCGCCTCGCGCAGCACCACGCGAAAGCCCCAGGGTGCCTTGGGCTGGCTGCCCATCTCGATCAGGTGCGTGAGAAAGGCCCGCAGCTTGAGCCGCGGATCGGCCGCCGCGCTGGCCAGGCTGACCAGTTCGTCGATGCTCACAAGCTGGCGATGCGCCTCGATCAGCACGGCCTCGTAGAGCCCGTCCCTGCTGCCGAAGTGGTAGTTGACCGCGGCCATGTTGGTGCCGGCGCGCGTGCAGATTTCCTTGCTGGTGCTCTCGGCGAAGCCGCGTTCGGCAAACAGCTGGCCCGCGGTTTCGAGGATGTGCAGGCGCGTGGTGCTGCCGTCGGTGCGAGAGGTGCGCGGGATGCGTGCCGCAGCCTGGCGCGGAGCAGGGGCACTGGCGCCGAAAGAACGGGTGCTGGAAGAGCGGGAAGCCATGGCCCCGAGGTTAATCGAATTGAAAAAATACTTCAAATTCAAATTTCGATTTGATAACATCCGGCCGTGTTCCGGTCTGAAAACCGGCAGGAGCCCGTTCTCATGAACAAGAAACCCCTCATTGCCGCTGCCGTCGTGGTGCTGGCCGCTGCGGCGGGTGGCTGGTGGTACCTCCATCGTTCGGCCACGCCGTCCGACCAGCTCGTGCTGTACGGCAACATCGACGTGCGCCAGGTCTCGCTGGCCTTCAATGCCAATGAGCGCGTGGCCGAACTCACGGCGCGCGAAGGCGACCACGTGCGCGCGGGGCAGTTGCTGGGCAGGCTCGACACCCGCTCGCTCGTGCTGCGCGTGGCGCAGTCGCAGGCGCGCATCGGCGTGCAGGAGCAGGCGCTGCTGCGCCTGAAGACTGGCAGCCGGCCCGAAGAACTCGCGCAGGCCGGCGCCCAGGTGGCCGCGGCGCAGGCCGATGCCGACCTTGCGCAGCAGCAACTCGTGCGCCTGCAGGCCATCGGCCAGACCACGGCCGGCCGGGCCGTGAGCCAGCAGGACCTCGACAGCGCACAGGCCCGCCGCAAGGTGGCGCTGGCGCAACTGGACAACGTGCGCAAGGCGCAGCAGCTCGCCGTCGCCGGGCCGCGCAAGGAAGACATCGCGCAGGCACTGGCCCAGCTCGAATCCGCACGCGCCGATCTGGCGCTCATGAACCACCAGCTCCAGGAGGCGGAGCTCAAGTCGCCCATCGACGCCGTGGTGCGCGCGCGCCTGCTCGAGCCCGGCGACATGGCCTCGCCGCAGCGCCCGGCCTTCACGCTGGCGATCACCGATCCCAAGTGGGTGCGCGCCTACGTGGCCGAACCCGACCTCGGCCGCGTGCGGCCCGGCCAGGAGGCCAGCGTGACCACCGACAGCCAGCCCGGCCAGCAGATCACGGGCAAGGTCGGCTATATCTCGTCGGTGGCCGAGTTCACGCCCAAGACAGTACAGACCGAAGAGCTGCGCAGCAGCCTGGTCTACGAAATCCGCGTGATGGTCGACGACAAGGAAGACCGGCTGCGACTCGGCATGCCGGCGACCGTGCGGCTGCAGCTGCCTCCGAACGGCAAGCCGTGATGATGGACCTCATCGACCGCCGTTGCGCATTGCTCCCTCCCCTTCCGGGGGAGGGCTGGGGTGGGGGCAAGCGGCCTGTCCATCGAGCGCCCTGCCTGCCCCCATCCCAACCTTCCCCCAGAGGGGGAAGGAGCAAGACCACCAGCATGGAGGGGCATTGAATGCAGCGCACTGAGCCGGCCGTGGCCGGACGCTCCCTGCACAAGCGCTTCACCCTCAAGGCGTCGAAGCAGCCCGTGCATGCGCTGGCCGGCGTCTCGCTCGAGGTGCCCGCCGGCACGCTCACCGCGCTCGTCGGGCCGGACGGCGCCGGCAAGACCACGCTCCTGCGGTTGATGGCGGGCCTGATGCGTGCCGACGAAGGCGAACTGCGCGTGCTGGGCATCGATGTATCGGCCAACCCGCAGGCGGTGCAGGACCGCATCAGCTACATGCCCCAGCGCTTCGGCCTCTACGACGACCTGAGCGTGCAGGAGAACCTCGATCTCTACGCCGACCTGCACGGCGTCTCCGCCGGCCAACGCCGCGAGCGCTATGCGCGGCTGATGGAAATGACCGACCTCGGTCGCTTCACCAGCCGGCCCGCGGGCAAGCTCTCGGGCGGCATGAAGCAGAAGCTCGGCCTGGCCTGCACGCTGGTGCGCTCGCCCGAGCTGCTGCTGCTCGACGAGCCCACCGTCGGTGTCGATCCGCTCTCTCGGCGCGAGCTCTGGCAGATCGTGCAGCAGTTGGTCGACGACGAAAAGCTTTCGGTCATCGTCAGCACCGCCTACCTCGACGAGGCCGAGCGCTGCAGCCATGTGTTCGTGCTGCGCGAGGGCCGGCTGATTGCAGAGGGTACGCCCGCCGAGATTCGCGGCCATGCGCAAGGCATGTGCTTCGTCGCCGCGCCGCCCGAGGGCGAGCCGCCGCGCCTGATGCAGGCCCGCCTGCTCGATGCGCGGCAGGACATCGTCGACGCCGTGCCGCAGGGCGGCGAAGTTCACTTCATCCGCCGCCAGGGCGCGGACGACGCGGCGCTCGAGAAGCTGCTGGACGGCGCGCGCGCCGAGCCCGTGCCGCCGCGGCTCGAAGACGGCTTCATGACGCTGCTGCGTACCCACCAGGCCACTGCGCCGCACGTCGCACCACTCGCCGCGGCCGAAGGACTTGCACCGGCCGAAGGCGAGCCCGGCGAAGTGGTCATCGAGGTGAAAGACCTGGTGCGCCGCTTCGGCGATTTCGTGGCCGTGGCAAGCACCAGCTTCTCGGTGCGGCGCGGCGAGATCTTCGGCCTGCTCGGACCCAACGGCGCGGGCAAGACCACCACCTTCCGCATGCTCTGCGGCCTGCTGCCCGCGAGCGGCGGGCAGCTGCGCGTGGCCGGCGTCGACCTGCGCCATGCACGCGCGCAGGCCCGCCAGCGCATCGGCTACGTGTCGCAGAAGTTCGCGCTCTACGGCAACCTCACGGTGCGCGAGAACCTCTCCTTCTTTGGCGGCGCCTACGGCCTGCGCGGAGAAAAGCTGCAGGCGCGCATGGACACGGTGTTGCGGCAGTTCGACCTGGAGCGCGAACTCGATGCGCCCAGCGGGCAGCTGCCCGGCGGCTACCGGCAGCGATTGGCGATGGCCACCGGCCTGCTGCACGAGCCCGAGATCCTGTTTCTCGACGAGCCCACCAGCGGCGCCGATCCGCTGGCGCGGCGCGAGTTCTGGCGCCGCATCACGGCACTGGCCGAAGGCGGCACCACCGTCGTCATCACGACCCACTTCATGGAAGAGGCCGAGTACTGCGACCGCATCGTGATCCAGGACGCCGGCAAGGTGCTGGCCATCGGCACGCCGCGGGAGGTGCGCGCGCAGGCGCTCGATGGCGAGGGTCATGAAAAGCGCATCGACATGGAGCAGGCCTTCATCGGCATCGTCGAGAAGGCACGCACGAACGGAAGAAATTCCGCCGCGGGGGTCACCTTATGAATGCCATCTCTTGCCCCCTCTCCCCTCGGGGAGAGGGCGGGGGTGAGGGCCGGCGACGGTGGCGTGGTCTGAGCTTTTGCGAAGGCCGACGCCCTCACCCCTGCCCTCTCCCCGGGGGAGAGGGAGCAACAGCCGAGCCGCAATCGGCCATCCGAGCGCAGAGGTCGCCCAATGAACACCAAGTTCTGGACCCGGCTGATCTCCCTCACGCGCAAGGAGTTTCGCCAGCTGCTGCGCGACCGCAGCAACCTGGCCATCGGCATCCTGCTGCCGATGGTGCTGATCCTGATCTTCGGCTACGGCATGTCGCTCGACGTGAAGAACGCGCCGGTGGGCGTGGTGCTCGAAGACCCCTCGCCCACGGCGCACGAAGCCATTGCCGGCCTGCAGCTTTCGCCCACCATCGCGCCCGTGCTGCTGGGCTCCATGCACGACGCCGAGGTCTTGATGCGCGAACGCAAGATCGACGGCGTCGTGCGCGTGCCCTCCGATTTTTCGCGCGCGCTGGCCGCGGGCAATGCGCGCGTGCAGCTCATCGTGCATGGGGCCGACGCGGGGCGCGCGACCATCATCCAGGCGTACGTGAGCGGCGCTCTTGCGCAAACGGCCGTGCGGCAGGCGGACCGCGGCGGCGGCAGAACCGGTGCGGACGCACCCCCAACGGGCCGCGTGACCGTGGAGCAGCGCATGTGGTTCAACGCCGCGAACACCAGCACCTGGTACCTGGTGCCGGGCCTCATCGTGCTGATCATGACCCTGGTCGGCGCGTTTCTCACCGCCCTGGTGATGGCCCGCGAATGGGAGCGCGGCACGCTCGAGGCGCTGTTCGTCACGCCGGTGCGGCCGGTGGAAATACTGCTGGCCAAGATCATTCCGTACTTTGCGGTCGGCATGCTGGGCCTGGCGCTGTGTCTCCTGGCCGCGCGCTTCCTGTTCGCGGTGCCCATGTACGGCTCGCTGTTCGCGGTGGTGCTCAGCTCCATGCTCTACCTCGTCGTCGCGGTGAGCCTGGGCCTCGTGATCTCGTCGGTCACGCGCAACCAGTTTCTCGCGAGCCAGGTGGCGCTCATCGCCACCTTCATGCCTTCGATGATGCTCTCGGGATTTTTGTTCGACCTGCGCAACGTGCCCCTTGCCGTGCGCGTGATCGGCCATGTGCTGCCGGCCACCTACTTCATGGACCTGATCAAGACGCTGTTTCTCGCGGGCGACGTCTGGCCGCTGATCTGGCGCAACTGCGCAGTGTTGCTGGCGTATGCGGTGGGCCTGCTGCTGCTTGCCCGCGCCGTCACACGCAAGAGCCTCGACTGAAGGACGGCACCCCATGACCGATTTTCTGCTGCGCATCGCCAACCTCTGCAGGAAAGAGCTGCTCGCCATCTTCAAGGACCCGGCGAGCCGCGTGATCCTGTTCGTTCCCGCGATCATGCAGAGCCTCATCTTCGGCTACGCCGCCACCTACGACCTCACGAACGTGCCCTATGCGCTGCTCGACCAGAGCCGCACCGGTGCATCGACCGAGCTGATTGCGCATCTCGACAGCACCGGCGTCTTCCACCGCGTGGCCACGCTGCGCACGCAGGCGGACATCCGGGAGGTGATCGACACGGAGAAGGCGCTGCTGGTGGTCCAGATCGCATCCAACTTCGAGCAGCAACTCGGCGCGGGCCAGCCTGCGGCCATCCAGCTGATACTGGATGCGCGCAACTCCAACACGGCGGGCTCCGCGGCCGGCTACGTGAGCGCGGTGGTCGAGCGCTACAACGCCGAGCTGCGCACGCGGGCCGGCGCGCCGCCCACACCGCTCACCATCGAAACGCGGGCCTGGTTCAACCCGAACCTCCAGACACGCTGGAACCTGCTGCCGGGCCTGATCGCCGCGCTCAGCATGCTGCAGACGCTGATGCTCACGGCGCTCTCGGTCGCAAGGGAGCGCGAGCAAGGCACCTTCGACCAATTGCTGGTCACGCCGATGTCGCCGCTCGAAATCATGATCGGCAAAGCGCTGCCGCCCGTGCTGGTCGGCCTTGCGCAGTCGACGCTGATCCTGCTGGTGGCCCTGTTCTGGTTCGGCATCCCGATGGCGGGCTCGCTCGCCACGCTCTACACCGGGCTGGTTTTCTTCACCATGGCCAGCGTGGGCATCGGCCTCTCGATCTCGGCGGTGTCGGCCAACATGCAGCAGGCCATGCTCTACACCTTCGTGCTGCTGATGCCGATGATGCTGCTGTCGGGCCTGACCACGCCGGTGCGCAACATGCCGCACGTGCTGCAGCTGATCACCATGGCCAATCCGCTGCGCTTTGCGATCGACCTGGTGCAGCGCGTGTACCTCGAGGGCGTGGGCCTGGCGACAGTGTGGCACAACCTCATTCCGCTATCGATCATCGCCCTCGTCACGCTGCCGCTGGCGGCTTGGCTGTTTCGCCATCGCCTGGCCTGAAACCGGGAGCACCGCATGCCTGCATCGCGCACCCCCTCCGCATACTTCTCCTGTTCCGCGCTCGCGCTTCTTCTTCTTGCCGGATGCGCTGTGGGTCCCGACCACCGGCCCGCGGAACCGCAGGCGCCCGCCGACTGGTCCGCATGGCACGGCGGCTCGCAAGCACTGCTCGGCACCGAGCGGACAGCGGTGCCCACGGGCGCTGCATCCGGCGACTGGAAGGCCTTCAACGATCCGCTGCTCGATCGCCTGCAGGCACGCGCGCTGGAGGCCAATCACGACCTGCAGAGCGCCGCCCTTCGCTTTGCGCAAAGCCGCGTCCAGCGCACCGCGGCGGCGGCGCAGCAGGCACCGCAGCTCAATGCCAGTGGCGGCGTCAACCGGCAACGCCAGAGCGAGACCGGCGCGGCCACGCGGATGATCGATGCGCTGGGTTCGTCGGTGTCCAACCGCGACCAGTTGATCCGCACGCTGAGCGAGCCCTACAACCTCTACCAGGCCGGCTTCGATGCGTCGTGGGAAATCGACCTGTGGGGCCGCGTTCGGCGCAGCATCGAGGCCGCCGATGCGGATGCCGGCGCATCGGCCGCCCTGCTGCGGCAGGCACAGCTCAGCGTGCAGGCCGAGGTAGCGCGCAACTACTTCGAACTGCGCGGTGCGCAGCGCGAACTGCGGCTGGCGCGCGCCGACATTTCGGCGGCGGCCGAGTCGCTCGAGCTGGTGCAGGCGCGCGCGGACGGCGGCCTGGTCACCGACCTGGACCCGACCCGCCAGCGCACGCAACTGGCCGAGCTGCGTGCACGCATTCCGATGCTGCTGCAGCAGGAAGCCCAAGCCATGAACCAGATCACGCTGCTGACCGGCGCGCCGCCCGGCACGCAGAACGCCGAACTCGCGTCGCCTTCCGACGGCGGCACGGGCGACCCGCTCGAAGCATTGCAAGCACCGCCGCTGCCTGAACTTGCCCTCGGCCTGCCTTCCGACGTGGCGCGACGGCGGCCCGACATCGCGGCGGCGGAGGCGCAGCTGCACGCCGCCGCCGCACGCATCGGCATTGCGGTGGCGGACCTCTACCCCCGCGTCACGCTCGGTGCGGGCTTCGGCTATGAATCGGCTGGCAGCGAGCGCTTTGGCGAATGGGGCAGCCGGCAATGGCACATCGGCCCTTCCATCAGCCTGCCGATCTTCGACAACGGCCGGCGCCGGAGCACGGTGACCCTGCGCGAGCTGCAGCAGCAGGAAGCCGCGGTGGCCTTCCAGCAGACGGTGCTCAAGGCCTGGCACGAGATCGATTCGGCGCTGAACGCCTATGCCGCCGAGCGCCAGCGCCATGCGGAACTGATCGAGCGCGAGCGCAACAGCCGCGACGCGCTCACACTCGCGCATGCGCGCTATGCCAACGGGCTCACGGACTTCGGTGTCGAGCTCGACGCCCGCCGCACGCTGCTGCAGGCCCGGCGCGACCGCGTGCAGAGCGCGAACCGCATGGCGGTTGGCATGGTGGCCGTCTACAAGGCACTCGGCGGCACCATACCGTCCGCTGCCGGAGCGGCAGCCGCACCGGACTAGAAGGTATTGGTGAAGCTCGCGTTGCCAAGGCCGGTGCCGATGGTCAGCACGCCCCAATGGGAAACATCGCGCATGAACGGAAGCTCGCTCAGCCCCTGCACCACCGCGTCGTTGTGCATCAGGATCAGCGTGGGGCCGGAGCCGATCATCGGTATGCGGCGCCACAGCGCGCTGGGCAGGTGAAACGCGCGGCTTTCCCAATCGCCAGGCAGGTTCTGCGAGCCGCGCTCGATCGAGCCGTCCTTGCGAATCAGCCCGGGGCATGCGATGCCGATGAAGGGCGCGAGGCGGATGTGCTTGCGCTCGCAGTAGCGGGCCATGTCCTCGAGCATGAGCGCGATGCGCTCGACCATGTCGGTGCGGTTGGGGCTGTCGTCCGCATGGCGCCACTTCTCCCGCCGCACGACCTTGGCCAGCGACAGGTCGCGCGCCTTGTGCCGGCGCGCCTTCACGATGCCGCAGCGCACGTTGGTACCGCCGATGTCCACGGCCAGGATGGCGTCGTGCTTCTTCAGCATGGCCGGCGGCGTGAGGTGCACCCAGCCGATCAGGCCGCCGTCGTCGACCTCGTGCGACAGCCGCCCGAGCTGTACGTGCACACCCATGTCTTCCAGGATGGCCGCGGTCTGCAGGATGGCGCGCTCGCCCACGTCGCTTTCGGTGAAGCCGCCGCCCACCACGATGCGCTCCACCTTCTTCCATGAGGGCTGGCGCGTGAAGCGCTGGATCACGAAGGCCAGTTCTTCGGCAAATTCCTCGATGGCGCCGTGCATCAGGTCGCCGGCATCCGAGGGCTTCTGCAGGATGCGGTCAAGCTGCTCCTTGCTGAGGTCGCGCGAGTGCTCCCGCCCCAGGGGATCGATGCCCGTCTTGCGGCGGCGCTTGCGCCAGCGTTCGAGCAACGCCCTGAAGGCGGTCTGGCTGGCCTGGTCGCCGACGAAGCCGTCCTTGTCGCGCAGCTGCAGGCTGTAGCCCTCCACCCTGAGGCCCGGGAGCTCGCGCAGGCCGTGCACGTCGGGGCCGGGCAGGAGGTGGGTTTTCTTCTTCATGCCGGCCATGATGGGTGCGATTGCATCCTCGCAGCATCGGTAGCCCGCACCAGGGTTTGTAGGAGATTGGCGGGTGCCCCGACCGGGGCGATGTCTATACACTGGCCCCCGATGTGCCTGCCCCACCGCCGCATGCTGCGTGCCGCCTTGTTGTTGTTCGCCATGGCCTGGCTCGGTGCCGCTGCGTCGGCGCAACCCGGCGAGGGCACGCTGCGCGTCGGTTCCAAGCGCTTCACCGAGTCGTACATCCTGGCCGAGCTGCTGGCGCAGACGGCGGCGCCGCACACCGCATCCCCACCGGTGGTGCGGCAGGGGCTGGGCAACACGGCCATCGTCTACGAGGCGCTGCGTTCGGGCGCCATCGACCTCTATGCCGAATACACCGGCACCATCGCACTCGAGATCCTCAAGGGCTCGCCAGCTGAAACGCGCGAGGCCATGAATGCGGCGCTGGCACCGCTGGGCCTGGGCGTGGCCATTCCGCTCGGCTTCAACGACGGCTATGCGCTGGCGGTGCGGGCAGCCGATGCCGAGCGGCTCGGCCTGCGCACGCTGAGCGACCTCGCAAGACACCCCGAACTCAAGCTCGGCCTGTCGAACGAGTTCATCGGCCGCGCCGATGGCTGGAAGGGCCTGGCCGCGCGCTACGGCTTCACGCAGACGCCGACCGGCCTCGACCATGGCCTGGCCTATGAAGCCGTGGCCGCGAAGCAGATCGACGCGATCGACATCTACACCACCGACGCCAAGATCGACCATCTCGGCCTGCGCGTACTGGAAGACGACAAGAAATACTTTCCGCGCTACGACGCGGTGGTGCTCTACAAGCTCGACCTGCCGGCGCGGCTGCCGAAGGCCTGGGCCGCGCTGCAGGCGCTGGAAGGCCGCATCGACGAGCGCGCGATGATCGCGATGAATGCGCGTGCCGAACTGCAGAGCGTGCCCTTCGACGCGATTGCGCGCGACTTCCTGGCCAGCACAAGTGGAAAGGCACAGCAGCCCCGGGAGCCCCGGCGCGGCTTCATCGCCAAGCTGTTCGGCCCCGATCTCTGGCAGCTGGCACGGCAGCACCTGCTGCTGGTGGCGGTGTCCGTGGGCATTGCGATCCTGATCGGCGTGCCGATTGCGATCCTGGTGTTTGCGCATGTGCGGCTGCGCGCGCTGGTGCTGGGCATGGCGAGCATCCTGCAGACCGTGCCCTCGCTCGCATTGCTGGCGGTGCTGATCTCCCTGCTCGGCGCCATCGGGGCGCTGCCCGCATTGATTGCGCTCACGCTCTATTCGCTGCTGCCGATCATGCGCAACACGGTGACCGGCCTGGCCGAAGTGCCGAGCGGCCTGCGCATGGCGGGCACCGCGCTGGGCATGACGCCGCCGCAGAGCCTTCGGCTGGTGCTGCTGCCGCTCGCGCTCCCAACGCTGCTGGCGGGCATTCGAACGGCCACGGCCATTGCCATTGGCACCGCGACCATTGCGGCCTTCATCGGCGCGGGTGGATTCGGCGAACGCATCGTCACGGGGCTGGCGCTCAACGACCGCGAGCTGCTCGTGGCGGGCGCGCTGCCGGCCGCGGCACTGGCGCTGCTGAGCGAGGGCTTTTTCGAGCTCGTCGAGATGCTGATGCGCCGCCGGCGCCAGGCGCCGCAGCCGTCTTCGCCGCCGCCATGAGGCCGTCGCGCAGCAGCCATGTCCGATGAGCCGAATGGCCGGGCGCGCTGCACCCGGCCTGCAGAGACTCAAGCCAGCGTGTACGCCGTCTTCACCGTGGTGAAGAACTCCTGCGCATACTTGCCCTGCTCGCGCGGGCCGTAGCTCGAACCCTTGCGCCCACCAAAGGGCACGTGGTAGTCCACCCCCGCCGTGGGCAGGTTCACCATCACCATGCCCGCCTGGCTGTGGCGCTTGAAGTGCGTGGCGTACTTCAGGCTCGTGGTCGCAATGCCCGCCGACAGGCCGAACTCCGTGTCGTTGGCCGTGGCCAGCGCCTCTTCGTAGTTCTTCACCCGGATCACGCTGGCGACCGGCCCGAAGATCTCTTCCTTGTTGATGCGCATGGCGGCTGCCGATTCGCTGAAGAGCGCCGGCGACATGTAATAGCCGTCGGTCTCCAGCTTCAGGAGCTCGCCGCCCGCGGCCAGCGTGGCGCCCTCGCCCTTGCCGATGGCCACGTATTCCAGGTCCTGGTCGAGCTGCGACTTGGACGAGACCGGGCCGATGTCGGTGCCCTGGGCCAGTGCATCGCCCACCTTGATCTTGGCCATGCGGGCCTTCATCGCCTCGATGAACTTGGGGTAGATGCCTTCGGTCACGATCAGGCGGCTGGAGGCCGTGCAGCGCTGGCCGGTGGAGTAGAAGGCGCTTTGCACGCTCAGTTCCACGGCCTGGGCCAGGTCGGCGTCGTCCAGGATCACCTGCGGGTTCTTGCCGCCCATCTCCAGCTGCACCTTCTTGTGGTTGGTGACGCACTGCACGGCGATGTTGCGGCCCACGCCGACCGAGCCGGTGAAGCTGATGGCATGGATGCCGGGGTGGCTGACCAGGGCTTCGCCGATCACGCTGCCGCGGCCCATCACGAGGTTGAACACGCCCGCCGGAATGCCCGAGCGGTGGATGATCTCGGACAGCGCCCAGGCGCAGCCGGGCACCAGGTCGGCGGGCTTGAGGACCACGCAGTTGCCGAAGGCGAGCGCAGGGGCGATCTTCCAGGCCGGAATGGCGATGGGGAAGTTCCAGGGGGTGATGAGGCCGACCACGCCGACGGGCTCGCGGGTGATCTCCACGCCGATGTTCGGGCGCACCGAGGGCAGCAGCTCGCCGGACAGGCGCAGGCATTCGCCAGCGAAGAACTTGAAGATCTGGCCGGCGCGGGTGGCTTCGCCGATGCCTTCGGCGCGGGTCTTGCCTTCTTCGCGGGCCAGCAGGGTGCCGAGCTCTTCCTTGCGCGCCAGGATCTCGGTGCCGATCTTGTCCAGGGCATCGGAGCGCGCCTGGATGCTGCCGGTGGCCCAGGCGGGAAAGGCGGCGGTGGCGGCGGCCACGGCGGCCTGCACGTCAGCGGCGGTGCCCTGGGCGTACTGGCCCAGCACGTCGGTCAGGTTGCTGGGGTTGACGTTGGGGCTGTAGCTGGCGCCGGCTCGCCATTCGCCGCCGATCAGGTTGTCGAAGTTTTGCATGAGGATTCCTTGCTGCTCGATGGAAAGAAAGAAGCCGGAGCACTGCGTGTCCGGCTGCGGAAAACCAAAACGGGAGAGAGACTAAACCTTCAACGAACCATACAGGGTTTCTTGTTGTCGAAAGTCCACCCCGGGATCAGGTATTGCATCGCCTGCGCGTCGTTGCGCGCACCGAGTCCATGCTTGAGGTAAAGCTGATGCGCCTTCTCGACCTCGTTCATGTCGAGTTCCACGCCCAGCCCGCCGCGCGTCGGCACCTTCACGAAGCCGCCTTCGATCTGCAGCGGCGCCTTCGTCAGGCGCTGGCCGTCCTGCCAGATCCAGTGCGTGTCGATGGCGGTGACCTTGCCCGGCGCCGCGGCCGCCACGTGCGTGAACATGGCAAGCGACACATCGAAATGGTTGTTGGAATGCGAGCCCCAGGTCAGGCCCCAGGCCTGGCACAGCTGCGCCACGCGCACCGAGCCCTGCAGGGTCCAGAAATGCGGGTCGGCCAGCGGAATGTCGACCGACTGCAGCGAGAGGCTGTGCACCATCTCGCGCCAGTCGGTGGCGACCATGTTGGTGGCTGTGGGCAGGCCGGTCGCACGCCGGAACTCGGCCATCACTTCGCGCCCGGAAAAAACGCCTTCGGCACCGCACGGGTCTTCGGCATAGGCCATGACGCCGTGCAGGTCGCGGCAGAGGCGGATCGCGTCCTGCAGCAGCCAGCCGCCGTTCGGGTCGAGCGTGACGCGCGCCTTCGGGAAGCGCTCGTGCAGTGCACGGATGGCCTCGACTTCTTCTTCGCCGCGCAGCACGCCGCCCTTGAGCTTGAAGTCGGTGAAGCCGTAGCGCGCATGCGTGGCCTCGGCCAGGCGCACGATGGCTTCGGGCGTCATCGCTTCTTCATGGCGAAGGCGGAACCAGTCGTTGTCGGCGCCGGGGTCGCTCTCGTACGGCAGGTCGGTCTTGGTGCGGTCGCCAACGTAGAACAGGTAGCCGAGCATCTGCACCGCATCGCGCTGCTGGCCTTCGCCGAGCAATGCAGCCACCGGCACTTCGAGGTGCTGGCCGAGCAGGTCGAGCATGGCCGCCTCGACGGCGGTGACCGCATGGATGGTCACGCGCAAGTCGAAGGTCTGCTGGCCGCGCCCGCCGCTGTCGCGGTTGGCGAACGCACTGCGCATGCTGTTGAGCACCGCGTTGTGCTTGCCGAGGGGCTGGCCCACGATGAGGTCGCGTGCATCTTCAAGCGTCTGGCGGATCTTCTCGCCGCCCGGCACTTCGCCGACGCCGGTGTGGCCCGCGCTGTCGGTCAGGATCAGCAGGTTGCGCGTGAAGAACGGGCCGTGCGCGCCGCTCAGGTTCATCAACATGCTGTCGTGGCCCGCAACGGGCACCACGCGCATGCCGGTGACGACAGGGGCGCCCGACACGGCTTTGGAAAGGGATTCAGGACTTGTCATTTTCGGGCTCGGTGCCTCAATCTGCGGTGATGTGGCGAGTGTCGATCAATGTCTTCCAGCGCGTCCACTCGCGCAACTGGAAGGCGGTGAATTCCTCGGGGGTGCTGGCGACGATTTCCAGGCCCTGGTCGAGCATGCGCTTCTTCGTCTCCGGGTCCTGCATGGCGGCAATCACCGCGTCGCTCAGCTTCTTCTTGGTGGCGGGCGGCAAGCCCTTCGGTGCAGCCATGCCTTGCCACGAGTAGACCTCCGCACCCTTCACGCCGGCCTCGGCCAGCGTGGGCACATCGGGCAGCACGGGCGAACGCTTGTCGCCGGTGACGGCAAGGGCGCGCAGCTTGCCCGCGCGGATATGAGGCAGCACGGCATTCACGTTCTGGAACGAGAAATCGACCTGGTTGCCGAGCAGATCGTTGACTGCCGGCGCACCGCCCTTGTAGGGCACATGCACGCCTTCGGTCTTGCTCTGCTGCCAGAACAGTTCGGCCGACAGATGGTCGGACGAACCGTTGCCCGAGCTCGCGAACGAGACCTTGCCCGGGGTCTTGCGCAGCAATTCCAGCAGGTCGGCCACGGTGCGCTCGGGCCGCGCGGCATTGGTCACCAGCACATTGGGCGCCTGCACGGGAACGCTGATGTAGTCGAAGTCCTTGGTGGCGTCGTAGGGCACGCTCTTTTGCAGGTGCGGCGTGACGACGAAGGCTCCGAGCGACGACACCAGCAGCGTGTAGCCGTCGGGTGCCGCGCGCTTGACCTGTCCCGTGCCGATGGTGCCCGTGGCGCCCGGCCGGTTGTCGACGACGAAGCTCCCGCCGAGCTTTGCCTGCAATTGCAGCGCCAGTGCGCGCGCCACCATGTCGGTGGAGCCACCGGCGGGGAACGGCACCACGATGGTCACCGGCTTCTGCTGCGGCCATGCATCGGCTTGGGCCAAGGCATGCGGAGGCAGCAGCGCAGTGGCGGCAAGCGCGGGGCCCGCCGCGATGAGAAGAAGCTTTTTCATCAGCATGCCTTGTTGTCTCCGTTGTCGGTTTTATCGACCCGGCCGCTTACTGCGGGCCGAGCGCGTCGATCAGGGCCTTGAGCTGTTCCATCTCGGCGGGCTTCAGGTCGGTGAGTGGCGCGCGCACCGGGCCAGCGTCGTGGCCGACGATCTTGGCGCCGGCCTTGACGATGCTCACCGCATAGCCAGGCGTGAGGTTGCGCAGTTCGAGGTAAGGCATGAAGAAGTTCTTCAGCAGGCGATGCTGGGTGGCCATGTCGTCGTCGCGCACGGCTTCATAGAACTGCACCGCGGTCTTCGGAATGAAGTTGAAAACGGCCGACGAATACACCGGCGTGCCCATGGCCTTGTAGGCCGCGGCATAGACCTCGGCCGTGGGCAGGCCGCCCAGGTAGGCGAAGCGATCGCCCATCTTCTGGTAGATGGCCACCATGGCTTCGATGTCGCCGATGCCGTCCTTGAAACCGACCAGGTTCGGATTGCGCTCGGCCAGGCCGGCGAGCGTGTCGGGCTTGAGGCGGCTGGTGGCGCGGTTGTAGACGATGACGCCGAACTTCACGCTCTTGCACACCGCTTCGACGTGCGCGGCCAGGCCTTCCTGGCCGGCTTCGGTCAGGTAGTGCGGCAGCAGCAGGATGCCGTGTGCGCCCGCCTTCTCCGCGGCTTGCGCGCACTGGATCGCAAAGCGCGTCGGGCCGCCGGCGCCGGCAATGATGGGCACCACGCCGCGGCAGGTGTCGACCGCGCTCTGGATGATGCCGGGGTACTCCTCGCCGGTCAGCGAGAAGAACTCGCCCGTGCCGCCGGCCGCGAACAGCGCGCTCGCGCCGTAGGGGGCGAGCCATTCGAGACGCCTCTCGTAGCCCTTGCGGTTGAAGTCGCCGTTCGCATCGAAGTCGGTCAGCGGGAACGAGAGCAGGCCGGAGCCCATGATGGATTTAAGTTCTTGAGGGTTCATCGAGACACCAATGAGAGTGGGTTAAAAATGGATCCGTTCTTTTCGTGGACTGCCGCGGAACCGGCTTTGCCGGGCCGCTGGCAGTGCCCCCGGAAGGGGGTTGGCGCGCGCGACACGAAGTGCGCGCAGACTGGGGGTGAGCCTATCAATCCAGCTTGATGCCGGCGTCGGCCACCACCTTGGCCCAGCGCGTGCGTTCCTTGCCGAAGAACTGCTCTTCCTCGGCCGGCGCCATGGTCACGACCTCAGCGCCCTGCCCTGCAAGGCGCGAGCGGATGTCGGCCGCGCGAATGACCGTGATCAGTTCCTTGTTGAGGCGCTGGACGATGGCGTCGGGCGTACCCTTGGCAACCCGCACGCCTTGCCAGGTGCCCGACTCGAAACCGGCCACGCCCTGCTCTGCGATGGTGGGCACGTCACCGATCAGCGGCATGCGCGTCGACTTCGAAACGCCGAGCACCTTGAGCTTGCCGCTTTGCACGTGCGGCAAGGTGGCCAGCATGCCGTTCATGAGAATCTGGGTCTGGCCGGCGACCGTGTCCTGCACCGCCTGCACGCCGCCCTTGTAGGGCACGTATTGCCAGCGCGCACCGCTGGCGCGCTCGAGCGCCACGCCGGCCAGATGCGGCGCACTGCCGGTGGCGGTCACGGCGAAGTTGATGTCCGACTTCTTCGACAGGGCGATCAATTCCTTCAGGCTGTTGGCCTGGACCGACGGATGCACCACCAGCAGGTGCGGCGAATAGGCCAGCATGGTCACGCCGCGCAGGTCCTTGGAGGGATCGAAAGGCAGCCGCGTGTAGACCGAGGGGCTGATGGCGAGCGCGCCGACGTCGCACAACAGCAGCGTGTAGCCATCGGGCTTCGACTTGGCGACGAAATCAGCGCCAAGGTTGCCGTTGGCACCCGGCTTGTTCTCGACGATGACCGGCTGGCCGAGCGCTTCCGACAACGGCTGGCTGATGGAGCGGGCAATGATGTCGGACGAACCGCCCGGTGGGTACGGCACCACGATGCGCAGTGGCTTGGAGGGCCAGGCGTCGGCCGCATGCACACCACCGGCGGCAAGCACGCCGCCGCCCAGGGCGCCGAGCATCAGGTCACGTCTTTTCAAGCTCATTCAGGTCTCCTGTCAGGTTGTGTTGTCAGTCATCGTACAACCACAAATGACGCTTGTCCAGCGTCGGCAAGAAAATTTCGCTCAGGAAGCGGCTGGCGGCGTGTTGGCCGTGGCTTGTTGCGCCGCTTCCTGCGCCACGCGCAGCCGCTCGCGGCTGTTGGTCAGGTGGATGCGCATGGCCGCACGGGCCGACTCCGGATCGCGGCGCGCAATGGCTGCATAGATCTCTTCGTGCTCGCGGTTCACGCGGCTCAGGTATTCGCCGCGCCGGTCGTAGTTGCGAATGGCGGTGATGCGCGTGCGCGGAATGATCGTGGTGCCCAGGTGGCTCATGATGTCCGCGAAATACGGGTTGCCGGTGGCCTGGGCGATCTGCAGGTGAAAGCGGAAATCGGGCGCCACCGTATCCCCCGCCACCGCCACGTTGCGCTCGAAATCGTCGAGCGCCTGGCGCATGGCAAGCAGGTGCTCCTCGGTGCGGCGCGTGGCCGCGAGGCCCGCGGATTCGGTCTCCAGGCTGATGCGCAGCTCGAGCACCGCCAGCACGTCCACCGAGGTGGCGATGTCGGCGGAATCGAGCCGGAACATGCCCGCCGCACGCGGCTGCAGCACGAAGGTGCCGACGCCATGGTGCGTTTCGACCAGCCCGGCGGCCTGCAGCTTCGACAGTGCCTCGCGCACGACCGTCCGGCTTACGCCGAAGGACTTCATGATGGCCGATTCGGTGGGCAGCTTGTCGCCGGGGCGCAGCGACTGGCTGCGGATCTTTTCGCCCAGGTCTTCCACCAGCCCGTGGGCCAGGCCGCGCGGGCGCGGGCGCCCCACCCCCACAAAGGAGGCGCCGGCAGCGGCGTCTGCCGCCGCATCCGAAATTGAGGGATTACCCGTAGCCGTTTGGACCATGGTCAAGATAATAATCCCCAATTAGTTGTACGACAACAGATAACTTATCACTCAGTTTGCGGCAAGTGTCGTCCATCCATCGACCGGTTATTCGAACTGGCGCGGCATGGGAGATGAAGCCGCTTTCTGGCTAGCTTTCGGTGACTGCTCCATCGCCCTGGACCTCAACCCATTCACACGCCACCACACATGTCGACGTCCTCACAAACTACCAACAGCAAGCTCCACCGGATTCTGCTGACCGGCGCGGCCGGCGGCCTGGGCAAGGTATTGCGCGAACGCCTGCGCCCCTTTGCCGAGATCCTGCGCCTTTCCGACATTGCCGCAATCGCCCCCTCCGAGGGTGCGCACGAAGAAGTGGTGCCCTGCGACCTGTCGGACAAGACGGCCGTCCATGCGCTGGTCGAGGGCTGCGACGCCATCGTGCACTTGGGCGGCGTCTCGGTCGAGCGCCCGTTCGAGGAAATTCTCGAAGCCAACATCAAGGGCGTGTTCAATGTCTACGAAGCCGCCCGCCGGCACGGCGTGAAGCGCGTGGTGTTCGCGAGTTCGAACCATGTGATCGGCTTTCACAAGCAGAGCGATCGGCTGGACGCCAGCGCCCAGCGCCGGCCCGACGGCTACTACGGCCTGTCGAAGTCGTTCGGCGAAGACGTCGCTCAGTTCTACTTCGACCGCTATGGCATCGAGTCGGTGAGCATCCGCATCGGCTCGTCGTTCCCGGAGCCGCTCAACCGCCGGATGATGAGCACCTGGCTCAGCTACCGCGACCTCACCTCGCTGATCGAGAAGTCGATCTTCACGCCCGACGTGAAGCACACCATCGTCTACGGCATGTCGGCCAACCGCGATGTCTGGTGGGACAACAGCGCGGCAGCGCACCTGGGCTTCGTGCCGCAGGACACCTCCGAAGTGTTCCGCGACAAGGTCGAGGCCCAGCCTCCCGTGGCGCCTACCGACCCCAACGCGATCTACCAGGGCGGCGCGTTCACGGCGCAGGGCCCGTTCGGCGACCAATGACGACCGGCATGCAAGCCGAACTCGTTCTCGATGCGCGATGCGCGACCGGCGAAAGCCCGGTCTGGCGCGCCGATGAGCAGGCGCTCTACTGGGTCGACATTCCGGCGAAACAACTGCACCGCTGGCACGCCCCGACCGGCGCGCACAGCTGCTGGACCGGCGACGAGATGCTGGCCTGCATCGCACCGCGCGCCGGCCATCCGGGCGAGTGGATCGCCGGCATGGAAAGCGGACTGTTCGCCATCGCCACGCGCGCCGACGGCACCCTGGCCGCGAGCCCCGTTGCGAGCGCCGTCCACGCGGAACGCGGCATGCGCTTCAACGATGGCCGCTGCGACCGCCAGGGCCGCTTCTGGGCCGGCACCATGCAGATGGACATGGCGGCAGCGCATGAGGTCGGCCGCGTGTACCGCTACCAGGGCGACGTGAATGCGGAAGTGGCGCTGCGCGCCCAGTTCGACCGCATGATCGTTCCCAACGGCCTCGCCTTCAGCCCCGACGGCAGGACCATGTACCTCTCCGATTCGCATCCGGCGGTGCAGACCATCTGGGCTTTCGACTACGACACCGACACCGGCACGCCACATGGCCGCCGCGTGTTCGTCGACATGAAGCCGCTGCCGGGCCGCCCCGACGGCGCCGCCGTCGACGCCGACGGTTGCTATTGGATCTGCGGCAACGACGCCGGGCTCGTTCACCGATTCACGCCCGAGGGACGGCTCGACCGCTCCCTTGCCGTGCCGGTGAAGAAGCCCGCGATGTGCGCCTTTGGCGGGCCAGCGCTCGACACGCTCTACGTGACGTCGATCCGCCCCGGCGGCGACCTGTCCGACCAACCGCTGGCGGGCGGCGTTTTTGCGCTGCGTCCCGGCGTCCAGGGGTTGCCGGAACCCGAATGCCGTTTCTGATTGTTTTTAACCACCAACCCCAAGAGGAAGACAAATGAAATACACCCGCCACCTCATCGCCCTGGCCGTAGGCGCCTTGGCCATGGCAGCCAACGCGGTCGAGTTCCGCTCGGCCGACGTGCACAACAGCGACGACTACCCCACCGTCGCGGCGGTCAAGCACATGAGCGAACTGCTCGACAAGCGCAGCAACGGCAAGTACAAGATCAAGGTGTTCAACAAGAGCGCACTCGGCAGCGAGAAGGAAACGCTCGACCAGGTGAAGATCGGCGCGCTCGAAATGAACCGCGTCAACATCAGCGCGCTGAATTCGATCTGCCCCAAGACGCTGGTGCCGACGATGCCCTTCCTGTTCGACTCCATCGCGCACATGCGCAAGTCGCTCGACGGCCCCATCGGCGACGAGATCCTGAAGGGCTGCGAACATGAAGGCCTGGTCGGCCTGGCCTTCTACGACAGCGGCGCGCGTTCGATCTACGCCAAGAAGCCGGTGAAGACGCTGGCCGACGCGAAGGGGCTCAAGATCCGCGTGCAGCAGTCCGACCTGTGGGTCGCACTGGTGAGCGCCATGGGCGCCAACGCCACGCCAATGCCCACCGGCGAAGTGTTCACCGCACTCAAGACCGGACTCATCGACGCGGCGGAAAACAACATTCCTTCATACGACGGTTTCAAGCACTACGAAGCGGTGAAGTTCTATTCGCGCACCGAACACTCCATGGCGCCTGAAATGCTCGTGATGTCCAAGGCCATCTACGACAAGCTGCCCAAGGCCGACCAGGACCTGTTCCGCGCCACGGCCAAGGAATCGGTCGCCTTCCAGCGCAAGAAGTGGGACGAGCAGGAAGCCAAGTCGCTCGAGGTCGTGACCAAGGGCGGCGCCCAGATCATTGCCGACGTGGACAAGGCATCGTTCCGCGCAGCCATGGCCCCGGTCTACACCAAGTTCATCTCGACGCCCGATCTGCAGCGCCTCGTCAAGGCCGTTCAAGACAACAAGTGACGTGCCTCGGCCCTCCCGCTTTCCGGGGAGGGCCCCTCACCCATATTCAGGGAAGTTCCCATGACACTTACCGTCCCCGCGGTAGACAAGCTGGCGACCGGCGCGCCCGTCGAGCTCGAAGACCTGGTCGATCCGAACGGACGCCCTCCGTCCAACCACGCCTATTCGCGCTTCTGCGCGTTCCTCTCCAAGGCCAGCCTGATGCTCGCGGTGGCGATGCTCATCACCATCATCGTGTGCGTCCAGTACCAGGTCGTCGGCCGCTATGTGTTCAACGACACGCCGACCTGGGCCGAAGGCCTCGCGCTGCAGCTGGTGCTGTATGTCACGGCGCTGGGCGTTGCCGTCGGCGTGCGCGATGCCGGCCACATCGGGCTCGACTCGCTGGTGGTGCTGCTCCCCGAATCGCTCCGCCTGAAGATCGAAATACTGATTCACGCGCTGGTCGCGCTCTTCGGCGCAATCATGACCTGGAGCGGCTGGGTCTGGACCACGCTCAAGTGGAGCGACATCAAGCCCATGATGGGCGTTCCGGTGGGTCTCGACTATCTCGCGCTGGTGATCGCGGGTCTCCTGATCGTCCTCTTTTCGATTGAACATATCGTCGCCCTGCTGCGCGATGAAGAAGTGGTGCCCGCGTGGAACTGACTGTCCTATCCCTCGTTTTCCTGGTGCTGCTGGTGCTGGGCGTGCCGGTCGCGTTCTCGATCGGCCTGGCCTCCGTTGCCACCGTGCTCTATGCGGGCCTGCCCGTTGCCGTGGTGTTCCAGAAGATGGTCGGCGGCATGCAGGTCTTCTCGTTCCTGGCGATTCCGTTCTTCGTGTTTGCCGGTGAGCTCATGCTTTACGGCGGCATCGCGCAGCGCATCGTCCGCTTTGCCAACAGCCTGGTGGGCCACGTGCGCGGCGGCCTGGGCATGAGCAACGTGATCGGCTGCACGCTGTTCGGCGGCGTGGCCGGCTCGCCGGTGGCCGACGTCTCGGCCATGGGCTCGGTGATGATTCCGCTGATGAAGAAGGAAGGCTACGACGCCGACTACGCGGTCAACGTCACGACGCACGCGGCCCTGGTGGGTGCGCTGATGCCCACGTCGCACAACCTGATCATCTTCACGCTGGCGACCACGGGCATTGCGTCGGTCAGCGTGCTGAGCCTGATTCTGGCGGGCCTCATTCCGGCGCTGCTGCTCACGCTGTGCAACCTGGCCGCCGCCTACTACGTGGCCATCCGCCGCGGCTATCCGATTCGCGGCGCTTTCCCCGGCTGGGGCGAAGTGCTTGCGGCGTTCATCGGCGCACTGCCCGGCTTGATGATCGTGGCGATCATCCTGGTCGGCATCCTGTCGGGCGTGTTCACCGCCACCGAGTCGGCGGCGACGGCGGTGCTCTGGGCATTGGGCGTGACCGTGTTCGTGTACCGCTCGCTCAGCCGCAAGGACTTTTTCAAGGCCTGCGCCAAGGCCTGCAAGACGACCGGCGTGGTGCTGCTGCTGATCGGCATCTCTTCGGCCTTCGGCTACTTCATGGCCCTGTACGAAGTGCCGCAGAAGACCGGCGAGCTCATGACCAGCGTCTCGAGCGATCCGTGGGTCATCTTTCTGATGATCAACGTGCTGCTGTTCGTGCTCGGCACCTTCCTGGACATGGCCGCGACCATCCTGATCTGCACGCCCATCTTCCTGCCGATTGCCATGCAGTTCGGCATGAGCCCGGTGCAGTTCGGCATCGTCATGCTGATCAATTGCGCCCTGGGCCTCAACACGCCGCCGGTAGGCACCACGCAGTTCATAGGCTGCGCGATCGGAGGGGTATCCGTCGGGCAGGTGATGCGGTCGATCTGGCCGTTCTATGGTGCCCTCCTGATCTGCCTGATGCTCGTGACCTATGTTCCGGCGTTCTCGATGTGGCTGCCGGACCTCGTCAACGCGGTCAAGTGACACCAAAGACAAGCAACGCGGAGTTCGATCCGATGGCCGACTCATCACTACCCTCTTCCCCGCCGGTGCGCCCGCCGCACCGCATCCACATGCACGCGGCGGACAACGTCGCCATCGTTGCCAATGACGGCGGCCTGAAGGCCGGCACGGCGTTTTCCGACGGCCTCGTGCTGGTCGACAACGTGCCGCAGGGCCACAAGGTCTCGCTGACCGACTTGGCCGAAGGCGATGCGGTCGTCCGCTACAACGTGGTGATCGGCTACGCGCTGAAGGCCATTCCGCGCGGCAGCTGGGTGCACGAGCGGCTGCTGAAGATGCCCGCCGCGCGCGAGCTCGAAGGCCTGCCGATCGCCACCGTGAAGCCGCCCGCACAGCCGCCGCTGGAGGGCTACACCTTCGAGGGCTATCGCAACCTGGACGGATCGGTCGGCACGCGCAACATCCTCGCCATCACGCAGACCGTGCAGTGCGTGGCGGGCGTGGTCGATTTCGCGGTGCAGCGCATCAAGGCCGAGCTGCTGCCCAAGTACCCCCACGTCGACGACGTGGTGGGCCTCTCACACAGCTACGGCTGCGGCGTGGCCATTGACGCGCCCGACGCGATCATTCCGATCCGCACGCTGCGCAACATCAGCCTCAACCCGAACTTCGGCGGCGAGGTGATGGTCATCAGCCTGGGCTGCGAGAAGCTGCAGCCCGAGCGCTTGCTGCCGCCGGGCAGCATTGCGCTGGTGGACGAACGCAACGTGGCCGACATCGGCGAGACGGCCAACGCCAAGCTCGACGTGGTGTGCCTGCAGGACGACGCCCACGTCGGCTTCATGTCGATGATCGATTCGATCATGCGGCAGGCCGAGGAACACCTGGAGCGGCTCAACGCGCGCCAGCGCGAGACCGTGCCCGCGAGCGAGCTGGTGGTGGGCGTGCAGTGCGGCGGCAGCGACGCCTTCTCGGGCGTCACGGCCAACCCGGCCGTGGGCTTTTGCACCGACCTGCTGGTGCGCGCCGGCGCCACCGTGATGTTCTCGGAAGTGACCGAGGTGCGCGACGGCATCGACCAGCTCACCTCGCGCGCGACCACGCCCGAGGTGGCCGACGCCATGATCCGCGAGATGGCCTGGTACGACGCCTACCTGGACCGCGGCCGCGTCGACCGCAGTGCCAACACCACGCCGGGCAACAAGAAAGGCGGGCTCTCGAACATCGTCGAGAAGGCCATGGGCTCGATCGTCAAGAGCGGCAGCGCGCCGATCTCCGGCGTGGTTCCGCCGGGCGAGAAGGCCAGGCAGAAGGGACTGCTCTATGCCGCCACGCCCGCCAGCGACTTCATCTGCGGCACGCTGCAGCTGGCCGCGGGCATGAACCTGCACGTGTTCACCACCGGCCGCGGCACGCCCTACGGGCTGGCCGAGGTGCCGGTCATCAAGGTGGCCACGCGCAGCGACCTGGCGCGCCGCTGGCACGACCTGATGGACGTGAACGCAGGCCGCATCGCCGACGGCGACGCCACCATCGAAGACGTGGGCTGGGAGATGTTCCGGCTGATGCTGGACGTGGCCAGCGGCAGGAAGAAAACCTGGGCCGAACAGTGGAAGCTGCACAACGCGCTGGTGCTGTTCAATCCCGCTCCCGTGACCTGACTTCACCCGACCTCGAAAGGAAACATCCATGGAAGACCTCAAAGGCAAGACCGCGCTCGTCACCGGCGCCAGCACCGGCATCGGCGCCGCGGTGGCCATTGCGTTCGCGGCGCGCGGCATGCGCGTGGCGGTGCACTACAACAGCTCGGCCGATGCCGCCAACCAGGTGGTCGAGACCATTCGATCGGCCGGCGGCGATGCCTTTGCGCTGCAGGGCGACGTGCTCGACACCGCAGCCATCCGCGAATGCGTGAAGCAGACGGCCGCGCGGTTCGGCCGCATCGACGTGCTGGTGAACAACGCCGGCAGCCTGGTGAAGCGCGTCCCCATCGCGGAATTCGACGATGCGCTGTTCGACGAAGTGATGCATATCAATGCACGCTCGGTGCTTGCGTTTGCCCGCGAGGTGGTGCCGCTGATGCGCACCCATGGCGGAGGCAACATCATCAACGTGACCTCGGTCGCGGCACGCACCGGCGGCGGACCGGGCGCGTACCTGTATGCGGGCTCCAAGGGCTTCGTGAGCACGGCCACGCACGGGCTTGCCAGGGAACTCGTCGGCGACAAGATCCGCGTGAACGCGGTGGCGCCCGGCGTCATCCAGACACCGTTCCAGGACCGCTTCTCGACGCCCGCGATGCTCGAATCGTTCCGCGCCGGCATTCCAATGGGCCGCATTGGCACGGCCGACGAATGCGTGGGCGCTTTTCTCTACCTGGCCTCGGAGCAGCTCTCGGGCTATGTGACGGGGCAGGTGATCGAGGTGAACGGCGGGCAGTACATGCCCTGACACGGGAACGACCTCCCTTCCAGTTTGCAGCATCGGATCGACAACAACAGAGACAACACCTTCATGAAAAGCAACAACACATTCCTTCGTGCGCCCCGAGCGCTCCGGTTCGCCGCCGCGCAGCTGCTGTCGATCGTTGCAGGCCACGCGTCGGCGGCCACATGGGTCTATGTGTCCAATGCGGACAGCCAGGAAATCTCGGTGCTCGAACTGGACCGCGGCCAGGGCGTGCTCAAGCCGGTGCAGACGCTCAACGTCGGCGGCACGGTCATGCCGATGGCGGTGAGCCACGACAAGCGCGTGCTGTATGCGGCGCTTCGCTCGCAGCCGTTCCGCGTGGTGTCGCTTTCGATCGACGCCGCCACCGGCAAGCTGCAGAAGCTCGGCGAAGCGCCGCTGGCCGACAGCATGGCCAACATCGACCTCGACGCGAGCGGCAAGTGGCTCTTTGCCGCCTCCTACCAGGGCGGCAAGATCTCGGTCAACGCCATTGGCAAGGACGGTGCAGCGGGTGCGATCCAGCAACTGGTCCAGACCGCGCCGAATGCGCATGCGATCCACGCGGATGCGAGCAACCGCTTCGTGCTGGCCACCAGCCTGGGCGGCGACAACGTTTCGACCTGGCGCTTCGATGCGGAGAAGGGGCTGCTGTCGGCCAACGATCCGCCGCTGACACAGGGCACCGCAAAGTCAGGGCCGCGCCACTTCGTGTGGGACAAGGCGCAGCGACGCGTCTACCTGCTGAACGAACTCGATGCGAGCTTGCACGTGTACGGCTGGGACGCCGCGCGCGGAACGCTCAAGCACGAGCAGAGCACCAGCACGCTGCCGCCCGGTTTCACCGGCAAGCCCTGGGCAGCCGATTTGCACCTGACGCCCGACGGGCGCTTTCTGTATGCCTCGGAGCGCACGTCGAGCACGCTGTCGGCCTTCAGGGTGGACGCGTCCACCGGACAGCTGAAGCCGCTCGGCCAGACGCCGACCGAGAAAACGCCGCGCGGCTTTGCCATCGATTCGAGCGGCCGCTACCTGATCGCCGCCGGGCAGGAGTCGCACAGCGTTGCGCTGTACGCCATCGATCCCGCGACCGGCGCATTGGACAAGCCCGCGCGCATCAGCGTGGGCAAGAACCCGAACTGGATCGAAATCGTCGATACGCCGTGACGACGACCCGCAACATCATCAAAGGAGACTTCGCCATGCAACGCCGCACACTCATCCGCACCGCCCTCGCCTCTTCGATCGCCGTGGGCCTGCCCGCTTTCGCGCAAGGCCCCGGCAACTGGCCCACGGGCAAGGCCATCACCTACCTCGTGCCCTTTCCCGCGGGCGGCACCACCGACGTGCTGGCGCGCCTGATCGGCCAGAAGCTCGGCACGGTGCTGGGCACGAGCGTGATCATCGACAACAAGGGCGGCGCGGGCGGCAGCGTGGGCTCGGAGATCGGCGCGCGCGCGGCGCCCGATGGCTTCACGATCGTCGGCGGCACCATCAGCTCGCACGCCATCAACGTGAGCCTGTACCCCAAGCTCGGCTACGACCCGCAGAAGTCGTTTGCGCCGGTGACGCTCATCGGCACCAACCCGCTGGTGCTGGTGGTGAACCAGGCCAGCCCCTACAAGACGTTGAAGGACGTGCTGGAAGCCAGCAAGACCAAGTCGGGTGGGCTGTCGTCGGCATCGGCCGGCACCGGCACGTCGCAGCACCTGTCGCTGGAACTGCTGGCGTTCAGGTCGGGCGTGAAGTTCACGCACATTCCCTACAAGGGCAGCGGCCCTGCCATCCAGGACGTGATCGGCGGCCAGGTCGACATGATGTTCGACACCAGCGTGGTGGCCGGCCCGCACGTGCAGAGCGGCAAGCTGCGTGCCATTGCCGTGACCTCGGCCAAGCGCCTGGCTTCGATGCCCGACGTGCCGACGGTTGCGGAGTCCGGAATCGCAGGCCTGCAGGATTTCGAGGTGCTGTCGTGGCAGGCGATCTTCGTGCCCGCCGGCACGCCCGCGCCCGTCGTCGACAGGCTGCACACCGAGATCCGCAAGATCCTTGCAACGCCCGAAATGCAGGACAAGCTCAAGGGCTTCGGCATGGAGCCCGCCCACCTGACCCCGCCCAAGATCGCCGCCTTCCAGAAGGCCGAAGTGGAGAAGTGGGCGCAAGTGATCAAGGCGGCCGGCATCAAGGCCGACTGACGCCGGGCGGTGTGCCTGCGTGCGTGCACGGGGCCTCGCGTGCGAACGAGGGGCCCCGCATACAAGGGAAGCTTCCTACGTCCGGCGCGCGGAGCCCTTTATAGAATGCCCCTCCGATTCGCATTCCAGGCGCTCCACGCCTTTCACTCGTGTCCGACCGCTCTGCCGTACTGCATCAATACCTGTTCCCGAAGCAGGCCCTGACGAACTTCGCCGGCTGGGTCGCAGGCAAGGAGCGCGGCGCCGTCACCACGTGGATCATCCGGCGCTTCGTGGCCAAGTACGGCGTCGACATGGGCGAAGCGCTCGAATCCGACATCAACTACTACAAGAGCTTCAACCAGTTCTTCACGCGTGCGCTCAAGCCCGGCGCCCGGCCTCTCGCAAAGGCCGATCTCGTATGTCCGGTGGATGGTGCCATCAGCCAGTTCGGCGCCATCGAAGGCCACCAGATCTTCCAGGCCAAGGGCCACAACTACACGACCACCGCGCTGGTCGGCGGCGATGCGGCGCTCGCACACCAGTTCGCCCACGGCAGCTTTGCAACGCTGTACCTGAGCCCGAAGGACTACCACCGCATTCACATGCCCTGCGAAGGGCGGCTGCTGCGCATGATCTACGTGCCCGGCGACCTGTTCTCGGTCAATCCGGCCACGGCGCGCGGCGTGCCCGGCCTGTTCGCGCGCAACGAGCGCGTGGTCTGCGTCTTCGAATCCGCGCGCGGGCCCTTCGTGCTGGTGCTGGTGGGCGCCACCATCGTCGGCAGCATGGAAACCGTGTGGCACGGCGTGGTCAATCCGCCGCGCGGCGGCGAGCTGCGCGAGTGGCACTACGGCGACCAGCAGATCGTGCTCAAGCAAGGCGAGGAGATGGGCCGTTTCCTGCTCGGATCCACCGTGGTCATGCTGTTCCCGCCGCCCGCGCTGGGCTTCAATCCGGAATGGTCGCCCGCCCGCGCGGTCCGGTTGGGCGAAGCCATGGCAAATTTCGCTAATTTGTGAAGCTTTGTCTCAGGGGCCGCGCGCAGCATGCCCTCGTAGCTATAAAACTAGTAGCATCCTGATCCTTGCGCTATAGTCGCCGGCCAACGAGCGCCATAGCAGGCTACAAGCCACAAGAACGCGCGGCACCGGCCCTGCCCCCAAGGATCGATGCCCGACCAGCCCCGAGGAGATGATGTCGATGAGTACCAAGGAAAACGCAGCCGTCAGCCAGCTGCTCGCACTTCTCGAGGCCCGCTACGCCATGAGGGTGCTCTGGGCCTTGCGCGACGGCCACGCCCAGACCTTTCGCCTGCTGCAGGACAGCGTCGGCGGCATCACTCCCAACACGCTCAACACCCGCATCAAGGAATTGCGCGAGGCCGGTCTCGTCAGCCATGGCGGCGACGGCTACAGCCTGACCGTGAGCGGGCAAGACCTGCTCAAGCGGCTTTCGGACCTGCAGGCCTTCGCGGGCAAGTGGCAGCTGGGGCAGATCAAGAAGGCCGCGGCGCCTGCGGCTGCCGCGACTGCCGCGACTGCGCCTCCTTCTTCGCCATCGCCGTCACCGTCTCCCTCGTCTTCTTCTCCCCCAGCGCCGTCCTCTTCCCCGGTGGCACCGCCCTCTTCTTCCTCTCCTTCGGCGCCGTCCTCCACCCCGCCTCTTGACACTGGCAATTGAGCGGGCCGGCCGGCGAGCTCCGGGCGTCGGTAAACTTCGCGCCTTCGGTCTCTGCTTATCCACTCACATCCATCTCATTGACGCAAGGAGCGTTCGACATGCCTACCACCCCCTCCGGACTGCAATACGAAGACACCACCGTGGGCGACGGCGCTGAAGCCAAAGCTGGCCAGCACGTGCACGTGCACTACACCGGCTGGCTCTACAACGACGGCGTGCAAGGCGCCAAGTTCGATTCGAGCCGCGACCGCAACGACCCGTTCGCTTTCTCGCTGGGCGCGGGCCAGGTCATCAAGGGCTGGGACGAAGGCGTCGCCGGCATGAAGATCGGCGGCAAGCGCACGCTGATCATTCCCGCATCGCTCGGCTATGGCGCACGCGGCGCCGGCGGCGTGATTCCCCCGAACGCCACCCTGAAGTTCGACGTCGAACTGCTCGACGCGCACTGATCGTTCCCGAGCCAGGACTGGCACGAAGGCCCGATTGCGGGCCTTTTTCATGCCTCCGCGGCCTCTTTTGCCGCATTTTTTCGCTTGAAATGCCTTGAGCCAGCCCCAAGTGGCTGGCTATCGCTTGTTTTCCGGCACACGCCGGTTCCTTGAAAAATGTCTGACCCGCAACAATCCGCACAGAATTCGCAAATGCTGCAAGGCGAGCCAAGCCCCGAAGAACTGGAAGCCGCGCAGGCTGCCAACGAAGCCGAGGCGCAAGACGCCCTGGCCGCAGCCCAAGGTGAACTCGCCGCCCTGCAGAGCAAGAACGCCGAACTGGCCGACCAATACCTGCGCGCCCAGGCCGACGTCCAGAACGCCCGCCGCCGCGCCGACGACGAAATCACCAAGGCCCGCAAGTTCGCGGTCGAGGCCTTTGCCGAGAGCCTGCTGCCCGTGACGGACAGCCTCGAAGCCGGCCTGGCCATCAAGGACGCCACACCGGAGCAGATCCGCGAGGGCGCCGAAGCCACGCTGCGCCAGCTGAAGAGCGCACTCGAACGCAACAAGGTGATCGAGGTGGCTCCCGCCCCCGGCACCAAGTTCGACCCGCACCAGCACCAGGCCATCTCGGTGGTGCCCGCTCCCGAGCAGGAACCCAACACCGTGGTGAGCGTGCTCCAGAAGGGCTACACCATCAACGAGCGCGTGCTGCGCCCGGCGCTGGTCACGGTCAGCGCGCCGAAGTAATAGTCAGCCACGGCCGACCCCGCACACAAGATTCCCACAGGAAATCCCCGCTTCATACCTTGAATCGCGCCGGGTTATCCACAAGTTCATAACAACATATTTTTCAGGCTTTCAGGAGTAAAGAACATGGCAAAGATCATCGGCATCGACCTCGGCACCACCAACTCGTGCGTGTCGATCATGGAAGGCAACACCACGCGTGTGATCGAGAACTCGGAAGGTGCGCGCACCACGCCGTCGATCGTGGCTTACCAGGAAGACGGCGAAGTGCTGGTCGGTGCCTCGGCCAAGCGCCAGGCCGTGACCAATCCCCGCAACACGCTGTACGCGATCAAGCGCCTGATCGGCCGCAAGTTCGAAGAAAAAGAAGTCCAGAAGGACATCGACCTGATGCCCTACACCATTGCGAAAGCCGACAACGGCGACGCATGGGTCGAAGTGCGCGGCAAGAAGATCGCGCCCCAGCAGGTCAGCGCCGACATCCTGCGCAAGATGAAGAAGACCGCCGAAGACTATCTCGGCGAGCCCGTGACCGAAGCCGTGATCACGGTGCCGGCCTACTTCAACGACGCCCAGCGCCAGGCCACCAAGGACGCCGGCCGCATCGCGGGCCTGGACGTCAAGCGCATCATCAACGAGCCCACCGCTGCAGCCCTGGCCTTCGGCCTCGACAAGCAGGACAAGGCCGACCGCAAGATTGCCGTGTATGACCTCGGCGGCGGTACCTTCGACATCTCGATCATCGAAATTGCAGACGTCGACGGCGAGAAGCAGTTCGAAGTGCTGTCGACCAACGGCGACACCTTCCTGGGCGGCGAAGACTTCGACCAGCGCATCATCGACTACATCATTGCCGAGTTCAAGAAGGAACAAGGCGTCGACCTGAGCAAGGACGTGCTCGCGCTGCAGCGCCTGAAGGAAGCCGCCGAAAAGGCCAAGATCGAGCTGTCGAACAGCGCGCAGACCGACATCAACCTGCCCTACATCACGGCCGATGCCACGGGTCCGAAGCACCTGAACATCAAGCTCACGCGCGCCAAGCTCGAGAGCCTGGTCGACGAGCTGGTCGAGCGCACCATCGCCCCCTGCCGCCTGGCCATCAAGGACGCCGGCATCAGCGTGTCCGACATCAACGACGTGATCCTGGTCGGCGGCATGACCCGCATGCCCAAGGTGCAGGAAAAGGTGAAGGCCTTCTTCGGCAAGGAGCCGCGCAAGGACGTGAACCCCGACGAAGCCGTGGCCGTCGGCGCCGCCATCCAGGGCCAGGTGCTCTCCGGCGACCGCAAGGACGTGCTGCTGCTGGACGTGACCCCGCTGTCGCTGGGCATCGAGACCATGGGCGGCGTGATGACCAAGATGATCACGAAGAACACCACGATCCCGACGAAGTTCGCGCAGACCTTCTCCACCGCCGAAGACAACCAGCCGGCCGTGACCATCAAGGTGTTCCAGGGCGAACGCGACATTGCCTCGGGCAACAAGCTGCTCGGCGAGTTCAATCTCGAGGGCATTCCGCCGGCATCGCGCGGCACGCCGCAGATCGAGGTGAGCTTCGACATCGACGCCAACGGCATCCTGCACGTGGGCGCGAAGGACAAGGGCACCGGCAAGGAAAACAAGATCACCATCAAGGCGAACTCGGGCCTTTCCGAGGAAGAGATCCAGAAGATGGTGAAGGACGCCGAACTCAACGCGGCCGACGACAAGAAGAAGCTCGAGATCGTGCAGGCCCGCAACCAGGGCGAAGCCATGGTGCACAGCGTGAAGAAGTCGCTCGGCGAACACGGCGCGAGCCTGGACGCCGGCGAGAAGGAAAAGATCGAAGCCGCGATCAAGGACCTGGAAGAAGCCCTGAAGGGTGAGGACAAGGCCTCGATCGAGGAAAAGACCAACACGCTGATGACCGCAAGCCAGAAGCTCGGCGAGAAGATGTATGCCGATGCGCAGGCCGCGACAGGCGCCGCCGGCGGCCCGGGTGCCGCTGCTGGCCCGGAAGCTGCGAGTGCACCGGCCGATGACAACGTGGTCGACGCCGAAGTCAAGGAAGTCAAGAAAGGCTGACCTTCAGCCCTTCGAACAAGGCTGGATCACCTGATCGGGTGGTCCAGCCTTTCTCGCTTCAAGTTACGGCTTCCCGCCCGCCCCGACCGAATCAGCCATGGCCACAAAACGCGACTACTACGAGACCCTCGGCGTTCCCAAGAACGCGAGCGAGGAGGAAATCAAGAAGGCTTATCGCAAGCTTGCGATGAAGCACCACCCGGACCGCAACCACGGCGACACCAGCAAGGACGCCGAGGCCAAGTTCAAGGAGGTCAAGGAAGCCTACGAAATGCTGTCCGACGGGCAGAAGCGCGCGGCCTACGACCAGTACGGCCACGCCGGTGTCGACCCGAACATGCGCGGCGGCCCCGGCGCCGACGGCTTCGGCGGCTTTGCCGAGGCCTTTGGCGACATCTTCGGCGACGTGTTCGGCGGCGGCCGCGGCCGCACCAGCGGCGGCCGCCAGGTGTTCCGCGGCAGCGACCTGAGCTATGCCATGGAAGTCACGCTGGAAGAAGCGGCCGACGGCAAGGAAGCGCAGATCCGCATCCCGAGCTGGGACGACTGCGGCACCTGCCACGGCTCCGGCGCCAAGCCCGGCACCAAGCCCATTACCTGCACAACCTGTCACGGTGCCGGAGCAGTGCAGATGCGCCAGGGCTTTTTCAGCGTGCAACAGACCTGCCCCACCTGCCACGGCAGCGGCAAGATCATTCCCGAGCCCTGCACGGTGTGCCATGGCCAGGGAAAGATCAAGAACAACAAGACGCTCGAGGTCAAGATCCCGGCCGGCATCGACGACGGCATGCGCATTCGCAGCACCGGCAACGGCGAACCTGGCACCAATGGCGGGCCGCCCGGCGACCTGTACATCGAGATCCGCCTCAAGAAGCACGAGCTGTTCGAGCGCGACGGCGACGACCTGCACTGCGTGGTGCCCGTCAGCATGACCACTGCAGCGCTGGGCGGCGAGATCAGCGTGCCCACGCTCAAGGGTGCCGCGGCCATCGACATTCCCGACGGCACCCAGAGCGGCAAGCAGTTCCGCCTGCGCGGCAAGGGCATCAAGGGCGTGCGCTCGAGCTATCCGGGCGACCTGTACTGCCACGTGCGCGTCGAAACGCCGGTCAAGCTCACCGAGCACCAGCGCAAGCTGCTGAAGGAGCTCGACGACTCCCTCAAGAAGGGCGGCGACAAGCACAGCCCGACCGACAAGGGATGGTTCGACAAGGCCAAGGAATTCTTCAGCTGACTCAGCTGACAGGAGGCACCGGAATGCGGCAGGCGCACTTCGCTGCGCCCTGCTGCCTTGCCTTCTGCCCGGCGCTCTTCAGCGGCCGGCGCACCGATTCCCCAGATTTTTCAAGCAGTTAGAAGCGGCCGCACGGCGCTGCTTCGGCGCTGCCCGCCTTCGCGCACGCGAACGGTGCCTGCCGACCTAGTTCGGTGCGCGCACCATCGCACCCTCTCCTCGGAACCACGCTGACCGCGGGTTGGCGCGCTTTCCCACGCTCACATGCGCGACATGCTCATCAAAAGATGGCGCGGGGATTGCTTTTATATTTTTTTCGATTGAGCAATAAACCCAAACAGGATGCGGCGCGTTATTGGTTATGTAACAGCTTTGAGCCGCTCGATGCTCTTTAGGAGGTGCGTTCCCGGGAAAAGATGCAATGACTACATATGCCGATCGCCATAGGTATTTTCACTGGGCGGAGGGGTCGCGCGAAGCTCGATTGCCGAACCCTGAAATTTAGCTGGAATTGCCAAATGCTGCGGGTTTTTCTCAGGAACTTTACTCGGCACTGTGGTTCTGATTTAACAAAGAATTTCCCGGGTGCACTCTTTGCTTTATGCTGTTTGTGAAGATGTGATTAAGGGAGTTTTCCACGGCTTGCAGCCATGGGCGGGGCACACCTTTAAAAAGTTGCGACGCGTTGGGGCTGCAGGCCTTCGGGGCCGATAAACCCGCAGACCTGATGGAGGCGTGACCATGGATGTGATCAGCAACTTTGCCGCCCGTTACGAGCGCACCCGCGAGGAGGTCCTGTCGCTGCAGGACTACCTGGATATTTGCAAACGCGACCCCACTGCGTATGCCACTGCTTCCGAGCGGATGCTCAAGGCCATCGGCGAACCCGAGCTGGTCGACACGCGCAACGATTCCCGGCTGTCGCGAATCTTCGCGAACAAGGTCATCAAGATCTACCCGGCGTTCAAGGAGTTCTACGGCATGGAGGACGCCATCGAGCAGGTGGTGTCGTACTTCAGGCATGCCGCCCAGGGGCTCGAGGAGAAGAAGCAGATCCTCTACCTGCTCGGTCCCGTCGGCGGCGGCAAGAGTTCGATCGCCGAGCGCCTGAAGCAGCTCATGGAGCACGTGCCGTTCTATGCCATCCAGGGTTCGCCGGTCAACGAAACGCCGCTGGGCCTGTTCGACGCCGTCGAGGATGGTGAGATCCTCGAGAAGGAATACGGCATTCCCATCCGCTATCTCAACCGCATTCTTTCGCCCTGGGCCGTCAAGCGGCTCGAGGAGTACGGCGGCGACATCCGCCAGTTCAAGGTCGTCAAGCGCTACCCCTCGGTGCTGCGGCAGATCGCAGTTGCCAAGACCGAGCCGGGCGACGAGAACAACCAGGACATTTCTTCGCTGGTCGGCAAGATCGACATCCGCAAGCTCGAGACCTATGCCCAGGACGATCCCGACGCCTACGCCTATTCGGGTGGCCTGTGCCTGGCCAACCAGGGCCTGCTGGAGTTCGTGGAAATGTTCAAGGCGCCCATCAAGGTGCTGCACCCGCTGCTCACGGCCACGCAGGAGGGCAACTTCAAGGGCACCGAGGGCTTCGGCGCCATTCCGTTCGACGGCATCGTTCTCGCGCACAGCAACGAGAGCGAATGGAAGGCCTTCCGCAACAACAAGAACAACGAGGCTTTCCTCGACCGGATCTACATCGTCAAGGTGCCCTACTGCCTGCGCGCCTCGGAAGAAATCAAGATCTACGAGAAGCTGGTGCGCAACTCCTCGCTCGCCAAGGCGCCATGCGCGCCCGGCACGCTGCGCATGATGGCCCAGCTGTCGGTGCTCACGCGCCTGAAGGAGCCAGAGAACTCCAGCATCTACAGCAAGCTGCAGGTGTACGACGGCGAAAACCTCAAGGACACCGACCCCAAGGCCAAGTCGATCCAGGAATACCGCGACTACGCCGGTGTCGACGAAGGCATGAGCGGCGTCTCCACGCGCTTTGCCTTCAAGATCATCTCGAAGGTGTTCAACTTCGACAGCTCCGAGGTGGCCGCCAACCCGGTGCACCTGATGTACGTGCTCGAGCAGCAGATCGAGCGCGAGCAGTTTCCGCCGGAAACCGAGCAGAAGTACATCAGTTACATCAAGGAGCTGCTGGCGCCGCGCTATGCCGAGTTCATCGGCAAGGAGATCCAGACCGCCTACCTCGAGAGCTACAGCGAATACGGCCAGAACATCTTCGATCGCTACGTGACCTACGCCGACTACTGGATCCAGGACCAGGAGTTCCGCGACGTGGACACCGGCGAAGTGTTCGACCGCGCCTCGCTCAACGCCGAACTCGAGAAGATCGAGCGGCCCGCGGGCATCGGCAATCCAAAGGACTTCCGCAACGAGATCGTCAACTTCGTGCTGCGCGCGCGCGCCGGCAACGCCGGGCGCAACCCCGCCTGGACCAGCTACGAGAAGCTGCGCGCGGTCATCGAGAAGAAGATGTTCTCCAACACCGAGGAACTCCTCCCGGTGATCAGTTTCAACACCAAGAGCAGTGCCGACGAGCAGAAGAAGCACGAGGACTTCGTGACCCGCATGGTCGAGAAGGGCTATACGGCCAAGCAGGTCCGGCTGCTCTGCGAGTGGTACCTCCGGGTGCGCAAGAGTTCATAGCGACAGTTCATAGCGGCGAGGCACAGGCTTCGCCCCCTTTTTTGCAAGGAGCTTTGACATCATCGTGGCCATCCTGCAGCAGATCATCGACCGCCGGCTTTCGGGCAAGAACAAGTCCATTGGCAACCGCGAGCGCTTTCTCCGGCGCTACAAGGGGCAGATCCAGGAGGCCGTGCGGCGCGCGGTCAGCGGGCGCAACATCCGCGAACTGGAGCAAGGCGAAGATGTCACCCTGCCGCGCCACGACGTGTCCGAGCCCGTGTTCGGCCATGCGCGCGGCGGAGACCGCGAATACGTGCACCCCGGCAACCAGGAATACCTGAAGGGCGACCGCATTGCGCGGCCCGAAGGGCAGGCCGGCGGCGGCTCGGGCAGCGGCGAGGCCGGGGACAGCGGCGAAGGCGAAGACGACTTCGTGTTCCGCCTCACGCGCGAAGAATTCATGCGCGTCTTCTTCGACGACCTTGCGCTGCCGCACCTCATCCGCACGCAGATCGCCGAGGTGCCCGAATGGAAGAGCCACCGGGCGGGCTTCACGAACGACGGCTCGCCCAACAACCTGCACGTGGTGCGCTCGATGCGCGGCGCCCTCGCCCGGCGCATTGCACTGGGCGGCGAGCCGCGCAAGGAGCTCAAGCGCCTCGAGGCCCACCTGCTGACGCTGAGGTCGCACCCGCAGGCGGCGCAGGGCCTGATCAAGAACGAGATCCGCGAAACCGAAGAGCAGATCGACGAGATCCGCCGCACCATGCGGCATGTGCCCTACATCGACCCCATCGACCTGCGCTACCGCAACCGCGTGAAGACCCCCGTGCCCAGCGCCAAGGCCGTGATGTTCTGCCTCATGGACGTTTCTGGCTCGATGGACGAGGCGCGCAAGGACATGGCCAAGCGCTTCTTTATGCTGCTGTACATGTTCCTCACGCGCCACTACGAGAGGATCGACCTCGTGTTCCTGCGCCACCACACGCAGGCGCAGGAAGTGACCGAGGAAGAGTTCTTCCACGCCACGGAAACCGGCGGCACCGTGGTGTCGAGCGCGCTGGTGCTCATGGACGAGATCATCAAGGCACGCTACCCGAGCGGCGAATGGAACGTCTACGGTGCGCAGGCCAGCGACGGCGACAACTGGCACCAGGACAGCGGCCGCTGCCGCGAACTGCTGGTCGACCACATCCTGCCCGTGGTGCGCTACTACGCCTACGTGCAGGTCGCGGAAACCGAGCAGAACCTGTGGCAGGAATACGCGCAGCTCGAAGGCATACAGCCCAACTTCGCGATGCGCAAGGTGTCTGACGCACGGGACATCTACCCCGTGTTCCGCGACCTCTTCAAGAAGGAAGGAGTGCCCGCATGACTTCCGAGCACCCTCCCCTCGAACGCCTGGAGCGCCTGCCCAGCCCTTCGGACTGGACCTTCGACCTCATCGAGACCTACCACACCGAGATTGCGAAAACGGCCAGGGGCTTCGGGCTCGACGTGTATCCGAACCAGCTCGAGGTGATCACCGCCGAGCAGATGATGGACGCCTATGCCAGCGTCGGCATGCCCATGATCTACCGGCACTGGTCGTACGGCAAGCAGTTCATCGCCACCGAGAAGAACTATCGCCGCGGCCACATGGGGCTGGCCTACGAGATCGTCATCAACTCCGACCCGTGCATTGCCTACCTGATGGAAGAAAACACCATGGCCATGCAGGCCCTGGTGATCGCCCATGCGGCCTACGGCCACAACAGCTTCTTCAAGGGCAACTACCTGTTCCGGATGTGGACCGACGCGTCCTCGATCATCGACTACCTCGTCTACGCGCGGCACTACATCGCCGAATGCGAAGAGCGCCACGGACTCGACGCGGTGGAGCAACTGCTCGACTCGTGCCACGCGCTCATGAACTACGGCGTCGACCGCTATCGCCGTCCGCAGAAGCGCTCGCTGGCGAGGGAAGGCGCGCAGCGCGCCGAACGCGAGCGCCACATGCAGCAGCAGGTCAACGATCTCTGGCGCACCCTGCCCCGCAAGAGCGAGCAGGCCGCGGAGTCCGACGCGTCCCGCCGTTTTCCTTCGGAACCGCAGGAGAACCTGCTCTATTTCTTCGAGAAGAATGCCGCGCTGCTGGAGCCCTGGCAACGCGAGGTGGTGCGCATCGTGCGCAAGATCGCACAGTATTTCTATCCGCAGCGCCAGACGCAGGTCATGAACGAGGGCTGGGCCACCTTCTGGCACTACACCCTGCTGAACACCATGTACGACCGCGGCCAGCTCGCCGACGGCTTCATGATGGAATGGCTCAGCTCGCACACCGGTGTGATCTTTCAGCCGCCCGTCGGGCATCGCGCCTACAGCGGCATCAACCCCTATGCGCTGGGCTTCTCGATGTTCACCGAGCTGCGGCGCATCTGCCAGAACCCGACCGAGGAAGACCGCCGCTGGTTTCCCGATTTCGCGGGCACCGACTGGGTCAAGACGCTCGACTATGCGATGCGCAACTTCAAGGACGAGAGCTTTGTCGGCCAGTTCCTGAGCCCGAAGACCATGCGCGATTTCAGGCTGTTCGCGATCCGCGACCACCAGAGCGAGCCCGAGCTCGAGGTGTCCGCCATTCACGACGACAGCGGCTATCAGCTGCTGCGCGAATCGCTGTCACGCCAGTACGACATCGGCAGCAGGGAGCCCGACATCCAGGTGTGGAACGTCAACATGCGCGGCGACCGCGCCCTGACGCTGCGCCACACCCAGCGCAACAACCTGCCGCTGCACGACGATGCGGAAGAAGTGCTGAAGCACGTCGCGCGGCTGTGGGGCTTCGACGTTCACCTGGAGAGCGTCGATGCGCAAGGCCACATCAGCCGCAGCTGGAAGGCCTCAGCGCCCAGGCAAACCGACTGACTGGTTGGCCGGTTCCCCGCAGGCTCAGGGCACCAGGGCCGCGATGGCCAGTGCGTAGCCTTTCACGCCAAGACCCACGATGATGCCGCGCGCCGCCGGCGAAATGTACGAGCGGTGGCGAAACTCCTCGCGCGCGTGCACGTTCGAAATGTGCAGCTCGATCAAGGGCACGCTCGCGCCCTTGATGGCGTCATGCAGCGCGATCGAGGTGTGGGTGTAGGCACCCGGGTTCATCACCACGCCGAGCATGTTGCCTGCGGCCACCTCGCGGCCCGCCTCGTGGATCCAGTCGATCAGGACGCCTTCGTGGTTCGACTGGCGGCATTCGATCTCGACACCGTGCTTCGCGCCCGCCTCTGCGCACAGGCGCTCGACGTCGGCCAGCGTGTCGCGCCCGTATTGCTCTGGTTCGCGCGTGCCGAGCAGGTTGAGATTGGGGCCGTTGAGGACGAGTATTTTCTTCATGATGATGGCGGTCGAAGCGAGCCGCCATTATGGGCGAGCGCCCTCGCAATGACTTGCGATAAGGTAACGCGAATCATGAGCGCAGACAGCAGCATTTCAACCTGGCACCCGGTGGCTCGCTCGGCCGAGCTGAGCCCCGGCGCCAACATCGTCGCCGGCTTTGCGGAGGGCCAGGAGCTCGCGCTCTGGCGGTCGGCCGACGGCGCACCGCAGGCATGGGAAAACCGCTGCCCGCACCGCAGCGTGCGCTTCACGCTGGGCCACGTGATGGAAGACCGCCTCTCCTGCGCCTACCACGGCTGGCAGTACGCCGCGGGCAGCGGTCAGTGCATCCGCATTCCCGCGCACCCCGACATGCCGCCGCCGCGCAACGTCTGCGCGAAGGTGTTCAGCGCGGTCGATGCGGCCGGCATGCTGTGGGTCCATCTCGCGGACGCGGAGCCGCCGCCTCTGCCGCGGGACGACGCCGTTCCCCCGGGGTGGTCGTTCTGCCGCACGCTCTCCGTTCGAGCCGATGCGGCGGGTGTGCGCGATGCACTGGCGGCACGCGACTTCAGGGCCGATGCGTCTGCGCCCGCCATGCGCGGCGCACTCGATTGCATCGATGCCGCGGCGCTGGTGCTCGACGCCCGGCCGCGGCTGGCCTTCATCCACCTCTGGACCGATGCCGCGCCCGGCACCCATGCGATGAAGGCGCTGCACGTCGCCGCACGCATACTGCGCGGCGAGATCGAGGCACGGCAGCCGGCCGCCTGAGCGAAAGAAAAAGACCCATGCCCTTCATCACCGACGACCCCAACATGCTCGACGACTGGCTGGTCGCCGGCTCCGCCGCCGCGCTGGCCGGCAGCTCCGAAGCAAAGCCCCGCGCAGCACGCCTGCTCGGCGAAACGCTGCAGCTTTGGAGCGATGCGGCCGGCAAGCCGCAATGCCGGCTGGGTTCGCAGGCGCTGGCCGTCCAGTCGCGCCATGGCTATCTCTGGGTCTGCCCCAGCGGCAAGCCCGCGCGGCCGCTGTTCGATTTTCCGGAATATGGCGAAACCGGGCGCCGCATCGTCGATTGCGGCGGCATCGGCGTGGCCGTGTCGGGGCTGCGCGTGATCGAGAACTTTCTGGACATGGCGCACTTTCCCTTCGTGCACGCCGACGTGCTGGGCAAGGTGCCGCACACCGAGGTGGCCGCGTACCAGGTGCGCATCGAACCCGGCACTGGAGAAATCTGGGCCACCGATTGCCGCTTCTGGCAGCCGCGCGCCTCAGCGGCCCACGACAGCGGCAGCGAGGTGCTCTACAAGTACCGGGTGATGCAGCCGCTCACCGCCATGCTCTACAAGTCGAGCCACCGGGCCGGCAAGCTCGACGCCATCGGCCTGTTCCTGCAGCCGCTGGACGACGAACACGTGACCGCCCACACGCTCCTTGCCTGCTACGACGACACATCGACCGATGCCGAGCTCATCGCGTTCCAGCACACGATCTTCGGCCAGGACAAGCCGATTCTCGAAAACCACGCCTTCAAGCGCATGCCGCTCGAAGGCCGCGCCGAAACGCCGACACGCGGCGACACCTCTTCGGTTGCCTACCGGCGCTGGCTGCGCGAGCGCGGCATGCGCTTTGGCGTGAGGCAGGCCGCATGATCCGGCTCTACGACTACCCGCTGTCGGGCAACTGCTTCAAGGTGCGGCAGATGCTCGCCTGGCTCGGCGCGGACTACCAGAGCGTGCCGGTCGACTTTCATCCGGGCCGCGAGCACAAGTCGGCCGCGTTCCTGGCACACGTCAATCCGCTCGGGCAGTTGCCGGTGATCGACGACGACGGCTTCGTGCTGCGCGACGCCCAGGCCATCCTCGTCTACCTCGCGAGCAGGCACGACACGCAAGGCCGCTGGTACCCGGACGATCCGCAGTTGCGCGGCCAGATCGCAATGTGGTTCGCCACGGCCGACGAAATCACCCGCACCGCGTCGGCGGCGCGACTGCACGATGTTTTCGGCTACGAGCATTTCGACATCGAGGCCTGCCGCCGCGGCGCGCACGCGGTCTTTCGACGGCTCGACGACCACCTGGCCGAGCGCGCGAGCGACGGGCTCCAATGGCTGGCCGGTCCGCACGCCACCGTGGCCGACCTGGCCTGCTTTCCGTACGTGGCGCTGGCCGGCGAAGGCGGAATATCCCTTGACGAATATCCGGCGTTGCGACGCTGGGCCTGGGACTTTCGCCACCTGCCCGGTTTCATCGGAATGTCGGGTATCTTTGCCGCGGGTCCAGCCTGAACGCGGTCTGGGTATCCTTGCCGGTCTCATCCCCTCTTTGCCCTGAAGCCCCATGAAAACCAAAGCTGCCGTCGCCTGGAAGTCCGGAGACCCGCTCACCATCGAAACCGTCGACCTCGAGGGCCCGAAGTTCGGCGAAGTGCTGGTCGAGATCAAGGCCACCGGCATCTGCCACACCGACTACTACACGCTCTCTGGCGCCGACCCGGAAGGCATCTTCCCCGCCATCCTCGGCCATGAAGGCGCGGGCATCGTGGTCGACGTCGGCCCCGGCGTCACCACGCTGAAAAAGGGCGACCACGTCATTCCGCTGTACACGCCCGAATGCCGCCAGTGCAAGTTCTGCCTGTCGCGCAAGACCAACCTCTGCCAGCTGATCCGCGGCACACAGGGCAAGGGCCTGATGCCTGATTCGACCTCGCGCTTCAGCCTGGACGGCAAGCCGATCTTCCACTACATGGGCACTTCGACCTTCAGCAATTACACGGTCGCCCCCGAGATCTCTCTGGCCAAGATCCGCGAGGACGCTCCCTTCGACAAGGTCTGCTACATCGGCTGCGGCGTCACCACGGGCATCGGCGCCGTGATCTTCACCGCCAAGGTGGAAGCCGGTGCCAACGTGGTGGTGTTCGGCCTGGGCGGCATCGGCCTGAACGTGATCCAGGGCGCGAAAATGGTGGGCGCCGACAAGATCATCGGCGTCGACCTGAACCCCGAGCGCGAGGCCATGGCACGCAAGTTCGGCATGACGCACTTCATCAACCCCAAAGACACCGAGAACGTGGTCGACGCGATCGTGCAGCTGACCGACGGCGGCGCCGACTACAGCTTCGAGTGCATCGGCAACACCAAGGTGATGCGCCAGGCGCTCGAATGCACGCACAAGGGCTGGGGCCGCAGCATCATCATCGGCGTGGCCGAGGCGGGCGCCGAGATCAGCACGCGTCCGTTCCAGCTGGTTACCGGCCGCAAGTGGGAAGGCTCGGCCTTCGGCGGCGCGCGTGGCCGCACCGACGTGCCCAAGATCGTCGACTGGTACATGGAAGGCAAGATCAACATCGACGACCTGATCACGCACACCATGCCGCTCGAAGACATCAACAAGGGCTTCGACCTCATGAAACGCGGCGAATCCATCCGCGGCGTGGTTCTGTACTGACCCCCTGAAGAGAACGCCCGCCATGAACCGCATGGAACCCTTGCGCAAGATCGAAGCGGGCGTTCTGGAAGTTGCGTACTTCGAAGCCGGCCCTGCGGACGGCCCGCCCGTGCTGCTGATGCACGGCTTCCCCTACGACATCCACACCTACGCCGAGGTGGCGCCAATGCTCGCCGGCCAGGGCTGCCGCGTCATCGTGCCCTACCTGCGCGGCTACGGCGCCACGCGCTTCCTGAGCGACGCCACGCCGCGCTCCGGCGAACAGGCGGCCCTCGGCGCCGACCTGCTCGCGCTGCTCGATGCCCTCGCCATTCCGCGCGCGGTGCTCGCTGGCTACGACTGGGGCGGGCGCGCCGCCTGCGTGGTGGCGGCGCTGTGGCCGGAGCGCTGCACGGGGCTGGTCTCGTTCAACAGCTACAACATCCAGGACATCGCGAAGGCGATGGAGCCGGACACGCCCGCGAACGAGCACAGCCTCTGGTACCAGTACTACTTTCACAGCGAGCGCGGCCGCGCCGGCCTCGCTAAGGACCGCCGCGCAATCACCCGCCTGCTGTGGCAGCTGTGGTCGCCTACCTGGAAGTTCGACGACGCCACCTTCGAGCGCAGCGCCGCCGCCTTCGACCATCCCGACTTCGTCGACGTGGTGATCCACTCCTACCGGCATCGCTTCGGCCTGGTCCCGGGCGACCCGGCCTATACATACATCGAGCGCCGCCTGGCCGCGCAGCCGACGATCGCCGTGCCCATCATCACCTTCGACGGCGTCGACGACGGGGTGCGCCCGCCAGCCAACGCCTCGGCCCATGCGCACCGCTTCAGCGGGCTGCGATCGCACCGGCTGGTGCCCGGCGTCGGCCACAACATGCCCCAGGAGGCGCCGCGCATCTTTGCCGACGCCGTGCTCGAACTCGTGCCCGCACGCCACAACAACGACATCGCCCGATGACCGACATCCTCAAGACCCTTTCCGAGCACCATGCCTTCGGCGGCGTGCAAAGCTTTCACGAGCACGCTTCGCACGAAATCGGCCTGCCGATGCGCTTCTCGGTCTACCTGCCACCGCAAGCCGCGAACCAGCGCGTGCCGGCCCTGCTCTACCTGGCGGGGCTGACCTGCAACGAGGAAACCTTCGCGGTAAAGGCCGGCGCGCAGCGCATGGCGGCCAGCCTGGGCCTCGCGCTGATCGCGCCCGACACCAGCCCGCGCGGAAGCGCCGTCGAAAGCCTGCCCGGCGCCACCGCCAACTGGGACTTCGGCATTGGCGCGGGTTTCTACCTCGACGCCACCGAAGCGCCCTGGTCCGCCCACTGGCGTATGGAAAGCTGGATCGTGCACGAGCTGCTGCCCTTCGTGGCGCGGCACTTCGCCATCGACGACCAGCGCCTGGGCATCTGCGGCCATTCGATGGGCGGCCATGGCGCGCTCACGCTCGCGCTGCGGCACCCCGGGCGCTTCAAGTCGCTGTCGGCGTTCGCGCCCATCTGCGCACCCACGCAATGCCCGTGGGGCGAAAAGGCGTTCAGCGGCTACCTGGGCGAGCCGGGCGGCGACCGGGCGCAGTGGCTTGCGCACGACGCCAGCGCACTGATGAAATCGCAGATCGCCGCGCCCTACCCCCAGGGCATCCTGATCGACCAGGGGCTCTCCGACAAATTCCTTGCCGAGCAGCTCTACCCGGAGGCCTTCGAGGCCGCCTGCTTTGCCGCCAGCCAGCCCGTCACGCTGCGCCGGCACGCGGGCTACGACCACGGCTACTACTTCATCCAGACTTTCATGGCGGACCACATCGCGCACCACGCACAAACACTGAACGGCTGATCGACCTCGGCGTACGGGCGCCGTATCATGGAGCGCATGTCCGCAGCACAGATTCCTGCCTTCCATTTGCGCTCCCGCGATGGCGCCGCCGAAGAGAACCTGGTGCTCGCCGGCATCTGGCGCCGGGCCTGGATCGCGGCCAACCGCCGGGCCACCGTCATCGAGCCCATCACGCATTGGCTGCGGCGCGTGCAAACCGAATTCGTGCCGCCCGCCGACGTGGTGCTGGCCGAGCGCGACGGCCAGGTACTCGCCTTTATGGTGCTGCTGGCGCGTCGCGAATACGTGGCACAGCTCTTTGTCGAACCCCATCTGCGCAACCAGGGTCTCGGGCAGGCGCTGCTCGACGAAGCCAGCGTGCGCATGCCGTTCGGCTGGAAGCTGCACGTGGCCACCAGCAACACCGCGGCTCAGCGCTTCTACGAGCGTTACGGCCTGGAGCGCGGCGCCGTCGACCGGCACCCGTCCAGCGGACGCGAACGGGTCGCCTACCATTGGTATCCGACGAGCCCGCCACGCCAATCAAGACGCATCGGCTGAGCGCTCTTCCTTTCTGTTTCTCCATGCGCATCGATCACATCGCCCTCTGGACCACCGACCTCGAACGCTGCAAGCGCTTCTACATCGACTACTTTGGCGCCACGGCCGGCGCTGGCTATGTCAATCCGGCCAAGGGCTTTGCGTCCTGCTTCCTGAGCCTGGGCGACGGTGCCCGGATCGAAGCCATGACCACCCGCACGCTCTCGCCCGTGCCCGCCGAACCCGGCGCCCAGCGCATGGGCTGGACGCACCTGGCCATCAGCGTGGGTTCCGATGCGGCGGTGGACGCGCTCACGCAACGCCTGAAAGCCGACGGCTACCCGCTGCTCGACGGGCCCCGCCGCACCGGCGACGGCTACTACGAGAGCGTGGTGCTCGACCCGGACGGCAACCGCATCGAGATCACCGCATGAGCCGCTTGCGATGAGTGAATTCGTCGAAAGCCTGCACGAGATTTTCGAGCGCTTCGGCCGCATCGAGGCGCGCCGCATGTTCGGAGGCCACGGCATCTTTCATGAGGGACGGATGATCGCGATCATCGTCAAGGACACGCTCTACCTCAAGTCGGACGCCACCAGCGCCGAGCATTTCGACAAGCAGAACCTGCCGCCCTTCACCTACGAACGCAAAGGCAAGACGATGCCGATGTCGTACCGGCAAGCGCCCGCCGATCTCTTCGAAGACCGCGAAGAAGCCGCGCTCTGGGGCCGGCGCGCCTACGAGGCGGCCCTGCGTTCGGGCCACCCGCCAAAGAAAAAACCCGCAAGGAAAGCCCCAGTGAAGACAAAGAAAGCAGCCTCCCCTTGAGCGACGACACACTCGCTTTGCCGCCCCTTCCCGAGCGCGAGCAGATCGCGCTGCTCGAAGCCTTCGAAGGCCTGGGACTGAAAGACATCGTGGTCGTTTCCACGCTGGCCGAGGCCGAGCGCGCTGCCGCTGCGTTGCTGGCCGCCGGCGTTGCCGGCTTCGACACCGAATCCAAGCCCACCTTCGCAAAGAACGAAGTGTCCAGCGGCCCGCACGTGGTGCAGTTCTCCACGCGCGAAACCGCCTGGCTCTTTCAGCTGCACCGCACCGAATGCAATCCGGTGGTGGCCGCGCTGATTGCTTCCACCGAACTCAGGAAGGTCGGCTTCGGCCTTTCGACCGACCTCACGCTGATACGCAACCGCCTCAACATCGAGCCCAAGGCGGTGTTCGACATCGACAGCGAGTTCCGCCGCCGCGGCTACCGCAAGTCGGTGGGCGTGAAGGCGGCCGTGGCGCTGGTGTTCAACCGGCGCTTCGTCAAGTCGCGCAAGGCCACCACGTCGAACTGGGCCAACAGGCAACTGACGGAAGCGCAGATCCGCTATGCGGCCAACGACGCCTATGCGTCGATCCGCGTGTTCGATGCGCTGTTCGCCTAGTCCCGCCCCGCCTCCAGGATCGCCTGCGCCAGCCGCTTCGGGTTGGAGAAGAACATCTCGTGGCTGCCGGGGCACTCCACCAGCCTGAAGAGGCCGAGCCGCTCCGACAGGCGCGGATGCCACGGCAGGCTGTGCGGCATGGCCGTGTCCTGCTGGCAGTTGACGTAGGACTTGCCGATCTGCAGCGCCGCCAGCGGCTCGCGCAGCCGGATCTTGTCGGTGAAGGTGCGGTAGGGATGCGGGTTCAGCTGCTCGTAGCTGGCCTGCGCCAGCGGCAGGTCGGCGTCGTTGATGAACGCCTCGCGCCAGACTTCGAACGGCAGGCTCACCGCGTTGCCGTTGGCCGCAGCCACGGCGTCGAACATCGCGACGTAGTGCGGCGGCGCCATGTCGTTGAGCGATTCGCCATCGAGCGGCACGAAGGCGTTGACGTAGACCAGGCGCCTGAGCCGAGGCGCAATGCGATCCGCCACGCCCGAGATCACCATGCCGCCGTAGCTGTGGCCCACCAGGCGAACCTCGGCCAGGTCTTGGTCCTCGATGAAGCGGACGGCCGAGTCGATCGCTTCATCCAGGCCGATGCGCGAGCGGTCGTCGCCCGCGCGGTTGCCCACGAGCGTGGGGCAATGCACCACGTGGCCGGCCTCGCGCAGGCCGGCGGCCACGGCCTCCATCTCGCCGCCGGTGTGCCAGGCGCCGTGGATCAGAACATAGGTGTCGGACATGTGTATCTCCTTCTTCGTCGTCATTGAATAAAGACGACTTTAGGAAACACGATGCGGCGCGAATGGCCGCTGGCTGCCAGCCTTGTGGCCGATTGACGCCCGCCGCCTGCCCCGCTTTTCTCAACGCTGGCGTCGCAAGGCGCCAGGGGTCAGGCCCAGATGCCGGCGGCATTGGCGAACGAAGTGCGATGCGTCGGTCAACCCGACGCGAAAGCCGATGTCCGCAATGCCCAGGCGATCGAAGCGAGGGTCGCCAAGCATGCGCCGCGCCACCTGCATGCGAAAGCCGGTCAGCGCGGCCGCGAAGGTGGTCGCCCCGTCGCTCAGGCTGCGGTGCAGGCTGCGCTCCGAGATGCCCAGTCCGCGCGCCACGCTGGCAGCCGTCAGGCCGGGCTCGGCATGCCGTTCGCGCGTGGCGTCGAGCACGCGGCGGCGCAGCGCGGCACGGGCGCCTTCGCCCGGTGCGGCCGGGCCGCCCGCATCGGCCGCGGCGCCGGTGGCGAGCGCGAGCAACCCGCCGAGTTGGTCGGTCAGCAACGCCACAGGCAGCGGCGGCTTCAGCGCGCCCTGCGGCGAAAGCTCCTGGGCAAAACAGCTCAGCACGCGGCCCCAGCCCGATTGCCCGTCGATGCGCCGCGCCACCTGGTCGCCGGCATCCGGAAGCCACGACTCCACCCACGCGGTGGGCAGTTCGAGCGACAGCGTATCGGCGGACTGGAGCAGGTGCAATTCGTAGCAGCGCCGGGAGTCGACCAGCACCACGTCGCCCGGCAGCATGCGCGCCGAGCGGCCGTCCTGCACGGCGACCCAGGGCGAATCGGTCTTGCACAACAGGTAGTAATAGTTGCTGCGGCTGTGGGCAATGGCATGCCGTGTGCGGTACACGTCCTGCGCGCTGCCGCGCACCCGGTTCACGCCGATGGCGCCGAGCGGCGCGGATTCGAGCGTGGCCCCGAAGCTGCCGGCACAGGAACTGGTCACGTCCATCTCGAGGAAGCCTTCGCAGACGGCGCCGATCCAGTAGTCGAGCCGCTGCGGCGGCGGCACGGCGTCGGTGGACCAGGTGTGGATCGCTGGGGAGGCAATCGCGGGCGAGGCATTTCCGTTCATCGCGCCAACATACCCAAGCCGCGAGCGCTTGCCAAGCGGGTATAGACGCCCTCCGATGGCAGCCCCGGGGCACCCCCGGCACAATGCCCGTCACATTTACCGCAGACGAAAGAAGAGCCATGAGCAAGGACAAAAGCGATTTCGGATTGATCGGCCTGGCCGTGATGGGCCAGAACCTGGTGCTGAACGTGGAAAGCCGCGGCTTCCAGGTCAGTGTGTACAACCGCACCCAAGCCACCACCGAAGCCTTCGTGGCGGAGAACCCCGGCAAGAAGCTGGTCGGCGCCAGGACGCTCGAGGAGTTTGTGCAGAGCCTCGCCCGGCCGCGCAAGATCCAGATCATGGTGAAGGCCGGCGCACCGGTCGACCAGGTCATCGAGCAGCTGATTCCGCTGCTCGACAAGGACGACATCGTCATCGACGGCGGCAACAGCCTCTACACCGACACCGAACGCCGCGACGCCTACCTCCAAGCCAAGGGCCTGCGCTTCATCGGTGCGGGCGTGTCGGGCGGCGAAGAAGGCGCGCGCAAGGGTCCGTCGATCATGCCGGGCGGGCCGCTTTCCACCTGGGAAGTGATGAAGCCGATTTTCGAGAGCATTGCGGCCAAGGTGGACGGCGAGCCCTGCGTGATCCACATCGGCCCCGGCGGCGCGGGCCACTACGTGAAGATGGTGCACAACGGCATCGAGTACGGCGACATGCAGCTGATCTGCGAGGCCTACAGCCTGTTCAAGGCCGCAGGCTTCACCACCGACGAGATGGCCGCCATCTTCAACGAATGGAACGAGGGCGAGCTGCAGAGCTACCTGATCCAGATCACCGCCAAGGCGCTGGAGCAGAAAGACCCGGAAACCGGCCAGCCGATCGTCGATCTCATCCTCGACAAGGCCGGCCAGAAGGGCACAGGCCAGTGGACGCTCCTCAACGCGGCCGAGAACGCGGTGGTCATCAGCACCATCAACGCCGCGGTCGAGGCGCGCGTGCTGTCGTCGCAGAAAAAAGCGCGGGTGGCGGCCAGCAAGGTGTTGCAGGGGCCGAAGATCGAGCTCTCGCTCGACAAGAAGGCGCTGGTGGCCAAGGTGCACGACGCGCTCTATGCGTCGAAGGTCATCAGCTACACGCAGGGCTTCGACCTCGTCCAGACCATGGGCGAGAAGAAGGAGTGGAAGCTCGACCTCGGCCGCATCGCGGCCATCTGGCGCGGCGGCTGCATCATTCGCGCCCGCTTCCTGAACCGCATCACCGACGCCTACCGCACCGACCCCGCCCTCGGCAACCTCATGCTCGACCCCTTCTTCAAGGACCTGCTCAACCGCACGCAGCAGAACTGGCGCGAAGTGGTGGCGCTGGCAGTGAGCAATGGCATTCCGGTGCCGGCGTTCAGCGCCTCGCTGGCCTACTACGACAGCTACCGCACGGAGCGCTTGCCGGCCAACCTGCTGCAGGCGCAGCGCGACTTCTTCGGTGCCCACACGTACGAGCGCGTCGACAAGCCCGAAGGCCAGTTCTTCCACACCGACTGGCCTGAAGTCATCGGCTGATCCAAGGGCTTGCCGCCGGCGCGGCTTACCAAGCGGCGCTCATCACGCCCTGCTCGGCGGCGATCCAGTCGCGCACCGGCGGCGGCAGCGCATGCGCTGGCGGCACCAGCCCCATGGCGGCGTACGACTCGAGGTTGGACACCAGCCCGCCGTGTCCCACCGCGGCGCCCTTCATGTAGCCGGCGGCGCAGACCTTGTCGTCCTTGACGAACTCGAAGCGCATGTAGTTCCATTGCTGGTCGGTCGCGTCGAGCCGGAAACGCAGCGTGTACACGTCGAAGGGGTTCAGGCCGCGCCGGTAGCTGATGAGCGAACCGCCCGACATCGGCCGCCAGCCCTGGCGCAGCATGGTGGCGGCAAAGCCGGTGCGCACGAAGTATTCGACCAGCATCAGGTCGATGATCGTCAGGTAGCGGCCGTTGTTCATGTGGCCGTTGATGTCGAGGTCATTGGGCAGCACGCGCAGCCGCCGCTCCAGCGTGTCGCCCGGAGCCAGGCGCGGTGCGCGCCAGGCCCGCAGCAGGGTCATCAGCAGGCGGAGGTAGAGGTTCATGGCGCGACTAGAATTGGTTCGACAATGAACAGTATATGTTCAATACTGAACGATATCGAATGGCCACCGCAAAACCCCCGAAGTCCGGAAAACCCGACAGAGCTCCCTCGTCGCCCCACGGCACGCTCGCCTGGCTGGCGGTGGTGCGGGCCTACAACCTCTGCGATGCGGTCATGACCTCGCGGCTCGCTGCCATCGGGCTGCGCGTCGGCGAACACGAGGTGCTGGCCACCATCGCCACCACGCCGGGCATCACGCAGCAGGCGCTCGCGGCGCGCTGCTTCGTCGCCAAGAGCGGCGTCAGCATGCTGCTCACGCAGATGGAAGCCAGGGGCTGGGTGCGGCGCGAAAGCGACAGCGCCGATGCGCGCATCCGGCGGCTCACGCTCACGCCTGACGGCATGGCCATGGCACAGAAGGGCCTGGCGGTCCAGGCCGAGTTGGTCACGGCGATGGTGGCGCCGGCCACCGAGGAAGAGCTGAAAACAGTCGCCGACACGATGGACCGCGTGTCCGTGGTGCTCGAGGCGCTGCGCGCCGGCAGCAAGGACTAATCGGCGGGCAGCCAGGCCTTCACCTGCGCGACCAACTGGCCCAATGGCGCGGTCGCATCGAGCGCGAGCACACCCGGCTCGCCGACCGGTGATTCGAGCGTCGCGAACTGGTTGGCGACCAGGCTCGCCGGAAACGTGTGCTCGCCCGCACCGGCCCGCGCGGCCACGCGGCTTTCGGCTTCGGCGCGCTCGATCTCCATGAACACGAAGCGCAGTCCCGGCACGCCCGCGCGCAACTGGTCCCGGTAGCTCTGCTTGAGCGCCGAACAGGTGAGCACCGCACCCTGCGACGCATTGGCCAACGTATGCGCCAGCGTCGCGAGCCAGCCGGCGCGGTCGGCGTCGGTCAGCGCGATGCCTCGGCTCATCTTCTCGACGTTGGCCGGCGGGTGGTAGTCGTCGCCCTCGATCAGCGGCAGCCCGAACCCGACCGCCAGCGCAGCCCCGAGGCTGGATTTGCCGCAGCCCGAAACCCCCATCACGACCAGCCATACCCCGTTCATAGATACCTTTTCTGGCGCAACCACGGGGCATTCCCCGTGCATCGGCCGAACTTGAATCTACTTCCAAATCGACCTCTTCATGAGGCAAAACTTTTTCCGCCGAAAGCAGGGAGTTCCGATGGCGAACGGCATCGGCATTGACCGGCCCTAGAACAGGATGCCCTGCCCCGCCGCGCCAGGTGGCCGGAACGCACTGAGGTCGAGCGCAATGCGCTCGCGGTTGAAGCCGATGCGGTTCGCCGCCTTCTCGAAGCGCTGGCGAATCAGGTCGGCCCACAACCCGGAGCCCTTCATGCGCGTGGCAAAGTCAGCGTCGTAGTCCTTGCCGCCGCGCATCTCGTGGATGCGGGCCATGATGCGGTCCGCGCGCTGCGGGTAGTGCAGCTGGAGCCATTCCTTGAAGAGCGGCGCCACCTCCCACGGCAGCCGGATGACGGTGTAGAAGGCACTGCGCGCACCGGCCTCCCATGCGGCCTCGAGCACCTGTTCCATGTCTTCGTTGACGAAGGGAATCTGCGGCGCCACGCTCACCCCCACCGGCACGCCCGCCTCGGCCAACGTGCGGATGGTGCGCAGCCGCCGGTGCGGCGCGGCGGCGCGCGGCTCCAGCTTGCGGGCCAGTTCGCCGTCGAGCGTGGTCACGGTGATGTACACGGCGGCCAGGTGCTCGGCGGCCATGGGTGCGATCAGGTCGAGGTCGCGCTCCACCGCGCTCGATTTGGTGACCAGCGCAAACGGATGCCGTGTTTCCTTCAGCAGCTCGATCACCGAACGGGTGAGCCGCAGCTCGCGTTCGATCGGTTGGTAGCAGTCGGTGGCGGTGCCGATGGCGACGTGGCTCGGCTTGTAGCTCTTGCGGTCGAGTTCGCTGCGCAGCACCTCCACGATGTTGCGCTTGGCGATGAGCTTGGTTTCGAAGTCGAGCCCCGGCGAGAGATTGAGATAGCTGTGCGTGGGCCGGGCAAAGCAGTAGATGCAGCCATGCTCGCAACCGCGGTACGGGTTGAGCGAACGATCGAAGGAAATATCGGGGGAGTCGTTTTCGTTCAGCACCGACTTCACGTCCTCGAAGCGCACCTCGGTGGCGAGCGGCGGCAGCTCTTCGGCTTCGGCAGCGCCTTCTTCGAGCGTGCCCCAGCCGTCGTCGAAAGCGTTGCGCTCGTCGCGCGAAAAACGGTGCGCCAGGCGCGTGGCGGCGCCGCGGCCCTTGATGGCGTGGATGGGAATGTGGGCGGCGGGCATGGCAGATCCTTTCTCTTTGAATACTGTTTATTTGTACAGTATTCCAATTGCACCTGCCGAGCAAACGAATTTTCATTTCTCTCTTGACAGAAATTTCTAAAATCCTAGACTTCGAGGCATGGAACTCACCGACATCCAACGCAAGTTCGTTCTCCACTGGGGGGAAATGGGCTCGATGTGGGGCGTCAACCGCACGGTCTCGCAAATCCATGCGCTGCTGTTCGCACGCGGCAAGCCCATGCACGCGGAAGAACTCTCCGAGACGCTTGGCGTGGCCCGCTCCAACGTGAGCAACAGCCTGAAAGAACTGCAGGCGTGGAACCTGGTGCGCGTCACCCACATCCTGGGCGACCGGCGCGACTATTTCGAGACCAGTGTCGACGTGTGGGAACTGTTCCGCACCGTGGTGCGCGAGCGCAAGGAGCGCGAATTCGACCCCACCATCCGCGTGCTGCGCGAGATCGTCTCCAGCCCCGACTTCCTGAAGGAGCCGGCCGATGCGCAAGACCGCATCCGCTCCACCATGGACCTGATGAGCAAGCTCGCCACCTGGGCCGACGAGATGCTGCGGCTCTCGCCCGGCACACTCGACAAGGTGCTGACGCTCGGCGCCAGCGTGCAGAAGTTCGTTCGCGGGGATGCCCCGGCGCCGACGACTCCGGCCTCGAAGAAGGACGACGACGACCCCGACGCCCATCACGCCAGCCTGCCCATGATCTGAGTCCTTTTTTTTGCCTGATTATTTCTGTTTTGACAGAAACAACGAAAAACCCAACATGCACCTCACCGCCGCCTACCCGCTCACCGTGTATTTCGACGCCACCTGCATCCTCTGCACGGCGGAAATGAGCGCAATGAAGACGCGGGATTCAGCCGCCCGGCTGGAACTCGTCGACTGCTCGCCCCCCGGGTTCGATGCCGGGCCGGCGCCGCGCGAGGCCTTGATGACGGCCATCCACGTGGTCGACGCGGCGGGCCGGGTGTTCGTCGGCGTTCCCGCCATCCGGGCTTGCCGCGATGCCGTCGGGTTGCCGAGTGGCAGCTTCCTGCTCGACCTGCCATGGGTCGCGCCGTTCGCCGACCGCGCCTATGGCGTGCTTGCGCGCAACCGCTACCGGCTGCCGCGCTGGCTGGTGGCCCTGCTTGCCGGCAAGGCGGCGCGGTCGTCCCGCACCTGCGCCAGCGGCAACTGCCGGATCTGAAAAAAGGAGCTTTCATGCCGAATGTCTTCCAGCCCGATTTCCGCGTGCCTCGAATGGCCGGTGCGGCCGACGCGCCCTCGCCCGAAACCGCGCAGCCCATCACCAAGGCCGACACGCAGGACTATTTCACCGAGGTGGCGGACGACTACCGCGCCTGGAGCCCCAGCTACAACATGCACTTCGGCTTCTGGCGGCTCGGGCTGAACCCGCTGCGGCGCGAAGGCATGCTGGTGGAAATGAACCGCGCGGTCGGCCGCGCGCTGAAGCTCGACGAGCCCCGGTCCACGCAGGAGGCGCCGCAACGCCGCTGCGTGATCGACCTCGGCTGCGGCGCCGGCGCCACCGCACGCACGCTGGTGGGCGACAACCCTTCGCTGTATGCCGTCACGGTCACCAACGTGCCGGTGCAGAACAGCATCGCCGTGCGGCTCGACGCGGGTGCCGGCGTGGCCGACCGCATGGCGCACATCGAGGCCGACTACACGCGCACCGGCCTGCCCACCGCAAAGGCCGACGGCGCCTGGGCCGTGGAAAGCGCCTGCTACGCCAGCGGCACGTCCAAGGCCGATTTCGTGCGCGAGGCGGCCCGCCTGCTGAAGCCGGGTGCGCGGCTTGCGGTGGTCGACGGCTTCCTGCTGCGGCAACGGCCGGGCCGGCTTGCCGGCTGGCTGCACCGCCTGTGGGCCGACAGCTGGGCCGTGCCCACGCTGGCCGTGCGCGGCGATTTCGTCGAGGCGCTGCGCCACCACGGATTCGAAGATATCGAGGTGCAGTCGCTGCGATGGCGCGTGGCGCCCAGCGCGCTGCACATTCCGGCGCTTGCCACGCGCTTTGCGCTGGCCGAACTCTGGAAGGCGCGCGGCAGGCTGAGCCCCTGGCGCCGCAAGCACATCGTGGCCAGTTATTGCGCGCTGGTGCTGGGCTTTTTCTGGCGCGACTTCGACTACTGCATGGTGACTGCGAAGCGCAGCGGCTGAACGCCTGTCGGATCCAGAACAACACACGAGGAGAAGAAACTTTCATGAGCACCGAACCCGCCGAAGCCAGCCCCCGGGAACTGGCACCCATCGAGGCCGACGCCGCGCAGATGCGCGACATGCCCGTGCGCCGCATGCCCTTCGCATGGTTCTGGCCGCTGATCGTCGGCGCCGCGGCAGCGCTGGTGCTTCGCATCGCCTTCAGCGGCCTGCCGGGCCAGCGCTTCTCGGCCATGCTGGGCTCCTTCATCTATCTTGCGCCCGCGGTGTGCGGCGCTGTCACGGTCTACATGGCCGAGCGCATCGAGCGGCGCAGCTGGGGCTACTACATCTGGGCGCCGTGGGTCTCGACCGCGTTGTTCGTCGTCGGCACGCTGCTGGTGTTCATCGAAGGGATGATCTGCGCCGTCGTCATCGTGCCCCTGTTCAGCGTCATGGGGAGCCTCGGCGGCCTCGCGATGGGCATCGTCTGCCGCATCACCAATTGGCCCAAGCCTGCGCTCTACGGCTTCGCGGTGCTGCCGCTGGCGCTGGGTGCGGTCGAGCCGCACTGGCCCAACCCGGAACAGATCTCGAACACCTCGCGCACGCTCTTCATCGCCGCGCCTGCCGAGCGCGTATGGCATGAACTCAACGAAGTGCGTGACATCCGGCCGAGCGAAGTCGGCGATGCCTGGGCCTATCGCATCGGGGTGCCGATGCCGGTGGGCGCCCTGACCGAAGACACCGCCGAAGGCCGCGTGCGCAAGGTGCAGTGGCAGAAGGACGTGCACTTCGAGGAGGTCATCACCGAGTGGCAGCCGCTGCAGCGCGTGAGCTGGCGCTACCGCTTTTCGCCCGATTCCTTTCCCGCTGGCGCGCTGGACGACCACGTGGTGATCGGCGGCCACTATTTCGACCTGCGCGATTCGGCCTACACGCTCACGCCGCGCGAGGGCGGCACGGAGCTTCGCATCGATGTTTCCTGGCGCGTGAGCACGCGCTTCAACTGGTATGCCGACCGCGTGGCGCAGTTTCTGCTGGGCGACTTCTCCGAGCACATCCTGCGCTTCTACAAGGCGCGCAGCGAAACCGCCGTGGCGGCCGCATGAAGGACATGCGCCCCGTCTTCCAGCAGGCGCTCGGCCCGGGCTGGGAGCAGTTGGGCGACGTGATCCGCCGGCACTACACCATGGCCCCGTTCTCGAATGCCCACGTGTGCGTGCGCGGCACGATGGACGAGGTGCACCATGCGCCCTGGGCGCGCGTGCTGATGCCCTTCGGCCGCCTGTTCGGTGCGCTCGTTCCCTACACCGGCACCCGTGTCCCCATCGAAGTGCACTACCGCTGCCGGCCCGGCGACGCGCTCCTGTACTGGGACCGCGTCTTCAGCTTCGAGGGCCGCGCGCCGTTCCACTTTCGCTCACACATGGCGCGCGCGCCAGCGGGCGGCGGCGAGGTGATCGAGTACGTGCGATTCGGCCTCGGCATGCGCCTGGCGGTGAGCGCGGAAGAAGGCGCGCTGGTGTTTCGCGACCTCGGCTACGTCTGGCGCCTGGGCCGGCTGCACCTGCCGCTGCCGCTCGGCCTGTTGATGGGAACCGCCTACGTCGAGGAGCGGCCCGACCCGGACGACGCCGACCGCTTCACCATGAAGATGGTGCTGCGCCACCGCTGGTTCGGCGACGTGTTCCGCTACAGCGGGCGCTTCCGGTTGGGTTCACAATGACCGCATCATGCCGCGCCGCCCCGAGAACCTCTATCCGCAATACCACGCCCACGTCTACTTCGGCCCCGCCACGGTGGCGCAGGCCAGGCAGCTGTGCGAGCAGGCGGGCCGGGAGCTGATGGTGGTGGTCGGGCGGGTGCACGAGCGGCTGGTCGGCCCGCACACGCATTGGAGCTGCCAACTGGCCTTCGACGCCGCCGAGTTCGACCAGGTCATCGAATGGCTCGAGGCCCATCGCGACGGCCTCGACATCTTCGTGCACGGCGTCACGGGCGACGACTTTGCCGACCACACGGCGCATGCCATGTGGCTCGGCGAGGAAAGCCCGCTCGACCTGCGGATGTTCCGGCACTAGCCGGCACCCCACGCGGGCAGGTCAGAACTCCGCATCCAGCTCGTCGATTTCCTCGGGCTCTTCCTTCGCGGCGGCCACCCACTCCTTCATGGCGGGCAAGTCCATCACGCGCTTGCAGTACGCGGCGCAGGCGCTGTCCAGCGGCACGTCGTAGCTCAGGAAGCGCGTGACCACCGGCGCATACATGGCATCGGCCATGCCCGGCTGCTTGCCGAAGAGAAAGGGCCCGCCGTAGGTCTTCAGGCATTCGCGCCAGATGGCGACGATGCGGTCGATGTCGGCCTGCGCGCGCGACCAGATCTTGAAGCCGCGGAACTGAGCCTTGATGTTCATCGGCAATGCGCCGCGCATGGAGGCGAAGCCCGAATGCATCTCGCCGCAGATGGCGCGGCAGTGCGCGCGGGCCTGGATGTCGGCCGGCAGCAGCGCGCCCTTGGGCTTGATCTCGTTCAGGTATTCGCCGATGGCCAGCGTGTCCCACACCTTGACATTGCCGTGCTGCAGCGAGGGCACCAGCATCGACGAAGAGAGCAGCAGCATCTCGGCCTTCATGGCCGGGTCGTCGGGCGGGATGATCTTTTCGCTGAAGTCGAGTCCGGCCAGCCTGCACATCAGCCAGCCCCGCAACGCCCAGGCGCCGTAGTTCCTGCTGCTGATCGTGAGAACGGGTTTGGCCATCGTGGATCTCCTTGACGGTGCTTGCTGCCGGTTGGCTCCCATGGCCGTGCAAGGCCTGTGCCACCGCTTGGCCCGCAACTTGCCTGTACTACTTTCATGTTGTACCGGGCCTACCAGAACCAAGCCGACCTGCTCTCGCCCTCCCGGCTCGCAGCCCAGTACCTCGGCCAGGCGCTTTGGAAGGACGGCACCGAACGCACCATGTTGCGGCGCATGGCCGCACAGTTCGACGTGCTTTCGCGCATGCGGCTGACCCATTCGCGCCCCGACTACGCCATTGCCAGCGTGCCGGTCGACGGCGTGGAAACCGTGGTGCACGAAGAGATAACGCTGGTTTCGCCCTTCGGCACCCTGCTGCATTTCCGCAAGGACACGCAGGCCGTGCATCCGCCCGTGCTGCTGGTTGCACCACTGTCGGGCCATTTCGCGACGCTGCTGCGCGAAACCGTGCGCACCCTGCTGCGCGACCACGACGTCTACCTGACCGATTGGCACAACGCGCGCGACGTGCCGCTGTGGCATGGCGGCTTCAGCCTCGACGACTATACGCTGCAGGTCATCCGGTTCCTCGAAGCCATCGGCCCGGGCGTGCACATGGTCGCGGTCTGCCAGCCCTGCGTGGCCGCGCTGGCCGCCACGGCGCTGATGGCCGAAGACGACAACCCCGCCACGCCGCGCAGCCTCACGCTCATGGCCGGCCCGGTCGATTGCCGCGTCAACCCCACCGGCGTGAACGAGCTCGCGAACAGCAAGCCCATCGAGTGGTTTCGCCGCAACCTCATCAGCCACGTGCCGTGGCCCCATGCCGGCATGATGCGGCGCGTGTACCCCGGCTTCCTGCAGCTCTCGGCCTTCCTGAGCATGAACCCCGAGCGCCACAAGAAGCAGTTCCAGGACATGGTCCACCACCTGGTCGAGGGCGACATCGAGAAGGCCCGCACCATCGGCCTCTTCTACGACGAATACCTGGCGGTGAACGACCTGCCGGCCGAGTTCTACCTGGAGACGGTGGAGCGCGTGTTCCAGACCTACGACCTTCCGCGCGGCGTGCTCACCGTGGGCAACCGCACGGTGAACCCCGCGGCCATCCGCCGCACCGCGCTGCTCACGGTGGAAGGCGAGCGCGACGACATCTGCTCGGTCGGGCAGACGGTGGCGGCGCAAGACCTCTGCACCGGCATCCGGCCGTACCTCAAGGTTCATCATCTCCAAGCCGGCGTGGGGCATTACGGCGTTTTCAGCGGCAGCAAGTGGAACGCGCAGATCTATCCGCGCGTGCGCGAAACCATCCACGCCGCGGCCGAGCTGTACTGAACCTGCTGTCCGGCGTCAGCGCCGGCTGCGCTTTCCCTTCGCCGCCACACGCCGCACCGCGGCCTCACCGGCCTGCGGGAGCCGTTCGCGCAAGAAAGCAATCAGCTCCTGCGCCACCACGTTGCGCATCGGCCCCGGCAGGTAGGCCAGTACCACGCGCCGCTCGACACGCGGCTTCAGCAGCGGCAGCACCACCAGCTCGGGGTCGCGCAGCGACGAGGTATAAAGCCGCGGCATCAGTCCCAGCGCCTGGCCGCTGCGCACCAGCGCATAGAGCGTTTCGGAATAGCTCACGCGATAGGGCTCGGCCCCCTGTTCGAACTGCGCGCGCGCCGGGTTGCCGAGTGCCGGCATGCTGCCGCTTTCGAACAGCACCAGCCGCTCCTTGCCGATGGCCTCCCAGCTCGTGTCTGCAGCCGCGGCCAGCGCATGGTCGCGACGCACCACCAGCACCAGCGGATCGCGGAACAGGTCGATGCAGGCCAGGCCGCCCGGCGGCTCGGTGATCGCAGCCACCGCCATGTCGAGCTGGCCGCTGCGCAGTTCGGCCAGCAGGATGGTGGAAGGCGCGTCGCGCCAGGCGATCTCGACCTCGCGATCGCCGGCCTCCAGAAACTCGCTGGCCGCGGCCGTCACGCGCGCGCTGGCCGACGGGATCACGCCCACGCGCACGAAAGCCCGCCCGCGCTGCACCGTGCTTTCGATGTCGCGCAGCGCCACCTCGAAGGTGTTGACCAGGAAATCGGTGCGCGCAAGCACTTCGGCGCCCACGGAGGTGAGCTGCAGGCGATGGGTGGAACGGGTCAGCAGTTCGGCGCCGAGCAGTTTTTCCATTTGCTTGATGGCGTTGCTCAGGGCGGGCTGGGTAATGGCCAGCCGGCGCGCCGCGCGGCCGAAGTGCCCTTCTTCCACCAGCACCGAGAAGAACTGAAGCTGGCGCAAGGTGAGCGCCCGAAGCGGCAAGGAAGCCATGGCGATCCCGTTATCGATTCAATGAATCAAATTATAGAAATTCAAAATTTTGCTTATGGCGTTCCGCTCCCTAGACTGGCAGGCATGACCAGCTCCGCCCCACCGCCCCTCACGCTGGAATCCATGCTGCATGGGATTCCGAAGGTGGAGCTGCACTGCCACCTGTTCGGCACGGTGCGCCACGAAACCTTCAAGCAACTCAACCGTCGCGCCGGTTCGCCGCTTGCGGCCGAGGAAATCGAAGGCTTCTATACGCGCGGGGAAAAACCGGTCGGCGTGCTGCGCGTGCTGCGCGCGCTCGACGCGCAGCTGGTGCGCAGCGCCGATGACCTCTATCAGCTGACCCGCGAATACCTGGAAGACGCGGCGGCCCACAACGTGCGCTACGCCGAGTTCTTCTGGAACCCGACCGGCACCGTGCACGGCTCCGGCATTTCGTATCCGATGGCGCAAAGCGCGATCGTCCGCGCGATCCATGACGCACAGCGGGAGTTCGGCATCACGGGCCGGCTCATTGCCGCCATCGACCGCGAGGCGAGCCCCGAGGCCGCCGTGGAGATGGTGGAGTGGGTCAAGGCCCACCGCTGCGACGAGGTGATCGGCATCGGCATCGACTACCGCGAGGTCGACCGGCCGCCCGAACTGTTCGTAGAGGCCTATGCCGAGGCCCGGCGCGCGGGGCTCAAGGCCACCGCGCACGCGGGCGAGTTCGGCATGCCGTGGACCAACGTGCGCACCGCGCTCGACGTGCTGCAGGTGGACCGCATCGACCACGGCTACACCGTGGTCGACCAGCCCGACTTCGCGCGCCAGTGCGCCGAGCGCGGCGTGATCTTTACCGTGGTGCCCACCAACTCGTACTACCTGCGCACCCTGCCGCCCGAGCGCTGGGCGCTCGACCACCCCATTCGCCGCATGCCCGCCCTGGGCCTGCGTATCCACCCCAACACCGACGACCCGACGCTGCACAAGGTCACGCCCACAGAGGCCTGGCTGATGATGGCGCGCGACTTCGGCTTCGGGCTGGACGACCTGCGCGGCTTCATGCACAACGGGCTCGACGGCGCATGGATCGACGACACGCAGCGCCGCGCATGGCGCACGCAGTGGAGCCACGAGTTCGACGCGCTGCGCGCGCGCCTTGCGCCATAGCCCCATCCCGCCCACCAGGAATGACCCACGCCATGAACCGCTCCCGCCGCCTTCTTCTTGCCGCCACCCTCTGTTCGGCACTGCCTGCCGCGGCGCTCGCGCAGAGTGCATGGCCCGCCGCCAGGCCGATCACGCTGATCGTTCCCTACACCGCGGGCGGCAGCGTGGACGTCAACGCCCGCCTCGTCGCCACGCGGCTGGGCGAACGGCTGAAGCAGTCGGTGGTCATCGAGAACGTGAGCGGCGCGGGCGGCGCCATCGGCGTGGCCAAGGCCGTGAACGCCTCGCCGGACGGCTACACGCTGGTGGTCGGACCCGACAGCGCCATCGCCATCGGCCGGCTGGTCAACCCCTCGGCCTTCAAGTTCGATCCGCTCAAGGAACTGGCCCCGGTCGGCATGCTCAACACCGCGCCGATGGTGCTGGTGGCACGGCCCGGCCTCGAGGCCCAGACCTATGCCGACTTCGTGAAACTCGCCAAGGCCAAGCCCGGCGCCTACAACTACGCCACCTCGGGCGTGGGCACGGTGCTGCAATTGGCCATGGAGCTTCTCAAGCAGCGCAGCGGCATCTTCGTGACCCACGTGCCCTACCGCGGCGGCGCCCAGATTGCCACCGACGTGATCGGCAACCAGGTCGATCTGGCCATGCTGGTCAGCACCAGCGCCATTCCGCACGTGAACGGCAACCGCCTGAAGGCGCTGGGCATTACCGGCAGCCAGCGCCTCGCCGCCCTGCCCAACGTGCCCACCTTCAACGAGATGCCCGGCCTCAAGGGTTACGACATGGTGAGCTGGACCGGCATCTTCGCCCCCGCCAGGACCCCGCCAGCGATCGTGGCCCGCCTCAACCAGGAGCTGAACGCGGTGCTCGCCGAGGAACAGGTGCGCAGCAAGCTCAACGAACAAGGCGCCCTGCCCGGCAGCGGCACGCCCGAGCAATTCGGCCAGTTCGTCCAGGCCGAATACGCCCGGAATCAGAAGATCGTGCAGTCGGCCAATATCAAGGAATAAGCCAGGCGCCCAGCGCAGGGGCGGTAGTTACTGTTCTTCAGGCCAGTCGCGGATATACGCTTTCAGCATCTTGTTCTCGAAGTTCTGGCTGTCCACCACCGCCTTGGCCACGTCGTAGAAACTGATCACGCCCATCAGCATGCGCTTGTCCATCACGGGCATGTAGCGCGCATGGCGCTCCAGCATGATGCGGCGGATCTCGTCGAGGTCGGTTTCGAGCGTGCAGGTCACGGGCGCGTCGTCCATGGCCTTGCGCACCTGCATGCCGCCTACCTGACCGCCGTTGCCGACAATGGCCAGGATCACTTCCCTGAAGGTGAGCATGCCGACCAGGTCGCCGTGTTCCATGACCACCAGGGAGCCAATGTCCTTTTCCGCCATGGTGTTGACGGCTTCGGCCAGCAGGTCGTCAGGCGTGATGGTGAAGAGCGTGTTGCCCTTGACGCGAAGGATGTCGCTGACTTTCATCGTGTGCTCCTCTCGGAAATCGTTCTCGGCGGCGTGCCGATTTGAATATAGCCCACAATCGGCGCCGACTCTCACGCCCATGATGCGCGCGCATGATTAGCAGACGTAACGGGGCATTGCGAACGAACCCAGAAAGGTCCTCATGCCCGGCTATTCCGACCCCGGATTCGACACCCTCGCGCTGCACGCCGGCGCCGCACCCGACCCCGCCACCGGCGCGCGGGCGGTGCCGATCCACCTCACCACCTCTTTCGTCTTCGAGTCGAGCGACCACGCGGCGGCGCTCTTCAACCTCGAACGCGCGGGCCATGTCTACTCGCGCATCAGCAACCCGACCAACGCGGTGCTCGAGCAGCGCGTCTCGGCGCTCGAAGGCGGCATCGGCGCCATCGCCACCGCTAGCGGCCAGGCCGCGCTTCACCTGTCGATCGCCACGCTCATGGGTGCTGGCTCCCACATCGTGGCGAGCACCGCGCTCTACGGCGGCTCGCAGAACCTGCTGCACTACACGATGCGGCGCTTCGGCATCGACACCACGTTCGTGAAGCCCGGCGACCTGGATGGCTGGAAGGCCGCGATCCGGCCCGAAACCAAGCTGCTGTTCGGCGAAACCGTGGGCAACCCCGGGCTCGACGTGCTCGACATTCCGGCGGTGAGCGACATCGCGCACGCGGCGGGCGTCCCGCTGCTGGTCGATTCCACGCTGACCTCGCCCTACCTCATCAAGCCCTTCGACCACGGTGCCGACCTGGTCTACCACTCGGCGACCAAGTTCCTCTCGGGCCACGGCACGGTGATTGGCGGCGTGGTGGTCGACGGCGGCAGCTTCGACTGGGAGAAATCGGGAAAATTCGCCGAGCTCACGCAGGCCTACGACGGCTTCCACAACATGGTCTTCAGCGAGGAAAGCACGGTCGGCGCGTTCTTGCTGCGCGCCCGGCGCGAAGGGCTGCGCGACTTCGGCGCGTCGATGAGCCCCCACACGGCGTGGCTGATCTTGCAGGGTATCGAGACGCTGCCGCTGCGCATGGAACGGCATATCGACAACACGCAGAAGGTGGTCGAATTCCTTGTGAGCCACCCGTTCGTGTCGCGCGTGGGTCACCCGCTGATCGAATCGCATCCGAGCCATGCACTAGCCCAGAAGCTGCTGCGCCATGGCGCACGCGGCGCCGGCGCGGTGTTCAGCTTCGACATCAAGGGCAGCCGCGCGCAGGGCAAGGCTTTCATCGAGGCGCTGAAGCTCTTCAGCCACCTGGCCAATGTGGGCGATTGCCGCAGCCTGGTGATCCACCCGGCCAGCACCACGCACTTCCGCATGACCGACGAGGCGCTGGCGGGTGCGGGCATTTCCCAAGGGACGATCCGGCTTTCCATCGGGCTGGAAGACCCGGCGGACCTGATCGACGACCTGAAGCGTGCGCTGAAGGCTGCGGAAAAGGCGGGGGTCTAGGAATGAACGCTTGTTTCTTTGTTCGTCGTGTCGAGTTTGGCGCGTTGTGTTCGGGGCGCGATCCCGCCGACGGGGTACCTTGCTCCGCGAATGTCCTCCGGCCTGCGGCCTCCCCCTTTATTTCGCTGCGCAAGGCACCCCATCAGCGTGCTCGTTATGCAGAGCGGTCGTTGATCAGGCGGAACAACCGCAGCGCCTGGTGTGCACAGGGCGCCGGGTGCACCCCGCAGCGAAACAAAGGAGGAGCTGCGGGAGCCGAAGGCGGGGGACATTCGCGGAGGGGAGTACCCGGTAGCCTGTGCACGCGCCCTGAACAACAGCGACGCATCTCAGGACGGAGCAACTGACATGAACTACAAAGTCAACGGCCACACCACCTACTGCTACACCGGCGGCAAAACTTTCGATGCAACCAAGCCGACCGTGGTTTTCATCCACGGCGTGCTCAATGACCACAGCGTGTGGATCCTGCAGAGCCGCTGGTTCGCCAACCACGGCTGGAACGTGCTCGCGCTCGACCTGCCCGGCCACTGCAAGAGCGAAGGCCCACCACCCGCCAGCGTGGAAGACGCCGCGCAGTTCGTCATCGCGCTGCTCGACGCGGCCGGCGTGCAGAAGGCCGCGCTCGTGGGCCACAGCTTCGGCTCGCTGATTGCGCTCGAGGCCGCTTCACGCGCGCCCGAACGGGTGACCCATCTGGCGTTGGTGGGCACCGCCTATCCGATGACCGTGTCGCCCGCGCTGCTCGATGGTGCGCTCAACGATCCGCAACGCGCCATCGCGATGGTCAACACCTTCTCGCATTCGCTGCTCGCGCCGCCGCCCTCGGCGCTTGGCCCGGGCACCTGGCTCTACGGCAGTTCGCGCGCGCTGATGCGCCGCGTGCTCGCGAGCAACCGCGACGTCAACGTCTTTCACGTCGGCTTCAAGGCCTGCAACGACTACGCCAATGGCGAAAAAGCGATCGAGGCCGTGCAGTGCCCCGTGCTTTTCCTGCTTGGCGATGCCGACCAGATGACGCCACCGCGCGCCACCAAGGCGCTGGTCGGCAAGGCGAAGAAGGCCAAGGTGGTGACCGTGCATGCGGGCCACTCGCTGATGAACGAGGCCCCCGACGAAGTGCTGTTCGCGCTGCGCGACTTCGTCGGAACGCCTGCCTGAGCCAATCGCCGGCTACTCCGCCGCGATCCCCGCGCGATGCGCCAGCGCGCGGTAGCGCGAAATCTCGCCCTCCATCTGGCTGCGGAACGCCGCGCCGCCGATGGCGACGGGCTCCATGCCCTGCGCGCGCAGCTGCGCCTGCAGGGCCGGGCTGCCCATCGTGGCCGTGACCGCGCGGGCCAGCTTGTCGAGCACCGGTGCCGGCGTGCGCGCCGGCGCGGCAAAGCCGTACCAGGCATCGAAGGTGGCATCGGGCAGCCCCTGCTCGGCCAGAGTGCGCACCTCGGGCAGCATGCTGGACCGCGTCGCGCCCACGATACCCAGCGCGCGCAGCTTGCCTGAGCGCACGTGCGGTGCCACGGCGGCCACAGTGTCCAGGCCGATTTCGATCTCTCCGCCGATCACCGCCATCGAACCCTGGCTGCTGCCCTTGTACGGAATGTCCTGCAGTTGGATGCCCGCGGCCAGCGCAAACAGCTCGCCCGCCAGGTGCGGCCCCGAGCCGGAGCCGAAGGTGGCGTAGCGGATGCTCTTCGGCTTGGCCTTGGCGGCGGCGATGAGCTCGGGCAGCGAGCGCCACGGCGTGCCGGCGCCCACCACCAGCACCAGCGGCGTGCGCGCGACGATGGCAATGGGCGCCAGGTCGCGCACCGGGTCGTACGGCAGCCTGGCGCGCAGCGCGGGATTCACGCTGTAGCTGGTGGAGCCCGAGAGCAGCAGCGTGTAGCCGTCGGGCGCGGCCTTGGCGACCGCGTCGGTGCCGATGATGGTGGCGGCACCGGGCTTGTTGTCGATGACCACCGGTTGGCCGAGCCGCTCCGACAGGCCCTGGCCCATGGCGCGCGCGACGATGTCGGTGCCGCCGCCGGGCGGAAATGGCACGACCAGCTTCACGGGCCTGTCGGGCCAGGTGTCCTGCGCAAGCGCGGGAGCATTGGGGAAGGCGATGAGGGCCGAAGCGCAAGCCAGCAGGCCGCCAAGGCGTTGGAAGAGAGCAGTTTTCATGGGTTCGGTCCAGGAAGAGAAATCAGGCGGCGGCGTGCTGCGTTTTTCCGGCGGCCCAGGGAGCCAGCCCCGGCTCCCCCAGGTCCCAGTAGAGGCCGGCCATGATCTGCAGGCCCTCGCGCGCCAGCGGCGCCAGCAGGTGTTCGTTGGGCGCGTGTTGGGCGCAGGCCGGGTACGAATGCGGCACCCACAGCGTGGGCAGGCCCAGCAGGTCGGCAAAGACATCGTTGGGCAGCGAGCCCGCGAGGTTGGGCAGCAGGTCGACGCGCTGGCCGCTGCTCTCTTCGATGGAGCGCCGGGCCCAGTCGACCCACGGGTTCTCCACGTCGAGCCGCGTCGCCGCGCCTTCGAGCGTGACCTGCACTTCCACCTGGCCGAAGCCGTGCGCATCGAGATGCGCACGCACGAGCTTCGCCAGATCGCGCCACGGCGTTCCGACCACGAAGCGCAGCTGGCAATGCGCCACCGCCTCGGACGGAATCGCATTCACCGGCCGCTGCGGCGAGCCGGCGCCGAGCGCGAGCACCTCGATGGTGTTCCACGCCACCAGCCGCTCGGCCGGGCGGAGGCCCGGCTCGCCCCAACCCTCGTCGAGCGCGGGATCGTCGGCACCGCCGCCGATGGCGATGTCGGCCAGCGCCTCGCGCACGCCCTGCGGAATTTCAGGCGGCCGCAAGGCCTCGACCAGGATGCGCCCGCGCGCATCCACCAGCGATGCCACGGCGTGGCTCAGCACCGTGGCCGGATTGGCCAGCACGCCGCCCCAGTTGCCCGAGTGGTAGCCCCGCGCCCGGGCACGCAACCGCAAGCTGAAGTTGACGGCACCTCGCGAGCCGAGGAACAGCGTCGGCCGCGCGGCGCTCACGCGCGGCCCGTCGCTGGCGATGAACAGGTCGGCACGCAGCCTGTCGCGCTGCTGCTCGCACACCGCATGAAGGCCCGGCGACGCGGCCTCTTCGCCGGTCTCGATGAGCCAGGTGATGTTGTAGCCCAGGCGCCCGCCCCGCGCGCGCAGCGTGGCCGCCAGTCCGCCGAGCGCAATGGTGTGCTGGCCCTTGTTGTCGGCGGTGCCGCGCCCGTACCAGCGGTCGCCGCGCACGGTGAGCGCCCAGGGCCCGAGCCCTTCGTCCCACTGCGCATCCTGCCCGCTCACCACGTCGCCGTGGCCATAGCTCAGCACGGTGGGCAGTGCAGGGTCTTCGATGCGGCGCGCGATCAGGAAGGGCCCGCCGCCGGCCACGGGGTTCTCGACGATTTCGCACGCGAAACCCAGCGCGGCCAGCGGCGGCACCAGCTCATCGCGCAGGTAGGCGCCGAGCGCGGGCGTGGCGGCGCCGGTATCGCTCTCGGTCCGAAAGGCGACGCGCCGCTTCAGGTCGGCAAAGAAGCTGCCGTCGTCGAAATAGGCGGCGGCAGCGGCAAGGCTTTCGGTACGTTGCATGAAGGGATTTCCTGTTTCCATCGGGTGCAGCAAGTACAAGGCCTGAAGGGCAATGCTTCCAGCACCGTTTTTGCAAGCTACCATTGCCTTCAAGGCAACGCTTGAATGGTCATGACACCACCGCTCCTCAGCATTCCGATGCGCCATTTCCTGGAAGTGGCACGCAGCGGCTCGGTCAGCCAGGCGGCGGCGCGGCTGTTCGTGGCTTCGTCGGCGGTCAGCCGCCAGATCGCCAAGCTCGAAGACAGCCTGGGCACGCCGCTGTTCGAGCGCCACGCCAGGGGCATGGCGCTCACCGCGGCGGGCGAGCGGCTCGCGGCGCACTTGCGCAATGCCCAGCTCGACATCGAGCAAGTCATCGAGCAGGTGCGCGACCTCGGCGGCCGCAGCGCGCACCGCATCCGCATGGCGTGCACCGAAGGGTTCGCGGCGCACTTCATGCCGCAGGTCATGCGCAGCTTCGAGTCGGCGCATCCGGGCACGCAGCTCGAACTCCACGTGGGCTCGCCCGACGGCGTGAGCGCGTTGCTTGCGCGCGGCGAGGCCGACATCGCGCTGAAGTACGTCGTTGCGCCGGAGCCCGGACTGAAGATCGAGCACTCGGCCAATGCGCCGGTGTTTGCCGTGCTGCGCCCCGACCATCCGCTGGCGCGGCAGCGCGTGGTGTCGGTGGCGGACGCCGTGCGCTATCCGCTGGCCGTGGGCGACAAGGGCGTGACCGCGCGGCAGCTTTTCGACCAAGCATGCAGCCTGCAGGGGCTGCAGTACCGCGCGATCTTCGTGAGCAACTTTTCATCCGTGCTGCTGCCGCTCTTGCGCACGCCGGACGTGATGCTTTCGGGGCACCTCACGGTCACGCACCTCATCGATGCGGGCACGGTGGTGGCACGCCCGTTTGCCGAGGCGCCGCTGCAGCAGCGGCAACTGCAGGTGCTGGCGCTCGAAGGCCGCACGCTCACGCCGCTGGCGCAAGAGTTCGTACAACACCTGGTGCATGCCATTGCCAGCGCGGGCAGGCGCAAGCTGGGCCGCGCGCGTTCCAGCGCGGCCGAGGCCGCGTGAGCTTCAGCGGCCCAGGGCGTTGATGTCCGCCGGGTCGAGCAGCACCTTCGGCGCACCGTGCCGCGCCACGGCCAGCATCGCCCGGCCCACCTTCTCGGTCGTCGTCACCTTGTCGGGCCACAGCCGGTACGCGAGCCCGAGGACCGGCTTGAGCACCATGATCGCGGCCTGGTAGAGCGGCGTCTTCGAACGCACGCCGTGCAGCGGCTGGATCATGCCGGGACGGAACATGTAGGCGGCCTTGAACGGCAACTTCAGCAAGGCGTTTTCGGTGGCGCCCTTCACGCGCGCCCACATGCTGCTGCCGCGCTCGCTGCTGTCGGTGCCCGCACCCGTCACGTAGGTGAAGGTCATGCCCGGGTTGAGCCGCGCGAGCACCGTGGCCGCGGCCATCGTGAGGTCGTAGGTGATGCGCTTGTAGTCGGCCTCTTTCATGCCGACCGACGACACGCCAAGGCAGAAGAAACAGGCATCGAAGCCCTGCAGCTGCGGCTCGAAGCCGCTGTAGTCGGCCATGTTTGGGATGACCAGGTCCTGCAGCTTCGGGTGCTGCTGCCCGGTGGCTCTTCGGCCGACCGCGACCACGCGCGCCACGTCGGGCGCAAGCAGGCATTCGCGCAGCACGCCCTGCCCCACCATGCCGGTGGCGCCAAAGATCAGGATGTTCATGGCAGGGAGCGCGCGGTTCAGACCGCGAATTCAGCGGGGCGCTTCTCGAGCACTGCCAGCAGCAGGTCGACGTCGAGGCTGGAAGGCTGCGGCGCCTGCAGCGCGCCGAGCATGCGCGAGAGCGTCTCGGCATGCGGCAGCAAAGGGCCCAGAAAGCGCGTGCCGTCGACACCGGCGATCAGCAATGTCGGAAAGGTCTCGACGTCGAAGGCATCGGCAATCTCGGCGTGGTCTTCGATGTCGACCCAGGCAAAGCGGAACTGCGGATGCGCCCGCGCCACCTGCTCGAGCAGCGGCCGGTAGTCGCGGCAGGTGCCGCACCATTCGGCGCACAGGCACACGACCCATGGCGCATCGCGGGCCGGCTCGGCGGAATCGGGGGCGGCGGGAAGAGCGCTCAAAGCTGATGCGGTGAAGGTGTGAATACGGAGCCGGGATGGCCCGGCGGGAGGGTCGTGGCTATTATGGACAAAGCGCTCCCGGCGCTCAGGAGGCTCGCCCGATGAACACCACGACTGCCCCGGAATCTGCCGTCGATCCGCGACGTTTCAAGAGCTTTGCGGAGTTCTATCCGTTCTACCTGACCGAGCACGCCAACCGCACCTGCCGGCGCCTGCACTTCATTGGCTCGACGATTTCGCTGCTGTGCCTGGTGGCGCTGATCGTCACGCTCAACCCGCTCTGGCTCCTGGCCGGGCTGGTCGCGGGCTACGGCTTTGCCTGGGTCGGGCACTTCGGCTTCGAGAAGAACAGGCCCGCGTCGTTCAAGCGCCCGCTCTACAGCTTCATGGGCGACTGGGCGATGTACCGCGACATCTGGCTGGGCAAGGTGAAGATCTGACCGCTATTAAATCAATAGCACATCGCCCAGGCGCAGCGAGTGCAGCGGGCCTTTTTGCCACAGGTCTTCGAGCGGTTCGGCGCGCGGCATCAGCAACTCCTTGAGAAGCGGCTCGATGGGCGTGGACGGGTCGGCCAGCAGCACGTAGCGCGGGTCTTCGTCGGCGGTCTCTTCGGCAAGCGGCGCAATCCAGTCGAGCATCACCAGCGTTTCGAGCACCGGCACCAGCTGCAGCGTGTCGACGCGCATGTGGGCGACAAGCTCGGCGGCCCCCATGCCCTTGGCCGGCGTGGCGCGAGCCCGCGCCAGGTGCTGCAGCACCTCCATCGCCAATTGCAGCGGCCATCCGGCCCGGCCGCCGCGGCGCGCAACGCCGGTCAAGAGGCTCGGCAGATAGGCCGCGATCACGGCGCCCAGCAGCACGATGACCCAGGCCACGTAGATCCACACGAGCAGGATCGGCACCGTGGCAAAGGCGCCGTAGAGCACCGAATAGGTCGGCACCAGGCTCAGGTAGTAGCCCAGCACGCGCTTGGCAATTTCGATGGCGGCCGCCACGAAGATGCCGCCGGCCCAGGCGTGCGCCCAGCGCACATTGGTGTTGGGCACATAGTGGTAGAGCGACGCCATGCCGCCCGCGAGCAGCACGACTTCGAAGGTGTCGAAGAACAGCTTGAGGATGCTGCCGCCCATCACGTCGCGCGACGCGGCGAACACGTATGAAGTGGTCGAGAGGCTCACCGCCAGGATCAGCGGGCCGAGCGTGATGGCGGCCCAGTAGATCAGCACGCGCTGCGCAAAAGGCCGGGGCGAACGCACGCGCCAGATGTTGTTGAGCGTCTTGTCGATGGTGAGGATCAGCGCAATGGCGGTGATCAGGAGCACCACCAGGCCCGCGATGCCCAGGCCGCCGGCCTTGCTGGAGAACTGGTTCAGGTAGCCCAGCACCTGGCGCGCGATGTTGTCGGGAATCAGGCTCTCGATGAGCCAGCGCTGCAGCCGTCCCTGCAGCTTGGCGAACATCGGGAACACGGTAAAAAGCGCCAGCGCCACCGTAAAGAACGGCACCATGGCAATGGTGGTGGTGAAGGTAAGGCTGCTGGCCGTCAGGCCGAGCCGGTCTTCCCGGAAACGCTCACCCAGCACCGCCGCGGTGTTGCCCCACGGAAAGCGCGAAAGATCCCTCCAGAGCTGCTGACGATTCATGGCCGGTATCATAAGAACCCGAACCCTCTTCTCGTCTTCGCACGCTTCGTGTCGCCAGTTCCGCGGTGTCCAATCCATGCAAACCATCACACCGCACGCCTCTTCTTCCGTCAGCACCACCCGATGGCTTGCCGTGGGCAGCCTCGCCGGACTCATCGTGCTGGGCCTGGCCTGGGAGCTGTGGCTGGCGCCGCTGCGGCCGGGCGGCTCGCTGCTGGCGCTCAAGGTGCTGCCGCTGGTCATTCCACTCGCGGGGCTCTACAAGAACCGCATGTACACCTACCGCTGGGTCAGCCTGATGGTCTGGCTCTATTTCACCGAGGGCGTGGTGCGCGCCTGGAGCGACACCAACGGCGTGGGCCAAGTGCTCGCGCTCATCGAGGTGCTGCTGTGCCTTGCGCTCTTCACGGCCTGCGCATTGCACGTCCGGCTGCGCCTGCGCAACGCCAAGGCTGCCCGCCAACTGGAGGCTTCCACCCCATGACTTCTTCTCCCTTGATCGACCAGCTGCGCGCCATCGTGGGTGCGCAACACGTGCTGAACGAAGGCGATCTCACCGCCTACGAACAGGACTGGCGCAAGCGCGCACGCGGCAAGTCGCTGGCCGTGGTGCGGCCCGCCAATGCGCAACAGGTGGCCGACGTGGTCAAGGCCTGCGCCGCGGCCGGCACGGCCATCGTGCCGCAAGGCGGCAACACCGGCCTGGCGGTCGGCTCCATTCCCGACGACAGCGGCACGCAGGTGGTGCTGAGCCTGCAGCGGCTGAACGCGATTCGCACCGTCGATGCGGCCAACCTCACGATGACCGTGGAAGCCGGCTGCATCCTGCAGACCCTGCAAGAGACGGCCGAGAAGCAGGGCTACCTGTTTCCGCTGAGCCTTGCGGCCGAAGGCAGCTGCACCATCGGCGGCAACCTGGCCACCAACGCCGGCGGCACGCAGGTGGTCCGCTACGGCAACACGCGCGAGCTGTGCCTGGGCCTCGAAGTGGTCACGCCGCAGGGCGAGATCTGGGAGGGCACCAGCGGCCTGCGCAAGGACAACACCGGCTACGACCTGCGCGACCTGATGATCGGCAGCGAAGGCACGCTCGGCATCATCACCGCGGCGACGATGAAGCTCTACCCGCTGCCCGCGGCGCAGCTCACAGCCTGGGCCGCGGTGCCCTCGCTCGATCACGCGGTCACGCTGCTGGGCCTTGCGCACAAGCACCTGGGCTCGGGCCTCACGGGCTTCGAAGTGATGGGCAGGTTTGCATTGAGCCTGGTCGACAAGCACATGCCGCAACTGCGCGTTCCCTTCATCGGCGACGAGGCCGTGCCCTATTGCGTTTTGCTGGAGAACTCCGACAGCGAGTCCGAAGACCATGCGCGCGCGCGCTTCGAGGCGCTGCTCGAAACCGCATTCGAAGACGGCTGCGTGACCGATGCAGTGGTGGCCGAGAACCTTGCGCAGGCGCATCAGCTCTGGCACATCCGCGAGAGCATTCCCCTCGCGCAGGCCGAAGAGGGCTTGAACATCAAGCACGACATCTCGATTCCCGTCTCCAGCATCCCCGCCTTCGTGGCCGAGACCGACGCCCTGCTGGCACGCGAGATCGCCGGCGTGCGGCTGGTGAACTTCGGCCACCTGGGCGACGGCAACCTGCACTACAACGTGCAGGCGCCCGAGAACATCGACACCAAGGCTTTCCTGAAGAACGAGGAAGAGCGGATCAACACGCTGGTGTACGACGCCGTCGAGAAGTTCGGCGGCTCGTTCTCGGCCGAGCACGGCGTGGGTTCGCTCAAGGTCGACAAGCTCGAAAAACACAAGTCGCCTGTGGCGCTGGAAATGATGCGCGCGATCAAGCGCGGGCTCGATCCGCAGAACATCCTGAACCCGGGCCGCGTGATCCGCGTGTAGCTTCGCTCTTTCTCCCTCCCCTTCCGGGGGAGGGTCGGGGTGGGGGCACGACGGCAGCCGCCCCCATCCCAACCTTCCCCCAAAGGGGGAAGGAGCAAGAAAGCAATCAGTCCGTAAAATTCGAACACCCCGGTCCCGACACCTCTCCCCATGACCTCCACGCCTGCCCGCCCCATCCGCTCCCAGTACGAAGACTTCATGCGCCACGTGGACACCCATGGCGTCCACAAGAGCGACCGCACGGGCACGGGCACCAAGAGCGTGTTCGGCCACCAGATGCGCTTCGACCTGAACGAAGGTTTTCCGCTGGTCACCACCAAGAAGGTGCACCTGCGGTCCATCATTCAGGAGCTGCTGTGGTTCTTGACCGGCTCCAGCAACAACAACTGGCTCAAGGAGCGCGGCGTCACCATCTGGGACGAATGGGCGCGCGAGGACGGCGACCTGGGCCCGGTGTACGGCGTGCAATGGCGCAGCTGGCCCACGCCCGATGGCGGCCACATCGACCAGATCTCCGAAGTCATCAAGACCCTGAAGACCAACCCCGATTCGCGCCGCATCATCGTCAGTGCATGGAACGTGGCCGAGCTCTCGAAGATGGCGCTCATGCCCTGCCATGCGTTCTTCCAGTTCTACGTGGCGCCGCCGCAGGCACCGGGCGAGCGCGGCAAGCTCAGCTGCCAGCTCTATCAGCGCAGCGCCGACATCTTCCTTGGCGTGCCCTTCAACATCGCGAGCTACGCGCTGCTCACGCACATGATGGCGCAGCAGTGCGATCTCGACGTGGGCGACTTCATCTGGACCGGCGGCGACTGCCACATCTACAGCAACCACGCCGAACAGGTGGCGCTGCAACTGAGCCGTGCGCCCTACCCGTATCCCACGCTCCACATCAAGCGCAAGCCGGCTTCGATCTTCGACTACCAGTACGAAGACTTCGAAGTGCTCGACTACAAGCACCACGAGGCCATCAAGGCGCCCGTGGCGGTGTGAGCGGACCGTTCGGCCTCATGAACACATCACCGCGCATCAATCTCATCTTCGCCCGCGCCGCCAATGGCGTGATCGGTGCCAACGGCACCATGCCCTGGCACCTGCCCGAAGACCTGGCGCACTTCAAGCGGACGACCGGCGGCGCGCCCGTCATCATGGGCCGCAAGACCTGGGACTCGCTTCCGCCGCGGTTCCGTCCCTTGCCAGGCCGGCGCAACATCGTCGTCACGCGGCAGGACGACTGGAAAGCCGAAGGCGCGCAGCGCGCGGGCAATCTTCAAGAGGCGCTCTCGCTGTGCGAAGAATCGCAGGTGCCCGACGTATGGATCATCGGCGGTGCGCAGATCTATGCCGAGGCCGAGCCGCTGGCACAGCAAGCTGTCGTCACCGAGATTGCGCGCGACTACGAAGGCGATGCGCATGCGCCGGAACTCTCTGCCTCCGAGTGGCGCGAGACGAGTCGCGAATCGCACGTCTCGGCCAAGGAAGGCCTCGATTACAGCTTCGTGACGTACGAACGAGTCGGTTCATCAAAGCATGAGCGGTAACGCGGCGTAGCGCGCCCTCGATCGCATCGGCGGCACCCGATACCGGTAACCAGCGAAGACCCCGCAATCGGCCTGCCCTGAAAATTGGCACCTTCGTTTTCGGCCGCAGCGGCAGGACAACACTTCGGTACACATGCAAAGGTAATGTGCACTGCAGGGACTAGGCACAACTGCGAATTTTTCCGCAAAATGCACGTCCATATCTAGACAAGGAGACGGCTCATGTCCATGGAGTTTCTTCGGGTCCTCGCCGAGCAGAGATTGCCATACGTCGTCCATACGCCAGCCGACATCGACAGGCTGCGCGTGCTGCGGGCCGCCGAGCTGGTGACCGCTTTCATTCCTCCCACCACCAGCCACGCGCCCGACGATCGTGCGATCCGTCATCTCGCCCAGGTGGAATCGATCACTGCCAAGGGCAAGCTGGCGCTGAACAAAGCCACCTCGGCCTTCATCGAACTCTGACCTGACTTCGGCGCATCGCCAAGCGCTTCGATTGGGGCGCGGCGTCAGCGCTTGCGTGCACGCGCACTGCTTGCTTCGAACCCCAGCATCTTCATTGCGGCGCCCGGACTCTTCGCCGCCTTTGCATAGCCGGCCCACGGCTCGTTGCCCCGATCGAGCCGGGCATGGATGTTTCGCAGCGTCCACTGCGCGCCGCTCGCGAGCGTGGGAACCTCCTGCCACTCCACCGGCACCGACACGCCCATTCCGGGCCGAGCCCTCACCGACCACGCGCAGACGGTGGTCGCGCCGAAACCATTGCGCAAGTAGTCGATGAAGATGCGGCCGACGCGATTGCTCGGCCCGCTCTTCGCCACGAACATCTGCGGCAAGGTGCGGGCCATGTGCTGCACGATGGCCTGCGAAAAATCCTTCACGGTGTCCCAGTCGTACTGCCGCTTCAGCGGCACCACCACGTGGAGGCCTTTGCCCCCGCTCGTCTTGCAGAAGGAAGGCAGGCCGAGCTCGTCGAGCACCACGCGCATCAGCTCGGCCGCCTGTTGCACGGTGGGCCAGCCGACGCCCTCGCCCGGATCGAGGTCGAAGGTCATGCGGTCGGGTTTTCCGATGAGTGTCTTCACGCCGTTCCAGGTGTGGAACTCGATGACGTTCATCTGCGCAGCGCTCAAGAGGCCGAGCGGGCCCGCCACTTCGATCAGCTCGGGATGCGCGGGCCACAGCGCCGGATCGAGTTGACGCACGCCCGCCATCTGCCCCTCTTCGAGATGCTTCTGGAAGAAAAGCTGGCCCTTGATGCCCTGCGGCGCGCGCACGAAGGACACCGGCCGGCCCTTGAGGTGCTCCATCATCAGCGGCGCGACCAGTCCGTAGAAGCGCACCACCTCCACCTTCGTGATGCCGGTGGACGGATCGACGACGCGATCGGCATGCGAGACCTTGAAGTTGGCGGGCATCGTGGCGGCGGGTGCGGGTCCGGCCTCGGGTTCGCGGTCCGCACCCGCCTGGTGAACCGGCTTCTCGCGGATGATGGCCTTTGCCGGCTTGTCGGTGCGCACGCTGTGGAACACCGGGTGGCGCACATGGCCGTCCTTGGTCCATTCGGAAAAAGTAACCTCGGCCAGCAGCGCCGGCTTGACCCAGTGCGCGCGGCGATCGTTCTCGGTGGGGTTCTTGAACGGCCGCTTGCCGATGCCAAGCGGCTTCAGCCTTTCGAGCATGTCGACCAGCGTGCGGCCATTGAAGCCGGCGCCCACCGCACCCGCGTAGATGAGGTCGCCCTTCTCGTCGTGCACGCCGATCAGCAACGCCCCAATGCCCACCCGCGAGCCCTTGGGATCGGTATAGCCGCCGATGACGAACTCCTGCCGCAACGAGCACTTGAGCTTGATCCAGTCGGGCGAGCGCCGCGATGCATAACCGCTGTTCTTTCTCTTGCCGATGACGCCCTCGAGCCCGATCTTGCAGGCCGAGGCGACGATGTCCTGGGGCGGCGCATCGAAGATGTCGCTGAAGCGGATTTCCGGCGGCGCCTTGGCAAGCAGCGTCTCGAGCAGCGCGCGGCGCTCGACCAGCGGCACGCGGGTGAGATCGAAGCCGCCGTAGTACGGCAGGTCGAAAAGAAAAAAGACGATGTTGCGTGTCTTGTCGGTGTCGAACGCGTTCTGCAGCGCCTGAAAGTCGGTGCCGCCGGATTCGTTGAGCACCACCACCTCGCCATCGAGCCAGCCCGGCTTGAGCTTCATGCGTTCGATGGCGTGCACCAGGTGCGGCATGCGGCTGCTCCAGTCGTGGCCGTTGCGCGTGAAGAGCTGCACGCCTTTCGCATCGACGCGGGCGAGCAGCCTGTAGCCGTCGAACTTGATCTCGAAGATCCAGTTCTGCGGATCGGGCGGCGGGCCATCGACCAGCGTGGCGAGGAGCGGCGAGAGCCTGGCCGGCATGGCAGCTTTCACCGCATCGGCGGGCATGCCTCGCACAGCCGCCTTGCCGCGTTTTGCCGGCGAAGTCGCAGCAGCAACAGCAACAGCAGCAGGCGCCGCGGCAACCGGCTCGGGCATCGGCAGCTTGGCCACGCTGTCCGGAAACTGGTCCACCACGCTGAACTCGGCCGCCGGACGGGCATAGCCGTCGTGCTCCTTGATCAGGAGCCACGCATCCTGCTTGTCGTCTTTCTTATGCATGCGCACCAGCGCCCATTTGCCGCGCAGCTTGTAGCCGTGCAGTTCGAACTTCAGGTGCCCTTCCTTGTAGCCCTTGCGCGCATCGCCGAGCGGGGTCCAGGTGCCCTTGTCCCAGATGATCACCTTGCCCGCGCCGTACTGTTTGGGCGGTATCTCGCCTTCGAACTGGTTGTAGGAGATCGGGTGGTCCTCGACGTGCACGGCCATCCGCTTGTCGTGCGTGTCGTAGCTCGGCCCCTTGGGCACCGCCCAGCTTTTCATGGCGCCATCGAGCTCGATGCGAAAGTCGTAGTGCAGCCGGGTCGCCCAGTGCTTCTGCACCACGAACTGCAGCGTGCCAGGCGCCGATGCGCCCCCTTCCTCCGGCTCGGGCGTGACGCCGAAGTTGCGCTTCTCCTTGTAGCGCTTCAGCGGGTTTGCGCGCGCCATGGTGCGTCGGCCTCCGCACCGCCTTGCGGATGGCTTGCCGCATGGCGTTCGAGAAGCAGGTAGAGCACGATGCCCCCGCCCAGCGGCAGCAGGTAGTAAAGCGCGCGGTAGGCCAGCACGGCGCCCATCAGCGCACCCTGGCGCACGCTGCCCGAGAGCAGCGCCAGGTACACGGCCTCCAGGACGCCGAGCCCGGCGGGAATCGGCGTGATCACGCCGACGATGGCCGCGGCCAGCAGAACGCTCAGCGTGGTTGCATACGGCACCTGGCGGCCGAGCAGCAGGTACATGGCGCAGCCCATCAGCGCCCAGTTGGCGGTGGAGAGCGTGAGCTGCATGAGCGCGAGCTTGGCGGAAGGCAGCCTCAGCCGCCGCCCTCGCACCTGCCATTGCCGCCCGCGCGAAAAAGCGCAGGCCAACACGTAGGCCGCCGCGAGAAGGATCATCACCACGCCCAGGGCGCGCAGTGCGTCCGCCCCGATGCTCGCCTGGCGCGGCGGCGCGATGACGCCGGCCGCGAACAGGCCGCCGGCCAGGAGCCCGTAGCCGAGCCAGTTGGTCGCCAGGCTGACACCCACGATCTGCGCCACCACGGTTTCATCGAGGCCGGCGCGCGCGTAGAGCCGCGCGCGCAGCGCAACGCCACCGACCAGCGAACCCAGGTTGAGATTGAAGGCATAGCTGGCGACGGCGATGGCCCAGGTGCGCCAGCGCGGCACCCGGTGGCGGGTGTGCTGCCGGCCGATCAGGTCGTAGCAGCCGTAGAGCGCATGGCTTGCGGTTGCAATCCCGAGCACCCCGAGCAGCAGCGTCGCCGGATAGCGCTGCAGCGCCTCCCATGCGCCCGCCCAGTCGACCTTGTGCGCATGCGACAGCAGCAGCCCGAGCACCGCAACCCCCACCAGCGGCAGCACCCATCGGCGGCAGCGTCGCCAGAGCGAAGGCCTGTGGGCCGAGCGGGCGGCCGCAGAGAGCGTGGACGCATCGTGGTTCATGACCGGCCCCGCAGAATCGAGAACAGCGCCGCCAGATCGAGCGGCTTGAGCAGGTGATGGTCGAAGCCCGCCCTTGCGATGCGCTCTCTGTCGCCGCGCTGTCCCCAACCGGTCAATGCGACGAGGACCAGCCCGGCAAGTGCGGGATCGGCGCGCAGCTTCTCGGCCAGTTCGCAGCCGTCCATGCCCGGCATGCCGATGTCCAGAATGGCAAGCCCGGGCCGCGGGCCGTCGGCGATCATGCGCAGCGCGGCATCGCCGCTGTAGGCCACACGCGTCGAAGCGCCAAGCGAGCGCAGCAGATCGCCGAGCGCATCGGCCGCATCCCGGTTGTCGTCGACGATCAGCACCGTGCCCGGCAACGATGTAGGCCAGCCGCGAATGGCTGGCAATGGCGCCTGGGGCACGCCCGCCTCGAGCCGCGTGAGCGGCAGGCGCACGCAGAACATCGCGCCGCAGCCGAGCCCGTCGCTCTTCGCCTCCACGCTGCCGCCATGGAGTTCGACCAGGCTCTTGACCAGGGTCAGCCCGATGCCCAGCCCCCCTTGCGCCGCCTTGGAGGTGCCGCTCACCTGCACGAACATCTCGAAGATCGACTTCAGCATCTCGGGCGCAATGCCCGTGCCGTTGTCCCACACTTCGACCACGGCGCTGCGCCCTTCCTCGCGAAGAACGATGCGGATCTTTCCACCGGGCGCGGTGTACTTTGCGGCGTTGTTCAGCAGGTTCGAAAAAACCTGCGTGAGGCGAACGCCGTCGCCCCGCACCACCAGCGGCTGGCGGCACAGCTCCACGCTCAATGTGTGGCTGGAGCCTTCGAGCAAAGGGCGGCTCAGCTCGATGGCATCCTTGATCACCGCTTCGAGCGCGACGGCTTCCATGCGCAGCTCGATCTTTCCGCGCGTGATGCGCGAGACCTCCATCAGGTCGTTCACGAGCCGCACCATGTGCTCGATCTGCCGGCCCATGAGCTCGTAGTAGCGCTGGGCCTCCGCATGCTCGTGCGGCTTTCGCATCAAGAGGGTCAGCGCGGTGCTCATGGGGGCGAGCGGGTTGCGCAGTTCGTGCGCCAGTGTGGCAAGGAACTCGGTCTTGCGCTGGTCCGACTCGCGCAGGCCATCGAGCAGGTCGCGCAGCTGGTACTGCCGGTTGCGCGCCCGCAGAGCCGTGCGAACCGTGCTGATCAGCGAGGCCACGCGCATCGGCCGTTCGATCACCGTAACGTTCGCGAGCCGGTCCATGGCCGCGGCGATGACCGGCGAGTCGGCGCCCTGGCGGGCCAGGATGAGCACCGGCAGATCGGACCAGGGGGGCTGCGCGGCCAGCGCTTCGGTCAACGCGGCGGCAGCCGGATCGGACAGCACTTCTTCCGCCAGCATGATGGCACCGGCACCTTCCTGGAGCCCACGCACCAGTTCGCACAAGTTTGCGCAGATATGCGCGGTGACCTGCGCACGTCCCAGCACGGCGCTCGCCATGAAAGCATCCCTGGAGGTCGCGGTGCGCAACAGGATGCGCTGCTCGACGGATGCGGGTAGCGAGCTCACGATGCGGGATGCACGCCGTCGATGGGAATGGGGATACCCGTCAGGATGCCTCGGAAATTGCGCAGCGGCTCGCCTACGTGCAGGCCCGTGGATGTCATGGAGAAATCGCGGATGGTCCGCTCGTGCGCACCGCCGCGCTTCTTCAGCACCGAGATCGCCTGGCGCACTTCGCCGTCGAGCTCGAAGTAGCGCAGCAGCACCACGGCGTCCGCCAGGTAGCTCGCATCCACGGGCGTCTGCATCTGCATGCCGATGAGGCCGTGCTGCGCGCCCACCAGCAGCGTGGCGACGCCGGCCTGCCCCAGATAGGAAAGCAGCTCGTGGAGCTGCGCGATCAAAAAGCGCTCGTCGGGCATGGCGTTGAGATAGCCGTTGAGGCTGTCGATCACCACCACCGCCGCACCCGACTCGACCACCGCCAGCCGGATCAGGTGCACGAACTCGCCCGGAGACAGCTCCGCAGGGTCGACCTGCCGCACCTTGATGCGCCCGGCTTCGATGTGCGGCGCCAGGTCCATGCCCATGCTTTCGCAGCGCGTGCGCAGCGTATGAATGCTCTCGTCGAAGATGAAGAGGGCCGCGCATTCGCCGCGCTGCGCCGCAGCCAGCGCAAACTGGACCGCGACCGTCGACTTGCCGGTGCCCGGCGCGCCGACGAACAGCGTGCTCGTGCCCCGCTCGATGCCGCCGCCCAGCAAGGCATCGAGTGAATCGATACCGCTGGGAATTCGCGCCTGCGACAGCTCCGACGCATGTTCGGCCGCCACCAGGCGAGGGAACACACGCAGCCCGCCACGCTCGATGCGGTAGTCGTGATAGCCACCCCGAAACTGCTGGCCCCGGTATTTGGTGACGACCAGCCGGCGCCGCGCGGCGCCGTAGTCGGAGCTGATCTGCTCCAGGCGCAAGACGGCGTGGGCAATGCTCTGCACCTGCAGGTCGTGCTTCATGGCGGTCATGTCGTCGAGCAGCAGCACGGTGCATTGGCGGCCCGCAAAGAATTGCTTGAGCGCAAGAATCTGCCGCCTGTAGCGCAGGGAACTGCCCGCCAGGAGGCGCAACTCGGAGAGCGAATCGAACACCACCCGGGACGGCTTGAGCACGTCGACGTCCGACAGGATCCTCAACGTCGTCTCGCTGAGCTCGACCTCGGAGGGATGGAACATCGTGTACTGCTCGTCGGGTTCGAGCGCGGCTTCCGTTGGAAGCATCTCGCGCACTTCGATGCCACCGAGGTCCCATCCATGGGAATGCGCCACGCCGCGCAGTTCGCGTCCCGTTTCCGAAAGGGTGACGTACAGCACCGATTCGCCCCGCTTCGCCCCTTCGATCAGGAATTGAAGTGCGATGGTGGTCTTGCCGGCGCCGGGCGTACCTTCGACGAGGTAGAGGCGATTGGACGTGAGCCCGCCGCCAAGAACATCGTCGAGCCCCGGCACGCCCACCTGCATCAGGCTTTCCTGCATGACCGACCCGGCCGCGCCGTCGAGTTTCATTTCTTCCTCCGTCGTACGGACAGGCGAACTTTTCTGCCCTGTTCTCCCCGCCAACCGCGGCGAAAAGGCTCCGCAGGCCAAGCCGCCTCTGCCACCCGAGGGTTCTATCAAGGCGCTGCGGCGGCGGTTGTAGGGAATCGCCGTTCTTCGCAAGAAGACAAAGCCACTGCGCCGGGTTGCGGATCAGGACTTGTCGGGCGTCTTGCGCTCGGCGTCGCCACGATCCTCGAGCTTCCTGTTCTCGACCTTTTTCATCATTGCCTCGCCCTCGGGGTCGGTTCCGTCCGTGGGCACGGACTCTTCCTGGGTGATTTCAGGTTCGTCGGGGGAACGCTTCGGGCGCGGCGAAGGCGACGGGGATGGTGTGTTCATGGGGCAATCTCCTGAAGGAGCCCCGATGGTGGTGCGGGCGCCGTAGCGCAGCGCTCAGGCAAAGGCGGGTGTCATGGTCAGCGAAGGCCGACGGGCACCCGCGCGCTTCGCGCTTCAGGGAAGGCCAAGGTAGACCCGCAGATCGTCCCTGATGGTGCCGGCGGACGCGACGGCCATGCGCAGCCGCGCCTCGCTGACGCCGAACCACTTCGTCCAGTAGTCGACCTCTTTCAGGTCGGTGATGTCGATTCGCTCATCGTTCTGCGGAACGCGGATCTCCATGTCGTCCGGCATCGGGGTCTCCAAGTGGTTGGGAGACGGCAGTTTCGCAGCCGGAAAATGTCGCCGGGCCGGACGAATGCCATCGTCGATGCAGGACAATTTCTACACGCGCCCTGCGGCTACTCCGCGCGGCCGGCCTTCGGCCTGGCATGCACCAGTTCGAGAAAATGCTCCGCGGGCTTGGTCAGCGGGCGGTCCTTGCGCACCAGGCTGCCGTAGGCTTCGAGCTTCTGGCGGATGCGGTAGCGCACGATGTGAAGCAGCCCGTGCTCGGCGTCCCGGTGCGCCATGGCCTCGGGGACCACCGCGATCATCTGCGAGCGCCGGATCAGGTTGACGGTGGTGAGAATGGAGCCCGTCTCGATCAGCCCCTTGGGCAGCGGCGCGTGATGATCGCGAAACTCGTGCTCGATCAGGTCGCGCATCGGGCTGCCGGCCGGCTGCAGTATCCAGGGGTAGTCCAGCAGCATCTCGAACTCCACCTTGCGCTTGCGCGCCAGCGGATGGTCGTTGCCCACCACCACCGCAAGTCCCTCGTCCTCGATGGCCCTGAACACGCAGTCGAAGCCCGGCTGGCTCACCAGCCGGCCGATCACCACTTCGAGCACGCCCTCGCGCAGCTGCGCCAGCAGGCGGTCGCTTGTGTCGACCGCGATCTCCACCGACAGCAGCGGGAACAGCGCCTTCAGGCCGAGCAGCGCCTCGGTCAGGTGTCCGGGTGAGGCGGCCATGATGCTGCCGACCGAGAACCTGCCCGCGCTGCCGAGCCGCAGTTCGCCGAGTTCGCGATTCAGCGCCTCCATGCTGCCGCGAATGCTGCGGAAGTAGCCGGTCACGCGCTCGCCGGCCGGGTTGAGCTGCAGGCCCCGGCCGACGCGGTCGAACAGCGACTGGCCGAGCGCGCTTTCGAGTTCATGGAGCATCTTGGTGGCCGCCGGCTGCGTCAGGCCGAGCTGGCCCGCCGCGGCGCGCAGGGTGCGCCGGTCCTCGATTGCCAGGATGAGGGCGATCTGCCGCATGCGCAGCCGGTTGAGCAACTGGGGCGTGGTGTCCTGCTTGTCGATGGAGCCCATTTTTTGATCACCTCCGGTTATTGATCGATCAAGATCTTTCAGTTTACGAGGATCAATCGCCTGCCTACGATGGGCGCCGAGGATTTCGAAAATCAGTCGGAGACAAAGCAGATGAAACGAACGCTCATGGCGGCCATGGCCGCCGGTTTGCTGGCACTTGGCGCCGGCACCGCACAGGCCCAGGACTGGCCCGCACGCCCGATCAAGATCTATGTCGGCTCGGCGCCGGGCGGCGGCACCGATGCCATGGCCCGCGCGGTGGCCGACCGGCTCGGGCCCTTGCTCAAGCAGCCGGTCGTGGTCGACAACCGGCCCGGCGCATCGAACACGCTCGCGGCGGACGCCACGGCCAAGTCCACCGACGGCCACACGATGGTGATGGGCGTGGTCACGGCCCATGCGATTGCGCCGCACCTGCTCAAGCTCAACTACGACAGCAACCGCGACCTCGTGCCGGTGGCTTTCGTCGGCGCGGTGCCCAACGTGCTGGTGGTGAGCAACAGCGTGCCCGCCGACTCGGTGCAGGGGCTGGTCAAGCTGGCGAAGCAGGAGCCGGGCAAGCTCAACTACGCCACCAGCGGCGCGGGCAGCACGCAGCACATCGCGGCCGAGATGTTCAAGGATGCGGCCGCAGTCGACCTCGTCCATGTGCCGTACAAGGGCAGCGGCCCCGCGCTGATCGACCTCGTCGGCGGCCAGGTGCAGCTGAGCTTCGACACCATGCCTTCGGTGATCGGGCAGATCCGGAACAACAAGGTCCGCGCGCTCGCCGTGACCACGCCAAAGCGCAACCCGCAACTGCCCAACGTGCCGACGCTGGCCGAGGCCGGCGTGCCCGGCATAGAGATGAGCGCCTGGTACGGCATCTACATGCCGGCCGCAACGCCCAAGGCGGTGCAAGACAAGGTGCACGACGCCGTGAACCAGGTGCTGGCCATGCCCGAAACCAAGACCCGCCTCGACGCCATCGGCGCCGAGATCACGCCGATGACCCAGGCGCAGTTCGCGCAATTCCATGCCGCCGAATACAAGCGCTTTGGCGAGGTCATCAAGAAGAACCACATCAAGCTGGACTAGGCATCTCTCGATGAACATGCAAACCCTCCCCGTCGTCGCCCTCACCCTGGGCGACCCCGCCGGCATCGGCGCCGAACTGATCGCGCGGCTGCTGGCCCGGCCCGACGCCACCGCGGACGCGAACGTCGTGCTGATCGGCGACCGCTGGCTGTGGGAAGACGGCCAACGCATCGCGGGCGTCTCGGTCGCCACCGACGAGGTGAAGACTCTGGCCGAAGTGCGAAGCCGCGCGAGCACGGCGCGTCCGGCCTTCCTGGCGGTGCAGAGCATCGATCCGGCGCTGGTGCAGCGCGGCCGGGCCGCTGCGCCGGGCGGGCGCGCGGTGCTGCAGGTGCTCGACCAGTGCATGGACGCAACGCTGGCCGGCGACGTCGATGCGATCTGCTTCGCGCCGCTCAACAAGCAGGCCATGAAGATCGGCGGCATGCAGCACGAAGACGAGCTGCACCACTTTGCGGAGCACCTGGGCGTGACCGGCTACTTCTGCGAGTTCAACACGCTCGGCGAGCTCTGGACCTCGCGCATCTCCTCGCACGTGCCGCTGAAGGACGTGGCCGGCTACCTGAGCGTGGAGCGCATCGAACAGGCGGCCGAGCTGATCTACCGCTCGCTGCTGGCCAACGGTGTGGCCGAGCCCAAGGTCGCGATCGCGGCCTTCAATCCGCACGGCGGCGACGGCGGCGTGTGCGGACGCGAAGAGATCGACATCATCGAGCCGGCCGTCAAGGCCCTGCAGGCGCGCAGCTGGCCCACCGAAGCGCCCTTCCACGGCCCGTTCCCGGCCGACACCATCTTTCTCAAGGCCCAGGCCGGCGAGTACCAGGCGATCGTGACCATGTACCACGACCAGGGCCAGATCGCGATCAAGCTCCTGGGTTTCAGCCGCGGCGTCACGGTGCAGGGCGGGCTGCCGATTCCGATCACCACGCCCGCGCACGGCACCGCCTACGACATCGCGGGCCAGGGCAAGGCCAGCGCCGAGGCCATGTGGCAGGCCTTCCGGATCGCCGGCCGCATGGGCGCCGCGCGCCTCCTCGGCAAGGCCGCGGTCGCGGCCTGACGGTCCCATTCAACACCTACCTATCACCTTAGAAAGATCGAGAAGATGAAGATCAAATCCGTGCGCGCCCGAGTCTTCGAATGGAAGGGCAAGACCGTTCCACCGCAGGGCAACTTCTGCTCCAACGCGATGGACCTGCTGTATGCGCCGCAGGAAACGATGAGCACCTTCCGCTTCCATTCGTGGACCGTGGTCGAGATCGAGACTGACGACGGCATCGTGGGCCTGGGCAACGTGGCGCTTGCGCCGGCCATTGCCAAGGCCATCATCGACCAGTACCTCGCGCCGCTGGTCATCGGGCAGGACCCGTGGGACTACGAGTACCTGTGGCAGCGCATGTACCGCGCCACGCACGCCTGGGGCCGCAAGGGCGTGACGATGGCCGCCATCTCGGCAGTCGACCTCGCGATCTGGGACATCCTGGGCAAGTCGGTCAACAAGCCGGTGTTCAAGCTGCTCGGCGGCCGCACGAAAGAAAAGATTCCCTGCTACTACTCGAAGCTGTATCGCACCGACCTCGCGGAAATGCAGGCCGAGGCGCAGAAGTTTCTCGACCAGGGCTTCACCGCGTTCAAGATGCGCTTCGGCTATGGCCCGGCGCACCTGCAGAAGGGCGTGGCGGAAAACCTCAAGTCGGTGGAGGCCGTGCGCGAAGTCATCGGCTACGACAACGACCTGATGCTCGAGTGCTACATGGGCTGGAACCTCGAGTACGCCAAGCGCATGCTGCCCAAGCTCGAGAAGTTCGAGCCGCGCTGGCTCGAAGAACCGGTGATCGCCGACGACATCGATGGCTACGCCGAGCTGAACCAGCTGACCAGCATTCCGATCTCGGGCGGCGAGCACGAGTTCTCGCTCTACGGCTTCAAGCAGCTCCTGGACCGCAAGGCGGTGTCGGTGGTGCAGTACGACACCAACCGCGTGGGCGGCATCACGGCGGCACACAAGATCAACGCGCTGTGCGAGGCCTACAGCGTGCCGGTCATTCCGCATGCGGGCCAGATGCACAACTACCACCTGACGATGAGCACGCTGGCTTCGCCGATGAGCGAGTACTTCCCGATGCACGACGTCGAAGTGGGCAACGAGCTGTTCTATTACATCTTCGACGGCGAGCCGGTGGCCGAGAACGGCTTCCTGCAGCTGGACGACAACAAGCCGGGCCTGGGCCTTACGCTGAAGACCGAGTACCTCAAGGACTTCAACATCGTCGAGTGACGGTGCACCCCGCCATGTCATACGCGCGCGTGATCCGGCTGCATGCCGAAGACGATGTCGTCATCTCGCTCGACCAACTGGTCGCGGGAACCCACATCGAAAGCGAAAACGTGGCCGTGGCCGGGCTGATTCCGCCGGGCCACAAGATGGCCACGCGCGCCATCGAGCCGGGCGCCGCGGTGCGCCGCTACGGGCAGATCATCGGCTTTGCGAGCCGGCCGATTCGCGCGGGCCAGCACGTGCACACCCACAACCTCGCGATGGGCGACTTCACGCGCGACCATGCGCATTCGGCCGATGCACGCCCAACGGTGCGCACGGCAGAGCCCGCAACCTTCGAAGGCATCGTGCGGGAAGACGGGCGCGTCGCCACGCGCAACTACATCGGCATCCTGACCTCGGTGAACTGCTCGGCCACGGTGGCGCGCGCCATCGCGGACCGCTTCAGGCGCGACATCCATCCCGAGATGCTGGCGCCGTTCCCGAACATCGACGGCGTGGTGGCGCTCACGCACGGTGCGGGCTGCGCGGTCGACCCTGACGGCGAAGGGCTCGCGATTCTTCAGCGCACGCTGGGCGGCTACGCATGCCATCCCAACTTTGCGAGCGTGCTGGTTATCGGCCTGGGCTGCGAAACGAATCAGGTGTCCACGCTGCTGGCCACGCAGGGCCTGGCGGACAGCGCCCGCCTGCAAAGCTTCACGATCCAGGACACCGGCGGTACGACCAAAACCATTGCGCGGGGCATCGAGCTGATCCAGCAGATGCTGCCGCAGGCCAACGCGGTGCGGCGGCAGACCGTGCCCGCGAGCCACCTGGTCGTCGGCCTCCAGTGCGGCGGCTCCGACGGCTACTCGGGCATTTCGGCGAACCCGGTGCTCGGCGCGGCGGTGGACCTGCTGGTTGCGCACGGTGGCACGGCCATCCTGTCGGAAACGCCCGAGATCTACGGCGCCGAGCACCTGCTCACGCGCCGCGCGCAGACGCCCGACGTCGGCCGCAAGCTGGTCGACCGCATCCGCTGGTGGGAGGCCTATTGCGCGCGCAACGGCGCGGCGATGGACAACAACCCATCGGCCGGCAACAAGGCCGGAGGCCTGACCACCGTGCTCGAGAAGTCGCTGGGCGGGATCGCCAAGGCGGGCTCGACCAACCTCGTCGACGTGTACGAGTACGCGCAACCGGTGCGGGCCCAGGGCCTCGTGTTCATGGACACGCCCGGCTACGACCCGATCTCGGCCACCGGCCAGGTGGCGGGCGGCGCCAACCTCATTTGCTTCACCACGGGACGCGGCTCGGCCTACGGCTGCGCGCCCTCCCCCTCTTTCAAGCTCGCGACCAACACCGCGCTGTGGGAGCGGCAGTCGGACGACATGGACCTGAACTGCGGCGAGGTGCTCGACGGCACGCGCAGCATCAAGGAACTCGGTGTCCGGCTGTTCCAGATGCTGCTCGACACCGCCTCGGGCCAGCCCTCGCGCAGCGAACTCCACGGCTACGGCCAGCAGGAGTTTGTGCCCTGGCAAATCAGCGTGGTCACCTGACCCGCAACTTCTTTCTCCACACCATGACAACCACTCGCCCTGCCCGCTTCCGTGGCATCTTCCCCGTCGTTCCGACGCCGTTCACCGAAAGCGGAGAACTCGATCTGGCAAGCCAGAAGCGCTGCGTCGACTTCATGATCGATGCCGGCTCCGACGGGCTTTGCATCCTGGCCAATTTCTCCGAGCAGTTTCTGCTGTCGGACGACGAGCGCGAGGTGCTCACGCGCACCGTGCTCGAGCACGTGGCGGGCCGCGTGCCGGTGATCGTGACCACCACGCACTTCAGCACCAAGGTGTGCGCCGAGCGCAGCCGCCGCGCACAGGCCATGGGCGCCGCCATGCTCATGGTGATGCCGCCGTATCACGGCGCCACCTTCCGCGTGACCGAGCCGCAGATCCATGCGTTCTATGCGCGCCTGTCGGACGCGGTGGACATTCCCATCATGGTCCAGGATGCGCCGGCCGCGGGCACTCCGCTGTCGGCCGCGTTCCTCGCGAAGATGGCGCGCGAGATCGAGCATGTCGCGTACTTCAAGATCGAAACGGCCGGTGCGGCATCCAAACTGCGCGAGCTGATCCGGCTCGGCGGCGATGCGGTCGAGGGCCCGTGGGACGGCGAAGAAGCGATCACGCTGCTGCCCGATCTGGACGCCGGCGCCACCGGCTCGATGACCGGCGGCGGCTACCCGGATGGCATCCGCCCGATCATCGAGGCGCACCGCGCAGGCGACCGCGATCAGGCCTTTGCGCTCTACCAGCGCTGGCTGCCGCTGATCAACCACGAGAACCGGCAGTCGGGCTTCCTCGCGGCCAAGGCGCTGATGAAGGAAGGCGGCGTGATCGCCTGCGAAGCGCCGCGCCATCCCTGGCCAGAGATGCACCCGGAGACCCGCAAGAGCCTGATCGAGACCGCGCGGCGGCTCGACCCGCTGGTGCTGCGCTGGGCGCGATGAACAAAGGAAGCGGTAACGTGCACGCTTCGCCAGGCTGCCTGGCGTTGATGTAAGCAGGTTTTTCGACTGCTTTTGCTAAGCTGGCGTCCCTTCGCGGCAGATCGCCATCACTTCGCAACTTCATGAAAATAGCCACCTGGAACGTCAACTCCCTCACTGCCCGCCTGCAGCATGTGCTCGACTGGCTGATTGCCAATCCCGTGGACGTGCTCTGCCTGCAGGAGCTCAAGATGAGCGACGACAAGTTTCCTCTCGACGTGCTCAAGTCGGCCGGTTACGAGGCGGCCGTGTTCGGCCAGAAAACCTATAACGGCGTGGCCATCCTGAGCCTGGCGCCGATGCGCGACGTGGCCAGGAACATCGGCGGTTTTACCGACGACCAGTCGCGCGTGATTGCCGCCACGATCGAGACACCGGCGGGTCCGCTGCGCGTGGTGAACGGCTACTTCGTCAACGGCCAGGCGCCCGGTACCGACAAGTTCGAATACAAGATGGGCTGGCTCCGCGCCTTGCGCGAATGGCTGCGCGCCGAAATGGCGGCACATCCGAACCTGGTCCTGCTGGGCGACTTCAACATCACGCCGGAAGACCGCGACAGTTTCGATCCGGTGGGACTGAAGGAGACGATTCATCACACGACCGAGGAGCGCGACCATTTCAAGGCGCTGCTCCAGCTGGGCCTGGCCGACAGCTTCCGCCTCTTCGAGCAACCCGAGAAAAGCTACTCGTGGTGGGACTACCGGATGCTCGGCTACCAGAAGAACCGCGGCTTGCGGATCGATCACATCCTGGTGAGCGAGCCGCTGGTGCCGCGCGCCAAGGGCTGCATCATCGATCGCGTGCCACGCAAGTGGGAAAAACCAAGTGACCACGCGCCCGTGGTGCTCGAACTCGACCAAGGCACCTTATGACCACGAACATACGCACTCTCGCAATCCTTGCGGCGGCACTGGCGCTCGCAGGCTGTTCGGCTCTCAAGCCGACAGAAAAGGCCGGCGACGGCAAGCCGACCGCTTCCGCACCCGACGAAGTCGCAAGCCCAAGAAGCGACGTACCGACCGTGCGCCTGATCACCGCGCAAACACCCGCCGTGCGGGCGTATCGCAAGTCCGGGGCGCGGCAGATCTACAACGCCTATCCGCAGCGCATCTACAAGGGGAAGATTCCCCCGCTGGTCTATGCGGTGGTGGTGGTCGAAACCGACCTGGACGCCAGCGGCAACGTGAAGAACGTGACGTTCAGCCGCGTACCGAGCCATGCACCCGAAGTCCCGCCCAAGATCGCGGAACTCATCAAGGCGGCGTCGCCGCTGCCGAGCCCGGGGCGCCTTGGCAGCCATACCTACGTCGACACCTGGCTCTGGGACAAGAGCGGAAACTTCCAGCTCGACTCGCTGACGCTGGGCCAACGAAGCAGATAACTGGCTCGCCCCCAGTCTCCGCGCACTTCGTGTCGCTACGCCAACCCCCTACCGGGGGCGATACCAGCGGCCCGGCAAAGCCGGTTCCGCGGTATCCCTGGAAGGGAGCCCGCCGCTCGCTTGCGAGCCGGCTTTGCCTTACTCAATGCCCAGTTCCTGGATCTTCCGGGTGATGGTGTTGCGGCCGATGCCCAGCTTTTGAGCGGCTTCGATACGGCGGCCGCGGGTGTTGGCGAGGGCGGTGAGGATCAGGCGCGATTCGAAGCGGCGCGAGAGCACGTCCCAGACGTCGGTGCGGCCGGCTGCGAGCAGTGCCTGGGCTTCGATCTCGAGGCCGCTTTCCCAGCTGCTTGCGCCGACCAGGCCTTCGGCGGCTTCGGGCGCGGTGCTTGCCGGCGCCGTTTCGCGCTCGGGGCTCGATGACAACTGCGGCGCGGCTTGAGCCGGTGCTGCTGCTGCGGCGGGGGCTGCGTCGGTGGCCTGGACCTGCGGGCTGGCGGCGGCGGCCATGACTTCAGGCGGCAGATCCTTGGCTTCGATCAGCTGCGCCGGGGCCATCACGGTCAGCCAGTGGCAGATGTTTTCCAGCTGGCGCACGTTGCCCGGGAAGCCGAAGGCGGCGAGCCTGGCCAATGCGGCGTCGGAAATTCGCTTGGGTTCGACGCCGAGCTGGCGCGCGCTCACCTGCAGGAAGTGGCGCGTGAGCGCGGGCACGTCTTCGCCGCGCTCGCGCAGGGCCGGCAGCCGCAGGCGGATCACGTTGAGGCGGTGGAACAGGTCCTCGCGGAAGCCGCCGAGCTTGACGCGCTGCTCGAGGTCCTGGTGGGTGGCCGCGATGACGCGCACGTTGGCCTTGACCGAGTTGTGGCCGCCCACGCGGTAGAAGTGCCCGTCGCTCAGCACGCGCAGCAGGCGCGTCTGCAGGTCGAACGGCATGTCGCCGATTTCGTCGAGAAAGAGCGTGCCGCCCTCGGCTTGTTCGAAGCGGCCGCGCCGCATGGTCTGGGCGCCGGTGAAGGCGCCGCGCTCATGGCCGAACAGTTCGCTCTCGAGCAGGTCCTTGGGGATGGCCGCGGTGTTGATGGCCACGAAGGGACCGTTGGCGCGCGGCGAATGCTTGTGCAGCGCGCGCGCCACCAGCTCCTTGCCCGAGCCCGATTCGCCGGTGATGAGCACCGTGACGTTGCTTTGCGAGAGCCGGCCGATGGCGCGGAACACGTCCTGCATGGCCGGCGCCTGGCCCAGCATTTCGGGCGCGGCCACCATGCGCTCCTCGGCCACTTCCTCGCGTTGGCTTTCGTCGACGGCGCGGCGGATGAGTTCGACCGCGCGCGGCAGGTCGAAGGGCTTGGGCAGGTATTCGAAGGCACCGCCCTGGAACGCCGACACGGCGCTGTCGAGGTCGGAGAACGCCGTCATGATGATGACCGGCAGGCCGGGGTGCTTGGCCTTGATCTTGTCGAGCAGATCGAGGCCGGAGCCGCCGGGCATGCGGATGTCGCTCACCAGGACCTGGGGGCCCTGCTGCTCGTCGTCTTCGGCGAGTTCGAGGGCGGCGAGCACCTCGCGCGTGTTGGTGAAACTGCGCGTGGGCAAGTCTTCGCGCAGCAAGGCCTTCTCGAGCACGAAGCGGATCGATTGGTCGTCATCAACTATCCAGATCGGCTTCATGCATCTCCTTGTTGCCGTGGCTGCTAGGGCAGCGGTATCAATATCTTGAAATCGGTTCGGCCCGGGACGCTGTCGCACTCGATCACGCCGTGATGCTGTTGCACAAAGGTTTGCGCGAGCGTCAATCCGAGCCCTGTACCGCCTTCCCGGCCCGATACGAGCGGATAGAAGATGCGGTCCTTGATCGTGTCCGGCACACCCGGTCCATTGTCGATGACATGCAATTCCAGTGCCAATCGATACCACTGCTTGTTGAATATCACCTGCCGGGCGATTCGCGTCCTGAAAGTGATCTGCGCATCGCCGGCGGCGCGGCGCTCGGCCAGGGCCTGCGCGGCGTTGTGGACGATGTTGAGCGTGGCCTGGATCAGCTGCTCGCGGTCGCCGCGGAACTCGGGAATCGAGGGATCGAAGTCGCGCTCGATGTGCAGGTCGCGCGGAAACTCCGCCAGGATGACGGAGCGCACGCGCTCGCACACTTCGTGGATGTTCACGTCGCCCACCACGTGCGGGCGCCGGTGCGGCGCCAGCAGCCGGTCGACCAGCGTCTGCAGCCGGTCGGCTTCGTGGATGATGACTTGCGTGTACTCGATGAGGTCGCGCGACTCGACCTCCATCTGCAGCAATTGCGCCGCGCCGCGAATGCCGCCCAGCGGGTTCTTGATTTCGTGCGCGAGGTTGCGGATGAGTTCCTTGTTGGCCTGCGCCTGGTCGATCAAGCGCTCTTCGCGGTCCTGGCGCACCTGCTGCTCGAGCGGCGACATCTCGATGATGAGTTCGCCCGTCTTGTCGCCTTGCGCCAGCGTGACCTGCACCGGCATCAGTTCGTGGTTGACGCGGCGCAGAAACGCCTCGTAGCGCAGCGTGGCAAAGTCGTTGCTGCGCGCACCGTCGATGGCGGTGCGCAGAACGTGCGGCTCGTGAAAGCAGGCACCGAACTGAGAACCTTCGAGCGTGCGGCGCGACGTGCCCAGCGCGTCTTCGAGCGCCGCATTGGCGAACAGCACCGAGCCGTTGGTGCTGACCACCGCAATCAGCGTGGACAGCAGGTCGAAGGACTGAAAGCGCAGGCCGGCGCCAGTCGCCTTCTTCCCGAACACCATGGTTTACTGCTTGGCCGGCAGACGGCCGAGTTCGCGGCGGATGCCCGCGATGTCGCTCTCGTTGCGCGCCAGCTCGGCTTTCATTCCAGCCACGCGATCGAGGTATTTCTGGTAGTTGCGGCCTTCGCTGCCCTGCTTTTCGGGCTCGCCGTTGTTGTATTCCTTCTGCAGTTCCGCCTGGCGGGCCTCGGCCTTCTTCAGTTCGGCCTCGAGCACCGAGCGTGCTTCGCCGTCGCGGGCGCGCTGGTCGACGCCCTCGACGCGCGGGCTGCCGGCCGGCGCACGCGCCGCGGCCGGCCCGGAACCGCTGCTCGCCGAACCGCCGCCCGAAGGCTTGGTGCCCTGCACGACGGTGACGTTGCCGCCTTCGAGAACCTTGCAGCCCTTTTGCTGCGCCACGGTTGCATTGTTGGTGTATTCATTGCCGCAGCGCCACACGCGCTCCTGAGCCGACGCCGGCAAGGCGACGGCGAACAATGAACCAGCCAGGAAAATGAGGGAAGCAGTCTTCATGAGAATCGGTGGATGGCGCGACAAAGGTGCATTTTCCTGCAATTCGACCCCATCGGTGACAAGATGTTCCGCGTCAACGAAAAAGGACGGCCGCAGCCGTCCTTTTTGTCTTACTTAACCATCAGGGGCTTGCGCCCACCGATTTAGAGTGAGTAGTACATGTCGAATTCGACCGGGTGCGTCGCCATGCGGAAGCGCGTGACTTCCTGCATCTTGAGATCGATGTACGCATCGATGTACGCGTCGGTGAACACGCCGCCCTTGGTCAGGAACGCACGGTCCTTATCGAGGTATTCCAGAGCCTGGTCGAGGCTGTGGCAGACGGTCGGGATCAGCGCGTCTTCTTCCGGCGGCAGGTGGTACAAGTCCTTGCTGGCGGCTTCGCCCGGATGGATCTTGTTTTCCACGCCGTCGAGACCGGCCATCAGCAATGCAGCAAAGCCGAGGTACGGGTTCATCAGCGGATCGGGGAAGCGCGCTTCGACGCGGCGGCCCTTCGGGTTGGCCACGAACGGGATGCGGATCGAGGCCGAGCGGTTCTTGGCCGAGTAGGCCAGCTTCACCGGGGCTTCGAAGCCGGGCACCAGGCGCTTGTAGCTGTTGGTGCCGGGGTTCGTGATGGCGTTCAGGGCACGGGCGTGCTTGATGATGCCGCCGATGTAGTGCAGCGCGAAGTCCGAGAGGCCCGCATAGCCGTCGCCTGCGAACAGGTTCTTGCCGTCCTTCCAGACCGACTGGTGCACGTGCATGCCGGAGCCGTTGTCGCCGACGATGGGCTTGGGCATGAAGGTGGCGGTCTTGCCGTAGGCGTGGGCCACGTTGTGGATCACGTACTTCTGCAGCTGGACCCAGTCGGCGCGTTGCACGAGCGTGCTGAACTTGGTGCCGAGTTCCATCTGGCCGGCATTGGCCACTTCATGGTGATGCACTTCGACCGGGATGCCGAGCGATTCGAGCACCAGGCACATTTCCGAGCGCATGTCCTGGAAGCTGTCGACCGGGGGAACCGGGAAGTAGCCGCCCTTGACCGCGGGACGGTGGCCGGTGTTGCCGTGCTCGTATTCCTTGTCGGTGTTCCAGGAGGCTTCTTCGGAGTCGATCTTGACGAAGCAGCCCGACATGTCGTTCTTCCAGCGAACGCCGTCGAACACGAAGAATTCGGGTTCCGGACCGAAGTAGGCGGTGTCGCCCAGGCCCGAAGCCTTCATGTAGGCCTCTGCGCGCTTGGCGAGCGAACGCGGATCGCGCTCGTAGGCCTTGCCGTCGGCGGGGTCGATCACGTCGCAGGTCAGGATCAGCGTCGTTTCTTCGAAGAAGGGATCGATGTTGGCGGTGTTGGGGTCGGGCATGAGCTGCATGTCCGAGGCTTCGATTCCCTTCCAGCCAGCGATGGACGAGCCGTCGAAAGCGTGGCCCGAGGTGAATTTGTCTTCATCGAAAGCCGAGACGGGCACGGTCACGTGCTGCTCTTTGCCACGGGTGTCGGTGAAGCGGAAGTCGATGAACTTGACCTCGTTTTCCTTGACGAGCTTGAGTACATCGGCGACGGTCTTTGCCATCAGTTTCTCCTGAGTTGGATGGTGGTTAGGAATACAGGGACGAAGGATGCAGTTTCTGTGCCATTGTCGCCTCTTCGGAAGAGGCGCCGGCAAGGGCCGCAAACCCCAAAAAAAGGCGAGAAATCACTAATTTGGTGCATTCAAAACTAGCGCACCAATTCCGGGCCAAGCTTCGCATCATAGGCGTGCAGGCCCTCGATCAGCTGCGCGTAGGCGGCTTCAAGGCGAACGGGATCGCCCTTGACCCCGAGTTCGATGTGGCGGCCGTACTCGGGATGGTCGACGCTGGGCAGGCTGAACACCTTGATGCCCGCGTGCGCCGCTTCGATGGCCTCCATCAGAGGCGTGAGCGTTGCTTCCATGGCGCCAAAGACGATGACCGATTTTTCGGCCGCCTGCCCGCTGGTGAACATGTGCGCGTAGCGGCTGTCGAGCACCGATTCGATCATCGGCCACGCCATGACGGGAAAGCCAGGTACGAAGTGGACGTGATCGACGCTGAAGCCCGGAATCTTGTTGTACGGGTTGCGGATGATCGTGGCGCCCTTGGGAAACACGCCCATGTTGAGGCGGTGGATGTTGTCCGGCCGATCCGGCTCGTAGGCAATGCCCTGTTCGCGCGCGGTGTCCTGCATGCGCTCGCGGATCAGCAGCTCGGCCTCGGGATGCAGTTCGAGCGGCAGCCGCAGGGCCAGGGCGGCGCATTGCCGCGTGTGGTCGTCCGGCGTGGCGCCGATGCCGCCGGTCGAAAAGACGATGTCACCCGAGGCAAAGGCCCGGCCGAGCGCCGCCGTGATGCGCGCCGGCACGTCGCCCACGTATTCGGCCCAGCCAAGCTGCAGGCCGCGCGCGGCGAGCAGCTCGATGACCTTGGGCATGTGCTTGTCGGCACGCTTGCCCGAAAGAATTTCGTCGCCGACGACGATCAGTCCGAATGCACGGGTCATGGGGATTTCCACTGAGAAAGAACGGCCTGGTCGGCTTCGAGGGCTGGGGCGCTTTCGGCCGAAGCGGCGGCGGCTCCGCGCTGGGCACGCAACTGCGCCAGGGCATCGAGGCAATAGTGGCCGAACCAGAGCGCCGAAAAGGCAAATACCAGCGTGTAGATCCAGATGGCGAGCGGCACCAGCACGAAGAAGGCGGCGGCAAACAGCAGGCCCGAGGCCCAGACGATGCTGGGCGCGGCCCCCAGGTACCCGCACAGCACGCCGATGCATAAAAGCGGCAGCCGGTGCGCGCGCAGGATGGTGGCCCGCTCTTCGGGGCTTGAGTGCTCGGCCAGCGCATCGAAGCTCATCACGCGGTAGGTGAGCCAGCCCCAGATCAGCGGTGGCAGGACGAGCACCAGCGGGGGAATGAGCCAGAGCGGCATGGAAACCACGAGCGCCACCAGCGCCAGCACAGTCACGCCGAGCGAGCGCGCCACGCTGCCGAAGAAAGAGGCGCCCTTCTTGCGCTCCAGCGCGGGAAAGCGGCGGTGCGCCACCAGTGCCGTGAGCGGCGGCGCCATGAGGCCGGCCACGATCAGGAGCGAGACGACCACGATCAGCGGGGTGGCGGCCACCACGACCACCAGCGGCGCCAGCACGGCCGTGACGTCACCCGAAAAGAGCCGCCCGATCCAGCCCCAGAAGCTCGACAGCAGGGGCCAGGCGTCGAGCGCCTCGCGGGTCCATGCCACGGTGGCGTCCCAGAAGAAATAGCCGAACCCTGCGGCCAGCAGCACCATCAGGCCCAGGGGCAGCAGCGACAGCACGATCACGCGCGGCAGCATGCAATAGGCGACCGCGCGCCAGAAAGAGTCGAGGAGCAGGCGCATTGGGTGCGAAGGATAACCGGCTCGGTTCGGGCCGGCGCTCAGCCGCGGCCGACCATCCGCTTCAGGCCGAGCCATTGCTGCGCCCAGAAGCCGCTCCCGTAGTCGCGCAGCCGTCCGTCGGCGCCGGGCTCGACCTGGTCGCGGATGCCGGTCGGGTCGTAGCGCGGCTCGAAGTTGACGGTGCGAAAGAGCATGTCCCACCAGGGCAGCAGCACGCCGAAGTTGTGCCCGCCCAGCGTGTGGGCGCCACGCGATTCATGGCCCAGGCCGATGCTGTGGTGCAGCCTGTGAAAGCGCGGGCTGATCCACAGCCGCTCGCCAATGGCGCCGAAACCGAGCTTCAGGTTGGCATGCTGCAGGCTTTCGCTGAGCTGCGTGAAGGCCACGAAGGCAATGAACTGGCCGGGCGCGACGCCGATCAGCTGCGCCACGATGACGATCAGGGTGTCGTGCACGATGTCGTCGAGCAGATGGTTGCGGTCGTCGCTCCACATGGTCATCTGGCGCTGCGAATGGTGCAGCGAATGCAGGCCCCACCACCAGTTGAACTGGTGCTGGCCGCGATGGATCCAGTAGCCGACAAAATCGAGCACCACGAGGTAGATTGCAAACGCGACCCACGGCACGTCGGTGACGCCGGGCCAGGCCTCGTCGAGGTGGAAGGTGCCCCAGCCCGCGGTGCGCAGGCTCCCGATGGCTTCGTCGAAGAGCGGCTCGAGCGTGAAGAACATGGCCAGGCGGAACACGCCGAGGCGATGGATCAGCGTGTAGAGAACGTCGATGCGAATGGCGCGGCGGTCGGTGACCGGCTCGGCGGCCCGCCAGCGCTGCAGCGGACCGATGACCGCGAGCAGCACCAGGACCTGGATCAGGCCGACCAGCAGCCAGCCGGTGGCGTCGAAGGCATCTTCGGTCCAGCCGCCGAGGCCGACGGCATAGACCAGGGGCTGGATCACCGTCTCGAAAAACCAGCCCTGCAGCGCGGAAAAGGCGTCCGTCAACCAATCGATCACGGCAGGGGCCTCAGGGGTGGGACGCGATCCAGGCGCGGTAATCGGGGTGCTGGCGCAGGGTTTCGAAGCAGAAACCCTTGGCCTTGAGCCCGACGATCAGCGGCTCGAGGTTGGCCGGCGCCCACGGGTCCTTGCGCGACCAGATGCCCAGGTGCGCGAGCAGGATGTCGCCGGGGCGGATGGTCTCCAGCGCCTGCGCCAGGAGCTTTTCGTTGCTGAATTTCTCGCTCGGCAACTCGTCGCCCAGGAACCCGGCGGGCGACCAGCCCACGTGTTCGAAGCCGCAGGCCTTGGCTGCGGCGAGCAGCCGGGTCGAGGTCTTGCCGCCCGGCGCGCGGTACAGCGGCAGCGGCTTCTTGCCGGTGATGAGGGCCAGCCGCTCGGAGGCCTTGCCGATGTTGGCGCAGTACTCGGCCGCGGTCCAGGTGAACTCACGCCCAGCGAACGCGCCCGCCGAGGGCTTGATGCGAAAGCTCGGCTCCACCCCTTTGAGGTCGCCGCGCCAGTACGCATGGTCGTAGGTGTGGGAGGCGAATTCGTGGCCTTCGGCCGCCCTCGCCTTCCACCATGGGGCCCAGTGGCTGTCGAGGCTGTCGCCGTCGGTCTGGGTGCGTTCGGCGGCGGCAAAGAAGGTGACGCGTATGTTCTGGCGCTTGAGCACGTCGGCCACCAGCGGAGCGACGCCCATGTGGCCGGTGTCGAAGGTCAGGTAGACCGGCTTTTCGCAGGAAGCGCCTTGCGCCCACGCGGCCGGCATCGCGGCGCAGGCGATGGCAAAAACGGCCCCGGAAACGCTGCGAAGCCGGATCTGCCGGATTGCCACCGGGACCCGCTCAGATTCTTTTTGCATGTTCCAGGGTCCAGACGCCGTGCGGCGACCGGCCGACATTGATCTGGCGCACGACCTTCTGGCTTGCCAGGTCGACCACGCTGAGCTTCTTGGCCCAGCGCGAAGTAACGTACAAGGTCTTGCCGTCGGCGGAAACGTCCATGCAGTCGGGGCCGCCCGGCACGGGGTATGTTGCGCTGACCTTGAGCGTCGCCAGGTCGATCCGGCTGATGGTGTTGGCCACCCGGTTGCTCACGAAGACGCTCTTGCCGTCGCCGGCCGAACGGAAGGCGTGCGCGCCCTTGCCGGTCGGGATCTTGCCGACGAGCTTGGGCTCGGCGCCCGCCACGTCGAACACCTGCACCCCGTCGCTGCCGGTCAGGCCCACCAGCAGGGTCTTGTCGCCGTGCGTGCCAAAAATGTCGGCCGGCATGGGGCCGGTGGCCATGCGCCAGCGGATGGTCTGCGTGGGCAGGTCGACGGCGATGAGTTCGTCGCTGTCCTGCATGGTCACGTAGGCAATGGTGCTGGTGGCGTCGATCCAGATGTGGCTGGGCGTCTTGCCGGTGGCAATGCGCTTGGCGAGCTTCAGGTCCTTGCCGTCCCAGCGGTAGACGTCGACGTGGTTGAGCCGGTTTCCGGCGGTGACGAACCACTTCATGTCGCGCGAGAACTGCAGCTGGTACGGATCGATGATGCCGTAGACCACGCGCTGCACTTCGGCGGTTTTGGGGTTGAGAAAAGTCAGTGAATCGCCCGCCGAATTGGCCACGATGACCGACTTTTCGTCCGGCGTCATGTAGATGTGGTGCGGCTCCTTGCCGGTGGCGATGCGCTGCTTTTCGGTCCAGTCGGCCGGGTTGATCACGCTGACGCTGGCATCCAGCGAATTGAGCACGAAGATCGGCGGGGCTTCGGGCGGTGCAGCAGTGGCGGCTTGTGCCACCCAGACCGTCAGGCAGGAAAGCAGGAAGGCCGGCAAGCGGCCATTCGGTCGGGCAAGGAATCGCAAGGGAGAAGTTCCGGAAGAGTGCTGTCGATTATCAACGTCCGGACCCGACGGCTGGCTGACCGCCCCCGTTCGCGGTGCCCTTATCCCGGTGTTTTTTCACGGAGCGCAGCAACTTGTCCGGCGTCGAGCCAGCGCCATTGGCCGGGCGCAAGCTCTGCGGGCAGCGCCAGCTGGCCGATGCGCGAGCGGTGCAAGCCCTCGACCCGGTTGCCAACCGCGGCCAGCATGCGCTTGACCTGGTGGTATTTGCCCTCGGTGAGGGTCAGCCGCAAGTGCAGCGGGCTGTCCGATTCGCAGGCGGCCGCGCGCACGGGCTTCGGATCGTCGTCGAGCACCACGCCGGCCAGCAGCTTGGCAATCTCCGCTTCGTCCACCGGATGCTTGGCCGTGACCTCGTACACCTTGGGCACGTGGTGCTTGGGGGAGCCCATCCGGTGGATGAACTGGCCGTCGTCGGTCAGCAACAGCAGCCCGGTCGTGTCCTGGTCGAGCCGGCCGATGGCCTGCACGCCCTGCACCGCGCCCTTGTTGGGCCGCAGCCGCAGCGGGGACGGCAGCAGCGTGTAGATGCTCGGGTAGGTCGAGGGCTTTTGCGAGCACTCGGTACCCGCCGGCTTGTGGAGCATCAGGTAGGCCTTTTCGTGGTACGCCCACTCGGTGCCCTGGACCGTGAAAAGGAGGCCTTCGGGATCGAGGTCGGCGAACGGGTCGTTCACGACCTTGCCCGCGATCGTCACGAGGCCCTGCTGGATCAGCCCCGCGCACACGCGCCGCGTGCCGAAGCCCTGGGAATAAAGAATGTCTTGCAGATGCATGGAAATGAAAAAGGCGGCCGCGCCAAAGTGGCACGACCGCCCGAGTTTGCCGGATCAGTACCCGGCGGCCAGTCCGGTGTTGCGGCGAGGGTCGTTCGCGCCGTAGAAACGGTTGGCGCCGACGGGCTTGCCGCCCAGCGATGGCGCGCCGACGATGATCGCCGCAAGGTGGTTGGCCGGCTGCGGCACGCCCAGGTTGTGGCCCATGTCGGTCAGGATCTTGCGGGTGTCGGGGCTCAGCGCAAAGGTCTCGACGTTGGTGACATCGGGCAGCCATTGCTGGTGGAAGCGCGGCGCATCGACGGCTTCCTGCACGTTCATGCCGTAGTCGACCACGTTCAGGATGGTGTGCAGCACGGCTGTGATGATGCGGCTGCCGCCGGGCGTACCAACCACGAACACCGGCTTGCCGTCCTTCGAGACGATGGTCGGGCTCATCGAGCTCAGCGGGCGCTTGCCCGGGGCGATGGCGTTGGCCTCGCCCTGCACCAGGCCGTACATGTTGGGCACGCCGATCTTGGCGGTGAAGTCGTCCATCTCGTTGTTCAGCAGCACGCCGGTCTTGTCGGCCGTGACCTTGGCGCCGAACCAGTCGTTGAGCGTGTAAGTGACCGAGACAGCATTGCCCTGCTGGTCGGTGATCGAGTAGTGGGTGGTGTTGCTGCCTTCGTGCGGCGCGACGCCGGGCTTGATGTCCTTGGAGACACCGGCCTTCTTGGGGTCGATGACGGCGCGGATCTTCTCGGCATAGCCCTTGTCGAGGAGGCGGTCGAGCGGGTTCTTCACGAAGTCCGGGTCGCCCAGGTAGCTGTTGCGGTCGACGTAAGCGTGGCGCATGGCCTCGATCTGGTAATGCACGGACTCGGCCGAGCGGAAGCCCAGGTCCTTGAGCGGATAGCCTTCGAGGATGTTGAGCATCTCGCAGATGATCACGCCGCCCGAACTCGGCGGCGGCGCCGACACCACGCGATAGCCGCGGTAGTCGCATTCGACCGGCGCCATTTCGCGCGTCTTGTATTGGTCGAGGTCGGCCTGGGTGATGATGCCCTTGCCGGCCTGGCTGGACGCCACGATGGCCTGCCCGACCCAGCCCTTGTAGAAGCCGTCGACACCCTTGGCGCTGACGGCGCGCAGCGTCTTGGCAAGGTCTTTCTGCACCAGCTTCTGGCCGACCGCGAAGGGCTCGCCCTTGTTCAGGAAGATGGCGCCGGAGACCGAGTCCTTCTTGAAATCGTTGGTGGCGGTGCGCAGCATGTCGATGTCGCCCTGCTCCAGCGCAAAGCCCTTCTCGGCCAGCTGGATCGAGGGGGCGATGAGGTCGGCGCGCTTCATGGTGCCGTACTTCTCGCGCGCGTATTCCATGCCCGACACGGAGCCGGGCACGCCCACGGCCAGGTGGCCGTTGGTGCTCAGGCCCTTGATGACGTTGCCGTCCTTGTCGAGGTACATGTTGGCCGTCGCGGCCAGGGGTGCCTTCTCGCGGAAGTCGAGAAAAGTCTTGCGGCCGTCGGCCAGTTGCACGGTCATGAAGCCGCCGCCGCCGAGGTTGCCCGCCGCCGGGTACACCACTGCCAGCGCATAGCCCACGGCCACCGCCGCATCGACCGCGTTGCCGCCGCGCTTGAGCACGTCGACACCGACCTTGGTGGCCAGGTGCTGCGCGCTCACGACCATGCCGTGCTCGGCCGCGACAGGTGCCTGCGAGGCGGCGTTGGAAGCGCTTGCGCCCGCCAGTACGAGTGCGGCCGCTACCGCGGCGCGCAATGTTGGAGTCCAGTGGAGTTGCTGCATGGAGAAAGTCCCTCGTTGAGTTGGATGGTGGGAGGCGATGGATAGTGTCACGCAACCAGCAGCGCCCTGCGCCGCAAGTCGTTCAAGCCAATCGCCACTTGTTTCAGCGCGAATTCCTTCAAGGCTGAGGTTTCGGCGAGCGGCTTGTCGTCGTGGACGAAGCGCAGGCGATCGGCACGCACCTCGTCCACCAGGTGGTCCGCCAGCATCTCGTGCGAATGCGCGCCATCGAGCAGCGGCAACAGGCAACGCTCGAGCGCGGTGAGTCCCACGGAATCGTGCCATTGGTTGCAGACGCTCGCCGAATTTCCGGCCGACAACGCGAGGCCGGATGCCGTTCGCACCGACGGCAGGGCACGCGGCCACGCCGATATCTCGGCGGCGACCTGCACCGGCGCGCGCCGCATACGCACGGCGCCGAGGATGAGCAGCTCCTCGAGCATCGACAGCACGAGCGGCTCGACCGAAGTGCGCGGTTCACCCGTGACAGCCAGCACCGCCGCGACCAGCGCCTCGAACGACGTGCTGGCCGGATAGCGGGAATCGAGCACCTGTGCCAAGGCCTTGTGCACCGGCAGGCGCAGCGTCACCGTGAGATTGCGCAGCGCCTTGCACGGCTGCTCGCGTGCATCGAGCGTCAACGCGCCGCCGTCCGCCGCCGTGAACATGCCGGCGAATTCAAGACCGCGGATGCGGGCATGATCGAGCCGGTAGCGGATGTCGCCGCCACGATGCTGCTTCACCAGCAGCGTCTGCCGAAAGGTGCGGTTGACCAGAAAGTCGAGATACTGCTCCATCAGGACCTGGCTGCCGCCGCACTCGCGCAGCAGCGGTTCGCGAACCTTGTCGCCATAGTTCTGCACGAACATCGTCGAGGGCTCCGCATCGGCCAGGTAGGCGAGGCCCTTCGCCTCGGCGCGCGCCGCAAACTCCTTGAAATAGCAAGGTGCGTTGCAGGGCTCGAGGAATTCGTGCAGCAGGTAGTAGCTGCTGGCACCACGCACGATAGGCATCGTTTCCTCGAGCGTTTTCTTGAGAACGCTGTCGGACCGGGCCGACTGCTCCAGAAATTCGAGCATGCCGCGCGCATACGACAGCTGTTCTTCCGGCGTGTCGCGCGGACCGCCCCGCAGGATCATCGCGTCGCGCACGATCTCCCTCGCCTTCCAGCCCGGGTACACGTTGTAGCTGACATAGGCAACGCCGTCCGGCGCAAGGTTCTCGGAACAGATGCGGAGGATCGCATCCTGCACCGGGCCCGGCACCCAGCTGTAGACCCCATGGCAGACGATGTAGTCGAACTGCCCGAACGATGCATCGACCTCCGCAAGGTCGAACACCCGCAGTTCCACGTTGGGCAGCGCCGCGCGGGCGATGGCTCCGGCGCCCTGCTCCACCTGCACCTTCGACAAATCGATGCCCAGGGCGCTGGCCTCCGGGTGGCGGGCGGCGAATGGAATCAGGTTGCCTCCAGCCGCGCAACCAAGCTCCAGCACCCTCGCCCGGGCCGGTGCCGGTGCTTGGAGACCGAACAAGAACGCAATGGCCTCCAGATGCTCGACGGCCGTTTGCGGGAACGGGTGCGATTCATAGGGCACCGCATCGTAGTAGCGCGTGAGCGTCGAGGTCAGTGAATCGGGCACGGCGTCCTTTTTGGGCGGATCTAGGTGGCCAGCCGCGTCCTTTGCGAGAAGGCAGAACGGTGATGGCGTGACAGCGCCCGCTGACTATAGCCGTGCGTCCGGGCAAAAAAAAGCCAACCTGCCGCAGATTGGCTTTTTGTGATGGATGGTGGGCCGGGGCCTACTGAACGATGCGCCGGAACCCTCATGGTTGCCGGACTTCTTGTTTCGCTGCACAGCGCTGCGCCACCGTGCGTCGAAGCTACTGACGGGCAATGATCGGGATCGTCTTTCGGCGGATCGGGCGGCGAATATCACCTTCGATGCTTTCCAGTTTCAATCCTAAAGCCCGGCGCAGCGTACCGTCGAGTACCCCCATGCCGAACTGGTATTCGTTCTCGCACGACTGGGCGAACTGCTCCCCTTCGAGATACATGCAGGAGCCTCCGCACAACTGAAGAACCGGGCAATGATTGCAGCATTCGCGGTAGGCCCAATGCGTGGAAGTCGTCATGCGAATGGCATCCATCTCCAATGCGGAACCCAGGCCATGCTCGGCGTTCGCCCCGGTGTTCTGGCATGTCAGCACATTCGAATGCAGATCAACGGCGACATGGTCACTGCGATCCATTCCACATTTTTGCCCCATGGAAGTGGACGGCATACCCAGCATCACAGCCTGGAAGAAACTTTTTGCCTTTTCCGCTAAGGCGGGAATCCTGAGAGCCTCCCCCGTCTCGAAGGATCTTGCGACCGATGCCCTCATCTCCTGATACTGCGCGGGGCTCCAGACCCCCGGCCCCGCCAGTGCGTTGTCATCATGAGTCGCAACAATACCCTCCAGGGAGGTGATCACCGAATCATCGGCCAGTCGATTGACGAACCATTGCCTGATCGCTGCTGGATCGCTGTTTCCGGGGGTCAAGACGGAACTGAATATCATGCGCCCCTTTGCCTTGCGCTCCTTCCAAAGTGCCGTCAGGAAAGCGGCCCGTGCAGGATTTTCGAAGGGGTCCTCGCCGCGCAGGTACTGGCCTGGCCCATCATGAGACACGGTTATTTGAATGTCGTAGAAGGCGATGAAGTCCAGAATTTCCTGCGTCAAGAGGCTTCCATTGGTCACCATCGAGATCTCTGCATCAGGAAACTTGCGATCAAGCTCAGGAACCAGGACCTGAAGCTTCCGGAAATACAGGAGCGGCTCTCCTCCCCACAATTCGATCCGGGAAGGAACACCTTCAAGCCACTTTTCGAGATCATGCAGAAAAGCCAGCGCATCCGCGGTCTTCGTCATCGCCATGGACTCGACCTGACTTGCCTGATTGCAGTACGAGCAGGTGTAGTTGCAGCCAAGACCGAGCTGTATCTTGAGTACAGACGGATTGGCGACTTTGAGGCCTGGCTGCTCCGGGTTGATGCGCACGGCGTCTTCCCAGGCGCGTTGCTCCGCGACTTGCCGATTTGCGAGAACCGGCGTGCCGTCAAGGTTTGTCAACGCACTGGAATGCGGTGCATACCGCAGGCTGACGGGCACCCCCGCTGTATCAGTGCAATGAAGGATGAACATCCGAAGTGCTCCGTCACCGGCCAGGCATCAGCGCTTGTTTCCCGTCGGGCCGCGGCGATGCCCTTTTCTGAGTTCAGGCATGGGCGAGATGCCGCAACCGCAATCTTGTTGCGAACCCGCTACGAAAACCGCTCCCTCGTTGAGGAAATCGATGCTGGAAGGCTCCACCACCACGTTGCAGTTCAGCGTAATTCCTGCGTTGGAACGACGGCTGGATGCCTGCTTGCTTTGACCATTCTTCATATGAACTCCTTCTATCAAACAAAATTACTTGGGCTTCGACACTTAGGCAGAACGTTCGATGGCGATCTCCCCATTGGATTAGGTGCAAGGATGGATGAGTTCCAGGCTGCCAACTTCGGGGGACGCTTTGCCGGTTGCGTTAGCGCCCCACGATCCCAGCGGCTCGGTGCCATAGCCAAACCAGAGAGGGATCAGGCCAGGCGCAAATGCTCTTGCCACATACAGCGGCGTACGCCCCTGATTTATCGAAGCTCCGGGCGGCGTCAAGTCGCAGAAATAGACCTGCTGTCCCCGATTCACGAAACCGTCGAGCAATGCTCGCCCGGATGCAGGAAAACGGCTTGCCGCTCCTCTCAGAGTCTGCCTCGCACCGGTGGAAAACCAGTCAGCCTTCCGTGAACCGCGCCGCGTTTGAAAATAGTCGCCGTGATGCTTGGCCAGCCGAATTTCTTTTGGCTTCATATGAACAACTGGATGTGTCTGTCCGTGCTGCTGCTGCACACGACTTTCCGCTTCAGAGAGGGCCGACGCCAGCGCCTCCTCGAGTTCGAACCCTGCCCCGGTGGTCAGCGCGGTGAATACCGCATCCTGGTGCTGCACAAAAACGCCTGCAACCGGCAGGTACTTTGACTCCAAGGCATGAAGAGACACCGTGTACCCGGCCTGCCGCAATTGGCGCAACCGTTGCCGAAGCCCCGCAGGGAGAGCCGACTCCTCGATCAGATCAGGTGCAGCGCGCGCCAGCCACGTGCGTGAGAAAGCATCTCGTTCCACGAGTTCGACGAGCGCCCGATATCGGGCTTCTTGCATGTCTGTGTAAGCGGCAACGCCAGAAGTGCTCGCGTTGGTATATGGCAACCGCACATCGGCGGCATCCAGCGAACTCAATGCATAAACGCACTGCGCCATGACGAGAACTTCTGCGCCGTCTTCGGCGCGAACACCCTTAGTCCAAGGATAGCGTCTGCGGGAAGAAAAAGGAGCGTATGGGAAGGCGTCGCGCGCGTACTGTTCCGGCGAATAGCCAACCAGGCAACGCGGGTCGACAGCACTGGCAAGTTCATCGAATCTCGCCCGCGGCAACGATGCCGGTGGGGTCGACCATCCGATCCGCTCCCATGCCTCTGCTTCCGCCTTGATCACGGCGACGCGGGCGCTCTCCGAACGCCCTCCCGCCCACATCGATTGCGCGACCCGGCTCCCGACCTGAATCGGCCCCGCCACCGCCATTCGCGAAGCCAGGTGCAGCATCTGAGAATGCTGCGGCACCGAGCAGACCGGAACCATTCGATGCGCCAATTGCGCCTGAACCTCCTGCGCCTGCGTCGGCTTCGCACCCAGCACCAGCGCGGGCAAGGGATAGAACGACGGATCCAATGCCAGGAGAGACAGCACCTCCATCTCTACAGTGTCTGCGCGTACGATGGTTGCAGCCCCCTCGTGGCGCGCTGCCAGCGCCCCATTTTGCAGTGCATGCCCCGCCTCCATGAGCGCAAGGGTCAACGCCCGATTCCCATACTTTTTGCTGATGAAGCGCAGATCGGCAACCGGATAGATCACGGCATGTGCGAAGCTCAGGACGGAGGCCACCAGAAGCGTGCACCAGGCATCGTCAACCGCCCCCTGTTGCGGATGCAACGAAAGCTCACCGCCTTCGTGTTCGGTCGCGTGGTACCTGACTTCGTACAAGCCGGCGGCGTAGCCGTCCATGGGGCGCAGCAAAGCCATGAACCATCGCAGACCATACAGGGCGCCTCCTGAGGGCACCGTTCGGTGCACATGCTCGGCCCCTTCGCGCAGTACCCCATAGATCGACCACAGAATATTGACCGTCGACTGCAGGGACAGCGCCTGATCCTCGAATGTTCTCGCGCTGCCTCGGTCAAGAAGCGCATCGAGCATCGGCGTTCCATGCGGCCGCAATTTTTCCGCTTCGGGAGTGGAGACCTTCAACCGGAGGCGAGCCGTCTCGCTCAACACGCGAAGGTCCTCGACGCTATTGAGCGGCGCGCCAAGCGGCTGCGGGGTCCAGCCAATCTGCGCCTGGAGCGCCAGCGCATGCCCCGCCTCCACCAGCAAGCCTTGTTCGACGAGAGTTGAAAGGCACGCGTCCACGTCCCGCACAGGCCACCTTGCGCTCAGTCCGTCACGGACCTTGCTCCAGGGCGATTTCCCGTCGCAAGTACGCTCTACAGCTCGAAGAAAGTCCGTGGGTGCCGAAACACGCAGTCTTCTCAATGGGAGACTGCAAAGCACCCCACCGTTCCGTTGGTAGGTCCATTTTCCTACCGCGAGGGGTAGCTGCGGCGGACTCGAGGTCCCCTGTTCCGGTACCGTCATCGGTCTATATGTCTGTAGCGACTGCTTGGGGCAGTTCCTGACGAACGTCCATCACCTTGGGATCGTCCATGTCAAACAGCGTCCCTAAGACCACCGGATATCCCGAGGGAGGCAGGATAGGGTTCGAATTCGCTTCGAGCCACCAGATCTGGTCGCTCGAGTCCAGGACCCCATCCAGCGCGAATAGCACAGGAACATGGAACTCCTTCATCAACTCCTCGTGCAGCAAGGCTCCCATGGCCTTGACCTGCTGTGCGGCTGATCGAGAGAGCTCCGACAGCATGCTGTCCGATTGGGCTTGAGCGGGAGAACTCGCATATCTTCGGCCATAGCGATACTCGATCCAGGCCTCCTGATCTGCGGGCAGCATGTCCGACAGGCTCCAACCTTGATAGGCCAACGAAGATATGAGCCATGGCTTGTCGGCGTTCTCCGGGACACATCCATCGGGGCGCCCCAGCTTTCGAGCAATCAACTCCTGAATCCTCGAGACGCCGTCGCCTCGGATCACTGGATACGGATCAATGTGCGCGTGAAACGGCACCCCACCCCAAAACCAGACCTTCACGTTGCGACCGGTGACGAATTGCTCCGCGAAGATCCTGTCCTTCACGCGATTCTGGTGTTCGGGAAGTGATCTCGCATCAAAGCCCTTGTGATAAGGGCCAAACACCGCCTGCCCAAACGAGCCCGACGGGAGCTTCAGCACATAGTCCTGATCGATTGCACCGTCTGCGGTCCAAATTTGCGGAGCACGCATGCCGCAGCGCCGCACGAAGTCCTTGAAGTCCAGCTTGTCGCTCGAAAGCTGCCATCGGATCGGACGATATGGGAGCCAGCCGATGAAACCCGTGGCGCTCTGAGTGAGCGCAGACGAATAGCTCAGACCCATTTCCGTCGTGTTCAGAAACCGAGGATGAAGATTGAAACGCGCTGCCCCGCGCCGGACTTCCACGCGGAAGGTCGGCACATCCAGGCGTACCTCTGCCTGATGCTGGAGAGCCCATTCTTGAAGAGCCCGAAAGTGGTTCAGGGTGAGAGCGATGTAAGACACAAGAGATCCGGTCCATGTCGGCCATGACGACCATTCGACCAATATATCCAGCCCAGAAAAGATTTGTTTAGCCGCTCGGGGTCAAGAAGAAAAAGAGCGTCCGACCACTAAACAAAATTCCAAATCCCTGGATGTATTGCCCAAGAACCGTGCGCCAACCACCAGGAGGAGAGTTGGCGGCCTTCTGGGGAACAACCCCGGAGTCCGAGTCGGCTGCGTGAAAACGCCGACTCGAGCAGGCCGAGCGTGTGCGGTTCGCTTCTACATATTTAGACAGACGGGCACAAAAAATGGTAGCGATCGTCAGCGGCAACAGTCTTGGATTGAGTTTGGCCTCCTTGGCCACCCTCGGACAGCGAGGCACCCAGGGAACTGCCAGCCAGGGCCGAAACGGCGAACAGGCCTTCGTCAACATTGCCAACGGCAATCTGGTGCTGCAGGACTTCGACGACAAGCTTGTCGGGCGAGGCCTGGACATCCATGCCGTGCGGACCTACAACAGCCAGGGCCTGCTCAACGACGACAACGCGGACAACTGGATCGTGGGCGCTTATGGCCAGCGCATCCAGCTTACGGGGACGGTCGCAACGGCTGGCAGTACCCTGACGCGCACCGATCGCGATGGCGCCAGCGCCACCTACACGTGGGACGTGGCACGCGGCCTCTACGTCAGCCCGGCCGGTGCTGGCGCGTTCGACACCATCGCCTACGATTCCGCAGCGCTGCAGTTCATTTGGACCGACGGCAGCACGGGCTTGCTGGAGCGCTACGAGTCCACCGGCCAGGGCCGACTTCTGCTGGCCAGCGACCCCGCCGGCAACACGCTGACCTACGCCTACAACACCAACGGTACGCTGCAAAGCATGGTCGACGCCAACGGCGAGACGACCTACTTCGACTACACCGGCACAAACCTGACGCAGATCCGGACCGTTGCCAGCCCCGCCAACGGCGGTGCCGCGCTGACGCGCGTGCGCTATGCGTACGATGGCGCCAATCGGCTGTCGACAGTAACGGTCGACCTCAGCCCCGAAGACAACAGCATTGCCGACGGCCAGACATACGTCACCACCTATACGTACGATGACACGAGCAAACGCGTTGCCTCGGTCACGCAAAAAGATGGCACGAGCCTGGCCTTCACGTACGTGCTGGTCGGACCCGACTACCGCGTTGCGACCGTCAAGGACGGGTTGGGCCAGACCACCAGCTATACGTACAACACCACGACCCGCAGTACGACGGTCACCGACCCGCTGGGCCTCGTCAGCGTCTACAGCTACGACACCGCCGGACAACTGACCCAGATCCAGGCTCCGCCGGTGGGCGGCGTATCGCAGCTCACGCTGTTCAACTACGACGCCAGCGGCAACGTCACTCTCGTCACGGACCCGCAAGGCTTCGCGGTGACGATGCAGTACGACGCTTATGGCAATCAGACACTGCAGCGCGACGCCGCGGGCAACACGATCACCCGCACCTACGACGCACGCAACCAACTGCTCACCGAGACGGTCTACCTTGCTCCGGATCCGGATGGTGCCGGCGCTGCGCAGCCGAGCCTGCCGGTCACGACGCGCTATGTCTACGACAACACGGGCAAGAACCAGCTGAGATTCGTGCTCAGTTCGGAGGGCCGTGTCACCGAGTACCGCTACGACAGCTACGGCCAACGCACGTCCACGCTCCAATACGCCGCCGGCAAGTACGATGTCTCGGCGCTTGGCGCCACCGCCACGCCGAGCGAGGCCGAGCTGGTCACATGGGGCGCAGCGCAGGACCGCACCCAGGCCAGCCGGACCGACACGGTCTACGACGCCCGGGGCCAGGTCCAGAAAAACACCGTCTTCAGCCGGGTCGATGCCAGCGGCAACGGCATTGCCGATGGCAGCCAGTCGGTCACCCAGTACGTCTATGACCGAGCCGGGTTGCTGCTCAGTACCATCAGTGCCACGACCGGGACAACCCAGTACACCTATGACGGCATGGGCCGGCAGCTCTCGACACTGGACGCGCTGAACCAGACAACGCTCACCAGCTACGACGACGCGAACAACAAGACCGTCGTCACACTGGCCAACGGGCTTGTCACGACCAGCGCCTACGACAAGAACGGCCGCATGGTCAGCGTGACGCAGAGCTCCGCACTGAACGCGAACCTCGGCACCACCACCAATTACTACGACAAGAACGGGCGTCTCTACCAGCAGGTCGACCCGACGGGAGCGCGCACGGGACGCCTCTATGATGAGGCGGGACGACTGGTTGCCGAGATCGACGGCAACAACCGGGTGACCGAGTATGTCTACGACAAGAACAACCAGCTCACCCACAAGATCGTCTATGCCACTCCGGCCAACGCGCCAGCGGTCACGGCATACCTCTCTGACCCGAACAGCGCGCCCGTCAACCGGTTGGGTGCCATCCGGCCTGCCAACAGCCCGTTCGACCAGAAGTCCTGGCGCATCTACGACGGCGCCGGACGGCTCGTCCGAACGATCGACGCGGCGGGCGCGGTCACCGACCTGCGCTATGACGGTGCGTCGCGACTCGTAGGCACCAAGCAATACTGGGCAGTCATCGCCACGAACTCCTTCGGCGCGGCGCCAACTCTCGCCGCAACGACCCCAACGGCAGATGCCGCCAACGACCGGGTCACGCGCCGTTTCTACGACAACGACGGATTGCTGCTGGGCACCCTGGACGCCGAAGGCTATCTGACGGAGTCGCGTTACGACGCCGAAGGCCGCCTCGTTACCCAGATTTCCTACGCGACGCCCACGATCGCCGCGATGCGCGACAGCGGCACGCTCGCGCAATTGATTCCGACAGGCGATGCGCAGGACCAGACGTCGCGCTGGCTCTACGACGCCCAAGGTCGAGTCCTGGCGCAGATTGACGCCGAAGGCTTCATGACCGAGAGCGTGTACGACGCCAATGGCAACGTCACGACCTCCACGCGCTATGTCGTTCGAGTCGATGCCACCCTGCTCTCGCAGATGACGACGGCAACCACTGTGGCGGCTTTGCGTCCATCTTCCAGCGCCGGGTTTCGTACGACAACGCTTGTCTACGACAAACTCAACCGCGTCACCCAGCGCACCAACTATGAAGGAACTGTCTCCCGGTACGAATACGACAGCGCTGGCAACCTGGTAAAGACCACCAATGCCTTCGGCACGACCGAAATCCAGACGATCAACGCGCGCTACGACATCCAGGGGCGCCTCACCGGCGAACTCACCGCCGAAGGCGGCGCACTCCTCGTAGCCGGCCAGACCCAGGCACAGATCGATGCCATCTGGTCGCAGTATGGGCTCACGCATGCGTATGACGCGGCGGGCCGGCGCCTCGGCACCACAGACGCGTACGGCAACAAAACGCTGTTCTTCTACGACCTGAACAGCCGCCTCACCCACAGCGTCAACGCGCTCGGCGAAGTGACCGAGCAGCAGTACGACACCCTGGGCCAGCTCAGCGCGACCATCCGCTACGGCACTCGTCTTGGCAGCGTGGCCGGCCTGGCCGGCGGGCTGGTTAACGCTGAGCTGACGACCGCCATCGACGGAATCAAGAATGTCGGGCTCGACAGCAAACAGAGCTTCACGTATGCGGTGACCGGAAAGCTCAACGGCAGCACCGACGAACTTGGCAACCTCACCCAGTCCAGCTACAACGCCTTCGGCGACCTGACCGGTCGCACGCAGGCGCTCGGTAATGGGACGCAACTGGTTCAGTCAATGTCGGTGGACCGCCGCGGCCTCGTAACCGGCACGGTGCAAGACGCGTCGGGCATCAACGCCGTCACGAGTGCCATCTACGACGCGTTCGGACGACTCACGCGCAGCACCGACGCGAACGGCAACGTTCGCCAGCAAAGCTTCGACCGGTTGGGTCGCATTGTCACGACGACCGATGCGCTCTCGGCCGTCCGTTCCACCAGTTACGACGCTTTCGATCGCGTCATGACCCAGACCGACGCGCTCGGGCGGGTTACGACCTACACCTACGACAAGACGCTGCGCCGCGTCGTGATCAAGACACCCGAGAACATCAGCGTTACCACGGTGTACACACGCCTCGGCCAGAAGCAAAGCGTGGTCGATGGCAACGGCAACACGACAAGCTACAGCTATGACAAGAACGGCAACCTGCTGAGCACCGCCACGGCGCTGACGACTGCCACCAACACCTATGACCGGTCGGGCCGTCTGTCGCAAACGAAGGACGCGAACGGCAACATCGTGACGCTCGCCTATGACGCAGCCAACAGGCTGCTCACGCGCACGGTCGACCCCACTGGCCTCGCCCTGATCACCACCTACAAGTACGACGCCAAGGGCCAGCAGATCGAAGTCACCGATCCCAACGGAACGCTCACGCTCATCGTCTATGACCTCAAAGGACAGGTGACCAGCCAGGCCATCGATCCCACGGGCCTGAATCTTGTCACGCGCTACACCTACGACGGTGTCGGCAACGCTCTCACGGTCGTCAACCCGAATGGCGCCACCACCCAGTACATCTACGACAAGCTGGGCCGGCGTACTCAGGAGCGCATCGATCCGTCTGGGCTGAACATCACCCGCAGCTACGCCTACGACAAGGACGGTAACCTCACCAGCAGCACCGACGGAAACGGCCAGGTTACCCGCTACGCCTACGACGCCGAGAACCGGCTTGCGTACACGCTCGATCCGGCCGGCAACCTGCAGCGCACCCGCTACGATGCCGAAGGCCGCGTCGTACAGACCATCGGATACGCAACCGCCGTTGACATGACCGGCTTGCCGGCGGCACCGACCATTGCGCAGCTTGATGCCAAGGTGGTTGTCAACGCTGCGCGCGATAGCGTCGAGCACCGTGTGCTCGACAAGGACGGCCGACAGGTGGCCACCGTCAACGGCCTCGGCGAGGTGGTCAAGTACACCTACGACGCCAATGGCAACGTGATCGAGCGCATGGCGTATGCCAATCGCATCGCCCTGGCCAGCTGGACCGTGGGCACGGTGCCTGCGCCCACTGCGGATGCCGCGCGCGACCTGCGCCTGCGCTCGGTCTACGACCAGCTCAACCGCGCCACCTACACCATCGACGGCGTAGGTGCGGTCAGGCGCACGATCTACGACGGCAACGGCAACGTGGTCGAGCGGATCGCCTACGCTGCGACCGTGCCCGTGGCCACTGCCGCCACTGCCACCGCCCTGGCCGCGGCAATCACACTGGCAACCAACCCGCAGCAAGCGGGCACCAACCTGCTCACGCAGAGCGAGTTCGCCAATGGCCTCAGCGACGCGCCGTACAGAGGCGGCGCCGCCACGGCGACCACAATGACCGGATTCTCAGGCGCGATCAGGCTTGCGTCCGACACGGTCAGCACCTATGCCTACAAGTCGTTCACGCCGATCGCCGGCGTCGCGTACACGCTGTCCGTGATCGTGGAGATGGAAGACGGATTGCCGCCGTCTTTCAGCAATGCGAGCGTTGCCACTGCGGCGAACTCGTTTGGTTTGGTGCTGTTCACTGGCGCGACCAATCCTCTCAAGTATGTCGTGCAGGACCTTGGCGGCGGGCGCTATCGTGTGTCGATGACCGGCGTGGCGCCTGCGTCAACGGCACCGGCTTTCGGGGTTGTCAAATACACCGCGAACGACACCAGGGCTTTCCGCGTGAGCGGCTACCAGCTCGAGCAGGCCGATGTCGCCAGCCGCTACACCCCGACCACCACGTCACCGATCGCCTATGTGGCGGGCGGCACGCGCGAACGATTCATCTACGATCGCGCGGACCGGCTCACTTGGGCTGCCGACGGTGTGGGTGCCGTAACGAAACAGGTCTACGACAAGAACGGCAACCTGCTCAAGACGATCCAGTACGCCACTGCGGTCTCAGGCGGCATGGTCCCCTCTTCCGTTGCAGCCTCGGCCAGCGACCGCATCACCGACCGGGTGTACGACCAGGCCAACCGCCAGACCTTTGTGATCGACGCCACGGGTGCGCTCACCGAAGCGGTCTACGACAAGAACGGCAACGTCACCACGCGCTACAGCTATGCCACGCGCATCGCGGTGCCCACGGCAGCCAGCAAGCTGACCGAAACACAGGCAAAGGCAGCACGCGTCTATGACTATGCAGGCGCCGACCGCGTGGATCGCGCCGCATTCGACGCGGCGAACCGCAAGATCCTCGGTGTCGATGCCACCGGCGCTGTTACCGAAACGAGCTTTGACGCAAACGGCAATGCGGTTCGCATCACCAGCTATGGAACGCCGGCCAATCTCGCATCGTTGCAGGGCAACTGGACAGCCAGCGCCACGACACTACGGGCCCTGATCACCGCAAACACGGCCATCGACCGGACCGTGAAACGCAACTTCGACGCTGCCAACCGTCTGGCATACAGCGTCGATCCAATGGGCTTCGTCACGCGTACGACCTATGACGGCCTGAGCCGTATCGTTCAGACCACGCAGTACTCGCTGTCGATTCCCGCCGCCACAGCCAACACCGCCGAAGCCATAGCCCTGGCCATCGTGTTGCAGGCGGCGCAGGACCGCACCAACAGCTTCACCTACGATGCCGCAAGCCGGCTGCTGAGCAGCGTCGACGCCCTTGGTTTCACCGAAAGCTATGGCTACAACGGCCTGGGGCAGAAGGTCACCTTTACCAACAAGAAGGGCTCCGTCTGGACCTACGCCTACGATGCGGGCGGACGGATGACGAAGGAGACGGCACCGGCCGTCGAGGTGACCACCGTCGTCCCCGATGCCAGCGGCAAGCTCGTGGTCGACGCGACTCGTTCGGGCAGCGCGAGCATCGTGACCCAGATGACCTACGACGCGCTGGGCAACCTGACGTCGCGCACCGAGGCGGTCGGACGCGCCGAGCAGCGCACCACCAGCTACGAATACGATGCCGTCGGCCACCAGGTCCGGGTGATCTACCCACCCGTCAGCGTCTACGACCCGGCGGGCGACGCTCTCACGACCAATGGGGCCGGCGGCCTGGCCAGCCGCACCGAGCTGACCAAGACGCTCGACACCTTGACGACCTACAACGTCTTCGGCGACGCCATTGCCAATCGCGACGTGGCGGGCAGCTTCAGCTACAAGACCTACGATCTGCTTGGCCGGATCGGCTACGAGGTCGATGCATTGGGGTTCGTCACGAGCTACCAGTACAACCCATGGAGCCAAGTCACCGAACTCAAGCGCTTTGGCGTCGGAACCACGCTCACCAGCGGCAATCCGGCAAGCCTGAGCACCGCCCAGGTCAGCGCTGCGGTCAATGCCGCGGGCGTGAATCACGGCGCTGATCGCACGCTTACCACCTCCTACGACCGAGCGGGCCGCGCCACCAAAGTCATCGAGTCCTCGACCTATACGTACGACTCGTCCGCAGCGCTGGGCGCGCAGTACGCCACGGCAGGCCGCACGACCGTCAACGTTTACAACGCCTTTGGCGACCTCACGCGCGTCGGCTTGCTCAAGAATGCCGGGCAGAACACCTGGGCCTACACGAACAACTACTACAACCAGAAGGGCCAGCAGGTTGCGAGCGTCGACGCACTGGGCTACCTGACGACCCAGGCTTTCGATGGCGCGGGCAACGTGACCGTCCGCACCGAGTTTGCCAAGGCCGTCGCGGCATGGAACCCGGCCAGTGCGCCCATCGCAGTGCCGACGACAACGGTGGATGCCACCAATGACCGCCAGACAATCTTTGCGTTCGATCGCGGAGGCCGCAAGACCAGCGAAACCCGCGTCAGCGTGGAATTCAGCGCGAGCAGCAACGGTACCAGCGCGCGCGCCAATCTCGTCACCAGCTACGCGTACGACGCGGTCGGCAACCTGACGCGGACGACCGACGCATTGGGCGCCGCCACGTACAGCTACTACGACGCCCTCGGCCGCGTGCGCGCCACGGCAGCGCCTTCGACGAGCAACGGGCTCCTGACGGCCGTTACCAAATACCAACGCGACGCCTACGGCAACGTAGTCGTCAAGACCGAGACGCACGTCTACAAGGCCACAGCCGCTACCGATGCACTCAGTGCGCCAACGGCCAGCACTCTCGCCCCCGGGCAGAACCTTGCACCCGGCCAGGGCATCTATTCGCCTGACGGCCGCTACTACTTCACCCTGCAGACCGATGGCAATCTGGTCGTCTACGACCGCCACGACAACATGCAGGCGCTGTGGAATTCGCAGACTGCCGGGAGCGGTGCGAACAATTTCGCCTTCCAGACTGACGGCAACATGGTTCTGTACGGCCCGAACGGGGTCGTCTGGAGTTCTGATACCTATGCGAAGGGCGGTACGAACCTGGTCATGCAGGGCGATGGCAACCTCGTGCTCTACACCGCCAGCGGTGGTGCCGTCTGGAGCGGCAATATCGACGACAACTCGCAGATCAACCCAGACCGCATCACGTACACCCAGTACGACAAGCTCGGCCACGCCACGCAGAACACCGACGCGGCCGGCTTCAATCACTACAGCTCCTACGACGCCCTGGGCAACGTCGCCAAGGAATGGCAACTGGTCACCGACGGTGACAACGTCTCGAGCACCCTCTTTCGCGCCTACCAGTACGACAAGCTCGGACAGCAGACGCACGTCATCGACCCCGCTTCCAGGAGCCAAGTCAGCGGCGGATCGGTCGCCATCGTCTCGCAAGCGCAGGCTGGCCTGATCGACACCGCAATGGAGTACAACGCCTTTGGCGAAATGACAGCCAAGGGTGTGGGCGGCGGGCGCCAGGAATACTTCGACTACGACAACGCCGGCCGCGTCTGGCGCACCAATTCGGGTGACGGCGTCGACAAGGTTGCGCTCTACAACCTTCTGGGCAACCAAACCGCCCAGATCACGAGCTACGGCACGGCATCGGGCAACGCGGATCTGCGGGCCTTCACCAACCCCGACTCGGTCGCCGTGGCCGACCTTCGCCGCACCGACACGATCTACGACGCGCTGGGCCGCGTCACCTCGACCATCGCCCCTCGGCGCAGCGAATGGACGGGCGGCGCCCAGATCAGCCGCCTGTTCAGCCAGGGCTCCGTCGCCGGGTCGAGCAACCCGACCCGCGAAGAGACCGGAACAGTCAACGGGCGGTCCGGTACGAATACCGTCCATCTGGCCTGGTCGCCGGTGCGCAACCTTGGCAGCGGCGACATCAAGGTCGTGATGGAGTACACGACCCAGGTTTATTCGTTGACTCCGCCGGTGCTGGACCCCAACGGCAATCCGATCATGACCGACGAATCGGGTAACCCGTTGCCGATGGCAGGTGGGGAGACCCGTACGCAAACCCGGATCGTGACCAATGCGGCGGAGAACACCAACAGCCTCACCATGACCTGGGAGGACGGCTGGAACGACGCAAACGGCGGCATCGGGCGCGTGTCGCGGCTGACCATCTACAAGAAGGACGTCTACGGCAACTGGCAGCCCGTCATCAGCGAGGGATCGCTGGGCTACAGCGGCCAGGTCATCGACGTCGATGCGCCGGACGACCTCACAACCAGCATGCGGATGCAGATCCGCCCGGCAGGCAGCACCGGCGAGACCGGCTGGGTCGATGCCCCGCTGGTGAACTTTGGCGACCTGCTGCGCTACAACGCCACCGCCCTGCCACCGGGCAGCTACGAGTACCGCGTGACGCAGACCACGACAGCCGGCGTGGCCAGCGTGACCGCCAGCGGCACCGTGACCCTGGCCTCGCCGCCGCTGTCCCTCATCAGCGTTCCGCTGGCCTTCTACCAGATGGGCCCAACCAGCAGCGGCCTGTTCACGTGGTCATCGCCCGGAACATCCGTGGAACAGGTCTTTCGCTACCGGGCGGCCGGCAGCACGGGCGCCTGGATATCCCAGCCCGTCACGGCCCGCGGCAACGGCAGAGATGGCGTGGACGTCACCCTGCTGGCTGCGGGCACGTACGACTACGAGCTGCTCTGGACGCATTCGGGCGAAGGCGTGCCATACGCCCACGCAACAGGCCAGATCGCCTCGAGCGGAATCACCTTCCCGCAATGGGTTCCGCCGGTCAATCTGCCAGTGATCACCGGCACCGCGATACGCATCGTCGGCACCGGTGGCAATGACGAGTCGGGCGCCCCCATCGGCACGCCGCTCACGATGATCGAGTGGCCTTACTCGTCCGTCCTCAACGCCGGCAATGGCGTGACTTTCCAGTACCGGCTCGTGGGCGGCAGCGCCTGGAGTTCGCTGCCCGTGGTCAACCTGGCCGGCAGCAACGAGTCGAGCTTTCCGATCGGCTCGCAGCAGGTCGACATCACCAACCTTGCCGCCGGGCGTTACGAATACCAGATCCTGGCAACGCTCACCTCGGGCGGAACCACGCAGTCGGTGGGCCAGGCGACGGGCATTCTCGACAACCAGAAAACGCCCATCATGGAAACGCGCTCGGGCGTGAGCGCGGTGCCGTACCTGGTCCAGATCGGGTCCGAGCCCGTCTACTCGCGCGACGAGAACGGCAACATCATCTACGAGACCGTCTACGAAACGCAGTACCAGACCCGAACCGATCCGGTCTACGGATGGGTGCAGGTGCCGCGCACCGAGGCGTACCAGGTGGCGGTGCAGGGTCCGCCCCAGACGACCCAGGACGAGCAGGGCAACGTCACCGTCGTGCGGGATGCATGGGGCAACATCCAGTACACAACGGTCTACGAGACACGCTATCGGACCGTGTACGACAACTACCTGGTAATCACCGGCTGGCAGAACGTGACCTACCCGGTCCAGGTTGCGGTGCAGAGGCCCGTCATCCTCGGCTATCAGCCGGTGTATGAAACCCGCTACCAGTACGTGCCTTACAGCTACCAGGTGCAGGTGGGTACAACGACGCCCTCGGTCCAGGACAGCACCCCGCCCTACACACCGGGCTACTGGACGCCGCTCATCCCCGCGCTCTTTGCCTCGAGCACCACCACGGTAGCGGGCAGCTCGGCGGTCAGCGAGAACAACACCGACGGCGCCAACGCGGTGCAAACCCCGGTCACGCAGGGCACCAGCAGTTCGCCGCGCCCTGTGGTGAACCAGAACACAGACCGCTGGGGCAACGTGATTTCCATCAGCGATCCGCGCTCGGCCGGATGGGTGACCACCTACCGCTACAACGCCAACAACCAGCTCATCGAGCAGAAGCAGACCGATGCCAACGGCATCCAGGGCACATCGGGTGCCGCCGTGACCCAGCTGTTCTACGACAAGATGGGCCGCCAGGTGGCCATCAAGGACGCCAATGGCAAGGTGCAGGGCCAGGTCTACGATGCGCGCGGCAACCTCGCGCAGGAACTGCATGCCGACGGCGGGGTGATCCGCAACAGCTACAACGTCTTCGGCGACAAGGTCTCGGCCACCGATGCGCTCGTGAGCAACCCCACGCTCACCCGCTTCACCTACGACAACCTGGGCCGCCTGCTCACGACCACGCGCGGCGTGGTGCAGGTCTTCAATGCCAACACGGCCAACAACCTCCCGCAGCTGGTCGACACGCGGGCCATCGTCGAATCCAGCACCTGGGACCAGGCCGGCCGCAAGCTCAGCCAGACCAATGGCAACGGCGAGACCATCCGCTACGCCTACGACCTGCAGGGCCGCGTGGTGCGCACCATCCAGCCCATGGGCCAGAGCACCCAGGTGGCCTACGACGCCCTGGGCAACAAGATCGCCGAGGTCGATGGCAACGGCTACATGGCCACCTGGAGCTACAGCTACTTCGGCAAGGTGCTCACGCATACCGACTACGGCGGCCGTGCCTACGCCTACACCTACGACAAGGCCGGCCAGCTCACCTTCGACAGCGGCACCAACCGCGAGTACACCTACAACATCGAAGGCCTGCTGGCACGCACCTACGACCGCACCACGGGCCAGGACGCCCGCTACGAGTACGACCTGGCCGGCAACCGCGTGCGCGAATGGTTCGGCCAGGGCGGCGTGGTCTACAAGGACAACCACATCGCCTACGACGCCCTGGGGCGCATGCGCTGGGTGGCCGACGGCCGCGCGTTCGTGAACATCGAGTACGACAAGGTTGGCAACCGCACCCGCATCAAGACCCACGTGCTGAACCAGGACACCAGCCTGGACAGCGACCTGTACTTCCAGTACGACGCGATGAACCGCCAGACGGTGGTCAACGCGGTCGATGCGGCCGGCAACCTGGGCGGCCAGGGCCACCGCATCGTCTACGACCAGAACGGCAACCGCACCAGCGACACCTGGTGGGGCAACCGCGTGCTCACGGTGGACGGCCAGAGCCAGATCACCGGCTACGACCCGATGACCGGCGCGGCCATCTATAGCACGGCCACCAAGCAGTACGTGACCAGCCAGGGCTACACCACCGAGGACTACCGCTACGACGCGCTCGCTCGCCTGGCCAGCGTGGTGCGCGACGGCGTGCAGACCGATGCGCGCCTGTACGACGGCGCCAGCCGCGTGGTGCAGACCGGCCCGGCGGGCACCCTGCCCGTGGGCTATGTCAACGCCCTGCTGGGCACGACCTGGAACGGCCAGACCCTGGCGGGCACCGGCAGCGAGACGCGCATCAGCGCCTACAACGCCAACGGCCAGATCACGCGCCAGGACGTGTTCGACAGCCAGAACGGGCGCAAGTACACCATCGGCTACGGCACGCCTCCCACCCTGCCGGGCATGGGAACGGCCGGCGGCTACGACGGCGCGGGCAACCTGATGGGCTACACGGTGTGGAATTTCCTGGGCCAGCCCAGCGTGACGAACTACGCCAACACCTACGGGCGCGCCGAGGGCTACCGCCAGACGGCCACGGTGGGCACGAGCAACGTGAACCTACCCGGGGGCACGAACTGGTACTACGGCAATGGCAACGAGCTCACGGGCGTGGGCGACGTGACGCAGCCGCTGAACAACCGCACGTTCGTGAGCGACATGGAGGGCAATATCCTGTCGTCCCGCTACCTGGCCTCGGGCGAGGAGCAGCGCCAGCTGGTGGTCAATGGCCAGGTGCTGGGGCAGTACGGGCGCATCCGCGATGCGAACAACCCGAGCGCGCCCAACGGGGTGCCGCTGTTCCAGACCAAGGCGGAGTTCAATTTTGGGTACCGGCCGATCGACGGCAGCTATCCGTCGGCCAGCCCGGGCACGTATGCGGTGAGCGCGGGTGACACGCTGCAGAGCATTGCGCGCGGGGCTTATGGCGACGAGGGGCTGTGGTACCTGATCGCGGACGCCAACGGGCTGTCGGGCAATGCGGATCTGAAGTCGGGCCAGGTGCTGACGATTCCCACCAAGGTGGGAGCGGCGAACAACGCGAACAGCTTCAAGCCTTATGACCCGAGCAAGGTGGTTGGGGATACCAATCCCAACATGCCGATGCCGCAGGCCAAGGAAGGCGGTGGGTGCGGCGGGATCGGTCAGCTGATCATGATCGTTATCGCCGTGGTGGTGACCATCTATACGGCGGGGGCATTTGCAGCTGTTGGTGGCGCGGGAAGTGCTGCGGCTGGAACTGCAGCAACGGCAGCAAGTGCTGCCACTGCTGCCGGGGCTGGCAGCATCGGAGCCACCATGGCTGCAGGAACTGCTGTCTTGACGGCCGGTGGCGCCGGCGCCGTTGTAGCGGGCGCGGTTGGTGCTGCAGTCGGCTCCATTGCTAGCCAAGGCGTTGGCATCGCGATCGGGGCGCAGGACTCCTTCAGTTGGAAAGGCGTGGCACTGGCCGCAATTAGCGGCGGTGTATCGGGCGGCTTGGGTGCCTGGAGCCCTCTGGGTAAGGATGCGCTGGTCGGAAATGCAATCATTCGATCAGCCGTTGGGAGCTCGCTGACCCAGGGCATTGCAGTCGCGACAGGTCTGCAGCAAAGCTTCAACTGGAAGAGCGTCGCAGCTACTGCAGCCGGCGCTGGGATGGGCGCAGCCGTCGGTGGTGCTCTGAGGGATGGTGAAGCGTTCAGCAGCTTGGGCGGCGGCTTTGCGACCAACTTGGCGCGAGGAACGGTGGCGGGCTTTGCCGCCGGGCTGACAACGACGGCGCTCCGGGGCGGCAAGGTCAGCGTCACGCAAGTCGCAACTGACGCGTTTGGCAATGCATTGGGGTCAAGCCTGGCGGAGGCGATGACGGACAGCCCAACCCGAGTAATGGGTGCGGGGAGAGCTGGTGCCTCCAGTCAGCCGCCTACGTTGCTCGACTTGGAGGAAGTCTCGCTCGTCGCAGGACCGGTGCAGAGCCGGCCGAGTCCGACGACCCGCTTTACTTCGGCTTGGTCGGGCATCTTGACTGCCACGCAGACGGGTGCGCCGGAATACGCGACTCCCGTCCAGCAGCAGCAGTCCTCAGAGCTTTACCAAGAGAGCTTGGGTGCGTTTAAGGAAGTGGTGGAGTACACCGCCCAGAACCCGAAGCTACGCGATGCCCTGATCTCGCGCTACGAGGCGTGGACCATTGAGGGCGGCTGGCTCAAGCCGCCGATGATCCAGAACGCGGGGGTTGCGCTGGGAACGCTGCTGAGCAATCCATCGCCTGAAAGTGCTGTGGCGCTCTCGATGGCGATGAGTGGTTCGCACGGCATTCGTACAAGCCCGGAGGCTATGGGCGGGTTGCTGGGCATGCTTGCTCTGGCCAACGACTCTGATCGGATCACGGCCAACCTGGATTCGATGGCGCGCTCCTCTGTCGAATACGACGGCAAGCCATACAACGGCTTCCAGTTCGGCGGCGTCAAGTCCAACGCAATGGACGTTGCGAGTGTGCTCGCCTTCCCCGTTGGTGCCGGCGCAACCAGGGCTGTCACGTTGGCCGGCCGGATTGCTCTTGCAGCGGGCACAGCGCTGGTCAACGGCGTCAACTTCCTTGCTCAGGCCACGTTGGGCACTACCACCGGTCGAGCCGCGATCATGTCCGTAGCGCTGCGCACGGCCGAAATTGGAGGATTGCCGGCGCCTGTTCCAGGGGTTGGCATTTACTCAACGCTGAGAAGAGCTGCGGCAGCGGAGCCTGTAGCCGAGCCGGTCGGCTCATCATCGAACACCACTCGCGCGGGGATACGCCGAAATAACGCGGCTGACATGCGCAACTTGCGAGATCTGTGGGACGATCTTGGCTATGGCGAGATTCTTAGTGACGCAAACAGAACGTTGATCAAACAGAGCTTAAGGCCGAAAGTGGATGACGCATGGGTCAAGGTCTTCCCCGAGGACGCTGGTCTTATGGGCGAGCTGATCTCCCCGCACCATATTGCAGGTTTGCCCGTCACAGTGCCTCTGCCAAAGACTCGCCATATGCAAGCCCACATGCCGGGAGGCTTCAAATTCAATCCTGGCGGTCCCGGTGCCGCGGTTCCGTTCTATCCGGCCAAACAGGAAAAGTAGGTAGCCCATGACACCCGAAGTGATTCGTTCCTTGCCGAGAGAGAAGCTGCTGTTCTACGTTGCGCAGCTGATTACCCCCGAGATTCGAGAACAAATTAGAGTGTTCGTCCCCACTCTGCGCGAGCGCCGAAGTTGGCTTCTTGGTGCGCCTGAGTTGGTTGAAGTCATCGAGGACCTGGCTACACAAGAAGGCGACGAGCCAACTGAAACCTTAGGAGCCGAGATGGAAGTTTGCTCTTCGAAGGTTCCTGGCCTCGTTCCCAAAGATGTGGAAGCCGTCTTCTACGCCGAGGTCAGCGATGTGGTTGAAGCAGTGCGCGAGCTATCCGAACGAACTGGCATCACGTTCGAGTTCATGTACGGGGATATATTCGTGGGCGAGATCGTGGATGGCGAAGTCGACACGACCTTGCAAGTTGGCTTGCTCGATGAGTGGCGCAAACATTTGGAGTCGATGCAAGGCTGAAATCTCTGGCTCCCGTCCCGACGCTGACTCGTTGACCGGTTCGTTCGTGCTCTCATTGCGTCTCTATCTACATCGAACGTAGTCGGCCAGCGTCCGGCCGTGCCATGCCTCTATCGGGGTCAGCCCTTGAGGTTGTGGTGGACTCGCACGGTGTTGTAGAGCCACGTGAATTCAGCAAGCGTCTGGCGCAAGCCCCTGGCAGTATTTGGTCTGATCGACTTAGTCCAATGTCAGATGTTTCTTGCGCTGTGCGTTTCGGCCAATATCACCAGCCCTGCACCCGCATCGCCCTCCATCGACCGAGGCTTTGCTCACACCCAACTCCGCGCGACAATCCAACCTGCGGCGACAGCACCGCTTGCGAATTTGTTGCCTCGACACCTCACCAGCCGTAAAGACTCGATGCACAACAACCCACCAAAGACCGATCGATGCAAAGCTCAGAACCCAATTCGTTCGATGCCCTGATGTCCAGCGGCATGGCAGCAAGCCAGGCCAACGACGGCCCCCAAGCCATCGATTTGTTTGAGCAGGCCAGCGCCGCCGATCCAGGCGCCGCCCTGCCCCAGTTCCTTCTGGGTGCGGAGTTTGCGGCGCTGGGCGACATGACTCAGGCCGAGGCCGCCTTCGCCAACGCAACGCGGCTGGCCCCTGGCTTCCCGATGGCACGCTACCAGCTCGGCCTTCTGCAGTTCAGCTCCGGCCGCGCGGCCATCGCCCTGCTCACCTGGCAGCCGCTGCTCGATCTGCCGGCCACCGATCCCCTGCCGCATTTCGTCAACGGCTTTGCGGCCCTTGCGCAAGACCATTTTGACGAAGCCCTGCGGCATTACGCACAGGGGCTGGCGCTCAACACCACGAACGAAGCACTGTCGGACGATATCGAAAAGGTAGTGACTGGCATCAAAGCCCTGACTGAGAGCTCCGCTGCCGCGGCGCCGGAGGTCGGGATGGCCGATGACGAAGCCTCGAACCACGTGCTGCTGGCCAACTACCATCAGCAAGGCCGCGCGCATTGATTGATTCGCAACGCATCTGCACGCCTTGGCTATGATCGATCCAACGACGCAACTCGCCGCGATGATTCGTGCGCAGTTCGGCGCGCAGTTTCGGGCGCAGGCCCAGGCCAGGGAGCGCGGCGTGGCCGGGCGCGAAGCCCCCCACGGTGCGCGGACAACGGCCGGCGGCAAGCAGCCGCAGTCGCCCTCCCCCGCGTCGAACAGCACCGACGCAGAGATCCAGCAGATGGTGGCCCTGCGCGTGCGTGCGCTGTCCCCCGACGATCCGCAGCGACAGCGCAAGGCCTTCCGGCTGTTCCTCGAATCGGTGCTGATGCAGGCGTTTGGCCGCGAACGGCTCGACGACAGGGGGTTCGACCAGATGGTCGACGCGGTTCTGGAGCGGATGGAAGGCGATGCCGAACTGCACGCCGCCTTGCGCGAAGCGGGCGATCTTCTGCTCGCGGATGCGCAACCTGGGCCGAGCCCCTCGCGCTAACGTTCCGGCCGGCGCAACTGCGCGCGCGAGTCAATCAATTAATCGTTCGCTTCCGGTGGTGCATCAGGCGATGCGAATATGTCGCCCATGTCCCCGCCAAGCGGGCCGGGCCTTCCCCCCATCAAGCGCCGCGCAAAGCGCTGCACGTCCTTCGCATCCTTGACCTCGCCGCTCAACAGCGCCTGGGCATAGCGCCCCGACAGGTTGGCCTTGTCGAGCCGCAATGCGAACTCGGCGTGCTCTTGCGCTTCCGTGCGCAGCGACTGCATGGCCAGCACGACTGCGAGGCCACCGTGGCTTTCCGCAAAGTTGCGGTCGAGCGCCAGCGCGGTCTCAAAGCTCTCGCGCGCCCCCGCCAGATCGCCTTGCAGGATCTGCGTCCACCCCAGGCCATGCCAGGTGCCGATGTGCTGCGCCATAACGGCCAGCGCCTGCCGGAAAGCGCTGTGTGCGCCGTTCAGGTCACCCGCCAGCAAGGCGGCAAAGCCGCGCGTGGACCAGGCACGGCCATCGCCCGGATGACGCTGCAGGGCGGCATCGGCGAACTGGCTGGCGTCGGCAGCATCGCGTGCGGCCAGTGCCAGCGAAGCCTTGGTGACAAAGGCCTCCACCGGCTGCTCGGCAGGCGTTCCCGCGGCAAGGCTGGCATTCGACCAGCGCTCGGCGGCGGCAAAGTCCGAGGCGTCGATGGCGATCAGGCTCGCAATGCCAGCCGCCTGGGGATCGAGTCGGCCTTGTTGCTCGGCGCCAGCGGTCCAGGCCATAGCACGTTCGAGCTGGCCGTCGTGATGCAGCGATCGCAGCCAGAGCTGCTGCAGGGCGCGTGCCGCAACGGGGGCGTCGCTCGTCGACGGCGCAGCCTGCGCTTCGAGTGCCGTCGCAAGGCGAGTGACGCACTCCGCATGGCGACCTCGCCTCAGTTCGATGAAGGCCAGGTTGTGCAGCAGCACGTCCGCAAAGCCTGGCGGCGGCTGGGGCGTGTCGGCCAAGGCCTCGAGCACGGCCAGGGCCTCGTCGTAGCGCTGTTGGGCGAGCCAGAAATCGCCTTCGCGCAGGCGCCACGCCAGCGGGTCGGACTGCAGTGATTGGGCATGCCGCAGATGAAATTCCGCGCGCTCCCATTCCCCGCAGGACAGCGCAGTCTCGAAAGCATCGATGAGCAGCGAATTGTTCGACGGGTCTTCGCGCAGAAAGCCATCGAGCCGGTCGAGGCGCCGGAGCGCGGCCACGATGCGTGGATCGTCCCGCAGTGAAGGGGGAGCAGCAGTGGTTGCGGTGGTGTCTGTCATGGAGAGGAATGAATTTGGTTGTCCAGGCCGGGGCGCTCGTGTCACCACGAGACGTCCAGGCGCCCATCTTTGCTCAGCAACTCGCGCAGGCGCAGCAGCCCCTGGCGGTGCAACTGCGAAACGCGGCCACGCGTGACTTTCATGAGCGTTGCGATTTCGTCGAACGGAATTTCTTGCAGGTAGTGGTGGCGGATCACGGTTTTCTGCTGTTCGCTGAGTTGATCCACCAAACCATGCAGCACAGTGCGCAGTTGAAGGATCTCAGTCTTCCGGAAGTAGCTCACTTCGGGGGAAGGTGCGTGGGCGTGGTCGTCGAAAGCCTCGGCATCGACCATGCCGGTGCCCTCGAGCAGCACTCCCAGCGCAATGCCAATGCCGACTTCAGCGAGGTACTTGAACAGCTTGTCCGGGTTGCGCGGCGACGCGGCCGCACCGGCCTCTCCCTTCTCGCTGGTTCCCAGGACCTCGCTCGCAGCCGCTTCCTTGATTGCGTCCATCCGCTCCTGGCGCAAGCGCATGCTGATGCTGATCTGCTGGTTCTTCTCGGTGAGGCGGATCAGCCCGTTGAGCATCGAGCCTTGCACGCGTTTGGTTGCGAAGGTCTTGAACTGCGCACCCTGGGTCGGGTCGAAGCGGTCCACTGCCTCGATGAGGCCAATGCGTGCAAGCTGCAGGTAGTCGGCAAACTCGACGTCATCGTGGGTGCGCCGTCCGTAGAGAGTGGCGGCCATCATTCGCGCATAGGGCAGATAGTGTCGAACCAGGTCGTTGCGCACGGCGTCGTCTCGATCCTTGCGCCAGCGCTCCCAGAGAGTGCCGGCGAGGTCGGGCGCCTCGGGCACGGCCTCGACGGACGCGACCGCATCCGCCGCCAGGCCGAAGAACGGCGGGGCAGTGGGCGGCAGCGTGGGACTCAGGCGTGACATTGCGCGATACGGTGAGGCTTGGGGTGGCGTGTGTCAGTGAAAGCTGCCAACCAGGGCCTTGAGAAGGAGACTCCACCCATCGACCAAGATGAACATCAGTATCTTGAGTGGCAGGGCGATGGTGGTCGGCGGCATCATCATCATGCCAAGCGCCATGAGAATGCTCGATACGATCAGATCGATCAGGAGGAACGGCAGGAAGATCACGAAGCCGATCTGGAACGCCGCGCGCAGCTCCGACAGCATGAACGAAGGAATGAGCTGAACGTTGCTGATGTCTTCCATCGACTTGGGCGTAGGCGCCTTCGACAGCTCGACCATCAGCGCCAGATCGGCCTCGCGGGTCTGGCGGACCATGAACTCGCGCAAAGGCGCAATACCCTTGCTGTAGCCGTCCTCCATCGAGAGCTTGCCCGCCATGAACGGCTCGAATGCATCCTGGTTAAGCTTCTGCAGCACCGGGGACATGGTGAACAGCGTCAAAAAAAGCGCCAAGCCGATGAGCACGGTGTTGGGCGGCGTCTCGTTCATGCCGATGGCATGGCGAAGCATCGACAGCACGACGATGATGCGCAGAAAGCTGGTGAGGCAGACCAACAGCGCGGGCAGGATCGCCAGCACGGTGAGGCCGAGCACCACGCGCAGGGCCTGGGCGGTTTCGGTAGCCGGCGTTGCGGCGCCCACGACCGGCGGCGCGGCCGGGGCCGCAGACCGAGGCCGAGTTGACGTGGCGGCGGGCAGCGCAGCCTTCGGCGCGGAAGGGGGCGGCGCCGAGACGGAGGGCGCGGTTGTCGAGGGTGCCGTTGCCGCGGGGGCAATCTCCGGCGCAGTTCCAGGTGCCGGCACGTTCGCGGGCTCCGAGGAACTCGTCTCGCCGGGCATCTGCGCCCTGGCATCACCGGTGGGCCAGCCGATCAGGCCAATCACCAGCAGGACCACGGCAAGAATCAAACCCCACGGCCGCGGCGTGCGATGACCGACTGCAGGTGCCGCGCGCATCATCGAACGGCCCCCGGCGCCAACGGCGCGGCCTCATCGCCGGTCACGGATGACGCAGACTCCGCAAGCACCTGGATGGATTGATCGGTGCATCCCAGCAGCAGGCGCTTGCCGTTCCACACCACGACGTGGAGGCCGTGGCGCGGCGACAGGTGCGTGCTCGACACACGGTGGATCTCATGGGACGACCCGGTATCGAGCAGGCCGCCGAGCCCCGGCCACCAGGTGCCGGCTCGCTTTCCTGACGACCTTGCCTTTCGGCGCATGGCAACCACGCCGTACGCCAGCAGTCCGCCCGCCACAAGAATGGCGATCCACCAACGGTCGCCCACGTCAGATTCCAGCGCGCCCGGCGGATCCCGCTTGACCGGGATGCTGGAGGGCAAGCTGGTGTTGCCGCTCGATGCAACTGCACCGCTCTGTGCTTCCTGCGCACTGGCCGGCACAGCGCACAGCAGTCCCGCCGCGATGGCGAAACACGCCAGGACCCACCTGCACGTGGCGGCTCGATTGACCACGGCCAACCGCGGCTGCGCTTGATTCATCCGTCAGCTTCCCGAAGTCAGGCCCAGCGCCACCGGCAGTTCGGTGATGCGAACCGCAAAGTGCCCGTCGACCGCGACCAGTTGGCCGCGTGCGACCACCTTGCCCTCGATGGTCAAGTCCACCGGGTGATCGATCTCCCGGTCGAGCCGCAACACCTGGTGCTCCTTGGCACCGAGCAGCTCGCCGACGGAAAGGCTGACCTCGCCCACGCAGACCTGCAGTCTGGCCTTGATCTGGTGAAGCGGATTCCAGTCCTTGAGGATCGACGCATCGCCGCCTTGGTTGGCGGCATCCCCCTCGGCACCGGCATGGAGATCCGGCAGCGCGATGATCTGCGCGGTCGGCAAGCTGCCCGGACCCTGCGCGGCGCGCGCCCTGCTCTCGCCGCGCGTCTCGACTGCGGCACCGGATGCGCCAACACGGTTGTCGGTGGCGATTCCTTCCAAGGCTTTGGTCATTGTTTTCCTTCCTTCGATTGTTGAGTGTTGATGCGCAGGTCCATGCCTGCCGCGGAAGACGCAGGTGCGGCCAATTCGATGGCAATTCGGCCGTCGCTTTGCCCAAGCCAGCCATCGCATACCCGCCCACCATCTGCGCCAACCACTTGTGCCGGTGCATCGAGCAGGTGCTCGAGCGGAACCACGTCGTCGACCCGCAGTTGCTGCAGTTGGCCCAGATTGAGCTCCGCCCCCTTGAGCATGACGCGCAACGCCACGGGCCGATGGGCCAGGGCCTGGTCCAGAGGCTCTTTCGGCAACAGGTGTTCGCTGGGGCGCGATGGCGGCTTGGCCGCAGACTCGCTTCCAAGCAGCGCCGCAACGGCACCATGCGGCAAGCTGAGCTGCCAGACACCGCCGCACCATGGCCAGCGCACGCTGAGCGCACCGGACCAGGGATTCGAGAGGGGGCTGGCGCCGCGTGAGCCTTCGGACTGTTGGGGCTCGAGCCCGAAACCGGCCAGCAAGACTTCGTTGCGGCGCAACCAGTCGGCCCAGGCTGCCCGCGCGACGACGGCCGCGATTTTGGCGGGGCCTTGTGCCGATACGGCTGCATCGGATCCGAACATGCAGCCGGCGATGGCGCGCAACGGCGCGGCTGATGCCTCCTTTGCGGCAGCGGGTGCCGACTCGAAGCCCGTCAAGCTTGAAGGTACGCGGCGTTCCGCCGCGGTGAACGCCCAGCAGGCGATGTCTTCCGACGCCGGGCCCGTGGTGCTACCGGGCTCGTCCACGTGGATCTCCGGGTCCGCCAACGAATCCTGGCGCGCGGGAAGCCACTCGTCGCTCCACGCCCGATGAAGCGCGGCAAGACGCAGACGCAGTGTCTCCTTTGAAGCGCCTTGCCAGCTTCGCAAGGGCCGCGCCCTGCGCATCGACTCGGCAAGATCGAGAAGTGAGGAGTCGTTCATTTGCTCTTCATCGAGAACAGTTCCTGCAGCATGTCGTTGGCAGTCGAAATGATTTGTGAACTTGCCTGATAGCCGCGCTGCATGATCACCAGATCGCTGAATTCCTGTGACAGGTCGACGTTCGAGATCTCGACCCGCCCGGAGCTGACATTGCCAAAAGCGCCTTCGCCCGCCGTGCCGAAGTGCCACGCGTTCTCGTCCAGCTGTTCGAACTGGTTGTCGCCCAAGGATCCCACGGCATCGGGCGAGTCGAAGCGCGCAAGGGCCAGGCGGGCACCCTTGACGGTCGAACCGTTCGAATAGTTCAGCGTGAGAGTGCCGCTGGCATCGAAGGTCGTCCCGCTCAGTGCGCCTGGGCCAATGCCGTCCTGCGAATCGACTTTGAGCGAGGTCTGCCCCGCAAAAAGAACGACGTCGGAACTGAAATCCAGCGTCAACGCCACTGGCGCCTGCCCCGCGGGAGCGTATGTCGCTTGCATGATCGCGGTCTCGGGAGTCGGCTTTCCGCCGACGAACACCATCTGGCCGGTACTCACGACCGTGGTTCCATCCATCAGCTCGACCTTCATCGTGGTGCCGCTCTCGGCCGCACTGACGACCGAGAACTTCATGGTCAGCGTGTGGCTGGCACCACCAGCATCCACGACCGTTATGCCGCCGATGGTCTGCTCGGTGACCGTGTTCGACAGGTTGCCTGAAAACTCCACACGGGAAGTGGGACGGCCCAGGCTCATCATCTGGCCCGCCAAGGTGATGGCCACGAGGCCGCCGCGATCGTCAAGACCCATGACCTTCTCGCCATTGACCCGGCTCACCAACGTACCGTCGGCATCGAACTTGAACTGGCCGGCCCGCGTATAGGTGGTCTTCCCGTTCGCGTCCTGCAGGGCAAACAAGCCCTGGCCGTCGACGGCCATGTCGAGGTCGTTGCCGGTCTGGCGCAGTTCGCCCTGCTTGAACGACAGCGATGTCCCGGCCGTACTGAGGCCAAAGCCAACCTGGTCCCGGTTCTGGCCCGCACCGCCGCCGCCAAGATTGCCGCCGCTGTAGAACATGTCGGCGAACTGGAGGCTGGAACTCTTGAAGCCAGGCGTGTTGATGTTGGCCGTGTTGTTGGCGATGACGCGCAGTCCGCGCGAGTAGCCCAGCAGTCCAGTCATTCCGACATAGATGGATTCAAGCATGGGTCGTCCCTTCGAAGTTTGAGGCTGCTGCGCTCAGCGCACTGCCGCGAGTTGGCTCAGCGAAATGTTTTCCAGCATGGCGCCTGCGGCCGTGCGAACAGTCAAAAGAGGCGCGTCGCCGGAGAGCGAAAGCGCGCTCACCGTGCCGGTGACGGCGCCGGTCGACGTGTTGACGTCGACCGTCTTGCCGATCAGCCCCACCGACTGGAGCGCGGCTTGGTTGGTGATCAGGGTCTCGATCTTGTTGTTGAGCTGCTGTGTCTGCTCCAGGCTCGTGAACTGCGCCATCTGCGCCATGAACTCCTGGTTGTCCATGGGCTTCAGGGGATCCTGGTAGGTGAGCTGCGTGAGCAGGATCTTGAGGAAATCCTCCATGCCCAGGCTGCTGGCCTGGAGGTTGGTTGCAGTGGAACCGCTAATTGCATCGATGGCCATCACGCCTCCTTGGGGTCAATTGAATCGAACGTATTTGAGTGGCTACCGCCTAGCATCTCGACGCCATCGCGCCAGACCAGGCGGCCGTTGCACACCACCTGATGCAGCCGCTGTCCTCGTTCGCGCATGCCGCGCTCGAGATCGGAAACGAGTCGCGGCAACATCGAGACCAGCGTCTGGTCGTCCGCCCGCATGGCGATCCAGACGGCCTGCCCGTGCCGCCTTGTTTCTTCATGCAGCCGAAGTGGCGCGAGCGAAATTTCGGGGTTCGACTGGGGTACTGCCGCAACATCCGTCGCCTCGTCCTGTGAAGCGGCGGCCTCCGGCGCAGAAGCCCCGACTGCACGCGGCCCGAGACGTTCGAACGTTCGAATTTCGGGGCGCAATTTGCTTTCCGCGGTTGAATCGAACTCGGACACGGGTTGTCGTTCCACAAGAGCGCTTGCCGCCGTGCGCGGCGCCGGAATGCCTGCAGCCGTTTCGCCGTTCAGGGACATCCGGGGGCTGCCCTGCAAACCCGGTCGCAGGGTGGCCACCGATACGCCGAGGGTTGGCGGCAGCCTTTTTCCCTGTGCAGGACCACGGCTTTCGCGGTGCTGTTCGGGGCCCTGGCCTTGGGGACTTTGCTGCGGCCTCTGGCTGGCAGGTGCCGAGGCCTCCTGCGTGTCCACGGCGCCCGGCTTGAACCAGCCAGCCATCTGGGCTCGTTCCATCTCGCGCTGCCATGCCAGCTGCCGCTGCGCTGTCTCGCCGGCAGTTGTCGCCTGTGGCATGTTTCGCCGCACCGGCGAAGCCATGCCGGATGGCGCTGCGATGTTGTCGCCGGGAGTCATTGGCCTGCTCCAGTTGCAGCGTGCGCAAAAGCCGACCGTGCGAGCCAGTCGCGGTCCTGTTCGTTGCTGGCGCGCTGGCGAACTTCGTCCGCGTATTCGGTCAATGCATTCTCCTTATGCCTGGTCAGTCCCTCTAGGCGCATCTGCTGCTTCAAGCACTCTTGGCGCAGGCGGTCACGGGCAAGGCGCTGTTCCTCGCGCTGCGCATCAAGTTGTGCCCATTGGCTGCGCAGGTGGGTCAGATACACCAGGGTTCGCCTGTGGGCCAGGGGGTCGAGGCGCTCGAGCATTGCCTGGCCGACCGTTCGAGCCTGCTCGTCATGTGCCTTCAGCATCTGCGCCATCCGCGCCTCCGTGTCGGCCAGCACCTGCTGAGCCTGCGCGAGTTCTGCCATCGACTTGTCGAGCCTCCACTGTTGCCGCTGGCGAACAGGCTCGAGCGGATAGACAAAGCCGCGTACGTCGACGTCGCGCACCGCCGCGGAAAGAACCGTGGTCCCGGCACTCATGGTTTTCTGCCTTCAGCAGCCGGAGCCAGGATGGCGCGCAAGTCGTGGATCGATTCCATGCGGCCAACACCACCCACGCTTTGCCGCAACCATGCCTGAAGCCCGGGCTCGGTATCGATGGCCCGGTCCAGTTCGGCATTGGAGCCCTTTTCGTAGGCGCCGATGTCGATCATCTGGCGGTTGCGCTCCAGCACAGCCAAGTGCTGCGTCGCCGCCACTGCCAGTGAGCGTTGGCTTTCATCCGCCAGCTCAGGCATGAGGCGGCTCACGCTTTTGAGCACGTCGATGGCCGGATAGTGCCCGCGGTGCGCGAGCTGCCGAGACAGCACGATGTGTCCATCGAGAATGGCGCGCAACGCATCCGATACCGGTTCATTGAGGTCGTCACCCTCGACCAGCACGGTGAGCAGTGCGGTGATCGATCCGCCGCCTGGCGCCATGCCGCAGCGTTCGCAAAGCTCCGGCAGCTCGGCGAACACCGAGGGCGTATAGCCGCGTGCGGTCGGCGGCTCGCCAGCCGAGAGTCCCACTTCGCGCCGTGCCATGGCAAAGCGGGTGATCGAATCCATCGTGAGCAGCACGTTTTGGCCCTCATCGCGAAAGTACTCCGCGATGGAGAGCGCCGCATAGGCAGCGCGCAACCTGGCCAACGCGGGTTGATCGGAGGTTGCTACCACAACGACCGAACGCGCGAGGCCTTCCGGTCCGAGCTGCTTCTCGATGAACTCGCGCACCTCCCGGCCACGTTCGCCAATGAGCGCAATCACGTTGATGCCACCGTTCCCGTCCGCACCGCCCTGCGCCTTGACGTGACGCGCCAGCAGGCCCAGCAGCGTGCTCTTGCCGACGCCGCTTCCGGCAAAGATGCCGATGCGCTGCCCCTGCCCGAGCGTCAAGAGTCCGTCGATGGCTCGAATCCCTGTTTCCAGGATGTTGCGGATCGGCGGGCGCTGCATCGGATTGATCGGCGGCGCCTTGAGCGGCCGACGCTGGATTGCAATTGGCTTGGGCAAACCATCGAGCGGTTCACCAAAACCGTCGATCACGCGACCGAGCATGGCGGGGCCCACGCCCATCTGCGAATCGGCACCGAGCGCATGCACTTCGCACCCTGCTGCAATGCCCTCCACCGACCCGTAGGGCATCAGCGTGACCCGGCCGGGCTTCAGGCCGACGACCTCGGCCAGCACACTGGCCGACACTGCGCCGCCTGCTGCCGGGCCGCCATGCGAGCGCACCATGATCCGGCACAGCTCGCCCACGGCGGCATCGGGCCCGAGCGCATCGATGGCCAACCCCTGCATCTCGCGCACCCAACCGATTCGACGACGCAGATCGGTACCCTGGAGTGCCTTGCGGCTGACGGCGAGCAGGTTCATCTCAAGAGTTCCGCGAACGCAGGGACGCGCGCGATTGAAGCAGCAGGTCCCGCAGCGCATTGAGCTGAGTTTCGAACCTGGCATCGAGTCCGCCTTCGGGCGACTGCAGCACGCATCCGCCCAGCGCGATGTCCGGGCTTGCGATCCATTGCACATCCTCTCCGCCCCAGCGGGCAGACGGCACATCGCTCTGCGCTTTCTGAAGCGCCGCGAGATCGTCAGGGTGCAGATGCACCGCCACCAGCCGGCGGCTGCGCAGACCGTTGACAGCGTACTCCAGGTGCGCCTGCACCGCTTCGGGCATTGCGGCGCGTTCGCCCAGTATCCGGCAGACGACCTCGAAGCAGAGCGCCAGCATGTCTTCTTGCGCAGCAGCCAAACGCGACTCGATCTGCGGCGGTGCCGCGGCGATCAGGTTGTCCAGCGTTTGAACACGTGCCTGGTAGGCCGACTGGGCTTGCTGCTTCAGTTCCTGCGCCAGGCGATCGGCGTGCTCACGCAGTTCCCGCTCTGCCTTTTCGGCCGTCTGCACGGCCAGCTGCCGAGCCTCTTCCGCGCTGCGGGCACGTCCCTCGGCGATGCCCTTGGCAAGGCCTTCTTCATAGCCTCGCCGGGCTTCCTCGTCGGGTTGAGCCGTCGCCGCGGGGACGTTGGCCCGGACGAATGCACTGGCTGCAACGGTCGCGCCTTCCTCTTCCGGTTTGCGCCCCGGCCGGACCGGCACCAGATTCGTCGCTTGAGTCCGTGCCTGCAACGGCTGCACGTTCGGTCCGCGGCTGCGGGGCCGCGTCAATGCGACGTGCCCCTGCATGACGACGTCGCGCAACACCACGCTCGGGCGCGCAGGCGCGCCGGAAATAGGCTCTCTGGCCGAAGCCGGCTGCGGCATCTTCTCGGTCACGTGCCGGCCCTCCAATGCGCCCAGCGGCCGCGGAACAGCCGATCGAACGAAGGCTTCAGCTTTCGCCACGGCTTTCCTGAATGCTCGCGCGCGGCGACTGGCCTGCAAACTTGGGTTGCTACCGCTTCGATCAAGGCAGCGCGCATGGCTGGCGGCGTCGAATCTTCGGCACTCATTGCCGACAAGGCGGCATCGACGCGTCGCCGCTGCGCCGGCTCCAACGCGGCCAGCAATTCCTCCCGCCACGGCCAGTCGGCCAGATGCAGCCAGCGTGCGATCAGACCAGCGGACTCGGCGCGCAAGCACTGAACCAACTCATGCAACTGCGATCCGTCGAGTGCCAGAAGTATCGCCTCGTCCGGCAACGGTGGCGGCTGCGACGCACTCGCCGTGGCCTCGGCGATCAGCGTGGCATCCCGCTCCATGCCCAGGGCCTCCAGTTCCGCCAGAAGCCTCAGGAGGCCTTCTCGCTCCGAGGGGTCCAAGGCATCGAGCATCCAGGCCCGATCGGCGGGCGCCATGGCGTGCAGCAGCAGTGCCGCATGACGCGCACCGCCGGTTTCAGACAAACCCGTGCCCTCTTCCCCGTTCAGCGACGAACCATGCCGGGACATCATCAATGGGGCCTCCTCGCTCCGGCCGAGCTGGATGCCGAGGGGGTTCCAGCTGGTGCGGAGACCGGTTCACGCATCCAATCGCGCACGCGGCGCAACGCCGCCGCGCGCTCGGCCTCCGAAAGAGAAGCCGCTCCTTGAGCCGTTTCACGCACAGCCGCACCGCGTCGTCCGGTTCGAAGCAGCCACACGGCCAGCATTGCAATCAATGCGCCGCCCAGCAACCACTGCAATGGCGTTGGACTGGACTTTTCCAGGGAATTCGCTGAAACCGGCGCTTCGCTGGCCTCATCGGGCGCCAGGGCTGCGCGCGATCCGGCCGCTGCGCCGACGGCGGCATCAGGCGCCAGGATGGCGCCGCCAGCGAGGGATTGCACGATGACCGTGTCTCCGCGTTCGATCGACGCCCCGACCGCGGCGGCAATCACCTTTCGCAGTTGATCTTCCTGCCCCGAGTCCAGCATCTTGCGCACCACTGCAACCACCTGGACGCGCCGAATCGACCCTGGCTGGCTGACCACCTGCTCGACACGGCGGCCTACCGCATATTCGATGTCCCGCTGCGCGCTGCCGCTGCGCGGCCCGCCAGCGTCGCCCGCCCTGGCATCTAGCACCGCGCCAGTATCACGCAGCACTTCCCGCTCGCGTACCACGACCCCGGTCGACTGCAGGCCCGAGCGCGATGCTGCAGGCAGCACGTCTTCCGTGGTGGTGCGGATCTGGTCCATGTTCAGCGTCACATCGACGCTCGCGAGTGCCTGTCCGACGCCGAAGCTGCGATCGAGCACGGCTGCGACCTTGCGCGACAGGTATGCCTCGGTGTCGCGCTTCAGATCGAGCCGCGCGCTGCTCATTTCGAGGTCACCGCTGCCGCCTTCCGCTCGCGTAAGCGCGACGCCATGGCTGTCGACAATTGTCACGTCCTGCGTGGCCATGCCCGGCACGGCAGCTGCAACGAGGCGCTGCACGCCGGTCACCTGCTCGGGCCGCAGCGTCTGCCCTTGGCGCAACGTCAGCGTGATCGACGCCTTGGCCTTCGAAGTCGCCTGCTTGAACAAGCCCTGCTCGGGCAAGGCCAGCAGCACGCGCACCTCGCGCACCTGTGAGAGAGACTGGATCGTGCGAGTGAGTTCTCCCTGCAGCGCGCGCTGATAGTTGATCTTCTGCGCAAATTCGGTCATCCCGAAATCGGTGTTGTTGAACAACTCGAGGCCGACCGTGCCTTGCAACGGAAGCTCCTTGCCCATCAGCTTGATGCGGGTGGCATGCACGGTGGTCTTGTCCACCAGGATGGACGTACCACTGTCGCCCAGGCGGTAGGGAATCTTGAGCCGATCGAGTTCCGTGGTCATTGCCTGCGCGTCCTGAGGCTTCAGGTCCGCAAATAGGACTTGGTACTCAGTATGGAATACCCACCATGCCGCGGCCGACATGGCCAGCAGAATGGCCAGTACTCCCCCGACCAGGCCGATGCGCGCGCGCTGCGTCAATCCTTGCCAGAAGTTCATATCGGCATCTTCATGATGTCTTGGTAGGCTTCAAGCAAGCGGCTGCGCACCTGCATCATCATCTGGAAGGAAACGCGGCTTTCCTCGAGATTGATCATCAGTTGGTGCAGGTTCTGCGTATCACCGAGCGCAAGCTTCTGGAGGTCGACCTGATTCGAGATGAGCTTGCTATTCACTTGCGAGATGCCGTCGGACACCATCTGCCCGAACGAGCCTGCGACGGATGCCCCTGCGGGGGTCAAGGCACTTGGCAATGTGCCCGGCACGGCGCCCGAGAGCGATTGCGATTGGGCCGCCACCGCCAGGGATTGCGCCTGCGTCGACAATGAGGACAAGGCCTCGATGGGCAAGAAGGCCATCACGCGTTGCTCCCGATATCGAGCGCCCTGAGCGCCAGCACGCGCGTGGTGTTCATAGCCGAAACGTTCGCCTCGTAGGCGCGCGTCGCACTCATCATGCTGACCATTTCGGTGGCCGTATCGACGGCTGCGTACGAGACGTATCCGCGATCGTTGGCCAGCGGATGCCCGGGTTCGTAGACGAGCCTCGGCGGCGCGTTCGTCGGCACGATGCGCACGAGCGGGCTCCCCTGCGGAGTATCCGCCGCGTCCAGCCCCTGGCTGACGAGCGCGCTGAATGCAGCAGCGTTCTCGCTCCCTGGGGCCTGAGCTTCGGCAACCACGCGGAGCGGTTGATAGCTGGTGCCGCCAACGCCTTGCACGGTGTTGGCGTTGGCCAGGTTGAGCGCTGCGACATCGACGCGGGCGCGCTCGATGTTCATGCCGATGGCGCTGATGGCAAAGGATTGGGTGTAGTCCATGGCTATCTCCTGCCGTCGCCGGCAGCCATTGAAAGAATTGCAAAGTGGCGCGAAAGGCCTTTGACCAGTGCCTGGTAGTGCACGGCGTTGCGTGCCATGTCCGCAGCTTCGGCGTCGAGCTGCACCTGCGCCGGGGCGCCCAGGTTGTCCGCGGCCGGCTCGATGCGCGGGCTAACCTGGCTCAACGCGAATGCGTCGAGCCGGCCGGATTGCGCCAGGCCCCGTCGTGCATCGGCGAGTTGGTCTTCGAAACTCACGCGCTGCGGCACGTAGCCAACGGCATTTGCATTCGCGATATTGGTCGCGATCGCCTGCTGGCGCAGGCTTGCGGCGTCCAGCGCCATTGCCAGCGCCGATCGGGTCACGGCTTCGATTCCGTCTGTCATGCCTCGTCTCCGGATGCTTGATGAATGGGGTAGTAAAAGCGATGCAGCGCCGAGGCTCATTGCACGACGAGTTCGCCGTGCAATGCGCCCGCGGCCTTGACGGCACGCAGGATGGAAATGACGTCGCGCGTGCTGGTCTTCAGGCGGGCAAGCGACTGCACGAGATCGGAGACGGTGTTGCTTCCGGTCACGAAACCGGTCCCGTTCGATTCGTCGACGTCGACGCGCGTATTGGTGACGATGGCCGTTCGGATGTCCGGCCCGCCATTCCAGATATTGAAGGGCTGCGAAGCCGTGTTCTGGCTCGATATCGCGATCTTGATGTCGCCGTGCGAAATGGCCACCTTCGATATCCGCACATCGCCGCCCGAAACCACAGTGCCGGTGCGTTCGTTGATCACCACCTTGGCCCGCCGATCGGGTTCGACGGTCACGTTCTCGATGCGGGTGAACAGGCTGACCAGTTCATCACGCTGCGCCGGCGACACCGCAATCTCGATGCCCGAAGCATCGCGAGCCTTCGCCATGCCGCTGCCCAGCTGGGTGTTGATGGCCGCAGCAACCCGGCTCGCAGTGGTGTAGTCGGGCTCGGACAAGACGAAGGTCACGCTCTGCCGTTCATCGAGCATCTCGGCGTTCAGGCCGACTTCCACCGTGGCACCGTTGGGGATCGAGCCGGCCGTGGGATGGTTCTTCTGAACCACGTTGCCGTTGGCGTCGTAGCGGTACCCCCCCACCGAAAGGCCGCCCTGGGCCAGGGCATAAACACGACCGTTGGCGCCCTTAAGCGCCGTGATCAACAGGGTGCCGCCCACCAGGCTGCGCGCGTCCCCGGCGGAGCTCACGGTAACGTCGAGCGTGTCCCCCTCTCGGGCAAAGGTCGGCAATGCGGCGCTCACCATCACCACAGCGACGTTTCGGCTTTGCACGGCCTCCGGTGCGATCGTCAGGTTGAACTGCGACAGCACGTTGGCCAGAGATTGGCGCGTCGTGCGGTTCGAAGGCGAGTCGCCCGTTCCGGCAAGGCCGGTCACGATGCCGGTACCGAAAAGAGCGTTGTCTCGCCAGCCCTTGAGCTTGCCGAGATCCTTGACGCGAACAACGTCGGAGGACGCCGCATGAACCACCGGCCAGCCAGCGCCGAGCAGAACAACCACCAGCGCGCAGCGAAGCAGGCGGATCAGCGCCAAAGAAGTCATCGGGGTCATCACAATCCCAGCCAGTCGAAGATCCGCCGCCATGCGCTGCGGCGTGCGCGGTCGGCCACATCGCCCTCGCCCACGTAGGTGATGCGGGCGTCGGCGAGTCTCGTGGAGAGCACGACGTTTCCGTCGGAAATGTCCTGAGGACGCACACGGCCTTCCAGATTGACCTTTTGCAGTTCGTCGTTCACCGTGAGCAATTGCTCGCCGGCAACGCGCAGCTCGTTGTTCGCCAGCACCTCCTTGACAGTCACGGTCAGCGTCGCCAGCAGCTTGTTGGCGCGCTGGGTGCGCCCACCGCCGTCGAATTCACCGGTCACGCCGATGCCCAGCTGCCCCACGACCCGATTGCCCGTCTGAGTGACCGAGCCGCTGATGTCGTTGGCGCGCCGCGTGCCGGTGTTGGCGCTGGTCGTGGCAGACGAGTTCTCGAACACCTGGACAGTGAGCGAATCGCCCACCCGAAACGCCTTGTTGTCCGCCGTCAGCGGTCGGAAGCTGTTTTCCTGGAAGAGGCTTTCGGCGACAGCTGGCGCTGCGCAAAGCAACGCCGTGCCGGAAACCAGCGCGACTAAGACGGCGCGCGAGAACTGGAGCGGACTGCCCGTCATGGTTGCACCTCGACCTGTCCGGGGCCGGTGACTCGGGCGATCACCTCGCCGCTCGATCCAGGAACCTTCACGCGAACAAGTTGGCCGGTGCGACCGTCCTGCAGCACTTGGACGCGGCTCTCGACCGATACGTCACCGCTGCGGGCTTGAAGATGCGCCCAGTTCCCACGCACTACCGCAGGCGCTGATTCAAGATGGGCATCGGTGAGCACTTCGCCGGATTTCAGCGGCTTGCGCAAACGCTGCCGGCCCGCGTCGAGTTCGGCGCCGGCAGACACCGGCATTCCCTGCTTGACGCTCGTGAGGTCGACTTCGCGCGACTCGGTGGCTCCCCGCAGCAAAACTGCATCGACCTGAGAGCCGCTACTTATGCTTGCCGTAGCGACCGAAAGTGGCGTCCAGGCATTGACTTCGAAGGTCACGGCCGTCGTGCGCACAAAACGGTCATCTACCCAGGCATCGACCCACACCATCATGCGCCTGGAAGGCTGCGACTGACTTGCAAGGGGCCGCACGCGCAGCACAGGCACACCCGCGGGCAGAATCAGATCGCGGGCCGAAGACACCGCCTGCACTTCGGCTCGCACGCTACGCTGCGACAGCCAGCCCAGCAGCGCAGAGCGCGCCGCCTCGACAACAGTTTCGCCAGGCACTTCCTGAGCCGCAGTTTCGATGGAAGTCTCGCTCGCACCGCCCCAAAGGATGCCGGGGTCGCCATCCACGAACTGCAGGCCGCTTCGGGCCTCGACCCAGCGCGCAATGGTGTCACGATCGAGGCTGACCGGTGATCCCGGCCGAGGGGCCGTCCCGATGGGCAGAGCCATCAAGCGACGCAGCGTCGACAAGTCGCGCGCCGTAAGAAACGCGATGTCGCCCAGCCGCACACTGGAGCGTTCGACCCGGACCAATGGCCGCAGCTCGATGGAGACCGAAGGACCACTCGTCAACCCGGTGCCTCTGTCGGGCGAGGTTCCGGCGAAGGCCAGCGTCGACATGGCCGCAAATCCCAGGATCGAGGCGATGCGCACGGACAAACTACTTGCGAAGGCCATTGATCATTCCCAACATCTCGTCCGACGCCTGCATGACCTTCACGTTGGCCTCATACACGCGTTGCGCCACCATCAGGTTGACCATTTCCTCTGTCAGCTTGACATTCGAGCCTTCGAGAAACCCTTGCGCAAAGCTGCCCATGCCATCTTCCGAAGCCTTTCCGGCAATCGCTTCTCCCGAGCCCGTGCTCGATCGGTAGAGGTTGTCGCCCTGGGGCAGCAATGCTGACGGGCTGGTAAAGCGCACGAGATCGAGTTGACCGACCTCGACCGGGGTGCTCTGCCCACCCACCTGCACACGCACACGGCCATCGCCGTCGATCTGCAGGTTCTGGGCGTTGTCCGGGATGGCGAGATTGGACTTCAGTGGAAACCCGCCGGAAGTTGCAAGCAGCCCATCGCGGTTAACCTTGAAAGTGCCGCCGCGCGTGTACGCGCTCGACCCATCGGGCATGGTCACTTCCAGAAAGCCTTCGCCCCGAATGGCAATATCGAACGCCGACTCCGTCTTCTTCAGATCGCCCATGTCGAAGAGCTTCGATACCGATGCGATCCCGACACCCGCTCCCAGGCGACTCTCGGCCCCCAGGATGCCAGCCTCTTCTTGCGTCTGCGCGAGGCGGCCAGCCTCACGAACCATCAGGTCGGAAAACCCGACCTTGCTCTTCTTGAACCCCGTGGTGTTGACGTTGGCCAGGTTGTTGGCAATGGTGTCGACGTTGAGTTGCTGGGCCTGCATCCCGGTGGCACTGATGTAGAGGGCATCGAACATGGTTGTATTCCGTTGAAGATTGAAGATGGCTGGCGGCAGCTCTTACGAAAGTTCGCCGAGCTTGCGTACCGCCCCACCGATCATTTCGTCGTAACCCAGCGCAACCCGCTGCATCGATTCGAAATGCCGCATCGACTGGATCAGCTGTGCCATTTCCTGCATGGAGCTCACGTTGGAGTTCTCAACGAACCCCTGGCGAAGCTGGACATCGGCCTCTGCCACTTGCGCGGGCTGCTGCTCCGTGCGCATCAGTCCGTCGCCCATGCGCTGGAAGTCATTGGTGTTCTCGAAACGAACCACCTTGAGCTGGCCGACCGGCGTTGGCTCCGCTCCACCACCGAGCCTGCTCTCGAACACCTGGCCGCTCGCATCGATAACGGGGTTGGGCCGTGTCAACACGATCTCGCCGCCCACGCCCATGACAGGATGGCCCTGCGCGGTGACAAGGCGCCCGCGTGCATCGAGCTGCCAGCTGCCTTGCCGCGTGTAGGCCAAGCCAGAATCGGTCGAAACCTCGAAGAACCCAGCTGCGGTCAAAGCCACGTCGAGGCTCTGGCCAGTCGACTTGAGGCTACCCGGTCTGGCATCGGTCTGAACGAGCAACGTGCCCGCTGCCGCAGAACCTGCCGCCCTACCGCTCAAGGCTCTCGCCCGGGCATCGCGTAACGCGTCCGAAAACGCCCCCGCGCCCGCCGGCAGCGAGCTAGCGACCTCGCGCTTGTAGCCGGGCGTGGTGGCATTGGCCATGTTCATGCTGATGCGCTCCAGGCGCGCCATATCCTGCTGCATGCTGTTCAAACTGATGGCGAGTACGTCGCTCATGGGTGCTTTCTTGTGTCTCAAAGTTGGACGATGCTGAAGGACTTCAGCTCGATGGTGTGAGGAACCTCGGCCATCGACAGCACCCGCAGGTGCGGCATCACGCGCTCCGACAGCGCTCGCACATGGCGGCGCAGTTCTGGCGCGCACAGAAGTACCGGAAGAAGATTGCTCTTCATCATTCTTTCGGCCTGCTGGATCAACCGCTTCATCAGCTGCTCGGACATGCGCGGGTCCAGGGCGAAAGGCTGCGCCCCGCCCGCCTCAGTGGCCGCGTGAATGCTTTGCAGGAACTGGCTTTCGACCGCTGGGTCCAGCGTGAGCACCTGCAGCGAGGTCGAGTCGCCCAGCAACCCTTGGCAGATGGCATGACCAAGCCGCTGGCGCACGATCTCCGTGAGCTGGTTGGCATCGCGGGTGGTGCGGCCGGCGTCGGCAAGGGTCTCCAGAATGGCTTCGATATGGCGGATGGAAACTTTCTCCCGCAACAGGTTTTGCAGCACCTTCTGTACGTCGCTGGAGGAAAGAACGGTCGGGATCAGCTCTTCAACGAGACCGGGCTGGCTCTGCCGTACGCGGGCAAGCAATCTGTCGACTTCGGCGCGCGTCAGCAGCGCCGCCGATTCGCGACGAAGCATTTCGGTGAGATGCGTCATGAACACCGTGGGCGCATCCACCAGCGTGTACCTAGCCTGGCTCGCAGCACTGCGCTGGCTTTCTTCGATCCACAACGCCGGCAGTCCATAGGTCGGATCGCGCGTGGGCTCGCCAGGCACCGATTTCGTGTCGCCCGCTGGATGAATTGCAAGGAGCCGGTCCGCACGTGCCTCGCCCTTGCCCACGATGACGCCGTCCAGATGTATTTCGTACCGATCGGCGGACAGACGCGCGGAGTCCTTGAAACGGACGCGCGGCAGCACCAGGCCGAACTCCTGCGCATGCTGCTTGCGAAAGGCGGCAACCCGCTCCATGAATACGCTGCCCGGCTGGTTGACCACCGGGACCCAGTTGCTTCCCAGATGGACTTCGATGGGCTCGACCTGCAGCTGCGCGTAGGCATCGTCGCTCGCCTGCGTCAACGAGCCATCGGCAGCTTGCTGCGAACCTTCTGCGCCATCAGGCGAGGCCGAAGCGGCATTCGAGTCCTTTGCCTTGGCGGCCCGGTAGAGCATCGTTGCAGCCAGCAGAAAGAACATGGCGAGAACAAGCGTCGGCAACACCGGAATGCCGGGCAGCAAGAGCAATCCTCCAAGAGCCATCGCAACGAGAAGCAACGTCTTTGGAAACGAACTCACCTGCCGCAGTGCTTCGCGGCTCAGATTGACGTCGGAGGAAGAGCGCGTCACGATGATGCCGGTGCCCACGGCGATCACAAGCGCGGGCACCTGGGTGACGATGCCGTCGCCGATGGTCAGCAAGGTGTAGGTCTGCAGCGCCTGGCCCCACGGCATGCCGTGCTGCATGACACCAATCACCAGCCCGCCGATGATGTTGATCAACAGGATGATGATGCCGGCGATCGCATCGCCCTTGACGAACTTGCTCGCCCCATCCATTGCACCGTAGAAGCCGGCTTCCTTCTCGATGTTCTTGCGCCTTCGCTGAGCCTCGGCCTGATCGATGAAGCCCATGTTGAGATCGGCGTCGATGCTCATCTGCTGGCCCGGCATGCTGTCCAGCGTGAAACGCGCCGCAACCTCGGAAACCCGTTGCGCGCCGCTGGTCACCACCACGTACTGCACCACGATGAGAATCAGGAACACGATCAAGCCGATGACATAGTTGCCGCCGACCACGAATGCACCGATGGCGCCGATCACCCGGCCCGCATCCCCGTCGGAAAGGATGAGACGCGTGGCGGCCACGTTGAGCGACAGCCGGAACAGGGTCGCGATCAGGAGCAGCGAAGGGAAGGTCGAGAACTCGACCGGCCGCGCCATGTAGAAGGTCAACAGCAGAACAAGGAATGCGAAGCCGAAATTGCTCAGGATCAGAAAATCGAGCAAGCCGCTGGGAATGGGCGCAAAGAGAACCACCAGCACGCCGAGCACCAGCACAACCAGCGCTATGTCGCTGTGCTTGCCAAGGACGCGTCCAAGCGAGTTCATGCCCGGCCCTCTGCAGCCGAGGCCGCACCTCGGCCATGCCGCTGTTCGCGCATGGCAAACACCCACACGATGATGCGTGCCACCTGCGCGTAGAGTTCGGGGGGTACCGAGTGATCCACCGGCAGCTCCTTGTAGAGGCGGCGAGCCAGCGCGGGATTACGAACCACCGGAATGCGGTGGCGTGCGGCAATCTCGCGCATGGCGGCCGCCATGTGCCCTGCTCCCTTCGCCAGCAACTGAGGCGACGCCATGCGGCCGTGCTCGTACTTGAGCGCAACTGCAAGATGGGTGGGGTTGGTGATCAGCACATCCGCGTTTCGGGTCTGGCGCAATGCAAGGCTTCGCTTCAGCGTCTCCCGCCGTAGTTCACGCAATCGGGCGCGGATGCGAGGATCGCCTTCGCGGTGCTTGGCTTCGTCCTTGAGTTCACGCTGGCTCATCCGCATTTTTTTTGCGAACTCGCGCCGGGTGTACATCAGATCCAGCAGTGCAATGAGCGTGAGCACCAGGGCCATCTTCAGCCCGACGCTCGCAAGATCGCCCAGCAGCGCGCGCAGATAGCCGACGGCCGAAAGAGAGGCCAGCGCATAGAACTGACTTGTCAGGGCCTTGAGCGCTAGAAAAGCGACCAGTGCCAGCAAGCTCAACTTGACGATGGCGCGAGCCGTGTCGAACAGCACGCGCATCGAAAACAGTTTCTTGAGGCCGTTGACCGGATTGATTCGGTCGAAGTCGATCTTCACGGGCTCGAACGAAAGTATCGGGCCGGTCTGCATCATGTTGCCGACGATCGCAGCCAGCATGATGGCCGCGAAGAAAGGCGCCGCAAGCGTCAATGCGGAGCGCAAGGCACGCTCGATCAGCGGCCAGAGGCCCACGCCCGAGGGATCCATCCGGCCCGCGTGGATCAGAAGCGCCTGGTCGAATCGGAACTGGCTCGCCACAGCGCCAAACCCGCGCCAGGTCAGGTAGACCACCGCCACACCGAACACGAGCGCAGCCACGACATCAGTGCTTTTCGCGGCCTGTCCACGCTCGCGTGCACGCTGCAGCTTGTAAGGTGTGGCCGCCTCGTTGCGGTCAAGGTCCTGCTCTGCCATCAGCGCCTCTGCTCCCTCGGTGCCGGCGCGGCGACGAAGATGCCGTCCCATGTCGACGCTATACCGGCATAGGCGCGCGTCATGACAGGGCCGATGCCGGCAAACCAGAATGAGAGTGCGATCAGGCCGACCAGGATCTTTACCGGAATGCCCATGGTGAACATGTTCATCTGCGGCAGATTGCGACCAACCACGCCCAGTGCGAACTCCACGAGCAATATGCAAAACACCACCGGGGCCGCCAGCGCAAAACCAAGGCTGAAGAGACCCGCCGCCTGCTTCAGCACCGGGGCAACTGCATGTCCGACAGACCAAGATGCGCCCACAGGAAAGCGCTCCACGCTATAGCTGATGCCGCGCAGCAGCGCGTGATGCCCGTTGAGAAGGAAGAACACCAGTACTGCGAGATAGTTGAATGCCGAAGTAAGCACCGGAATGGGACGCTGCGTCACCGGATCGATGACTTGCGCAATGCCAAAGCCCAACTGAACATCAAGCAACTGGCCTGCAACGGCAAAGGCACCAAACGCCAGCAGAATGCCAAGACCGAGCACGGCTCCAAGCGCAAGCTCCGCCATCGCCGCAGAAAGCAACGCGCCCCACCCAATCGCTGTGCCAGCCGGAACGGCCAAACCCGACGCCAATGCCACCGAGAGTCCAACGACGAGCAGCACTCGCACCGATGCAGGCAGCGGCACCGCATAGAGCACAGGCGTCATCGCAAAGGTTGCGGCAACGCGCAACGCCAGCAAGCCGACGACAACCATTCCGGACGTGCTGATTCCAGACGTCACGACCTCAGGCAACGCAAGCGCTGCATGCAGCTGGAGAGCATTCACGGGAGCCCTTGCCTCAGAACATCGAGGGAATGCCGCCCCAGAGCTGGACGGTGAACTGAGTCAACTTGCGAAGCATCCAGGGGCCCGCCACGATCATCACTGCGGCAGCAGTCACAAGCTTCGGAACGAACGTCAGTGACATTTCCTGGACCTGCGTGACGACCTGCAGCACGCTGATCACGATGCCGACGAGCATAGTGAGCCCCAACAGCGGAAGGCAGACCAGCAGCCCCGTCCAGAACAGGTCTGACATCATCTTCAATGCCAAATCCGCGTGCATATCCCTCCAATAACTCTTTGGTATTAGTATGAAAACCATTGAAAACAATGGATACAAGTTTATTGCGTCATTGCATCAAAACGGTTAACACTCGATACTCAAAAGAGACAAAGTGCCGATGAATGTGCATCCCTCGTGAAATAAGTCCGGAATAGCCGGAAATCTTTCCATCCATTTTTAGTACTTTAGAATTCATTTTTAATTAGAATTCTGGTCATCCTGGATGGCGCGGCGCTGCGCCCTTGCTCTAGTGGACTTCGTCGCCGCCGACGGCGAGCCTCTCGTTTTCACAGGAGGGCAGTTGGAGGACGCTAGTCGCTTTCCAGCTATCCCAGGAGTTCCGCCCGTCATGGCAACAACACGCCCCTTGCACGAACTCAGCGCGACGCAACTGTTGGAACGCTATCGGGATCGCGTCCTGTCCCCGGTCGATGTAACGCAGGCGGTACTCGCACGCATCGAGCGCTGGGAGCCGCACATCCGTGCCACGTACGGGCTCGACGCCAATGCCGCGCTGGCGGCGGCACGGGCCTCCGAGGCGCGGTGGACGCGCAACGCGCCCCAGGGCGAACTTGATGGCGTGCCGATCACGCTCAAGGAGAACATCGCCACGCGCGGGACGCCGATGCCGCTGGGCAGCGCCGCGACCGTGCTCACACCCGCCGCGCACGACGCCCCCGCTGCCGCGCGTGTGCGCGAGGCCGGCGCGATCATCGTCACCAAGACGACGATGCCCGATTTCGGCTTCCTGGGCGCAGCGCCATCGAGCTTCCATCCTCTTACGCGCAATCCGTGGGACTTCAGCAAGAACACCGGCGGCTCTAGCTCGGGCGCCGGTGCCGCTGCCGCCGCCGGCTATGGCCCGCTGCACCTGGGCTCCGACATTGGCGGCTCGGTACGCATTCCCGCCAATTTTTGCGGCGTCTTCGGCCTCAAGCCCAGCCAGGGACGCATCCCGGTCGATCCACCGGCCAACGCCCGCGTCATCGGCCCCATAACCCGTACGGTGGCGGATGCCGCGCTGCTGATGAAAGTGGTCTCGCGTCCCGACCCGCGCGACTACATGAGCCTGCCGCCGCAGGACATCCCGTGGGAGCGTCTCGATCGTGATATCCGCGGCCTACGCATCGGCCTGTGGACCGACACTGCGGGGGGGTGGCCGATTGACCCCGAAGTGAAGGAAGCCGTACTGGCCGCAGCTCACGTCTTCGCGAAAGCTGGGGCCATCGTCGAGCCCATCGCCGACTGGACAACCCAAGAGATGCGCATGGGCATAGCCCATTTCTTCACCATGCGCTGCCGTGTCGATCTGGCTGCGATGCCGGCAGCGCGCGCGAAGCTTACCGCCAGCTATATCCACGAAGCCGCGGAGTTCGCAGCTTCGCTGACGCCCGAGGACACCTTCCGTGCCTTCACCCGCCTTCAGATGCTGCGCGCCGCGACCGTGACCGCTACGCAGCCGTACGACTATGTGCTGTCGCCTGTCTCGCCGGTGTTGCCATTCGCAGCGGAAGCGATTCGCAGCGGCTCGGAGAATCCACTGACGGATTCGCACTTCACTTCCGTGTTCAATCAGTCGGAGCAGCCCGCGGCCTCGATCAACTGCGGCTATTCGCACGGCGGCTTGCCCATAGGGCTGCAGATCGCGGGGCGCCGATTCGACGACCTGGGGGTGCTGCAGATCGCGCACTTCTACGAGTTGGTCCGCCCACCCCAGGCGACTTGGCCAGAGCCGGCCTGAAGGCAAAGAGCTCCCCTTTTTTCGTGCGTGGCGAAGGGGCGGCCCGCAGGCGCAGCAGATCACCTTGCGCAGCGGTAATGAGGAGACAGCCAGCCGCACGGCAGAACTGAGCCACACCTCCTCGTACGACCAACAGCTGTTTCTCCAATGAAAAAGGGCGTTCACTGAACTTCAGTGAACGCCCTTGGACGTTGTGTTGGTGGAGCTGGGGGGATTTGAACCCCCGTCCGCAAGCCTTCTTCGCGCAGTTCTACATGTTTAGTGATCTGATTTGAGTCTCGCTTCCGGAGTCGCGCAGTCACACGCTAAACCGGACGCCAGCACCCTATTTTCTCGCCCCGACCCAAGGTACCCGGATCGGAGCCAGCCCATGTAATTATCCTTGCAGCCGGGAGGTCAGGATTGCTCCAGACCCCCTTGCCCAGCCCATCGGCCAACTGTTGCAAGGCTCACTGGCAATTAAGCAGCGAGTGCGAAACGTTCGTCGTTTGCAGTTAGTTTGTTTGAATCTGTTTTACGAGCGCATTCAGCTCGACATGCCCCGCTGCGATTCCGAACCCACGTCGAAACCAGTGCAGCCCCAAGCCAAGCATTTTAGGCCTTATTCAGCAATTGCAAGAGCTCCAGGGGCGCTGCGATCGAAGCATCTGCGTTCCAGAGCGTCACATCGGCCTGCGGGCCCATGTAGCCATAGGTCGCCGCGATGGTTCGCATGCCCGCGGCACGGCCGGCGATGATGTCGCGTTCGTCGTCTCCCACGTAGATGCACGCGCTGGACGGCACGCCCATCCGTCGCGCTGCTTCGTGCAAGGGCTCGGGGTGCGGCTTGGAATACGGCGTCGTATCGCCGCTCACGATGGCGCCCGCACTGCCGAAAAGCGGAATGGCGCGCGTCAACGGATCGGTGAAGCGCGCCGACTTGTTGGTGACCACACCCCAGGCCAGCCCACGTGCGCAGATGGTGTCGATGAGCGCCTGCACCCCGTCGAACACGTGCGTATTGAGCAACATGCGGTTCTCGTAGGCCACGAAGAATTCTTCGCGCAATGCGGGGAACTCCGGTGCATCGGGCATGATGCCGAACGCCACGCCGAGCATGCCCCTTGCGCCAGCTCCGGCCATGAACCGATAGCGCTCCAGCGGATACGACTCGAGCCCGCGGTCGGTACGCATCTTGTCGGCTGCGGCGCCGAGATCGGGCGCGCTGTCGATCAGCGTGCCGTCCAGATCGAACAGCACGGCTTCCACTGCTGCGGCCGTCACGTTTGCGAACCCGTCGTCGAGGCCGGCTTCTGCGTGGCGAACATGTAGTTGACGCTGGTGTCGGCGCTGAGCCAGTAGCGGCGCGTCAACGGGTTGTGTTCCATCCCCCGCGTGTGCCGCAAGTCGAGGCCCGCTGCGCGGCAGTGGGCCGCCAGCTCGCTGGGTCGGATCAGCTTGGCGTATTCGTGGGTGCCGCGGGGCAGCATGCCCAGAACGTATTCGGCACCGACGATGGCCAGCATGAACGACTTGAGATTGCGGTTGATCGTGGAGAAGAAGACCCAGCCGCCCGGCTTCACCAGCGTTGCGCAAGCCTGGACGATGGAAGCGGGCTCGGGCACATGCTCGAGCATTTCCATGCAGGTCACGACGTCGAAACTGCCAGGCTGCTCCGCAGCGAGCGCCTCGGCACTGATTTCACGGTATTTGACGCCGCTCGTGCCGGCTTCGAGTGCATGCAGCCTCGCCACCTTGAGCGCCTTGCTCGCCAGATCGATGCCGAGCACCTCGGCGCCTTTTCGGGCCATCGAATCGGCGAGGATGCCTCCGCCGCAGCCGATATCGAGCACCTTGCGCTGTGAAATGGGCGCAATACCGTCAATCCATTCCAGTCGCAACGGATTGATTTCATGGAGCGGACGGAATTCACTGTCCAAATCCCACCAGCGATGGGCCAGTTCCGAAAACTTGGCGAGTTCCGCCGGATCGGCATTCACGTTATCTGTCATGCCACGATTATGAAACGGAGAATGCGCCGGCGAACACGAGTGGACACTCGACGCGTATCAGAAGGAATTCGACAGGCATAAAAAAACCCCGCCGAGGCGGGGTTTTCTTTTAGCGATTCAATCGAATCACTTGTTGGCGCGGGTGCCGACCACTTCGATTTCCACGCGGCGGTTCTTGGCGCGGCCTTCCTTGGTCTTGTTGTCAGCCACAGGCTGCTTCTCGCCCTTGCCTTCGGTGTAGACGCGATTGCGTTCGATGCCCTTCGAGACCAGGAAGGCCTTGACGGCTTCGGCGCGGCGCACCGACAGACGCTGGTTGTAGGTGTCCGAACCGATCGAGTCGGTGTGGCCCACAGCGATGATCACTTCGAGGTTGACGTCACGGATCTTCGAGACCAGGTCGGTCAGCTTTGCGCGACCTTCAGGCTTCAGAACCGACTTGTCGAAGTCGAAGAATGCGTCAGCAGCGAAGGTCACCTTCGAAGCAGCGACTTGCGGTGCGGGCGCAGGAGCGGCCGGTGCGCCCGGAACGGGAGCGACTGCAGCCGGAGCTGCTGCAACCAGAGCACCGTCGCAACCAGCGGCGGCAGTAGCCGGCGTCCAGTTGGCATCGCGCCAGCACAGTTCATTCGTGCCGTTCTTCCAAACCAGTTCGCCGGTGCCGTTTTGCCAGTTGTCGATCGTAGGACCGCCATTCGCAGCGGTGACACGGGTCTGCGCGCCGGCGGCAGTGGCGAGCGCAGCGACTGCAAACATCATCGCCACTTTATTCAGTTTCTTCATGGTTCTCCTCTTGGGGAAAAAGCCGCAGCCGCGCTGCGAATCAAGGACGCTTTAAGTGACCACCACCCAAAACGTTGAGGCGATTGTGCCATAGGGTCTTTGGCAAACAGGCCGCTGGACGGCCCGGAAGCGTAGGACGGAGGCGGAATAGCCGCCTTGTGTTGCGGCGGTGCGACACCCCTCACAGCGTAAAATTTCGCCTTCCTGCCGCCAGCCTCTCGCTCAATGACCTCCTTCGCCAAAGAAACCCTGCCCATCAGTCTCGAAGAGGAAATGCGCAGCAGCTATCTCGATTACGCCATGAGCGTGATCGTTGGCCGGGCGCTTCCCGATGCACGCGATGGCCTCAAGCCCGTGCACCGGCGCGTGCTGTTTGCCATGCACGAGCTCAACAACGACTGGAACCGGGCCTACAAGAAGTCCGCCCGTATCGTGGGCGACGTGATCGGCAAGTACCACCCGCACGGCGACCAGTCGGTCTACGACACCATCGTGCGGCTGGCGCAGGACTTTTCCATGCGCCATATGCTGGTCGACGGTCAGGGCAACTTCGGGTCGGTCGACGGAGACAACGCAGCCGCAATGCGGTATACGGAAATCCGGCTCGCCAAAATTGCGCACGAAATGCTCGGCGATATCGACAAGGAAACTGTCGATTTCCAAGACAATTACGACGGCTCGGAAAAAGAACCCAAGGTTTTGCCGAGCAAACTGCCCAATTTGCTGGTGAATGGCTCCGGCGGTATTGCGGTTGGCATGGCCACCAATATTCCGCCGCACAACCTCAATGAGGTGGTGGATGCCTGCCTGCACTTGCTGCGCAATCCACAGGCCTCCATCGACGAGTTGATGGAAATCGTGCCGGCGCCCGACTTCCCCACCGCCGGCATCATCTATGGCATCAACGGCGTCCGGGACGGCTACCGTACCGGCCGCGGCAAGGTCGTGATGCGCGCCAAGTGCCACTTCGAGGACATCGACCGCGGCCAGCGCCAGGCGATCATCGTCGACGAGCTCCCCTACCAGGTCAACAAGAAGACGCTGCAGGAGCGCATGGCCGAGCTGGTGCACGAGAAGAAGATCGAAGGCATCAGCCACATCCAGGACGAATCCGACAAGTCGGGCATGCGCCTGGTGATCGAACTCAAGCGCGGCGAAGTGCCCGAGGTGGTGCTCAACAACCTCTACAAGCAGACGCAGCTGCAGGACACCTTCGGCATCAACATGGTGGCGCTGGTCGATGGCCAGCCCAAGCTGTGCAACCTGAAGGACCTGATCGAGGTCTTCCTGCAGCACCGCCGCGAAGTGGTCACGCGCCGCACCGTCTTCACCCTGCGCAAGGCCCGCGAACGCGGCCACGTGCTCGAGGGCCTGGCGGTGGCGCTGGCCAACATCGACGAATTCATTTCGATCATCCGCAACGCCCCGACGCCGCCGGTCGCCAAGGCCGAGCTGATGACCCGCAGCTGGGACAGCAAGCTGGTGCGCGAAATGCTCACGCGTTCACGCGCCGACGGCGGCGCGGTCAATGCCGACGACTACCGCCCCGAGGGCCTGGAGCGCGAGTTCGGCATGGGCTCTGACGGCCTCTATCGCCTGTCGGAAACCCAGGCCCAAGAAATCCTGCAGATGCGCCTGCAGCGCCTGACCGGCCTCGAGCAGGACAAGATCGTTGCCGAGTACAAAGAGGTGATGGCAGAGATCGACGACCTGCTCGACATCCTGGCCAAGCCCGAGCGGGTCTCGGTCATCATCGGCGACGAACTCGGCACCATCAGGCAGGAGTTCGGCCAATCGAAGCTCGGCGCGCGCCGCAGCCTGGTCGAGCACAGCGCCTTCGATCTCTCGACCGAAGACCTGATCACCCCGACCGACATGGTGGTGACGCTCTCGCACAGCGGCTACATCAAGAGCCAGCCGCTCCACGAATACCGCGCGCAAAAACGCGGTGGGCGCGGCAAGCAGGCCACGGTCACCAAGGAAGACGACTGGATCGACCAGCTCTTCATTGCCAACACGCACGACTACATCCTGTGCTTTTCCAACCGCGGCCGGCTCTACTGGCTCAAGGTGTGGGAAGTGCCGGCGGGTTCGCGCGGATCGCGTGGCCGCCCGATCGTCAACATGTTCCCGCTGCAGGAAGGCGAGAAGATCAACGTCGCGCTCGCCCTGACCGGCGAGAAGCGCAATTTTCCGGCCGATCAATACGTGTTCATGGCAACCTCCATGGGCACGGTCAAGAAGACCACGCTCGACGAGTTCAACAACCCCCGCAAGGGCGGCATCATCGCGGTTAACCTCGATGAGGGCGACTACCTCATCGGCGCCGCCCTCACCGACGGCAAGCACGACGTGATGCTGTTCAGCGATGGCGGCAAGGCGGTTCGCTTTGACGAAGAAGACGTGCGTCCGCTGGGCCGCAATGCACGCGGCGTGCGCGGCATGTCGCTCGATCCGGGACAGGGCGTGATCGCCATGCTGGTGGCCGAGGACGAGCAGCAGAGCGTGCTCACCGCCACCGAAAATGGTTACGGAAAGCGCACAAGCATTACCGAGTACACCCGTCATGGCCGGGGAACCAAAGGCATGATTGCGATTCAACAGAGCGAGCGCAACGGCAAAGTCGTTGCCGCCACCCTCGTGCATGCGGACGATGAGATCATGCTCATCACCGACAAGGGCGTGCTCGTGCGCACCCGGGTTGCCGAGATTCGTGAACTAGGTCGCGCGACGCAAGGCGTCACGCTGATCGGGCTCGACGAAGGCGCCAAACTCAGCGGGCTACAGCGAATCGTCGAAAACGACGCCAACGGCGAGACCGAGCCAGGCGCAGACGATACTTCCACATCTTCAACGGAGAACCCTCAGTGAAAAAATTCAAGCTCGCACTTCTGACTGTCGCCCTGGCTGGCAGCTCGATGGCCGCCATGGCACAGGACAAAGCCGCGCTTATCAAGCAGTTCGTGGACGTGCAACGCCCCGGCATCGAATCCCTGGCACGCGGCCTGGTCGAGCAATCGAGCGCGCCCATCGCGCAGGCCGGTTCGCAGTACCTGCAAACGCAAGTGCCCGAAGCCAAGCGCGAGTCGGCTGCCAAGGCCGCCGACGCCGAACTGAAGAAGTACTTCGACGATGCCTACCCGATCGTGCGCGACAAGGCCGTGCAGCTGGCACCGGGCGCCCTCACCCCGCTGCTCGAGCAGAACTTCAGCGAAGAAGAGCTCAAGCAATTGCTGGCCTGGATCAACTCGCCGCTCAGCAAGAAGTACCAGGACCTGAATCCGAAGATGCAGACCGCGCTGACTGAAAAGCTCGTGGCCGAAACGCGCGGAACCATCGAACCCAAGATGCGCGCACTCGACGAAAACGTGGCCAAGGCGCTGGGCGCTCCGACCGGCGGTTCGCAGCAAGGCGCCGCTCCCGCCAAGGCCCCGGCCAAGGCTCCCGCCAAGAAGTGACGTGACACAACAGCAGCAGCCCAAGCCCGCCGGCACGCGCCCGTACAACTTTTCCGCAGGTCCGGCCGCCATGCCGGAGGTGGTGCTGCAACGCGCCGCCTCCGAAATGCTCGACTGGCAAGGCAGCGGAATGAGCGTGATGGAAATGAGCCATCGCGGCAAGGAATTCGGCGCCATCTGCACCCAGGCCGAAGCCGACATCCGCACGCTGCTGGCTGTGCCCGAGAATTTCCACATCCTCTTCATGCAGGGTGGCGGGCTCGGTGAGAACGCCATCGTGCCGATGAACCTGTCGCGCGGCAAATCCGCCGACTTCGTCATCACCGGCAGCTGGAGCATCAAGTCGCAAAAGGAAGCGCAGCGCTATTGCACGGCGAACATCGCCGCCAGCAACGCCGCCGACCATCACACGCGGCTGCCCGCCCCGTCGACCTGGCAGCTGACGCAAGACGCCTCGTACGTGCACCTGTGCACCAACGAGACCATCAACGGCATCGAGTTTCATCAACTGCCCGACCTGGCGGCCCTTGGCAGCAATGCGCCTCTGGTCATCGACTTTTCGTCGCACGTGGCCTCGCGCACCATCGACTGGCGCCGCGTCGGCCTGGCATTCGGCGGAGCGCAGAAGAACCTCGGCCCGGCCGGCCTCACGCTCGTGATCGTGCGCGACGACCTGCTCGGTCATGCGCTCGAGATCTGCCCCAGCGCGTTCAACTACAAGATCGTTGCTGACAACAAGTCCATGTACAACACCCCGCCGACCTGGGGCATCTACATGGCCGGGCTCACGTTCCAATGGCTGCTGCAGCAGACCGAAGGTCCCCTCACGGGCGTGGCCGCCATGGAGCAGCGCAACATCGCCAAGGCGAAGCTGCTGTACGACTTCATCGACGGCTCTTCGTTCTACGTCAACAAGATCGACCCGGGCTGCCGCTCGCGCATGAACGTGCCGTTCTTCCTGTGCGACGAGAGCCGGAACGACGCCTTCCTGGCCGGCGCGCGCGAGGCCGGGCTGCTGCAGCTCAAGGGCCACAAGTCGGTCGGAGGCATGCGCGCGAGCATCTACAACGCCATGCCGCTGGAAGGTGTGCGAGCACTTGTGAGCTACATGCGAGAATTCGAGCGATCGCATGCCTAGGCGCATGCCCTGTTGCTCGCACCGATGACCGCCTCCGCTCCAACTCCGCCCTCCTCCCCCGACAACTCCGAGAGCCTTGCCGGTCTGCGCGTGCAGATCGATTCGCTCGACCAGCAACTGCTCAGCCTGCTCAATGAGCGGGCCCACGTGGCGGAACTGGTCGGCGAGGTCAAGAAGCGCGAAGGTACGCCGTATTTCCGCCCCGACCGCGTGGCCCAAGTCATCGAAAAGATGCAAAAGAGCAATGCGGGCCCGCTCAAGGACCTGCACGTGGCGGCCATCTGGCGCGAGATCATGTCGGCCTGCCTGGCGCTCGAATCGCCCCAGCGCGTGGCCGTGCTGGGCCCCGAGGGCACCTTCTGCGAACAAGCCGCCATCGAATACTTCGGCGGCGCCGCCGACCTGATCTACTGCGCCAGCTTCGACGAGGTGTTTCACGCCACGGCGGCGGGCAGCGCCCAGTACGGCGTGGTGGGCGTCGAAAACTCGACCGAGGGCGTGGTCACGCGTTCGCTCGACCTGTTCCTGCATTCGCCCACCCACGTGGTCGGCGAAGTCAGCCTCCTGGTACGCCACCATCTGCTGCGCAGCAGCAATACGCTCGACGGCGTCGAGGCGGTGCTGGCCCACCCGCAAGCGCTGGCCCAGTGCCAGACCTGGCTTTCGAAGCATCTGCCCAACGCCGAGCGGCGCGCCGTCTCGAGCAACGCCGAAGGCGCACGGCTCGCGGCCACCAACCCGGCCTGGGCCGCGCTGGCCGGCGAACGCGCCGCCACCCGATTCGGCCTGCACATCGTTGCGCACGCCATCCAGGACGACTCCTACAACCGCACCCGCTTCTCGGTCATCTGCCTGCCCCAGACGCTGGCCATGCCGCCGGCATCCGGGCGCGATTGCACGAGCCTGATCGTCTCCGTGCCCAACCGCCCCGGCGCCGTGCACGACCTGCTGGTGCCGCTGAAGGTCAACAACGTTTCCATGACCCGTTTCGAGTCGCGGCCCGCGCGCACCGGCCAGTGGGAGTACTACTTCTACATCGACCTGGACGGCCATCCCTCGCAGCCCAACGTGGCGGCGGCCCTGGCCGAGCTTCGCGGCCTCTGCGCGTTCTACAAGGTGCTTGGCGCCTACCCCGTCAAAGCCTGAGCCGGACAAGCACCATGTTCGAGCAATTGGGATTGATCGGCTGCGGCCTCATGGGCGGCTCCTTTGCGCTTGCGCTCAAGCGCGCAAAACTCGTGAAGCGCGTGGTCGGCTACAGCAAGTCGCCCTCCACCACGGAGCGGGCGCGCCAGCTCGGCGTGATCGACGTGGTGGCGCCTTCCGCGCTGCTGGCGGTCTCGGGTTCCGACCTGGTGCTGCTGGCGGTGCCGGTCGCAGCTTCGGAAGCCACCTTCAAGGCCATTCGCCACGGCATTTCGAACGACACGCTGGTGATGGACGTGGGTTCGACCAAAGGCGACGTGATCGAAGCCGCACGCAACGGCCTGCAGAACCAGTTCGCCAGCTTCGTTCCGGCCCATCCGATCGCCGGCAAGGAGGTGTCGGGTATCGAGCACGCCGACGCCTCGCTCTATGCCGGCCGCAAGGTCGTGCTGACGCCGGTCAAGGCGACGCTGCGCTCCAATGTGCAGCGGGCCTCGCAAGTCTGGAGCGGCATTGGCGCCAACGTGGTCACCATGACGCACGAGGAGCACGACAGCGCCTTTGCGGCCGTGAGCCACCTGCCGCACCTGCTGGCCTTCGCCTACATCAACGCCCTTGTCGCGCAGCCGCAGGGCGACCGCTTCCTGGGCCTCGCGGGGCCGGGCTTCCGCGATTTTTCTCGCATTGCGGCCAGCGACCCAGTGATGTGGCGCGACGTGCTGCTTGCCAACCGCGAGCAGGTGCTGCTGCAATCGCAGGCCTTTCGCAAGGCGCTGCTGGAACTCGAGACACTGATGGCCGCCACCGACGCGCAGGCGCTGGAGCATGCGATTGCGGCCGCCAGCAAGGTCCGCGCCGCCTGGCAGCCCAACACCGACGCCTCGCAGGACGCCTGACATGTTTTCGACGGCCTTCCTGGACATTCCCCCGCTCGCGGCGGCTTCGGGCACCGTGCGGCTGCCGGGCTCCAAGAGCATCTCGAACCGCGTGCTGCTGCTGGCGGCGCTGGCGAGCGGCACCACCACCATTCACGACCTGCTCGACTCGGACGACACCCGCGTGATGCTCGACGCGCTGCGCGCGCTCGGCTGCGGCATCGATGCGGCGGTCAACACGCTGCGCATCACCGGCCTGGGCGGCCAGTTGAAGCCGGGCGGGCCGTTGCTGCCGCTCTTCCTCGGCAATGCCGGCACTGCGATGCGTCCGCTGACCGCCGCCCTGTCGCTGCTGGGCGGCGAATTCGAGCTGAGCGGCGTGCCGCGCATGCACGAGCGGCCGATCGGCGATCTGGTCGATGCGCTGACCCAGCTCGGCTGCCACATCGACTATCTGGGCAACCCCGGCTATCCGCCGCTGCGCATCCGCCCGGCCGATCACGGCGCGCTGGCGCTCGATGCGCCCATCCGTGTGCGCGGCGACGTGTCGAGCCAGTTCCTGACCGCGCTGCTGCTGGCCTTGCCGCTGGCAGCCCGCAAAGACATCGTCATCGAGGTAGTAGGCGAGCTCATCTCCAAGCCCTACATCGAGATCACGCTGAACCTGCTGGCACGCTTCGGCATCAGCGTGCGGCGCGATGGCTGGGAGCGCTTCACCATTCCCGCCGGCAGCAGCTACAGCTCGCCGGGCGACATCCATGTCGAGGCCGACGCCTCCTCTGCGAGCTATTTCATCGCGCTGGGCGCCATCGCAACGGGTATTGCCGGCCAGAACGGCGTTCGCATCGAGGGCGTGGGCGCGGATTCGATCCAGGGCGACATCCGCTTCATCGACGCGGCGCAGCAAATGGGCGCGCGGGTCGACAGCGGGCCGAACTGGCTCGAAGTGCGCCGGGGCGCCTGGCCGCTCAAGGCCATCGACCTCGACGCCAACCACATCCCCGATGCCGCGATGACGCTGGCCGTCATGGCGCTGTATGCCGACGGCCCGAGCACCCTGCGCAACATCGCCAGCTGGCGCGTCAAGGAAACCGACCGCATCGACGCCATGGCCAATGAGCTGCGAAAGCTCGGCGCCACCGTCGAGTCCGGCCCCGATTTCATCCGGGTGCACCCGCTTGCGCCGGCCGACTGGCGGCCGGCGAGCATCCGCACGTATGACGACCACCGCGTGGCGATGTGTTTTTCGCTCGCGGCATTCAATCCGGCCCGGGTGCCGGTGCGCATCCTCGAACCCCACTGCGTCGCCAAGACCTTTCCGGACTACTTCGAAACCCTGTTCTCGGTGGCCGAGGCCTTCGACGTTCCGGTGATCTGCATCGACGGCCCCACCGCCTCGGGCAAGGGCACGCTCGCAGCCGAAGTGGCCCGCCTGCTCGGCTACCACTACCTCGATTCGGGCTCGCTCTACCGCGTGACCGGCTTGGCCATGCGGCGCGCCGGGCTCAGCGCCGACCCCCAGCACGAGGCGCAGATTGCCACCCTGGCAGCGTCCCTGCCGCTGCACTTCACCGAAGGCAAGGTGCTGCTTGCCGGCGAAGACGTGAGTGACGACATCCGCACCGAAGCCGCCGGCATGGACGCCTCCCGCGTCTCCACCCTGCCCGCGGTGCGCGCGGCGCTCCTGGCGCTGCAGCAGCGTTTTCGGCAGCTTCCGGGCCTGGTGGCCGACGGCCGCGACATGGGCACCGTGATCTTCCCCGACGCGGCGCTGAAGGTCTTCCTGACGGCCAGCGCCGCCCAGAGGGCCGAACGCCGGCATAAGCAGTTGATTTCAAAGGGTATTTCGACTACACTTGACAGTCTTCGCTCCGACTTGGAAGCGCGCGACGCCAGGGACTCTTCCCGCAGCGTCGCTCCCCTCAAGCCGGCGCAGGATGCCCGTCATCTCGACAACTCCCAGCTGTCCATCGAGCAATCGATCGACCAGGTGTTGAACTGGTGGCAGGAGATTCGGCCGTTCAAGCCCGCTTGAGCGGTTTGAAGTTACAGCCGTTCAAGTCCGCTTGGATGGTTTGAAGTCACAGCCTTTCAGGTCCGCCCGAAAGGCTCGCGCCAACCGGATTCCGGGGTAGCGCATACCGCTCCGGCAGGCTCCTCTCGCGCGACAGCGCACCGGCCTGCTGGTTGTTCAACCAACCGGGCACCAGCCCACAAAACCGCCGTCTCCAGACCCACAGCAGCCGCACGCAATTTCGCAAGAGCGCCTGCCAACCCTGCCTGACGGAAGGAACCATAAATGTCTGAATCTTTTGCCGACCTATTCGAAGAGTCCCTGAAGCGTTCCGAAATGCGCACCGGCGAGGTCATCACGGCCGAAGTCGTGCGTGTCGAACACAACCACGTCGTCGTGAACGCCGGCCTCAAGTCCGAAGCGTACGTGCCGATCGAGGAGTTCAAGAACGACAAGGGCGAACTCGAAGTCCAGGCCGGCGACTTCGTTTCCGTTGCCATCGGCAGCGTTGAAAACGGCTACGGCGACACCATCCTCTCGCGCGACACCGCCAAGCGTCTGGCCTCGTGGCTCGCGCTCGAGAAGGCACTGGAATCCGGCGACTTCGTCACCGGCACCACCAGCGGCAAGGTCAAGGGCGGCCTTACCGTGCTCGTCAACGGCATCCGCGCGTTCCTGCCGGGTTCGCTGATCGATACGCGTCCGATCAAGGATCTGACGCCGTACGAAAACAAGACCATGGAATTCAAGGTCATCAAGCTCGACCGCAAGCGCAACAACGTCGTGTTGTCGCGCCGTGCCGTGGTCGAAGCCAGCATGGGCGAAGAACGCGCCAAGCTGATGGAGACCCTGAAGGAAGGCGCCGTTGTCCGTGGCGTGGTCAAGAACATCACCGAATACGGTGCGTTCGTCGACCTCGGCGGCATCGACGGTCTGCTGCACATCACCGACATGGCATGGCGCCGCGTTCGCCATCCGAGCGAAGTGGTGCAGGCCGGCCAGGAAATCACCGCCAAGATCCTCAAGTTCGACACCGAGAAGAACCGTGTCTCGCTGGGTCTGAAGCAAATGGGCGACGACCCGTGGATGGGCGTTTCGCGCCGCTACCCGCAATCGACCCGCCTGTTCGGCAAGGTCACGAACATTGCCGACTACGGCGCGTTCGTCGAACTCGAACCCGGCATCGAAGGCCTGGTGCACGTCTCCGAAATGGACTGGACCAACAAGAACATCGCTCCGAACAAGATCGTCTCCCTGGGCGACGAAGTCGAAGTCATGGTCCTCGAAATCGACGAAGACAAGCGCCGCATCAGCCTGGGCATGAAGCAGTGCAAGGCCAACCCGTGGCAAGAGTTCGCGCAGAACACCAAGCGCGGCGACCGCGTCAAGGGCCCGATCAAGTCGATCACCGACTTCGGCGTGTTCGTGGGCCTGGCTGCCGGCATCGACGGCCTGGTGCACCTCTCGGACCTCTCGTGGAACGAAGCCGGCGAAACCGCCGTTCGCAACTACAAGAAGGGCCAGGAAGTCGAAGCGATCGTGCTGGCTGTGGACGTCGACCGCGAGCGCATCAGCCTCGGCATCAAGCAGCTCGACAGCGACCCGTTCACCACGTTCACCACCGTGAACGACAAGGGCCAGATCGTGACCGGCAAGGTCAAGACCGTGGACGCCCGCGGCGCTGAAATCGACCTCGGCGAAGACATCATCGGCTACCTCCGCGCCAGCGAAATCTCCCGCGACCGCGTGGAAGATGCACGCAACGTGCTGAAGGAAGGCGACGAAGTCACCGCCATCGTCGTGAACGTGGATCGCAAGACCCGCAACATCCAGCTGTCGATCAAGCAGAAGGACATGGTCGACGAACAAGGCGCCATGGCCAACCTGAGCCAGCAGTCGGCACGCGAAAACGCGGGCACGACCAGCCTGGGCGCCCTGCTCCGCGCCAAGCTCGACAACAACGACAGCAAGTAAGCTGCGTCCGAAGACAGAGCAGGCCCTGGGGCCGCTCTGTCTTTTTTTTCGTCCACGTTTTTGTTTGGCCTATGACCCGCTCTGACCTCGTCGAAGAACTCGCAGCGCGCTTTGCGCAGTTGACGCACCGCGATGCCGAATACGCCGTCAAGACCATCCTCGACGCGATGAGCGACGCACTGGTGCGCGGGCACCGCATCGAGATCCGCGGTTTCGGCAGCTTCTCGGTCAACCGGCGTCCGCCGCGCATCGGCCGCAATCCGCGTTCGGGCGAAAGCGTTCAGATTCCCGAAAAACGGGTGCCGCACTTCAAGCCGGGCAAGGCGCTGCGCGAAGCCGTCGACGCCAAGACCGCCGAGCTGGACGCAGGCAAGGAAGCCAAGGGCCGCAAGGCCTGATCCGCATGGATGATGATGCAAACGTAGAATGCTCCCGCCAACGGGAACGGCTATGAAATACCTCCTGTGGCTGCTCAAGGCAGCCATTTTTTTTACGCTTTTTGCTTTCGCGCTGAACAACCAGCACGACGCGACCGTCTATTTCTTCTTTGGCACCCACTGGCGCGCGCCGCTGGTGCTCGTGGTGCTCGCAGCCTTTGCCGGCGGCTTGGTCGTGGGTGCGCTCGGCATGCTGCCGGGATGGTGGAAGCACCGCGCCGCCGCCGCGGCCCAGGCGCCTTCCGCGCCCCGCCCACAAACCCCGGCCACGACCGGATTGCCGGCCTCACCGGCGCCTGCACCGGCACCGTCCATCTCCGCCACCGACCTACCCGCCGTACGCCAACATGGACTTTGATCCCAGCTGGCTGCTGATCAGCCTGCCCGTCGCCTTTGTCCTTGGCTGGCTCGCCTCGCGCTTCGACATCCGCCAGCTCAAGCTCGAAAACAGGCAAGCCCCCAAGGCCTATTTCCGCGGCCTCAACTTCTTGCTCAACGAGCAGCAGGACCAGGCCATCGATGCGTTCATCGAGGCCGTGCAGAACGACCCCGACACGCAGGAACTGCACTTCGCCCTCGGCAACCTGTTTCGCCGGCGCGGCGAATACCAGCGCGCAGTGCGCGTGCACGAACATCTGCTGGGCCGCGGCGATCTGAGCCGCAGCGACCGGGAGCGGGCCCAGCATGCGCTAGCGCAGGATTTCCTGCGCGCCGGCCTGCTCGACCGCGCCGAAGCCGCGTTGCAAAAGCTCGAGGGCACGCGCTACGAAAACGAGGCGCGGCTTTCGCTCCTGGCCATCTACGAGCGCTCGCGCGAATGGACCCAGGCCGCCGACGTGGCGCAGAAACTCGATGAGTCCGACCAGGCGAGCTACAGCACGCGCCGGGCCCATCATCTCTGCGAACAGGCGGCCGAACAGGTGGCCGCCGGCGACCTGGCCGCGGCCAACCGGCTGCTCTCGGAAGCCGTGGCACTGGCCCCGCAGGCGCCGCGCCCCGCCATCGACTCGGCCACGCTGCAGTTGCGCAATGGCGAGTCCGCCACGGCATTCGAAACCCTCGTCGCGTTGAGCAATACCGCTCCACTCGCGCTGCCGCTGTATGCGGCTGCGCTGCAGCAGGCCGCGGTGGCTGCGCACCGCGAAGGCGAAGCGCTGCAGTTGCTGCAGCGCCGCTATGCCGAATCGCCGTCCATCGACGTGCTCGAGGCACTGATGGCGCTTGGCGGTTCGCCCGCCCATGCCATGGCAGCCGCGGAAGGCTCGCCGCTCGCACCGCGCGACGGCTACATCGCGCATCTCGCGCAGCAGCCTTCGCTGGTGGCCGCTTCGCGCTGGCTGGCCAGCGAGCGCTTCGAGCACGAGCAGTTCCATCCGCAAGTGCAGCGCGCGCTCGACCAGGCCACGCGGCCGCTGATGCGCTACCGCTGCGCCGCCTGCGGCTTCGAGGCGCACCAGCATTTCTGGCACTGCCCCGGATGCCAGGCCTGGGACAGCTACCCGCCACGCCGCGTCGAAGAACTCTGAGCAACGTTCCGAACATGTTTCGGAACAATGGTGATCTGAACCCTTGCACGGCACGAGGCCGTCAACGCCTCTTTCCCTGAACTCGTTGAACGCGAGCCGGCGGCTGCGCCGGCGGACAGAAATCAACAAATCAGGGAGTTTGAAATCATGCTGAAGAAAATCCTGGCCACGCTGGCCATGCTGTTTGCGGCTGCTTCGTTCGCCGCCGTCGACGTCAACAAGGGCACCGCGGCCGATCTCGATGGCATCAAGGGCATCGGCCCGGCCATGTCCAAGCGCATCCTCGACGCGCGAAAGGCAGGCGAGTTCAAGGACTGGCCCGACTTCATGCAGCGCATCAAGGGCGTGAAGGAAAAGAAGGCCGAAAAGCTGTCGGCCGAAGGGCTCACGATCAACGGCCAGGCCTTCGGTGGCCAAGCCAGCGCACCGGCAGCCGCCAAGGCAGACAAGACCGCAAAGCCCGTCAAGGCAGCCGCCGTTGCTGCCGATGCGAAGCCAGCCAAGCCCTGATCGAAAAGCCACAAGCCAGGTGCCCAGTCCCGCATGCGCGGACTGACGGCAGCCCAAAGCAAAACCGCCCTCGAGGCGGTTTTTTTGCGTCCGCCGCAGCACAAGGCCCTGCTGCCGCGCAGCGCGGCGTGGCAGGGAAATGCCTCAGGAGTGGCCCGGAATTTGCACGTATGCTCGCTTTCGCTTTCACTCTCATTCGTTCCGGAGCGCTCATGAATCACAAGTTCGGTATTGCCCTGGCCGGCCTCACCCTCGGTGCCGCGGCTTTCGCGCAAACCAAGTGGGATCTGCCCACCGCCTATCCGGCGACCAACTACCACACCGAAAACATCACGCAGTTTGCAAAAGACGTGGACGCCGCCACCGGCGGCAAGGTCAAGATCACGGTGCATGCCAACGCGTCCCTGTTCAAGGCCCCTGAAATCAAGCGCGCCGTGCAAAGCGGCCAGGCCCAGGCCGGCGAAATCCTGCTGGCGAACTACGCGAACGAGAACCCGATTTACGCGCTCGACGGCGTTCCCTTTCTCGCCACCACCTATCCCGACGCAAAGAAGCTCTACGAGGCCTCCAAGCCCGCCATGGAAAAGCTGCTCGCAGCACAAGGCATCAAGGTGCTGTTCATGGTGCCATGGGCGCCGCAGGGCATCTATTCCAAGAAGGAGATCAGCTCGGTGGCCGACCTGCGCGGCATCAAGTGGCGCGCCTACAGCCCGGCCACCGCAAAGATCGCCGAGCTGATCGGCGCGCAGCCGGTGCAGATCCAGCAGGCCGAACTCAGCGCCGCCATGGCCACCGGCGTGATCGAAAGCTACATGAGCTCGGGCTCCACCGGCTACGACACCAAGACCTACGAGCACATCAAGAACTTCTACGACACGCAGGCCTGGATCCCGAAGAACGCGATCCTCGTCAACGCCAAGGCCTTCGACGCGCTCGACGCCACCACCAAGGCCGCCGTCACCAAGGCCGCGGCCGATGCGGAAGCCCGCGGCTGGAAAATCGCGCAGGAGAAGAACGACGAATACAAGCGCCTGCTCGCCGAGCGCGGCATGAAGGTTCACAAGCCCTCGGCCAAGCTCGACGCCGACATGCGCCAGGTCGGCGGCATCATGCAGGCCGACTGGCTCAAGGCCACCGGTGCAGAGGGCGCCGCGATCATCGACGCCTACAAGAAGAAGTGATGAAGCCTCCACGCTCATCGCGGGAGGTCTGAGCCGTGCGCCGTTTCCTCGATCATTTGTACAACGGCGCCGGCGCACTCGGCGCCTTCTGCGTGTTCCTCATCTTCGTGCTGATGATCCTGGCCGGTGTGGGCCGGCAGATGAATTGGCACGTGAGCGGGCTGAACGACGTCGTCTCCTGGCTGTGCGCCGCTGCCGCGTTCTTCGCGATGGCGCAAGCCTTCCGGCACGGCGATTTCGTGCGTGTGACGCTGCTGCTCGATGCGGTGCCGGCCAAGGTTCGACGCGTGCTCGACGTGGTCTGCCTGCTGATCGCCTCGGTGTCGGTCGCCTATCTCACTTACTGGGCCACCAGCTTCACCTACGAGAGCTACGAGTTCGCCGAAATGGCGACCGGCCTCGTCGTCATCCCGATCTGGATTCCGCAATCGACCTTCGTGATCGGCTGCTGGTTGCTGCTGATCGCCATGATCGACGAACTGGTGGGCGTGGTACGCGGCGAGAAGCCCAGCTACCAGCGCGCCATCGAAGAGCGGCACGCCGCGGGCGATTTCTCCTCCGACGTCTGAACAACAGCGACAAAGACACCGATGTTCGAAAATCTCTGGATGGGCGCCCTGCTGCTCGCCATCATGCTGCTGTTGCTGGCGGGGGGCGTGTGGATCGCCATGACGCTGGCCATCGTGGGCTGGGTCGGGCAAGCCTTCTTCACCAACACGCTGCCGGGGAAGAACCTGTTTTCGGCCTTCTGGGAAAGCAATGCGAGCTGGGAGCTCGCGGCGCTGCCCCTCTTCATCTGGATGGGCGAAATACTCTTTCGCACCAAGCTCAGCGAGGAGATGTTCGAAGGCCTGCGGCCCTGGCTCAACCGCGTGCCCGGCCGGCTGATGCACACCACCATTCTCGGCTGCGGCGTGTTCGGCTCGGTCTCGGGCTCGTCGGCCGCCACCTGCGCCACCATCGCGAAGGTGGCGCTGCCCGAACTCAAGCGCCGCGGCTACAACGAGAAGCTGGCCATCGGCTCGCTCGCCACCGCCGGCACGCTGGGCATCCTGATTCCGCCGTCGATCACGATGGTGGTGTACGCCGTGGCGGCCGATGCCTCGATCATCCGCATCTTCCTGGCCGGCTTCCTGCCGGGCTTCCTGCTGATGCTGCTGTTTTCGGGCTACATCGGCTGGTGGAGCCTGCGCCACCCCGAGCAGGTGCCGCCCGCCGACCCGCCGACCACCTTCATGGAAAAGATCCGGCTCTCGGGCAACCTCATTCCGTGCGCGCTGCTGATCGTCTTCATCGTCTGGGTGCTGGTGGCGGGCTGGGCCACGGCCACCGAATGCGCGGCCTTCGGCGTGCTGGGCTCGCTGGGCATCGCGGCGTGGGGCAAGAGCCTCACCTGGAAGAATTTCAAGGAGGGGATCATGGGTGCCACGCGCACCAGTTGCATGATCATGTTCATCCTGGCCGGCGCCGCCTTCCTCACGAAGACCATGGCCTTCACCGGCATTCCCCGCGAGCTGGCCGAGTGGGTCGACAGCATGCATCTCTCGCCCTATGCGCTCATCGGCGCGCTGGTGGTGGTGTACCTGGTGCTGGGCACGGCGCTCGACGGCATCTCGATGATCGTGCTGACCAGCGCGGTGGTGCTGCCGATGATCCAGAAGGCCGGCTTCGACCTGATCTGGTTCGGCATCTTCATCGTGCTTCTGGTCGAGATCGCCGAGGTCACGCCGCCGGTGGGCTTCAACCTCTTCGTGCTGCAGAACTTGACCGGCAAAGACAGCAACGTGATCGCCAAGGCTGCGATTCCGTTCTTCTTCTGCCTGGTGCTGTGCATCGTGCTGATCACGCTGTTCCCGAGTATCGTCACGGTCCTGCCCAACACGGTGATGGGCATCGAGAAATAGCGAGAAGAAACGGATGCCCCTGCTCCCGGTCGTAGCGATTTGCGCCGGCGCCTCGTTTGGCGCGGTGGCCAGGTGGGGTCTCGGCCTGTGGCTCAACACCGGCGGCCCCGTTCCCTACGGCACGCTGGCGGCCAACCTGATCGGCGGCTATCTGGTGGGTGTGGCCGTCGGCGTGTTCCAGGCCATGCCGCAGCTCGATCCGATGTGGCGCCTGCTGCTCATCACGGGCTTTCTCGGCGGCCTCACCACCTTCTCGAGTTTCTCGGCCGAAGTCGTCACGCTGCTGCTCGACGCAAGACCCCTGTTGGCGCTGGCTACCAGCATGCTGCATCTGGGCGGTTCGCTGGTGCTGACGTGGTTCGGCATCCGCACGGTGCAGTTCGCGCTGGCCTGAATTTTCGGCTTCCGGGCACACCGGAAACCGGCCCCTCCCATGGGGCCATGAACAGCGTCAGCCGCAGGGCTGGTCGATAGAATCGATCGCAATGCCCCTGGTCTTTCTCGTCGCTCTTCCCTTCATTGCCAGCGTGCTGGCCGCGTTGATGCCGTCGAACGCGCGCAATCGGGAATCGACCCTGGCGGGATTCGTCGCACTGGGCTGCGCGTTGCAGGCCGCATGGCTCTTTCCGCAGATCGCGCACGGCAACGTGCTGCGCCAGGAAATCGAGTGGCTGCCAGAGCTCGGCCTCAACCTCGTGTTCCGCATGGACGGATTTGCATGGCTGTTCTGCATGCTGGTGCTTGGCATCGGCGCGCTGGTGGTGCTGTACGCGCGCTACTACATGTCGGCCTCCGACCCGGTGCCGCGCTTCTTCTCGTTCTTTCTCGCGTTCATGGGCGCGATGGTGGGCGTGGTGCTCTCGGGCAACCTGATCCAGATGGTGCTGTTCTGGGAGCTCACCAGCCTGTTCTCGTTCCTCTTGATCGGCTACTGGCATCACCGTCGCGACGCGCGGCGCGGCGCGCGCATGGCGCTCACCGTCACCGGTGCCGGCGGGCTCTGCCTGCTGGCGGGCACGCTGGTGCTGGGCCGCATTGCCGGCAGCTACGACCTCGACGTGGTGCTGGCCTCGGGCGACGCCATCCGCGCGCATGCGCTGTATCCCGCCGCACTGGTGCTGATACTGCTGGGCGCCTTCACCAAGAGCGCGCAGTTTCCGTTCCACTTCTGGCTGCCGCGCGCCATGGCGGCACCGACCCCCGTCTCGGCCTACCTGCATTCGGCCACCATGGTGAAGCTCGGCGTGTTCCTGATGGCGCGGCTGTGGCCGGTACTCTCGGGCACCGAGCAATGGTTCTGGCTGGTTGGCGGCGCGGGCGCGATCACGCTGCTGCTTGGCGGCTTCGTGGCCATGTTCCAGCGCGACCTGAAGGCGCTGCTCGCGTACTCGACGATCTCCCATCTCGGGCTCATCACCCTGCTGCTCGGCCTCAACAGCCCGCTGGCCGCGGTGGCGGCCGTGTTCCACGTCATGAACCACGCGACCTTCAAGGCGTCGCTCTTCATGGCCGCCGGCATCATCGACCACGAGAGCGGCACACGCGACATTCGCAAGCTCAGCGGGCTGCTGCGGCTGATGCCGATCACCGGCACGCTGGCCATCATCGCCAGCGCCTCGATGGCCGGCGTGCCGCTGCTCAACGGCTTTCTCTCGAAGGAGATGTTCTTTGCCGAGACGGTGTTCATCCAGGCGACGCCCTGGGTCAACGTGAGCCTGCCGATCATCGCCACCGTCGCGGGCATCTTCAGCGTGGCGTACTCGGCGCGTTTCGTGTTCGACGTGTTCTTCGGTCCGCCGTGCGGGCCCGACCTGCCCAGGCAGCCGCACGAGCCGCCGCACTGGATGCGCGTGCCGGTCGAGCTGCTGGTGCTGGTCTGCCTGGTGGTCGGCGTAGCGCCGGCCTGGTCCATCGGCCCGCTGCTGGCGGCCGCCGCCATGCCCGTGGTGGGCGGTGTGCTGCCGGAGTACAGCCTGGCCGTATGGCACGGCTTCAACCTGCCGCTCGCAATGAGCTTCGTGGCACTGGCGGGCGGCGTGGTGCTGTACCTGTCGCAGCGCCGCCGCCGCGCGCGCGGCGAGCTCGAACGCACGCCGCTGCTGCACCGCTTCGACGGCCAGGCCATCTTCGAGCACCTGCTTGCGCAACTCAGCGAAGCCGGCCGGCGCAGCCGCCGCGTGCTGGGCACCCGGCGGCTGCAGGTGCAGTTGCTGCTCTTGATCGCGGTGGCCGGCTTGGGCGCCGCGGTTTCGCTCTGGACCGCACCCGCCACGCGCGGCACCCGCGAACTGCTGCCGTTCTCGACCATGTTCGCGATGACCTGGCTCATCGGCGGCGTCTGCGCACTGGCCGCGGCGTGGCAGGCCAAGTTCCACCGGCTTGCCGCGCTGATGCTCGCCGCGGGCGCGGGCTTGGTGTGCTGCGTGACCTACATCTGGTTCTCGGCGCCCGACCTCGCGCTGACGCAGCTCGTGGTCGAGGCCGTGACCACGGTGCTGATCCTGCTGGGCCTTCGCTGGCTGCCGATGCGCAGCAAGGACGCCGTGCAGTCCGCGCGCACCCGGCTGCGCCCCTGGGGCCGGCGCGGGCGCGACCTGCTGGTGGCCACGGCCGCTGGCAGCGGCATGGCGGCGCTGGCCTGGATGATGATGACGCGCCCGTTCCCGCAAAGCATCTCGCCGTTCTTTCTGGAGCGCGCGCTTACCGAGGGTGGCGGCACCAACGTGGTCAACGTGATGCTGGTCGACTTCCGCGCTTTCGACACCTTCGGCGAAATCACCGTGCTCGGCGTGGTGGCGCTCACGGTCTATGCGCTGCTGCGACGCTTCCGGCCGGCGCGCGAATCGATGGCGCTGCCGGTGCAGCAACGCGCGCAGGCCGACGATGGAAGCAGCGACCTGCTGAACCCGCGCCTCGCCAAGGACACGGCCGTGGGCTACCTGATGGTGCCGGCCGTGCTGGTGCGGCTGCTGCTGCCGCTCGCGGTGCTGGTGTCGGTCTACTTCTTCATGCGCGGGCACAACGCGCCGGGCGGCGGCTTCGTCGCGGGGCTGGTGATGTCGGTGGCGCTGCTGCTGCAGTTCATCGTCTCGGGCACCGAGTGGGTGGAGGAACATCTGCGCATCTACCCGCGCCGCTGGATCGCCGTCGGCCTGCTGCTTGCGCTGGCCACCGGAAGCGGCGCGGTGATGTTCGGCTATCCGTTCATGACCACGCACACCGCACACCTGCACCTTCCCATCCTGGGCGAGCTGCACGTGCCGAGCGCGCTTTTCTTCGACATCGGCGTGTTCGCGCTGGTGCTCGGCGCCACCATGCTGATCCTCACCGCGCTGGCCCACCAATCCATTCGCAGCCACCGCTGGGCCGACGAGCAGCGCGAGAAAGAGGCAATTGCACAGGCCGAGGCCGTGGAGGGAGTGCACTGATGGAAATCGTGCTCGCACTCGCCATCGGCGTGCTCACCGGCTCGGGTGTGTACCTGCTGCTGCGTCCCCGCACCTTCCAGGTGATCATGGGCCTCACGCTCATCTCCTACGCCGTCAACCTGTTCATCTTCAGCATGGGCCGGCTCAAGCTAGACAGCGAACCCGTGCTGGTCAAGGGCTTCACCGCCACGCTGGAGAACACCGCCGACCCGATGCCGCAGGCCCTGGTGCTGACGGCCATCGTCATCGGCTTTGCGATGACCGCGCTGTTCCTCGTCGTGCTGCTGGCCTCGCGCGGCCTCGCCGGCACCGACCACGTGGACGGCGAAGAGCGGAAGGGGGCGGCGGAGTGACGGCACTGGTCCAACTCCTCGACCGGCTGCTCGACTTCAGCATGCCGCATCTCGTGGCAGTGCCGATCCTCGTGCCGCTGCTCACGGCCGCATTGATGCTCCTGCTCGGCGAAAGGCGCCGCCGCACCAAGTCGGCCCTGAGCGTGGTCTCGGGGCTGGTGGGCCTGCTGGCGGCGCTGGCGTTGCTGCGCTGGGTAAACGCACCTCACACCGGCAGCGGTCCCGGGTCGATCGGCGTCTACCTGCCCGGCAACTGGCAAGCGCCCTTCGGCATCGTGCTGGTGGCCGACCGCCTGTCGACCATGATGGTGGCGCTCACCGGCGTCGTCGCCTTCGCGGCCTCGATCTATTCCACCTCGCGATGGGACCGTGCCGGCGTGCATTTCCATCCGCTCTTGCAGCTGCAGCTCATGGGCCTGAACGGCGCCTTCCTGACGGGCGACCTGTTCAACCTGTTCGTCTTCTTCGAGGTGATGCTCGCCGCATCCTATGGCCTGCTGCTGCATGGCTCGGGGAGGCTGCGCGTGCAGGCCGGGCTGCACTACATCGCCATCAACCTGGCCGCCTCGTCTCTCTTCCTGATTGGCGCGGCGCTGCTCTATGGCGTGACCGGCACGCTCAACATGGCCGACCTTGGCATGCGCATCGCCGAGCTCGCGCCGGCCGATCGCGGCCTCGTGCATGCGGCCGCCGCCATTCTCGCGACCGCCTTCTTCGCCAAGGCCGGCGCCTGGCCGCTCAACTTCTGGCTGGTGCCGGCGTACAGCGCGGCGGTGTCGCCCGTGGGCGCCGTCTTCGCGCTGCTGACCAAGCTCGGCATCTACACGCTGCTGCGCTTGTGGACACTGCTCTTCGCGCCTGATGCGGGCGCCTCGGCCGCCTTCGGGCAATCGGTACTCATCGCGATCGGCCTGGCCACGCTGTTCGCGGGTGCCCTCGGCATCGTGGGCACGCAGCGGCTCTCCAATCTTGCCGGCTTCAGCGTGCTGGTGTCGGCCGGGACGCTGATCGCGGCCATCGGCCTCGGGGAACCGGCCGTGTGGGCGGGCGCGCTCTACTACCTGCTGAGTTCCACGCTCGCGGTCAGCGCCTTCTTCCTCTTGATCGACATGATCGAGCGCTGGCGCAACGCCGGCCTGAGCGTCGCGCCGCATGAGCAGGCAGGCAATGCGCCGTTCCTGGCGGAAGACCTGCGCGTGCTCGACGACGTGAATCTCGACGACGAAGCGCAGGCGCTCTACGGCCGCGCCATTCCGGCCGGCGTGGCGTTCCTGGGCCTGAGCTTCATAGGCTGCACCTTGTTGCTCGCGGGCCTGCCGCCGCTCTCGGGCTTCGTGGGCAAGTTCGCGATGCTGTCGGGTGCCTTCGTGACCAGCGGCACCTCCACGGCGGCATGGATCTTCCTGGCGCTGCTGATCGCCTCGGGCTTCCTGGCGCTGATTGCGCTGAGCCGCACCGGCATGCGCCACTTCTGGACCCAGCCGCATCCCACCATGCCCGCCCTGCCCGCGCTCGAGGTGCTGCCCGTGGCCGGGCTGCTCGCGGCCTGCGTGGCATTGACGGTGTGGGCCGGCCCCGTCATGCGCCACGCGCTCATCACCGCCGAAGGGCTGCACGCGCCCGCGGCGTATCGCAATGCAGTGATGAATGCGCGGCAGGTTCCCAATCCGGTGGCTCCGGCAAAAGGCCCTGCCCCATGAAGCGCTGGATTCCTTCGCCGCCGCTGTCGATCGCGCTGTTCGCCGTGTGGCTCCTGCTCAACCAGTCGCTGGAGGCTGCCACGCTGGCATCCGCGCTGGTGCTGGCCATTGCGGTTCCGCTGCTCACCGAGGGCCTGCGGCCCGCCACCGTTCGCATGCGCAAGCCCTGGGTTGCGCTGCGGCTCGCGGGCCGGGCCTCGGCCGACATGCTGCATTCCGCGCTCTTCGTGGCGCGCCGGCTGCTCACGCGCCGCACCTCGCGCATCGCATCGAAGTTCGTGAACGTGCCGCTCGAGCTGCGCGACCCGAACGGGCTCGCGGTGCTGGCCATGATCATGTGCCTCACGCCCGGCACAGCCTGGGGCGAAATCTCGTTCGACAGCAGTACGCTGCTGATCCATGTGTTCGACGTCGAAGACGAAGCCGCTTTCATCGCCACGATCAAAGAGCGCTACGAGCACCCCTTGATGGAGATCTTCGAATCATGACGCCTGTGCTTTTCTGGGCCTTGAAACTCGCGCTGCTGCTGCTGGCCGTGGCCATGCTCTGCGCACTCGCCCGCCTGCTGATCGGCCCGAGCGCGCAAGACCGCGTGATGGCGCTGGACTGCCTCTACATCAACGGCATGCTGATGATGCTGGTGCTCGGCATCGTCTATGCGAGCAACGTGTACTTCGAGGCGGCCATGCTCACGGCGCTGTTCGGCTTCGTCGGGTCGACCGCCATGGCGAAGTTTCTCTTGCGCGGGGAGGTGATCGAGTGAACGACTTCATCGTGGGGCCGCTGCCCCTGTGGGCGGAAATCGTCACCGCCGCGTTCGCCGTTCTGGGCGCGGCCTTTGCGGCCATCGGCTCCTTCGGCCTCGTGCGCCTGCCCACCTTCTTCCGCCGCATCCATGCGCCGACGCTCGGTGCCACGGTGGGCGTGTGGTGCATGACGATCGCCACCATCGTCTATTTCTCGGTGCAGGGCTTCAGCCTGTTCCTGCACGCCGTGCTGATCGTTCTCTTCATCGCGCTCACGGCGCCCATCACCACCATCTTCCTGATGCGTGCCGCGCTTTTTCGCGAACGGCAAAAAGGCGGCGACGTGCCGCCGGCGGCGAAGTCGGCCGACTGACCTGGCCGACATCACCGGGCCGGCGATTCATTCAGCTCATTGCGAGCTGCTGCATGCCCTTGGCGCGCGCCACTTCCATTTCGCGCGGCAGCGTCACCGCGTTTTTCACCGCAAGAATCTCGGCCATCACGCTCACTGCGATTTCCGGCGGCGTCTTGCTGCCGATGTAGATGCCGATGGGTCCACGCAAGCGCGCGAGCGATTCAGCGGTCTGGTCGAAGTGCTCGATCATGCGGTCGCGCCGCGCCTCGGCATTGCGGCGCGAGCCGATGGCGCCCACGTAGAAGGCCTCGCTCTGCAAGGCTTCGAGCAGCGCCAGGTCGTCAAGCTTGGGATCGTGGGTGAGCGCGACCACGCAGCTGCGCCGGTCGGGCTTGAAGGCCAGCACCGCGTCGTCGGGCATCTCGGTGGTGATTTCCACGCCCGGCAGGGACCACGCGGTGCGGTACTCGGCGCGCGGATCGCACAGCGTCACGGCAAAGCCGCTGAACTTGGCCATCGTCGCGAGGTATTCGGCCAGTTGCCCCGCGCCGATCAGCAGCATGCGGTACTCGGGGCCGAAGGTGTTGGTGAGCTCGGTGTCGTTCACCTTGAGCGCGTCGGGCGCGGTTGCCTCGGCCAGCCGCGCGGCGCCGGTCGCGAGCGTGACCGTGCGCTGCATCAGCTTGCCTTGCTCGAGCTCGGCCACCAGCGTGTCGAGCGAGGCCGCATCGGGGTCGTATTCGAGCAGCAGCTCCAGCGTGCCGCCGCAGGGGAGCCCGAAGCGATGCGCTTCGTCGGCCGTAATGCCGTATTTCACCAGCGCGGGCGGCGCGCCCAGCGGCACCTCTTCGCCCTGGCCGTTTTTCGCGTGGGCGTGGCTGTAGCGGGCGATCAGGTCGTCCTCGATGCAGCCGCCGGAGACCGAGCCCACCACCGCGCCGTCGTCCGCCAGCGCCATGATCGAGCCGATCGGCCGCGGCGACGAGCCCCAGGTGCGCACCACCGTGGTCAGCAGCGCGCGCTTGCCGGCATGCCGCCAGTCGCGTAGCGTGCGCAGCACCATGACGTCGAGATTTTCCATGGCGTGTTTGTTCCGTGTCCTCAGCTTGCGTCGTCCGATGCGGCGGACGCATCCTTGTCGTCCTTTTTGCCGAGGCCGATCTTCTTCATGAAGCCGGACATGACGCCCGCCTTCTCCGCGGGAGCCTCCGCTGTTTCTTCGGCGGCAACCGGCGGCGGGCCGTAGCGGCTTTGCATTTCGGCCTCGAAGCGCTTGAAGAAATCGTCGGCGGTGGACTTGGCGGCGCCGTCGATGAGGCGCTGGCCCAGCTGGGCGATCTTGCCGCCGACCTGCGCCTGCACGGTGTAGTCGAGTTCGCAGCCGGCCGCCGCAGGTACGGCCTCGGCACCGTCGCTTGCCGGCGGCGCGGCGGCAGCGCCGTCCAGCGGCCTGAGCGTCACGCTGGACGAACCCTTGGCAAACCCCGCCACACCGCCCTGCCCCTCGAAGGTGAGCTTGTAGCCGTCGGGCGCGACGATGTCCGACAGCGCCACCTTGCCGTTGAACTTGGCCGACACGGGACCGATCTTGACCGCCAGCGCCACGCTGTACTGGTTGTCGCCCGTGAGCTCGAACTTGTCGCAGCCGGGAATGCACTTCTTGAGCGTCTCGGGATCATTGAGCGCTTCCCAGGCCTGTTGTTGCGAGATGCCGAGGCGGCGGTTACCGAGCATTTCCATGGTGGAGTTTCCTTTTGTCTTTTCTGTGAGCCGCTAGCGGCCGGATCGCATGAGCGCGGCGAGGCTGGTGGCCAACTGTTCGAGAGCACCGAGATTGTGGACCGCCAGCATCGCGTCTGCATGGCGGTGCAGCACGCTGGCCCCACGCGCCAAAGGGGCGTAGCCCTCGAAGCGCAGCAGCGGGTTGAGCCACAGCAGACGGCGTGAATGGCGCTTGAGCCAGAGCAGCTCGTTTTCGAGCAGCGCGGGCTCGCCGGTGTCGAGCCCGTCGCTGATCACCAGCACCAGCGTGCGGCGGCCCGTCAGGCGGCGGGCATGGGCGCGGCGGAGTTCGGCCAGCGAACTGCCGAGCCGCGTGCCGCCCGCGAAATCGTCGATGGCGAGGCTGGCCGCGCCCAGCATGGCGTCGGTATCGGCCAACTTGAAGGCGGGCGTCAGGTCGGTCAGCCGGGTGCCGAACGCGAACACATCACGCCGGCCGGCCCGCCGGGTGGATGCATGCAGAAACGCAAGCAGCAGCCGCGCATAGCGTTCCATCGAGCCCGACACGTCGACCAGCACCAGAAGCGGCAGCGGCTGCTCGCGCCGGGCCAGCCGCGGCAGGCGCAGGATCTCGCCGCCCGTGCGCGCCGCCTCGTGCAGCACGCCGGGCCAGTGCATGCGCGCATGCTGCTGCCCCGCATCGCCCGCCACGCGCAGCCGGCGCGAGGGCAGCGAAGGGATGGGCAAGGTCACGTCGCGCGCCAGCCGCTCGACCAGGCGGTATTCGGACGCACCGAGCGCGTTGAAGTCCGCATGCTGCAGGCGATGGCGATCGCTCGACGTCATGGCCGCATCGAACTCGACCTCCTTGTCGGGCTTGGCCTGCGCGGCCGGTTTTGCTGGATCGCGAGGCGCAGTGAGCGCCTCGCGCACACGCGGGCGCCGCTTGGAGGGCTCGGCCTTGCCCTCCGCGCTCGGCAGCATCTGCGCAAGCAGCTTGTTGGCCAGTTCGGGGTCGCGAAACCAGGCATCGAAGAGTTCGCGAAACACCATGCGGTCCTGCTCGCGGCTCACCATGACGGCTTCCATCGCGGCGCCCAGGTCGAGCTTGTTCTCCACGCCCACCAGCGTGGCCGCTTCGGCGGCGAGCGAGATTCGCATGGCATCGGTGCGCACGCCAGCGCGGCGCAGCGCGCGGCCAAAGGCCGTGATGTTGCCGGCCAGCTTGCCGCTGCGTACGTCGCCGAGTTGCTGGATGCCGGTCATGGGCGGCCGCTACCTTCGGCCGCGCTCAGGGCGCAACCGGCTCTTCGGGCTTCAGCAGGTCCGACGCCAGTTCACGCGTGAGTGCGGCCACGTCGTCGCGCTGCTTGAACAGGATGCCCGCGGTGTCGACCACCACTTCGGGGTCGAGCTCGACGGTGTCGAGCGCAATCAGCGCCCTCGCCCATTCGACGCTCTCGGCGATGCCGGGCGCGCGCTGGAATGCGTTGACGAAAGGCGCATCGCGCAGCCGCGCGACGAAAGCGGCCACCTGGGCCGAGAGCTTTTCGCCCGCCTCTGGCACCTGCGCGCGCACGATGGCCAGCTCGCGTTCGCGCTCAGGGTAGTCGAGCCAGTGATAGAGGCAGCGCCGCTTGACCGCATCGTTGAGTTCGCGCGTGCGGTTGCTGGTGAGGATGGTGACGGGCGGCACCACGGCGCGCACGGTGCCGAGTTCGGGAATGCTGACCTGGTATTCGCCGAGGTATTCGAGCAGGAAGGCCTCGAAGGGTTCGTCGGCGCGATCCACTTCATCGATCAGCAGCACGGCGCCGGGCGCGGGCGTCTGCAGGGCCTGCAGCAGCGGCCGGCGGATCAGGTAGTGCGGCTGGTAGACCTCGGCTTCGACGTCGCGTGCCGCGCCGGTCGCCTCTGCGGCGCGCATGTGGAGCAGCTGCGCCGCGTAGTTCCATTCATAAAGCGCTTCGCGCTGCTCCAGCCCGTCGTAGCACTGCAGGCGCAGCAGTTCGCGGTTCAGCGCGGCCGACAGCGCCTTGGCCAGCTCGGTCTTGCCGACGCCAGGCTCGCCCTCGAGCAGCAGCGGGCGCTGCAGCTTGAGCGCGAGGAACACGGCCGTGGCCAGGCGCCGGTCGGCGAAGTAGCCGGCCTGCATCAAACCGCCGGCAAGGGAATCGATGGTCGGGAAGATCATGGCAAAGCGTAGCGGAAGACGCGAGGATGTCGCGCCTTCCGAATCAGCGCCCGGCTGCTTCAGCCCAGCGCCTTGGTCACCGCGCGCTGCGTCAGCACGCTGATCAGGTTGGCACGGTAGGCGGCCGATGCATGCAGGTCGCTGTTGAGGTCGCTCGCATCGATCTTCACGGCCGCCGCGGCTGCCGCCGTGAAGCTCTTGTTGAGCGCATCTTCCAGCTCGGCGTGGCGGAACACGCCGTTGCCGGCGCCGGTGATGGCCACCCGCACGCCGCTGTCGTACTGCGCGAGGAACACGCCGACGAGCGGAAAGTTCGACGCCTTCTGGCGCAGCTTTTCATACACGGCGCGCTTGGGAATCGGAAAGCGGATCGCGGTGATCAACTCGTCTTCTTCCAGCGCCGTGGTGAAGAGGCCAAGGAAGAAATCGTCGGCCGCGATCTCGCGCCTCGAGGTGATGACGGTGGCACCGGAACCCAGCACCGCGCTGGGATAGCACGCGGCCGGGTCGTTGTTGGCCACGGAGCCGCCGATGGTGCCCATCGCGCGCACCTGCCGGTCGCCGATGCGCGAGGCCAGGTCGGCCAGCGCGGGGAAGGCGGCTTTCACGTCGGGGTTGTTGGCCACGTCGAGGTGGCTCGACATGGCACCGATGGTGATTGCGCTGCCGTCTTTCTTGATGCCGGTGAGTTCCTTGATGCCGCCAAGGTCCACCAGTCGCTCGGGCGCGGACAGCCTGAGCTTCATGGAGGCGAGCAGAGTCTGGCCGCCGGCCAGCGGCTTGGCGCCGGCGGTGACCAGCTTGGCGGCATCGGCCACGGTGGAGGGCCGTTCGAGTGTGAAGGCGTACATGGTGTGTGGTTCCTTCCAGGTTCAGGGGGCGGGACGGCCTTGGGTGCTGGCGGCGAGCGAGGGCGCTTGCGGTGGCGCAGCTTGCGCCGCGCTTCCGCTGCCCTTTTGCATCGCCTCCCAGACGCGGCTGGCCGATGCGGGCATGTCGAGATCCTTGACGCCGAGCGGCGCGAGCGCGTCGAGCACGGCATTGATCACGGCTGGCGGCGAACCGATGGCGCCCGCCTCGCCGCAGCCCTTGGTGCCGAGCGGGTTGTGCGTGCACGGCGTGCACACGGTGTCGAGATTGAACTGCGGAAAATCTGCGGCCCTGGGCATGGCGTAGTCCATGAAGCTGCCGGTGAGCAGCTGGCCGGTCTCGTTGTCGTAGACGCAGTTTTCGAGCAGCGCCTGGCCGATGCCCTGCACCAGGCCGCCGTGCACCTGGCCCTCGACGATCATCGGGTTGATGATGGTGCCGAAGTCGTCCACCGCGGTGAAGCGGTCGACCCGGACCTCGCCGGTCTCTTTGTCGACCTCGACCTCGCAGATGTAGGTGCCGCCCGGGAAGGTGAAGTTCGTCGGGTCGTAGAAGGCGGTTTCGTTCAGGCCGGGCTCGAGCTTGTCGAGCGGATAGTTGTGCGGCACGTAGGCCGTGAGCGCCACCTGGCCGAACGGGATCTTCCTGTCGGTGCCCTTGACCGTGAATTCGCCGTTCGCAAACTCGATGTCGGCGTCGCTCGCCTCCATCAGGTGCGCGGCAATCTTCTTGGCCTTGGTCTCGATCTTGTCGAGCGCCTTCATGATGGCCGCGCCGCCGACCGAGATCGAACGCGAGCCGTAGGTGCCCATGCCGAAGGGCACGCGGCCCGTGTCGCCATGCACCACGTCGACGTTGTCGACCGGAATGCCCAGCCGCGCCGCCACCACCTGCGCAAAGGTGGTCTCGTGGCCCTGGCCGTGGCTGTGCGAGCCGGTGAACACCGTCACGCTGCCGGTCGGGTGCACGCGGATTTCGCCGCATTCGAACAAGCCCGCGCGCGCGCCCAGCGCCCCCGCGATGTTCGACGGCGCGATGCCGCAGGCCTCGATATAGCTCGAGTAGCCGATGCCGCGCAGCTTGCCCTGGGCCTCGCTGGCCGACTTGCGCTGGGCGTAGCCCCCGACATCGGCGAGCACCCGGGCCTTGTCCATGCAGGCATGGAAGTCGCCGGTGTCGTACTGCAGCGCCACCGGCGTCTGGTACGGAAAGGTGCTGATGAAGTTGCGCTTGCGGATCTCGTCCTGGCCCAGGTTCATTTCCCAGGCGCAGCGCGAGACCAGGCGCTCCAGCAGGTAGGTGGCCTCGGGCCGCCCGGCGCCGCGATAGGCATCGACCGGCGCGGTGTTGGTGAACCAGGCATCGACCTCGACGTAGATCTGCGGCGTGGTGTACTGGCCCGCGAGCAGCGTGGCGTAGAGGATGGTGGGTACCGCGGTCGCAAAGGTCGACAAGTAGGCGCCCAGGTTGGCGTCGGTGTGCACCCGCATCGCGAGGAACTTGCCGTCCTTGTCCAGCGCCATCTCGGCATGGCTCACGTGGTCGCGGCCATGCGCGTCGGACAGGAAGCACTCCGAGCGCTCCGCCGTCCACTTGATGTTGCGGTTGAGCTGCTTGGCGGCCCAGGTCAGGCACACGTCTTCGGCGTACAGGAAGATCTTGGAGCCGAAGCCGCCGCCCACGTCGGGCGCGATCACGCGCACCTTGTGCTCGGGCAGGCCCAGCACAAAGGCCGTCATCAGCAGGCGCTCGACGTGCGGGTTCTGGTTGGACACATAGAGGGTGTAGTCGTCGGTGCCGCGGGCGTAGCTGCCGATGGCCACGCGCGGCTCGATCGGGTTGGGAATCAGCCGGTTGTTGACCAGGTCGAGCTTGGTGACGTGCGCGGCCATGGTGAACACCGCATCGACCGCAGCCTTGTCGCCCAGCGCCCACTTGTAGCACTGGTTGTCGGGCGCTTCATCGTGCAGCGTGACGCCGCTGGCTTTCTTTGCCACGTCGGCCACGCTCACCAGGGCGGGCAGCACGTCGTAGTCGACCACCACGGCCTCGGCGGCGTTCTTGGCCTGTTCGACCGTCTCGGCCACCACCATGGCCACGTGGTCGCCCACGTAGCGCACCTTGTTGATCGCAAGGATCGGGTGCATCGGCTCCTTCATGGGGGTGCCGTCGGGGTTGTTGATGAGCCAGCCGCAAGGCAGCCCGCCCATCTTGCCCTCGATGTCCTTGCCGCTGAAGATGCCGACCACGCCGGGCATCTTGAGCGCCTCGGCAATGTCGACCGACTTGATGACCGCGTGGGCGTGCGGCGAGCGCACGAAGACCGCATGGCTCTGATTGGCCAGCGTGATGTCGTCGGTGTAGTTGCCCGCGCCGGTCAGGAAGCGGTAGTCTTCCTTGCGCCGCAGCGCTTCGCCGATGTGGGGCAGGTTCGAGAAGTCGGAGGCACCCATGATGTGGCTCCCTTAAACGGTGGCCGTGGTCTTGACCGGGGTGCCCGAGGCCATGGCCTCGCCGCCCATCTTCACGGCCTTGACGATGTTCTGGTAGCCCGTGCATCGGCACAGGTTGCCGTCGAGCAGCTCGCGAATCTCGGCTTCGCTCGACTTGGGATGGTGGGTGCACAGGTCGATGGCGCTCATGACCATGCCGGGGGTGCAGAAACCACACTGCAGGCCGTGGCACTCCTTGAAGGCCGCTTGCATGGGGTGCATGGTGCCGTCGGGCTGGGCGACGCCCTCGATGGTGGTGATTTGCGCACCGGCCACCTGCCCCACGAGTATGTTGCACGATTTGACCGCGCGGCCGTTCAGGTGAACGGTGCATGCGCCGCACTGGGCGGTGTCGCAGCCCACGTGGGTGCCGGTGAGATGAAGATGCTCGCGGATGGCGTGCACCAGGAAAGTATTGGGGGGTGCGTCGACCGTGGCCGGTCGGCCGTTGACCGTGAAAGCTACCTGCATTTGGCTGTCTCCGTTGAAGGTGATGGCTGGTTCAGCGAATGGCATCTTGGATGCCGGTCCCGTGCACTATCCTAGGCAAAACCCTCGCCGCTTGCGCAGCCGTCGCGAAATTCTCAAAATGAAACAACTTGCCGACCCGCAAGTTTCAACAAAAAGACCTCCCGTCCGAGCCCCCTGACCCGATGCCCGCCTCCCCCGTTCTGCCCCCGCCCGAGCGCTCGCTCGCCATTGCGCAGGCCCGCCGGGAGCTGATTCATGGTGAAGGCTCGCGCTCCCGAAGCAGCGTGCGCATCGAGCCATGGATCGCCCGCTCCTGGGAGCGTTGCCTCGAAGCCGGGCGGCAGCCGCAGCAGCGCGTGGCCTTCGAACCCGTGGGGAGGTCGGCCGTGCGCGACGTGGCCGAGCGCAACCGGGCGCTAGTGGTGGCGGCCCGGCCGGTGATCGAGCGGCTGTCCCGCGCCATTGCCGACACGCAGTATTTCGCCGTACTGACCGACGCCGCCGGCATCGTGGTCGACGTGGGCCCCCTGCCCGATGGCACCGACGCCGCCAGCCGCTATGCGCGCAACATCGCCCGGGTAGGCGTCGACCTGTCGGAGCGCGCCATCGGCACCAGCGCCATCAGCACCGCGCTGACCGAGCAGGAATCGGTGTGGCTGCACCGCGGCGAGCATTTCTTCGAGGACACCAGCGTCTACAGTTGCGCCGGCGCGCCGCTCTTCGGCCCGCAAGGCGACTGCATCGGCATGCTCGACCTGACCGGCGTCCAGGTGGTCGAGCGGCCCGAGCTGCGTCACCTGGCCACGCTGTCGGCGCGCAGCATCGAGAACATGCTGGTGCTGAACACGCCATGCGAACTGCGGCTGCATCTCTCATGGCCCGGCTGTCCCCCGGGCAACGACGCCACCGAGGGCCTGCTGTGCATCGACGCGGGCGGCAAGGTCACGGGCGCCAATGCTGCAGCGCGGCAAATGCTGCACCAGCCCCTGGCAACGCGCAGCCCGCATGGCCTGCACTGCAACGACCTGTTCGCGCTGCCACTGAGCATGCTGTTCGATGCCGCCCGGCGCGGCGACGCCGTGCTCGAGGCGCCGCTCTGGTCGGGCTTGCGCATCGAGGTGCGGCCCCGGCGCGGCGGCAAGGTTTCGCCGGGCGCGGCAACCGAAGCCCGACAGCCGCGGCTGCGCGACCTCGAGACCGCGCTCATCCGCAAGGCCGTGACCGACGCCCGCGGCAACGTGGCCGAAGCCGCGCGCACCCTCGGCATCAGCCGCGCCACGGTCTACCGCAAGCTCTGGCGCGGCCGGGCCTCCGGATCGGCGGACTGAAGCCTTCAGGCGCCCACCGGCACCTTGTCGAGAAAGCCGGTCACCGATTGCAGCTTGCCCGCATCGAGCCGGGCGAAGTCGGTGCCCTGGATCAAGTCTTCGGCACCGCTCGGGCCCAAGGTCCATGAGAAGCGCAGGTTGTCGCCGTGCGCCTCGGCCTTGCCGAACAGGCTGAAGCGAAAACCCGGATAGCGCTGCTGCACGGCGCCGACCAGCGCGCTGATCTGCTCGCGGCCGCTGGCCTGCGCCAAGGGATCGACGTAGCGTGCGTCGGCCGTCCAGTGAGCCTCGATCAGCGCGGCCCGGCGCGCGGCGTCGGTTTCGTTCCAGACGGCGATGTAGCGCTGGGCAATGGCGGCGGCGTCGTGTGCGGCGATGTTCATGATGACGATTCCTTCAAGAGTGGGGCCCGCAACATCGCGGGGTGAAGGAATGGTCGCGCCGGGTGCGCGCGGCGTCGATGACCTCGCAGGTCATGGAGCGCGGCCGCCGCCGCTGCGCAATTCAGTTGCCCAGCGCGTTGGGAAAGAACAGCTGCTCGCCGCCGATCTTGTAGTCCGCGATGGTTTGCTGTCCGGCCGGAGAGATCACCCAGTCGACGAACTTCTGCGCGCCCTTGCTGTTGAGCGAGGGAAATTTCGCCGGGCTCACGACCATCACGCCATACTGGTTGAAGAGCCGCTTGTCGCCCTCGACCAGCACTGCCAGGTCGGCGCGGTTCTTGAAGCTGAGCCAGGTGCCGCGGTCCGCCAGCACATACGCGCCGGACGAGGCCGCGATGTTCAGCGCCGGCCCCATGCCGCAGCCGCATTCCTTGTAGCCCGTGCCCTTGCGGTCGTTGGGCACCGGCTGCCCCGCCTCGCCCACGCCGGTCTGCGTCCAGAGTCGGCGCTCGGCCGCGTCCGTGCCGCTCTTGTCGCCGCGCGAGACGAAAGGCGCGTTGGCGGTTGCGATCTTCTTCAGCCCGGCAACGATGTCCTTGCCCTTCGCCGCCACCGGGTCGGCCTTCGGCCCCACCAGCACGAAGTCGTTGTACATCACCGGGTAGCGCCTGGCGCTGAAGCCTTCGGCCACGAACCTCTCCTCGGCCGTGGTGTCGTGCACGAACAGCACGTCGGCATCGCCGCGCTTGGCCATGTCAATGGCCTGGCCGGTGCCCACCGCCACCACCTTGACGTCGATGTCGCTGGCCTTCTTGAAGGCCGGCAGCAGGTGCGAAAACAGGCCCGATTGCTCGGTGGACGTGGTCGAGGCCATGGTGATGGTCTCGGCCCGCACGATGCCCGCGGCCAGGAAGAAAACCGCCACCGCCAGCGAGGCGCGGATGCCCGCATTGCCGCGGTGCTTGAAAGACAGACTCATGCCAACTCTCCTTTGACGAACAGGTGGGCCTCTTCGGGCAGCGGCCCATGAAAGAACTCGTGCACGGGCAGATCGGCCAGCACGCGGCCGTGCTCGAGGTAGACCACGCGGCTGGCCAGCCGCTTCACCTGCCCGAGGTTGTGACTCGCGAACACCAGCGTGCGGCCCGCGGCGGCTTCGGCGATGAGCGACTCGACCTCGCGCTTGGCAGTAGGGTCAAGGCTGGCGGTGGGCTCGTCGAGCAGCAGCACCGCCGGATGCAGCGCCCAGGCGCGTGCCAGCGCCACCCGCTGCTGCTGGCCGCCCGACAAGGCACGGGCATTGCGATTTGCCAAGTCTTCGAGCCCCACGCGTGCCAGCGCCGGAATGGCGGCGCGGCGGGCATCGCGCCAGCGCATGCCACGCAGCCACAGCGCCACCGCCACGTTGACCGCCACCGACGCGCGCAGCATGTGCGGGCGCTGGAACAGCATGGCCTGGTGGCGGCCCGGCGCGGCGCTGGTGAAACTCCCCGCCGCATGCGGCACCAGGCCATGCAGCAGCCGCAGCAGCGTGGTCTTGCCGCTGCCGTTGGCGCCGATCAGCGCCACGCGCTCGCCGGCCGCAATGGTCAGGGTCGCGCCCTGCAGGGCCGCCACGCGTCCCAGCCGGACGTCGACGCCGTACAGCGCAAAGACCGTGGTGTCGTCGCTCGCCAGTTGCACGTGTTCGTTCATGGGCGCACCTCGGGCCGCCACCAGGCCGCCATGCCGCCGCCTTCGCCGCCCCCGCCATCGACCCGCTCGCGCCAGCCGCGGACCGCGGCAATGGCAAGGTTGAGCACCAGCACCACGCCCAGCAACACGATGCCCAGGGCCAGCGCCAGCGGCAGGTCGCCCTTGCTGGTTTCGAGTGCAATGGCGGTGGTCATCACGCGCGTGAAGCCGTCGATGTTGCCGCCCACCACCATCACCGCGCCCACTTCCGACACCGCGCGGCCGAAGGCTGCGATGAGCACCGTGAGCAGCGCATAGCGCTCGTCCCACACCAGGAGCAGCGCCCGCATCAGCGGCCCGGCGCCGAGGGAGCGCAGTTGCTCGCCGTGCGCACGCTCGGCATCCTCGATGGCCTGGCGCGTGAGCGCCGTCACCACCGGCAGCACCAGCACCGTCTGCGCCAGCACCATGGCCTTGAACGAAAAAAGCCAGCCCAGAAAGCCGAGCGGCCCGGAGCGCGACAGCAGGAGGTAGACCACCAGTCCGACCACCACCGACGGCAGGGCCAACAGGGTGTTCAGCAGCGTGAGCAAGCCGGCACGGCCGCGAAAGCGCGCCACGCCCAGCCACGCCCCCAGCAGCAGGCCCAGCCCGCAGGCCAGCACGCAGGCGCTGGCGCTGACCGCGAGCGACCGCCCGACGATGGCCAGCAGCACCGGATCGCCCGACACGAGCAGCTGCCAGGCCGCGACGCCGCTCTGTGCAAAGGTGTTCACGCGCTGGGTCTCATGGATGGAAGCGCCGCAGTATCGCGGTGTACTTCCAATTACCTATGCAATTTTTTGCATAGGTAGCCATACTGCTCGCGCCGATCAGACCATGTCGAGCGGAAACACCGGCCGGCGCACCTTGGAGAACGGGAACAGGCTGTAGTCGGAACTGGTTACGCCCGGGCTGTCGCACTCGATCAGCGCGGCCGAGATCGGCTCGAACACCGGCCGGCAGTACATGCGCGACTTGAGCAGCAGGAAGCGTTCCTTCTGCGGGTCGAGCCCCGCGCATTCGAAAACACCGATGTCCCAGGGCTCCTGCGTGCGCTCGGTCACCACGATGCGCGCCGCGCCGATGTCGAACAGCACCGTGCGGCCCATGCTGCTGCGCTGCCCGGTGTAGGTGGGACCGGTGATCACGTACTCGCCGTTGCCGACGGTGCGCACCGTCCCGGTCAGCATGACGGGCTTCTTCGACAAGCCGATGCCTTCGAGCGACACCTTGTTGCCCAGCGCCACCGTGACCGTGGCGCCCTCGCCCGCCGCGATGAGTTCGCCCACGGCCTCGGGGTCGCACAGCGGCCCCACGCCGATGCCGTCGAGCCCCTGCGCCAGGGCCTCCTGCAGCACGTCCATGGTGTCGCAGCTGCCGCCGGACATGCAGTTGTCGCCATGGTCGAGCAGCAGCACCGGACGCGTCGCGCCCTGGGCAATGGCCTTGGCACGCGCCACCGATTCGGCAAGCGGCTCGCTGCGGTAGACGAAAGCCTCGCGCTCGTCCCACATCTGCTTCGCGATGCGGTCGGCCGTGGCCTGCGCGCGCTCGTGCAACTTCGCATCGACAACCACCACGCTCATGCAGGGCGCCTCGATGTCGGACAGCGAGAAGCCGGCAAAGATGGACACCGCGAGCGATTCCGATGCTTCGGCTTTGCGTGCAGCCTCGATGGCCCGCTGCATCGCGCCGGTGAAAGACGCGCTGCGCAGCGTGTGCGCCATCAACGGCAGCGGGTGCCAGCGCATCGCGGGCTTGCTGCGTCCCGCGAGCAAGTCGAACAGCAGGCGGCCGGCATGCTCGCCGGTTTCGTACATGTCGATGTGCGGATAGGTCTTGAAGCCGACGATCACGTCCGCGTTGCCGACCATCTCGGGCGTGACGTTGGCGTGCAGGTCCAGCGCCACGCCGATGGGCACGCCCGGCGCCGCGGCACGCAGCCGCACCAGCAGGTCGCCTTCCCCGTCCGCGCTGTTCTGCGCCACCATGGCGCCGTGCAGGTCGAGCAGGATGGCATCGCAGCCCGGCGCCGCATCGACGATGCATTGGGTAAGCGTGGTGTACGCCGCTGCGTCGACCGGCCCGCTCGGGTTGGCCGAGGCCGACACGGGCGTGACCAGCGTCGCGCCCGCCAGCTCGGCCAGGTCGATGAAGGCCGACATGGCGGTGCGCATGCCCTTGTTGTCCCTGTAGGCCTGTTCTCCGAACGTGGGGCCGTCGGGCCCGAAGGCCGCCAGCGGCGTGGGCACCGGAGAGAAGGTGTTGGTCTCGTGGTTGAGCCGCGCGATCAGCACTTTCATTGCGCAAACTTTCCGCCGCTTCCCAGCATCGTGATGTCCCCGAAGCTCGAGCCGTTCCGGTTGTCGGGCCGGAAAGCGACCTGGAAGCCGCTCAGGTTCATGGGCGGCGAGTTCTCGATGCTGCGCTTCAGCGATTCGGTGGTGATCGGCCCCTTGACGCGCTGCAGCGCTTCCGCGAAGGCCTTGGCCGTGATGTAGCCCTCCAGGCCCAGGTAGGAGCCTTCGCCGCCGCCGCCCGCGCTCTTGATCGCGCGCTGGTACTCGTCGACGATGGGAAACCGGGTCTTCCAGAACGGCGGCACAACCTGCGACAGCACGATGCCGCGGCTTCGCTCGCCGAGTTCCTTGTACAGGAGGAAGGAGCTCGCCACGGAGTTGGTGTAGATCTGCGGGTGCACCGGCGCGGCCACCAGCGCCCGGATGACGTTGATCGCCGGCATGCCGGCCGCAATGACGTAGACCGCCTGCGCCCCGCTCGCGGTGACATGTTGCGCGATGGCGGAAAGATCCGCGTCCTTGGGATTGAAGCGCAGCGAGAGGAGCGCCGGATGCTTGTTCTTCTCGAGCGCCTCCACCGCGTCTTTCTCGATGCCCTTGCCGTAGGCATCGTCGCTCGAGACGATGGCGATGCGCGTCACGCCGATGGTCGTCAGGTGGGTCATCACGCGCCGGACTTCGTCGGCATACGACTCGCGCATGTGATAGATCGGTACCTTCGGGCCGCGCAGCACGGCCGCGCCGGTCAGTCCGCCGAAGATGAAGCTGTCGTACTTGGCCGCGACAGGCACCATGGCGGCGCCGATACCCGTGCCCATGGCGCCGAAGAGACAGACGACACGGTCGGTGCCGAGCAGCTTCTCCGCATTGGCCGCGGCCTTCTCCGCCACATAGGCATCGTCGTAGGTAATCACCTTCACGGGCCGCCCGCCGATGCCGCCGGCCTTGTTCAACTGGTCGAAAAACAGCGTCTGGCCTTCCATGAACGCCAGGCTGTTGGGCGTGAGCGGCCCGGTCAGTACGGCGGACTGACCCACCAGGATGGGGGGTTCCGCGGCCACAGCAGCAGTGACAGTGGCTGCCACCGCGATGCCTGCCGCGAGGATGCGAAGGCGGATGCTCCGGAGCGCCGCCTTCACACTGCCCCCCCTGCGCTTTGCAGCATCGCCTGCAGCAGCACATTGCATCCCGCCTCCAGGTGGCCGGGCTGCGCGTCCTCGATCTCGTTGTGGCTGATGCCGTCCAGGCAGGGCACGAAGATCATCGCCGCGGGGCACACGCGCGCAAGGTAAACGGCGTCGTGCCCCGCACCGCTGATCACGTTCATCCAGGTCATGCCCTGCGCCTGTGCGGCCTCGCGCACGGCCGACACCAGCGTGGGCGTGAAGGGCTGCGGCGGAAAGTAGACGACCTGCTCCACCGTGGCCTCGACCTTGCCCTTGACGGCGATGCGCTGCACCAGCGCTTTCAGCTCGGCGTCCATGGCCGAAAGCACCACGTCGTCCGCCGCGCGCAGGTCGACGCTGAGCTTCACGCGGCCCGGAATCACGTTGCGCGAATTGGGATAGTTTTCGATCCAGCCGACCGTGCCGCGGCCATGCGGCGCGTGGGCCAGCGCGATGCGGTTGACCTCCATCACCAGTTCGGATGCCGCGAGCAGCGCGTCCTTGCGCAGCTCCATCGGCGTGGGGCCGGCATGCGCTTCCATGCCCTGCAGCACCACGTCGTACCAGCGCTGGCCAAGCGCTCCCTCGACCACGCCGATGACCCGCTCGTTGGCTTCGAGCACCGGGCCCTGTTCGATGTGCGCCTCGAAATACGCGCCCACGGGCGATGCCTCGGCCGAAGCCGGCGCGGCGCCCGCATAGCCGATCGACGCGAGCGCCTCGGCCACGCTGATGCCGTCGTTGTCGCGCTGCGCCAGCGCATGTTCGAGCGTGAAGGCATCGGCGAACACGCCAGAGCCCATCATCACGGGCACGAAGCGCGAGCCCTCTTCGTTGGTCCACACGGCGATCTCCAGCGGCGCCTCGGTGACGACGTTCGCGTCGTTCAGGCTGCGGATCACCTCAAGCCCGGCCAGCACGCCGTAGTTGCCGTCGAACTTGCCGCCCGTGGGCTGGGTGTCGATATGGCTGCCCGTAACGACCGGGGGCAGCGCGTTGTCACGGCCGGCGCGGCGCGCAAAGATGTTGCCGATCTGGTCGACGCGCACCTCGCAGCCAGCTTCACGCGCCCAGCGGGTGAAGAGGTCGCGGCCCTGGCGGTCGAGGTCGGTCAGTGCGATGCGGCAGACGCCGCCCTTCTCGGTCGCGCCGAGCTTCGCCAGTTCCATCAGCGAGTTCCAGAGGCGCTCGCCGTTGATGCGGAGTGGGGTCTGTGAGTTCATGGCTTTGCAAAAAGAAGAAGGTATGCGAGGCCTCAAGCAAGGCCCACGCCCAGATAACGGTCTTTCACTTCATGGTCGGCCATGAAGGCGGCGTTGCCGGCCTCGTGCACGATCACGCCCTGCTCCAGGATGTAGTGGCGGTCGGCGAGTTGCACGCAGACTTCGAGGTTCTGCTCCACCAGCAGGATGGCCACGCCGGCCGCCTTGATGAGCTTCAACTGCGCAACGATTTCCTCCACGATCACCGGTGCAAGGCCTTCGACCGGCTCGTCGAGAATCAGCAATCGCGGATGGTTCATCAGCGCGCGGCCAATCGCCAGCATCTGCTGCTCGCCGCCCGAAAGCTGGCCGCCGCCATTGCGGCGCCGCTCCTTCAGGCGCGGAAAGATGCGGTAGATGTCGTCGAGCTGCCAGGGTGAGTCGCGCCGCTGGCCGAGCAGGAGGTTCTCTTCCACCGTCAGCAGCTTGAAGACGCCCCGGTGTTCGGGCACCAGGCACACGCCGCGCGTGGCAATGCGGTGCGGTGGCAGGCCCGCGATGTCCGCACCCTGGAAGCGCACACGGCCGCCGCTGGGCGTGACCGCGCCGGCAATGCTCTTGAGCGTGGTCGACTTGCCCGCGCCGTTGCGGCCCAGCAGCGTGACGAGTTCGGCCTCGCCCACCGTCATCGACACGCCCTGCAGCACGTGGCTCTTGCCGTAGTGCGCGTGCAGGCCGCCGACTTCGAGGATGTTCGCGCTCATCGGGGCGCCTCCGTTCTCTCCGAGCCGGTCATGGCCCGGCTGTTGCCCCCTCTCCCCTCGGGGAGAGGGCTGGGGTGAGGGCCGGCGGCGATGGCAAAGGCGGTGCATGTGCGAAGGCCGCGGCCCTCACCCCTGCCCTCTCCCCAAGGGGAGAGGGAGAAAGAAGCAGTGCTCCTCATGCCTTGCCTCCGGTGATCATGTTGCCCAGGTACGCCGTGCGCACGCGCGCATCCGAGCGGATGTCGCCCGGCAGCCCCTCGGCCAGCACGCGGCCCAGCTGCATCACCGTCACGGTGTCGGAAATGTCCATCACGATGTTCATGTTGTGCTCGATGAGAACCACGGTGTGCGCGTCGCGCAGCCCGCGAATCAGCCGCTTCATGTCGTCCAGGTCGTCGATGCCCATGCCCGAGGTCGGTTCGTCCAGGAAGATGGCCTTGGGTTTCGCGGCGAGCGCCATGCCCACTTCGAGGCGGCGTTGCTGGCCATGCGAGAGTTCGCTGGCGGGCACGTCGGCCAGCCGCTGGAGGCCCACTCGCTCCAGCACCTCGGCCACCGTTTCGGCGCAGGCTCGTTCGCCGACCGGCGCGCGCCAGCAGTTCATGGCCTGGCGCGGCGCAACGCCTTGCGCCGCCACGCGCAGGTTCTCGCGCACCGAAAGGCTGGCGAACAGGCTGGTCACCTGAAACGAGCGCGCCATGCCGCGCTGCACGCGCTTGTGGTCGGGCTCGTGCGTCACGTCGTGGCCGTCGAACAAGATGCGGCCGCCGGTGGTGGTGCCGGTGCCCGTGAGCATGTGGAACAGCGTGGTCTTGCCGGCGCCGTTGGGGCCGATCACCGAGTGCACGGTGTTGCGCTTGATCTTCAGGTCGACCCCGCCGAGTGCGGCGAACTTGCCGTAGTGCTTGGTGACGCCGATGGCTTCGATGAGTACCGGTTGGGTCATGCTTTTTCTCCATGCACGTGAGGCACGGCCGGCGCTAAAGGCGGCGCCTTGCGGAACACGCGGCGCCACGCGCTTTCGCCCAGGCCCCAGAGGCCGCGCTGCATACCGATGCTCACGCCGATCAGCAACAGCCCCAACAGCAGCAGCCATCGCGGCCACAGCGTGGAAAGCCAGTCGGCCAGCAGCACGTAGAAAGCCGAGCCCAGCACCGAGGCGAACAGGTTCCCGGTGCCGCCGATCACGGTGATGACCAGGATCATTTCGCTCGTGTGGTACTCGGCATTCGACAGTGGCGCGATGCCGGTCATCATCGCGTGCAGGCCGCCGGCTAGGCCGGTGACGGCGCCGGAAATCACGAAGGCCAGCAGCTTGAAGCGCTTGAGGTTGTAGCCCACCGCGGCGGCGCGGTCCTCGTTGTCGCGAATGGCGAGCAGCGTGCGGCCGAACACCGAATCGGTCACGCGCAGCAACAGGCCGAACGCGATGAGGAACATCACGGCCACGAAGGCGTAGTACTTCCAGGGCGTGTCCATGAAGGCGGGGCGCGGCACGTCGAGCAGCCCGTTGTCCCCGCCCGTGAGCCCCGAAGCGGTGTACGCGACGAAATAGAACATCTGCGCGAAGGCCAGCGTGAGCATCACGAAGTAGGTGCCGCGCTGGCGGATGGCGACCCAACCGACCACCGCCGCGCCCAGTGCGCCCATGGCGATGGCGGCGAGCAGCGCGAGCGGCATCGGCAGCTGCAAACGCGTGAGCAGGATCGCGATGGTGTAGCTGCCGAGGCCGAAGAAGATGCCTTGCCCGAACGAAAGAAGCCCCGTGTAGCCCAGCAGCAGGTTGCAGCCCAGCGCAGCAAGTGCGTAGATGAGCACCTCGCTCGCGAGCGAACCCGAGCGCAGCACCAGCGGCAGGCCCAGCGCGACGATCAGCGCCAGGAGGAAAGTGATTTTTCTTGGCATGGGGTGTTTTTTCATGTGCTCCGGCCAAGCAGGCCATGCGGGCGCAGCAGCAGTACGGCCGCCATCGCGATGTAGATCATCAAACTCGCCCCCGGCGGCCAGATGGTGCTCATGAGGCTTTGCACGATGCCGATCAGCAAGCCGCCGACCAGCGCGCCGCCAAAACTGCCGAGCCCGCCAATCACCACCACCACGAAGGCGACGCCGAGTGCCTCGACGCCCATGAAAGGCTCGGCCCCGCGGATCGGCGCCGCCAGCACACCTGCCAGCGCCGCCGTGGCCGCACCCAGTGCGAACACCAGGCTGAACACACGGAAGACGTTGATGCCGAGCAGCGACACCATCTCCGTCGATTCGCTGCCCGCGCGCACCGCGCTGCCCAGGCGCGTGCCTTCGAGCACCCACCACAGCAGCACCGCGAGCACGGCCGTAAAGCCGATCACGAACAGGCGGTACTTGGGATAGATGAAGCTGCCCCACATCACCACGCCCTGCAGCAGGTCGGGGGTCGCCACGCTGTTGCCCAGCGGCCCCCAGAACACGATGACGATCTCTTGCACCGCGAGCGCGAGCCCCACGGTCACGAGGATGTGGAACTCGTGCGCCTTGGCGTATACGCGGCGCAGCAGCAGCTTCTCCGCGAGCCAGCCCAGCCCGCCCACGAGAAGCGGCACCAGCACCAGTGCGGCCCAGAAGTCGAGCCCCCACTGCATGGCCTGGAAGCACAGGTACGCGCCCAGCAGATAGAAAGCCCCGTGCGCAAAATTCACGAAGCGCAGCAGGCCGAACACGATGGACAAGCCAACGGCCAGCAGGAAATACAGCATGCCGATGCCGATTCCGTTGATGGTCTGGAGCAGGTAGACGGTCATGGATGGGTGCGCCGGATTCCTTGTCGGCGTGCTCAGGCCAGCTTGCAGCCGGTCTTGTCCACTGCAAGGAAGGACTTGCCGGAACTCACCACGTCCACATAGTCGGCCGCGCTCTTCATCTTCGACTTGGCCTTGCCCTTGAGCAGGTAGTAGTCCTTGATGACCTGGTGGTCGGCCTTGCGGATTTCCTCGGCGCCCGTGAGGCCTTCGTACTTCATCCCTTCGAGCGCCGCAATCACGGCCTTCTGGTCGACGGTGCCGGCCTTGACGATGCCGTCGATGAGGATCTTGGTGCAGACGTACGAGCCTGCGAGGCTGTAGTTGGGAACGATCTTCAGCTTGTCGGCTGTGAGCTTCACCAGGTCCTTGTTCAGCGTGGTGTCGGCCGTGTGCCAGTACTGCGCACCGAAGTAGACGCCGTCGCACAGGTCGGCGCCCAGTTCGTCGAACTGCTCCAGCCCCGAGGCCCAGGCAATGAGGATGGTCATGTTCTTGTGCATGCCGAAGCTCACCGCCTGGCGCAGCGCCGCCGACGACTGCGCGCCGAAGTTCAGGAGCAGCAGCACGTCGGGCTTGGCGGCCATGGCGTTGGTGAGGTAGCCGCTGAACTCCTTCTCGTTGAGCGAGTGGTAGCTGTTGCCCACGTGCTCGATGCCCTTCTCCTGGAAGATGTTCTTGGCCGCGCCCAAGAGGCCTTCGCCGAAAACGTACTGCGGCGTGATGGTGTACCAGCGCTTGGCCTTGGGCATGGTGGCGATCAGCGGGCGCACCGTCTGCTCGACGGCGCCGAAGGTGGGCACCGACCAGCGGAAGGTGGCGGGGTTGCAGTCCTTGCCCGTGATCTCGTCCGCACCCGCGGTGGTGATGAAGATGCCGCCGGCCTTCTCGGCCTCCTTGCCCATGGCCAGCGCTTCGGACGACAGGATGCCGCCCGCGAAGAACCTGGCGCCCTGCTGCTGCGAGGCTTCCTGCACCTTGCGCACGGCGGTGGCCGGCTTGCCCTCGGTGTCCAGCACCGTGTAGGCCAGCGGGCGCTTCAGCACGCTGCCGTATTGCTCGATGGCCAGCTTCATGCCCAGGTCGGCGAACTTGCCGTTGGCCGCGAAGGCGCCCGACATCGGAACCGGGCAGCCGAAGCGGATCGCGTCGGCCGACTGGGCAAAGGCGGCGCGGCCGCCCAGGAGCGAAACGGGAGCGGCCGACAGGGCGGCGAGCTGAAGAAGGTGTCTGCGTTGCATGGAATTCTCCGGACGTGGTTGGGAGTAAGAGAAAAGTGCGGCCTGGGGTCGGCAGCGAATTTAAGCGGATAAATAGGATTAATATGTTGGTAAAAACCCGCTAGCAATGGCCGTGCCAAAATCCGGAAAGGTCGGGCCCGATATCTGCTCCCAAGTACCCTCATCACTCTCGAAATGACTCTTCACGCATGAAATCGCCGCAGGACGCCATGAGCTTTGGGCAAAACCGCCCCAAACGGCAAAAGCTCTCCGATGTCATCGTCGAGGACGTCAAGCGCTGGATCGTTGCCGAGCGCAAGCAGCCGGGCGACCGGCTGCCGAACGAGAAGGAATTGATCGAGCTGTTCGGTTATTCGAAGAGCACGGTGCGCGAGGCACTGAAGGCGCTCGAGGTGCGCGGGCTGATTTCCATCCGCACCGGTCCGGGCGGCGGCGCCTATCTACAGCAGGTGTCGGTCGACCACGCATCGGAGCCGCTGCGCAACTTCCTGCACTTTCATCACCTGGACGGCCACCACATCTACCAGCTGCGCAAGGTGCTGGAGCCCGAATTGGCCGTGAGCGTGGTCGGCCGGCTCACGCCCGAACACTTCGAGCGGCTCGAAGCCAACGTGCGCCTTTGCACAATAGAGCCCACCACCGAAGACGAGCTGCGCAGCCAGCGCGAGGCCGAGCTCGCGTTTCACACCATGCTGGCCGAGGCCTGCCCCAATCCGGTGCTGTCCTTCATGTGCCGCTTTCTCAACGACCTGCTGCGCGACCTCGTCGTCTACAAGAAGGCGCTGGACCATCACCACTTCGGCGAGGCCAACGTCGACTATCACACCCAGTTGCTCGATGCCTATCGCCGAGAAGACGCCGACACCGTGCGCCGCCTGATGGCCGAGCACATGGTCGATGCCGAGGCGCACATGCATGAGATGGAGGCGCATATCGGGGCCAAGCATCTGTTGCTGCCTAGCGGGCAGCGTTGACCGGCCGAGTTGAGAGCAACCCGTTTTTCTTGTCCCCTCTCCCCCTGGGGAGAGGGTTAGGGTGAGGGCCGCGGGCCTTCGCACCCGCACGCCCTTTGCCATCGCCGACCCCCTCACCCCAGCCCTCTCCCGCAAGCGGGAGAGGGAGCAAGACCGAGGTCGCGCACAAGCTTTACTTGTGCGCCTTCTCCAGACACTCCTGAAACGCCAACACAGCCCGTGAAGGCTTCGGCGACCTTCGCAGCAGGCTCACGAATCGGCACACATAGTTGAATCGCGCTGGCAACACCGCCTTCATCAGCCCACGCTCCTCGAACACCTGCGCATAGTGGTCCGGCAAAAATCCCAGGAATCGCCCCGACAGAATCAGCGTGGCAATCGCCTCCTGGTCGAACCCCGTGGCCTTGCGCGACAGCTTGGCCCGATGGCTCAGTTCCATGTTGGGCGAGTGGTAGCCCAGGCCCGCGAAGTGATGCTCGCGCAGCTTTGCCCATGTGAGCTTTGCGTTGTTGCTGCCGAAGAGCGGATGCCCCGCGCCGCAGTAAAGCAGCATCGTCTCGTCGAACAGGTCCGCATACACCAGGCTCTTCGACGCGCGGTGCGCCGGAATGATGCCGATCTGGAAGTTGCCCTCCAGCACACCCTGTTCTATCGAATTGATCGAGCCCACGTGCACCGCCAGGTTCACCTCGGGTGCGATCTCCGTGAAGCGCGCAATGGCCTCGCCGATGCGCGCCTTGGGGTTGGTGGCCGTCTTGTCGAACAGCGCCACCTCCAGCTGCCCGCCCATGCGGTTGTGGATGTCGTCGATGCTGCCGCGAAACGCATCCACCGAAGCCAGCAGCCGCAGCGTCTCGTCGTACACGCGCTGGCCTTCGGCCGTGAGCGCAAAGCCCGCCCGGCCGCGCCGGCACAGCACCAGGCCGAGCCGCGTTTCCAGGTCTTTCACGTGCCGGCTCACGGTGGAGGTGCCGATGTTCAGCTCCAGCTCGGCCGCCGCCATGCCGCCGCAGTCGACCACACTCTTGAACACCTTGAGCAGGCGCAGGTCCATGTCGCTGAGCTGCCCCAGCACGGCGCGGTTGCGCGTGCTTGACGCACCGTTTTGGACGTCGCTTCGGGTCTTGGCCTTTACTTGCATGAAGTGTCAAGTGAACATTGATATTGCGCCATTCTCCACACTGACGGCTGTGCCAACAATCCGCATACCTCATTACCCCTTTGGAGCCCGCCCCGAGCGGGAAGCGCCATGACCCTTGCCACACCCGCCATCGAACCGACGCCCGCCCTGCGCACCGACGCCGCCTGGCTCGACGCGCACTGGATGCCCTACACCGGCAATCGCAACTTCAAGGCCGATCCGCGCATGATCGTGGAGGCCAAGGGCGCCTACTTCACCGATGGCGACGGCCGCAAGATCTTCGACGGCCTCTCGGGCCTCTGGTGCTCGGGCCTCGGCCACGGCCGCCCCGAAATCACCGAGGCGGTGAGCCGCCAGATCGCCAAGCTCGACTACTCGCCGGCCTTCCAGTTCGGCCACCCGCTCTCTTTCGAACTGGCCAACAAGATCAAGGAACTCACGCCCGCGGGCCTGGACTACGTGTTCTTCACCGGCTCGGGCTCCGAAGCCGCCGACACCTCGCTCAAGATGGCGCGCGCCTACTGGCGCACCAAGGGCCTCGCCAGCAAGACGCGCCTGATCGGCCGCGAGAAGGGCTACCACGGCGTCAACTTCGGCGGCATCTCGGTGGGCGGCATCGCGGCCAACCGCAAGCTCTTCGGCCAGGGCGTGGAAGCCGACCACCTGCCGCACACGCAGATTGCGGCCAACGCCTTCACGCGCGGCATGTCGGAAAACGGCGCCGAACTGGCCGACCGCCTGCTCGACCTGATCACGCTCCACGATGCATCGAACATCGCGGCCGTGATCGTGGAGCCCTTCGCGGGTTCGGCCGGCGTGGTGATTCCGCCCAAGGGCTACCTGAAGCGGCTGCGCGACATCTGCACCGCGAACAACATCCTCCTGATCTTTGACGAGGTGATCACCGGTTTCGGCCGCTGCGGGGCGCTCACGGGCGCCGAGGCCTTCGGCGTGACACCCGACATCATGAACATCGCCAAGCAGGTGACCAACGGCGCGCAGCCGATGGGCGCGGTGGTTGCCAGCAAGGAGATCTACGACACCTTCATGGCGGCAGGCGGCCCCGACTACATGCTCGAGTTTCCGCACGGCTACACCTACGGCGCACACCCGGTGGCCTGCGCGGCCGGCATTGCGGCGCTCGACGTGCTGCAGAAGGAAGACATGATCGGCCGCGTGAAAACGCTTGCGCCGCATTTCGAGAACGCGGTGCACAGCCTCAAGGGCAGCAAGCACGTCACCGACATCCGCAACTACGGCCTGGCTGCCGGCATCACCATCGCCGCTCTGCCGGGCGAACCGGCACGCCGCCCGTACGAGATTGCGATGAACTGCTGGAAGAAGGGCTTCTACGTGCGCTACGGCGGCGACACGATCCAGATCGCGCCGCCATTCATCACCGAGAAGGCTGAGATCGACCGCCTCATCAACGCCTTGGGCGACGCGCTCGCGGAAACCGCGTAAACAAACGCCCCCGAAGCGCCTTCGGCGCCTCCCCCACTGGGGGCGCACCCGGCGGCCCGGCAAAGCCGGTTCCGCGGGTGCACTGGACTGGGCCCGGGACACAGCGGTCTGCATAATCTGCCGGCCTCCATTCCCCTCCCGCCAGCCCCGTGCATCAGATCGACCTTTCCTACGCGATCCGTCCCCGCCGCAGCGGTTCGCGGCAGATCCGCAATCCGCTGATGCAGATGCTGCAGGCGGTGCGCGAGCACGGCTCCATCTCGGCCGCCGCGCGCGCGCTCGGCTTGTCCTACCGCCATGTGTGGGGCGAGCTCAAGCACTGGGAACAGACGCTCGGCCACCCGCTGATACAGGGCGAGCAGGGACAACGCGCGCAGCTTTCCGAATTCGGCGACAAGCTGCTGTGGGCCGAGCGCCAGGCGCAGGCCCGGCTGGCGCCGCAGATCGAGGCGCTGCACGCCGAGCTGGAACGCGCCTTCGCCCTCGCCTTCGACGATCGCACCCACGTGCTGAGCCTGCAGGCAAGCCACGACGATGCGCTGGCACTGCTGCGCACCCATGCCGCGGGCACCGCGCAGCTGCACCTCGACATTCATTTCACCGGCAGCGTGGATGCGATCCGCGCGCTCAACCAGGGCCGCTGCGTGATGGCGGGCTTTCATACGCTGGAACATCCGCAGCGCGGCTCGCTGGCCCAGCGCACCTACCAGCCGCTGCTCAAGCCCGGGCAGCACAAGCTCATCGGCTTTGCGCGAAGAACGCAGGGCCTCATCGTGGCGCCGGGCAACCCGCTGCGCCTGCACTCGCTGGCCGACGTGGCACGGCTGCGGGCGCGCTACGTCAACCGCGCGATCGGCACCGGCACGCGCGTGCTGCTCGAGGAACTGCTGGCGCAGGCCGGGCTCGATGCCACCGCGCTCGCGGGCTACGAACGCTCTGAAACCTCGCATGCCGCGGTGGCGCAGGCCGTGGCGTCGGGCCAGGCCGATGCCGGGCTCGGGCTCGAATCGGCGGCCCACGCCGTGGGGTTGGGCTTCGTGCCCCTGGTGCACGAGCGCTACCACCTCGCCTGCCTCAAGTCGGCACTCGAGCAGCCGGCAATGCAGGCGCTGGTGGCCGTACTGCGCAGCGAGACCTGGCAGCACCTGCTGGGCACGCTGCCCGGCTACGAAACCGCGGCCAGCGGCGAGGTGCAGTCGCTGCGCGCCCTGCTGCCCTGGTGGACCTTTCCGCGCGAGAAGAAGCACAGCCGCTGAAAGGGCCATCCAGGCACTTGGGTTAAGGTTGAGCCCATGACGACAGCTGCGGTGCACAGCGACATTCCTGCCCGTCTCGACCGCCTGCCCTGGTCTCGCTGGCACTGGCGCGTGGTGATCGCCCTGGGCGTGGCCTGGGTGCTCGACGGCCTCGAGGTGACGCTGGTCGGCTCGATCGGCGCCGTGCTCGAGCGGCCCGACACGCTGGGGCTCAGCGCCGGAGAGATCGGCTGGTCGGGTTCGATCTACATCGCGGGCGCAGTCATCGGCGCCCTGCTCTTCGGACGCCTGACCGACCGGCTCGGGCGCAAGAAGCTGTTCCTGGTCACGCTGGTGGTCTACACCCTGGGCACGCTGGCCACCGCGTTCTCGCCGAACTTCGCCTTCTTCGCGTTCTGCCGCTTCGTCACGGGCCTGGGCATCGGCGGCGAATACGCGGCCATCAACTCCGCCATCGACGAGCTCATTCCGGCGCGTGTGCGCGGCCGCGTCAACCTGGCGATCAACGGCAGCTTCTGGATCGGCGCGGCGCTGGGCGCCGGGCTCAGCCTGGTGCTGCTCGATGCGCGCGTGATCGGGCCGGTGTGGGGCTGGCGCGCGGGCTTCGCGCTGGGTGCGGTGCTGGCCGTGGCCATCCTGCTGGTGCGGCGCGACGTGCCCGAAAGCCCGCGCTGGCTGATGGCGCACGGCCGCGCCGACGAGGCACTGCGCATCGTCGAGGACATCGAGGCCCAGGTTCGCGCGCAGCACGGCCCGCTGGCGGTGGCCGAAGGCCGCGTGACCTACGCCGGCGGGCGCCACCACAGCCCGTCGATGCGCGAAGTGGCGCACGTGCTGCTGCGCCGCTACCGCGAGCGCAGCGTGGTGGCCGTGGCGCTGATGGTCTCGCAGGCTTTTTTCTACAACGCAATCTTCTTCACCTATGCGCTGGTGCTCACGCGCTTCTACGGCGTGGCCGAAGGCAACGTGGCGCTCTACATCTTTCCGTTCGCGCTCGGCAATGTGCTCGGGCCGCTGCTGCTGGGCCCGCTGTTCGACAGCGTGGGCCGGCGCAAGATGATCGCGCTCACCTACGTGCTCGCAGGCGTCGGGCTCGCCCTCACCGGCTGGGCCTTCATGATGGGCTGGCTCGACGCGCGCAGCCAGGCGCTGTGCTGGTCGGCGGTGTTCTTTTTGGCCTCGGCCGCCGCGAGCTCGGCCTATCTCACCGTCAGTGAAGTGTTCCCGCTCGAGATGCGGGCCATGGCGATCGCGATTTTCTACGCCATCGGCATGGGCGCGGGCGGCTTCGCGGCGCCCGTGCTGTTCGGCATGTTGATCGAAACCGGCAGCCGCGGCGCGGTGATGGTGGGCTACGCGATCGGCGCCACGCTGGTCATCGTCGCGGGATTGCTGGCCCTGCGCTATGCAGCCGATGCGGAGTGCAAGCCGCTGGAGGAAGTGGCGCCGCCGCTCTCATCAGGCGGCATTCCCTAGCGACGCCGAGGGTGAGTTACAGACTGCAGGTTCGAAAGCCGAAAAAGCCGTCGTCGCGGTCCGGCAATGCAAAGCCACGGCGCCGCGGCGAGCGCAGGCGCGCCCGGGTCGCGAACGAGGCGCCGCGCAGCACGCGCGCCTTGCCGAAAACCGTAGTGGGATCGAACTCGCTGCCCGCGCTCCACGGATCGGCCCGAAAGCCGGGCCAGGGCCGCAGCGTGTTGGCGGTCCATTCGTGCACGTCGGCCCAGCGAAAGCCGCGCCGTGCCGCGGTCAGCGCCGCAATCTCCCATTCGACCTCGGTCGCAATGCGCCGGCCGGCCCAGCGCGCCCAGGCATCGGCCTCCCACCAGCTCAGGTGCACCGCGCTGTGGTGGCCGGCCGCGCGCACGGTGGCGCCGAACCGCTGCTGCAGCACCGAACCACCCGTGCCGTGGCGCGCCGCCCCGATCTGCTCGACATGGCGCGGCCCGCGCCGCCCCTCGATCTGCGAAGCCAGCCAGCGCCATCCTTCGGGGTGCCAGAACTCCTCGCGGTCGTAGCCGCCCTCGTCGACGAACTCGATGTACTGGTTCCACGTGACGGGCTGGGCATCGATCTCGAACTCGGGCACGTCGACACGGTGCGCGCCGCGCTCCTGCGCAAATGCGAAGCCGCAGCCCTCGGGCAGGCCAAGCTCCCACCGGGTGGCGGGCAGCAGCAGCGGCTCGCGCGTGACGGAGGTGGGGACCGGCTCGATGCCGAGCGGCAGCCCCAGGGTCTGGGCCATCACGATGAACTGCTCGCCGCGCAGGTCTTCGTGGAACAGCGCAAGGCGGTAGAAGTACAGCCCCGGATCGGTCTCGGCCGCATGCTCGAGCAGTTCGAGCGTGCTCTCCAGCGTTTCGAGCAGGTAGGCCTTGGTCTGGCCCAGGTCCGGCAAGCCGGGCGACCAGAGTTGCGCGTGCGACGCTTGGGCGGGGTTCCACCAGGCGTCGGCGTTGGGATCGATGGCGGCCAGCCGGGTTGGGCGCACCGGACAATCGGCGCCGAAGGCCCGCTGCGTGTTGCGCCCTATCCACCATTCGGCAAACCAGCCGATGTGCCCGGCCAGCCAGATGGGTGGCACCACGCCGGTGTCGTCCGTGCGCGCGACGTGGAGCGCGGCCGAACCCAGCGCCTCCTCATACATCGACAGGAGATGGAGCGTGTGGTTGCGCGCATCGATCAGGGCCAGAGACAGCAGCTCGCGGCCTGCGCGCTGCATGTCGGGCGAATCGATGGAGTGCGGTAAGGAATGCGGCGCAGCCATTGCTTCATTATGGTGCTCAGGGAAACCCCCCGATGGGCATCAGCGGCCACTCAGCATAGCCGCGTTAACATCGCAGGCTTTGTGCCGATTGCCCACAAGGCATCACACTTTTGTCATCTGGCCGGGAGACCCCCTTGTCCGCACTTCTCAAGTTTTCGTTCTGGATGGACTGGATCAGCAGCCAGCTCGGCAAGGTTGCCGCGTTCACGGTGCTCTCCGCGGCGCTGATTTCCGCCGGCAACGCCTTCGTCCGCTTCGGCCTCAACACCAGCTCCAACGCCTGGCTCGAAATCCAGTGGTACCTGTTCGCCGCCACGGTCATGCTGGGCGCGCCAGTGGTGCTCAAGCTCAACGAGCATGTGCGCGTGGACATCATCTACGGCAAGCTGAAGGGCCATGGGCCAGTCTACGTGGATCTGTTCGGCCTGCTCTGCTTTCTGCTGCCGGTGATGGGCATCATCGCCTGGCTCAGCTGGCCGCTTTTCTACAGCATGCTGCTGTCCGGCGAAATGTCGAACAATTCGGGCGGGCTGATCCGCTGGCCCGCCATGCTGCTGCTGCCGCTGGGCTTTGCCTTGATGTTCCTGCAAGGAGTGTCGGAAGTGATCAAGCGCGTGGCCTACCTGATGGGCCTGATCGAGATGGACACGCACTACGAAAAGCCGGTCCAGTGAACTGGACCCACCCCCGAAGCGGCTCACTTCGTGTAGCCGGCTCCCCCTCGAGGGGGCAACACCAGCGGCCCGGCAAAGCCGGCTCCGCGGTGTTTCCCGAACGGGCATCGCTTCGCTTGCCTGGCGTGACGGGTAGCGCAGTGAACTACTAGAAATACAGGACAGCACAGATATGCAGATGGAAAACTTTGCGCCGATCATGTTCGGCGGGCTGGTGCTGATCATGCTGATCGGCTTCCCGGTGGCGTTCTCGCTGGCCGCACTGGGCATGGCCTCCGGCTTCTTCGCGATCCAGATGGGCTGGTTCCCGGCGGTGTTCATGGAGAACTTGCCGATCAACATCTTCGGCATTTTGTCGAACGACCTGTTGCTGGCGATCCCGTTCTTCACCTTCATGGGCGCCATCCTCGAAAAGTGCGGGCTCGCCGAAGACATGCTCGACTCCATGGGCCAGCTGTTCGGCACGGTCAGGGGCGGCCTCGGCTACTCGGTGATCATCGTGGGCTTCATCCTCGGCGCCATCACCGGCACGGTGGCGGGCCAGGTGATCGCCATGGCGCTGATCTCGCTGCCGGTGATGATCCGCTACGGCTACAACATGCGCTACGCCACCGGCGTGCTCGCAGCGTCCGGCACCATCACGCAGCTGGTGCCGCCTTCGCTGGTGCTGATCGTCATGGCTGACCAGCTGGGCCGATCGGTGGGCGACATGTACCGCGGCGCGTGGGGTCCGTCGATCCTTCAGGTGCTGATCTTCGCGGGCTACACCTTCATGCTCGGCGTCATCAAGCCGCACCACATTCCGGGCATTCCCAAGAGCGCACGCACGCTGAGCGGCGCCAAGCTGTGGGCCAAATGCCTGCGCGGCATCATTCCGTCGGCCATCCTGATCTTCGCCGTGCTGGGTTCGATGGGCGGCTTGCCAGGCATCGACACCGCCATTGCCACGCCCACCGAAGCGGGCGCCATGGGCGTGGTCGGCGCGCTGATCCTCGCGGCGATCCACAAGCGGCTGACGCTGGGTCTCATCTGGGAAGCCATGGTCGGCACCATGCGGCTCACCGCCATGGTGGTGTTCATCCTGATCGGCGCACGCGTGTTCTCGCTGGTGTTCCAGGGCGTGGACGGCGCCAAGTGGGTCGAACACCTGCTGACGGGCCTGCCGGGTGGACAGATCGGCTTCCTGATCGTGGTCAACCTGTTCATCTTCTTCCTGGCCTTCTTCCTCGACTTCTTCGAGATCGCCTTCATCATCCTGCCGATGCTGGGCCCGGTGGCGGCCAAGCTCGGCATCGACCTGGTGTGGTTCGGCGTGCTGCTGTGCGTGAACATGCAGACCAGCTTCATGCATCCGCCGTTCGGCTTTGCCCTCTTCTACTTGCGAGGCATTGCGGACACGCTGTTCAAGGAGAAACGAATAGCCAAGCCGGTGCTGTCGAACGACATCTACATGGGCGCGATTCCCTGGGTGCTGATGCAGCTGATCCTGGTCGCGATCGTGATCTTCGTGCCGCAGACGGTGACGATGTTCCTGCCCAAGGAAGAGACGATCGATACCGACAAGGTCCAGATCGAGGTGCCGATCGACGACATGACCCCGAACTCCGGCGCTGACAGCGGCGGCGGTGGTGAAAATCCCTTCGGCGATCCGCCCAAGGAAGAAGCACCTGCCGGTGCGGCCACCGAACCCGAGAAGAAGTAGGCGCCTTGGGTCCCGCACCGTTTCGTTTCGAGCCGTCGGGGGGCGATGCAGTCGAGGGCCAGGCGTTCTCGCTGCCCTTCAAGCTGCTGGCCACCGTGATCGTGGGCGGCTGCGCCTTCTGGCTGGCACAGCTCTGGTCGGTGGGCGCCCTCGGCACCGCCAAGACCGGTGGCCTCGGCTGGTTTCTCGCCGGCATTGCGCTGATGGGCTGGACCTGGTTCCACATCATGACCAGCCGCACGCGCATCGACCGCCAGGGCCTGCACCAGCGCTGGATCTGGGACAAGCAGATGGCGTTCGACGACCTCGCATTCGGCAAGCTGATCCGCGTGCGCGGGCTCGACTGGCTGATTGCGCCGCGGCTCTACGTGCGCACGCTGGTCGGCAAGTTCGCCGTGTTCTATGCGGCCACGCCGGAACTCATTGCCGAGTTCGAGCGGCTGGTGGCCGAGCTCAAGCAGGCACGCAGGCTCTGATTTGCGCGTTCGTGCCGGCGCTCTTTCATGAAGTAGCGCCCATAAAAAAACCGCGCAATGCGCGGTTTTTTTTGCAGCCTTGAAAGCTCAGAGCTTCACGGATTGCATGTAGTTGTCGAAGCGGCCTTCGGCAACGCGGAACCAGGCCACCTGGTCGCGCTGGAAAGTCAGGAAGTCGGCGTAGATCTTCTTCCACTCCGGGCTCTTGGCACCGTTTTCTTCGTAGACCTGCAGCGAAGCCTTGAACGATGCGTCGAGGATTTCCTTGCTGAAAGGCAGCAGCTTGGTCTTGGCGCCGATCAGTTGCTTGAGCGCGGTGGGGTTGCGGGCATCGTACTTGGCCAGCATGTCCTGCGAGGCCACGGCGGAAGCTGCCGCAATGATGGCCTTGTTCTCGGGCGACAGGCCGTCGAAGGCCTTCTTGTTGATGAAGAAGTCGACCTCGGGGCCGCCTTCCCACCAGCCGGGGTAGTAGTAGTTCGGCGCCACCTTGTTGAAGCCGAGCTTCTGGTCGTCATACGGACCCACCCATTCGGCAGCGTCGATCGTGCCCTTTTCCAGCGCCTGGTAGATCTCACCGCCCGGGATGCTTTGCGGCACCACGCCGAGCTTGGTCATCACGTCGCCCACCAGGCCACCGCCCAGGCGCATCTTCAGGCCCTTGAGGTCAGCGGGGGTCTTGATTTCCTTGCGGAACCAGCCGCCCATCTGGGTGCCGGTGTTGCCGCCGTTGAAGCTCAGCATCCCGTAGGTGCCGTAGAACTCGTCCATCAGCTTGCGGCCGTTGCCGTGCATCATCCACGCGTTCATCTGGCGCGCGTTCATGCCGAAGGGGATGGCCGAACCGAGCGCGAAGGCCGGATTCTTGCCGTAGAAATAGTAGGGCACCGTGTGGCAGGCTTCGACCGAACCCTGCTGCACACCGTCGACCACGCCGAAAGCCGGCATCAACTCACCAGCTGCATGCACCGAGATCTCGAACTTGCCGCCCGACATGGCCTTGACTGCGTTGGAGAAAACCTCGGCACCGCCATAGATCGTGTCGAGCGGCTTCGGAAAGCTCGACGCCAGGCGCCAGCGGACGGCGGCTTGCGCATGAACTGCGGGCGCAATGCCGGCGGCCAGAACGCCAGCGATGCCGGCGTTTTTGATGAGGGAACGACGATCCATTGAATTCACTCCGAGTGCATTGGAAAAAACGAAACGCGGCTTGTGGCCGCGTCGACGACTTTTGTAAGTCGCAACGATTGTAAAAACGCGCTTACACGCGGCCGGCCGGGGTTTACCCTGCGACGGCGCCGAAACGCCGCGTGATCGCGGCTTCGATGCCCGCTGCGTCGAGGCCGATCGATGCGAGCAGTTTGCCCGGGTCGCCGTGCTCGATGAATTGATCGGGGAGGCCCAGCTGCAACACGGGCTTCATCACATCGGCAGCCTGCAGCGCCTCGAGCACCGCACTGCCCGCGCCGCCCATGACGGCACCTTCTTCGATCGTGACGATGGCATCGTGGGTGCCCGCCACCTGCAGCAGCAGGTCGACGTCGAGCGGCTTGGCCCAGCGCATGTTGACCACCGTCGCGTCGAGCGATTCGGCGGCGGTGAGCGCCGGGTACAGCAAGCTGCCGAATGCGAGGATGGCGACGCGCTTGCCTTCCCGGCGCACCTCGCCCTTGCCGAAAGGCAGCGCGTCGAGCGCAAGGTGCGGCGTCACGCCCGCACCCGCGCCGCGCGGATAGCGCACAGCGACCGGATGGCTCTGCTCGTAGGCGCTCGACAGCAGCTGCCGGCACTCGCGCTCGTCGGCCGGGCAGGCAATGCTCATGTTGGGAATGCAGCGCAGGAACGAGATGTCGTAGGCGCCCGCGTGCGTGGCGCCATCGGCGCCCACGAGGCCCGCGCGGTCGAGTGCGAACACCACCGGCAGGTTCTGGATCGCGACGTCGTGAATGAGCTGGTCGTAGGCGCGCTGCAGAAAGGTCGAGTAGATCGCGACCACCGGCTTCAGGCCTTCGCAGGCCAGGCCGGCCGCGAAGGTCACCGCATGCTGCTCGGCAATGCCGACGTCGTAGTAGCGGTCGGGAAAGCGCTTTTCGAATTCGACCAGGCCCGAGCCTTCGCGCATGGCGGGCGTGATGCCCACCAGCCGGCCGTCGTGCGCCGCCATGTCGCACAGCCACTGGCCGAAGACCTGCGTGAACGTCTGCTTCGCCACCGCAGTGGACTTGACCAGCCCGACCTGTGGATCGAACTTGCCAGGCCCGTGGTAGGCCACCGGGTCGGCCTCGGCGAGCTTGTAGCCCTGCCCCTTCTTGGTGACCACGTGCAGGAACTGCGGGCCGTCGAGATGCTTGAGATTCTCGAGCGTGGGCACCAGCGAATCGATGTCGTGGCCGTCGATCGGCCCGACATAGTTGAAGCCGAACTGCTCGAACAGCGTGGCTGGCACGACCATGCCCTTGGCATGCTGCTCGAGTCGCTTGGCAAGCTCGAACAGCGGCGGCGCGGCGCGCAGCACGCTCTTGCCGACGTTCTTGGCGGCGGCGTAGAAATTGCCGCTCATCAGTTGCGCGAGGTAGCGGTTGAGCGCGCCCACGGGCGGGCTGATCGACATGTCGTTGTCGTTCAGGATCACCAGCAGCTTGCAGTCGCACACGCCGGCGTTGTTGAGCGCCTCGAAGGCCATGCCGGCCGTGAGCGCGCCGTCGCCGATGATGGCCACGGTGTGGCGGTCTTCGCCCTTTTGCTTGGCGGCCATGGCCATGCCGAGCGCGGCCGAGATGCTGGTGGACGAATGCGCGGTGCCGAAGGTGTCGTATTCGCTCTCGCTGCGCTGCGGAAAGCCCGAGATGCCGCCAATCTGCCGCAGCGTGGGCATGCGCTCGCGCCGCCCCGTGAGAATCTTGTGCGGATAGGTCTGGTGGCCCACGTCCCACACCAGCCGGTCGTGCGGCGTGTTGAACACATGGTGCAGCGCGACCGTGAGTTCGACGGTGCCGAGATTGGAGCTCAGGTGGCCCCCGGTGCGCGAGACGTTGTCGAGCACGCAGGCGCGCACCTCGTCGGACAGCTGCTTGAGCTGGGCGCGGTCGTAGTGGCGGATCGGCGACGGATCGTGAAGCGTGGGAAGCAGCGGTGCCATGGAATCGTCGTGGTTCTTCTTGTCCATCTGTGAACAGTTCATCGGTCGCGGTCGACGACCATGTGGGCCAGCGCGCGCAGTGCGGCGGTGTCGGCAAGGCCACTGCGGCCGAGCGCCGCAAGCGCTTCGGCGAGCAACTGCCGTGCCTGTGCACGCGCACCGTCGAGGCCCCACAGCGAAACGTAGGTTGGCTTGTCGGCGGCCGCATCCTTGCCGGCCGTCTTGCCGAGGGTTTGCGAATCGGCGGTGACGTCGAGGATGTCGTCGACCACCTGGAACGCCAGGCCGATGGCGGCGCCGTAGTCGCGCAATGCATTCAGCGCAGCAGGCGCCACGGCACCGGCACAGGCGGCGCCCATCTCGACGCTGCCCTGCAGTAGCGCGCCGGTCTTCAGGCGATGCATTTCGCGCAACTGCGCTTCGTTCAGGGCCATGCCGACGCTGGCAAGGTCGATGGCCTGGCCGCCCGCCATGCCCTGGCTGCCCGCGGCGCGCGCCAGCAGGCGGCACAGCATGGCCTGGGTCGAAGCCGGAATTTCGTCGCCGTCGGGCGTCAGCAGTTCGAAGGCCAGCGCCTGCAAGGCATCACCGGCCAGGAGCGCATCGGCCTCGCCGAACTTGACATGCACCGTGGGCTTGCCACGCCGCAGCACGTCGTTGTCCATGCTGGGCAGGTCGTCGTGCACCAGCGAGTAGGCGTGAATCAGTTCCGTTGCGCAAGCCGCGCGCAACGCAGCGGCCGCATTGCCGCCCACCGCTTCGCTCGCAGCGAGCACCAGGAGCGGACGCAGCCGCTTGCCGCCGTCGAGCACGGCGTAGCGCATCGCTTCACCGAGCAGCACCGGCGCATCGACACCAACCCAGCGCGAAAGCGCTGCTTCGACGCGCGCCAGGTGCGGCTCGCTCCAACCGGCCAGCCGGCCAGCATCCCAATTGACCACAGCCCCGCTCATTGTTGCCCCCACGCTCGTCACTGCGTGTACTTCGCTGCCCCCCAAGGGGGCGCTCGCGCCTTCGGGCGGCCGTGCGGCGCTCATTCGGCGGTCCAGGGCTTGAGGCTCCCCGCATCGAGCACCTTGATCTGGTCCTCGACCGCCTGCAGCTTTTCGCGGCAGAAGGCGAGCAGTGCGGCGCCGCGCTGATAGCTGCCAAGCAACTGGTCGAGCGGCAGTTGTCCGGACTCGAGTTCTGCAACCAATTGTTCCAACTCCTGGAGCCCGGCTTCGTAGCTGGCCGGCAGCGGCCCGGTGTCGGGCGTGGCTGTCGGGCTGGACGTGGCGGAAGAAGGGACCTTGGGCATGCGAGCGAACGAATGTGAAATCAAGCATTTTAGGGTGGGGGAACCAAAGTGCCGCCGACCACCCCGAAGCATGCGGCGGATGGCGGCTGAACGGACCATGGGCGTCGACCGCGGCCGTCCGGCGCAGGCATGTGAAAAGCCATGGGCGCTGCGGTGCCCCCTTGGGTACAATCCGAGCTTCCCTTGCCGGCCACCCCGGCACAACTCTTCGGGCCGTCGCCCCTTCGGACTCCAGACGGCGCCTTCCGTTTTTTCTCTTTTTTCTCCCTGTGGGGAGCTTGGTCAGGTCCTCCATGTCTGATTTAAGTCTTCAACTGCAGCAGGCCGCGAGCCAACTTCCAGTTTCCGCATACTTCGACGAGTCGCTTTACTCGCGCGAAATGCAAACGCTGTTCGCGCATGGGCCGCGCTACGTGGGCCACCGGCTCGCGGTGCCCGAGCTGGGCAACTACCACACCCTGCCGCAGGAGCACCAGGGCCGCGCGCTCGTGCACACGCCCAAGGGCGTCGAACTCATTTCGAACGTGTGCCGCCACCGGCAGGCGCTCATCCTGCAAGGCCGCGGACAGCTCGACAACCAGACCGGCGGCAACATCGTCTGCCCGCTGCATCGCTGGACCTACGCTGCCGCCGACCCGCGCGCCACGGGCACGCTCATTGGTGCGCCGCATTTCGACCAGGACCCCTGCCTCAACCTGCACAACTATCCGCTCACCGAGTGGAACGGCCTGCTGTTCGAGGGCGGCCCGAACGGCGTGGGCCGCGACGTGGCGGCCGACATGGCCGAACTCGGCCCGCGCGCCGACCTGGACTTCACGGGCTACGCGCTCGACCGGGTCGAACTGCACGAGTGCAACTACAACTGGAAGACCTTCATCGAGGTCTATCTCGAGGACTACCACGTCGGCCCGTTCCACCCCGGCCTCGGCAGCTTCGTCACCTGCGACGACCTGCGCTGGGAGTTCAACCGCAACTTCTCGGTCCAGACGGTGGGCGTGGCCAACCGGCTCGGCCGCGCCGGCAGCCCCATCTACCAGAAGTGGCAAGAGCAGCTCCTCAAGTACCGAGAGGGCAAGCCGCCCAAGTACGGCGCCATCTGGCTCACCTACTACCCGCACGTGATGGTCGAGTGGTATCCGCACGTGCTCACGGTGTCGACGCTGCATCCGGTAAGCCCCACCAAGACCCTCAACATGGTCGAGTTCTTCTACCCCGAGGAAATCGTGGCCTTCGAGCGCGAATTCGTCGAAGCCCAGCAGGCCGCCTACATGGAAACCTGCGTGGAAGACGACGAGATCGCCGAGCGCATGGACGCCGGCCGCCGCGCCCTCATGCTGCGCGGCGACGACGAGAGCGGCCCCTACCAGAGCCCGATGGAAGACGGCATGCAGCAATTCCACGAGTGGTACCGCAGCGCAATGCAGAGCGCCTGAGCACATAGTGCAAGCACTCTGGATGGTGCTGGGCGCCTTCTTGTTCGCCACCATGAGCGTGGTCGTCAAGGTAGCCTCGGCCTGGTTCAACAGCGGCGAGATGGTGCTCGGGCGCGGCCTGATCGGCATCGTGTTCCTGTGGCTTCTGTCGCGCAACCGCGGTGTCTCGTTGGCCACCCGCTACCCCGGCATGCACGCCTGGCGCAGCACCATCGGCGTGGTGTCGCTGGGCGCATGGTTCTACGCCATCGCCCACATGCCGCTGGCCACCGCGGTCACGCTCAACTACATGAGCAGCGTCTGGATCGCGGCGTTCCTGGTGGGCGGCGCGCTGCTCGCATGGGTGCCGGTGCCCGGCCGCGACGGCCGCGTGCAGCGCCCGCCGCTGCAGGGGCCGCTGGTGCTGACGGTGCTCGCGGGCTTCGTGGGCGTGGTGCTGATGCTCAAGCCCTCGGTCAACGCCAACGAAGGTTTCGCGGGCCTGCTCGGTCTGCTTTCGGGCCTCACGGCGGCGTTTGCCTACATGCAGGTGGTGGCGCTGTCGCGCATCGGCGAACCCGAACTGCGTACGGTCTTCTATTTCGCGGTGGGCTCGGCCGTGGCGGGTGCCTTTGCCACGGCCGCCACCGGGTTTTCGGGCGGGGATTCGTGGACGTGGCAGCATGCGCTGTGGCTGCTGCCGATCGGCCTTTTGGCGGCCCTCGGCCAGCTCTGCATGACGCGCGCCTACGCCACGGCCAAGACCCAGGCCGGTACGCTGGTGGTGGCTAATCTGCAGTATTCCGGCATTGTCTTTGCGGCGTTCTACAGTGTGGTGCTGTTCGACGACCGCATCGACGGCGCCGGCTGGGCCGGCATGGCGCTCATCATCGTGAGCGGCATCGCAGCCACCGTGCTGCGCCAGCGCGCAGTGCCCAAGGCGCCGGCCGAAGAACACTGAACCACATCGAACCCATCGACAACGAAGGAACCGCACCATGTACACCACCCTCGTCAGCGTCGAACAACTCCAGCAGCTGCAGGCCGGCGGCGCGCCGCTCATGGTCATCGACTGCAGCTTCGACCTCATGAAGCCCGAGGCGGGCGCGCTGCAATATGCCGCCGCGCACATCCCCGGCGCCGTGTATGCGAACCTCGACACCGACCTCAGCGCGAAACATGGCCTGCCTGGCGCACAGGGCGACGTGGTCGTCGCGCGGGATGACGGCGTGCCGGCCTCGGGCGGGCGCCATCCGTTGCCCAGCCGCGAGAAGTTCGCGGCCTGGTTGTCGAGCGTCGGCTTTTCCAACGACATGCAGGCCGTGGTGTACGACCGCAACGGCGCCAACTACTGCGGCCGGCTCTGGTGGATGCTCAAGTGGATGGGGCACGACGCGGTTGCCGTGCTCGATGGCGGCCTGCAGGCATGGCAGGCCGCGGGCGGCGAAGTCACGAACCGCGAAGAGCCGACGCACTTCCAGTCAAATTTCGTGCCGGGCGAGCCGCTTGCGAAGCTCGTGACCACCGACGCCGTGGTGCGCCGGCTCGGCCAGCCTGACCAGAACCTGATCGACGCGCGAGCCGCCGCACGATATCGCGGCGAGGTGGAACCTCTGGACCCGATCGCGGGTCACATCCCCGGGGCTTTCAATCGGCCCTTCGCCGAAAACCTCGGCCCCGACGGCAAGTTCAAGTCGGCATCGCAATTGCGTGCCGAGTTCGAAGCGCTGCTCGCGGGACGCGATCCGGCGACGGTCGTCCACCAGTGCGGCAGCGGCGTGAGCGCCGTGCCCAACCTGCTTGCCATGCAGATCGCGGGACTGGGGACCACCGCGCTCTATGCCGGCAGCTGGAGCGAGTGGAGCAACACGCCTGGGCTGCCGACCCGGCAAGGCGCAGAACCATGAAACAGATCCGACTTCGACGACGCATTTCATCCGGCTTCGCATTTGCCGCGGCAATGCTCGCGGCAACCCCTTTTCTTTCCGCCGAGGCACAGCAGCAGCATGCGCACGTGCACGGCCAGCTCAAGCTCGACGTGGCCATCGACGGCCCCACCGTCGTGATCAACATGGAGACGCCGCTCGACAACATCGTCGGCTTCGAGCGAGCCCCCAAGACCGATGCCGAGAAGAAGACCGCCGAAGACGCCGTCGCCCAGCTGCGCGCGGCGGACAAGCTCTTTGCCATCGACCCGGCGGCCAACTGCAAGCTCGGCCCGGTCGACCTGCGCTCCGGCGCGCTTGGCCTCGGCAAGCCTGACCCGAGCGAGCCCGAGGGCCACGCGGACCTCGACGCCACCTTCTCTTTCAACTGCACCAACGCGGCCGCGGCAAAGTTCATCGACGTGAATCTTTTCGCCGCATTCAAGGGCACGCGCCAGATCGATGCGCAGATCGCTTCGGCGCAAGGCCAGTTCAAGCGCCAGCTCAAGCGCCCCGGCGGTGCGCAGGCCGCGCAGCCGGTGCGCCTCGGCTGGGGCAAGTAAGGCCGTGAGCACCGCCCCCCAGGGCGAGGCATCGCCACTGCGCGTGGTGCTCGCCGTCGAAGCGCTGCGCTTTGCGTGGCCCGGCATGAAGGCGCCGTGCATCGACATCGAGGCCTTTCGCATCACGGCCGGCGAGTCGGTCTTTCTGCACGGCCCGAGCGGCTGCGGCAAGAGCACGCTGCTCTCCCTTCTGGCGGGCGTGCTGGTGGCCGACGAAGGCCGCGTCACGCTGCTGGGGCACGACTGGTCGCAGCTCTCGGGTGCCGCGCGCGACCGCTGCCGCGTGGCGCACGTGGGCTACATCTTTCAGCAGTTCAACCTGCTGCCCTATCTGAGCGTGCTCGACAACGTGCTGCTGCCCTGCCGTTTCTCGCAGCGGCGTGCATCGCAGGCCGCGCGCAGCGGAAGCCCCCGCGAAGAAGCCGAGCACCTGCTCGACCAGATGGGACTCGACCGCAACCTGTGGAAGCGCCAGGCAATGCAGTTGTCGGTCGGCCAGCAGCAGCGCGTGGCCGCGGCGCGCGCGCTCATCGGCCAGCCTGAAGTGGTGATTGCCGACGAGCCCACCTCCGCGCTCGACGAAGACCGGCGCGAAGCGTTTCTCGACGTGCTGCTGACGGCATGCGCGGTGAACCACAGCGCGCTCGTGTTCGTGAGCCACGACCAGCGCATCGCGCAGCGCTTTGCCCGGCATGTGCTGCTGCCCGAAATCAACCGCGCGGCTTCGATTGCGATGGCGGTGGACGCGTGAAGGCCTGCCGATGAGAGCACTTTTTTCGATCGCCTGGCACAGCGCCTGGAACCGGCGCTTCACGCTGGCGCTCACCGTGTTCTCGATCGCGCTGTCGACCTTTCTGCTGCTCGGCGTCGAACGCATCCGCACCGAGCTGCGCGAGAACTTCGCATCGTCCGTCTCGGGCACCGACCTGATCGTGGGCGCACGCACGGGCTCCACGCAACTGCTGCTGTATTCGGTGTTCCGCATCGGCGCGGCCACCAACAACATCTCGTGGAAAAGCGTGCAGGCGCTGGCCGCGCACCAGGGCGTCGACTGGGTGGTGCCGCTTTCGCTGGGCGACTCGCACCGCGGCTTCTCGGTGCTGGCCACCTCGCCCGAATACTTCACGCGCTTTCGCTATGGCGACCGCCAGCTGCTGAAGCTGCGCGAAGGCAAGCCCTTCAGCGAACTGTTCGACGCGGTGGTGGGGGCCGAAGTGGCCGACAAGCTCGGCTACCACGTCGGCCGGAAGATCACGCTCGCGCACGGCAGCGGCGAGCTCAACACGGCCGAACATACCGACAAGCCCTTCACGGTGGTCGGCGTGCTCGCCCGCACCGGCACGCCGGTCGATCGCACGGTGCACATCGGGCTCGAAGCAATGGAAGCCATCCACCTCGAATGGGTGGGCGGCGCGCCGATGCCGGGCGTGAAGATCCCGGCCGAGCAGGTGCGCAAGTTCGACCTGACGCCGAAGAACGTGACGGCCGCTCTCGTGGGCCTGAAAAACCGCTCTGCGGTGTTCGGCGTCCAGCGCTGGATTTCCACCTACTCCGGCGAGCCGCTGATGGCCATCCTGCCGGGCGTGGCGCTCGATGAACTGTGGAGCGTGATCGGCATCGGCGAGAACGCGCTGCTGCTGATGTCGGCGCTGGTTGCGCTCGTAAGCCTCGCGGGCCTTGTCTCGGTGGTGATGGCAGGCCTGAACGAAAGGCGGCGCGAGCTGGCCGTGCTGCGCGCCGTGGGTGCCGGCCTGCGCCATGTGCTGGCGCTGCTCGCGCTCGAGGGCGCCATGGTCACCGTGCTGGGCGTGGCCTTCGGCGTGGTCATGGCCGTGCTCGGCATCGCCCTGCTCTCGCCATGGCTGCAGTCGCAGTTCGGGCTGACATTGAGTCTTTCAGAACCTACACTGAACGAATGGCTGCTGATGGGAAGCCTGCTGGTGGCGGGCTGGCTCGCAAGCCTTTTGCCCGGCATCCGTGCTTACCGGCTCTCGTTGGCCGACGGCCTCTCACCGAGGATTTGAAACCATGCGCATCGCAAAGAAGACACCCACGCTCCGAGCTTTCACCCGGCTTTCGATGCTGCTCGCTGGCGCCGGCCTCGCTGCCGCCGCGTGGGCCGCCGAACCCGCGCCCAAGGACACGACCGCATCGAACCCGCTCGGCGGCAAGGCTGCACCGCCTGCTGCGGCCAAGGCCGCGCCGGGCCAGCCGCGCCAGATTACCTGGGAAGAACTGGTGCCCAAGGACTGGGACCCGGCCAAGGAATTCAAGGGCATGGACCTGAGTGCACTCAACGACGGCGACCCGCGCGCCAACGAACTGCTCATGAAGATGCAGGAGGTGTCGAACAACGCGCCGACCAATCCGGCCATGAACGGCGCCGACATCAAGATCCCGGGCTTCATCGTGCCGCTCGAAGAGGCCAAGGGCGAGGTGACCGAGTTCCTGCTCGTGCCCTACTTCGGCGCGTGCATCCACACGCCGCCGCCACCGGCCAACCAGATCCTGCATGTGGTCACGCCAAAGGGCGCCAAGTTCCGCGCCATGGACACCGTGTGGGTCACCGGCAAGCTGCAGACCCTGCGCAACGATTCGATGATGGGCGTGAGCGGCTATCACGTGAACGCGACGAGCGTCACCAAGTACGCGGGCGGCGCCAAGTAAGGAGGCCTGTGGTTCTGCGCCGACAGCGCAGGCGGCACAGCACCGACACAGACCGTTGCATCGGCGATGCAAGCTGGCGTCGTCGCGGCACGTGACGCGCCGTTGAAAGAGTTCAGGGCGTGACAAGGTCGGCGCCCATAGGAACTCCAGATGACAACATCATTCCGCCGCGCGTCCGTCGCGCGGCTCCTGACGATCTCGCTGTGCATTGGCGCGCTTGCCATCGCCGGCTGCAACAAGACCGACAACGCGCCCAGCGCCCAGGTACCCGCGCCTCCAGTGGCCGCTGCACCCGCGCCTGCGCCCCCACCTGCGCCAGCCGCTCCAGCGCCTGCGGCCTATACGCCGCCCTCGGCCGAGCAGCTCTACCAGCTCGTCGCTCCCATCGCGCTGTATCCCGACAAGCTGGTGGCGCAGGTGCTGGCCGGCTCCACCTATCCCGACCAGATCACCGCCGCACACGGTTGGCTGGCACAGAACGCAGCACTCAAGGGCGGCCCGCTCGCCGATGCAGCCAACCAGCAGCCTTGGGATCCGAGCGTCAAGTCGCTTACCGCATTCCGCCCGGTGCTGAACCAGATGGCCGGGAACATCGCGTGGACCGAGGCACTCGGCCAGGCCTACTACAACGACCCGGCCGACGTGATGAACGCGATCCAGGTCATGCGGCAGCGCGCGTCGAGCGCAGGCCGCCTCAAGAACAACAGCAAGCTCCGGGTCGCCAGCGCCGCGACGCCGCGGGACTACGTCCCGGCGCCGGACATGCAGCCGGTCTATGCGGGCCCCGCGGTGATCGAACCGCCGCGGCAGCTGATCACCATCGAGCCGGTGCAGCCCGACGTGGTGTACGTGCCGAGCTATGACCCCCAGGTGATCTACGGCGAGCCGGTACCCGTCTATCCCGGCTATGCGTACGCCCGACCCGTCGAGGTCGCGCCGGGCTACAGCCGCGGGCAAGTCGCCGCGGCGGGCGCGCTGGCGTTCGGTGCCGGCGTGATCGTGGGCGCCGCGCTGGAGCGGCACGACTGGGGCTGGAACGCATGGAACATGAACTGGGGCGCACCGCGCTGGCGGGGTCGCGAACCGGAGCGCATCGCGCAGCCGGCCTACGCCCGGCCGGCGGTGGTCTACAACAACAGCACCTACATCTCGCGCTCGACCACCGTGGTCAACAACAACGTGCGGAACGTCTACAACAGCGGCGCGCCCCGCGGCATGCCCCCCGGCGCTCCCTTGCCCCCTGCCGCGGGCAGCCCGGGCTTCGCGCCACAGCCGCAAGCCCAACTGGCACAGCAGCAGCAGCAACAGCGACAAGCACGGCAGCAGCAAGCGTTGATGCAGGAGCAACAGCAAGGCCAGCAACGCGCACAACAACAGGCCCGACAACAGCAGGCGCAACAGCGGCAAGCCCAGGAACAGCAAGCACGGCAGGCACAGCGCCAGCAGCAACAGCAGCAAGAACAGATGCGGCGCCAACAGGCGCAGCAGGCCCAGCAACAAGCCCGCGCCGCCAACCAGCAGCAGCCGCAACAGGCCCGGCTCCAACAGCAGCAACAACAGGAGCAGGTGCGGCGGCAGCAGATGGCGCAGCAGCAACAGGCGCGCGCCGCCAGCCAGCAAGCCCAGCAACAGCAGCAGCACACATTGCAGGAGCGCCAGCGCCAGCAGCAGACGCAGCAAACCCAGCAGCAGGCCCAGCAGGAACAGTCACGGCGCCAGCAGATGCAACAGCAACAGCAGGCGCAGCAGCAAGCGCGTGCGGCCCAGCAACAGCAGGCGGCTCAACAGCAGCAGATACAACGGCAGCAGGCGCAGCAGCAACGGGCCCAGAACGAGGCCCTGCAGCAACAGGAGCAGATGCGCCGCCGGCAACAGCAACAGCAACAGCAACAGCAACAGCAACAGCAACAGCAACAGCAGCAAGCGCAGGCCGCGCGCGCGCAACAGCAACAACAGGCGATGCAACAACAGCAGCAGCAACGCCAGCAGCAGATGCAGCAACAGCAGGCACACCAGGCGCAGATGCGCCAGCAGCAGCAGCAACAAGCCCAGCAGCACGCGGCAGCAGCAGCCGCTGCGGCCGCCGCCAAACGACCGCCGCGCCGCCCCGGCGAGCCACCGGGACAACAGCCCTGAGGCGTGCTGCCCCGGCGCTGCTTACTGCTTGCCGGTCTCGGTCAGCAGGCGCGTGACAAGGTAGATGCGCGGCACGATCGAATCTCGATGTACTCGTCGCGTGCGTGGCAGCCAAAGCCGGTGCTTCGACTCGCGCCCTACGGCAACTCCCGTCCGCTGGCCGGGTCGGCGGTGGAGGGCAAGGCGCCGCGCAGCAGCGGCGGCGCGAGCTTGCGGTTGCCCGTGGCGGTTTCCTGCGGAGCGGGAATGAGCCGGGTGCCTTCCATGCTGATGCTGCCGTTGCCGCGGTTGGGTGAGCTTGCGAGCGGTGCCTCGGGCAGCACGGGAGCGGCGTTCACGTTGCGCAGCATGATGTTGTCGGTGTTCGGCTGCACCTGCTTCTGCAAACCGCGGATCTCGTCGTAGCGGTCGTAGGCGAAGGCCTCGGTCGAGGCACCGTCGCGCATCACCGCAGGGCGCAGAAACATCATGAGGTTGCTCTTGTTGCGCGTGCGGTTCTCGTTCTTGAACAGGTTGCCGAGCACCGGGATGTCGCCGGCCAGCGGCACCCTCTCGATGCTGGTGTTGTAGGTGTCCGACAGCAGGCCACCCAGCATGATGAGCCCGCCGTCCTCGACCAGCACGCTCGATTCGATGGAGCGCTTGTTGGTGGTGGGGCCGTTGGCGTTGGCCATCGTGGCCGCATCGACGTTCGAGGTCTCCTGGAAGATCGTCATCTTCACGGTGCCGTTCTCGTTGATGGTCGGGCGCACACGCAGCGTGAGGCCGACGTCCTTGCGTTCCACCGTGGTGAACGGGTTGATGCCCACCGAGCCCGAGGTGCTCGCGTACTGGCCGGTGACGAAGGGCACGTTCTGGCCGATGACGATCTTGGCTTCTTCGTTGTCCAGCGTCAGCAGGTTGGGCGTCGAGAGCACATTGGCATCGCCGTCGCTGCTGAAGAAGCTGGCGATGGCGCCCAGGATGTACTGGCCACCGATCTTGCCGGCGATGCCCAGGTTCAGTCCCGGCCGAATCGACGACGCCAGGCCGGCGGCATTCCGGGTGGCCAGCGCCTGGGTCAGTGCCAGGATGTTCGTCCCGTTGAGGCTGGAGTTGGTGCCGATGACACCGTTGCTGCCCAGCGCGCTTTGCCACTGGACGCCGAAGCTTGCGGCCTTGCTGGCGCTCACCTCGACGATCAGCGCCTCGATCATGACCTGGGCGCGCCGGCCGTCGAGCTTGTCGATCACCGCGCGCATCTGGCGGTACTGCGGCTCGGGCGCCGTGATGATCAGCGAGTTGGTCGACGGATCGGCCTGGATCTGGCCGCCGGTCGACGGCTGGTTGGCGTTGTTCAGCGGCGCATTGGCGCCGGCCGAGCCACCTTGCCCGTTCATGCTGTTCTGCATGGCCTGCTGCGCTACAGGACTGTTGCCGGCGGCGCCCGGGGCACCCGGCGTCGTGGACTGCTGGTTTGCCGCCATCGCGGCGCGCAGCGTGGCCGCCAGGCGCACCGCATCCGCGTTCTTCAGGTAGACCACGTAGATGTTGCCAGCCGCTCCGTTGCTGCTCTCGGCGGGTGCGCGGTCCAGCTTCTCGACCAGCGTGCGAACGAGTTGCGCGCGCGCCGGGTTGGCCGCACGCATGAGCACCGAGTTGCTGCGCGGATCGGCCAGCAGCGTGGTGCGAAACGATGTGTCGGCGACACCTGCTGCAGCGGCACTCGTTGCGCCCGAGCCACCGCCGTCGATAAGCCGCTGCACCAGCGGGATCAGGTCGGTGGCGATCGCGTGCCTGAGCTGGATGATCTCGACGTCGGACGCTTTGGGTACATCGAGCGCCGCGATGATGCGCGCGAGCCGGCGCATGTTGTCGGCGTACTCGGTGATCACGAGCGAGTTGTTGCCCGGGCTCAGGTTGACGGCGCTGTTCGATGAAATCAGCGGGCGCAGCACCGGCAGGAGGCTGCCCGGCGACTCGTAGTTGAGCCTGAAGATCTGCGTGACGACCTGATTGCTGCCCGACGACGACATGGCGCCGATCGACGTGTTGACCGTGTTGCTCAGCACCTTGGCGCTGGCCTCGGGCACCACCTTGTAGAGGCCGTCGGCCTCCACCACCGCGAAGCTCTGCAGACGCAAGGCCGCGGCGAACTGATCGAAGGCGGTCGTCGGCTGGACCGGGCGGTCGGTGAAGAGGCTCATCGTGCCCTTGACGCTCGGGTCGACCACCACATCACGCCCCGTGATCACCGCCATGGTGCGCGCCACGGCCTCGATGTCGGCTTCGTAGAAGTTCAGCGTGATCGGCTCGGTGCGACGGGGCGCCGCTGCGGCTCTGGCCGGTGCGGGAGCCTCTGTGGGCCGTGTCTGGGCAACCGCCTGAAGGGTGACCCGCAGCGACCTGCCCTGTATCTCTGCCGTGTAGAGCGTCGGCTGCCGGAGATTCAGTACCACCCGGCTGCGCTCGCCTGCCTGGACCACGTTGATCGAGCGCAGGTTGGGTTGATCCACTTCGATGGCGGTGCGCCCCACATCGTTGGTGGCGCCAGGAAAGTCGATTGCAATACGCGCGGGGCTCTGAACCGAAAACCCGCTGGGTACGGCGGCGAGCGGCTGTGCCAGATCGATCTGGATGACCTCGACACCCTGTTGCATCGAACCCGCAACCGCCTTGATCGCATTTTGCGCATGGGCCACGCCGAACGCGCTGGCCGCAAGCAGGCTCAAGCCAACGGCACGGACGCGGCGCGCACTCAAGCCGAACGGACCCGCAACCGCGTCGCTCGCGCCTTGCCTGATCCGCCCGATGGGATCAGCGGAAAAAGGGCAAGAGACGGGAGAGCGAAAAGAAGGGCAGAAGGGACAGCGGTCATCCGCAAATGTAACTCAACGTTAAATGCATTATCTTCAGTAACGACGCTGTCGGCAAGCGCGGGTGGGCCATGGCGCAACAGCCGATGGCGTGACGGGCCGGGCGCGCAGAGGCAGCCGGCAGAGCGCGCCCGGGACGCGAGTCGCCCCCCCGTCAGCCCTTGCCGCCGCGCCCGGTTTTCTTCGCCGCCGCAACTTTGCGCGCTGGCTTCAACGACGGTGCTTCGCGCGCAGATTTCATGTGCCCGCTCTCGCCCATCGTCATGCCGATGATCTTCGCGAGTTGCCGGCTGACGCTCACATAGGCGTGGCCGATGCGGCTGTCGAAGTACAGCGAGTCGCCGCGCGCGAGCCGCACGACCTTGCCATTGTCGAAGTGCACTTCGATTTCGCCAGACAGCACATAGGCGAACTCCTCGCCCGCGTGCCGCACGAAGTCTTCGGGGCCATGAATGCGGCGCGCATGCACGGTGCCGACGATCGGGCTCATCTGCTTGCCGGCTGCCGTGGTGCCCAGGAACTCGTAGGCGATCGACAGGCCGCGGTACACCACGCCCTTGCCCGCGCGGGTGACGACCGGCCCGTCGAGCTGTGCGGGCTTGACGCCCGCGCCCGCGAACATCGCGTTCATGTCCATCTCCAGCGCGCGGCCGAGCGCGGTGAAGTTCTCGTATCCGAGCGCGAGCTGCCCGCGTTCCGCGCGCGAGATGGTGGTGATCGACACGCCCGAACGCTCGGCCAGCTGCGCCAGCGTCCAGCCGAAACGCTTGCGCGCGCTGCGCAGGCGGTGGCCGAAGGTGGTGCGGTCCAGCGCGAGCTGCTCGCCCTTCGGCTTGGCCGCTGGCTTGGTGCCCGGCTTGGTCCCCGTGTGTGGATTCACGCTTGGCTCTCTCTTGTAGTGCACCGCGATTCTGCCAGCCCGATGCCGGGCCTTCCGCTCCAGATCCTCGTTCTGTGCGCATGAAATTTGCGCATGCGCAAATTGCATTCACGCAAATTTCACCAGCACGATGCAGCGAGTCTCGTTGTAGTGATAACGATTTAATTTGCGTATACGCAAATTTGTACCTACACTTTTCACCCATGACTTCCAACACACCAGCGCCCGTTGCGGCCGACTACCTCGTGATCGGCGGCGGCATTGCCGGGGCTTCGGTGGCCCATTGGCTTGCCCCGCACGCCCGCGTGATCCTGCTCGAGCGCGAAGCCCAGCCGGGCTATCACTCCACCGGCCGTTCGGCCGCGCTCTTCATGGAAAGCTACGGCACGGCGCAGGTGCGCGCGCTCACCATGGCGAGCCGCGCTTTTCTCGAACACCCGCCCGAGGGCTTTGCCGAGCACCCGCTGCTCACGCCGCGCGGCGCCTTGATGGTGGCAGGCGCCGAGCATGTGGCCGAACTCGACGCCCACTGGGAAGTGCTGCGCGCCATGAACACGGGCGCGAAGCGGCTCAGCGGCGAAGAGGCGCTCGCGATGGTGCCGGTGCTGCGGCCCGAGCACGTGGCCGGCGGCGTCTACGAGCCCGAGGCGGCCGACATGGACGTGCACGCCATTCACCAGGGCTATCTGCGCGGCATGCGGCAGGCCGGCGGCAAGCTGGTGTGCGATGCCGGCGTGACCGCCATCGAGCGCATCGGCGAGCGCTGGCGCGTGACGGCCGGCGGCACCGTCTATGAAGCGCCGGTGGTGATCAACGCCGCGGGCGCGTGGGTCGACACCATTGCGCAAATGGCGGGCGTGCAGCCCATCGGCATCGAGCCACGGCGGCGCTCGGCCTTCATTTTCGCGCCGCCCGAAGGCAGCGGCGGCAGCGTGGCGCACTGGCCCATGGTGTTCAGTGCCGACGAAGGCTGGTACATCAAGCCCGACGCCGGCATGCTGCTCGGCTCCCCGGCGAATGCCGACCCCGTCGAACCGCAGGACGTGCAGCCCGAGGAACTGGACATCGCCATCGCCATCCACCGCATCGAGGAAGCAACCACGCTCGCCATCCGGCGGCCCACCCGCACCTGGGCCGGCCTGCGTTCCTTCGTGGGCGATGGCGACCTGGTGGGCGGTTTCGAACCCGATGCACCCGGCTTCTTCTGGGTGGCGGCGCAGGGCGGCTACGGCATCCAGACATCGGCGGCCATGGGCGAGGCGTGCGCCGCACTGGCGCGCGGCCTGCCGCTGCCGGAGCGCATCGCGGGCTTCGGTCTCACGGCTGAAATGCTCGGCCCGCAGCGTCTGCGCGCAGCGGCTGTGGCCCAGGGTTGATCAAGAACCGGCTCAATCGGGCGCGTTCATCACCCGGTCGAATTCTTCGTCCGCGGGAACGTTGTCGGCGTCGAGTTCGCTGGCATCGGTCAGGTCGATGCCGGTTTCGTCCGACAGGTCGTCGGTGGCTTCGGATTCCGATTCGGACTCTTCGAAATCATCGACAGGCGAGTCGTCGTCATCCTCTGTCGATGGCGGAGCAGAACGCTTCTTGGCGTCGACGTTGTTCATGATCGGTTCCTCGGCGATAGCATGGGCGAGACATTCGTCATACCCCCAATGGTGCACCTCTTTCGGGTGCCGTGCGCCATTCCCCGGACAGGTGTGGGTTTCGGAAAGTATCCATCCGGTGCCGGTCAGTCCTTGTGCGCCGGGGCGCCCTCGCCTTCGTGCGCATGGCCATGCTCTGCGTGGCCGTGTTCCGCATGGCCGTGGTCGTGCTCGCCGTGCGCGAGCCGGCTCACCAGCGTGACAAGCGCAATGCCGACGATCAGCCATGCGATCTGCGCCGCGGTCTGCCGCGCGGGCAGTCGTTTCTGCAACTGGGGAATCAGGTCGGCCAGCGCCACGTAGACAAAGCTGCTGGAGGCCAGCACCAGGAAGTACGGCAACAGGCCGTGCAGCCGATCGACCAGCCACCACCCTACGACGCCGCCGAGCATGGTCATGGTGCCGGCCAGCGACACCTTGACCAGCGCCGCACGCTGGTTGGCCGAACTCTGCCGCAGCACCACCAGATCGCCGATGTGATGAGGGATTTCGTGCGCGAGCACGGCGACGGCCGCGACCAGCCCGAGGCGGATGTCCGCGATGAAGGCCGACGCGATCAGGATGCCATCGCCGAAGCAGTGCACGCTGTCGCCGGTGAGCACTGCCCAGCCGCCGCCCGCGCGGGGTGCGTGGCCGTGGCTGTGATCGCCGTGATCGTGATGCGCATGGCCGTGATCGTGATCGTGATCATGCGCGTGCCCGGCCGCCTGGTGCCCCACCGGTCCCGGCAGAGCGTCGCCGTGGTGATGCTCGTGTCCGTGGTGCCAGAGCTCGGCCTTGTCGAGCAAGAAGAAGAACACCAGGCCGAACAGCAGCACGCCGAACAGCATCGCGGGCTCGATGCGGCTTTCGAAGGCTTCGGGCAGCAGGTGCATGAAGGCCGTGGCGAGCAGCGCGCCTGCGGCCAGGCTCAGCAGGTGCTGCGAATTCACGCCGCCCGACCCGCTGCGCACACCCACGCGCAGGAGCAAGGCGGCCAGCCACACGCTTCCGATGCCGGCGACCAGGGTGGCCAGGATGATCACTATCAAATTCATAGCTGCAATGTCGATGGGCATCGATACCCGATACCGTTCATAAAAAGAGAAAAGGCCGTCACTGGGACGGCCTTCGGCGGTGGGTGGCTACAGGCTGTCGTCAGACGACGCCATTGGCTTTGAACCAGGCGGTGGCGCGCTGCCATCCGTCTTCGGCCGCGCTCTTTACATAGCTCGGGCGATAGTCGGCGTGGAACGCGTGGCCTGCTTCGGGATACACGACGAAGCTCGAAGCCTTGGCAGCCGGGGTTCCATTTGCCAACGCTGCTTTCATCTTATCAACCGTGTCAAGCGGGATGCCCTGGTCCTTGCCGCCGTAGAGGCCGAGCACAGGCGCCTGCAGGTTGGCCGCGACGTCGATCGGGTGCCGGGGCGTCAACTCGCCGGGCTGGCCGACCAGCCGGCCATACCAGGCCACGCCGGCCTTGACCTTGCCGGTGGCGGCATAGAGCCACACGAAGCGCCCGCCCCAGCAGAAGCCGGTGATGCCGGCCTTGGCCACGTTGCCGCCGTTGGCCGATGCATACGAAAGTGCGCCATCGAGATCGGCCAGCACCTGCGCATCGGGCACCTTGCTCACGATGTCGGCCTGCAGCTTGGGGATGTCGGTGTAGCCGCGCGGGTCGCCCTGCCGCGCATAGAGCTCGGGCGCAATGGCTAGATAGCCCAGTTGCGCGAAGCGGCGGCAGGTATCGGCGATGTACTCGTGCACGCCGAAGATTTCCTGGAGCACCAGGATCACCGGCAGACCGGTCTTGCCCGCGGGCGCGGCCGCATAGGCCGGCACCTCGAAACCGTTGACGGTGTACTTGATCGGCCCGGCCTTCAGGCCTTCGGCCGAGGTGCTGATCGCGGTCTGCGCCATGACCGGCATGACGGCGGCCGCGTAGCCCACGCCAATGGCGGCCTTGAGTGCAGTGCGGCGCGTGGCGCCCTGCTCTGTGCTCTCGCCGGGGCGAAGCGAATCGAAATCGGAACGGCTGTCGTCGCGAAGGGACATGGGTAGAGCTCCAGTTGAATCGTCGAACAAAGGGGCATGCGCCAAAACGCACGCCGCAATGTAGGCGAAATCAGCCCGGCCCGTGCGTCATCAGGTTGATGCCCGCCGTGCACTAGTCGCGATACGCGCGCCGGGCCAATGCCGAAGCCAGCACCTGCGCCGGGTCGACCAGGCTCAGCCCGGCCGCAGCGGCCGAACCCTGCAGCCCGAGCGGCACCTCGGTGCAGCCCATGATGATGGTGACCGGCCCATGGCGTTCGGCGAGCCGCAGCGCCACGTGCGAAAAGCATTCTTCGGCGAGCCGCATGTTGCCCGCCTTGACCCCCTCGAAGATGCCACGCGTGATGAGGCGGCGTTCTTCCGCCAGCGGCACATGGCATTCGAGCCCCGCCTGGGCCAGCGCCTGCTCGTAGAGCCGCACGCGGTAGGTACCCTCGGTGGCCATCAGCGCCACGTTGCCCGCATCCTGCGCCGCAAGATGCTGCGCCACCTCGCGCGCCATGTGCAGCAGCTCGACCTGCGGAAAACGTTCCTGCAGCCGGTCATGCCAGGCATGCGCGGTGTTGCAGGCAATGGCCACCGCCTGGCTGCCCAGCGCGGCAAGGCGCCCCAACGCCTGCAGCATCGGTTCGAGCGGCTGGTGCCCGCCGCTCTCGGGCGAGCCCAGCGCATCGGTGCGGTCAGGCACCGGCACCTGCGCCAGCCAGTGCTCCGGAAAAGACTGGTCCCGCACCGGTTCCCCGCGAGAGCGCATCTGCTGGGCGCAGGCCTGCACGAACAGCCGAACGAAGTCGGCCCCCGCCGCAGGGCCCATGCCGCCCAGAATGCCAACTACGTTCGTCGAAGCCATTGCGTATTACGTATTGCGGTCAGGTACGTATTGCGGTCAGGTCGCTGGCTTGTCCGAAGGCGCCTTGATGTTGTCCTTGAGCTGCTGGCTCATGGGCAGGTTCAGCGGCGCGTTCTTCGGCGGGATCGGCGACATGAACCACTTGGTGTAGAGCTTCTCGAATTCGCCGCTCTTCATCATGCCAATGAACGTGTCGTCCACCAGCTTCTTGAAAGCCGGGTCGTCCTTGGGCAGCATGCAGGCGTAGGGCTCGACCTGAAGCGCGTCGCCCACCACCTCGTAGTCGGCCGGGTTCTTGGCGTTGGCGATGAGGCCATACAGCAGGATGTCGTCCATCGCAAACGCCAGGGCACGGTCGCTTTCCACCAGCAGGAACGCGTCGGCGTGGTCCTTGCCGAGCACGATGTCCATGTCGAGATTCTTCTCGGTGTTGTACTTGCGCATGACCAGCGCGTTGGTGGTGCCGGTGGTGCTGGCCACCGTCTTCTTGGCCAGGTCGGCGTAGTTCTTGATCTTCGAAGATTTTTTGACCAGCAGCCGCGTACCCGTATAGAAATGGTTCACGGCAAAGGCCACGTCCTTGCCGCGCGCGCTGTTGTTGGTGGTGGAGCCGCACTCCAGGTCCACGGTGCCGTTGGTGATCAGCGGAATACGGTTCTGCGAGGTGACGGGCATCAGTTGCACCTGCAGGTTGGGCTTGTTGAGCTTCTTCTTCACCGCCTCGACCACGGCGTTGGAGAGTTCGACCGAGAAGCCGATGGGCTTGTTGGGGCCGTCCAGGTAGCTGAAGGGCACCGACGACTCGCGGTAGGCGAGCGTGATCTTGCCGGACTCGGCAATCTTGGCCAGCGTGTCGGCGGCCTGGACGCCGGTGGCGGAAAACAGCACCACGGCAGCGGCGGCCATCAATGCGGAGAGTTTCATGCGAGCCTTCTTCAGATGGTTGAACGGAGCGGCCAGTGTAAGAAGGAGTGACGCACTCCGACAATTCCAATTGAACCCTGGGCCATACCCAAAGGTTATGGGCTGCAGGGCATGCGGTTTGGCTATGGGCCACGGCGCTTTTGGCATTTCCGGCCGGCGCGGTGCGCCCCTACAGTCGATGCTGTCTCCCATTCACTCCCGGAAAGTTGCCTCCATGCATGTCTGTGTGCTCGGTGCCGGCATCGTGGGCCTGGCCACCGCCTGGCAACTCGAACGCCAGGGCCATCAGGTCACGGTAATCGACCGCGCAGCCCCCGGTGCGGGCGCAAGCGGCGGCAACGGCGCACAGCTCAGCTACTCGTACGTGCAGCCGCTGGCCGATCCGTCGATCTGGCGCCAGTTGCCCAAGCTGCTGCTCTCGCCCTCTTCACCGCTCAAGCTGCGGCCTCAGCTCGATCCGCTGCAGTGGCGCTGGGGGCTGGCTTTCCTGGCGGCCTGCAAGGCACAGACTTCCCGCAACACCACGGCCCAGCTGCTCGCGCTGGCCGCGCTGAGCCGGACCGAATTCGAGGCGATGCAGGCCGACATCGCGCCGGACTGCGATTTTTCGGCCACCGGCAAACTGGTGCTCTATGCCAGCCCGGCGTCGCTCGAAGGCGCGCGCGCGCAACTCGAACTCCAGCGCACCATGGGCAGCGAGCAGTGCATCGTGTCGCCCGACGAGTGCGTCGCGATCGAGCCCGCGCTCGCAAGCTACCGCAGCCAGATGGCCGGCGCGGTCTACACGCCGAGCGAATGCGCGGCCGACTGCCTCAAGGTCTGTGCCGAACTCATGCGCATGCTCAGCGGGCGCGGCGTGCGCTTTCTGCTCGGCACCGACGTGCACGGCTTCGCCCGCAGCGAAGGCCGCGTGGCTGCCGTGAAAACGAATGCGGAAGACATCGAGGCCGATGCCTTCGTGATGGCGCTGGGCTCGGCCTCGCACAAGCTGGGACGCGCCATCGGCGCCTACCTGCCGGTGTATCCGCTCAAGGGCTACAGCATCACGGTGGAGGTCGATCCCTCGGCGGGCGCCGCACCTCGCGTGAACGTGACCGACAGCGCGCGCAAGGTGGTGTTCGCGCGCATCGGCTCGCGGCTTCGCGTGGCCGGCATGGCGGAACTGGTGGGACACGACGCGAGCATTCCGGCCACCCGCATCGAGACGCTGGCGGCCGCCACGCGCGCTGTCTTTCCGCATGCAAGCCAACTGGAAGAGCTGCACCCGTGGACCGGCATGCGGCCCGCCACGCCCACAGGGCTGCCGATCATTGGTCGGCTACCGAGCGCGCCGGCAAACATGCTGTTCAACACCGGCCATGGCGCCCTGGGCTTCACGCTGGCCTTCGGCTCGGCGCGGCGGATTGCAGAGGCCCTGGAGCCTGCGGCCTCCTGAGCGGCCGGCACGCGGGTCAGGCCGCCTGCTCGATCGCCTCGCGCATGCAGCGCGTGATGCCGCGCACCGCCACCGAATCGGGCTTTCCTGCAAAACGCAGCGCGCGCACCGGCACGGGAATGTGCGGCTCCAGCGCCAGCACGTCGACCTTGGCGCTGTCGGCCGATCGGGCCGTGCATGCATCGACCAGCGCCACGCCCAGCCCGTGGTGCGCCATCGACAGCGCGGCGTGATAGGTCTGCACCGTCACCACCGCCTGCTGGAAGCCCACCCCCGCCTGGCGGCAGGCCTGGCTCAGGCTGGTGCCCACCGGGTCGCGGCTGTCGAGCCCGATGACGGGCCGGTCGACCAGGTCGTGCAGCGCCACCGAACCGTTGCGCACCAGCGCGCGCGGCAGCATTCCCTTGGGCGCGATGCACACCATGCGCGTGTCGGCCAGCGTTTCCTGCGTGAGCGAAGGATGCACCGCGGGGCTGAAGACAAAGCCCACGTCGGCCTCCTGCAGCAGCAGCGCCGACATGATCTGCGGCGAGTGCAGCGACTCCACGGTGATCGAATAGCCCGGGTGCCTTTCGCGGAAGGCCTTGAGCGCGCGCGGCAGCACCTCGTAGCTCAGCGCCAGCACGCTCAGGATGCGCAGTTCGCCGGTGTCGCTGCCCGCGCGCAGGTTGGCGGCAAGGCGCTGCACCTCGTCGAGTTGCGCAAACAGCCGCTCGATGTGCGGATACAGCGTGAGCGCCTCGGTGGTCGGCGTGAGCCGGCCCTTGGCACGCTGGAACAGCGGAAAGCCCAACTGCAGCTCGGCATGCTGCAAGGTGCGGCTCACCGCCGGCTGCGTGATGTTGATGAGCCGCGCCGCCGCGCTCACGCTGCCGGTGAGCATGATCGCGTTGAAGACCTCGATGTGGCGCAGGCGCATGGCCGGGTCAGTTGCCAGGGAGCTTGCTGCGGGAGAGATCCATCACCATGCGGGTTGCGAGATAGAGCCTCGGCTCGATGGAATCGACCAGCACGTATTCGGCATCGGCCGAGTGCGCGCCAAAGCCCTGCAGCCCGAAGCGCTCGACCACCGGTGCCTTGGTCTTGAGCGCGGCAAAGGCGGCATCGGTGCCGCCGCCGGCCACCGCGTCGTCGGCGCCCAGCGGCCTGCCGAGCTCGTCCTTGTAGATCCGCTGCGCATGCTTAGCGAGCGCGCGCGAGGCATCGGTTGCCTCCAGCGGCGGGCGGCGGCGCTCGAACTTCATCTCGACCTTGGCCTCGGGAACGAGCTGCTTCTTCACGCGCTCCTGCACCTGCTGCTCGATGCGGTCGTAGTCGCTCACCTTGAGCACGCGCACGTCGGCGCCCGCCGTGGCGCTGGCCGGAATCACGTTGCGGTTGCTGCCCGAGCGCGAGATGGTCCAGTTCATCTTGAGTCCGGTGGCGGGGTCGGACAGGTCGCGCATCTGCAGGATCTGGTGCGAGAGCTCGTAGAGCGCATTCACGCCCTGCTCTGGCGCCGAACCCGCATGCGAGGCCTTGCCCGTGACGTTCAGCGTGACCGAGGCAATGCCCGCGGTGGCGAGCGAGAGCTTGTCTTCCTTGACCGACGCGCCTTCGAACGACAGCACCGCGTCGTGCTCGCCGCCCAGCCGCGTGATGAGCGTGCGCGAACCCGGCGAACTGATTTCCTCGTCGCCGTTGATCAGCACGGTGAGCGTGCCGTAGTCCTTGAACTTGAGCGCCTGCAGCATCGCGACCGTGTGCGTGATGACCGCGACCCCCTGCTTGTCGTCGGCAATGCCCAAGCCGTAGGCCTTGTCGCCTTCGACGCGGAAAGGCTGCTTGTTGAGCATGCCCACGGTGTAGACCGTGTCCATGTGCGCGATGAGCATGATCTTCTTCTTGCCCGTGCCCTTGAAGGTGGCGCGCACGACGCGCCCGAGCTTCTCGGGCGTGTCCTCCATGCGGTAGGCCTCGGCGCTTGGGTCGATCAGCTCGACCTCGCCGCCCATGGCCTTGAACTTGGCCGCGATCAGATCGGAGATCTTCTCGAGCCCTTCGAGATCGCGGCTGCCCGATTCGATGGAGACCAGTTCCTTCAGCGTCTCGAGCAGGGCGGGCTTTTCCTTGGCGGCGAGCGCGGCGATGCGGGCATCGGGCGCGGCAAAGGCAGTGCCGAGCCATGCGGCGCAGACGGCGGCGAGGAGGAATTTGCCGGGCTGGATTTTCATGGGCGTACTTCTTCTTTCTTCGTCTGGATTCTGGTCAGTGTGCCTTGTCCCAGTTGGGACCGATGCCGATCTCGGCCAGGAGCGGCACCTTGAGTTCCGCCACGCCGGCCATCAGGCGCGGAATCTCGGTGCGCACCCATTCGACCTCGGCCTCGGGCACTTCGAACACCAGTTCGTCGTGCACCTGCATGATCATGCGGGTGGCGCGCTTCTCTTCGTCGAGCACATTCTGTACCTTGATCATGCTGAGCTTGATCAGGTCGGCCGCGGTGCCCTGCATCGGCGCGTTGATGGCCGCGCGCTCGGCACCGCCGCGGCGCGGGCCGTTGGGCGAATTGATCTCGGGCAGGTAGAGGCGTCGGCCGAACACGGTCTCGACATAGCCCTTCTCCTTGGCGAGCGCCTTGGTCTCGTCCATGTACGCCTTCACCCCCGGGTAGCGTGCGAAGTAGCGTTCGATGTAGGAGGCCGCGGCCTTGGTCTCGATGCCCAGGTTGCGTGCGAGCCCGAAGCTGCTCATGCCGTAGATGAGCCCGAAGTTGATCACCTTTGCGTAGCGGCGCTGCTCGCTCGACACCTGGTCGGGCGTGGAGCCGAACACTTCCGCCGCGGTGGCGCGGTGCACGTCGATGCCTTCGCGGAAGGCGCGCAGCAGCGACTCATCGCCGCTGATGTGCGCCATGATGCGCAGCTCGATCTGCGAGTAGTCGGCGCTGGCAATCACGCTGCCAGCCGGCGCAATGAAGGCTTCGCGCACGCGGCGGCCTTCGGGCGTGCGGATCGGAATGTTCTGCAGGTTGGGATCGTTGCTCGACAGGCGCCCCGTGACCGCCACCGCCTGCGCATAGTGCGTGTGGACGCGGCCGCTGCGTGGGTTGGCCAACTGGCCCAGCTTGTCGGTGTACGTGCCCTTGAGCTTGGACAAGCCCCGGTGCTCCAGGATCTTGGCCGGCAGCGGATAGTCTTCAGCCAGTTTCTCGAGCACCTCCTCGTCCGTACTCGGTGCGCCGCTCGGCGTCTTCTTGACCACCGGCAGGCCCAGCTTGGTGAAAAAGATCTCGCCGATCTGCTTGGGCGAACCGAGGTTGAACGGCTGGCCCGCGATCTCGTAGGCCTCCTGCTCCAGCGCCATGATGCGCGTGCCGAGTTCATGGCTTTGCGCCGCGAGCGTGGGCGCGTCGATCAGCACGCCATTGCGCTCGACGCGGTAGAGCGCCTCGCTCGAATCCATCTCTAGCTGGTAGATGAAGCGCAGCTTTTCGTCGCGCTCGATCTGGGGCCACAGCGCCAGGTGGACGTCGAGCGTCTGGTCGCTGTCCTCGCACGAATACTCGGCGGCCTTGGCAATGTCGACCTGGCTGAACGGAATCTGGTGCGCGCCCTTGCCACACAGGTCTTCGTACGAGATGCCGCTGCGGCCCAGGTGGCGTTCGGCCAGGCTCGCGAGGCCGTGCGGCCGGTGCGCCTCGAGCACGTAGCTTTGCAGCATGGTGTCGTGCGCATAGCCCTGCACCTCGATGCCGTGGTTGGCGAGCACGTGGCGGTCGTACTTGATGTGCTGGCCGAGCTTTTTCTTCTGGGGGTTTTCGAGCCAGGGCTTGAGCCTGGCGAGCACTTCGTCGATGGGCAGCTGCGCGGGCGCGTCGGGATAGTTGTGCGCGAGCGGCACGTAGGCCGCCTCGCCGGGCTCGACGCTGAAGCTCACGCCGACGATGCGCGCGACCATCTCGTCGAGCGAGGTGGTCTCGGTGTCGATGGCGGCCAGCTCGGCGGCCTCGAGCCTGGCGAGCCAGGCGTCCAACTGCTCCCAGCTCGTGATGGTCTCGTACTTCAGGTTGCTCGCGGGCGATGCCGCCTCCATCGCGCCGAGGTCCGCCGATTCGTCGAACAACCCACCTTGATCGCTGCTTGCCGCGGCGCCGCGGGCCGTCTGCTTCTTGATGTTTTCCTCGATCAGCTCCGGTGGCACTTCCAGTGCCTCGAGCGACTTGACCAGGCTCTTGAAACCGAACTTCTCGTAGAAGGGCTTGAGCTCGGCGGTTTGCGGCGCGCCCACCGGCAGGCCTTCGAGCGACGGCAGGCCGGTGACGTGCCCGTCCAGGTCGCAATCGGTGCGAATGGTGACGAGGTTCTTGCTCAACGGCAGCTTGTCCAGGGCCTTGCGCAGGTTCTCGCCGGCCTGGCCTTTCACCTCGGCGGCGCGTTCGATCAGCGCGTCGAGCGAGCCGTATTCGAGCAGCCATTTGGCAGCGGTCTTCGGACCGACCTTCTCGACGCCGGGCACGTTGTCGACCGCATCGCCCACCAGCGTCTGGTAGTCGATCATCAACGAAGGCGGCACGCCGAATTCCGCCGTGACCCCGGCCACGTCGCGCCGCTTGCCGTTCATCGTGTCGATGATGGTGATGTGCTCGTCCACCAGCTGGCTCAGGTCCTTGTCGCCGCTGGATACGATGACCTCGACGCCCTGGCGCGCCGCCGTCCTGGCGAGCGTGCCGATCACGTCGTCGGCCTCGATGTCGGGCACGCAGAGCACCGGCCAGCCCATGAGCTTCACCACCTCGTGGATGGGTTCGATCTGGCTGCGCAGATCGTCGGGCATGGGGGAGCGGTTGGCCTTGTATTCGGGGTACAGGTCGTCTCGAAACGTCTTGCCGGGCGCGTCGAAGATGCAGGCCGCGTAGTCGGCGCGGACCTCGCGGCGCAGCGCGGTCATCATGTTGATCATGCCGCGGATGGCGCCGGTCGCGGGGCTTTTCGGGTCGCCGGGCACGGCCCGCAGGTCGGGCATGGCATGGAAGGCGCGGTAAAGATAGCTCGAGCCATCGACGAGCAGCAGCGTTTTCTTGTCGGTCATCGGGCCATTTTGCCGTGCCCGGACCGGGCTCCCGAACCACGGCGGCAAGCGCCGCCCGCCGACACGCTGGAAGCGGCCCCGAGCCTACAATCCTTGCATGCCTAGCCCCACACTCCTGGTCGCCCGCCGCATCCTGCTGGCGCTGGCCTTTGCCGTCCCTTTTGCCGCCGTCCAGGCGCAGCCCGCACCCGCTGGAGCCTCCGCGCCGCCCCAGCCGCTACAAAATCAGGAGCAGGCCGATGGCCGGCGCAACCAGAAGGTCGAGCACATCCACACGGAAGACAGCGGCGCCTCGGTCGACGAGGTGCGCTATGGCGGCCGCACGCAGAGCATCAACGTCAAGCCCAAGGCCAACGTGCCGGGCTACGAGGTGCGGCCGAACGATCCAGGCGCGCGAACGGGTTCGGGCGAAGCGAACTCGAACGGCAACGGCGCCCGGGTCTGGAACGTGATGAAGTTCTGACCGTGCCGCGCTTTCAATCGGCAGCGACACGCTGAGCACCGCCATGGCAGTTTTTACCGAAGTCGAATTCGGCGAGGCCGACGCGCTCGTGCAGCGCCTGGGCCTGGGCCCTCTGCGCGAGCTTCGCGGCATCGAGGGTGGCATCGAGAACACCAACTACTTCGCGACCACCGAGACCGGTGAGTTCGTGCTGACGCTGTTCGAGCGGCTGGGCGCCGAGCAGCTTCCTTACTACCTTTGTCTCATGAAGCACCTGGCGGGCCGCGGCCTGCCGGTGCCCGAGCCCGTGGCCGATCCGGCCATCCAGCCGCCTTCGGGGCATGCCCTGACGATCGCCGCGAACGCCCCGTGCGAACTGCTGCTCAAGGTGGCGGGCAAGCCGGCGGCGCTGGTGCAGCGGCTCTCGGGCCGGAGCGAACTCGCACCGGGCGCGTCGCATTGCACCGAGCTGGGCGCCCTGCTGGCGCGCATGCACCTGGCGGCGCGCGACTTTCCGCGCATCCAGCCGAACCTGCGCGGCCTGGCCTGGTGGAACGACACCGTCCCGGTGGTGCTGCCTTACGTCGACGAATCGCAAGCCGGGTTGCTGCGCGCCGAACTCGCCTACCAGAACCACGTGGTCGAGTCGTCGGCCTACGCGGCGCTGCCGCGCGGGCCCGTGCATGCCGACATGTTCCGCGACAACGTGATGTTCGCCACCGGCGAAGACGCCGCTGCGGCACCGCGCCTGACCGGCGTGTTCGACTTCTACTTTGCGGGCACCGACACCTGGCTGTTCGACCTGGCCGTGTGCCTGAACGACTGGGCCATCGACCTTGCGACCGGCCAGCACGACGTCGAACGCGCCGACGCATTGCTGTCGGCCTATGAAACCGTGCGCCCGCTGAACGCGGCCGAGCGCGCCCTGCTGCCCGCCATGCTGCGCGCGGCGGCGCTGCGCTTCTGGATTTCGCGGCTCTGGGACTTTCACCTGCCGCGCGAAGCCAGCATGCTGAAGCCGCACGACCCGGCGCACTTCGAGCGCGTGCTGCGCGAGCGCGCCGCCCATCCGCACGCCATGGCGCAGTCGCTCGAACCGCTGGCCGCCTGACTCTCAAAAAATGAAACTCCACCTCGTGCCGGCGCGAACCGGCGCCGAATGGGTCCGTCTCGGGCTCAAGACTTTCTGGCGGCAGCCGCTCGCCTTCATCTCGCTGTTCTTCCTGCTGATGGCGCTGATCTCGACGGTGTCGCTGCTGCCGCTCATCGGCAGCGTGCTGGCGCCGGTGCTGCTGCCCTTCATGACGCTGGGCCTGATGGTGGCCACTTCGGTGGCGTACACCGACAACGCCGAGGGCATCGGCACCGAGGGACACGCGCAGCGTCCCACCGGCTCCGCCATGTTCGTTGCCGTGGCCGGCGCCATGCGCGCCGAGTGGCGTTCGCTGGTCAAGCTGGGCGTGATCTCCGCGCTGTATTTCGTGGTGGCCGTGCTGCTGACCACGTTCGTCGACGGCGGCCAGCTTGCCAAGGCCTACCTGCTCGACGAAGTGCTGACGCCAGAGGTGATGGCGAGCAGCGATTTCCAGGTGGCACGCATGCTCCTGATGTGCCTGAACCTGCCGCTCTCGCTCGCCATGTGGCATGCGCCCGCGCTCGTGCACTGGCACCGCGTGGAGCCGGTCAAGAGCGTGTTCTTCAGCGTGGTCGCACTGTTTCGCAACTTCGGCGCCTATGCGCTGTTCGGGCTGGCATGGCTCGGCGTGTTCCTGCTCGCCGGCATCGGCATCGGCCTGATCGCCACCGTGCTGATCGGCGTCGGTGCGGTGGGCGGAGGCGCCGCCGCCGCGGCCATCGGCAACGTGCTGATCGTCGGCACGGCGCTGGTGCTCGCGGCCATGTCGATGAGCTCCACCTGGTTCACCTTCCGCGACAGCTTCGACCCGAACTGACTCGCGGCCGAAGGGCGTTCAGTCTGCCAGCGCCCTGTCCCTGCGCAGGCTCGCAAAAAGTGACCATGCCATGCCGGCCAGCAGCAGCAGGCCGATGCCCAGCGCCCCCCACAACCACCACTTGCGCGACGCATCGGGCTGCGTGGGAAGGGGCAATTGCGCGGCCGCGGCGACCACGGCTTCGACAGCGGCCACCGGCGCCGGCGGCAGCGTGACGGAGGCTTCGCCCGCCGCAATCGGCTTGTTGGCGGCATAGCCCGGCACCAGCGTGGCCAGTGCCAAGGCCGCTCCCGGCGAACCGCCCTGCACCACGTTCTTTTCGGGCGCCGTATTCCAGTTCAGCGAAAACGGCGCGGCGCCTTGGGCGAGAAACACCAGCGTGCGCGGCGTGGCGCCTACCGCGATCGCCGGAGGCGTCGGGCCCAGAACGCTCACCGGACCGGCCGTGCGCAGCCGCAGGTGCGAGTAGCTCCTGCCGTCGAGCGCAAGCAACGGCGAACGCGCCTCGCCGCCCGCTTGTGCGAGGCGGTACACCACGGTGTCGAGCAGCGGTACTTCACCCGGGCTGCCTGTGGCCGCTGCCGGCCGGCGTTGCTGGTGCCGCAGCGCATACAGCGGATTGCGCGGCACGGGTGCCGGCTCGGCGGCAGCCGCCGGCGTGGCCGCGAGCAGGCCCGAAACACCGACCTGCGCGAGCGTGTTGACATCGGCCAGGTCGATGCGCAGGCTTTCCACAGGAAGGCCGCGCGGCAGCGCGTAGTCGCAATGGTCGGTGCCGCAACGTTCCGGCTTGAGCGCGCCCGTCCATTCGATGGGCGCCACGGGCTCGACCTCCTGCACGCTGTCGATCGCCACGCCGGTCAGCGGCGCGCCGTTTTGCGGATTGCTCCAGCGCAAGCGCAGGAAGCGCGCATGCACGCTGCCCAGGTCGACCGCCAGGCGTTCGATGGTTTGGCCGCCATGCGCCAGCCGCACCAGTTGCTCTTCTCCGCCAACCGGCCGCCAATGCCGCAGGTCGTCGCTGGCTTCGAGCCTGAAGGCGAACAGGCCGCGCGCTTCCGGTGCCACTTCGAAGCGCGCCTGCAGCAGGCCGCCTTTGAGCTGGCTCGCATCGATCAGCCACTGTGCCGCTTCGGCTGGCTTGCGCGCCGGCTTGCGGGCCAGCGCCAGCGAGCCGTCGGGCCGCACCTTGAAGCTCAGCGATGCGTCGTCGTCCGATGCTTCCGCCGCGCCTCCGGCACTCGCGGGCAGCGCGAAGATCGGCACCTCCTTCGAGGTGAAGTGCGGCGTGGCGGCTTCGTTGCGCAGCCACGCATAGGGCACGGCGTTGCCGGCGGCATTGCGCACGCGCAGGTCTCGCAGATCGCCGTATGCAGCATGGGCGTAGATGCCGAGCGGCAGCGCGAGCCGGTAGTAGGGGCCGTTGCCTTGCACGGTGATGGGGGCCGTTGCCGTGGTGGAGGGCTGCGCCCCGGCCACACCGAACCAGGCCGCAGCCAGACCCGCGGCCAGGCGAACACCCACCACGTGGCGCAACGGGATTGCACCGTGCTTCATGCGACACCTCCTTCGGGCAACAACACATCCTTCTCCATTTCTTTCCTGGCTGGCGGCACGGGCGCGAAATAGCCCACCAGCAGCAGCAATGCACCCACCGCAATGAACGACACGATGCGGAACAACCCGCCCCGGTCCGCCAATTCGACGAAGAACAGTTTCAGCACCACAACGCCGAGCAGCGCGGCGCCGCCGACCCACAGGGTGCGCACCCCGCGTGCATGCCCGAGCACCATCGCGACCACGCCGCAAATGGCCCAGGTGATGGAGAGCGCCGCCTGCGTGAGCCACGAGGCGTAGAGCGCGTCGAACCGCCACTCGACGCCCGCATAGTGATGGCAGCTGCGCAGCACCATGCCGGTCAGCAGCGCCAGGCCGGTGAGGCCGAGCACGCCCTTCGCAACCATGGGCTGCACGCGCGCGAACGAGCCCTGCGGCAAGGCTCGCCACCAGAGCACCAGCGCGAAGAGCACCAGCCATTGCGCCAGTTCCAGCGGGTTCAGCAGCGGCACGTAAGGCAGCGGCGCCGCGTTGCCCGGGCTGGTGCCGTTGGTGACCCAGACCCACGCCAGCAGGTAGGCCGCCACCGGCATGGCCGCGATTTCGAGGTACGCGGCCCGGTACTCGGACACCGGCCAACGCTGCAGCAGCGCGCGCGAACGCAGCATCCACAGCGCGAGCGCGGGCACGATGGCCCAGCCCAGCAGTTGCCAGCTCGACCACTCCGCGCCCACGCGCCCGAGCTGCCATTGGCATTCGCGCGCCGCCAGCAGCACGAAGAACCAGAAGCCCGCCACGTGCAAGGTCGCCAGTGCCGACGGAGCCAGCCAGCGCTTCTGCGCATGCAGGAGCCGCAGGTGCCAGAGCAGTGCCAGCGGCCAGGCGATCCAGCCCAGCGCGCTCGACGGCACGTACACCGCGGGCGCCGCCAACGCAGCGCCATGGGCGGCGATCAGCACCAGGCCCGGCAAGGTGGCCAGCGTGGCCCGGCCCAGCTGCGGCCAGCCGCGCCGGTGCGCCACCACCGCCGACAGAACGGAGGTCACGAGCACGATCGCCATGGCGGCCGCGGCCACATGGCCGGCCAGCCCGTTGCGGCGCAGCACCTCGCCGGATTCGTCCAGCCAGCCGAAGAGCCACCAGGCCAGGCCCCAGACCACCGGCGCCCACAGCACGACCGGATTGGCGCACCAGTCGTTGATCCAGCGCGTGCGCTTGGCCGTGCTGGTGCCTTCGGTGGCGCGCCGCCATGCCTCGCCGCTCATCCAGCCGCCGGCCAGCAAGGCCGCGAGCCCCAGCACCACCGGTGTCCAGAAACCCAGGTGCGCGAAAGCCGGCGGCGGGGTATTGCCGTAGAAGATCCAGATCTGGCCAAAGACGTGCAGCAGCGCCGAGACGACCTGCAGCACGCCCGCCAGCGCCGCCAGCGGCTTGTGCGCCATGCGCAGCGCCACCCAGAGCACGACCGTGGCCGTGAGCGGCCACAGCAACGCGGCCTGCGCCAGACTCACCTGGAACAGCATCGCGAGATGCAGCAGGCTCACGCCCGCAATCACCGCGACCGCATTGCCCGGCGACCACACAGGCTGGATGCCGCGCGCCAATGCGGCACGGTGCGCCTGCAGCATCGACCATGCGGCGCTGCCGAGCAGGCTGAGCGCGATCAGGCTCGCCGCCACCGCGCCCTCCCAGCCGGTTGCAAGCACCTCGTCGCCGGCACGGGCATCGGCCACGCGATGCAGCGTGGCAATGAAACCGGCCACTGCCAGTGCCTGCATTCCATACGTCACGAAGGCCAGCGGCCGCAGCTTGAAGCGCACCGCCACGGCAAAAGTGGCGGATGCCAGCACCGCCGTCGCGGCCGCTGCCCAAGGCGGCGTGAACCACTGCCACAGCAGCAGCGTGAGCGCACCCATGCCGAGCCACGGCAACGCGGTGCCCACGAGCGCTTCCCAGCCATTGCCTTCGTCCAGCTTGGCGCGGCGGTGAATGGTCCACATCGCGAAGGCGCTCACGGCCACCAGCAGCGGGCCGATCACCGAGCCCTGCAGCAGCGGATGTCCCGCGGCGGCATCGAGCTGCGTGGCTTCGAGCAGCTTCCACACCGCGCCGGCGAACACCAGGAAAGAGAAGGCACGTGCATACACGCGCCCCTGCCGTGCACCCAGCCAGTACATGCCGGCCGCTTCCACGGCCCAGGCCGCGCCCGTCCACCGGCCTTCGAGGCCGAGCGGGATGGCGAGCGTGCCGAAGATCACGCCGACGATCGCGTAGGCCTCCGCCAGCAGCGCCAGGCCCTTCGGCTGCGTGGCGAAAACCAGGCGGCCCAGCACCAGGTAGAAGGCCGCGAGCGCCATCGCCGAGAACGCGGCGCCGTACTCCCATGGCTGCATCAGCAGCACCTGCATGCCGAACGCGACCATGGGCGTGCCGAACACCAGCGAACTGTCGACCCGGCCCGCGCGGCGCAGGGTATCGAGCGCGCGTGCGGCCAACGGCTGTGCGGGCTGCACGGGCGCATCGAACAGCGTGCGGCGCGCAAACAGCAGGCCGATGGCAACGAACAGCAGGAAGAACGCCAAGAGGAAGGGCTGCACGATGCCGTACTGGTCGTCGGTGTAGTACTTGTGCGCCCAGCCCGCGGCCAGCGTGAAGGTGCCGACGAAGCCGATCAGGTTCAGCACGCGCCAGGCCTTGAACCAGGCGATCAGCACGATGCCGACATCGAGCACCAGCAGGTAGGTGAAGAGCCCCACCGGCCGGTTCTGCCCAGTGGACGCAAGCACCGGCGCCGCAAAGCCCTCGAGCACCGCCACGATGGCCAGCACCGGCGCGTTCTGCAGCACCGCCAGTACCGCGCTCAGCGCGGCCACGCCGAACAGGAAAACGAAGCCCGCGGTCGGCGGCAGCAGTTCGTGCACCTTCATGGCCGCCAGCGTCGTCAGGTAGAAGACGCCGATGCCGGCGCCCTGCAGGATCAGCGCGTAGCCGGTGCGCTTGCGGCGCAAAAACCAGCCCAGCGCCAGCAGCCCCGCGCCCACGAGGGCGACCGCCGCATAGCGCAGTTCGACCGGCACGGTGACGCGCTCGGCCGTGTAGCGCAGCAGGAAGGCAAGCCCCAGGAAGAGGATCAGCACGCCGAGCTTCACCAGCATGTTGCCGCCGAAGATCAAATTGGCGATGGGCGCAGGCAGGCGGTCGCGCAGCGGGACCGCGGGAGGCGGCGGCGGCGGTGGCACGCGCCGGGGCGGCGCAGGCATGGCCGCGGGCGGCTTGACGGCCACGGGCGCCGCGGGCTCGGGAGCCGTCTTGGCCGCTGCAGGCTGGATGGGCGGCACCGGAACGTGCGCCGCAGCGTTTGCTGCAGCTGCAGCGGCCGCTGCCGCCGGCCGCGCCACCGGCACGGGCATGGGCTGGGCGACGCGGATGTCTGGCTTGGCAGGCACAGGCACGGTCACAGGCGAAGGCATAGGCTCGACCGCCGCACCTGCTGCGCCCTGCCCCAGCCGCTGTTCAAGCAAGCTCACGCGCTGTTCGAGTTCGGCGACGCGCTGCTGCAGCTTCAACACGCCGCCCGCGGGGGCCGCCGGCGCACCGGTGGAAAGCTGTGCGCTCTCAGCCTCGGTTCGTGCAGGCTCGGCGGCGGTTTTCTTGCCGACGATTTTCGGCAACCCAAACGCGCCGACCACCGCAAGAATCAGCGCGGCCGGAACCGACTCGGCCAGGGCCCCTATGAAGAGACCGGCGATCATGCCAAGAAACCACATCCCTAACTCCCCTTGTTTTGGCGAGCATGGAGTGTACGGGGATTGCTTCTTTAGAACCGCCCCAAACGCCCGTGGTTATTGCGGCCTAAGCTATTTGTTTAATAGCAAATGTGGGCAGGGCATGGCAGCGCTCACACCGGCGTGAGCTTGGCCACCGACAGCGCGAGCCACTTCACGCCATGCCGCGTGAACTTGACCTGCGCGCGCGCATCGTCGCCCGTGCCCTCGAGAGACAGCACCGTGCCTTCGCCGAACTTGTTGTGGAACACCTGCATGCCCGAGCGCAGGCCGTGCGAGGGCGCGGTTTTCTGCGGTGGCACCGGCGGGCTTGCATAGGTGTCCTTGTTGCCACCGTAGCCGCTGCCGCTGCTGTAACTGCCGCCGCCGCCACGCGTGCTCGCATAGCCGCCGCCATAGCCGAAGGCCGACGGCGTGAAGGCCTGGTTCTTCGGCGTGAGCCACTTGAGCGCGCCCTCGGGCAGCTCTTCGAAGAAGCGGCTCTTGACGTTGTAGCGCGTCTGGCCGTGCAGCATGCGCGTTTGCGAATGGCTCAGGTACAGGCGCTTGCGCGCCCGCGTGATCGCCACGTACATCAGGCGGCGCTCTTCCTCGAGACTTTCGAAGTCGCTCATCGAGTTCTCGTGTGGGAACAGGCCCTCCTCCATGCCGGTGATGAACACGCAGTCGAACTCCAGGCCCTTGGCGGCGTGAACGGTCATCAACTGCACCGCGTCCTGCCCGGCCTGCGCCTGGTTGTCGCCCGACTCGAGCGCCGCATGCGTGAGAAACGCGGCCAGCGGGCTCAGCGTTTCACCGGTTTCGGCATCGGGCGCGAGCGGCTCGTCCATCAGCGGCCGGTTCGGATCGATGCCCTGGCTCGCAAGCGACTGGCGCAGTTCGTCGATGGGCAGCGCCACCGCGTCGCGGCCGAAGCCTTCCTGCGTGACGAAGCTTTCGGCCGCGTTCACCAGTTCTTCCAGATTCTCGATCCGGTCGGCGCCTTCGCGGTCGGCCTTGTAATGTTCGACCAGGCCGCTGTGATCGAGCACCAGCTCGATGATCTCGCGCAAGCTCGCACCCTGCGTCTGCTCGCGCAGCACGTCGATCTTGGCAACGAAGGCCGTGAGGTTCGAACCCGCCTTGCCGCCCACCGCGTGCACCGCGTCGTGCAGCGAGCGCCCCGCCGTGCGCGCCGCGTCCTGCAGCTGCTCCAGCGTGCGCGCGCCGATGCCGCGCGGCGGAAAGTTGACCACGCGCAGAAAGCTGGTGTCGTCGTCCTTGTTCTCGAGCAGGCGCAAATAGGCCAGCGCGTGCTTGATTTCGGCGCGCTCGAAGAAGCGCAACCCGCCGTACACGCGGTATGGCACCGAGGCATTGAAGAGCGCCGTTTCGATCACCCGGCTCTGCGCATTGCTGCGGTAGAGCACGGCCATTTCCTTGCGGTCGAAGCCGTCGCGCACGAGCTGGCGCATTTCCTCGACCATCCACTGCGCCTCGGCCAGGTCGGTGGGCGACTCATACACGCGCACCGGCTCGCCCGGACCCTGGTCGGTACGCAGGTTCTTGCCCAGCCGCTTCTTGTTGTGGCTGATGAGCTCGTTGGCCGAATCGAGGATGTTGCTGTAGCTGCGGTAGTTCTGCTCCAGCTTGATCTGGTGCTGCACGTCGAACTCGCGCACGAAGTCGGCCATGTTGCCCACGCGCGCACCGCGAAAGGCGTAGATGCTCTGGTCGTCGTCGCCCACGGCAATCACGCTGCTCTGGCCCGGCGTGAACTGGCCGGCCGCGGTGACCCCCGAGAGCATCTTGATCCACGCGTACTGCAGGCGGTTGGTGTCCTGGAACTCGTCGATCAGGATGTGGCGAAACCGCCGCTGGTAGTGCTCGCGCACCGGGTCGTTGTCGCGCAGCAGTTCGTAGCTGCGCAGCATGAGCTCGCCGAAGTCGACCACGCCTTCGCGCTGGCACTGCTCCTCGTAGAGCTGATACAGCTCGACCTTTTTCCGGTCGTCCTCGGTGCGGATCTCGACGTCCTTGGGGCGCAGGCCGTCTTCCTTGGCCCCCGCAATGAACCACTGCGTCTGCTTGGCGGGAAAGCGCTCGTCGTCGACGTTGAACTGCTTCATGAGCCGCTTGATGGCCGAAAGCTGGTCTTGCGTGTCGAGAATCTGGAAGGTCGAAGGCAGGTTGGCCAGCTTCCAGTGCGCGCGCAGAAGGCGGTTGCACAGGCCGTGGAAGGTGCCGATCCACATGCCGCGCACGTTGACGGGCAGTATCGCCGTGAGCCGCGTCATCATTTCCTTGGCGGCCTTGTTGGTGAAGGTCACGGCCAGGATGCCGCCGGCGGAGACCTGGCCGGTCTGCAGCAGCCAGGCGATGCGGGTGGTCAGCACCCGCGTCTTGCCCGAACCGGCGCCGGCGAGGATGAGGGCATTGCCCGCAGGCAGGGTGACCGCGGCACGCTGCTCCGGGTTCAGGTTCTGCAGCAATGGCAGTTCCGAGGGGTTGGCATCAGCCGCAGGTTCGTTAAACAACATCCGTCGATTGTAGAAACCAACCCGTATGCGGGTTATACGAAGAACTGGAAGACCCGCCGCGGCGAGACTGCGTAAAATCAATCACCGGGCCCAAGTTTCTTGCGTCCGGTTTTTTGTGGGCGTTTTCTTTTCGAGAAGCACCGCAAAGGCCGGCCGGACCAAGCGCTCATTCGTTTTTTTCAACGATTCCTTCCAGGAGCCTGGTCATGCAGATTTTCGACTACGACAACATCCTCTTGCTGCCGCGCAAATGCCGCGTGGAAAGCCGCTCGGAGTGCGACGCCAGCGTGACGCTGGGGGCGCGCAGCTTCCGCCTGCCGGTGGTGCCGGCCAACATGAAGACGGTGGTCGACGAGCCGATCTGCCTCTGGCTGGCGCAGAACGGCTACTTCTACGTGATGCACCGCTTCGACCTGGACAACGTGAAGTTCGTCCGGGAGATGCACGGCAAGGGCGTGTTCGCCTCGATTTCGCTCGGCGTGAAGAAGCCCGACTACGACACGGTCGACCAGCTGGCGGCCGAGGGCCTGGTGCCCGAATACATCACCATCGACATTGCGCACGGCCACGCCGACAGCGTGAAGAACATGATCGGCTACCTGAAGCAGAAGCTGCCGGCCTCCTTCGTGATTGCCGGCAACGTCGGCACGCCCGAAGCCGTGATCGACCTGGAGAACTGGGGCGCCGATGCCACCAAGGTCGGCATCGGCCCGGGCAAGGTCTGCATCACCAAACTCAAGACCGGCTTCGGCACCGGCGGCTGGCAGCTCAGCGCGCTCAAGTGGTGCGCGCGCGTGGCCACCAAGCCGATCATTGCCGACGGCGGCATTCGCGACCATGGCGACATTGCCAAGAGCGTGCGCTTCGGCGCCTCGATGGTGATGATCGGATCGCTCTTCGCGGGGCACGAGGAGTCGCCGGGCCGGACGGTCGAAGTCGACGGCACGCTCTTCAAGGAGTACTACGGCTCGGCCAGCGACTTCAACAAGGGCGAATACAAGCACGTCGAGGGCAAGCGCATCCTCGAGCCCATCAAGGGCAAGCTGGCCGAAACGCTGGTCGAGATGGAGCAGGACGTGCAAAGCTCCATCAGCTACGCGGGCGGGCGCGCGCTGATGGACATTCGCAAGGTCAACTACGTCACGCTGGGCGGCGACAACGCGGGCGAACACCTGCTGATGTAGGCGCCCTTTCGGCGCCGCCGGGCCGGATCAGGCTTCCAGCAGCTGCACCGCGTGCCGGTGCAGCCTGTGGGCCGGGTCGGCCAGTGCATCGACGATGCTGAAGTGATTCAAGCCTGCCAGCGTTTCGCACACCGGCACGGTGTTGCGGCCCCAGGCTTCGCGAATCAATGCGTTGTGGCGAATGAATTCCTCGCTCTCGTCGCCTCCCACCACCGCATGGAGCTGCCCGCGTGCTGGCGCCGGCCACAGCGCCGGGCTCGCGCGCAGCGCGTCCGCGTCGCTGAGCTTCAGCGCGTGCTCGAGAAACGGCGTGCGCTGCAATGGCCGAAGGTCGTAAAGGCCCGAGATCGACAGCGCACTGCGCACCAGCTGCGCCGGCAACCCGGGTGACACGGCCTTCCAATCGCAGGCGAGCAGCGCGGCCGCCATGTGGCCGCCCGCCGAGTGGCCTGCCACGGTAATGCGCGCGGGGTCCGCCCCAAAGCTCGCGGCATTGCGCCAGGTCCATTCGAGCGCGCGCACGATCTGCATGACGATGTCCGGCACGGTCACCGGCTGCTCCGGCGTTCCGGGACACAACGCGTAATTGGGCATCACCACGCACACGCCGCGATCATTGAACGCGGGCGCAATGAAGGAATGGTCCCGCTTGTCCATGGCGCGCCAGTAGCCACCATGAATGAACACCAGCACCGGCGCATCGGCCACGGGTGCGGGAAAGATGTCGAGCGTTTCGTTCACTCCGCGGCCGTAGGGCACATCGATCCGGCTGGGAAGCGCCTCACGCGCCGCCGCTGAATCGCCGGCCCAGCGCGCGAAGTACGCCGGGTGATCCTTCACGCGCGCGAGATTGTTGTACATGCTTTCCAGCCAGGCGGGTTCGTACGAGGCCATGCGGTTCCTGCTCCTTCTTTTGCGAGGCGCGAATCTTGGCATGGCCCCCTGCGCCAGGAGACAGGTTCTGGTTAAAATTCGGACTGTGTTGGGGGGGTAGCTCAGCTGGGAGAGCGCCGCGTTCGCAATGCGGAGGTCGTGAGTTCGATCCTCATCCTCTCCACCAACCACCATTCAAGGGCTCGGATTCTTCCCGAGCCCTTTTTCTTGCCCGCTTCTGCCGCTTCCCACTGGCGGATACATCTGCTGGCCAGCCCTCGCATCTCGCATCAGTTGGTAACAAAAGTACACACTGGACCAGGGTATTAACAAAAAGTATTGCTTTCGACTACAAAAGTAGTAATGTGAAATCTTCACAATATTAATTTTGGCGCAAAAGTGAACCCAAGTGTTACGTCCCGCAGATCCCCTCCCGGGGATATGGGCGTCTCGTCGCTGTTGACAACCGGCGAGATATGAGCCGCTCGATGCACTGGAAAACCAGCGATGCCTGCCACGTCCATCGACCCGGATTCCGGGACCGACTCTCTGACCGCCGACGCTCTCATGGTGGCGCGGATGCGGTTGGTGCTGTCGGTTTCGGCGCTGCTGGCAGTCGGGGTTGACGCCGGCGAGGTAGAACAACAGACCATCGGCAGCGCCGTCTGGCTCGTCTTTTCGGGCTTTGTGGTCTACAGCCTCGGTGTTCACGTCTGCACCCGAACGGGCCAGCCGTATTTTCAGGGCAAAGCCATCCACTGGCTAGACATCCTGTGGTTTACGCTGATGGTCTTGGTGACCGGCGGCGGCAGCAGCCTCTACTTTCTCTTCTACTTCTTCGTCATTCTCACGTCGTCTTTCCGGTGGGGCTATGAAGAAGGTGCCCGCATGACGATGGCCGCGGTGGTGTCGTTCGCCACCTGCGGGCTCGGAACAGGCACGGGGAGCGACACGCCGCAACTGCTCATGCGCACCACGTTCCTCCTGGCGCTGGGACACATGATCGGCCATTGGGGCGGATCGAAGGTCGAGTTGCGCCGGCGCCTTGCGCTGCTGAGCCAGGTGAGCCGGCTGTCCAACCCGCGGTTCGGCGTCAACCGCACCATCGCCAGCACGATGGAGAAGACCCTGGCCTTCTTCGAGGCAAGCCACTGCATCCTGCTGATGCGCGACACGGATACCAGCGGCTGGGTGCTGCGCTCGGTCGGAAAGAGCGATACGGGCGAATCCGTCAGTGTCGAGACCATCGACCGCGTCTCCGAATCGCCGCTGATGGCCCTGGGCGTCGAGCAGATAGTGCTGAGCAGCCGCCTGCCCTGGCCGATGAGCATGGTGCGTGCCGACGGACACGCCTGCGACCCTCGCACGCATCGCTGGCATCCCCAGGATGAACAGGGCTTGCGGCACAGCGCGGCGGTCGCCGCGATGCTGGAGGCTCGCAGCTTCATGACTGCACCGCTGCCGATGCGCCAGGGCGAGGGACGGATCTACGTGTCTTCGCACGAAGGACAATTCCGCAAGTCCGACGCGCTGTTTCTGGCTCACCTCATGAATCAGGTCTTTCCGGTCATCGAGACCATCCGGGTGCTCGACGGCATGGCCTCGGAGGCCGCCTCGAAAGAGCGCCTGAAGCTCTCGCTGGACCTGCACGACACCGCGATCCAGCCCTACATCGGACTCAAGCTGGGACTGAGCGCGCTTCGAAAGAAGGCCGGCGCCGACAATCCGCTGATCGACGACCTGGACAAGCTGGCCGCCATGGCCGAGAGCGTGGTTGCCGATCTGCGCCACTTTGCCGGCACCGTCAAGCACGGCGCCGACAGCCACTGCGAGTTCATCCTTCCGCATCTGCACCGCCAGGCGGCGCGCATCAAGACGCTCTACGGAATCGATATCCAGATCGTCGTTGACGGCGACGTTCACCTGGACGACCGGATGACGGCCGAAGTGCTCCAGTTGGTGCGCGAAGGGCTGAACAACATCTGCAAGCACACCCATGCCCATCACGGCCGCATCCGCATCGGCTGCACGGACGGCAAGCTGCAGATCCGGATCGAAAACGAAGCATGCGGCACGATTTTCTCGAACTTCCGCCCTCGCTCCATCAGCGAACGCGCGGCAGCCCTCGGAGGAAGCGCTGAGGTTACCCAGGGCATGGGCGGCGCAACGGCGGTTCTGGTCGAAATACCCATCTGAACAAGACAAAGGGGAAAAAAATGCAACCCATCACAACGGACCATCCCATCGGGGTCATGCTGGTCGACGACCACCAAACCATGCTGTGGGGGCTGTCGAGGCTGATTGACGGAGAACAACCGCGCATGAAGGTCGTTGCCACCGCAAACTGCTTCGAACAGGCGCTGGAACACACCGTGCACTACGTGCCCGACGTCATCGTGCTCGATCTCGACCTGGCCGGCCAATGCTCGCTCGACATTCTTCCGATGCTGCTGTCGAACGACATTTCGCGCGCCCTCGTCCTCACGGCGGAGCGCCGGCAGCAAACGCTGGACCTCGCCGTGCTGCGCGGTGCCAGAGGCGTGCTGGGCAAGGACGCTTCCGCGGAGCAGGTGCTCGATGCGATCCAACGCGTCCACAAGGGCGAGCTGTGCATCGACGCGCAGGCCATGGGCCGCGTGTTCTCCGAGCTGACCTCTCCCAAGAAGCCGGTGAAGGTGAATCCCGAAGAAGCCAAGCTGGCCAGCCTGACGCAGAAGGAACGGCAGGTCATTCGTGCCGTGGTCGAGGGCAGCGGCGCTCCGAACAAGACGCTTGCGTCAAGGCTGTTCGTTACCGAGCACACGTTCCGCAATCACCTCACGGCGATCTACCAGAAGCTTGGCGTGTCGAACCGGCTCGAGCTGTATATCTACGCGATCAAGCACCAGCTGGACGTGGTGCCTCACTGAACGCGAAGCAGTCAACCCGGCCGGGTTGACTGCCCCTGACTGTCTTTGACTGCCCGGCTCAGTGGCCAGCGAGCATCGGCATGATGGTGCGAATGACCCGGATCGCCGCCGGCGCAAGAATGACCAGCGAGATGCACGGGAAGATGCACACCACCAGCGGCAGCAGCATCTTGGTGGGTACCTTCGCGGCCAGCTCTTCCGCACGCATCTGCCGCTTGTGGCGAAGATCGTCCGAGAACACACGCAGCGATTCGCCGATGCTGGTGCCGAACCGGTCTGCCTGGGTCAGCATGGTCGCGAAGGTCCCAATTTCTTCCACACCGGTACGGAGCGACAGGTTGCGCAGCGACTTCTCGCGCGTCGCGCCTGCACGCATCTCCAGGTTGGTCCAGTGCAGTTCCTGCGCCAGGGCCACGCTCTTGACGCGGATCTCTTCAGTGACCTTGACAAGGCCGGCATCCAGCCCGAGCCCCGCCTCGACGCACACCAGCATCAAGTCGGCGGCATCCGGAAAGTTATCGAAGATTTCGCGCTGCCGCCCCCTGACCATCACGTACAGCACGGCGTTCGGCAGGTAGCAGCCGACCAGCGCCGCGACTGCGAGCCACAGCAGGGTCTTCAATCCGTCGTCGGCTCCCGCCGTGCGCATGGCCAGGAAGGCCAGGCCGGCGAAGCCCAAGGGCAGCAGCGTCTTCAATCCAAAGAAGAAGAGGCTGGCATCCGGATGCCGGATTCCCGCATTCAGGAACCTAACGCGCAGTGGCGTGGTTTCACCATCGCCTGTGGGCGAAGACAGTTGCGCGAAGGGGCCGACGATCTTGACAGCGGTTTCGGCCCAGGCCGATTTGGCTGTCGAGGGGGCTAAGGCCTGAAGACGGCGCTCGGTGCGCGTGGGCAGCACCCACACCACGAAGCCTCCGACTGCAAGAGAGACGGTAACGAACACGAGTATGGGAAACAGCATGATTCTTCTCCTTCAAACACGAATCTTCACGATCTTGCGCAGGAGCACCACGCCGACCAGCATCGTTACCAGCATGTACTTGATGACGCTCAGCCCCATCGGATCGGTCCACAGCGGCGACATGAATGCCGGGTTGAAGATGTTCATGGCGCCCGCCAGCGCAAAAGGCATCAAACCCAGGATCCAGGCCGACAAGCGTCCCTCTGATGACAGCACCCGCACCCGGGCCAGCAGCTTGAGCCTCTCGCGGATGAGCCGGCTCAGATTGCCCAGCACCTCCGTCAGGTTGCCGCCGGAATCACGCTGAATCAGCACTGACACCACGAAGTAGCGCAGGTCGGTGAGCGGCACGCGTTCGCTCAGGTTGGTGAGCGCCTGTTGCAGCGAGACCCCGAAGTTGACCTCGTCGGCCACCATGCGGAATTCGCTGGCAATGGGGTCCGACATTTCGTCGCCGATCATCTGCACGCTGCTCGCGAACGAATGACCCGCGCGCAGTGCACGCGTCACCAGGTCCAGGGCGTCCGGCAGCTGCCTCTCGAGATGGGCCAGGCGGCGGGCGCGCCGATAGTTCAAATAGAGCAGAGGCACCGCCGCGCCGGCGGCACCGGCCAAGGCGGCAATCCACGCGGGCTGATTCGCGAACGACACCATCGCCAAAAAGGCAAGTGCGCCCAAGAGCCCGCAGGCGAGAAGCACGTGCGACACCGTCCACTCCAGCCCAGCCTGAAGGATGAAGCGATCGAGGCTGTGGACCCGCGGGAACTTCAGCAGCACGCGCTGCATCCACGGCGCATCGCTGAGCATGCGGTCTTTGACGAGCCGCGCCTGCACGGTGTGATCGGAACTTGCCGAAAGCGCCTGGAGGCGCTTCTCGATCTTCTTGGCATCGGCCCCCCGGTAGGACTTCCACAGCAGGTACAAGCCCTCGATGACCATCAGCACTGTGACGAAGACCAGCACGGTCAGAATGATGAGGGTGTCGCCAATCAGGTTGTCGAACATGATGGCCTCCTATTCGTAGTGCTTGTCGGGATCGAACATGTTGTCGGGCAGCGTGACGCCAAAGGACTGCAGCCGTTCAACGAATTTCGGCCGCACGCCCGTCGCGTGGAAATAGCCGCGCAGCTGACCATCCGGGCCCATGCCGGTCTGGCGGTAGGCAAAGATCTCCTGCATCGTGACGACCTCCCCTTCCATGCCCGTGATCTCCTGGATGCTGGTGACCTTGCGCCGGCCATCGATCATCCGCAGGACCTGGATCACCACGGTAATGGCCGATGCGATCTGCTGGCGCACGGTGCGGTGCGGCAGATTCAGGTTGGCCATGCCGATCATGTTTTCCAGCCGCGCCAGCGCATCCCGGGGCGTGTTGGCGTGAATGGTGGTCAGCGACCCTTCATGGCCAGTGTTCATGGCCTGCAGCATGTCGACTGCTTCGGCGCCGCGCACCTCGCCGATGACGATCCGGTCGGGCCGCATGCGCAGCGCGTTGCGCACCAGCGCACGTTGCGTGATCTCGCCCTTGCCTTCGATGTTCATCGGCCGCGTTTCCATTCGCGCCACGTGCGGCTGCTGGAGCTGGAGTTCGGCCGCATCCTCGATGGTGATGATGCGTTCGGTTGCGGGGATGAACCCTGAAAGAATGTTCAGCAGCGTCGTCTTGCCCGCACCGGTCCCGCCGGAGATCAGCATGTTGACCTTCGACTGGGAGAGCCCTTCGAGCATCTGCGCCATCTGCGGCGTGAGCGTCTTCAGGTCGTTCACCAGGTTTTCCATCTTCAGCGGAATCTTTGCGAACCGCCGAATCGACATCATCGGGCCGTCCAGTGCCACCGGTGCAATCACCGCGTTGACGCGCGATCCGTCGGGCAGCCGCGCGTCGACCATGGGGCTGGACTCATCGATGCGCCGACCGACGAGCGAGACGATCTTGTCGATGATGCGCAGGAGGTGCTTCTCATCGGTGAAGCTCACGTCCGTCAGCTCCAGCCGGCCCTTGCGTTCGACGTAGATCTGCTCGTGAGAGTTGATCAGGATGTCCGAGACCGTCGGGTCTGCCATCAACAGCTCGATGGGGCCGAAGCCGAGCATCTCGTGCTGGATGTCGCGTATCAGCGTGCGCCGCTCGATGTCGTTCAGCGCCTCAGGCTCTTCCTGCAGCAGCCGCGTGACCATGGTGGAGATCTCCTGCCGCAGCAGCTCGGGCTTCAGGGTTTCAAGCGCCGTCAGGTCGAAGCGGTCCAGCAGCTTCAGGTGCATTCGCTCCTTCAAGAGCTTGTAGGTGTCCGAGGCGAAAGATGAAAGCGTCGTCTCGGCCGAGGGCCGCCCCGCCGACTGCACGACCGGCTCGGCTTCGATCGCATTGAGCTGTTCTCGAAATGACATGGGGAACCTGCCTTGCTATGGAAGAAGGGATAGGGAAGAAAACATCTGCAGCAAACAACCAGGCGCTCAGGCGCGGCGGAAAAGCCGGCCGATGAAGCCCGCTGCTTCCTTGGGACGCGGACTGAGCGTGTGAGCGATTTCCGCAAGCCGCTTGCAGAGCGGGCTGCTTCGGGACATGTCCGCCAGCGGTACGCCGCGGTTGATCGATGCATCCACGTCCTTGCCGCCGTCGGGCACGCTGACCAGCGTGGCCCCGCCGAGCGAACGCCGCATGTCGGACAGCCCGATCTCCGTGCCTCCGGCACTGCGGTTGACCAGCAGCTCGACCTTGCCGGCCGCGTAGCCCAGCGACTTGAACACCTGTATCAGGCGCGTCACGTTGCGCACGTGCGGCAGGCTCGGCTGGAGCACGGGGAAGATGCGGTCGGCACGGTCCAGCACGCGGATGGTGAGCGGATCCATGCGCAGGCCGAGGTCGAACAGCACGAAGTCGTACTGCGCCGAGGCCACCTGGAGAATCGCGTCGATGTGCTCGGCCTTGACCTCCAACGCACGCGAAAGATCATCCGGCGCGGCAAGAATGCTGAAGCCTGGCGCCACCTTCACCACGCTTGCGGCGAGCAGGGAAGCATCGAGCCTGCCGATGTCGCGGGCCACGTCGGCCACCGTGGACGTCGGCCGCAGGTCGCTCACATAGGAAAGCGCGTCGCCGAACTGCAGGTTCAGGTCGATGAGCAGAACCGAGCGCCGCATCGACAATTGGTGGCCGATGTTGGTAGCGAGAAAGGTTGCGCCGCTGCCGCCCTTGCACGGCATGAACGCGACCACTTGCGCCGGCTCGCGTGCCAGCGTGCCGGCCATCTTGAGCGCAATGCGCTCCACGGCGGCCTCGAGCGCCGCGGGTTGGGGCGGCGAAGGAAGCACCTCTCGCACGCCCGAACGCATGGCAAGAATCAGGAACTCGGGCGTTTGCATGGCACAAAGCAGCACCACTGCGATGGCGGGGTGGCGCATGGTCAGCTGCTCGACCATCTCCAGCTCGTGGGGGTCGCAGCACATGCCGTCCACCAGCATCAGGTCGGGAGCCGATCGCTCGACAACCCATTGCATGCGGCTCTTGCCTCCTTCAAACACCGAGACGACGTGGGAGCGCGCCTCGAGTATCTTGCGCATTTCCTGCAAGTGGGCCGGGTTGGGCGAGATGAGGGAGATCTTCATGGCAGGGTCCGTTTCGTCTTTACGAGCAGATGGTTGGGCTGTGAGGGTCGTTCCGCATCACTTCGCGCGGCAGGAAGGTCGAAAAACTCGGCATCGGGATCAGCGGCGCCGCCGCGCCCACGATGGGCGAGATCCATTGGTAGTTGAGCCCGGTGATGCCCACCGTGACACCCTGGCAGGTGGCTGCGTTGCAGCCCGCCGGCATCCAGGCCACGCTCACCGTGGTGATCTGCGGTAGCAAAGCTTGCATGCGGGCAAGCACCAGTGCCTGCTGGGCGGTGTCGTCGCAGACCACCGCATAGCGCGCGCCCGCACGCGTGGCCTCGTTGGCCGCGCTCCAGGTGAACAGCATGCGCGCGAAGTCCACGATGCCCAGGACCAGCATGAGAAAGACGAGCAGGCCCAACGCAAACTCGACGGTGGTGGCACCGGCCATCTGGCGTTTCATGATGGAGACCTCATGGTGGCAGTGATGTCGCTGAAGACGATGTTGCCGTTTGCATCGGCAAACACGATGCCCATCACCGACGGAAACATCGAATGGAAGGTGTAGCTGCTGATGCGCACCGACACCGTGTTGATGAGCGGGTTCGCCCCCGCCGACTGCCAGGTGCAGCAGCTGTCTGCGGGCACGTTCAGCAAGCTCAGGCCGGGGGCCAGCGGCGTGCCTGTGCCGGCGGTGTTGCCGTACACCATCAGGTTGCGCGCCTCGGTGATGTTCGTGCCCGGCGTCTGCACCGACAGGTAGCGAACCGCATCCCGGCTGGCCTTCACGACGATGTTGTACTCGTACATGGCCCGGCCGAACTCGGTCGTGATGAAAGTGAGAAGCAGCAAGAGAGGCGTAATGAGCGCCAACTCGATCAGCGCTGCGCCGCGCTGGCTGTGGTTGGATGCTTTTTTCATGTGCGTCACCTCACCAGGACCGGGACCAGCGGCCCCGCAGCACCGCCGGGGAGCCCGCTCGTCGTGCAGGGGCTGCCCACGGCGCCTGCATTGCCGCGAAACTCCAGCCACGTATCGGTCATTGGAATGCTCAGCGGCTGCAGCATCAGCAAACAGGCGTAGTCCATCACATGCCCGGCGCCGTCGAGAATCGGCGCCGTGACGATGCGCCGATCGAACCCGTATTGCTTGTGGCCGCCTGCGACGTCGCCTGGCGCTGCCAGTTTCTGAAAGCCGTTGAGCGACAGCCCGGTGATCGCTTCGCAGCCGTTTGCGCCCTTCACGTTGGTGCCGGTATCGGCGCAGGAAGCAAAGACCGCTCGCTTGGCCACGTAGTTCTGGGCGCTTGCAGGCGATCCAGGAGCCGGGCCGTCGTAGGCATTGAACTGCGCGGGCCAGTTGAGGGCCGTGTAGGCATAGCCGGTGTAGTCGGGCCGCTGCGTGCTCGGATTGCCACTGTTCTTGTAGATGCCGAAGCGCTGGTTCCAGACGTCGACGATCGAGGCCTGGACGCCGGGCGTGCCGAGCACGTCACCCACCTTGGTTCCGCAGTGGTTGTTCATCTCGGACTCGGTCTCCGAGGCGCTGTTGCTTCCATCGAGATTGGCCCAGCCGATCTCGCCGCCGGCGGCCCCGTTCTGGGCCTGGATCAGCTTCACCCATTCGCCGACGACGAAGCCGTAGTTGGGCGCCACGCCGCCCGCCTTGGGTTTCACGCCGACCGGAATGGGACAGGTCGTCTGTGCACTGGCACGGGTGGCGACCGCGCTGGCCGCAACGCTGCGGGTTGCGGGATTGCCAGCGGTGTCGCCAGAGAAGGCCCCCATGGCTTTCATGAGCCAGACCTCGATGTTGGGCTGGGTGTGCACGCATTGCGCATAAGTGGCCACGAGAGGATTGGTCGTGGGCGCATAGGCGGCATCTCGAAAGGTGATGTCGGCGAGAACGATCTGGCCCTCTCCGCTCCAGGTGGCCGACTGCATGTTCACGCGGTTCGCGTTGCCGGCCGTCTGGCCGGCGCTCTGAGCGCGCTCGATGGCCGTGCCCTGTTTGTCGAGCTCGCGAGCGGCGGCCAATGCGCAGCTGTCCACGGCGGTCTGGAGTTCGGTCTTGACGACGAACAGGCGGCCGAAGTCCAGAGCAACGCCCATGAAGCCCAAGAGAAACAGCAGCACCAGTGCGGCTGTGATGATCATTGCGCCACGTTGGCGGCGCTGAGGGCGGCGAACTTGCATGATCGGCTCCGGTGGAATGACGGCGGTTCGAATGGGGTCGACTCAGGCGCAGTCCCCGCCGCTCAGGCAAGCGGTTACGCGGTCAATAAAACTGCCGAAGCTGCTGGCAATCGACAACGGTTGAAGCGCGAGCACCAACGCGATCGAAATGACGGCAATGATCAACGCGTACTCCACAACTTGAGCGCCGCTCTCGTCCTGCAGGAATGACTTGCACATGATGGCTACCTCTTTGCTTGGGAAGACCGAGGAGTGGTGTCGAAAGGGAAGCGGTTCGGGCAAGGCCCGATCCGCTTCACTGCCGCTTACGCGCACGTAGCCGTGGTCAGACAGGTCGTGACGCGAGTGATGAAATCTGCAAAGCCGCCGTCATCTGCCGTGAGCGCTTGCAATGCAACAACCAGCGCGATCGAAACGACAGCGATGATCAGTGCGTACTCGACGACCTGGGCGCCCTCTTCGTCACGGAGGAAGCTGCGGGTAAATTGGCCAATGGATTGAAGAATGTTGGACATGAGAATTTCCTTTCAAGGTTCAAATGAGAAAACAAGATTTACTGAATGAGTGAACTGCGTTGCATAAGAGTGATGACTTTGGTCGTGACTCTCCTTTCATACAAAGCTGGTTGATGAAAAAGCGAGCGATGAGAAGAAGTGCAATCGGTCGATGAACGAATGCGCTACTTTTCGCCGCCGATCGCGCCGCCGATGTTGATGACGTTCACCGCCGGGGGCGGCGACTTGTAGGATTTCTGGTACTGCAGCATCGACTCGCGTGCTGCGCGGCCGTCCATGCCCACCACCGGATTCCCGTCCTTGCCGGCATCGGGGTTGAGCGTCATCTTTCTTTTGGCGTCGCGCACGGCATCGCCAAAGCGCGCGTCGTAGTGGGGTGTGACGTGGGAGCAGCCGGTGCCCACGAGCAGGCTCAGCGCGAGAATGGTCGACTTGAAGAACATGGTGGTGCTCCTTACAGGGGGTTGCTGGCCGGTGCGACCGGGGCAGGGGTGCTGCTTTCGAGACTTCCGTTCAGGTACCTCTCGGCGCGGCTTGGAACCACGTGGTTGTCGGTCGGAACGCGAGGCGATTCGCCCAGCGGCCGAACGAGACGCGGTGTGATCACGAACATCAGCTCGGTCTGGTCGTTCTGGAACTCGGTGCTGCGGAACAGCGCCCCCATCACTGGCACCTCGCCCAGGCCCGGGTAGCGCTTCACGGTTTCGGTCGAGTTGCTCTTGATGAGCCCCGCGATGACAAAGCTCTGCCCGTCGTTGAGCTGCACGGTGGTGTCTGCGCGGCGGACCGTGAGCGAGGGCAGCACGGCTGTGACGCCGCCGACGGTGGTGAAGGGAGAGCCCGTCTGCGACAGGTCCGACACTTCCGAGACCATCTTGAGATTGATCCGTCCGCCGTTGAGCACGGTGGGCGTGAACTTCACGCCGATGCCGAACTCTTTTTCTTCCAGCGTGATGGTCGAGCCGCTGCGGCCGTTGGAGTTCTGCGAAACGGGGATGAAAATCTTTCCGCCCGACAGGAAGCTGGCCTGCTGCCCGCTGATGGACATGATGTTGGGCTCGGCCAGGATGCGCACCAGGCCGTCGTCCTTCTGGCCGTCGATGGCGATGGATGCACGGCCGATCCGGAACGCCTCGGCAAGGCCCGCGCCGCCGCTCAGGAAGTCTGAAATCAGCGAATAGGTGTTGAGCCCGCCGCTGGCTGTGCGGGTCAGGCCAACGCGCGCACCCAGGCGGTCCAGCAGCGTCTTGCTGACCTCTGCGATCTTCACTTCGAGCATCACTTGCTGCGGCGTGGAGATGCGCAGCAGGTTCACCACCTTCTTGCCATCGGCACCGTAGGCCTGCGCAAGACTCATCACGTCGTCGAGCTTGAGCGCGTCGCTCACCTCACCCGTGAGGACAATGGATCTTTCCGCGCTGCGCACGCGGATCCGGCTCTCTTCGGGCATCAGCTCGGCCAGCTTGGACTGCAGCGCGCCCGGATCAATCGTGACGATGACGTCCTTGATGTAGCAGGTGCCTTCGGCGTTCTGCAGCACCACGTTCATCGAGCCGGCCTGGCGGCCGCGGAAGAAAAGATCGGTGGGGCTGAGCAGCATGACGTCGACATCCGCAACGCCTTCACCTGCATTTCGCATCGCGGCGGGCGCCTGTGCCGGAGCGCCTGCAGCGGCCGGTGCGGCCGCTGGCGCACCGCTTGGCGGCTGACCGCTGACCACGATGCGTGCAACACGCGCCTTGAGCGGAATCACCACCGACTTGCCGAGCACGGCGTAGGTCGGCTGGTCGTCCGGGATGATGGCCGTGCATCGGCGCATGGCGGGTGCGGCGGCTGGCGCGGGTGCCGATGGCGCGGCGACCGGGGTCAGGGTCGGAGCCGGGGCTGCAGGCTCCGCTGCAAACCCCGGCGCTGCCAAGGTCGTGAGCGCCGCCAGCAGCCAGGCGGATGAAGAAGAGAGATGTTGCACTTGTGGTTCCTCCTGGCGGGATTGAGATCAGAAGCAGGTGAGCGAGCGGGCTGCGTGCTGGATCACTTCCACGCACTCGGGTTGCCGCAGCGCCACTGGGGCGGCCCGCGGCACTCGCGCGGGGGCCGGCCGCGCTGCCACGGTGGTGGAGATCGGCAGGATTTCCTTCTCGCCGAACAACTGGCCCTTGGTAATACCGGCGGTGGCGACCGTGGTCTTGTCCATCTGGTTGCGAAGCACCAGCGAGAGGGTTCCCACGCTGCGTGCCAGGTCGAGCTTTTCGGAGTCTTCGAGCGACAGCTCCAGCGTCACGGCGCTGACCACCTTCGGTTTTGTCTCGTCGCGGTTGGCCTCTTGCGCCACCGCCAGCACCAGCACCTTTTCAAGCACTGTCTTGCTGATCTGGCGGTTCTCCTCGCCACGGTTCTTGTCCTGCTGGGCGTTGACCATCACATCGACGTAGTTGCCCGGCAGTGCAAAGCCCGCCACGCCCACCACGTCGTTCACCCGCACGGTCATGGCGCGCTTGCCGCTGGCAATGACGGCGGAGAGGCCGCCCTTGGTGCCGACAGGCGCGAGCTTGCCCTCCAGAATGGCTTCGCCGCGCAGCACCCCGACCTTGACCACCCGGTCTTCGAGCGCCTTGGCGTCCTTGAACGACCCCGCCGGCAGCGAGCCGCTCGGCCAGTCGACCAGCGACAGCATCTGCGGGTTGACCCTGCTGCCCAACTCGATGTCGACCGCGGCCACTACCACCTTGTTGGAAGCGATTCCCCCTTGTCGTGAGACCCATCCCGCCGCGTAGACTGCGGCGGCCAGACCAGTGAGGAGGGCCAGCAGCAGCAGCCCGAGTGCCTTGATGTTTTTCATGCGAATCTCCGAGTGCGGTGGAATGAAAGTGGCGGACTACACGTAGCCCAGTTGATGCGCCAGGACCTGTGCAACCGTCCCCACGCAAATGCAGATTCCGTAAGGCAGCTTTCCGACGGATTGCTGCATGTCGATGGTTCCGTTGGGCCGCAGGCCCGCAATGCCCGACATCGCCATGCCGTTCACGGTGTCCTTCACGTTGGCCAGCATGTGGCCGAGGCGGCGCCGGTGCATGGCAACAATCAGCGCGGCCGCACCGCCCGCAATGCAGGTGAGGAGAATGGCCCACAGCGTTTGATAGGGGCCGACAAAGGCGCCGACCATCGCCATCAGCTTGACGTCGCCCGCGCCCATGATTCCCAGCGCATAGAGCGGCAGCATGATCAAAAGGCCTGTTCCCAGCCCCCCCAGTGCCTGCGTCGCGCCCACCAGCGGCGTGCGCGCCGCGAAGGTTCCGTAGATCACCGCGAAGACCATGCCGCCGAACGTCAGCCAGTTGGGAATGCGATAGGTGCGCAAGTCGCTGACCGCGGCCGTCACCAGCAGGACAAGCAGCGCAACCATGCGGAAATCCGTTGCCAGCATCGCCAGCAGCTCGAGGAAGGCATCGAATTCACGCATGGACAGCTCCGTATGGCGTTGTTATTGATCTGCTGTTGCGCATTCAGGCGCCGCGCCGTGCTGCAAGCAGCAGCAACAAACTCACGAACACCACGAGGGAACCGAGCAACGCGAATTCCATGAACGACATGCCAGCGTCTTCCCGCAGCAGGTTCATGAAATTTCTTGGCGGCAAGTAGTGCGGTTCCATGCGTGTCCCCAGTGATGTGGTCGGCCGGCGCTGCTTGTTGCCCTCATCGGGCTCAAACGTTTCGCCGTGGGGTCACTGTAGAAATTGCGCCGCCTGGGCACATGAGCGGTGCGCCCCTTCTGAAGCGAGACAAGCGCCCCGCCCACCCTGGCCGCATCCATGACAAAGCGCCTGCCCCAGAGTCGGCGCGCCATTGCGGCGGAAGAGGACAAAAAAGGGCCCTGGCGTTGCGCCAGGGCCCTGTGTAGCTACTGATCTATCGAGCCAGCTTGCTGGTAGCGATCTGGGCTCAGGTGTCGAGCGTCAGATGCTGGCCATGCAGCGCCGCCGCTGCGGGCGATGCAAGAAAGCCGATGGTCTGCGCCGCGACCGCCGTCGACACCCATTCCGCGGGATTCGCGTCGGGCATGGCCTGCCGGTTGGCTGGCGTGTCGAGCACGCTGGGGGCCACGCTGTTGACGGCCACGCCATGCGGCGCCGCCTCGGCCGCCATGGCTTCCACCAGGCGCTGCAACGCGCTCTTCGATGCGATATACGCCGCCATGGCCGGCAGGCCGCGCGCCGCCACCTTGGCCGTGACCGCCACGATGCGGCCGGTGCCGTGCTCGATCATCGAAGGCAGCACCGCTTGTGTAACCGCCACGAAAGACCAGGCGTTGAGATTCATCATGCGGTCCCAGCTGGCCCGCGTGAGCGCATGGGTTGCCTCGCCCATCTCGAAGCCGCCCGCAATGTGGACCAGCGCATCGATGCGGCCGAAAGCCTTGAGTGCCTGGCCCGCGAGCTCCGACATGTCCGACGCCGAGGTCACGTCGCCCGCCAGCAGCAGGTGCTGCGAATTGTCCAGACCCGGAAAGACCTCGGACAGGCGATCCGCATGGTGGTCGACCAGCGCAAGGCGTGCGCCCTGCTCCAGAAAGTGCTGCGCCACTGCGCGCCCCAGCGCGCCCGCGGCCCCCGTGATCACAACATGAGGCATGGTGGTTGTATCTGTCATGAAAGATTCTCCTGGTGGAGGGCCCCCCGGGACCCGTCGGATGATGGCCAATGCTAACGCCGCCCCGCACAAAATCGTTGAACCCAGGAATTTTTACGCTATACTTGCGGTCTTGCCAAAAAACGCAAAACGTTTTCCAGTGCAAGGGCTCTTAGCTCAGTTGGTAGAGCAGCGGACTCTTAATCCGTAGGTCGAGTGTTCGAGTCACTCAGGGCCCACCAACCAACATCGCGGAAACGCTGAAAAGCCTGCTACCTCATCGGTAGCGGGCTTTTTTATTGGCTCAACGGCTACGACTCACCGGTCAACCAGCCCTCGACAAACCGCGACAGGACGTCCCGCTTTTCTCTCACCTCCGCCAGCAGGTATTGCCGCGCGTGCTCTTGGGCGAGCTCGCTCGACAAGAACCATGCCTCGCGCGCCTCGTCTTCTCCCTGTGGAGGTGGGGTGCCCCAAGATGCGACTCCGCGGCCGAGAAAGGCCTCCGTTACGGGCAAGCGTCCATCGGTTTGGCCCAACTCCGACAGCGGGTTGCGTGGACCGCCGAGTTCGACGCGGATGTGCACGAGGTCTTCCTCCACCACGATGGACGCACCCAAACCGCCTTGCTGCTGAACCTGCCACAGTTGGGCAGCGACAGCATGGCGGATCCAGCTTTCCAAAGCCCGCTCCAGGCTTTCGATGATTGTTTGCTTGTCCATCCGGGACTCTTTCATATCTGTATCGATGGTTGAGGTACTACCAGTCCTCGGCTCCTCGCGCGCCAGTCCAAGTCGAGATATTCAAGGCCCATGTCCGATAGCGCAAGCGAAAGCTCTCGCACGCTCCGTCTGCCCGCCGGCGCACCGCCGAGGCACTGCGCAACGGAAGCCAGCACCATGCATTCAAGCGAGTGACGGCGCCCCGCGCAAGATGGCCGTGCGCATATCCTGCGGGATTTCGACGGCCCGGTGGCTTTCGAGCGAGGTGGTCACGAGCACCTGCTTCACCTGCATGCGCAGTTCGCCGCTGGCGGGGTCGAAGCAGCGCAGCACGAGCGTCATGGAGCGCGAGCCCAGCCGCTCCACCGAGAGGCCGAGCGTAACCTTGTCGCCCATGCGGCTCACGGCGCGAAAATCGGCCTCGAGTCGCACCGTCGGCAATCCGATGCGCCGCTCGCTGATGAGCGCGTGGTAGTCAATGCCCAACCCCTCGCTCACCCAGTCTTCCACCAGGCCGTTGAGCATGACGAAGTACTGCGGATAGAAGACGATGCCCGCAGGGTCGCAGTCCGAAAAACGGATCATCCGCGGTCGCTGGAACTCGGCCATGGGGGCTTCTTCTTGCGCCTCGGCTTCTGCTGCTGCGCTCGTCATCGTCAGCCCTCCTCGCCCGAAGGCTCGCTGCGCATCACGTGCACGCGCAGCTGGCCGAGCTGCGTGTGCATCTGCTTGACGGTCTTCATGTCGAGGCCCGAGAACATTTCGAGAATCCACTGCTCGTGTTCCTTGGCCATGGTCTCGAAGCTCGCGCGGCCCTTGGGCGTCAGGCTCACGATCCACGAGCGGCGGTCGTCGGGGCTGTGCGCGCGCGCCACCAGGCCGTCGCGCTCCAGTTCGTCGGTCAGGCCCGTGACGTTGCCGCCGGTCACCATCAGGTAGCGCGACAGCACGCGCATCTTGAGGCCTTCTTCATAGCGGTAGAGCTGGGCCATGTAGTCGAAGCGTGCCAGCGAGATGCCGAAGCGCTCGCGCAGCCGGCGCCGGATCTCGGCTTCGATCTGCGTGGTGCTGGCGAGCATGCGCAGCCAGAGCCTGAGCATGGCGTGGTCTTCGCGGCCCGCCCGGGCCTCGTGGCCAAGTTCTTCTGCATCGCTGAGTGCGGCGTGCGAGGCATCGTTGCGCATCACATCACCTCCCCGCCCGACACCGAGACCGACTGCCCGGTGACGGATGCAGCGCCGTTGCCGCAGAGCCAGCGCACCGCGTCGGCCACCTCGGCAGGCTGCACGATGCGCCGCTGCGGATTGACGCTGGAGAACTCGGCCAGCGCGTCGACCTCGCTGCGCCCGGTCTTGCCCACCACGTTGGCGACGCTTGCCCGCAGGATGTCGGTATCGGTGTAGCCTGGGCACACCGCGTTCACGGTGATGCCCTTACGCGCCACTTCGAGCGCGAGCGATCGCGTGAGCCCGATCACGCCATGCTTGGCCGCCGAATAGGCCGCGACGTAGGCATAGCCCTTCTGGCCCGCGGTGCTGGCAATGTTGACGATCCGGCCCCAGCCGGCTTCGAGCATGTCGGGCAGCGCCGCCTGCGCGCACAGGAAACTGCCGGTCAGGTTCACCGACAGCATGCGCTGCCAGAGCTCGACCGAGGTCTTGAGAAGCGGCGCGCTCTCGGCAGCCCCGGCGTTGTTGACGAGGATGGCGACCGGGCCTCGCTCGGCGCGCGCCAGCGCAAAGGCCGACTGCACAGCTTGTGGATCGGCCACGTCGGCAGAAGCAACGCCGTGGCCCTGGCCCGCGAGCGTGGCGGCCACGCGTTGGAGCGCATCGGGGTCGCGCCCGAGCAAGGTCAGCGTTGCGCCCTCCGCAGCCAGTGTGCGGGCAATTTCGGCGCCAATGCCGCGCGCGGCGCCAGTAACGAGAGCGTGGCGGCCAATCAATGAATTTGCGTGCATACCTGAATTATTTAGTTCTGAACGATTTTAGCGCGTGTGGCCGGCTCATCGCCTGTTCAGCGCATGAAGCGGCCGCCGTTGAGATCCAGCGTTGCACCGGTCATGAAGGCCGCTGCTGGCGATGCCAGGTAGACCACGGCGGCTGCCACTTCTTCCGGGCGGCCGAAACGGCCCAGCGGAATGCCAGCTTTCAGCGCCTGCTGCCGTGCGGGGGCCAGCGTGTCGAGGGCTGGGGTTTCAACCGCCGCCGGGGCCAACGCATTCACCGTGACGCCATGCGGTGCGAGTTCTTGCGCAAAGCTACGCGTCAGGGCAAGCAGCGCCGCCTTGCTGGCCGCATAGTGCGCGCCGGTGGTGGCACTGGCTTGCTGGCCGGCCATCGACGCCAGGTTGACGATGCGCCCGGACCCGCGCTGGCGCATGTGCCGGCCGGCAATGCGGCAGCCGAAGAAGCTGCCCCGCAAGTTGACGGCCAGCACGTCGTCCCATTCGCCCTGCGTGATGTCCCAGATGGAGCTGAAGGGCGTGCGCGCCGCATTGTTGACCAGCACGTCGATGGCGCCATAACGAGCCGTCGCCGCATCGAAGCAGCGAGAAAAATCGGCTTCGCTGCGCACGTCGAGCTTCATGGCGATGCAGTCGGCGCCCGCGTTGCGCAAGCTCGCGGCAGCCGACTCGGCGTTGTCCGCGTCGATGTCCGCAAGCACCACGCGCGCACCCGCTTCGGCAAGGCCGCGCGCAATGGCTGCCCCCAGGCCCTGCCCCGCTCCAGTAACGAAGGCGGCCTGGCCTTGAAGCGGTGGCGGCGCGGAATTCATGCCGTCTTGGCGGGGGCGCGAGCGGAAGGCCGCCCGTCCCAGGTCTGTGCACTGACGCCGCGCTCGCGCAGCTTGAACTTCTGCACCTTGCCGTTCTCGGTGCGCGGCAGGTCTTGCAGCACGTCGATGTAGCGGGGCACCGCGAAGTAAGGCAGCCGGCTCTCGCAGAAGCGAACCAGTTCGCCGGGGTCGATGCGCTCCCCGTCGCGCGGCACCAGCGCAGCCATCACCTCGTCTTCGGCCAGTTCGGATTGCACCGGGTACACGGCGCAGGAGGCGACCGAGGAGTGGCTCAGCAGCACCTGCTCGACCTCGAACGACGAGATGTTTTCGCCGCGCCTGCGGATCGCGTCCTTGATGCGGTCGACAAACCGAAAGGCCCCGTCGGCATCGCGCACCACGCGGTCGCCGGTGTGGAACCAGAGGTTGCGCCAGGCCTCGACCGTTTTCTCGGGCATGTTGAAGTAGCCGCTCGCGAAGGCGTGCGGCTCGTCGGCGCGCAGCAGCAGTTCGCCGGCCTCTCCGGCGGGCAGTTCCACATCGCTTTCGTCGGCCACGCGCGCCTGAAAGCCGGGCCGAAGCCAGCCCATCACGCCGCCGCGCGGGGAATCAGGCGCGGTGGCAATGGCAAAGTTGGTTTCTGTGGAACCATAACCTTCGAGCAGGCGCACACCAGTGCGTTCGAAAAAAATCTTGCCCGCGGCCTCGGGCACGCCGGGGCCGAGCCCGGTGCGCACGCGGTGATGGCGTTCTGCATCGCCCGCGGGCTGCGCAAGCAGTATCGGAACCATGGCGCCCAGCAGGTAGACCACGGTGGCGCCGTTCGCACGCATCGAAGGCCAGAAGCCCGACGCCGAGAAACGCGTTTCGAAGACGACCTCGGAACCCGTGAGCGCCGCCTGCGCAAAGGTGTTGAGCGCATTGATGTGAAAGAGCGGCAAGGTCGTGCACAGCACGTCGTCCGCGCCCACGCCAAGCACCTCCGCGCTGTTCACGCCCCACCAGAAATACTGCGCGTGCGGGCAGATCACGCCCTTGGCCGGGCCGGTGGTGCCAGAGGTATACAGGATGGCCAGCGAATCGCCGGGCTGCACATTGGCGGGCGGAATAGCGGGCATCCCGCCCGGTGGATAGGCCCGAATCCGCACGCCGGCCGGCGGCTGCCATGCGGCACCGCCGGCCGCCGGCGCATCGCCGACGACCCAGATTTCTTCGAGCTTCGCCTGCGCCAGGTTCGCGGTCTGCAGGCGGTCCAGAAAGCCGGCCTCGATGACCAGCAGCTTTGCCTCGCTGTGTGCCAGGAAGTACCCGATCTGAGGCCCCATGGAGGCGGTGTTGACCGGCACCGTGGAAGCGCCGAGCCAGCCGGCTCCCAGAAAGGTTTCGAGAAACTCGATGCGATTGCCGCACATCACGGCGACGCGGTCGCCTTGCGCGACGCCTGCTTGCGCCAGCACGGCCGCTCGAACGCCCGCCGCTTCGGCCGCATCGGAATGCGACCATTGGCGGCCCGCGATGCGCAGCAGCGGACGCGAGCCGAACAGCGCCGCCTGTCGGCGCAGCATGTCGGGCAACGTGCGCTGAGCGGCCGGCACCGCGCGCGGGTCATTCGTCATCGTGCGTGCCTCCGCCGAGATAGGTGGCCTGCACCCGTGGATCGCTCGCGAGTTCGGCTGAAGCACTCGAGAGCGCGATCTCGCCGGTTTCGAGCACGTAGCCGTGGTCCGACGTTTCGAGCGCGGCACGCGCGTTCTGCTCCACCAGCAGGATCGAGACGCCGTCTTCGCGCAGCTTGCGGACGATGGAAAGAATGTCGCGCACGATGAGCGGCGCCAGGCCGAGGCTCGGTTCGTCGAGCATCAACAGGCGCGGCGCGGACATGAGTGCCCGGCCCACAGCAAGCATCTGCCGCTCGCCGCCCGAGAGCGTGTCGGCGCGCTGCGAGCGGCGTTCGGCCAGGCGCGGAAAGCGGTCGTACACCGACTGCAGCTGCCGCTTCATCGCATCGCTGCGCAGCCGCTTGGCATAGGCGCCGAGCTGCAGGTTGTCGAGCACCGTGAGCTCGCCGAACAGCTCGCGCTTTTCGGGCACGAGGCACAGGCCGCGCTCCACGCGCGCCTCCACGTCGAGCCCCTGCAGGTCTTCGCCCTCGAAGCGGAGCGTGCCCTTGCAGGGCAGCAGGCCCATCGCGGCCGCAAGCAGCGTGGTCTTGCCCGCGCCGTTGGGGCCGATCACCGAGATGATCTGGCCCGGCTGCAGCTCGAGCGAAACCCCGCGCACCGCCTCGACCTGCCCATAGGACACGTGCAGGTCGCCGATCTCCAGCATTGCGGTCATTGCATCACCCCCAGGCTTGTCACTTCGTGTACGACGCCCACCCCCTCAAGGGGGCCCGCGCCTTCGGGCGGCCGTGCGGCGCTCATACGACGCTCCCGAGGTAAGCCGCCTGCACGCGCTCGTCGGCACGCACGGCCGAGGGCACGCCTTCCACGAGCTTGGAGCCGAAGTTCATCACCACCAGACGGTCCACCAGTTTCATCACGAAGTCCATGTCATGTTCGACGATGAGGATGGTCACGCCCTCCTCGCGCAGCTTGCGCAGCAGGTCGCCGAGCGCCATCTTTTCCTTGCGGCGAAGGCCAGCCGCGGGCTCGTCGAGCACCAGCAGCACCGGGTCGGCGGCCAGCGCGCGCGCAATTTCCAGGATGCGCTGCGTGCCCAGCGGCAGGCTGCCCGCCAACTCGTGCGCGCGGTCGCCCAAGCCGATGCGGTCGAGCTGGCGCTGCGCTTCCTGCAGGATCTGCTTTTCTTCGGTGCGGTCGAGCCGGAGGCCCGCCTTGAGGATGCCCGAGCGCGTGCGCGAATGCGCGCCCAGCGCCACGTTGTCGAGCAGGCTCATGTGCGGCCTGAGCTTCACGTGCTGGAAAGTGCGCGCCAGGCCCAGCCGCGCCACCTGCCGCTGCGGCATGCCGGCAATGTCGTGTTCCAGAAAGCGCACCTGCCCTGCGCTCATCGGCAGCGTGCAGGTCAGCAGGTTGAACATGGTCGACTTGCCCGCGCCGTTGGGTCCGATCAGGCCGACGATCTCGCCCGCGTTCACTTCAAAGCTCACGTCGTTGACCGCCACCAATCCGCCGAATCGCTTGACCGCGCCCTTCACCGACAGCACCTGCGTGCCGCGCTGTGGCAGCTGCCTGTGCGGCAGGGGATCGACCGTGGGCGCCTGGTAGCGCGAAGCACCTGGTGCACCGGCACGCCGGCGCGTCCAGCGCCGCAGCAGGCCCATGAGTCCGCCACGCGCAAAGTGCAGCAGCAGGATGAAGAGCGTTGCGAACGCCACGGCCTCCAGTTGCCCCGCACGCTGTGTGAGCATCGGCAGCACGTCTTGCAGGCCGTTCTTCAGCACCAGCACCAGGGCCGCACCCACCAGCGCGCCCGCCAGCTGCCCGAGCCCGCCGGCCACCGCCATCAGCAGGTATTCAATGCTGGCGCGCACGTCGAAGGGCGACGGGCTCACGAAGCGGTTCATGTGGGCATAGAGCCAGCCCGCCAGCCCCGCGAAGAGCGCGGCCGTAACAAACAGCGTGAGCCGCACACGGTAGGCATCGGCCCCCACGCTCGCCAGCAGCGTGGCGCCGCCGCGCAAGCCGCGAATCGCGCGGCCCGGCCGCGACTGCAGCAGGTTGTGGCTGAACAGGCAGGCCAGCCCGACCACCACCCAGATCAGGTAATACATCGCGCGCGGATCGGCCAGCGACCAGCCCGCGATGCGCAACGCCGGAATGTTCGACAGCCCCGTGTGCCGCCCGAGCGCATCGACGTTGCCGAACAGCATCGCAATCGACAGCCCCCACGCGATGGTGCTGAGCGGCAGAAAGTGCCCGCCGAGCCGCAGCGTGAGCATGCCGATGGCCAGCGCCGACAAGCCCGTGAGCAGCAGCGCGAACAGCAGCCCGATCCATGGCGACATGCCCTGCGTGGTAGTGAGCCATGCCGTGGCATAGGCGGCAATGCCCACGAAGGCGGCCTGGCCGAACGACGTGGCACCGCCCACGCCGGTGAGCAGAACCAGCCCGAGCGCCACCAGTGCGCCGATACCGATGTCGTTGAGCAGCGAGACCGTGAAGCTGCCCGCCACGGCCGGCACCAGCGCCAGCACGGCGACCACCGCGGCGATCCAGGCCATGCGCTTGCCGTTTCTGTTGTTGTTGTCGATCACTGGTCCACCTCCTCTTCTTCCTCTTCGGCATGGGCCGCAAGAAAGGACCGCAGCATGAGCACCGGTATCAGCAGGCTGAACACGATCACGTCTTTCAGCGCGCCGCTCCAGAACGAGGCAAAGCTCTCGACCACGCCGACCGCCAGCGCACCCAGGGCCGTCATCGGGTAGCTCACGAGCCCGCCGATGATCGCGGCCACGAAGGCCTTCAGGCCGATGATGAAACCCGAGTCGTAATACATGGTGGTCACCGGCGCAATCAACACGCCGATGAGCCCGGCCAGCAGCGAGGCGCAGCCGTAGGCGAGCAGCGCCGTGCGCACTGGCCGGATGCCGACCAGCCGCGCGCCGACGCGGTTCACCGCCGTGGCGCGCAAGGCCTTGCCCGCCACCGTGCGCTCGAACACCAGGAAGAAGAGCCCGCTCAGCACGATGGCCGCACCCACCATCAGCACCACCTGGCCGCTGACCGTGAAGCCGTCGCCCAGCGTGAACACCGCACTCGTGAGCGGCGTGGTGCGCGAGCCCTCGGGCCCGAAGAACAGAAGGCCCAGGCCCGACAGCAGAAAGTGCAGCGCCAGCGACACGATCAGGAGCACCAGCACCGAGGCATCGGCGATCGGCTGGAAAACCACCCGCGCGAGCAGCGGCGCAATGGGCACCACCAGCAACACGGCCACCGCGATGTGCACCGCCACCGGCACACCGGGCCGTGCCGCCAGCCATGCCAGGAGGCACGGGATGGCGGGCAGCACGCCCCACATCAGCACCGCCTTGGGAATGCGCTTGGCCTCCCCGCGCCGCAGCAGGCTGCCGATTTCCGTGGCCAGGGCCAGCGCCGCGAGCACGGCCACCATGCCAATGGTCGGCGGGACGCGGCCGGTTTCGAAGGCTGCGAGCGACAGGGCCGCGAAGGCCGCGATGTCGCCGAACGGCACGAACACCACCCGCGTGACGGAAAAGATCAAGACCAGCCCGAGTCCGGCCAGCAGATAGACGGCACCGTTGGCAAGGCCATCGGTGACGAGGATCAGCGCCACGTCCCATGTCATAGAAAAGCCCCTCGGAGAATCGTCGTCGTTGGCATCAAGCGGTTCAAGGTGCGAGCTTCCATTGGCCGTTGTCCAGCTTGACGATCACGCGGGCACGTTCGTCCACGCCGTAGAGGCTGCCGGGCTTGAAGCTGTACACGCCGTGCGTGCCCACCACTTCCTTGGTGCTGAAGATGGCATCGCGCAATGCGACGCGGAACTCCGCCGTACCCGGCTCCGCCTTCTTCATGGCGCGCGAGGCGGCGTCCGCAAACACCAGCCAGCCGTCGAAGGAATAGGCCGAGAAGGCGTCGCTGGTGGGTGCGTTGTTGACCTTCTGGAACGCGGCGCGGAATTCAGTCGCGATCTTCTTGGTCGGGTAGCTGTCGGGCAGCTGCTCGGCCACGATCACCGGACCGGTGGGCATCAGCGCGTTCTGCCCGGAAGCACTCACCACGCGCACGAAGTCCGGGTTGATCAAGCCGTGCTGGCCGTACACCCCGCCCTTGTAGCCGCGCTCCTGCAGCGCAAGGAACGGCAGCGCGCCCGGCGTGCCGGCACCGCCGGTCATCACCGCGTCGGGCCGCAGCGCCACGATCTTCAGCACCTGTCCGGTCACCGAGGCGTCGGCGCGCGCGTAGCGCTCGTTGCTCACCACCTTGATGCCGGCCTCGGGCGCGGCCTTCATGAGCGCGTTGTAGACCAGGTCGCCCCATGCGTCGGTGAAGCCGATGTAGCCGACGGTCTTCACGTTGTTGCGCTTCATGCGCTCGACCACCGCATCGATCATCAGCTGCGTGGGCTGGGCCACCGTCATGACCCAGGGGTTCTCGTTCGGATCGAGCAGGATGGGCGTGAGGCCGATCATCGGCACCTTGGCCTCCTTGCCCACCTGGGCCATTGCGATGGCGGCAGGCACGCCCGAGGTGCCCATGAGCACGTCGACCTTGTCTTCCTCGATGAGCTTGCGTGCATTGCGCCCGGCGGTGGTCGGGTCGGAGCCGTCGTCCAGCACGATGAGCTGCACCTTGCGGCCGTTGATCTCCGGCTTGTAGGCGAGCGCGGCCTGCATGCCCTTGGCATAGGGCACGCCCAGCGAGGAATTGGGCCCCGACAGCGACACGCTCAGGCCGACCTTCAGGTCGGCCGCGAACGCGCTCGCAACACCACAGGCGGTCAGCGCCGCGGCGAGGGCACCGCGCGTCAAGGTCTGCATCAGGCTCTTCATGTCGTAGCTCCAGTGAGGAAGGATGGATGAAAGGAAAACTCAGATGAACAACTGGATCGCAGGCAACGCGCGGCCGGCGTCGAGCAGGTCGATGCGCTTCTCGCGGATGGCCCAGCCTCCTGCGGGCGTGCGCACGAGGTGGTGACGGGCGGTGCCGGCCAGCAAAACCTGCCCTTCGCCGCGCGCCTCGATGTAGATGAAGGGTGTGCGCAACCGCACTTCGCCGGCCGATTCGTGCTCGATGCGCGAAGGCTGCAGCACATGCTGGCTGTGGCTTGCCGGATGCTGCGAATGCGCACGCGGGTTCTTCAGGCGATCGACTCGAAGCTGCAGCAGCAACCGGTCTTCATAGGCGAGCGAGTTGTGCGAGAACGGATCGGCCTGCGCCGCACCGAGCAGCGGCACCCAGTAGTGACCGTCTTCGGCGAACAGCGCCAGCCAGTCGTCGAGGCGCCGCTCGTCGAGCAGGGCTGCCTCGTGAGCGGCAAAATCGCGCGGGTCGCCGTTCATGCCGCGGCCTCCATGCCGGCCGCCATCGACTTCGCCCAGGCGCGGAACTGGTTGCGCATGAGCAGCTCGTTGGTTCCGTTGGTGGTGATCGTCTCTTGCGCGAGTTCGGCAGGGTCGTAGTTGCGGTGCAGGCTCACCCATTCGTTGCCACCGGCGCGAAGGCCCTGCTGGATGCTCTCGAAGAGATGCACGTCGTCGTGCGCGACCACCGACATGGGCGAGAACACGAGCCGGTTGTAGCTCATCGCGCGCTCGAAAAGCAGGACGGGCGCACCCGCCGCACGAAAGCTCCAGGCCTCGATGAGTGTGCGGTTCGCGGCCAGCGGCCGGATCACGCGAATGGCCTGCGGCGAGCCCTTGACCGACAGGCTCGGATACAAGACCGAGTTCTGCGGCGAGCGCTGCAGGATCTCGGCCGCGCGCTCTTCGCCGTGCGCGGCGCGCATCGCAGCCTCGTACTCGGGCAGCTGCGCGTAATTGGAATGGATGCTGAAGTTCACGCCCAACACGCTGTGCCCGTTGGCGAACACTCGCCCGCCCATCTTGTCGAAGAATTCATAGCCCGAACCGAAGGGCAGCATCTGCTCCATCGCCATCGGCTTGGGATCGGTGGGCGCACGCCCCTCCCACAGCGCCTCGGCCGCCTTGGTGGCCGACTCGTGCGTCGACATCGGATGCACCGTGTCGTTGATGTTCTCGAGGTACATCTTCCAGTTGCAGTGCACGATATTGCGAAGCACGCCGCCACCGACAGTGAGCTTGCCCTCGGGCGAGCGGTCGACCATGTTGTCGATGGCGCCCAGCACTTCGCCGAAGTAGTCCTCGAAGGACGGACCCGAATCGGACAGCCGCACGAACACGAAGTCGCGATACACCTTCACGTGCTTGACCACCGAAAGTCCCTGCCCCGACTCGCAGGCCTTGAGCTGCGTGCCCTCGTAACCGTTCTTCAGCGGCAGGCCGAGCGGCGCGCCGTCGAGCTTGTAGGTCCAGGCGTGGTACGGGCATCGAAAGAAGCGACCGGTGTTGCCGCACTCGTCCGTCACCAGCTGCGTACCCTTGTGGGCGCAGCGGTTGTACATCACGTGCACCGCGCCGTCGGGCTGCCGCACCATCAGGAGCGGCCGACCCGCAATGTCCTGCGTCACGAAGTCGCCGGGCTCCGGCACCTGGCTCGCATGGCCGAGGTAGACCCAGGTGTTCGCGAACAGATGTTCCTGTTCGAGCGCGAAGATCTCATCGCTCAGGTACAGGTCGCGGTGCACGCGGTCGTCCTGCACCAGGGCGGCGATCCGTTCGGGATGATGGCGGTAGCTGGTCATCGGCGTGCTCGGGCTGTCTTCAGGGCACCAGCTTCCACTGGCCCTTGTTCATCTGCACGATCACCACGCCGCGCTGGTCGGAGCCGTAGCGGTCGTCGGGCTTGAAGGTGTAGATGCCATGCGTGCCCACCAGCTCGCGCGTAGCCACGATGGCGTCGCGCAGCGCGGTGCGGTACTGGGGCGTGCCCGGTTCGCCCTTGGTGCGCGAGGCGGCGTCGGCCAACAGCAGGTAGGCGTCGTAGGTGTACGACGAGAAGGCATCGGTCGGCGCTGCGCCATTCACCTTCTGGTAGGCGTTGCGAAAGCCCATCGACACCTTCTTGATCGGGTTGCTGTCGGGCAGTTGGTCGGCCACCAGCACCGGGCCACTGGGCACCTGGAGGCCTTCGATCGAGTTGCCGCCCACGCGCACGAAGTCGGCGTTGATGAGTCCATGTGTGCCGTAGATCTTGCCCTTGTAGCCGCGCTCGGCCAGCGCGATGTAGGGCAGCGCGCCCGGTGTGCCCGAGTTGCCGGCAAACACCGCGTCCGGCCGGGTGGCGACGATCTTCAGCACCTGCCCGGCCACCGACGAATCGCTGCGCGCGTAGCGCTCGTTCGCCACCACTTTGATGCCGGCCTTGTCGGCGCTCTTCACCAGCGAGTCATAGGCCAGGTCGCCGAGCGCATCCGAGAATCCGATGAAGGCCACCGTCTTCACGCCGGACTTCTGCATCCGGTCGACCACGCCCGCAACCATGAGCGGGAACGGCTGCGACACCGTCACGGTCCACGCACCTTCAGGCCCGGCTATGGTCACCGGCGTGGGCGAGATCAGCGGTGTGCTGAGTTCGCGCGCCACCGAGGCAATGGCCATCGCGCCCGGCACGCCCGAGGTGCCGATGAGCACGTCGACCTTGTCCTCCGTCACCAGCTTGCGCGCATTGCGACCGGCGGTGGTGGGGTCGGAGGCGTCGTCCAGCACGATGAGCTGGACCTTCCGGCCGCCGATCTCCGGATGCTCGGCAATGGCTGCGCGAATGCCCTTTTCGTACGGAACGCCCAATGCGGCAACCGGGCCCGAGAGCGAGCTGATGAAGCCGATCTTGAGGTCGGCCGCCACGGCCTGCGCGGCTGCCAGTGCCACGGCGGTGGCGCCGAGGATGCGAGTAAGTTTTTTCATTTCAGGGAACCAGCTTCCATTGGCCCTTTTCAAGCTTGACGACAACGCGCGAACGCTCGTCCGACCCATACCGATCGTTTGGCTTGAAGTTGTAGACGCTGTGCGTGCCCACCAGCTCCTTGGTGCTCACGATGGCGTCGCGCAAGGCGAGGCGGAACTGCGGCGTGCCGGGCTCGGCCTTGGTGGCAAGCGCACGCTGCGCGGCGTCCAGGTACAGCAGCCAGGCGTCGAAGCTGTAGGCCGAGAAGGCATCGGTGGGCGGCGCGCCATTGGCCTTCTGGTAGGCAGCGCGGAAGTCCATCGACACCTTGCGGATCGGGTTCTCTCCCGGCAGCTGCTCAGCCACGATCACCGGACCGGTGGGTGCGAGCAGCCCTTCGACCGAGGCTCCGCCCACGCGCACGAAGTCGGGGTTGATGAGCGCATGCATGCCGTAGATCTGGCCCTTGTAGCCGCGCTCCGCGAGCGCCAGGTAAGGCAGCGCACCGGGCGTGCCCGAGGTGCCGGTGATCACGGCGTCGGGGCGCAGTGCGACGATCTTCAGCACCTGGCCCGTCACCGACGAATCTGCGCGCGCATAGCGCTCGTTCGACACGATCTTGATGCCGGCCGGCTCCGCGCTCTTCTGCAGCGCGTCGTACACCAGGTCGCCCCAGGCATCGGAAAAGCCGATGTAGCCGACCGTCTTCACGCCCGACTTCTTCATGCGATCGACCACCGCGCTCACCATCAATGGTGCAGGCTGCGGCAGCGTCACCATCCAGGCGCCCTCTTCACCCGGAAGGTTGGCGTTGGCGATCGAGATCAGCGGCGTCTTGGTTTCGCGCGCCACGCCGGCAATGGCCAGCGCGCCGGGCGATCCTGCCGTGCCGATGATGACGTCGACCTTGTCCTCGTCGATCATCTTGCGGGCGTTGCGCGCGGCCGTGGACGGATCGGACGCATCGTCGAGCTGCACCAGCTGGATCTTCCGGCCACCTACTTCCGACTTGTAGGCGATGGCCGCCTTCATGCCCTTCTCATAGGGAATGCCGAGCGACGACACCGGCCCCGACAGCGAGGTGATGAAACCGACCTTGAGATCGGCGGCCCACGCGCCCGCGGCGCCCAGCGCACCAAAGGCGGCAGCAATGCCTGCGAGGGCACGGAATCGGTTCAGGACTTTCATGGCGATGCTCCAGAAGTAAGGGATGAACGAGAAGAACGCTGAATGACTAGAGGGCGAGGCTGCCGACACTGGTGCCGCCGCAAACGTAGAGGACCTGTCCGGTGATGAAGCTGCTGGCCGGATCGGCAAAAAAACGCACGGCACGTGCCACGTCGGCCGATTCGCCAAGGCGCTTGACGGGCACGGAGGCCGCGAGCGCGCGCTCCTTCTCGCTGCCGGCCTCGACCACGTCGTAGAACATGTCGGTCCGAATCGGGCCGGGCGCCACCACGTTCACCGTGATGCCGTCGGCGGCAAGCTCCAGCGCCCAGGTGCGCGCCATGCCCAGCATGCCGGCCTTGGTGGCGGAATAGCTGGTGCGCGTGGCCAGGCCGAGCGCGGCGCGCGACGACAGCAGTACCACGCGGCCGAAATGCTGCGCGCGCATCGCAGGCAATGCGCCTTGCACGAGCTGGATCGCGCAACCCAGGTGCAGGTCGACCAGCGCGTCGAGATCGTCGAGCTTCACTTCGGGCAGCAGCGCGGCGCGGATCACGCCCGCGTTGTGGACGATGGTGGTCGGCGCAAAGCGATCGACCAGTTCGCGTACCGCTTCGCCGGTGGCGGCGCGGTCGCTCAGGTCGACCTCGATGCCGTGCAGCTTCGGATGGTCGATCTCGGTCTTGCGGCGCGCGAGCGAGACCACCTCGTAGCCCTGCGCGAGCAGGTCTTCGCAGATCGCCTTGCCGATGCCGGCGCTGCCGCCGGTGACGGCTGCTACCTTGTTCATGCGCGCGCTCCCTGTCTTGCCCCCTCTCCCGCACGCGGGAGAGGGTTGGGGTGTGGGTGCGCGCAAGATGCCGAGCCCTCATCCCCCGCCTTCTCCCGCAAGCGGGAGAAGGAGCCAAAGCCGATACCGGGGCAACGATTCATAGCGACGCTCCCACGAGTGCCAGCACGCGCAGCGGGCTGCCGCTGCCCTTCTCGATCTTGAGCGGCGGGCAGATCAGCACCGCGCCAGACGGCGGCAGCAGGTCGAGGTTGCTCAGGCACTGCAGGCCATAGCGCCCCGCACCGTGCATGTAGTAATGGCACGGGTACGGCGGCCGCAGGTGATAACCCTGCCCCGCATCGGTACCGATGGCTTCGGAGCCGAAGCCCAGCACGTCGCGCTGCTCCACCAGGAAGCGCACGGCCTCGGTGCTCGGGCCGGGCGTGTGCTGGCCGGTCTCGTCGAAGTTCTGATAGGCCGCCGGGTCGCTGCGCTTGGACCAGTCGGTGCGCATCAGCACCCACGCACCCTTCGGAATGCGGCCGTGCGCGGCTTCGTAGCGCTCGATGTCGGCCACGCTCAACAGGTAGTCGTCGTTCGCCTGCACGTCGGCCGAGCAGTCGATCACGCAGGCCGGCGCCACGAAGTGCTGCACGGGAATCGTGTCGACCGAGTTGTTCGGCAGGTCGCGACCCGAGATCCAGTGGATCGGTGCGTCGAAGTGCGTGCCCGTGTGTTCGCCGCAGGAGAAGTTGTTCCAGTACCAGCCGGGGCCGCGCTCGTCGTACTTCGACACTTCCTCGATCCGGAAGGGCCAGCATTGGCCCATCTCGGGCGGCAATGCGATCTGCGGAAACTCGGGCGTGAGCGTCTGCGTGAGATCGATCACGCGGATGCGGCCGCTCGCCATGGCGGTCACCAGGCCGCCGAGGATTTCGGCGGCGGACATCAGTTCAGTGGTTGTCGTCATCGTGTGGCTCCTGTTCTCAGCCGCCTGCCGCTAGTTCGCGCTCGAGCACCTTCGGGTTGTCACGCCAGCGTTCCAGCCACTCCTGCGCCACGTCGCCGGGGTACACGTCTTCCACGCCGTCGCGCAGCGCCTTGACGATGGCATTGGCCAGTGCGGTGGGTGCCAGCTTGGGCGGCGGCGTGTGCTGGTTCCATTCGTCGTCGATGGGGCCCGGGAACACGTTGATCACGCGGATGCCGGCCGGCCGCATCTCGGCGCGCAGGCACTGCGCGAGCGAATGCGCCGCCGCCTTCGAGGCGCTGAAGGTGCCGTGCGGCGGAAAGTTGCTGAGCGCGTAGATCGACAGCAGGTTGACCCAGGCCGTCGCGCCCGTCGCACCGTCGGCCGAGCGGCCCTTGAGCGCGGGGCCGAACTCCTGCGCGAGGCGCAGCAGGCCGAAGTAGTTGATGTCCATCTCGGCCTTGGCCACGTCGGTGCCACGGCGCGCGCCGATGCCGAAGGTACGGTGCACCTCGGCGTTGTTGATCACGATGTCGACCTTGCCGCCAATCGAGCCCGCGAGCTCGGTCACCTGGCGGCCGTTGGTCAGGTCGAGCGGCACCAGCGTGACCTGCGGCAGCGCCGAGATGTCGTCGAGCCCGTCGCCCATCTTCTTCCAGGGCTCGGCATGGCCGACCCAGACGATGTCGGCGCCGGCCTTCACCAGCGCGCGCACGATGGCCTGGCCGGTCTCGGTCTTGCCGTCGGTCACCAGCGCCTTGCGGAACTTGGGGTCGCTGGTCATTTCACGGAGCATCTTGTCGTCGGCCATGTGGGCACTCCCTTCGTTCGGAAAACCAATGAGGACGGCCTGGCCCGCACGATCGAGCCGGGCACCGACCCGCACCCGCTGGGGCGCATCGCCAACCTCGCCGTGCAGGTGGACCATGAGCGTGGGTCCGGCGTCCAGATGCACGAGGCCCAGCCGCCAGGGCAGCCGCTCACGAAAGAACAGGTCGTTGCTGTGGTGCAGCGTGGTGCTGCCGAGCAGTTCGCCCTCGCCGCTTTGCGCGCGCCAACGCAGCGCGGCGGAGAGGCACTTGTGGCAAACCTCGCGCGGCGGGTACTGCACCGTGCCGCAGTCCTCGCAGGTCTGCAGCTCGAAGCGGCCTTCGGCAGCAGCCGCGGTGAGGCCGAGCGCCACGCGGCCGCGCGCGCCGGGCGGCAGGTTCATCTGCCGGGTGCGCAGCACCGGGTTCTTGCGCGGGGGGCGCATCAGGGGCATGGTCATGCCGATCTCCCGAGGATGACGGCGCCTGTGCACAGGCAGCGGTCGTAGGTCACCATGCCGAAGCCGGCGACGAGGCCCAGTTGTGCGCCGGGTACGGTGCGTTGCCCGGCCTGATCGGTCAGCTGGCGGATCGCCTCGACCATGCCGAGGAAGCCGCCCGCCGCGCCCGCCTGCCCTGCGGACAGCTGCCCGCCGCTCGTGTTGTTCGGAAAGCTCCCGTCGAAGGTCATGGTGTGCGACTGCACGAAGGCCGAGCCCTCGCCCTTCTCGCAGAAGCCCAGGTCCTCGAACTGCATCATCACGATGACGGGGTAGTCGTCGTAGGTCTGCACGAAGTCGAGTGCTTGGGGCTGCACGCCGGCCTGCGCGTACAGGTCGTCACGGTCCTTGCGCCAGCCGCCCTGCACCATCACCGGGTCTTCGGCATAGGCGTTGTGGCGTTCGATGGCGCCGCGGATCACGACGTGCGCCAAGCCCAGGTCGCGCGCCCGCTCCTCGCTCATCACGAGGAAGGCGTCGGCGCCCGCGCAGGGCATCACGCAGTCGAACAGATGGATCGGGTCGGAGATCGGCCGTGCGGCCATGTACTCCTCCAGCGTCAGGGGCTTCTTGAACATCGCGTTCGGATTACCGAGCGCATTGGTGCGCTGGTCCACGCAAATGCGGCCGAAGTCTTCGCGCTTCGCGCCGTAGGTGCGCATGTAGTTGGCGGTGATGAAGGCGAAGATCGAGTTGGGCCCGCCGGAGCCGTAGGGGTAGCTCGCATCGCGCGCAAAGTTGCTGAAGCTGCCGAGCGTCTGGCGAAAGGAATCGACATGGTTGGTATCGGCACCAACGCAGGCCACGATGTCGGCATCGCCCGCCTGCACGGCCCGCGCGGCGCGGCGCAGGCACATCACGCCCGAGGCACCGCCGGTGGGCACATGGTCGAGCCAGCGCGGCGACAGACCCAGGTGCTGCGTCACGCCCACGGCCGTGTCGGGCGCGAGCGAGAAACTGCTGAGGCAGAGGCCGTCGATCTGTTCCTTGGCGACGCCGCTGGTCTGCACCAGCGCCTCGATGGCCTGCCCGATGAACCAGTGCGCGGTGCGCGTGGAGTAGCGCACGTAGGGCACGGTGACCGGCACGGCCACCGCGACGCCTTCGTAGGAGAGTCGTCGCTTCGTCATGCCTGCCTCTTCTTCATCGAACGGGTGTCGATGCAATGGCCCTGCCCAGGCAGCGTCTGCGCCATCTCGCGCAACTGGCCACGCTGGATCTTTTGCGAAGGCGTAAGCGGCAGCGCATCGACAAAAGCCACGTAGCCCGGGGCCTTGTAGTAGGCCAACTGCGAAAGTGCGTGCTCGACGATGCTGGCGGCGATCGCTTCCCGCGCGGAGGCATCCGCACCTTCGCGCATCACGATGCAGGCCAGCACTTCGTCGCCGCGCACCGCGTCGGGCGTGGCAGCGACCGCCGAGGTCTTCACAGCCGGGTGCTGGTTGAGCACGCTCTCGACCTCCACGGCCGAGATGTTCTCGCCGCTGCGGCGGATCACGTTCTTCTTGCGGTCGACGAAGAAGAAGTTGCCCTCGGCATCGCGCCGCACCAGGTCGCCGGTGTGGAACCATCCGTCCGCCCAGGCCTCGCGCGTGGCTTCCTCGTCCTTGAGATAGCCCGAAAAGAAATAGCGCTTCGGATCGTCGCCGGCGGACCGCACGAGCAACTCGCCCGGTGCATCGACGCCGGCCTCGCCGCCGTCTTCGGCCACGAGGCGAATCTCGACGAAGTCTTCCTGCCGCCCGAAGCAGCTGGTGCCCACCAGGCGCGGTTCGCGGTTGGCCATGATGCAGGCGGCCGCGCCAGTCTCGGTCATGGCCCAGGCCTCGACCAGCGGAAAGCCGAAGCGCTCTTCGAACGGTGCGTGGTTCTTGCGGTCCACGCCAGCACCGAAGCCCCAGCGGATCGCATGATCCCGGTCGGCCGCGGAAGCGGGCGCCGACAGCAGCATCGCGGGCATCACGCCAAGGTAGTGCGCGATGGTCGCGCCGCTTTCGCGCGCGCTCGCGAGCCAGGTCTTCGGGTGGAAGCGATCGAGCTGCACCAGGCAGCCACCCGCGACCAGCACCACCATGGTGGAAAACGCCATCGCGTTCATGTGGTTGAGCGGCAGCGGCGTGATGACGCGCTCGGCATCGGGCCGGATGCTGCACACGCCGTCGAGCGCGGCGTACCACTCGCCGGCGCGCAGGAAGTAGGCGTTGCTCAAGATACAGCCCTTGGGACGCCCGGTGGTGCCTGAGGTATAGAGCAGGCCGCATTCGGTGTCGGCGCCAATCGGCTCATGCGCGCGCGGTGCGGCGGTCTTCGCTTTCGGCACCGCGTCGTCGGGCCCCATGGTCTCGAAGGGCACACCGGCCTGTTTCGCCGCTGCGCTCAGGTCGTTCGCACGCTCGGGCAGCGTCACGGCCAAGCCGATCTCGCTGTGGCCGATCAGGTAGGTCAACTCGGCCGAGCGCATCTCGGCATTGATCGGCACCACGCTCACGCCCAGGGCATTGAGTGCGAACCAATGAAAGAGAAAGGCCGGCCGGTTCTCCAGCAGCAGGCCGACGCGATGGCCGTGCCCGTACCCGGCCTGCGCATAAGCCGCGCGCAGCCGCTCGACTTCCGCCGCCGCCTCACCCCAGCGGATGGCGCCGGCCGGAATGCCGTAAGCCGCGGCGGTCACCGACTCGGTGAACAGAAACTCGGCCTGCGGCGTGCGCGCAGCAGTGGCCGAAAAGACTTGATGGACGGTGACGTGTGGCATCGCGTCCCTAGATGAAAAGCTGCACGGCCGGCAAGGCCGCGTCGCAGTTGAGCAGGTTGACGCGCTTGAGCGTCATGCGCAGCGCGCCGTCCTGCACCGTGAGGTGATGGAAGAAGGTGCCGACGTAAAACTGGAGCTCATCGCCCTGCGATTCGGTGTAATGGAATTCGGTGCGCACCACATGACGATTGCCCTCGGCGTCGAACTGCTCGACCACCGGCATCTGAAGCAGGTGGTGGCAACGGCTCGCCGGCTGCTGGGAGAAGGCACGCGGGCTCTTGAGGCGCTCGATGCGCAGGTCGCGCAACAGCTTGTCCTCGTAAAGATGCGACGTGTGGTTGATGCCGTCTTCCTGGTCGGGCACGAGCGGCACCCAGTAGAAGGCGTCGTCGGTGAAGAGCGCGTTCCACTCCTCGTAGCGGCGCGTGTCGAGCAGGTGCACTTCGTTCACGACGAAGTCGATCAGGTCCTGGCGGGTGACTTCCGAGGTGCCGGCCATCACATGGTCTCCGTCATGCGCTGCACCCAGCTGCGATATTGGTTGCGCATCGGCAGCTCGCTGGTGCCGCCAGTCGTGATCTCGCCGCCCTTCAGCTCCGAAGGTTCGTAGTTGCGGTGCAGGCTGACCCAGTCGTTGCCGCTCGCGTGCAGCCCGGCCTGCATGCCGCGATACGCCTGCAGGTCGTCGTGCCCCACCACCGAGAACGGCGAGTTGATGAGCCGGTTGTACATGGTGGTGCGCTGCAGAAGCTCCGGCGGCGCGCCCTTCAGGCGAAAGGTCCAGCTCTCGATCAGCGTCTTGTCGGCGGAGATCGGCTTCACCACGCGGATCGCCTGGATCGCGCCCTTGATGGTGAGGTTCGGGTAATACACCGTGTTGTGCCGCGCCATGCCGAGGATCTGCGCCGTCTTCTCCTCGCCGTAGCGCGCCTTCATGGCGTCGTCGTACGCGGGAATCGCCTTGTACTTGCTGTGGATGCTGAAGTGCACCCCCGTGAAGCTGTGGCCGTGGTCGTAGGTGCGAATGCCCATGTCCTCGAAGAACTTGTAGTCCGACATGAAGGGCACGAACTGCTCCACCGCCATGGGCTTGGGCTCGTCCTCGGGCTTGTCGGCCCACATGCGCTTGGCGGTGCCGGCCGACGATTCGTGCGCCACCATCGGATGCATGGTGTCGTTGAGGTTCTCCACGAACATCTTCCAGTTGCACTGGTGCATGAACCGCAGGCACCCGCCCGCGATCTCGAGTTCGCCCTCGGGCGACCGGTCGGCCATGTTGTCGATGGAGCTCAGCGAATCGCCGAAGTACTCCTCGAAGCCGGGCCCCGCGTCGTTGATCTTCACGAAGATGAAGCCGCGGTAGCTGCGCACGTGCTTCAGCGTGGTCAACCCCTTGGCCGACTCGCATTCGTGCAGCGCCGTGTTCTCGTAGCCGGTCTTGAGCGGAATGGCCAGCAGCGAGCCGTCGGTCTTGAAGGTCCAGGCGTGGTAGGGGCAGCGGAAGAATTTTCCGGTGCTGCCGCAGGGCCCGTTCACCAGCCGCGAGCCCTTGTGGGCGCAGCGGTTCATCATCGCGCGCACGCTGCCGTCGGTGTGGCGCACCACGATCAGCGGGCGGCCGGCAATCTCGTTGCTGATCCAGTCGCCCGGCTTGGGCAGCTGGCTCTCGTGGCCCACGTAGTTCCATGTGTTGGCGAAGAAATGCTCCTGCTCGAGCTCGAACAGTTCCTGGCTGATGTACAGGTCGCGATGCACGCGGTCGTTCTGGACCAGCGCGCGGACCGCTTCGGGATTGTCTCGGTACGAGGTCATGGTTCTCGTGGCTCCTTGCTTCAGATGTCGAGCACCAGGCGCGCGCCCTTTGCGCGCGAGATGCAGATCTGCATGACGTTGCCTTCCGCCTTCTCTCGTGCGGTCAGCACATAGTCGCGGTGGTCGATCTCGCCTTCGAGCACGGGCGTGGCGCACACACCGCATTCGCCGCGCTTGCAGTCGAACATCGGATCGCAGCCGTTGTCGATCAGGCAATCGAGGATGCTCTGGTCGGCCGGCACCGTGAAGCGCCGGCCCGATTGCGCCAGCTCCACCTCGAAGGGCTGGTCGCCCTCCTCCGCGACGGGCTCGGTAAAGAGCTCGAAGTGCACGCGGTCGTGTTCCCAGCCACGCGCCTGGGTGCGGGCGAGCACGGCGTCGAGCATGACCTTGGGCCCGCAAACATAGAGGCGGTCGCCGGCGGGCACGTCGTCGAGCAGCGCATCGATGTCGAGCGGCGCGCCGGCCTCGGCATCCGCATGCACACGCAGGTCGGCGCCCAGCAGCGCTTGCAGCTCGGGCAGGAAGGCCATCAGGTCGCGGCTTCGGCCCGCGTAGTGCATGCGCACCGGGGCGCCTTCCGCGCGGCGCCGCGCCGCCATGCTCGTCAGCGGCGTGACCCCGATGCCGCCCGCGACGAGCACCGAACCGCCGGGCCCCGTGTGCAGCGGGAAGTCGTTCTTGGGCGATTCGATGATGAGCGTGTCGCCCTGCTTGAGCTGCTCGTGCATGAAGCGCGAGCCGCCGCGGCCTTCGGCCTCCTTGCGCACGGCAATCACGTATTCGGCTGGCGCGTTGGTGGCATTTCGCTCGGTCGCAAAGTTGATGAGCGAGTAATGACGCCAGTCGGCCTTGCCGCCCGGCAGCGACACCTTGACGCGGATGTGGGCCCCGGCCGCGAAGCCGGGCAACGCGCGGCCGTCTTCGGCACGCAGCCGCAGCATGCGGATCAGCGGATTCAGTTCGCGCACCTCGGCAATGCGCAGTTCAAGGGTGACGGGTTGGGCGGTCATCTGTGTCTCTTCGTCAGGCCAGCGCGTGCTGCGCCAGCGCGGCCTGCAGCTTGTGGCCGTGTTCGTCGGCAAGCGCGGCATCGCGCAACTCGCGCAAGGTGGCGGGCGCCAGCGCCGTACCCGCGCGCTCGACGGCGCGCATCACGGTGTCGTAGTTGCGGATGCCGCGCTCGTGCGTGTCGCTGTAGCCCTTGACGAGGCGCTGGCACTGCGCGAGCTCGACGGCGAGTTCGGGGTTGCGCTGTGCGGTGGCGGCAATGCGCTGCAGCCATTCTTCGATGCGGCGGTTTTCTTCCGCATAGCGCATCGTGGAGCGGCGCCAGCGCTTGCACGCCGCCACGGTGCGCAGCATCAGGTAGCCGCGAAGCGAACTGGTCTGGATCACGCGGCCGTGCTGCGTGAAGCGCTCGACGAGCTTCTTCGGCAGCGTGGAATTCATCAGCCAGCGGCCGATGCCGCCCGGCAGCGTCTCGCAGATTTCCTGCAGCCGCGGATGCATGTATTCGTTGATGGCGAGCACCTGGCCCGGCTGCACGCGGGCTTCGCCGCGCACGCGCTCGAAGCGGGTGGCGCGGGTCTTGAGCGCGGCGACGCGGGCGGTGTCTTCGTAGGACATCCACAGTGCAAGGTGGCGTGCGGTTTCACGCGGCAGGCGGTGATCGCCGCTGCCGGGCAGCGTGGCGATGGCGGCCATGCGGTCGAGGTACAGGCCGGCGTAGGCCGGATCCTGGTAGTCGATGAGGCGGCGCACGCCTTCGAGCAGAAAGTCTTGTGCGGCGAGCGGGAAACTGTGCTGCACGCGTTCGACCAGCGCGCGCACCGCGGGGTGGCGAGGCTGGGGCGCCGGCATGGCGACAACCGCCTCCGGCGGCGTCTCGCCATCGTCGCCACCCTGGGCGCGCGCAAACGCCGCGCCAAAGGCCTTGAGGCTGGGTTTGACGCCCACGCCGCCGCGCTCGATGGTGGCCTCGAACTGCGCACGGCTGAACGGCAGCACGCCCGAGCCCGCCAGCGCGCCGAACAGCACGGCGCTGATCACGCTGCCCGAAGCCTCGGCCGCCTGCGCCATGTCGAAGCGGATGAAACGCTTGGCGGCTCTTGCGGTGTGCGCGAGCAGCTGGGCGCTGTCAACGCGGCCATCGCCGAGCGCGCTCTTCTCCGCGATGGAGAACACGCGGTGCGTCGAGGCGATGAGCGTGGTGCGGTCGGCCGTGACCAGACCGCGCTGCACCGCGCGGCCCGCTTCCATGAGTTCGGACGCCAGCACCACGTCGACGTCACCCGGCAACGGCATCAGTGCCAGCACGGGCTGTCCGCCGTCCGCCCTGGCCTGCGACGCGGGGTACAGCTCGACGTAGTAGATGGTGGCGCCGGTTCGCTGCGCCACGCCCGGCACCGACGTGGTCTGGGCGACATAGCCATTGGCCTCGCCCATGTCGACGATCCAGTCGGCGAGCACGCCGCCACCTTCCCCACCCATGGCGAGGATCGCGATCTTGATAGGTTGAACCTTGTTCATCATCGCTTCAGAACGCATGGGCTTCGCGGCGGCGTGCTTCGCCGCGTTGCAGCCAGCCGATGACGGCGGCGCGCGCCCGGTCACGCACCCGATCCCAGCGGCTCGGGTTGCTGACGATCTGCGCTTTGTAGAACGAGGGGCACAGCACCGCGGCATGCGAGACCTCGCCGCACACGCCGCAACCCACGCAGCTGTCGAGCACGGTCGCGACCGGGTCGGTGCGCAGCGGATCGGGGTTGGGCTTGATCGAAAGCGAGGGGCAGCCCGAGAGGCGGATGCACGAGTGGTCGCCGGTGCAGGTGTCGGAATCGACGCCGAACTTTTCACGCACCATGCGCTTGCCGTCGGCAATGGCTTTGCGCACCAGCGGCTTTTCGCGGCGCTGCTTGTTGAGCATGCATTCCGACTGGGCGATCAGGACCTTGGGGCCTTTTTTCGTCGTGGTGAGCGCGTCTTTCAGCGCATCGCGCATGCCGGCCACGTCGTAGGTGCGGCGCAGCGTCTTCACCCACTCCACGCCCACGCCGCGCACTGCGCGTTCGATCTCGTGGCCGGTGCTGCGCGTCTTGTTGACGGCGTTCGACGAAAGGATGTCCTGCCCGCCCGTGGCCGAGGTGTAGTTGTTGTCGACGACGATGGTGAGGTTGTCGCTCTTGTTGAAGACCGCGTTGGCCACGCCGCTGGTGAGGCCGTTGTGCCAGAAGCCGCCGTCGCCCATCATCGAGATGGCGCGTTTGCCCGCCGGCGCATTGAGCGCCGCCGCGCCGGCTCCGCCAAGGCCGTAGCCCATGGTGGTGTTGCCGATGTTGAAGGGCGGCAGGATGGAGAACAGGTGGCAGCCGATGTCGGCGCTGACGTGGTGCGCGCCGAGCTCGCGCTCGACCAGCTTCATGGCGCTGAAGATCGGGCGCTCGGGGCAGCCGGTGCAGAAGCCCGGGGGACGCGCATGCACCACTTCGCTGAGCGACGTGGATGGCAGCGCGGGCTCGGGCGCGCCATCGACGCCGATGGCGGCCACTTCCTTGAGCGGGATCACCTTGCGCTGCGCGACGGGCGCTGGCAGCGGCGCCAGGCGCTCATAGCGCTCGCAGAAGGTGCGCGCGCCCTTCAGCAGTTCGGACGCGGTGTACTCACCCGCCACCGGCAGCATGTCCTTGCCGTGCAGCGCGGTGGCCGAACCGGCCTGGCGCAGGATGGTGGCGAGGTTCTGCTCGACGAAGTTGGGCTGCCCTTCTTCCACGATCAGCACCGCGCGCTTGCCTTCGCAGAAGCGGATCACCTCGCTCTCGATGACGGGGTAGGCCACGTTCATCACATAGAGCGGGACCTGCGTGTTGCCGTACACATCGGCCAGGCCGAGCCGCTCCAGCGCGCGCAGCAGCGTGTTGTAGCTGCCGCCCTGCACGATGATGCCGATGTCGTCGGCATCCTCCGAGAAGAACTCGTTGAGCTCGCGCTCCTCGATGAAGCGCACCGCGGCGGGCCAGCGGTCCTTCACCTTTTCCTGCTCGTGAATGAAGCTCGCTGGCGGCAGCACGATGCGGCCGACGTCGCGCTGCGGGTTCTCGAGCGCATCTTTCAGCGTGAACTTGGCGCGCTTGTTGTCACCGGCGATGAAGTGGCCGTGCACGTGGCAGGCGCGGATGCGCAGCTGCAGCATCACGGGCGTGTTGCTGGCCTCGGACAGGTCGAAACCCTGCTTCACCGCGTCGACGATGCTCGGCAGGTTGGGGCGCGGATCGAGCAGCCAGATCTGCGACTTCATCGCGAACGCATGGCTGCGTTCCTGCATGATCGATGAGCCTTCGCCGTAGTCTTCGCCCACGATGATCAGCGCACCGCCGGTCACGCCACCGGAGGCGAGGTTGGCCAGTGCATCGGATGCCACGTTGGTGCCCACGGTGGCCTTGAAGGTGACGGCGCCGCGCAGCGGGTAGTTGACCGATGCGGCCAGCGTGGCGGCCGCGGTGGCTTCGCTCGCGCTGTTCTCGAAGCGGATGCCCTGCTCCGCAAGAATGTCCTGCGCATCGGCCAGCACATCCATCAAATGCGAGATGGGTGCGCCCTGGTAGCCGGCCACATAGGAAACCCCCGATTCAAGCAGGGCCTTGGTGACCGCCAGAATGCCTTCACCGCGAAATACCTCGCCACCGGAAAGCCGCAGCTTCTTGACTTCTTCGACGAACGAACGCTCAGCCATGTGGGTCCTTGTTCTCTCTCGTGGGACGATGCGAGCAAGCTGCCGCACCGTGGTTCCTATAATGTTGACAAATGAATGTATCCACAATCATGAATTACCCTAGACATGCAAGCAGCGTGCCCGCGGCTGGCGTGAGGCTCGTGGCCGTGAGGTGCCTTCATGGCTGAGCAGCCGCCCGAACCGCATCGCTTCGTCGATGACTACCTGCCCGCACTGCTGGCGCAGGCCAGCCAGCTGATCTCCTCGGAGTTCCACGAGGTGGCGCGGCAGCAGGGTTTTTCCGTGTCGGAGTGGCGCGTGATGGCGTCGCTCGCGGGCAGCGAGCCGATCAGCATCGGGCAGCTCGCGCAGGTGACCGTGACCAAGCAGCCGACCGTGACACGCTTGCTGGACCGCATGGAAGCACGCGGACAGGTCGAGCGGCTGCCCCATGAGAGTGATCGCCGCATCACGCTGGTGCGCATCACGCGCAAGGGGCTGAAGGCGGTGGAGCACCTGATGGAACTCGCGCGCGACCACGAGCGGCGCGTGCTCGAGCCCTTTGGCCTGCGGCGCGCCGAAGAGCTGAAGCAGACCCTGCGGCAGATGATCGACCTGCACGTGCATGTGCCGGTCGGGGAGCCGGAAGAAGACTAGGGAACCAGCACCGCGCGGCCGCGATGGCCACGCTGCGCGATCCATTCGAGCGCCACGGCGGCATCGGCGAGCGCGAAGCTCCGCACGTCGAGATGCAGGCGGCCATCGGCCAGGCGCGCGAGCAACTCCGGCGCTGCGGCGCGGCCGGCGGCTTCGCGCCTGAACATGTTGAGCGGCAGCAGCGCGACGTCACGCTGCAGGAAGTGCGCAATGTCGAGCTGCAGCGAGGGCCCCGCCGTGTAGCCGATGAGCACGGCGCGCCCGCCGGGCCGCACGGCAGGCAAGGCCGCCGAAAGCACGCTGCCACCGACCGCGTCGATCAGCAGGTCCGCACTCGCGATGGCCGGGGCCTCGGCCTCCGGATCGACCGCCGCCACGGTGCAGCCAAGCTCGCGTGCCAGTTGCACGGCGAGCGAGCCCACGGCGCCGCTCGCGCCTGTCACCAGCACCTGCTCGCCGGCCTGCAGCCTGGCGACTTCATGCAGTGCCACCCATGCCGATGTGGTGGGCGAGAAGAATGCGGCACCGAGCGTCATCGGCAATGCGTCGGGCAAGAGGCCAAGCGCTTCATCGGGTGCATCGATCTGCTCGCACCAGGTGCCGTCGAACAGCGTGCCCAGGCCGCTGCCGCGCAGCCACACGCGCTGCCCCGCAGCGTAACGGTCGCTCTCGACGACGACGCCCGCGGCCTCCACGCCCGGCGTGTAGGGCAGCGGCGGATGGCGCAGAAAGCTGCCGCGCCAAACGGTGCGGTCGATATGGCCGACAGTGGCCGCATGCATGCGAACGATGGTGCGGCCGGCCCGTCGCACCGGATCGGGCACCTCTTCGAGCACCGGCGCCGCGTCGAAGCCGTGGATGCGGATGGCTTTCATGGCAAGGCCGAAAGAAAGTCGAGCACCGCTTGCGCAAAGGCTTCGGGCATCTGGTCGGGCAACGGCACCATGCCGCCTTCGATGTCGACGATGCGCGCATCCGGCAGATGGTGCCGCAGCTCCTCGGCATGCGGTGCGGCAAACGGATCGCCGGTGGCGCGGATGACGAGCGCGGGCTGCGTCACGCGGCCGATGCGCTCTTCCATGCGGTAGGACGCGACGGCGCGATGGCCCTCCTCCACACGATGGCCGACCTTCAACGCATCGAGCACGAAGGCCTCGAGCAGATCGGGGCGGCCCGGCGGGTAGAAGCCCTGGCGCTTTTGCCAGAGTGCGGCCAGATGGCTTCCATCGTCGCTTGGCGCCACCTCGTCGATGGGCGGCCTCTGGGCCCTGGCGATGCGGAAGGCTTCGCCGGTGTACGGCGTGGACGACAGCACGAGGCCGCGCACGCGATCAGGAAAGGCCGCGGCCAGCTCGATCGCCACGACGCCGCCGGTGTGATGGCCCACCACATCGGCCTGCCGGATGTTCAGCGCATCGAGCAGTTCGCACGCCACGCGCGCCCATTGCGCAATGCTGGCCGGCACGCCGCCGTCCGACGAATCGCCGAAGCCCGCGGTGTCCATGGCAATGGCCCGGTATCGCGCGCCGAGCAGCGGCAGCACCGCACGGTACTCGGCCCAGCTGCGCGGCGACTGATGCAGCAGCAGCACGGCTGGCGCATCCGCATCGCCGCACGCCGCGTAGTGCACCTGCCCCACCGACAGGTCGGCAAAGGCGCGGCGGATCGTCATGAACGCGTCTCGTCGGCGGGCGCGCGCCACAGCCCGGCGTGCTTCAGTTCACCCAGCGTGCGCGAGAGCACGTCGCGCCGGTAGGCTGCGATGTCGCGGCCTTGGTAGTCGTAGAAGCCGCTGCCGCTCTTGAGGCCGAGCCGCCCTTCCTCGACCATGCGATCGACGATGGCCGGCGCGGTGTAACGGCCCTTGTCGATCGAGGCCGACATCTCGCGGCTCGCATGGTGCAGGATGTCGCAGCCGCCGAAGTCGATGAACTCGACCACGCCGAGCGCGGCGAAGCGCAAGCCCAGGCCATAGCGCGTGGCCTTGTCGATTTCTTCGGCGGTGGCGGCGCCCTCCTCGATCATTCGCGCAGCCTCGTTCATCACCAGTGCCTGCAGCCGCGGCACGATGTAGCCCGGCGATGCGCCGCAGACCACGGGCAGCTTGCCGATGGCTTCCATCAGCGCCTTGGTGCGCGCGAGCACGGCGGTGTCGGTGCCCGGATGGCAGCTGAGCTCGACCACCGGAATCACGTAGGCCGGGTTGAGCCAGTGCATGTTGAGAAAACGCCCGGGCAATCGCACCAGCGCCGCGAGCTGCGTCACGAGGATGCTGCTGGTGGTCGAGGTCAGGATGGCGTCGTCGCGGCAATGGCGGTTGAGCTGCTCGAAGGCCTCGCGCTTGGCCTCCATGGTCTCGGGCACGCCTTCGAACACCAGCTCGGCGGCGGCCAGTGCCTGCGGCGCCGCCTCGGCATTCACGAAGCTCACCCGCTCGGCGATGCGCTGGATCTGCGCCGCATCGATCACGCCGAGCTGCGCCAGGCTCTCGAGGCTGTTTTCGATCTCGGCCTTGGCTTCGCCCTGCAGGCGTTGCCAGGCTTCGTCGCTGCGCTGGCGCAGGTCGACCAGGGAAATGCGGTGGCCGGCATAGGCGAACGCAATCGCGATGCCGCGCCCCATGCGGCCGGCACCGACGGCGGCGAAGCGGGGCAGCAATGGCTCATTCGCCATCGTGCAGCCTTTGCTCGAGCTGCGCCGCGCTCAGCTCGGCAAGGCCCAGGCTTTCGAAGGTGCGCGGACCGTAGCGCAGCTCGCGGCCGAGAAAGCCGCCGACGATGGCGAGCAAGCCGTGCGCAATAGGCGCATCCACACCGGCATGGCGCGCGGCCGAGGCCAGGAACGCGAGGCCGAGCTCGGTGTCTTCGGTGATGTAGCGATGCGTGTGCAGGTCGATGTTCTCGCGCCAGTCGCCCGACTTGACGAGCTGCTTGTGCGCATCGCCGTACATCCACCGGTCGTTGTCGTAGTGGTCGGCCAGCGGATAGTGCGGCGCGCCCTGCCCGAAGGCCTCGCGCACCGCGATGCGCTCGCGGTCGAGCCGGTCGGTCACGTCGCGCACGGCGAGCTGCGTGCCTTCGTTGTGGATGTCCCAGCGTTCGAAGTGCTGCAGCGGGGCGGCGTTCATCACCATCAGAGGCGGGTGGATGACCGGGCCGGCGTTCATGAGCGCGCCCGAGAGCGCATTGCCGCAGGCATGCACGGCCGGGTAGGCCCTGCGGATCACCTCGATGGCTTCGGCCTCCTTGCGGGCCGGGTACACGCCGGTGGGCAGGCGGATGGCGCGGATCGTGACATTCACTTCGCGCTCGCCGTGCTTGCGTGCAAGGTACGGCAAGGTGCCGGTCTCGGCCCAGGCCACGTCGGCGCGGTTGCCGGCCTGCCGCACCGTTCTTGCCATCACGTAGCTGCCGAAGGTGCCCGGCGGCAGGAAGACGACCTGGCCGTCGACCAGGTGCGGCGCCATGGCAAGCGCGATGTCGTGCTGCGCAATGGCGGGCGTGGGAACGACGATGAGTTCTGCACCCTTCAGCGCCGCGGCGATGTCGGCGGTGGCCAGCGCAAGCGGCACCTCGCGCGCGCCATCGGCATCCTTCAGCGTGATGGCCCCGGCTTGCACGACCGGCTCGAGCGCGGCCGCGTCGCGACGCCAGAGGCGCACCTCATGGCCGGCTTCGGACAGGTCCGCGGCGGCCGCATAGGCGCCGTGGCCACCCCCAAGAATCGCGATTTTCATGGTCGAAATTTGAAAAGCAGATATCGATGAACCGGCGGCCGCGATGCGGACCGGGGAAGCAATGCGCTATTACATTACTTTTCATCGATTCATGTGTCAATCAAAATCCGCTGCAGGGAGCCCCTCGGAAACCCGCAATGAAAAAGCCCGCGCTTCTTGCGAAGCGCGGGCTTTCTTTTGGGGCGAGACGGCCGGCTGGCCGCTTCGGAATGGATCAGCGCGTGGGCTTGAACGCACGCTTTTGTGCGTCGCGGGGCACGAACACCTTGCCCGGGCCGCCATGGCCTGCGCCATTGCCGCGCGGTGCGAAGCCTTCGCGGGGTGCAAAGCCTTCACGCGGGGCGAAGCCACCGTCGCCACGGCCACCGCCATGACCATGGCCGCCGCGCGGGGCGCTGTCGCCCCAGCCCGGCTTGCGGCCGTAGCCACCACCGTTGCCGCCGTCGTCGCGGCTGCCGCCGAAGCCGGCGTTGTTGCCGCCCTGGAAGCCGCGCGGGCCCTGGTGACCTTGGCTCGGGGCCGGACCGCGTGCGTTGCGGTCGTTGAAGCCGCTGGCACCGGCGTAGCCGCCGCTGTTGCCGCCGCGGTAACCACCGCCGCCGCCTGCACCGCCATTGCCGAACTTGCGGTCGCGCGATTGGTTGTCACCACGGCCACCGCGGTACTCGCCCATTGGGGGACGCGATTGCGGCATGCGTTGTTGCGGCTCGAGGCCGGCGACCACTTCGGCCTTGAACTGCTGGCGGCTGTACTGCTCGATGTCCATGATCTTGCGGCGATCGCGGAATTCGGCAAACGTGATGGCCAGGCCGTCGCGGCCTGCACGGCCGGTGCGGCCGATGCGGTGGGTGTAGTCCTCGGCCTTCATCGGCAGGCCGAAGTTGAAGACGTGGGTGATGGTCGGCACGTCGATGCCGCGGGCGGCAACGTCGGTGGCCACCAGGATCTGCACCTGGCCCTGGCGCAGCGCCATCAGGCGGCGGTTGCGCAGGCCCTGGCTCAGGGCGCCGTGCAGCGCCACGGCGCTGAAGCCTTCTTGCTGCAGATCGCCGGCGAGGCCGTCGCATTCGACTTGCGTGCTGGCGAACACGATCGCCTGGTTGATGCTGGTGTCGCGCAGCCAGTGGTCGAGCAGCTTGCGCTTGTGCTGGCTGTTGTCGGCCCAGTACAGCGATTGCTTGATGTTGGCGTGCTTTTCCTGCGGGCTGTCGATGGTGATGCGCTGCGGCTCGCGCATGACGCGCTGGGCCAGCTGCTGGATGCGCGGCGCGAAGGTGGCGCTGAACATCATGGTTTGCTGGCGCTCGATGGTGAGCTGGTTCACTTCGGCCAGGTCGTCGGAGAAGCCGAGGTCGAGCATGCGGTCGGCTTCGTCGACCACCAGGAACTTGACCTGGTCGAGCTTGAGCTGCGACGAGCGCTGCAGGTCGAGCAGGCGGCCGGGGGTGGCCACCACGAGGTCGGCGTTCTGCAGCTTGGCGATCTGCAACTGGTAGGGCATGCCGCCCACCACGTTGGCAACGCGGAGGCCCCGGCAATGGCGAACCAGTTCGATGGCGTCGTGCGCCACCTGCTGCGCGAGTTCGCGCGTCGGGCACAGGATCAGGGCGCCAGGGGTGGCGGCCTTGAAATGACGCGCATTGGTCGGGTCCTTGCGCTTCGGCTTCTTCGGCACGGCTTCGCCGCGGGCAGCGGCTTCGGCGGCCAGGCGCTGGAATTCGGCCTTGGCTTCAGCTTCGGCTTCGGCCTGGCGCTTGAGCAGCGTGTGCAGCACGGGCAGCAGGAAGGCCGCGGTCTTGCCGGAGCCGGTCTGGCTGGAGACCATCAGGTCGACGAAACGGGCCTTGCCGTCCTGGCCGGCTTCACCGCCCATGGCGAGCGGGATCACCTTGTCTTGCACGGTGGTGGGCTGGGTAAAGCCCAGGTCGGCCACGGCGGCGATCAGTTCGGGCGCGAGGCCGAGCTTGACGAAGCCGTTGGGCAGGCGGGGCTCTTCGGCCACGGCCGCTTCGGGGGCTGCTGCGTCGAGCGCCTCGAGAATCGGTGCCTCGGACACGGTGTCCACGGCGGCGATGAATTCGTTGTTGTTGGTGGATTGCACAGGCGCGAACTCGCCCTGCGCTTCAAAAGCGTCGGTCATGTAGATATCAATCTCAAACGCGAGCGCTGCCGAAGGCGGCGCCCCGTTGGTGGTTAAAAACATCAACCATCCAACGACATTCAGCTTCTGGCTTACGCCGGAGGCTGCGGCCCTTTTTGATCAGCGGATGCGATCGGGCGCGGTGTGCAAGATAGGGAGATGCAAGAGACGCCGACCAGAAAAACCAAAAATACCGGTAACCCGGATCAGCGAAGCCTTCGATTATGGCACGGGTCGGGGTTTTTACCTAATCCGTGAGTTTTAGAAAGGTTTCACGGTAGTGCGCGAGCTCCTCGATGGATTCGTGCACGTCGGCCAGCGCGGTGTGCGCCTGCTGCTTCTTGAAGGCGTTGTATGCCGCCGGCTTCCAGCGCTTGGCCAGCTCCTTCAAGGTGCTGACGTCGAGATTGCGGTAGTGGAAGTACGCCTCGAGCTTGGGCATGAACTTGACCAGGAAGCGCCGGTCCTGCCCGATGGTGTTGCCGCACATCGGCGAACCGCTGCGCGGAATGTACTTGGCGATGAATTCCAGCAGTTGCTGCTCGGCCGCCGCTTCGTCCAGGGTGGAAGCCTTCACCTTGTCGATCAGGCCGCTGCGGCCGTGCGTGCCTTTGTTCCAGGCGTCCATGGCGTCGAGCACCGCGTCGCTCTGGTGGATGACCAGCACGGGGCCGTCGATGCGGGGCGTGAGGTCGGGGCCGGTGACGACCACGGCAATCTCGAGCAGGCGCTCCTTCTCCGGGTCGAGGCCGCTCATTTCGCAGTCGAGCCAGACCAGGTTCTGGTCGCTTTTCTTCAGGACGGGCGTGGCTGTGGCGGTCGTGGGGTCAAGGGATTCGGGCATCGCTGGATTGTCGTCGAAGGTCTGCACCGGCCGGACCCGAGGGCTAAACTCGACGCTCATGTCCTATTCGCTCATCTTCACCATTGCCTTCGCCTCTGCACTGGTCGCGGGCCTGCTCGTGAAGTTCTGGCTCGCCTCGCGGCAGGTGCGCCACGTGGCGCAGCACCGCGGCGCGGTGCCGGCCGCTTTCGAACACACCATCAGCCTCGCCGCGCACCAGAAGGCAGCCGACTACACCATTGCCAAGGCGCGTTTCGGCCTGGTCGAGATGGCATGGAGCACCGCTTTGCTGCTGGGCTGGACGCTTTTGGGCGGGCTCGACGTGCTCAACAAGCTGCTGCTGGCCTGGCTCAGCGGCGGCATGGTGCAGCAGTTGGCCCTGCTGGCGGCGTTCGCGGCCATCGGCGGCCTGCTCGAGCTGCCATTCACGCTCTGGCAGACCTTCAGGCTCGAAGAGCGTTTCGGCTTCAACAAGATGACCCTTCGCCTCTGGCTTGCAGACACCCTCAAGTCGACGCTGCTCGGCGCGGCAATCGGTCTGCCGATCGCGGCGCTGATCCTCTGGCTCATGGGCGCCGCCGGCACCATGTGGTGGCTCTGGGCCTGGGCCGTGTGGATGGGCTTCAACCTGCTGGGGATGCTGATCTACCCCACGTTCATTGCGCCGCTGTTCAACAAGTTCAAGCCGCTCGACGATCCCGACCTCAAGGATCGCGTGACGGCCTTGATGAAGCGCTGCGGCTTTGCCGCCAAGGGCCTGTTCGTGATGGACGGCAGCACCCGCAGCGCCCATGCCAACGCGTACTTCACGGGCTTTGGTGCGAGCAAGCGCGTGGTGTTCTACGACACGCTGCTGCGCCAGCTCAGCGCAAGCGAAGTGGAAGCCGTGCTCGCGCACGAACTCGGCCACTTCAAGCACCGCCACATCGTGAAGCGGCTCGTGGCCATGTTCGCGCTGAGCCTGGCGGGCTTCGCGCTGCTGGGCTGGGTGTCGACCCAGGTCTGGTTCTACACGGGGCTGGGCGTGCAGCCCAGCATGACGGCGACGGCGCCGAACAATGCGCTCGCGCTGCTGCTGTTCATGCTGGCGGTTCCGGTGTTCGGCTTCTTCGTCGCGCCCCTGCCCGCCCGGCTGTCGCGCAAGCACGAGTTCGAGGCCGATGCGTATGCCATTGCGCAGACCAGCGGCGCCGACCTGTCGACGGCGCTGCTCAAGCTCTACCAGGACAACGCGTCGACGCTCACGCCCGACCCGGTGTTCGTCAAGTTCTACTATTCCCACCCTCCGGCCTCCGAGCGCCTCGCGCGCATGGCGGCGGCCTGAAAAAATACTTGCCCCGGAAGCCGAGACCATGAGCAGCATGTTCAAGCCCAAAGACTGGAAAAACATTCCTCCCCGCCACGCATTGAGCGCCACCGAGATCGTGTCCGGCCTCGCCAAGCTCGACGGATGGAAGCTCAGCGGCGACGGTGCCAACGTCGCCATCGAGAAGACCTTCACCTTTGCCAACTACTTCGAGACCATCGCTTTCGTGAATGCGCTGGCCTTCATCGCCCACACGCAAGACCATCATCCGGACTTGTCGGTGCACTACAACCGCTGCGCCGTGCGCTTCAACACGCACGACGTGGGCGGACTTTCGGTCACCGACTTCGAATGCGCACGCCAGGCGGATGCGCTGGTTGCGGGCCCCACCGCATGACGGATCACGCCCGTGGCTAAGCCGGGCCGCGCCGCTGCCTCCGCCGCCTCTGCTGCGAAGACGCTACACGACGGTCTCGTTGTTGCCAGCCATGGACGTCATTGCCTCGTCGAAACACCCACCGGCGAGCGGCTGATCTGCCACCCGCGCGGCAAGAAGAGCCAGGCCGTGGTCGGCGACCGTGTGCACTGGCAGGCCACGGAGGACGAGGGCACCATCGAAGAGGTGCTGCCGCGCCGCAACCTCTTCTATCGACAGGACGAGATCCGCACCAAGTCGTTTGCGGCCAACCTTGACCACGTGCTGATCCTGATCGCGGCCGAGCCGGAGTTTTCCGAGCACCAGTTGGCGCGCGCATTGATTGCGGCGGAGGCCGAGCGCATCACGCCGATCATCGCGCTCAACAAGAGCGACCTGGTCGAGCCCTTCGGGCGCGCATGGAACAAGCTGGCGCCCTATCGCCGCATGCATCACGGCGTGCTGCCGCTGTCGCTGAAGGCATCGGGCGAAGCAGACTATGCGTCGCTGATGAAGCTGCTTGCCGGCAAGTCGACCCTCGTGCTCGGACCCTCCGGCTCGGGCAAGAGCACCCTGACCAACCTGCTGGTGCCGGGCGCGACCGTGCTGACGCAAGAGATTTCGCAGGCGCTGAACTCAGGCAAGCACACGACCACCAGCACCACCTGGTACTGGATCGACGAGGCACGCACCACCGGCCTGATCGACTCGCCGGGCTTCCAGGAATTCGGGCTCAACCACATCCAGCCGATGCAGCTCGCGAAGCTGATGCCCGACATTGCCGAGCACGCGAACGACTGCAAGTTCTACAACTGCACCCATCTGCACGAGCCCGGATGCGGCGTGATCGCGAACGTGGATTCGCCCGCCAGGCCGGGGCCGATCAGCGCGTCGCGCTACAAGATCTACGGCGAGCTCTTTGCCGAACTGAGCCAGTCCCGCTACTGAACTACTGAACGCCCAGGATCGATTCGAGCGCCCGCACCAGTGCCCCACATTGCTCCCGCGTGCCGATGCTGATGCGCAGGTACTGCGCAATGCGCGGCTGCTTGAAATGCCGCACCAGCACCGCACGCTCGCGCAGCTGCGCCGCGAGTTCAGCCGCATCGCGCTTCGGATGACGCGCAAACACGAAGTTGGCGTGCGACGGCAGCACCTCGAAGCCCAGGTCTTCGAGCTGCAGGCTGAGCCCTTCGCGGGTATCGACGACCTTGTCGCGCGTGGTCTTGAACCAGTCCTCGTCCTCGAGGGCCGCCACCGTGCCCGCCGTGGCGAGCCGGTCGAGCGGATAGGAATTGAAGCTGTCCTTGACGCGCACCAGCGCATCGATCAGGTGCGCCTGGCCGCAGGCAAAGCCGACTCTCAAGCCGGCCAGCGAGCGCGACTTGGACAAGGTCTGCACCACCAGCAGGTTCGGATATTTGCCGACCAGCGGCAGCGCGCTCTCGCCGCCGAAATCGACATACGCCTCGTCCACCAGCACCACGCGCCCAGGGCACGCCGCGAGCAGTTGCTCGATGCGCGCAAGCGGCAGCCCGATGCCCGTAGGTGCGTTCGGATTGGCGATCACCAGGCCGGCACAGCCGCCGCGGGCACGGGCCGCCATGGCATCGACGTCGATGCGCAGACCCTCATCGACCGGCAACAGTTCGCATGCAATGCCATAGAGCTGCGCATAGACCCGATAGAAGCTGTAGCTCACGTCGGGCATCAGCAACGGCTCGGCCTGCTGGAAGAAGGCGAAGAAGGCGTGCGCCAGCACCTCGTCCGAACCGTTGCCCGCAAACACCTGGTCGGCTTGCAGGCCGTGGCGCCGGGCCACCGCTTCGCGCACTGCAAGCGAAGTCGGGTCGGGATAGCGCTCCAGGCCGCTCGCTGCCGCTTGCTGGATGGCGTCGACGGCGCGCGGCGACGGCGGGTACGGGTTCTCGTTGGTGTTGAGCTTGACGAGGTTGGCGATGCGTGGCTGCTCGCCGGGCACATAGGGTTCGAGCGCGCCGATGCGCGGGCTCCAGAAAGCCGGTAGCGAGGTGGTCATGTCGTTCAGCCGAGCAGCCGGGCCAGCGTGAGCAGGGCCAGCAGCACCATCCACATCACGACCGAGCGCCAGACCAGGCCGACCACGCTGCGCAGGTGGCCGGGCTCGGGCTCGCGGCCCGGCGTGCTGCCGCTGTCGAGCCGGCGGCCGTCGTCCACTGAATCGCCGGCCTGCGCGCGCGGCAGCGGATCGGTGACCGGAATCGGGCTCAATGCACCGCCCCCAAGGCGCACGTTGACCGCGCCCGAGGTTGCCGCGAGGATCACGCCGTCGTTCTCGCTCGGAAAGCGCCGCGCGTCGTTGCGCCAGCAATCGATGGCCTCTTCGAAGCTCCCGACAACGGCGAAGCCCAGTGCGGTGATGCGCGCGGGCAGCCAGTCGATCGCGTGCCAGGCGCGCTCCGCGGCCCGCTGCACCGAGACACTCGAAGGCTGTATTGCGGCGCCGTTCTTGTGCATCCAGTAGCGCGAGACGAATTCGCTCATGCGATAGAACGCCGCACCGGCCGGCCCCAGGCCCAGGGCGGCAAGTATCGAGAACCACGCCAGCACGCCGAACACGTGGCGATGCGCCGCGATCACCGAATGCTCGATCACGTGGCGGACGATTTCGCTGCGCGGCAGGTCGGCCGCATCGACACCCTGCCAGTGCGCCAGCAGCGAACGCGCGAGCGGCTCGTCGCCTTCGTCGAGCGCATCGCGAATGTCCGTGAAGTGGTGGCTGAACTGCCGGAAGCCGAGGGTGACGTAGAGCACCGCAATGCTCCAGAGCACGGCGAACGGAAGCCCCAGCGTGAGCACCAGCAGCCAGTGAATGCCCAGCGTCAGCAAGGTGGGCACGAACACCGCAAGGGCCCACGCAACCCATCCGTGATGCGGCTTGCCGGCATCGAAGTTGCGGCTGGTCCAGCGCGTCCACGCCAGCACGCCGCCGTACACCGGGTTGTGGGGGGCGAGCGGCCGCACCTGCTCGATCAGCAACGCACACAGGATGGCAAAGAAGCTCATCCTTCGATGATAGCGAGAGAGCTTGCGAAGGCTTGGCCCGGCCCGAGGTCAGGCGCTGAGAAAGCGATAGAGGTTGCGCAGCATGCCCGCGGTGGCGCCCCAGACGAAGCGCTCTTCGGCGCCGTCCTGGTAGGGCATCGAGTACCACTCGCGGTGGGTGCCATCGGGCGCGGGCACGGTATGGCGGCGGTGGTTGGCCGGGTCCATGAGCCAGGCCAGCGGCACCTCGAAGGCCAGCGCCACTTCGTAGGGATTGATGGTGAGCTCGAAGTCGGGCTTCACCAGCGCGACCACGGGCGTCACGATGAACGAAGTGACGGTCGTGTAGGTCGGAAGGCTACCAAGCACTTCGATGAACCGGGCGGACAGGCCCACTTCTTCCCAGGCTTCGCGCAACGCGGCCGCCGCGGTGTTCGCGTCCTCGGGGTCGACACGGCCGCCCGGAAACGCGACCTGGCCCGAATGAGTGGACAGGTGCGCGGTGCGCTCGGTCAACAGCACGGTGGCGCCCTGCGGCCGCTGCACGATGGGCACCAGCACGGCTGCCTGCGCCGGCACACGGTCGGTCAGGCGCGGCTCGCGGCGCAACTCGGGCATCCACGCCGGCGGGGTGGCAAAGCGGCTGCGCAGCGCCTCGGTGGTCAACTGCGCGGGTGCGACGGCGGGCAGGCCGTCGGGGCCGCCGACCACCGGCGCCTTGCGCGGGTCGATCGCCAGCAGCGTGGGCGGCACCACGGCATTGACGGGTTCGACGGGAGCAAATGGCATGGGGGCGGCGGAATCGGTCAAGTGAGGGAGTTTCAGTGAAGGAGTAGAGCGTAAAAAAGCCGTGCTGTCTTTTTGCAAGAAACGTGCGCGGCGCACAACGCAAAAAGCCGCCAGAGTGGCGGCTTTTTGCACGGCAGGAAGCAGCTTACTTGGCAGCCTGCGACTTGCCCGGCAGCTTTTCCTTGATACGTGCCGAACGGCCGCTGCGGTCGCGCAGGTAGTACAGCTTGGCGCGGCGGACATCGCCGCGGCGCTTGATTTCGATGCCGGCGATCAGCGGGCTGTAGGTCTGGAACGTACGCTCCACGCCTTCGCCGCTGGAGATCTTGCGCACCGTGAAGCCGCTGTTGAGGCCGCGATTGCGCTTGGCGATCACGACGCCTTCGTAGGCCTGCACGCGCTTGCGGGTGCCTTCGACGACGCTCACGCTGACGATGACCGTGTCACCGGGCATGAAATCGGGGATCTTCTTGCCGAGGCGGGCGATTTCTTCCTGCTCGAGGGTTTCGATGAGGTTCATGATTTCCTGATATTCGATCGTGCTCGCGCTACACAAAAGGCGCCTTTGGTTTCGTTGCTCTTTCGTCGCTCCTTGATCGCCGAAGGCGACAAGGAACACAACAAGGGACTGCAACAAAGCCAGGCGCGGCCGGGCAGAGGATCGGGGAACCGAGGATTATAGCTTTTTTTTCAGCGCCGTCTCATCGGCCTTGCTCAGGCGGCCCGCAGCGCGAGCGGCGGCAATCAGGTCGGGACGCCGCGCGGCGGTAATGGCCAGCCGCTGGTCGCGCCGCCAGCGCTCGATCTGCACGTGATGCCCGGAGAGCAGCGGCGCCGGCACGCCCTGCCCGTTCCATTGCTCGGGCCGCGTGTAGTGCGGGCAGTCGAGCAAGCCGTCGAGAGAGGGATTGAAGCTGTCCTGCACATGGCTGGCTTCGTCGCCCAGCACACCGGGCTGCAGCCGGGCCACGGCATCGAGCAGCGCCATGGCCGGAATCTCACCGCCGGAGAGAACGAAGTCGCCGAGGCTGATCTGGTGCGTGACGCGCGTGTCGATGAAGCGCTGGTCAATGCCTTCATAGCGGCCGCAGACCAGCACCGCGCCTTCGCTCGCAGACCAGCGCTCGACCGCCTCGTGGCGCAGCGCCTCGCCGATGGGAGAAAACAGCACGACCGGCGCCGGCGATCCGCGCGCGGCCAGTGCCGCATCGAGGCAGGCCGAGAGCGGCTCGGCCATCATCACCATGCCGGGACCGCCTCCGAAGGGCCGGTCGTCCACGCGCTTGTAATTGCCCTGCGCGAAATCGCGCGGATTCCAGAGCACGACCTCGACCTGCTTCGACTCATAGGCACGGCGCGTCACGCCGCTGGCCATGAAAGGCGCGAACAGTTCGGGAAACAGCGTAAGGACGTCGAAGCGCATGCGCGCGGCGCCTGGTCAGTATTCAGGCTGCCAGTCGACCGTGATGAGCCGGCCGGCGAGGTCGACTTTGTCGACGAAGACAGAGACGAAGGGCACCATGCGTTCGATGGCCTTGCCGTCTTCTTCGGCCGCGAGCACCAGCGTGGTCTGCGGGCCGGTGGCGAGCAGCTCGCGCACCGTGCCGAGCGCCACACCTTCGCGGTTGACCACCGAAAGGCCGATCAGGTCGACCCAGTAATACTCGTCGTCACCCGCGGTCGGAAAGCTCGAGCGCGGCACGAAAACACGCGCGCCGCGCAGTGCCTCGGCCGCATTGCGGTCGGGCACCTCTTCGGACGAAGCGACGATGCAGTCGGAATGTTCTTTGGCTTCGCGGATCGCGAGCCGGAAAGCTGCGGTTGCGGAGGCTCCGGGAGCCTGCAGGAACCAGCGCTTAGAAGAAAAAAGCGCCTCTGGTTGGGCGCTGTGGGGCAGGACCTTGAACCAGCCCTTGATGCCCCATGCATCGGCGATGCGTCCTACCTCGATCGCATCCGCCGGCAATTCGGCGGTTTCGAGTGTAGGCAGCATCGTCGTGCCGGACAGCTTAGGCAGCTGCCTTGGGCGCTGCGGCTGCAGCTTGCTTGATCAGGCGCAGAACCGTGGGCGAAGCTTGTGCGCCGACGCTCTTCCAGTAGGCCAGGCGGTCCTGGGCAATACGGATGCTTTCTTCGTTTTCCTTGGCGATCGGGTTGTAGAAACCCAGGCGCTCGATGAAGCGGCCATCGCGGCGAACGCGCTTGTCCGACACGACGATGTTGAAGAACGGACGGCCTTTGGAGCCGCCGCGGGAGAGTCGAATGACGACCATGATTTATCCTTGGGTGGTGCAGCAAGCCCGTTTTCTAAACAGGAGGCCCGCTCACAGTGTTCTTTCAACGTCGAGACACGCGACATGGCCACCCGGCCAGCGACACGCTGAAAAGCCTGCGATTATAGCCCGACCCGCGTTTTCTCCGAATTTAGCGCTTGGCGCGCTTCGATTTCCACCTGCATGACCCTCACCATCCGCCCCAGCCGCGACGAAGATGTCGCGGCCCTCACGGCCATCTATGCCCATCACGTGCTGAACGGCACCGGCACTTTCGAAACCGAGCCTCCCTCGGCCGCCGACATGGCCGCGCGGCGCGCCGACGTGCTCGGCAAGAACCTGCCCTACCTCGTTGCCGAAGAAAATGGCGAAGTGTTGGGTTTTGCCTACTGCAACTGGTTCAAGCCACGCCCGGCCTACCGCTTTTCGGCCGAAGACTCGATCTACATCTCCGAAGCCGCACGCGGCCGGGGCCTCGGCGGCCAGTTGCTCGCAGCCCTCTCGCAGGCCGCAGAGGCGGTGGGCGTGCGCAAGCTCATCGCAGTGATCGGCGACTCGGCCAACGCCGGCTCGGTGGGCGTTCATCGCAGCCAGGGCTTCACGCACGTGGGCGTGCTCAAGGACTGCGGCTGGAAGTTCGGCCAATGGCGCGACGTGGTCCTGATGGAAAAGGTGCTCGGCGAAGGCAGCACCACCAAACCCGAATGAAAAACAAGACCATTGCCGCCTGGCTCTCCTTCCTGGGCGGCCCGCTGGGCCTGCACCGCTTCTATCTTCGCGGCATGGGCGACTGGCTCGGCTGGCTGCTGCCCATTCCCACGGCGCTCGGCCTCTACGGCATCGAGCGCACGCGAATGTACGGCCTGGACGACGGCTGGAGCTGGGTGCTGATTCCGCTCCTGGGCTTCACCATCGCCGGGTGCGCGCTGATGGCCATCATCTACGGCCTCATGACGCCCGAGAAGTGGAATGCCCGCTTCAACGCCGGTGCGCCGCCGGACGCCGCCCCGGGCCGCACGAACTGGGCCACCATTGGCGCCGTGGTGCTGGCACTCCTCTTCGGCACCACGGTGCTGATGGCCAGCATCGTGTTCAGCTTCCAGCGCTACTTCGAACACCAGGTCGAGGAAGGCCGGAAGATCTCACAGTAGCTGCTGAGCGCCCGAGGGCCGCGCGCCTCAGAAAATCTGCAGGCTGAGCCAGTAGGCAATGGCCGCAACGAAGGCCGATGCCGGGATCGTGAAGATCCAGGCCCAGACGATGTTGCCCGCCACGCCCCAGCGCACGGCGCTCGCGCGTTGCGCGGAGCCGACGCCGACGATGGCGCCGGTGATGGTGTGGGTGGTCGAGACGGGAATTCCCAGCCCGGTGGCCAGGAACAACGTGAGCGCGCCGCCCGTTTCCGCGCAGAAGCCGCCCACGGGCTTCAGCTTGGTGATCTTCTGGCCCATGGTCTTCACGATGCGCCAGCCGCCGAACATGGTGCCCAGCGCGATCGCGGCATAGCAGCTCACGATGACCCAGGTCGGCGGCGCCGCGTCGCCGGACGAGGCGTAGCCGGTGGCGATCAGCAGCATCCAGATGATGCCGATGGTCTTCTGCGCGTCGTTGCCGCCGTGGCCGAGGCTGTAGGCCCCGGCAGACGCCAGCTGCAGCCGCCGGAACCAGCGGTCGACGCGGGACGGCGTGGCGCGCCGGAAACCCCAGGCCACCAACACCATCATCATCGAGCCCAGCAGAAAACCGAGAAACGGCGAAACGAAAATGAAGGCCACGGTCTTCCAGATGCCGGTGGCCACCAGGCCGCCGGTACCGGTCTTCGCGATCACGGCCCCCACGATGCCCCCGATCAGCGCGTGCGACGAGCTGCTCGGGATGCCGTAGTACCAGGTCACCAGGTTCCAGCTGATGGCGCCGATGAGCGCGCCGAACACCACGTGCACATCCACCACCCCGGGCTGAGCGATGCCCTTGCCCACCGTGGCCGCCACGCTCAGGTGAAAGATGAAGATCGCGATCAGGTTGAAGAAGGCGGCGAACAGCACCGCGTGCCCCGGCTTGAGCACGCCGGTCGACACCACGGTGGCGATCGAGTTGGCCGCATCGTGGAAGCCGTTCATGAAATCGAAGGCGATCGCGAGCGCGACCAGCAATATCACCACCCACAGGGCGACCTGAACCGTTGCCATCAATCGCTACCCGCTCAGGAATTCTCGAGGACGATGCCCTCGATCACATTGGCCACGTCCTCGCATTTGTCGGTGATCGTCTCGAGCAACTCGTAGATTGCCTTGAGCTTGATCACTTCGCGCACATCGGGCTCCTCGCGGAACAGCTTGCTCATGGCGCTGCGCATCACGCGGTCGGCGTCCGACTCGAGGCGGTCGATTTCCTCGCAGGTCTTGAGCGTGGCCTCGGCCACGGCCGGGTCGGCGATCTTGCCGAGGAACTTGACGGCGTCCTTGAGGCGATCGCAGCACTTCACGCTCAGGGCCGTGAGGCGCACGATCTCGTCGGTCATGTGGCGCACGTCGTACAGCGCCATGGTCTCGGCCGAATCCTGGATCAGGTCGGCCACGTCGTCCATCGTGTTGATGAGCTTGTGGATCTGCTCGCGGTCGATGGGCGTGATGAAGGTCTTGTGGATCAGCCGGTTGACGTCATGCGTCACGCGGTCGGCCGCACGCTCGGCATTGTCGACGTCGCGGTTGTACTGCTCCCGCAGGTGCACGTCGCTGTAATTGGCCACGAGTTGCTCGAACGCCCGCGCCGCTTCGACGATGCGCTCGGCGTGCTGGTTGAACATCTCGAAAAAATTCCCCTCGCGGGGCAGCAGCTTGCCGAACATGGCGCTCTCTCCTGGGTTCGCGACTGCCACAAATGTGTGACAGCATCATGAAAAACCGCGCAAGTGTAATGGGCGAAGCGAAGCCGGCCGGTCCGGCACGGCTCCAGCCCCTGCCCGGTTCAGTCGCGAATTCGCTCGATGACCTGCGAGGAAACGCGGGCGATCGCCGCGCGCGGCACCTTGTCGGGCGCGATCTCGGCCAGCGGCTTGAGCACGAAGGCACGGTCCCGCATGCGGGGATGCGGCAGGCTCAGCGCGGGCGTGTCCTTGATCGCATTGCCGTGCATCAGCAGGTCGAGATCGAGCGTGCGCGGCGCATTGGGAAACGGCCGCTCGCGACCGGCCTGCTCTTCGAGCAGATGCAGCTCGGCCAGGAACGCCTCGGCCGTGAGCCCGGTCCGGACGGCCACCACGGCATTGATGAAATCGGGCCCGGCCGCATCGACCGGTGCGCTGCGGTAAAGCGACGAGCGTGCCGTGACCACGGTGCGTTCGATGGTGCCGATGGCATCCATGGCCGCCTTGACCGCCGCCTGTGCGTCGCCCAGGTTGGCGCCGATGGCGACGAAGGCCTGCACAGTCGGGTAGTCCTCGCGCGTGCGGCGCGCGGCGGGGCTGCCGGGCGCCACCTTGCCCGAGGGCCGGCTGGGTGCGCGGCGTGCCGGTGCCGCGCCGCTCTTCGGCTTGGCGGCACCGCCGCGCGGCGGGGGCTGGCTCCTGCCGCCGCTCTTGCCGTCCTTCGGCCGGTTGGGCGCGCTCATTCGCCTGCGGCGCTCCCGCCGCCCTCGCCTGCACCGCCGCCACCACCGGTGCGGGGCTTCCGGCGACGCCGGCGCTTGCGCGGCGCCGCGGCCTCGCCATCGGCCGAGACGCCCGCGGCTTCGGTTTCCAGCTCATCGTCGTCCTGCTGCGCCGGCTCCTGGCCATCCTGGCGCTGGCGCGCTGGCGGTTCGCCGCGGGGCTTGGGCGCCACCGGATCGCGCGTGCGCACGCGCTGGCGGGTCTTCTGCTCGTCGCGCACCTGCTCCAGCAGGTCTTGCTGGCGCACATCGTCGGCCGTGCTGAACTCTTGCCACCACTCGGCAATGGCCTCGCTGACTTCGCCCACGTCGGCGCGCAGGCGCATGAAGTCGAAGGCGGCGCGGAAACGCGCCTGATCGACCAGGCTGTAGGGCGTGGAGCCCGTGCGCTTGTCGAAGCGCGGCTGCATCATCCAGATCTCGCGCATGTCGGCGGCCAGCTTGCCGCGCCCCGACACGTCGCCGATGCGGGCGTTGAACACGTCGTCGATGGCGTCCTGCAAGGCCGGGAACGGCGGCTGCGGGCGCTGGCCATGCCGGCCCTCGATGCGCTGGGCCCAACCGTCGCGCACGTCGGCCCACAGCACGCAGGCCAACAGGAAGCTGGGCGCCACGGGCTTGCCTTCGCCCACGCGGCGATCGGTGTCCTGCAGGGCCGCCTTCACGAACGGCGAGTCGGCGCGCTCCACCACCACGTCGAGCAGCGGATAGATGCCCGTGACCAGGTCCAGCTTGCGCAGCTGCTCGACCGTGGCAATGGCATGGCCGGTCTGCAGCAGCTTGAGCATCTCGTCGAACAGGCGGCTCTGCGGCACGTCGGCCAGCAGCTTGCTCGACTCGATCAGCGGCGCGGCGGTCTTGGTTTCCATCTTGAAACCCAGGGCCGCGAGCTTGGCCGAGAAACGGATGGCGCGGATGATGCGCACCGGGTCTTCGCGGTAGCGCGTGGCCGGGTCGCCGATCATGCGCAGCGTGAGCTTCTGCGCGTCCTTGATGCCATTGTGATAGTCGACCACGATCTGGTTGGCCGGGTCGTAGTACATGGCGTTCACGGTGAAGTCGCGGCGTGCCGCGTCTTCTTCCTGCGGGCCCCAGACGTTGTCGCGCAGCACGCGGCCGCTGGCGTCCACCGCGTGCTTCATGCTTGCAAGCTCGCCCTTGCTGGTGCGCTCGTTGCCGGCAACCTGCTCGGCGGCGGCGTTGTCCATGTAGGCGCGGAAGGTCGAGACTTCGATCACCTCGTGCTCGCGGCCACGCCCGTACACCACGTGCACGATGCGAAAGCGCCGCCCGATGATGAAGGCGCGCCTGAAGAGCGACTTGACCTGCTCGGGCGTGGCGTTGGTGGCCACGTCGAAGTCTTTCGGACGCAGGCCCAGCAGCAGGTCGCGCACCGCGCCGCCCACCACGTAGGCCTCGTAGCCGGCTTGCTGGAGCGTGGTGACCACGTTCTTCGCGCGTTCGTCGACCAGGGCTGGATCGATCTTGTGAACCTCGGCCGGCACCTCCTGGCGCTTGCCAAAACGGCTCTTGCCCTGCGTGCCGCCGGCGGATTTGCCGAGCAGCTTGTCGATGAATTTCTTGATCATTGTTGGTTGAAGCTCTTCTTTATTCGTTTTCGAGCATGGATCGGATCAGCGGGATCGTGATCGCTCGCTGTGTCTGCAGGGCATAGCCATCGAGCTGCGTGAGCAGCTCCATGAGGCTGCCCAGGTCGCGGCTGAAGCGGTGCAGCATGTAGTCGAGCACGTCGTCCGACAGCATGACGCCGCGCGCGTCGGCCGCCTGCCGCAGCACCGCGCGGCGTTCGCTTTCGCTCAGCACCTGCAGGTGGAACACGTGGCCCCAGCCCAGCCGGGTGCGAAGGTCTTCGCGCAGCGGCAGGTCGGCCGGCGGCAGCGCACCCGCCGCCACCACGCCGCGCTGCAGGGTCTGCGCGTTGACGAACCAGTTGAAGGCCGCGTGCTGCTGCACCGCGGTGTACAGGTGCACGTCGTCGAGCAGCACGGCGCCCCAGCGCTCGTCGAACTCGGGCGGCTCCAGCAGGCCGGCATGCAGCCAGCCCACGCTCGCGCCCTGCTCGCGCAGTGCGACACGCACCGATTCGAGCAGATGGCTCTTGCCGCTGCCGCTTTCGCCCCACAGATAGGTGGGCACGGGAGAGTGAGGCACCGATGTGCCGGCGCCGCCCACCCACAGTTGCAGGTGCCGCAGCGCCGCCTCGTTCGGGCCGGCAAAAAAAGCGTCGAAGCTGGGGCCCGTCGCAATGCCGATATCGAGCGCGAGCTGTTTCATCCCGGGAAGGTTCATGGAGGGGGCCCGGAGGGCCCTTAAAATCGTGAGGAATTCTATCGGCCCGGCCGCTTCGGTTACCGGCGCCCCTACCTCTTCGTCTCCTTCCCGCTCCTTTCTCGACACCGTCCGACCATGACTTCCCCTACGCCCACCCCGCTCAGCTACAAGGATGCCGGTGTCGATATCGATGCCGGCGACGCCCTGGTCGACCGCATCAAGCCCCTCGCCAAGAAGACCCTACGCGAAGGAGTGCTGGCCGGCATCGGCGGCTTCGGCGCGCTGTTCGAGGTGCCCAAGCGCTACAAGGAGCCGGTGCTGGTGAGCGGCACCGACGGCGTGGGCACCAAGCTCAAGCTGGCCTTCGAATGGAACATGCATGACGCCGTGGGCATCGACCTGGTGGCCATGAGCGTCAACGACGTGCTGGTGCAGGGCGCCGAGCCCCTCTTCTTTCTCGACTACTTCGCCTGCGGCAAGCTCGACGTGGACACGGCCGCGGCCGTGATCGGCGGCATCGCACGCGGCTGCGAAATCTCCGGCTGCGCGCTGATCGGCGGCGAAACCGCCGAAATGCCGGGCATGTACCCGGCCGGCGAGTACGACCTGGCGGGCTTTGCGGTCGGCGCGGTCGAAAAGTCGAAGATCCTCACCGGCCAGAACGTGAAGCCCGGCGACGTGGTGCTGGGCCTGGCCTCGGCCGGCGTGCATTCCAACGGCTTCAGCCTGGTGCGCAAGGTGATCGAGCGCGCGGGTGCAGACCTGCCCGCCACGCTCGACGGCAAGCCTTTCCGCGAAGCCGTGATGGAGCCCACCCACCTCTACGTGAAGCCGGTGCTCGAAGCGCTGGCCAAGCACCCGATCAAGGCGCTGGCCCACATCACGGGTGGCGGCCTGCTCGAGAACATTCCGCGCGTGCTGCCCGAAGGCACGGCCGCCCACCTCAAGAAGGGCAGTTGGCCGCAAACCGAGCTCTTCGCCTGGCTGCAGAAGGTGGCGGGCATCGACGACATCGAGATGAACCGCACCTTCAACAACGGCATCGGCATGGTGGTGGTGATCGAGGCGACCGAAGCCGCCGCCTGTGCCGCCACGCTGCGCGCGGCCGGCGAGTCGGTGTATGAAATCGGCATCATCGCCGAGCGCGGCGCGGGTGCCGCCGTGGTGGTCGGCTGATTTTTCCCTCCGAAGCGCGCGCAGCACCCGGACCCTGATGTCCAAACCCACCCTCGTCACCATCGACACCAAGCCCAAGCCAGCTTCCCGCAACGTGGTGCTGGCCAGCTACCTCCTGATGCCGGCCGCCCTGCTGCTGGTGATGTGGGAGCACCTGCTGCCCGGCCTCTTGTGCGTGTGCATCGGTTTTCTGGCCACGCGCTGGTTCGCACGCCTGATCGGCAATGGCCTGGTGCGGCTGAGGCTGCCGCTGGTCCGTGCCAGCGTGCTGGCCCGGGTCCTGGCGGTCACGCTGGTGCTGCTGGCCCCCATTGCACTGATTTCGCTGGGCCTGTCCCAGGCGCGCGAGTACATCCTCGATGCGCCCGACCAATACCGCGAGTTGCTCGACTACACGGCGCGCACGGTGCTCGAGCTGCGGCTCAAGCTGCCTCCTGAAATTGCGGTCTACCTGCCCGAAGGCGCGGCCGAAGTGCAGCGCGTGGTGGCCAACTACCTGCGGGCGCAGGCCGGTTCGCTGGCCCTGGCCGGACGCGCATGGCTGGGGGGACTGCTGTTCGCCTATGTCGGCCTTATCGTGGGCGGCCTGGCCGCCATCGCGCCAACGCCGCTGCAGCGCCGCCCGCTTGCCGCGCAGTTGTATCGGCGCATCACCATCTTCGGCGAGGCCTTTCGCCAGATCGTTGCCGCGCAGTTCTGGATCGCGGCCTTCAACACCTTGCTGACCGCCATCTTCCTGCTGTTCCTGATGCCGCTCTGGGGCCCCCACCTGCCCTACACGCCGGCGCTGATCACGCTGACCTTCGTGGCGGGCCTGGTGCCGATCGTGGGCAACCTGGTCTGCAATTCGGTCATCACGCTGGTGGCGCTCTCGGTGTCGCCGGTCACGGCACTCGCCTGCCTTGTTTTTCTTATCCTTATCCACAAGGCCGAGTACGTGATCAACGCCAAGGTGGTGGGTAGCCGCACGCAGATGCGGGTGTGGGAACTGCTGGCCGTCATGTTCGTGGCGGAAGCGGCCTTCGGCCCGGCCGGCCTGGTGGCGGCGCCGCTTTTCTACGCGTACCTCAAGAAAGAGCTGCAGGCTGCCGAGCTCGTCTAGCGCTCATGTCCTGATTTGATCGATTCTGGTCTGCTTTGGCGCGGACCGCGGGCTGGCAACTCCGAAGAATAGGCGGCATCATTCACTCCGCCCTTCGAGCCGACCCCCATGAAATCCTGTCTGATAGTGATCGATGCGCAGGAATCGTTTCGCCAGCGCCCGTACTGGTCCGAGGATATTGCGCAACCCTACTTCGCCGCGCAGAACGCGCTGATCGAAGGCTGCTCAGCCGCCGGTCTTCCGATCGTGCGCGTCTTCCATGTCGACAGCCCCGCAACGGCGGCCAACCCGTTCGCCATCGAGTCGGGCTTCGTGCGGCCGATCGAAGGCGTGGCATCGTTCGAGGCCGCGGCCACCTTCACCAAGCACCGCCACAGCGCGCTGGTCAACAGCGGCCTCGACGTCTGGCTCACGCAGCAAGGCATCGGCCGGCTGATCGTGAGCGGCATCCGCACCGAGCAATGCTGCGAAACCACCACGCGCCATGCTTCCGACCTGGGCTGGGAGGTCGACTACGTGACCGACGCCACGCTGACTTTCGACATGGTGCAGCCCGACGGCCGGCCGCTGGCCGCGGCCGACATCAAGGCACGCACTGCCGCCGTGCTGGACGGCCGCTTTGCCAGCGTCTGCAGCGTGGCGCAGGCGCTGCAACGTGCCGGCGCCAAGACCGGCGAAAGCATGGCGGCATGACCTTGCGCGTTCGGATCCTGGCTTACGACGGTGTCGAGGCACTCGATTTCGCGGGCCCCTTCGAGGTGTTCACCACCGCGAGCCGCGTCTGCCAGCGGATGAATCCCGGCGTGAAAGCCCCGTTCGAAGTCGCGTCCGTCGCGCTGTCGAACAACGGCCAACCCGTGCAGGCCCGAGCCGGCCTGCGCCTCTTGGCCGACCATGACCTGGCCACCAACCCGGGTGCCGACGTGCTGATCGTGCCCGGCGGTGTGGTCGATGCGCCGATGGCGAGCCCTGCCACGCTGCGCTGGATCGCCGACTGCGCGACCGGCGCGCAGTTGGTCGCCTCGGTCTGCACCGGCGTCTTCCTACTCGCGAAAAGCGGCGTGGTCACGCGCGAAGCCGTCACCACCCACTGGGAAGACATCGCGGATCTGCGCGAGCAGTTTCCCTCGCTCGACGTGCGCGAAGGCGAGCGCTGGATCGACAGCGGCCGCGTCGTCAGCTCCGCGGGCATCAGCGCCGGCATCGACATGAGCCTGTACCTAGTCGAACGGCTGGCTGGCCGCGCGCTGGCCGAACGCACCGCGCGCCAGATGGACTACGCATGGACCTCCTGCAGCAACCCATCCGCGTAGTGTTCGTGCTGCTGCCGGGCAGCCTGGTGCTCGACTGGGCCGGCCCCGCCGAGGCGCTGCGCATCGCGAACCAGCGGCTGCGCGCCGCAGGCCAGCCCGAGCGCTTCGAGATCGAATTCGCAAGCCCGCGCCCCACGTCGATCGGTTCCGTGGGGGTTGCGCTTGCCAATCTCGCGCCGTTGCCGGCGCAATGGAACGGCCCGGCCTGGATCGTGCTGGTCGGGCTGCCCGGCGACTCCATCCCCGTCGACAACGCCGAGACCCAGGATCTTCTGCACTGGCTGCGCGGGCAGCGCTTCGAGCGCGGCCATCTCGAACTGGTCACGGTCTGCGCCGGCGCCCTGCTCGCCGCGCACGCGGGGGCGCTTGCAGGCCGGCGTGTCACTACGCACCACCACCACCTGGACGAACTGCGCGCCGTAGAGCCGCGCTGCGACGTGGTGGCCAACCGCGTGTTCGTCATCGATCCGCCGGTCTACAGCAGCGCGGGCGTCACGACCGGCATCGACCTGGTGCTACACCGCATCGCGGAGGTGTGCGGCGAGCCGCTGGCCGCCCAGGTGGCGCAGACCATGGTGGTGGCCCAGCGGCGCGGCCCGCACGACCCGGAGCTTTCGCCCTTCCTGGCCTACCGCAACCATTTGCATGCCGCGCTGCACCGGGTGCAGGACGCCGTCAGCGAGCAGCCGCAAGCCGACTGGAGCGTGCCCCGGATGGCGGAAGTGGCCCACACCTCGGCGCGTCACCTCACGCGGCTGTTCGTCGAGCATGCGGGCGTGGCGCCGCTGGCCTACTTGCGCCGGCTGCGGCTGGCGGCGGCGCAGCTCGCGCTGGCCTCGGGTGCGAGCGTGACGCGGGCGGCGGAAATCTCGGGCTTCGGATCGGACACGCAGCTGCGGCGCGCATGGCATCAGTTCGGGCTGCCCGGCTCGCCATCCGCTTCCACATCGCTGTCGAAAGCCTAGCGCCGCAGAGGCTCCGAGAATCAGCTTTCCGGCACGGTGCAGGCCCGGGCGCGCGCCAGCAGCAATGTCTTCTCGCGCGTGTTGCGCGTGAGCGAGGCGGCGCGGTCGAATTCCTTGCGCGCCTCGACACGGCGGCCGAGCTTGAACAGAAGGTCGCCGCGCACCGCCGGCAGCAGGTGATAGTTCTGCAATGCCGGCTCGCCCACGAGCGCATCCACCACTTCGAGCCCTGCGGCCGGGCCGAAGGCCATCGAGAGCGCGACGGCGCGGTTCAGTTCGACGATGGGTGAAGGCGACAGCTCCGCCAACGCGTCGTACAGCGCGGCGATGCGCGGCCAGTCGGTTTCTTCCGCGGTGCGCGCTCGGCCATGGCAGGCGGCAATGGCGGCCTGCAGCGCATAGGGGCCGTGAGCGCCGACCAGCGCTTCCGCGCGCGCCAGTCCAGCCAGGCCGCGGCGAATCAGCATCTGGTCCCAGCGCGCGCGGTTCTGCTCGAGCAGCAGCACCGGCTCGCCCGAGGGGCCCATGCGCGCGGCCGTGCGCGAGGCCTGGATTTCCATCAGCGCCACGAGGCCGTGCACCTCCGCCGCATCCGGCATCAGCTCGGCCACGATGCGGCCCAGGCGCATCGCTTCGTCGCACAGCGCGGGGCGCATCCAGTCGTCGCCGGCGGTGGCCGAGTAGCCTTCGTTGAAGATCAGGTAGAGCACCTCGAGCACCGACGCGAGCCGCGCCTCGAGCTCGTGCCGGCGCGGCACCTCGAAGGGCACGCGCGCTTCGAGAAGCGTGCGCTTGGCCCGCACGATGCGCTGCGCCACGGTGGCTTCGGGCACAAGGAAGGCACGGGCGATCTCATCGGTCGTGAGGCCGCCCATCAGCCGCAGCGTGAGCGCCACGCGCGCCTCGGTCGAAAGCACCGGGTGGCAGGCGGTGAACACCAGCCGCAGCAGGTCGTCGCCGATGTCGTCGTCGATGGCCGCATCCACCGCTTCGGCGAAGTCGGCTTGCGCCATTTCGTGCTGCGCATCGAGCTCGCGGCCGATCTCGGGTGCCTTGCGCTCCGCCAGCTGGCCATGCCGCAGACGGTCGAGGGCGCGGCGCTTGGCAACCGCGGTGAGCCAGGCCGCGGGGTTGTCGGGCACGCCCGATTCGGGCCATTGCTCGAGGGCGGAAACCAGCGCGTCCTGGGCCAGCTCCTCCGCCAGGCCCACGTCGCGCACCATCCGCGCCACAGTGGCGATGATCTTCGCGGACTCGATGCGCCACACCGCCTCGATGCTGCGGTGGATGGCAGCCTCGTCGCGAGGCGCAGCGCCCATGATCAAGTTTTCTTGACCGCCTGCATCGACGGAAATTCGGTGGTCAAGGCCTGCACCTCGGGCGGGTAGTCGGCAATCTCCTGGATCTGCCGGACCTCGATGACCTCGTTCTCGCTGCCCGGGCAACGCGTGGCCCATTCGATGGCGTCGGCACGCGAAGGCACGTCGATGATCCAGTAGCCGCCGAGCACTTCCTTGGCTTCGGCAAAAGGACCATCGACCACCTTGGGCTTGCGGCCCGGAAAGCTCACGCGCGCGCCCATCGAGGGCGGATGCAGGCCGTCGCAATTGATCAGGATGCCGGCCTTCTGCATCGACTCGTTGTAGGCCATCATGGCCGCCACCGCATCGACGTCGTCGGGAATGGTGCCGGGCGCGGCCGTTTCATAGCCGTGGGGAATCATCAGCAGCATGAATCGCATGGTGGGTCTCCTTGGGTGTGCGGCCGGCTCAGTTGCCGGCCTTGCCGCGGGCCTCGGTCTCCGCGCGCAGGCGGTCTTCCTGTGCCAGCAGTTCGGGCGTCATCGAGTCGCCGAAATCGGAGGCTTCGAAGACCTGGCGGATCTCGATCTCGCCCTCCTGGAATGGGCTGCGCTTGATCCACTCGATGGCTTCTTCCTTCGACTTGACCTGGAGCAGCCAGAAACCCGCGAGCAGTTCCTTCGTCTCGGCGAAGGGGCCATCGATGACGGTGCGCTTCAGCCCTTCGCAGCGCACGCGGGCGCCCCTGGACGATGGATGCAGCCCTTCGCCCGCCAGCAGCACGCCGGCCTTGACCAGTTCCTCGTTGAACTTGCCCATGGCGGTGAGCACCTCGGTGCTGGGCATCACGCCGGCTTCGGAATCCTTGTTGGCCTTGACCAGAACCATGAATCGCATGTCGTTTCTCCTGAAGGTTTGATGAGGTTGGAGCCGCAAAAACCACGTGCTCCTGTTCACACGTCGGACGAGCGAAAGACGGATCGACACCTCCGCGTCGATCCATTTGTAATTATTTGTATCAGAAACTCAGGGCAAATAGCCGCAGAAGCGCAGGATGTGTCCATCCGGCTCGCGGATCGCGAATTCGCGCAGGCCCCAGGGCTGGGAGGCCGGGGGCTCCACCACCGTCACTCCGCGCTTGACGTAGGCGGCGTGCAGGCCGTCCACGTCCTTGCCCACGTGGATGACGATTTCGCCGCGCCAGGGCGGCGTGCCGCGCGTGTTGCACTGCCACAGGCGCAGGTAGACCGGATCGCCGTAGCTGCGGTCGCCCTTCTTGACCCGCGCATAGCTGGGCGGCTCGCCGGCGATGAAGTCGAGCTCGAAGCCCAGCACGTCGCGAAACCAGCGCGCGGCGCGCGTGACGTCGGACACCGGCAGCACCGGCTGCACACCGTGGAATTCGTGCAGCGTGCCGAGATCGGGCGCGGCGGCCACGCCGTCCGTGGCGTCCATCAATTGGCCGCGCGCCGCAATGCGGCTACGCGCTCGGCAATGGCGTCGACGTCGAGCGCGTCTTCCGCGTGCGCCAGGTAGGTTTCGAGGTCGCGCACCGCGGCCGCGGTGTTGCCCTGCTCGGCGTGCGCGATGCCGCGGTCGCGGTATTCGCCCCAGGCGGTGGGCAGCAGCGCAATCAGGCGGTCTTGCACGGCGATGGCACGCTGCCAGTCTTCCTGGGCACGGTGCACTTCCTTCAGGTTGCGCAGCATGCGCGCAATGATTTCGCGCGAACTGGACGGCTGCAGGTACAGGCCCAGCGGCACGTCGAAGTCGCCGACCAGCCCGTTGCTGCGCTTGTACGGCTCGAGCCGCTCGCCCAGTTCTTCGCGCGAGAGCGATTTGCCGGTGAAGGGGTCGATGACCACCTGCCCCTTGGGCAGCGTGACCTTGAGCATGAAGTGGCCCGGAAAACCGACGCCGCGCGCCTGCAGCCCCAGGCCCTGCGCCAGCTCCATCCACAGCACCGCCAGCGAGATCGGAATGCCGCGGCGCGTGCGCAAGACGGCGTTCAGGTAGCTGTTGTCGGGGTCGTAGTAGTCGTTGACGTTGCCGCCGAAGTTCAGGTCGTTGAAGAAGAACTGGTTGAGCGCGCGCAGCCGGGCCAGCGGCGCCGCATCGGCCGGCAGCCGGCGCTTCAGGCGGGCCAGCAGCTGGTCAACGTCGCCGAGCACCTGCTGCACGTCCAGGTCGGGGTATTCGTCCTGCGCAAGGCTGGCGGCCGCCTCGAGCAGCGGAAAGTGGTCGTCGCTCTGCACCAGCGATTCGAAATACGCGAGTGCGGTGGGAACCTGGAAGCTGAACGTCATGTGTCTTTGTAGAGGAGCATTCGGGGAGCGTCAAGGCGGTGTTTTCAGCTTGCACAATTTGAAAACAACCCTGTTGCCCAAGCCCCGACCGGGCAATGTCTCGGGGCCCTACCGGCGCATGAAACTGCGCAGCCGAACGCCCACGGCCGCCAGCACGGCGAAATACAGCAGCCCCGCTCCCGCGATGAGCGCCGCCAGCAGACCGATGCGCTGGAGCCTGTGGGCGCGCAGGCCGATCCAGTCGAAATAGTACGAGCCCCAGGCGAGCAAGGCCGCCAGCACCAGCGTGCCCGCAGCCACCTGGAGGATGAACTTGCCCCAGCCCGGTTCGGGCTTGTAGCTGCCCCGGCGGACCAGCCCGGCCAGGAGCCAGAGGGCATTGACCACCGCGCCGATGCCGATGGTCAGCGTGAGCGCGGCGTGCTGCAGCACTGGCACCAGGAAGACGTTGAGCACCTGGATCAGCACCAGCACCGAGACGGCAATGATGACCGGCGTGCGCATGTCGTGCCTGGCGTAGTAGCCCGGCGCCAGCACCTTGATGGCCACGATGCCCACCAGCCCGACGCCGTAGCCCATGAGCGCCAGCGTGGTGCGCTTCACGTCCTCGTCGCCGTAGGCGCCGTTGTGAAACAGCACGGCCACCAGCGGCTGCGAGAACAGCAACAGGGCAATGGCACAGGGCGCCGAGAGCAGCACCACCAGCCGGAGCCCCCAGTCGAGCAGGGCCGAGTACCGCTCGTCGTCCTTGGCGGCGCGCGCGCCGGCCAGTTGCGGCATCAGCACCACGCCGAGCGCAACGCCCAGCATGGCGGTCGGAAACTCCATCAGGCGGTCGGCGTTGACCACCCAGGTCACGCTGCCCGTGGCAAGGTGCGAGGCGATCTGGGTATTGATGAGCAGCGAGATCTGCGCCACGCTCACCCCCAGCAGCGCGGGCAGCATCAGCCGCATGACCTTGCGCGTAGTGGGATCGGTCCAGGCGGTGCGCAGCGCCGTCCAGCTGGCACCGATGCGCGGCATGAGGCCGAGGGCACGAAGGGCCGGCACTTGCAGCGCCAGTTGCAGCACCCCGCCAACCAGCACGCCGGCGCACTGGGCATAGATGGGCTCGATGCCGTAGCGCCTGAACAGCGGCGCGCCCACCACGATGGCAAGAATGAGCGAAAGGTTCAACAAGACCGGCGAAGCGGCCGGCACCGCGAACTTGCGCCAGGTATTGAGCACGCCGCCCGCCAGCGCCACGAGCGACATGAAGCCGATGTAGGGAAACATCCAGCGCGTCATGACCACAGCAGCGTCGAACCCCGCCAGGCCGCTCGCCATGGCCCACACAAGCCACGGAGCGCCCACCACGCCAGCCACGCACAGCACCACCAGCGCCCACGTGAGCAGCGTAGCGACGTGGTCGATCAGCGCCTTGGCGCCCTCTTCGCCGGCTTCGGTCTTGCGCGCCGCGAGCACCGGCACGAAGGCCTGGCTGAAGGCGCCTTCGCCGAAAACCCGGCGGAACAGGTTGGGAATGCGGAACGCGACGTTGAAGGCGTCGGTCAGGGCACTGACGCCGAATACCGAGGCAAAGAGCACGTCGCGCACGAGGCCCGTGATCCGCGATGCGAGCGTCAAGAGGGAAACGGTGGAAGCGGATTTGAGCAGGGACACGGGGCGAGTGTAGGGCCGGCCAAGGCCCCGATTCGGCGAAAAAGGCAACCCGGCCTATAATGGAGGGCTTTGCTGCATCATCCTCAGACACCTAAGGAACTAAATCATGGCATCCGCCAAGCCCAAGAAAAAGAACCCGCGCCTCGCCTCCGGCCGTAAGCGCGTCCGCCAGGACACCAAGCTCAACGCTGCGAACACCTCGCTGCGCTCCAAATACCGCACCGCCGTGAAGAATGTCGAAAAGGCCGTCCTGGCCGGCGACAAGACCAAGGCAAGCGAACTCTTCGCGAAGGCCCAGAGCATCGTCGACATCGTCGCCGACAAGGGCATCTTCCACAAGAACAAGGCAGCTCGCGACAAGAGCCGCCTGTCGGCGAAGGTCAAGGCCCTCGCCCTCGCGCCTGAAAAGGCCGCCGCCTGACACCTGTCAGGCAAGCCCGGATCGGAATTCTCCGGTCCGCCGTTTGATCGGGGTGCGCTGCAGCAAAGTGTAAAAAACCGCCTTCGGGCGGTTTTTTCATGTCCGTTCGCTTCCTGAAACTGGAAGGTCTGGCTCAGGTCTTGGGTGGCGCGGCCGGCGCGTCGGGCACCAGGCAGGCTTCGGCCACCTGCAGATCGTTGTCCCGCGCAAAATTGACGCAGAAGTCCCAGGCCATGGGTTCGGCATCGCGCAGGGCCCGGTTCACGACCACGCACTTGACCCCGTTGATGGTGGTTGGAACGCACCAGGGCGAATAGCTCAAATGGCTCCCCGGATACGCGCCGCCGGGCCGGAAAGAGCACATCACGCCGGCCAGCCGCTCGGCCCAGTCGCTCGGTCGAAATGTCCGGCCATCATGGGTGATGCCCTGGATGAAGATTTCTTTGGCAGTGGGGGAAATCATCGTTGAATGAGGCGCCCGGAGCGGGTGCTGCGGTGCAACAAGAGATTCTATCCGCCCTACTTTTGCCTCCCGGGCAGGGGGCATTGCTGTGATGCGGAATCCTCAATGAAGCCGCCATGGCGCACGCCTAGAATCCGCGGTTCCCTTTCTGGAGAACCCGAATGAGCGCTACCGCCCAGCCCACCTCGCCCCACGTCATGAACACCTACGGTCGCCTGCCGATCGCGCTGTCGCACGGCCAGGGCTGCCGAGTCTGGGACACCACGGGCAAGGCCTACCTCGACGGCCTCGGGGGCATTGCCGTGAACACGCTGGGCCACAACCACCCCGAGCTGGTGCCCGCGCTGCAGGACCAGATCAGCAAGCTGATCCACAGCTCCAACTACTACCACGTGCCGGGCCAGGAGCAACTGGCCGCCAAGCTGACCGAGCTGTCGGGCCTGACCAACGCCTTCTTCTGCTGTACCGGACTGGAAGCCAACGAAGCCGCCCTGAAGCTCGCGCGCAAGTTCGGCCACGACAAGGGCATCGAGCGGCCCGAGATCGTGGTGTACGAAGCCGCGTTCCACGGCCGCAGCATCGCCACCCTGTCGGCCACCGGCAACCCGAAGGTGCAGGCCGGCTTCGGCCCCCTGGTCGAGGGCTTCATCCGCGTGCCGCTGAACGACATCGAGGCGCTCAAGAAAGCCACCGAGGGCAATCCCAACGTGGTCGCGGTGTTCTTCGAAACCATCCAGGGCGAAGGCGGCATCAACCCGATGCGCTGGGAATACCTGAAGCAGGTGCGCGCCCTGTGCGACGCGCGCGACTGGCTCATGATGATCGACGAAGTGCAATGCGGCATGGGCCGCACCGGCAAGTGGTTCGCGCACCAGTGGGCCGATATCAAGCCCGACGTGATGCCGCTGGCCAAGGGCCTGGGCTCGGGCGTGCCGATCGGCGCCGTGGTGGCGGGCCCCAAGGCCGCCAACATCTTCGGCCCGGGCAACCATGGCACCACCTTCGGTGGCAATCCGCTCGCAATGCGTGCCGGCATCGAGACCATCCGCATCATGGAAGAGCACAAGCTGCTCGAGAACGCCGCCGCGGTGGGCGAGCACCTCAAGAGCGCGCTGGAGCGCGAAATCGGCGGCCTCCCGGGCGTGACGGAAATCCGTGGCCAGGGCCTGATGCTGGGCATCGAGCTGGACCGGCCCTGCGGCGTGATCCTGAACCGCGCCTGCGACGCCGGCCTGCTGCTGAGCGTCACGGCAGACAAGGTCATCCGCCTCGTGCCGCCGCTCATCCTGAGCATTGCCGAGGCCGACGAGATCGTCGCCATCCTCGCGCCCCTGGTGAAAACCTTTCTGTCGGAGCCTGTAGCGCAATGACGACCGCCACCACGCCCAACGCCATCCGCCACTACCTGCAGTTCTCGGACTTCACGGCCGACGAATACGCCTACCTCTTCGATCGCATGGCGATCATCAAGAAGAAGTTCAAGACCTACGAGAAGCACCAGCCGCTGACCGACCGCACGCTGGCCATGATCTTCGAGAAGGCCAGCACGCGCACCCGCGTGAGCTTCGAGGCGGGCATGTACCAGCTCGGCGGCAGCGTGGTGCACCTGACCACCGGCGACAGCCAGCTCGGCCGCGCCGAGCCCATCGAGGACAGCGCCAAGGTCATCAGCCGCATGGTCGACATCGTGATGATCCGCACCTACGAACAGACCAAGATCGACACCTTCGCCGCGCATTCGCGCGTGCCGGTGATCAACGGCCTGACCAACGAGTTCCACCCCTGCCAGATCCTTGCGGACATCTTCACCTACATCGAGCATCGCGGCTCGATCCAGGGCAAGACCGTGGCCTGGGTGGGCGACGGCAACAACATGGCCAACACCTGGCTGCAAGCCAGCGAGATCCTCGGCTTCAAGGTGCACGTGAGCACGCCCAGCGGCTACGAGGTGGACCAGTCGGTGGCGGGCCTGCGCTCGGCCGACAGCTACCAGGTCTTCAAGGACCCGATGGAAGCCTGCCGCGGCGCCGACCTGGTGACCACCGACGTCTGGACCAGCATGGGCTACGAGTCCGAGAACGAGGCGCGCCGCAAGGCCTTTGCCGACTGGTGCGTCGACGAAGACATGATGCGCATCGCCCAGCCCGACGCCCTCTTCATGCACTGCCTGCCCGCGCACCGCGGCGAGGAAGTGCAGGCCGAGGTCATCGACGGCCCGCAGTCGGTGGTGTGGGACGAGGCCGAGAACCGGCTCCATGCGCAGAAGGCGCTGATGGAGTTCTTGCTCCTGGGCAGGCTCTGAACAGCTGAAGGCGCGGCCGCGTGTCCGATTGCCAGCAATGCGGCGCCTGCTGCGCCAGCTACCGCGTCGACTTCAGCGTGCATGAACTCGACGACAACGGCGGGCGTGTGCCCTCGGGCCTCGCGGTCGAGGTGAACGATGCGCTTTGCCGCATGCGCGGCACCGACCACACCCCGATGCGCTGCGCGGCGCTGACCGGCAAGATCGGCCACGCCGTGGGCTGCGGCATCTACGAATGGCGCCCCAACCCGTGCCACGAGCTGCAGGCCGGCAGCGACGCCTGCGAGCGGGCGCGCTCGCGGCACGGGCTGCCGCCGCTCGATCACTGAGCCGGTTCATCTCGTCACGCATGGTGTTGGAAATAACCGACACCACGACCCCTCGCCGGGCGCTAACTTCGCGCCATGGCTTCATCTCATCCGCAACGCATCTGGGACATTTCACCGCCCGTGCATGAAGGCACGCCGGTGTTTCCCGGCGACACGCCCTACCAGCAGCGCTGGGCGGCAACCATTTCGCCGGATTGCCCGGTCAATGTCAGCGAAATCAAGCTCTCCCCGCATGTCGGCGCGCATGCCGATGCGCCCCTGCACTACGACCCCGAAGGCCAGACCATCGGCCTGGTGGACCTGGCGCCCTTCATCGGCCCCTGCCGCGTGATCCATGCCATCGCCAAGGGCCCGCTGGTCGAATGGGAGCACATCGCGCATGCCATCACCAGCCAGCTGCCGCCGCGCGTGCTGGTGCGCACCTACAGCGCCATGCCCATCGACCGCTGGGACCCGCAGCTCGCGGCCTACGCACCGGCCACCATCGAGCGCCTGGCGGCCATGGGCGTGAAGCTCATCGGCATCGACACCGCCAGCATCGACCCGGCCGACAGCAAGACGCTGGAAAGCCACCAACGCATTCGCCGCCTCGACCTGCGCGTGCTCGAGAACCTCGTGCTCGACGAGGTGCCCGAGGGCGACTACGAACTCATCGCGCTGCCGCTCAAGCTGGTCAGCGCCGATGCCTCCCCCGTCCGCGCCGTGCTGCGCGAACTTTCACGCTGAAATCCGCCCCATGACGACTCTTGAAGACTGCCGCGCGCTCGACGCGCAAGACCCGCTGCGCCCGCTGCGCGACCAATTCACACTGCCGGAAGGCGTGATCTACCTCGACGGCAATTCACTCGGCGTGCTGCCCACGGCCGCGCCGGCGCGCATCGCCGAAGTCGTCACCCTGGAGTGGGGCCAGGGCCTGATCCGCTCGTGGAACACCGCGAGCTGGTTCGACCTGCCGCAGCGCCTGGGCGACAAGGTGGCGCGGCTGATCGGCGCCGCGCCGGGCGAAGTGGTGTGCACCGACAGTACCTCCGTTAACCTTTACAAGGTGCTGTTCGCAGCGCTCTCGCAGCAAAAGGACACCGGGCGCAAGCTGGTGGTCAGCGAGCGCAGCAACTTCCCGACCGATCTCTACATCGCCGAATCGCTGTGCCGCGAGCGCGGCTTCACGCTCAAGCTGATCGAGGCGGACGAACTGCAAGGCCCGGGTTCGGTGCTGACCGACGAAGTGGCCGTGCTGATGCTCACGCACGTCAACTACCGCACCGGCGCCATGCACGACATGAAGGCCATCACCGCCGCAGCGCATGCCGCCGGCGCGCTCACCGTGTGGGACCTGGCGCACAGCGCCGGCGCCGTGCCAGTGGCATTGAACGAAAGCAACGCCGACTACGCCATCGGCTGCGGCTACAAATACCTGAACGGCGGGCCGGGCGCGCCCGCCTTCGCATGGGTTCATACGCGGCATGCGGGCCGGTTCGAGCAGCCGCTGTCGGGCTGGTGGGGCCACGCGGCGCCGTTCGAGTTCACGCCGCATTACCGCCCGGCGCCGGGCGTTGGCCGCTACCTCTGCGGCACGCAGCCGATCATCGCGCTGGCGGGGCTGGAATGCGGCCTGGACACCGTGCTTGCCGCCGAAGCATTCGACAAGGACCAAGGCGCCATGGCCGCGCTGCGCGCCAAGTCGCTCGCGCTCACCGACCTCTTCATCGAACTCGTCGAAGAGCGCTGCGCGGGCCAGGGCCTTGCGCTGGTCACGCCGCGCGAACACGCACAGCGCGGCTCGCAGGTGTGCCTCAGCCGCGGTGAAGGCGCCTACGCCATCGTGCAGGCGCTGATCGCGCGCGATGTGATCGGCGACTACCGCGCCGGCGATTCGCAGATGCCCGACATCCTGCGCTTCGGCTTCACGCCGCTTTACATCGGCTTCGAGGACGTGTGGAACGCGGTCGAGCACCTGGTGCAGGTGCTCGAATCCGGCGAGTGGAAGCGCGAAGAATTCAACCGCAAGAACGCAGTGACCTGAGCAGAACCTTCCCATGAAACATCGATTGATCGCCCTCTTCGCATCGCTCCTGATGCTGGCCGCACCGGCCTTCGCACAGCAGGCCAGCTTCACGCTGGAGCAACTCAAAGCCTTCGCCGCGCTCACGCCCGATGCGTTCCGGCAGCAGGTCAAGGCCCAGGGCTTCTCCTACGCCGACAAGACGGTGACCGACGAGGTCAGCATGATCGAGTACGAAAAGATGGTCGACGACCAGAACATCCGCCTCATGAAATCCACCCATGCCGAAAGCCGCGCCAGCGAGAACAGCGTCGAGCTCTCGCTGACCGACAAGGCCGCCTTCGACCGGCTGGTCAAGGAGGTTCGCGCCGCGGGCTACGCGCCGGCTGAAAAGGGCCGGATTCCCGGCGGCGAGACCTATCAGGAGTTCAAGCGCAAGAACGATGTCGTGCGCTTCGTCTACCCCCGGAAAGACTCGATCCCGGGTCGCCCCTCCTACACCGCCGTAGTCTCGCGATAACCGGCCAGCAAGCATCATGAGCACCGAAAAAATCGTTCACGAAGAGAAGGCGCAGCTGGACTTCAGCAAGTCGATGAGCTACGGCGACTACCTGCACCTCGACGAGATCCTCAACGCGCAGCATCCGCTCTCGCCCGCGCACGACGAGATGCTGTTCATCGTGCAGCACCAGACCAGCGAGCTCTGGATGAAGCTCATGCTGCACGAACTGCGCGCCGCCACCCGCCACATCGCCGAAGAGAAGCTGTCCGACGCCTTCAAGATGCTCGCGCGCGTGAGCCGCATCATGGAACAGCTGGTGAGCGCATGGACCGTGCTCTCGACCATGACGCCGCCCGAATACACGGCAATGCGCCCGTACCTGGCCAACTCCAGCGGCTTCCAGAGCGCGCAATATCGCTGCATCGAATTCGCGCTCGGCAACAAGAACGCCGCGATGCTCAAGCCGCATGCGCACCGGGTCGATCTGCTGGCGCAGGTCGACGCGGCCTACCGGTCGCCTTCGCTCTATGACGAGTCATTGAAGCTGCTCGCGCGCCGTGGCCTTCCGGTGCCCGCCGACCACCTGGAGCGCGACTGGACCCAGCCCTACGAGGCCAGCGACGGCGTCGAGGCGGCGTGGCTCACCGTGTACCGCAACCCGCACGACCACTGGGACCTGTACCAGCTCGGCGAAAAACTCACCGACCTCGAAGACGCTTTTCGTCTCTGGCGCTTTCGCCATGTGACCACGGTCGAGCGTGTGATCGGCTTCAAGCGCGGCACCGGCGGCACGGGCGGCGTGAGCTACCTGCGCAAGATGCTCGACGTGGTGCTGTTCCCCGAAATCTGGAAGCTCCGCACCGATCTTTGATGCGGGTTGTTGCCTCGTTTGCACAAACCGCTACATTGGCAACAACGGAGGCACTGCCATGAACGATGTCCAGTTCACGCTCGAAGAGCTTGCAAACCTGCGCGAACACGGTGTGGTCCTGTTCGCGGACCGCGTGATCTTCGATGCGCAACCGCCCATGGCCGAGTCGCGCCTTGCCGCGATCGAAGCGCAATGCGCGGGGCCGATTCCCGAGGCGCTGGCCACGCTGTGGCGGCAAACGGCCGGCGGCCGGCTCGACTACGACCTGTCGCTGCTGATGAACGGCAACGTGGAATCCGTCAGCTGGTCGGAGCTGTTCTGGGATGGCAGCGACGGCTATCGCGATCTGCAGGGCTGGATCGGCCATGAACAGGAGTTGGCCAAAGAGGCCGCCGAAGAAGAAAGCCGCCCCTGGAGCGGCAAGCTCACGCACCTGCCCTTCGGCGGCTTCGAGTACCTCGACCGCGTCTACGCGGTGGTCGAGCCCGGCCCGCAGCACGGGCACATCACCGCATGGAAACAAGGACTGCCGCCGGCCTGGACGCATGCGCTGCACGAAGACGGCGTGAGCACCATCGCACCCGATCTGCGCGGCGCTTTTGCGGCCCTGCACCTCGACGAAAACCCGCTGGCCCCCACGAGCGACTATTTCTCGGGCCAGGCCCTGCTGCAGTACCTCGACGACAGGCACCAGGACCACGGCCTGGATCTCGACCTGATGGACAAGCTGGTGAGCTTCTATTGCCAGGCCATGATCGACTGGCGCACACCGCTGGCCGACGGAACGCTGCGCCGGTTGCCAGCCACGGCACGCGCGGCGCTGCACCATGCCATAGCCACCGACGATGCGGACCTGGTGGCCGAGCTCGCGGCCGCGGGCGTGAGCTTCGACGGCCCCCTGCAAGGCAGCGCGCTGGCCACCGACGTGGCCATCGGCAAGGACGCCTTCGCCGCGGCCATGGCGCTGGTGCGCGCGGGCGCGCCGGTGGCGGCCGATGCCTTGCGCAACATCGACGGCCAGATTTCGCCCGAACTCACGAGCGCACTGCTCGCCAACGGGGCGGAGCCCAGCGTGGCCGCCATCGTCCATTGTGCGGCCTGCGGTGCGCCGGCAAGCGCGCACCTGATTGCCGATGCATGCACGCAGGCGGGCATCGACGTGCAGCCCGCATTCGCTGCCGAGCGCGATGCAATGCTGACCGAACTCGAGGCGACGCTGCTCGAGGTTCGCGATGGCTCCCACGGCCACTACCTCGGTGCCGAGGGCCTGGCCGAGCGCATCGAGCACCTGCAGACGTTCAGGCTCTGAGAACCCCCGGCGCAGCTCCGTCAGCCGCCGTAGAGCCAGGGCTGGTCGAGCAGCCGTGCGCCCAAGGCGCGCATGGCCAGATCGCGGCCCAGGCGCATGGGACCGGTGGCATGAAAGACCTGCCCATTGCGGTGAGCCCTTGCCTGCACCATCGCGTTGCGCTGCCAGCGTGCCTCGGCATAGCGGGCAAAGGCGGCAGGCACTTCGGCCGCCGCGCCTTCGCCGAGCGCTTCGGCCAAGGCCACCGCGTCCTCGATGGCCATGCCGGCGCCCTGCGCAAGGTAGGGCACCATCGGATGCGCGGCATCGCCCACCAACGCCACGCGCTCGTGCGCCATGTCGGCTGCAGAAGCCACCGGAGGACGGTCGCTGAGCGTCCAGGCGCGCCAGCCGGGCATGGCTTCGAGCAAGGCTTGCAGGCCGCCGCCGCTGCGTCCCGTGGCCTGCTGCAGCGCGGCCAGACTGCTGGCCTGGTCCCAGTCGCGCGCATCGCCGGCCGGTGCGGCTTCGGCGATGACGACCACGTTGAGCCAGGCGCCGCCGCGCACCGGGTATGCCACCGCGTGCAAGCGCGGGCCGAGCCACACGTCGATCCGTTGGCGCCGCAATGCTTGCGGCAAGGCGGCCTGTGCGACGATCCCGCGCCAGGCCGTGTGGCCGGTGACGCGGGGCGGCTCGGCCGCCGATGGCGATTCGAGCCGCTGGCGCGCCACGCTCCACAGGCCGTCGGCACCGACCAGCGCCTCGCCCTCCCAGGCCCGTGCGCCGCTGCTCGATACGCAGACGAGATCGTCACCGACCTCGACCTCCGCGATGTGCGCATCGGTCACCAGGGTGCCGGTGCCACGCGCGCGCACGGCTTCGAGCAGCAGCGAATGCAGATCGGCGCGATGCACGCAAAGATAGGGGGCGCCATAGCGCTGTCGCATGGCATCGCCCAGCGGCAGGCGGGCCAGCTCGGCGCCGCTGCCAGCGCTCCGGACCACCAATGCCTCGGGGCATGCGGCAACGGCCGCAAGGCCATCGGCCAGGCCCAGTTGATGGAGACGCCGCGTGACGTTGGGGCCGATCTGGATGCCGGCGCCGATCTCGCCGAACGCGGCCGCCTGCTCGAAGACATCGACCCGGTGGCGGCTCCTGGAGAGCGCCAGCGCGCTGGCAAGCCCCCCGATGCCGCCCCCGACGACGAGGATGTGTGCGGGCATCGGCCTCAGCGGCTGTGCGTGGACAGCGCGCCGCGGCCGGCTTCGTCGGATTCCTTCTTGTCGGCTGCCTTGGGGCCGCAGCTGCCACAGCTGTCGCAGGAGCCGCAGCCCGAGGTCTTGGCCAGCGAGGCCGCCAGCTGGTCGGCGCGCTCCTGGTCGACCAGCCCGGCACGGTGCGTGCCCGTCGCGAGCTTGCGCGCCGCGCTGCGCCGCCAGCCCGCGGGCATCCAGCGCCAGACCGCGTAGAACGCGGCGGCCGCGACAATCAATCCGACGATCAGTTGCTGTGTCATATCCGTTTACTCCGACGCGCGTTCGAGACTAACCCAGAAACATCGTGCAAGACTTGCGGCAGATCATCCGGCGCCCAACGCCACCGCCACGCGGTAGGTAATGAAGCACGCCAGATAGGCCAGCGCGAACAGGTAGCCGGCCATGATCCAGACGTACTTCCATGATCCGGTTTCGCGCTTGACCGCCGCCAGCGTCGAGATGCACTGCGGCGCAAACACGTACCAGACCAGCAGCGAGAGCGCGGTGGCGAGCGACCAGCTGCCCGCGATCAGCGGTTCGAGCTGGCTCGCCACGTCGTCGCCGGTGGCCGAGAGCGCATACACCGTGCCGAGCGCACCCACCGCCACTTCGCGCGCCGCCATGCCCGGCACCAGCGCGATGGAAATCTGCCAGTTGAAGCCGATGGGCGCAAAGATGTGTTCGAGCCCGCGGCCGATCATGCCGGCCAGGCTGTACTGGATGGCGGGCCCCGTGGCGCCTTCGGGCGGCGACGGAAAGGTCGACAGGAACCACAGCAGGATGGTGAGCGTGAGGATGATCGTGCCCACGCGCTGGAGGAAGATCCAGGCTCGTTCATACAAACCCACAGCAAGGTTGCGAAGACTGGGCCAGCGGTACGCCGGCAGCTCCATCATCAGCGGCGAATGCTGCTGGTTGTCGCGGAAGCGCTTCATCACCCAGGCCACCGCCATCGCCGAGACGATGCCGAAGACGTACAGCGCGAACAGCACCACCCCCTGCAGGTTGAACACGCCGCCCACGGTGCGCGCCGGAATGAAGGCCGCGATCAGCAGCGCGTAGACCGGCAGGCGCGCCGAGCAGGTCATGAGCGGCGCAATCATGATGGTGGTGATGCGGTCGCGCCAGTTGCTGATGGTGCGCGTGGCCATCACGCCGGGAATGGCGCAGGCAAAGCTCGACAGCAGCGGAATGAAGGAGCGGCCCGAAAGCCCGACCGTGCCCATCACGCGGTCGAGCAGGAATGCGGCGCGCGGCAGGTAGCCCGAGTCTTCGAGCGCCAGGATGAACAGGAACAGGATCAGGATCTGCGGCAGGAACACGATCACGCCGCCCACGCCGGCAATGACGCCATCGACCAGCAGGCTTTGCAGCATGCCTTCGGGCATGTGGGCCTTGAGCAGGTCGCCGAGCCCCTCGGTGCCGGCCTTGATGGCGTCCATCGGCACGTTGGCCCAGCTGAACACGGCCTGGAACATCAGGAACATCGTGACCGCGAGCACCAGCATGCCCCACACCGGGTGCATCACCACGCGGTCGATGCGGTCGCTGGTGGCCAGGCTGCCGACCGGCTCGCGCACGGCGATGCCGAGGATGCGGCGCACTTCGCGCTGCGTGGCCAGCACGTCGTCGAGCCCCGGCGCCTGCCAGGGCTGCTGCGGCGCGGCGGCGGCCACCGGCGAATCGAGCGCCTCGAGCAGGCCCTGTGCGCCGCCCGAATGCACGCCGACCGTCTCCACGACCGGCACGCCCAGTTCGCGCGAGAGCACCGCCGTGTCGACGGCGATGCCCTGCTTCTTCGCCATGTCGGTCATGTTGAGCGCCACCACCATCGGCAGCCCGAGGCGCTTGGCCTCGAGCACGAGCCGCAGGTTGAGCCGCAGATTGGTGGCGTCGGTCACGCACACGAGCAGATCGGGCAATGGCTCGCTGCTCTTGCCGGTGACCACGTCGCGCGTCACGGCTTCGTCCGCGCTGAGCGCGTTGAGGCTGTAGGCGCCCGGCAGGTCGAGCACGAACACGCGGCGGCCCGATGCGGTGCGCAGCAGCCCTTCCTTGCGCTCGACTGTTACGCCGGCGTAGTTGGCAACTTTTTGACGGCTGCCGGTGAGCAGGTTGAAGAGCGCCGTTTTGCCGCAGTTGGGATTGCCCAGCAGCGCAATGCGCCCCGGCTGTGCGGTGGCCGCAAGGCGCCCCGGCCTCTGGATGACGGCTTCAACCATGGCGTGCGCCTTCCGGCACGCCCGGTGCCACGTGAATCAGCGCGGCCTCGTGGCGGCGCAATGCAAAAGTGGTGTGGCCCAGCCGCACCGCCAGAGGCTCTCGCCCAGGGAGGCCGCTAGCTACGATGCGCACGGCTTCGCCGGGCACGAAGCCGATCTCGGTCAGGCGCAGTGCCAACTCTTGCCCCTCGGCATCGGCCGACCGCACGACGTCCAATACCGTCGCCCACTGATGGCTGGGTAATTCGTCCAGACGGATAGAGACAGGGGTAGCGGCCACGGAAAGAGGGATGGTCATGCGGGTTGGAACTCGTTCATCTCAGCAATGAGAACTATTATCATTGAAACGGACTCATCCCTGGTCTCGGTGGGCCATCACTGCCCCGCCCGACGTCGACGAATTGCGCCTCTGCTCCGAGGTCTCAACCCGGCCGAATCCACGAGGACGAGGAACCCACCCTCTCCGCGGACAAGCCGGTGTTTCGCCGCCTCAACGATATGCGGCACTAAATCCCGCCGATTCGTGCACTCCTGCACAGCGCCGTGCTGTCACGGCCGCCTCATCTACCTAAGATAGGCGGACATAAAAAAGACTTCAGGGAGTCGCAGTGTTTAACCAAACGCAGGCTATTGCGTGGGGCGCTCGTGCGCGCGCTACAAACCGCCTTTCGGCGGGTACGGCCTTGTCCATTCTGGCGGTCACGCTCATCGGGTGCGGTGCGCCTGCACCCAAGGAGTATGGTGGCTCCTGGGCGCCGGTGAACCGGTTCCAGAGTGCGATTACCGAGATCCCGCTCTCGCCCGCCTATACGTTCTACGCTTCGCCCATGGACGCGACGCTCAGGACCATGCTGAAGCGCTGGGCGTCGGACAACGGACTGCAGTTGTCCTATCAAATAGGTTCCGACTTCACCCTCCACCAACCTGTAGCGAAGGTTCGCACCACCGACCTCCAGTCAGCCATGGGTGAGCTGAGCGCCATCTACTCGCCGCAGGGTGTGTCCATTTCGGCGGACGGCAAACAAATCCTGGTTCAGGCCACAAGCGCCGCTGCGCCGGCCACAACCGGGCCGCGCTGATGTTCAAGAACAACGCGTCGACCTCGAAGATCGACCAAACGATCAGTCAATCGGTCAACTTCGAACTCACTGTTGCGGACATCGCGCGACGCAGCGAACGGCGCGCCTGGTGGGTTGCGGGCTCTGCCGTAGTCATGTCGCTGGTGCTGCTGGGCGGCTACTTCTACGTGCTGCCGCTCAAGGAGAAAGTGCCGTATCTGGTCATCGCCGATGCGTACACAGGCACCAGCACCGCCGCACGCCTGACCGATGACGCGGCTTTGCAGCGCATCACCACGAGCGAAGCGATCAATCGCAGCAACGTTGCCCACTTCGTGCTGGCCCGCGAGTCCTACGACCTCGCGATCACCAACTTGCGCGACTGGACCACGGTACTGACCATGTCGTCGGGCAACGTCTCCGGCGGCTATACCAACTTGTATTCGTCGGGAAATCCCATCAACCCGTACACCATATACGGCAAGGACAAAGCCATCCGGGTCCGCATCCTGAGCATCACCCTGATCGGTGGCGGAGGCGGCGAAGTTCCCAAGGGCGCCACAGTGCGCTTCCAGCGCAGCGTCTACAACAAGCAGAACGGCTCCTCGGCGCCTCTGGACAGCAAGATCGTGACGATGGCGTTCACCTACAAGTCGAACCTCACGATGGACGAGCAGCAGCGGATCGAAAATCCACTCGGCTTCCAGGTTACCGACTATCGCGTGGATACCGACTACGCGTCATCGCCGCCCGAAGAAGTCCCAAGCAATCTCAAGCCCGCCGAAAGCATGCCCGCGATGCCCGGCGCGGCGCTCCCGCCGGGCACCGATGCCCTTGCCGGCGCGGTAGGTAGTGCCCAAGCGGTGGCTCCGTCTGCGCAAACCGCCATGCCACCCCCCCCCTCTTCCACCCGGTTTCGGGGCCCCAGGCGCTCCCGCGCCCGTCGCTCCAGCCGTCGCGCCGACAAGTGCCAATCAGGGAACGCGCCGCCGATGAAATCACAACAGTCCAACTACCGCCGACGGGCGCTGATGTCCGCAGCATGGGCAGTCGTCGCCAGCGCCATGCCCTGCGCCTTTGCGCAAACCGTCCAGATGTACGAGTACCAGCCCGACCGCATCTACCCGGTGCGTGTCGGCTTGGGAATCAGCACCCAGATCGAGCTGAGCCCCGAAGAAAAAATCCTCGACTACAGCACCGGCTTCAGCAGTGGCTGGGACCTTAGTCGTCGCGACAACGTCTTCTACCTGAAGCCGAAGAACGTCGACGTGGACACCAACATGATGATCCGCACTGCGATCAATTCGTACATCTTCGAACTCAAGGTCGTGGCCACCGACTGGCGAACCCTGGAGCAGGCGCGCAATGCAGGTGTCCAGTACCGGATCAAGTTCACCTATCCCGCCGACATGACGTTCGGCAAGGAAGCAAAAAGCGTCGCCGAGGCGCCCGCGCTCAATACAGCGCTGCTCAAGGACCGGAGCTACAACTTCGAGTACGACTTTGCCACCAGCAGCGCCGGCGCAGCCTGGCTGGTTCCGATCAATGTCTACGACGACAGCCGCTTCACCTACATCAAGATGAGCGACCTCAAGCAGTTCCCGACGGGCAACTTCCCGACCGTCTACATGCGTCAGAAGGAGCGCGACGAAGACTCCGTGGTGAACACCACCGTCGAAGGCAGCACCCTCATCGTCCATGGGACCTATCCCTACCTGGTCATCCGCCACGGCGACAACGTCGTGGGTCTTCGCAGGAACACCGTCCAGTGAACCAACATCCTCCTTCCCGACCAGGAGACGCCGTGCCTGACCACGATCGGCAAGATCCCACGGACGGCAATAGCCAGCCTGCTTTTCAAGCCAATCCCTATTCGAGGCAATTCGAGGGCATGGGAGCGACCGCCGCACCCAACCTAGACGCGCACGCGCCGGAGCTTAAATCCAGCGAAATGCAGCGCATGAATCGCCGCGCCCTCGGGTTCCTCGCGGGCATCGTGCTTCTGCTCGGGTTGGCTGCCATCTGGCTGATCGGCAACGTGATGCGCCCCGACAAGCCACAAAAAGCCAAGGAAGAAGTGGTTACGGTCCCTGCAGCGCCCCAACTGCCGGCACCGCCACCCCTGCCACGGGTTGCCACACCACCAACCCCACCCATCCCGTTGGCCCAGCCATCGCTGCCGCCGATTCCGCCCGCACCGCAAGGCCCACAAGGACCGCACGGTCCGACGCTCATGGAGCGCCGGATGGCATCGAGCGCGGGCACGATCGCAGTGGGTCCCACGGATGGTGGCCAGCCCGGACAAGGTCAATATCCCGGCATGGCGCCAGGCATGGCCGGCATGCCCGGCGCGGGCGGCGACCAGGGCATCGCGCCGAACAGCGCCTATCGCATGAAGCCGCTGTCGGCCGTATCGAGCGCACAAGCCCTTGTCCATCCGAACGTGCTCATGCTGCGCGGCACCTACATCCGCTGCGTGCTGGAGACGCATATCGTCAGCGACATTCCGGGCTTCACATCCTGCGTCGTCACCGAGCCGGTCTACTCCGTCACCGGCAAGCGCCTGCTGCTGCCGAAGGGCTCCAAGGTACTTGGAAAGTACGACACCGAACCCAATGGCGATCGCATCGCCGTGATCTGGGATCGCATCGTCACCCCGAACGGGATCGATGTGAACATGGCCAGTCCCGGCGTCGACAACCTCGGTGGCTCGGGTCATCCGGGCCACCTCGATCAGCACTGGGGCCAACGCATCACTTCGGCCCTGCTGATCAGCATGTTCGCCGACGCCTTCAAATATCAACTGGCAAAGCAAGGCCCGCAGTCGACCACCGTTGCAGCGGGCGGGCTCGCAGTCCAGTCGCCTTACGAGAGCACCACGGCGCAGACGTTGCAGAGCCTGGCCAGCCAGGCCGTGCGCCGCAACGCCAACCGGCCCGACACAGTCACCATCAACCAGGGCACCGTCGTCAACGTCTACGTCGCCAAAGATGTCGACTTCAGCGCTGTGGTGGCGAACTTCTGACACGGCATAGCTTTACATGACCGAAGAACTCGTTGCCGCCGTCTCGAACGAATTTCTGGATTACCAATACCAGGTGCTGGGCATCCGGGATTTCATGCACTCGCCCGACGTCACCGAAATCTGCATCAACCGGCCCGGCGAGATCTACCTCGAAAACCGTTCCGGCTGGCAACGCGTCGAGGTGCCGGGCCTCACCGCCGCACGTGCGCTGCAGTTCTGCACCACCGTGGTCAATGAAAGCAACACGGGTCAGCGCATCACCGACGTCAACCCGGTCGTCTCGCTGACCTTTCCCACCGGCCAGCGCGCCCAGTTCGTCATTCCCCCTGCCGTCGAAGCGAGCCAGGTTTCCATCACCATCCGGCTCCCGTCCAGGCAGACCCGCACCCTGGGCCAGTACCACGAGGACGGATTTTTCGACAAGCTGCTCGAAGAAACATCAGGCCTCAACGCGCACGACAGGGAACTGCTCGAACTGCGCGCCGCAGGGCGCTACGCGGACTTTTTCAAGCAAGCCGTCCTCCACAAGAAAAACATCGTGGTCTCGGGTGCTACCGGCAGCGGCAAGACGACCTTCATGAAGTCGCTCGTGCATCACATCCCGTCCGATGAGCGCCTGGTCACCATCGAAGACGCGCGCGAACTCTTCATCGAGCAGCCCAACGTGGTGCACCTGCTTTACTCCAAGGGCGGCCAGAGCACCGCCAACATCAGCGCCAAGACGTGCATGGAAGCGTGCCTGCGCATGAAGCCCGACCGGATCATCCTGGCCGAATTGCGCGGCGACGAGGCGTTCTATTTCATCCGCAACTGCGCCTCGGGCCACCCGGGCTCCATCACGAGCTGCCACTCGGGCAGCACCGAGCAAACCTGGGACCAGCTGGCACTCATGGTCAAGGCCTCGAGCGAAGGCGCTGGGCTCGAATTCGCCACCATCAAGCGACTGCTCATGATGACCATCGACATCATCGTGCACATCAAGGCCCATGCGGGGCGGCGGTACATCACGGGTATCGATTTCGACCCTGGTCGCCTGGCAACCGCCGGCGCCTCCTAAGCAAAAGGAGCAAACATCGTGTTCCCGGGAATGGAAGCCATCGCTTGCCCCAACCTCGCCGTTCCGGCACAGGTGATGCGACACGTGGTTCATGTCGAGTCCGGCGCCAATCCGTTCGCCATCGGCGTCGTCGGAGGCCAACTCGTGCGCCAGCCCAAAACGCTTGAAGAAGCAGTGGCCACGGCGCAAATGCTCAAGTCCAAGGGCTACAACTATTCGCTTGGCGCAGCGCAAGTCAATCAGGTCAACTTTCGCAAGTACGGGTTAGACACCCACGAGAAAGCCTTCGATCTTTGCGCCAATCTGGCCGCCGGTGCCAGCATCCTGGCCAACTGCCATGCCCGAGCCGGCGGCGACTGGGGCAAGGCCTTCAGCTGCTACTACTCCGGCAATTTTGTGGGCGGGTTTCGAAGCGGCTACGTCCAGAAAGTCTACGACTCGATCAGCCGCGGCGTCACCCTCTCACAAACACCGGCCGAGCCGCGCGCCGCGATCCCCCTGCGTCCGGCCGGCGCGCCGCCGGACGCCCTCGCACCGGCATCCATGCCTGCCCCTGGCGGCGCCCGATCCGCCGCGGCAGCGCAATCCACCACCGCGGCATCGCGCATCTCGATGCGCGTGGTTCCGCTAGGTGCTGCCACGCAACCAGTTACCACCCCTGCAACCACTGCCGCGCCCGTTGTTCCCCAAAGCGCAGCGGCGGCACCTGTTGCCTTGTCAGCTGCAGCTACCCATGCCCCCGCCTCGCCAATGGGCGCACCTGCGGGCGCCCCCGATGTCTTCGTGCCCCAGATTCACTATCCAGGCGCGGGCCACGTGCCAGCCGCAGCGGTACAAGCCGCTCCGACCGACCGACCTGGCGGCGACGGCGCCTTTGTTTTCTAACCCGGCCCTTCACTTTTATTCAACCAGAGAGGAACTCACCATGCACCGCCAACACAACAACACCGCCGCTCCATCGTTCGCCAGCAGCACGCACGCGCGAGCGCTTCGCAATCTCGCCATTGCCGCGCTGATCGTCTTGCCTTGCCTGGCCATGGCTCAGGGGTCGGCAGACGGCGGGCTCGGGGAAACCGCCTGCGGTTTTGTCAAAACCATCGTCGGCGTGCTCAACGCCGTGTCCATCGTGGTGGTCACCGTCGCCATCATTTTCTCGGGCTACCAGATTGCATTCGCCCACAAGCGCATCAGCGACGTTGCCCCAGTCTTCATCGGTGCCCTGCTGATTGGCGCGGCCACCCAGATCGCCAAACTGTTTCTCGGCGGCAGCTCCACCGTCGGCGGCGGTACCAGCTGCTCGGCCAGCATCACGGTCGATCCCTTGACCCAACTCGCCGGCATCGTGCAGTCGCTGGCCCACTATGCATAAAAACGCGATGTTCCGCGGCTGCACCCGCCCGCCCATGTTCATGGGCGTGCCCTATGTACCCTTTTTTGTGGGCGCGGGCGGATGCATGTTGCTGGCCATGTACTTCAACCTGTTCTATTTGCTGCTGATCCCGCCGGTCATTTTCATCATGCGCATGATGGCCAAGCGCGACGAAATGATCTTCCGGCTGCTCGGGCTGCGCCTGCAGTTCCGTATCCGCACGCGCAACATCGGACAGCATGAGGGCATGTGGGTGTTCACGCCCAACGTGTACCGCGGGCAGTCCAGAGACAACGTCTAGAAGAAGCCGGGTTCCACAACCATGTCCACGCCGCCCTTCAGCCCTGACACGCCCATCAGCGAATTCATCCCGCTGTCCACGCACGTGTCTCCTACCGTGCTCAAGACCACGGGTGGCGACTACCTCCTGACCTGGCGACTGGAAGGGTTGCCCTTCGTCGGCCGCGAAGAATGGGAACTCGAGCATCGGCACAACACCTTCAACCGCATGCTGCAAACGATGCGCGCGCCGGACTTCACCAATGTGGCCTTCTGGGTGCACGACCTGCGCCGCCGCCGGCACGTCAAGGACAGCAGCCGGTTCAAGGAAGCCTTCAACCAATCGCTGTCCGACGCGTACTTCAAAGGGCTCTCGGCGCAAAAGCTCATGCAGAACGAGCTCTACGTGACGATGCTGTACCGCCCCGTGGTCTCGGGCAAACGTTTCGTCGAAAAGTCCGCCGATGTCTCTCGGCTGACCTCCGAACAACAACAAGCCATCGACAAGGTACTTGAACTCGCCGGCAACATGGAGGCCGTGCTCAAGGACTACGCGCCTACGCGCCTTCGCATGTACGAAGCCACCAACGGCATCGTCTTTTCTGAAACCCTCGAATTCTTCGGCTATCTGCTCAACCGCGTCGACGAGCCCGTGCCGGTGCTGAAGGCGCCCGTCTACCGCTACCTGGCCGTCAGCCGCCAGCGCTTCTCGGCCAAGACCGGTGACTTCGTGCTGACCACACCCAACGGCGTCAACCACTTTGGCGCCATCCTCAATGTCAAGGAATATCCCGACGGTACCCATCCCGGCATCCTCAACGGGCTCAAGTACCTCGACTTCGAATACGTCGTCACCCATTCCTTCAGCCCCATGGGGCGGCACGACGCGCTCAAGGCGCTCGAGCGCACCAAGGGCATGATGATTTCGTCAGGCGACAAGGCCGTCAGCCAAATCGTCGAGCTCGATCAGGCCATGGACCAGATTTCGTCCGGCAACTTTGTGCTGGGCCAGTATCACTTCACCATCGCCGTCTACGCGCCCGACCAGGCGACGCTTTCCCAGCACATCGCCACTACGCGCGCCGAGCTCTCCAACGCGGGCTTCGTCTCGATCAAGGAAGACCTGGCCGTCACCGCCGCGTTCTACGCGCAATTTCCCGGCAATTGGAAATACCGCACCCGGCTGGCCAACGTCAGCTCGCTCAACTTTTTGGGCATGTCGCCCCTCCACAACTTTGCCAGCGGCAAGCGCGACAACAACCCTTGGGGCCCGTGCGTCACCACGCTGCAGACCGTCAACGGCCAGCCTTATTTCTTCAACTTTCACGCCACGCTACCGGGCGAGAATTCCCTGGGCGAGAAGGCCATTGCCAACACCATCGTCATCGGCAAGTCCGGAACCGGCAAAACGGCGCTCATCAACTTCCTGCTCAGCCAGATCCAGAAGCTCGACCCGTCGCCCACCATCTTCTTCTTCGACAAGGACCGCGGCGCCGAGATCTTCGTGCGCGCGTGCGGCGGCAACTACCTCTCGCTGGAAAACGGCCAGCCCACCGGATTCAACCCTTTTCATTGCGCGCGCACCGAGGCCAACGTCCAGTTCCTGAGCGACCTCGTCAAGGTGCTGGCCGCCAAGCCGGTCTATACCTCGCGCGAGGAAGACGACATCTTCCGCGCCGTCGAAGCCATGCTCGACACCCCCGAGCATCTGCGCAACATGACCAACTTCCAGAAGAGCCTGCCCAACATGGGCGACGACGGCCTCTTCATCCGCATGCGCAAGTGGACCGCGGGCAACTCGCTGGGCTGGGTGTTCGACAACCCCAAAGACACCATCGACCTGCAAAAAGCCAACATCATCGGCTTCGACTACACCGATGTCATCGACAACCCCGAGGTGCGCGTCCCGGTCATCAACTACCTGCTGCACCGGCTCGACGCCCTGATCGATGGCCGTCGACTCATTTACGTGATGGACGAATTCTGGAAAATTCTCGACGGCGGCGGCGCCCTCAAGGACTTTGCCAAGAACAAACAGAAGACCATCCGCAAACAGAACGGCATGGGCATCTTCGCCACCCAGAGCCCCGAAGACGCGCTGGGCAGCGACATCTCGGCTGCGCTCATCGAGCAGACCGCCACCATGATCCTGCTGCCCAACCCCAACGCCAGCCGCAAGGACTACATCGAGGGCCTGAAGCTCACCGAGTCTGAATACCAGGTGGTGGTCAGCCTCGACGAGCGCTCGCGCCGCTTTCTCGTCAAGCAGGGCCACATGTCCTCGGTGTGCCAGCTCGACCTGCGCGGCATGGACGACGCGCTGGCCGTCATTTCAGCCTCCACCGACAACATCGAGATCCTGCACGGCGTGCTGGACGGGAGCGCCAGAGCCGAAGGCATCTCCGTCAACGACCTCCGGCCCGAGCAATGGTTGCAGGACTTCTACGACCAGCGCAAGGGCAGCGGCAAGCGCGCCTCCGCGTCCACCGAACAGCCCGGCCAGCGCTCGGCGCGTCCGCGCCTCATTGCATGACCGGCCCCCACACCCTTTCGACGATCGCTTCAATATTTCGGAGGTTTTCAATGAGGCTACGCACCCATTTGGCCGGCTTTTCCCTTGCGCTCGGGATCGCCAGCCTCAGCACATCCGCACAAGCCCAGGTTCCAGACGCCTGCACCCTGTACCTCTGCATGGCGAGCATCTCCGGCCAAGGCACACCTCCCGGCAACTGCTCGTCCGCCATTGCCTATTGGCACATACCGGCCCCCGGTGGCCTGGCCATCTGGACCTACTACCCCGTTACCAAATTCTGGCCCGACCAGTCCTACGAGTACCGCAAGCAGTACATGAACAGCTGCTCTGGCGCCACCAACACCCAGAACAACAGCAATATTTCCGACACCATCATGAACCAATGGGGCCGGGTCGAGTAAGCGCGGGCACCAAAAACACACCCACCCCGAACAACCATCCGAACCCATCTGGACACGCGCGATGCTAGCCCCACTGAACAACAAGCTACGCCCCTACCTGCTGAGCTGGCGAGCAGAAATCGTTGCCGTCCTTTGCTGCTCGGTGATCTACCAGCTCTTCATCCATCCCGAGACTCTTTCTCAATTTGCCGCGGATTCACTCGGTCGAATTCTGATGATGCTTGGCTTGGCAGTGTTCGCAGTCCTGATGCTCTGGCTGTGGTGGCGTGTCAGCAGCAGATTCTTTCGCTTCTTGCTCGCACTGCCGGTCAAAAAACCGGCAAACCACGAAAACCACAAGTGCACCGAGCATTGAATTCAGGCCCGCACCAACTGCCGCACCACGACAACTTTGCCCAAAGGGAATCCACCATGTCACAACACATTGAAGCCTGCCCATTCCTGCCACGCCGTGCAATCCGTTGCGCTCTAGTCGTCGCTGCCTGGGTGCTGATGGGTGCCGCCCATGCGCAAGTGGATGTCAAAGACGCGGACGCCGAAAAATCCCTGGACAAGATCGACTCGACCACTGGCGACATCAAAAAATCTGCCTCCGACATCCTCGGTCAGCTCAAGAACAGCACCCAAAACCTCGGCTTTACCGCCACCCTGACGCCCAACAACAAGCTTCAGAAAATCGGCGACGTCTCCGGCTACATCTCCCAAGCCTGCCCCAGTTCCAGCGGCAGTGTCGCCGGGGCCAGTGCGGGAGTCGGCAGCCAGCCCCTCACCAGCCTGACCACCATCAGCGCAACCGGCGGCAGCGACATGTCACAAAAAATCTGCCAGGAACTCATTCAGCTTCGCGTGCAGTCCTTCAACGAAACCATCGACATGGCCAACCGCTTCGAGCAATACGGCCAGCAGCTCACCGCCATCGACAACAAGCGCACTTCCAGCAACACCCATGGCGACGTGCAAGCCCTCACCAACGAAGCCACCCGCACCACGGCCAAGCTGCAAGCCGAAATGGGCTTTTGGCGCACCCGTATCGATGCCTACGACGCGGCCATCAAATTCCACGAAGGCCAGCAGAACACCCTCACCAAGACCGCCATGAAGGGCAGTGGGAGCGGGGGTGCCAGTGCCGACAGCTTCGGCCGCATGAATGCAGGCCAGCTCGTTCAGGCCGCCGCCATTGCCGCGGCCCTGGCCGTCAAGTAGCCGTTGCCCCATTGCACCGAGCACAACCTGCCCTCAGGGAACCCCATGTCGCAACACATTGAAGCCCATCCACACCTGTCGCGCGGTACTCTCCGCTCAGCCTTGGCCATGGTCGCCCTGATGCCGATGGGCGTCGCCCATGCGCAAGTGCCTGATGCCAGCGGCGGCGCCTTTGTTTTCGGTCTGATCTACAAGTGGCTGTCCAGCCGAATCAGCGACTTCGGCACGGATTTCATGGGCAGGGCCATGCAGTGGGTCAGCACGGTCGCACTAGTGCTGCTCACGTTGTGGATTCTGATTCAGGGCTTTCGCATCCTCACCGGCCAGTCGCGCGAGCCGATGATTGCCCTGGTGGCCAGCATGAGCCGCAACGCTTTGATCGTGATCGCCGCAAGCACCATGGCCCTTGGGGGCTCGGACCTGCATTCGATCTTCACGGACGGTCTGCTCAAGGAGGTCAACTACATGGTCACCGGCGAGAAGGAATCGCCCGTCTCGGCCATCGACAAGAACCTGGTGCTCACCCAGGTGGTCATGTCGGCCATCGACAACGCACAGGGCCTGGACGTGAGCACCAGCGGCTCCAACGTCACCAGCGTGGGCGTCTCCTCGCTCGTCGGTGCGCTGGGCGTGTCCAGCCCGGCGATAACGGCCGGGGCGCTGCTGCTGACCTACCAGGTGGGGTTGGCGCTGTTCATCAGCCTGGGTCCCTTGTTCATCTTGTGCCTGATCTTCAAGCAGACCGAGTCGCTGTTTCACAAGTGGCTGCTGTATGGCATCGGGCTGCTGTTTTCGATGGCGGTGCTCAGCTTCATGGTGTCGCTGGTGCTGGAGTTGAACCTGCGCATTGCCGCGGGGCTGTGGGCGAGCAAGGCGATCACCAGCTTTCTGGGCGTGGGCGGCAGCACGGGCCTGACCAGCCAGGCGATGCTGCAGGGAGGTATCGGGCTGCTGCTGACGGTGCTGCTGGTGACCGCGCCTGCGGCGGCGGCGCAGTTCTTTGGGGGGACGCTGGGGCAGTTCTATACGAGCTCGGTGCTCGGTGGCGGGGCTGGTGCGCACCAGGGGCCGGGGGGGCAGGCGCCGGGGACTTTTTCGCCGACGGCCGGGCAAGCGCCGCAAACAACATCGAATCAAACAGGCAGCACCGGCGGGCTCGGTGGCAGTCTCAATCGCACCTCGGCGCATCCACCTGCTGATGAAATCAGAGCCGCATCCGTTACCCCCGCCACCAAAGCCACTCAAGGTTGAGGAGAAGCATGATGAAGACGTTGGCACGAGCGTTCTTGATGATAGTGGCGGGGTTGCTTTGGAATGGCCTCTTGCATGCCGAAGGTGGGTTCTGCCCACCGGGCACTATCGACCATAACAACGGCAGGGCGGCCGCCATTGTTTGCTCGCCGATCGCGGGGTATGGACAGCAACAAGCGCCGCAGCAATCAGCACCGCAATGGGAAAGCCGGTGGGGCGCGATTGCGACAGACGGACCCAATGACGCTTTGGGGGTAGCCATCGACAAGCGGAGCAAACGAGAAGCGTCACAAGTAGCCATGCGGGACTGCCAGTCAAAAGGCGGCGTGAACTGCAAGATTGACATTACCTATGACAACCAATGTGTTGCCGTTGTCGTAGGCGACGGCGCCTACAACGTAGGCAATGCCCCGACAGTGGATCAAGCTGTCGCCTCGGGCGTAAAGACATGCCGTGGCGGTGGATTCACCAACTGCCGCTCCTACTACACCGCTTGCAGCCCGCCAGTGCGCATTCAATAGCCACCATGAGGCGCCCTATCGCAGTGCGCTTCATTTTTCTTGCAATTGCCACTGCTGCATGCTGCCAACACCCATGGATAAAGCGGCGACGAACTAGCAATTTTTCATAGCAAATACTTCATGAACCGCATCGCCTCATTTCTCACCGGCGCCACTCTCGGTCTGGTTTGCCTTCATGCCTTTGCGCAGAGCGCGCGGGCACAGACGCAGGCACCCAGCTTGTGCGCGGCCAACGAAGAGCCGGTGTTCTCTTGCACGCTGCAAGGCTCCAGCCGCAAGATGGTTTCGCTGTGCGCATCGCCTGCATCGACGCAGGGTGAAAGGCACTTCCATTACCTGTATGGGCGACCTTCAAAAATCGAACTGAGATATCCGGCTAGCGGCAATAGCCATGAGGCCTTCACGTTCACGCGCCTGTTCTATGCCGGTGGCACGTTTGGCTATGCCCACTCGCTCAGAAACGAGGACTACAAGTACATCCTCTATTCGATTGAAGGCGCCAACGACCGCTCGGGCTTGTTGGTACAGCGCGAGGGTCAGCTAGGTGCAGCCCGGGAGATGGCGTGCCGGCCGTCGACTCTGGTGGAGACGAAAGACACCGAGCTGGTACGCATCACATCCGAATGGAAGGTCGACGCAGACATCGAAGCCCACGGCTTGCCAAGCACGCGCTGAAGTTCGATTCATCCAGGGAGAACTCACCATGTCACAACGTCCAACTCGTCACGCATCGCATCCACACAACGCACACCACGCAGCCCCGTATTCCAAAGAAAACGGCGACTTCGTGTTGCAGGCCGCGCACGGGGCGGGCATCACAAATGCGAAGGAGCTGGCCAACTTCATGGGCCAGATGCAGGTGGAATCGCATGGCTTTACTAAAGCGCATGAAAACCTGCGCTATTCGGGCCAAAACGTGTTCAAGGCTCTGCACAAACGGCACCCAGGGATGACCCAGGAAGACGCCAGCGCCATTGCCGCGGGTGGCTCGGAGAAGGTGGCTGAAGCCATCTATGGGGGTCGCCGCGATCTTGGCAACAATGAACCGGGCGATGGGTGGAAGTATCACGGTCGCGGCTTTGTTCAATTGACGGGCCGCTACAACTACGAGCGCTATGGCAAGGCGCTTGGCCTGGACCTCGTGAATCACCCCGATTTGGCTTCAGAGCCCGCGAACTCGGCCAAGATCGCAGTGCAGTATTGGAAGGAACGCGTGGTGGCCCATGGCCATCAGCACGACATCACCCGTGCCACTGAGGACATCAACGGCGGCCAAAACTCCCTTAAAGAACGCAAGGCCGCCGCCACGCAGTGGGAAACAAAGCTCGCCCACGGCTACAAGCCTGGCGATCCAGAGCCCGGCCAGTCGCTGCAGGACAGCCCGCTGTTCAAGCAGGCCAAGTCCGGCCTCGAAAAAATCGATGCCCAGTTCGGCCGAAAGCCCGATCAGTTGACCGACAACGCCGCTGCCGCCATCGCGGTGGCCGCTTTGCGCGGCGGCCTGACCCGCATCGATCACATGACGCTGGGCGGCAACGACAACAGCACGATCTTCGCGATTCAAGGCAAGCCTGGAGCGGCGCTCTCCAAGGTGGTCGATGTGCCGACGGCGGAATCGATGCACACGCCGGTCGCTCAAAGCTCGCAGGCGTTCACAGTCGTACAGCAGTCGCAGCAGCAAGCTTCTCAGCACAACAACCAGCAGGCCGCACAGCAGACGGCGCCTGCGATGGCTCGCTGAGCCTCTCATTCATCAGCCAAGTCACCGCCAGCGCCCATGAATACCCCAACACCGGTCCGTTCGCTCATCATCCCGACCAAGGGCTTCCGCATCCTCACCGGCCAGTCGCGCGAGCCGATGATTGCCCTGGTGGCCAGCATGAGCCGCAACGCCTTGATCGTGATCGCCGCGAGCACCATGGCCCTTGGGGGCTCGGACCTGCATTCGATCTTCACGGACGGTCTGCTCAAGGAGGTCAACTACATGGTCACCGGCGAGAAGGAATCGCCCGTCTCGGCCATCGACAAGAACCTGGTGCTCACTCAGGTGGTCATGTCGGCCATCGACAATGCGCAGGGCCTGGACGTGAGCACCAGCGGCTCCAACGTCACCAGCGTGGGCGTCTCCTCGCTCGTCGGTGCGCTGGGTGTGTCCAGCCCGGCGATAACGGCCGGGGCGCTGCTGCTGACCTACCAGGTGGGGTTGGCGCTGTTCATCAGTCTGGGCCCCCTGTTCATCCTGTGCCTGATTTTCAAGCAGACCGAGTCGCTGTTTCACAAGTGGCTGCTGTATGGCATCGGGCTGTTGTTTTCGATGGCGGTGCTCAGCTTCATGGTGTCGCTGGTGCTGGAGTTGAACCTGCGCATTGCCGCGGGGCTGTGGGCTAGCAAGGCGATCACCAGCTTTCTGGGCGTGGGTGGAAGCACGGGCCTGACCAGCCAGGCGATGCTGCAAGGGGGCATCGGGCTGCTGCTGACGGTGCTGCTGGTGACCGCGCCTGCGGCGGCGGCGCAGTTCTTTGGGGGGACGCTGGGGCAGTTCTATACGAGCTCGGTGCTCGGTGGCGGGGCCGGTGCGCAGCAGGGGCCGGGGGGGCAGGCGCCGGGGACTTTTGAGGCGGGGGCTCCTGCCCCCAGCAGGACGGATACGGCGAATCCAAATCAAACTGGCGTCAATGGTCCACTCAGTGGCGCTCGAGCGTCCACGCCATCACAGCCCCCGGCGGATGAGATCAGACCCGCGTCTATTCCAGCCAAGGCTCTCAATATCGACGGAGAAGCGCGATGAGGGCCGCGCTACGTACGGCGGCCCTGTGGCTGGGTTTGCTGATGGTCAGCTTTGGGGTACATGCCGAGGGCGGGTTCTGCCCACCGGGCACCATCGACCATAACAACGGCCGGGCAGCAGCGATTGTTTGCTCGCCGCTCCCGGGGTATGGGCAGCAACAAGCGCCTCAGCAACCCGTCGAGCAATGGGAACGTCGATGGGGAGCGATTGCAACGGACGGGCCAAATGGCGCTTTGGGCGCAACCACCGACAAACGGAGCAAGCAGGAAGCCTCGCAAGTGGCAATGCAGGATTGCCGATCTAAAGGCGGGGTGAATTGCAAGATTGACACTGCGTATTACAACCAGTGTGCCGCGGTTGTTGTAGGCGATGGTGGCTACAACGTACCTAGTGCCGCCACAGTAGACAGGGCCGTTGAGTTGGGCATGAAGACATGTCGTGATGCTGGGCGCACCAACTGCCACGTCTACTACTCCGCCTGCAGCCTGCCCGTGCGTATTCGGTAGTTGCCATGCACCCCATCAATTGCCACCAATTCGAGCGACTCGCGCGCAGCTCATGCGCGTTGCAGGGTTAGATAGCCATGAAGCGCTTTTTTGCTATCTCCCTCTTCATTCTCTTGACCCTCACTTTCTCCGCTTGCGGACAGTCCATGAAACAACCCGATATCAAGCTCAACCCGCATCCCAAGATGCGCTACGAAATCACCCTGACCATCGAGGATGCGCCTGGGCCGTTCGATGCCGTGGAGGGGTCCGCTGGCTATGAAGTAGCGAATGGTGGTTGCGTACCGCTCGCCCCTTTCAGCGGCGCCACGCTGACTCCCGAGAAGGATGTCTGGATGGCCCTGAGCCGCGTGAGCGATAAGGTCTACAAGGGTGAACTCTATGTCGATCTGTTGACGGACGAGGACTACTTCGGGCTGGGCCTTTGCCGCTGGTCCATGCCCTTCGCCAACTTCAGCCTGCGGATCGGCAACTTGGTGTTCGGCCACTCCATCGCCCTGAATGACATCTTGGCGAACAAGTCCGCCACGCGTTATTTCTCCACGTTGTCGTACCGCGAAAGCACTCCATTGAAAGACGGAGAGCGACCATGGGTCAACAGCGGCAATGCGCAGCGATCTGATTTCAAAGAGCCGAAGAGCACCTTCTCGATGACGCTCACTGCCAAGGAGAAATTCCAATGACGATCACGTCCACGGATTACGCACTGCTGGCACAGGATTCGTACAAGGATCGCGAGCTCCAAAAAAAGGATGTCACCCTGGGAGATGTGGCTTATCAAGTCCTGGACCATGCCGACAACCCGAGGACGGGATTTCAAGCAACGGCCTACCGGCGGGTCGATACGGGCGAGGTGGTCATTGCTTTTCGCGGTACCGAATTTGGCCGCGAGCCGATGCAAGACGGCCTCGTCGATGCTGGCATGGCATTGGCGGGCGTCAATGCCCAGGCACTTGACGCGAACGCCTTCACGCAAAAGGTGCTGGACAAGGCAAAGGCCGATGCAGAAAAGAGCAATCAGCCTCTCAATGTCACTGTCACCGGCCACTCACTGGGCGGCACTCTGGCCGAACTTCACGCCCACAAGTTCGGCCTCAAGGGCGAGACCTTCAACGCCTTTGGCGCTGCGGGGCTGGTGCATGGCGTTCCGAAAGGCGGCCACCAAGTCATCAACCATGTTCGCGCAGGCGATGCGGTAAGCGCAGCCAGTGCGCATTTTGGCGAGGTGCGGGTCTACGCGGTCCAGCAGGATATCGACACGCTGGGCAAGGCCGGGTACCGCGACGACGGCGGCGCTCTGAGTGCTCGCAATCCCGCCAAGGCAACCGATTTCAGCGCGCATTTCATCGACAACTTCGTGCCCGACGGAAAGACGCTGGGTCGCTCGATCATCTCGCGCGAGAACGAAACGCATTATCACGCCCATCAAGGCATGATCGATCGCTACCGCAACGACGTATACGGCGCCCGTGCCATCGCGTCTGTTCCGCTGCAAAGCGGGATGCAGGCCGGGCAAATGGCCGGCCACGGCGTGAAGGCCGTCGGCCATGCTGCGGGGCAGGCCTACGATGCAGTACGCGGCTCCCTGGAAACGGGCGCCCGGCAGGCAGGCGAGGCGTTGGAGCGGACCGGTGAAACGCTGCGCGAAGGCGCGTCCCGCGCGATCGAGAGGCGCATCCGTCCAGGGTCGTGGTTCATCAGCAGCCAGACAGGACCGGTGCCGTTGTTGCTGGACGATGGCCAGCATCCTGGCAACGGACTCTACAAGCAGGCCTTGGCTGGGCTGGAGAAGATCAACGTCGAGCGCGGCATCCCCTCCGATCCACGCACCTGCAATGCCGCAGGCACGTTGGCCACTTCAGCTTGTGAATCCAGATTCAGGCAGATCGATCATGTGGCCGTGAGCGACAACGGCGAGAAGCTCATTGCGGTGCAAGGTACGCCGGGCTCCGCGCTTTCCAAGGTGATCGGTGTGGACACGACGGTGGCGCTGAATACGCCCCTTGCGCAAAGCTCGCAAGCCTTCGTCGAGGCGCACAGCCTGCAGCAGAACCAGCAGTCCCAGCAGGTGAATCGGCCAGTCCAGGCACAAACCGGGCCGGCTCTGGCGTGAGTTGAGCACGCGCATCAGCGCTTTGGTTCATAGCCCCAACGCCTCTCACCGACCATGAATACCACACCATCAGCCTTCGATTTGATCGCAGCCGAGTTGTTTCGCGTGCACGACGAGATGGCCGCACGGGTCAAGGCGCGCGTGCGCAGTGTCCTCACCACGACCTGGGTCAGCACCGTCGCCCTGGTGCTGCTCACGTTGTGGATTCTGATTCAGGGCTTCCGCATCCTCACCGGCCAGTCGCGCGAGCCGATGATTGCTCTGGTGGCCAGCATGAGCCGCAACGCCTTGATCGTGATCGCCGCAAGCACCATGGCCCTTGGGGGCTCGGACCTGCATTCGATCTTCACGGACGGTCTGCTCAAGGAGGTCAACTACATGGTCACCGGCGAGAAGGAATCGCCCGTCTCGGCCATCGACAAGAACCTGGTGCTCACCCAGGTGGTCATGTCGGCCATCGACAACGCGCAGGGCCTGGACGTGAGCACCAGCGGCTCCAACGTCACCAGCGTGGGCGTCTCCTCGCTCGTCGGTGCGCTGGGCGTGTCCAGCCCGGCGATAACGGCCGGGGCGCTGCTGCTGACCTACCAGGTGGGGTTGGCGCTGTTCATCAGCCTGGGTCCCTTGTTCATCTTGTGCCTGATCTTCAAGCAGACCGAGTCGCTGTTTCACAAGTGGCTGCTGTATGGCATCGGGCTGCTGTTTTCGATGGCGGTGCTCAGCTTCATGGTGTCGCTGGTGCTGGAGTTGAACCTGCGCATTGCCGCGGGGCTGTGGGCGAGCAAGGCGATCACCAGCTTTCTGGGCGTGGGCGGCAGCACGGGCCTGACCAGCCAGGCGATGCTGCAGGGAGGCATCGGGCTGCTGCTGACGGTGCTGCTGGTGACCGCGCCTGCGGCGGCGGCGCAGTTCTTTGGGGGGACGCTGGGGCAGTTTTATCACCAGTCGGTGCTCGGTGGCGGAAGCAGCGGTCAGAGCGCGGTGGCACCGGGTGGGGGAGCTCCTGGGCCTTATGGGGCGGGGGCGCAGCAGCCGGCGAATATCCCTGGGCAATCGAGTCAGGTTCCCACAACTACATCCCTCCCACCTCCCCGCACCTCGACAGAACCCCGACACGATGAAATCAGGGCTGCTTCTGCACCACCACCTTCAAGGGCCCTCAATGCGGATGGGGCGTAACCCATGTCAGCACATCTCTTGTACAGACTGCTGGTGGCAAGTCTCTGGATGTTCTGGGGCGGCACCGCGCTTGCCCAGCAATGCCCTCCCGGGCAGATTGCTTATGGCTCGGGTCCCGGTCTCAACATGTGCGGGCCGGATAACAGGCAACAGCGAGCACCTCAGCAGCCCGCCGAGGTTTGGAGGGATCGATATGGGGCGATTTATCTTGATGCTTCAAAAGGCGCAATAGGCACATCTTCAAAAATGCCAAGCCGTGCTACGGCGGAGCAAGCTGCACTGAACGGCTGCCAAGCGAAGGGTGGGATCAACTGCAAGATGGAAGCTTGGTATGGGAATGGTTGCATCGCTTACGTAGTTTCTGACCATTCGTATGTAGCGATTCAGAAACCAAAACTAGATGACGCCATCCAGGAAGGCATGCAAAAGTGTCAACGCTCTGGTGACGCCAGCTGTCAGGTTGACTACACCGATTGCAGCCTGCCGGTTCGGATTCAATAGCGAGCCAAACTCGGACCACGCCATGGATGCTTTGATCCCACCTACCAACTTACGAGCGATTGGGGCATCAAACCTCGTTCGCTCGCTCCTCCTTCGATCCACTCTGATCTTTTCGCTGATCACGATCGCGTGCTTCTCGGTATCCAGCTTGGCAGGGGAAACGACTTCCCCTCCTTCAAGGGCGAATGCTCTGGTTTGTGGTGAATCGGAGGTTTTGATTCAAACCGCCTGTTCCGCCAGCAGCGACGGCGCTCCACCTCATTGCACCCAGAAGCTGATCTTCAAAGAGGCTGATTCCCGAGTCAGTATCTCTATCAAATACGCTCCGAAGCCTCTTAAAAATATGGATGAGTCGTTTGTTAACCAATTGAGTTGCAATCCAGTAAAAAGCGACTTCTATGTCATTGCATACAGCTCTAACTTTGGCAGTTGCTCGACCTGCGAATGGATGGATGTCTACACGACGCGCGGAAGGCTGATCGGCTCTACCCAGTCTGCCACGCGCTCGCTGCAATTGCCACACAAGAAACTCTCAAAAGAGCTTGAGCGCCTGCTCAACGACTCTCAAGAGGACAAATCAATTTCGATCGACAGAGTCACTTCAACCAAATAGGAGAGGATCATGACCAACCACAGCCACTACAAGGATCCGATCGACACGGCCGTCGGTCGCGTCGGAGGCTTCTCCCGCGAGGCAGGAGGCGCGTCCGACGAGGTCAAGCAAAAGGTGATTGACATGATCGTCAGCAAGGCTCATACGTATGGGCTGCCGGATCGCGACACGGCAAACCTCATCGCCATCGCCAAGGTCGAGTCGAGGTTCAATCCGGATGCAGCAACGCCCGGGCATCAGTCGTCGGCATCCGGCGTTTTTCAGATTACCGACTCAACGGCCAAGGATGCGCATCAGCGCTTGGATGGAACCTCCAGGATCAACGGGCACAAGTTGGGCGAGTTCAATCGCTTTGATTTGAACTCCAACATAGAACACGGCATTGCCATTTATCTGGATAAAAAAGCAACGGCCAAATCCGGTGACGTTGCCAGTATCTACAAGGCATGGAACACCAACCCTGCCGAGTACAACAAATTTCTTGGTCAGTTGAGGGACGACAGCAACAAGTACCTAGGCGAACTCCAATCGAAGGGCGGCTTGGCGCTGAGTTCGACAGGTTCGAGCGCAGCGACGATCACGTCTGCCGGTCACCCCGGGCATGGGCTCTACGAGCAGGCGTTGCACAAGTTGCAGAAGTGGAATCACGATCACCACATCAAGGTGGATCCCCAGAGCACCAGGAATACCGCCGCTGCGTTGGCTGTGGAAGCTCATCAGCACCGGCTCACGCGGATTGACCATGTGGAGCCCAACGAACCTGGCGACAAGCTCATCGCCGTGCAGGGCAAACCGGGAGCGGTGCACTCAAAGGTGGTCGTAGTGGACACGATGGTGGCACTGAACACGCCAGTAGCGCAAAGCTCACAGGCGTTCACAGTCGTACAGCAGGCGCAGCAGCAAGCCCCTCAGCACAACAACCAGCAGGCCGCGCAGCAAGCGGCGCCTGCGATGTCTCGCTGAGATCCCCATTCACAAGTCGAATCACTGCTAACGCCCATGAATACCGCGACCCCGGCTATCCATCCGATAGCAAACAAAATGTTCGGCGCATGGATTGCAAGCGTCCAGTCATGTATGAGCCGCAACGCTTTGATCGTGATCGCCGCAAGCACCATGGCCCTTGGGGGCTCGGACCTGCATTCGATCTTCACGGATGGTCTGCTCAAGGAGATCAACTACATGGTCACCGGCGAGAAGGAATCACCGGTCTCGGCCATTGACAAGAACCTGGTGCTCACCCAGGTGGTCATGTCGGCCATCGACAACGCGCAGGGCCTGGACGTGAGCACCAGCGGCTCCAATGTCACCAGCGTGGGCGTCTCCTCGCTCGTGGGTGCGCTGGGCGTGTCCAGCCCGGCGATAACGGCCGGGGCGCTACTGCTGACCTACCAGGTGGGGTTGGCGCTGTTCATCAGCCTGGGGCCGCTGTTCATCCTGTGCCTGATTTTCAAGCAGACCGAGTCGCTGTTTCACAAGTGGCTGCTGTACGGCATCGGGCTGCTGTTCTCGATGGCGGTGCTCAGCTTCATGGTGTCGCTGGTGCTGGAGTTGAACCTGCGCATTGCCGCGGGGCTGTGGGCTAGCAAGGCGATCACCAGCTTTCTGGGCGTGGGTGGAAGCACGGGCCTGACCAGCCAGGCGATGCTGCAAGGGGGCATCGGGCTGCTGCTGACGGTGCTGCTGGTGACCGCGCCTGCGGCGGCGGCGCAGTTCTTTGGGGGGACGCTGGGGCAGTTCTATACGAGCTCGGTGCTCGGTGGCGGGGCCGGTGCGCAGCAGGGGCCGGGGGGGCAGGCGCCGGGGACTTTTGGGGGGCCGCAGCAGACGAATGCGGGGCGAGGAGTGGATGCTGGAAATCAAGCTGATCGTGGTGGGTATGGAGGCAACCCTGGCAGTGCTGCAACCCGCATTGCGGGCAACACACCACCCGTTACTGATTCCATAGATACCACCAGGACGACGGCACCACCAGCGCGAGCGCTCAACGTGGATGGGGCGTGACCATGCCAGCACATCTCTTGTACAGGCTGCTGATCGTGGGTTTGTGGCTGCTGTGTGCCAGCGCCGCGCATGCCGAGGGTGGGTTTTGTCCACCGGGCACCATCGACCACAACAACGGCCGGGCAGCAGCGATTGTTTGCTCCCCGATCCCGGGCTATGGACAGCAACGAGCACCCCAGCCTCCGCCTCAGCAGTGGGAGCGCAGGTGGGGAGCGATTGCAGGCGATAAGCCCAAAGGAATTCTTGGGACTGCCGTCGACAAGACAAGCAAAAGAGAGGCAGAGCAAGCAGCATTGTCCGATTGCGCAACCAATGGTGGATCGCCCTGCAAGGTTGAAGCCTCATATGCCAACGAATGCGTGGCGATGGTGGTAGGGGCCAAGGGTTATGGGATCTATGTCGGCGACTCACAGAACGCCGCCATTCAACGAGCAAATCAGCAACTCTGTCCCGTTGGTGGTGACACTGATTGCCGCACTCTTTACACCGCCTGCAGCCTGCCGGTACGAATTCGGTAGATGCCATGCACTTCATCAGTTGCCGCCAATTCGAGCGACTCGCGCACAGCTCACGCGCGTTGCGGGGTTAGATGGCCATGAAGCGCCTCATCCCCGCTCTCACCGTCCTTCTTGCTCTCACTACAACCGCCTGCGGACAGTCCATGAAACAACCCGACATCAAACTCAATCCGCATCCGAAGATGCGCTATGAAATCACGTTGACCATTGAAGACGCGCCAGGGCCGTTCGAGTCGGTGGCGGGGTATGCGAATTTCGAGACCGACACCAACTGCGTGCCGGAGGCGCCGATCACCGCAGCCAACTATGGCGCGAAGTATCCGCTGGGCCACTCCGTGCCAGTGGTGCTGCGTGCCTTGAGCGCGAACATCTACCAAGGCACGATGTACATGGACTGGCCCGAGGACGAGGACTACTACGGGTTGGGGGTCTGTCGATGGCGGTTTTCGTCCTTCAGCGCTGTGATGACGGCTGGCGAGGTGAGCTTTGGGGCCAGCATGTGGGACAGGGATGTCGTTGCGCAGCAGTCAAAGACTGAGTATTTCGCCAAGAGAGCTTACGGAGACAACTCCACCCCCTCCACTGTCACCCTCCCCTCCGGCCTCACGATTCGGACGGCGCCCATTTCCAGCTTGGGCACGAACTACGTTGCGACTCGCATTCAAGCCGACTTCTTCTCCACCACCCTGGCTGCCAAGGAGCACTTCGAATGAGCATCGATGCCGCCGAATATGCACGCCTGTCCGCTGACTCCTACGAGGACCGCTCCAAGTTGGCGGGCTCTGACAAGTCATTCACCCTCAGGGGCAGCAGCATCGAGTACACCGTCCTTGCCGTCGCCAACAACCCCAAGACGGACTATCAGGGCACGGTCTACCAGCGCGTGGACACCAAGGAAGTCATCATCGCGCATCGCGGCACGGAGTCGGCCAAAGATGGCCTGACCGATGCAAGCATGGTCTTCACAGGGCGCAACAACCAGCTCGACGATGCGGTGGCGTTCACCGAGCAGGCGATCGCGCTTGCCAGGAAAAACGCCAAGGACAACAACACTCCCCTCAACATCTCCCTCACCGGCCACTCCCTGGGAGGCACGCTGGCCGAGATTACGGCAGCCAGAACCGGCTTGCACGCCGAGACCTTCAATGCGTACGGCCCCGGTGCGCTGAAGAACCTCGACCGCTACGGCGTCGATGTGCACACCCCGCACCCAAATATCGTCAACCATGTGCGCGCCACCGATGTGGTGGGCGCGGGCGGCCCGCACCTGGGCAGCACACGCACCTATGCGGCACCGCAGGACATCGAGAACCTGAAGCGTGGCCGCTACATCGGCGCTTCGCCCTTGCCGGCCAACCCGCTGCTGGCGGCGGATGTGGGTGCGCACACGATCACCAACTTCCTGCCGGACAACGAGGTGATCGGCGATTCGGTGCTCAGCGCGAACAACGAAGCACGGGGCCGCGCCTATGCTTCGGCCATCGAGCATTACAAGAATGACGTGGTGCGGGGGCGCGTCGATTTGAACAAGGTCGCCAACAACGCCATCCCGATGGCCTCCGCCGTGAACGGCGTACGCCTCGGTGTGCAAGTGGCCGATGCGGCCAGCACGGCGGTGGCAGAGAAGGCCACGCAAGCCATGGTGTCGGGTGCGCAGACGGCCGTGCACGGCGCCCAGGCAGTCGGCCATGCCGCGGGGCAGGCCTACGACGCAACAAGCACCGCGGTCGTCGACGCTGCCAAAACGACTGGCAAGGCTGTCGTTTCGGGCGCACAGGCGGCCAGCCACGCGGCCGAGCGGGCCTACGATGCAGCGCGCGACACGGTGGAGACAGGTGCTCGGCAGGCAGGTGAAGCGCTGGAGCGGACCGGTGAAGCGCTGCATGAGGGCGCTTCCCGCGCAATTGACAAGCTCACTCATCCGGGGTCGTGGTTCAGCAGCCAGACAGGACCGGTGCCGTTGTTGAACGATGGCCAGCATCCTGGCAACGGGTTCTACAAGCAGGCCTTGGCCGGGCTGGAGAAGATCAACGTCGAGCGCGGCATCCCCACCGATCAACGTACCCGCAATGCCGCCGGCACGTTGGCCGCATCGGCTTGTGAATCCAGGTTCGAGCAGATCGATCATGTGGCACTCGGCAGCAACGGCAGCAAGCTCATTGCGGTGCAAGGTACTCCGGGAACGGCGCATTCCAAGGTGATCGATGTGCCGACGGTACAAGCCATGAACACATCGCTTGAAGACAGCTCCAGGGGCTACCTCCAGGCAATGAACAAGGCCACGCCACAGCAACCTGCGTCGCAGTCCCAAACCCAGCAGCTGGCGCAGCCGGTCATGTTGGCCTGAACCACAGACTGACTTCCAGGCAAATCATCCCTTTGCGCCTATGGGATGGGCGCAGATCGCCATTAATTTCATAGCATCATGAAGCGCATCCATTCAAGTCACCTTCTCGCCTTGTGCTCGCTATTCCTCGCCTGGAGCACGCACTCGGTATCGGCTCATGCTCAGCCCACACAGGCCAAGCCGGTTCAACACAATGCGGCTGGAACATCTAGCGCCGCGCTGAAATTGCCGGACCATTTCACAGCTTATGCGTCCGCATCCATTGGCCATAGCCGGCGCTGCGTCTCCGGCATGAGCGCCGACGAGGATGGCATGAATCAAAGGCCTGAGGTCTACGCAACGAACGCTTCTGGCAAGCGTGTGCTGTGGATTGCACGGCTTGACTTGCCTGCAGACATGTACCAAAGCCGGGCCACGCATTGCGCCGGACGTGGCGATGCACTCTATGTGCTGTTGCAGTCCGATACGCAAGCGTCGCAAAGCCTTTCGCAAACGCGATTGCGCGTTGTAAAGCTCAATGCCTTCACGGGTGCCGTGCAGCTTCTGCAGGATGTCGAAATACCCGCCACCTACTCTGCCTGGGTGAACAAGGGTGCGACTCGCTTTGTCTGGAGCGGCAATCGCCTCGTCATCACCGGCAATGTGCGTTTGGCTTCAGATCATGAGCGCGTGCAGAAATTCACCGTGCGTTTGAACAACGATCTAGAACCCCAAGGGAGCAAACCATGAGTGACAAGGACCGATTGGCAGTAGCCACACCCGCGCAACAAAATGGCAAAGAGCAATTCATCGCAGATCTATACCCGGCAGCGGCCAAGGTCTCGCAGCAGACGGGCATGTCCAAGGAATTGATCCTGGCGCAGGCCGCACTGGAAACGGGCTGGGGCGAGAAGGTGCTGTCCGGCACCAACAACATCTTCAATATCAAGGCATCGCCAGACTGGCGCGGCCCTACCAAGACCTTCGCTGTTCCGGAGTTCCTGGACGGCAAGAAAGTGATGGTGAATGCGGAGTTCCGTGTCTATGCTTCCACCGAAGATGCGCTGAACGACCGCGTGAAGTTTCTCCAGGAAAATTCGCGCTATACCAAGTCGGGACTGTTCGATCCGGGCACCAAGGGAAATCTTGAGAAAGAAGCCGCTGCGCTGCAAAAGGCTGGCTACGCAACCGATCCACACTACGCCAAGCAGTTGGCTGCTGTCTACCACGGTCCAACGATGCAGCGCGCCGTCAAGGCAGCGGCGATGAGCTCTCTCACTGAAGAAGGCCACCCAGGCAACGCGCTGTACAAGCAAGCCTTGGCAGGTTTGGAAAAGTGGAATCGCGAGCACGACATCCCATCCGATCAGGGCACCAAGAATGCCGCCGCAGCAATAGCTACCGAAGCGCAGCATCGCGGGCTCAAGCGCATCGACGATATAGCGCCGAACGACAGTGGCGCCAAGTTCATCGCCATACAGGGCCGACCGGGGACCGCTCATTCAAAGGTGATCGATGTCGACACGATGGTGGCACTGAACACGCCTCTTGCGCAGAGTTCGCAAGCCTTCGCCGATGCCCACAACCAGCAACAGAACCTACGTTCGCAGCAGATGAATCAGCCTGCCCAGACGCAAACTTCGCCGGTTCTGCATTGAGTTGACCTCACGCGTGAGTACTGGGCAGCACGCCGTTCGAACACTGATTCCTTCGGGCGGTGACATTCAAGTGAGGCAGCTTGCCTCAAGACGCATGGCAGATCCAAGCGTCTTCGATTCGCCGCAGCCATCTGCGCATCGAGTGCTGGGCACTCGCGAACTACAAGTGATATTCAAATGACCAAGGCCAAGTGGGCTGCTGCAGCCTTGACCCTTCTTGCGGCGATTCCAGCGGGGCTTTACCTGTCGGGTTGGCTCGCCCTCCTTCTGCTCAAACTGGACACGCGAACGCTGGCCTGGAATACATATCCGGCTTACTGGCAAGCGTTGGAACTGCCCGCTTACCACGCCTACTCGCAGCAAATCCATCTGGCTGGCTACGTTGGCTTTGGCGTGCCACTGTTGCTCTGGCTCGGCCTGCTGGCGCTGCTCGCCAGGACCAAGGCGCCTTCGATCCATGGAGACGCCCGCTTCGCTACGGGTGCTGACCTCGGCAAGTTCGGCATGTTCAAGCCTGCGGACAACGGAATTCTGGTGGGCAAGTTCGACGGCAAGCTGGTGCGCCTGCCGGGCCAGCAGTTCGTCATTCTTGCGGCCCCCACGCGCTCGGGCAAGGGCGTCGGCATTGTCATTCCCAATCTGCTCGAGTACGGGGAGTCGATGGTGGTGCTCGACATCAAACAGGAGAACTACCAACTCACCAGCGGATGGCGCGCGAGACAGGGGCAGGATGTCTATCTTTTCAACCCCTTCGCGGAAGACAGACGGTCGCATCGCTGGAATCCGTTGACCTACGTCTCCAGCGATCCGGCGTTTCGCGTGTCTGACCTGATGAGCATTGCCGCCATGCTGTACCCGGACGGCGCGGACGACCAGAAGTTCTGGGTCAGCCAGGCGCGCAACGCATTCATGGCGTTTTCGCTTTATCTGTTCGAAAGGTGGGATGACGAAAAAGGCCGGGACATCTCCGAACCGCTCCGCGTCGCACGCACGCTCGGGCAAATCTATCAACTGTCTTCCGGTAACGGCACCGACCTGCGCAAGTTCTACGAGCAACTGGCGCAATCGCCCTTCCTGAGCGGCAATGCGCAATCCGCTTTCTCGAACCTGCTCTCACAAGCGGCGGAAACCTTCGCCTCGATCCTGGGCACCTTCAAAGAACCGCTCAATGCCTGGATCAACCCGGTGCTCGACGCGGCCACCAGTGCCGACGACTTCCTGCTCACCGATGTGCGCAAGAAGAAGATGACGATCTACATCGGCATCCAGCCCAACAAGCTCGCCGAGAGCCGGTTGATCGTCAATCTGTTCTTCAGCCAGCTCATCAACGTGAACACCAAGGAGCTGCCGCAGAACAATCCGGAGCTCAAGCACCAGTGCCTGCTGCTGATGGACGAGTTCACCAGCATCGGCAAGGTAAACATCATCGCCAACGCCGTGAGCTACATGGCGGGCTACAACATGCGGCTGCTGCCCATCATCCAGAGCATGGCCCAATTGGACGCCACCTATGGCAAGGAAGTGGCGCGCACCCTGATCACCAACCACGCTTTGCAGATCATCTACGCGCCGCGCGAGCAGCAAGACGCCAACGACTACTCCGACATGCTGGGCTACACCACCGTGCGCAAACAGAACGTGACCAGAGGCAGGGAGACCAGCCGCAGCGAGTCCGAAGAGCGCCGCGCCCTGATGCTGCCGCAGGAGCTCAAGGCCATGGGGCCGGACACAGAGGTCTTCCTCTACGAAGGCATTCCGCATCCGGTCAAGTGCGACAAGATCCGCTACTACCAGGACCGCTACTTCACGCAGCGGCTGAAAGAAAAGGTGCCGATCCCTGTCTTGTCGATCTGAGACCGGCGCCCTTGCACCGTCAGCTGGCCAGCAATTGCCTGAGCACGAACGGCAGGATGCCGCCATGCTTGTAGTAGTCGCCTCGATCGGCGTGTCGATGCGCAGCCGCACCGTCACCTCCTGGCGCGAGCCGTCGCACGGTGCACGACCAGCTTGGTTCTGCCCTTTTCTCGCTGCTCAGGCCAGTTCGACGATGCGCGCCGTGACTGCGTCGTCCACCACGATCAGCTCGGCGACCGCAATCGGCAGTTTGAAGCGGCGCGGCCCGGCGCTGCCCGGATTGACGTAGAGCACGCCGCCGCGCTCCTCGACCTTCGGCTTGTGGGAATGGCCGGACACCACCACCCGCACGCCCGTAGCCGCAGGGTCGATGTCGATCTGCGACAGGTCGTGTATCGCATAGACGAGCACCCCGGCGACCCGCAGGAACTCCGTTTCCGGGATCCGGGATGCCCATGGCTCGCGGTCGTTGTTGCCCCGCACCACCGTCAGAGGCGCGATGGCCCGAAGCGCGTCGAGGATGCCCGCATCGCCGATGTCGCCGCCATGGACGATGAAGTCGCTGCCCTGCAGGGCCGCCACGGCCTGCGGGCGCAGCAGGCCGTGCGTATCGGAGATGAGGCCGACGCGAATCAAGCCGCGAGCAGTTGCCTGAGCACAAACGGCAGGATGCCGCCATGCTTGTAGTAATCGACCTCGATCGGCGTGTCGATGCGCAGGCGCACCGTCACCTCTTGATGCGAGCCGTCGGCGCGGTGCACGACCAGCTTCACGTCCATCTGCGGCTTGAGCTGCCCGCCGATCACCACATCGATTTTTTCGTCGCCCTTGAGGGCCAGCGTCTGCCACGAATCGGCGCCGCGGAACTGCAGCGGCAGCACGCCCATGCCGACCAGGTTGGCGCGGTGGATGCGCTCGAAGCTGCGCGCCACCACGGCCTTGATGCCCAGCAGCTGCGTGCCCTTGGCGGCCCAGTCGCGCGACGAGCCGGTGCCGTATTCCTCGCCGCCGAAGACCACCGTCGGCACGCCCTGTTCCATGTATTTCATGGCGGCGTCATAGATGAACATCTTCTGGTTGCCGGGCTGGAACAGCGTGACGCCGCCCTCTTCCTGCGTGCCGTTGATGTCGGGCGGAATCATCAGGTTCTTGATGCGCACGTTGGCAAAGGTGCCGCGCATCATCACGTCGTGGTTGCCGCGGCGCGAGCCGTAGCTGTTGAAGTCGGCCTTGGCCACGCCATGCGCCTTGAGCCAGATGCCCGCGGGCGAGCTTTCCTTGATGGAGCCGGCCGGCGAGATGTGGTCGGTGGTGATCGAGTCGCCGAACAGGGCCATGACGCGCGCGCCCTTGAAGCCTGCGTCGGACGCGTGCGGCGCCATCTTGAAGTCTGAGAAGAACGGCGGCTCGGCGATGTAGGTCGACGTGGGCCAATCGTAGACCTGGCCCGCCGTGCCTTCGATGCTGCTCCAGAACTTGCCCGGATCGCTCTTGACCTTGTCGTAGTTCTCGCGAAACGACTTGGCGTTCATCGCATAGCGCAGGTTGTCGTCGATCTCCTTCGGCGTCGGCCAGATGTCGCCCAGGTATATGTTCTTGCCGTTCTTGCCCTTGCCCACGGGCTCGGTCATGAGGTCGACCATCACGTTGCCGGCAATGGCAAAAGCCACCACCAACGGCGGCGAAGCCAGGAAGTTGGCCTTCAGGTTCGGATGGATGCGCGCCTCGAAATTGCGGTTGCCAGAGAGCACAGCCGCGCCGACAAGATCGTTCTTGACGATGGCATCGTTGATCTCGGGCGTGAGGTCGCCCGCATTGCCGATGCAGGTGGTGCAACCGTAGCCGGCCAGGTAGAAGCCGAGCTTTTCGAGATACGGCAGCAGGCCGGCCTTCTCGAGGTACTCGGTGACGATGCGGGAGCCGGGCGCGAGCGAGGTCTTGACGTGCGGCTTGACCGTGAGGCCCGCCTCGACCGCCTTCTTGGCCAGCAGGCCGGCCGCGAGCATCACGCTCGGGTTGGAGGTATTGGTGCACGAGGTGATGGCCGCGATCAGCACGTCGCCGTTGCCGATGGTCACTCCGCCCTTGGGCGACGAGGGCGCGGTGGCGCTCACGTGGGCAGCCGCCTTGGTCGACCGGTTGGCCACCATCTCGACCACGTCGCGCGGTGCGCCCGGCGGCGGAGGGGCGGTTTCCTCGTCGTCGCCCTGGCCGTTCGTGGTCAGCGGATAGCGCAGCTTCAGCCGCTCGGGCGGCTGGTTGAAGCCGTTGGCATCGTTGGGCTTGCTGAAGAGTTCGGAGAACTTGGTCGACAGGTGGCCCAGGTCGATGCGGTCCTGCGGCCGCTTCGGTCCCGCGAGGCTCGGCGACACGGTGCCGAGGTCGAGCTTGACGATCTTGGTGTAGTCGATGTCGCCGGGCGCCGGCATGCCGAACAGGCCCTGCGCCTTGTAGTAGGCCTCGAAGCGCTCGACCTCTTCCTTGGTGCGGCCGGTGCCTTCGAAATACGCCACGGTCATTTCATCGACCGGGAAGAAGCCCATGGTGGCGCCGTATTCGGGCGCCATGTTGCCGATGGTGGCACGGTCGGGCACGGCGATGGAGGCGGCGCCGGGGCCGAAGAATTCGACGAACTTGCCCACCACTTTTTCGGCCCGCAGGATCGCGGTGACAAACAGCACCAGGTCGGTGGCCGTGACGCCTTCGCGCAGTTTGCCGGTGAGTTCGAAGCCCACCACGTCGGGCGTCAGCATGTACACCGGCTGGCCCAGCATGGCGGCCTCGGCCTCGATGCCGCCCACGCCCCACCCGACCACGCCCACGCCGTTGATCATGGTGGTGTGGCTGTCGGTGCCCACCAGCGAGTCGGGGTAGTAGGTGGGAACTTCGGCGTTGTCGCTCGAGCTCTTGTAGACGCCGCGCGCAAAGTATTCGAGGTTGACCTGGTGCACGATGCCGAAGCCCGGCGGCACGACGCGGAAGGTGTCGAAGGCCTGCATGCCCCACTTCATGAACTGGTAGCGCTCGTTGTTGCGCTGGAACTCCAGCTTCATGTTCAGGTCGAGCGCCTTGGGCGTGCCGTAGTAGTCGACCATCACCGAGTGGTCGACCACCAGATCGACCGGCACCAGCGGCTCGATGGTCTTGGGCGACTTGCCGAGCTTGGCGGCCACGCTGCGCATCGCGGCCAGGTCGGCCAGGAGCGGCACGCCGGTGAAGTCCTGCAGCACCACCCGGGTCACGACAAACGGAATTTCGTCGGTGCGTTCTGCGTTGGGCGACCAATGGGCCAGCTCTTCCACGTGCTTGGGCGAGACCTTCTGCCCGTCACAATTGCGCAGCACCGATTCGAGCACGATACGAATCGACACCGGCAGGCGTTCGACGGTGGGATATTGCCTGGCCAGCTCCTTGAGCGACCAGTATTTGCCGGCTTTCCCCGATGCGGTCTTGAAGGTCTTGAGGGTGGACGCAAAGGCGTGTGCCGGTGCTTTGGCCATTGAGGAACTCCTGTTGGTTCGTGGAAGCGCCTCAAGGATAGCGGGGATCAATGTCAATTGCTGTAGTCGGGGACTAAGTCCGTCCCCGGGCTTCGCGCACTGCGGCGCAAACCGGTCCATTGCAGTTCGGCCAGCACCACCACGCAGAGGGCCTGCGCCAGCACCCACGCCATGCCCAGCGCGGTGACTGCGAACACGCCGCTCATCAGAAGCGCGATGCACCCCGCGGCCCAGCCGAAGTTGCCGGCCACCACGAGGCCGATCAGCATGCGAGGCGGCGTGCGGCGGCTGGCCATGAAACCGGCGGCGGCCGCGTAGGCCAGCAGGAACACGCCCGTTCCCAGGAGCAGCGGCGCCGGCAATCCGATCAGCCGCGCGAGCGCGCCGGTGAACGCAACCTGCAGCGCACCGGTCGCGGCACAGGAGGCCGCGTCGGCCCACATCACGTTGGGCAGGAAGCGGGGGGATGCAAAGACGGACATGAGAATCTCCTTTGGGTGGTTACGCCGCAAGCCTGTCCTGCCGCGTTGGAGCCAATGATTCCGAAGGGTGCGCACACGGTCGATAACCTGTGAGGTCATGGCGCGGTCGCGGCGCCACGCCAGAATCGGGGCCATGAACACTTCCCGCACCCACTCGTCCAAGGCCAGCCAGCCCGGCGCGCGCGACCCGTTCGGCGTCCACCTGCGGCATTGGCGCACCCGCCGCCGGCTGAGCCAGCTCGACCTGGCTCAGGAAGCCGAGGTCTCGACCCGCCACCTGAGCTACGTGGAAACCGGCCGCGCCGCACCCAGCCGCGAAATGGTGCTTCGTCTGGCCGAGCGGCTCGAAGTGCCCCTGCGCGAACGCAATGCGCTCCTGGTGGCGGCGGGATTTGCGCCGATGTACAGGCAACGCTCGCTCGACGACCCCGCCATGGCGTCGGCACGGCGCGCGGTGGACCTGGTGCTCAAGGGCCATGAGCCTTTTCCCGCATTGGCGGTCGATCGCCACTGGAATCTGGTGGCGCACAACGCGCTGGTGCCGATGCTGATGGCCGGCGCCGCACCCGAACTGGTGAAGCCGCCCATCAACGTGCTTCGGCTGAGCCTGCATCCCGACGGCCTGGCCTCGCGCATTGCCAATCTGGCGCAGTGGCGCTCCCATCTGCTCGAGCGATTGCAGCAGCAGATCGCAGCCACGGGCGACACGGCGCTGCAGGCCCTGCACGACGAACTCGAGGCCTACCCCACGCCCCAGGTAAGCCACGATACGCCCGCCGTGGACACCGAATTCTCAGGCCTGGTGGTGCCGTTTCAGTTGGCCACGCCGAACGGCGTGCTGAGCTTCATCAGCACCACCACCATCTTCGGCACGCCGGTCGATGTCACGCTGCAGGAGCTGGCGGTGGAGTCGTTCTTTCCGGCCGATGCGCAGACGGCCGCGGCGCTGACCGCATTGGCGGCCGGCTGAAGAAAGCAAACTTGCGCCGCACGTAAAAAAGCCCCGCGCAAGCGGGGCTCTTCAGGTTGCGACGGAGCGCGTGGATCAGGCCACGGCAGCCGCTTCGGTCTTGTAGTCGTCGATCTTGTCGAAGTTCAGATACTGGTAGATCTGGGCGCTCGACGCATCGAGCACGCCGGTTGCGGCCATGTACTCTTCCCGCGTCGGGATGCGGCCCAGGCGCGAGCAGATCGCGGCCAGCTCGGCCGAGCCCAGGTACACGTTGGTGTTCTTGCCCAGGCGGTTGGGGAAGTTGCGGGTGCTGGTCGACATGACCGTGGCGCCTTCGCGCACCTGTGCCTGGTTGCCCATGCACAGCGAGCAGCCCGGCATTTCGGTGCGCGCACCGGCATTGCCGAACACGCCGTAGTGGCCTTCTTCGGTGAGCTGCTGGGCGTCCATCTTGGTGGGTGGCGCGATCCACAGCTTGACCGGGATGTCGCGCTTGCCTTCGAGCAGCTTCGACGCGGCGCGAAAGTGGCCGATGTTGGTCATGCACGAGCCGATGAACACTTCGTCGATCACGGCGCCGGCCACGTCGCTCAGCGTCTTCACGTCGTCAGGGTCGTTCGGGCAGGCCACGATGGGTTCGTGGATCTCGGCCAGGTCGATCTCGATGATGGCAGCGTAGTCGGCGTCGGCATCGCCCTTGAGCAGTTGCGGGTCCGCAAGCCAGGCTTCCTGCGCAGCGATGCGGCGTGCCAGCGTACGGGCGTCGGCGTAGCCTTCGGCAATCATCCACTTCATCAGCGTGATGTTGCTGTTGATGTACTCCTGAATCGGTTCCTTGTTCAGGTGCACCGTGCAGCCGGCGGCCGAGCGTTCGGCCGAGGCGTCGCTCAGCTCGAAGGCTTGCTCCACCTTCAGGTCAGGCAGGCCTTCGATCTCGAGGATGCGGCCCGAGAAGATGTTCTTCTTGCCTTGCTTGGCCACCGTCAGCAGGCCCGACTTGATGGCGTACAGCGGAATGGCGTTGACCAGGTCACGCAGCGTGACGCCGGGCTGCATCTTGCCCTTGAAGCGCACGAGCACCGACTCGGGCATGTCCAGCGGCATCACGCCGGTGGCGGCCGCGAAGGCCACGAGGCCCGAACCGGCCGGGAAGCTGATACCGATGGGGAAGCGGGTGTGGCTGTCGCCGCCGGTGCCCACGGTGTCGGGCGTCAGCAGGCGGTTGAGCCAGCTGTGGATCACGCCGTCACCCGGACGCAGCGAAACGCCGCCGCGGTTGGCCATGAAATCGGGGAGTTCATGGTGCATCTTGACGTCGACCTTCTTCGGGTACGCTGCCGTGTGGCAGAACGACTGCATCACGAGGTCGGCCGAGAAGCCCAGGCAGGCCAGGTCTTTCAGCTCGTCGCGCGTCATCGGGCCGGTGGTGTCCTGCGAGCCGACCGAGGTCATCTTGGGTTCGCAATACGTGCCCGGGCGAACGCCCTGGCCTTCAGGCAGGCCGCAGGCGCGGCCGACCATCTTCTGTGCGAGCGAGAAGCCCTTCTTGGTGTCGACCGGGCTTTGCGGCAGACGGAACAGCGTGGAGACGGGCAGGCCCAGCGCTTCGCGCGCCTTGGCCGTGAGGCCGCGGCCGATGATCAGCGGAATGCGGCCGCCGGCGCGCACTTCGTCGAACAGCACGTCGCTCTTGACCTGGAATTCGGCGATGACCTTGCCGTCTTTCAAGGCCTTGCCTTCGTAGGGACGCAGCTCGACCACGTCGCCCATGTTCATCTGCGTCACGTCGAGCTCGATGGGCAGTGCGCCCGAGTCTTCCATCGTGTTGTAGAAGATGGGAGCGATCTTGCCGCCGAGGCAGACGCCGCCGAAGCGCTTGTTCGGCACGAAGGGAATGTCTTCGCCGGTGAACCACAGCACCGAGTTGGTGGCGCTCTTGCGCGAAGAGCCCGTGCCGACCACGTCGCCGGCGTAGGCCACGAGGTGGCCGCGCGCGCGCAGGTCTTCGATGAACTTCACAGGGCCGCGCTTGCCGTCTTCTTCAGGGACGATGCCGGGGCGGGCGTTCTTGTGCATCGCCAGGGCGTGCATCGGAATGTCGGGACGCGTCGTCGCATCGGGTGCGGGCGACAGGTCGTCGGTGTTGATTTCACCGGCCACCTTGAAGATGCTGACGGTGATGCTTTGCGGCACTTCGGGGCGGCTGGTGAACCACTCGGCATCGGCCCAGCTTTGCAGCACGCCCTTGGCGTGGGCGTTGCCCTTGTCGGCCTTTTCCTTGACGTCGTGGAACTGGTCGAACATCAACAGGGTTTTCTTCAGGCCTTCGGCCGCCGCGGCGCCTACTTCGGCGTCGTCGAGCAGGTCGATCATCGGGCTGATGTTGTAGCCGCCGAGCATGGTGCCGAGCAATTCGGTGGCACGGGCACGCGAAATGAACGCGTTCTTCTCGGTACCGTGGGCCACGGCCGCCAGGTAGCTCGCCTTGACCTTGGCCGCGTCATCGACGCCGGCGGGCACGCGATAGGTGAGCAGATCGAGCAGGAAAGCACCGTCCTTGGCATTCGCGCTCTTGAGGAGCTCGATGGCTTCGGCGGTTTGCTTCGCGCTCAATGGCAGCGGCGGAATACCGAGCGCGGCGCGTTCGGCAACATGGTCAACGTAGGCTTGCAACATCTTCTTTTCTCCGGAAACTGGGCTGGCGGGCGTGCGGTACGGCAAGCAAGAGCCGCGCCGCACCCCGTGTGGGGACTCTTACTTCTTGGCTGCGTCAGCGCCTTCGAACAGGCTCTTCGGCGGGTTCTTCTTCATTTCTTCGGCAAACGCAACCTGCTCCGCCGTCTGGCATTCGTCGGCAATGCGCAGGCCCGCCTTCTGGTTCATCAGCATCGACTTGTTGCCGAGCTGCAGCCACATGGCGCCAGCGCGGGGGTCTTCGAGGCGGATGGCGCCGGTGCGGCTTTCGACCGGGTGCATGCGGTACTTCAGGCCCTTGGTCGACACATTGAAGAAGCCAGGCTTCTTCTCGTCGGCCGCCACGGTCACGTCGGCGCCGAGTTCGCACTGGGCCCTGCCGAGCGAAACGCGCTTGGCGACTTCGAGGTCGGCGTCGGTCAGCACGATATTGGTTTCATCGGCGATAGGCGTGACTTCCTCGACGGCCTTGGCGGCCTTGCGGGTGACCTGCTTCTTGGGGGGCGCCTTCTTGGCTTCGGCCTTGGGGGCGGTGGTCTGCGCCGTGGCGGCAAACGGGACCGCCAGGGCCAGGGCTGCGATCAGAACAATTTTCTTCATGGGTGTTTCCTTGAGGCTGGATTCAGGAGTTTCAGGAGGCCGCGAGTGCAAACCAGGCTTTGGCCTCTGGAGGCAACACGCGCCCTGTTGCGTGGGCACGCGTCAGCACTTGCCAGAAATGGCGATAGCTCGCGCGGTCGTGCAATGTGCCATCGATTTGGGTCGGAGCCCAATTTGCGAGGGCCGCATTTGTAATGATTTTTGTGGCAATTTGAATCTGCGCCTCGTCCGGCGCAAAAGCCTCGAGGATGGGCCGGATCTGGTTCGGATGAATGCTCCACATGCGTGTGTAGCCGAATTCGGTGGCCGCCTTGCGGGCTGCCATGCGCATGGCGCCGGTGTCGTTGAACTCGGTGACCACGCAATGCGACGGCACCTTGCCGTATGCGTGCGCCGCGGATGCGATGGCCAGCTTGGCACGCACCACCAGAGGATGCGTGAACTGGCCGGCAGCCCCCATGCCATCGGCGGGAATGGCGCCCGCATGGGCGGAAACGAAGTCCATCAGGCCGAAACTGAGCGATTGCACGCGCGGATGCGCCGCGATCTCGAACGCGTTGTGCACGGCCAGCGGCGATTCGATGAGCACGTGCAGCGGCAGCGCGTCGGCATCCGCGGCCTCGAGCGCCGCCACCGCCTGCACCACGTCGGCCACGGACTCGACCTTGGGCACCATCAGGTGGCTGAGCCTGTGGCCGGCGCGGCCCGCAATGGTGATCACGTCGCCGGCAAAGGCCGGGTGATCGACCGGATGGACGCGCACGCCCACCCGCATGCCGGGCCTGGCTGCCAGCGCGAGTTCGGTCACGAGCGCGGCATGTTCCGCCTCGCCGCCCACCGGGGCGCCGTCTTCGCAATCGAGCGTGACGTCGAACACGCAGGCGCCGAATTCATCGGCCATTTCGGCCTGCAGCGCCAGGCTCTTCTTCATGCGCGCTTCAACGCCGCTGTAGTGGTCGCACACCGGCAGCGTCACGGCGCCGGCTTGCGCGCCAAGCAGCACTTCGGCGGGATGGATGCTCTGGGTCATGCTTTTCTCTGCGCCACGATGAACATGCGCGGAAAGGCCAGCAATCGCTTGCCGTCGGTGCGTGCGGGATAGGCTTCGTTCACGCGGCGCTCGTAGGCGGCGAGATAGCTGACCTGCAGGTCGGCCGGCAGCCGGTCGACGAAAGGCTTGAGGCCCGTGCCGCGCACCCATTCGACGATGGCCGCGGCATCGGCCATGGGGTGCTGGTAGATGGTGTGCCACACATCGACCTTGGCAGCATCGGGCGCCAGCAGGTCGTAGTAGCCGCCAAGCGGCAGCAGCAAGGTGCGCAGCCGGTCGGCATCGCCGATGGGCTCGGCCCAGGGCGCCTCGGCCGCCACGGCGCGCATCAGGCGGTGCGTGGGCTCCTCGCGGTTGTCGGGCATCTGGATGGCGAGCACGCCACCCGGGGCCAGCGCAGCGAACAGGCGCGGGATCAGCTTTTCGTGGTCCGGCACCCATTGCAGGGCTGCGTTGGCATAAATGAGGTCGGGCGCTTCTTGCGGCGCCCAGGTCGCGATGTCGCTCAACTCGAAGCGCGCCTGCGGCAGGCGCTCGCGCGCACTGGCCAGCATGGCTTCGGAGTTGTCGGTCCCGGCGACTTGCGCCGTCGGGAACCGATGGACCAGCAGCTCGGTGGAATTGCCCGGCCCGCAGCCGAGGTCGACCACGCGGGCGGCCTCCGGCAACGGCACCCGCGCCAGGAGTTCCTGTGCGGGTCGGGTGCGCTCGTCCTCGTAGCGACGGTAGAGCGCGGGGTTCCAGTCGAGCATGCCGGCCAGCCTGCTTAGATCAGGTGCGCAACGCCGGCTTGTTCGCCTTGCAGCTCTTCCAGGGTCTTGTTGATGCGTTCCTGGCTGAAGGCGTCGATCTCGAGGCCTTCGACGAGCTTGTACTCGCCGTTCTCGCAGGTGACCGGGAAGCCGAACATCGTGTCCTTCGGAATGCCGTACTGGCCGTCCGACGGAATGCCCATGGTGACCCACTTGCCGTTGGTGCCCAGGGCCCAGTCACGCATGTGGTCGATGGCCGCGTTGGCGGCCGAGGCAGCCGAAGATAGGCCACGCGCTTCGATGATGGCCGCGCCGCGCTTGCCGACGGTCGGCAGGAAGGTGTTGGCGTTCCATTCCTGGTCGTTGATCATCTTGGCAACGCTGTCGCCGTTGATGGTGGCAAAGCGGTAGTCGGCGTACATCGTGGGCGAGTGGTTGCCCCACACGACGAGCTTTTCGATGTCGGCCACCGGCTTGCCGGTCTTGGCGGCGATCTGGCTCGCGGCGCGGTTGTGGTCCAGGCGCAGCATGGCGGTGAAGTTCTTGCGCGGCAGGTCGGGGGCGCTCTTCATCGCGATGTAGGCATTGGTGTTGGCCGGGTTGCCGACCACCAGCACCTTGACGTTGCGGCTGGCGACGGCATTCAGCGCCTTGCCCTGGGCCGTGAAGATGGCGCCGTTGACGGCCAGCAGCTCGGCACGCTCCATGCCCGGGCCGCGCGGACGCGAACCGACCAAGAGGGCGTAGTCGGCATCCTTGAAGGCGGTCATCGGGTCGCCGTGGGCTTCCATGCCGGCCAGCAGCGGGAAGGCGCAATCGTCGAGCTCCATCATCACGCCCTTGAGGGCCTTCTGGGCCTTCTCGTCGGGGATTTCGAGCAGCTGAAGGATGACCGGCTGGTCTTTGCCGAGCATTTCGCCGGACGCAATACGGAACAACAGGGCGTAACCGATTTGACCGGCGGCACCGGTGACGGCAACGCGGACGGGCTTTTTGCTCATGGGAAGACTCCAGAAGGTAGTGAAACGGTATCGGCGGGCGCGCGGAGCGCCGATGGTCCTGCAGGGCGGGAATCCTTCCCGCGGCGCAGGCCGGCCCGCATTTTAAGCCGATTCGATGAGCGTCGTCTTATGTCTTATATAAGATATGCTCGGAGGTTCCGCCACGGCGCACCCACCGCTGCCATGAATGCCCCCTCCGTCCTCGAAGAATCTGCGACGCCCTCCTTCAGTCCGCTCTACCAGCAGATCAAGACACTGATCCTGCAGAGCCTGCAGGCCGGCGAGTGGAAGCCGGGCGAGCCCATTCCGAGCGAGATGGACCTGGCAGTGCGCTATCGCGTGAGCCAGGGCACGGTGCGCAAGGCCATCGACGAGCTCGCGGCCGAAAACCTCGTGGTGCGGCGCCAGGGCAAGGGCACCTTCGTCGCCACGCATGCCGAGCAGCATGTGCAGTACCGCTTTCTCAAGCTCGTGCCCGATGTCGGCACCCCGAGCACCGAAGGCCCTGCCGAGCGCACCATCGTCGATTGCCGCCGCCAGCGCGCCTCGGCCGACGTGGCGCGTGCACTGGGCCTGCGCACGGGCGACGCGGTGCTGCAGGTGCGGCGCGTGCTCGCCTATGGGGGCGTGCCCACCATCCTCGAGGATCTCTGGCTGCCCGGCGCGCCCTTCAAGGGCCTGACCGCCGAGCGGCTGCGGGCCTGGCCGGGCCCGATGTACGCGATGTTCGAAACCGAATTCGGCGTGCGCATGGTGCGCGCCGAAGAAAAAATCCGCGCCGTGCTGCCCGATGCCGAGCAGGCGGCGCTGCTCGACGTGTCGTTGCAGATGCCCTTGCTCAGCGTGGAGCGCCTGGCGCATACGTATCACGACATGCCGATGGAATTGCGCCGCGGCCTCTATCGCACCGACACGCACCACTACCGCAACCAGCTCGGCTGAGATCGCATCCAGATGGCCTCACGACCGACCCGCATCGAAGCGCCCGCGACCCGTGCGCAGCACGCTACGAACTCCATAGCATCCGACTGCAGCGCTGCCCCGACACGGGCACCTCCGCCGGACAATGGTGCATTGCAATAGAATTTTGCGTTGTTTGCATTCCGCAGAAGAAACAAAAGCGTTCGCTCTCAGAACATCAGAACAAGCCACCAAGCCACGAAAGCCTTCCCCCAATGTCAGAGCTTGCAACCCCTCCCCGGCCACCGCGCCGCGAATTCCGAAACATCAACGCCTTCACCGATCTCACGACCTACCGGTTGCCGCCGGCCGGCATCGTGTCGATCCTGCACCGCGTGAGCGGTGTGATCATGTTCCTGCTGCTGCCGTTCGTCATCTGGATGTTCGACACCTCGCTTTCGTCCGACTATTCGTTCGCCAGGTTCAAGGCCGCATTCAACAGCGGCCTTGGTTTCGCTCCGGGCTGGTTCTTGAAGCTGGTGGTTCTCGCGCTGATCTGGGCCTACCTGCACCACTTCATCGCCGGCCTGCGCCACCTCTGGATGGACGTGAGCCACGCCGCCGTCACCAAGGAGTTCGGACACAGCTCCGCCCTGGTCACGCTGGTCCTGAGCGTTTTGCTCACCGTGGTGCTGGGCGCCAAGCTGTTCGGCCTGTACTGAGAAGGAGCCAACCATGTCTGTGAATTACGGCTCCAAGCGCATCGTCGTCGGCGCACATTACGGTTTGCGCGACTGGCTCAGCCAGCGCATCACGGGCGGCCTGATGGCGCTCTTCACGATCATCCTGCTCGCACAGCTGATCTTCACGCGTGGCCCCATCGGCTACGACCTCTGGGCCGGCATCTTCGCCGCGCAGTGGATGAAGGTGCTGACCTTCTCCGTGATCGTTTCCCTGCTCTATCACGTGTGGGTTGGCATGCGCGACGTGTGGATGGACTACGTCCAGCCCGTCGGCATTCGCCTCGCCCTGCAAATTTTCACCATCGTCTGGCTTGTCGGTTGTGCGGGTTGGGCCATTCAAGTGCTTTGGAAGATCTGACCCCACCATGACCTACACAAAAGAACAAATCACCAAGCGCAAGTTCGACGTCGTCATCGTCGGCGCCGGCGGCTCCGGCATGCGCGCCTCGCTGCAACTGGCCCGCGCGGGCCTGAACGTGGCGGTGCTCTCCAAGGTGTTCCCGACGCGTTCGCACACCGTGGCTGCCCAAGGCGGCGTGGGCGCATCGCTCGGCAACATGAGCGAGGACAACTGGCACTACCACTTCTACGACACGATCAAGGGTTCCGACTGGCTCGGCGACCAGGACGCGATCGAGTTCATGTGCCGCGAAGCCCCCAAGGTCGTGTACGAGCTCGAGCACTTCGGCATGCCCTTCGACCGCAACCCGGACGGCACGATCTACCAGCGTCCGTTCGGCGGCCACACGGCCAACTACGGCGAGAAGCCCGTGCAGCGTGCCTGCGCCGCGGCCGACCGCACCGGCCACGCGATGCTGCACACGCTCTACCAGAAGAACGTGGAAGCCCGCACCCAGTTCTTCGTCGAGTGGATGGCCCTCGACCTGATTCGCGACGCCGAAGGCGACGTGGTCGGCGTCACGGCGCTCGAAATGGAAACCGGCGACCTGCACATCCTGCAGGCCAAGACCGTGCTGCTGGCCACCGGCGGCGCAGGCCGCATCTTCCAGGCCTCGACCAATGCCTTCATCAACACCGGCGACGGCCTGGGCATGGCCGCGCGCTCGGGCATTCCGCTGCAGGACATGGAGTTCTGGCAGTTCCACCCGACCGGCGTGGCCGGCGCGGGCGTGCTGCTGACCGAAGGCTGCCGCGGCGAGGGCGCCATCTTGCTCAACAGCAACGGCGAACGCTTCATGGAGCGCTATGCGCCCACGCTGAAAGACCTGGCACCGCGCGACTTCGTGTCGCGCTCGATGGACCAGGAAATCAAGGAAGGCCGCGGCTGCGGTCCCAACAAGGACTACGTGCTGCTGAAGCTCGACCACCTCGGTGCCGAGACCATCCACAAGCGCCTGCCCTCGGTGTACGAAATCGGCGTGAACTTCGCCAACGTCGACATCACCAAGGAGCCGATTCCGGTCGTGCCGACCATCCACTACCAGATGGGCGGCATCCCGACCAACATCAACGGCCAGGTCGTGATCCAGCAGGGCGAACAGAACAGCGCCGTGGTGAACGGCCTCTATGCCGTGGGCGAATGCTCCTGCGTGAGCGTGCATGGCGCCAACCGCCTGGGCACCAACTCGCTGCTCGACCTGCTGGTGTTCGGCCGCGCGGCCGGCAACCACATCGTCGAATTCAACGACAAGCTGAAAGAACACAAGCCGCTGCCGGCCGATGCAGCCGACCGCACGCTGGAGCGCCTGAACCGGCTCGAGGCAGCCACCGGCGGCGAGTACGCGCAAGACGTGGCGGGCGAGATCCGCGCCGTCATGCAGCAGCACGCTGCCGTGTTCCGCAAGCAAGCCTCCATGGATGAAGGCGTGGTCAAGATCGCCGCCGTGCGCGAGCGCGTCAACGCCATCGGCCTCCAGGACAAGTCCAAGGTGTTCAACACCGCGCGCATCGAAGCGCTCGAAGTCGACAACCTGATCGAAGTGGCGCAGGCCACGATGGTTTCGGCAGCCGCCCGCAAGGAATGCCGCGGCGCGCACACGGTCGAAGACTACGAGCGCCCGGCCGACGACCCGGTCGCACCGCTCGGCCGCGACGACGCCAACTGGATGAAGCACACGCTCTGGTACAGCCAGGACAACCGCCTCTCCTACAAGCCCGTCAACCTCAAGCCGCTGACGGTGGACTCCGTTCCTCCCAAGGTCCGTACGTTCTAAACAAGAACAACATCACAAGGTTTCACGATGAAGCGCACATTCCAGATCTACCGCTACGACCCGGACAAGGACGCCAAGCCCTACATGCAGACGATCGAGATCGAACTCGACGGCCATGAGCGCATGCTGCTCGACGCCCTGATGAAGCTCAAGGCGCAAGATCCCACGCTGTCGTTCCGCCGCTCGTGCCGCGAAGGCGTCTGCGGTTCCGACGCGATGAACATCAACGGCAAGAACGGCCTCGCCTGCCTGACCAACATGCTCACGCTCAAGGGCACGATCGTGTTGAAGCCGCTGCCGGGCCTGCCGGTGATCCGCGACCTGATCGTGGACATGACGCAGTTCTTCAAGCAGTACAACTCGATCAAGCCGTACCTGCAGAACGACAACGTGCCGCCCGAGAAGGAGCGCCTGCAGTCGCCCGAGGAGCGCGACGAGCTCAACGGCCTGTACGAGTGCATCCTGTGCGCGAGCTGCTCCACCAGCTGCCCGAGCTTCTGGTGGAACCCCGACAAGTTCGTGGGCCCGGCCGGCCTGCTGCAGGCCTACCGCTTCATCGCCGACAGCCGCGACGAAGCCACCGCCGAGCGCCTGGACAACCTCGAAGACCCGTACCGCCTGTTCCGCTGCCACACGATCATGAACTGCGTCGACGTGTGCCCCAAGAACCTGAATCCGACCAAGGCGATCGGCAAGATCAAGGAATTGATGGTGCGCCGCGCCATCTGAACTTTTGCCAGAGAAACCATGCAAACCGCCGCCGAACTCGCACAGCCGATCAGCGAACGAGCGCTGAGCAAGCTGAAATGGCGCTGCCGGCGCGGCTTGCTAGAGAACGACCTGTTCATCGCCCGCTTCTTCGAGCGGCACGAATCCCACATGACCAACGGTCAGGCGGGAGCGATGGAGACATTGATGGACCTGTCGGACAACGACCTCCTCGATCTTCTGCTGCGAAGAAAGGAGCCCGAGCCCGCATGGGCCGGGGCCGAGGTGGTCGAACTGCTGCAGCTGATGCGCACCGACGGCGCGCAGCGTCCCGCAACCTCCGTTTCCTCTTCGCCCTCCTGAATACTCCTCTGAAAGAAACCCGAAATGAAAGCTTCCGATATCAAGGCCACGCTGTCGTTCAGCAACGGTGGTGACAGCGTCGAACTGCCGATCTACAAGGGCACCGTCGGCCCCGACGTGATCGACATCCGCAAGCTGTATGCGCAGACCGGCATGTTCACCTACGACCCGGGTTTCATGTCGACGGCCGCGTGCCAGTCGGCCATCACGTACATCGACGGGGACAAGGGCGAACTGCTGTACCGCGGCTACCCCATCGAGCAGCTCGCAACCAACTGCGACTTCCTCGAAACCTGCCACCTGCTGCTCTACGGCGAGCTGCCGGACCAGGCCAAGAAGACCAACTTCACCAAGCTCGTGACCAACCACACGATGGTCAACGAGCAGATGCAGTTCTTCCTGCGCGGCTTCCGCCGCGACGCGCACCCGATGGCCATCATGACCGGCCTGGTGGGCGCGCTGTCGGCCTTCTATCACGACAGCACGGACATCAACAATCCCGAACACCGCGAGATCGCCGCGATCCGCCTGATCGCGAAGATGCCCACGCTCGTGGCCATGGCCTACAAGTACACCGTGGGCCAGCCCTACATGTACCCGAAGAACGAACTCAGCTACGCAGGCAACTTCCTGCACATGATGTTCGCGACGCCGTGCGAGGAGTACAAGGTGAACCCGGTGCTCGAGCGCGCGCTCGACCGCATCTTCATCCTGCACGCCGACCACGAGCAGAACGCCTCCACCTCGACCGTGCGCCTGTGCGGCTCGTCGGGCACCAACCCCTTCGCGGCCATTGCGGCCGGCGTGGCCTGCCTCTGGGGCCCGGCCCACGGCGGCGCCAACGAAGCGGCGCTCAACATGCTCTACGACATCCAGAAGGAAGGCGGCGTGGAGAAGATCGGCGAGTTCATCAAGAAGGTCAAGGACAAGAACTCGAACGTCAAGCTCATGGGCTTTGGCCACCGCGTGTACAAGAACTACGACCCGCGCGCCAAGCTGATGCAGGAAACCTGCAACGAAGTGCTGACCGAACTGGGCCTGGAACAGGATCCGCTCTTCAAGCTGGCCAAGGAACTGGAAAAGATCGCCCTGGAAGACGAGTACTTCGTATCGCGCAAGCTCTACCCGAACGTCGACTTCTATTCGGGCATCGTGCAGCGCGCCATCGGCATCCCGGTGCCGCTGTTCACCGCGATCTTCGCGCTGGCCCGCACGGTCGGCTGGATCGCCCAGCTGAACGAGATGATCGGCGACCCCGAGTACAAGATCGGCCGCCCGCGCCAGCTGTTCGAAGGCTCGCCCAAGCGCGACGTGAAGCCCATCGGCCAACGCTGAAGGCGCCCTGCCGCTCAACCTGGAAAGCTGCCCTCGGGCAGCTTTTTTGCGTCTTGGCTGACAGGGCCCGCGGCGCGGTGTCGGTACGTTGTGCATCGGAGGCCCGGCTTCGGGTCGCCTTTTTCAACGCCTTCAGGAGACCCGTCATGAAGCAAATTGTCGCGCTGATCGCCGTCGCTTTCGCACTCGCCGTCCCGCTGGGTGGCTGCAACACCTTCAGGGGTGCCGGCCAAGACATCCAGAAGGGTGGCGAAAAGGTCGAAGACGCCGCCAAGAAGCGCCAGTAGGCACCGGGCCTTCCGGCGCAAACCCACGCACGCCCCGCCCCTCGCTGCAAAGCGAGGCGCGGGGCGTTTTGTCGTGCAGGGCGGCCGGGACTCGTCGCCCCAGGGCAACCAACCCATCGCACATGACGATGGCAGCCTCGCCAAAACCCTGGGAAAATGGGAAAACTCATCGCCAGACGCGATGTCCAAAGCCCCATGAGCACTTCCGAACGCAATTTCGCCCGGCGCATCGACCTCACGTCGCTGCAGCTGTTCGTGGCCGTTTGCGAACTCGGCAGTATCGGGCGGGCGGCGGAACGCGAATTCATCGCCGCCTCGGCCGTCAGCAAGCGGCTGTCGGACCTGGAAGCGACCCTGGGCACCACCCTCCTCTACCGACATGCGCGCGGGGTCGATCTGTCGCCCGCGGGCGAAAGCCTGCTGCACCATGCGCGCTCGGTGCTCTACAGCCTCGAGAAGATGCAGGGCGAACTCAGCGAATACGCCGAGGGCGTGCGCGGCCACGTGCGGGTGCACGCCAACATCTCGGCCATCGTGCAGTTTCTCCCCGAGGATCTGGGCGCCTTCACGCGCGAGCACGACGCGATCAAGATCGACCTGGAAGAGCACCTCAGCAACGAGGTGGTGCGCGCGGTGCAGGAAGGCGCCGCCGACCTCGGCATCTGCCACGTTCCGGGCGGCACCCACGAGCTGCAGACGCTGCCCTACCGCCACGACCGGCTGGCGCTGATCGTGCCCGCCGGGCACCCTCTGGCCGCGCAGGGGCCGCTCGATTTCGTCGCCTCGCTGGATTTCGACCATGTCGGGCTGCACACCAACAGCTCGATCTACGTGGCCATGCACCAGGCCGCCCTGGAAGCGGGCCGCAGCGTCAAGCTGCGCATCCACGTGACCGGGCTCGACGCCATGTGCCGCATGATCGACAACGGGCTGGGCATCGGCGTGATGCCGCAGCGCGCCTTCGAGCTGCTGCAGGCGGGCATCGGCAGCCGCCTTCGCAGCGTGGCGCTGAACGACGCCTGGGCCGCACGCGAGATCCGCCTGGTGGCGCGCGACTTTTCGACCCTGCCGGTGGCCGCGCGCACGCTGGTCAACCATTTGCACACGACTGCGGCGGCCGCTCGCGATGCCGCCGAGCCGCTCGCCGCATAGCGGCTGGAAAACAAGACAATTCACCTCCCCACGAAAGCAAGAGACCGACATGGCACGCACGCTCTACGACAAGATCTGGGACGAACACGTCGTCCACACCGAGGAAGACGGCACCGCGATCCTCTACATCGACCGCCACCTGGTGCACGAAGTCACCAGCCCGCAGGCCTTCGAGGGCCTGCGCGTGGCCGGCCGCAAGCTGTGGCGCATCAGCTCGGTGGTGGCCACGGCCGACCACAACACGCCCACCACCGGCTGGGAGCGCGGCTATGAAGGCATTGCCGACCCGACCAGCAAGGAGCAGGTCACCACGCTGGACAAGAACATCGCGGAATTCGGCGCCGCCGCGTTCTTTCCGTTCCTGAGCAAGCGCCAGGGCATCGTGCACGTGATCGGGCCCGAATCGGGCGCCACGCTGCCCGGCATGACCGTGGTCTGCGGCGACTCGCACACCTCCACGCACGGCGCCTTCGGCGCGCTGGCGCACGGCATCGGCACCAGCGAGGTCGAGCACGTGATGGCCACGCAGACGCTGCTCGGCAAGAAGGCGAAGAACATGCTGGTGAAGGTCGAGGGCAAGCTGCCGCTCGGCTGCACGGCCAAGGACATCGTGCTGGCGATCATCGGCAAGATCGGCACCGCCGGCGGCACGGGCTACACCATCGAATTCGCGGGCTCGGCCATTCGCGACCTGAGCATGGAAGGCCGCATGACGGTCTGCAACATGGCCATCGAGGCCGGCGCACGCGCTGGCCTCGTGGCGGTGGACGAAAAAACCATCAGCTACGTCAAGGGTCGCCCGCTCGCACCCACGGGCGTGGAGTGGGACCAGGCCGTGAGCTACTGGCGCACGCTGCAGTCGGACCCCGGAGCGAAGTTCGACGCCGTGGTCGAACTCGACGCAACCCAGATCCAGCCGCAGGTGACCTGGGGCACCTCGCCCGAGATGGTGGTGGACATCAACGGCCGCGTGCCCGATCCCGAGAAGGAAAAAGACGCCAGCAAGCGCGGCGCCATCGAGCGCGCACTGGTCTACATGGGCCTGGAGCCCAACAAGGCGATGAACGACATCTTCATCGACAAGGTGTTCATCGGCTCGTGCACCAACAGCCGCATCGAAGACATGCGCGAAGCCGCCGCCGTGGTGAAGAAGCTCGGCCAGAAGGTCGCGAAGAACGTGAAGCTCGCACTGGTGGTGCCGGGTTCGGGCGTGGTGAAGGAACAGGCCGAGCGCGAAGGCCTCGACGTGATCTTCAAGGCCGCGGGCTTCGAATGGCGCGAGCCCGGCTGCTCGATGTGCCTCGCAATGAACGCCGACCGCCTGGAGCCCGGCGAGCGCTGCGCATCGACCAGCAACCGCAACTTCGAAGGCCGCCAGGGCGCCGGTGGCCGCACCCATCTCGTGAGCCCGGCCATGGCCGCGGCCGCAGCCGTACACGGCCACTTCGTCGACGTGCGCACCTTCGCCTGATCTGGAGACACACATGCAGAAATTCACCGTGCACAAGGGCCTCGTGGCCCCGATGGACCGCGAGAACGTCGACACCGACGCGATCATTCCGAAGCAGTTCCTGAAGTCGATCCGCAAGACGGGCTTCGGCCAGAACCTGTTCGACGAATGGCGCTACCTGGACGCCGGCTTTCCGGGCCAGGACCCGGCCAGCCGCAAGCCGAACCCCGACTTCGTGCTGAACCAGCCGCGCTACGCGGGCGCGTCGATCCTCCTGGCGCGCAAGAACTTCGGCTGCGGTTCGTCGCGCGAACATGCGCCGTGGGCGCTCGACCAGTACGGCTTTCGCGCGATCATTGCGCCGAGCTATGCCGACATCTTCTTCAACAACAGCTTCAAGAACGGCCTCTTGCCCATCGTGCTGCCCGAGGCGCAAGTGGCGCAGCTGTTCGACGAGACCCTTGCCTTCCCCGGCTACACGCTGACCATCGACCTGGAACGCCAGGTGGTGGTGAAGCCCGACGGCGGCGAGTTCGCGTTCGACGTGCAGGCCTTCCGCAAGTATTGCCTCATCAACGGGCTGGACGACATCGGCCTGACGCTGCGCCACCAGGACAAGATCAAGGCTTTCGAAGCCGAGCGCCTGGCACAGAAGCCCTGGCTCGCGCACACGATGATCGCCTGATCGCCCTTCGCATTTCCGTTTTCAAACTTCAGACCAAATCATGAAAATCGCAGTTCTCCCGGGTGACGGCATCGGCACTGAAATCGTGGCCGAGGCCATCAGGGTGCTCGACGTGCTCGACCTCTCTTTCGAAATGGAATCCGCGCTGGTCGGCGGCGCAGCCTACGAGGCGCACGGCCATCCGCTGCCCGAAGCGACGCTCAAGCTCGCGAAGGAAGCCGACGCGGTGCTGTTCGGTGCCGTCGGCGACTGGAAATACGACAAGCTCGACCGCCCGCGGCGCCCGGAGCAGGCGATCCTGGGGCTGCGCAAGAACCTCGGCCTGTTCGCGAACTTCCGTCCCGCCATCTGCTACGAGCAGCTGGTAGGCGCATCGAGCCTCAAGCCCGAGCTGATTTCGGGCCTGGACATCCTCATCATCCGCGAGCTGACCGGCGACATCTACTTCGGCCAGCCGCGCGGCCGCCGCACGGCGGTGGACGGCCACTTTCCGGGAGCCGAAGAGGCTTTCGACACCATGCGCTATTCGCGCCCCGAGGTCGAGCGCATCGCCCGCGTGGCCTTCGAGGCGGCCCGCAAGCGCAACAAGCGCGTGACCAGCGTCGACAAGGCCAACGTGCTCGAGACCTTCCAGTTCTGGAAGGACGTGGTCACCGAGGTGCACAAGGACTATCCGGACATCGAGCTCGACCACATGTACGTCGACAACGCGGCCATGCAGCTCGTGAAGGCACCCAAGAAGTTCGACGTGATCGTCACCGGCAACATGTTCGGCGACATTCTTTCGGACGAGGCCGCCATGCTCACCGGCTCCATCGGCATGCTGCCCTCGGCGTCGCTCAATTCGAGCAACCAGGGCCTGTACGAGCCCAGCCACGGCAGCGCGCCCGACATTGCCGGAAAAGGGGTTGCCAATCCTTTGGCTACAATACTGTCCGCTGCCATGATGCTCCGCTTTTCACTCAACCAAGCCGAAGCTGCCGACCGTATCGAGTCGGCGGTCAAGCACGTGCTCGCCTCCGGGCTGCGCACGGGTGACATCTGGTCAGAAGGTACGAAGCGCGTCGGCACCCGTGAGATGGGCGACGCGGTCGTTGCAGCAATCACCAAAAAGACGATTACCGGCTAACCGCAGCCCGCTTCGTCACGCCCCTCCCCGGCTCGACGAGTCGGGGGCAAGAAAAGACAACTTTTTTCTTTCTTTTAATAGGGCAAACTGAAATGGCGAACGCATCTCAACCTCTGGTCGGCCTCGTGGGCTGGCGCGGCATGGTCGGCTCGGTCCTGATGGACCGCATGCAGGCCGAAGGCGACTTCGGTCTCATCGAGCCGCTGTTCTTCTCGACCTCCAACGCCGGCGGCAAGGCCCCGGCCATGGCGAAGAACGAGACCGCGCTCAGGGATGCGAACGACATCGAAGCGCTGAAGAAGTGCGACATCGTCATCACCTGCCAGGGCGGCGACTACACCAGCGAGGTGTTCCCCAAGCTGCGCGCCGCGGGCTGGACCGGCCACTGGATCGATGCCGCCTCCACCCTGCGCATGCAGGACGACGCCATCATCGTGCTCGACCCCGTCAACCTGCCGGTGATCCAGAACGCGCTTGCCAATGGCGGCAAGAACTGGATCGGCGGCAACTGCACCGTGAGCTGCATGCTCATGGGCGTGGGCGCCCTCTACAAGGCCGGCCTGGTCGAGTGGATGACCAGCATGACCTACCAGGCGGCTTCGGGCGGCGGTGCGCAGCACATGCGCGAACTGCTGACGCAGTTCGGCACGCTCAACGCCGAAGTGCGCGCCCTGCTGGACGACCCGAAGTCGGCCATTCTCGAAATCGATCGCAAGGTGCTGCACAAGCAGCAAAACCTGAGTGCCGCTGAAACAGCCAACTTCGGCGCCCCGCTCGGCGGCTCGCTGATCCCCTGGATCGACAAGGATCTGGGCGACGGCATGTCCAAGGAAGAATGGAAGGCCGGCGCCGAGACCAACAAGATTCTGGGCCAGGGCGCGGGCTTCGGCGGCGCCGCGGTGCCGGTCGACGGCTTCTGCGTGCGCGTTGGCGCCATGCGCTGCCACAGCCAGGCGCTGACCTTCAAGCTCAAGAAGGACGTGCCGCTGGCCGACATCGAAGCCATGATCGCGGCCGACAACCCATGGGCGAAGGTGGTGCCGAACACCCGCGAAGCCACCCTCAAGGACCTGACGCCAGTGGCCGTGACGGGTACCATGGACATTCCCGTGGGCCGCATTCGCAAGCTGGCAATGGGCCCTGAATACGTCGGTGCATTCACCATCGGCGACCAGTTGCTGTGGGGCGCGGCGGAACCGCTGCGCCGCATGCTGCGCATCCTGCTTGAGGCCTGATGGGGCGCCAAGGCTCTTCCCAGCCGGAAAGTGTTGCCTTATGGCAACATTAAATGTGTGCGTAAGTATGCGCGCACTGGGTAGAACGGGCGCACCGCCTTGTCAGCACCCGGTGATGATGCTAACGTCCTCTTACAATTTCTGGGCCTGAGCCGCCCCTATCAGCATGACAAGACATCTGTTGCCCGCGGCCCGCCCATCGGCCGCTCGCCCTTCCCTACCCTTGAACGGTCTTCGCCTTTCCGTTCTGGGAGCAGCCGTTGCGGTGGTTCTGGGCATTGCAAGCACCGACGCCAGCGCTTTTGCGCTGGGGCAGTTGAAGGTGCAATCGGCGCTGGGCGAACCGCTTCGCGCCGAGATCGACGTGACCGAGATGGCTGCCGCCGACGCGGACAGCCTGAAGATCAACGTCGCCAACGCGGACGCCTTCAAGAAAGCAGGCGTTCCGTACAACGCCGCCTTGAGCGACGTCAAGGCAACGCTGCAACGCCGCGCCGGCGGCCAGTACGTCGTCCGATTGACCGGCACCCGTCCGCTCAACGACCCCTTCATCGATTTGCTGGTCGAAGCCAATGGTTCGACCGGCCGCATGGTGCGCGACTACACCGTGCTGCTCGATCCGCCCGCGACCCGCCAGGCTGCGCCGGCCGCACCGATCGCGCCCGCCACGCCCCAGGTCAGCACCCCGGTGGAACGTCCCGCCGCCGCAGCAGCCCGTGCACGCCGCGAGCGTGCGGCCGTTGCACCGGCAGCACCGGTCACCGCTCCCGCGGCAGCCCCGGCGCCCGCGTCGGCCGCACCGCAAGCTCCCGGTGCCGCGGCAACGGCTCGTCCCGCGAGCAGCGGCGAGCAGGTCACGGTGCAGCGCGGCGATACCGCCAGCAAGATCGCCGGTGCCTACAAGCCCGCCGACATCTCGCTCGACCAGATGCTGGTGGCGCTGTTGCTCTCCAATCCCGATGCCTTCGTTGGCGGCAACATCAATCGGATGAAGGCGGGCGCCGTGCTCGACCTGCCGAGCGCCGCTGAAGCCGGCGCCATCCTGCCGTCGGAAGCGCGACGCACCATCACCGCGCAAAGCCGCGATTTCGGCGCCTACCGCCAGCGCCTGGCCGAGAACGCGCCCACCTCGAACGTGGCCGCCGCCAGCCGCAAGGCCACGGGCAAGCTGCAAGCCAACGTGGAAGACCGCAATGCGGCGGCAAGCGCGCCCGACAAGCTGACGATCTCGCAAGGCGGCGCGACGGCCCGCGCCGCCGAGGAAAAGGTTGCGCAGACCCGCCAGGCCCAGGACAGCAGCAACCGCGTGGCGGAGCTTTCCAAGAACATCAACGAACTCGCCAAGCTCAAGGCGGCCACTGGCACAGCGGCACCGGCAGCGGGTTCGGCACCGGCGCCTGCAGCGCCGGGCATTTCGGTACCCAATCCGGGCGTGGCTGCCACCACGTCGCCGCCGGCGACGGCGCCCGCACCGGTAGCGCCCGCGCCTGCCGCGACCGTGGCACCAGCCGCGCCTGTCGTGCCCGCCGCGACACCGGCCGCCACGTCGACTCCCGCAGCACCGGCCGCAACGGCCGTGGCAGCGGCACCAGCAGCAGCCGCTGCTCCCGCCAACCCAGCGCCCGACGCCGCTGCCGCACCTTCCGAAGCCGCACCGGCCGCTCCCGCTGCAGCAGCAAGCGCCGCAGCAGCAGCCCCCGCACCGGCACCCAAGCCGGTGGTCAAGGCGGCACCGCCGCCGCCTCCGGTGGAACGCGGCTTCTTCGAAGATTTGCTCGACAACCCGCTGATGCTTGCCGGCGCGGCGCTGATCGCATTGCTGGTCGGCTTCCTGCTGTACCGCGTGCTGGGCCGCCGGCGCGAGGAAATGAGCGAAAGCGTGTTCCTCGAAAGCCGCATCCCGAAGGATTCTTTCTTCGGTGCCAGCGGCGGCGAATCGGTCGACACCAAGCACCGCGGCGACTCCAGCGTCTCGTCGCTGTCGTACTCGCCGAGCCAGCTCGACGCGGGCGATGTCGACCCCGTGGCCGAAGCGGACGTGTACCTGGCCTATGGCCGCGACCTGCAGGCCGAGGAGATCCTTCGCGAAGCCCTGCGCGTGAGCCCCGACCGCACGGCCATCCACCTCAAGCTGCTCGAGATCCATGCCAAGCGCCGCGACGTGCGGGCCTTCGAGGGCCTGGCAACCGAGGTGCACAAGCTGACCAACGGCACCGGCTCCGACTGGAACCGCGTCGCCGAAATGGGCAAGGACCTCGATCCGGGCAACCCGTTGTACGAATCGGGCTCGCCCCGCGGCGTGAGCCAGGCCGAAAGCGCCGCCTTTGCAGGCGCTCTTGCCTCGGCAGCCAGACCCGCTGCCGCGGTTCCGCCCGCCCCCGCACCTGTCGCTCCTCCCGTCGCAGTGGCGCCCGCTCCGGCTTTCGTGCCCTCGGTCGCACCGCTGGATTTCGACCTGGACCTGAGCCAGCCGCCTGCGCCCAGCCCGGCCCCGGTGAGCGCCAGCCTGCCGAAGGCAGCGTATGCAGCACCCGCAGCAGCAACCCCCTTCTCCAACGGCCATGCGCACGCGCCCGCCGCATCGGTCGATCTCGAGAACGATTTCGACACGGCGCCCGGCGCCCTGGCACCGGTCTCGCGCCCCGCGGGACTCGACGAAGCCGATGACAACACCCGTCCGGCAGCGCTGCGCGGCGGCCTTCCCGCGGATTCGGGCTTTATCGAGTTCGACATGAGCGCACTGGCTGGCCTTCCCGCCCGTCCGGTGGCCGGCACCGCCGAAGCGACGAGGCCCGCGGCCACCATGCCCGAGGACGACGATGGCGACGACAGCCCCCATGCGGTCAAGTTGTCGCTGGCGCGCGAACTGCAAGCCATCGGCGACGTCGAAGGCGCCCGCTCGCTGGTGGAAGAAGTCGAGGCTGAAAGCGCTGGCGACCTCAAGTCGCAGGCGAAGCAATTGCTCGCCGAGCTGCGCTGAGCGGCTTTTTCCCGTCTTTTTGAATTCGTGAGGCTGGCGCTAGGCATCCGCTACAACGGCCAGGCGTACGAGGGCTGGCAGAGCCAGCGCTCGGGCCGCACGGTGCAGGACAAGCTGGAAGCCGCGCTAGCCAAGTTCGCCGCACAGCCGATCGGCACGCTGTGCGCCGGCCGCACCGACGCGGGCGTGCACGCGCTGATGCAGGTGGTGCACTTCGACACCACCGTCGAGCGCGAACCCTTCTCCTGGATGCGCGGCACCAACCGTTTCCTGCCCGACGACATCGCGGTGCAGTGGGCGCAGCCGGTGCCGGCCGAATTCCATTGCCGCGCCAGTGCATTGGCGCGCCGCTACCTCTACGTGCTGTCGCAGTCTCCCGTACGGCCCAGCCTCGAATCGGGACGGGTCGGCTGGTCGATGCATGCGCTGGACGGCGACGCGATGCGCGCCGCAGCCGCCTTGCTGGTGGGCAAGCACGACTTCAGCTCCTTTCGCGCCTCCGCCTGCCAGGCGCGTTCGCCGGTCAAGGATCTGCGCCGCATCGAGATCACGCGTGTCGGCGCGGGCGACCGCTGCCGCTGGCATTTCGAATTCGAGGCCGATGCCTTCCTGCACCACATGATCCGCAACCTGATGGGCTGCCTCGTGCGCATCGGACGCGGCGACGAGCGGCCCGAATGGATCAGCGAAGTGCTCGAAGCCCGCAGCCGCAAGGTGGCGGCGCCCACCTTCTCCGCCAATGGGCTGTATTTTCTCGGGCCGTTGTACGACGCCAAGTGGGGTCTGCCGGCGGAGGCCACGCTTCAGGCCGGCGGCGCTCCTTATGATGGGCCGCCATGACGCTTCCCCGCACCCGCATCAAGATCTGTGGCCTCACGCGTGAGGCCGACGTGGATGCCGCGGTCGAGGCGGGCGCCGATGCCGTGGGCTTCGTGCTCTACCCCGCGAGCCCCCGCGCCGTGACGGCCGAGCGCGCCGCCGAGCTGGCGTCCCGCCTGCCCCCTTTTATCACCCCGGTGCTGCTGTTCGTCAACGAGGATGCTCTTGAAGTCATAGCATCGCTTGCTCGCGTGAAGGGCGCCATCGCGCAGTTTCACGGCGAAGAAACGCCGGAACAGTGCGAGGAATCCACCGGCCCGGGCCGTTTTCGCTACATGCGCGCCGCGCGCATTCCGCTCGGGGCTGCCGGAGCGGGCTTCGACCTCGTAAAATACGCGTCCGATTACTCCCACGCCCAGGCCATCCTGCTCGACGCCCATGTCGAAGGTTATGGCGGTGGCGGCAAGGCATTCGATTGGTCACTTCTTCCACCCGCCGTCGACGCTCACCTCGTCTTGAGTGGTGGGCTCACACCTGCAAACGTGAGCGATGGCATTCGCATCCTGCGGACGCGCTGCAAAACGCTGTCCGTTGATGTGAGCTCGGGCGTCGAAATCGACGGACCCGGGAACAAGGGCCTGAAGGACGCCGCAAAAATCCGGCAATTCGTCGCAGCGGTCAGAGCCGCCGACGCGTCCTTCTCCAGTTAGCCGCCGCACCCCGATCGTGATTTGGGGCTGCGGCCCAACGATCGAGAACCATGCAAAGCCAATTCCAGGACTACCAGCAACCCGACGCCACCGGCCATTTCGGCAACTACGGCGGCACTTTCGCGAGCGAAACGCTCACCCACGCCATCAATGAGCTGCGTGACGCCTACGCCAGGTTCAAGGACGATCCGGCGTTTCTCGCCGAATTCCATTACGAGCTGAAGCACTTCGTCGGCCGGCCCTCGCCGGTCTACCACGCGGCCCGCACCAGCCGCGAAATGGGCGGCGCGCAGATCTACCTCAAGCGCGAAGACCTCAACCACACGGGCGCGCACAAGATCAACAACGTGATCGGCCAGGCGATGCTCGCGCGCCGCATGGGCAAGCCCCGCGTGATCGCCGAAACCGGCGCCGGCCAGCATGGCGTGGCCACCGCCACCATCTGCGCGCGCTACGGCCTCGAATGCGTGGTCTACATGGGCAGCCAGGACGTGAAACGCCAGAGCCCCAACGTCTATCGCATGAACCTGCTCGGCGCCACCGTGGTGCCGGTCGAATCGGGCAGCAAGACGCTGAAGGACGCACTCAACGAGGCGATGCGCGACTGGGTGACGAACGTGGAAAACACCTTCTACATCATCGGCACCGTGGCCGGCCCGCACCCCTATCCGACGATGGTGCGCGACTTTCAGAGCGTGATCGGCACCGAGTGCATCGACCAGATGCCCGCCATGCTCGCGGCCCAAGGCATCACCGGCGAGGCCGAAGGCCGGCAGCCGGACGTGGTGGTGGCCTGCGTGGGCGGCGGCAGCAATGCCATGGGCATCTTCCACCCCTACATTCCGTTCGCGGGCACCCGCCTGGTGGGCGTCGAAGCGGCGGGCGAAGGGCTCGACAGCGGCAAGCACGCGGCCTCGATCCTGCGCGGCAGCCCGGGCGTGTTGCATGGCAACCGCACCTACCTGCTGCAGACCGAAGACGGCCAGATCACCGAGACCCACAGCATCAGCGCGGGCCTCGACTACCCGGGCGTGGGCCCCGAGCATGCCTACCTGGCCGACATCGGCCGGGCCGAGTACGTGGGCATCACCGATACCGAGGCGCTCGAAGCCTTTCACTACCTGTGCCGCACCGAAGGCATCATTCCGGCCCTCGAATCGAGCCACGCCGTGGCCTATGCCATGAAACTCGCAAAGACCATGCGGCCGGACCAGTCGATTCTGGTAAACCTCTCGGGCCGCGGCGACAAGGACATCGGCACCGTGGCCGACCTGTCGGGCGTCGACTTCTACGACCGGCCCTCGATGCGCGGGCTGAGCGTGAAGGGAGGCAAGTGATGAGCCGCATTGCTGCAACCTTCGACGCGCTGAAAAGAGACGGCCGCCGCGCCCTCATTCCTTACGTGACCGCAGGATTCCCCTACGCGGACATCACGCCCGAGCTGATGCACGGCATGGTCGCGGCGGGCGCCGACGTGATCGAGCTCGGCGTGCCGTTTTCCGACCCCATGGCCGACGGGCCGGTGATCCAGAAGGCCGGCGAAGACGCGCTGGCCATGGGCATCGGCATGAAGCAGGTGCTCACCATGGTGGCCGCGTTTCGCCAGCAGGACACGGCCACGCCGGTGGTGCTGATGGGTTATGCGAATCCGGTCGAGCGCTATGACCTCGTGCATGGCAAGAAGGCCTTCATTCGCGACGCGTCGGCGGCGGGTGTGGATGGCCTCCTGGTGGTCGACTACCCGCCCGAGGAATGCGAAGGCTTTGCCGCCGAGCTCAAGGCCGCGAACATCGACCTGATCTTCCTCCTGGCGCCCACCAGCACCAGCGAGCGCATGGCGCAGGTCGCGCGCATCGCGAGCGGTTATGTCTACTACGTTTCGCTCAAGGGCGTGACGGGCGCCGGCCACCTCGACACCGAGGCGGTCGGCCAGATGATCCCGCGCATCCGCGAGCACGTGAACATCCCCGTGGGCGTGGGCTTCGGTATCCGCGACGCGCGCACGGCGCAGGCCGTGGGTTCGGCCGCCGATGCGGTCGTGATCGGGACGAAGATCATCCAGCTGATCGACGGACAGCCGCGCGAAAAGGTCGTGCCCGCCGTGCGCGAATTCCTCGCCGGAATCCGCGAGGCGCTCGATGCGCTGCCGGCCGCTACCCCCAAGAACGCGGCTGGCCGATAATCGCGGGTGCCCCTCACCCCCAAGCCCCTCTTCCGCATGCGGGAGAGGGGAGCTAAATCCGGAGTCCTATGAGCTGGCTTGAAAAACTGCTACCCGCCAAGATCGCACAAACCGACCCGTCGGAGCGCCGCCAGGTGCCCGAGGGCCTGTGGATCAAATGCCCCGCCTGCGAGACCGTTCTCTACAAGACCGATCTCGAGCACAACCAGAACGTCTGCCCGAGCTGCAACCACCATCACCGCATCGGTGCACGTGCGCGGCTCGACGCCTTCCTCGATGCCGAAGGCCGCTACGAGGTCGGGCAGGAAGTGCTCCCCGTGGACGCACTCAAGTTCAAGGACAGCCGCAAGTACCCCGAGCGGCTCAAGGAAGCCCTGGAGAACACCGGCGAAACCGACGCGCTGATCGTCATGGGCGGCTCGGTCCACAGCATCAGCGTGGTCGTGGCCTGCTTCGAATTCGAGTTCATGGGCGGCAGCATGGGCAGCGTGGTCGGCGAGCGCTTCGTGCGCGGCGTCGAGACGGCCATCGAGCAGAAGGTGCCGTTCATCTGCTTCACCGCCACGGGCGGTGCGCGCATGCAGGAAGGCCTGCTCTCGCTGATGCAGATGGCCAAGACCAATGCCGCGCTCACGCGCCTCGCGAAAAAGGGCCTGCCCTACATCAGCGTGCTGACCGACCCGACCATGGGCGGCGTCTCGGCCGGCTTCGCCTTCGTGGGCGACGTGGTCATTGCCGAGCCCAAGGCGCTGATCGGCTTTGCCGGCCCGCGCGTGATCGAGTCGACCGTGCGCGTGACGCTGCCCGAAGGCTTCCAGCGCGCCGAATTCCTGCAGACCAAGGGCGCGATCGACTTCATCAGCGACCGCCGCGAACTGCGCAAGACCATTGCGAGCACGCTGGCGATGCTGCTGCGCCAGCCCGCCGACGCGGTGAGCTAGGCTCGCCCCCAGGCTGCGCGGCACTTCGTGTCCGCTTCGCCCTCCCCCTACCGGGGGCAACACCTGCGGCCCGGCGAAGCCGGTTCCGCGGTGTTTCTCGAATCAGAGCGCCCTTGCGCGAACAAGCCCCAGTCGGCGCTGGGTTCAAGCGCCGAGTCGATAAGCCCAGACCAGCAGGTTGCCCAGCACGATCGCAATCACCTGCAGCACCACGATGGCGGCCAGGGGCGACAGGTCCACGCCGCCGATCAGCGGAATGAAGCGCCGAAACGGCCGCACCAGCGGTTCGGCCAGCCGGGAGATCAGGTCGAGCAGCATCGGCGACGCACCCGGTATCCACGACAGCACGGCATAGACCACCAGCAGCGCGGTCAGGCCTGAAACCGCCAGCTGCAGCAGCCCCACCAGGGAGACCAGCGGCAAGGCCGCGATACGCCCCAGGTTGCCCATCAGCAGCCACAGCAACAGGAACTTCGCGAGCACCAGCAGCCATGCGGCAATCAGGCTCGCCAGGTCCCAGCGCTTGACCGCGGGCACGATGCGGCGCAGCGGCAGCACGATCCAGTCGGTAATTGCAAACACGAAGCGGCCGAGCGGATTGCCGAACGGCACACGGTGGTACTGCATGTAGAGGCGCAGCAGGCAGGCGCCGCCGAGCAGGCCGACGATCACGTCGAGAAGGAACGAGGGGATCTGATAGAGCATGGGGCGCGGTCGTGAGCGGAATGCGATGATAGCCATGCAAGGTTCTTCGATGACGACACAGCCCCTTCTTCATTCACTGCCATTGTTCCCGCTCGGCACGGTCCTGTTCCCGGACGGCGTGCTTCCACTGCGTATTTTCGAGGTACGTTATCTCGACATGATCGGCAAATGCCGCAAGGCCAATGCGCCTTTCGGCGTCGTCAGCCTCACGAGCGGCAGCGAGGTGCGCAAGGCAGGCGCCGATGCGGAAAGCTTCGCCGCCGTCGGCACGCTGGCCGTCATCCGCGAATTCGATTCGCCCCAAAGCGGCCTGCTGCAGATCGAATGCGTCGGCACGCAGCGCTTTCGGATTCGCAGCGCCGAACTTCAGAAATACGGTCTTTGGGTGGCCGAGGTGGAGGCTGTGCTCGAGGATGCGGCCATCGAGATCCCGGGCGACCTCCTGCACACCGCCACGGCGCTGCGGCGCCTGGTCGACGCCCTTGAAGAACGCCGCCGCGCCCAGGGTGCCGAAAGCGTGCGCCTGCCCGTCGGCGAGCCCTATCGGTTCGACGATTGCGGCTGGGTGGCCAACCGCTGGTGCGAACTGGTGCCCATGCAACTCGAACTCCGGCAACGGCTGATGGAGCTCGACAGCCCGCTGATGCGGCTCGAATTGGTCAGCGATCTGCTCGCACGCGCGGGCATCACTGAATAGGTTGCTACTTTTTCAATAGCATTTCATACAGGATTGGCGGGCGCTGGAGGCCGGTTTCATTCGAACCCGATCGGCTAAAATGGCGGGTTGCGCACGCTCCCGATGCGCCCATCCGCTCTCCATGTCCGATCACCTGATTCCTTCCATTCCCACGCCCGCTGCGGCTCCAGCCGCGGCGCCCGCCGTCGACGACAACAAGCTCATCGCCGAACGACGCGAAAAGCTCAAGCTGCTGCGCACCGCGCAGGCCGAGGGCAAAGGCGTTGCGTTCCCGAACGACTTCAAGCCGGGTCACCGCGCCGCCGCACTGGTCGAGGCGCATGGCGCCACCGAAGCCGATGCACTCGAAGCGCAGGCCGTTTCCGTGAGCGTGGCGGGCCGCATGATGCTCAAGCGCGTGATGGGCAAGGCCAGCTTCGCGACCCTGCAGGACGCCACCGGTCGCATTCAGCTCTACGTCACGCGCGACGCGGTCGGCGAGGATACCTACGCCGAATTCAAGCGCTGGGACCTCGGTGACATCCTCGGCGCCGAAGGCACGCTGATGAAGACCAAGACCGGCGAACTGTCAGTCAAGGTGACCAGGCTGCGCCTGCTCACCAAGAGTCTGCGCCCACTGCCTGGTGACTTCTATGGCATGGCCGACCAGGAGCAGAAGTACCGCCAGCGCTACGTCGACCTGATCACCGATGAAGCGGCGCGCGTGCGCTTCACCGCGCGCAGCAAGGCCGTGAGCGCCCTGCGCAATTTCATGGTGTCCAACGACTTCCTCGAAGTCGAGACGCCGATGCTGCACCCGATTCCGGGCGGTGCCAACGCCAAGCCCTTCAAGACGCATCACAACGCGCTCGACCAGGAGATGTTCCTGCGCATCGCGCCCGAGCTCTACCTCAAGCGGCTGATCGTCGGCGGCTTCGAGCGCGTGTTCGAAATCAACCGGAGCTACCGCAACGAGGGCATCTCGGTGCGGCACAACCCCGAGTTCACGATGATGGAGTTCTACGCGGCCTACTGGAACTACCGCGACCTGATGGACTTCACCGAGACGCTGATCCGCACCATTGCCGACAAGGCCGTGGGCACGCAGCAGCTCACCTACCAGGGCAAGCCGGTCGACCTGACCCAGCCCTTCGAGCGCCTGACGATCCGCGAAGCCATCCTCAAGCACACCGAGGCCGGCGATGGCGTCGACGACAGCGCCTGGCTCATCAATGCGCTGCGCAAGATCGGCCTCAGCGAAGAAAAAGACAAGCTCTCGCAGCGCAGCCTTGCGAGCCTGCAGGTGATGTATTTCGAAGAGACGGTGGAAGAGAAGCTCTGGCAGCCGACCTTCATCATGGAGCACCCGACCGAGATTTCGCCACTGGCGCGCGCCAACGACGAACGCCCGGAAGTGACCGAGCGCTTCGAGCTCTACATCACGGGCCGCGAGTTCGGCAACGGCTTCAGCGAGTTGAACGACGCCGAGGACCAGGCCGCGCGCTTCAACGCGCAAGTGGCCGCCAAGGACAGCGGCGACGACGAAGCCATGTTCTACGACCACGACTTCGTGCGTGCGCTCGAATACGGCATGCCGCCCACCGGCGGCTGCGGCATCGGCATCGACCGGCTGATGATGCTGCTGACGGATTCGCCAAGCATTCGCGACGTGATCCTGTTCCCGGCGCTTCGCAGGGAATCTTGAGCGTGCATCTACCGTCGTCGCTGCCGACGATCGGCATCGACTTCGGCACCTCCAATTCCGCCGTGGCCTGCCGGGTCGACGGCGTGGCCCGTCTGCTGCCCATCGAGGGCTCGGCCACCACCCTGCCCACCGCGATCTTCTTCAACGCCGAAGACCGTACCACGCACTTCGGCCGCGAGGCCATTGCGCTCTATCTTTCAGGCGTCGAAGGCCGCCTGATGCGCTCCCTGAAGAGCCTGCTCGGCAGCGCGCTGATGCAGGAGAAAACGGCCGTCTACGACGGGCTCGTGAGCTTCGAGGACATCATCGCGCGATTTCTGCGCGAACTCGCCGCACGGGCGGGCCGCGAGCTGGGCCGGGTGCCGGAGCGCGTGGTCATCGGCCGGCCGGTTCATTTCGTGGATGACGATTCCAAGCGCGACGAGCGCGCGGAAGAGAGCCTGCGCCACGCGGCGCGCGCGGCCGGGTTTCGCGACATCGCTTTTCAGCTGGAGCCGATTGCCGCGGCCTTCGACTATGAGCAGCGCATCACGAAGGAATCGCTGGTGCTGATCGTCGACGTCGGGGGCGGCACCTCCGACTTCACCGTCGTGCGCGTCGGCCCGGACCGCGCCGCGCGCGAAGACCGCAGCGACGACGTGCTGGCCACCAGCGGCGTGCACATCGGCGGGACCGACTTCGACCAGCGCCTGAACCTCGATCGCGTCATGCCGGAATTCGGCTTTCGGCACACGGGCGCACAGGGGCGCGAAGTGCCGAGCAAGGTCTTCTTCGAGCTCTCGTCCTGGCACCTGATCAACTGGCTCTATGCCGCCAAGGCGGTGCGGCAGGCCAAGGATCTGCGCACGAGCTACAGCGACACGCGGCTGCACGACCGGCTGATGGCGGTGCTCGAAGAGCGGCACGGCCATCGCATTGCCAGCGAGGTCGAGCAGGCGAAGATCGAAGCCTCGGTGAGCGATGCGCCCACCGCCATCGACCTTTCGTGTGCAGAGCCGGGCCTGGCCGCGTCGCTCTCGCCCGCCGACATGGCGCAGCAGCTTTCTCCGCTGCTCGAGAACGTGATTGCCTGCGCGCACGCCTGCGTCAAACGCGCCGGGCTGCGCAGCGGCGACCTCGACGCCATCTACCTGACGGGCGGCTCCTCGGCGCTGCGGCCGTTTCAGCAGGCCTTGCGCAGGAGCTTCGCGGGCGTCAACCTCGTCGAAGGCGACCTGTTCGGGGGCGTGGCCACCGGGCTGGCCTGCGCGAGGCCGGTTGCATGAAATACCTCGCGGGCTATCCACCCGCCTTGCTGGCGCAGGTTCAGCAGCTGGTCGCGACCGAAGGACTCGCACCCTTGCTGCAGAGCCGCTATCCCGGCGCCGTGCACGAGGTGCAGACGGACCGCGCGCTCTACGACTACGTGAGCGAACTCAAGAGCGATTTCATGCGCAAGGCGCCACCGCTGTCCAAGGTGGCATTCGACAGCAAGCTGCATGTGATCCGCAATGCGCTGGGTACGCACACCACCGTCTCGCGCGTGCAGGGCAGCAAGCTCAAGGCCAAGCGCGAAATCCGGGTGGCGAGCCTGTTCAGGGAGGTGCCGTTGGAGTGGCTGCGCATGATCGTGGTCCATGAACTGGCGCACATGAAGGAGCGGGATCATGACAAGAGCTTTTATGCGCTGTGCGAGCACATGGAGCCGAGCTACCACCGGCTGGAGTTCGACGTGCGGCTGTACCTGACGCACCTGGATTCGGGTGGCGAGCGGCTGTGGACGAACCCGCTGCCGAACGCTGCGGCGCCGGGGAGCGCGCCCTAGCAAGTGGTCAGACGCTGCCGTGCGCCGGCGCGAGCTTGGCCTTCGCCAGCACTTGCCGTGCGCCTTTGTACCCTGCGGATTCGACGAGCTCGCTCCAGCGAGCCGACGGCGCTTCCGGCAGCAGTGCCCGCCGCCGGATCTCGCTTGCTGCGTCAGGTTGCCAGCGCCCTGCCCTGGCTGCCCCGGCAACGCCGTCGAGCAGTTCGTCCAGCGGCCGTCCATCGCCGATGCTCTGGTTGCACAGCATCGCGAGGTCGCAGCCCGCGTCGAGCGCGGCCAGGGCGGCATCGGCATAGCTCAGCAGTTCGCCATCGATGTAGCGCCCCGCTTCCATGCTCAGGTCGTCGCTGAAGATCGCGCCGTCGAATGAAAGCCGGCTGCGCAGGATCTCTTTCAACCACCTGGGCGAAAAACCCGCGGGCCGCTTGTCGACTTTCGGATAGATCACGTGTGCCGGCATCACCGCCGTGAGCGTGCCCGCGAGCCAGTCGTAAGGCTGCGCATCGTCGGCGAGGATGGCCTTGAGGCTGCGCCGGTCGACCGGAATTTCCACGTGCGAATCGGCGGTCACGAAGCCATGCCCGGGAAAGTGCTTGCCGCAATGGCGCATGCCCATCTGCAGCATGCCGTGCATCACGCTCTTGGCAAGCAGCGCCACCACGCGCGGGTCGCGGTGGAAGCTGCGGTCTCCGATCACGCTGCTGCCGCCGTAGTCGAGGTCGAGCACCGGTGCAAAACTGAAGTCGATGCCGCAGGCGCGCAGCTCGGCGGCAAGCACCTGGCCAGTCGCCGTCGCAGCCTGCGTGGCGCGCATGGCGTCGCGCATCCACAACTCGCCCAGTGCGCGCATCGAGGGCAAGCGCGTGAAGCCGTCGGTGCGAAACCGCTGCACGCGACCGCCTTCGTGGTCGACACAGATCAGCAGGTCGGGGCGGATGGCCTTCAGCTCAGCATTGAGCGCCGTCATCTGGGCGCGGTCCTGCCAGTTGCGGGCGAAATGGATCACCCCCCCGACCAGGGGGTTGGCGATGCGGCGGCGATCCGCATCGCCGAGTTCCGGACCCGCCACGTCGATGATCAATGGCGCGTGAATGCTTGTCGTTGCCAGGGTCATGCCTCGTTCTTGTATTCGACCACCACGAAACTCGCGGCATATTCGGTTTCGTCGGTCACCGTGACGTGTGCCGTGAGGCCCTTGGCCTCGAACCACTCTTTCAGCTCGCCGTGCAGCACGATGACGGGCTTGCCGCTGCGCAGGTTGGCGATCTCGCAGAGCCGCCAACTCATCGGCATGCGCATGCCCAGGCCGATGGCCTTGCTGAAGGCCTCCTTGGCGGAGAAACGCGTCGCAAGATAGCTCAGGCCGCGCTTGGGCCAGCGCTCGCTGCGGGCCTTCCAAACGGCGAATTCGGCGTCGCTCAACACCCGCTGGGCAAAACGCTCGCCCTGCCGCTCGAACGTCGCGGCAATACGCCGGAGGTCGCAGATGTCGGTACCGATGCCGTAGATCATTCCGCTTGCGCGTTCACTGCGCCTCTTCGATGCAGCGCAGATACTCCCGCGTCGTGGCGGCGTAGCCGAGTTCAAGCGCATCGGCAATGAAGGCATGGCCGATCGAGACTTCCCGGACGCCGCGCACGGCACGCAGGAATGCGCCGAGGTTGTCGCGGCTCAGGTCGTGGCCTGCATTCACGCCAAGGCCCACGGCCTCTGCCGCACGCGCCGATTCGACATAGCGCGCGAGCACGGCCTGCTCGTTCGGCGTGCCGCGCGATGCGGCATAGCCCTCGGTGTACAGCTCGACGCGGTCCGCGCCCACTTCCTTGGCCGCAGCCATCATTTCCGGAATGGGGTCCATGAACAGGCTCACGCGCACGCCCAGGGCCTTGGCCTCGGCAATCAGGGGGCGCAGGCGCTCGGCGTCTTCGGGGAAGCTCCAGCCGTGGTCGCTGGTCGACTGGGTCTCGCTGTCGGGCACGAAGGTGGCCTGGTGCGGCTTCAGCTCGCGCACGAAGTCCATCAGGTTGTGGAACGGATTGCCTTCGATGTTGAATTCGATCGCCGGCCAGTCCCTGGCCAGCAGCATGGACAGGTCGCTCACGTCGTGCGCGCGGATATGGCGCGCGTCCGGCCGCGGATGCACGGTGATGCCTTGCGCCCCGGCAGCGAGGCAGGCGTTGGCGGCGACAAGCACGCTCGGAATGCCGAGGGCGCGCGTGTTGCGCACCAGGGCCACCTTGTTCAGATTGACCGACAGCGAGGTGGTGGCGGAATGGCCGGATGTTGTGCTCATAGGGCTTGCAAATCTCTCATCATCTGCCGCGTGCGCAGCGTGGACACACCGCAATGGTAGTTGAGCAAGGTGCGCAGCTGGTTCCTGAGGGCACTGTTGCTGCCGGCGTTCATGGTCGCGATCTCGCGCAGTGTGGCGGTGAAAGGCGCGCGGTCGTCCAGCACGCCCTGCAGCGACTGCCAGTCTGCGCCCGCCAGCGCGGCCTCGTCCTCACCCGCCAGCCGCAAGCCGGCTTCCGGCACCAGGCTGTAGCGGGCGTCGGCCGCCAGCGGCTCGAGCGTGAGGGTCTGCACGTCGAGCGACGGCAAAAGGCCCACTTCGCGCAGCAGCAGCAGCTCGAAGGCGCGCAGCGCGGCGGCGTGGGTGGCCGCCTGCGCGCCGGCGTGTTCGCTGGCCAGCACCTGCACCACGCCCGCATAGGCATCGAACAGGGCTTCATGCGCATCGTCCCGCGCCAGAAGGCGCAGCAGCAGTTCGTTGACGTAATAGCCTGAGAGCAGCGCCTCGCCGGTCGGCATGACGTGGCCGCCCATCCACTCGGCGCCCTTGAGCGTGCGGATCTCGGCATCGCCGCCGTAGTTGAGTTGCAGCGGCTGCAGCGGCAGCAGCACCGGCCTGAAATTGGAACTCGGCCGCTTCGCCCCCTTGGCCACCAGCGCGATGCGCCCGTGGTGCCGGGTGAAGACCTCGAGAATCAGGCTCGATTCGCTCCAGTCGTAGCGATGGAGCACATACGCCGGTTCGTGCGAAACGCGATGGATGGCCATGTCAGTACGCTAAGGAGCATCGAGGCTTGAGGCCAGCAAACGCCGCGGAACCGGCTTTACCGAGCCGCTGGCGTTGCCCCCTGCAAGGGGGTTGGAGGCTACGCGAAGCGAGCAAGCCTGGGGGTTTGCCTGCTTATTCGTAACCGAACGAGCGCACGCGGGCCTCGTCGTCGGCCCAGCCGGAGCGCACCTTCACCCACAGCTCGAGAAAAACCTTGGCGTCGGCCAGCTTTTCGAGTTCGACGCGGGTTTCCATGCCGATGCGCTTGATGCGCTCGCCCTTGTCGCCGATCACCATGGCCTTGTGGCCGTCGCGCTCGACCACGATGGTGGCCGCAATGCGCAGCAGGCGCTTCTGGCCCTTTTTCTGCGGCGGCTCTTCCTCGAACTTGTCGATGATGACGGTCGAGGTATAGGGCAGTTCGTCGCCGGTCAGGCGGAACAGCTTTTCGCGCACCAGTTCGCCGGCCAGAAATTTCTCGCTGCGGTCGGTGAGCTCGTCCTCGGCATAGAACCAGGGCTGCTCGGGCAGGTATTTTTCGCAGATGCCGAACAGGCGCTCGACGTCCTTGGGGTTCTTGGCCGACATCGGCACGAACTCGGCGAAGGGGTGCTTCGCCTGCATGGTCTGCAGCCAGGGCGCGATGTCGCCACGGCGGTGCACGTTGTCGAGCTTGTTGGCCAGCAGCACGGTCGGAATGCCCTTACCGAGCAGCTTGAGCACCCGCTCGTCGGCCGGCGTGAAGCTGCCCGCCTCGACCACGAAAAGAATCAGGTCCACGTCGCCGACCGCGCCCTGCACGGTCTTGTTGAGCGACTTGTTCAGCGCGTTGGCATGCAGGGTCTGGAAACCCGGCGTATCGACGAACACGAACTGCGTCGCGCCGATGGTGCGCATGCCCGTGATGCGATGCCGCGTGGTCTGCGCCTTGCGCGAGGTGATGCTGATCTTCTGGCCCACCAGCGCGTTGAGCAGCGTCGACTTGCCCACGTTGGGCTTGCCGACGATGGCCACCAGGCCGCAGTGCTGGGGCCCGGTCGTGCCCGTATCGCCCGCTGCGTCTTCCGGGTTTGCTGCTGAATTTATAGCGTCGTTCATTTCTGGTTTCACGCGGCTCCGCGTGCCTTGAGCCGGATCAACATGGCTGCCGCGGCAGCCTGCTCGCCGGCGCGTCGCGAGCCACCGATGCCGCGTTCGCGCAGGCCCAGCTCGGGCACCTCGCACTCGACATCGAAAGTCTGTTTGTGCGCGGCACCGAGCGTGGCCGCCACGCGATACACCGGCAACTTCATTTTGTGGCCCTGGAGCCATTCCTGCAATTCGGTCTTCGGGTCCTTGGCGACCGCATCCATGCGCGGATTGATCTCGACCGACTCGTAGAGCCGGCGCACCAGCGCCTCCGCGGCCGCAAAGCCCGCGTCGAGATAGACCGCGCCGATCAGCGCTTCGAGCGCATCGGCCAGGATCGAAGGCCGGTTGGGCCCGCCCGAGCGCGCCTCGCCCTCGCCGAGCCGCAGCAGCGGCGACAGCTGAAGTTCCAGCGCCAGGCGATGCAGGGTGTCCTGCTTGACCAGGTTGGCTCGCACGCGCGACAGGTCGCCTTCGGGCAGGGCCGAGAGGCGGGTGTAGAGCAAGTGCGAAACCGCGAGATTGAGCACTGAGTCGCCGAGAAACTCGAGGCGCTCGTTGTGGTCAGCCGAAAAACTGCGGTGCGTGAGCGCGAGCTGAAGCAGCCGCGCGTCGGAGAACGAATGCTTGAGGCGCTCCTGCAGCGCCGCGAGGCCGCCGTCCACCTTGCGTGTCGCCGCGTTCAGCGGGTCTCGCCTTTGTACTTGAGCACCAGAAAGGCCGGGCCGAACAGGGGAATCTCCCGCTCGTAGGCATACGACACGACGACCTTGTCGCCGACCTTCTTGATGTCGAGATCCTTGCCGGAGACCGACTTGAAGTCGTCGATGGCCTGCGCCCGATCGAAGATGGCGCGCACTTCGGGCACGGTGGTGCCTTCCTTGGCCTTGTTGGCGGCCTTGTCGATCGCCTGGTATTCGATCAGTGTCGGGATGACCTGCGCGACGACGACGCCCAGGCAACCCAGCACCGCGGCGACAAACACCAGGCCGATGAACGAGATGCCGCGCTGGTGCGCGGCCCTGCTGCGGATGGACCGATTAGCTCTCATGCCCTCTTACCCCTCGAACAATGCTGACTGCTTATTGGAATGGACCGATGCGACCCAGGTCGCCGAAGTTCATCCAGACGAAGAACGCCCTGCCTACGATGTTCTTGTCCGGCACGAAACCCCAGAAACGCGAGTCCGCCGAATTATCGCGGTTGTCGCCCATCATGAAGTAATTGCCGGCGGGCACCTTGCAAACCACGCCTTCGACGGAGTAGCGGCAGTTTTCGCGAAACGGAAAGTCGGCGGCGCCCTGAACGAAGGCCGGGCCGGCATCGTCGTTGAGCAGCCTGTGCTGCTTGCCGCCGAGGTCTTCGTTGAACTGCTTGAGCAGGCGCATCGAATCACTGTCGAGGTAGTCGGGCATCGAGGACTTGGAGACCGGCTGCCCGTTGATGGTGAGCTTCTTGTTCAGGTAGGCCACCTCGTCGCCGGGAATGCCGACCACGCGCTTGATGTAGTCCATGCTCGGCTTGGGCGGGTAGCGGAACACCACCACGTCGCCGCGCGCCAGCGGCGTGCCGTCGGTGATCTTGGTGTTGATGACCGGCAGGCGCAGGCCGTAGGTGAACTTGTTGACCAGGATCAGGTCGCCGGTGAGCAGCGTCGGCATCATCGAACCCGACGGAATCTTGAAGGGCTCATAGAGGAACGAGCGCAGCAGGAACACCACCAGGATGACCGGGAACAGCCCGGCCGTCCAGTCGAGCCACCACGGCTGCATGAGCAGGCGGTCGCTGGCCTTGGCATCGGCCGTGTCGACCTGCGTGATGCCCTGGCCGGCCAGGCGCGCGTTGCGTTCGCTGAGCGACGTTTCGAGTGCGGCGGCGGCGCGCTCGCGGCGGGGCTGGAAGTAGAAGCGCTCGGCCAGCCAGTAGAGCCCGGTGACCACGGTGGCCAGGAACAGCAGCAGTGCGAAGTTGCCTTCGATGGCGCCAAAGTACCAGGCACCGACGTAGCCGGCAAAGGCCGCGAGGACCAAAGTAGTGATGAATGCCATTTTTGAGATCAGTCTTCGACTTGCAGAATCGCGAGGAAGGCCTCTTGCGGGACCTCGACCGAGCCGATCTGCTTCATTCTTTTCTTGCCCGCTTTCTGCTTCTCGAGCAGCTTCTTCTTGCGGGTGATGTCGCCGCCGTAGCACTTGGCAAGAACGTTCTTGCGCAGCGCTTTGATTGTCTCACGCGCGATGATGTTGACCCCGATGGCCGCCTGGATCGCAACGTCGAACATCTGGCGCGAAATGATCTCGCGCATCTTCGACACCACGGCCCGGCCGCGGTACTGCGACTGGCTGCGGTGCACGATGATGGAGAGCGCATCGACCTTCTCGCCGTTCAGCAGGATGTCGACCTTGACCACGTCGGACGCGCGGTACTCCTTGAACTCGTAGTCCATGGAGGCGTAGCCGCGGCTGACCGATTTCAGCTTGTCGAAGAAGTCGAGCACGATCTCGCCGAGCGGCATCTCGTAGGTCAGCATGACCTGGCGGCCGTGGTAGGCCATGTTCATCTGCACGCCGCGCTTTTGATTGGCCAGCGTCATGACGGCGCCGACGTATTCCTGCGGCATGTAGAGGTGCACAGTCACGATCGGCTCGCGAATCTCGCTCATCTTGCCGACGTCGGGCATCTTGGACGGGTTTTCGACCATGATGACTTCGCCGTCGTTGCGCACCACCTGGTAGACCACGCTCGGCGCGGTCGTGATCAGGTCCTGGTCGAACTCGCGTTCCAGGCGCTCCTGCACGATCTCCATGTGCAAGAGGCCGAGAAAGCCGCAGCGAAAGCCGAAGCCGAGCGCCTGGCTCACCTCGGGCTCGTAGCGCAGCGACGAATCGTTGAGCTTGAGCTTTTCGAGCGCGTCGCGCAGCGAGTCGTACTCGCTCGCTTCGGTCGGGTAGAGGCCGGCAAACACCTGCGGCTGGATTTCCTTGAAGCCCGGCAGCGCTTCCGTGGCGGTGGCGGCCGCGCCGCCCGTGCCCGGCTTGATCAGCGTCACGGTGTCGCCGACCTTGGCAGCCTGCAGCTCCTTGATGCCCGCGATGATGTAGCCCACCTCGCCCGCCTCGAGCGACGCACGCGGTTCGTTGGCGGGCGTGAAGACACCAACGTTGTCTGCGTTGTACATGGCGCCGGACGCCATCATCTTGATGCGCTCGCCCTTCACCAGCCGCCCGTCGACCACGCGCACCAGCATCACCACGCCGACGTAGGCGTCGAACCAGCTGTCGACGATCATCGCGCGCAGCGGGCCGTCGGGATTGCCGCGCGGCGCAGGCATCTTGTGAACGACGGCTTCGAGGATCTCGTCAATGCCCATGCCCGTCTTGGCGGAACACGGAATCGCGTCGGTCGCGTCGATGCCGATCACGTCTTCGATTTCGGTGCGCGCGTTGTCGGGATCCGCATTCGGCAAATCCATCTTGTTGAGCACGGGCACCACTTCAACGCCGAGGTCGAGTGCGGTGTAGCAGTTGGCCACCGTCTGCGCTTCGACGCCTTGCGATGCATCGACGACGAGCAGCGCGCCTTCGCATGCCGACAACGAGCGGCTCACTTCATAAGAGAAGTCGACGTGGCCCGGCGTGTCGATCAGATTGAGGTTGTAGACCTGTCCATCGAGCGCCTTGTAGTGCAGCGCAGCGGTCTGTGCCTTGATGGTTATCCCACGCTCTTTTTCGATGTCCATCGAGTCGAGCACCTGCGCTTCCATCTCGCGTTCTGCGAGGCCGCCGCAACGCTGGATCAAACGGTCTGCGAGCGTCGATTTGCCGTGATCGATGTGCGCAATGATCGAAAAATTTCTGATGTGATTCATCAACGGGAACGCTTAAGTACTTGAATTGGCTCGTGCGCAGAGTGCGACAGGCAAGAAAAAAGGGCGCGTCTTCTGGAGACGCGCCCTGAACCAACAAGCAATGGCAACTGCAGTAGTTGGAACTTCATTGTAGGCAAAAAGGGAGGCACGTACATCCGGGGACAGGGTCGAAACGGGCCGTTGCAGGTCCACAACATCAAAGATATAAACAACTTATCCACAGGATCGGTGGAGCACTCTATGAACAACTTGTGGGCGATCTGTGGAGCATCGGTGGACTGCTGTCTGACATCTCGCATGGTGGAGGAAACCCCCCTCCTTATGCACGGACTCAGCGCCCAATGAACGCTATTCTACCGAAAACCGTCCTAAGCCTCGCAATAAGTTAGTGAGCACAAACAAAACCGGCGCACTTTGGGTCCAGAAATTTTTTTGAAACCGGGCGCTCCGGCGTCGCAAACACCTCAAAAAAAGGCCCCAAACCCGACTGACGGGTGGGGCCACTTGACGGCAGCGCCAGATCAGCGTGCGGGTCGGATCAGGGCATATTGCGCCCACTCGCCGCGGCGGAACAGCACGCTGAGCGGCTTGTTCTTGTCGGCCTTGGCAATCGCGGACTCGAACTCCTTGACGCTCGAGACTTCGATGTTGCCGACCGAAAGAATCACGTCGCCCTCGCGCAACCCGGCCTTGGCGGCCGCTTCGGTGGCTGCCTCGATGCGCACGCCGCGCACCTTGAGTTCCTTCTTCTGGGCGTCGGTGAGGTCGCCAACCACCAGGCCGAGCGACTTGCTGGCCGCGGACGACGGCTTGGCCTGGGGCTCCTCGCGATCCTGCTGGCGCTTGCCGGACGGCTTGGCTTCGGGATCGCCCTCGGCCACGGTGATCGCAAGTTCGCGCGAAGCGCCGTTGCGGAACAGGGTCAGCGTGCTCTTGGCGCCGGGCTTGGTGCTGGCCACCGAGCGCGACAGGTCGCTCGGTGTCTCGATCGCCTTGTCGCCGTACTTGGTGATGATGTCGCCTTCCTTCACGCCGGCCTTGTCGGCCGCAGAACCCGGCACCACGCTGTTCACGAGCGCGCCGCGGGCCTTGCCCAGGCCGATCGACTCGGCCACGTCCTTGGAGACCGTACCGATGGTCACGCCAATGAGGCCGCGCGACACGCGCCCGGTGGCACGCAGCTGCTCGCTGACACGGATCGCTTCATCGATCGGGATCGAGAACGAGATGCCCATGTAGCCGCCCGAGCGCGAATAGATCTGGCTGTTGATGCCGACCACTTCGCCGCGCAGGTTGATCAGCGGACCGCCCGAGTTGCCGGGATTGATTGCAACGTCGGTCTGGATCAGCGGCACCAGGTCGCCGGTGTCGCGCTGCTTCGCGCTCACGATGCCCGCGGTCACGGTGTTCTCGAGGCCGAAGGGCGACCCGATCGCCATCACCCATTCGCCGACACGCAGCTTCGAGATGTCGCCGACCTTCACCACCGGCAGGCTGGACGCCTCGATCTTCACCACGGCGACGTCGCTGCGCTTGTCGGCGCCGATCAGCTTGGCCTTGAACTCGCGCTTGTCGGTCAGCGTGACGAGGATTTCGGAGGCATCCTCGATCACGTGAGCATTGGTCATGACGTAGCCGTCGGCGGTCAGGATGAAACCCGAGCCCACGCCGCGCGGACGCTCTTCCTCCTGCGGCTGCTGCGGGCGGTTCGGGCGCGGGCCCGGACGCGGATTGCCGGGCAGCGGCTGGCCGAAGAAGCGGCGGAAGAACTCCTGCATCTCCTCGTCCATTTCCCCGCCGCCGCTGCCGCTGCGCGCGGAAACCTTCTCGACGGTGCGAATACCGACCACCGCGGGGCCGACCTGCTCCACCAGATCGGCGAAATCGGGCAATCCGCGCGCTTGCGGCGTCTGCGCCATGGCGGGCGTTGCCGGCAGGAAACCCGTGGCAGCCGCGCAGGCCACGCCGAATGCGAAGAGATAGGAACGAAGCTTGTGTCCCTCGACTTTGAACATCATCGGTTTTCTTTCAAAAGTGCAGAGCGGCCAAAAGAAGAGCTATGAGTCGGTGGTGCGGAGTTGGTTCAGCGCAGCTGCGCGCAGACTGGCCGATCAGCGCGTGCGCGCGAGGCTTTGCGCAAATGCGTTCAGCGTCTGCTGCGGCACCTCGCCCACGGCGGTGAGCCACCAATCGTTCGCCGGCTCGGGCAATCGCCGACGAATGGCGTTGGTTGCACCGATTGTGAGCACGCCGTCCCGGGGCGCGCGTTTCTCATCGTATCGCTCGATGAAAAGCGACACCGAGGCAAGGCCATCGGAAAAGGTCCACTGAACGGTTCGATCCTGCCCGCTCTTGTCGCTGCCAGCCGGGCGGCGGTAGAAGCTGCGCGGCTTGAAACCGGCCACGGGCGACTTGAGCACCCAGCCCTCGTCCTGCGCGCTGGTGCGCTCCAGTTCCAGCTTCTCGATGCGATAGCCGCCGGTATTGGCCATCATCTGCGCGAGTGCCTGCGCCTTGACCGGTGCATCGAGCTGCAGCTCGGAAAACGCCGACTGCTCGACCACGCGAGAGTCGCCGTCGATCGTCTGCAGCTTTATCACCAGGCCGGAGCGGCGCTCGCTCCAGATGCGATATCCGAAGCGAAGCCCGTCATGCGGCACCAGCTGCACCACGTCGGCATCGAAACCGGCTACGCGGTCCTTGCCAATGGCACGGACATCGTAAAAGTCGCCGATCGACGAATCGGGCTTGTCGGGGAGATTGGGAAAGAGATCGAGGTTCTCGCGCTTCTCGACCTTCACGACCTTCGCCTCGGGCAGGAAGGTCATCACGTGGTGGTTGCGCCTGAACGTGGAGCGCGGCGGGCCCGACAGGGCCTCGATGCGTTCGATCTGCATATCGCCGTCGCGTACATGCCAGATGCGTGCGCTCGACAGATCGCCGCCCGCCGCCGATACCACGAAGGTGCCGACGTAGTTTCGCTGCCGCGCGCCCGTGTGCATGCGCTGCAGCCACTCGACCACGCCCATCGCGGGCGGCGCATCGCCGCCCTGCACCGAGGCCGGGCTCCTGGCGTTGGCCGAACCCGGCCGGGTCTGCGCCGCCGCGATCTGCACCAGACAAAAAGCAGCGAATACCAGCGCGAACGCGCGTGCAGAAATCGGCATCTGAACGGTCATTGGAAGGACGGCAGGCGCGCGTCAGCGCGTCGGGCCTTCGAAGGTCGCGTTGCGCAGGAAACCTGAGGGCATTTGCGAGGCGCCGCCGGCTTGCTGGTGCGCTTCGAGCAACTGGTCGAGCCGCGGATCGCGCAGCATGACCTGCGGGCTTCCATTGCCGACCACCACGCGGGTCGGCGTCAGCGGCGCAGCGGCGGGCTGCTGGTTGCCAGTGGCAGCGGCGGCCAGCACCGAGTTGGCTGCCGGTTGCTGCTGGACTGCCATCTGTGCACCCTGCGACGGAACGGCGGCGCCGTTTCCGACCAGCGTCCAGCTGATCGCAGCCACGGCCACCAGCGAAGCGGCGCCGGCCACGAGCTTCCAGCGAAAGACCGGCTCATTGGCCGCGTCGGCTTTGTGCCGCACCGCGTGAACTGCTGCTGGGGCGGGCGCCACAACCGGGGCGGCTGCGGCGGGCTCCGCCGCCAGGCGTTGTTGAAAGCGGGCCAGGAACGCATTGCTATCGCTGCACGGCGAATGCGCACCCGCGCGCAACACGTCGCCCACCATGTGATAGGCACGCCAAGCCCGATGGGCCTCGTCGTCCGCACAGACAGCCTCGATGGCCCGCGCGAAGTCCTCGCCCTGCAAATGACCATCCGCCAGTGCGGACACCTGCTCACGAACCGTCATTGTCTGATTCATTTCATTCACCTGCTTACCTACCAACGCTTGCCGGACTGGTTGTCCAGCAGCGGTTTGACCCTGGCCGAAATGGCCTCGCGCGCCCGGAAAATACGCGAGCGCACGGTGCCGATTGGGCAATTCATGACCTCGGCAATCTCTTCGTAACTCATGCCCTCGATCTCGCGCAGGGTGACAGCCTGGCGCAACTCGGACGGCAGCGCTTCCATGGCCGCCTCGACCACGCGGGCAATTTCATTTGCCGCCAAGACCGATTCGGGGGTTTCGTCGCTGATTGGTTCGTTTCCGGGCCGGTAAGTTTCATCGTCCTCTTCAGAAGACGGCCGCATGGCGCTTTCGGAAATGGTCGGGTCGCGCTTCATGTCGACCAGCGCCTTCTTGGCGGTGTTCACCGCGATCCGGTAAAGCCAGGTGTAGAACTGCGCGTCGCCGCGGAACTGATGGAGCGCGCGGTAGGCGCGAATGAATGTTTCCTGCGCGATGTCTTCGACCAGGTCGACATCGCGCACCATGCGCCCGATCAGGCGCTCGATCCGGCGCTGGTACTTGATGACCAGCAGTTCGAATGCCTTCTGGTCACCCGCGACCGTGCGCTGGACCAGCTGCAGGTCGACTTCACCGGGGCGCGGCGCCTCGGCGGACACATCGGGCAAGCCGGAGTCCGGTGGCACTGGCGGCGGAGAAGTGGTCATCGAGGAGGTTCAGGGCGCATCGGCAGGAGCGGTTGCTCGCCAAGGCTCGCCGGCAGGCGACGCGGTCGGGGCGCGCGAATATACCGCACGGCGCAGGTCGCGCCAGCGTTCCGGCATGGCGCGCTGCTCGATCCAGATCCAGCGGCTCGCACGGCCCGGCTGGGTCAGCCGGACCAGCAGCAGCGACTGGAGATCGAGTGCGACGGCGGCGCGGGCCGCATGGACGGCACGGCCCGGATGGGCGCCCGTGAGCGTCCAGCCCAGTCCGTCGAAGTGCAGCACCCCCGCACCGTCGCTTCGCAGCCCGAGTCCGGCCGCGAGGCCCGACAACAGCACACTCAGGACCAGCAGCAGCTGGCGCCAGCCGGCACTATCGAACAGATAGCACGACAGTCCCGCGCACGCTGCGCCCAAGGCCCATGTGGCGATCAGAATCCGGGTGGCACCGCGCGAGCGCCCCACCGGGTATGTCACCGACGGTGCGCTGTGCATGAAAGAGCAATGCTCAAGCGCGCTTGAACACCAGCGTGCCGTTGGTGCCGCCGAAGCCGAAGTTGTTCTTGACCGCGACATCGATCTTGAGATCGCGCGCCACGTTGGCGCAGTAGTCGAGGTCGCACTCCGGATCCTGGTTGAAGATGTTGATGGTCGGCGGGCTCTTCTGGTGATGCAGTGCGAGCACCGTGAACACCGACTCGATGCCACCGGCGCCGCCCAGCAAGTGGCCGGTCATCGACTTGGTCGAATTCACAACCAGCTTCTTCGCATGGTCGCCAAAGGCCTTCTTGACCGCATTGGTCTCGTTGACGTCGCCGATCTGCGTCGAGGTGCCGTGTGCATTGAGGTACTGCACTTCGTCGGCGTTGACGCCCGCATTGGCCAGCGCCATGGCCATCGAGCGGCGGGGGCCGTCGACGTCGGGTGCGGTCATGTGGTACGCGTCGCCGGTCAGGCCGAAGCCCGCCACTTCCGCGTAGATCTTGGCACCGCGCGCCTTGGCGTGCTCGTATTCTTCGAGCACCAGCACGCCGGCGCCCTCGCCCAGCACGAAGCCGTCGCGGTCCTTGTCCCACGGACGCGAGGCCGTGGCGGGATCGTCGTTGCGCGTGCTGAGTGCACGCGGCGCGGTGAAGCCGCCGATGCCGAGCGGAGAAATGGTCGACTCGGCGCCGCCCGCGATCATGACGTCGGCATCGCCGTACTCGATCATGCGTGCCGACGTGCCGATGGCATGCAGGCCCGTGGTACAGGCGGTCACGACCGCGATGTTCGGGCCCTTGAAGCCGTACTTGATCGAGACGTGGCCCGAGATCATGTTGATGATGGAAGCCGGCACGAAGAACGGCGAAATGCGGCGCGGGCCGCGGCTCGCGTATTCGCCGTGCGTTTCTTCGATCATCGGCAGGCCGCCGATGCCGGAGCCGATGTTGCAGCCGATGCGCACGGCTTCTTCATAGGGCAGCGCTTCGCCGGTCGGCAGTCCGCTGTCCTGCACCGCCTGCATGGCGGCGGCAAGCCCCAGATGAATGAAGCGGTCCATGTGGCGCGCTTCCTTCTCCGAGATGTATTGGGTGATGTCGAAACCCTTCACCTCACCAGCGAACTTGCAGGCGAAGGCGCTTGCATCGAACGCGGTGATGTTCGCAATGCCCGACTTCCCGGCCAACAGGTTGGCCCAGGATTCGGTTGCGGTGTTTCCGACAGGAGCGATGCAACCGAGTCCGGTCACGACGACGCGGCGTTTGGTCATGCCGGCAAACCTTTCTGGAAGCGCTGAACAACTGCAGGCGGCGCGTACGGGCTCGATGAAGAGCGCGGCCGGCCGTGGCAGTTCCAGCTGGCCCGATCAGGCCTTTTGATTCTTGGTGGCGTAGTCGACGGCGTTTTGCACCGTGGTGATCTTCTCGGCGTCTTCATCGGGAATCTCGATGCCGAACTCGTCTTCGAGTGCCATCACCAGTTCGACCGTGTCGAGCGAGTCCGCACCGAGGTCGGCCACGAAAGCCTTTTCGTTCGTTACTTGGGACTCTTCCACGCCGAGTTGCTCGGCGATGATTTTCTTGACACGTGCTTCGATATCGCTCATTTGGTTCCCTCTGAGGGTTGTAGGTAATCGGTGGATTTTAGCCGGGCGCATTGTGGCATTTGCCGTGCACCCGGTACGGGGAAAGTTTGCGCCTTGCGGCAATTACATGTGCATGCCGCCGTTGACGTGCAGTTCCTGCCCCGTCACGTAAGACGCCTGGGGCGATGCAAGATACGACACGGCATGCGCGATGTCTGCCGGCTTGCCCAGGTGGCCCAGCGGGATCTGCTGGAGCAGCGCCTGTTGCTGGGCTTCCGGCAGGCTGGCGGTCATATCGGTCTCGATGAAGCCCGGCGCGACGCAGTTGACCGTGATGTTGCGGCTGCCGAGTTCGCGGGCCAGCGCGCGGGTCATGCCCGCGACGCCGGCCTTGGCGGCTGCGTAGTTGGCCTGGCCGGCATTGCCGGAGGCGCCGACCACGCTCGTGATGCTGATGATGCGGCCATAGCGCTGCTTCATCATCGGGCGAATGACCGCGCGCGACAGGCGAAACACCGCCTTGAGATTGGTGTCGAGCACCGCATCCCAGTCGTCGTCCTTCATGCGCATGGCGAGCGTGTCGCGCGTGATGCCGGCATTGTTGACCAGCACGTGGATGGCACCGTAGGCCTGCACGATTTCGTCGATCAGCGCTTCGACGGCTGCGGCGTCGTTCACGTTGAGCGCACGGCCGCGGCCGTCGAAGGCGCTCAGGGCCGAGGTGATCTTCGCTGCGCTGTCTTCGGTGGTGCCGGTGCCGACCACCTTGAGGCCGCGGTGCGCCAGTTCGAGCGCAATCGCTGCGCCGATGCCGCGTGACGCGCCGGTGACCAGGGCGACTTGCCCTTCGAATTTGGGAATGCTCATAAAAGTATCGGAGGCCTTGCGCCGTTCAGCCGGCGAGCAGTTGTCGGGTGTCCGCGAGAGTCGCCGGGTCGTACACCGACGCGGCTTCGAGTTCGGGGGCGATGCGCTTGACCATGCCGGCCAGCACTTTGCCCGGCCCGCACTCGATGATGGCGGCTACACCGCGCAGTTTCAAGGCTTGCACGCTTTCAACCCAGCGAACCGGCCCGGCCGCCTGGCGCACCAGGGCGTCGCGGATGCGTTCGGGATCGGTTTCAACGGCCACGTCGATGTTGTTCAGCACCGGAATCTGCGGCGCAGCGAGCGTGATCGTGGTCAGCTTTTCGCGCAGCGCCTCGGCGGCGGGCTTCATCAGGCTCGAATGGAAGGGTGCCGACACGGGCAGCAGCAGTGCGCGCTTGGCACCGTTGGCCTTGACCAGCTCGCAGGCCTTGTCGACGGCTGCCTTGCTGCCCGCAATCACGGTCTGCATCGGGTCATTGAAATTCACCGCCTCGACGATCTCTGCGCTTCCGGCGCCGAAGGACGCGGTCGCTTCCGCGCAGCTCGCCACCACCTTGGCCGCTTCCATGCCGAGGACGGCCGCCATGGCTCCCACCCCGACCGGCACGGCCTGCTGCATGGCCCGCGCCCGAAAACGCACCAGCGGCGCGGCCTGCGCCAAGGTGAGCACACCAGACGCCACCAGCGCGGAGTACTCGCCGAGCGAATGTCCCGCGACGACGGAAGGGGCCGCGCCACCTTCGGCCAGCCATGCGCGCCAGGCGGCAACGCCGGCCACCAGCATCACCGGCTGGGTGTTGGTGGTGAGCGCCAGTTCTTCCTTGGGGCCGTTCTTGATCAGCGCCGCGACGTCTTCGCCCAGCGCCTCGGAGGCTTCACGCAGGGTTTCGGCCACGGCCGGGTGGTCGCCCCAGGCGTCGAGCATGCCGACCGCCTGCGAGCCCTGGCCCGGAAAGACAAAAGCAAAGGATTTCATTGTTTCAAGCGTCATGTCGCACTGCCGCGCCCTGCGAGGGCGTTGCAATGGCTACAGGTTCAATAGCACCGCGCCCCAGGTGAACCCGCCGCCCACGCCTTCGAGCATGACGGTTTCGCCCTTCTTCACCTTGCCGGACCGCACAGCCTCGTCGAGAGCCAGCGGAATCGAGGCGGCCGAGGTGTTGCCATGCTCGTTCACCGTCACGATGAGTTTCTCGCGCGGAAGCTTCAGCTTCTTGGCCGTGCCTTCCATGATGCGGATGTTGGCCTGGTGCGGAATCAGCCAGTCGATGTCGGCTTCGGTCTTGCCTGCCTTTGCAAGCGTGGCGCGGGCCGCGTCTTCGAGCACGCGCACCGCCAGCTTGAACACGGCCTGGCCGTCCATGTGCAGCAGCGGCGTGCCCAGCACGTTGCCGCCCGAGACGTGGCCCGGTACGCAAAGAATGCCGACGTGCTTGCCATCCGCATGCAGGTCGCTCGCGAGGATGCCGGGCTCGTCGCTGGCCTCGAGCACCACGGCGCCGGCGCCGTCGCCGAACAGCACGCAGGTGGTGCGATCGTTGAAATCGAGGATGCGCGAGAACACTTCGGCGCCGATCACCAGCGCGCAGCGCGCGCTGCCGGTGCGAATCATCGCGTCGGCCACGGTCAGCGCATAGACAAAGCCGCTGCAGACCGCCTGCACATCGAATGCCGGGCAGCCGGCAATGCCGAGCTTGTTCTGCAGAATGGCGGCCGACGACGGAAACACCATGTCCGGCGTCGACGTGGCGACGATGATCAGGTCGACCTCTTCGGCCTTGCGCCCCGCCGCCTCGAGGGCGTGCCGCGCGGCTTCGAAGCCGAGATCGCTGCTCGTGACTTCAGGCGCCGCGAAGTGCCGCGCGTGGATGCCGGTACGCTCGACGATCCACTGGTTCGAGGTCTCGATGCCGCGCGATGCCAATTCCTTGGCAAGGTCGTCGTTGGTCACCCGGCGCGGAGGCAGGTAACTGCCTGTGCCGGTGATGCGTGAAAAAGGGCTCATCAAACGTGAAGGGCCGCCGCGTCGGCGGGCACCGCGGGCTCCTGCCGCGCGAGCAATGGCGCGGCGTGAGCAATACGGGCCCGGACGCGGTCGAGCAGGTTGTTGCGAGCGGCATCATAAGCGCGATCCAGCGCATGGCCGAAAGCCACTTCGTCAGCCGAGCCATGGCTCTTGAAAACCAGCCCGCGCAGGCCCAACAGGGCAGCGCCGTTGTACCGGCGATGGTCCAAGCGGTTTTTAAACGCTTTTAGCACCGGGTAAGCAACAATTGCCGCCGCTTTGGTCAAGATGTTCCGCGAAAACTCGACACGGATGAATTCGCCGATCATCGAGGCCACGCCTTCGCTGGCCTTCAGGGCGACGTTGCCCACGAAGCCGTCACAGACCACGATGTCGGTCGTACCCTTGAAGATATCGTTGCCTTCCACGTTGCCGTAGAAGTTCAGATCCTTCGAGTTGGCAGCCGTACGCAGCAGTTGACTCGCTTTTTTGATCGTTTCGCTGCCCTTGATGGCTTCCTCGCCAATATTGAGCAGCCCGACCGACGGGGCTTCGTTGCCGGTGAGCGCGGAGACCAGGGCCGAGCCGAGCACGGCAAACTGAAGCAGGTCTTCGGCATCGCAATCGACGTTGGCGCCCAGGTCCAGCACCGTGGTGGCGCCGCCCTTGGCGTTCGGGAGCTGAGGCGCAATCGCGGGACGGTCGATGCCGTCGAGCGTCTTCAGGAGATAGCGCGCAATGGCCATCAGGGCGCCGGTATTGCCGGCCGAGATGGCTGCTTGAGCGGCACCATCCTTGACCTGCTGGATCGCGACGCGCATCGAAGAGTCTTTCTTCTTGCGCAAGGCGATTTCGACCGGATCGTCCATGCCCACCACTTCGCTGGCGGCAACGATGCGGGCACGCGGATGCGCGGCAAACCCGGCCAAGGCGGCAGGCGCGCCGACCAGCAGCAGCGAAGCTTCGCTGTGCCGTTCGAGAAACGCGCGGCAGGCCGCGAGCGTGACGCGCGGCCCATGGTCACCTCCCATGCAATCGACGGCGAGCGTGATTGCGGAAGGCGCAGCGGTGAATTCGGGGGAAGAAGGCGTAGCCATCAAAACAAAGGCCCGACGCTACGGCAAAAGTAGCTTCGGGCCTTGGCCTTGGGATGCGAGATCAGGCTTCGGACTTGTTCTTGAGCACCTGGCGGCCACGGTAGAAACCGTTGGGGCTGATGTGGTGGCGCAGGTGCGTTTCGCCGGTGGTCGGTTCCACGGCGATGCCGGGCACGACCAGCGCATTGTGGGAACGGTGCATGCCGCGCTTGGAAGGCGACTTCTTGTTTTGCTGGACGGCCATGATGGCTCCTGGACTGTTAGGTGAGTGATTGGATGCGCTCTCTGGCGGTGGCAATACAGGGGCATGTATGGAATGCCTTGGTCTGTCTTGCTGCTCACGGCGGCGCGCGCGAAGCCCATGATTATAGCCTAGCCTGAGGAAAAGGGCTACTTGCCCTCTTCCGGCTTGCGCGAACGCAACGCGCCGAGCACCGCAAAGGGGTTGGGCTTGGCCTCTTCCGCCGCCTGGAAGTCTTCGTCGCTGGACGACAGCTGGATCGGCGTGGGGCAGACCTCGTGCACTGGCATGACGGGAATTTCCATCAGGAGCTCGTCCTCGATCAAGGCGTGAAGGTCGAAATCGCGACTCACGACAAGCAGGTCTTCTTCCGATTCGTCGTCCTCGGCGTCGGCCGTGGCCTCGTCGGCCACGAAGCGGAACCAGCGGTCCGATGCAACAAGCGTATCCACCGGTGCCAGGCACCGCTGGCAAACCAGCGGCACCGTGGTTTCGGCCATCAGGTGCAGCCAGGGCTCGGCCTTGCCCAAGGCGCCGGTGCGCTGCTCGCCCACGGCTTCCCAGTGGACCACGGCATCGAGCGCCGGCGAGGCCAGTTCCTGCGCCAGGCGGGGATAGTTGGGAACGGGATCGTCGGCTGAAAGCGCCGCGGCTTCGGCGGCAAAGGCGGCCACGTCGAGCCGTTCGGGAACAAATTCTCTCTTCATCCGCTCCAGTCTAGCGCGCCGGCCGCGGGAATTGGCGGAGCGCCGCCAAAGGCTTTTTGGCAGCTCACGCACAATCGTCGCCATGCAACGCCCCCTGATCCTTGCCTCGACCTCGCGCTACCGCCGCGAACTGCTGGCTCGCCTCCACCTACCCTTCGACGTGCAGCCCCCCGAAGTCGACGAAACCGCCCAGAGCGGAGAGACCCCGCGCGAACTGGCCGAGCGCCTGGCGCTGGAAAAGGCCCAGGCCGTCGCCGCGCGATTCCCCGAGGCGGTGGTAATCGGCTCGGATCAGGTGGCCGACCTCGCCGGCGAGGCGCTCGGCAAGCCGGGCGACCACGCACGCGCCACGGCCCAGCTGCGCCGGATGCGCGGCCAGACACTGGTGTTCCAGACCGCCGTGGCCGTCGTCTGCCAGGCCACGGGCTTCGTCCAGCGCGACCTGGCGCCGGTTCGGGTGGTGTTCCGCGAACTCAGCGATGCGGCCATCGAGCACTACCTGCAGGCCGAGCAACCTTACGACTGCGCGGGCAGCGCCAAGAGCGAAGGCCTCGGGATCGCCTTGCTGAGCGCGATCGACAGCGACGACCCGACCGCCCTGGTCGGCCTGCCGTTAATCCGCACCTGCCGGATGCTGCGTTCCGCCGGGGTCGATCTGCTGTGACCCGGGGCAAACTCTACCTGGTGCCCGCGCCGCTGGACTTCGGCTGCGATACACAGGCGCCCCTGCAGGACGCCCTGCCCTTGGGCACGCTGCAAGCGGCCGCCGGCATCACCCACTGGATCTGCGAGAACGCCAAGTCGGCACGCGCCTACCTGAAGCGCATCGACGCCGTCGTTCCGCTCGCAGCGCCCCTGCAGGCACAAGACATTCGCGAACTGCCGCGAGAAGTGCACAAAAAAGGCGACCACGCCGGCCAGTTCGATGCCAAGCCATTGCTGGCCGCCGCACTCGAAGGCCACGACATCGGCCTGCTCAGCGAAGCCGGCATGCCGGCGGTGGCCGACCCCGGCTCCTCGGTGGCGCGCGCCGCCCACGAGCTTGGCATTGCCGTGGTCCCGCTCACCGGGCCCGTATCGCTGCTGCTCGCGTTGGCGGCCAGCGGCCTCAACGGACAGAACTTTGCCTTCGTCGGCTACCTGCCGCAGGATTCGAGCGAGCGCCAGGTTCGAATCAGGGAGCTCGAGGCGCTGGCCCTCAAGACCGGCCAGACGCAGCTGTTCATCGAAACCCCCTACCGCAATGCCGCGCTGCTTCAAGCGCTGGTGCAAACGCTGCAGCACAACACCCGGCTGGCCGTGGCGCGCGGGCTGACGCTTGCAACAGCCCAGGTGCGCAGCGAAACCGTGAAGGCCTGGCGCTCCAAGGCGCAAAGCCCGACGGACGAACGCCTGCCCGCGGTATTCGCGATCGGGCGCTGACGATGGTGGTGACTGCCGGCGCCCGCTGGGCCACGCGCGCGCAGTTCTTTTCTTCCGGCTTCATCTTCGCGACCTGGGGCGTGCACGTTCCAACGGTCAAGTCGCACTACGGGATCGACGAAGCCGAGCTGGGGCTGGCCATGCTCGCGGCCGGCGCCGGGGCGATGTTCGGCCTGACCAGCGCGGGGCGCTGGATCGGCCGCCACGGCCCGCGGCGCATGGCCGCCCTCTGCGGCTGCGTCTACGCGCTGCTGCTGGCCGGGTTGATTGCCATGCCGGGCTACCTCTTCCTTTTGGCGCTGCTGGCAGTCTTCGGTCTTGTCACCAGCGTGTTCGACGTGGCCATCAACGCCGAAGCGGCGCAACTCGAGCTGCATGGCGGCAAACCGCTGATGAGCGGCATGCACGGCATGTTCAGCCTGGGCGGCATGGCCGGCGCCGCGAGTGGCAGCGCGGCACTGGCGGCCGGGCTCGGGGCCCAGGCCCATCTGCTGTGGGTGGCGGCGGCCATGGTGCTGGTGGTGGCCGTGTCTTCGTGGCACATGCTCCCCAAGCCACCTGCCGCAAGCGACGCATCCCCGGCCGACCACGCATTCCGGCTGCCTCGCGGCGTACTCGCAGTGCTGGGCTTGCTTGCCGCGCTGGGCCTGATTGCCGAAGGCGCGATCTACGACTGGAGCGTGCTCTACATGCAGCAGGAACTCGGCAGCCCGCAGAAGCAGGCCGCACTGGCCTACGCGAGCTTCTCGGCCGCCATGGCCGCCGCGCGTTTCGCTGGCGATGCGATGCGTGCGCGCTTCTCGCCGGCTGCACTGCTGCTCGGCAGCGGCCTGCTCGCGGCGGCGGCCATGACCCTGGTTCTGCTGACCGACCTGCCCTGGCTCGCGCTGATCGGCTTCGCGGGTGTGGGCGTGGGCTTCGCGAACGTGGTGCCGATCCTGTTCGGCGCATCGGCCCGCGTGCCCGGCGTCGAAGCCGCAACGGGCATCGCGGCCGTCTCGGCCATCGCCTACCTGGGCTTCATGGCCGGACCGGCCGTGATCGGCCTGCTGGCGCGGGCCAGTTCGCTGACAGCCGCGCTCTATGTGGTCGTGGTTTTCGCGGTGGCGCTGGCCGCCTCCGCCCGTTTCACGGACAGCGGCAACCCAAGCTGAGCCGGCCGCCGGCCTCAGCGCAGCGCCGGCGTGGCGAACTGCAGCGAACGCACGGTGGCATCGCCCATCGCGGCGCCGAATTTCTTGGCAAGCTTTTCTGCCACGTTGTCGCGCCGCGTGTAGTCGGTGACCTCTTCGGCCTTGATCACTTCGCGTGCCACGTAGTCCACGTTGCCGAGCTGGTCGGCCAGGCCGAACGCGACGGCTTGTTCGCCGCTCCAGAACAGGCCGCTGAAAAGCCCCGGGGTGTCGAGCTTGAGCCGGTCGCCGCGCCCGGCCTTCACCACGTTGATGAACTGCGTGTGGATCTGGTTCAGCATGGTCTGTGCATGAGCGCGCTGCGCGTCGCTCATCGGGCTGAACGGGTCGAGGAAGCCCTTGTTCTCGCCGGCCGTGAGCAAGCGGCGCTCCACGCCGACCTTGTCCATGACGCCGGTGAAGCCGAAGCCATCCATCAGCACGCCGATGCTGCCGACGATGCTGGCCTTGTCGACGAAGATCTTGTCGGTCGCCGCGGCAATGTAATAGGCGGCCGAGGCGCAGGTTTCTTCGACCACCGCGTACACCGGCTTCTTGTGCTTGGCCTTCAGGCGCTTGATCTCGTCGCTGATGATGCCGGCCTGCACGGGGCTGCCGCCGGGCGAGTTGATCAGCAGCACGATGCCCTTGGCGCCCTCGTCCTCGAAAGCGGTCTTCATTGCGGCTATGACGAATTCCGCGCTCGCGTCGCCGCCGTTGGCGATCTCGCCCTTGATTTCGACGACCGCGGTGTGGGCCGTGGTCTTGGCCGCGCTCGGCGCGTTGCGCGACATCGCGAGCCAGACCAGGAAGATGAAGAAGGCGAGCCACGAAAGACGCGTGAAGGTCTTCCAGCGGCGCGCGGCCCTCTGCTCGTTCAGGGAGGCGAAGGCAAGTTTCTCGAGCGTTGCGCGCTCCCACCCTGGGCGCTGCGTCGGGTCTTTGGCCATGTTTCTTGGCGCGCCCTGCGAGGACGCAATGGGAGTGGCCGGCTCAAAAGGATCAAAACCTTCGGGTTCCGTGCGGTTCGGGTCGGTCATTGTCAAAAAGTCAGGGGGTGGAGGTTCCAGGCAGTATGCCAGTGCACCACGCCGTCACGTTCGCTGAGGGCGATCTTCACGAGGCCGCCGCGGCACGGGCCGCCGGCGCACTCGCCGGTGTCCGGCCTGTAGACCGCGCCATGCGTGGCGCAGAGCAGCCACTGCCCGCTGTCGTCGAAGAAACGGTCGGGCTGGAAATCGAGTTCCATCGCCACGTGGCTGCATCGGTTCAGATAGGCATGCGGCTGCCCTTCGAAGCGCACCGCAAAGGCGCGGCAGGTTTCACCGCCGTAGACCACATCGAATGGCACGGCCCGGTCGCCTTCGACCAGGTCCGAGGCGTTGCAAAGGGGGATGGGCTCTTCTTCGCTCATCGCGAGATTTTCAGGCGTTGTCCAGAAGCCATGCTTCGAGGCTGGCCACCGAGTGCGCGACGAACAACGGCTTCAGCACGTCGAAGCTCTCGGGCTCGTGCGCGCCGTAGCTCACGCCCACGCTGGCGCAGCCGGCATTGAGCGCCAGCTGCAGGTCGTGCGTGGTGTCGCCGATCATCAGCGTGCGCTCGGCCGGAATGTCGAGCTCTTCCATCAGCTCAAGCAGCATGCGCGGATGCGGCTTGCCGAAAGTTTCGTCGGCCGTGCGTGAGGCATCGAAGCGGTCGCGCAGCGCCATCGACTTCAGCGCCTCGTTCAGGCCGCGGCGCGATTTGCCGGTGGCCACCGCGAGCTTGTGCCCGCGCGCGCGCAAGGCGTCGATCATCTGCAGCACGCCGTCGAACAGCACGAGGTCGTCCTGGTGCTGCAGATAGTGATAGCGGTAGCGTGCGCCGAGCTCGGCGTATTTTTCCTTCGGCACGTCGGGCGCCGCGCGCGCCAGGGCCTCCGCCAGGCCCAGGCCGATGACCCATGCGGCATCGTTCTCGCTTGGCTTGGCGCCGCCGACGTCAATCACGGCCGCCTGGATGCAGCGCACGATGAGCCGCGTGGAGTCGTAAAGGGTGCCGTCCCAATCGAAGGCGATCAGGTCGAAACGCAGGGGTCTGGAAGATTCAGTCATTGGCCGTGGGAGTCGGGTGTTGGGCAAGCGCCTCGAGCGCATGGGACGGCATCAACGCGTGCAGTTCGGGCGGCAGGCCGGCCTGCAGCGCCACACGCTCGCCGGTCGCGGGGTGGTTGAACTGCAACCGCCAGGCATGCAGGAACATGCGCCGGAGGCCGAGTTTATGGAGCACGCGCTGGCGTTCGAAGTCGCCGTACTTGTCATCGCCCGCAATCGCATGGCCGGCCGATGCAAGGTGCACGCGGATCTGGTGTGTGCGGCCGGTCTTGATGGTGACCGCCAGCAGGGACAGCGGCGCGGCATCGCCGGGCAGCGTGAGCCGCGCCAGCACGCGCACCAGCGTCACCGCGCGCATGGCGTCGGGATGGTCCTTGGCGACCACGCGCACGCGGCGCTCGCCGGCGCCGGCACCGTCGCCCGGCAGCAGGTACTTGGCGAGTGGCGCGTCGAGCACCTTCTTGTTGGCGGGCCAGGCACCTTCGACCAGCGCGAGGTAGGTCTTGCCCGTCTCGCGCTCGCGGAACTGGTCCTGCAGCGCCACCAGCGCGCTGCGCTTCTTCGCCACCAGCAGGATGCCCGAGGTCTCGCGGTCGAGCCGGTGCACCAGCTCCAGGAATTTCGCGCCCGGCCGTGCCGTGCGCAGCTGTTCGATCACACCAAAACTCACCCCGCTGCCGCCATGCACCGCCACGCCGGCGGGCTTGTCGATGGCAATCAGCGCGTCGTCTTCCAGCAGCACCGGAAATTCGCGCGCGGGCGCGGGTGCCGTGGCGCCCTCTTCGGCACGCGGCGAAATCCGCACCGGCGGCAGCCGCAGCACGTCGCCGGTCTCGATGCGGGAATCGGCCTGCGCCCGACCCTTGTTGATGCGCACCTCGCCCGACCGGATGATCCGGTAGACATGCGTCTTGGGGACGCCCTTCAGATGGCGGAACAGGAAGTTGTCCAGCCGCTGCCCAGCGGATTCCGCGTCCACAGTAATGAATTTGATGGACGCGTGCGGCGCCCCGGCATCGGCCGCGGCTTTTTGATCTGCGGGATTTGGAGCGGCCGCAGGGCTTTGCTTCGCACCTATAATGTTTTTCACCAGCGCGGTCGTGTAAGTGCTTGATTAGACAGAAGTTTAGATCACTGCAGTCAAACGCCCAGGACAACGCTGCGAGGTCGATGCCGCTTTGGCGCCGAGACTGCAAACCCCGCGCAATGGCGCAAAGTGGCAGACCCTGCACCCAAGTTAAGCCGACACCCACGAAACACCGATACGGAATACCCAGCCTGCAGCTTCCAAGCTGCAGGCGGATCGAAGCGAGTCCCTTGTGTTGATGCTGCTGATTCAAATGTGCCTGCGCTGGCCCACCTGGCTTCTGCCAGCGGCCTCAGGCATCGAGTCATCCGCACCGCGCGCCACCATTGCGCAACCAGCTATCAATAAGATAGCTGCTCAACACCGAATCTGGCTCGCGCCCATCCACGCGCCCCCACCCCGGCTGTCTTCTTGAGCTGACGCTCAAGAGGCCTGTTCGCGCTTGCCGCGGCAGTGACAGCAACCGGGGCCAAGCGGCAATTCCCCTCGTTTCGCGGGCGTCGTCCGTGCATCGTTGGCCCGTCATGGGCCGCAAGAACGATACATATAAGGACAACGCATCATGAAGCGGATGCTGATCAACGCCACGCAGGCCGAAGAACGCCGCCTGGCCATCGTCGACGGGCAAAAGCTCCTCGACTACGAAATCGAGATCGAAGGGCGCGAACAGCGCAAGGGCAACATCTACAAAGCCGTCGTGACGCGCGTCGAGCCCTCGCTCGAAGCCTGTTTCGTCGACTACGGTGAAGACCGCCACGGCTTCCTGCCGTTCAAGGAAATCTCCAAGCAATACTTTGCCGAAGGCGTTTCCGCCAACCAGGCACGCATCCAGGACGTCATCCGCGAAGGCCAGGAACTGGTCGTCCAGGTCGAAAAGGAAGAACGCGGCAACAAGGGCGCGGCCCTCACCACCTTCATCTCGCTGGCCGGCCGCTACGTCGTGCTGATGCCCAACAACCCGCGCGGCGGCGGCGTGAGCCGGCGCATCGAGGGCGACGACCGCGCCGAACTCAAGGAGGCGATGGACCAGCTCGAGTACCCGAAGGGCATGAGCATCATCGCGCGCACCGCCGGCATCGGCCGCTCGGCGCCCGAACTCCAGTGGGACCTGAACTACCTGCTCAAGCTCTGGAGCGCCATCGACGGCGCGGCCAAGGGCGGCAAGGGCGCCTTCCTGATCTATCAGGAATCGTCGCTCGTCATTCGCGCCATTCGTGACTATTTCAATCACGACATCGGCGACATCCTGATCGACACCGACGACATCTACGACCAGGCGCAGCAGTTCATGGCGCACGTCATGCCCGAGCATGCCGCCCGCGTGAAGCGCTACCGCGACGACGCCGCGCTGTTCAGCCGCTTCCAGATCGAGCACCAGATCGAGTCGGCCTATGCGCGCACCGTGCAGCTGCCCTCGGGCGGCGCCATCGTGATCGACCACACCGAAGCGCTCGTGTCGGTCGACGTGAACTCGGCCCGCGCCATCAAGGGCGGCGACATCGAAGAAACCGCCACCCGCACCAACCTCGAAGCCGCCGACGAAGTGGCCCGCCAGATGCGCCTGCGCGACCTGGGCGGCCTGATCGTCATCGACTTCATCGACATGGACGAGTCGAAGAACCGCCGCGAAGTCGAAAGCCGCCTGCGCGACGCGCTGCGCCAGGACCGCGCCCGCGTGCAGTTCGGCTCGATCAGCAAGTTCGGCCTGATGGAAATGAGCCGCCAGCGCCTGAAGCCGGCGCTCTCGGAAGGCTCGTCGATCCCCTGCCCCCGCTGCGGCGGCTCGGGCCACATCCGCGACACCGAATCGAGCGCGCTGCAGATCCTGCGCATCATTCAGGAAGAGTGCCTGAAGGACAACACGGCCGCCGTGCACGTCCAGGTGCCGGTCGAAGTGGCGTCATTCCTGCTGAACGAAAAGCGCCCCGAAATCGCCAAGATCGAGCTCAAGCAGCGCGTCACCGTGCTGATGGTGCCCAACAAGACGCTCGAAACGCCGAACTACAAGCTCGAACGCCTGAAGCACGACGATCCGCGCCTCGACCACATCGAAGCCAGCTACAGGATGGCCGACGAGATCGAAGACCCGACGGCCGTGACACGCCGTTCGCAGGAACCCACCAACAAGCAGACGCCGGTCATCAAGGGCGTACTGCCCGACGCACCGGCGCCCGTGGTGCCGCCCAAGCCCGAAGCCGTGCGCGCACCCGCCGTGGCCCCGGCACCGGTCGCACCGCCCGTGGCAAGTGCACCGGCTCCGGCCGAAATGGGCTTCTTCGCGCGCCTCAAGAGCTGGTTCGGCGGCACGCCGGCACCGGCTCCCGCACCGGCCGTGATTCCGGTCGAGGCACCGAAGCCCGCGCGCCGTGATGGCGGCCGCTCCGGCCGCGACGGTGAAGCGCGCGGCGCCCGCGATGGCGAGCAGCGCCGCGGTGGCCGCGGTGGCGAAGGCCGCAGCGAAAACGCTGGCCGCTCCGGTGGCCGCGACGGCGAACGCCGTGGCGGACGTGGTGGCGAGCGCCGTGGTGAAGGACGCGAAGGCCGCAGCAGCGAACTGCGCAGCGAAGCCGCCCAACCGCGCGAGCAGCGTGAGCCTCGCGAACAACGCGAACCCCGCGAGCAGCGCGAACCCCGTGAAGCACGTGGTCCGCGTGAAGGCGAACAACGCCGCGGCGGCCGTGGCGAACGCCGCGAAGGCGAAGGCCGCGAGGCCCGGCCAGTGGCTGCCGAATTCGACGGCAATCTCGAAGCACAGCAACTGGCGCCCAACGCGCCGGCTGGCGACGAAGGCAATGCACCGGCAGAACGCGCGCCCCGCGCCCGCGGCGAACGCCGGGAACGTGGCGAGCGCGGTGAACGTGCTGAGCGTGGCGAACGCAGTGACCGCGGCGACCAGCGCAATGCCGCCGAGGCACCGCGCGACGCGTTCGGTGGCGACAACGCCGACGCCCAGGACGGCACGCAAGCCGAACGCGCCCCGCGCGGCGGCCGTGAAGAGCGCGGCCCGCGTGGTGAACGCAGCGACGGCCGCCGCGAGCGCCGCGGTGAAGGCCAACCGCGTTTCGCCAACGGCGAAGCACCAGCACCTGCCGACGAAGCGGGTCTGCGCGGCGCCGAGCCGGCTGACGTCGCGCCCGGCAACGAAGGCGAGATCGGTGGCAACGAGCAGCAAGCGCCGCGCCGCGAAGGCGAAGAGCAGCGCCGCGGTCGTTCACGCGACCGTTATGGCCGCGACCGCCGCGAACGCGGTCCGCGCGACGAGAGCGAAGCCAATGTGGCCGGCGCATCGGCCGAGGCGAACGAAGCGCCCGTGCGACAGCAGCCGGAACACGCCGAAGCCCGCGCCGCAGTGCCCGAAGAAGCCTACACACCCGCACCGCGGAGCTACTTCGACCGTCCTGCAGCGGCACCGGCGCCCGCAGCAGTCGCTCCCGTTGCCGTTGCCGCAGCGCCCACCGTCGCTCCCGTCGTGGTCGAGAGCAGCGTCAGCAGCAGCAAGCCTGCCGCCAACGGCCGCGCCTTGCCGAAGGTTCAGCCTTTCGAACTGCCGCTGAGCGAACTGGCGCAGATCGCCGAGACTTCGGGTCTGCAGTGGGTGAACTCCGACGCCGAGCGCATTGCGCAGGCCCGTGCAGCCATCGCGGCCGAGCCAAAGCCGGTGCATGTGCCGCGCGAACGCCCGCCCGCCATCGTGCTCGACGCCGGTCCGCTGGTACTGGTCGAAACCCGCCGCGAACTCGGTTCGATGACGCTGCCTTTCGAAAAGGCGCCGTCCGACGCACAAGGCGTGAACTGAAGCATCCCGGGCCCGACGGCCCGAGAACAATAAAAAACGGCGCCAATTCGGCGCCGTTTTTTTATGGGGAACGAAACCGCTGAACCGCAGGAGCGGCCACTGTCTGGTGCACCGCGGGCAGCGTCAGGGGCTGCCAGCCCCTTCAGACCTTCTCGGTCTGCGCGGCGCGCTTCCAGGCCTCGGCCGCGTGCTCTGCATCCCCGCGCGCTTCGGCCAGTTCTGCGAGCGCGAGCCATGCACGGCGATAGAGGTCCGTGTCCTGCAGGCCCAGGCCGGCCTGGGTGAGCAACTGCTGGGCCTTGCCCCAGAGCTGTCGCTTCATGCACGCCATGCCCGCGAGGTACTGCAGGTTGGGGTCGCGCGGATTGTTTCGCTGGGCCGATTCGATGCGGGCGAGCCACTCCGCGTCCACTGAATCGAGCCCCGCTTCGAGCGCCCGCGCCAGCTTGACGCGCAGGGCGTCGCCCAGCGCGCGAGGCTGCGACACCATGCGCTCCCAGGCGGGCAGCAGCCATTCGCGCGCCAGTGCCAGGTCGCCGCGCAAGGCCACCATGCGATGGGCGGCATGAATCGCCACCTCGGGCATTTGACGCTCGGCCATGTCGAGTTCGGTCCAGGCACGAAGCAGTTGCGCCGGGTCGTGCGCGCCGGACAACAGCTCGGTCGCGAGGCCGCGCACGATGCTCTGCGCCGCAGCGTCCGAGAACGCGCGGTGCTTGGCGAGCAGGCGCGCGGTTTCCAGCGCTTCGAGCGTGCGCCGATCCTGGCGCGCTGCCTTCAGGCGAATGCGGAGCGCGAGGGTTCGCCGTTGCACGCCTTGGGGAAGCTCTTCGAGCCGGGCCAGCGCCGCCGCAGGATCGCGGTCTTCGAGCGCCCAGCGCGCGGCGCGCAACTGCACGCCTTCACGCGTTTCCGGCGTGGCCAGCATGGTGCGATCGGCGCTTTCGTTGAGGGCTTGCTGCAGGTGGGCATCGCGCGCCGGCCGGTCCTGCAGCGCCTGTGCGCTCTCGGCGGCCAGCAGGTGCGACAGCACGCGAACCTGATGAGCCTGCGGCAGGCTGGCATCGAGGGCCGCCAGCGTCCTTTCCTGGACCAGCGCCGCTTGCGCGGCCTTGCGCGCGCGCGAGAAGCGCCCCGACAGCAGTTGCACCATCGAATCGAGCAAGGCCGAATGCAGCATGCGTTCCTTCTGCTGCAGCCGCCATTGGCGGGCCTGGGTCGGCAGCGAGAACAGCGCCGCCAGGCCGCGCAGCGCAAGGTGCAGCAGGACAAAAGCGCCGAGCAGGATCACCAGCACCAGGTTGAGCGAAAGATCGACCCGCCATGGCGGCCAGAACACCGTGATCGTGCCCTGGTTGTTGCCGGCGAACAGGGCCACCGCCGCCGCAATGGCGAACAGCGCCAGGAGCCAGAGTGCTGCCCTCATGTCAGTCCTCCCGCCGGGCCGCCCCAAGGCAGGCCTGCGCCCCCTCGGGGGGCAGCGAATACACGAAGTGAGGAACGTGGGGGCTCATATCAGCGCCCCGCGGCCGCGGTTGCCAGCGCGGCCAGCGTGTCGTCGATGCGCGGAGCTTCGGAGGTCTTCACCTGGGCCTGGAGTTGCTGCAGCAGTGTTGCGGCGGCCTGTGTGCGCCGCGACGCCGGATCGAAATAACGGTTCAGCGTTGCCGAAACCGTGGCGAGCTCGCTGCGTGCGACATCCACCTGCCGCGACAGCAGCGAGAGGCGCGCATTGAGCAGCTTGAGCTTGAGGTTCTCACGCAGGAAAAAAGTCTGGTCGGGCGCCAGCAGCACGGCCTCCGGGCGATCGATGCGCCCGACCCGCACCAGCGACCGCGCCTCGGCGCGCACCGTGAGAAGCGCCCGCTCCCACCATGGCGCGTCGGCCGGAATGGGTTCGGCCTGCCAGGCGTTGAGTCCGTTCCCGCGCATGGCCACCGCATTGAGCGGCGGCAGATCGTCCACGCCGCGCGTCAGCTCGTCGATCTTCTGCAGGGCTTCGCCGCTGTCGAGGCTGGCGCTGCTGCGCAAGCGGTCGGCATCGCGCTGCATGGCGCGCTGCAGCGGCGCAAGCCGGGGTTGCGCCGCGCGCGCAATGCGCTGATCGCCGGCCTTGAGGGCCGCAAGCAGTGGCTCCACGCTGCCCGTGACCTGGGCCTGCTGCAGAGCAAGGCGCACGGCCGACTCGATGTCGACCACCAGGTTCTCGTCGCGCGAGCGCGAGAGGCTCTGCATCAGTTCTTCGAGCTGCGATCGCTGGAGCGCGACCTCGGCGACGCGGGTTTCGGTGAGGGCGGCACGCGCCGCGGTGTCGCGCACGGTCTCGATGGCCTGCCGTGCGAGCGTTCGCGCTTCGAGCGACTGGGCTTGTGCATCTGCGCTCTGGCGCGCCAGCTGCTCCTGCATACCGCTGACCTTCTGCCACAGGGAAATGGCAATCACCAGCGACGCGAGCGACACCAGGGCCAAGAGGCCGAGCCCGATGCGTGACAGCGTGGTCGCGGCGGCCGCCAGCGACTCCGGCGACTGCGATGCCGCCAGCGGTGCAGGCACCGGTGCGGTGGCGGATGGGGGGAGAAGTCGTCGGACGGGGACGCGGCACTCATGTGAAGGATTCTATCGACGCGATCAGTGCCTCACGCAGCGGCTTGCACACCCGCACCACGCCGAATCCCGCGGCCCGCGCGGCCTCGGCGATGCGGGCATGGGTAGCCACGGCGCCGGCCGCATGCCACTTGGTGCCGGGCATCGCATCGCACAGGTTCGCGATGGCTTCGGAGCTGCTGAACAGCCAGATCGCACGGCCCGCGGCGCCCTCGAGCGCCAGCGCGCGCGCCGCGTCATCGAAGGACGGCGGCAGGCGCCGATAGGCGACCACGGTGTCGCGGCAACCCTGCGCGGCTTCGATTTCGTTGGCGAGCCAGTCGCGCCCGCTCGGATGGCCGGCCGCGTCGCCGCCACGAACGATCAGCACGCGCACGCCCGCCGAGACCTGGGTTCGCACCCGTTCCCACAGCGCTTCGGAGTCGAAGCGCGCGGCATCGGGCAGAGGTGCATCGATGGCCTCTTTGGGCACGCCCGCACGCAGCAGCGCGCGCGCGGTGCCCGGACCGGTGGCCCAGAAACGCAGGCCCGCCGCAATCGCGGCTTTTGCTTGTGCGCCTTCCGCGTGAAGAAAGAAATGCTCGACGGCCGCGGCGCTCACGAACATCAGCGCCGCGTAGTCCGACAGGCGCTTCCAGGAGGCCCGCAGCGGCTCGGCGTCGACGGCGGGCTCGATGGCGATCAACGGCAGCGGGGCCGCCTCGAGCCCCGCGGCGCGAAATTCGTCCACCCACTGCACGGCCTCGCGCGCCGGCCGCGTCACGATCACGGGCTTGGCGGCAGCCATGTCTCTTGGGTCGCCTGCTTCAATGAGCGCCAGCGGCGCGCAGCAGCGCGGCGGCCTGCTCACCCAGCACGCCGGCCTGCGCAAAATCGGCCGCTTCAGCCTCTGCATGAACCCGCACCAGCGGCGCGTTGCCCTCGGGATCGCCCCACGCGGCATCGATGCGCAATGCGCCGTCGGCCTGCCAGCGCGCATGGGCCGCCAGCGGCATGGAGCAGCTTCCGCCCATCGACCGGCTGACCGCGCGCTCGGCGGCGGTGGCCAGCCAATCGCCCCTGTGATTTAGGGACGCAAGCAGCGCGATCAGGTCGGCGCGGTCGGCCCGCATCTCGATGCCGAGTGCGCCCTGCCCCGCGGCCGGCAGCATGGTGTCGGGCTCGAACGCGACACGGATGCGCTCTTCGAGGCCGAGCCGCTTGAGCCCGGCCGCCGCGAGCACGATGGCGTCGTACTGGCCTTCGTCGAGCTTGCGCAGGCGGGTGTCGAGATTGCCGCGCAGCGGCTCGATGCGCAGGTCGGGCCGCAGGGCACGCAACAGCACCACGCGCCGCAGGCTGGAGGTGCCGACGACCGCGCCCTGGGGCAGTTCGTCGAGCGAGGCATAGCGCGGCGACACCAGCGCGTCGCGCGGATCTTCGCGCTCCAGCACGCAGGCCAGCACAAAGCCTTCGGGCAGATCCATCGGCACGTCCTTGAGCGAATGCACCGCGATGTCGGCGCGGCCTTCCTCGAGCGCGAGCTCGAGCTCCTTCACGAAGAGGCCCTTGCCGCCCACCTTGCTGAGCGACTTGTCGAGGATCTGGTCGCCACGCGTGGTCATGCCCAGCAGGCTCACCGAGTGGCCTTTTTCTTGCAACAGCGCCTGCACGTGCTCGGCCTGCCACAAGGCCAGCCGGCTTTCGCGCGTGGCGATCACGATATTGCTCAAGACCGTCCCCAAAAAGTACAAGTTTCAGACCTCCGGAATGCTAGCATGTTGCGCCGCAGCAACGCAGGCGGCGCGTCCATTCAAGTCCCCAGGAACAACATCGAATGAAAGCCAGCACGACCCCTGCCGCGCCCAAGCGCCGCCAAGCCGAAGACCAGCCGCTGATCGACGACATCCGGCTTCTGGGCCGAATCCTCGGCGACGTGATCCGCGAACAGGAGGGTGAGGAGAGCTATGCGCTGGTCGAGAAGATTCGCACGCTGTCGGTGTCCTTCCGCCGCGATGCCGACCATGCCGCCGACCGCGCGCTCAAGAACCTGCTCAAGGGGCTCAGCGCGGCCGAGACGGTGCGCGTGATTCGCGCCTTCACCTATTTCAGCCACCTGGCCAACCTGGCGGAAGACCGGCACCTGATCCGCCGCCGCACCGAGGCCGAGCGCGCCGGCGAAAGCGCCGACGGCGATCTGCAAACGGCCCTCGCGCGCATCCGCAAGGCGGGCGTCAAGCCTGACGAGGTGGTGGCTTCGCTGGCCCACAGCTACGTGTCGCCGGTGCTGACCGCACACCCGACCGAAGTGCAGCGCAAGAGCATCCTCGATGCCGAGCGCGCCATTGCCCTGCTGCTCACCACGCGCGACGAGATCAAGCTGCGCCAGAACGCCTACGCGGGCGGAAAAGACGCGCTCTCCCCGCTCGAATTTGCCGAGAACGAAACGCAGATGCGCATCCGCGTCACGCAGATCTGGCAGACGCGCCTGTTGCGCTTCTCCAAGCTCACCGTGGCCGACGAGATCGAGAACGCGCTGAGCTACTACGAAGCCACGTTCCTGCGCGAAATTCCGCGCGTCTATGCCGACCTTGAAAAGGCGCTGGGCCAGGGCGGCACCGTGCCTTCGGTGGCGACCTTCCTGCGCATGGGCCAGTGGATCGGCGGCGACCGCGACGGCAATCCCAACGTCACGGCCGAAACGCTCGAATACGCTCTGCGCCGCCAGGCCGAACTGGCCTTGCGCCACTACCTCACCGAAGTGCACTACCTCGGTAGCGAACTCTCGCTTTCCGCCACGCTGGTGGACGTGTCGGTCGAGATGCAGGCGCTCGCCGAACGCTCGCCGGACACCAGCGAACACCGCAAGGACGAGCCCTACCGCCGCGCACTCACCGGGGTGTATGCGCGCCTTGCGGCCACGCTGCGCGACCTGACTGGCGGGGAGGCCGCGCGCCATGCCGTGCCGCCGCAAAACCCCTACACCCGGGCCGAGGATTTTCTGGCCGATCTTCACACCGTGGAACAGTCGCTCGCCGAGAAGCACGGCAGCGTGCTGGCCGCACCGCGCCTGCGGCCGCTGATCCGCGCGGTGGAGGTGTTCGGCTTCCACCTGGCCACGGTCGACCTGCGCCAGAGTTCGGACAAGCACGAGGCCGTGATCGCCGAGCTGCTGTCCACCGCGCGCATCGAGCCCGCCTACGCCTCGCTGGCCGAAGAGGCCAAGCAGACGCTGCTGCTCAAGCTGCTCGACGATGCCCGTCCGCTGCGCGTGCCCGATGCCGAATACTCGCCGCTCGCGAAGAGCGAACTCGCGATCTTCGCGGCCGCGCGCACATCGCGTGCGCGATACGGCGTGGCGGCCATCCGCCACTACATCATCAGCCACACCGAAACGGTGAGCGACCTGCTCGAAGCGCTGCTGCTGCAAAAGGAAGTGGGCCTGTTGCGCGGCGCGATGAACGGCAACGCCACCTGCGACCTGATCGTGGTGCCGCTGTTCGAAACCATCGAAGACCTGCGCAACGCCGCGCCCATCGTGCGCGCCTTCTATGCACTGCCGAACATCCAGGCGCTGATCGAGCGCTCGGGCGCCGAGCAGGACGTGATGCTCGGCTACAGCGACAGCAACAAGGACGGCGGCATCTTCACCAGCAACTGGGAGCTCTACCGTGCCGGCATCGCGCTGGTGGCGCTGTTCGACGAGCTCAACAAGAAGAAGAAAACCAACCCGATCCGTCTGCGCATGTTCCACGGCCGCGGCGGCACGGTGGGACGCGGCGGCGGCCCGAGCTACCAGGCGATCCTCGCGCAGCCCCCGGGCACGGTGCGCGGACAGATCCGCCTCACCGAGCAGGGCGAAGTCATCGGCTCGAAGTACGCGAATCGCGAGATCGGCCGGCGCAACCTCGAGACGCTGGTGGCCGCCACGCTCGAAGCCACGCTGCTGCCCCAGGCCAAGTCGGCGCCCGCCACATTCCTTTCGGCAGCCGGGGAGCTTTCGACCGCGAGCATGGCGGCCTACCGCAAGCTGGTCTATGAAACCCCGGGCTTCGGCGACTACTTCTTCGGCTCCACGCCGATCCGCGAGATTGCCGAACTCAACATCGGCTCGCGTCCTGCCTCGCGCAACCCGAGCCACAAGATCGACGACCTGCGCGCCGTGCCGTGGAGCTTCAGCTGGGGCCAATGCCGGCTCACCATTCCCGGCTGGTTCGGCTTCGGCTCGGGCGTGGAGCAGTTCCTGGCGTCGGCCGAAACGCCGGCCGCGCGCAAGGAACGCGTCGCGCTGCTGCGCCGCATGTATGCGCAGTGGCCGTTCTTTCGCACCCTGCTCTCCAACATGGACATGGTGCTTGCCAAGAGCGACCTCGCACTGGCCTCGCGCTACGCCGAACTCGTGACCGACCGCAAGCTGCGCCAGAAGGTGTTCTCGATGATCGACACCGAATGGCACCGCACCTCCGACGCGCTCACCCTCATCACCGGCGCCAAGCAGCGGCTCGAAGGCAATGCCGAGATGCAGCGCTCGGTGCGCCACCGCTTTCCGTACATCGACCCGCTGCATCACCTGCAGGTCGAACTGATGCGGCGCTATCGGGCGGGCGAAGGCGGTGAGCGGCTGCAGCGCGGCATCCACATCTCCATCAACGGGGTCGCGGCGGGCTTGCGCAACACGGGCTGATGCGAGTGAATCCATCGGTAAGCGCTCGTTCATGAGCACCATCCAGTCTCGCCGCAAACTCATCGTCATCATCCTTCTGTGCGTGGCGATAGGAGGAGCGCTCGTGCGGCACTACGCCGAGCGCGGGTCGACCACGCGCGACATCGGCACGCTTCTGATGGTGCTTTGGGTGCCCATCATCGGCAACGTAATCGGCTGGCTCATCGGCAAGCTGCCGCGGCGCACGCCGCCGGCCGAGCCCGTGAGCTTCGATGCGGCTGGCGCGTTCACGCCGCACCTTCGCATCGAACTCACGCTGCGGCCGACAGCGCTGCTTTCGCACAACGTGCCGCTTTCCGCCGGGGAATACCGCTCGGCGCTGGTGGTGGGCAACCAGGGCTTCTCCGCGCGATGGTTCGTGCCGCAGGGCGAAGTGCTCGAGCGGGGCACGCCGCATGCGATCGACGTCGAATTGCTGACGCCGGACACGGCAAAGGCGCACTTCCCCGAAGGTGAGGCCTTTCGTGTGCTGGTGGGCGACTCTTTCATTGCCGACGGCCGCGTGCTGCAGCTGCACGCAGCCCGCATCTAGCGGATCGAGAGAAGAGCGCGACAAGCAAAAGGGTCGATTGTTCGCTCTGGGGAAACTGACAACTGCTGGCGAGCCCCTTTGTGAAGGGCGCTTGCGCCTGGACACTGGGTGGCCTTTCGCAACAACGTGTCGGCACGCGCTTCGCCGATGCGATCCCAGGACCTCCTTCCCATGATGAATTCACCCAGCAGCAACCCCTGCGTCGACGATCTCGTGCACGAGCCGGCCAAGGTCGCCCGCTCCACCCGTTCCGACTGGTTGGCCGTCGGCTCGATTGCCGTGGGCACCTTCGCGATGGTGTCGACCGAGTTCATGCCCATCGGCCTTCTGACCGACATCGCCCGCGGCCTCCACGTGTCCGACGGCACGGCCGGCCTGATGATCACCATGCCCGGCGTGCTGGCCGCCTTCGCCGGGCCGGCGCTGATCGTCGCGTCGGGCCGCCTCGACCGGCGCACCGTGCTGATCGCGCTCACCACGCTTCTGATCGCCTCGAACCTGCTCGCCGCCTTTGCGCCCAACTTTGCCACCATGCTGGTCGCGCGGCTGATGCTCGGCCTGTGCGTCGGCGGCTTCTGGACCTTTGCGCCGGCCGCGGCCACGCAGCTGGTGCCGGACGCCTCCAAAGCGCGGGCCATGTCGCTGGTGCTGGCGGGCGTGTCCGCCGCCACGGTGCTCGGCGTACCCGCGGGCTCGTTCCTCGGCACGCTGTTCGGCTGGCGCGCTTCCTTCGCGGTGACGGGCGCGCTCGCGGCGCTGGTGCTGGTGGTGCAGCTGTGGCTGCTGCCTGCGATACCGCCGGTGCGCGCCATCGGTGCGCGCGACCTGCTCACGCCGTTGACGCGGCGCATGGCCCAGGTCGGCCTGCTCGCGGTGCTGTTCTTCATTGCCGGCCACTTCGCGGCCTACACCTACCTGAAGCCGCTGCTGCAGCAGGTATTCGGGCTGGCGCCGAACTCGGTCTCCACGCTGCTGCTGGTCTACGGCGCGGTGGGATTCATCGGCACCTTCATCGGCGGCAGCCTGGTGGCGCGCAGCGTGCGCGGCACCACCCTGCTGGCGGCGCTGATGCTCGCGACCGCGCTCTTGCTGTCCACGGTGATCGGCAGCGGCTTCGTGGCCGGCGCGGTCGTGGTCTTCATCTGGGGCGTGGCCTTTGGCCTGATCCCTGTGGCGCTCACGGGCTGGATGATGGAAGCCGTGCCCGATGCACCCGAAGCCGGCCAGGCCCTGCTCGTGAGCGGCTTCCAGGTGGCGATTGCTTCCGGCGCACTGATCGGCGGCGTCACGGTCGACAACTACGGCATCTCGAGCGCGATGGTGCTCAGCGGCGTGCTGGTGCTGATTGCCGCGCTCATCGTCGGCACGCTGGGCCGCGCACGCGGTGGCGCGGCGGCACTGGCTGCTTCGTCGGCCGAGTAAGGCGCCCGCCTCGGCTACTCCCCCAGCAACTCGCCGATCGGCTGCAGGTCTTCGACCCGGTCGCAGATCGACTTGATCACCATGGTGATGGGAATGCCGAGCAGCAGCCCCCAGACGCCCCACAGCCAGCCCCAGAAGATCACGCCGACGAACACGGCCACGGGGTTCATGCGGCTGGTGCGGCTGGTGAGCCAGGGCACCAGCAGGTTGCCGACGAGGGTGTGGATGACCAGCGAGGTGCCGGCCACCAGCAGGCCCATTTCGATGGTGTTGAATTGCACGAAGGCCACCAGCCCCGCCGCGGACATGACGATCACCGAGCCGATGTACGGCATGAGATTGGTCACCGCCGCCACGATGCCCCAGACGGCCGCGTTGTCCAGGCCGAGGGACCAGAACGCCAGCCCCGTGGCAACGCCCACAAGTATGCTGGTCAGGATCTGCACCAGCAGATAGCGCTCGATGTTTTGCGTGATGTCGTCCAGCACGTGCACGGTGATCTTTTTCTTCTCCAGGCTCGGGCCGGTGATCTTGATCAGCTTGCGCCGGAACGTGTTGCCCGAGCACAGCGCGAAGAAGGTGAGAAAGGCCACCAGGGTGAGCTGCCCCACGGCGGCGAGCAGCCCCACGGTGCCGCTCCACAGGTACTCGCGCACGTTGAACGGCGGCCGCTCGATGATGACGCGCGCCACGCCTTTGCGCGCCGCGACGCGGGCCGAGTTTTCCTCGGCCGCGCGTTCGAGTTGCGCGGCGGCCTGCTGCACGCTGTCCAGCGGCGTGGCGGCGGCGTTCTTGTCGCTGCGCGTGGCCTGGCGCAGCTTCTGCGCCGCCACCGGCAAGGCATCGAGAAGCTCGGAGGCGCTGCCCGACAGCGAATAGCCGGTCCAGCCCAGGCCGCCACCCAGGCTCAGCAGGATCACCGCCGCACCGATCCAGCGCGGCACCCTCCAGCGCTCGAGCACGTCGACCAGCGGCGACAGCGCGTAGCTCATCAGGAGGCTCAGCATCAGCGGAATGAAAACCGCCGACGCCCATTGCAAGGCAAAGACGCTGGCCAGCACGGCGAGCACCACCAGCGATGCGCTGCGCACGTCGACCGGCATGTGCAGCAGCACGCGGTCGGGCTCGGGTTCCGGTTCGGGCTTTGTTTCCGGTTCCGGTTCCGTGGCTTCCCGCAGCGGCTCGGGCACGGGTGCGGGGGGCAGTTCCGGCGGGGGCTCCACGACTTGCGGCTCCTCTTGCACCGCCGCATCCTGGCCGGCCGTTTTCTTGTCGTCGCTCATCGCGGTTCCTTCAGCACTTCGCGCACTGCAGCCAGTTGCCGCCGCGACACCGCGACGGGTTCGGGGATCGCGTCGAGCCGCAGGGCCCAGCCTTCGGCGTCTTCCCCGTCGTCGTATTTCTCGAGCGCGCGGATGGCCGAGCGTGCTACCAGCGCATTGCGGTGCACCCGCAAAAAGCGTCCCGGATACCGCTCCTCGAATTCATTCAGCGAACCGTCCAGGATGTGGCTGCGCGAGGCGGTGCGTACCGTGAGGTACTTGTACTCCGATTTCAGGTAGAGCACTTCGGACAGCGGCACCCGCTCGGCGCGGCCGCGGTCCTGGATGAGCACGCTTTCCTGCAGGGCGTTCGCCTGCAGCGCGCGCCGCTCCTTGAGAAAACGCTCGGCCTTCTGCAGCGCCTGCTGCAGGCGCTCGGCCCGCACCGGCTTGGTGAGGTAGTCGACCGCGTCCAGGTCGAAGGCGGTCACCGCATGGGCCGCATGGGCGGTCACGAACACCACGGCCGGCGCATCGGCCTGGCTGCGCAGGGCGCGCGCCACCTCGATGCCGTCGACGCCGGGCATGTGCACGTCGAGCAGCACCAGGTCGAGCGCCATGCTCTCCAGGTGCTGCAGTGCCTCGGCGCCCTGCGCGGCCTCGGCCACCACTTCGGCGGCGGGCGATCGGCAGTCGCGCAACAGGGTTCGCAGTCGCGAGCGGGCCAGGGCTTCGTCGTCGACGATCAGGGTCTTGAGAGTCATGGTTCGGCGGGAATGGCAATGCGTACGCGATAGTTCTTCTGGTCCATGCCGGCGCTGAACTGCATCTGCATGTCGTGCAGCAGCCGCAGGCGGTCGCGCACGTTGGCCAGCGCAATGCCATGGCCACGCGGCAGGGGCTCGTCGGCCCAGCGCAGGGGCGGCAGGCTGTTGACCACTTCGATCACCACCACGCTGCCGCGGCGCTCGGTACGGATGCGCAGCCTGGCGCCTTCGGGGCTGGGCTCCACGCCGTGCTTGATGGCGTTTTCCACCAGCGGCTGCAGCAGCAGCGGCGGCAGCCGGGCGTTGCTGGCGGCGGCATCGAGGTCCCAGCGGATGCGCAGGCGGTCGCCGAATCGCACCTGCTCGATGGCCAGGTAACGCTCGGCCAGCGCGATTTCGTCGGCCAGCGTGCCGGATTCGCCCGGGTCGGCCAGCGCCTGGCGAAACAGCTCGGCCAGGTCTTCCAGCATGGTCTCGGCCTTGGCGGGCTCCTCGCGCACCAGGGCAATGGCGCTGTTGAGCGTGTTGAACAGAAAGTGCGGCTGGATGCGCGACTGCAGTTCCTCCAGCCGGGCCGTCATGGCGGCCGGCGTCTGGCCGCGCGCCCGCAGCACCATCGCGGCCATGACCAGGCCCGAAATGAAGGCGCCCGCCACGGCGCTGGCAAGCCACGGCGCCGTGCCAAGAACGCCGGTGAGCCGCAGCAGGCCGCAGCCGTAGAGCGAGGACAGGGCACCCAGCGCGGCACCGGCCGCGTACTGCGCCTGCCGCGGCAGGCGCCCGAGCGGCTTCTTGAGCCCGCAGGTGGCCACCAGCCACAACAAGGTGGCAGGCAGGGCGCCGCCCGTGACGGTGGCGGTCTGCACCAGCCATCCCGTGGGGGAGGACGACACGAAGAGCGTGGCGGTCGCGACCAGCGCTTCCACGAAGAGCACGGTGCGCAAAACCACCCCGATCTGGCAGGCGTCGAACAGCCCGGCGCTGCCGCGCGCAGGCAAACGCCCTCTTTCCGGCGGGGCCGCAGGCGTGGGGGTGGAGGTGGCCGATAAAATCGACGGCTTGCGCATCACAGATACATTGGGTAACCAACCCATTATTGCCTCTCGAACGGCTCCCATGACTCAAAACCAACTCGACAAGAAATCCGAAGCCTGGTCGGCCCTGTTCTCCGAACCCATGAGCGACCTCGTGAAGCGCTATACCGCGAGCGTGTTCTTCGACAAGCGTCTGTGGCAGGCCGACATCGAGGGTTCTCTGGCGCATGCCGGCATGCTGGCCGCCCAGGGCATCATCGCCACGCAGGACCACGCCGAGATCGAGCGTGGGATGGCGCAGATTCGCAGCGAAATCGAATCGGGCGCCTTCGAGTGGAAACTCGACCTGGAAGACGTGCACCTGAACATCGAGGCCCGGCTGACCCAGCTCGTGGGCGACGCCGGCAAGCGCCTGCATACCGGCCGCAGCCGCAACGACCAGGTCGCCACCGACGTGCGCCTGTGGCTGCGCGGCGAAATCGACCTGATTGCCGAACTGCTCGTCGCGCTGCAGGTGTCGCTGGTGGACATCGCCGAGAAGAACGTCGAGGTCATCCTGCCCGGCTTCACGCACCTGCAGGTGGCGCAGCCGGTGAGCTTTGGCCACCACATGCTGGCCTACGTGGAAATGTTCAGCCGCGACGCCGAACGCCTGCAGGACGTGCGCAAGCGCGTCAACCGCCTGCCGCTGGGCGCCGCCGCGCTGGCCGGCACCAGCTATCCGCTCGACCGCGAACTGGTCGCCAAAACGCTGAAGATGGACGGCGTGTGCCAGAACAGCCTGGACGCCGTGAGCGACCGCGACTTTGCCATCGAGTTCACCGCCGCCGCCAGCCTGTGCATGGTGCACATCAGCCGCATGAGTGAAGAACTCATTCTGTGGATGAGCCAGAACTTCGGCTTCATCCAGATCGCCGACCGCTTCACGACCGGCTCTTCGATCATGCCGCAGAAGAAGAACCCCGACGTACCCGAACTCGCGCGCGGCAAGACCGGCCGCGTGGTCGGCCACCTGATGGCGCTCATCACCCTCATGAAGGGCCAGCCGCTGGCCTACAACAAGGACAACCAGGAAGACAAGGAGCCGCTGTTCGACACCGTCGACACGCTGAAAGACACGCTGCGCATCTTCGCCGAGATGATCGGCGGCATCACCGTGAAGCCCGAGGCCATGGAAGCCGCCGCCCTGCGCGGCTACGCCACCGCCACCGACCTGGCCGACTACCTCGTGAAGAAGGGCCTGCCCTTCCGCGACGCGCACGAAACCGTGGCCCATGCGGTGAAAGCCGCCACCTCGCACCAGGTCGACCTCGCGGAACTGCCGCTGGCCGTGCTGCAGCAGTTCAATCCGAAGATCGAAAAGGACGTGTACGACGTGCTGAGCCTGCGCGGCTCGCTCAATGCGCGCAACATTTTGGGTGGCACCGCGCCGGCGCAAGTGAAGGCGCAGATCGCGCGCCATCGCGCACGCCTCGCCTGAGCGAAAGCCCACTTGTTCTACGCCATTCCGCTCGAGAACAAACCGAGCTGGCGCAATCCACCGTGGATGACGGTGCTGCTGATCCTCGTGAACATGATCGTGTTCTGGGGCCCGCAGCGCAGCGAAGAAAAGGCCGACGAACGCGCGGCCCACTACTACGCGCACAGCGTGCTGCCCGAGCTGGAACTGCCGCCCTTCGTGGCCTGGCTCGAAGAAACGCGCTCGCCCCGCGCCAAGGCCGCCCGGCGCCTGCTGGCGCATGAGGAAACAGGGCTGCTGCTCGACGGCATGCAGCACGAGACGGTGTTCCTGCAGAAACTGCGGGCCGACGCCGTCGTCACGCCCGCCAATCCGCGCTACGCCGAGTGGAAGCGCGACCGCCAGCAGTACGAATCGATGCGGCCCGCGCCGTTTACCGAACGCTGGGCGCAGGACTACACCAAGGACGCCGAATTCAAGCCCTGGACCTGGATTACCGCGGCCTTCCTGCATGGCAGCACCGGGCACCTGCTGGGCAACATGCTGTTCCTCTTCCTGTTCGGGTTCTCGGTCGAGCTGGCGCTGGGCCGCGGCACCTACTTGACCTTCTACATCCTGGGCGCGGTGGGCGCCTCGATGCTGGCCGACTGGGCCTATGCGGGCAAGGGCAGCTACGGCCTCGGCGCCTCGGGCGCGGTGTCGGCGCTGATGGGCATGTACGCGGTGATGTACCGGCTGCGGCGCATCCGGTTCTTCTACCAGCTCTTCTTCTATTTCAACTACGTCACCGCGCCGGCCCTGCTGCTGCTTCCGGCCTGGATTGCCAACGAGCTACTCCAGCATCTGGTGGGCGGCCAGGGCATTGCCTACATGGCGCACCTGGGCGGCCTTCTGGCGGGCGCCACGCTGATGGCCTGCGCCACGGCGCTGGGCCGGGTGAAGACGCCGGAGACGGTGGCCTCCGAACAATCGGCCGACAACGGCGATTTCGATCGCCACGTGGCCGCGGCGCGCCGGATGGGCGCCGCCATGAAGTTCGAGGCCGCCACGGCCGAATGGCGTGCCGCCGCCGCATTGCGCCCCGGCGACACCGACACGCTGCGCGCCTGGTTCAACACCGCGCGGCTGCAGCCCGGGGGCGAAGATTTTCACCAGGCCGCGCGCCGCATCTTCCGCCTGCCGGCCACCGATCCGGACACGCTGGCCCTGCAACACGCCAGCTACACCACCTACCTCGACCAGGCCAAGCCGGGCGCCCGGCTCAAGCCCGACGACATGGCCCGGCTCGCGCGCCGCTTCACGCGCGTGCGCCAGTTCCAGGATGCCGACAAGCTGTGCCGCGTGCTGCTGAAGACCGCGCCCGACCATCCCGAGCTGGCCGACACGCTGTCGGTCTGCGCCAATGGCCTGCTGCATGCCGGCGAGCGCGACATGGCCGTCGGCTGGCTGCCGCACCTGCTGCGGATCGCGCCCAACGACATGGTGACGCGCGCCCTCGAGCGCGCTTGATCAGCCGGGCAACCTAGGCAGTCGGCCGCAGCAGCCAGCGCACTTCCTGCGTCTGCTCGCTGTCCGGAAAGCGCGATTCGAGCGTCGTGAGAATGGGCTGCGCCATGTCGGTGCGGCCCAGCCCCTGCACCAGCACCCGCGCTGCCAGCTCATAGGCTTGCGGAATGGCCGCATGCCCGCGAAACCGCCGGTCGAAACCCGACAGCAGCGCCAGCGCGGCATGCGCATCGCCATTGCGCCACTCGGCCTTGGCCAGCAACATCACCGTGGGTGCGTCGTCGATCGCAAAAGCCTTGTCCTTTTTGCGGCAGGCCCTGAAGACCTTGAGCGCCTCGGACGCCAGGTCGCGCCGCAGCAGCAGCGGTATGTAGCGGTGTCCATGGTCGAGCAAGGTGGCCGCCTTGTCGGGCGAGACCAGCAGCACCCGGTGATAGCGCCGCTGCGCCGCCAAGTCGTCGGGCGATGCCACGCGCTGCGCCTCGTAGGCCACGCCCAGCGCGCCGGCCAGGTCGCCCTCGGTGACCAGCTGCGCCACTTCGGCATCGGTACGCTGCGCGGCAATCTGCTCGGGCGTGCGGCGATCCGCCGGCGCGCCGTCGTCCACGCCGCCGCCGGGCAACAGGTCGATGCCGAAGGCGTCGTGGTGCTGGTACATCACGTAGCCCAGCAGGCTCGCCATCACCCAGCCGAAATAGATGAATGCGAAATTGGCGATCGGCAGCACGATGACCCCATCGATCATCGGCAGCAGCACGCCGATGGCGATCTGCGCCCCCGTGCTCAGCAGGAACAGGAAGAAGCACAGCAGCGCATAGGGCCAGCCGATGATGCGCATCGCATCCATCACGTGGCCGGGGTTCATGGCCTGGAAGAAGCTGCCCGACTGCACCAGCACGATCACCGCGGCCGGAAAGGTGAACGACACCACGAACAGCGCCACGGTGCCGAGCACCGGCTCGAACCATGCCAGCCAGCCGATCAGCGCGCCCTGCACCACCGAGATGGCGAACAGCTTCCACGGCAGGTTGACCCAGTCCTCGTTGAGCTCGCGCGGAAAATCGGCCGAGCGCCAGATGCCGCGCGAACCGAGCGCGGTCACCTTGAAACCATAGCGGCTGGCCGCGAGCACGATGCCCAGCTCGATCAGCAGCAGCGACAGCCCCGGGTGGACGAAGGGAAGCGCCTCGAACAGCAGGCTGCAGAACGCGAGCCCGAGGCCATACATCAACGGCCGCAGCTGGAACGGAAACGCGAAGAAGCTGTTGAGGCGATGCCAGAAAGGCGGCGGGGGCGGCAGCGAATCGTTGGCGAGCATGATGGCGGCGCCTGCCGTTACTTGAAGAAGTCGCTCTGGCTCATGGCGCCGCGCCCGCCCAGGCGCACCACCGTCACGTCGTCGCCGCGCACGAGCCGCATCTGGCCCATCTCGCGCTCCAGACGCTGCGTGAAGCTGCTCTTGAACTGCATCGCGGCCTCGCCCATCTTCAGCACGCTGGTGCCGGCGACAGTGGCGCTCTTGCGGTCGCTCGCGATCTCGACGCTGTCGATGTGGTACTCGTACTCGATGGTGAGAATGCCGCCCATCCCCTCGCCCACCATCTCGAACATCTTGAAGGTCTTGCGCAAGGACTCGCAGGCCTGTTCGCGGTCGCTGGTGGTCTCCTGCGTGCGGCCCATCATGACCGTCTTGCTCTGGAGGACGACCTTCTTGCTGAGCTGCTTGCACAGCTTCTCCGCGTCGCGCGAATAGATGGCGTGCGCCTCTTTCTCGTAGTACTGGCGCACCATGGCATCGTCGAGCTTGCGCCCGCCGATGAAAAAGTACCACGCGCCCACGCAGAGCGCGACAACGATCGCTATTTGTTTCATTCCCTGCCCCGCACCGTGGTGCGCCCCGCTCCGATTTTGCGAGGCAGTATACGTTGCCAAATGTTTTCCGGGTGACGGAAAGCGGGGCCCGAAGACGCTCAGATGGCGCGGTAGAAGATGTAGTCGGCCTGGTACTTCACAACCTGCTTGCGGCCCATGGCCGAGGCGTCGCAGGCCGCGGCCGGGGCCACGCCGCCTTGCGTCGACACGCGCTGGATGTAGCTCACGCCCTGCATGGCGCCCGTGCCCATCGCCGGATTCGCCTTCACCAGCTGGTGCGGGATGTTGCCGCTGCCGTTGGGCGCCACCGCCACCTGCGTGGCCGTGACCTTGGAGCCGTCCATGCTCTCCCAGGTGGCTGGCGGGCCGTAGTACCTGCCCACCTGCTTGCCGCTGCGGTCCATCAGCCTGGCGTCGGGGCCGACGAAGACCCATTCGTGCTGGCCGGGCATGCCGGCCTTGGCCCGGCATTCGTAGGTGATGTCGCCGGCGCCCACGGTCTCCATGGCCACCGCATGGCCGGCCGGCACCTTCACGGCATCCGGCAGGCCGGCCTGGGAATACATCGGGGGCTTGGCGCCCATGCCGGAACAGGCGGCAAGGCCGGCGGCGGTGGCGAGCGCGGTCAGGATGCGGATGGTCATGGTCGGTTCCTTTTTCTTTCGTATCGATGGCGGGTGAATGGACAGCGAGCCCGTGCTTGGTGTCGTGCGTTTCGACGGCCTCGCAGGCCTGTACGGAGGCCGCGGCCAAATGGATTCACGGCCGCCGAAGTGAATCTGCCCGGGCCGCCCCGCCGTATCTTTTCCATGCAGGCCAATGCCCCACAATCCGCGCATGACAGCACCCAGCCCCGATGCCGAACTGATCGCGCTGATCGATCGCATCGGCCGCCGCGACGAGGCCGCCCTGCGCCAGCTCTACGACCAGACGGCGCCCAGGCTCATGGGCCTGGCGATGCGGGTCGTGCGGCAGCGCGAGTGGGCCGAGGACGTGCTGCAGGAATCGTTCATGACGGTCTGGCGCGTGGCCGGCGACTACCGCGGCACGCTGAGCCCGCCGCTCGCCTGGCTGGGGCTGATCGTGCGCAGCCGCTCGCTCGACCTGCTGCGCCGCCGCACCGCCGACCGCGCCCAGCTCACCCAGGAGTTCGACGAGCTGATGGCCGAGACCCTCGAGTCCGACGCGCCCAACCCCGCCGACACGGCCGACGCCAGCGAGCAGGCCTGGGCGCTGCACCAGTGCCTGAGCCAGCTCGAGGCCCGCCAGCGCGAGGTCGTGAGCCTGGCCTACCTGCGCGAGCTGAGCCACGGCGAACTGGCCGAGCAGCTCAAGCTGCCGCTCGGCACGGTCAAGACCTGGATCCGGCGCGGGCTCGAAAAACTGCGCCTCTGCATGGGGCGCTTCGCCTAGCCGCGACGCCGACGACAAGCTTTCCATGAACCTTCTCGCCCACCCCGAACTGCTCGACCTGTTAGCCGCGAGCCATGCGCTCGGCACGTTGCGCGGCGGCGCCCGCAGGCGTTTCGAGACCCTGGCGCGCGAACAGGCGCCCGTGCGCGCCGCGGCGCTGGTGTGGCAGAGCCGGCTCGCGAGCATGACCGAGCTGCAAAGCCCGGTCGTCCCCGACGCGGCCGTGTGGACCCGCATCCGCAACATGATCGATGCCGAGCAGGCGCAGCACGCCATCGAGCGGCAGCGCGGTGCGGCCCCCAACGCTTCTCCGGCAGAGGGCGGCTGGCTGCGCAGCCTCGCACTCTGGCGCGGCGCCGCGGCGGCCGGTGCGCTTGCCACCGTCATGGCAGTGGGGGTCGGTCTGAACCTGCGCGACCAGTTGCAGAACGCGCCGGCCGTCCAGTACGTGGCGGTGCTGTCCGACGACAAGGCCACCGCCTCGATGCTCGTGACCTTCGATCCCAGGAAGCGGCAGCTGGTGCTGCAGCGCGTGGGCAGCTACGACGAAGGCGCCGACAAGTCGCTGCAGCTCTGGGCCCTGCCGCCGGGCGGCACGCCGCGCTCGCTCGGCGTGCTCGACCACGCGCCGGCGCTGCGGCTGCCTGCGTCAGAATCCGAAGTCCACGCCGTGCCGGCCCTGGCCGTTACCTTGGAAGCCAAGGGCGGCGTGCCACCCGGCAGTGGTCCGAAGGGCCCCATCGTATTCAAGGGCGCCCTGATTGAGAAAACCATCTGATCTGCTTCGTGTCTTCCCGATGTCTTCGATGAAATCCGCGCTGCTCGCAGCCGCACTATTGACGGCAGCGCTTGCCTCGCATGCCCAGACCGCATCGGCCGCCTTCCCTTACGAGGCGGACGGCGCCACCGCCGCGGACGCTTCCTCCGAATACCTCGCCGCAAAGGCGCGCTGGCACAACGAGCTGGCTGCCTTCGCCCGGGCCGACCAGCAACAGTTCCCACCACCCGGCGGCGTGGTGTTCGTGGGCAGCTCCACCGTGCGCATGTGGAAGAACCTCTCGCAGGATTTCCGCCAGGTACCCGGCATCGTCAACCGCGGCTTCGGCGGTTCGACCATGGCCGACTGCAGCCTGTTCGCGCGCGACCTGGTGGTGCGCTACAAGCCGCGTCAGGTGCTGGTGTATGCCGGCGACAACGACCTGGCCGAAGGCCGCACGCCGCTGCAGGTGCTCGAAAGTTTTGCGCGCTTTGCCAATGCCGTGCGCGCCGAGCTGCCCAACACGCGCATCAGCTTCATCTCGGTCAAGCCGAGTCCCTCGCGCGAACACCTGATGCCGCTGGTCCGCGAAACCAACAACGTGATCTCGGCCTACCTCAACCGGCTGCCCGACAGCGAATTCATCGACATCTTCACGCCCATGCTCGGCGCCGACGGCCGGCCGCGGCCCGAGCTGTTTCGCGGCGACCGGCTGCACCTGACCGACGAGGGCTACCGGCTCTGGCAGTCGATCATCTCGGCGCGCTTGCCGGGGGCGGTGCCGGCATCAATTCCCGCCCCGGCGGCTTCTCTGCCCTGAACGGCCTCAGGCGCGCGCAGGCTCGGCAGGCATATCGTCCGCCGGCGGCGGCACGTCGGCCCCGCGCGTGAAGCGCGCCACCGCGTACATGCCCACGAACACCGCCAGCAGCAGCAGGCCGTCGCCCCACCAGGGGCGCGCGGTCTGGCTGTCGCCATAGAACGCCAGCACCAGCAGCACCGCCACCAGGTGCGCGCAGAACACCGGCAGCGAGGCCGAGCCCATGGCCTCCAGCCAGTGCAGGCGCGGGATCTTGCGCATGAACCACGGTCCGAAGCGCACCGCCAGGATGCCCAGCGCCACCAGGTTGACGATGCGCAGCGGCCCCAGTTGCCACTTGTCGAACAGCAGGTTCAGTTCCACGTCGCCGCCGAACGGCGCCTGGCCGTTGATGCCGTGGTGGCGCCACCAGAACCCATAGAGCGCAATGGCCAGCGCCGGCGCCCACAGCCAAGCCGGAAAGCGCAGCGGCCGCGCATCGGGCCGGTTGCGGCTGGCGCCGAGGCAAAGGCCCGAAAACCACAGGAACTGCCAGGCATAGGTGTTGAAGGCGCCCATTTCGTGGAACGGAACCGGCAGCCCCAGGTGGCGCTGCGCGAGCTCGTAGATCCATTCGCTCAGGCCGAACTGCGCCAGCGTCCACAGCAGGGCGCTGGCACCCATCACCAGCGTCCAGCCGTGCCGCATCGCAAAGGCCAGCACCCACGGGCTCATCAGCATGAAGAAGATGTACATCGGCAAGATGTCCAGCAGCGGGGGCTCGTAGATGAGCAGCAGGCCGAACAGGAAGCCGTCGCGCGGCTCCGCGAGGTAGTAGGACACCAGGTTCTTCACGGCCGGCTGGTCGATGTGCAGCCCCAGCGCCGCAATCACGGTGAAGAGAAACAGCAGGATCGCCGCCTGGCAGAGATACACCTTGAGCACGCGCCGCCAGAAGGCCTGGCGCATCGAGTCGACGCCGCGCACGTAGCCGATGCGGCTGTAGACCAGCCCGGCCACGAAGGCCGACAGCAGCACGAAGCCTTCCGCCGCCGAGACGAAACCGAAGGGCTGGCCCAGCGGGTCCGTGAGCCGGGTCGGCAGGTGGGTGACGGTCATCAGCACGAGCATCAGCCCGCGCAAGGCGTCTATTTCCCAGTAGCGTTTCATCGGTCGGCGGCGAGGTCTTGGTGGCGGTCCGCGCGGCGCACGCACGACAGTGCCGATTGTATGAAGTCGGGGCGAGGCATATGGCGACTGGCACAGCCGAAGCGTCGTGCAAATCGGCTACGCTGCGCGTGCTTCAAGGTGGAGAAAAAATTGAAAAGAAATATTCCAGCGTTGCTCCTGGCCGGCAGCGCCTTTTTGGCCGCGCCGGGCCATGCGCTCCAGATCACCAGCCTGACGCCGCAAGGCGAAGTGGCGCGCGTGCGCCAGATCGTCGCCAAGTTCGACCAGCCCGCGGTCAATTTCGGCGACCCGAAGGCGCCCGCGCCGCTCACGGTGAGCTGCACCGACGCGCAAGCCGGCAAGGGCACAGGCCGCTGGACCGACGCCAAGCAGTGGGTCTACGACTTCGAGAACGACCTGCCGCCCGGCGTGCGCTGCACCGTCACGCGCATCCCTACCTTCAAGCCCAGCGCCGGCGGCGAGCTGACGGGGCCGGATCGCTATCAATTCAATAGCGGCGGACCGTTCGTGCGCAATTTCATGCCGGGCAGCTATGGCCGGATCGACGAACAGCAGATGTTCGTGCTCGAACTCAACGGCGCGGCCACGGTGGAGAGCGTGCGCCAGAACGTCTGGTGCGCGGCCGACGGCATCGGTGAGCGCATTCCGGTCAAGCTGCTCGACGGCGAGCAGCGCACCGGTCTGCTCAAGGCCTTCAGCCGCGAAAAGGAAGCCGCGAAGGACCCGCTGCGCTTCATTGCGCTGCAATGCAACCGCACGCTGACGCCGGGCAGCAAGGTGCAGATCGTCTACGGCAAGGGCGTGGCCACGCCATCGGGTGTGGCCAACAACGTGGAGCGCCGCCTGAGCTTTCAGGTGCGCGAGCCGTTCGCGGTGTCTTTCACCTGCGAGCGCGAGAACGCGCAGGCCGCCTGCCTGCCGCTGCGGCCGATGCAGTTGCAGTTCAATGCGCCGGTCACGCGCAAGCTGGCCTCGCAGATCCAGCTCAAGGGCGGCGGCAAGACGATTGCCGCCACGCTCGAGAACGACGGCGGCGCGGCCAGCGAAGACGACGTGGTCAGCTCCGCGAGCTTCAGCCCGCCGCTGCCGGAAGACACCAAGTTCACCATCGAACTGCCCGCCAAGTTCGAGGATGCCTCGGGCCGGGCGCTGGCCTCGCCCGGCACTTTTCCGCTGAAGGTCGCGACCGGCGCGATGCCGCCGCTGGCCAAGTTCGCGGCCTCGCCCTTCGGCGTGGTCGAACGGCTCGCCGAACCCGGCATGCCGGCCATGATGCCGGTGACCGTGCGGCGCGTGGAACCCGCGCTCATGGTGCAGGCGCTCACGCCCGGCAAGGTCAGCGACATGAACCCGAAGACCGACGCCGAAATCATCGCGTGGTTCCGCAAGGTGCGCCGCTACGACGAGTACACCGTGAGCCGCGACCAGGCACGCAAGGACGTCAAGGGCACGCTGCCCGCGGTCATTGAATCCAGCGAGCGCAGCCGCGTGCAGAGCCGCATGCTCTCTCTTCTCGCGGGCCAGCCGGGCGTGAAGGCGCTCGACATGCCCAAGGCCGAGAGCGGCGATCCGCGCCCCTTCGAAGTCATCGGCATTCCGCTGACGCCGGGCTTCCACGTGCTCGAGATCGCCTCGCAGAAGCTGGGCGACGCGCTGCTCGACGAGCGCTACGGCGCCAGCCGCACGATGTACGTGCGCACCACCGCGCTGGCCACCAACCTGGCCGTGCACTTCAAGCTCGGCCGCGAGAACTCGATGGCCTGGGTCACCACGCTCGACAAGGGCAAGGTGGTGGCGGGTGCCGAGGTGCGCGTGTCGGGCTGCGACGGCAAGGCCGTGGCCACCGGCACCACCGACGCGAACGGCATCGTCAACCTCACGGGCATCTCGCCCGAGGCGCCCAACTGCAATGGGCCGGACGAATACAACGCGGGCGCCTGGTTCGTCAGCGCCCGCGCCAAGGACGACAAGGGCGTCGAGGACCTGGCCTTCACCTGGAGCGACTGGCAGCGCGGCATCGAGCCCTGGCGCTTCAACGTGCCCACCAACCTGCAGCCCGAGCCCGACCGCGTGGCGCACACCATCTTCGACCGCACCTTGCTGCGCGCCGGCGAAACGGTGTCGATGAAGCACCTGATCCGCACCCAGACCAGCAAGGGCTTCGGCCTGCCCGAGAACCGGCCCGACACGCTGGTGGTGACCCACACCGGCAGCGGCCAGCGCTTCACGCAGCCGCTGGCCTGGCGCAAGACGCCGACCGGCGGCCTGAGCGCGGAAAACACCTTTGCCATACCGCCGGCCGCCAAGCTCGGCGTGTACGAAGTGATGCTGCGCACCGGCAAGGGCAAGGACGCCGACAGCGGCGACTCCGAAGGCGAAGGCGACGAGAGCGGCCGCAACCGGAGCTTCTCCACCGGCCAGTTCCGCGTCGAGGAATTCCGCCTGCCCGTGCTCGAAGGCCGCATCGCCCCGACCGACAAGAAGCCGCTGGTGAACGTGCTCTCGGTGCCGGCCGACGTGCAGATCAACTACGTGGCCGGCGGCGGCGCCGCCAACCTGCCGGTGCGCGTGTCGGCCATGGTGCGCGGCAAGAGCCTGAGCTTCGCCGACCATGACGCCTTCAGCTTCAACCCGCCGCGCGTGCAGGCCGACGGCGCGCAAGCGGCCGCGGCTGAGACAGCAGGCGGCGAAGAAGACATCAACAGCGCCAGCGACACCCGCGTGATTGCCGACAAGCTGCCGCTCACGCTGAACAAGGACGGCGCCGGCAAGGTCACGATCGACAAGGTGCCCAAGGTCAAGGCCGCGCGCGAGCTGCTGCTCGAAGCCACCTATGCCGATCCGAACGGCGAGGTGCAGACCATCCGCAGCACGCAGACGCTGTGGCCCGCGTCGGTCATCGCGGGCATCAAGACCGAAGGCTGGGTCTCGACCAGCCAGAAGCTCAAGTACCAGGCACTCGCGCTCGACCTTTCGGGCAAGCCCCAGGCCGGCGTCACGCTCAACGTGCGCGCCGTGGCGCGCATCACCACCACCAGCCGCAAGCGCATGGTGGGCGGCTTCTACACCTACGACAACAAGACCGAGACCAAGGACATCGGCACCGTCTGCAGCGGCAAGAGCGACGCGCGCGGCCTGCTGCTGTGCGAGTCCGAGTTGAAGGAGCCCGGCGAGGTCGAACTGGTGGCCAGCGCCACCGACAGCGAAGGCCGCGACAGCCGCGCCGCCAGCTCGGTGTATGTGACCAAGCAGGGCGAACTCTGGTTCGGCGGCGAGGACAACGACCGCATCGACGTGCTGCCCGAGAAGAAGAGCTACCAGCCCGGCGAGACCGCCAAGTTCCAGGTGCGCAGCCCGTTCCGCTTTGCCACCGCGCTGGTGTCGGTGGAACGCGAAGGCATCATCGAAACCCGCGTGGTGCAGCTCGACGGAAAAGACCCGACCGTGAGCCTGCAGGTCAAGCCCGAGTGGGGGCCGAACGCCTACGTGAGCGTGCTCGCGCTGCGCGGCCGCCTGCGCGAAGTGCCGTGGTACAGCTTCTTCACATGGGGCTTCAAGGCACCGCGCGAGTGGTGGACCGCCTTCTGGTACGAAGGCAAGGAATACGTCGCCCCCACCGCGATGGTCGACCTGAGCAAGCCCGCCTACCGCCTCGGCATGGCCGAGATCCGCGTCGGCACGCGCGCGCACCAGATCGACGTGACCGTGACCAGCGACAAGCCCAGCTACCCGGTGCGCAGCAAGGCGCAGATCACCATCTCCGCCAAGCTGCCCGACGGCAAGCCCGCGGCCGGTGCCGAAGTGGCCTTGGCCGCGGTCGACCAGGCCTTGCTGGAGCTGATGCCCAACGACAGCTGGAACCTGCTCAACGCCATGCTGCAGCGGCGCAGCTGGGGCGTGAGCACGTCTACCGCGCAGATGGAAATCGTCGGCCGGCGCCATTACGGGCGCAAGGCCGTGCCCGCGGGCGGCGGCGGCGGCAAGGGGCAGACGCGCGAGCTGCTCGACACCCTCCTCTTGTGGAACCCGAAGGTGGTGCTCGACGCCAACGGCCAGGCCGTGGTGACGGTGCCGCTCAACGACGCGCTCACCACCTTCAAGATCGTGGCCGTGGCCGATTCGGGCACCAGCCTCTTCGGCACCGGCCAGGCCAGCATCCAGGCCACGCAAGACCTGCAGATCATCAGCGGCCTGCCGCCGCTGGTGCGCGAGGACGATCAGTTCCGCGCCCAGATCACGCTGCGCAACACCACGCAAAAACCCATGAAGGTGGAAGCCACGCCGCGCGCCACGCTGCTCACGCTCGAAACGCAGACCGTGGACATCCCGGCCGGTGAAGCGCGCGAAGTCGCATGGACCGTGACCGCACCCGCGCAGCTCGCGCAGACGCGCGCCGAAGCCATCCTGTGGGAGATCGAGGCCAAGGACACGCTCGGCGGCGCGCGCGATGCGCTCAAGGTGCGCCAGCGCATCGTGCCCTCGGTGCCGCTCACAGTGCAGCAGGCTACGCTGGTGCAGGTCGATGGCCCCTTCACGCTCGACGTGGCGCCGCCCGCCGACGCCCTGCCCGGCCGCGGCGGCCTGAAGCTTTCCCTGCAACCCAAGCTCGCCGAAGGTTTGCCGGGCGTGCAGGACTGGTTCGCGAACTATCCCTTCAGCTGCCTCGAACAGAAGACCAGCAAATCGGTGGGCCTCCGCGACGCGAAGATGTGGCAGGGCGTGCTGGCCCAGCTGCCGACGTACCTGGACAGCGACGGCCTGGCCAGCTACTTTCCGCCGCGCGACGGCGAATCCAACCGCGGCAGCGACATCCTCACCTCGTACCTGCTGGCGGCAACGCACGAGGCGGCGGCGCTGAACCCGGCCTTTGCGCTGCCCGACGAAGCGCGCGCGCCGATGGAGTCGGGCCTCATCGCTTTTGTCGAAGGCCGCATCCAGCGCGAGTTCTGGAGCCCGCGCAAGGACCTGGACGTGCGCAAGCTCGCCGCGCTGGAGGCCCTGTCGCGCTACGGCACGGCCAAGGGCAGCATGCTCGGCAGCATCACCATTGCGCCGAACCAGTGGCCCACCGGCGCCGTGATCGACTGGCTCAACATCCTGAAGCGCGTGCAGGACGTGCCGCAACGCCAGCAGCGCCTGGACGAGGCCAACAACGTGCTCAAGGCCCGGCTGTCGTACCAGGGCACCAAGCTCGTCTTCAGCACCGAGCAGGACGACTACTGGTGGTGGCTCATGACCAACGGCGACGTCAACACCGCGCGCCTCCTGCTCAGCGTGATGGACGATCCGGCCTGGAAGGACGACATCGGCAAGCTGGCCAACGGCTTCATCGGCCGCCAGCAGAACGGCGCCTGGCACACCACCACCGCCAACCTGTGGGGCGGGCTCGCGCTCGAGAAGTTCTCCAAGGTGTTCGAAAGCACGCCGGTGGCCGGCGTTACCGCCGCCACGCTGGGTGCCGTGAAGGCCCAGGTCGACTGGCGCAACGTCACGCGCGTGAAGACCACCGACGCGGCCGGCGCGCCGAACCAGGCCACCTTCTTCGGCGCGCCTGCTTCGCCGGGCAACCTGAAGAACAACACCATGTTCCTGCCCTGGTCCGCATCACCCGCGGGCGCGCCGGTGCGCGACACGCTGCTGGTCACCCAGCAGGGCACCGGCAAGCCGTGGCTCACGATGCAGTCGATTGCCGCGGTGCAGTTGAAGGCGCCGTTTGCCGCCGGCTATGCCATCAAGAAGACCATCACGCCGGTCGAACAGGCCGTCGCGGGCAAGTACACCCGCGGCGACGTGCTGCGCGTGACCGTCGAGGTGAACGCCAGCACCGACATGACCTGGGTCGTGGTCAGCGACCCGATCCCGGGCGGCGCCACCATCCTGGGCAGCGGCCTGGGCCGCGACTCGCAGATCGCCACGCAGGGCGAGAGAAAGTCGGGCGCCGGCTGGCTGGCGTTCGAAGAGCGCAGCTTCGAGGCCTTCCGCAGCTACTACGAGTACCTGCCCAAGGGGGTTGTGAAGGTCGAATACACCGTGCGCCTCAACAACGTGGGCGACTTCGCGCTGCCGCCGAGCCGCGTCGAAGCGATGTATGCGCCGGAGATGTTCGGCGAGACGCCCAATGCGCGGGTGAAGGTGGAGGCGACGAAGTAAGGCGCGGCGGGGATCTGCACTTCTATGGAGATCCCGCTGCCGCAAGCGCCGCCTGGTACACGGCAAGGTCCGCGTCCGAGAAGCAGCAGAACGTGACCTCTTCCACGCTGGCACTCTCCGCCAGCGCCGATCGGACCGTGGCCACCGCAAGGGGTGCCGCGAGTTCGATCGGGTAGCCGTAGATGCCCGTGCTGATCGACGGAAACGCAACGGTCCGTGCGCCGCACTGCGCTGCGAGTTCCATCGACTTTCGATAGCACGACGCCAGCAGCTCCGGCTCACCGTTCGAGCCGCCGCGCCAGACCGGCCCCACGGTGTGAATGATGAACCGGGCCGGCAGCCGATAGCCCTTCGTCAGCTTGGCGTCGCCGGTCTTGCAACCCGCCAGCAGGCGGCACTCGTGCACCAGCTCGGGCCCGGCCGCGCGATGGATCGCGCCATCGACGCCGCCCCCGCCCAGCAGCGATGAATTCGCTGCATTGACGATGGCATCGACCTGCAGCCTGGTGATGTCGCCGCGCACGGCGCGAAGAGCTTTCTGCATGGCTTTGATCTGCGTCATCTGCGTCGAATGGAATGGTTGGCAGGTTACTCCCAGCTCCAGATCCATGCCGGATGCCCGGCTGTTCGCGCAGTGGGTTCTCCTACCGATAGAACGCCTCGACCCGGCCCTTCAGCTTGATCAGCAGCGGCTTGCCCTTGCGGTCCACCGTCTTGCCAGCGGGCACCTTGATCCAGCCTTCGCTGATGCAGTATTCCTCCACGTCGAGGCGTTCCTTGTCATTGAAGCGGATGCCGATGTCGTGCTCGAAGACGGCGGCCACGTGATGGGGGCTGCGCGGGTCCGTGGACAGGTGATCGGGCAGAGGCGGAAGGGGATTGGCTTCGGTCATGGCTAAAAACGGTTTCCTGAAAGCGATACCGCCCCGGACTCGTTCGCTGCGGGGCCGGCGGTGAAGACGCGGATGATATGGCTTCTCTCGCGGGCCGCGGCCAGCGGCCTGTCCTAGCGCCGCTTCTTCGTGGTCTTGGCGGCAGGTTTGGGCGCAAAGCCCAGCGAGGCACGCGCGAGCGCGTCGGCCTCGTGGTTGCGGTGCCGCGGCACCCATCGGAGGTGCGCCTCCTCGAACGAACCCAGCAAGGCGCGGGCATCCTCGAACAGGCCGGCCATGCGTGCGATCGGCCTCGCACCGGGCGCGCCGAGCTGCTCGACGAGGATGCTGTTGTCGGTATAGGCCAGCACCGAGGTCGCGCCCCTTGCCTTCAGTTCTTCGAGGGCGAGGGTCAGCGCCCGGAGCTCGGCTTCGTTGTTGCAGCCAATGGCATGGCTCGCGAGCGACAAGGTGTGGCGGGTGCCATCGGGCTCGGTGATGACCGCACCGGCTCCCATGCGGCCGGGGTTCGGCATCGCGCTGCCGTCGCAATACACGGTCCAGTGGCGAAGTTGCATCGGCTCCGGCGGCTCAGCAGTTGTTGCGCTTGATACCCGCGAGGTTCTGGCAGGGCCGCTGGCCCGGCGGCGGGCCCGGGTCTTCCTGCGGGCGGGGGTGCCGTGGACGAACGATGGGGCGGCCACCGTCGTAGTAGGGCTCCGGCCCCCAGCTGTAGACCGGTGGTGCCGGCTCGGGCACCTGGCGCGGCTCATCGACGTTGCGCGGAATGATGGCCGGCCCCTGCGGCGCATTGCCGGCCTGCTGCTGCTGCTGCTGCGGCGGCGGCTGCGGCAGCGCCGCGCGCGGCGGGGGCGTGGACGACGGCCGGCGCGCTTCGCCGGGAGAATCAGACGGAACCACCCTCACCGGCTCGGTGAGGGGTACCTGGCGCGAGAGCCGGCTGCCTGGGGGGCAAGGGCCGTCGGTATAGACGGTGTTTCCGCTGGCATCGGTGCAGCGAACCACGTCGGCAGCCTGCGCGCCGATGGCGGCGACGACCGCTGCAGCGGCGAGCGCCGGAATGAAGAGAACCGATGTGCGCATCATGCGACCTCCGTTGTGGGCTGCCGAAGACGACCGTGTCTCCCTGAGCCGCATTCTGGCCCCAAGTCGCGCCTCGCGCCGGTCCGCGTGGCCTTCGCGGTTTTCACGCCGAGACGCGCAGCCGCGCGGGGCCTTGCTCCATCCGGCCGATGACGGCGGCCTGCGCAAAGCCTTCGGCCCGAAACACCTGCAGTACCGCATCGGCCGATTCGGCCGCGCAGCTCACGAGCAGCCCGCCCGAGGTCTGCGGGTCGCTCAGCAGCGCCTGCGCGGTGGCGGGCAGGCCGTCTGCCAGCTCGATGTCCTTGCCATACCCGGCCCAGTTGCGTCCCGAGGCACCGGTGACGAAGCCGTCCGCCACCATCGCGGCCACGCCATCGAGCAGCGGCACGCGCGGCCAGTCGATGGTGGCGGTGAGCCCTGCGCCGCGCGCCAGTTCCAGCGCATGGCCGGCCAGCCCGAAGCCCGTGACATCGGTCAGCGCGTGCACGCCGGGCATGGTGGCCAGCGCAATGCCCGGCGTGTTGAGCCGCGTGGTGTTCTCGATGAGCTGCCGATAGCCGGCAAGCGACAGCTTCTCTTTCTTGAGCGCGGCCGAGAGCACGCCCACGCCCAGCGGCTTGCCCAGCACCAGCACGTCGCCTGCGCGCGCCTCGGCGTTGCGCTTGACGTGGGCCGGATCGACCAGGCCCATCACCACGAGGCCGTAGATCGGCTCGACCGAATCGATGGTGTGGCCGCCCGCAATCGGAATGCCGGCCGCGCGGCACACGTCCTGCCCGCCGCGCACGATGTCGCCGATGACCTCCACCGGCAGCTGGTTGATGGGCATGGCAACCAGCGCCAGCGCCATGATCGGCTTGCCGCCCATTGCGTAGACGTCGCTGATGGCGTTGGTGGCGGCAATGCGGCCGAACTCGTAGGGGTCGTCGACGATCGGCATGAAGAAGTCGGTTGTCGCTATCAGCGCCTGCTTGTCGTTCAGGCGGTACACGGCCGCGTCGTCGGCGGTTTCGATGCCCACCATCAGCTCCGGCGGAATCAGGCCGCCGCCGCTGTTCTTCAGTATTTCCGACAGCACGCCGGGCGCGATCTTGCAGCCGCATCCGCCGCCATGCGAGAAGCTGGTGAGCCGCAGCGGCGCCAGGGGGTTGAGCGGAGAAATCGTCGGGGTGTCGGTCATGGCGCAATTCGGATCGGGGCGGTCGTCCATTATCGAAGGGGGCCGCAAACGGCACCCGCGCGCGGGTTTCTACAATCGAAGGTTGTCCGTCCTCCATTGCGCCATGCCGCGCCACCCCATGAAACCCCTCCTTCGCATCGCCCTTGCACTTTCGCTCTCCGTCCTCGCCCTGGGTGCTTCGGCGCAGGGCAAGGTGCTGCGCGTGTCCGCCATTCCCGACGAGGCGCCCACCGAACTGCAGCGCAAGTTCACGCCGCTCGGCGACTACCTGAAGAAGGAAACCGGCATGGACGTGCAGTTCACGCCCGTGACCGACTACGCCGCCGTGGTCGAAGGCCTGGCGACGAACAAGATCGACCTGGCCTGGCTCGGCGGCTTCACCTTCGTGCAGGCTCGCATCCGCACCAACGGCGGCGCGGTGCCGATCGTGCAGCGCGCCGAAGACGAGGTGTTCACGAGCAAGTTCATCGTGCCGGTCGATAGCACCGCCAAGACGCTGGCCGACCTGAAGGGCAAGACCTTCGCGTTCGGCGCGCCTTCGTCCACCTCGGGCAGCCTGATGCCGCGCTATTTCCTGATGCAGGCGGGCATCGATCCCGAGAAGGACTTCAAGACGGTCGCTTTCTCGGGCGCGCATGACGCCACCGTGGCCTTCGTGGCCGCCTCGCGGGCCGAGGCCGGCGTGCTGAACGCATCGGTGTGGGAGAAGCTGGTCGAAAGCAAGAACCCGAACGCCGCCAAGGTGCGCGTGTTGGCCACCACCCCAACCTACTACGACTACAACTGGACGGTGCGCCCCGGCCTCGACCCGGCACTGACCAAGAAGCTCACCGAGGCATTCCTGAAGCTCGATCCCGCGGACCCGGCCATGAAGGAGATCATGAGCCTGCAGCGCGCGAGCAAGTTCATTGCCACCAAGTCGTCGAACTACGACGGCATCGAAGCCGCCGCCAAGTCGGCCGGTCTGGTCAAGTGATGCCATCGGGGCGCACCGCCGGAGCCGTCGCGTGAGCTTTTCGCTCGACGACGCCGGGCTGGTGCACCCGAACGGCCATCGTGCGCTGCAGGGCGTGTCGCTTGCCGCGCGCGACGGCGAGCGGCTGGCCGTCATCGGCCCCTCGGGCGCCGGCAAGACCACGCTGCTGCGCGTGCTCGGCGCAGCGCTGCGGCCGGGCGAAGGCACGGTGCAGCTGCTCGGCGAAGCGCCGTGGGGCCTGGCCGCGCCGGCGCTGCGCAAGCTGCGGTCACGCATCGGCACCGTGCACCAGAGCCCGCCAATCGCACCGCGCCTGCGCGTGGTCACCGCCGTGCTCTCGGGGCGGCTCGGGCAATGGAGCGCGATGCGCGCGCTCGGCTCGCTGCTGCGTCCGTCGGACCTCGAAGGCGCGCACGAAGTGCTGTCGCGGCTCGCGCTGGAAGACCGGTTGTTCGACCGCTGCGATCGCCTCTCCGGCGGCCAGTTGCAGCGCGTGGGCATTGCGCGCGTGCTCTACCAGCGGCCCGCGCTGCTGCTGGCCGACGAGCCCGTGTCCGCGCTCGATCCGACGCTGGCCGACGCCGCGCTGCAGCAGCTGGTGGCGCAGAGCGAATCGACGGGCGCCACGCTCGTGGCCTCCTTGCATGCGGTGGACCTGGCGCTGCGCTGGTTTCCGCGCATCGTGGGCATGCGCAGCGGACAGGTGGTGTTCGACGAGCCCGTCGGCAACGTGACGGAACCGATGCTCGCGGCGCTCTATGCCAGTGAGGGCGGGTTGCCGATGCAGGCACCTGGACTGCCGCTGGACATGCCATCCCGAAAATTCACCGCGGCTTCCGCGAATTCCGTCGAACGGCCGGATTGCCTGTGACCACTGCGCAATCGCTGCCGCCACGCACGCCGCCCGCCCTGCGCGATCCGATGGCGCGGCGCCGCGTAGTGTGGCTCCTGGCCGCACTCGTCATCGCCTGGCCGATGCTGCAGCTGTCGGGCTTCGCGCCCTCTGCCCTGTTCGCGCCGGGCAACCTGCAGGTGATCGGCGGATTCCTGGCCGGCTTCATGCCGCCGGAGACCGCGCCGGACTTCCTCGCGATGCTGGCCAAGGCCACGCTGGAGACACTGGCCATGGCCACGGCGGGCACGGCGCTGGCTTTCGCCATCGGTGCGCCGTTGGCCTTCGTGACCACGCGCGCGCTCTCGGTCTCGCGCATCGGGCCCGGCCCGGGGCGCGCGCAGGCCGCCGTGGTGCGGCAGGCCGGGCGTTCCGTGCTGATGGTGCTGCGCGCCATTCCGGAAATCGTCTGGGCGCTGGTCTTCGTGCGCGCGCTGGGCCTCGGCCCCGCGGCCGGGGTGCTGGCGCTCGCCATCACCTACGGCGGCATGCTCGGCAAGGTGTATGCCGAGGTGCTCGAATCCACCGACACGCGGCCCGCCCGCGCATTAATGGAAAGCGGCAGCGGCCGCATCGCCGCGCTGGTTTACGGCCTGTTGCCCCACTGCGGGCAGGAACTCGTCTCGTACACGGTGTACCGGTGGGAATGCGCCGTCAGGGCCTCGGTCGTGATGGGCTTCGTGGGCGCGGGCGGCCTGGGCCAGCTCATGGACCAGTCGATGAAGATGCTCAACGGCGGCGAAGCCAGCAGCATCCTGCTGGTGTTCCTGGTGCTGGTGCTGCTCGCCGATGCGCTGAGCAATGCGTTGCGGCGGTTGCTGGCATGAAGGACAACGCCGCGCAATTCGCCCGTCCGCCCCGATGCATTCGCTGCTGGGCCGCATCGGCGCTGGTGCTGGTGGCTGTGGTGGCCAGCTTCGCGTACCTGGCCATCGACTACAGCGCCCTCTTCACGGCCGAATCGATCGGTTTCATGGGCAAGTTCATCGCCGAGTTCTTTCCACCGGATCTTTCGAGCGCCTTTCTTGCCAAGACCGCATGGGGCGCGCTGCAGACACTGGCCGTGTCGGCGCTCGGCACGCTGCTGGCGGCCGCGGGCGCCGCCGTGCTCGCGCTCCCGGCCTCGGGGCGATCGGGCCTGCTGGTGCGGCAGGGCTGCCGTTTTGTCCTCAACTTCTTGCGCAGCGTGCCGGAGCTGGTGTGGGCCGCACTCATGGTGCTGGCCGCGGGCATCGGCCCGTTCGCGGGCGCGCTGGCGCTCGCGCTGCACACCACCGGCGTGCTCGGCCGCCTGTTCGCCGAAAGCCTGGAGAACGCGCCGCGCGAACCCGAACAGGCCCTGGCGCTGGGCGGTGCCGGCGCGGTGGCGGCCTTCGGCTACGGCAGCCTGCCGCTCGTGCTGCCGCAATGGGTGGCCTATGCGCTGTATCGTTGGGAAATGAACATCCGGATGGCCGCGGTGCTGGGCTTCGTCGGCGGCGGCGGCCTGGGGCAGCTTCTCTACTTTCATTTGTCGATCTTTCAACAGCAGCAGGCCATGACCGTACTGATTGCAATGTTCGGGCTGGTGGCCCTCGTCGACCTGGCGAGCGGCCGGCTGCGGCGCAACCTGGGGCACGCCCATGCGTGAGCACGACAGCAACCCGCGCCACCAGCCCACGCGCGTGGCCGACATGCACCGGTTCGACACCGTCATCGACGCGCGCTCGCCCTCCGAGTTCGCGCTCGACCACATTCCCGGCGCCATCAACTGCCCGGTGCTCGACGACGAAGAGCGCCGCATCGTCGGCACCATCTACAAGCAGACCGGCGCCTTCGAGGCGCGGCGTGTCGGCGGCGCCATGGTGGCCGCCAACCTCGCGCGGCACCTGCGCGAGCGCTTTGCCGAACAGCCCGCCAACTGGCGGCCGCTCGTGTATTGCTGGCGCGGGGGCTTGCGCAGCGGCTCGATGGTGACCTGGCTGCGTCTCGTCGGCTGGGACGCGCAGCAGCTCGCCGGTGGCTACAAGAGCTTTCGCCATCACGTGCTGGCGCAGATCGAAGCCACCGTACCCAAGCTGCAGCTGCGGGTGATCTGCGGCGCCACCGGCAGCGCCAAGACGCGGGTGCTGCAGGCGCTTGCCGCGCGCGGCGAACAGGTGCTCGACCTGGAGCATTGCGCCAGCCACAAGGGCTCGCTCTTGGGCGCCCTGCCCGGCGTGCCGCAGCCTTCGCAAAAGCAGTTCGAGACGCGCATCGCCACCTGCTTCGATGCGCTCGACCTCTCGCGCACGCTCTATGTGGAAGGCGAAAGTGCGCGCATCGGCCGGCTCTCGGTGCCGATTCCGCTGGTTGCGCACATGCGCGCGGCAGCGTGCATCGAAATCCAGGCCGATGCGGCCACGCGGCTCGACTACCTGCTGCGCGACTACGCCTACCTCGGCGACGACCGCGCCGCGCTGGCGGCGCAGCTCGACAGGCTGAAGGAAATGCAGGGCAAGGCGGTGGTGCAGCGCTGGCAGGAGTGGGCGCTCCAGGGCGATCTGCCGCCGCTTTTTGCGGAACTGATGGCGCTTCATTACGATCCGCACTACGAACGCTCGCAGGCGCGCCATTTCGAGAAGTGGCCGCTGCGGCAGCAGGTGGCGGCAGCCGACCTCACGGACCCCGGCATCGAGGCCGTGGCGGACGCCATCCTGCGGTTGAACCCCGCCGGCTGACCGGCCCAACAAGAGGCACGCTCCATGACACTCGAATGGCGCCATTCGCTCGAAGACATCGATTGGGAAGAACTCTCGCGGCTCTACCAGGCCGCGCCACTCGGCAACAAACAAGCGGACGGCCTGAAGCTCGTGTTTTCCAACAGCATGTTCAAGTGCTTTGCGTATGACGACAGCCGACTGGTCGGCGTCGGCCGCGCCATGGCCGACGGGCTCGACTGCTCCTACATCTGCGACGTGGCCGTGCATCCGAGCCACCAGGGCACCGGCCTTGGCAAGGAGATCGTCTCGCGGCTCGTGGCGGCCTCCAGCGGGCACCGCAAGATCATTCTGTATGCGGTGGCCGGCAAGGAGCCCTTCTACGAAAAGTTCGGCTTCAGGCGCATGAAGACCGCGATGGCGATCTTCGAGAACCCGGCGCAGGCCGTCGAGCGCGGGCTCGTCGAATGAACACGCGCTTCGTCTCGCGCGCATGAACCATTCCGTCGTTCCCACCGCGGAGCAACACTTCGAGAGCCTGCACAAGGCGCTCGATGTCGTGGCGCGCGAGCAGAGGTATCTTGCGCTGACCCAGGCGCCGCCGTGGGAGCAATCGCTCGCCTTCTACCGCAACGTGCTGGCAGCGGGCTTCCCTCATTTCGTGGCGATCGATGGCAACGGCAAGGTCGTGGGCTGGTGCGACGTTTCGCCGGTCTTCGGCCACTCGCGGGCCCACATCGGTGTGCTGGGCATCGCCATGCTGCCCGAGACACGGGGCCGGGGACTCGGCGCAGCGCTGCTGCAGGCGGCCATCGACAGGTCGTGGTCGCGCGGGCTGACCCGCATCGAGCTTTCCGTTCGCGCGGACAACCTGAAGGCGAAGGCGCTGTACGAGCGATTCGGTTTCGAACACGAAGGCCTCATCCGCCGCGCCAGCCTGATCGACGGCATTTATCACGATGCCCACGCTATGGCGCTGCTTCGCTAGGGCCTGTCAACAGGCTCTAAACTGGCGCATCCCCTGCCGTATGGAGTTCCCATGTGCAGAAGCATCAAGACCCTCTACAACTTCGAGCCTCCCGCCACCGAGCAGGAGATCCGCGCCGCCGCGCTGCAGTTCGTGCGCAAGCTCAGCGGCTTCAGCGTGCCATCGAAGGCGAACCAGGAAGCCTTCGAGCGCGCGGTCGATGAAATGGCCGCCAGCGCAACGCGGCTCATCGATTCGCTGGTAACCACGGCCGAACCGCGCGACCGCGCCATCGAGGCCGAACGCGCGCGGGCCAGGTCGGCCGCGCGCTTCGGCGCCTGAACATCACAACAACCTTGGAGACTCTTCATGCCCGTTGAACTCTGGCTCGCCTTCGTTGCCGCATCCGCCGTGCTCTTGATCATTCCCGGCCCGACCATCCTCACGGTGATCAGCTATTCCATGTCGCACGGACGCCGCGCCAACGTGCCGCTGGTGGCCGCGGTGGCGCTCGGCGACTCGACCGCGCTGGTGGTTTCACTGCTGGGCCTGGGGGCGCTGCTCGCCACCTCGGCGTTCTGGTTCACGGTGGTGAAGTGGGCGGGCGGCCTGTACCTGATCTATCTCGGCATCAAGCTGCTGCGGGCGGGCATCACATCGGCGGACATGGCTGCGCCGGCGGCGCCCGCTTCGCGCTGGAGGCTGTTCGCCAACACCTACCTGGTGACGGCGCTGAACCCCAAGGGCATCGTGTTCTTCGTAGCGTTTCTGCCGCAGTTTCTGAGTCCCACGGCCGACGTGACGCGCCAGCTGTGGGTGCTGGCGGTCACCTTCGTGGCCATGGCCGCGCTCAATGCCACGCTCTACGCGGTGTTCGCGGGATCGGCCCGCAGGCTGCTTTCCTCGCCGCGCGCGCAGCGGCGCTTCAACCTTGCGGGCGGCTCGCTGCTGAGCGCGGCAGGCGTGTGGGCGCTGCTCGCGCGCCGGCCCGCCTGAGGTGCGCTCCCGCCAGCGTCAGCGGTAGTACGGGTTCCTCGGATTGCGGTCGTAGCGGTTCGGCACGCCGTCGCCATCGCGGTCGCGGTCGTAGCGGTTGGGCACACCGTCGCGGTCGCGGTCTCCGTAGCCATAGTGCGGACGCGGCGCCGGCCGGTCATAGGGTGCAACGACGCAGCCGGCCAGAGCGGCCGATGCGGCAAGCAGAACGGCCAATGTCTTCACCATCATTTGATTTCTCCTTGGAGTTCTAAAAAGACGGCTTGCCTCCGCAAGCCGGCAACTGCATTGAAGGCCACCTCCGTCTCGGCTCCGTATCTGCAATGAGGCCGGGGCGTGAAGTTCGTTACCGGATGTGGAACGTGCTGCAAACTTTGGCGCTAAGTTCTTACGCGCGCAGACGGCGGCGCGCCCGTCTGCAAGTAGGTGCAGTTCCCGTGGCCGCATGGCCGAGAATGGCGCTCCGGGGCGCCGATTTCCGCCCCTGCCTTCACACCGCTTTTCATGCACCGCTCGCCTCTCGCCGCAAGCCGCCGTTGCCTTACCGCAACGCTGACGACCATCCTCTGCGCGCAGCCGGGGCTGGCATTGGCCGGCATCGTGAGCTTCGACGAGGTGAAGCGCGAGTTCCGTTCTTCCGACACCGCGGTGCTCGATCGCAACGGCGAGCTGCTGCAGCGCGTGCGCACCGACGCCACCGTGCGCCGCGGCCAGTGGATTGCGCTGGCCGACGTTTCGCCCGCGCTGCGCATGGCCATGGTGCTGAGCGAAGACCGGCGCTTCTACGAGCACAGCGGCATCGACTGGCGCGCCGTGTCGGCCGCCGCCTGGGGCAACCTGTGGAACACGCGCACCCGCGGCGCATCGACCATCACGATGCAGCTCTCCGGCCTGCTCGACGAAGACCTGCGCCGCGCCAACAGCGGACGCACCTTCACGCAGAAGATCGGCCAGACCGTGGCGGCCACGCAGCTGGAACGCAGCTGGCGCAAGGACCAGATCCTGGAGGCCTACCTCAACACCGTGCCGTTCCGCGGCGAGATCGTGGGCATCGACGCGCTCTCACGCACGCTGTTCGGCAAGGCGCCGAACGGCCTCGACGCGCGCGAGGCCAGCGTGGCCGCCGCGCTGGTGCGCGCGCCCAACGCCAAGCCAGCGCTGGTGGCGCAGCGCGCTTGCGAGCTCATGCGCGCCATGGAGCCGGGGCAAAAGATCGATTGCGATGCGATCGACATGTTCACCAGCGCGGCGGTGCAGCGGCGCGCCTTCGATGCGAACGAAGGCATTGCGCCGCATGCGGCGCGGCGTGCGCTGCGCGAGTTGCGCGACGCCGGTGAAGCGGCCGCCGCCGCTTCTTCCACGACACCCGCGCGGCAAGCGGCAAACAAGGAGACGGCCGTCAGGACCACGCTGCGCGCACCATTGCAGCGCTTTGCGCTCGGCGCGCTGCAACGCCACCTGAAGGAACTGCGCGGCCGGCACGTGGAAGACGGCGCGCTGGTGGTGCTCGACAACGCGAGCGGCGAGGTGCTCGCCTGGGTCGGCTCGTCGGGCCCGCTGAGCCAGGCGGCCGAGGTCGATGCAGCCACCGCGCTGCGACAGCCCGGCTCCACGCTCAAGCCGCTGCTCTATGCGCAGGCCATCGCCGAGCGGCGGCTCACCGCGGCATCGCTGATCGACGATTCGTCGGCGCAGATCAGCACCGCGAGCGGCCTCTACATTCCGCAGAACTACGACCGCCAGTTCAAGGGGCCCGTGTCGGCGCGCACCGCGCTCGCCGCCTCGCTCAACGTGCCGGCGGTGCGCACGCTGGTGATGGTGTCGCCCGAGTCGTTTGCGCGGCAGCTGCGCGCGGTGGGCCTGCCGCTGCGCGAAAGCGGCGACTACTACGGCTACAGCCTCGCGCTCGGCAGCGCCGAGGTGTCGCTGCTGTCGCTCACCAACGCCTATCGCATGCTGGCCAATGGCGGGCGCTACGGACCGACGATGCTGACTGCGCGGCCTGCGACACCGGCTTCAACCGCGAAAGCGAGGGCTGGCGACGACTCGGCCGCGCTCGTCCTCGATCCGCGCGCCGCCTTCATCGTCGGCGACATCCTGTCCGACGCGAATGCGCGCACGCGCACCTTCGGCCTGGACAGCATTCTTTCCACGCGCTTCTGGACCGCGGTGAAAACCGGCACCAGCAAGGACATGCGCGACAACTGGGCCGTGGGCTGGTCGCAGCGCTACACGGTCGGCGTGTGGGTCGGCAACGCGAGCGGGGCCTCGATGTGGGACGTGAGCGGCACCAGCGGCGCGGCGCCGGTCTGGGCCGAGGTGATGCGCTTCCTGCACGCGCGTGAACCCAGCCGCGCACCCAGGCCGCCCGCCGGCCTCGTCGAAGCGCACGTGACATTCGGACCCGGTGCCGACGGCAACCCGATCGAGGCGGCGCGCGGCGAATGGTTCCTGCAGGGCACGGAGCAACCGCTCTTCGCGCTCGACAACGGCGGCGCCGGCACATCGTCCGACGCGGCAGCCGCGCGCATCACCGCGCCGGCCGACGGCACCATCATCGCGCTCGACCCGGACATTCCGCCCCTGCACCAGCGCGTGCGTTTCGAGTCCGAGGGGCGCGGCGTGCAATGGCGCATCGACGGCAAGCACTTTGCGCGCGGCAACAGCGCGCAATGGCTGCCCTGGCCGGGGCGCCATGTGATCGAACTGGTCGATGCCACGGGCAAGGTGGTGGACCAGCGCAAGCTCGAAGTGCGCGGCGCGGGCGTGGTCGCGAAAGGCGCGCGCCGATAGCAAGTGATCGCGACCGCTCAGTCCACCTTCACGCTGAAGAGCACCGACCCCGACCCGCCCGGCGCGAGCGAGCCGGAAAACTCCCAGCTCAGCGTGCCGGTACCGCCGGCGGTCTGCGCCACCGCGCAGGCCACCGAGGGAGCGGGAATGGCGTTGGCAGGCGTGTTCTTGCGGCAGCCGGTGAGCGAAGCGGGCGTGGTGCCGGCTTGCGCAGCGCCGAAACTGGTGTACTGCGGCGTCGTGTCGTTGATCTTCATGTCGGAGATCGGCGTCGTTCCGTTGTTGGTGTAGGTGACACGGTACTCCAGCGTCTCGCCCGACTTGGCCTGGTTGTTCACACCGAAGCTGCCGCCCTGCGTGACGTTGCGCACTTCCTTCTTGAGTTCGAGCGCGCTGTTCGACACCGTCGTGGTGTCGAGCACCGTGTAGCTCGCGCTCAGGGCCGGGCCGGCGTTGGTGAAGCTGAAGCTGGCCTGCACCGTGCTCTGGTTGTTGTTGCCGTTGGCCGCATTGGCGGGAATGAACTCCTGCATCACGATGCACACGTTCTGCCCGGCAGCCACCGTGACCGGCGCCGCGGGCGGATACAGCAGCGCAGCGCCGGCCTGCTGCGCGCCGGTGCAGCCGGTGTCGGCAAAGATCTTGCCGCTCCAGCCGCTGACGGCCGGCGTGTCGACCGAGTTCGAGATGCTGAAGCTCACCGTGCCGCCGGTCCGCGCAATGAAGGTGTGCGCATAGCTGACGGTGCTGCCCGGCATGCCGCTCTTGGCGCCGTCGGCTGCGAAGGTGTTGCGGTCCACGTCGCCGAAGTTGAGGCCGGTGTGGCCTGCGCCGTTCCAGGTGAAGGCAATGCGGTCGGGCGTGCCGGTGCGCGTGTAGGTGTAGCTGGTGCCGCCGCTCGCCACCGCCGAGCCCGAAGGCAGCGGGACGGCACCGAACGAAGCGCCGGTCGAGAGGCGCAACGCGGTGTTGGTTTCTTCCACGCACAGCGGCGCGTTCGCGGCGGTGGCAAAGGGCACGTCGAGCGCGTAGTTGCCGGCGCCGTCGGTGGTGGCGGTCGACAGCACCGTGGCGCTGCAGTTGGTGAGCTGCACGCCCACGCCGGCAATGCCGCCCTCGCTGCCGTTGATCAACCCGTCGTTCGCGACGCCCGAGCCCGTGCCGTTGTCCAGGAACACGCGGCCCGTCACGGTGTAGCCAAAGCCGTTGACGAAGGTGCAGGTGATGTTGGCACCGGCCACCATGTTGGCCGCGGGAATGGTGAGCTCATTGCCGGCCAGCGTGCCGAAGGGCACGGTGGGCGTGGCACTGGCTGCATCCAGGCAGCTCGCGCTGATCGGGTTGGCGGGCCAGCCGGCGGGCACGCTTTCCCTGATCGTCGCGAGCGCGCCGGCCGTGCCGGTCAGGTTGGCGGCACCGCTCGCGCTGCCGGCACCGGTGACGGTGATGCTGTCGGTGGCGGCCGAGAGCCCGCTGAGCGCAAAGCCGAACAGGTTGGCGCCGCTGCCGCCGGTGGTGGTCTTCACGATTTGCACCCGGGGGAACGGCGGCGTGAAGGTATTGGTGAAGGTGCAGGCGATGTTGCTGCCCGCCGCGGTGGCGGCCGCATCGAGCGTCACCCTGCGGTTGGGCAGGTCGGGCGTGGCGGTGCCGCCCGCGCCCAGCCCGGTGCAACTCACGCCGGTGAGCGCGTAGTTGGCGGGCAGCGGATCTTCGGTGATGGTGGTGGCGACGCCGGGTGCGGTCAGCGTCTGGATCGCGCCCGCGACCGCGGCGCCGGCCGCGGTGGTGGTGATCGTCTGCGCCGCGAGGCCGTTGTTGCCGGTGAAGCCGAAGGGGCCCACGCCGCCGTTGCTCACCTTGCTGACCGTCACCGTGGCCGAGGCCGCATTGGTGAAGGTGCACGAAAGCGGCCTGCCGTACTGCACGCTGGCTGCGGGAATCGTGTAGGTGCGCGCATTGGTGCCGGTGCCCAGGCTGCCGACCGGCGTGCCGGCATCGGTACAGACCGCGCCCGCCAGGTTCCAGCCCGGCACCGCCGGCTCGGCAATGGTGATCGCGGCGCCCTGGGCCGTGGCCGAGAAGGGCTGCGTACCGGCCGTCGCCGTGTTGCCGTCGACCTGCACCGCCGTGCCCGCCGCCACGGTGCTGACCACGCCGTTGGTCTGGGTGGTGTTGCTCAGCGTGAAGTTGAAGGGGCCGCCAGCGCCGCCGGTGGTGGTCTTCGACAGGGTCAAGGTGGGTGGAGCGCAAACCGCGGTGGTGGTGGCCTGCGCCAGGAAGCCTTCGGCGTTCGCGCCGCTCTTGATGTGCACCACCACGGTGTTGCTGCCGGTGCGCCAGTTGCTGGACAGCGTCGCGCTTGCCTGGCTGCCCGCCAGGTACCCGCGAAAATTGTAGGGATCGCTGCCGCCTTGCGGCACGCCGGGCACGCTCTGCAGCACGCCGTTGACGAACACCTCGGCCACCGAGTTGTCGGAATAGAAGTCCAGCTTCAGCGAGAAGCTCGCCGGGTTCACCGACGCCGCCATGTTGAAAGTGAAGCGGTGGTAGACGTCGACGTTGCCCGTGTGGTTCGGGTCGTAGTTGGAATTCCAGTTGGCGTTGCCAAAGGGCGAATTGACCCAGGCGGTGGGAGCCTTGTTGCCCACGTAGGCACGCTGCCACGAGGCGACGGTGCCCGGGCCGCCGCTGGCAGCGCCCACGCCCGACTCCCACACCGTGTCGCGGCCGCTGGTGAGCGGCGGGCCGTTGACGCCGTTGTAGGCGGTGTTGAAGATCGCGGCGTTCGAGAGGCAACTCAACGTCGGTGGAATCGGCGGCGAGGTGGCGTCGGTGGCGCCGGTGTTGGTGAAGGTGCAGACCAGGTTGGCGCCCGGCGCGGTGGCCGCGGCATTGAGCGTGAGCGTGCGGCCCGAGAGCGTGGCGGTGCCGCCGGAAGGCAGGCCGGTGCAGGAGGCGCCCGTCAGCGTGTAGCCTGCCGGCGGCGCACTCTCGGTGATGGTGGTGGCGGTGCCCGCGGCCGTGAGCGTCTGCGGCGCCGCGCTGGCGGCGGTGCCGGCCACGGTGGTGGTGATGCTCTGCGCGGCCAGGCCGTTGTTGCCGGTGAAATCGAAAGTGCCGACGCCGTTGACCGAAATCGTGCGGATGGTCACCGTCGGCAGCGACAGGAACCTGTAGGCCTGCGGGCTCGGCAGGTAGCTGTTGCCGCTGGCCGTGAAGGTTCCGCCCAGTGCCACGCCGCCCAGCGTGACCGCGGTGGTGCTGTAGGTCGCGGCCACGGTGCTCGTTGCCGTCACCTGGCAGAGGCTTGAGGCGGTGGTGGTGCAGCTGGCCGCCGCGCCCACGGTGCCGCCGTTGAAGGCCACGTTGGGCGTGGCGCCGAAGCTCACGACCACGCCGGCGCCGACCGGGTTGCCGTTCGCATCGCGCACGAAGGCCTCCAGCACGTCTTGTGCGCTGCCGTTGGCCAGTTGGCCGTCGGTGGCGATGCGCAGACCCGACTGCGCGGCGCTCGGCGTGCCGACCACGAAGCTGTAGGTCGCCGGGCTCGCGCCGTAGCTCTGGCCGTTCGCGGTGAAGACGCCGGTCAGCGTGCCGGCCGGAATGCTGACCGCGGTGCTCTTTGCACCTGGCACGGTGCTGGTCGCGTTGACCTGGCAGATGCCGTTGGCGGCGGTAGTGCAAGTGCCGGCCGCGCCGACCGCGCCGCCGTTGAAGGCCACGCCGGTGGTGGCGACGAAGGTCACCACCGTGCCCGCCACCGGGTTGTCGGCCGCGTCGCGCACGATGGCTTCGAGCACGTCCTGCGCGCTGCCGTTGGCCACCTGGTTGTCGGTGGCGGTGCGTTCGCCCGAACGCGCCAGGGCGGCTGCGCCGGCGACCACGGTGGTGGCGGCGCTGGCGCAGCTCACGGTGGTGTTGGACACGCAGGCCGCGCCGGGCGCCGTGGCCGGCGTTCCGCTGCCGGCCACGTTGCTGTTCGCATAGTTGGTGAGCACCGTGCCCGCCGCCACCAGTGGCGCCGTGGCATTGAGCGTGAAGCTGCGAACCCCGCCGCTGGCGGGAATGCCGGCGGTAGGCAGCGTCATCGTGCAGGTCAGCAACGCGCCGGCTGCGCTCGGCATCGTGCCGCAGCTCACGGAGGTGACGCCGGTGCCGGCCGTGGCCCCAGTGGCGATCACGCCCGGCGGAAGCTGCTCGCGCACGACCACCGAAGTGCCGGTGGCGGCGGGGCCGCTGTTGGTCAGGCTCAGCACGTAGGCGATGGCCGCGCCCGGCGCCACCGTGGCCGGCGCGGTCTTGCTCAGCGTGATCGACGGCGGCGCGTTGAACTGGATCACCACCAGACCGTTGCCGCCGCTGGCATCGCCGCCTCCGCCAGTGCCGATGCCGGCCGCATAGTGAGCGTCGCCAGTGGTGGCCGCTGCGCCGCCGACATTGTCGGACGTCGAATTCAATCCCACGGCCGTGGTCGGACTGGTGACGCCACCGGTGTAGCCGGATCCGCCGCCGCCCATGCCGTTGGGTGAAGTCCCCTGGCACAGGCCGCCGCCGCCGCCGAAGAACCCGCCCCCACCACCGCCGCCGCCTTCGTTCTGGTTCTCGTTGGTGGAGCCGCCATTGCCGCCCTGCAGCGCGGTGCCGCCCGTCGGCGCGCCGAGGTTGCAGGTGCCGCCCGTTCCCGCCGCGCCGCCCGCTGCCTGGGTGCCGGGCCGCCCGCTGGCAGCCACGTTGTCGTCGCGTCCACTCGCACCGCCGCCGCCGCCGGCGGAGGGCGTGCCCACGTCCGCGCCCGGCGACGAACCGCCGCCGCCGCCGGCAATGAGCCGCGCGTTGCCCTGGGTGTAAGTCGTGGTGGCGAACACACCCGACAGGCCGCCGCCGCTTGCGCCGATGGCCGTGGCCTGCGCGTTGCCGCCCGCACCGCCGCCGCCGTAGGTCGTGGAGGCGTCGTTGACACCGCCGCCCTCGCCGACCCGAACGCCCAGCGCCGTGCCCGCCGTCACCGCCAGCGTGCCGGAGGAAAACCCGCCGCCGCCGCCGCCGCGCTGCGTGGGGTAGTAGCTGGTATTGGGTCCGCCGCCGCCGGCGCCCCAGGCCTTGATGAATACCGAGGTCACGCCGGCCGGCACGGTGAAGGTCTGGTCGCCGCCGGAGTAAGTCACCCGCACGCACGAGTTGAAGCCCGACTGCGGCGTGCAGGCGGTTTGTGCGGCCAGCGTCGGCGCCGACACGAACGACGCCAGCAGCACCAGCAGAACGCGCATGCGCCGGGCGATCGAAGATGGAAATCGAGTCATCTGTTCTGCCACTGCGGCCGAATCAATTCTTGTCATTTGGCGTTCGCCGAGGCCGCAGCGCCGGCAGAGGCGAAGCCCAGCCCCGTCTCGTCGAACTTGAAGCGCAGGCGGATGTAGGCGCCCTTGCTGGTGTACTCGTTGGCCGTGAGGTCGCGGTCCTTGAGTCCGACGAAGTTATAACCGGCCGACACCCACAGGTCCTTCATGACCTGGTAGCCCACCTCGGCGCCCAGCGTCTTCTGCAGCGCGCCGCCCTTGCCGTGGAGCAGGCCGGCCTGGATGCCGAAGTCCCAGTCCCTGTTGATGTCCTGCGTGTAGCGCGCCTGCAGCAGGTGGGCCCGGTAGGTGCTCTTGAGCCAGCCGTCGTCGGCGCGCGACCACTTGGCCGCATAGCGTCCGTTGATCACGGTGCCGGGCCGCGGGTTGTAGTTGAAGTGGGCCGAGACGATGTCGGCGCCCGTCGTGCCGGGCAGGCTGGCGTTGCCGGAGCCCGCGCCGAAGACGCTCGAACCGTCGAGCGCACCGGTCGTGCTGCCCGCGCCCACCACGCGCTCCGAACGGCGCTCGTAGCGCATCAGCGCGTTCCAGCGGTCGGTATCGACGGGGCGGTACGCCAGGCCGACCTGGTGGCGCGCGAGGTGGTGCGCGTTGCCGGCGTTGGTGCCCTGCCCTTCGCTGTCGCTCATCACGCTGCGCGCGAGCAGGCTCCACGAGCGGTCGATCTTGTAGCCGAAGCCGGCGCTGAAGAGCCGCGTGTTCGCATCGTCGCCGCGGCGGCCTTCGAGCACGCCGCTCGCCTTGATGCGCTCGGCGATGTATTCGACGCCGCCGGTGATGGCCGTCGACTGGCCGAGCCCGCCCGAATAGCCCGTGCCGGTGTTGCCGCTGTTGCGCAGGCCGCCGAGCTGGCGCGTGTGCTCGATGCCGCCGGTCAGGCGCCACTGGTCGTTGAGCTTGAAGGTGTTGCGCACGCCGGTGGCCGCCTGCGCGGCGCGGCCGTCGATGCTGTCGGCCAGGCGGTACTCGCTGTACACGCGCCCGCCTTCCATGTAGCTGCTCTCGACGCCCAGGATGCCGACGTTGTTCGAACCGGTCGTGCCGAGCTGGTCCTGGCTGTAAAGGCTGGAGACCAGCTCGTAGCGGCCGTAGATGCGGGTCTTGTCGGTCACGGCATAGTTGCCACCGACGGCCAGCACATGGCGGTCGGACTTGCGGATGTCCTGCTCGCCCTCGACGAACACGTTGGCCTGTGGCAGTCCCGGCACCTGCGCCGACAGGCGCGCACGCACGGTCGTCAGGTCTTCGGCATTCGCACTGGCGTTCGCGCTTGCCGCGCTGCCCAGCGCGGTGACGTTGCTGGCACCGACGCCGCTGCCGAGGTTCCCGCTGTAGGTCGAGATCTGGCCGTAGTCGAAGCCCGAGCTGGTGCCCAGGCCCGCGCCGCTCTGGCCATGGCGCAGGCCCACTTCGGCGGCCATCTGCTCGCCGAATTTCTTCTGCACGCTGGCGGTGAAGCCGCGCCGGCTGCCACCCTGCAGAGCGTCCTGGCTGAAGAGCGCTTCGCCGCGCACCGCGGTGGTGGCGTCGATGCGGTACTCGGCGCGCGCGGAAGCTTCGGTGCGGCCGGCGGAGAAGCTCGCGCCGGGGTTGTCGAAGCCGGGGCTGGTCTTGCTGGCAAGCGCGACCACGGCGAGGTCTTCGGTCTGGTGGCGCAGCTCGGCGCGGCCGCCGTTGCCCTTGCCGTTCTTGTCGGACTCGGTGCGCACCCACTCGCCGGCCATGGTGGTGTTGTCGCCCAGGCGCGCCACCGCGGTGAGCGCGCCGAGCTTGCGGCGGTTCTCGGGGTTCTCGTCGGTGCTGGCGACCACGCCCAGCTGCAGGTTGTCGCCGACCTTCACCTGCACGTCGGTACCGGCCACGTTGAACTTCGGCCCACCGGCATCGATTTCGTAGGTCACGCGGATCGACTGCGGATTGAGGTTCGCATCGACCGACGAGATCGCATGCGTGAACAGGATGCGGCGCGTGAGCGGCTCGATGGTGTAGTCCACGAAGCGTGCCACCGTCGTGCGCTGCAGCACCAGGTTGGGCTGGTTGCGGTCGCGCACCACAACCTCGACCTGCTCGCTGTTGTCGACGAACTCACCGCTCGTGGCGCTCAGGTAGTACGGGCCCGAGGTGCCGACCGCGCGGAACTCTTCCACCTGCTGCGTCTGCGCGGTGCGCGAGAAGAAGCTGGTGGCACGCACGGTGCCGTCGTCGTACACATGCTTGAGGCCGGTGAGCGCACGGTTGCTCTGGCTCAGGTTGCGCACCTCGGTGCTGCTGGCGGTCGTGAAGTCGCCGTACAGCAGGTAGGAGCGGTTCTTGTCGATGCGCACGTACAGCTTCTGCGTGCTCTGCGCGTCGAAGCCCTTGACCGAGGAATCGCCGTACACCGGGTAAAACTCGTCGGGGCGGATGTCGCGGAACAGGCGGTCGTCGCGCGTCTTGTTCGAGTCGTAGGCGGCCGTGAGCAGGTACTCGCCCTTGACGGTGCCCTTGAAGAAGAAGGCGGTGCGAGCGGCGGCGCGGCGGTTGCTGTTGCTCTCGTCGGCCAGGCCGGTGAGTTCCGCCTCGAAGGCGGCGCCCGCAGGCATCGCGCCCAGGGGCACGCCGCCGCGCCTGGTGAGATCGAGCACACCTTCGACGATGCCGACTCCGATCATCGGCCGCATCTCGGGCAAGAGCGCGAGGCGCACTTCCTTCACGAAGCTGCCTGCCGTCACGCGCAGACGTGCATCGCCGGGCTCCCCGGGCGGCAGCAGGCGGAACTCGGCCGCGCCGCCTTCCATGAACACCTGGGTGCCGGGTTCGGCGGGATTCAGGTCTTCGTCCAGCCAGCGGCCGCGGTCGGCTTCGAGCGTGAGCTGGGTGCGTGCGGTCACCGGCACGCCGGCCGCGTCGGTCAGGCGCACCTTCACGATCACCGGCGTGCGCAGGTCGGCCTTCGCCGATTCGGGCACGTCGATCCGGATGGCGCCGAGCTTGTCGGGCGCGATCACGCCGATCTGCTGCGCCGTGCCGCGCGCGTTGCCGAACGGGTCCACGCCCTCGAGCAGCAGGCGGTTGGCGCCGGGCTGCAGCACCACGCCGATGTATTCCCAGGCGCCGAGCTTCTTGCCGGCCAGCTCGGTCTTCTTGCCGACGCGGCGCTCCTCGATGGCCTTGCCGTTGACCGTGAGGCGCAGCGCCAGGCCGGCCTGGCCCTTGACGCGCACGTTGACCGACTGGCCCGGCAGCGTGTCGCCGTCCTTCAGGTCGATGAAGCCGAGCGCGTTGTCTTCGATCTGCGGCAACAGGGCTTCGAGTTCGACCGGGCTGGGCACGGCCTGCGGCAGCAGCGGTGCCACCGCGTTCTGGCGCGGCTCGAGCATGGCGGTGTTCGTGTTGACCGGACGGCTCGCGAATGCGCCCACGCCGGTGGCGCCGCCGCCCGTGGCCGATGCGCCCTGCGCGTTGGTGGGCAGGCCGCTCAGCGCCGCGAACAGGCTGCCTGCGGGCGTGGGCGCCGGTGCCGCACTGGCGCCGAGCGTGCCACTCAAGGTGCTCGATGCGCCGTTGACGAAGCTGCTCGCGTTGGCGGGCGCCACGGGCATCGCGATCAGCGGGGCCGAGTTGGAGAGCGTCGAGCCGGCGCTGCCTGTGCTGCCCGTCGCGAGCGCCTGGCCGCTGGCGGGCAGCGAGCGCGCGTCGCCCACCGGCACGATCTTGCCTTCGGGGTCGAGCCGCATGCGCACCTGCGCCTCGGCTTCGGTGTCGGGAATGGCGGCGATGGCGGCACGGCGTGCCGCCACCTCGTCCATCACCCCGGGCGTGTCGCAGTTGGCGACGATGAAGTTGGCTTTGTGGAACTCGCCCTTCTTCAGGTCGACGAAGCGGCTCTCGGGACGGCCGGCATTGCGGTTGTCGAGCGCCTCGAGCCGCGCGCCGGCGGGCAGCGTGGTCTGGTCGACGCGCAGCACGTGGGTGATCGGCTTCAGGCCGTAGAGGCTCCACTTGCCTTCCACGTCGGTGATGACGTGGGTGCCGTCTTCCATGTAGAGGCGCACGCCGGGCACGCCGATCTCGTCGTCACCCTCTTGCCGGCCGTCGCGCTTGCAATCCATGTGGACCTTGCCGAACAGGAAGGCGTCGTCGGAAAACACGCCGCCGGTCACGCGCACGGTCCAGTTGGCCAGGTTCGACTGCATCGGACCCGAACTCGCACGGGCGCGGTTGACGGCGTCGCCATTGGTGGGCGCGCCCACGCCGATGCGGACGCGATAGCGCACCGTGGCCGATTGGTCCACGCCCAGCGCCAGCGCCGGGTAGTCGAAGACCAGCTGCGGGCCCGCGCCGCCGGCCGGGTTGACCGCGGCCGAACCGTTCAGGCGCGCGCTGTTCGCAACGTAGGCAAAGCCCGGCGGCAGGCTGTCGGCCAGGCGCACGCCGGTGACCGGGAAGCCCGTCTTGTTGGTGACGACCAGGGCGTAGTCCATGAAGTCGCCGAACTCGACCTGGCGCTTGCTGCCTTCCTTGCGCAGCACCAGCCCGAGCACATTGCCCGGGTCGAGCGGGATGTGGTTGTGCACCACGTCGCAGGCGGCGCCGGATGCGTTGAAGCCCGCGTTGACCGAGAAGTAGTAGGTGGTCGGGTCTGCGCCCTGCGGCGGGCCGGCATTCGGCACGATGGCGCCGCAGCTGTTGAAGGTGCCGGCCGTGACCGGAATGAGCTGCGACGGCGTCACATAGCCGCTGGCTGCAGGCGGCACCACGCCGAGGGCGTAGGTGCACGAGCCGGTGACCGGCGGCGACTGCAGGAAGAACTGGTAGCCGCCGTCGGCGCCGGTGGTCATGGAGACGCTGCCGTTGGCGTTGACCGTGTAGATGCCCGACGAGCCGCCATACAGCTCTTCCGCGGTGATCGGCGTGACCGGCCCGCTGCTGCACGACTGGCGCGTGAAGGTGACGACCGCACCGGCCACGGGCTGGCGCGTGACGGCGTTGTAGACGGTGCCCTGCGGGTCGGCCAGCAGCGACTGCGCCGAGCTGGCGCTGGCGGCCACCAGCATGGCCGGCGTGACGTTGACGGTGTTCTGGTCGAAGGCCGCCGCCCAGGCCTTGTTGGTAAGCGCCATTCGGCCGCCGACGATTCCAGGCTTCTGCGTGACGCGCACGGTGAAGGAGAGTTCTTCGCTCTGGCCTGGCGCGAGCGGGCGGCTGCCGTCGGTGACGCTCAGCACGGCTTCGGTCGGCAGCCTGAAGGGATCGCTGCTTGCGAGCGCTTCGCGGTCGCAGGGGGCACGGCCGGTGAAGCCACCCGCGGCATGGAGGATGCCGTTGCGCGCCTTCGGCGGAGCGGCCAGTTCCCAGGCGGCAACGAGGCCGTCGGGCTTGTCCATGTCGAAGGTGCAATTGAGGTTGTCGATGATGCGCACGTTCGGCGCCGAGGCCACGCCGGTGTTGCTCACCTTGAGGCGGTAGTCGAGCTCGTACACGCCCTGCGACACGCGCCGCGGCGCCGAGGCGGTCTTGGCCAGCGTGAGCGCGGGCAGTTGCGTGGACACCGGCGTCGGCGAGCTGTCGTTGTTCGGATTGCCGTCTCCGTCGGCGTCGGGGTTGCTGCCGTTGACCGAGTCGTCGAAGGCCGCCGGCGAGCCGCCGGCGGTGAGCGCGCCCTGGGCGCGCACGGTGTTGTAGAGCGTGCCGGCGCGGCCGCCGACGTTGAAGCGCACATCGAAGCGCACGGTGAACTGCCCGCCCACCGGCAGAACGGCACCGGGCGCCAGCAGGTTCTGCGCGGCGGCGGTGCCGTTGAACGCGCTGTCGGCCGCGGCCACGGTACCACCCACGCCATTGCCCTGGTTGCCCGCGATGGCCAGCGTGCCGGGCACGATGGTGTACTGGTTGGCGGCGGGCACCGCGGCCGACGTGTAGGTGCCGAACTGCGTGGCGCCGCTGCCTTCGAGCAGGTCGGTCGCCTGCACGCCGTAGAGCCACACGGCGCCGTAGTTGCGCACGTTGACGCTGAAGCTCACGGTGGCGGTGCCGTCGAGCTGGCCGTCGGTGCCGCGGTTCAGGCGCGGCGTCGAGGCCGCCTTGGCCACCCCGATGCGGCTCTGGCTGGGGGTGATGACCACCGTGTTCGACGGCGACACCGCGGGCGCTGCGCCGTCGTTGTAGTAGCCCTGCGCGGTGTTGCGGATGTCGCCGCTCTGGTCGGCCTTGACCTGCACCGCGAACTGCATGGCGATCGATGCGTTGCGCGACAGCGCGGTCGGCACGCCGATGGCCACTTCGACGGCCGAGGCGTCTTCGGCGGTGCGGTAGCTGAAGTCCGGATCGCCCGGCAGGCGGAACAGGCGCACCGCGCCGGCTGCCGTGCTTTGCAGGCTGCCGGCGATGTAGCGCGTGCCCGCGGGCACGAGGTCGCGCAACAGCAGCAGGGGGGTGGGCGTGCCGTTCACCAGCACCGGCGTTCCGGCGGGTGCGGCGGTGTTGCCAGGGCGTGCGTCGCGCGCGCCGATGTTGGTGCCCGACACGGTGAAGTCGATGCGCGTGGTGCCCGGAACCACGAAGCCCGGATAGCTCGCGGACTTGGTGATGGCCAGCACCGCCACGTCGCCCACGGTGACGGTGTCGCGGTTGACCGCGCTGAGCTTCTGCAGCGCGGTGGTGGCGGTGAGCGCCACGCAGGCATTGCCGCTGGCCGCGGCAGGGACGGTGCCCTGCACCAGCAGCGCTGCGGTCTCGCCGGACTGCAGCGCGATGGCGCCGCCGGCGCCGAGCGGCAGCACCGGGTCGGCCGCATCGGCCACGCCGTTGTTGTTGGTGTCGCGCACCACGCGCAGCGCCGACATGTCGAGCGCGCCGGCCGGGCAGCCCGCGCCGCCGTTGACAAGGCCGATGGTGTAGCTCGACGGCACATTGCCGGTGTTGGCGAGCAGGTGGCTCAGCGTGACGACGACGGCCGGCGGACGGCTGACCGACTGGTCCTGCGTGAGCACCAGCGCCTCGACCGGCAGCACGGTGGCGCTGACGCCATTGGAGCTCGACGTCTCGGTCTGCGAAAGGCCGGCCGGCACGTAGGTGGCGGTGGCGACGTTGCGGATCACGGTGCCGCCGGACGGGGGCGCGGCGTGCGCGGCAGTTCCGGCGAGCGTGCAGCCGAGGACCGCCGTCGCCACGACGGCTGCGGCCATGCCGCCTCGCCATCGCTGCGAGCAGGTGCTCAGATACGCCAGAAGAAATTGCACGCCACGAACCTTCCGTCGGCCCGCGCGCGGCGCGGGCCGTCTAAACCTCAAAGAACTTTTTCCTCTGCCGCCTGCTGGTCAGGCGCGGTCGCGTGCTGGGTGAAAGCGGCAAGGGAAAAAAGCGAGGCATGCCGACAGGCAGCGCCTCGCGAAAAGCCGACGGACCCCGAGGCCCGCCAGCGACTCAAACCCTTGTCGTCACTCGTTGATCTTCACGGCGAAGGTCAGCGTGGCCGTGCCGCTCGGGGCCACGGTGTTGGCGGCGCTGCCGCAGCTCACCGCGGTGGCGGTCTGTGCGTAGACGAGCGCCGTGCCGGTCACGCCGGTCGAGGTGCATCGCGACGCGGCCGCGGGTTGCGTGGCGCTCAGCGAGGTGTACGCAGGCACCGCATCGTTGATGGCGATGTTGGTGACCGATGCCGTGCCTTCGTTGGTGGCGACGACCTTGTAGACGATGCACTGGCCGGGCTTCAGCGACAGCGGAGCTGCCGCGAATGCGCCGTCCGCCGTGCCATCGCAGGTGAGGTCGGCTGCCTGCGTCTTGAGGACGCGGATCTGGCCGGTGATCACGGTGCTGATGTCGGTGGCCGACGGTGCGCCGCAGCTCGCCGCGTCGGTGAAGGTCGCGGTCACGGTCGTGGTGTCGGTTGCGCCGGCGCTGGCGCCGCCCGGTGCGAACACGCGCACCAGCAGCTTCTGCGATGCGCCCACGGCCAGCGGGCCGGCTTGCGGGCCGGTCACCAGCGTGTCGCCCGCGTCGATCTGGCCGTCGCCGTTGACGTCCAGGTAGATCGCGGTGGTCCAGCCGAGCGTGGCGTCGGCCGCAGGCACGGTGGCCGTCAGCGTGTACGCACCGCAGCTCTGGTTGCCGGTGTTGGTCAGCGTGTGCGGGTACACCACGGTGCCGCCCGGTGCGACCTGGCCGCTGTTGTTCGGCGTGAGCGTGGCGCTCAGCGTCTGTGCAGCGGTCACGGTCACGGCGTCGGTCTTCGTGTCGGAAACGATCACACCGGTCGAAGCCACGGCGGTGGACTGCACCTGGAAGTAGACCTTCTGTGCGGTGACGGGCAACTGCGTGGCAGGCGGCGTCACGCAGGCAGCGACCTGCGCTTGTGCGCCGGCATTGACGGCCACGCTGGTGATCGCTGCCGATGCGCAAGTGCCGCCCGAGGCCACGAACTTCACCGTCCAGCCGGTCGGCAGGGTGCCGGGGAAGCTGGTCGACTGGCTGGCAGCCAGGTTGTAGGTGTTGTTGACCGAGTCGTTGTTCTTGACGAACAGCGCGAACACCGTGCCGGTGCCGGCATCCGTCGAGTTGGTCGTGGTCGGGTTCGGGCTCGGGCCAGGGCCGAGGTCGCCGCCTGCCGCCGAGCCCGTGCCCGTGCCTGCCGCGGTGTTGGTCAGGTCGACCAGCGAGCCGACGACGATGGTGACCGTGTCGCGCGTGGCGTCGATCTTGGTGGTGTCGCCCGCAGAGCGACCCGTCACCGTGGCCGAGAACGGACCCGCACCCACCGCCGTGGCGGAGGGCACGTTGGCCTGCACCACGATGTTGACGCTGCCGCCGGCCGCGATAGGGCCGGTGTCGGGCACGCCGTCACCGGTGGTGTCGAGCAGCGGCGTGACGCCGTCGGCCGCGAACAGCACGAAGGTCGTGCCCGCCGGGAAGGTGCCTGTTGCGATCGTGAGGTTCACGGTGTCGGTACCGGTGCCCGCGTTGAACACGGACTGCGCGAACTTGACGCTGCCGCCGGCCACGACCGAAGGACGCGTGGTCAGGTCGGCTGCGGTGCCGTTGGGCGTGCCGGCCGTCGTGTCGACGGCGGTGGCGGCGGTCGACGGGTTGGTACCGACCGCGATGCTGTAGCTCGCCACGACCGTGTAGGCCGACGGGTTGGTGCTGGAGCCAAGGGTGCCGATGGCCGCTGCGGTGGCCGTGGGCGAATCCGCCGGATTGAACTGGCCCACGTTGGTGGTGGTGGACGTGCCGATCGCGGCGGTGCTGTTCACCAGCACCACGAAGCTCACGGTCTGCGTCACGTTCTGGCCCAGCGACTTGATCACGGCATTCACGGTGTTGCCGCTGGCCTGAAAGTCGATGCCAGGTTGAGTGGCGGGAATGTCGCCATTGACCAAGCCCTTGCCGGGCAAGCTGCTCCACACCGCGGAACCCGCGACGTAGGTCATGCCGCTCGGCAGCGTGTCGGACATCGCGAACTTGCCTGCGGCGCCGCCCGTGTTGTTGAAGGTGAGCGTGTAGACCGTGTACTGGCAGGTCGCGCTGGAAGCGAGGCCGGCCGACCAGGTCGCGGCGCAAGTTGTCGAGGTCGAGCGCGGACCGCCGTTGGTCGCGGTCGGCCAGGCGCCATTGCCCGGACCGGCCACAGAAGGAATGCCGATCGACTTGGTGACGTTGAACGCCGCCGCTGTCGTCAGCGTGATCTGGTCCTTGTCGGCCGCCGAGGTATTCGGCGCGGTGTACAGCGCCGCGGTACCCGGAGTGGCGGTGATGGTCGCCGTGTCGAAAGCGCCGGCGCCGCTGCTGGCCGTACCGGGAATCGTGTAGGCCACGACGAAGCGGAACACGCCGTTGTTGCCGGCCACGCTCTGTGCGGGCACGGAGCAGACGCCCGCGGCTGCGGCCGTGCACAGCGGGGTGGTGCCGTCGGGCACGCCGTCGCCGTTGGCGTCGGGGTAGACCTCGACCTTGGAGAACTTGTCGGTGTCGGCATCGACCGTCAGCGTGAAGGTGTCGGTGCCGTTGCCGGTGTTGGTCAACGTGTGCGGTGCGTAGACGATGGAGCCTGCCGCGCCGATCTTGGTGTTGACGATGGCCGTCGTGACCTGGTTGACCGAGTCGAGCGTGAACGACCCTACCTGCTGAACCGTGGTCTGAACCAGGTTGGACGTGGCCAGCTGGGTGGTGCCGGCTGCGTCGGAATAAGTGGCCGAAGCCTGGTTACCGATGACGGTATTGGCTGGTGGTGCAGCGGCCAGTGCGGTCGAACTTCCGAACAGGAAGCCCAGCGTCAAGGCTGCGGCGCCGGCCCACGACGCAGACGGCCTGAGGCCGATGCTGCGCCGGGTTGGCAGGGTGGAAATCACGTGGTTTCTCCTCGGTTGTCAAAAAAGGTCAGGAACAGGAAAAAACCCGGCTGCCGTGTTTCGTTGCTCGAAAACGCGGCGAGCGGGTTGCACTCGAAAGAAATCAGATGGCACGGGTGGACGGAGCGAAGTGCCGGATCAGCGCGCAGCGCCGGACGCGGCCTGCACCGCCACAGCGGGCGGCGGCACAACCACCTCGACCTTGGCGCGCGCGCTCACGGCGGTGCTGCCGTTGGCGGGCAGTTGGCCCAGCGTCCAGCGCAGCGACCGGTAGTCGGCATAGGGCACCGGCTCGGACTTGTTGCCAGCGGCCTTGCGCATCAGCGGCTCGGCGCCGAACACGGCGTCCTTCGTCGCGGCCTGCACCAGGCCTGCGCCCGGCTTGGCGCTGCGCGGCTGGTACTCCAGGCCTTCGGGAATCGGAAGATCCGCCACAAGACCGGTGACCGGCTTGCCGGTGTTGTTGGTGTAGGTGGCCCGGTACTCGACGACATCGCCGGGCTTGACCGAGCTGGCGTCCACCAGCTGTTCCTTGCCCTGTGCGTCCTTCACCACCTTGGACTGGGTGAGGACGACGGCAACGGCCTTCTTCTGGGCGGCCTCGGCGGCGGCGGGTGCGGACTGGGCCGCGGCAGCACCGGCGAAACCGGTCAGCCCGGCCAGCAGGAACGCGCTGGCGCCCAGGCCGGCAAGGCGGCAATTCAGGATTTGAGTCAGTTTTTTAATAAACATGGTTGCTCCAGATTCAAGACACACAGGAGTTCACCCCGGCGCATGCCGGCATGAAATAAGCGGCTCGGGCCGCGGGAGGAATCGCCGGCATTGCAAGCGCCGGCATTTGGATGAGCGATCAGCGCCTTTTCGATTTGCATCGCTGCGGCGCTGCCCTCTGGACTGCTGCGATTTCTCTGTCGCGGTCAGTCGATCAACTGTTACCAACTATCGCTTTTTGGTTACTAAGTGTAGTTCAAAACTGATACTTTGGTACCAATCGAAACCGACAACCGTGCATTCGGAACAACAGTTCCGGTTTCGACAACCGGAGGCCGAGGGAGCCTCGCTTTCCCCTCGGAAGGCCATACGCGAGCGACCGAAAACCCTCTCGCGGCGTTCGACGGGATGCAAAGAAAAATGGGAAAAAAGCCCATGCCTGGCTCAGCGGTTGCGAGCCAATCGTCCTTGCCGTATCAAGAAAACTTGAAGATATTCAAGACGTAATCGACAAAAACCTTGATCTTTGGAGAATTGCGGCGAGACGGCAAATAGACAAGATTGATTTCCTGCGGCTTCAATTTGATCGCCGGCAGCACGGAAACCAGAAGTCCGCTGTCGATGTGCGGTTGGGCGATCGCCAGAGGGACCAGCCCGATGCCTTTGGCGGCTATTGTCAATTTCAGGATCAATTCCAGATCGTCGGATTGGAATACGCTGCCCGCGCGCACCCGGTGGATCTTGCCCGCGGTCGAAAGGCTGATTTCCTTTTTGCGTCCCTCGCCCTCGGTGACCAGAAAGGCATGCGACGCCAGATCGGGAACCCCCTCGAGGACGGGGTGCGCTGCGAGGTAATCGGGGGCGGCGCACAGCACCATCGGCTCGTTCTTCAGATGGCGCGCCACCATCTCGTCGCAGCCTTCCCGTCCGCGCCGGATGGCCACATCGGCCTCGTCGCGATACAGATCGGCCCTGTCATTGCCCGTTTCGACCACGACCTCGAGCTGCGGATAGGCGGCCATGAAATCGGGCAGATGCGCCCCGAGCAGTTCCCTGCCGTAGTAGTGAGGAACCGCCACGCGCAGCCGCCCGCCCACCGTACCGCTGCCGGAGGATAGGTTCAGCATGACGTCATCGAGGATGGTCAGCACATGCTGGGCCGCGACCAGAAACTCCCGGCCCTCCTCCGTGAGCGCGAAGCGCGTGGAGCCGCGATGCAGCAGCTGGTGTCCGACCGTCGCCTCCAGCCGCTGGAGCTGGCGCGATGCGGACGCCTTGGGCACGTTCAGCACGTCGGCTGCCGGAGTCAGTCCTCCGAGCTGGGCGGCTTTGGTGAAAAGCCGGACATCCGACAAAGAAAAATCCTTCATTTCGACTTCCGGGAACCCTGTTTGTTTTCTTAATGAACGCTCTCATCGGCGTTTTGGGCGGCCGCGCCGCTTCGCAAATGAAGCCCTCACGCAATAAGCGCAGCGGCCTTTAGTATCATTTTCGAACGATAAGACAAGATTGGTTAACCTTTGTAAACAAGGCTTTGCCGATCCGGGAATAGTTCACTGTTTGGCGGCAATTGTGTAAATCGCACTTGCAGAAGCCTCGGTGTCTGAGGCTGAAAAGCGACCGCACCGGCTGGAGCTCCCATCCCTGCGCCGGTCCCCAAACCCCTGCGGCCGACTGCGACAATCCATCTGCGCGAAAATTCGTCAAATGATTCAATGAATTAGGCCTTTCTTATTCATATGCTCCTCCAAGCTCCCCGCACCTCCCTGGCCGACAGCGCCGCCGACAGCATCCGCGCCGAGATCGCAGCCGGCCGGTGGACGGTCGGTTCGCGCATTCCCATCGAACCGCAACTGGCCCTGCTGCTCGGCGTGAGCCGCGGCACCGTGCGCGAAGCGGTCAAGACGCTGGTCTCGCGCGGCCTGCTCGAGGTGCGGCAGGGCTCCGGCACCTACGTGCGCTCCGGCTTCGACCCTTCGCTCAGCTTGCAGAAGATGCGGCGCGCGAGCCTGCGAGACCAGTTCGAAGTTCGGCGCGCGCTCGAGGTCGAGGCCGCGCGCCTGGCAGCGCTGCGCCACACCGCCAAGGACTTGCGCAACCTGAAAACCCTGCTCGAAAAGCGCGGCGTGCCCGACCCAAAGGACGGCGGCGCGAGCTTCATCGAGCGCGACCTGGCCTTTCACCTGGCGATCGTCGACATCTCCGGCAATCTCGCGCTGGCCGAGACCTGCCGCTTCATCGCCGGCTACATCAAGGAGACCATTGCGAGCACGATGAACACCGGCCTGCCGGAACCCGACACGGCCGTGCACACCACCATCGTCGAAGCCATTGCAAGCCGCGACCCCGACCGCGCCGCGGAGGCGGTGCGTGCCTTCATGTCGCCCATGATCGACGCGCTGGCGCAGGACGCGGCGCCCGTCCGATGAGCGCAGTGCCGATCGGGGCAGGCCGCGCGGCCGACGACCTGCTGATCGACGCCGAGGCCGACAGCATGCCCGCGCCGCGCGCCACGCCGGCGGGCAGCCTGGGCCGGCGCATCCTGCTGGGCGCAAGCGTGGTGCTGATCGCATTCAACCTGCGGCCGGTGTTCGCCAGCCTGTCGGTGGTGCTGCCCGAGATCATCGCGGCCACCGGCCTCTCCGCCACCGCCGCGAGCCTCTTGACCACGCTGCCCATCGTCTGCCTGGGCGTGTTCGCGCCGCTGGCGCCGGGCCTTGGCCGGCGCTTCGGCACCGAGCGCACGCTGCTCGCCTGCATGGTGCTGATCCTGGTGGGCACGCTGCTGCGGGGCACGGGCAACATCCCGCTGCTGTTCCTGGCCTCGGCCATCGCGGGCAGCGGCATCGCGGTGTCGAACGTGCTGCTCTCCGGCCTCGTGAAGCGCGACTTCGCCAGGCAGGCGGCGCTGATGATGGGCCTCTACACCATGGCGGTATGCGGCGGTGCGGCCAGTGCCGCGGGCCTCACGGTGCCGCTCGAACATGCGCTCGGCGGGAGCTGGACCTATGCGCTCGCCATGTGGGCGGTGCCGGCCTTGCTCGTCACGCTGATCTGGGCGCCGCAGGCCCTGCCCCTCAGGCCGGTGGCCAGCGAATCGGGCTTCACCGTGCGCGGGCTGTGGCGCGATCGGCTGGCATGGCAGGTCACGTTCTTCATGGGGCTGCAGTCGGCCCTGGCGTACATCGTGATGGGCTGGCTCGCGCCCATCCTGCGCGAACGCGGGCTCGGCGGCGAGACCGCGGGCTACGTGGTGTCGCTGTCGGTCATGACGCAGGTGGTGACCTGCCTCGTGGTTCCGGCCGTGGCGGTGAGGCTGCGCAACCAGCGCGGGCTGGCGGTGGTGCTGGCCGCACTCACCGTGGCCGCCATGCTGGCCATGCTGTTCGCGCCGCTCGGCGGCGTGTGGTTGTGGGCCGTGCTGCTGGGCATTGCGCAGGGCGGCACCTTTGCGCTGGCGCTCACGCTGATCGTGCTGCGCTCGCCCGATTCGCACGTGGCGGCGCACCTCTCGGGCATGGCACAGGGCGTGGGCTATGTCGTGGCGGCCTGCGGCCCGCTGATGGCCGGCCTGCTGCACGGATGGACCGGCAGCTTCCGCGCGTCGTCATGGCTCTTCATCGGGCTGGGTATCGCGCTGGTGATGGCCGGCATCGGCGCGGGGCGCACCATGCACGTGGGCACGGTCACGATTCCGCGGCACTGAAGAAGAAGAGGGAAGAAACGCAAGCGCGCCGCGCCGGGCAAAGCGGCCACCCGGCCGCTACTGCGGACCGCCGCAGAACCCCGCACGTTCGGTGGTCCTGGCGGCGAAATGCAGGCGCGTGGTGGTCGCGGCGCTCGCGGGCGTGTGCGCCGGCCAGTCGCTTTGCAGCCACGTGAATTGCCAGTTGTAGGGCTCGCCCGGCCGGGCAGGTTCGCCATAGGCGATGCGCAGGCTGCCGCTGCTCTCGTCGTGGCAATGCTTCGACTGCTTGTATTCCTTTTCGCTGAAGCAGGCACGGACCATCTTCGAGCAGGAAAAGGGAATGTCGTCGTACGCGGCCTTGCTTTCGCCGAGCGGAACGAAGTCGGCCTTGGTGAACGAGGCGCCGCCGCCCGAATACATCTCGGACACCGTCTGGAGCACGGCCACGGCCCATTGCCCTTCGGCCAGCGGGTAGAGGGCCGGCGCGAGCGAGACACGCGCCTCGGGCATGCCGGCGCCGTCTTTCTTCAACGCGGCGGCATAGCTGCTGAAGTCATGCAGGCGAGCCAGCTGCCAGGTTCTGGAATCTGCGCCGCGCTTGATGCGCACCATCGCCATGGCCAGCGGTTCGTCGGACAACACCGCGTAGTCGCCCGCGGCAGCGCCACGCGGCCGGTACAACCCAAGGGACTGCGGATCGCAAGGCTGCGGCAGCAGCGCACACAGACGGGCGCGCCATTCGGGGTCGACGGACTCCGGCTTCCTGACCACGTCGAACGGCTGCGCGGCGGGTGCGGCAAAGACCTGGCCGGCCAGCAGCAGGGCGAGCATCGGGGCGACGGTGCAAAGGGCTGGCGGCGGCTTTTTCATGGACGGGAATGGTAGCCAGACTGCCTGGAAGAAGCTGCTACCAAATGACCCATGAGGGAGGGCCTCGATGCTGTAGCCTTCGCTGCGTGGCCGCCCCCGGCCTCTCGAACGGAGCGAAGATGGCTGACAAGATCCTGGTGTTCTATGGCTCGTATCGATCGGACCGCATGGGCATTCGCCTGGCGGACTACGTGGTGGCCGGCCTCACCGCGCGCGGCGCCGAGGCCGAACTGATCGACGCCCAGGCCGTCGGCCTGCCGATGCTCGACCGCATGTACAAGGAATATCCCAAAGGTACCGCGCCCGCGGCGATGGAAGCGCTGGCGCAGAAGATACGCGGCGCCGATGCTTTCGTCTTCGTGACCGGCGAATACAACTGGGGCCCGCAGCCCGGCTTGAAGAACCTGACCGACCACTTCCTGGAGGAATGGTTCTGGCGTCCCGCCGCTGTGGCCAGCTATTCGGCGGGGCGTTTTTCGGGTGTGCGCTCGGGCACCTTGTGGCATTCGATCCTGTCCGAGATGGGAATGGTCGTCATCTCGAGCACCCTGGCCGTCGGCCCCATCTCGCAGACGCTGGATACGGACGGCAAGCCCACCGGCGGCCCGGGCGAATCGCTCGAGCGCTCGTTCGGCCGATTCGCCGACGACCTGGCCTGGTGGACCGAAGCCGCGCGCACGCAGCGGGCGCAGAAGGCTCCGCCCTATTGACCGGCGGCAGTGGGTTTTCGGTTGCGGCTACGTGGCGTTCAGCCGTGCACGCGTCCTCGATCTGGGCGTGACCTTGGGCGGATCGCGCAGGATCATTTCATCCCGGCAGTTCTTCAGCCTCGGCCCCGCGACTGCGGTCTTCTTCGTCCTGTGGTCGTATTTGAGGAACAGGCCCGACACGCTGCCGACATAGGCATCGATTCCGAAATCGTCCGCCACGCCCCGGTCTTCCGGTGAGAACTTGTTGGGCTCCATCTTGAAGCCGGCGCCTTTGACCGCGGGGTGCGTGTGGTAGTAAGCCACGGCGCTGGTGCCTTCGGGGCAGCCCTTGTTGCCACCGCGGTGGCCCACGTCGACGGTGTTGGTGTCTCCCTCGCGTGGGGGCATGGCGAAGTATTTGGTGCCCCACTGGCAGATCATGCCGCCGAACTCCTTGCGCCGTTCGATGGACTCGATGAGCACGGCTTCGAGCGCCGCGCGCGCGGCTCCGGTCGGCGTGTCGAAGAGTTGGATCTCGAAAGGGAATGGGGGCGGTGCGGTATCCATGCCCGGAGTGTCGCGGCTGCGCGCGCACGCGGCCATCTGCCAGAAAGCGTATGACACCCGGCCGGCCGCGGCGGGCACCACTTCTGCAGGATCAGGCAAGAACCTTGTTCGATCCGGATAACGCCCGAAGCACCATCCGCGCGAGACTTGCCTCCATGCCCGGCGCAGCGTTGCGCCATGGTTCACACCAACCCGCACGAGGAGTTTCTCATGAGCGCAATCCAGGAAAAAGTCGTCCTCATCACGGGCGCGAGCGGTGGCATCGGCGAGGCGGCCGCGCGGCTCTTGGCACGTCGCGGCGCCAAGGTGGTGCTCGGCGCGCGCCGCACGGAGCGGCTCGAGGCACTGGCCCACGACATCACGGCCGCCGGTGGAACGGCGAGCTTCCAGCGGCTCGACGTCACCTATCGGCCCGACGTGGAAGCCTTTGCCGAGTTCGCACTCGAGACGCACGACCGCATCGACGTGCTGGTGAACGCGGCGGGCGTGATGCCGCTCTCGCCGCTGTGGTCACGCAAGGTCGACGAGTGGGAACTGATGATCGACGTGAACCTGCGTGGCGTGCTGCTGGGCATTGCGGCGGTACTGCCGACGATGCAGGAGCAGGGCTGGGGCCACATCGTCAACGTGGCGCCGGTGCCCGCGCATGGCGTGTCGCCGAATTCAGCGGTGTATTGCGGCACGCAGTACGCAGTCGACGCCATTTCGGAAGGGTTGCGGCAGGAGCATGCGGGCCGCGTGCGCGTGACGGTGGTACGCCCCGACGTGAGCGAGGCGGACCGCACGCTGGCCGATCGCATCGCGGCCTGCAGCTCGTTCGAGCGCATGGTCACGCGGCGGCGCATCGCGGTGCCGGTGGAGGCCGTGGCCCGCTCGATTGCGGGCGCCATCGAAGGCAGCAGCATCTCGGCGCCCCGGCGCACGGCATGGCGCCCGCGGCCGGCCGAGCACGCGTTCTGAGGGGCCGCGTCAGTAGGTCTTATCAGTAGGTCTTGTAAGGCAGGAACTTGCCCGAGAGCACCACATTGACGCGGTCGCCCTTCGGGTCGGCCTGGCGCTGGATGTCCATGCTGAAATCGATGGCGCTCATGATGCCGTCGCCGAATTCTTCATGGATCAGTTCCTTGATGGTGGTGCCGTACACGCTCACCACCTCGTACCAGCGGTAGATGAGCGGATCGGTCGGCACGGGCGTGGGCAGCGAACCCTTGTAGGGCACCACCTGGAGCCACTTCTGCTCTTCGACGGTGAGGCCGAAGATCTTGCCGATGATCTTGGCCTGCTTGTCGTCGAGCGTCATCTGGCCGAGGCATGCGGCGGTGGTCCACTCTTTCGAGAGGCCCACCTTCCTGGCCACGTCGGCCCACTGGATGCCCTTGGACACCTTCACGGTGATGATCTTCTCGGTAACGTCGTTGCGGTTCATGCGGGTTGGCTCCTGATGAGTTGGATGAATGAATGAGGTGGGAATCACGACGCCTTGGCGCGCGTGACAAGAAAATCGACGATGTGGTTGCGCAGCGCGTAGTAGCCATCGAGGTGGTGCAGCGAAGCCCGCGTGCGCTCGCGCGGCAGCGGGTTGACCACGGTCTCGGCGATGTTGCCGGGCCGCCAGCCGCCACCCGGCTGGTCGACGCCGTTGGTCATCAGCAGGATGCGGTCGGCCAGCAGGATGGCTTCGTCCACGTCGTGCGTGATCATGAAAACGGTCTGCTGCGTCCGGCGCACGATGGCCATGAGCTCGTCCTGGATGGTGCCGCGCGTGAGCGCGTCGAGCGCGCCAAAGGGCTCGTCGAGCAGCAGCATCTTGGGCTGTATGGCAAAGGCGCGCGCAATGCCCACGCGCTGCTTCATGCCGCCCGAAAGCTGCGAGGGCTTCTTGTCGATGGCCGCCTGCAGGCCCACCATGTCCACGAAGCGTTCCACCTGCGTGTTGACCTGAGCGGCCGACCAGTCGGGCCAGCGCGAGACCACCGCGAACGCGATGTTCCTGCGCACCGTGAGCCATGGCATGAGCGCATGGCTCTGGAACACCACGCCGCGTTCCAGGCTCGGGCCGGACACCTCGCGGCCGTCCATGAACACGTGGCCCGCGCTCGCTTCGTCGAGGCCGGCCAGCACGTTGAGGATGGTGGTCTTGCCGCAGCCCGAGTGGCCGATGATGCAGACGAACTCGCCGCGGTCGAGCGTGAACGACACGTCGGCGAACACCGGCCGCGCGGGCGCGAAGGCCTTGGCCAGCCGCTCGATGCGCAGGAAGCCGCCGGCGGCGGGCAAAGGGGCGGGAACAGGTGTCATGAGAGCGCCTTGTGCCAATCGATCACTCCACATAGGTGACCTTTCTCTGCAGCCCGGCAAAGGCCTGGTCGAGCAGCATGCCGACGACGCCGATCACCAGGATCGCGAAGATCACGTTGGTGAGCGAGAGGTTGTTCCATTCGTTCCACACGAAGTAGCCGATGCCGGTGCCGCCCACCAGCATCTCGGCCGCCACGATGACGAGCCACGCGATGCTCATGCTGATGCGCATGCCCGTGAGGATGGTGGGCGCGGCCGCCGGCAATATCACGCGGAACGCGCGGCGCAGCGGCTTCACTTCGAGCGTGCTGGCCACGTTGAGCCATTCGCGCTTGACCGAGGCCACCCCGAAGGCGGTGTTGAGCAGCATCGGCCACACCGAGCAGATGAAGATCACGAAGATGCCGCTGACCGACGAATCCTTGATGGTGTAGAGCGCGAGCGGCATCCACGCCAGCGGCGAGATCGGCTTGAGCACCTGGATGAAGGGATCGAAGGCCTTGTGCAGCAGCGGCGACATGCCGATGACGAAGCCGAGCGGCACCGCCACCGCGCAGGCCAGCAGGAAGCCCAGCGCCACGCGGCCGAGCGACCAGGCAAGCTGGATCGCGATGCCCTTGTCGTTCGGGCCGTTGTCGTAGAACGGATCGGACAGGTGCCGCCAGGCCGCCCCGCCCATCTCGGCCGGCGACGGAAAGCCCGAGCTCTTCACCTGGCCCGGGTCCTTGCCGAGCATCTTCTGGTATTCGATCTGCTCGGCGGTCATGCCGGCGGCGGCCGTGGTGCCGGCAGCCGGCAGGGTGGCGAGCTGCCACACGGCCAGCACCAGGCCGAGCAGCAGCACCGACAGCAGCGCCGCCTTGAGCGTGAGGTTCTTGCGCATGGCGTGTCAGGCCGCCAGCTTGCTGATCGCAAAGCTCTTGACGTAGTCGTCCGGCTTCGCAGGGTCGAACACCTTGCCCATGATGGTGAACTTGGGGTATGCCCCCTCGGGCACCGGCTGGCCCAGCGCCTTCATCTGCTTCTTGGCATCGGTCAGCAGGAACACCTTCTCCGCGATCTGCTTGTAGTCGACGTCGCCCTTCACGTAGCCCCAGCGCTTCATCTGCGTGAGCATCCAGACGGCCATCGACTGCCAGGGAATCGGATCGAAGTCGGCGCGGTTGGGCACCGTGCGGATGTTGCCGAGTCCGTCCGCGAACTTGCCGGTCAGCACCTGGCTGATCACGGTCTCGGGCTGGTTCAGGTACTGCGCCGGCGCAATTACCTTGGCGATCAGCTCGCGGTTCTTCGGGTCGCGCGCCATGGCCGATGCGGTGAGCACCGAGCGAACCAGCGCCGCGAAGGTGTTGGGGTTCTTCTGGATGAATTCGGTCGAGCTGCCGAAGGCGCAGCAGGGGTGGCCGTCCCAGAGGTCGCGGGTCAAGAGGTGCAGGAAGCCGATTTCCTCGAACACGGCGCGCTGGTTGAACGGGTCGGGGCCCAGATAGCCGTCGATGTTGCCGGCGCGCAGGTTGGCCACCATCTCGGGCGGTGGCACCACGCGGATCTGGATGTCGGTGTCGGGGTTCAGGCCCGCCTCGGCCACGTAGTAGCGCAGCAGGAAGTTGTGCATGCTGTACTCGAAGGGAACGGCAAACTTCATGCCCTTCCACATCTTCGGGTCGCGCTTGTCCTTGTGCTTGTTGGCCAGCGTGATCGCCTGGCCGTTGGTGTTCTGGATGGTCGCGACATTCATCGGCACCTGGTTGGAGCCGGCCCCCATCGAAATGGCCAGCGGCATGGGCGACAGGAAATGCGTGGCGTCGTATTCCTTGTTGAGCATCTTGTCGCGGATGAGCGCCCATCCTGCCGTCTTGACCACGTCGACGTTGAGCCCCTGCTTCTGATAGAAGCCCAGCGGGTGCGCCATGATGAGCGGCGTGGCGCAGGTGATCGGAATGAAGCCGATCTTGAGGTTGGTCTTTTCGAGCGGCGCCTTGTCTTGCGCCATGGCCTGCAGCGCGCCCAGCGGCAGCACGGAAGCAATGGCGGCGCGCGCGGTGTTGGCACCCACGGCGCGCAGGAAGTTGCGGCGCACGCTGTCGACCGGAAACAGCGCCTTCATGAGGCTGGCCTCGAGCTTGTCGTCGGGGCTCACCTCGATGTCGGCGCCGCGGCCGTGGCTGCGGCCGCAGGCGCATCGCATGTTCAGTGGCCGGTCGGCATCGTAGAGATCGCAGGCGGTCGAATCGGATGGGCTGGACATGGTGGTGCACCTCGGTGAAAAGATGCTTGCACGATGCAAGGGCCGGGCCGAAAGCGAGGCCCAAAGGCTTGCCGACCGCAGATCGTGCCGCGCTTGTCGAGGCCTTGTAGGGCTGGCACTACAAGGCGATGCCCGCCGGCTTCGTTTTCATGCTGCGGGCGCCGCTTTGCCGTGGCGCTCGGCATACAGCGCGAGCTCCACGTCGTTCTTGGTGCCGGTCTTTTCGAGGATGCGGGCGCGGTAGGTGCTGACCGTGTTGGGCGCCAGGCCCAGCTGCGCACCAATTTCGCTCACGCTGTGCCCGGCGCTGAGCAGCCGGTACACCTGGTGTTCGCGATGCGAGAGCTGTTCGGGTCCCTGCCCCACGTTGCGGCCCACTGCGGCCGCCAGCGCTTCCGCCGTGGCCGCCGATACATAAAGGCCGCCCGCCGCCACCTTGCGCACGGCGCTCACCATGTCGTCGGCATCGGCGCTCTTGTTCAGGTAGCCCGAAGCGCCAAGCTTGATGCAGCGCACCGCGTACTGCTTCTCGGGATAGGTGCTGAGCATCAGCACCGGCAGCGTGGGCCAGTCTTTCCGCAGGGCCTGCAATACGTCGAGGCCGTCGCGCCCCGGCAGCGCGATGTCGAGCAGCACCACGTCGAGGCCCTCGGGGCCGCCGAGTTCCTGCACGGCGGCCAGCACCTCGGGGCCGGTCTGCGCTTCCGCGCGAACGGCCATCGAGGGCAGTCCGTTCGACAAATCGCCCAGCATCTGCTTCAGGCCCTCGCGCACGATGCGGTGGTCGTCGCCGATGAGCACGCGGATCTCGTTCATGCCGCCAAGCCTACACCGGCAGCGGAAGCGGCAGTTGCAGGCGGAAGGTGCTGCCCTCGCCCACCTGGCTGTGGATGTCGATGCGCCCGCCGAAGTGGCGCGCGCGCTCGCGCATGCCCAATACGCCATAGGAGGTGGCCGCTTCGAAGGCCTCTGCCGGTGCGCCAATGCCGTCGTCGCGCACGCTGATGTTCAGTTGCCGCTGTTCCACGCCGACGCGGATGTCGAGGCTGCGCGCCTTCGCATGGCGCCCGACGTTGCTGAGCATTTCCTGGAAGATCCGGAACACCGCAATGGCCGCAGGCTCGGGCAGCTCCACGCCCGCAGGCACGTCGAAGTGCCATTGCAGCGCCAGTTCAGCAGACTGCACGAACTCGTGCGCCTGCCATTCGAGCGCCGCCCACAGGCCCTGGTGGTCGAGGATGCTGGGGCGCAGGTCGGTGATGATGCGGCCCACGTTGTCGACCGCGCGCTCGATCAGCTGACTCATGTTGCCGCACTTGCCGCGCATCTGGTCGCGCATGGCCTGCGCGGCATCGGGTGCGCGCTCCTGCTGCTCGCCCAGGCGCTTGCCGATCCAGTTGACGTCCATCTTGAGCGCCACCAGCAGGCTGCCGAGTTCGTCGTGCACCTCGCGCGCGATGCGCGTGCGTTCGTCTTCGCGCACCTTGTCGAGCCAGGCCGAGAGCTCGCGCAATTGCACCAGCGCATCGCTGAGTTCGCGCGTGCGCTCCTGCACGCGCAGGCCGAGTTCGTCCTTGGCCTGCTGCAGCGCCTCAGCCTGGCGGCGGCGCTCGGTGATGTCGACAAAGGTGATGACGGCGCCGCGCACCTGCGCGCCGTCCATGATCGGATGGCTCGAATACTCCACCGCAAAGGCGCTGCCGTCGCGGCGCCAGAACACCTCGGTGTCGATGCGGCACGGCAGGCCGCGGCGAAAGGCATTGAAGATGGGACAGTCCGTGTCGGCGTAGTGCGAACCGTCCGGGTGCGAGTGGTGTGTGAGCTCGTGCATGTTGCTCCCGATCACGTCGCGCGCCTCGTGGCCCAGCATCTCTGCCCCGGCCCGGTTGATGAACATGCAGTGCCCGTCGAGGTCGACGCCGAAGATGCCCTCGCCGGTGGACTCCAGCAGCAGCCCCAATTGGTGCTGCCAGAGCGGGTGGCTGGCGGTGGGGTTCAGTACGGGCGTTTCCATGCACCAAAAGCAAGCAACAAATGTTCCTGAAGAAGGACAGGGCCGATCAGCGCTCCCAGCGGAACTTGCGCTCGGACTCCTCGATGGGCTGGTCGTTGATGCTCGCAAAGCGCTTTTGCATCAACCCGTTCTCGGCGAATTCCCAGTTCTCGTTGCCATGGCTTCGAAACCACTGCCCGGCCTCGTCGTGCCATTCGTATTCGAAGCGCACCGCGATGCGGTTGTCCATGAAGGCCCAGAGCTGCTTCTTCAGGCGGTAGTCGTGCTCGCGCTCCCACTTGCGGGTGAGAAATTCGACCACCTGCTCGCGGCCGTTGACGAAGTCGGCGCGGTTGCGCCACTCGGTATCGGGCGTGTAGGCCAGGCTCACGCGAACCGGGTCGCGCGTGTTCCAGGCGTCTTCGGCGGCCTGGACTTTCTTCGTGGCGCTTTCGAGGGTGAAGGGAGGCAGCGGCGGGCGGGATTCCATGAGCGTCTTTCGTTGAAGCGGAGTGGATGAAGGAGCGGTGCGAGCCCGCAATGTGCCACATGTAGACAGATCTGTCTACATGCCTACAATAGCGCCATGGACATCTCCGCACTGCCCGCACGCGAGCGCATCCTGCACACGGCGCACGACCTCTTCTATGCAGACGGCATCCGCGCCACCGGCATCGACCGCGTCATTGCCGAATCGGGCGTGACCAAGGTCACCTTCTACCGGCACTTCCCGTCGAAGGACGACCTGGTGCGCGAATTTCTCGACCATCGCCACGCGCGGTGGATGGCCTGGTTCGTCGACGCACTGGGACGCCGCGGCGCGCACGAACGGGCCGGCGATGCCGGGGCCTTGCTTCTGCTCGCCGACGTGATGGCCGAATGGTTCGCCGACCCGGTGTTTCGTGGCTGCGCCTTCATCAACGCGGTGGCCGAGGTGGGCGGCAGCGTCGAAGGTGCAGCGCAGCGTGCGCGCGAACACAAGCGCGAGATGGTGGAAGTCATCGCGGGCCTTTTGCCCGCGGAATCACCCTCGCGCATGGCGCTTGCACAGGCCGCCGCGCTCGGCGTGGACGGCGCCATCGTCAAGGCGCAGATGGGCGACGCGGCCCTGGCGCGCGAAGCCATCGACGACTTGCGGCGCCTTCTCCAGGCATTGGCCGCCGCGTCACACCCCGCAGTGCCCCGATAAGATCCAGCCCGGAACGACACATGGCTTCAACGCGACTCCCCTCGACCCAGGGCCTGCAGGCTTTCGAGGCCGTGGCACGGCTGCGCAGCGTGAACCTGGCGGCGGAAGAGCTCAGCGTGACGCCCAGTGCCGTGAGCCACCGCATCCGCCAGCTTGAAACGCTGCTCGAACTCAAGTTCTTCGTGGGCAACGACTTCAGCCTGAGCGCCGATGGCGTGGCCTACCTGGCCCGCGTGCGCGAGGCCATTGCGGCGCTGCAGCAGGTGCCCGGGCGAGAGCCCGCATCGCAGGTGCGGCGGCTGCGCGTGGCCGTGACGCCCACCTTCTCGCGCCAGATGCTGCTGCCCCGGCTGGCCGTGTTCCGCGATGCCTATCCCAACATCGAACTGATGCTGCAGGTGACCACGCCGGTGCGCAACATGACGGCCGAAGAGGCCGATATCGAGCTGCGCTTTGGCACCGGGCCCTTTCACGACCGGGAGTTTTTCCAGCTGCTGGCCGACGAGGTCTCGCCCGTGTGCAGCCCGGCCTACCTGGAGCGGCACGGCCCCTTCGACGGCTTTGCCACCGATGCGGAAATCTCGCGCGCCCAGTTGCTGCGTACGCCGCTGGAATCCTGGCGCACCTGGTTCAAGGCCTGCGGCATCGGCCTGCCCGAGCCGGCCACGGGCCACCAGTTCAACGACCTGGGCCTGGCGCTCGACGCGGCGGCCGAAGACTTCGGCGTGGTGCTCATGCACCTGAAGCTCGGCAGCGCGTGGCTCGACAGCGGCCGCCTCGTGCGGCTTTCGCCACGCAGCGTGCCCTCGCCCAACGCCTACTTCATCTGCTGGCGGCCGGGCGCCATGGAGCGGTGGGAGTGCGCGACCTTCGCCGAATGGCTGCGCCAGGCGCTGCGCGATTGAACTGAACTGAATTCTTTTCAGCCGCGGACCGGGTAATTTTCATATCGGCCGTGGCCGCGCGCATCACACTCGGGCCGCTGCGGGCCTGCCCATAATGGCGGGCCTTCGCAAAAAAACGAACAACCGAAGACCCCTCAGGAGACCGCCTCGTGCCAGACCTTTCCAAGATCACCTGCATCGAAGACCTGCGGGTGGTCGCCAAGCGGCGCGTGCCGAGAATGTTCTACGACTACGCCGACTCCGGCGCGTGGACCGAGAGCACCTACCGCGCCAACGAGAGCGACTTTCAAAAGATCAAGCTGCGCCAGCGCGTGGCCGTGAACATGGAAGGCCGCTCCACGCGCACCACCATGATCGGCCAGGACGTGGCCATGCCGGTGGCCATTGCACCCACCGGGCTCACCGGCATGCAGCACGCAGACGGCGAGATCCTGGGCGCGCGCGCGGCCAAGGCCTTCGGCATTCCGTTCACCCTGTCGACCATGAGCATCTGCTCGCTGGAGGATATTGCCGAGCACACCGGCCGGCATCCGTTCTGGTTCCAGCTCTACGTCATGAAGGACCGCGACTTCATCGAGCGGCTGATCGAACGCGCGCGCGCCGCGAACGTGTCGGCGCTGCAGCTCACGCTCGACCTGCAGATCCTCGGCCAGCGCCACAAGGACATCAAGAACGGCCTCTCGACGCCGCCCAAGCCGACCATCGCCAACATGATCAACCTGGCGACCAAGCCGCACTGGTGCATGGGCATGCTGGGCACCAGGCGCCGCACCTTCGGCAACATCGCGGGCCATGCCAAGGGCGTGAAGGACCTGTCGTCGCTCGCGTCGTGGACGGCCGAGCAGTTCGACCCGGCACTGAGCTGGGCCGACGTCGAATGGATCAAGAAGCGCTGGGGCGGCAAGCTGATCCTCAAGGGCATCATGGACGTGGAAGATGCGCGCCTTGCCGCCGCGAGCGGTGCCGATGCGCTCATCGTCTCCAACCACGGCGGCCGCCAGCTCGACGGCGCGCCCTCTTCCATCGCGGCGCTGCCCGCCATCGTCGATGCCGTGGGCAGCGAGATCGAGGTGTGGATGGACGGCGGCATCCGCAGCGGCCAGGACGTGCTCAAGGCCCGCGCGCTCGGCGCCCGCGGCACGCTCATCGGCCGCAGCTTTCTGTACGGCCTGGGCGCCTACGGCCAGGCGGGCGTGACGCGCGCGCTGCAGATCATCCACAAGGAACTCGACATCACCATGGCCTTCTGCGGTCGCACCGATATCGAGAACGTGGATTCGAGCATCCTGCTGCCGGGCACGTTCTAGGCCCGGGGGAAAATCAGGGAGCCCGCGCAGGCACGCGGGTTTCGAGCGCGGGCGCCTGCCACTCGGGCTTGATGTGGCAGCCGTTCTTGCCGTCGGTGTCGTAGCGCGGCATCAGCGCCGCGCAACGTTGCGCCAGGCTCGCGGGCGTGGGTTTTTCGCCCTTGTCGATCCAGTCCATCAATGCATCGAAGAGCGCCGGGTATTCCGAATCGCTCAGGTAGCTGTGCTCGCGCTCGGCGCTGAAGCTTTGCACCAGGGTGCCACCCGTGCCCGCAGCATCGCGAATGCGCCGGTAGGCGTTCTCGAGTTCGACGAAAGCCGTGGGGTCGTCGATGGCGTGCAGGGCCACGGTGGGCAGCGCGGTGCGGCCGGTGGGCTGGCTGTCGGCGGCGAGCGCGCCCTTGGCCTGCGGATCGGCGGCATAGCGCGCCACGCCGGCGTTGAGCGTCGCATCGTCCGCCGAGCCCTGATAGACCACGCCGATGTTGCCGAAGGGATTGCGTCCGCCCAGGCGCTGCTGCACCAGGTCCTGGAACAGCCAGGTGGCCCAGTTCAGGTGGCCCTGCAGCGAGCGCTCCTGGATCTTCACCACCGACAGGATGGTCTTGAGCCGCGCCGCCTGCTCCGGCGTGCGCTGCGCGGCGGGCAGGCCGACACCGGTGCACTCCTTGACGCGTGCAGCCAGTTCGGCGCGCGTGAGCTGCGAATCCATGGGGAGGCCCTGCCACAAGGGGTATTGCGGCTCGTCGGGCTTTGGATGGTTGCGGCACACGTACTGGTAGACCACGCGCAGGTCGAGCCGGAAATCGTAGGCACTGTTGCCCCCGCCGAGCACGCCGCTGGTGAGCAGCAGGCCGTCGTACGGGCTCTTCGCATCGCCCGCCGGCGCATGGAGTTCAGCGGCCTTTGCGGCCACGCCCGCGCCGTAGCTCTGGCCATGCAGCAGCGTGCGGCGCGGTGGGCCGAAGCGCTGCACGAAGATGCGGCGCAGGCGCTCGGTGTCCTCCGCGGCCATGGTCACGCCATAGCCGCCGCGCCGGTAGGTGGAGCCGGCCCATGCGTAGCCGGCTTTCACGGTGACGGCCCAGCGCTTCAGGTCTTCCTCGCTTCGCGACAGCTTGGGCGGACCGGTCTCGGGACCGCCATGGGCGTGCATCACGAGCACGCGGTTCCAATCCTTGGGGATCGCGATCCAGTAGAAGGCGCCCGTGCCGTCTTCGCCGGTATAGCAGCGCGTGGCCTCGGGCACCGGCGCCGGACAGGCCGTGGGCTTGGGCCCCCAGGCGGCGGCCTGGGCCGCCAGCGGGGCCAGGGTGCCGAGCAGCGCGAAAGCGAAGGTGCGAAGAAGTGGTTTGCCGTGACTCATCAATGATGTCAATGTCCTGCTCCGGGTTCCAGCGCCATGGCGGCCCCCGATGCGGAGACGAAGCCAGGCACCAGTTCGACCGAGGCGCTACGCCTCGGCGATCCAAAGGCCCGGATAGTCACGCACGAAGCTGTCCGCCGTGACGCGCAGTGTCGCCGCATAGTCGAAGCGCTTGGCCTCGTAGGCGTACGTGTCGTCTGCGGTCCGCTCGTAGTGCTGCATCAGTTCGCTGAGCACGCCGCCGTCAATATCGACCCAGGCGGCCGGCGCATCGGCGCCTTCGCCCTTGGCAAGATTGAGCCGGCGCAGCTGCAGCAGGTTGGTGGCGGGGGTGAAGCCCAGGTCGAGGTCGACGCAATGCGACAGGTCCGGCACGGCCTCGTCGTTGAGCTTCCAGTGGCCGCGCGCATCGCGAGCAATGGACAGGTCGATAGCGCTGCCGCCGATCCAGCCGCGCACCGTGCCCCACTGCGTGTGCCAGTGCTGGTCGCAGCGAACACGGTAGTGCAGTTGCGCGATACGGTGGTCCTCGAGGCGGAACACGGCAGCTCCGTCGAGCTGCCACGCGGTCGCGTTGCGCTCGAGCCGGCAGGCGTCATGGCCCGGTGCATCGAGCCTGCGCCACAGAATGGAAGCGACGGTTTGCATGGCGCGGATGATGACCCCAGCGGGCGCAACAGGCAAGCCTTGTCACAATGCCCCGGATCATGAAGAAGGCGTGCGCATCGGCGAACTGCAGAAGATTCGCAGCTTCAACCTGGACGACCCCGCGGTGCGCGCCAAGATGCGCGAGCGCTACGGCGACAAGGTGCCGATGGACGAGCCCGTGATCTCGCCAGTGGCGATGTTCGACTCGCCGCTGCTGACGACGGTGGAGACGCGCTGAGCGCAGGGCGGTCTCGCCGAAAGCCCCGTTCGCATCATCATGGAGAGCTGACGTTCGTAGGCTCGACCATTCAGAGGAGCACGCAAGTGGAACCCTGGTTCGCCCATGCCAAGCTGATCAACTCGCTGGAGCCGGAGATCGCGTTTCTTTTGTGGGACGAATTTCGTCCCGCGCCGGGCCATCAGCCCGAGCCGCTCGCCTTGCCGGAATTCCCGCGCGCTTCGCGCCTGCTGGCGCGCACCTCCGAGGCCATTGGGCACGAGGCGGAACTTGCCGCGTATTACGGCCGGGTGGCCACGCTGGCCCAGCAGCACGCGCTGAAACTCCATCAGGTGCGCCAGTATTTCTGGATGGATCTGCGGCTCGACAACGAGGAGGCGGACGTTCACCTGTCGTTCCCCTGGTACGACACCTTCGCCGCAATGGACCATTTCCTGGCCGCCGTGGCCGGGAATGACCAAGGCATGGTCTACGACGACCAGGACCAAGGGTGGGCGGTGGAGGTCTGGGCCTGCAACGGCACGCTCTACATCCGGGAGAGCAACCCCGATTCCGACGATGAGCCCGGCCAAGCCGTTGCACTGCCCAGGGCCGGTCTGCAGGCCCGCATTGCCCCGCTGCGCAAGCGCACCGCGAAGCTCGTGGCCTGTCTGGCGAAAGAACTTGGACCGGATGTGTGGCTTGGCGGCGAGGTGCAACCGGCCGGGACACTCGATCTGCGCTGATGAAAATTGCCCGCACCGCGCACCAAGGCAATCGGATGGGGCGCCCGCCGCTATTTCAGTGCGGCGAGCACGCTGTCCAGGAATTCGCGTATGGTGGTTCCGAAGTCCTCCGGCTGGGCTGGCCGCTCGAACCGGCGCGGGAAGTCGGTTTCCAGGTCCGGGTGCGAGCGCATGAAATCGACGATCTCGACGCGCAACGCCTCAAGTTCGGCGGGCGTGCAGGCCTTCCGGTATTCGGCCATGACTTCGGCACCGGTCTCGCCGAAGTATTCGTAATCCTGGCCGAAGTAAACCTTGGTGAGGTTGTCGATGAGTTCGTAGCGCTTCATGGCAATCCGGCTGCTGGTTTCAGAAGGGGTGCGCCGTGAGGATGTAGTACGGCATTCCGTTGTAGCTCTTCATGTTCAGGATCACGCGCACGTTGGTCAGCTGGCTGACGGTGGTGGCGCCCCGCTGCACGCCGATGCCCACCACGCTGCCCACGTTGTGGTCGAACGCCACGGGCTTGGAGCCCACGGCGGCCGAACGCGACCACGCCCTGATGGCTCTGGCGTTGGCACGAACAGTGGCGCTGATGGCGCGCTCTGCGACGTCGAGATTGTGGAACGACGACACTTTGGGCAGCGACGGCTTGTTCGCCAACCTCTGGAAAAGTTCCGCCTCGGTCTTGCCGACATGTTCCCGGATCGCGTGGCCGCCGATCTTTGTGCCTGGCGGTCCTTCATGCAGCCGCAGATTGACTGGCTCCAGGCGAAACCTGCTGGCGCGCACCGCGATCACGCGCGCGGCGACCAGCCCGGAAGCCACGACCAGCGGCACCGCCACATCCACCGCAAGGCCGATGCCGTCGGCCGTTTCGCGCGAGGCGCCCAGCGCCTCGGCCGCCGCGCTGGCAGTGACGGCGGTAGCCGTACGCTGCGGGGTGCCGGTCCAGACCTGGCGGCTCGAGGTTGCCAAGGTATCGTAGCCGTGCACGCCCAGCACCACGCAGCCGGCCTTGGTCACCATGGTGGGCTCGGGCGCCAGGCAGAGCACGCCGGCGCCGACCAGTTCCACCACCCCGCCCACCAGCCCGACGGTCCCCCAGAGCCGGTTGCTCAGGCTCGCGGATTCGGGCACGTCCTGCCCGCCCAGCACCGCCGCCATCTGCACCGGCGTCAGCGCGATGCTCAATCCTTCGACTTCGTCATCCATGCCAGATCCCCTTCCTTCCCATGTCGCAATTGCCATCGGACGGTCAAAAACCGCGGTCCGCCGCATTCTGGCATGCGTGCCCCGCGCGGGCGGACACAGCCCGGCCGCGAGACAATCGCAGCCGTGAGTTCCCAGCCCGTGACCAAGCCTCCGATCCGCCGCATCGCCCACCTCGACATGGACGCCTTCTTCGCGTCGGTCGAACTGCTTCGCTATCCGCAGCTCAAGGGCTTGCCGGTGGTGATCGGCGGCGGGCGGCGCAGCGTGGACGAGGCGATCCGCCATGTGCCCGAAGGCGGCACGCTGGCCGACATTCCGGTCGACGCCTTTCCGCGCCTACGAGACTACGTGGGCCGCGGCGTGATCACCACCGCCACCTACCCGGCGCGGCAGTTCGGCGTGGGCTCGGCCATGGGGCTCATGAAGGCCGCCAAGCTCTGCCCGCAGGCCATCATCCTGCCGGTGGATTTCGACGAGATCCGCAAGTATTCGCGCGCCTTCAAGCAGATGATCAGGGAGATCGCGCCGCTGATGGAAGACCGCGGCGTGGACGAGGTGTACATCGACTTCACCGACGTGCCGGGCGGCCAGCGCGAAGGCGGGCGCTCGCTGGCGCGGCTGATTCAAAAAGCGATCTTCGACGCCACCGGCCTCACCTGCTCGATCGGCGTGGCGCCCAACAAGCTCATCGCCAAGATGGCGAGCGAGTTCAACAAGCCCAACGGCATCTCGGTGGTCTACGAGAACGACCTGCAGACCCGCATCTGGCCGCTGCCCTGCCGCAAGGTGAACGGCATCGGGCCCAAGGCCGACGAGAAGCTCAAGCGCTTCGGCATCGAGACGGTGGGCGAACTCGCGGCGCGCGACCGCGACTGGCTGATCCAGAATTTCGGCAAATCCACGGGCGCGTGGATGCACGAGGTGGCCTGGGGCCGCGACGACCGGCCGGTGGTGACCGAAAGCGAGCCCGTGTCGATGAGCCGCGAGACCACCTTCGACCGCGACCTGCATGCCGTGCGCGACCGCGCCGAGCTTGGCGCCATCTTCACCCACCTGTGCGAGAAGCTGGCCGAAGACCTGCAGCGCAAGGGCTACGTGGGCAAGACCATCGGCATCAAGCTGCGCTATGACGATTTCAAGATTGCCACGCGCGACCAGACCATCGACCGCTTCACCGCCGACGGCAAGACGATTCGCCAGATCGGCGGGCTGTGCCTGAAGCGCGTGCCGCTCGAGCGGCCGCTGCGGCTGCTGGGCGTGCGCGTGGGCGCGCTCGCGAAGGCGGGAAGCCCGGAGGCGCTGGCACCGGCCGCCAGCAGCCCGGCCTCCCGCGCGTCCGTGGAGTCGACTTCGACCACGGCCTCGCTCTTCTGAAGCCGTGATGAAACGCTGGCTCCGGCGTCTCGCATTCACGCTGCTGGGGTTCACGGTTGCGGTATGCCTGTATGCGGCCGTGGCTTGCGCGATGGTGTTCTGGCCGGCCAATGCAAAACCCTCGGCGCAAGCACCCGCGGAGGCACCCGCCGTGGAGGCCTGGGTGCTGAGCAACGGCCTGCACACCGATCTGGTGTTCCCGATCCGCTCGGCGACCATCGACTGGCGGCAGCTCTTTCCGTTCGCGCATTTCAAGGCCGTGCCGCCCGATGCGGAATTCATCGCCATCGGCTGGGGCGACCGCGAGTTCTACCTGCACACGCCCACCTGGGCCGACCTGACGGCCGCGCGCGCCTTCGGTGCGCTGTCTGGCGGCAACCGTGCGCTGCTGCACGTGACCTACCTGCGCCGCGCGCAGCTGCGGCACGGCGCCTACCAACTGCCGCTCTCGCAGGCGCAGTACACGCAGCTCGTGGACTACGTGCGCACCTCGCTGCCCTCGGGCCGCGCGGTGCCCATTGCGGGCGCGCACTACGGCAACGACGACGCCTTCTATGAAGCCGAAGGCGGCTATCACCTCTTCGAGACCTGCAACACCTGGACCGGCCGCGGCCTGCGGCGCGCGGGTGTCACGGTGAGCCGCTGGACGCCGTTCGACTTCAACGTGACGTGGCACCTGCAGCCGGTGCGGCCCTGACGCACGGGAACAAAGAGCCTCCATCGCACCAGCGTCGATTGCGGCGTCCTACAGGAAGCAATGGCCGGTGCAGGCACAAGCGCTGGGTACAGTCACCACCCGAACCACATGCCGGCCCGCTCCACACCGCTCTCGTCGCCCACACCGCCTTCGAAGCCGACGCCGATCGCCAATGGCCTGGTCTACGTGAATCCGGACATGCCGGGCATCCGGCGCCTGAAGCAGGGCGACCGCTTTCGCTACCGCGATGCGGAGGGCCGCTGGGTGCGCGATGCGGACGAGCTCTCGCGCATCCGCATGCTGGCGATTCCGCCGGCCTACAGCCAGGTCTGGATCTGCCCGCTGCCCAACGGCCACCTCCAGGCCACCGGCATCGATGCCCGGGGGCGCAAGCAGTACCGCTACCACGCCGACTGGCGGCTCTTCAAGGACGAGACCAAGTTCGAGCGCCTCGAGGCCTTCGGGCTCGCGCTGCCGCGCATCCGTGCCCGCGTGGCGCGCGACCTGCAGGAAGGCGCGGGCGCGGCCACGTCGGCGCCCGGGCGCCAGCAGGTGCTGGCGGCGCTGGTACGCCTGCTCGACACCACGCTGCTGCGCGTGGGAAACGAGGAGTACGCGAGCAGCAACGGCTCCTACGGCCTGACCACGCTGCGCAACCGGCACGCGGCCGTGCGGGGGGCGGCGCTGCGGCTGCGCTTTCGGGGCAAGAGCGGCGTGATGCACGAGGCCCTGCTCGACGATCCGCGCGTGGCGAAGGTGGTGCGCCAGTGCCAGCAGTTGCCCGGCCAGGCGTTGTTCCAGTACCAGGAAGAAGAAGACGGGCAGCTGCGCAGCGTGTCGTCCACCGACGTGAACGACTACATCGCCGAAGCCTCGCCCGGCGAGCGCTTCACGGCGAAGGACTTCCGGACCTGGCACGGCACGGTACAGGCGCTGGAACTCACGCGGCTGGCCTGCGAGCCGGACCGTGTGGCCGCCGACGGCAACCGCTACAGCGCCAAGGAGATCCTGGCCGCGGTGGCCAGGCAGCTCGGCAACACACCCGCCGTGTGCAAGAAGGCCTATGTCCACCCGGCCGTGCTGGCGCTGGGCAGCGCGCTCGCGGGCGACCGCGAAGACGCCTCGTCGGAAGTGCTGCGAAAGATGACGGCCCGCAGCGCGGCACGCAAGGCGCGCGGACTCCACGCCGCGGAACAGCGCTTGCTCGCCTTCTTGCGGATGCATCGGCACACCCAGGCGCGCGAGCTTCGTGAACTTGGCAAGACGCAGAGGGCCAGCGCCAAGCGCAGCCCAAATCGCAGCGCAAAGGCCGCGCCGCCCGGGAGGCAAAGCGGAGCGCCGAGGCTTCAGGCCGTGGCGAGCGGGAACCGCACGCTGTCGCGCTCGAGCGCCACGGTGTAACCCAGGTCTTCGGCCAGGCTTTGCAGCGCGATCGCATCGATGGCCAGTGCGCGCGGTGCGCGGTGCGCGTCGAGCACGGGGCTCACGCCGCTGGACTCGCGCGGCAAGGCGCTCAACCGGAGCGCATCGTCACCGTCGGCCTCGATGCGGATTGCACCGGCGTCGGACGCGCCATCGTGCAGATAGCCGAGCCCGCCCAGGAACAGATAGCGCAGCGCAGCCCCTTGCGGCCGTCGAGGTTCGTGCGCCTGCGGTTCGAGCGCGGGGTCCACATCGAGCGCCACGCCGTGCATGTCGAAGGCAGCCCGCATCAGGCCCACGCATTGCGACACCAGCGCGCTGCGCGTGATGCCGTCGTCCACTGTGGCCAGCTCCCAGTCGCGCAGCGAACGGATGCCTTCCACCAATTCGGACACCTGGTTGTCGATGAGCGCGACGCGTTCCTCGCAGGCGGCCACATCGATGGACGGCGCGCTCATCTGGCGCTTGAGCATGAGCAGGGCCATGCGTACCACGGAGACCGGCGCCGCCATGTCGTGCCGCAATGCCGGCAAGGCGCGGGTGAGCAGTTCGTGCCGCACGCCAGCTGCAATCCAGCTGCGGGCTCCGGGCGAGGCCTTCATTGCGCGGCGGGAGACGAAGGCTTCGCCTCGTTGGGTGGGCAGGCCTGCAGGCGACCGGGGCCTGTGGGTCGGGGGTCGGCAATGGGCACGTTCGGCACGTTCACTTTTTCGCGTCCTGAAGCGGGGATGCAAGAAGTATCGGCCCCCCCTCCCTGACCGAGTGTAGGAGCGTACCTACGTATTCGGAAGCTGGGATCGCTCGAGGCTGCAGATCCGCGGCAAATGACCGCGATCGTGGTCAGGTCTTGCCGAGATAGACCCGCACGTCTTTCACTTCGACACCCGCGGCCGCGACGGCCGAGCGCAGCTGCGCCTCGGTCACGCCCAGCGTCTGGGTCCAGTAGCGCACCTCGTGCGGCTCGTTGACATTGATGCGGGTCCGGTCCTCGGGGCCGCGCTTGTTCGGGTCGTCTGCCATGGCGTGCGTCCTGTGTCTCCTGTATCGATGCACGAACGATGCGCGCTCTTCCTCCGCGGCACTGGCGGACGGCGGCGCGGCTCCTTGCAGGAAATGTCCGAAACCAGCGCGGGCTAACGACAGCGTGCCTGCAGTTCGCGCTTGAGCACCTTGCCGTTGGCCGTGGTGGGCAACGCCTGGACGGTCTCTATGCGCGCGGGCCGCTTGTACGGCGACAGATGCTCCGCCAGGTAGGCGCGCAACGCCGGCTCGTCCAGCACCGTGCCGGGCTTCATCTCGATGAACGCGACGATCTGCTCGTTGCCGTCGGCCTCGGGCACACCCACCACTGCGCAAAGGTGCACGCCTGCGAAGCGGCCGATCACGGTCTCGATCTCCGCGGGATACACGTTGAAGCCCGACCGGATGATCATCTCCTTGAGCCTGCCCACCACGAACAGCGCGCCGTCCGCATCGAAGCGGCCGAGGTCGCCGCTCGCATACCAGCCGCCCGGGCGCATGACCAGCGCGGTGGCCGCGGCATCGCGGAAGTAGCCCAGCATGAGGCCGGGTCCACGCAGCCATATCTCGCCCGTTTCGCCCGGCGCGACATCCTTGCCGCCGGGGCTCACGATGCGGGCTTCTCCACCTTCGACCACGTAGCCCGCCGACGTGTCCGCGCGCGGTGCCTCCACGCGCGTGAGGAACACCGAGCCCGCGTACTCCGACAGGCCGTAGCCATAGTGCAGCGGCTGGCCGAACAGTGCCTCCACGCGCTGCTTGAGCCCCAGGTCGAGCGGCGCCGAACCGGTATACACATAGCGAAGCGCCGGAAGGCGCGGCACGATGCGCTCCGCCTCGACGTGGGCCAGGAGGCGCGCATACATCGTGGGCGGCCCCAGCAGGTTCGACACCTCTTCATGCGCCAGCGCGTGCAGCATGTCGGCCGGCGAGAAGCTCGCGCGCAGCACCAGCGCGGCACCGCCGGTGAGCGCGGCCATGAGCACCGTCCCAATGCCGAAGATGTGCGTCATCGGCAGGAAGGCGTAGACCCGGTCGCGTTCAGTCAGCGAGCGCACGGCGGCCGATACGCGGCCGAAATGCAGCAGGCCGCAGTGCGACACCATCACGCCCTTCGGCGTGCCGGATGTGCCTGACGTGAAGATGATGGCGGCCGTATCCGCCAGCGCGGGGTCGGCTTCGGGCCGGGCCTCGGCGCGCACGGCCGAGCGCATCACGCCGGGCAGCGCGGAGGGCACCGCGCCGGCGCGGCCGGCATGCTGGCGCGCGGCGTCCGATGCGGCGGTGGTGAAGTAGCACAGCCGCGCGTCGGCGCGCTCGGCAATGGCCACGATCTCGCCGGGCGACATGCGCGCGTTGACGCCGCACGACCACGCACCGACGCGGCTGCACGCCATGAGCAGCGCAATGTGCGCGGCGCAGTTCTCGGCCACCAGCAGCACGCGGTCGGTCGGCCGCACGCCGGCGGCCAGCAGGTCTTGCGTGGCCGCTTCGGCCATGGCCTGCAACCCGGCATACGACACGCCGCCCGCCGGTTCGAAGAGAAAGACCTCTTCGGGCGTGCGCGAAGCGCGTGCCTCGAGCAGTTCGTGGATTCGCGTGATTGCCATCGGCTATTCCGCCTCGATGCCCTTGGACGCGGTAGCCCAGAGCTTGCGGTCGGCCTGGCCCTTGGCCGCGAGCAGGTCCGCACTGCCGCTCCAGACCTCGTAGCCCTGTTCGCGCAGGCGATTGGCAATGTCCTCGCGCGCCAACGCCTTGTGCGCGGCCGCGTTGATGCGGGCGACCAGCGCCGGATCCAGGCGCGCAGGGCCATAGAGGCCGAACCAGCCGCCCACGTCGTAGCCGGCCACACCCGACTCGATCATCGTCGGCACCTCGGGCAGCATGCGGTTGCGCTGGCGCGAGGTGACGGCCAGTGCGCGCAGCTTGCCCGACTGGATGAACGGCCGCGAGGTGGCGATGATGTCGAACATCATGGTCACGGTGCCGCCCATCACATCGGCCAGCGCAGGTGCGCTGCCCTTGTACGGCACGTGCGTCAGCTGCACGCCGGTCATCTTCTCGAGCAGTGCGCCGCTCAGGTGGTTCGATGCACCGATGCCGGCCGAGCCATAGAACACCTTGCCCGGCCGCGCCTTCGCATAGGCCAGCAGCTCGGCCACGCTGTGCACGGGCAGGTCCTTGTTGACCACCAGCACGTTGGTGTAGTCGACCAGCGGGGCGATGGGCACCAGGTCTTTCATCGGGTCGAAGGGCATCTTGCGCTGGACGTTCGGATTGATGGTGATCGTCGGGCTCGCGCCGAAGAAAAGCAGCGCGCCGTCGGGCGCGGCCTTGGCGACTGCATCGCCGCCCACCGAACCGCTGGCGCCGGGGCGGTTGTCCACGATGACCTGCGTGCCGAGCTCCTGGCCCAGCGCCGGCGCGAGCAGCCGTGCGGCGCCGTCCACCGGGCCGCCCGCGGAGTAGCCGACCACGAGCTTGATGAGCGGCGGCAGCTGCTGTTGTTGCTGCTGCTGCTGTGCCAGGGTGCGCGACGGCATTGCGGCCACCAGTGCGCTGCCTGCCAGCGCGGCCATGGCATGACGGCGTGTGAAGTCGATCGATTGCATGAGCGTTGTCTCCTGTTGTGTATTTCTTCAGCGGCTCGCATCGCTCAGGCCGGCAAGTCCAGAACCTGCCGCGCGAGGATGTTGCGCTGTATCTCGTTGGTGCCGCCGTAGATCATTGCGGCCGTCGAGCCGATCAACGGGGACAGCACGTTGAAGCTCTGCCCGTCCAGCACCTGGTCGCCGGCTACGGCCCCCTGCTCTTCGCCCGCCTCGACCAGCAGTGCGCCAATGCGGTGGTAGGTTTCGCTGGCCCAGATCTTCAGCAGCGAAACCGAAGCCGGCAGCGGCTTGCCCGCGCGCACGATGTCGGCAAAGCCCGTGTACGCCGCCGACAGGTCGAGCACGTCGAGCCGCAACGCCGCAAAGCGCTGCGCGAACACGGGGTCGGCAAAGAGACGCCTCGCCTCTGCCAGCCGCGCGAGCTGGCCCAGCGCGTACTGCGACTGCTTGGGACTGCCGAGAAAGATGCGCTCGAAGCCCAGCAAGGCCTTGGCAATGGTCCAGCCGCCGTGCAGCTTGCCCACGAGGTTCTCGGCCGGCACGCGCACGTTGTCGAAGAACACCTCGCAGAACTGGGGCTCGCCCGCGAGCGTGTGGATGGGCCGCACCGTGATGCCCGATGTGCGCAGGTCGCACAGCAGGAAACTGATGCCCTCCTGCTTGCGCGCGGCCTTGTCGGTGCGCACGAGCATGAAGATGTGGTTGGCATCCTGCGCGAGCGTGGTCCAGATCTTCTGGCCGTTGACGATGAAGTGATCGCCCTCTGCATCGCGCCCGGCCACGGCCTCCGTGCGCAACCCGGCCAGGTCGGAGCCCGCGTTGGGCTCCGAATAACCCTGGCACCACACATGCTCGCCACTCACGATGCGCGGCAGAAAGCGTTGCTGCTGTTCGGGCGTGCCGTGCTGGATCAAGAGCGGCCCGATCATCACGATGCCCTGGTCCGGAGCGCGCGCGACGCCGTACTGCTCGAGTTCCTCGATCCATGCAATGAGCTTGTCGGCCGGCAGCCCCATGCCGCCATGCGCCTGAGGCCAGGCCGGCGCGATCCAGCCCTGCCCCGACAGCGTGAGATACCACTCGCGGATCTCGCTCCAGCGCGCGCGGTGCGAGAGGTAGCGCAGCTGCTGCGGATAGCGCTGCTGCAGAAAGGCGCGCACCATGCGCCGGAACTCGGCTTCGGGCATCGCGGCCCAGTCGGCGCTGCGTGGGAACTCGCCCTCCCATACGGCGGTGGCCGGCCGCGCTTCCGCGCCATCGGCCAGCGCGGCATGGCGACGCTGGTGCGCGGCGACATTGCCGAGCCACGCTGCAAGGCACAGCGTGCGCTTGTAGTACAGGCTCAGGTCGCACTCCTGCGTATAGCCGATGGCGCCATGCAACTGCACCGCCGTGCGCGAGGCCTGCAGCGCCGCAGCGGTGCAGCGCGCATTGACGCGGCTGGCTTCGGCTTCGAGCCGCTCGGCGGAGAGCGCCTGGCCCGCCAGTGCCAGCACCTCGTCGAGCGCGGCCTGCGCCACTTCGAGATGAATGAACATGTCCACGCAGCGGTGCTGCAGCGCCTGAAAGCTGCCGATGGGTTTGCCGAACTGCGAACGGGTGCGCAGGTAGGCCAGCGTCTGCGCGAGCATGGCTTGCCCCACGCCCAGCAGCTCTGCCGCCTGCAGGATCTGGCCCGCCGCGAGCGCATGGCGCAGCGCGTCCTGCGCGGCCGGGCCTTCGGCCAGCACCGATTCCGCCGGCAGCGCCACCTGCTCGAAGCGCAGGTTCGCGGCCTGGCTGCCGTCCACCAGCGGCACCAGCGTTTCGCTCACGCCCTCTGTGCCGCGCGGCACCCACAGCAACACCGCATCGTCGCTGCCGCGCGCCGACACCAGCCAGCCACTGGCCGCCGCGCCGGGCAGCACCATGAGCTTTTCGCCCTGCAGCAGCACGCCGCCGGCGTGCCCCGCGCGCGGCTCGCAGCCGCAGGCCAGAGGCACCGCGCTCAGGTCGCCCGCGCTCTCCTGCCAGGCCAGTGCCGGCAGGCTGCGGCCCGCGACGAGTTCCACCAGCAGCGCGTGCGCGCCCGGTGTGCCGAGCCGCGCGAGCAACAGCGCGCTCAGGCCGGCCACCGCCAACAGCGGCTCGGGCGCGACGTGCTCGCCCGCGGCGCGGAGGATTTGCGCGGCGCCCGCCAGCTCCAGGCCCAGCCCGCCCGCGGACTCAGGTGCCAGCATGCCGGTCCACCCCAGTTCGGCGATGGCGCTCCAGCCCTGCGCCTCGTCGGCATCGGGCCGCTCCATGCGCTCGCGCCGCCGCTGGATCGAACGGCTGCGCACGAAGTAGTCGAGCGCGGCGTCGCGCATGGCTGAGAGTGATTCGATATCCATCGCCGCAGCGTGACAGAACACCCCGCCGCGCGGCATTTGCATTTGCCGAAGGGAGGGTTTCGCAATCACAGACCCACCTCGCGCGAGAGCGGCATAGATTCGGCGCATGCCTACAAAGATCAAGAAATCCCTGCACACCGAACTCGGCCACAGCACGCCCGACAAGATCACCGTGCGCGGGCGCGACCTGCCCTCCGAGATCCTCGGCCACCTGAACCTCGGCGACATGGCCTTCCTGGAGCTGACCGGCCGCATCCCGACGCCGCAGGAATCCGTCACCTTCAACGCCATCGTCGTCACGCTGGTCGAGCATGGCGTGACGCCGAGCGCGCTGGCCGCACGCCTCACCTATGCGGGTGCGCCCGAAGCCTTGCAGGCCGCCGTGGCAGCTGGCCTGTGCGGGCTGGGCACGGTGTTCGTGGGCAGCACCGAGGGCGCGGCGAAGATGCTCTACGAGGCCATTCCCTTCGGCGAGAAACCGACGCGGCCGCTCGCCGAGATGGCGCAGGAGATCGTCGGCGACCATCGCGCGCGCAAGCAGATCGTGCCGGGCCTCGGGCATCCGCTGCACAAGCCCATCGATCCGCGCACGCCGCGCCTGTTCCAGATTGCCGAGGAGAACGGCCTCTCGGGCCACTACGTGGCGCTGATGCAGGCGGTGCAGCAGGAGGCCGAGCGCGTCTCGGGCAAGTCGCTGCCCATCAACGCGACCGGCGCCATCGGCGCCATTGCCGCCGAGTTCGGCTTTCCGTGGAAGATCATTCGCGGCTTCGGCGTGATGGCGCGCGCCATCGGGCTCGTGGGCCACATCCTCGAGGAGATCGACGACCCGATGGCGATCGAGATCTGGCAACGTGTAGAAAAGGAAGCCGGCGGCCCGCGCCAGGATTGAGCACCCATGAACAGCCACAACGACACCCGCTTTGCCGACATTCGCGACGCCGTGCGCGACCTGTGCGCGCAATTCCCGAACGAATACTTCCGCAAGATCGACGAGGCGCGCGGCTATCCCGCCGAGTTCGTCGATGCGCTCACCCAGGCCGGCTGGATGGCCGCGCTCATTCCGCAGGAATACGGTGGCTCCGGTCTCGGGCTCACTGAAGCCTCGGTGATCATGGAAGAGATCAACCGCTCGGGTGGCAACTCCGGTGCCTGCCACGGCCAGATGTACAACATGGGCACGCTGCTGCGCCATGGCAGCGAGGCGCAGAAGCGCAACTACCTGCCGCGCATTGCCACCGGCGAGCTGCGGCTGCAGTCGATGGGGGTGACCGAACCCAGCACCGGCACCGACACCACCAAGATCAAGACCACGGCCGTGAAGAAGGGCGACCGCTACGTCGTCAACGGGCAGAAGGTGTGGATCTCGCGCATCCAGCATTCGGACCTGATGATCCTGCTGGCGCGCACCACGCCGCTCGCGGACGTGAAGAAGAAGTCCGAGGGCATGTCGATCTTCATCGTCGACCTGCGCGAAGCCATTGGCAACGGCATGACGGTGCGGCCCATCCTGAACATGGTGAACCATGAGACCAACGAGCTCTTCTTCGAAAACCTCGAGATCCCGGCGGAGAACCTGATCGGCGAGGAAGGCCAGGGCTTCAAGTACATCCTCGACGGACTCAACGCCGAGCGCACGCTGATCGCGGCCGAGTGCATCGGCGACGGCTACTGGTTCATCGACAAGGTAACGGCCTACACCAAGGAGCGCGTGGTGTTCGGCCGGCCCATCGGGCAGAACCAGGGCGTGCAGTTTCCGATCGCCGAGGCCTTCATCGAGATCGAGGCCGCGAACCTCATGCGCTACGAAGCCTGCAGACTGTTCGATGCGCGCGAGCCTTGCGGCGCGCAGGCCAACATGGCGAAATACCTCGCGGCCAAGGCCAGCTGGGAGGCGGCCAATGCCTGCCTGCAGTTCCATGGCGGCTTCGGCTTTGCGTGCGAATACGACATCGAACGCAAGTTCCGCGAGACGCGGCTCTACCAGGTGGCGCCGATCTCGACGAACTTGATCCTCAGCTACGTCGCCGAACACATGCTCGGCTTGCCACGTTCGTTCTGAAGGCCTCTCATGACTTCATCGAATCATCCCAGCCAAACCCTGGCCACTTTCGCTGCCGAGCTGAAGTTCGCGAACATTCCCGCCCCGGTGCTGCGCCGCGCCGAAGACCTGATGCTCGACTGGCTGGGCTCTGTGCTCGCGGCGCGCACGGCGCGGCCGGTGCGCAGCATCGAGCGTTTCGCGCAGATGATGGGGCCCGCCGAAGGGCCGAGCGAAATACTCACTTCGCGCCGCACCAGCTCGCCGGTGTTCGCCGCGCTGGTCAACGCGGCGGCTTCGCACTACGTGGAACAAGACGATGTGCACAACGGCTCGGTGTTCCACCCCGCGGCCGTGGTCATCGCGCCCGCGCTGGCCGTGGCGCAGAGCCTGGGTGCAAGCGGTGCGCAGTTGCTGACCGCCGTGGTCGCAGGCTACGAGGTCGGCATTCGCGTCGGCGAGTTCCTGGGCCGCTCTCACTACAGGACCTTTCACACCACCGCGACGGCGGGCACGCTGGCCGCCGCGGCTGCCGTGGGCAGCCTTCTCAAGCTCACGCCGCAGCAGATGCTGCACGCCTTCGGCTCGGCCGGTACGCAGTCGGCCGGCGTGTGGGAGTTCTTGCGCGATGCGGCTGATTCCAAGCAGCTGCACTGCGCGCATGCGGCCGCGAGCGGACTGATGTCGGCCTATCTTGCGCAGGATGGTTTCACCGGTGCGGCCAAGGTGCTCGAAGGTGCGCAGGGCCTCGGCGTGGGCATGTCGAGCGATGCCGATCCCGCGAAGCTTACCGACGGCCTCGGCACGCGCTGGGCGCTGGCAGAAACCTCGTTCAAGTACCACGCCTCGTGCCGCCACACGCATCCGGCGGCCGACGCGCTGCTGCAGGTGATGGCGCAGAACAACCTGAAGCACGATGACGTGGCGCACGTGACCACGCATGTGCATCAAGGTGCCATCGACGTGCTCGGCCGTGTCGCGGTGCCGGCCACCGTGCACCAGGGCAAGTTCTCGATGGGCACGGTGCTGGGGCTCATCGCAGTTCACGGCCGCGCGGGCCTGGGCGAATTCGACCGCGACTTTCTCGCGCCCGAGGTGGCCGCTTTCCGCGACAGGGTGGCGATGGAACTCGATGCCGAGGTCGACACCGCCTACCCCGCGCGCTGGATCGGCAAGGTCAGCGTGCAGACCCGTGACGGCCGCACGCTGCAAGGCCGCGTGGACGAGCCCAAGGGCGACCCGGGCAACAGCCTGAGCCGCGCAGAGCTCGAGGACAAGATGCAGCGCCTGGCGCACTACGGCGAAGGCGCCACGGCCGACGAGGCCAAGGCCTTGTGCCGGCGCATCTGGCAGCTGGCCGACGCACCGCGCGTGGAACGCTGGCTGCCCTGAGGGCAGCACGGCACAAGCGCCGGCTAAGGCGCGACGAGATGATCGAACAGCTCGCGCGCCGAGGCGGGCAGCTGTTCGCGGTCGCGCGCAATGAGCTTGAGTTCGCGCTCGGCCCATGCATCGCTGAGGGCGACGGTCGAGATCCGCATCGCCATCGACAGCCGCTGCGCGGATGAGGCCGGCAGCACGCCGACGCCCACGCCCGCCTCGATCATCAGGCAGATCGCCTCGAAGCTGCTGACCTGGATGCGCGGATTGAAGCCGCGGCCGGCCAGCTCGGCACGGCGCTGCAAGAAGCGGTGAATCGCGCTGCCGTGGTGCAGGCCCACGTGCTGCTCGTCGAGCGTGTCGGCAAAGGCCACCGAGGGTGCGCCCGCAAGGTGGTGGGTGACGGGCACCACCAGCACGAGCTGGTTGCGGCCGAAGGGGCGCGCATCGAATTCTCCGGTGTGAACGTCGCCGGCCAGGATGCCGATGTCGGCCTCGCCGTCGGCCACCGCGCGCACGATTTCTTCGCTCAGGTATTCACGCAAATCCACCTGCACGGCCGGATGCTGGGTGAGAAAGCCGGCCAGCTTTTGCGGCAGGTATTCGGTGATCGAGGTGGTGTTGGCGAACACGCGCACATGGCCCTTGATGCCCTTGCCGAAGTCCTGCATGTCGCAGCGCAGGTGCTCCATCTGCTGCATCACGCGCTTGGCGTGGTAGAGCACCGCCTGGCCCGCGGCCGTGAGGCTCACGCCCTGTGCGCTGCGGTGCAGCAGCTTGCCGCCCACGGCTTCTTCCATCTGCTTGATGCGCGTGGAGGCGGCCGCGAGCGAGATGCAGGCTTTTTCGGCGCCGCGCGTGAGGCTGCGCGCCTCCGCCACGTAGACGAACAGTTTCAGGTCGAACAGATCGAAGTGCAGGTTCACCGGACGAGCGCGCCAGAAAGAAAGGGAGCGTGCATTGTCCGGCGAATGGCGTTGTCTGCGCCCTTCTCAGGGTTTGACCTCAGATGCCGGGCTTCAGACGGGGTCCCAGCTGAACACGTCCGCCGAGCGGTCCAGCGGATAGAAGCTCGCGCGCATGGCGGGCATGGCGTGCTCGGCAATGCTCTCCGGCGTCCAGCCTTCGGAGCGATGAATGGAGCGCACCGGCCGCGGCTGGCTGATGAGCGAGATCTCGTTGTTGCGCACCGAGAAGATCTGGCCGTTGACCGCGCTGGCCGCCTCGCTCGCCAGGTACACCGCGAGCGGCGCCACCTTGGCGGGCGTCATCTGCTTGATCTTGTCGACGCGGGCGCGCTGCTCGTCGGTGTCGGTGGGAATGGCGCCGATCATGCGGCTCCACGCGAAGGGCGCGATGCAGTTGGAGCGCACGTTGAACTTGAGCATGTCGAGTGCAATCGACTTCGACAGCGCCACGATGCCGAGCTTGGCCGCCGCGTAGTTGGCCTGGCCGTAGTTGCCGATGAGGCCCGAAGTGGAGGTCATGTGCACCAGGGCGCCCGAGTTCTGCTCCTTGAAGTGCGTGGCCGCCGCACGGCTCACGTAATAGGCGCCGTAGAGATGCACCTTGAGCACAGCGTCCCACTCGTCGACCGACATCTTGTGGAAGAAGCGGTCGCGCAGGATGCCGGCGTTATTGACCACGGCGTCGATGCGGCCGAAGCTCTCGACCGCGCATTCGACGATGCGCGCCGCGCTGGCCGCATCGGCCACGCTGTCGGTGTTTGGCACGGCCTGGCCACCGGCGGCGCGGATCTCGTCCACCACCTGCTGCGCCGGGCCGGCGCTGCCGCCCTCGCCGTCGAGCGCGGCGCCGATGTCGTTCACCACCACCTTGGCGCCGTGGCTGGCCATGGCCAGCGCAATGTCGCGCCCGATGCCGCCGCCCGCGCCGGTGACGACGACTGTTTTTCCTTCAACCATGTGTGTCTGCTCCGGAAATCCGCCCGCGGTTCACGGGCAGATCCAGAATGCCACAGGGCCGGGACTGCGAGTTTCTGATTTCCGAAGAGGGGCTTCGGCGACGCGCTTTGCTTATTGCCGCGCGGTGCGGATGTTTGGCGGCAGCGCCTGCGGCCAGCTGGTGCGAAACGGATTGATGTCGAGCCCGCCGCGCCGCGTGTAGCGTGCGTACACGGCGAGCTTGTTGGGCTGGCACTGGCGCCAGATGTCGGTGAACATGCGCTCGACGCAGGGTTCGTGAAACTCGTTGTGGTTGCGAAAGCTCACGATGTACGCCAGGAGGCCGGCCTGGTCGATGGCCGGGCCGCTGTAGCGGATCTGCACGCTGCCCCAGTCGGGCTGGCCGGTGACGAGGCAATTGCTCTTGAGCAGGCGGCTGGTGAGCGTTTCGTTCACCGGCGGCTGGGTGGTGTCGCTGGACAGCAGTTCGGGCGCGGGCTGGTAGTGCGTGCACTCGATGTCGAGCCGGTCGAGATCCAGGCCGTCGAGTTCGTGCACCGGCTCGCGGTCGAACATGTCGGGCGCCAGCAGCTTCACGCCGATGCCGGCGGACTGGTCGCTGCCGCGCCAGAGCGCTTCGGACAGGTCGATGCGCAGGCGGTCGCGCACGGCATCGAGGCTCGCGAAAGCGGTGCTGTTGAAGCTGTTGAGGTACAGCTTGAACGACTTGCTCTCGACGATGTTGGGCGTTTCGCAAGGCACGGTGAAGTGCGCAATGGCCAGCTGCGGCTTACCGCGCAGGTTGAGCCAGCTCACCTCGAAGGCGGTCCAGAGATCGGCGCCGAAGAAAGGCAGCTGGGCGCCGATGATGCCCATGGCCTCGCGCTGGGTGGCGCGCGAAATCGGAAAGAGCAGCGAGGGGTCGTACTTGTCGGCGTAGGCCGAGGCACGGCCCAGTTGCGACTGCTCGGGGGTGTTGGGGTTGTCGGGGGCGTTGTCGAGGCTCATGGCTTTTCCTTGGCGTCCACGGCATGCGCGAACGGGGCAATGTGGTTGGCGAGGATGGTGCAGACCTGCGGCGGCAGGTCGTGGCCCATGCCGGGAATGCCGATGAACGTCGAGCCCGGAATGCGCTCCGCCGAATCCTTGCCGCAGGCAATGGGCACGAGGGCATCGGCTTCGCCGTGCAATACCAGCGTGGGTCTCTGGATGCGCGGCAGGATTTGCGGGCGATCGTCATCGGCGCCAATGGCCAGCATCTGCCGCATCAGCCCGGCCGGGCGGTACGAACGGCGCATGCTGAAGGTGAGGCGTTCGGCCAGCTCTTCGTCGGTCTGGGGATAGGCCGGGCTCTGGATCAGGCGCAGGAGCTTGATGCTGTGCGCCACGAGCTCGGCCTCGCTGCGGCCCAGGGGCCGGCGCATGAGCATGGCCGTGACTTCGCGGCGCGGGCCGGGCAGGCCGCGCGCGCCGCTCGAACTCATGATGCTCACGAGGCTGGCAGTGCGCTGCGGCGCACTGGCGGCAAGGCGCTGCGCGATCATGCCGCCCATGGAGGCCCCGACGATGTGGGCCTTGGCAATGCCCAGCGCGTCGAGCACGCCGATCGAGTCCTGCGTCATGTCCTGCAGGGTGTAGGGCGAGCGCACCTTCAGCCCGAGGCGGTGGCGAACGGTTTCCCAGACGATGTTGCCGGTACCGGCATGGTCGAAGCCCTGGCTCAGGCCGATGTCGCGGTTGTCGTGGCGCACCACGCGAAAGCCCGCGTCGACCAGTTGCCGCACGAAGCCGTTCGGCCATGCGACCAGCTGCATGCCCAGGCCCATGATGAGCAGGACGACGGGTCGTCCCTCGCCGCCGGTATCGTCGACCTCGATCTGCAGCCCGTTGGCGGTGACTTTCATCGGTTCCTTGCGGCTATTTGAATTCGCGTTCGCGCAGCCACTTGGTGGCAACCCACTTCTCGCCCGCGAGCACGGGCGCGCCGCCATGCAGCGTGCGGGTGGCGGGGTCGGGTTCGTCGTAGCTGAAGAACACGCCGGTGCCGCGCACGGGCGCCACTTCCAGGCCCACGTCGGGGAAGGTGGTGGCACCGCCCTGCTCGGGCTCCTGCAGGTACATCACGAGCGTGGCCACGCGCTGGCCGCCGCGCTTGAGGATGGTGGGCGTGCCGGGCTCGCCCGGGTCGAAGTAGTCGTAATGCGGGCGGTACTGGGCACCGGGCGCATAGCGCAGGATCTGCAGGCCTTCGCCGAATTCGACCGGCCAGCGCAGCAATGCGGCAATGCGCTGCTCCAGGCGCGCGACGATCTCGTTCTCGCCGCGCTCGAAGAACATGCCTTCGCTGGTGCGGTCGACGTTCAGCACTTCGCCGCCGGTGCGGGTTTCGACCGTGAGCGAGCGCGCCAGACGCACCCGCGCGGCGGCAATCAGGCCTTCGCATTCCTCGGGCGAGAGCAGGTTGCCGAACACCACCACGCGCGGATGCCGCATGGTGTGCAGCACCTGCACGCGGCGGTCGCCCGCATCGATGTAGAGCGGCGCGCCTTCGAGGTCGGGGCCGGGCATGTCGGTGCGCGGTGTCTTCGCAGCCACTTCCAAGTGCGGAAAGCCGGCTTCGAGCTGAGCCAGCGCGAGATCGGTGGCCGCATCCTTCCAGCCGGCGGCGCGCATCGACGCGCGCAGCGCGGGCACCGAATGCCCGGCCGCTAGCTGCGACACCAGCCACTCCCTCAGCTCGGGACTGATCGCCTGTGACATATCAAGCCTTCCTCCTGAACACCAGCCTTTCGGCCGTTGAAGCCTTGGCATCGAAACCATAACCCTCGAGATCGAATTTTTCCAGCGCCTTGGGCGTGGCCGCCTTGTGCAGCACCGCCCAGCGCGCGAGCAGGCCGCGGGCGCGCTTGGCGTAGAAGCTCACGATCTTGTACTTGTCGCCCTTCCATTCCTCGAACACGCATTCGACCACGCGGGCCTTGAGCGTCTTCAGGTCCACCGACTTGAAGTATTCCTGCGAGGCGACATTGACCACGACAGGCGTGCGGTCTGCCGCCAGGCGCTCGTTGAGGTGTTCCGCAATGCGCGAGCCCCAGAAGGCATACAGGTCCTTGCCATGGCGGTTGGCCAGTGCCGTGCCCATCTCCAGCCGGTAGGGCTGCAGCAGGTCCAGCGGACGCAGGAGGCCGTAGAGTCCGCTCAGGATGCACAGGTGCTCCTGCGCCCAGGCCAGCTGGGTGGGCGTGAGCGAGCGGGCATCGAGGCCGCCGTACACGTCGCCGTCGAATGCGAAGGCGGCCTGGCGGGCATTCTTCGGCGTGCTCTTGCCGGCCCAGGCCTGGTAGCGCGCCACGTTGAGGGCGGAGAGCTTGTCCGACAGGTGCATGAGCTCCGAAATCTGCAGCGGCGACTTCTCGCGCAGCAGCTTGATCAGTTCGACCGAAGGGCCGCGCGGGGATTCGAAATGGGGTTGGGTGGCGGGGATTTCGGCGGGAACGGGGGTGTCGTAGTCGAGCGACTTCGCAGGGGAAAGCAAGAAGAGCATCCCGGAATTATGTGGGGTGGGGCTCGCCCGGGGCCGCCCCGGTAAAATCGCCGGCTATCCCACCCTTGTCTCCACGGCTCCCCCGAAGGCGCCGTTCTGCATCTCCCTGCATCTCCTGCATCTCCAATGAGCGAATCCACCACCCCTTCCGCCCAGCCTGGTCTGGACAGCCTGTCCAAATCGTTCGAACCCGCCGCCATCGAGGCGGACTGGGGCCCGGAGTGGGAAAAGCGCGGCTATGCCAAGGCCGGCTTCCGCGGCACCCAGGAGCCGAAGGAAGGCGCCGATTCGTTCGCGATCCAGCTGCCGCCGCCCAACGTGACGGGCACGCTGCACATGGGCCATGCGTTCAACCAGACCATCATGGACAGCCTCGCGCGTTACCACCGCATGAAGGGCGACAACACGCTGTGGTTGCCGGGCACCGACCATGCAGGCATCGCAACGCAGATCGTGGTGGAACGGCAGCTGCAGGAGCAGAAGATCAGCCGCCACGACATGGGCCCGACGCCCGCCGAGGCCCGCAAGAACTTCGTCGCCAAGGTGTGGGAGTGGAAGGAAAAGAGCGGCAACACCATCACCGGCCAGATGCGCCGCATGGGCGATACGGTCGACTGGAGCCGCGAATACTTCACGATGGACGACGACCTTTCGCAGGTCGTGACGCAAACCTTCGTCTCGCTTTATGAAGAAGGCCTGATCTACCGCGGCAAGCGCCTGGGCAACTGGGACCCGGTGCTCAAGACCTCGGTGAGCGACCTCGAAGTCGAAAGCGAAGAGGAAGACGGCTCGCTCTGGCACATCGCCTATCCGCTGGCAGATGGCAGCGCCACGCTGACCGTGGCCACGACGCGGCCCGAGACCATGCTGGGCGACACGGCTGTGATGGTTCACCCCGAAGACGAGCGCTACAAACACCTGATCGGCCAGCGCGTGAAGCTGCCGCTGGTGGACCGGTTGATTCCCATCATTGCCGACGACTACGTCGACAAGGAGTTCGGCACCGGCGTGGTCAAGGTGACGCCCGCGCACGACTACAACGACTACGCCGTCGGCCAGCGCCACAAGCTCGAGGTGATCGGCATCCTCACGCTGGACGCCACCATCAACGACAACGCGCCTGAAAAATATCGCGGCATGGACCGCTTCGTCGCGCGCAAGGCCATCGTGGCCGACCTCGATGCACTCGGCCTCCTGGTCGAGGTGAAGAAGCACAAGCTGATGGTGCCGCGCTGCGCGCGCTCGGGCGCCATCGTCGAGCCGATGCTCACCGACCAGTGGTACGTGGCCATGACGCGGCCCGGCGCCGACGGCACCTCGATCGCGCAGAAGGCCATCGACGTGGTGAAGACCGGCGAAGTGCGCTTCGTGCCCGAGAACTGGGTCAACACCTACAACCACTGGATGGAGAACATCCAGGACTGGACCATCTCCCGCCAGCTCTGGTGGGGCCACCAGATCCCGGCCTGGTACGACGACGAAGGCAATGTGTACGTGGCGCACGACGAAGCCGAAGCGCAGGCCAAGGCCCCGGGCAAGACCCTGCGCCGCGACGAAGACGTGCTCGACACCTGGTACTCGGCGGCCCTGGTGCCTTTCTCCACCCTCGGCTGGCCCGAGAAGACGAAGGACCTGGAGCTGTACCTGCCCTCGAGCGTGCTGGTGACGGGCTACGACATCATCTTCTTCTGGGTCGCCCGGATGATCATGATGACCAAGCACTTCACCGGCAAGGTGCCGTTCAAGGACGTGTACATCCATGGCCTGGTGCGCGATGCGCAGGGCAAGAAGATGAGCAAGTCGGAAGGCAACGTGCTCGACCCGGTCGACCTGATCGACGGCATCGCATTGCCCGAGCTGCTCGACAAGCGCACGCAGGGCCTGCGCAAGCCCGAGACCGCGCCCGCGGTGCGCAAGAACACGCAGAAAGAATTTCCCGAAGGCATTCCGGCCTTTGGCGCCGATGCGCTGCGCTTCACGTTCGCTTCGCTGGCGTCGCTCGGCCGAAGCATCAACTTCGACAGCAAGCGCTGCGAGGGCTATCGCAACTTCTGCAACAAGCTCTGGAACGCCACGCGCTTCGTGCTGATGAATTGCGAAGGGCAGGACTGCGGCCTGCGCGAGCACACCAAGGAAGAGTGCGCGGTCGGTGGACCGGCCCACGGCTACCTCAAGTTCAGCCGCGCCGACTTCTGGATCGCCTCGCAGCTGCAGCGCGTCGAGGCCGAAGTGGCCAAGGGCTTCGAGGAATACCGGCTCGACAACGTGGCCAACGCCATCTACCAGTTTGCGTGGGACGAGTTCTGCGACTGGTACCTGGAGATTGCCAAGGTGCAGATCCAGACCGGCGACGATTCGCAAAAGCGCGCCACGCGCCGCACGCTGATCCGCACGCTCGAAGCACTGCTGCGCCTCGCGCATCCGGTGATTCCGTTCATTACCGAAGAGCTGTGGCAGAAGGTCGCGCCCGTCGCAGGACGCGAGGGCGAATCGATCATGGTGGCGGCCTATCCGAAGAGCCAGCCCGAGAAGATCGACGAAGCGGCCGAAGCGCACGTGGCGCGCCTGAAGGCGCTGGTGGATGCGTGCCGCACGCTGCGCGGCGAAATGAACGTGTCGCCCGCGGTGCGCCTGCCGCTCTATGCGGTGGCCGACGATGCCGAGGGCGCGGCTTTCTTGCGCGATGCGGCACCGGTGCTGCAGGCCCTGGCCAAGCTCAAGGAAGTGAAAGTGTTCGACGACGAGGCCTCATGGTCGGCAGCGGCCGAAGCGGCGCCCGTGGCCGTGGTGGGCACGGCACGGCTGTGCCTGCACATGGAGATCGACAAGGCCGCCGAGCGTGCGCGCATAGGCAAGGAAATTGCTCGCATCGAAGGCGAGATCCTGAAAGTGAACGGCAAGCTCGGCAATGAAGCCTTTGTAGCTAAGGCACCACCGGCTGTCATCGAACAGGAGCGCAAGCGCCTGAGCGATTTCAGTGCAACGTTGGAACGTCTTCGCGATCAGCTTGTGCGTCTTGGCTGACACACATGGATCGGGGCAGGGTTTAGCATGACAAAGACGGTATTTCGGTACCGTTTGCTGACTGTAAAACCTTCTTCTTCAACTGAACGAACAGACGCCCAAATTGTCCATGCCCACTCCCTCGACACGCATCCGCAAGGCCGTATTTCCTGTTGCAGGTTTCGGCACCCGCTTTCTGCCCGCTACCAAGGCGCAGCCAAAGGAAATGCTGCCGGTTGTCGACAAGCCACTCATCCAATACGCGGTTGAGGAAGCCTACGCGGCGGGCATTCGCGACATGATTTTCGTAACGGGCCGAAACAAACGTGCCATCGAAGATCACTACGACACCGCCTACGAACTCGAGAGCCAGCTCGAGGCCAGCGGCAAGCTCGAACTGCTCAACATCGCGCGCTCGGTCATGCCCGACGACATGACCTGCTCCTACGTGCGCCAGCCGCGCATGCTGGGGCTCGGCCATGCGGTGCTGTGCGCCGAACACCTGGTGGGCAACGAACCCTTCGCCGTGCTGCTGGCCGACGACCTGATGGTCGGCCCCGTGGGCGGTGCACCGGTGCTCGCACAGATGACCGCCGCCTTCGGCAAGCTCGGCGCCTCGCTGCTCGCGGTGCAGGAAGTGCCGCTCGAGCACGTGAAGCGCTACGGCATCGTGGCGGGCGAATCCATCGGCGACGATCTCGTGAAGGTCGATCGCATGATCGAGAAGCCCTCGCCGGACAAGGCCCCCTCGCGCCTTGGCGTGGCGGGCCGCTACATCCTCACGCCCGGCGTGTTCGACGAAATTCGCAACCAGCCCAAGGGCGCGGGTGGCGAGATCCAGCTCACCGACGGCATTGCGGCGCTGATGAAGAAAGAATCGGTCTATGCCTATGCCTACAAGGGCATTCGCTACGACTGCGGCAGCAAGGAAGGCTTTCTGCAAGCCTCGGTGGAGCTTGCGCTGGCGCACCCCGAAGTGGGCGCGCAGTTCCGCGAGTATCTGAAGAGCCTGGAGCTCTGAAAAAAAAGGGCCCCAACCGGGGCCCTTTTCTTTTTCTTTCTGGTCAGCGCCTCTTCAGCACATGGATGAAGTCGCTGCCGATGGTCTGCTGTTCGACCAGCTCGTTGCCGGTCTGGCGCGCAAAGGCCTGGAAGTCGCGCACCGAGCCCGGGTCGGTCGACACCACCTTGAGCAACTGTCCGCTCGCCATGTCGTTGAGCGACTTCTTCGCCTTGAGAATGGGCAGCGGGCAGTTCAGCCCGCGCGTATCGATTTCGCGATCAGCTTCCATGCTTGGGCTCCTCGGGCGGCAGATTGAGCCCGCGGCGGCGGTCGTCGTTCTCGGCTGCGGTGAAGAACACAGGCTCGTGGCCCCGCGTGCGCAGCCAGTCGGCCAATGCATAGCCGGTGCCCGCCGGCCAGCACTTGAGGTCGGGCAGGTCGTAGAGGCGATAGTCCACCAGCTCGGGCGAGAGCCTGACCTCGCCATCGGCCACCACATGGTAGGCGATGATGATCTGGTTCATGCGCTGGAAGTCGTACGCGCCGACGAGCTTGGCCGCGCTCACGTCGAGGTTGGTTTCTTCCTTGACCTCGCGCGCAATGCCTTCCTCGGGCGTTTCGCCGGCCTCCATGAAGCCGGTGATCAGCGCATACATCTTGACGGGCCAGGCCGCATTGCGCGCCAGAAGCACCTGGCCGCGGTACTCGACGATGGCCGCGAGCACGGGCGTGGGATTGTTCCAGTGCGTGTGGCCGCAGGACGGGCAGCGCAGGCGCTCCTTGGGACCGCCGTCTTCCATCAGCGCGATCCATTCGAGGGGCGTGGCGCAGGCCTGGCAGAACTTGGGATGGGGCATGGGGTTGTGGCTTTATCAGGCGGGGAACACGCCGGTCGACAGATAGCGGTCGCCGCGGTCGCACACGACGAACACGATGGTGGCGTTCTCCACCGTCTTGGCCACCTCGAGCGCCACCCATAGCGCGCCGGCCGCGGAGATGCCGCCGAAGATGCCTTCCTCGCGCGCGAGGCGTCGGCACATTTCTTCGGCGTTGTCCTGGCTCACGCTGATCTCTTCATCGACGCGGCTCGCATCGTAGATCTTGGGCAGGTATTCGGCCGGCCATTTGCGAATGCCCGGAATGCGTGAGCCCTCGGCCGGCTGCGCGCCGATGATGCGCACCGCGGGGTTCTTTTCCTTCAGGAAGCGCGAGACGCCGGTGATGGTGCCGGTGGTGCCCATGGCGCTCACGAAATGCGTGATCTTGCCCTTGGTGTCGGCCCAGATCTCGGGGCCTGTGGTCTCGTAGTGGATGCGCGGGTTGTCGGCATTGGCGAACTGGTCGAGCACGCGGCCCTTGCCCTGCGCCACCATCTGTTCGGCAAGGTCGCGCGCGTATTCCATGCCGCCGCTCTTGGGCGTGAGCACCAGCTCGGCGCCGAAGGCCTTCATGGTCTGGGCGCGCTCGACGGACAGATCCTCCGGCATGATCAGCACCATGCGGTAGCCCTTGATGGCCGCGGCCATGGCCAGCGCGATGCCGGTGTTGCCCGAGGTGGCTTCGATCAGCGTGTCGCCAGGCTTGATTTCGCCGCGCTCCTCGGCGCGCTTGATCATCGAGAGCGCCGGACGGTCTTTCACCGAGCCTGCGGGATTGTTGCCTTCCAGCTTGCCGAGGATCACGTTGCCACGCTTGGCATTTTCGGCCGCATCGATGCGTTGCAGTGCCACCAGGGGGGTCTTGCCGATGGCGTCTTCGATCGTCGGATAATTCATGGCAGCCACTGTGCCATAATTTTGGGCTTGCTTCAGAACCCTGCCCGGGTGGTGAAATTGGTAGACGCAGGGGACTCAAAATCCCCCACCGAAAGGTGTGCCGGTTCGATTCCGGCCCCGGGCACCACACTTTGACTCGCCCCCAGGCTGCGCGCACTTCGTGTCGCTTCGCCAACCCCCTACCGGGGGCGATACCGGCGGCCCGGCGAAGCCGGTTCCTCGGTATCCCTGAAAAAAGACCCCTTCCCTGGTAGCTCAGGCTTCCTCGCGCAGTCCCGTGTGCACCGTCGGATGCACAAGCCGCACGCGCAATTCGCGCTTGAGCCGCGTGTTGTCGAGCCGGCGCGATTCCCCCATGAAACTCAGCAGTTGCAGCGGCAGTTGGCGCTGGGCTTCGTCGCGCGCCACGCGTGGGGGACGCGGCATGCCGTAGAGGTCTGCGGCCAGGTCGATGTAGTCGCCCATGCGCAGCTCGGTGTCGTCCGAGGCGTGCACGATGCGCTGGGGCCGGCCGCGGAACAGCGCCGCCACGCAGGCGCGCGCCAGGTCGTCGGCATGAATGTGGCTGGTGAACACGTCGTCCTCGCGCCGCAGCACGGGCGTGCCGCGCGCAAGCCGCTGGCGCGGCGTGCCGCCTTCGCGGTCTGGCGCATAGATGCCCGGGATGCGCAGGATGCTCGCGCGCACGCCGGCGCTGCGGCCGAGCCAGCGCACCGCGCGCTCGGCATCCACGCGGCGATGGGCGCGGGGCGTGTCGGGCCGCACGGCCCGCGTCTCGCTCACCCGCGCGCCGCCGCAGTCGCCATAGACGCCGCTGGTGGAACCGTAGACGAATGCCAATGGCGTGGAGCGCAGCCGCAGCGCCCGGGCCAATGCGGTGGTGCGCTGGTCGCGCCACCACGAAGCGCCGCCGTCGCGCGCCGGCGGCGCCAGGTGCAGCACGCGGGTAGCCACGCCGGCCAGCCGCCGCAGCGTGGACGGGTCGTCGAGGTTGCCTACGAGCGGGCGGATGCCGGCTGCCCGCAGCGCCGGCACCCGGTTGGCCGACGAAGTGAGCGCCACCAGCTGCATGCGGCCGCGCAGGTCGCGTGCCACGCGCTGGCCGACGTCGCCGCAGCCGACGATCAGCAGGCGTTCGCGGCGGAAGCGGGCCGGCAGCGCGCCGGAAGGGCTATTGATTGAAGGCAAAATCCGGGTTCCTTTCCCTTTTTCTCTTTTCTGCTACAGGCTGAAACAAGCCGAAGAATACCGATGACTGTTGCAGCGCCGCATGACGCGGGCTTTTCCATCACCGTCGAGCCCAGCGGGCGTCACTTCGTGGTGCATGGCGATGAAACCATTCTCGCGGCCGGGATCCGGCAAGGCATCGGGCTCCCCTATGGGTGCAAAGACGGCGCCTGCGGCTCCTGCAAGTGCAAAAAGCTCTCTGGCGAAGTCGAGCTGGGCCCGCACCAGAGCAAGGCACTGAGCGCCGAAGAGCAGCTGGCGGGCTTCGTGCTGACCTGCTGCGCCCACGCAAAGAGCGACGTGGTGCTCGAGTCGCGCCAGGTCACCGAGGCCGGCGCCCTGCCGATCCGCAAAATGCCGGTGCGCGTGCTGGCGCTCACGCGGCTGTCGCACGACGTGATGAAGCTGCGCCTGCAATTGCCGGCCGGCGAACCGCTGCAGTTCCATGCGGGGCAGTACGTGGAATTCATCCTGCGCGACGGCGCGCGCCGCAGCTATTCGATGGCGAATGCGCCGCACACGCTGGCCGAGCCGGGCACGGGCATCGAACTGCACCTGCGGCACCTGCCGGGCGGCAAGTTCACCGACCACGTGTTCGGCGTGATGAAGGAAAAGGAAATCCTTCGCATCGAAGGCCCCTACGGCAGCTTCTTCCTGCGCGAGGACTCCGCCAAGCCGATGATCTTCCTGGCCTCCGGCACCGGCTTTGCGCCGATCAAGGCGCTGCTCGAGCACATGAAGTTCAAGCGTATCGACCGGCCCGCCACGGTCTACTGGGGCGGTCGCCGGCCCGAAGACCTCTACATGGACGGCTGGATGCGCGAGCAGCTGAAGGAGATGCCGAACCTGCGCTACGTGCCGGTCGTTTCCAATGCCACGCCCGAAGACAACTGGACCGGCCGCACGGGCTTCGTGCACCGCGCGGTGCTGGAAGACTTTGCCGACCTTTCCGGGCACCAGGTGTACGCCTGCGGCGCGCCGATCGTGGTCGACTCGGCCAAGCATGACTACGTGGCGCTGGCCGGCCTGCCCGAAGACGAGTTCTTTGCCGACGCATTCACCACCGAGGCCGACAAAGCGCTTCCCTGATCTCCGATCCGATTTCCGCGAGACGACAGAACGAAAAAATGAAAACGAGACACTTCCTTCTTGCACTGCTTGCCAGTGCCACGCTGATTGCCACCGGCCAGGCGGCGGCCCAGCAGCAACGCCCGATCCGCCTCGTGGTGCCCTACGCCGCGGGCGGGCCGATCGACGTCACGGCCCGCATGCTGGCCGAACGCGTGAAGGACACGCTGGGTACGGTCATCATCGACAACAAGCCCGGTGCGGGCGGCAACATCGGCGCAGACATCGTCGCCAAGGCCGCGCCCGACGGCCTCACCATCGGCATTGCGGCCACCGCCACCCATGCGGTGAATCCGTGGCTCTACAGCAAGATGCCGTTCAACGCGGCGAGCGACTTTGCGCCCATCACGCAGATGGTGCGCGTGCCGAACGTGCTGGTGATGAATGCAGAGACGGCGCAGCGCCTGAAGATCAATACCGTGGCCGACCTGGTTCGCTACGCCAAGGCGAACCCGGCCAAGCTCAACTACGGAAGCGGTGGCAACGGCAGCGCCGGCCACCTGGCGGGCGAGCTGTTCAAGAAGCAGGCCGGCATCTTCGCGCTGCACATTCCGTACAACGGCGGCAATCCGGCGCAGTTGGCGCTGCTCTCGGGCCAGGTCGATTTCAACTTCGACAACCTTGCCACCGCGGCGCCCAACATCCGCTCGGGCAAGCTCAAGGCCATTGCCGTCACGACCTTGCAGCGCAGCAGCGCCATGCCCGACGTGCCGCCGGTGGCCGACACGCTCAAAGGCTTTTCGATCGACACCTGGTGGGGGCTGGTGGCACCGGCCGGCACGCCGCACGACGTGGTCGTGAAGCTCAACCAGGCCTTCGTCGCGGCGCTGAATGCACCGGAAACGAAGACCCGTTTTGCCACGCTGCTGGCCGAGCCCGTGGCCAGTTCGCCCGAGCAGTTCGGCACGTTCATGAAGAGCGAGCTCTCCAAGTACGAAGCCGTCGTGAAGGCGACCGGCGCCAGGGTCGATTGACCCCTTCGAAGGTTATTCGCCGAGGTAGGCGGCCCGCACGCGCGGGTCGCGCAGCAGTTCCTTGGCGTCGCCGTCCATCGTGATGAGCCCGGACTCCATCACGTAGCCGCGGTCGGCCAGCTGCAGCGCGCGGTTGGCGTTCTGCTCCACCAGCAGAATGGTCACGCCCTGCGCGGCCACGGTCTGCACCACCTCGAAGATCTTGTCGCACATGATGGGCGACAGGCCCATGGTCGGCTCGTCGAGCAGCAGCACCTTGGGGCGCGCCATGAGCGCGCGGCCCATGGCCAGCATCTGCTGTTCACCGCCCGACATGGTGCCCGCGAGCTGGTCCTTGCGCTCGCGCAGGCGCGGGAAGGTCACGAACACGCGCTCCATGTCGCTGGCGATCTCGGCCTTGTCCGTGCGGATGTAGGCACCGATCTGCAGGTTCTCGGTGATGGTCATGCGCGTGAACACGCCGCGCCCTTCGGGCACCATCACGAGGCCCTCGCCCACCAGGTCCCACGCACCGCGGCCCTTGATGTTGCGGCCCAGGAATTCGATGGTGCCCGCCCCGGCCGGCAGCGTGCCGGTGATCGCCTTCATGGTGGTGGTCTTGCCGGCGCCGTTGGAGCCGATGAGCGACACCAGTTCGCCTTCGTGAACCTCGAAGTCCACGCCTTTCACCGCCTGGATGCCGCCGTAGCCGACCTTGAGGCCGCTGACCTTGAGCAGCGTCTTGCCGGTGGCCGTGGCCGCGGTCTTCGGCGGGGTTGCAGTTGCCGTTGCTGTTGTTTCTTCTGCGCTCGTCATCGTCGTCGTGGTCATTTCAGTGTCCTCCGGTGCCGAGGTAGGCCTCGATCACCTTCTCGTTCTTCTGCACGTCGTACGGCGTGCCTTCGGCAATCTGCTTGCCGTAGTCGAGCACGGTGACGCGATCGCACAGGCCCATGATGAGCTTGACGTCGTGTTCGATGATGAGAATGGTGCGGTCGTCCTTGCGGATGCGGTCGATCAGCTCGCGCAGCAGCACCTTCTCGGTCGTGTTCATGCCGGCGGCGGGCTCGTCCAGCGCAATGAGCTGCGGGTCGGTGGCCAATGCGCGCGCAATCTCGAGCCGGCGCTGGTCGCCGTACGACAGCGTGCGCGCCTTGTAGTCGGCGAACTTGCCGATGCCCACGTAGTCGAGCAGTTCCTGCGCGCGCTCGGCAATGGCCTTTTCCTCGGCCTTGAACGAACCGGTGCGCAGCATGGCGCCGAACACGCCCGAATGGGTACGGATGTGGCGCCCCACCATGACGTTCTCGAGCGCCGTCATTTCGGAGAACAGGCGGATGTTCTGGAAGGTGCGCGCGATGCCGGCCTTGGCCACTTCATGCACGGCCGTCGGCTGGTAGGGCTTGCCGGCGAGCTCGAAGCTGCCGCTGTCGGGCGTGTAGAGCCCGGTGATCACGTTGAAGAAGGTGGTCTTGCCGGCGCCGTTGGGGCCGATCAGGCCATAGACCTGGCCGCGCTTGATGGTGATGCCGACGTCGGAGAGGGCTTGCAGGCCGCCGAAGCGCTTGGAAATTCCGCGAACGTCGAGGATGGTGTCTGTCGTCATGTTGATTGCTTCCTTCGGCTCACGGATTGATCGACATGGGACGCGAAGCCGCACCCGGCAATTCGTCGGCGGGTGTCTCGATGCCGGGCGCATGGGTCTGGAGCGAACCCGGTGCCACGGGGGCGTCTGGGGCCACGCCCTTGCGCTGCAAGGTCTTGCCGTGCTCGGGCGAAGGCCAGAGGCCGCGCGGACGCATCAGCATGATGACGATCATGGCCAGCGCAATGAAGAGCTGGCGCAGGATGGACGCATCGAGGCGGCCGTCGGTCATGGCCTGGAGCGGACCGGCCACGTAGCGCAGCACTTCGGGCAACGCGGCCAGCAGCACGGCACCGAGAATCACGCCCGGCAGGTGGCCGATGCCGCCCAGCACGACCATGGCGACGATCATCACCGACTCCATGAGGCTGAACGACTCGGGCGACACGAAGCCCTGGAAGGCCGCGAACATGGCGCCCGACACGCCGCCGAAACTGGCACCCATGCCGAAGGCCAGCAGCTTCATGTTGCGGGTGTTGATGCCCATGGCCTTGGCGGCGATCTCGTCTTCGCGGATGGCCATCCAGGCGCGGCCGATGCGGGACATCTGCAGGCGGTGCGAGATGATGATGGTGGCGACCACCAGCGCAAGGAACAGGTAGTAGTAGAGCGTGACCGAGGAGATCGTGAAGCCGTCGAACTTCCATGCCTTGCCGAGGTCGAGTCCCCAGAACTTGACGGAGTCGATGGCGGTGATGCCCTTGGGCCCGTTGGTGATGTTGATCGGCTGGTCGAGGTTGTTCAGGAACACCCGGATGATTTCGCCGAAGCCGAGCGTCACGATGGCCAGGTAGTCGCCGCGCAGCTTGAGCGTGGGCGCCCCGAGCATCACGCCCAGCACGCCCGCCACCGCCAGCGCCAGCGGCACCACGATGAGCAGCGAGGTGTGCAGCCCGTTCGGGAACATGGCCTTGAACCACGGGAAGGTGTCGGACAGGTGGGACGAGCCCATCAGCGCGTAGAGGTAGGCCCCCACGGCAAAGAAGGCGACATAGCCCAGGTCGAGCAGGCCGGCGTAGCCGACGACGATGTTCAGGCCGAGCGAGAGCATCACGTAGAGCAATGCGATGTCGGCGATGCGCACCCAGGCGTTGCCCTGGCTCTGCAGGAAGATGGGCAGGGCGAGCACGGCGACGACGCCGAGCACGTAGAGAGCGAGGTTCTTGCTGTTCTTCATGGTGTTCTGCTCCTCAGGCCCGATCCGCCACGCGCTCGCCGAGCAGGCCCGAAGGCCGCAGCGTGAGCATGACGATCAACACGATGAACGCGAAGATGTCGCTGTAGTTGCTGCCCAGCACACCGCCGGTCAGCGAACCGATGTAGCCCGAGCCGATGGCTTCGATCAGCCCGAGCAGGATGCCGCCGACCACGGCGCCGGCCAGGTTGCCGATGCCGCCGAACACCGCCGCGGTGAAGGCCTTGAGGCCGGGCAGGAAGCCCATGGCGTGCTGCGCGATGCCGTAGTTGGAGGCGTACATGACGCCGGCGATGGCCGCTAGCACGGCGCCGATGATGAAGGTGGCCGAAATGACCATGTCGGGCCGGATGCCCATGAGCGCCGCGACGCGCGGGTTCTCGGCGGTGGCGCGCATGGCGCGGCCGAGCTTGGTGTAGTTGACCAGCCACATCAGCACCACGAGCGAGAACGCCGTGACGCTCAGGATCATGACCTGCGTGGGCGAGATCACCGCGCCGCCCACCTCGATGGGGGTGGTCGACAGCAGGTTGGGATAGGCCTTGTTGGTGGGCTTCCAGATGATCATGGCCAGCGTCTGCAGCAGGATCGACATGCCGATGGCCGTGATGAGCGGCGCGAGCTTGGGGCTGTTGCGAAGCGGCCGGTAGGCGACCTTCTCGATCACGAAGTTGAGCGTGGCGGCCACCACGCAGGCAATGATCAGCGCGATGATGAGGATCAACCAGCCGGGCGTGCCGGGCATCGATTCCTTCATGAGGCCGATGATGGTCCAGCTCGTGAGCGCCCCCACCATCAGCACTTCGCCGTGCGCAAAGTTGATCAGGTTGATGATGCCGTACACCATGGTGTAGCCCAAGGCTATCAAGGCATACATGCTGCCGAGAACCAGACCGTTGATGATCTGCTGCAGCAAAATTTCCATAACGCGTTCCTATTTGTTGCACCGTTGCGGGGTGCCGTTCACCCAGCGTGGCACCGGTTTGGCACCTTGGCTTGATAAGCAAAAAACCAGCCAGCATGTGTCGCTGGCTGATTTGTGGGCGGGATTGTAAGCACCCACCAGCGCCGATTTGGTGCGCCTTCACCGGGGTTTACCCGCTCACGCCATGCTGTATGCGAGTGAAGTCATGCAGGGCGTGCCCGCAGTGTGAAAAGACGTATCACCCTTCGCGCTGGGTGTTGAGCCGGCGGAGTTCGCGCAGCTTTTCTGCGATGCGGATTTCGAGTCCGCGTTCGACGGGCTGGTAGAAGACCTGCCCTTCGAGACCCTCCGGCAGGTAGCGCTCGCCGGCCGCAAAGCCGCCTTCCTCGTCGTGCGCATATCGGTAGCCCTTGCCGTAGTCGAGGTCCTTCATGAGCGTGGTGGGCGCATTGCGCAGGTGCATCGGCACCGGGCGCGTGCTGTCCTTCTTGATGAGGGCACGCACTGCGTTGTAGGCGGTGTAGACGGCGTTCGACTTGGGAGCGATGGCCAGGTAAACGACGCACTCGGCCAGCGCGAGTTCGCCCTCTGGCGTGCCGAGCCGTTCATAGACCTCGGCCGCATCGAGCGCCAGCCGGAGCGCGCGCGGATCGGCCAGGCCGATGTCTTCGCTGGCCATGCGCACCAGCCGGCGCGCCATGTAGCGCGGATCGGCACCGCCATCGAGCATCCGCACGAACCAGTAGAGCGCGGCGTCGGGGTCGCTGCCGCGCACGGATTTGTGCAAGGCGCTGATGGTGTCGTAGAACTGCTCGCCGCCCTTGTCGTAGCGCCGCATGCGCTCGCCGAGCACGCGCAGCAGCCATTCGTCGGCGATGTTGTCGAGCTTCTCGGCACGGGCCGCCACGGCCAGTGTTTCGAGCGTGTTGAGCAGGCGCCGCGCGTCGCCGTCGGCGTAGGCGACAAGCCGGTCGATGGCCGTGTCTTCGATGGCGGGAACCGCCTGGATGGCCTGTGCCTTGGCGACGATCTGCTTCAGATCACCCTCCGTGAGCGGCTGCAGCACGTACACCGCCGCGCGCGAAAGCAAGGCCGAGTTGACCTCGAACGAAGGGTTCTCGGTGGTGGCGCCGATGAAGGTGAACAGCCCCGATTCGACGTGCGGCAGGAACGCATCCTGCTGGCTCTTGTTGAACCGGTGCACCTCGTCGACGAAGACGATGGTGCGCTGCTGCTCCAGGCCGTCCCGTGCGGCCGTGGCGCGCTCCACCGCTTCGCGGATGTCCTTCACGCCGCCGAGGACGGCGCTGATGCTGAGAAATTGCGCATCGAAGGCATCGGCCATCAGCCGCGCGATGGTCGTCTTGCCCGTGCCGGGCGGCCCCCAGAGAATGCACGAATGCGGTTGGCCCGACTCGAAGGCGATGCGCAGCGGCATGCCCGGCCCCAGCAGGTGCTGCTGGCCAATGACCTCGCCGAGCGTCTTCGGACGCAGGCGTTCGGCAAGGGGTTGATGCGAACTGTTGGCCAAGCCTGCCTGTCGGGTTGCTGCTATTGCTTGATGACGTCGGCCCCGGCGGGCGCCTTGAATTCGAACACGGTGGCAGGGAGCGCCGGGTTCACTTCGACCTTGCTGAACTTGAGCACCGAGCGCTGGCCAAAGCTGTCGAGAATCTCGAGCGCGGCCAGCGCGTCGCCCTGGAAGCCGACATGCACGTTCTGCAATTGGCCGTCCTTGTTCTTGGGCGTAGCCTTGACCCACTGGAGCCCATCACGTTCGGGCGCGGCCTCGAGCGTGAAGTCGGCCTGCAGCGCACGCAGGTCGGGGGCCGCGGCAATCAGTGCCGCAGGCGTCGAGCCCAATGCCTGCGACTGGGCACGCTGCGTGACCTGGTTCAGGTCGGCGTCGTACAGCCAGAGCGTCTTGCCGTCGGCCACGATGCTCTGGGCAAACGGCTTCTGGTAGTCGAACTTGAATTTGCCCGGGCGCTGGAATTCGAAGGTGCCGTTCGATGTCTTGGCGCGGCCCGGCTGCCCTTCACGCGGCGGTGCGGTCACGGTCTGGGTGAATTCCGCGCGGCCCGACTTGACCGTCTTGACGAAGGTCTCGAGGCTTTCGAGGCCGCCGGCCCAGGCGTTGGCCGTTGAGAGAAGGGATGAGAGAAGGCCGATCAACAGCCAATGACGCATTTTCATTTTGGATTCCTTCAGCAAGCGATGCCGTTGACATGACCATACCCCGCGGCGCGTTGCGCCATGTGCGGGGCTTGATGAAGTTTTGCAACGCTAGCGCAGCTTTTGCAACGAGCTTGTCAGCGCGTAACTTCCGGGACGGCGGGTTTTCGCCGCCTATTCGGCGCGCGCCGGCACCAGGATCTCGCGCTGGCCGCTGCCGCTCATGGCACTGACGAGGCCCGCCTTCTCCATGTCTTCGACCAGCCGCGCCGCGCGGTTGTAGCCGATTTTCAGGTGGCGCTGCACGAGCGAAATACTGGCCTTGCGGTTCTTGAGCACCACTTCCACCGCCTGGTCGTACATCGGGTCTTTCTCGGCGTCGCCGCCCTCGCCCAGCATGTCGCCGTCGCCATCGACCGTGCCGCCTTCGAGCACGCCCTCGATGTAGTCGGGCTCTCCCTGGCTCTTGAGATACGCCACCACGCGGTGCACTTCCTCGTCGCTCACGAACGCGCCGTGCACGCGAATCGGCAAGCCGGTGCCGCTCGGCATGTAGAGCATGTCGCCCATGCCAAGCAGCGCTTCGGCGCCCATCTGGTCGAGGATGGTGCGGCTGTCGATCTTGCTCGACACCTGGAACGCAATGCGCGTGGGAATGTTGGCCTTGATGAGGCCGGTGATCACGTCGACGCTGGGCCGCTGCGTGGCAAGGATCAGGTGGATGCCGGCGGCGCGCGCCTTCTGCGCGAGACGGGCAATGAGTTCTTCGATCTTCTTGCCGACCACCATCATCAGGTCGGCCAGTTCGTCGATCACCACCACGATGTGCGGCTCGCGCTTGAGCGGCTCGGGATCGTCGGGCGTGAGGCTGAAGGGGTTGTAGATGAACTCCTCGCGCGCCTTGGCTTCGTCGATCTTGGTGTTGTAGCCGGCCAGGTTGCGCACGCCCAGCTTGCTCATGAGCTTGTAGCGGCGCTCCATCTCGGCCACGCACCAGTTCAGGCCGTGCGCGGCCTGGCGCATGTCGGTCACCACGGGCGCCAGCAGGTGCGGAATGCCTTCGTAGACCGACATTTCGAGCATCTTCGGGTCGATCATGAGCAGGCGAACGTCGCGTGCCTCGGCCTTGTAGAGCAGCGAAAGAATCATTGCGTTGATACCGACCGACTTGCCCGAACCGGTGGTACCGGCCACCAGCACGTGCGGCATCTTCGCGAGGTCGGCCACCACGGGGTTGCCGATGATGTCCTTGCCGAGACCCATCGTCAGGAACGACTTGCCCTCGTTGTAGACCTGCGAACCGAGAATTTCGCTGAGCTTGATCGACTGGCGCTTGGCGTTCGGCAACTCCAGCGCCATGTAGTTCTTGCCCGGAATGGTTTCCACCACGCGGATCGACACCAGCGAGAGCGAGCGCGCGAGGTCTTTGGCCAGGCCGACGATCTGCGAGCCCTTGACGCCGGTGGCCGGTTCGATTTCGTAGCGCGTGATCACCGGGCCGGGCGAGGCAAGCACCACGCGCACCTCGACACCGAAGTCCTTGAGCTTTTTCTCGATCATGCGCGAGGTCATCTCGAGCGTGTCGGCCGACACCGTTTCCTGCCGCACCTGCGCGGCGTCGAGCAGGTCGACTTGCGGCAGCTTGCTGTCCGGCAGTTCCTTGAAGAGCGGCTTCTGGCGCTCCTTGACGACGCGATCGCTCCTGGGCACCTCGGTCATCGCGGGCTCGATCTGCACCGGCGGCGACGGCGCCCGGCGCCTTGGGCGCGGCTCGATGCGCAACTCTTCATCGCCTTCGAGGCCTGTCGGCTCGATACTGCCGGCGGCTCCATGCGAGAACGGCGGCTCCTCGGCCTCGGCGCGTTCGCGTGCGGCTTGCTTGCCCAGGGCGATGTCAGCGGCCATCTCGCGCTTTTCGCGGCGCGACTCGAACAGCGAATAGGCCCGCGCGCCAATACGCTCGGCAATCTGGGTCCATGAAAAACGGAACACCAGCGCCGAGCCGATCACGCCGGCGGCAATGGCCACCAGCGCCGAGCCGGTAAAGCCCATCCAGCGCACGCTTGCGGGACCGACCAGGTAGCCCAGCGCGCCGCCGCCCGAGCCCGGCAGATGGGATTCGAGCCGATACAGCCGCGACCACTCGAGCACGGCGCTCGCGCACAGCAGCAGGACGAGGCCGAACCAGAACGCCAGTCGGCTGCGGTTGAAACGGCCGCGCACCGGTTGCTCGGCAGGCGCGGTCTCGCCGCCGCGCAGCCAGTTGGCGAGCGAGGAGAGCCACGCGCGCAGGCCCGCCGCAAGGCACCACCACACCGAATAACCGGCCAGGAAGTAGCTGCCGTCGGCCAGCCAGGCGCCGATGCGGCCGCCCCAGTTCTTGATTTCGCCTCCGGTGCCGGAGGTGGACCACGCCGCATCGGAAGGCGTGAAGCTCAGCATGGCCAGCAACCAGAACAGCAGCCCCGCGAATCCCGCGATCAGCGTGATTTCGTGGGCAAAGCGCATGGCGCGCATGCGCACCGGTTGCCCCTCGGCGGCGGAAGAAGATTGAAGCGTATTGAGCGAATAGGTCATGAAAAACACGGCATCCAGCCTTCGAAGTGGCGGCTGGAGGCCTGAACACTACAACAAAAGGCGGCCGCTGGAAGCGCCCGCCCCGTCGGCTCAAGTCAAAGACAGGAGCCGTTCCTTGACGATCATGGAGCCGTCGTCCTGGGACTGGACGAATCCGCGCTCCTCGAGATCCTTCATCACGCGGCTCACCATCTCGCGCGAAGCACCCACCATTTTCGCGAGATCCTGGCGCGAGATCTTGTCGCGCACCTTGAAATTGCCCGCGCCGTCGTCGATGGCGAACTCGAGCAGCGAACGCGCCACGCGCCCATAGACGTCCATCAGCGCCAGCGACTCGATCTTGCGGTCCGCATGGCGCAGGCGCTGCACGAGCCCGCGCATGATGTTGTAGGCCATCGAGGAGTTTTCGGGCAGGCAGCGTGCGAATGCGTCGCGGCCCAGCATGAGGACGTCGCACTGGATTTCGGTGCGCACCGTGGCCGAATGCGGCTCGTCGTCGATCAGGCTCATCTCGCCGATGTAGTCGCCGGTGTGTAGCGTGGCAAGGATCACTTCGCGGCCGCGGGTGTCGGCGCTCGTGACGCGCGCCCGCCCGGTCAGGATGATGTAGAGGGCATTGGACTTCTTGCCCTGCTCGACAATGACTTCCGCTCGCTTGAAGCGCTTTTTGATGATCGCATCCGCAATGCTTGCAGATTGCGAGGATGTCAGCGAGGCGAACAACGGAACGCGCCGCAACAGCTCAAGATTGGAAAGCATCGACATTTATCAATCCCTGATACCGCACGTGCAAGCCCTCCCCACCTTCGGTTTTCGATGGATTACTACAATCGCGCGCATTGAAAACACCGTGCACCCGGGCATTGAACCGGGCGGTGATACTCCATATATATCGGCTACCACCCTGAAAATGTACACGCTGACGCAGCGCAAATACTAGGCTTTCCAATCATGTCCGCTCCCCAACACGCCAAGGTTTTGATCCTCGGCTCCGGCCCTGCCGGCTATACCGCTGCGGTTTATGCAGCACGCGCAAATCTGCAACCCCTGCTCATCACCGGCATTGCCCAAGGCGGCCAATTGATGACGACAACAGAAGTTGACAATTGGCCGGCCGATGTGCACGGCGTCCAGGGTCCGGAGCTGATGCAGCGCTTTCTCGAACACGCCGAGCGGTTCAAGACACAGATCGTTTTCGACCACATCAACAAGGTCGACCTCGGCAAGCGCCCCTTCACCCTGACCGGCGACAGCGGCACCTACACCTGCGATTCGCTCATCATTGCCACCGGCGCTTCCGCCAAGTACCTGGGCCTCGATTCCGAACAGAAATTCATGGGCCGCGGCGTTTCGGCCTGCGCAACCTGCGATGGCTTCTTCTACCGCGAGCAAGAGGTGTGCGTGATCGGCGGCGGCAACACGGCCGTCGAGGAAGCGCTGTACCTCGCCAACATCGCGAACAAGGTCACGCTGGTCCATCGCCGGGACAAGTTCCGCGCCGAGCCCATCCTGATCGACAAGCTCCACGAAAAGGTCGCCGAAGGCAAGATCGTGCTGAAGCTGCACAAGGAACTCGACCAGGTGCTGGGCGACGACACGGGCGTGACGGGTATCCGCATCAAGAGCACGCAGAACGGCGAGACCGAGCAGATCGACCTCAAGGGCTGCTTCATCGCCATCGGCCACCACCCCAACACCGACATCTTCCAGGGCCAGCTGGAGATGAAGGACAACTACATCCTGACCCGCTCCGGCCTGCAGGGCTTCGCCACGATGACCAGCATTCCGGGCGTCTTTGCCGCCGGCGACGTGCAGGACAACGTGTACCGCCAGGCCATCACGAGCGCGGGCACCGGCTGCATGGCCGCGCTGGACGCCCAGCGCTTCCTTGAGCAGGACGGCACGCTCTAGACCGGGCTGCGGCCAAAAGGGCTATAATTCAAGGCTTTGCCGAAACAGCACCACTCCCCGTGGGTTCGGCAAGCCGGGGTACCGCCACCCGTTTCTGGCGAGGTCAAGCTGCAAAACACCTGCAATCTTCACGGTTGCGCCGGTGCCAGCTGTTCAAGAAAGAGTGTCCTCATGGCACGCGTATGCGACGTAACGGGCAAAGGCCCGATGGTCGGAAACAACGTTTCCCACGCCAACAACAAAACCAAGCGCCGGTTCCTGCCGAACCTGCAATATCGCCGTTTCTGGGTCGAGACTGAAAACCGCTGGGTTCGCCTGCGTGTTTCGAGCGCTGCACTGCGCCTGATCGACAAGAACGGCATCGACGCCGTGCTCGCAGACCTGCGCGCACGCGGCCAAGCTTAAGGAGCTGAATCATGGCAACGAGCAAAGGCGGACGCGAAAAGATCAAGCTGGAATCCACCGCGGGTACCGGCCACTTCTACACGACCAGCAAGAACAAGAAGACGATGCCTGAAAAGATGTCGATCATGAAGTTCGACCCCAAGGCACGCAAGCACGTCGAATACAAGGAAATCAAGCTGAAGTAATTCAGCGCTGGTTTACCCAAACAAAAAACCCCCGCCAGGCTTGCCCGGCGGGGGTTTTTTGTTGCCCGTCGATCCCTCATTTCAACTCGCGGGTTCTTCTATTTCTTTGCCCTCCCGCTCTCGCGCAGGAAAAAGACGGGCGTAAAAAAGCCGGCCTGGAAGCCGGCTTTTCAGGGAGCGCAGGTGCTGCGCGAGTCGCGCGATTCTTGAAGGACTCTCAGGCCCGCGCTGCGCGCAGGCGGGTCGAGAATTCGCGCAGGCCGGCAATGCCGCTGGCTTCCGCACGGTGGCACCAGGCCGCCAGATCGGCCGCCAGTTGCTCGCGCGACTGCGACGTGTTGAGCCACAGCTGGCGCAGTTCTTCGCGCATCGTGACCATCTTGTCGATGACCGGGTGGGCGGCGCGCGCCTGCACGAGGTGCGTGCGGGCCGATGCCGGCACCTTGTCGTCGTCGCGGTGCAGCCAGTTCTTGGCTGCCTTGAGCACCGAGATGTCGCCGCCCTTGGTCTTGAGCGCAACCAGCTCCGCCTTGGTGACACGGCGCATTTCGCGCGCATAGCCAGCCATGACTTCGTAGCGGTTGGCAATGACGGCCTCGAGCGTCTTCTCGTTGGCCACGGGCTGGATGTCGCCCATCTGCATCTTCGGCGGCACCTTCTTGACCTTGGCCCAGCCGATCTTCTGCATCATCTGGATATAGACCCAGCCGATGTCGAATTCGTACTTCTTGACCGAGAACTTGGCCGAGGTGGGATACGTGTGGTGGTTGTTGTGCAGCTCTTCGCCGCCGATGATCAGGCCCCAGGGCGAGACATTGCGGCTGGCGTCTTGCGCCTCGAAGTTGCGATAGCCCCAGTAGTGGCCAATGCCATTGATGATGCCGGCCGCCGTGATGGGGATCCAGAGCATCTGCACGGCCCAGACCGTGAGGCCCAGCCCGCCGAACAGCGCCAGGTTGATGACCAGCATCAGGCCCACGCCTTGCCAGCTGTAGCGCGTGTACAGGTTGCGTTCGAGCCAGTCATCGGGCGTGCCGTGGCCGTAGCGCTCCATCGTTTCCTTGTTCTTCGACTCGGCGCGATACAGTTCGGCGCCGCGCCAGAGGACTTCGTCGATGCCCTTGACCTGCGGGCTGTGCGGGTCGTCTTCGGTTTCGCACTTGGCGTGGTGCTTGCGGTGAATGGCCACCCATTCCTTGGTCACCATGCCGGTGCCGAGCCACAGCCAGAAACGGAAGAAATGCGAGGGGATCGGCCCCAGATCCATGGCCCGGTGCGTCTGCGTGCGGTGCAGGAAGATCGTGACCGCGGCGATCGTGATGTGCGTGGTGACGAGCGTGTACAGCACGACTTGCCACCATGTGAGGTCCCACAAGCCGTGTCCGAGCCAGTCGATGGCCGCGCTCAAAACGGCAGAGTCAGGAATCAACATTGAATTAAGTGCTCCATGGCCACACGAAGGTGCAACCTTTCAGTTAACCTGCGATTTTAAGGGGACAAGGCCAAAATGAGGCCTTTTGTCCTTCCACAAAAGCGCAGATTTACCCTAGTTTGGAGTGCCGCGCCTATTTGCGGTTCCACACCGCCGCAAAGAAGCCGTCGGTCGCATGGCGATGGGGCCAGAGCCGCAGGAAGCGGCGGCCGTCCGGCCCGCCGGCGCAGAGCTTCTCGAAACCCTCCACCTTGAGGCCCTGCAGCAGTTCCGCCGCGTCCTGCGGCACGAAATCCGGGTTGGCCGCGCTGAAAGCCTCGGCAATGGCCTCGTTTTCTTCCGGCAGCACGCTGCACGTGGCATAAATCAGACGACCGCCGGATTTCAGCAGGCGCGCCGCGCTTTGCAGGATGGCGGCTTGCTTGACCGTCAGTTCCTCGACCGATTTGGGCGACTGGCGCCATTTCAGGTCCGGATTGCGGCGCAGCGTCCCCAGGCCCGAGCAGGGTGCGTCGACCAGCACCCGGTCGATCTTGCCGGCCAGGCGCTTGATGCGATCGTCGCGCTCGTGCGCGATGGCGGCCGGATGGACGTTGGAGAGCTTGCTGCGCGCAAGCCGCGGCTTGAGCGCATCGAGCCGGTGCGCCGAGGTGTCGAAAGCATAGAGCCGGCCGGTGTTGCGCATGGTGGCACCAATCGCCAGCGTCTTGCCGCCCGCGCCGGCGCAAAAATCGACCACCATTTCGCCGCGCTTGGCGTCCAGCAGCAGCGCGAGCAGTTGGGAGCCCTCGTCCTGCACCTCGACGGCGCCGCGCGCAAAAGCATCCAGCTTGGTCAGCGCCGGCTTGCCTTCGATGCGCAAGCCCCAGGGCGAAAACGGGGTTGCTTCAGATTTGATAGCAGCCTTGGCAAGCTCCGCCTTCACTTCTGCCCGCTTGTCGGTCAGTGCATTGACCCGGAGGTCAAGCGGAGCGGGCTGCTGCAAACTCTCGACCAACGGCCAGAAGCCGTCGCCCAACTGGGCCTTGAGCGGCGTGACCAGCCATTCGGGCAGGTTGTGGCGGTGGCGCTCCAGCAGGTCTTCCTGCTTGACGGCATCGCAGTTGTCGAGCCAGCGTTTTTCGGTGTCGTTGAGGGCGCTCTTCAAGAAGTCGCGCGGGCCGTAAAAGCCCAGGATCGCCATGCGGCGCTCTTTTGAACCGGTGCCCGAGGGCGAGAGATGGTCGAACAGGAGCTTCTTGCGCAAGACGGTGTAGACGGTCTCGGCAAGCGTGGCTCGCTCGCGCGGGCCGAACTCGCGGTGGTCGCGGAAAAAGCGCGAAACGACCTGGTCGGCCGGGTGATCGAATTTCAGGACAAGGCCGACCAGATCGGCGGTGGCCTCCAACAGGGCTTTGGGGTGCATGCCCCGATTGTCTCAGCCGGGCGGCTCCCTACGCCGTGCGCGTCCAGATCGTCCCGAAAGCCTGCCGTTCAATGTCCTCCAGCGTCGGCGAATGGCCGGCCCAGAGAACCAGCGCCGCCCCCGGCAGGCTCAGGGTCTGCTCGAGTTGCCGGCAAAGCTGCCAGCGGTCGTCGTCGTCCATGCCGGGCAGGTCGACGAACACGATGTAGGCCCGGCGCCACGGAAACTCGCGCAAAGTCTTGCGCACCAGCCAGGCCCTCGAGATCGGGAGGCAGCGCGACAGGTCAGCCCGCAATTCGCCCAGCTCATGGTCGTTCAGGTCATGCCGGACGATCTGGCTGAAGAAAGGCGTTTCGGTGATTTCTTCCCAGGCACGCGCCTCGGCTTCTTCGGCCTCCTTGAGCCGGCCGCGCCACAGCTTGAGGGCTTCCTCGTCGTGCGCCCCCGCATCGGGATCCTCGAGCGCCGCCACGGCGTTTTTCGCAGCCCACCAGCGGCTGGCCGCACTGGATCCGTGCAAGCGGTCGAGCACCGCCAGGCGCGCATCGCGGTCTCGCGTGGGCAGCATCTGGGCCACCCCCCGCAAGGCACCGGGATGTTCGGGGGCGAGCCGCAGCACGCGTTCATAGCGCTCGCGCACCGGCGCGGCCGGATCGAGCCGGCGTTCGGAATCGGCCCACTCGACCATTTCGTCGGGCGTGTTGCGCTCGCCCCGAGCGGCAAGAAGTTCGATGCGTTCGCGGATGCGCGTCCGGTGCGCATGGTGCTGCTTCCAGTCGCTGGCGTGGGCGCGGCGCCATTGGTTGTCGAAGTGCTCGATCCACTTCGCGCTGTCGGCGAGCATGCCCAGCGCCGGTTCGGTGGACCACGGCGGCACCACGGCTTTCTGGCCGAGCGCCTCGAGGCGGTCACGCAAGACGGGGTGGGTGTCGTCGAGGTCGCTGACGCGCCGCATGGCTTCGCGCAGGGCCTGGCGCGCGAATTCACTGCTGGGCGGCGTTGCGGCAAGCTCCCGCAGCGCCTTGAAGGGACCGGGCGGCTGAGGCTCGCGTTCGGCGCGTGCCCAGTGCGAAGCCCAGAATTCATTGGCGTACCAGTTGCCCTTGATGGCTATTTCCGTCAGCGCGGCCGCTGCCACGGGCGTGCCCAGGAGCCGCCCGGAAATGCGGTCGGCTTCGTACTCATCCTGCCGGGCGAGCGCAAAGGTCCGGGCCGCAAAGCGCGGAAAGTACCAGCGGAAAAAAGCCTGCGACACGAGCGCCATCACGCTTTCGTCGCGCTGCAGGCTGGCGTCCAGCTTGAGCCACGACAGCCGCGTGCGGTAGATCCAGGCACTGAGCCTGCCGTGGTTGCCGCGCAAGTGCCCGTACTCGTGTGCGAGCACCGACAGCAGCCGCCGCCGGTCCAGCATCATCAAGAGCGGCAAGCCGATGGAGAGGGAATTGACGGCCCCGCCGAACAGGCCGAAGCGCGGCACCTGCCGAATGCTGGCGTTGAACTCGTCGTCCAGGTAGACGCGATGGACCGGCGGCCCCTTGATCTTCTTGCGGATGCGGTCGAGTGCCTCGAACAGCGCCGGCGCATCCGCGCGCGAAAGCTCGCGGCCGTCGGGTTCGTCGAACCGCACCCACAAGGCGCGCAGCGTGGCCCAGAGAAGGCCGAAGGCAAACAGCAGCAGCCAGCCGCGCGAGAAACCGAAGCGTCCGCGCCCGGCGGCCAGCGCCACCCAGGCAATGATGCCGATCGACAGCGCCAGGCAGGCCATCACCCAGGCATAGCCGAGCGCTGCAAACGCCGCGACGTTGCGCCGGTAGCGCGCGCTGTCGTCAGCGCTGGCATGCTCGCTCAGTCGGACGAGGTGAACAAAATCAGCGCGATCCATCCGTCTTTCCTCCAACCGGACACCACAGTTTGAAAGAAGCAACGCCGTGAATGACAACGACCTGCCACCCCTGATAGAGACGCCTCCCGGCCGCTATCGCCACTACAAGGGCGGCGAATACGAGGTGCTGGGCACCGTGCGCCATAGCGAGACCCTGGAGCCGATGACGCTCTACCGCGCGCTTTATGGCGCCCGGGGACTCTGGGTCCGCCCGGCCGCGATGTTCGGCGAAACCGTGGAGATCGAGGGAATTCGCCAATTGCGCTTCGCCCCGGTCCAGATCCTGGCGTAGCCTCAGCCGCAGCGAACGTCGGTCACCCGGCCGCGCGCATCCACGTCGAGGTTGAGGCGTCCGCCGTTGAGTTCCATCGTGACCACTTCGCCGGGCTTCAGTGCCCGCACCGTGCCCGCACCGGCGCGCACGCGGGCGGCGGCTTCGAGTTGCGGTGACAACGGCTGTCCGACAGCGAACCGTGCGCCATCCGCATTGCACTGGTACACCGGCTCGGCCGCCGCCGCGGCGGATGCGGATGTGGATGCAGCGGTGGGTGCAGGGGCTGGCGCGGCGCAAGCCGCCAACAAGACGGCGGCGGCGACCGTGGACAGTAGCGATTGGGTTTTCAATGGATGCTCCCGAAAACCCGCGAATATAAACAAATTTAAGGTATGTGACTTGATGTATCGGCAAGCCATTCCGCAATGGCGCGTGGATACAACTGATGCTCTTGCGCGAGCACCCGGCCGGCCAGCGTGGCCGCAGTGTCGTCCGGCAGCACCGGCACCACGGCCTGGGCCAGGATCGGGCCATGGTCGAGTTCGGTGGTCACCTGGTGCACCGTGACGCCGGCCACCTTGCAGCCGGCGTCGATGGCCCGCTGGTGCGTGTTGAGCCCCGGAAATGCCGGCAGCAGCGAGGGATGGATATTGACCAGGCGGCCCGAATAGCGGCCGACGAAGGCGGGCGTCAGGATGCGCATGAAGCCCGCCAGCACCACCAGCGCGGGCGAATGCGCATCGACGACCTTCGCCAGTGCCTCGTCGAAGGCCTCGCGGCTCGGATAGTCCCTGTGCGGGACCACGGCGGTTTCGATGCCGTGCGTCTTGGCGAGCGCAAGCCCTCCCGCCTCGGCCTTGTTGCTGACGACGGCGGCAATGCGCGCACCAAAGCGCTCGGACCAGCGGTCGCGCTCGGCGGCGCGCACGATGGCCGCCATGTTGGAGCCGCCGCCGGAGATCAGGATCACGATGTTCTTCATGGGAGGCCGGGATTATCTGTGCTCCGCCTGGCGCGCCCGAAAAACGGTGCGAGGGGCTGCTTGTCGCCGCGCGGACACCGTTTCACAGCACGACCGTGCTAAAACTCGAAACCCCGGAGACAAGCCGCTTTTCTTCGCGATGGCGGCGACCGATCAACACAGCGAGGCACGCATGGATTTGAGCTTCACGCCCGAAGAACAGCAGTTCCGCGAAGAAATTCGCGCCTGGGTCAAGGAAAACCTTCCCAAAGAGATTTCGCACAAGGTGCACAACGCGCTCGAACTGACGCGTGACGATTTGCAAGGCTGGGCCAAGATCCTCGGCAAGAAAGGCTGGCTCGGCTACGGCTGGCCGAAGGAATTCGGCGGCCCCGGCTGGACCGCCATCCAGCGCCACCTGTTCGAGGAAGAAACCGCCCTTGCCGGCGCGCCTCGCATCGTTCCGTTCGGCCCGGTGATGGTCGCTCCGGTGATCATGGCCTTCGGCAACGCCGAGCAGCAAAAGCGTTTTCTTCCTGGCATTGCGAGCGGTGAAGTCTGGTGGAGCCAGGGTTACAGCGAACCGGGTTCGGGCTCCGACCTTGCATCGGTCAAGACCAAGGCCGAGCGCAAAGGCGACAAGTACATCGTCAACGGCCAGAAGACCTGGACCACGCTCGGCCAGTACGGCGACTGGATGTTCAACCTCGTGCGCACCAGCAACGAGGGCAAGCCCCAGACCGGGATCAGCTTTCTGCTGCTCGACATGAAGTCGCCCGGCGTCACGGTGCGGCCCATCAAGCTGCTGGACGGCGGCCATGAAGTGAACGAGGTGTTCTTCGACAACGTCGAAGTGCCGGCCGAGAACCTGATCGGCGAAGAGAACAAGGGCTGGACCTACGCCAAGCACCTGCTTTCGCATGAGCGCACCAACATCGCCGACGTGAACCGCGCCAAGCGTGAACTCGAGCGGCTGAAGCGCATCGCCAAGAGCGAAGGCGTGTACGACGACCTCCGTTTCCGCGACGAGATCGCCAAGCTCGAAGTCGACATCGTCGCGCTCGAGATGATGGTGCTGCGCGTGCTCTCGGCCGCTACGTCGGGCAAGAACTCGCTCGACGTCGCGGGCCTGCTCAAGATCCGCGGCAGCGAAATCCAGCAGCGCTACAGCGAACTGATGATGCTGGCCGGCGGCGCCTATTCCCTGCCTCTCATCCGCGAAGCGATGGAAGCCGGCTGGCAAGGCGACTTCCCCGGCGGCAACCCGGCCCTTGCGCCGCTCGCATCGACCTTCTTCAACATGCGCAAGACCACCATCTACGGCGGCTCGAACGAAGTGCAACGCAACATCGTTGCTCAAACCGTTCTCGGCTGAGGAGACAAGAACATGGATTTCAATTTCTCGGACGACCAGGAACAACTGCGCGACGCCGTTCGCAAGTGGGTCGACAAGGGCTATGACTTCGAGCGCCGCCGCAGCATCGAGGCCGGTGGTGGCTTCTCGCGCGAGGCCTGGGACGATCTGGCCGAACTCGGCCTGGGCGGCCTCTACATCGCCGAAGAAGACGGCGGCCTGGGCATGGGCCCCGTGGCGGGCATGGTCGTGATGGAAGAACTGGGCCGTGGCATCGTGCTGGAGCCCTTCGCGCAGACGCTGATTGCCGGCGCGGTGCTCAGCGGCTATGCCGGCGAGGACATCAAGGACAACTGGCTGCCCCGCATTGCGGGCGGCCAGGCCATCGTGGTGCTGGCCTACCAGGAGCGCAAGGCGCGCTATCGGCTCGACGTGTGCGAAGCCAAGGCCGTGAAGGCCGGCGATGGCTGGTCGCTGACCGGCGCCAAGAGCGTGGTGCCCGTGGGCGACGAAGCCGATGCCTACATCGTGCCCGCGCAGGCCGACGGCAAGATCGCCCTCTTTCTCGTCGAACGCAGCGCCAGCGGTGTCGAGGCCCGCGGCTACGGCACGCAGGACGGCAGCCGTGCGGCCGAGGTCGTTTTCGACAAGGCAGACGCCACGCTGATCACCATCGACGGGCTGGCGGCACTCGAGTACGCGGTCGACGTCGGCATTGCGGCCACTTGCGCCGAAGCCGTTGGCGTGATGGACAAGACGCTCGCCCTGACGGTCGACTACATGAACCAGCGCAAGCAGTTCGGCGTGACCATCTCCACCTTCCAGGCACTGCGCCATCGCGTGGCCGACATGAAGATGCAGCTAGAGCTCGCACGCTCGATGAGCTACTACGCCACGCTCAAGCTCAACGCGCCGGCCGAAGAGCGGCGCCAGGCGCTGGCGCGCGCCAAGTACCAGTTGGGCGTGTCGATGCGCTATGTCGCCGCCAACTCGGTGCAGCTGCACGGCGGCATCGGCGTGACGGACGAATACATCGGCAGCCATTACTTCCGCAAGCTCACGCAGCTCGAAATGACCTTCGGCGATTCGCTGCACCACCTGGGCGAAGTGTCTGCCCGTATGCAGGACACCGCTGGCGTCTTCGCCTGACGATGTTTTTCTCATAGCATCCAACGCCCGCCCGCTTTGCGCCGGCGGGCGTTTTTACTTGGACCTTCAGCCAGGAACAAAAACATGCCATCACGCCGCACCCTTCTTGCCCTCGGGCTCGCATCGACCGCCATGCTGACGGCCTGCGCCACCGCGCCCTCGCCCTCTTACAGCGAGCGCCCGCCGATCGTTTTCATGCATGGCAACGGCGACTCGGCCGCGCTCTGGCAGACCACGATCTGGCGTTTCGAATCGAACGGCTGGCCGCGCAACCGGCTCTTTGCGGTCGACCAGCCCTATCCGTTGGCGCGCGACGACGACGCCGTGGCGCAGCCGGGCCGCAGTTCGACGACCGACTCGGCCGTCTTCCTGAAGGCCGAGGTCGACAAGGTGCTGAAGGCCACGGGCGCCAGCAAGGTGGTGCTGATCGGCAACTCGCGCGGCGGCAACACGATCCGCAACTACGTGCAGAACGGCGGCGGCGCGGATGCGGTGAGCCACGTGGTGCTAGGCGGCAATCCGGCGCACGGCATCTGGGTCGTGAAGGGCTTTCGCGAGAACAACGAGTTCTCGGGGCTCTCTGGCTTCATGCAGCAGCTCAATGCGCCGAAGGGGCCGAACGGCGAGGAGGTCACGCCGGGCGTGAGATGGCTCACGCTGCGCTCCGACAACAACGACAAGTACGCGCAGCCCGACGGACTGTGGATCGGCGTGCCGGGCCAGCCGACGAACATCGGCTTCGACGGGCCTGCGCTCAAAGGCGCAACCAATGTCGTGCTGCCGCGCGTCGATCACCGCGAGACCTCGTTCTCCCCGGCCGCCTTCGCGGCGACATGGCAATTCCTCACGGGCGAGCCGCCACGCAGCACGGCGATTGCGGCCGACGCGAACGTCGTGCTCGACGGCCGCGCGATCGGTGCGGAAAACCTGTCGCTGAATGGCGGCCAGGTCACCGTCTATGCCGTCGACCCCGCCACGGGTGCACGTCGCGGCAACGCCGTGCACAGCAGGAACATCGGCGCCGACGGCCGATGGGGCCCTTTCAGCGCGCGCGGGGACACGTCCTACGAGTTCGTTCTTAGCGCGCCGGGCTATGGCATCACCCACATCTACCGCAGCGCATTTCCACGCAGCAGCGGTTGGGTGAACCTGCGCCCCGAGCGCCTCACGCCCGCCGATGCCAATGCCCAGGCGGTCGTCGTCTTCACGCGCCCTCGCGGCTATTTCGACGCGCAGCGCGACACCATGCGTCTCGACGGCCAGAGCCCGCCAGCGGGCGTGCCGCCCAAGGGTTCCGGCGTGTCGAGTTCCAGGTTGCGCATTGCCGCCGCGGAGCCCCAGCGCGCGGTGACCGGTGAGTTCAACAGCGAGCGCATCACCGGCCTGACCTGGCCCGCCGCGCAACAGCACGTGACGGTGCTCGAGTTGACCTACTGAGGGCTGCGGACATGAACGATGCGGCCTCCCCCTTCGTGCTGAAAGCGCGCGATGCGCGCGGCGTGGTTACGCTGACGCTGAACCGCCCGGCCTCGTTCAACGCACTCTCGGAGGGCATGCTCGGCGCGCTCGAGCAAGCCATTGCAGACATCGCGGCGGACGAGAGCGTGCGTGCGGTCGTCATCGCGGCAGCAGGCAAGGCCTTCTGCGCGGGCCACGACCTGAAGGAAATGCGCGCGGAGCCCTCGCTCGGCTACTATCAGCGGCTCTTCGAACGCTGCGGCGCCATGATGCTGTCGATCCAGCGCCTTGCCGTGCCCGTGATTGCGCGCGTGCACGGCATCGCGACGGCCGCGGGCTGCCAGCTGGTCGCGGTGTGCGACCTGGCGGTGGCCTCGAGCGAAGCACGCTTTGCGGTCAGCGGCGTGAACGTGGGGCTGTTCTGCGCCACGCCGAGCGTCACGCTGTCGCGCAACCTCGGGCGCAAGCAGGCTTTCGAGATGCTTGTGACGGGTGAGTTCATCGATGCGCAGGAGGCCAAGCAGAAGGGCCTAGTCAACCGGGTTGCCGCGCCGGCCGAACTCGATGCCGCAGTCGAAGCGCTGGTCGCCAGCATCGTCGCCAAGCCGCGCCAGCCGCTTGCGCTGGGCAAGGCCCTCTTCTACCGCCAGCTCGAAACCGGCATCGAAGCCGCGCTGGCCGACGCCAGCCAGACCATGGCCTGCAACATGATGGACGAGAGCGCGCTCGAAGGCATCCAGGCCTTCATCGAGAAGCGCTCGCCGGACTGGAAGCGCTGAGCGAGCTGCTAACTGTCGTGCAGCCGCGAGCTCTGCGGCAGGTGCGCCATCAAGAATTCCATCTGGTCCGCCAGGATGCGGCGGTTTCGCAAAATGAAATCTTCCCAGAGGCTGGGCACATAGGGCGCATACAGGAGCGGCATGTTCGCCTGCTCGGGCGTGCGGCTGCTCTTGCGGTGGTTGCAAGGCTTGCAGGCCGTGACCACGTTCATCCAGGTGTCGATGCCCTTCTGGGCGAACGGAATGATGTGCTCGCGCGTGAGCTCGTCTTCGTGGAAATGCCCGCCGCAGTAGGCGCAGACGTTGCGGTCGCGCGCAAAGAGCTTGCTGTTGGTGAGCCCCGGGCGTTGCGTGAAAGGATTGATGCGCGGCACGCCCTTGGTGCCGATGATGCTGTTGATCGCAATCTGCGATTGCTCGCCCGTGATGGCGTTGTGGCCGCCACGGAACACAGCCACCTGCGCGCCCACCTCCCAGCGGACTTCGTCCGCTGCATAGTGGATGACCGCCTGTTCGAGCGATATCCATGACTGGGGCAGCCCTTGGGCCGACAGCTTCAAGACCTTCACCACACGCCTCCTCAAAAAGGGAAGAATCACGGAAAGACCAGGGACACGGAGCGCGCCGGAGACCACTTCAGGCAACGCACTGAGTCACAATATACCGGCTTTGTGACAAAACGGCCTGATTCGCCCAATTGACGGGCGCGAGGCGCTATCAAAAAGATATCCACCCATGCAGGTTTTCCGTGGCTTCCGGCACCCGGGCGTGGCTCCGGCCTGCGCCCTCACCATTGGCAATTTCGACGGCGTGCACCGTGGCCACCAGGCCATGCTGGCGCTGTTGCAGACCGAGGCGCGCCACCGCGGGCTGCCCAGTTGCGTGCTTACCTTCGAGCCCCACCCGCGCGACTATTTCGCCGCCGCCACCAAGAAACCCGACCTGGCGCCGGCGCGCATCGGCACGCTGCGCGACAAGCTGACCGAGCTCGCGGCCTGCGGCGTGGCGCAGACCATCGTGCTGCCCTTCGACGGCCGGCTGGCCTCCCAGTCGCCCGAGCAATTCATCCAGAACGTGCTGATCGACGGCCTGGGCGCGCGCTACGTGCTGGTGGGCGACGACTTTCGTTTTGGCGCCAAGCGGGCCGGCGACTACGCCATGCTCGACGCAGCCGGCGATACGCATGGCTTCGACGTGGCGCGCATGAACAGCTACGAGGTGCATGGCTTGCGCGTTTCCAGCTCGGCCGTGCGCGATGCGCTGGCCGAGGGCCGCATGGCCGACGCCCAGCATCTGCTCGGCCGGCCGTACACGATCTCGGGCCACGTGGTCCATGGCCGCAAGCTCGGCCGCGCGCTGGGCGCCTCGGCCCCGGGCAGGGATGACGGGTTTCGCACCCTCAACATGCGCTTCAAGCACTGGAAGCCGGCCGCCAGCGGCATCTTCGCGGTGCTGGTGCACGGCCTGGCCGACCAGCCGCTGCCCGGCGTGGCCAACCTCGGCGTGCGCCCCTCGCTGGACGCCAACGACGTCAACGCGGGACGGGTGTTGCTGGAGACGCATTGCCTGGAGTGGCCCTCGCATCTGGGAGCCGAAGGGGCCTACGGTAAAATCGTCCGCGTGGAACTCCTGCACAAACTGCACGACGAATTGCGCTACACCAGCCTCGAGGCCCTCACTGCGGGCATCGCGAAGGATGGGCGCGACGCGCGCGCGTTCTTTGCATCGACCCACGCCGAAACCCATCGCCAGACGACGCGCGACCGAATTTAGCCCTGCACGCACCGTGCTGCCGCCCTTCGACAAGCTCAGGGCGAACGGCTTTTCTTCCGCACCGACCGCTCAATGCAGTTCGGGCTGAGCCTGTCGAAGCCCCTCTGTTTCGCACCCCAACATGTCTGACGCCGCTTCCCCCACCGACTACCGTTCCACGCTGAACCTGCCCGACACCCCCTTCCCGATGCGCGGCGACCTGCCCAAGCGCGAACCGGGCTGGGTGAAGGAATGGAACGACGAAGGCCGCTACCACCGCCTGCGCGACGCCCGCCACGGCGCCCCCAAGTTCATCCTGCACGACGGCCCGCCGTACGCCAACGGCCAGATCCACATGGGCCACGCGGTGAACAAGATCCTGAAGGACATGATCACCAAGGCGCGCCAGCTCGAAGGCTACGACGCCCTCTACGTGCCCGGCTGGGACTGCCATGGCCTGCCGATCGAGAACGCCATCGAAAAGCAGTACGGCCGCAACCTGAGCCGCGACGAGATGCAGGCCAAGAGCCGCGCTTACGCCACGGAGCAGATCGCGCAGCAGATGCTCGACTTCCAGCGCCTGGGCGTGCTGGGCGAATGGGACCATCCCTACAAGACGATGGATTTTGCGAACGAAGCCGGCGAACTGCGCGCGTTCAAGCGCGTGATCGAGCGCGGCTTCGTGTACCGCGGCCTGAAGCCGGTGTACTGGTGCTTCGATTGCGGTTCGTCGCTGGCCGAGTTCGAAATCGAATACGCCGACAAGAAGAGCCAGACCCTGGACGTGGCCTTCAAGGCGCACGAGCGCGAGAAGGTGCTCAAGGCCTTCGAGACCGACCACACGATCCTCGGCGACATCTTTGCCGTGATCTGGACCACCACCGCGTGGACCATCCCGGCCAACCAGGCGATCAACCTGAACCCGGAGATCGAGTATTCGCTGGTCGACACCGAGCGCGGCCTCCTGATCCTCGCCAATTCGCTGGTCGAGATGTGCATGACGCGCTATGCGCTCGACGGCAAGGTGCTGGCCACGGTCAAGGGCGAGAAACTCGGCGGCCTGGAGTTCGAGCATCCGTTGTACGACGTGGATGCTGGCTACAAGCGCCTGTCGCCGGTGTACCTGGCCGACTACGCCACCGCCACCGACGGCACGGGCCTGGTCCACTCCTCGCCTGCCTACGGCGTGGACGACTTCAACTCCTGCATCGCCCACGGCGTCGCCTACGACGACATCCTGAATCCGGTGCAGGGCAACGGCAGCTACGCGCCCGACTTTCCGCTCTTCGGCGGGCAGAACATCTGGAAGGCGGTGCCGGTCATCATCTCGGCGCTGCGCGACGCCAACCGCCTGCTCACCACCGAGACCATCACCCACAGCTACCCGCACTGCTGGCGCCACAAGACGCCGGTGATCTACCGTGCTGCGGCGCAGTGGTTCGTCCGCATGGACGAAGGCGAGGGCGTGTTCACCAAGGACAAGGCGCCCAAGTCGCTGCGCCAGACCGCGCTCGAAGCCATCGAGCAAACGAGCTTCTATCCGGAGAACGGCAAGGCGCGGCTGCACGACATGATTGCCAACCGGCCCGACTGGTGCATCAGCCGCCAGCGCAGCTGGGGCGTGCCGATCCCGTTCTTCCTGCACAAGGACTCGGGCGAGCTGCATCCGCGCACGATGGAAATCCTCGACCAGGCCGCCGACATCGTCGAGAAGGGTGGCATCGAGGCCTGGAGCCGTGTCACGGTAGAAGAAATCCTGGGTGCCGAAGACGCGCCGCACTACACCAAGAGCACCGACATCCTCGAGGTGTGGTTCGACTCGGGCTCGACCTTCCATCACGTGCTGCGCGGCACGCACCCCAACGTGCACCACGAGACGGGGCCTGAAGCCGACCTGTATCTCGAAGGCCACGACCAGCATCGCGGCTGGTTCCACTCGTCGCTCCTGATCGCCTGTGCGCTGGAAGACCGCGCGCCGTACCGCGGCCTGCTCACGCACGGCTTCACGGTGGATGCCAAGGGCATCAAGATGAGCAAGTCGCTCAAGAACGGCATCGACCCGCAGGAAATCAGCAGCAAGCTGGGCGCCGAAATCATCCGCCTCTGGGTGGCTGCGAGCGACTACTCGGGCGACATCGCGGGCGACGACAAGATCCTGGCGCGCGTGGTCGACTCGTACCGCCGCATCCGCAACACGCTGCGCTTCCTGCTTGCGAACACCAGCGATTTCGACATCGCGAAGGATGCGGTGCCGCTGGGCGAGCTGTTCGAGATCGACCGCTATGCGCTTGCGCGCGCGGCGCAGTTCCAGGCCGAGATCCTCGCGCACTACAAGGTGTACGAGTTCCACCCGGTGGTGGCCAAGCTGCAGATCTACTGCTCTGAAGACCTGGGCGGGTTCTATCTCGACATCCTGAAGGACCGGCTCTACACCACGGCGCCGGGCTCGCTCGCTCGCCGCAGTGCGCAGACGGCGCTCTGGCACATCTCGCAAGCGATGCTGCGCTGGATGGCACCGTTCCTGAGCTTCACGGCCGAAGAGGCGTGGAAGTTCGTGAGCACGGGCAAGCCGGGCGAGTCGATCTTCGCGCAGACGTACAGCGAATTCGCGGCGCCCGACGAAGCCCTGCTCGCCAAGTGGAGCCGCCTGCGCGAGATCCGCGACGTGGTGAACAAGGACATCGAGGCGGTGCGCGCCGAAGGCAAGGTCGGCTCGTCGCTGCAGGCCAACCTGCAACTCAGCGCACCGGCGGACGACCTTGCGCTGCTGGGCACGCTCGGCGACGACCTGAAGTTCGTCTTCATCGCTTCCGCCATTGAACTGGCGGCGAGCGAAACCCTGTCTACCGTGGTGACGCCGAGCACGGCGCAGAAGTGCGATCGCTGCTGGCACTACCGCGACGACGTGGGCCACGACCCGGCGCATCCGACGATCTGCGGCCGTTGCACGAGCAACCTGTTCGGCGCCGGCGAATCGCGGAGCTTTGCCTGATGGCGGCCGCACGCACCATGTCGGCATCGCGTTCCCGCAGCGGCAGCATCTGGCCATGGCTCGGGCTGGCGGCGATCATCCTGATCATCGACCAGTTCACCAAGACGCTGATCTTGGGCTATTACAAGCTCGGCGACGCGACCTATGTGACGAGCTTCTTCAACGTGGTTCGCGCGCACAACACGGGCGCCGCGTTCTCGTTCCTGGCCGACCATTCGGGATGGCAGCGCTGGTTCTTCACGGCCATTGGCGTGGCGGCTGCGGTGTTCATCGTCTGGATGCTGAAGTCGCACGCGGGGCAGAAGCTGTTTTCGTTCTCGATGGCCTGCATCCTGGGCGGCGCGATCGGCAACGTGATCGACCGGATGATGCACGGCTATGTCGTGGACTTCCTGAGCTTCCACGCCGGCAACTGGTACTTCCCGGCGTTCAATGCGGCCGACAGTGCAATCACGCTGGGTGCCATCTGCCTGATCCTGGACGAGATCCGGCGGGTTCGGCGGGGGAAGTAGTTGGTCATTCGTTAGAGGCCGCCTGCCCTCACCCCAACCCTCTCCCAGAGGGAGAGGGAGCAAACCCCACGCGAGGGTTTTTCCCGGCTTTCTTGCCTGTCATAGCGGGGTCATACTGCCGCGGTGAAATGTAATCGATTACATAACACCGCACGATGAGCATTCAATCCGTCGCAGCCAAGGCTGGGGTCTCCGTGGCCACCGTGTCGCGGGCCTTCAATTTCCCCGACAAGGTCACGCCCGCTACAAGGGAGTTGGTGGAACGCGTCGCACGCGAGCTTCACTATGTGCCGAATGCCAGCGCGCGCACTTTGCGCACCCAGCGCAGCCGTGCATTGGGTGTCGTGCTTCCCACGCTTCTGAATCCGACCTTTGCCGAGTGCCTGCAAGGCATCGCACGTGCCGCCATCGCAGGCGGCTACGCGATCATTCCTGTGACCACGGGCTACCAGCTCGACGAAGAAGAGCGTGCAGTCCACCTGCTGCTTGCCGGCAATGTCGACGGGCTGATCCTCGTGGTCTCCAACCCCTCCACTTCGGCGGCCCTCGCACGGCTTCGCACCACCGACACGCCTTATGTGCTGGCCTACAACCGGCATCCCGACCATCCCTGCGTGACCGTCGACGGCGAAGCTGCCGTAGCGGATGCCGTCGCACGCCTTGTGCTTCTGGGGCATCGCCGGATTGCGATGGTCAGCGGCACGCTGGCCGCGTCCGACCGCGCGCAACAGCGCTACCGGGGTTATCAAAAAGGCATGGCCGATGCCGGGCTCGATGCGCCGCCGCTCATCGAAGTACCTTTTGTCGAAAGCGCAGTGGACATGCTCGCGCACTTGCTGCAGGCCAAGACCCGTCCCACCGCGCTGATCTGCTCGAACGACCTGCTCGCCATCCGCAGCATCAGGGCCGCGCACCTGAGCGGCCTCTCGGTGCCCCACGATCTCAGCGTGGTCGGCTTCGACGGCATTGCGCTCGGCGAAGACCTCACGCCGGCACTCACCACCATCGCGCAGCCCAACAGCGACATCGGCCGCCACAGCGTCGAGTTGCTGATCCAGGCCATGGCCGGCGGTACCGCGCTGCAGGCCGATGCGAGTCTGCTGCTGCCTCACTTCTTCCGCGACGGCGAATCGTGCGCATCCGCGTGCGACATCGCCACCGACTGATCACCCCGCTTCCGCCTCTCACATCCATCCAAGGAGTTCTTCATGTCCCTCCGCATCTCCCGCATGGCCCGCCTGGGCTTGCTCGCCGCCACGCTCGTTGCCGCAGGCAGCGTCATGGCCCAGACCGCCATCTGCTACAACTGCCCCACCGAATGGGCCGACTGGGGCACGCAGCTCAAGGCCATCAAGGCCAAGACCGGCATCACCGTGCCGGCCGACAACAAGAACTCGGGCCAGTCGCTCGCGCAACTCGTGGCCGAAAAAGGCAGCCCCGTGGCCGACGTCACCTACCTGGGCGTGACCTTCGCGGTGCAGGCGCAGAAAGAAGGCGTGGTCGAGCCCTACAAGCCGGCCGCCTGGAAAGACATTCCCGATGGCCTGAAGGACCCTGCCGGCAACTGGTTCACCATCCACTCCGGCACGCTCGGCTTCATGGTCAACGTGGATGCGCTCAAGGGCAAGCCGATTCCGAAGTCGTGGGCCGACCTGCTCAAGCCCGAATACAAGGGCCTCATCGGCTATCTCGACCCCGCCTCGGCCTTTGTCGGCTATGTCGGCGCGGTGGCCGTGAACGAGGCGCGCGGCGGCACGCTCGACAACTTCGGCCCGGCCATCGACTACTTCAAGGCACTGCAGAAGAACGAGCCCATCGTGCCCAAGCAGACCTCCTACGCGCGCGTGCTGTCGGGCGAGATCGCGATCCTGCTCGACTACGACTTCAACGCCTACCGCGCCAAGTACAAGGACAAGGCCAATGTCGCCTTCGTCATCCCGAGCGAAGGCACGCTGGCCGTGCCCTACGTGATGAGCCTCGTCGCCAAGGCGCCGCACGCAGCCGAAGGCAAGAAGGTGCTCGACTTCGTGCTGTCCGACGAAGGCCAGGCGATCTGGGCCAAGGCGTACCTGCGGCCGGTACGCGCCGGTGCAATGCCGAAGGACGTAGAAGCGCAGTTCCTGCCTGCTACCGAATATGCCCGCGCAAAGAGCGTCGACTACGCGCGCATGGCTGAGGCGCAACGGTCGTTCTCTGATCGGTATCTGAAGGAAGTGCGCTGATCTTGTTGTGTTCAGGGCGCGCTCCCGCCGACGGCGTACCTTTCTCCGCGAATGTCCCCCGCCCTTCGGGCTCCTCCTTTATTTCGCTGCGCAAGGCACCCCGCCAGCGGGATCGTTGTTCAGGGCACTGGTTGATCGGCCAGCACGACAGCCGCGCCCGGCGTGCACAGGGCGCCGGGGGCTCCCCGCAGCGAAATAAAGGAGGAGCCGAAGGCGGGGGACATTCGCGGAGGGGAGTACCCGGTGGCCTTCACACGCGCCCTGAACAGCAGCACTCCAAACACAAGCACAGCTGAAATGAAACCCGACAACGCCTGGAACCCACGCTGGCGCCTGCTCGCTTGCTCAGCGCCCGCAGCCGTGTTCTTCGCGGCCTTCTGGCTGCTGCCAGTGGTGCGCCTGCTCACATTACCTGCAACCAAAGGGTGGGCCACTTACTTTGCAGTGCTCACCGACGCGCGCTACCTGCAGAGCATGGCCAACACCGTGGCGCTGTCGGTGGGCGTAACGCTCGCAACGCTGGTGCTCGGCGCGGCCGTGGGCATCTATCTCGCGCGCCATGCCTTCACGGGCAAGCGCATGCTGCTGTCGCTGCTCACGCTGCCACTGTCCTTTCCGGGCGTGATCATCGGCTTCTTCGTGATCCTGCTCGGCGGTCGGCAAGGGCTGGTGGCCGACATCGGCGACAGCCTGTTCGGCGAGCGCATCACCTTTGCCTACGGCCTGCTCGGGCTGTTCCTGGCCTACCTGTACTTTTCGCTGCCGCGCGCCATCGCCACCTATGCGGCAGCGGCCGAGGCGATGAACGTGCAGCTCGAAGAGGCAGCGCGCTCGCTCGGCGCCTCGCGCCTGCGGGTGGCGCGCGACGTGTGGATGCCAGAGCTCGCGCCCACCACGCTCGCCTGCGGCGCGATCCTGTTCGCCACCTCGATGGGCGCCTTCGGCACCGCGTTCACACTGGCCAGCAAGTTCGAGGTGATTCCGATCACCATCTACAACGAGTTCACCAACTACGCCAACTTCGCGCTCGCCGCGTCGCTGTCGATCGCGCTGGGCCTCGTGACCTGGCTGGTGCTGTTCGCGGCGCGGCGCTTCGGCGCCAATCCGGTGGCGCGCTGAAGGAAACGCTTCATGCGAAAGAACATGCAACCCAAGGCACCCTTCCTCCTCGCCGTGACCGTGCTGGTGAGCCTCTTCATGATCGCGCCGATGCTGCTGTCGGTGATGGCAGGCCTGGTCAACAACTACAGCGCGGGCCTGAAGAGCGGGCTCACGCTGCGCTGGCTCGGCGAGGTGTGGGAGAACTACGGCGGCACCGTCGGCTGGTCGCTTGCACTCGCGCTGGCCTGCGTGGTCGGCACCGTGCTGCTGGGCGTGCCCTGCGCCTACGCGCTGGCGCGCAGCCGCTCGCGGGCCGCGCACATCTTCGAGGAGCTGCTGACGCTGCCGGTCGCGGTGCCGGGCCTCGCGACCGCGCTGGCGCTCATCCTCGCCTACGGCCAGCTCACCGCCTTCCGCCAGAGCTTCGCCTTCATTCTCGTGGGCCACATGGTGTTCACGCTGCCGTTCATGGTGCGCACGGTGAGTTCGGCCTTCCAGCGTGACGACCTGCTCGCGCTGGAGGAAGCGGCCCGCTCGCTCGGCGCGAACTTCCGCCAGCGCTTCATGGGCATCCTGGTGCCCGCCGTGTTCCCGGCCATCGTGGCCGGCAGCCTGATGGTGTTCACGCTTTCGGTGGGCGAGTTCAACCTCACCTGGATGCTGCACACGCCGCTCACGCGCACCCTGCCCGTGGGGCTGGCCGACAGCTATGCGTCGATGCGCATCGAGATCGGATCGGCCTACACGCTGGTTTTCTTCGCAGTCATTCTCCCGATGCTGTGGGGCCTGCAATATCTTGCCAACCTGATGCAGAAACGCCATGGAACTTGAACGCATTCCCATCGACATCTCGCGCTGCGCCAAGACCTATGCCGACGGCACGCGCGGCCTGTTGCCGACCGACCTGCACGTGGAGGCCGGCGAGGTGCTCGCCCTGCTCGGCCCCTCGGGCTGCGGCAAGACGACGCTGCTGCGGCTGATCGCGGGGCTCGAGGCACCCGACGAAGGCAGCCGCATCTTGTTCGGCGGCCAGGACGTCACCGACCGGCCGGTGGAGCACCGCGGCGTGGGCATGGTGTTCCAGAGCTACGCGCTCTTTCCGCAGATGACGGTGGCGGCCAACATCGGCTATGGCCTGCGCATCCGCGGCGTGGCGCCGGAAGAAGAAAGGCGCGCGGTCGGCGAACTGGTCGACCTGACGCGGCTCGACGGCCTGGAGAACAAACGCCCCGCCGAGCTTTCGGGCGGCCAGCGGCAGCGCGTGGCGCTGGCGCGCGCCGTGGCCGTGCGTCCGCGCGTGCTGCTGCTGGACGAGCCCTTGGCCGCGCTCGACGCCAAGCTCAAGGAGTCGCTGCGAGATGAACTGGCCGAGCTACTGCGCCGGTTGCACATCACGGCCATCCACGTCACGCACGACCAGCAGGAGGCACTGGCCATTGCCGACCGGCTGGCGGTGATGAGTGCCGGGCGCATCGTGCAGATCGGCCGCGGCGAGGATCTGTACCGCGCGCCGGCGCATCCCTTCGTGGCGGAGTTCCTGGGCCGGGTCAACCGGCTGGAACGCGAGGCCGACGCCATTGCGCAAGGCATTGTCCGACTCGGCGGAAGCACCCTGCCTTGCCCACCCGCCTGGCAGAGCCATGCGATGCTTCTGGTCCGACCCGAAGACGTCGAAGTGAGCGCGCCGCGGCCCGACTGGGGTGCGGCCACGGTCGAACGCCGCACCTTCCTCGGCGACCGCGTGCAATTGCAACTGCGCCTGCAGGACCAGCCCTTGCTGACGGCCGATGTAGGCCGCGACACGCCGTTCGGCCCGGGCGATCCGGTCGGGCTTCGCATCCAGCCCGACCGCCTGATGACGTCGCAGGAGACCAGCGTATGACGACAACGGCAGAAGACAACAGCACTTTCCTCGTGCAGCTCACCGACCTGCACATCCGCGAGCCGGGACGCCTGGCCTACGGCCGCATCGACACCGCGCCCTACCTGGAGCGCGCGGTGCAGTCGGTGCTGCGGCTGCCGCAGCGGCCCGACGCCGTCGTGATCACCGGCGACCTGAGCGACTTCGGCCGCGCCGCCGAATACGAGCACCTGGCGCGCCTGCTGGCGCCGCTCGCGATGCCGGTCTACCTGATGCCCGGCAACCATGACGACCGTGACCAGTTGCGCCGCAGCTTTCCCGGCCACGCCTATCTGACGCCGGGCGTGGGCACGGCCGGCTTCATCCAGTATTCGGTGCGCGTGGGCGCGCTGCGCCTGCTCACGCTGGACACCTGCGTCCCGGGCGAGAGCCACGGCGCCCTGTGCGACGAGCGCCTGGCCTGGCTGGAACAACAGCTCGACGCCAGCCGCGGCGAGCCCGTCGTCATCGCCATGCACCACCCGCCTTTCCAGACGCTGATCGGCCACATGGACGAGATCGGCCTGCTGCAGGGCGCCGAGGCTCTGGAAGCGCTGGTTGCGCGACATGGCAACGTCGAGCGCGTGATCTGCGGCCACCTGCACCGTGCCATCGACGTGCGCTTTGGCGGCACCATCGCATCGACCTCGCCCGCGCCGGCGCACCAGGTCTGCCTGGACCTTTCGGCCAACGCGCCCTCGGCCTGGACACTGGAGCCGCCCGGCTTCCGGGTCCACGCCTGGTCCGCACGGAACCGAAGGCTTGTGACCCATTTGGCGGCTTCCGGCACGTTCGAGGGCCCTTTTCCGTTCCATGACAACGGCGCACTGATCGACTGAGCCCACAGATGTGGAAAATGGGGTCGAAAACGAACCGAAACGAAAAGGATAGAACCCGCCCCCCATGAAGCATCTCCTGAACCTGCTGGCCGCCGTTGCATTGCTGGTGTGGGGCACGCACCTCGTGCGCACGGGCGTGCTGCGCGTGTTCGGCGCCAACCTGCGCAAGATCCTGGTGCAGAGCATGCGCAACCGCTTCACGGCCGCGCTTTCGGGCATCGGCGTCACGGCCCTGGTGCAGTCGAGCACCGCCACCTCTCTGATGACTTCCTCCTTCGTGGGGCAGGGGCTGGTCACGCTGCCGGCGGCACTGGCGGTGATGCGGGGGGCCGATGTGGGCACAGCCCTCATCGCGGTGCTGTTCTCGGCCGACCTGTCCTGGCTTTCGCCGATGTTCATCTTCGTGGGCGTGGTGCTGTTCATTTCGCGCTCGGCCAGCATGGCGGGCCGGGTGGGCCGGGTGCTCATCGGCCTGGGCCTGATGCTGCTGGCGCTGCAGCTGGTGGTGGAAGCCACCGAACCCCTGTTCTCCGCGCCGGCCATGCGTGCGTTGCTGGCCTCGCTCACCAGCGACGTGCTGCTCGAAATCACCATCGGCGCCGCGCTGGCCATCATGGCGTACTCGAGCCTGGCCGTGGTGCTGCTGGTGGCGGCCATGGCCAGTTCCAACGTGGTGCCGCTGGACGTCGCGCTCGGGCTCGTGCTCGGCGCCAACCTTGGCAGCGGCCTGCTGGCGGTGCTGACCACGGCCAAGTCGGCCGTGTCGGTGCGGCAGGTCACGATGGGCAACCTGCTTTTCAAGGCGCTGGGCGTTGCCATCGTCACGCCATTCGTCGGGCTCTGGCTGCGCTACGTGCAGCCGCACGTGCCAAATGCAACCCACGGCGTGGTGCTGTTCCACCTGGCGTTCAACGTGGTCATCAGCGTGGGCTTCATCGGCCTCACGCAATGGGTGGCCACGCTGGTCACGAAGATGCTGCCGGTGCCGCAGCAGCCTGCCACTTCCATGCGGCCGCACCACCTCGATCCGTCGGCGCTCTCGACGCCTTCGCTCGCCATTTCGAATGCCGCGCGCGAGGCGCTGCACCAGGCCGACGTGGTGGAGACCATGCTCATCGGCATGCTCGACGTGATCCGCCACAACGACCTGCGCCTGGCGCAGGAACTGCGGCAGCTCGACGACACGGTGGACGAGCTCTACTCGGCCATCAAGTACTACATGACGCGCATCTCGCGCGAGGCACTGGGCGAGGAAGAAAGCCGGCGCTGGACCGACATCATCAGCTTCACCATCAACATGGAGCAGATCGGCGACATCATCGAGCGCGTGATCATCGACATCGAGGACAAGAAGATCAAGCCGCAGCGCAACTTCTCCGAAGCGGGCATGGCGGAAATCGTCGAACTGCATGGGCGGCTGGTGGCCAACCTGCGGCTGAGCATGAGCGTCTTTCTCAACGGCAATGTGCGCGATGCGCAAAAGCTGCTGCAAGAAAAAGCCCGCTTTCGCGACCTCGAACGGGCCTATGCCACCACCCACCTGGACCGGCTCTCCGACCGCACCACGCTGAGCATCGAAACCAGCTCGCTGCACATCGACCTGATCAGCGACCTGAAGCGGATCAACTCGCACATCTGCTCCATCGCCTACCCTATCCTGGAGACGGCGGGTGCACTGGCCCCAAGCCGGCTGCGCGAATCGCGGCTGGGAAAAATAGAAGGCTGACCGGCTTCAAGATTCCTGCCGGCGGCGCAGGCAGAAGTCGACCAGGTCATCGATCTCGGTGGCCTTGTCGAACACCCCATCGGCGCCCAGCTGCGTGCATTTGCGGCGCGTCTCCGGCGTCAGGTGGTTGCTGAGCACCACCATCTTCTGCGTGGGCTCGCGGTTGCGGCAGGCTTCGAGCACGCTGAAGCCCGTGCCGTCCTTCAGGAACAGGTCGACGACGGCCAGATCCCACTGCGACAGATTGCTGGTGAGCCAGCGTATGCCTTCGAGTTCCGTCTCAGCCTGACCCACCGGATCGACCCGGGCCACTTCGCGCAACGTGCCGGCCAGGGCTTCGCGGATGGCCGGGTTGTCCTCGACGATGAAGGTTCTGACGGTGTCCATGGCGCTGGCCTTCCCAACTTTGTTGAAGGCTACAAAGTGCACTCTTGGCAAGACGAAGGCATGACACCCCACCGAGGGTAGGACAAGGCTGGCCCGCCGCCATCGGCGCGCCAGCCGTGCACGGCTTCAGAGCGTGAGGATGGTGCAGCCGGTGGTCTTGCGCGCTTCCAGGTCGCGATGCGCCTGCTGTACGTCGGCCAATGCATAGCGCTGGTCGATCGGTATCTTCACCGCGCCGCTCTGCACCACGGCAAACAGGTCGTCGGCCATGGCCTGGGTGCTTTCGCGCGTTGCGATGTGCGTGAACAACGTGGGCCGCGTCACGTAGAGGGAGCCCTTGGAGGCCAGCGTGCCGAGGCTGATCGGCGGCACGGGGCCCGAGCCGTTGCCGAACACCGCCAGAAGGCCGAACGGGCGCAGGCACTCGATGGAGCCTTCCCAGGTGTCCTTGCCCACCGAGTCGTAGGCCACCTTGACGCCCTTGCCGCCGGTGATCTCCTTCACGCGGGCCGCGAAGTTCTCGGTGCTGTAGTTGATGGCATGCGCCGCGCCGTGGTCGAGCGCGAGCTTGCACTTGGCGTCGCTGCCCGCGGTGCCGATCAGCTGCAGGCCCAATGCCTTGGCCCACTGGCAGGCGATCAGCCCGACGCCGCCGGCCGCCGCATGAAAGAGGATGAAGTCGCCGGGCTGCAGGCCCTCCACCGGCAGCGTCTTCTTCAGCAGATATTGCGTGGTCAGGCCCTTGAGCATCATGGCTGCGCCGGTCTCGAACGAGATGGCGTCGGGCAGCTTGCACACGTTCTTGGCCGGCATCACGCGCAGCTCGCTGTAGGCGCCGGGCGGCTGGCTCGCGTAGGCGGCGCGGTCGCCGGCCTTGAGGTGCGCCACGCCTTCGCCCACGGCCTCGACCACGCCCGAGGCTTCCATGCCCAGCTGCAGCGGCATCTGGAACGGATAGAGCCCGCTGCGCTGGTAGGTGTCGATGAAATTCAGGCCCACGGCCTTGTGGCGGATGCGTATTTCACCAGGGCCGGGTTCGCCGACCTCCACGTCGACGATCTTCAGTTCTTCGGGACCGCCGTGGCGGTCGATACGGACGGCTTTGCTCATCATTTTTGCAGTCTCCAGGCACGCGGAAAAAAGAAGAAGCGCATCCTGCCACGTTTGGCCTTGCCGCGGCGGCAGAGGGCAATGCCCGGTAGAGTCGGCGGCCATGCAGACACAGCAGCAGCGCCTCACGCCTTCCACCATCCTCCTGCTCACCGTGCCGCCGCTGCTGTGGGCCGGCAATGCCGTGGTCGGCCGGCTGGTGCGCGACCTGGTGTCGCCGCTCACGCTGAACTTCGTGCGCTGGGTCATCGCCTTCGCGCTGCTGCTGCCGCTCGCATGGCCGGTGGTGCGGCCGACCAGCCCCTTGTGGGCGCACTGGAAGCGCTACGCCGTGCTGGGGCTGCTCGGCATCGGCTGCTACAACGCGTTTCAATACCTGGCGCTGCAGACCTCCAGCCCGATCAACGTCACGCTGGTGGGCTCCAGCCTGCCGCTGTGGATGCTGGCGACGGGCGCCATCTTCTTCGGTGCCCGCATCAGCGCGCGCGAGATCGGCGGCTCGCTGCTTTCGATGCTGGGCGTGCTGCTGGTGCTGAGCCGCGGCGAATGGCGGCAGCTGCTCGGGCTGCGGCTGGTGCCGGGCGATCTCTACATGATCCTGGGCACCATCGCCTGGGCCTTCTACAGTTGGATACTGGCGCGCACGCGCGAGCCGCAGGCCGTGCGGCAGGACTGGGCCGCGTTCCTGATGGCGCAGCTGGTGTTCGGCCTCGCGTGGTCGGGCGTGTTCGCGGCCGGGGAATGGACGCTGACCGACGCCCGCATCGTGCCCGGCTGGCCGCTGTTCGCGGCGCTGGCCTTCATCGGCATCGGCCCCGCGGTGCTCGCCTATCGCTGCTGGGGCAGCGGCGTGCAGCATGCGGGGCCGCAGGCGGCGAGCTTCTTCATGAACCTCACGCCGCTGTTCGCCGCGCTCTTGTCCGCGGCCTTCCTGGGCGAGCCGCCGCACTGGTACCACGGCGCGGCATTCGCGCTGATCGTGGGCGGGATCGTGGTGTCGTCGCGGCGCTGATTCACCAGCTCCCCTGTGGGCGAGCTCAGTACGTGCCCGGGTAGGCGCCGCCGTCGGCCAGTATGTTCTGACCCGTCATGTAGCCGGCCTGCATGCTGCAGAGAAAAGCGCAGATGGCGCCGAACTCGGCCGGCGTGCCGAAGCGCCTGGCGGGAATGTTCTTCTTGCGGGCTTCCCACACGGTGTCGAAATCCTGGCCGGTCTTCTGGGCCGCGCCGGCCATCGTGCCCTTGAGGCGGTCGGTGTCAAAGGAACCGGGCAGCAGGTTGTTGATGGTCACACCCTGCGCCGCGATGGGCGTGCGCGCCACGCCGGCCACGAAGCCGGTGAGGCCGCTGCGCGCACCGTTCGACAGGCCGAGGATGTCGATCGGCGATTTCACCGAGCTCGACGTGATGTTGACGATGCGCCCGAAGCCGCGCTTGGCCATGCCGTCGACCGTGGCCTTGATAAGCTCGATGGGCGTGAGCATGTTGGCATCGACAGCCTTGATCCAGGCCTCGCGGTCCCAGTTGCGAAAATCGCCGGGTGGCGGACCGCCGGCGTTGGTGACGACGATGTCGAAGTCATGGCCCAGCGCGAACACCGCTGCACGGCCGGCTTCGGTGGTGATGTCGGCGGCCACGTGCTTGACGAAAGGCGTTGGCGAACCGGCGGCCGCGACGGTCGCCACGGCCAGCTTCTTCGCTGCCGCTTCCAGCGCCTCGGCGCCGCGTGCCACGATGACCACGTTCACGCCTTCGCGCACCAGCGCTTCGGCGCAGCCGTAGCCGAGACCCTTGCTCGCGCCGCACACCAGCGCGGTCTTGCCTGCAATGCCCAGATCCATTTTTGTTGCTCCTGATCTGCAGGGGCGCTAGCGCCCCGTGCGTGTGAAAACGAAGATGCCCGCAATCACGAGCACCGTGCCGGCCGCGATCCACGCGGTGAACGGCTCGCCGAGTATGACCACGCCCATGAGGATGGTCGACAAGGGCCCGATCATGCCGGTTTGCGCGGCCATGGCGGGGCCGATGCGCTCGATGGCCATCATGACCATCAGGACAGGCACCGCCGTGCACAGCGTGGCGTTGAGCACCGAGAGCCAGATCACCTCGGGCGCCACCTGCATGGCCACGCTCATCGGCCGCGTGAGCACGAACTGCAGGATGCACAGCACGCAGGCCACGGTGGTGGCCAGCCCCACGAGCCGCAGCGACCCCAGGCGCTTGACGAACTCTCCGCTGTAGACGAGGTAGCCCGCATAGCTCACCGCGCTCAGGAACACCAGGAAAGCGCCCCAGGCCGCCGCCCCGCCGCCCTTGCCGCCGCTGCCGATCCAGAGCTCGTGCCCGAACACCAGCAGCACGCCGGCATAGCTCACGATCATGCCCAGCACCTGCGGCCGCGTGGCGCGGCGCCGGTACAGGAGCCAGCCGAACAGAAGCACCAGCGTGGGGTTGAGATAGAGGATCAGCCGCTCGAAGCTCGCCGAGATGTAGGCGAGTCCCGCGAAGTCGAGAAAGCTCGCGAGGTAGTAGCCCGAGAAGCCGAGCCCGACCACCCCGAGCCAGTCGCGGAAGGTGAGTGCAGGCTTGCCGCGGCCGGCCCACCACGCCATGAGCGCGAACAGCGGCAGCGCGAACAGCATCCGCAGCATGATCAGCGTGATCGCATCCACGCCATAGCGGTAGGCCAGCTTGACGATGATGGCCTTGCCGCTGAAAGCGACCGCACCCAGCGAGGCAAGGACGAGGCCGGCCCCAATGCTCTTTTTTGCGCCGCTTGCTGAAGAGGGAAAGCCGGTCTGTGCGGCGGACTTGTTCATCCCTCGATCATCATTGCGCGGCCTTCAAAAGCCTGCAGCCACGCCATCGCGGCGCGGATCGCTGGCGGCGACGTAGCCTTCCACCGACGGATCGCCCGCGCGCCAGATGAACTGGCCGGCGCCGAAGTCCTGGTAGGAGTCGTCGATCACATCGAGGTGGTGGCCGAGCTCGCGCAGGCCCTGCACGGTGTTCGGGTTCATCGCGGCCTCGACGTTGATCTCGAGCCCCGCGTTGAAGCGCCAGCGCGGTGCGTCGCAGGCAGCCTGCGGGTTCTGCTTGTAGTCGAGCATGCGCACCAGCGTCTGCATGTGGCCCTGCGGCTGCATGTTGCCGCCCATCACGCCGAAGCTCATCACCGGCTGTCCGTCCTTGGTGAGGAAGGCCGGGATGATGGTGTGGAACGGCCGCTTGCCCGGTGCCACGACGTTCGGGCTCTCGGCCTTGAGGCTGAAGCCGTGGCCGCGGTTCTGCAGGCTGATGCCGAATTCGGGTTCCACGCAGCCCGAGCCGAAACCCATGTAGTTGCTCTGGATGAAGCTCACCATCATGCCGCTCTCGTCCGCGGCCGTGAGGTAGATGGTGCCGCCCTTCACGGGGTTGCCGGCCTTGAAGTCCTGCGCCTTTTTCACGTCGATGAGTTTCGCACGCGATGCGAGGTAGGAGTCATCGAGCATTTGCGCCGGGGTCACCGTCATCGACGATGGCTCCGAGACATAGCGGTACACGTCGGCAAAGGCGAGCTTCATCGCCTCGATCTGCAGATGCTGTGAAGCGACCGAGTCGACCGGCAGCGACGCGATGTCGAATTTCTCGAGAATGCCGAGCGCGATCAGCGCCGCAATGCCCTGCCCGTTGGGCGGAATCTCGTGCAGCGTGTGGCCGCGGTAGTCGCGCGAGATCGGCTTGACCCATTCGGGCTGGTAGGCCGAGAGGTCTGCCACCGTGAGCGAGCCACCCTGCTCGGTCGAGAACTTTGCAAGCGCCTCGGCGATCTCGCCGGTGTAGTAAGCCTCGCCCTTGGTGCGGGCAATGGCCTTGAGCGCACGCGCCGCCGCGGTGAAGCGGAACAGCTCGCCGACCTCGGGCGCGCGGCCCCAGGGCAGGAAGGTCTGCGCAAAGCCGGGCTGCGACTGCAGCAGCGACGTGGCTGCGGCCCACTTGCCCTGCACCACCGGCGGCACCAGGTAGCCGCGCTCGGCGATGTCGATGGCCGGCGCCAGCAGGTCGGCGAAAGGCAGCTTGCCGAAGCGATCGCTCAGTGCAACCCAGCCGCGCACCGCGCCTGGCACGGTCACCGAATCGATGCCGCGCATGGGCGGCGTGGCGGCGTCGGCACCGTACTTGGCCCTGAAGTATTCCGGCGTCCAGGCCTTGGGTGCGGGACCCGAGGCGTTCAGGCCATGCAGCTCCTTGCCATCCCACAGGATGCAGAAGGCATCGCTGCCAAGGCCGTTGCTCACGGGCTCGACCAGGGTCATGACGGCCGCCGTGGCAATGGCCGCATCGACGGCATTGCCGCCTTGCTGCAGCATGCGCAGTCCGGCCTGCGAGGCGAGCGGGTGCGAGGTGGACACCACGTTGCGCGCAAAGATTGGAATGCGGGTGGAAAGGTAGGGATTGCTGAAGTCGAAGTTCATTGGAAAGTGCTTGCTATTCGTTGCTGATCTTGCGCTCGACGATGATTTTTTTCCACTTGGCGGCGTCCGCGGCCACCATCTTCGCGAACTGCTCGGGCGTTCCGGCAGCCGCGGGTTCGATGCCCAGGCGCGAAAGCTTTTCTCTCACTTCGGGATCGGCCAGCGCCTCGTTGGCGGCCTTGTTGACGCGCGCCACGATGTCCGCCGGCAATCCCTTCGGGCCATAGAAGCCGAACCAGGTGTTCGACTCGAACCCGGGCAGCGTGTCTGCGATCGGAGGCAGTTCGGGTGCGAGCGGGCTGCGCTTCAGCGTGGTGACGCCGAGTGCGCGGAGCCGGCCGTCACGCACGTGCGGCATGCCGGTGGGCAGCGAGTCGAAGAGCACGTCGACCTTGCCGCTGATCAAGTCGGGAATGGCGAGCGCGGTGCCCTTGTAAGGAATGTGCGTCACGAACACGCCGGCCTGCGCCTTGAAGAGCTCGGCGGTGAGTTGCACGATGGTGCCGTTGCCGCTCGACGCGTAGTTGAGCTTGCCGGGGTTCTTCTGTGCGTAGGCGATCCATTCGCGCACCGTCTTGGCGGGCGAGTCGACCGGCACCAGCATGATGCTCGGCGCATCGCCCACGTGCGCGATGGGCGAGAAGTCGCGCACCGTGTCGTAGGGCAGCTTGCTGGTGATGGAGGGGCCGATCGAATGCGTGCTGGTGGTGGCCAGCAGCAGCGTGTAGCCGTCGGGTGGCGCCTTGGCGGCCATGTCGGAGCCGATGGCACCGCCGGCGCCCGGCTTGTTGTCGACGATCAGCGTGGCGCCCAGCTTTTCGCTCATCTTCTGCCCGAGGGTGCGCGCAAAAAGATCCGTGGCGCCGGCCGCCGGGAACGGCACGATGAGCCGCACCGGCTTGTTCGGGTAGCCCTGGGCCAGGCTGGCCGTCGATGCGGCCATGCAGAGCGCAACGGCAACCCCTTGAAGGAACTGGATTCGTTTCATGGTCTGAATTCTGGCCCCGGTGGAAAGCTTGCATGCTATGCAGCGGCCGGACATCAAGCCAGATAATTCTGCTTATTCAACTATGAGCGCTGTTTATGACAAGAAACGCCTCGGAAGAAATCTCGCTGCAGCAACTGCGGGCGCTGGCGGCCGTTGCCGAATCGGGCAGCTTCACGCTCGCGGCGGAAACCCTGCAGCTGACCCAGCCCGCCATCAGCCACCTGGTCAAGCGCATGGAAGAAGAGCTCGGGCAGCCGCTGGTGGTGCGGGGCCGCCGCATCCGCTTGACGAGCGCGGGCCAGGTGATGGTCGAGACGGCCGTGCGTGCACTGCGGCTCATCGATGAATCCGTGGACGCCTGCCGCTCGCAATCGCAGTTGCGCGAAGGGCGGGTGGTGCTGGCGGTGGGCCACCTCACGGCGGGCGCCCTGCTGCCGCCGATGCTCGGCCGCTTTTCCCGCAAGCATCCCACGCTCGCCACCACGCTGCTCGACAGCACGGCGGAGCAGATGATCTCGCGCATCCTCTCGCAGGAGGCCGACCTGGGCTTTGGCTCCGACATCGGGCAGAAGCACTCGGAGCTGGCGACCGAGCCGCTTTTCTCGGAACGCATGGCCCTGTTCGTGCGCGACGACCATCCGCTGGCGCAGCGCGTGGTGGTCGACGCCAAACACCTGGAGGCGCTGCCCTTCATCCACGTCAATCCCGATGCCAATGTGTGGCGCGCCGTCAGCCGCCAGCTCTCGAGCGTGGCCAACGTCTATCCGCGCGTGGTGCACCACGTGTCGATGCTGTCGACGGCGTTCGGGCTCATCCAGGCGGGCGCGGGCGTGGCGCTGCTGCCGCGCTACGTCGAGGTGTTGATGCCGGGCAACCTGCGCGCCGTGGCCGTGACACGCCCTGTCCTCGAGTACCCGGTGGTCGCGATCCGCCTGGCCAAGCATCCCCTCAGCCCGGCGGCGATGGCCTTCCTCGCGATGGCAAGACAGCACATGAGCCCGCCACGCGCTGCCAAGCCCTGAAAAAAGAAACGGCGCCCGAAGACGCCGTTTTTTCGCTAGGGTGCGCGAGGCTCAGTCGACTTCGACGAAGGCTTCTTCACGCTTCGATTTGACGGCCGGCAGCAGCACGATCACCAAGAGCAGCGCCGCGGCGGCCAGCAGGCTGGCGGAGATCGGGCGCGTGACGAACACGCTCCAGTCGCCGCGCGACAGCAGCAGCGAACGGCGCAGGTTCTCTTCCATCATCGGCCCGAGGATGAAGCCCAGCAGCAGCGGCGCAGGCTCGCAACCCAGCTTGAAGAAGGTGTAGCCCACCAGGCCGAAGATGCCCACCATCCAGATGTCGAAGGTGTTGTTGTTGGTCGAGTACACGCCAATGGCGCAGAAAAGCACGATGGCCGGGAACAGGTACTTGTAGGGCACCGACAGCAGCTTGATCCACATGCCGATGAGCGGCAGGTTCAAGACGATCAGCATCGCATTGCCGAGCCACATCGAGGCAATGAGGCCCCAGAACAGCTCAGGGTTGCTGGTCATCACCTGCGGGCCCGGCTGGATGTTGTGGATCGTCATGGCGCCCACCATCAGCGCCATCACGGCGTTGGGCGGAATACCCAGCGTCAGCAGCGGGATGAAGGAGGTTTGCGCGCCGGCGTTGTTGGCCGACTCGGGAGCCGCCACGCCGCGGATGTTGCCCTTGCCGAAGGGCACTTCGCCCGGCTGCAGCTTGGTCTTCTTCTCGATGGTGTAGGCCGCAAAAGCTGCCAGCAGCGCACCGCCACCAGGCAGGATGCCGAGCGCAGAGCCCAGCGCCGTGCCGCGCAACACCGCGGGAAGCATGCGCTTGAAGTCTTCCTTGGTCGGGAACAGGCCCGAGACCTTGGCAGTGAACACTTCGCGCTCGTCATCGGGGCGCGAGAGGTTGGCAATGATTTCGCCGTAGCCGAACACACCCATGGCAATGGCCACGAAGCCGATGCCGTCGGTCAGTTCGGGAATGTCGAAGCTGTAGCGCGCCACGCCGGAGTTCACGTCGGTGCCGACCAGGCCCATCAGGAGACCCAGCACGATCATTCCGATGGCCTTGAGCAGCGAGCCCGAGGCCAGCACCACGGCGCCGATCAGGCCCAGGATCATCAGCGAGAAATACTCGGCCGGGCCGAACTTGAAGGCCAGCTCGGTCAGCGGCGGTGCAAAGGCCGCCAGGATCAGCGTGCCCACGCAGCCCGCAAAGAACGAGCCCAGGCCGGCAGCGGCGAGCGCGGGGCCTGCGCGGCCCTTGCGCGCCATCTGGTAGCCGTCGATCACGGTCACCACCGAGGACGATTCGCCCGGCAGGTTGACCAGGATCGCGGTGGTCGAGCCGCCGTACTGCGCGCCGTAGTAGATGCCGGCCAGCATGATCAGCGCCGACACGGGCGGCAGCGCGTACGTGGCGGGCAGCAGCATCGCGATGGTCGCGACCGGGCCGATGCCCGGCAGCACGCCGATCAGCGTGCCCAAAATACAGCCGGCCAGGCAGTACAGCAGGTTGGTGAAGGTAAAGGCAACGCCAAAACCCATCGAGAGGTGTTCAAACAATTCCATTTGCGCGCTTTCTCAACCGGTGATGAAGGTCGGCCAGACCTGGATCTGCAGCTTGAGCGCCCAGATGAAGGCCACATAGCTGCCGATGGCCAGCGCCGTGGCCAGGACCAGCACGCTTGGCAGCTTGAACTCGTGGCCCGCGAGGCTCGAGATGATCACAAGCGCGTAGATCGCGATGATCATTCCCATGGCCGGCACGCCGATGCTCGGCAGGCCGCCCAGCAAGATGCCGAATGCGAGGTTGGCGCCCAGGATGAACACCACCTGCTTCCAGGCCCACTTGCCGATCTTTTCGCCGTCGGCGGTTTCAACCGTCAGGCCACTGAACATGATCCCCAGGCCAATGACGGCCATCAGGATGCCCAGCATCAACGGGAAGTAACCCGGTCCCATGCGGGCGCCGGTGCCTACGCTGTAGGTGGTGGCGCCCCATGCGAACGCCGTTCCTACGACCGTAAACATCAGGCCCGAGAAAAAGTCTTTCTGACTCTTGATTTTCACGAACAGTCTCCTCGAACAAATTTCGATGCGAGATTGTCGAGTCAGCCGGTGGTCAGCCCGATGTGGATTCCACTAACCGAAGGGCTAGGGATAACCCCCAGGGCTCGGGCCATCGGCCCTCACTCGAGCGGAGGGGTCGCGCTCAGCACTTCCTCGATGGTGGTGACGCCTTCGGCCACGCGCAGCGCGCCCGCCAGGCGCAACGGCCGCATGCCGTCGATCACGGCTTGCCGCCGCAGCCCTGCGAGGTTCGGCTCCTTGGTGACCTGGGCCTTGAAGTCTTCGCTGATGCTCAGCAGTTCGTACAGGCCCATGCGGCCCATGTACCCGGTCATGCGGCAATCGACGCAGCCCACGGGCTTGTAGGCGCGCACCGAGCCGGTGATCTGCCATGGCTTGACGATGGTTTCGAGCTTCTCGCGCGTGACCGTGTCGTCGGGCTGCTTGCAGTTGGGGCACAGGGTGCGCACCAGCCGCTGGGCCAGCACGCCGAGCATCACGGCATTGATGAGGTACGACGGCACGCCGAGTTCCATCAGCCGCGTGATGGCGCTCGGGGCATCGTTGGTGTGCAGCGTGCTGAACACCAGGTGGCCGGTGAGCGCGGCCTGCACCGCCATTTCGGCCGTGGCCAGGTCGCGGATTTCGCCGACCATGATGATGTCGGGGTCCTGCCGCATCAGCGCGCGCAGGCCTTCGGTAAAGCCGAAGTCGAGCTGCGGCTGCACCTGCGTCTGGTTGAACGAGGGCTCGATCATTTCGATCGGGTCTTCGACCGTGCTCACGTTGACTTCTTCGGTCGCCACGCGCTTGAGCGTGGAGTACAGCGTGGTGGTCTTGCCCGAACCCGTGGGGCCCGTCACCAGGATGATGCCGTTGGGCCGCGTGACGAGCTGCTCCCAGCGATGCGCATCGTGCTGCGCGAAGCCGAGCGCGTCGAGGTCCTTCACGGCCGTGTCGGGGTCGAAGATCCGCATCACCATCTTCTCGCCGAAGGCGGTCGGCAAGGTGGACAGGCGCATCTCGACCTCGTCGCCGCGCATGTTGCGGGTCTTGATGCGGCCGTCGAGCGGACGGCGCTTCTCGACCACGTCCATGCGGCCCAGCAGCTTGATGCGCGAGACCATCGCGTTCATCACGCCCATGGGCATCTGGTAGGCCGGGTGCAGGATGCCGTCGATGCGGAAGCGGATCACGCCCTGCTCGCGGCGCGGCTCCAGGTGGATATCGCTCGCGCGCTGGTCGAAGGCGTATTGCCAGAGCCAGTCGACCACCTGCACCACGCTCTGGTCGTTGGCGTCGAGCTGCTTGGTGCTCTTGCCCAGTTCGACCAGCTGTTCGAAGCTCGCGCCGCCGGTGTTGCCGCCGGCCTTCTGCGCGGCGCGCACCGACTTGGCAAGCGCAAAGAACTCGGCCGTGTAGCGCTGGATGTCGGCCGGGTTGGCCACCACGCGGCGCACCGTGCGGCGCGACTGGCGCTCCACTTCGGCGATCCAGTCGGTGAGAAAGGGTTCGGCCGTGGCCACCACCACCTCATTGGGCAGCACCTGCACCGGCAGCACCTTGTGGCGCTCGGCATAGGCCGCGCTCATGGTGTCGGCCACCTTGCCCACGTCGACCTTGAGCGGATCGATGCGCAGGTAGGCCAGCCCCGCGCGGCCGGCGAGCCACTGCGTGAGCATTTCGAGGTCGAGCGGCTTGCCGTCGCTTTCGCGCGTCATGGCCACGTTGGCCAGCCGCACCAGCGGCGCCTGCCGGCTCTCGGCCTGGGCGCAGCGCGCGATGGTGCGCTTGGCTTCCACTGGAGAGATCACGCCGTCGGTGGCGAGCCATTCGATCAGGCGGCGCAGGTCGAGCGGGCCTTCGTGGCGCGCGGCCAGCGGGGCGGGGGCGGAAACAGCGGGAACAGCGCTCATGGGCCGGAAGGTCGGGTGAGAGTGGGATTCAGCGGTTTGAAGACACGCAGCCATTTAGGCGCGGGCAGGGCCCATCGAGTCTGGATCGTTTGGGCGCGCTCGGCAAGGGCTTCGCGCTTCGGGCGGCTCGGCGAGCGCTGCGCCAGCACCACCGTGTTGCCTTCGCGCGTCGGCTTGAAGGCCCAGACCGCATCGGGCCCGAATGCGCCGGCGATTTTCTCCAGGCTGCGCTCGTAGCTCGACGAGCGGCCGAAGAGGTTGACCGTCATGCAGCCGTCTTCGGTGAGCAACGCGCGGCAATCGGCGTAGAAATCTTCGCTGTCGAGCACCGGCGCAGCCGCTTCATGGTCGTACAGGTCGACCTGCAGGGCATCGACCGTGCCATGCCATTCGGGCTTGCGGATCTCCAGCGCCGCATCGGCAATGACCACGCGCAGCTTCGGATCGTCGGCCGGCAATTTGAACCAGCCGCGGCAGGCCGACACCACCTGCGGATTCAGTTCGACCGCGGTGGTCCGCATGCGCAGGGTCTTGCGGCAGAACTTGGTGAGCGTGGCCGCGCCGAGGCCGAGCTGCATCGCGTGGCGGCTTGCCACGCTCTTGGGGTCGGCGAACAGCAGCCAGGCCATCATGCGCTGCACGTATTCGAGCTCGATTTCGAAAGGCGCATCGAGCTTCATGGAGCCCTGGACCCATTCGGTCCCGAGATGCAGGTAGCGGATGTCGCCCCAGTCGGAAAAATTGACTTCGGGGAGAACGGGAGTTTTGCTCGTGGCCATCAAAGAAGGTGGTGGGCGACAAAGACCTCGCGCCAGGCTGCGAGCTTGCGCTCGAAGCTCCACGACGCGTTGGCGGGGCTGGTGGAGGGCAGCTGGTAGACCGGCACGCCCAGGGTGCGCGTGTGGCGCGCATGCTTGAAGCTCTCGCCGCCGTTGTGCACGATGGCAGCAAGCCGCGGCAGGTGCAGCCCGGCGATGTCGTTGGCCACGGGTGCGCGAATGGCCGAGTCGAGGCTGCCCTCGCGCTCGCAGGCGGCGTACACATCCCACACGCCCAGGCCGCGGTCGAGCAGCCACGCCTTCTTTTTCACGTAGCTGTCTGCGCCGGTCGGCAGCGGGTGGTCGGGCCAAACGGCTTGCAAGATTTTCCAGAACTGATTTTGCGGATGCGCATAGTACTGCTGCAGCTCGAGCGAGCGAGCGCCCGGGAAGCTGCCCAGGATCAGTACGGCGGTAGCGGGCGAGACGATGGGCGCAAGGCCGGTCAACACCGCGCTGCCCGCGTCGGGTGCGGCTGGTGGATTCATGAATGGGCTCTATCTTGGCACTGTCGACCGCCCATGAAAAAACCCGCCGAAGCGGGTTTGTGCTGAAGGCGAAGGCCGATTATTTCTTGGCGGCTTCGTTTTCGGCCGTGCCGGGCACCTTTTCACCGATCGCCTTGCCGGTGCTGCGCATGCCGTCGGCCGTCTTGTGGCCGGCGGTTTCAACAGCGTCGCCAGTCTTGACGGCGGCATTCTTGGTGGCGGTCGTGGCCTTCTTGGTGGTGCGCTTGGTGGCGTCCCAGGCCTTCTTGGTGCCGCGTTCGGTGGCATTCACGGCCTTCTTGGTCGTAGTCTTGGTCGCATCGACCGCGTCCTTGCCGGCTTCCTTCACCTTTTCAGTGGTGGTGGGTTCGGCGGTTGCGGGCGCCGCGGTTTGCGCCACGGCGGAAACGCCGATGGAGGCAAGCGCGAGGGCAAGGACAACGGGCACGGTGCGAATGAAAGATCTGCTCATGTGAAGACTCCTTTTGGATGAAGTGTTGGAGTGACGGAGTTGCCACTGAACAAGCAACGCCACGTCGAACACCAAGGATGACAGTAAAAAGGCACGCTCCGCTTGCGCAACCGCAATACGGGACATCGGCCTACGCGTGGTGCGGCCTGGCTTCCGACAAGGGGAGAAGACTTTGGAGCGCCGGCAGCGCTTCAAGCGCATTCGCGGTGGTGGCCTGGGCCAACTCGTCGAGTCCGATGCCGCGCAATTTCGCCACCACTTCGGCAATGCGCGGCAGTTCGCCGGGTTCGTTGCGGCCCTGCGGTTCGCCGGCCGCGCGCTGTGCCTGCGTGCGGTAGATCCAGTGCGGCTGGATGTCGGGCGCATCGGTTTCCATCACCATCGATTCGAGCGGCAGCGTGGCGGCCAGCCGCCGCAGCTGCAACGCACGCTCGAAGGTCACGGCGCCGCCGAAGCCCAGCTTCAGACCGATGTCGATGCAGGCCTTGGCCTGCTGCTCGCTGCCGTTGAATGCATGGGCAATGCCCCGCCAGGGCCGGCCGCCCGCGGTCTGCCGCAGATGCTTGAGCACCTTGTCGACCGAGCGGCGCACATGGATGAGCACCGGCAAATCGTATTTGCGCGCGAGTTGCAACTGAGTGTGAAAAAAGTGCTCTTGCTTGTCGCTGTCGAGCCCCGGGACGAAGTAGTCGAGCCCGATCTCGCCGACCGCGACCAGCCGGGGATCGCCGCGGCGCGCGGCGAGTTCGGCGTCCAGCGTTTCCAGATCGGACTCTTGCGCGTCGCCGGTGCACAGCGGGTGGATGCCGAGCGCGTACGCATCGCCTTGCACCCGCGCCAGTTCGCGCACCGTGGCAAAGTTGAAGACGGCCACGGCAGGAATGACACACAGTGCCACACCCCGCTCGGCGGCCCGTGCGCGGATGACTGGCATCTCTGCACCGAATTCGGGCGCATCGAGGTGGCAGTGGGTATCGACGAATGCAGCCATGGCGAGATGATGCCCGAAGGGATGCAAGGCAGAAGAAAGCGTGCTACTGTGACTCCCTGATCACCCGTCATCCCTTGCCGGAGGTGCCCCGATGCGCAGGCCCGCTTTGTACAGCCGTTCGCCCGGCACGCAGCCGCAAGCGGCCGACTCCACGGCCGACCAGGCTGCCGTGCCATCGCCCGAGGGCGCAGGCAACGGCGCGCCGCCCGGTTCTCCAGACTCCCCTCCTCCTTCTTCTGCAAAACCCGCCAAGGCCGGCTGGCAGCCGGGCCGGCGCAGTTTTGCGTTCATGGTGGTGCTGAGCGCCGCGCTCGCTGCCGGCGGCGCCACCTGGTGGCCCCGGCACAGCGTCAAGGCGCTGACGCAAAAGGACATCGATGCGGCGGTGCTGCGCACGCTGCAGACCCAGACGCTGCCCTCCCCGGCCGCGAAGGCGGCCGAAATCGTGCGGCCCTCCATCGTACGGGTGGTCGGCTACGGCCCCGAGAAAGCCACGCCCGAGGCCAAGATCCAGAAGCGCGGCCGCAATCTGGCCAACGGCAAGCCGCCTGAAGCCGACGCCCCGCCGGGCGAAGTCGAGCGCGGCGTTGGCACCGGCGTGGTCATCGTCGACAAGGGCGTGATCCTGACCAACCTGCACGTGGTGGCCGGCGCCGAAACCATCAAGGTGACGTTCTCCGACGGGCTCGAAGCCGTGGCCACCATCACCGGCGTGCAGCCCGAGAACGACCTCGCCGTGCTGCAGGCCCAGAAGATTCCCGACGACCTGATTCCCGCGGTGATGCGCTCGACCGGCGATCTGCAGCCCGGCGACCAGGTGGCGGCGGTCGGCTTTCCGTTCGGCATCGGGCCATCTGTATCGGCCGGCGTGGTGTCGGGCCTCAAGCGCTCGTTCCGCTCGCCCGAGGGCAAGCAGGAGCTTGGCAACCTGATCCAGTTCGACGCGGCAGCCAACCCCGGCAATTCGGGCGGCCCGCTGATCAACATGGATGGCGAGGTGCTCGGCATCGTCACCGCCATCCTCAATCCCACGCAGCAGCGCACCTTCATTGGCATCGGATTTGCTGTGCCGATTGAAAACGCGGCCTCGGCCGCCGGTTCGCCGCCGTTCTAGGAACGCAGGACCTGCACCACGTACCAGCTTTCGATCGTTCATTCATCCAAGAGAGACCATCGCATGAGCACCGAGACCCCCTTTTCCACGTCTTCCGCCACGGCCGAGCTGATGGAGCAGATCCTCTACGAGGTCAAGCGGGTGGTGGTGGGCCAGGATCGCTTCCTGGAGCGCGTGATGGTCGCCATGCTCGCGGGCGGCCACCTGCTGGTCGAAGGCGTGCCGGGCCTTGCGAAAACGCTCACCGTCAAGACGCTGGCCGACACCGTTCGCGGCCAGTTCAAGCGCATCCAGTTCACGCCCGACCTGGTGCCGGCCGACCTGGTCGGTACACGCATCTACAACCAGAAGACCGGCGAGTTCAGCACCTCGCTCGGCCCGGTGTTCGCCAACCTGCTCCTGGCCGACGAAATCAACCGCGCCCCGGCCAAGGTGCAGAGCGCGCTGCTCGAGGTGATGCAGGAGCGCCAGGTCACCATTGCCGGCGAAACGCACCGGGTGCCGCGGCCCTTCCTGGTCATGGCCACGCAGAACCCCATCGAGACCGAGGGTACCTATCCCCTGCCCGAGGCGCAGGTCGACCGCTTCATGATGAAGGTGCTGGTCGACTACCCGAGCGACGAGGAAGAGTTCGTCATCGTCCAGCGCGTGATCGGCCCGCAAGTCGGCGCCAGCCCGGTCGCGACCACCGAACAGCTCGCAGAGTTGCAGGCCGAGGCGCGGCGCGTGTACGTCGACCCTTCGCTCATCCAGTACGCCGTGAAGCTGGTCTCCGCCACGCGCACGCCCGACAAGCACGGCCTGAAGGACATGCGCCGCTTCATCACCTTCGGCGCCAGCCCGCGCGCGAGCATCAGCCTCACCGAAGGCGCGCGCGCGCTTGCGCTGCTGCGCGGCCGCAGCTATGCCCTGCCCGAAGACATGACGGCGCTGGTGCCCGACGTGCTGCGCCATCGCGTGACGCTTTCCTACGAAGGCTTGTCCGAAGGGCTCACCCCCGACAGCCTGATCGAGAAGATCATGAAGGCCGTCCCCGCTCCCCCAAAACCGCTCGAACATGAAAAGCTGGTGGCGTAAGGCCCCCGCGGCCGCGAACGACGAACGGCTCATCGCTGAAGCCGGCGGGACAGACCGCGCGCTGCGCCGGCTCGAATGGACGGTGATCCGCCGCCTGGACGGCCTGCTGCAGGGCGACTACCGCACGCTGATGCGCGGCACCGGCCTCGACCTGGCCGACCTGCGCGAATACCAGCACAACGACGACGTGCGCCACATCGACTGGAACGTGACCGCGCGGCTGCAAACGCCGCATGTACGCGTCTTCACCGAAGACCGCGAGATGTCCGCGTGGTTCGTGCTCGACCTGAGCCGCTCGGTCGATTTCGGATCCGGCCAGAGGGCCAAGCGCGAGATCTCGGCCGGCTTCGTCGGCGTGCTCGCGCGACTGCTCACGCGCCATGGCAACCGGGTCGGCGCGCTGGTCTACGGCACCGACCTGGAGGCCGTGATCCCGCCGCGCAGTGGCCGCCGGCATGTGCTGCACCTGCTGCACGCCATGGAGCGCCGCGCCGACAAGATCGAGGCCGCGCCCACGCAAAAAGGCATGACGCGGCTGGCCGACCTGCTGAAGTCCGCCGGCACACTGATGACGCGCCGTTCCACCGTCTTCGTGGTGTCCGATTTTCTGAGCGAGCCCGGCTGGGAACGCCCGCTCGGCCAACTGGTGCAGCGGCATGAGGTCATTGCCGTGCGCCTGTTCGACCCGCTCGAACTCGACCTGCCCGACCTCGGCCTGGTGCCGCTGCGCGATGCCGAAACCGGCGAGCAGCTCTGGGTCGACACCCACGATGCGGGCTTTCGCAAGCGCTTTGCGCGCCTGGCGGCCGAGCGCGAAGCAACCCTGCGCGCCTCGCTCGCAAGGGCGGGCGTCGACGCGCTCGAGCTTTCGACCAGTGACGACCTGGTGGAAGCCATCGTTCGATTTGCCGACATGCGCAAGCGCCGCACGCGCATCGGCATCAGCGGAGTGAAGGCGGTGGCAGCATGACTTTTCTCTGGCCTCAATTCCTTTGGTTGCTGGCGGCCCTGCCGCTGCTGGTGTTGCTCTACCTCTGGCTGATCCGCCGCAAGAAGAAGCTGGCGGTGCGCTATGCGAGCCTGTCGATCGTGCGCGAGGCCATGGGCACCGGCCAGAGCATCCGACGGCACATCCCCCCTTTCCTGTTCCTCCTGGCCATGGCCGCCATGCTGGTGGCGGCCGCGCGGCCGTTGGCCGTGGTGATGCTGCCGTCGAACCAGCAGACCATCATCCTCGCGATGGACGTTTCCGGAAGCATGCGCGCGGCCGACGTGCTGCCCAACCGCCTGGTCGCGGCGCAGGAGGCGGCCAAGACCTTCATCAAGGACCTGCCCCGGCATGTGAAAGTGGGCATCGTCGCCTTTGCGGGCAGCGCGCAGGTGGCGCAGTTGCCCACAACCAACCACGACGACCTGATCACCGCCATCGACAGCTTCCAGCTGCAGCGCGCCACGGCCACGGGCAATGCGATCGTGGTGTCGCTCGCCACCTTGTTCCCCGACGCGGGCATCGACGTCTCGCAGTTCAGCGCGCCAAGCCGCCAGCGCGGCACGCCCATCGACCAGACGGAGAAGCAGGCCAAGGAATTCACGCCGGTGGCGCCGGGCTCCTACACCTCGGCCGCCATCATCATGCTGACCGACGGCCAGCGCACCACGGGCGTCGATCCGCTCGACGCCGCCAAGGCCGCGGCGGACCGCGGCGTGCGCATCTACACGGTGGGCGTGGGCACGGTCGATGGCGAGACCATCGGTTTCGAAGGCTGGTCGATGCGCGTACGGCTCGACGAGGAAACGCTCAAGGCCGTGGCCAACAAGACGCAGGCCGAATACTTCTACGCCGGCACCGCCGCCGACCTGAAGAAGGTGTACGAAACGCTGAGCTCGCGGCTCACGGTCGAGAAAAAGGAAACCGAGGTCTCCGCGCTCTTCGCGCTCGGCGCGGCCATTCTCACGCTGCTGTCGGCGGGGCTGTCGCTGCTCTGGTTCAACCGGATTCTTTGACCGCGTCCGGCCGATTTGCCGGCGGCGCCGCATCGGCGCGCGGCGCAGGCGCCTTCACCGCGCCGATGCCGCCCAGGAACAGGTCGGCCACGATCGGCGCAATCGACGCATGGTCGAGCCGGCCGCCGGGCTTCATCCACGTGAACATCCAGTTGATCATTCCGAACAGCAGCATGGTCAGCGGCTTGGCGAGGTCGTCGCTCGGAGCGCCGGGACGCAAGGCCGACACCGCGCGTGCAAAGCCCGCCACCACCTGCCGTTCCTGGTCGAGCACGCGTTCGCGGTCGGCTTCTTCCAGAAAGCGCACGTCGTCGGTCAGCACGCGGTGCGCGTCTTGCGCGCCCGCATATTCCTCGACGATGCGGTAGATGAAGCGGCGCAGCCGCTCTTCGTCGGTGTGGGTCGAGGCCTCTTCCTCGGCCACCAGCGCGGCCAGCCGCGAGACGTGCGTCTCGGCAATGCTGATGAGGAGGCTGCTCTTGTCCCTGTAGTAGTGGTAGAGCGTGGCCTTCGAGAGATTGCAGGCCTCGGCCACCTGGTTCATCGACGTGGCCGGGTAGCCGCGGCGCGCGAACAGCTGGGCGGCCTGCGCGAGGATCAGTTCACGCTGGTCGTCGTAGGTGGCGGATCTTCCACGCGGCATCGGGTCTTCTTTCTTCCTTGATTGGCGGTTGCGGGCAACCCTCGATCTTGCATGAAGCGCGCCGGCTAACCGCGCCGGGTCGCAATCAGCGAGCGCACGTCCGTGGCGGGCAGGCGCGGGCGGCCCGGCTCCGTCTGAGCCAGCGGCGCCACTTCGCGCAGGCTTGCCAGGCTGCGCACGGTCAGCGCCTGGTAGGTCTGGGTGCCTTCGAGCTTCCAGGCAATTTCCTCGTCGCTCAGCATCTTCTTCACCTTGGCGGGAATGCCGGCCACCAGTGAGCGCGCCGGCACCTTCATGCCGGCCGGCACGAAGGCGCAGGCCGCAACGATCGCCTGCTCGCCGATCTCGGCCTCGTCCATCACCACCGCGTTCATGCCCACCAGCGCGTCGCGCCGCACGATGCAGCTGTGCAGGATCGCGCCGTGGCCGATGTGGCCATTGACCTCGACCACCGTGTCCTGGTCGGGAAAGCCGTGGATGCAGCAATGGTCCTGCACGTTGGAGCCCTCCTCCAGCACGATGCGGCCGAAGTCGCCGCGCAGGCTGGCGCAAGGGCCCACGTAGCAGCCGGGGCCGACGATCACGTCGCCAATCAAGACGGCGCTGGGGTGCACGTAGGCCGTCGGGTCGACGACGGGAATCACGCCGTCGATGGAGTAGCTGGGCATTCGTTCGGTCTCCTTGGATGCGGGCTCAGGGTTTGCCCCGACTCAACCCGCTTGTGTCGTCACGGGAGACGATCTTAAAATCTACCGGACGGTCGGTCAATAGTGTTTGCAGGCCGATTCACCCCTCTTCAAGGATGAGAGCCAAGCCCATGCCTGAACCTTTAGTTCTCACCAGCAATGCCGGCGCAGTGCGCACGCTGAGCCTCAACCGCCCCGCGGCGCTCAACAGCTTCACGACGGAGTTGCATGCCGAGTTGATGGCCGCGCTCGACCTTGCGGCGCGTGACGAGACCGTGCGCTGCGTCGTGCTCACAGGTGCGGGCCGCGGCTTCTGCGCCGGGCAGGACCTCGCCGACCCTGCGGTCGCGCCCGACCCCGCGCCCGGTGCCGCGCCCAAGGACCTGGGCGACGTCATCTCCACTTACTACGCCCCGCTGGTAGCGCGCCTGCGCTCGATGCCCGTGCCCGTGATCGCAGCCGTCAACGGCGTCGCCGCCGGAGCGGGCGCCAACATCGCGCTGTGTTGCGACCTGGTGGTGGCCGCGCGCTCGGCCAGCTTCATCCAGGCCTTCACCAAGATCGGTCTTGTGCCCGACACCGGTGGCACGTGGCTGCTGCCCCGGCTCGTGGGCTCGGCGCGCGCGCTGGGGATCGCGATGCTGGGCGACAAGCTGCCGGCCGAAGAAGCCGCGCGCATCGGCCTGATCTGGCAGTGCGTGGACGACGCGGCGCTGGCCGAGACGGCCGCCGCGCTCGCGCTGAAGCTGGCGGGCATGCCGACGCGCGCTCTCATAGCCACGCGGCTCGCCATGACTGCGGCGCAGGACTCGGACCTTGAAACGGCACTGGCCGAAGAAGCCCGCATCCAGCGCGACCTGGGCAACGCCAACGACTACCGCGAAGGCGTCGAGGCCTTCCGCGCCAAGCGCGCGCCGGTTTTCAAGGACCGCTGAAGCCATGACGGACACCACCCGCACACCCCAGCAAACCGCGGAGTACGTCCGCGACGGCATGTTCGCGAACGACAACGCGAGCAAGGGCCTCGGCATGCGCATCGTCGAAATCGCACCGGGCGAGGCCACGCTCGAGATGCGCGTGCGCCCCGACATGCTCAATGGCCATGCCATCTGCCACGGAGGCTTCATGGCCACGCTGGCCGATTCCACCTTTGCCTTCGCCTGCAACTCGTACAACGAGCTGACGGTGGCCTCGGGCTTCTCGATCGACTTCATTGCGCCGGCGCGCGAAGGCGACGTGCTCACCGCGCGCTGCTTCGAGGTTTCAAAAGCCGGCCGCACCGGCGTGTACGACGCCGAAATCACCAATCAGCGCGGCGAGCGCATCGCGATCTTTCGCGGCCGCTCCTACACCGCCAAGGGCCGCCCCGCCGTTGCCGCCTGAGGAGACAAGACCATGACAGCCAGACATCCCGCGCCCGGTGAGCTCGAACCCATCGAAACCGCAAGCCGCGACGAAATCACCGCGCTGCAGATCCGGCGCCTGCGCGCCACGCTGCAGCGCGCCTACGACAACGTGCCGCACTACCGCAGCGCCTTCGATGCCAAGGGCGTGCACCCGGAAGACCTGGTGTCGCTTGCCGACCTGTCGAAGTTTCCGTTCACGGTGAAGAGCGATCTGCGCGACAACTATCCCTTCGGCATGTTCGCCGTGCCGCGCACGCAGGTCGCGCGCGTCCACGCGTCGTCGGGCACCACCGGCAAGCCGACCGTCGTGGGCTATACGCTGAAGGACATCGACACCTGGGCCGACCTCGTCGCGCGCTCCATCCGCGCCGCGGGCGGCCGCGCGGGCGACATGATCCACGTGGCCTATGGCTACGGCCTCTTCACCGGCGGCCTTGGCGCGCACTACGGCGCCGAGCGCGCGGGCTGCACGGTCATTCCGATGTCGGGCGGCCAGACCGAGAAGCAGGTGCAGCTGATCCAGGACTTCAAGCCCGACATCATCATGGTCACGCCCAGCTACATGCAGGTGATCATCGAGCAGTTCGAACGCCAGGGCCTCGATGCGAAGGACAGCTCGCTCAAGATCGGCATCTTCGGCGCCGAGCCTTGGACCGAAGCCATGCGGCGCGACATCGAGGGCAAGGCCGGCATCGATGCGGTCGACATCTATGGCCTCTCAGAAGTGATGGGCCCGGGCGTGGCCAGCGAATGCGTCGAGAGCAAGGACGGCCCGGTGATCTGGGAAGACCACTTCTACCCCGAGATCATCGACCCCGACACGGGCGAGTTGAAGGCCGACGGCGAAGAAGGCGAACTGGTCTTCACCTCGCTCAGCAAGGAGGCCATGCCCATCGTGCGCTACCGCACGCGCGACCTCACGCGCCTGCTGCCACCGACCTCGCGCGCCTTCCGCCGCATGGGAAAGATCGTCGGGCGCAGCGACGACATGATGATCATCCGCGGCGTCAATGTCTTTCCCACGCAGGTGGAAGAAATCGTGCTCGCGCACGAGCATCTGTCTGGCATCTACCAGGTGCATGTGCGCCGCGACGGCCTGCTCGACGAGGTCGAGGTGCACTGCGAACTCGACCACCGCAACGCCGCCATCGACGAGGCCGAGCGCAAGGCCATCGCCGCCTGGGTGCAGGAACGCGTGAAGACGCTGGTCGGCATCTCGACGGCGGTGCGCGTGTTCAACCCCGATTCCATCGAACGCACGCAGACCGGCAAGGCCCGCCGCGTGATCGACACGCGCCCGCGCTGAGCGCGCGCCGTTCCAACACAACCTTTTTTCAAAGGACACGCACATGTACACCCAGGCAATGGACACCATGGGCAAGGATGCAGGCGACGACGGCAAGAAGAAAGCCGTGCGCTCGGCTGACGAAATGCGGCTCGAGGAGCGCTTCGACGCGCACATCGACGCCGGCGATTTCATCGAGGCGAAAGACTGGATGCCCGAGCACTACCGCAAGACGCTGGTGCGGCAGATCAGCCAGCACGCGCATTCCGAGATCGTCGGCATGCTGCCCGAAGGCAACTGGATCGGCCGCGCGCCCACGCTCAAGCGCAAGGCCATCCTGCTGGCCAAGGTGCAGGACGAAGGCGGCCACGGGCTCTACCTGTATGCCGCCGCCGAGACGCTGGGCACTTCGCGCGACCAGATGTTCGACGCGCTGCACACCGGCAAGGCCAAGTACAGCTCGATCTTCAATTACCCCACGCTGACCTGGGCCGACATGGGCACCATCGGCTGGCTGGTGGACGGCGCGGCCATCATGAACCAGGTGCCGATCTGCCGCTGCTCGTATGCGCCGTATGCGCGCGCCATGATCCGCATCTGCCGCGAGGAAAGTTTTCACCAGCGCCAGGGCTATGAAGCCCTGCTGACCATGATGACCCGTGGCACCGAGGCGCAGAAGGCGATGGTGCAGGACGCGGTCAACCGCTGGTGGTGGCCCTCGATCATGATGTTCGGCCCGCCCGACGACCAGTCGCCCAATTCGGCGCAGTCGATGCGCTGGGGCATCAAGCGCTTCAGCAACGACGAGCTGCGCCAGAAGTTCATCGACGCCGCCGTCGAGCAGGCGCGCATCCTCGGCGTGACCTTGCCCGACCCCGACCTGAAGTGGAACGAAGAGCGGCAGGCGCACGACTTCGGCGCCATCGACTGGAGCGAGTTCTGGCGCGTGATCGGCGGTGACGGTCCGTGCAATCGCGAGCGCCTGCAGGCCCGCGTCGACGCGTGGGAAGAAGGCGCGTGGGTGCGCGAAGCCGCGATGGCCCACGCCAACAAGCAACCGATCAAGGAGGCCGCATGAGCGCCGATATCCAACAAGAGTGGCCCCTGTGGGAAGTGTTCGTGCGCAGCAAGGCCGGCCTCGACCACAAGCATTGCGGCAGCCTGCATGCGGCCGATCCGAAGATGGCGATCCAGATGGCGCGCGACGTGTACACGCGCCGCCAGGAAGGCAGCAGCATCTGGGTGGTGCGCTCCGACCAGATCGTGGCAAGCGATCCGGGTGACAAGGACATGTTCTTCGATCCGGCGGAGGACAAGGTGTATCGCCATCCGACGTTCTATTCGCTGCCCAAGTCAGTCGACCACATGTGAGACCGTGATGAGAGCCCGCGAATGGACTTCGTGTTGTCCCCTCTCCCTCTGGGAGAGGGTCAGGGTGAGGGCCGCCGGCCTTCGCTACCGACAGGTTTCTTCCACCGCCCACGCCCTCACCCCCACCCTCTCCCCATGGGGAGAGGGAGCAAGACAGAGTTGGAGCCACTGAATGCAAGCCTCTATCGAACTGAACCGCACCCCCGCCGTGCAATACCTGCTGCGCATCGGCGATACCTGCCTGGTGCTCGCGCAGCGCCTGGGCGAATGGTGCGGCCATGCGCCCGTGCTGGAAGAAGACATCGCGATGGCCAACATCGCGCTCGACCTCGTGGGGCAGGCACGCGCGCTGCTCACGCACGCCGGCAAGCTCGAGGGTGCTGCACATGCGCATGACGAAGACCAGCTCGCCTACCTTCGCGACGAGCGCGACTACTTCAACCTCACGCTCGTCGAACTGCCGCGCGGCGACTTCGCCTTTGCCGTGGTGCGCAACACCATGGTCGCCACGCTGCTCAAGCTGCTGTGGCAACGCCTTGCCGCATCGAACGATGCCGAGGTGGCCGCCATCGCCGGCAAGGCCGTGAAGGAAGCGCGCTACCACCAGCAGCACTCGGGCGACTGGGTCGTGCGGCTCGGCGACGGGACCGACGAATCGCGCCGCCGCACCGAGCGCGCCTTGAAGCAGCTCTGGCTCTACGTGCCGGAGCTGTTCGAGAGCGATGCCGTCGATGCAGAAGCCAGCGCAACAGGCCTCGGCCCCGCGTGGAGCGAGCTGCGCGAGCCCTGGTTCTCGGAGATGCAACAGGTGCTCGACGCCGCCGGCCTCGAGATGCCGAAGGAGGCCGCCTTCCGCAGCACCGGCAAGCAGGGCGTTCACACCGAACACATGGGCTACATCCTGGCCGAGATGCAGCACCTGCAGCGCTCTTACCCCGGGGGTGTGTGGTGAACAACACCGTCGCATCGCGCGTCGACATGGCCTGGGCCGTGCTGCACACCGTGCCCGATCCCGAGGTGCCGGCCGTGTCGGTCTGCGACCTGGGCATCGTGCGCGAGGTGATCGAACATGACGACGGGCTGGAGATCGTGCTCACGCCCACCTACTCGGGTTGCCCCGCGACCGAAGCCATCGAGCACGACGTGCTCGCCGCCATCGAGAACGCCGGCCTTGGCCGCGCACGCGCCACCTTGCGCCGCGCGCCGGCCTGGACCAGCGACTGGATCAGCGAAGAAGGCCGAGCCAGGCTCAAGGCCTATGGCATCGCGCCGCCGGCTCACCTCACCCCCGAAGCGGCCGCCGGCACCGCGATGCCCATCCGCCTCTTCGGCCGCATCGCCGGCGTGAAAGAAAGCATCGCCTGCCCACGCTGCGCGAGCGAGCGCACCGAGCGCCTGTCCGCCTTCGGCTCCACCGCCTGCAAGGCGCTCTACCGCTGCATGGGCTGCCGCGAACCCTTCGAACATTTCAAGCCGATCTAAGCGATGAGCACCCTCTTCCACCCGCTGCGCGTGAAGGCTGTCGAGCCCGACACCTCGGAGGCCGTCGTCGTCTCGTTCGAGGTGCCACCCGAGCTTCGGGAAGTCTTCGGCTTCACGCAGGGCCAGTACCTCACATTGCGCCGCGACATCGACGGGCAGGACCTGCGCCGCTCGTACTCGATCTGCGCCGGCCTCGACGACGGGGAGCTGCGCGTGGGCGTGCGCAAGGTGCGGGACGGCGTGTTCTCCAACTGGATCAACGCGCACCTTCAGCCCGGCGACACGGTGCAGGTGATGGCGCCGCAGGGCCGCTTCTTCGTACCCATCGAGCCGGCTTCCGCGCGCCATCACGTCGGCATTGCCGGCGGCAGCGGCATCACGCCGATCCTGTCGATCATGAAGACCGTGCTGGCGCGCGAACCCCGAAGCCGCTTCACGCTGATCTACGGCAACCGCCAGTTGCACTCCACGATGTTCAAGGAAGAAATCGAGGACCTGAAGAACCGCTACATGACGCGCCTCGTGCTGCAGCACGTGTTCTCCGACGAGCACACCGATTCGCCGCTGGGCTTCGGCGTGATGAACCGCGAGAAGATCGGCGAGTTCCTCAGCACGCTGGTGCCGGCCGCAGGCATCGACCATGTGTACATCTGCGGCCCGTTCCAGATGAACGACGAGGCCGAAGCGGCGCTGCTCGCCGCGGGCGTGCCCGAAGAGCGTATTCACATCGAGCGCTTCGGCGTCGCATCGCCTTCCGGCGCTTCGGCCGGCGAGGTCGGCGCGGTGGTGCACGAGGCCCTGCCCGGCGATGCCAAGCAGGCGCGCATCACCATCGTGCGCGACGGCCTGCAGCGAGAGATCACTTTCACCGAAGGGCAGCCGAGCATCCTCGACGCGGCTTCCGCGGCCGGGCTCGAGGTGCCGTTCTCTTGCACCTCCGGCGTGTGCGGCACTTGCCGCGCCAAGCTCGTGGCGGGGGAAGTCCGCATGGAAAGAAACTTTGCACTCGACAAGAATGAAGTAGCCGCGGGCTTCGTGCTGACCTGCCAGGCGCACCCTCTCACCGAACGCGTGACCCTGTCCTTCGACGAGCGCTGACCCCATAACAACTTTTCAACCGGAGACAAACCCAAATGAAATTCTTCAAGCCCCTGCTGATCGCAGCGCTGTGCGCCACCGCCGTGGCCGCATGGGCCGACATCAATGTCGGCGTGACGCTCTCGGCCACCGGTCCGGCCGCCTCGCTCGGCATTCCCGAAAAGAACACCATCGCGCTGATGCCCAAGACCATCGCCGGCCAGAAGATCAACTACATCGTGCTCGACGACGCCTCCGACACCACGGCGGCCGTGGCCAACACGCGCAAGCTCATTGCCGAGAACAAGGTCGACATCGTGCTGGGATCGACCACCACGCCCAACTCGCTTGCGATGATCGACGTGGTCAGCGAAGCCAAGACGCCGATGATTTCCATCGCCGCCTCAGCTCGCATCGTCGAGCCGATGGACCCCAAGAAGCAGTGGGTCTTCAAGACGCCGCAGAACGACATCATGATGTCTCTCGCCATTGCCGAACACATGGCCGCCAACGGCGTGAAGACGGTGGCCTTCATCGGCTTCTCCGATGCGTACGGCGAAGGTTGGTCGCAGGAATTCGCCAAGGCGGCGGAACTGAAGAAGCTCAAGATCGTCGCCAACGAACGCTATGCGCGCACCGACACCTCGGTGACCGGCCAGGCCTTGAAGATCATGGCCGCCAAGGCCGACGCGGTGCTGGTCGCGGGCTCGGGCACGCCGGCCGCGCTGCCGCAGAAGACGCTGAAAGAGCGCGGCTACACCGGCAAGATGTACCAGACCCACGGCGTGGCCAATGCCGACTTCCTTCGCGTGGGCGGCAAGGACGTGGAAGGCACCTTCCTGCCGGCCGGTCCCGTGCTCGTGGCCGAGCAACTGCCGGCCAGCCATCCCGTGAAGAAATCGGCCATGGCCTACGTCACCGCCTACGAGGGTGCCAACGGCAAGAACACGGTGTCGACCTTCGGCGCGCACGCCTGGGACGCGGGCCTCCTGATGACCTCGGCCGTGCCGGTCGCACTCAAAAAGGCGCAGCCCGGCACGCCCGAGTTCCGCGCGGCGCTGCGCGACGCGCTGGAGCAGGTGAAGGACGTTGCAGGCGCTCACGGCGTATTCAACCTGACGGCCAACGACCATCTGGGCCTGGACCAACGCGCCCGCGTCATGGTGAAGATCGAAAACGGCGCCTGGAAATACCAGCCCTGAAGGATCCCGGCTCCCTCCCCTTTGGGGGAGGGTTGGGGTGGGGGCACGCCGGCATAGACGTCCACGCGGCGTGAACGCAGGGGCTGCCCCCATCCCAACCTTCCCCCAAAGGGGGAAGGAGCAATGCAGCGTGGCTGTAGGCGTTTGCGGCAAACACTGATTCGATACAAGGGCCGAGCCCGAAGGTTTTTTATGGATCTGCAGATCGCCCTTTTGCTGGGGCAGGACGGCATCGTGAACGGTGCCGTCTATGGATTGATGGCGCTCGCCTTGGTGCTGGTGTTCTCCGTCACGCGCGTCATCTTCATTCCGCAGGGCGAGTTCGTCGCCTTCGGCGCGCTGTCGATGGCCATGCTGCAGACCGGCCGCGTGCCGGCCACGCTGTGGCTGCTGATCGCGCTCGCGGCCATGGTGCTGGTGGTGGAAGCCTGGCGCTGGAAGCGCGGCACGGTGGTGGACTGGGGCTCGGCGCTCACCTGGTGCGTGGCGCTGCCGGGGCTGGCCTCTGCACTCGTGTTGGGGCTCAAGCCGACTTCGATGGCGGCGCAGTCGATCACCACGCTGGTGCTGATCGCGCCGCTCGGTCCGTTGCTCTATCGTCTCGCCTACCGGCCGCTGGCGGATGCCAGCGTGCTGATGCTGCTGATCGTCTCGGTCGCGCTGCACGGCGTGCTGGTGGGACTGGGCCTGCTCTTCTTCGGCGCCGAGGGCTACCGCACCACCGCGTTCTCGGAAGAGCGCTTCGACATCGGCGGCATTCCGGTCAGCGGGCAGTCGCTGGTGGTGATCGGCATCACGCTGCTGCTGGTGATTGCAATGTTTCTTTTCTTCGGCCGCTCGATGGTCGGCAAGGCGCTGCGCGCCACCGCCATCAACCGCGTGGGCGCGCGGCTGTCGGGTATTCCGACGGAGTTGTCGGGCGACCTGAGCTTCGCGCTCGCGGCGCTCATCGGCGCGGTGTCGGGCCTGTTGATCGCGCCGCTCACCACGGTGTACTACGACACCGGCTTCCTGATCGGCCTGAAGGGCTTCGTCGCCGCCATCGTGGGCGGGCTCGCGAGCTATCCGCTGGCGCTGGCCGGTGCACTGCTGGTCGGGCAGCTCGAAGCCTTTGCTTCGTTCTGGGCCAGCCCGTTCAAGGAGGTGCTGGTCTTCACGCTGATCATCCCGGTGCTGTGGTGGCGCTCGCTGCACAGCCGCCATGTGGAGGACGAGGAATGAGCGCTCCGTCGAATCCCATCACCGCCCACCTGCCGCCCGCTGGCAAGCCGCTGGTCACCTCGCGCCAGCTCACGCTGGTGCTCGTCGTCGCAATGGCGCTGGCCTGGGGCTTCCTGCCCGAGTTCACGGTTTCTGTGCTCAGCAACATCGGGCTCTATGCGCTGGTCGCGGCCGGCCTGGTCATGCTGACCGGCGTCGGCGGCATGACCTCGTTCGGCCAGGCCGCATTCGTCGGCGTGGGCTCCTACGCCACCGCATGGATCTGCACCTCGCCCGCCGCGGCGGCGTGGATGGGCGGCTTCGTGGCGCCCGCCTTGCTGCCATGGGCGGGGCTGCTGCTCGGCCTGTTGCTGACCTTCGCGCTCGCATGGGCGCTGGGCGCGGTCACGCTCAAGCTGCAGGGCCACTACCTGCCGCTGTGCACGATCGCCTGGGGCCTGAGCCTGTACTACCTGTTCGGCAACATGGATTTCCTTGGCGGGCAGACCGGCATCACCGGCGTGCCGCCGCTGGTCATCGCGGGCTTCTCGCTGGCCACGCCGCGCGCACTCGGCGTCGTGATCTGGGCCGTGCTGCTGCTTGCGCTCTGGGCCCTGCACAACCTGCTCGACTCGCGCGAGGGCCGCGCCATCCGCGCGCTGAAGGGCGGCCGGCTCATGGCCGAATCGATGGGGGTGGATACAGCCCGCCACCGCGTGAAGCTCTTCGTGCTCGCGGCCCTGCTCGCCGCCGTGTCGGGCTGGCTCTATGCGCACCTGCAGCGCTTCGTGAACCCCACGCCTTTCAACCTGAACATCGGCATCGAGCTGCTGTTCATGGCGGTGGTCGGCGGTGCGGGCCACCTGTGGGGCGCGGTGCTGGGGGCCGCGCTCATCACGCTGCTGAAGGAGAAGCTGCAGGACGTGCTGCCTTCGTTGCTCGGCAGCAGCGGAAACTTCGAAGTGATCGTGTTCGGGCTGCTCATGCTGTTCGTGCTGCAGCGTTTTGCAGAAGGCCTGTGGCCCACGCTGGCGCGAATCGCGGGCCGCTGGGTGCGCCCGCATGCGGCTGCTGCACCCGATGCCGCGCGGCCTGCGACCTCCACCATGCAGCTTGTGCAGCGCAACCTGCCCGCCAAGGGCGAGGTGCTGCTCCAGGCCACCAGCGTCAGCAAGCGCTTCGGCGGGCTGGTGGCCAACAACGACATCTCGATGACGCTGAAAGCCGGCGAGATCCACGCGCTCATCGGACCGAATGGCGCGGGCAAGAGCACCTTCTTCAACATGATCTCGGGCGTGGACGACCCGAGCGCCGGCGAAGTACGGCTTGCGGGCCAGACGATGACAGCAAAGCCTTCGCGCGTGTTCGCGGCGCTCGGCCTCGGGCGCACCTTCCAGCACGTGCGCCTGCTCGGCCAGCGCAGCGTGGTCGAGAACGTGGCGCTCGGCGCGCACCTGCGCGCGAAGCGTGGCTGGCTTGCCGCCATGCTCAGGCTGGACCGTGCCGAGGAAGCGGCACTGATGGCCGAAGCCCGCCGCCAGATCGAGCGCTGCGGCCTCGGCGCGCATGCCGACACGCCGGCCGCATCGCTCTCGCTGGGCCAGCAGCGCGTGGTCGAAATCGCGCGCGCCCTGGCCGGTCAGCCCTCCGTGCTGCTGCTCGACGAGCCCGCCGCGGGTCTCCGGCATCTGGAGAAGCGCGCGCTCTCCGTGCTGCTGGGGCAGCTGCGCGCCGAAGGCCTCGGCATCCTGGTGGTGGAACACGACATGGAATTTGTGATGAACCTCGCCGACCGCATCACGGTGCTCGAATTCGGCACCGTGATTGCGACCGGCACGCCGGCCGAAGTGCAGGCCAACCCGCGCGTGCTGGAGGCCTATCTTGGCGGCGCGGACGACGAACTGCTGGAGGACGCGAGATGAGCACTCCTATCCTCGAACTCGACGGCTTCTGCGTCGCCTACCGCGCCGTCGAAGCGGTGCACGGCGTGCGGCTGCATGTGAACGAAGGCGAGATCGTCACCGTCATCGGCCCCAACGGCGCGGGCAAGACCACGTTGCTGTGCGCGACGATGGGCCTGCTGCCGTCCACCGGCAGCCTCGCGCTGCATGGCGAACGCATCGCGCGGCCGGGCGTGGAGACCATGGTGGCGCGCGGCGTGGCGCTGGTGCCCGAGCGGCGCGAGCTGTTCGGCGACATGTCGGTCGAAGACAACCTGCTGCTGGGCGGCTTCTACCAGTGGCGCAAGGGCAAGCGCGACCAGCGCGCGCGCATGGACGAGGTGTTCGAGATCTTTCCGCGCTTGCGCGAGCGGCGCCCGCAGCTGGCCTCGACGCTTTCCGGCGGCGAGCGCCAGATGCTCGCCATCGGCCGTGCGCTGATGGCGCGTCCGCGGCTCCTGATGCTCGACGAACCCTCGCTCGGCCTGGCGCCGCTGGTGGTGCGCGAAGTGCTGCGCGTGGTTTCGCAGTTGCGCAGCCACGGCGTCTCGGTGCTGCTGGTGGAGCAGAACGCGCGCGCCGCATTGCAGGTGGCAGACCGCGCCTACGTGCTCGAGATGGGCGCCGTGGCGCTCGACGGCAACGCGCGCGAATTGATGCACGACCAGCGAATCATCGATACCTACCTGGGCATCGGAAGGAAGGAATGACCCGGGGGTTTTTCTCCCTCCCCTTCCGGGGGAGGGTCGGGATGGGGGCAGGCGGCGTTCGATAACGCACTGCGCCGAATGAGCGCCGCCTGCCCCCATCCCAGCCTTCCCCCGGAAGGGGAAGGAGCAATACCAAGACAGCGAAAGGACACCTTATGACCATTCTTCAAAGCTACATCGCGGGCCGCTGGATCGGCAAGGAAAGCGCGCAGCAACTGCGCAGCGCCATCAACGGGAAAGCCGTGGCCAGCACGCATGCCGAAGCCATCGACTTCGCCGAAGCACTGAACCACGCGCGCCGTGTCGGCCTCCCCGCGCTGATGGCGCTCGACTTCCAGCAACGCTCGGAGCGCCTGAAGGCCCTCGCCAAGTTTCTCGCCGCGAACAAGGAAACGCTCTACGCCATCTCGGCCCACACGGGCGCGACCCGCGCCGACAGCTGGATCGACATCGAGGGCGGCGCCGGCACGCTCAGCGCCTATGCCGGCATCGGCACCAACGAGCTGCCGTCGGGCAACCTGTTGCACGAAGGTCCGGCCTTCGCGCTCGGCAAGAAGGGCGGCTTCGCGGGTACGCACATCCTGGTGCCGCGCGGCGGCGTGGCGGTGCACATCAACGCGTTCAACTTTCCGGTGTGGGGCCTGCTCGAAAAGTTCGCGCCCAGTTTTCTCGCGGGCATGCCCTGCATCGGCAAGCCGGCCACGGCCACCAGCTATCTCACCGAAGCGCTGGTGCGGCTCATCGTGCAGTCGGGCATTCTCCCTGAAGGCAGCCTGCAGCTGGTCGTCGGCGGCACCGGTGACCTGCTCGACCGGCTCGAGGGCGCCGACGTGGTCACCTTCACCGGCTCGGCCGACACCGCGGCCAGGCTGCGCGTGCATCCGAACCTGGTGCGCCAGTCGATCCCGTTCAATGCCGAGGCCGACTCGCTCAACTGCGCGATCCTGGCGCCCGACGTGACGCCCGACGACGAGGAGTTCGATCTCTTCGTGAAGGAGGTGGCACGCGAGATGACCACCAAGGCCGGCCAGAAATGCACGGCCATCCGCCGCGCGATCGTGCCGCGCCAGCATCTCGACGCAGTGGCCGAACGCCTGCGGGCGCGGCTCGCCAAGACCGTCGTCGGCGACCCGTCGCGCGAAGAGGTGCGCATGGGCGCCCTCGCTTCGCACGCACAAAAGGCCGACGTGGCGGAGCACGTCGCCACGCTGCTGCAGGAGGCCGAGCTGGTCCATGGCGAACGCGACGGCTTCTCGCCGGTGGGCGATGGCGTTGGCGAAGGCGCCTTCTTCGCGCCCACGCTGCTCTTGAGCCGCAAGCCACTCGAACACGATGCCGCGCACGACGTCGAAGCCTTCGGCCCGGTCAGCACGCTGATGCCCTATGACGGCATCGACGAAGCGCTCGCGCTGGCCGCGCGCGGCCGCGGCAGCCTCGTCGGCACGCTGGTCACGCGCGACCCGGCCATTGCGGCCCGGGCCATTCCCGTGGCCGCCGCATGGCACGGCCGGCTGCTGGTGCTCGACCGCGAGGCCGCCGCCGAATCGACCGGCCACGGCTCGCCGCTGCCGCAACTCAAGCACGGCGGCCCGGGCCGCGCGGGCGGCGGCGAAGAGCTGGGCGGCCTGCGCGCCGTGAAGCACTACCTGCAGCGCGCCGCGGTGCAGGGCTCGCCCACCATGCTGGCCGCCATCACCGGGGAGCATGTGCGCGGCGCGGCCGTGCGCGAGAGCGAGGTGCATCCGTTCCGCCGTTACTTCGAAGACTTGCGGATCGGCGACTCGCTGCTCACCCATCGCCGCACCGTCGGAGAGGCCGACATCGTGGCCTTCGGCGGCATCTCGGGCGACTATTTCTACATGCACTTCGACGAGGTGGCGGCAAAGGAGTCGCCCTTCGGCAAGCGCATCGCGCATGGCTACTTCGTGCTGTCGGCCGCGGCCGGCCTGTTCGTCTCACCCGCGCCAGGGCCGGTGCTGGCCAACTACGGCCTCGATACGCTGCGCTTCGTCAAGCCCGTGGGCATCGGCGACACCATCCGGGCACGGCTGACCTGCAAGCGCAAGACCGACCGCAACAAGAAGGACGCGAGCGGCCACGGCCAGGGCGTGGTGGCATGGGACGTGGAGGTGACCAACCAGGACGGCGAGCTCGTCGCGAGCTACGACATCCTGACCCTCGTCTCCAAGAAACCGCACGCCACCTGAAGACCGGCACAGCGATTCCGGTGGTCGGCGGGTTTTCTACCTCTGGCTGAAGCCGGGCAGGCCGTGTAAATTCGGCCGCCATGCTTCTCTGGTTCCAGATCTTCCTTTTTATCTCCGGCACGGCCGCGCTGCTGTACGTCTCGCGCGGGCCGTTGAGCCAGCCCGGCTCGCACGGCTTCTACCGCTTCTTCGCCTGGGAATGCATGCTGGTGCTGATCATCGTGAACCTGCCGGTGTGGCATGTCGATCCGCTGTCGCTCACCCAACTGCTCTCCTGCGTGTTCCTCGCGCTGTCGATCTGGCTGCCGATCCACGCGGTCAAACTGCTCAAGGCCCAAGGCAAGCCGACCGAGGCGCGCAACGACGACCCGGCCCTCTACGGTTTCGAGAAGACTTCTTCCATCGTTTCCACCGGCGCCTTCCGCTACATCCGGCATCCCATGTACACGGCGCTGATGCTGCTCGCCTGGGGCGCCTTCCTGAAGCAGTTCACCTGGCTCACGCTGGCGCTGGTGCTGGCCGCCACGGTGCTGCTGTTCCTGACGGCGCTGCGCGACGAGCAGGAATGCATCGCGCATTTTGGCGACGCCTACCGCGAGTACATGCGCAGCACCCGGCGCTTCATTCCGTTCGTGCTGTAGCGGGTTGCGGCGGGCTGTAGCGGGCTGTAGCGGGCGATCCTGCGGTGGCGGAGCGCCGCCCGCGAGCCGTCCGGGGGCGCTCAACGGTAATATGCGTCTATCCCCCTCGGCGCCCGAAGACCCCCATGCCCTCCCCGAAAAGCACGGCTTTTCCTTCTGCCACGCAGGCCGCGCTGCTGTTCCTGGCGGTGTTCCTCTGCGAATTCGTCATTGGCGTTGCGCTGCGCGACGCCAACCGTTGGCTGGGCCTGAACGGCATGCAGCTCGGCGTGCTGTCCGCGGTGCTGGGCAACGGCTGCGTATTCGCCGTGGTCATGCACCACCAGAAGCTCACCTACCGCGAACTATTTCACGAGTCGCCGGCTTCCGCGAGGGCCACGCTGATGCTGGTGGTGCCGCCGGTGCTGCTGCTCGTGCCGGGGCTGATGGTGGTGATGACGGCCGTGCTCAACCTGCTGGTGTTCATCGCGCCGCTCTCGGCCTGGGAGGAGTCGATGTTCAGCCGCATGGCGGATGGCAGCGTCGCGGCCACGCTGGCGGTGTGCCTCATGGCCCCCCTGCTGGAAGAAATGCTGTTCCGCGGCATCGTGCTGCGGGGCTTTCTGCTGCGCTATTCGCGGTGGCAGGCCATCCTGGGCTCGGCGCTGCTCTTCGGCGCCGCGCACCTGAACATCTACCAGTTCGTCGTGGGGCTGGTCATGGGCACAGTGCTCGGTTGGCTCTATGAGCGGACCCGTTCGCTCATTCCGTGCATCGCGCTGCATGCGGCCTACAACAGCGGCACGATCTTCATCGGCGACTGGCCGGAATCCGCCTCGACGGCGGACGCGGCGTGGGCCTTGCTGCTGGTCTTGCTGGCCGGTGGGTGCGGCGTGCTGGCATTGCGCCGCATGCTCGTGGTGCCGGTGGCACGCGGGCCCGTGCCCTGACGGACCCGGAACCGGCCGTCCGAGAAAAACCTAGGGGCGCGCGGGCGGCAGCGGCCGCGCATCGACGGCCTCGCCATCGACGATGAAATGCCCGCCCGCGACGTGTTGCCGATCCGCCCGTCAGAGCGCAACGAACGCCGCCCAGAGCAACGCGACGGCACCGACGATCGAGCCCCACGCACCGACCATGTTTCCAGCATAGACGAGCTTGCCCAGGCCAGCGCCATCGGAAGACAGCCCGCGCTGGCCCGTGATCGCGGCCAGGGGCGTGGAAACGCAGAAGCCGTAGCCTGAAACGATCAGCGCAACGGCAATGACCCAGATGACCGGCGCGGAGACCGCAAGCAAGGTCAGCACGGCAGCTGTCGCGAGCATCAACGTTGCACCGATGGGCAGGCTCAAGTGCGCCACGCGCCAGGAGTTGACGATGTGGGCCGGCGCATTGCGCTTGATGGCCTTCGCATAGGGTGCGCCCAGCAAAAGTCCGAAAAGCAGGATCACTGCTGCGTGAAAAACGAGATGGCGTGCGGCTGCGTGCATGGAAAGGAGGAACATGGAGATGGCGCACATCCTATCCGGGGCTTGTTGTTCCCGAACGCGTTGTGTTCGCCTAACTCCCGCGAGTGAGCATCCGTCCCGCCCGCGCAAGCACCTTCGCTTCAGCGCCGCCACCGCAATACGCCAGCACGCCGTTCACGAACACCCGCTCCACGCCCAGGCTCACGCCGTGCGGCTTGTCGTAGGTGGCGGTGTCGGCAATGGTCTCGGGGTCGAACACCACCACGTCGGCCATGGCGCCCACGCGCAGCAGGCCGCGGTCGGCAATGCGCAGGTTGCGCGCGGTCATGCCGGTCATCTTGTGCACGGCCTGCTCCAGCGTGAACAGGCGGCGCTGCCGCCAGTAGCGCGCGAACACGCGCGGAAAGGCACCCCACAGGCGCGGATGCGGATGGCGGTCGTGCGGCAGGCCGTCGCTGCCGATCATGGTGAGCGGGTGCGCGATGACGCGCTCCACGTCTTCTTCCTGCATCTGGAAATAGCAGGCGCCGCCGGGCTTCAGGCGCAGGCAGGCCTCCTGCTCGGTGGTGCCCCATTCGCGGGCGATGTCGGAGATCAGGCGTCCTGTCATTTCCGGGTGCGGGTCCGACCAGGTCAGCAGCACGTCGATGACGCCGTCGACCAGGTCTTCGCGCAGCACGGTGGAGCCGGCCACGTAGGGGTACACGTCCATCGAGATCTTCTGCCGCTCGGCGAGCGTCTCGATCAGCGGCAGCGTTTCCTTCGTGCGGCCCCAGTTGGCGGGGCCGGCGCACTTGTGGTGCGAGATGACGAGCGGCACGCCGGCGCTGAAGGCCGTGTCGCCGGCTTCGTGCAGCGCCTCGATGATCTGCTGCATCTCGCTGCGCAGGTGCGTGGCGTAGATGCCGCCGTGCCTTGCCACGATGCGCGCGAGCGCAGTCACTTCTGCGGCCGGAGCGGCAAACGCTTCTTCGTAGAACAGCCCCGACGACAGGCCATGCGCGCCTTCGGCCATGCAGCTGTCGAGCAGCGCCGCCATGCGCGCGAGTTCGTCGCCACTCGCGGGCCGGTCGAGCACCTCCATGGCCGCGAAGCGCAAGGTGGTGTGGCCCACCAGCGCCGCCACGTTGAGCGCTGGCTGCGCAGCATCGACGGCCGCGCGGTACTCGGCCATGGTGGCGTGCTTGAACGACTCCGCACCCAGCAGCGTGAGCGGCGGCTTGGACTGCGGCGTGCGGTAAGGCGCAAGCGAAATGCCGCAGTTTCCCGTCACCACCGTGGTGATGCCCTGCGACACCTTGGGCAGGCACAGCGGGTCGCGCAGCACGATGGCGTCGTCGTGCGTATGCGCGTCGATGAAGCCGGGTGCAATCACCTTGGTGCGGCAATCGACGACATCGATGTCGGCCAGCGTGAGCCCTTTTGGCAACCGCTCGCGCAGCCCTTCGCCGAGCGCCAGGATGCGGTCGCCCTGCAGCAGCACGTCGCCGGACCACGAGGGTCCGCCCGAACCATCGACCACGAGGCCGGCTTCGAGCAGGATGGCTTTGGCGTCGCTCACGATGCGCGGCCTCCGGTGTTGATGCCGCCGCCGTCCCAGCTTTGCAGCGGGTGCGTGGAGGCGTCGATGCCATGGCGCTGAAAGGCCTCGCGGGCGCGCTGCAGGCGCTGCACGGCGGGTTCGCCACGGCGCTGGGCCACCAGCACCGTGAGAATTTCGATGGCAGTGAGGTGCGTCAGGTAGGCGTCGATGCCCACGTGCATCACGGCGTCGTCGGGCACCGAGAGACCCAGCAGGAAGTCGGCCTTGGCCGCCAGCGCGGTGCCGGGCCGCGTGAGCGCGACCACCTTGGCGCCTTGTCCGCGCGCGATGTCCACGGCATCGAGCAGCGAGGGCATGCCGCCCACGTGCGAGATGGCAATGACCACGCCACCCGGACGCTGCGCCGCGCCCGCCACCTGCTGCAGGTGGTAGTCGGCCCAGGCGTTGGCCGAGAGGCCCAGCCTGAAGAGCCGCGCCTGAAGATCGTTGACCATGAACCACGACGTGGCACCCGCGCCATACAGGTCCACGTGAGGCGCGGCCGCGATGGCGGCCACTGCCCCTTCGAGCACTTTCATGTCGAGCTGTCCGCGCACGCCCGAAACCGAGGCCGCGGCGCTGCGCGCGATCTTGCTGACGACCTCATCGGCCGCGTCCTCGATGTTCACGCGCCGGTGCAGGGGCGAGCCGCCGAGCGCCAGCTCCTGTGCGAGCGCGAGCTTGAACTCGCGCAGCCCCGCAAAGCCGAGGTCGCGGCAGGTGCGCATGATGGTGGGCACCGAGCTGCGCGAGCGCTCGGCCAGCTGCTCGAAACTCTCTTCGAGCGCGCGGTCGGGGTCTTCGAGGATCAGGTCGAGAATCGCGCGCCGCGTGGCGGGCGCGCTGCTGCGGAGCTCGGCGATCTTCTGAAGCAATGAGGGAGTCATCGGCACGTGTTCAAAAGTGCATGGCGACGGCGTCGCTCACGCGGTAGTTCTCTTCGACCACCGGCATCCAATGCCATTTGTCGAAGGTGGTGCACGGATGCGAAATGCCGAGGCCGACGCGGTCGCCAACCACCGGGGCCTGCGCTTCTTCGTTGGTATCCCATCGCAGGTAGGCGTGCTGGTCGTTAAGGGCGGTGATCTTCCAGCCGGCGGGCACGGCCTCTGCTTCGAGCATGCCGCGTGCGGCGCGCGCGATCGGCACCGGCATCGAGAGGTCGAAGGAGATGTCGCGCTTGCCGACGGCAAGAATCGCAAGGCCAGGCTCGGGCCGCGACTGCACCGTGGCCCACACTTCCATCGCGGGGCGCAGGCTCTCGCCGCAATCGCAGCCCAGGCGCTCGTCCACTGCGCTCACCATGCGCTTGTAGAAGCCATGGTCGTGCGTGACATAACAGCCCGAACGCAGCAGGCCGCGCACCGGCGCACCGAGCGCGGGCTTCAGGCGGCCGGCCACGAGATCGAAGATGGCCGAACCGCCGGCCGAGACCAGCACCTCGTCGGTCTCGAACAGCTGCTGCACGTCGCAGTGGCGTGCGATGGCTTCCACACGGTCCATCAGCGCGTTGGCGTAGGTGGTGTCGGGTTCGCTGGCGCCGGTGGCGCCCTGCCCTTCATACGTCTCGATGCCCACGAGCTTGACCGCGTCGCTGGCGCGCAGGCTCGTGGCGAGCGCCACCGCCTCTTCATGCGTGCGGCAGCCGGTGCGGGCGCCTTCGACGCCGATTTCGAGCATCACCTCGAAGGGCACGCTCTCGGGATGGCGCTTCGACCAGTCTTCGATCAGCGCGAGCTGCGCGAGCGAATCGACCAGGAACACCACCCGCAGGTCGGCATGCGCCTGCAACAGCAGTTGCATGCCCGCCAGGTCTTCGTCGCTGACCACCTGGTTGGCGATGAGCGTGCGGCGCGCGCCGGCCGCCACGCCCACGGCAAGCTGCGTCACCGTGGCGAAAGTCAGGCCCCAGGCGCCCGCATCGAGCTGGCGCTGGAAGAGCTGCGGCGACATGGTGGTCTTGCCGTGCGGCGCGAGGTCGATGCCCCACTCGCGCACGCGCGACTGCATCCACGCCAGGTTGTGCTCCAGCGCCTCGCGCTTGAGCACGGCCAGCGGCAGCGGCAGGTCGCCGGCGAGCACGTTCCAGCCCGCGGCGCCGACCTCGCTGCGGCGGCGCGGCGGCTGCGTGCGCGGGTAGCCCTTGAAGTTGCTGCCCAGCAGCGGGTCGGTGAAATCCTTGTCGGCGGCGGTGATGTCGGTCATGGTCATGCGGCAATGTTGGAGAGCAGCTCTTTGCGGATGCAGGCGCTGTAGTGTCCGACGGAAATCTCATCCAGCGCGGGCACGGTCTGCGCGCAGGCCTCGATGGCATGCGGGCATCGGGTGCGGAATACGCAGCCCGATGGCGGCGAGATCGGGCTGGGAATGTCGCCCTTGAGCGCGATGCGCTCTGTGGCGAGCGTCGGGTCGGGCTTCGGGCTCGCGGCCAGCAGCGCCTGGGTGTAAGGGTGCGAGGGCCGTGCGAAAAGCTCGTCGGTAGTGGCCACTTCCATCACCTTGCCCAGGTACAGCACCACCACCCGGTCGCACAGGTACTCGACCACGTCGAGGTCGTGCGAGATGAAGAGCATGGTGAGGCCGAGCCGCTCGCGCAGATCGGCCAGCAGGTTGATGACCTGCGACTGGATCGACACGTCGAGCGCCGATAGCGGCTCGTCGGCCACGATGAATTCGGGCTCGACCGCAAGCGCGCGCGCCACGCCGATGCGCTGGCGCTGCCCGCCCGAGAACTCGTGCGGAAAGCGGCTCGCATGCTCGGCGCGCAGGCCCACGGTTTCGAGCAGCTCCGCAATGCGCTTGTCGCGCGCGGCGGCACCCTTGTGCAGGCCGTGCGTGGAGAGCGCCTCGCCGAGGATGGCGCTGATGCGCATCTTCGGGTTCAGGCTCGCATACGGGTCCTGAAAAATGATCTGCAGCTTGCTGCGCAGCTTGCGCATGCGCTCGCCCGAGAGCGCACCGATGTCATCGCCGCGATAGAGCACCTGGCCCTCGGTGCGCTCGACCAGCCGCAGCACGGTGCGGCCGATGGTGCTCTTGCCGGAACCGGATTCGCCGACGAGGCCCAGGGTTTCGCCGGGTTGGATGGCGAACGAGACATCGTCGACCGCGCGCACCGGGCGGTCGCTGCTGCCGAAGTACTTCTTGAGTCCGCGGACTTCGATGAGGGGGGCGGCGGTGGTCATGGGGATGTTGTATTGGCTCCTTCTCCCGCTTGCGGGAGAAGGCGGGGGATGAGGGTGCTCGCGAGGGATGCGGGGGCCGCCCTCACCCCAGCCCTCTCCCGCACGCGGGAGAGGGAGCAAGACAGGAGCAGCGCGCCCGTCATGCGACCCTCGCAAGTTGGGCGTCGGGTTGTACACGGATGCATCGCGCCTGGCGGTCCTGACGGATCTCGATGAGCGGCGGAATCGCTTCCCTGCACCCCGCCAGCGCAAGATCGCAACGCGGCTCGAAAGCGCAACCCGGCGGCGGCGCGAGCGGGCTCGACACCTGGCCGCGAATCGCGAACAGGCGCTTGGGCTTGGGCTGCCCCGGCAGGCGCGCCTTGCCCGGCAGGCAGGCCAGCAGGCCCTGCGTGTACGGGTGCTCAGGCTGCGCGAACAGCGGCCGCACGGGCGCGCTCTCGACCACGCGGCCCGCATAGAGCACCACCACGTCGTCCGCATGGTGCGCGACCACGCCCAGGTTGTGGGTGATGAACAGGATGCTCATGCCGGTTTCGGCCTGCAGCCGGCGCATGAGTTCGAGGATCTGCGCCTGGATGGTCACGTCGAGCGCGGTGGTGGGCTCGTCGGCAATCAGCAGCGTCGGGTCGCAGGCCATGGCCAGCGCAATCATCACGCGCTGGCGCATGCCGCCCGAAAGCTGGTGCGGATACTCGTGGATGCGCTGCGCCGCGGCCGGAATCTCGACCAGCTCCAGCATGCGCAGCGCATGGGCCATGGCCGCCTTGCGGTCCAGCCCCTTGTGCAGCCGCACGCTCTCGGCAATCTGCTCGCCGATGGTGAAGACCGGGTTCAGGCTGGTCATCGGCTCCTGGAAGATCATCGACAGCTGGTTGCCGCGCAGGCTTCGCATCTCACGCTCGCCGATCTGCAGCAGGTCGAGCGACTTGCCTTCCCGCGTCACGAAGGAAGCCGAGCCGCTGACCTGCGCATTCGCGGTCTTGGGCAGGAGGCGCATCAGCGTAAGGCTGGTGACCGACTTGCCCGAGCCCGATTCGCCGACCAGCGCCGTGGTCTTGCCGGGCTGGATCGAAAAGCTCACGTCGGCCACCGAGCGGATCAGGCCGTCCTCGGTGGGGAAGCTGGTGCTCAGGTTGCTGACCTGGAGACGCGGTGTTTTCGTGGTCGTCATCACAGGGTCTTCTTCAGTTTGGGGTCGAGCAGGTCGCGCACGCCGTCACCCAGCAGTTGCAGCGACAGGGCCGTGAAGATGATCGCGAGCCCCGGGAACAGCACCACCCAGAAAGCCTGGTGCGCGTACTGCTGGCTGCCCGCGACCATGGTGCCCCACGTGGGAATTTCGGGCGGTACGCCAACGCCGAGGAACGACAGCCCCGCCTCGGCCAGGATGGCGTAGGCGAAGATGAACGACACCTGCACGAGGATGGGCGACATCAGGTTCGGCAGGATGTGGCGCCACAGGATGCGCGAGGTGCGCACGCCCAGGGCACGAACGGCCTCCACGAACAGCAGCTCGCGCACCACCAGCGTCGAGGCCCGCACCACCCGCGCCACGCGCGGGGTGTAGACCAGCACCAATGCAAGCACGGTATTGATGAGCGAAGGCCCGAGGATGGCCACGAGCGCAATGGCCAGCAGGATGTCAGGGAACGACATCATCGCGTCGACCACGCGCATCAACGGCGCATCGAGCCGGCGAAAGAAGCCGGCCATGAGGCCCAGCACCGTGCCCGCGATCACCGCACCAAGGGCGGTGAGCGCGGCAATGGCCAGCGAATAGCGCGCGCCGTGCACGATGCGCGAGTACATGTCGCGGCCGAGTTCGTCGGTGCCCAGCAAGTGTTCGGCGCTCGGCCCTTTCAGGCGTTGCAGCACGGCCGTGTCGTTGGGGTCGATGGAGGCGAACAACGGCGCGCCGATGGCGAGCACCGCGATGACCAGCAGCACCAGCGCGGAGACCATCACGATGCGGCGGTGCATCAGCTGGCGGAGCATTCGGGGCATTTGCATGGTGTTGCTCTCAGACCTTCACACGCGGATCGACGACGGCGTACAGTAGGTCGATCGAGAAATTGATCAGCACGTAGATCGCCGCGATCACGAGCAGCGCGCCCTGGATCACCGGATAGTCGCGCCGCAGCACCGCGCTCACGACCAGGTTGCCGACGCCCGGCAGGCCGAACACGGTCTCGGTGATGACGGCGCCGCCGATCATCAGCGCGACCGTGAGGCCGATCACCGTGACGATGGGCACCAGCGCATTGCGCAGCGCATGCTTGAGCACCACCGTGCTTTCGCTCAGGCCCTTGGAGCGCGCGGTGCGTACGTAGTCTTCGCCCAGCACGTCGAGCATCGAGGCCCGCGTGAAGCGGATGATGAGCGCCGAGTTCAGCAAGCCCAGCACCGTGGCCGGCAGCACCAGCGCATGCAGCCGCTCGGCGAACGGCGCATCGGGCGCGCCATAGCCCGACACCGGAAACCACCCGAACGACACCGCAAAGATCTGGATCAGCACGATGCCGAGCCAGAAGCTCGGAATGCTCGCGCCCAGCATCGCGATGCCGGTGAAGAGCTGGTCAACCATGCGCCCGCGAAACACGGCCGAGACGATGCCGCAGGGCACGCCGATCAACGCCGCGATGGCCACGGCCATCAGCGCAAGCAGCGTGGTGGGTTCGGAGCGCTCCCACAGCGCTTGCGTCACCGGCCGCTGCAGGAAGATGGAGGTGCCGAGGTTGCCCTGCAGCACTTCGCGCAGCCAGTAGCCGAACTGCACGGGCAGCGGCTTGTCGAGCCCGTATTCCTTCTGCACGCGGGCGATGTCGGCCGCGGTGGCCTGGTCGCCCAGCAGCACCGAGACCGGATCACCCGAGGCCGCGCGCGTGAGCACGAAAACGAGCACCGCCACGATGGCGAGCACGACGAGCATGCCGGCGGCGCGCGAGGCGAGATAGCGAAACATGAGTGGTTGGCTCCGTGGCGACCCGGGGGCTTACTTGATTCTTGCGTTCCAGAAGAACGGCCACGTCGCGGGCTGGTAGTTGTCCAGCGCCGGGCTCTTGGCCGACAGGCCGTTGAACTTGCCGACGTTGATGTACGGCACTTCTTCGTAGACCACCTGCTGCACCTTGCCCCACAGCGCGCCGCGCTTGGCCGGATCGCTCTCGACATTGAAGGCCTGCAGTGCCGACTTCTTGGCGGGCGAATCCCACCAGCCGGGCGCGCCGTCGCCGAGCTGCGGCGGCGAGAGCATCGGCTCGGGAAACTGGCCCGAGTGGGTGACGTAGATGTCCCACAGCTTCGGGTCGTTGCGGCGCTGCACCAGCGTGGCCCAGTCGACCACGTTCAAATCGACCTTGAAGCCGGCGCGCTTGAGCTGCTCGGCCATCAGGAGCGACATGTTGTAGTGAAAGTCGTACTGGCGGCTGGTGAGCACGCGGATCGGCTCGCCCTTGTAGCCGGCCTTGGCCGCGGCCTCCTTGGCCTTGGACGCGTTGCGCTCGTTGTAGAGCGTGGTGCCGGCGGTCGAATAGAACGGCGAGCCCTTGGGGAAGTGGTTGCCTTCGGCGACAAAGAAGCGCGTGTCGCCGAAGCCGGCAGCGAGCATTTCGCCTTCGCCGAGCGCGGACTGGATCGCCTGGCGCAGGGCCTGGTTGGCGGCCACGCCTTCCTTGGTGTTGAGCACGAGGTACGGAAAGCCGAACGACGGCGTCATGATCGGCACGGTCTTGCCGCCGGACTTCTCGAGCCGCGGCAGGGCCTCGACCGGCAGCAGGTCGGCAAAGTCGTACTGGCCGGCCAGGGCGCCTTCGACCCGCGTGCTGGCGTTGGGCACGGGCACGAAGCGCAGTTCTTCGATGGCGGCTTCGCGCTTGCCGCCGTAGCCGCTTGCCGGCTCCTTGCGCGCGGCGTACTTGTCGAAACGCGTGAGCAGCACGAACTGGTCGGGACGGCGCTCCTTGAACTTGTAGGGGCCGGTGCCGATGAACTCCTTCAGCGGCGAAGCGATGGAATCCTTGGCCATGATGGCCGCCATGCCGCTGGGCAGCGCGAGCTGCGAGAGCAGCGGCGCATACGGCGCCTTCAGCACGATCTCCACGCCCAGCGGGCCCTTGGCCTTGAGGCTCTCGATTTCCTTGCCCACGGCCTTGCCGCGCGGCGACTGGTCCATCCAGCGCTGCAGGCTGGCCACCACGTCGTCGGCGTTGAGTTCGCGGCCGTTGTGCAGCATCACGCCCTTGCGCAGGGTGATGGCGTAGCTCTTGCCGTCGGCGGAGATCTTAGGGCTGCTCTCGGCCAGCATGGGCACCACGTTCCACTTGGCGTCGAAGGTGTAGAGCGTCTCGTACACGTGCTGCATGATGGTTCCGACCAGGTCGGCCGTGGAGGCCATCGGGTCGAGCGTCTGCGGTTCGGCCACCATGGCCAGCGTGGCGAAGTTGCGCGGCCCCTGGGCATGCGCTTGCTGGTGAGGCAACGCGGCACACAGCATCGCGAGCAGGGAAGCGCCCAGCAGGCTGCGCTTCGACAGCTTCGGCAGGCGCTGGACAAGACCGGCGTGGAACATGGGGAACTCCTTCATGGGGCAGGCGGTTTGTGAAAGAAATTTTCTCTTCGGCCCGCACTTTGAAGCACTATCCATGCAAAATCATCCGTGTTAACCCTTGTTTGAGGGTTATTCTGAAAGAGATTTTCAGATTGGGCCGATACTTGCGATCCCCCTTTTTCTTCTTTGTCTTCACTTCAGGAGTCCTCTCATGCCGCTCGAATACCTCGGCGCCCCGCCCGTCGCCTCTGACCGCCAGGCACGTCCTTTCTCCCCGGCCGTGCGCGCCGGCGATTTCATCTACGTGTCGGGCCAGGTGCCTGCCAATGCCGAAGGCGAGATCGTGGTGGGCGGCATCGAGGCGCAGACGCGCCAGGTGATGGAAAACCTGAAAAAGGTGCTGGCGCTGGCCGGCGCCACGCTCGACGACGTCTGCAAGAGCACCGTCTGGCTGCAGGACGCGCGCGACTTTGGTGCCTTCAACCGCATCTACATGAGCTACTTCGGTGAAAACAAGCCGGCGCGCTCGACCACCGAAGCGCGGTTGATGGTCGACGCCAAGGTCGAGATCGACGTGGTGGCCTACAAGCCCAAGTAACTACAGCAGCAACTACAGCAGCTCGGTCTTGCGCTGGATGATGCGCGAGACCAGTCCGTATTCGACCGCCTCCGCAGCCGAGAGCCAGCGGTCGCGCTCGATGTCGGCCAGCACCACGTCGATCGGCTTGCCGGTTTCGCGCGCGATCTCGTGCGCGACGCGATGGCGGGCCTTGATGATTTCCTGCGCCTGGATCGCGATGTCGGTCGCCTGCCCGCCCGCGCCGCCGCTGGGCTGGTGGATCAGGAAGCGCGTGTTGGGCAGGCACACGCGCCGCTCGCGCGGCGCCGCCAGGTAGAGGTGCGTGGCGGCGCTGCCGACCCAGCCGGTGCCGATCATGTTCACCGGTGCGCTGATGAAACGCACGATGTCGTGGATGGCATCGCCCGACTCCAGGTGGCCGCCGGGCGAACTCACGAGGATGTCGATCGGTTTTTCGGGACTGTCGGCATCCAGCGCGATGAGCCGGCGCGTCACGTCGGCGGCCACCGCGTCGGTGATGCTGCCGAAAATCAGCAGCGTGCGCGACTTGAAGGCCTTCTCTTCCAGGTAGGAATTGCGCGGTTCCGCAGTGGCCGCGGGTGGGGTGTCGTCGTCGGTTTCCATGATGAAGCAGCGCTCCTGTGATTGAACGGCATCTTGCCGGACAGGCAGACAGTTTCGCGACATTGCAGGCACCGTGGCAAGCGGCAGCTGCAACTCAGCCGGCGAGCCGCCCCGCCACCAGCTGCAGCACGCGGTCGCAGCGCTTGGCGAGCTCCTGGTCGTGCGTGACCATCACGAAGGCCGTGCGGTGCTTGTGCGCCAGCTCGATCATCAGCTCGAACACCGTGTCGGCCGTGTTGCGGTCGAGGTTGCCCGTGGGCTCGTCGGCCAGCACGCAGGCCGGCTGCGTGACCAGCGCACGCGCAATGGCCACGCGCTGGCGCTCGCCGCCCGAGAGCTCGGCCGGGCGGTGGTGCAGTCGCTCACCCAGGCCCACGCTTTCGAGGATCTTCGTGGCCGCGGCCGCCGCCTGCGCGGGCGCCATGCGCCGGATCTTGAGCGGCATCGCCACGTTGTCGAGCGCGCTGAATTCGGGCAGCAGGTGATGGAACTGGTAGACGAAGCCCAGGTGCTGGTTGCGCAGCCGGCCCTGCTCGGCCGCATCGGCATGCGCGATGTCCTTGCCGAGCAGCTCGACCCTGCCGGCCGTGGGGCCGTCGAGCCCGCCCATCAGGTGCAGCAGCGTGCTCTTGCCGGAACCCGAGGCGCCGACGATGGCCAGCGTTTCACCGGCGCGCACGTCCAGGTCAACGCCGTGCAGCACGGTGAGGTCGATGCGCCCTTCATGAAAGCGCTTGGTGAGGCCGCGCGCCTTCAGCACCACGCCATTGCCCGGCGTGGCGGCATTTTTTTGTTCACTCATAGCGCAGGGCCTCGGCGGGGTTGACGCGGCTCGCGCGCCAACTCGGGTACAGCGTGGCCAGGAAAGCCAGGACCAGGGAAATGATGGCAATCGGCATGATGTCGCTGCGCTGCGGATCGCTCGGCATCTTGCTGATCAGGTAGATGTCCTTCGGCAGAAAGCTGGCATGGAAGAGCCGCTCGAGCGCCGGCACGATCACGTCGATGTTGTAGGCAATGCCCAGCCCCAGCAGCAGCCCGCCCACGGTGCCGATCACGCCGACCATCGCCCCCTGCACCACGAAGATGCCCATGATGCTGCGCGGCGAGCTGCCCAGCGTGCGCAGGATGGCAATGTCGGCGCGCTTGTCGGTCACGGTCATGACCAGCGTGGACACCAGGTTGAAGGCGGCCACCGCCACGATGAGCGTGAGGATGATGAACATCATGCGTTTCTCGACCTGCACGGCCGCGAACCAGGTCTTGTTCTGGCGCGTCCAGTCGCGAATGAGGAACTGGCCCGGCAGCGTGACGGCCATCTGGTCGGCCACCTCGCGCGCCTCGTTCAGGTCCTTGAGCTTGATGCGGATGCCGGAAGGCCCGTCGAGCCGAAACACGCGCTGGGCGTCTTCCTCGTGAATCATGGCCAGCGCGGAGTCGTATTCGTAGTGGCCCGAATCGAAGGTGCCCACCACGGTGAACTGCTTGAGCCGCGGCACCACGCCCGCGGGCGTGACCTGCCCGCCCGGCGCCACCAGCGTGACCTGGTCGCCCGGCTGCACGAACAGCGAGCGCGCCAGCTCGCCGCCGAGCACGATGCCGAACTGGCCCGGCACCAGCTTGTCGAGCGTGCCCTTCTGCGCCGTGGAGTCGATGTCGGTCACCTCGGGCTCGAGCTTGGGCACGATGCCGCGCACCAGCGTGCCTTTCATGTCCTCGCCGCGCGCGATGAGCGCCTGGGTGGCAATGAAGGGCGCAGCGCCGATCACCTCGGGGTTCTTGCGCGCGGCCGCCGTGATGGCGTCGATGTCGGGCAGTGCCTGCCCGTCGCGCGAAATGATCTCGATGTGCGACACCACGCCGAGCATGCGGTCGCGCACCTCTTTCTGGAAGCCGTTCATCACGCTCAGCACGATGATCAGCGCCGCCACTCCCAATGCGATGCCGAGCATCGACACGCCCGAGATGAAGGAGATGAAGCCGTTGCGCCGCGTCGCCCGGCCTGCGCGGGTATAGCGCCAGCCGAGCTGCAGTTCGTAAGGAAGTCGCATATTTTCAGTTTGAGCTCAGCCAGGTGCACCCGCCGGGTGCGCCCTCCAGTGGGAGGAGCGCCAAAGGCGCTTCGGAGGGCGTTTCATCCTAGCATCCCGGACAATAGGGAAATGGCCGAACCTCTCCCACGTCATCTGTTGATCCCCTTTGCCGGCCGCGGTTCCCCGGCATGCCGCGCGGCATTGCCTTCGCTTCGTCTGCCCAACCTCGAAGCACTGCTCTCCCGGCTCTCGCTGGCGGAGACCGATACGCAGGACGAAAGCACGCGCTCACCACCTCACGAACGGGCGCTCGCCAAGGCGCTGGGCATCTCGGCGCCCGACGGCTGCGTTCCCTGGGCCGCGCTGGAAGCCAGGCAGAGCAGCATCGCCGAACCCGGCGACAGCGAAGGCTGGGGCCTGGTTTCGCTGTGCAACTGGCAGGTGGGCATCGACGACGTGGTGCTGGGCGACCCGTCCGCCATCGAGATCGACGCCGCCGAATCGGCGGCGCTGCTGTCCGCCGCGCATCCTTTCTTCGAAGAAGACGGCATTGCCCTTCACCCCTCCGCGACGCCCGGCCGATGGTTGGCGCGCGCACCCATCTTCAATGGACTGGCCACGGCGTCCATCGACCGCGCAGTGGGCCATCCCATTTCGCAATGGTCCCCCCTGGCCGAAGCGGCGCGGCCGCTGCGCCGGCTCCAGAACGAAATGCAGATGCTGCTCTATACCCAACGCGTGAACGACGACCGCGCCGCCCGCGGCGTGCCGCCGATCAACTCTTTCTGGCTCAGCGGCACCGGCGCGCTGCAAACAGGCATTCCTCCGGCCGACACGACCCCGCCGACCGTGAGCGAAGCGCTGCGCGTGGCCGCGCTGCGCGACGACGGCCCGGGCTGGGCCGAAGCCTGGCACGCGCTCGATGCAAGCACCCTCGCCAGCCTGCTGGCCGACTACACCGCCGGTGCCGACGTCACGCTCACGCTGTGCGGCGACCGCGCGGCGCAGCGCTACGCGGTGCAGCAGCGCGGCCTGGTGGGCTGGGCCCGAAGCCTGTTCGACCGGCCGCGCGCCGCCAGCGTGCTCGAGGCCCTATGAAGATCATCGCCAGGGAGATCCCCCCCGCACGGTCTGGGCGCTCGAGCAGGCGGGCGTGCATCCCCTGCTCGCCCGCCTCTTCGCCGCGCGCGGCGTGCTTGCCAAAGACGAGCTCGACGACGGCCTGGCGCGCCTGTTGCCACCCGACACGCTGCACGGCGCGCGCGAGGCGGCGGTGTTGCTGGCCGATGCCATGGCACAGGACAAGCGCCTGTGCATCGTGGCCGACTACGACTGCGACGGCGCCACCGCCTGCGCCGTCGCCGTGCGCGGCCTGCGCCTGCTCGGCGCGAAGAACGTGAGCTACCTGGTGCCCGACCGCGTGGTCGACGGCTACGGCCTCACGCCGCCGATTGCCGAGCGCGTGGCCGACAGCGGCGCCGACATGCTGATCACCGTCGACAACGGCATTGCCAGCGTCGAGGGCGTGGCTGCCGCCAAGGCGCGCGGCCTGCAGGTGCTGGTGACCGACCATCACCTGCCGGGCCCCGAACTGCCGGCCGCCGAGGTGCTGGTGAATCCCAACCAGCCCGGCTGCGGCTTCGAGAGCAAGAGCATCGCCGGCGTGGGCGTGATGTTCTACGTGCTGCTGGCGCTGCGCTCCGAACTGCGCGCACGCGGCCTCTTCACCGCAGCCACGCAGCCCAAGCTGGACGTGCTGCTTCCTCTGGTGGCGCTGGGCACCGTGGCCGACGTGGTGAAGCTCGACGCCAACAACCGCCGCCTCGTCGCGCAGGGCCTTCGGCGCATTCGCGCCGGTGCGCTGCCTGCGGGCATTGCGGCGCTGTTCAAGGCCGCGGGACGCAACGCCGCGGTGGCCACCACCTTCGACTTCGGCTTTGCACTCGGCCCGCGCATCAATGCGGCCGGACGGCTGGCCGACATGACGCTGGGCATCGAATGCCTCTTGACCGACGATGCCGGACGCGCCGACGAACTGGCGCGCATGCTCGATGGCATCAACCGCGAGCGGCGCGACATCGAGGGCGGCATGCGCGACCAGGCGCTGCTGCTGGCTGAGTCGCTGTTCGGCCCCACGGCCGATGGCGGCGAGGCACCTCCGGCCGCCATCAGCGTGTTCGATGCCGACTTTCACGAGGGCGTGGTCGGCATCGTGGCCTCGCGCATCAAGGACCGTTTTCATCGCCCGACCTTCGTGTTTGCCGCGAGCGGCGCGCCGGGCAAGGCGCATGAGCTCAAGGGTTCCGGCCGCTCGATTCCGGGCTTTCACCTGCGCGATGCGCTCGACCTGGTGGCCAAGCGCCACCCGGGCGTGCTGCTGCGCTTCGGCGGCCACGCGATGGCAGCCGGCTGCACCGTCGCGCGCGAGAAGTTCGAGGTGTTCGAGCAGGCGCTGGCCGAAGTGGCGCACGAGTGGCTCGACGCCGCCACCCTGACGCGCCGCCTCGACACCGACGGGCCGCTGGCCCGCGAGTACATGCGCATCGACCTGGTCGACACGCTGCACCGCGAGGTGTGGGGCCAGGGTTTTGCCCCGCCCACCTTCAGCGAAGAGGTGGAGGTGGTGTCGCAGCGCTTGGTGGGCGAGAAGCACCTCGCGCTCAAGCTGCGGCACCAGGGGCAGCCGGTCGACGGCATCTGGTTCGGCCATACCGATCCGCTGCCCGCGCGCGTGAAGCTGGCCTTCCGGCTCGATGCGGACGAATGGCAGGGCGTGCGGCGCGTGCGCTTCCTGGTCGAAGGCGCGGAACTGCCCTAGCGGCGCCGGTTGCCCGTCAGCGGCGCTCCTCGTGCGAAGCCTCGGCCTCCACGATCTGGTGCAGCACCTTGCCGGGGTCGGTGCGCTCGGTCAGCGCCCTGACCTCGCTGTGCGACTCCTGCGGCACCTCCATCTTTTCCGCCATGCGGGTGGCGAGGCGCAGCAAGGCGGTCATCTCGCGCTCGTTCAGCAGGTTGATCTGCAGGTCCAGGTGGTGCCGGCGCTCGCTTTCTTCGGCAGACATGTTCTGGCTGATCAGGATCATGATCGCCAGCACGATGGCCTCGATGGAAACCAGGCAGAGCAGGAAGGTGAAGGGATAGGGATCGATCTGCCAGACAAACTGGTTGAGCAGGATCCATGCGGCAAAGAAGGCCAGGTTCCACCACAGGAAAGCCACCGTTCCGCAGTAGCGCGCTACGCGGGAGACCAGCCTGTAGAGCAGCGGCTTGGCGCGCCGGTTTTCTTCTTCCAGCCTCAGAATCGACTCGATGTTCCGGTGCGTCAGTGCCTGGAGCGAGGGATGCTTGCGGCGGGGCGGCCGGTGCGGCTTGCCGTTGCCACTGCTGCTTTCGCCGTTGCCATTGCGTTTGCCGGCGGATTCCTTCGTGTCCTTTTCAGGCTGCATCGCCCCTGCTCCAGAGTCGGGAAGCCATGACAATGCGCACGCCGCCATGGCCGGTGCGTAGGCGTGCATCGTTACCCTTTGCAAGCGAAGCGGAAATCGCCGCGCGACACGGCGGGCGCGCATTCGAGACGGATTCCTACGCGAGCCGAGCCCCGGAGTTTTACGGTGGTCGTTCACATGAGGAGCCCAAGCACCATGAAATCGACCACCGCATCCCCCTCCGGATCCGCCAAATCCCGAGGCGCAGCCCACACGGCCTCCAGGCACCGCGCGGTTCAGCGTGCACAAGACGCAAAGGACAGCGCAAAGCCGGCCTCCAGGAAATCCAGCCAACCCGCTCAAGCGGGGCCGCGGTCCCAGCCGGTCAATCCCATGCCGGCGCAGCACCTCCGCAAGCCGGGCGTGGAAGCGGAGATGGCGCTGCGGCCCCGTTTCGAGGCGCCGGATTACAAGGGCAGCGGCAAGCTCGAGGGCATGACGGCGCTGGTGACGGGCGGCGATTCCGGCATCGGCCGCGCGGTGGCAGTGCTCTACGCACGCGAAGGCGCCGACGTGGCCATCGTCTACCTGGAAGAAGACCAGGACGCCGAGGAAACGCGGCGCCATGTCGAGAACGAGGGCGCGCGCTGCATCATGATCAAGGGCGACGTCTCTGACCCGGCGTTCTGCCGCGAGGCGATCGACAGGACGCTCGAGGCCTTCGGCAAGCTCGACATCCTCGTGAACAACGCGGCGTTCCAGTTGCACGCGGCTTCGATCGAGGACATCACCGACGAGCGCTTCGACCTCACGCTCAGAACCAATGTCACCGGCTACTTCCAGATGGCGCGCGCCGCGGTGCCGCACCTGCGCCAGGGCGCGTCGATCATCAATACCGGCTCGGTCACGGGCCTGGAAGGAAGCGCCCACCTGCTCGACTACTCGACCACCAAGGGCGCCATCCACGCATTCACCAAGTCGCTGGCCAGCAACTTGCTGCCCAAGGGTATCCGCGTGAACGCGGTGGCGCCCGGACCGGTATGGACCCCCTTGAACCCCGCCGACAGCCCGCCCGAAAAGGTGAAGGACTTCGGCAAGCACACCGACCTGCAGCGACCGGCACAACCAGAGGAACTGTCTCCCGCCTATGTGTTCCTTGCGGCGCCGAGTTGCGCCAGCTATATCACCGGCATCGTGCTGCCGATCACGGGCAGCGTGGGCGGGATCTGAGGCCCGCAGTTGACCCGGGAGAGCCTTCAGCTTTCGGGCGACGAATCGGCGTGCGCCGGCGGGTGCCTGGAAGGCACCTTCACACCGATGGCGGCAAGAAGCTTCTGCAGCGTCCGGGAGCGCGGCAGGTCGCGCATGAGCGGCGGTATCGAAATGGCGAGCAGCAACGCCGCGAGCGGCACCACGCACACGAAGCCGATAGAGCTGAAACCGAGCGCGCCGACGATGCCGCCCAGCACGAACATGCCAATCAGCCCGCCCGCCATCCGCATCCTCCGGCGGTCGTGCCGAACCATGGCATGCGCCGGCGTGGCATGCCGGTTCCAGTAGATCAGCTTGCCCAGCTCCATGCCCATGTCGGTGATGTTGCCCGTCATGTGGGTGGTGCGGACGCTGCCTCCGGAGGTCTTGGAGCCGACCGCGTTCTGCAGGCCCATGATGAAGGAGAGCAGCAGCACAGTGAGCGGCACGGCAAACGGCGTCGACCAGGTCAACGTGATGGCGCCCATCAGGCCGAACGGAAACATGAGTGCCGCCTCGAGCAGCAGCGGCACCGCGTAGACGCTGCGCAAGCGGTGCTGGCGGCCCCAGTTCACGAGAATTGCACAGACGGCCGCGCCCGACAGAAACGCGAGGATGGCGCCCAGCGCGTTCAACAGGAGCTTCGTGTTGCCGAGCACCAGCCCGTCCGCAAACTGCGACGCGAAGCCCGTCATGTGCGAGGTGTACATGTGCAGCATCAGGAAGCCCCCCGCATTCACCGCGCCGGCATTGAAGGCCAGCAGCAGGCCGAGCACCCGGTTTGTGGAAGGGGCGCGGTGGCGGTGGGTCAGGAAGCGTAGTCTGCGCATCGGCATGCAGCGTGCGCCTGAACTCTAGCACCTGATGAAACGGGCGCGGCCTTTGCGTACCACGGTTCGGCTGCCCAAGGCCCTGAGGAATGTTCTGATTACACTTTGCGCCGGCCCGCGTTGTACATGCGTGTTCTCATCTTCAAGGGTTTCAAATGAAAATCTCGGCTCTCCTGATTGCCACAGCGCTCGCCGCCTGTGCCCTGCCCGCCGCGGCACAGGTCTCGGTCAATATCCATGTGCCTGGCCTGATCCAGGTCGCACCTCCCGCGCCCCGCTACGAGCCCATGCCAGGGCCGCGCGCAGGACAGGTCTGGGTGCCCGGTCATTGGCGGTGGAACGAACGCGCCTACGCCTGGCGCTCCGGCTACTGGCAGGCGGCTCGGCCCGACCACGCGTATGCACCGGGCCGATGGGTCCAGGCAGACGGTGGCTGGCGATGGATGGAGGGCAACTGGCGGCGCGCGGAGCAACCGCACCATGCCGAGCGCGAAGGCCATGGCGGTGGTGGTCACCACTGCCCACCGGGACAGGCCAAGAAGGGCCGTTGCTGATCCCCAGTGGGGAAATGTATGGTGCCGCTTGTCGGAATCGAACTGACGACCTTCCGCTTACAAGGCGGGTGCTCTACCAACTGAGCTAAAGCGGCACGGAATTCTCTTTACGGATTTTAACGGGGCGGCAGAAGCCGCCCTTTCAGGTCCGTCCTGCTGTTGTCCTATTTCACGCGCTTGAGCGACGGACGGCTGCCGCCTCCGGCCGGCGGGCGCGGCGGCTCGTCGTCGGGGTCGACGGGCGAGCCGATGTCGTTGCCGCCATCGGCCGCTTCGTCCGTCACGAGGTGAACGATCTTGCTGGCATCGCCCTCGCTACCGCGCGACGCGTCGCGCAGCGGCATGCGGGCAGGCCCCTGGACTGCCGGCACACCGCCTGCCGGCGATGCGGCGCCACTGCCATCGGCATTGCTGCCGGTGGGTACAGGCGCCGGAAACGCCATGCCTTGGCCGTTCTCGCGCGCGTAGATGGCAATCACCCGGCCCACGGGCACGACGATTTCGCGCGCGCTGCCCGCAAAGCGGGCCTTGAACTCGATGAAGTCGTTGCCGAGCTTGAGCGAGCTGGTCGCGTCGAAGCTGATGTTCAGCACGATCTCGCCGTTTTTCACGTACTCGCGCGGCACCTGGACGGTGTCGTCGACCTGCACCGCAACATAGGGCGTGAACCCGTTGTCGGTGCACCATTCGTACAGCGCCCGGATGAGGTACGGGCGGGTGGAGGACGACTCGAGCGCGTTGATCATGAAAGCAGCGGAGAACGGTTGGACGCAGTCTTACTTGCGCATGACCTTTTCGGACGGGGTGAGCGCTTCGATGTACGCGGGGCGCGAGAAGATGCGCTCGGCGTACTTCAGCAGCGGCGCCGCATTCTTGCTGAGGTCGATGCCGTAGTAGTCCAGGCGCCAGAGCAGCGGCGCAATGGCCACATCGAGCATCGAGAAGTTGTCGCCCAGCATGTACTTGTTCTTGAGGAACACCGGGGCAAGCTGCGTCAGGCGGTCACGAATGTGCGCGCGGGCCTTTTCGAGCGCCTTCTCGTTGCCCTTGGTCGTGCGGTTCTCGAGCGTGGCCACGTGCACGAACAGCTCCTTCTCGAAATTGAGCAGGAACAGGCGCACGCGCGCGCGGTCGACCGGGTCGCCGGGCATCAGCTGCGGATGCGGGAAGCGCTCGTCGATGTACTCGTTGATGATGTTCGATTCGTACAGGATCAGGTCGCGCTCGACCAGGATCGGCACCTGGCCGTACGGGTTCATCACGCCGATGTCTTCGGGCTTGTTGTAGAGATCGACGTCGCGGATTTCGAAGTCCATGCCCTTCTCGAACAACACGAAGCGGCAGCGGTGGGAAAAGGGGCAGGTCGTTCCTGAATACAAGACCATCATGGCGAGAGACTCCTAAAAATCAAAAAGAGTGGGTCGCGTTGGCAACCCACTCTGTGGGACCGGGCGCGCATGGCGTCCGGTCGGCGTGGACGGAACTACTTGACGTCTTTCCAGTACGAGGCGTTCAGTCGCCACACGAAAAGCAACGACATGAGCAGGAACAGCAGCACCCACACGCCGATGCGGATGCGCGTGTTCTGCGCCGGTTCGGCCATCCATTGCAGGTAGCTCACCAGGTCGCCGACCGCCGTGTCGAACTGCAGCGGCGTCATGGTGCCGGGGGTGACTTGCTCCCAACCCTTGAACACTTCGGTCTCGTGGCCATGCTGCACGACCTTGCTGTAGACCGGACGGCGTTCGCCTTGCAGCTCCCACAGCGGATTGGGCATGGCGACGCTCGGGAACACGAGGTTGTTCCAGCCGGTGGCCTTGGTGTCGTCCCGGTAGTAGGTGCGCAGGTAGGTGTACAGGTAGTCGGCACCGGTACCGCCGTGGCCGGCGCGCGAACGTGCCACCAGCGTCAGGTCGGGCGGCGTGGTGCCGAACCAATCCTTGGCCTGGCGCGCGTCGATGTTGGCCTTCATGGTCTCGCCGACCTTGTCGGTCGCGAACAGAAGGTTGTCCTTGATCTGCTGCTCGGTGATGCCGATGTCCTGCAGGCGGTTGTAGCGCATGAAGGCTGCCGAATGGCAGTTCAGGCAGTAGTTGACGAACAGCTTGGCGCCGTTCTGCAACGAGGCCACGTCGGTGGTCTTGTTGGGCGCCTTGTCCCAGGCAAGGCCGCCGGACTCGGCCGATGCGGCTGCGGAGAAGGTCAGGCCCAATGCCAGGCCCACAACCGCGAGCCAGCCAGAAATGCTTTTCTTCATCGTGTTTCTCTCAAGCTCTCTTGGGCTTTTCAGTGGGCGGCGAAGGTCACGCGGTCGGGCACGGTCTTGAACTCGCCCTTGCTGCTCCACCACGGCATGAGCAGGAAGAAACCGAAGTAGAAAAGCGTGCCGATCTGCGAAATGGTCTGCGCGATGTCCAGCACGAACGAACCGATGACCAGGTTGCCCCAGACGCCAGGCGCCTGGATACCCAGGTAGCCCAGGATCAGGAAGAGGAACACGAAGACGCCGTAAACATACTTGTGCCAGCTCGGACGGTAGCGGATCGACTTGACCTCGCTCTTGTCCAGCCAGGGCAGGAAGAACAGGATGATGACCGAGCCGCCCATCACGAGCACGCCCCAGAACTTGGCGTCGAAGGCCTTGAGCAGGAAGATCGCCACGGCCGCCACCACGACGAGCGCGATCTTCAGTGCCGTGCTCGACTTGCCCTTGACGAAGTTCAGCACGGCGGCCAGGCCGATGATCAGCGCGAACACGTTGACCATGTCGTCGGTGGTTGCGCGCAGCATCGAATAGAACGGCGTGAAGTACCAGACCGGAGCGATGTGGTTCGGCGTCTTGAGCGAATCGGCCGGAATGAAGTTGTTGTACTCGAGGAAGTACCCGCCCGCTTCCGGCGCGAAGAAGATCACGGCCGAGAAGATGGTGAGGAACACCACCACGCCGAAGATGTCGTGCACCGTGTAGTACGGGTGCGAAGGAATGCCGTCGAGCGGATGGCCGTCGGGGCCGCGGTTGGCCTTGATCTCGATGCCGTCGGGGTTGTTGGAACCCACTTCGTGCAGCGCGATCAGGTGGGCCACCACGAGGCCCAGCAGCACCAGCGGCACGGCAATGACGTGGAAGCTGAAGAAGCGGTTGAGCGTGGCGTCGCTCACCACGTAGTCGCCGCGGATCAGCAGCGCAAGGTCAGGGCCGATGAAGGGAATGGCGGCGAACAGGTTCACGATCACCTGGGCGCCCCAGTAGCTCATCTGGCCCCAGGGCAGCAGGTAGCCCATGAAGGCCTCGGCCATCAGGCACAGGAAGATCGCGCAGCCGAAGACCCAGATCAGCTCGCGGGGCTTGCGGTAGCTGCCGTACATGAGGCCGCGGAACATGTGCAGGTAGACCACGATGAAGAACGCCGAGGCACCCGTCGAGTGGATGTAGCGGATGAGCCATCCCCAGGGCACGTCGCGCATGATGTACTCGACCGAAGCGAACGCCTGGTTCGCATCGGGCTTGTAGTGCATCACGAGGAAGATGCCGGTCACGATCTGGATCACCAGGACCAGCATCGCGAGCGAGCCGAAGATGTACCAGAAGTTGAAGTTCTTCGGCGCGTAGTACTTGCCCCACTGGTCGTTCCAGAGCTTGGTCAGCGGGAAGCGGTTGTCGACCCAGTTGAGCAGCTTTTCGCCCGTGGGCGCATTGGGGGAAATTTCGTGGAATTCAGCCATGTTCTTCTTCTGCCTCAGGCCTTCTTGGAGTCTTCACCGATCAGGAGCTTGGTGTCCGACAGGTACATGTGCGGGGGCACAGGCAGGTTGTCGGGCGCGGGCTTGTTCTTGAAGACACGGCCGGCCAGGTCGAACGTGGAACCGTGGCAAGGGCACAGGAAGCCGCCGTCCCAGTCGCTTGGCAGCGAGGGCTGCGGGCCGGACTGGAGGCGGTCGACCGGCGAACAGCCGAGGTGGGTACAGATGCCCACCACCACCAGCACGTCGGGCTTGATCGAACGGTGTTCGTTCTGCGCGTACTTGGGGGTGAATTCGTCGGGGTGCCGCTTGGAAAGCGGATCGGCCAGCTGGCCGTCGAGCTTGGGCAGCCCAGCCAGTTGCTCGGGCGTACGCTTGAGGATCCACACCGGCTTGCCGCGCCATTCGACGGTGATCTTCTCGCCGACCTTGAGGCCTGCAATGTCCACCTCGACCGCAGCGCCTGCGGCCTTGGCCTTCTCGGAAGGCTGGAACGTACTCACAAAGGGAATCGCGGTGGCCACGCCTCCCGCTACGCCGGCACAGCTGGATGCGATCAACCACGTCCGCTTGCTTGTGTCGATCCGGGGGGAGCCGGAGGTCATGTCACTCATGGGGATCCTCTAAGTCTTCTTCGCTGGAGCAGGGTCAACCGGCGATTGTAGCGGGCTGTTGCGCGCATATTCAACGGCGCCGGCCGGAGCGTGTGCGAATGCCCATCTCGACCCCCCGCAAAGACCAATTAAGAACAATGAATTAATTTTGATTTGCAAGACATTTGGACACAAGGAATTGCACGCACATCGATTGTAAAAAAGGCTAACTTAGTTGCGGCACACTTCGCTAGCTGCTAATCTTGACGCAACTGTCAATTGCTAATTACGAGGATATCCGCCATGAAAATTAAGTCATTGGTTTCCGCAGCCTTTATTGCCGCCCTGGGTATTTCTTCGGCGCTGGCTCAAAACCCACCCCAGAATCCGCCACCCGTTCAAACGCCCGGCCCGCAGCCCGCCAGCGCCACGGGTGCAGCCAATTCTTCATCCGGCCGCATCACGGCCCAGCAGGCCGGGGGCGTCGCAGCCAGCGTCGGATTGGCCGCTGCCATTGGCAGCGGCAATGGCGGCAACAGCGGTGGCGGCAGCGGTACGGGCGGCACGAGCGGCACAGGCGGCACGGGCACGACCGGCACGAATTAATCGTGCGGGCCCTCCTGCCGGGAGGGCATTCGCTGAAGGCTCCGCGCGTTGGTCTCGCCACGCGACTTATTGAATGCTGTCTTTTGTCAGCATTTCTTTTGGGCGTTGGCGGCTGTTCTTCCGGATCTTCGGCCATGCTGGCCACGGCGCGGCATATCTATAGCGGCGGCGCCGCGGCGCCCGGGCCCACTTTCAACCCGAATTACCGTTACCTGCGCGTAGTCGTCGGCGGCCAGACGGTCTACATGGTGCTTGGCTACATCGACAAGCGCCCCGAAGGTGCCGTCGAGGTCTGGTACAGCAATGCCGGCGAAGTCGTCAGGCTGCTCGACGGGCGCCTCATGGGAACGACCGGCCTCACCACCGACTGGCGCGAGGTGCGCTTTTCCAGGCTGCCGGCGTGGGCCGACGCCGCGAACGCCTCGCAGCCCAGGGCCTATCAGCGTGAGCGCGACATGATGCCGGGCTACCGTTTCGGCATTCGCGACGAGATCGTGCAGACGCCCATTGCCGTGCCGCAGCAAGCCGCCGTGGCCGGCGCGGCCGCCTCGTCCTTGCGCTGGTACGAGGAGCGCAGCGTTTCGCATCCTTCGAGCGCCTCGCTGCCTCCCGCGCGCTTTGGCGTTTCGCAGGCGGGCGGCACGCCCCGGGTCGTTTATTCCGAGCAATGTATTTCCAATGACCTGTGTATGAGCTTCGAGCAGTGGACGCCTTCCCCCCCAGCACCCGTCGCAGCGGCGAGCGCTGGTACATGAGCAGTTTGCTTCCCCGTGGCTTTGGCAGACATCCCTGGCCCCTTCGCGCCGCGGTGGCCTGCGCACTGGCGGCGAGCTGCGCCGCCGGGGCCCAGCCCCTCGGCAGCAGCCCTGTCGACAACAAGACCCCGGCCAACGACGCCGACATCCGCCCCGGCGAGCGGCTGAGCGCCTGGCTGCTGCGCCAGCCGGCCGAAACCGCGGCGCCCGGGCTGGCTTGGCGCATTCCGCAGGAGCGCCTGGCGCAACAGTTTCTGAAGAACCAGCTGCTGCTGCGGCTCGACGCCGCCACCCGGCGCGCGCGCCCGGAACAACGGGGCCAGCGCCAGCAGCTGATCAAATGGCTGCAGGGCCTCCCCGTGACCGGCCGCGTCGCGCTCGGCATCGTCGACCCGCGCTGGCTCGAGGCGCATCCGGAGGAAGACCCGGTGCTGAAGGCCGGCCAGCAGCTCGTTGCGCCTCCGCCCGTCCTGAAGACGATCTCGGTCGTGCAGCCCGACGGGCAGCTCTGCCAGGTGGTCCACGAACCGGGGCGCACGGCATGGGACTACGTGACGGCCTGCGACCCCGGGGGCAAGCACGACTGGGCATGGGTCGCGCAACCCGACGGCCGCATCGCCCGCGTGGGCGTGGCGGGATGGAACGCACATCCCTCCGATGAACCGGCACCTGGCGCATGGGTCTGGGCAGCGCCTCGCGGCATGGATGACCTGAACGCGATTTCCGAGGGCCTGATCAAGTTTCTGGCCACGCAAGGGCCGTCGCCGCAAGGCGGCAACACGATGTCGGGAACGCCCGTTGCGGCAGTACCCGTTGCCGCTCCGGCAGAAGCCCCAGCCGCGCCCTCGGCCGAGGCCTCGCCCGCCCCTGTGGCCCCGGCACCGGCACCGGCCGATGCCTTCGCGCCGACCGCCATATCGGTCCGCCCAGAGGCGGCGCCGCAGTACCGCGCGCTCCAGTCCAGCGGCAACGACTGGGGCGAAACCGGCTTGCTGCAGACACCCACGGCCCGCATGGGCCAGGCGGGGGACATGCGCACGTCCCTCACGCATGTTTCGCCCTACACGCGGCTGAACGTGATGTTCCAGCCGCTGGACTGGCTGGAAGCGGGTTTCCGCTACACGTCCATCAGCAACCGGATCTACGGCATCGGCCTCAGCAACCAGGGCTACAAGGACAAGAGCATCGACCTCAAGGCGCGGTTGTGGAAAGAGTCGGCCTACCTTCCTGAAGTGGCCCTGGGCTTTCGCGACATCGGCGGCACCGGCCTCTTTTCGTCCGAGTACCTGGTGGCGAGCAAGCGCCACGGCGACCTGGATTTCAGCCTCGGCATCGGCTGGGGCTACATGGGAAGCAGCGGAAACATCGGTAATCCGTTCAATCTGCTGAGCAGCCGTTTCAAGACCCGCGTCAGCGAGACCACATGGGGTGGCGCCAACTTCGGCCGGCTCTTTCGCGGACCCGCCGCGCTCTTTGGCGGCGTGCAATGGCGCACGCCCTGGGACCCGTTGACGCTCAAGCTCGAGTACGAAGGCAACGACTACAAGAACGAGCCGCTCAACAACGCCCAGCCGCAGCGCTCGCCCTTCAATATCGGCCTGGAGTACCGCTACGCCCCCGGCGTGACTTTCTCGGCCGGCTTCGAGCGCGGAAACAAGGTGATGGTCGGCCTCACGCTGCAGACCAACCTCGCGACGATGCAGATGCCCAAGACGGCGGACCCTCCGGCGCCGCGCTTTTCGCCGACGCCCCCCACCACGTCACCAGGTTGGGCGGCGACCGCGGCCGATATCGAAAGCCGCACCGATTGGGCCGTTCAGCGCATTGCGCCGCAAGGCCCGATGCTGCACGTGTGGATCACCGAAAGCGCCACTGTCTACCGGAGTGCCCGGGTCGAGCAGATCATTGCCGTGCTGCATCGCGATGCGCCCGCTTCGATCAAGAATTTTGTTCTTCACTACTCGGAACGGGGCCTGGCGCTGCACGCGCAAGTGGTCGACCGGAACGAGTGGGTGACAGCGCACTATCAGGCGCAGGCGCCAAGTGAACTTCGGGCGGCGACCCAGCGCGACTATGCGCCCCCGCCGCTCGGCGCCGACGCACCCGCCCTCAATGTTGCGAAGGGCGCCGGCACTCCGGCTACGGCCAAGGAGGCCGCGGACGACAAGGCGCTGGCCCCATGGGAGCGCCCGGTGCAGAAGTTCAGCATCGGCCTCACGCCCAGCCTCGGCCAGATTCTCGGCGGCCCCAACTCCTTCGTGCTTTTCCAGGTCGGCGTGCAGGCGGTTGCGGAATACCGCTTCACGCCGAGCACCTGGGTCAACGGCGCGCTGAACCTGCGCCTCGTCGACAACTTCGACAAGTTCACCTATACGGCGCCCAGCAACCTGCCCCGCGTGCGAACCTTTCAGCGCGAGTACGTCACCTCGAAGCGGCTGACCATGCCGGTGCTTCAGCTGACCCACGTCGGCCGGCTGACGGACAACCAGTACTACAGCGTCTACGGCGGCGCACTCGAAAGCATGTATGCGGGCGTCGGCGGGGAATGGCTCTATCGCCCGTGGCGCAGCCGGATGGCGATTGGCGTCGACTTCAACCACGTGCGGCAACGCGACTTCGAACAGGACTTCGGCCTGCGCGACTACAAGGTCAACACCGGCCACGCAACCCTCTACTGGGACACCGGCTGGAACGGCGTCCTGGCCAAGGTCAGCGCGGGCCAGTACCTGGCGGGCGATCGCGGGGTCACCATCGACATCAGCCGCCGCTTCGACAACGGCGTGGTGCTTGGCGCCTACGTCACCAAGACCAATGTGTCGGCCAGGCAGTTCGGCGAAGGCAGCTTCGACAAGGGCATCTATCTTTCCATCCCCTTCGACGCGCTGCTGCCGCGCTCGAACAAGTTCACCGCCAATTTCGCGTGGGCGCCCCTGGTGCGCGACGGCGGTGCGCGACTGGCCCGGATCCACCCGCTCTACGAAATGACTTCCGCGCGCGACCCGAGCGCCTACAAGTTCGAGCCGCCCGACACTGGCAGCCCGAAGGCGGGCGACAACATCCTGAATTTCGAACGCCCACGGTGATCGGCGAGCGATTGCGCCCGGTTGCCCGGGCGCAATCGGGCGCAATCGCCTACCCCCGCAGCGGAACCTCTGGAAGAACGGTCAGCGGACCTGCGCGGCGACCCTGGGGCCGCGCATGATGACGAACAGCCAGCCGATCATCATGGCCGCCATGCAGGCAAAGCCAATCGTCATGGCGTTGATGGTCTGGATGTAGGAGATGGGCGGCTTGGCCACGAGCATGCACGCCGCGAAGACCAGCGCGCCGAAAATCGAGCACCACAGAAGAGCCCCGGGCCGCGCAGCCGCCCTGAAACCCGTTCGGAGGCACATCGTGAGGCCGAAGATCGCGGGCGCGTAGAAGAACGGCGAAAAATCCATGCCGCTGTAGTTCTTGCCGAACGCCAGCACCACCAGGTAGGGCCCGAGCAGGCCCAGCAGCACACCACCGAGCTCGGCCACCATGAAGCCGAAGATCACGAACTTGACGAAGAGACGGAAAGCGTCCCTTCGGCCCTCGGAATTCCAGCTGGCCGCCAGCTTGGGCAGGATGTAGTAGCCCAGCGCGAGCAGCACGTACTGCATGGGCAGCAAGAACGTGATGTAGATCTTCAGCAGGCCGCCTTGCACAGAATCTGCCGAGGACCCCAGCAGCAGGATCGCACCTCCCGTCATGATCCAGCTCATGAGCTGCGAAAGACTGGCCTTCCAGCCATAGCTGGCGGCTTCCTTCACGGTCAGCGCCTGGGCATCGGCGGGTGCCGGCAGCGGGGCGATCACGCTTTTCAGCGTCCTCACAATCAAGAGGGCAAAAGGCAGCTGGATCACGGCGATCCACAGCAGCGCCTGCGTCCACGTGGCCGGCTTCAACCCGATCAAGACCGCCACGTATCCGATGCTGATCAGGACGCCGGAGATGCAGAGAACCAGGTATCGGCGTCCCACCAGCAAGACGCTGCGGGAGAGCCAGAATATTTCGTAGCCCACGATGAGCGCCACGCCCGCCCAGCGCAGCGGCCCCGGGAAGCTCGTGAACTGCCAGGCCAGGAAGCCGGCCAACGAGACGGCAAGCACGAGCGCCCAGCTCCACCAGGCGGCGGACCGATTTGCGTAATGGCGCTTGATCAGCAGCGGCTCATGAACCACCGCGGTATGCAGGATGTACTGGAAACTGACGATCGCCAGGAACGCCGACGCAATACCGAAATCCGAGGGCGACAACGCCCGTGCGAGCGCAAAGCTCAGCAGCAGCTGGCTTGCGCTATAGATGCATTGGTCTGCAACGGCATAGATCGGACCTCCGAGGCGCTTTCGAATTCCGGACGCCATCCCCTAGTCCGCAATGGAGAACAGGACCGGATAGCTCGAAGCCTTGGCAGCAACGCCCCCCTCCACCGGACTGCCGCAGGTTCCGTGGCGCACCTGCGGAAAGAAGTCGACCCGCGTGCACTTCTTTCCCTTGGCTGCGGGAATCAGCACGTCCTGCTCGGAGCTTTGCGTCCACACCACGTGCAGCAAGGTCGTTCCACGGCTCAGCACCAGCTTGTTCAGGCTTCCGTTGCTGTCGTACGAAACCTTCTTCGAAGTCCGGGCGATCTTGAGGAATTCGGTCAGGCTCGAAAACGCCTCCTTCTTTTCGCCGGCCTTCGACTTGAGTCCGAAGTTGTCTTCTCTCGAAATGACGGACGTTCCCCGGTCCTTCCAGGCATAGAGGTTCAAGAGCTTGATGCCGGCGGCCACGTTGGTCAGGTATTCACGCAAGATCAGCGAAGCCTGCGTGTTGCGGTCCCTGACCGGCAGGTACGACGCGTAACCCCATTCGGAGGCAACGATGCCGACCTTGCCGAGTTGCATCTGGTCCAGCTTGGCGCGCAGCTTTCCGTAGTCGGCAATGGCCGTTTCCGGAATCGAGCGGTAGGGGTGGATCGATATGTCCGTCAGGCAATTATTGGCCTTGGCCCCCAATACGAAGGCATTTTCGAGTTGCGGCGGAACCTGCCCCTGGTTGAAGGGAAGCTTCGCAAAGCCGAACCCCATGACGATCTTCGGCGGGTTCTTCAGCTGCGCGATGCTGCTGCAAAACTCCGCGGTCGCGGTTTCGAAGTTCGAGAAAAGCGCCGGGTTCAGAAAGGTCTTGTAGTCGGGCTCGTTCCACAGTTCCCACATCGCCACATCGGCGATGTGGGCGTTCATGAATTCAGCGGCGAAGTTCGCGAACAGCTTTTCCCGTTGGCCGCCGCCGAGCTCCCCTGGTTCGTGGCCCCAGATCTCCCTGCCTCCGAACAGCGTCACGATGGCGTCGAGCCTCGCGTTCCGCACGCGCCGGATCAGTTTCGAGTAGTCGATCCGTCCGGGGTTGACGCTCTTCAAAGGCGGCCGCACGCCGAATCGGACGAACTCGAATCCCGCCGCCCTGATTTCGTTCAGGTCTTCATCCGAAATGTCGCTCGGGTCGATCTGCACGCTCAGCGCCGTCGGGTAATCGGTGCTCAGTTCGCTGATCCCCCGGGCCTGGGCCGCGCACGAAAAAACAGCAATGGCCGCCGAAGCGCAGAGCAACCTGAAGAGACCGGCGAGGCGCTCCGAGACGGGAACAACGGAAGAAAACTTCATCAGAGTACCGACTCCCTGTACAAATCGACGATGGCGGAGTTCATCCGGTCAGCGGTGTATTTCTTTTCGAAAATCTCCCGCCCTGCCCGGCCCATCCGCACCATGTCTTGGTCGGAAATCTGGTCGATCTCGCGCAGCATTTCGTCGAGCCGATCGAGCGGAAACAGCCGTCCGCTCCGGGTGTCTTCGACGATATCGACGAGCCCACCCACCGCCGATGCAAACACCGGCTTGCTCCGCGCCATGGCTTCGACCGCGACAAGGCCGAAGCCCTCCCATCTCGAGGGAACGATGATCGCGTCGCAAGACCTGTAGGCAGCGTCGAGCTCGTCTTTTTCGAGCCATCCCTTGAACTCTATGTCTTCGGAATGGGCGAGAGAAAGATCGTTTCGAACGGCGCCGCCGACGACGATCAGCTTGAAGTCGGGCCTAACCCGCGCATAGGACTCGAGCAGTGCATCGATGCCTTTTTGCCGGTCCAGCCGGCCCACGAACAGGATTCTTCTGGGGTGCGGCGAAGAAGCCTTGGGAAGGGCGACCTGTTCCTGGGTGGCCAGCGCAGGGGTGATTCCGTTCGGAATGCAGGTGCAGCGCTTGATGCCGAACTTCTCCGCAATCCGCAGTTCATGGTGGCTGATGCAGATGATGGCGTCGCTCCAGTACGAAAGCAGCCATTCGATCCACCGATAGATCGACTTCTTGTACGAAGGCCCGATCTGGTCGAACGCCCATCCGTGAGAGCAATAGACGATTTTTGTCTCTTGCGGCACCTGGCCCAGCAGCGCCATGGCCCGAACGATTCCGCCCGCAATCGAGCTGTGCAGATGAAGCACCGCGGGACGTTCCCTGCGGATGATCTTGCGAACTTCGGCGGCGTACGTGGCAAGGGCCAACGGACTGCGCGCCGTGGGGACCACGTGGGTGTCCTGCGAGCTCAGCCAGTCCACGGGGCCGGGAAGAATGAACTTCGCCTGGCTGATCACCGGAGAGTTCTGCTGGAAACCGGAGACCATCCGAAGATAGGTTTCCAGCCCGCCCTTGAGTGTTTCGGCAATGTGCAATATTTTCATGGCCCGCTCCATCAGATCAAGGCATGAACTCCGGCAACCACTTCGCCTCTCAGCAAATCCAGTGTTTGTCGGTCCGGGGTCTTTTCGCTCAACACGCTCAGCACCGAAGCCTCGATTTTTTCGATGCGGGGCGACAAATCGAAGAGATAGCGCTTTCGCTTCGTCAATTCGAAGAACGATTCGACCTTTTTGTCCCAGTTCATTCCTATGGATGGAATGTTCAAGCTGTAGGCAACGATGTTTGCATGGAGCCGATGGGCAACAATGCAGGAACAGGCGCTGATCAGTGAAACGAGTTCATCGGGATGCCGGGGAACGAAAAACCCCGATTTCATGGCCCCGGTTCCCGAAGAAATCTCGCTCAATACCTTGTTGTCTTCGGACGCGCCATTGGTGAAATAAAGCACCCGCTTCCCTTGGGCCTGCAATGATTCGGCAAGCGTCGAAAAAAACCTCGCGGACTCCGTTGAATTGGAGTTCGAGTATTCGGAGTTCATGACCAGCGCATCGAGGCTGCTCACGCAAATTCCGATATCCCAGTTCTTTTCGGGCGAGAGCTCTTCCGAGAACGCATCGGCGCAAACAAGCGCCGGATCTGGAACGACCCGTATGCTGCCCCTCGGAATTCTGAAGTGGGTGTGCAGGTTGCTTGCCGATTCCTTGTCGCGAGTCGCGTAGAAAACCGGCCTTGCATTCCTGATGAAGCGCTTGACGAGGAAGCGGCCCCAGAATGACCATTTGGCCGTGACGCCGACCGAAACGACCACCACGCGCTTGCCGCGCAGCAGCCTGCTCAAAAGAAACAGCTTGGCCGGAAAATTGAGCGCCACATCGCAGAAGAGCTGTCCGCCGCCAATGACGATCAGATCGGCGTCGCCGACCGCGGCCTTCCAGTTTTTTCGCCAAGAAAGAAAATAGCCCTTGAGGCAGTACAAGAAGACGATCAGCGAACGCAGCAGCGACGGCAGTTTTGCAAAAACCTCGAATGCGCCGCCGCCCCGCAGGTTTTCTTCCTGGAAGCCGACGCGGCCGGCAATATCCAGAAACTCGACCTTCGCTTGCGGATACTTCAGGCCGGCAATATGGGCCAGGGATGCGGCAATGACCCCGTCGCCGAGGTTGTCGCTGAAGGGCACCGCGCAGATCAGGATCTTTTTCATCGTTGACCTGGGTTTCACCGTGAACCATGGCCGACGGCCACCACCCAGATGGTTTTGATGAAGATGCCGATGTCCCTGCCGACGGAGAGCGTCTCCACGTAAGTGACATCCAGTGCCACGCGCTTCTTGTAGCTGAGCTGGTTGCGGCCGCTGACTTGCCACAAGCCGGTGATTCCGGGCCGCACGGCGCAATAGAACGACCAGTCCGCGCCATACAGGCTTTTCTGGTCGAGCATGCAGGGCCGGGGGCCGACCAGGCTCATGTCGCCCACGAGCACGTTCCAGAACTGCGGCAGTTCGTCCAGACTGGTCTTGCGGATGAACCTGCCGAAGCGGGTGATGCGCGGGTCGTTCTCGAGCTTTTGATAGTCGTCCCACTGCTGGCGCGCCACGGGGTCGTTCCTGAGGTGTTCCTCGAGGATCTGGGCCGAGTTCGGCAGCATCGAGCGGAACTTGTAGAACTTGAACACCCGCCCGCCTCGCCCGAAGCGCGGCTGCGAGTACAAGATTGGTGCGCCCGAACTGATGAATACACCGATGGCGATCAGCACATAGAGCCAACCGAAGACGCAGAAAAAGAACAGGGATGCACTGATATCGACCGCTCTTTTTCCGGCACGCAGTATGGCCGGATGACGAACCTTGATCCAAGCCAGGTCGTCCGCAATTGCGCCGCCCACCGCTTCGCCTGGAGGTGCCATCGACTCCTCGCGAGAGAAATTGGTCATACGTACGCCCCGTTTCCACATTTGTAACGAAAGCGAATTGATAGTTTGAGAACTCTCATTGCAGGAGCACCTTTCGTCTTACAAGCAAGCGCTTGCCCCTTTCGGGTTCAGTGACACGTGTCGACTCCATGCCAAGCCCAAAAGGGCTTTGCAGCGTGGGGCCTTGAAAGTTGCAGCGCGGAAATCAGCGCGCTGGCGGAGCGATTGAAATACCTAATACAAAAGAATGACGCATATGGTCGTAGGCCTTTTTTATTAGCATTTAATCGGCAGCACCGAATTAGTGCATCACGTGAAAATCATCACAATTTCAATGAATTTTCTCAGAAACCGCCTTTGGACTAGGTGGTATCCCTGTTGTTTTTGTATTTATAGTGTGTGTAACGGTAACCGCCATATTTATAACTGCTGCTGCCGGCATGTCTCCGAGATAAGTCCATAGCATTCAAAATTACGCCATTGGCAGTGCAGCCTGCGTGCGCCAATCTCCTGACGCTCTCGTTCAATTCGCCGAGTTGGGTCTTTTCCGCCCGTGCAACGAGGAGAAGAGAACCCGCCAGCGGCGCCACCGAAGCGGTATCCGCAGCGACCAGCACCGGGGCGGTGTCGATAATCACAAGGTCGTAATCGGGCGACAGTTTTTCCAGGATCTGCGTGAAGGAATCGCTCAGTAGCAATTCCGCTGGATTGGGGGGAAGCATCCCGGTCGTGATGACGTCCAGATTGGGCAAGACCGACGGGCGAACGGCTTTGTCGTAGCTCAGCGTGCCCGCAATCAATTCCGACAGGCCGGACGATCGCGACATGGAGAAGAATTGATTAACCCGGCCCTTGCGCAAATCGGCGTCGATCAGAAGAACCTTTTTTCCTGACGCGGCGGTGATCGCCGCGAAATTCACAGAAACAAAAGTTTTCCCGACCCCGGGTGTCGCGCCCGAAATGAGCAGGCGATTGTTGGCGGCTTCCAGCATGGCGAACTGCAGCGCGGTCCGCAGGCTGCGCAAGCTTTCCACCGCGGGATCCTCGGAATGCTGAAGCGCGAGGATGTGCGTGCCGGGCGCCCTGTTTTCGATGTTCTTGTCGATCGTCCGCTGGGCGGGGCTCAGCGGAATGCTGCTGTAGACGTTGAGCCCCGTGTGCATTTCGATCTCGCTCGGATTGCGGATGCCGCCGAAGAGCGCGTTCTTGGCAATGGCGGCGGCCGCGCCCGCCATCAGCCCCAGCAGCAGCGCCACCGCGATGATCAGCGGCCTTTTCGGCCACACGGGTTCTTCGGGAACGATGGCTTCGTCGAGCAGTCGCACGTTGCCGACCTTGCCTTCCTTGGCCAGCCGCATCTGCAGCGAGCTGTTGAGCAGCGACACGTAGAGGTCGGTGTTGACCTTGATGTCGCGCTGCATCTGCACGGTGTTCTGCTGCAGCAGCGGCATTTTCCGGATGCGCGAATCGACCGAGGCGATTTCGCCCTTCCAGGCCGAGATCTGCGTATCCAGCGTCTGGAGGGCCGGATGCTTGTCGGTGAAGCGCGCGGAGAGTTCGCGCCGCTTCTGTTGCGCCTCGAGCAACTTGGACTGCAGGTCGACCGTCTGGGTCAGGGCGTTCTTGGCCTCGTCGTCCAGGCTGACCGTGCCGTTCTCGTTTCTGTAGCGGTTGTAGAGATCCTCGGATTGCTCGAGCTGCTTCTTGAACTGGGGCAGAGCCGTATCGAGGAAACCCAGGGTTTTTTCGGCCTCGGCCGCCTTGCGCTCGATGTTCTGGCGCACGTAGAGGCGCCCGATTTCGTTGAGGAGCTGTGTCAGCTTTTCAGGACTCGGGCTCTTCCAGCCCACGTCGAGCACGCCCGACTGCTTGCCTTTTTCGACGACCTTGAGGCTGTCCTGGAGCGTCAGGAGCGTCAGTTGCTTCGAATAGCGAACGAGCTGGAACTGCGCGCCGGGCTTGGCACTGATCGAACTCACCAGCAGCCGCAGATTGCCGCTCGGCAGGTTGGCGAGCAGCGGAGTTCCCACCGTGCCCTTGAGCGGGGCCTTGAGCTCGGGGTTGGCAAGCTCGTAGCGGTTGTCCGGCCCCAGGGTCAGCGTGAATGGCTTCGCCTCGAAATCCGCGGGCACGTCGAACTGGGGAACCATGATCTTCTCGGCCCCGGTGACGTAGCCCGAAAGCCCCATGAAGCCGGGGTCCGACAGATCGGTGGCGCGCCGTGCAAGCCAGCTGCCCACCACGGGCGCATAGCGGGGCACGGCGCTGATGTACAGCTTGGTGTTCTCCACCGCCTGGCCGAGGATGGCGCGCGACTTGATGATTTCGATTTCACCCGCGGCCGGCGTCTTCACGCTCAGCAGCGACGATGCGGCATCGCCCAGGAAGCTGCCGGCCGAATTGCCCGAGTCCTCGACCTGCACGGCCACGTTGGTTTCGTACATGGGCCTGCCGAAGAAGGCGTAGGCCACGCCCAGCAACAGCATCACGCCAACCACGATGGCAATGAGCCAGCGGTTGTCGATCAGGATGTCCAGGTACTCGACGAGGCTGAACTTTTCGCCCTCTTCTTCCAGCGCTGGCATCGGCAGGGCGGCTTGCTGGGTTGCGTTCATGTCGGTTGCTGCTCGGGTTTCGTAATTTTCAGAATGCGGTCGATCCACGTTCGGGCGCCCACATCGATGAGCGACAGGGCGTGCGCGAAGGCCGCCTCGTCCTCCTGGTAGGGATCGGGCACGTCCTGCTTGGCGGCCTCGGCAATGCGAAAGACCTTGCCGCGCACGAAGGGATAGGTCGACTCGAGGTAGCGGCGCTGGGCCATGTCCATGACCAGGATCAGGTCGGCCTGCCGGCACAGCATCTGGCTGACCTGCTGCGCGACGTGGCCCGAAATGTCGATGCCGCGCGCCTGCATGAGCTTCTGCGCCGTGGCATCGGCCGGCTTGCCCACGAGGGCGCCGGTTCCAGCGGACACCACGCGAAGATGCGGCAGGCCCGCGGCCAGGATGCCTTCGGCCATCGGGCTTCGGCAGATGTTGCCGATGCAGACTGTCAGGATCGATTTCATCTGTGGCGGCTCCAGACTTCGTCGCCCGCATTGATGACCTGGGCCGCCGGCAGGATCAGGCTGGCCAGGCGGTTCCAGGTGACGAGCGGCACGGAATCGATGTAGACCACGTCGCGCGGCTGCAGCGGAAAGCGCTCGGCCAGGGCCAGTGCCGCCGGATTCTTGGCGTTCAGGTGGAAGATGGCCGGCAAGCCTCTCGCGTTGTTGCGGATGACGAAGATCTGGCCCGTGTGGGCCGAATTCAGGTTGGGGCCGCCTGCCTCGCCCAGCGCCTCGTTGAGGCTGAGCCGCCCGTTGTGCATGAGCAGCGCCGAAGGCCGCGCGATTTCGCCCATCACGAACACCTTGCTCTCGTCGCGGTGCCGCACCTGGATCCGGTCGCCGTTGCGCAGCGGAATACGGCTGGCATCGGAACCCAGTTCCTGGAGGTTGGGCAGGTTGATCAGCGTGGTCTTGTCGCCGCGCGTCAAGGTCACGAACGAGCGGTCGCCGCTGGCGGTGATGCCGCCCGCGCGGCTGATGGCCTCCGCGAGCGTCATCGGCACGTCGGTGAAGATCTGCAGCCCGGGGGTGCGGACCTCGCCTTCGACGAATGCGCGGCGGCTTCTGAAGGACTGGATGCGCACCGTCACCTGCGGATCCTTGATGTACGCGGCAATGCGGCGCGCAATGAGGTCGGAGGCCTCGATTTCGGTCAGCCCCTGGAGCTTGACGCGGCCGATGTAGGGAAAGGAGATCTGCCCGTCCGCACCGACGATGAAGCCGGGCGCCACGCTGATGCCGGTCGGGTCGGCCTGCTGCGAGATCACCGCGCCCGCGTTGGGCAGCAGTTCCGGATGGTCGTAGACGACCACGCCCACCACGTCGCTCGGTCCGATGGTGTAGACCGGCGCTTCGCCGAAGAGCGACTTCACGTCCGGCGAAACGGAGGCCGGCTGCGCCTCCGCCATCGCGCGGATGAGCGCGGGCGAAATGGAGGTGATGACTCCATCCGGCGCGCCATCGGCTGGCAGGTACTGGAACTCCGGCGGCAGGCTCTGGTCTGCCTCATAGGCAGCCACAGAACTGAAGCCCGGTGCGCAGCCCTGCAGCAATAACGCGCCCATTAGGGCAAAACCCCACCCCATCGGGTACACGAAGCGTGTCAAATTGATCCCCATTGCACAAATTGGTTTTCGGCAACCGCGATTTCATATGCAAGGCCCGAGCCCAGTTGGTATTTGGGCCCACCCTTTTTGTCACGGTTCGTCAAAGCAAGCCTGCGCATGAACGGCAGACGGGCTGGGCCGAATTGTCGCTGCGGCCGTGGCACCCACTTTCCGTGCAATAGGTGCAAAAAATGTGTCCATTTGCGGATCAACCCCAAGGCCCTAGGGGTTATCCCGAAGATCAATAGCTGAGCCCCCTTTTTCATTGGGAGCGAAGCCTTGGATTGCACAAGCGAAGCCGCGCCTTGCGATTTGAAAATGTGAACTATTAATTAACAGCTCAAATCGGCGAATTGTGGCGCTGAAACTACAAAAGCCGGGCCCGATCGGCTTTGCGAAAAGGTTTGCTCTTTTGTAAACAGTTGTTTGCTCAGGCCGGGCTGCGGGCGGGCTCGCGGGCCTGCAGCAGGTCGGCGCGCATGAACGGACGCTCGATGCCCGCCATCCAGACCGCCATCCTCTCGAGCACGAACTGCGTGGGTGCCGGCCGCCCAATGATCAAAAACAATAGCGGCAGCACCAAGCCCAGCGCGAGCCATCGAGGTGTTCGCACCCGCAGGTGCCGGTGCCACTGCAGTCTCAGAAAGCCTGCGCTCACCAGGGTCCCGAGTGCGGCACCGGCGACGACTTCGGCCGGGGAGTGAACTTCGAGCGCCAGTCTCGACACGCCGATGAAGACGGCCCATACCCATCCCGATATCGCGGCAGCCATGCGCACCAATGGTGCGCGCCGCAGCGCCACGAGCCAGAAAATGACCGGCCAGACGCTGGTCGCCAATGCGGTATGTCCGCTGAAGCCAGTGAAATCAAAGCGGGCGCTGCCAATTCCCCAGCCCATGAAAGCGAGCTTGGAAAGCATCACGACAAGACCGCAAGCGCCAAATAGAAGCACCCAATGCACCGCCGCCGGGCGTGTGCCCCGATCTATTGCGAGCCAGATTGCAACCCCAAATGCGGCAGGCAACAGAAAGCCGCTGTCACCGAATCCGGTGGCAATTAACCAGAAACTATTCATTTATTTGAAGAGGGATTGCGCGCCTTTATTGGTGCGCCGGCGCCGATCGATCAGGCACCATTAAAGAAGATCATCGAAGAAAAGAATTCTTTTGCATTACCCACCAAGGGGCTTCACGATTCGAACTGGCGAATCCGCAGGCATACTGGCGGCAGTTCAACACCAGCGTCCCGGAGCATATTGATCATGAGCATCATCAGCGAGTTCAAGGAATTTGCCGTCAAGGGCAACGTCATCGATCTTGCCGTGGGCGTGATCATTGGTGCGGCCTTCGGGAAGATCGTCGACTCCCTGGTGGCCGACATCATCATGCCGATCGTCGGTCTGGTGTTCGGCAAGCTCGATTTCTCGAATCTCTACCTGGTGCTGGGCAGCGTGCCGGCGGGCGTGCCCAGCACTCTGCCCGACCTCAAGAAGGCCGGGGTGCCGGTGCTCGCCTATGGCAACTTCATCACCATCGCGGTCAACTTCGTCATCCTGGCCTTCATCATCTTCATGATGGTCAAGCAGATCAACAAGCTGCGCAAACACCAGGCGGATGCGCCCGCGGCACCGGTGGCGCCGCCTGAGGACATCGCCCTGCTGCGCGAGATCCGCGACAGCCTGAAGCGGCCCTGAACGCGTCTTCTCAGCCGCCCGACAGCTTTCTGGCCATGCGCAGGGCCTCGACGAGGCTCGAGGCATCGGCCCGGCCGGTGCCTGCAATGTCGAACGCGGTGCCGTGATCGGGGCTGGTGCGCACCAGTGGCAGGCCCAGCGTCACGTTCACCCCCTTTTCCACGCCAAGGTACTTGACCGGAATCAGGCCCTGGTCGTGATACATCGCGATCACCACGTCGAATTCGCCGCTTCCCGGCACGCCGGCCTTGTCCCGCGCGCGCATGAAGACGGTGTCGGGCGCGTGGGGGCCATCGGCGTCGATGCCTTCGGCGCGCGCAGCCTCGATGGCCGGCGCAATGATGTCGCGCTCTTCGGAACCGAACAATCCGCCCTCGCCCGCATGCGGATTGAGGCCCGCCACGCCGATGCGCGGCGCCCGTCCGAGCACGCGGTGCAAGGCACGGTGGGTGATGCGCAGCGTCTCCAGCACGCCGGCGAAGCTCACCGCGGCGATGGCGTCGCGCAGCGACATGTGGATGCTCACCAGCACGGTGCGCAACTCGTCGTTGGCCAGCATCATGCGCACCGGCATGCCGTCCACCGCGAGGCCCGCATGCGCGGCAGCTTCGGCCTGCAGCAGTTCGGTATGCCCGGGATACGGAAAACCCGCCGCGGCCAGCGCCTCCTTGTGAAGCGGCGCGGTCACGATGGCGGCGATCTTGCCTTGCAAGGCGGCCCGTGCGGCCCAGACCACGCAATTGCCAGCCACGCGGCCGGCTTCGGCGCTGATCCGGCCGGGCACGATGTCCTTGGGCGGCGCCACCACCTGCAGCACGGGGATGCAGCCCGGCGGCACGGCGGCCGCTTCGGCGATCTGCTCGATTTCGGCCACCGGCCAGGCCGGTTGTCCGGGCAACGCCAAGGCTTGCGATGCGCGGCGCATCGTGGCCACGTCGCCGGCCACGAAGGCGCCGCGGGTGGCGTCGGGTGCCTCGCGGAAGGCCTTGGCAATGATTTCCGGCCCGATGCCCGCGGGATCGCCGAGCGTGATGGCGACGGGAGTGGTGGGAGCGATGGGAGCCTGTCCGGTCATGCGGGATTGTCGATGTCGATGAACTCGTGCTTCAGCCCGAGCTGCGCCGCCACGTGCGCGGCCACCGCCTGGGCGCCGTAGCGCTCGGTGGCATGGTGCCCGCACGCGAGGAAAGCGACGCCCATCTCGCGCGCATAGTGGGCCTGCGGCTCGGAGATCTCCCCGGTGATGAAGGCATCGGCACCGGCGGCAATGGCGGCTTCGAAATAGCCTTGGGCGCCGCCCGTGCACCATGCGATGTTCTTGAGTGGGCGGTGCGCCGTGTCCACGAGGGTGACGGGCCGCTTCAGAACCTTTTCGGCGTGGGCGGCCAGTTCCTTGGCGCTGGCAAAGCTTTCTCCGTTGTCGCGCGCGCCAAGAAAACCGAGCTCCTGGTCGCCGAAGCGCCCGGTCGACCCGGCATGCGCGAGCAACCCGAGTTGCAGCCCGAGCTGCGCGTTGTTGCCGAGTTCGGGGTGCGCATCGAGCGGCAGGTGATACGCGAACAGGTTGACGTCGTCACCCAGCAGCAAGCCCAGGCGCTGCTTCATCCAGCCGGTGACGCAGCCGTCCTGGCCGCGCCAGAACAGGCCATGGTGGACGAAGATGGCATCGGCCTCGGCATGAATGGCGGCTTCGATCAGCGCGCGGCTCGCGGTAACGCCGGAAACGATCTTCCGCACCACGGTGCGGCCCTCGACCTGCAGGCCGTTCGGTCCGTAGTCCTTGAAGCGCGAGGGCGCAAGAAGCAGGTCGAAGGCATGCAGCAATTCATGGCGGGTGGTGCTCATCGCGACATTGTCGCGCTCCCGTCTGCGTTGCGCATGGCATGGCCGCGTGCCGCGAGTGGCCACAGGGCCAGCAGGAATCCCAGCCCCGCCAGCACGGCGACGTAATGCGCCGGCGCCATCGTGTCGTGCTGCAGCCAGAGCGTGAGGATGACGGGCGTGAGGCCGCCGAACACGGCATACGACATGTTGTAGGCAAACGAGAGCCCGGTGAAGCGCACCGGCGCCGGGAACGCGCGCACGCCGGCGATCGGCACGGTGGCGATGGTGCCCACGAACAAGCCCACCAGGCCGTAGTGCCAGAACAGCGTGGCCGGCGTGCCGGGCAGCCCCGTGTAGAAGAGATAGGCCGTCGCGAACAACCCGCCCCAGCCGATGAGCATCACCGCGCGCGTGCCGATGCGGTCGCTGGCCCAGCCGACCAGCACGCAGCCGATGGTCAGGGTCAGCGTGGCGAGGGCATTGGCTTCCAGCGCCAGGGCCGCCGGAATGTGGTGCACCTTCTGCAGGTAGGTGGGCGTGTACAGCACCACCACCACGATGGCGGCCGACAGCACCCAGGTCAGCAGCGCCACGTAGACGCTGGCCGCGCGATGCTCGCGCAGCACGGTGCGCAGCGGCAGCTCGCGCGCCACGGCCTTGCGGCCCGCCAGCTCCCTGAAGACCGGCGTCTCGTGCAGGAAGCGGCGCAGGTACACCGAGACGAGGCCGAACACGCCGCCCAGCACGAAGGGAATGCGCCAGGCAAAACCGCTCACCTCCGCCGGCGAATAGTGGCGGTTGATGGCCACGGCCACCAGCGATCCCAGCAGGATGCCGCCGGTGATGCCCGAAGTCAGCGCGCCGATGCCGAAACCGTAGCGCTGCGCGGGCACGTGCTCGCCGACGAACACCCACGCGCCGGGCATTTCGCCGCCGATGGCCGCGCCCTGCAGCACGCGCATGGCCAGCAGCAGGAGCGGCGCCGCAATGCCGATGCTGGCGTAGGTGGGCAAGAGGCCGATGACCAGCGTGGGTGCCGCCATCAGGAAGATCGACAGCGTGAACATGCGCTTGCGCCCGAGCAGGTCGCCAAAATGCGCAATGACGATGCCGCCCAACGGCCGGGCCAGGTAGCCGGCGGCAAAGATGCCGAAGGTCTGGAGCTGCCGCAGCCAGTCGGGCATGTCGGCGGGAAAGAAAAGTGCGCCCAGCACGGTGGCAAAGAACACGTAGATGACGAAGTCGTAGAACTCCAGCGTTCCGCCAAGGGCGGAGAGGCCCAGTGTCTTGTAGTCGCGCGCATCGAGCGTGCGGGCCGGCGCCGGCTGGGCACCGTCCGGGGAAATTGCGTGAGAAGTCATGGCTGGCAGGAAGGTCGTTGCCGCACGCCGGCCGCAGAAGGATCCATGCGGAAGGCGGCGCGCCGGCGAAACACCTCGCCGCGTGAGCCGGGTAGGCGATGCGGAAGGCCGGAGCTCGGAGCCGTGTGGGCTCGCACAGCGATGCTAAGGGTTATCCCTTATTGGTGCTGACGGCTTTGCCAATCTCGACCGCAGCGCGCGGTTTATGCAATTGGGGGTTGAGGGACAATGGGCCGTGGCGCCGCGTGGGCGGCGTGTCCTCTTCGTTCAATCAAAGTTTCATGAAACGCACCTGGCTGCTCTTTGCCCAAGCCGTGACCGTCCTCCTGGCGGCCTACTTCGTCGTTGCAACACTCAAGCCCGAATGGATCAATCGGCGCTCCACCTCACTGGGCGGCGTGGTGTCGATCGTCGAGGCACCGGCCGGCGCCTCGTCCGTACCGGTCCCCGGCAGCCTGAGCGCGGCGGCCAAGAAAGCGTCGCCGGCCGTGGTGAGCATCAACACCAGCAAGGCCGCGCAGCGCCATCCGCGCAGCAACGACCCGTGGTTCCGGTTCTTCTTCGGCGACCAGGGCGACCAGCCCCAGGTCGGCCTGGGCAGCGGCGTGATCGTGAGCGCCGAGGGCTACGTGCTCACCAACAACCACGTGGTCGAAGGCGCTGACGAAATCGAGGTCACGCTCAACGACAGCCGCCACACGCGCGGCAAGGTGATCGGCACCGATCCGGACACCGACCTGGCCGTGCTCAAGATCGAAATGGATAAGCTGCCCGCGATCGTGCTGGGCAATTCGGACGAGCTCCAGGTAGGCGACCAGGTGCTGGCCATCGGCAACCCCTTCGGCGTGGGCCAGACGGTCACCAGCGGCATCGTCTCGGCGCTGGGGCGCAACCAGCTCGGCATCAACAATTTCGAGAACTTCATCCAGACTGACGCGGCCATCAACCCCGGCAATTCGGGCGGTGCGCTGATCGACGTCAATGGCAACCTGCAGGGCATCAATACGGCCATCTACTCCCGCTCGGGCGGCAGCATGGGCATCGGTTTCGCGATTCCGGTTTCCATGGCCAAGATCGTGCTCGAAGGCATCGTGAAAGAGGGCCAGGTGCGCCGCGGATGGATCGGCGTGGAGCCGAACGAGCTCTCGCCGGAGCTGGCCGAGACCTTCGGCGTGAAGGCGAATGCCGGGGTCATCATTACCGGCGTGCTGCAGAACGGCCCTGCCGCCAAGGCCGGCATCCGCCCGGGCGACGTGATCACCTCGGTCGGCGAGAAAAAGACCGACAACGTGCAGGCCCTGCTGACCGCCGTGGCCGGCCTGAAGCCCGGCAGCACCGCCCGCTTCGCGCTGCAGCGCGGCACCGACAAGATGGAGCTGGACGTGACGCCGGGCCTTCGGCCCAGGAGCCCGGTGCGGCAGATGCCCAACCAGCCAGAATGACCGATCAGGAAGAGGCCGATGAATCGGCGCTTTCTTCCTCTTCCGTCTTCTTGCCGCCTGTGAAGTAGCGGGCGCCGATGATTCCGACCTCGTAGAGCAGGCACATCGGAATCGCCAGCGCGAGCTGCGACACCACGTCGGGCGGCGTGAGCACCGCGGCGATGATGAAGGCCACCACGATGAAGTAGCCGCGGAACGAGCGCAGCTTTTCGACTGTCACCATCTCGAACTTCACCAGCAACATCACGACGATCGGCACCTGGAACGCCACGCCGAACGCGATGTAGAGCGACAAGATGGCCTCCACGTACGACGAGATGTCAGGCGTGGCACTCACGCTCGGAGGCGTGAATTTCTGAATGAAGCCGAACATCTTGTCGAGCACGAAGAACTGCACAAAGGCGATGCCGACATAGGCCAGCAAGCTGCCGAACAAGATTAGCGGTAGCGCGAATCTCTTTTCATGGCTATAGAGCCCCGGCGCCACGAACATCCAGATTTGGTACATGAGCCAAGGCAGCGCCAGCAGCACGGCCGTCATACCCAGCACCTTCAGCGGCACGAAGAAGGGCGAGAACACGCCCACCGCGATGAGCTTGGCGCCCGGCGGCATGTGGGCCTGGATCGGCATGGCGATAAGGTCGATCAGCCCGCTCGGCCCGGGCCAGATGGCCAGCAGCACGCCCGCGGCCACCAAGCCGTAGACGCAATAGAGAAGCCGGTCGCGGAGCTCGACCAGATGCTGGACGAACGGTTGTTCGGTGCCCGCCAACTCGTCTTCTGCGTCTTTGTTCTTGTTGTCGGAATCGGCCATTGGGAGAGAAAAAGAGCAGGAGAAAGCGTGGCTTCGGCCGGCGTGCGGCGCACGAGGAACGCGGGGAGTGGGAAAGCCGCTAGTTGATCTTGTGGGGGCGGAAACGCGCAACCCGCGCGGCACCCGACAACGCCTTGGTGCGCACGCCGTTGCGCGCCTTGTACCACTGCGGCGTGGCGCCCTGCTTCAGGCGCCAGTTCTTGCGGGGATGCCGGTACTCCGGCACCGAGGGCTCGGGTTCGGCCAGGGCCGAAAGCGTTTCGCCCGAGCCGGAAAACTGCTTCTCGAGATCGCTTGCGCCGGTCTGGATGCTGTGCTCGACGTCGCGCGCCGCATCCTCCACGGTGCTCTTCATCTTGCGCAGTTCGTCCAGCTCCATGGAGCGATTGACTTCGGCCTTGACGTCGTTCACGTAGCGCTGCGCCTTGCCCAGCAGGGTGCCGACCGTACGCGCCACGCGAGGCAGCTTTTCCGGTCCGATCACGATCAACGCCACGACGCCGATCAGCGCCAGCTTCTCAATGCCAAGGTCGAGCACTTATGACCCGCGCTCAGGACTTCTGACGCGCTTCGACGTCGATCGCCGACTTGTCGCTGTTGGCCGGCTGACCGGTAACCTGGGCAGCAGGGGCCGACGAAGCGGCAGGCGCATCGGCGGTGGTGCCGCCGTCCTTCACGCCGTCCTTGAAGCCCTTCACGGCGCCACCAAGGTCGGAACCCATGTTCCGCAGCTTCTTGGTGCCGAAGATCATGACCACGACGAGCAGCACGATCAGCCAGTGCCAGATTGAAAATGAACCCATGGAAGACTCCTAAGAATGTGTCCGATTTTAGTCGGGCGGAATGTGACAGTTTGGCCTAATGTTCAGCCGCGAAGCCAGGGCCTGGGACCGCCCATGACATGGACATGGAGATGGTGAACTTCCTGCCCGCCCTCGGCGCCGGTGTTGACCAGCACACGGTAGCCGCCCTCCGGATAGGGCCTGCAGCCCAGCTCCAGCGCGAGCTTGGGCGCCAGCGTCATGATCTTGCCCATCAGCGCGGCGTCTTCGGGGGTGAGCTGCGCCATGGAGGCGATGTGCCGCTTGGGCACCAGCATGAAATGCACCGGCGCCCAGGGCGCGATGTCGTGAAAACCAAACAGTTCGTCGTCTTCGTAGACCTTGCGCGAGGGGATCTTGCCTTCGATGATTTTGCAGAAGACGCAGTTCGGATCAGATGACATCTTTGGGTTCCATGGGGCGGTTGTCTTTCATGCGGATCATGCCCTTCACGATCCGGTAGAGAAACCACAGCGAAATCAGGCTCCAGGCAATCCAGCCCGGCACGAGAAACAGCAGCCAGAGCCACGAAGTGATGATGTACAGCAGGCCGGCCCACAGCACCGACCGGATGCGCCAGCTGAAGTGCGTGGCCTGCCAGGTCCCGGCGGCATCGTCGCGCTTGATGAAGTCGATCACCAGGGCGACGAGCAAAAGGACCACGGAAGCCTGCGCTCCGGGCAGGACGGCGCCGATGGCCACGATCAGGTGCAGGATATAACTGACCCAGCCCCAGGTCTTGAGGGAGTCGTCGGGTTCCACGTTCACGATGTCGTTGGCCATTGGATGTCCTTTCAATCGTTGGATGCCTCGCGGGCCTCTGCCTTTCGCAGGGCTTTTTCCTCGATGCCGCTGGTGCCCTCGCGGCGCTCGAGCTCCGCAATCACCTCTGCGGGCGAGAGGCCGTAGTGGGCGAGCGCCACCATGGTGTGGAACCACAGATCGGCCACTTCGTTCACTATTTTCGTGCGGTCGCCGCCATGGTCGGCGTCCTTGGCGGCCATCACCACTTCGGTGGCTTCCTCGCCGATTTTCTTGAGGAAGGCATCGGGGCCCTTGTGCAGCAGGCGCGCCACGTAGCTCTTCTCGGAGTCGCCGCCGCGCGCGGGCAGACGGCTTTCGATGACCGCGGCAAGGCGTGCAAGGGCGTCCGAGGTGTTCACTGTGGCCGTCATTTGTAGATCGACTCCGGGTCTTTCAAGACCGGCTCGACCGCGGTCCATTGGCCGTTCTCGTATTTGCTGAAAAAGCAACTGTGGCGGCCGGTGTGGCACGCAATGCCGGGCTCGTGGCCGAGTTGCGTGACCTTGAGCAGCACGACGTCGTTGTCGCAGTCCAGGCGGATCTCGTGCACCGTCTGCACGTGGCCCGATTCCTCGCCCTTGAACCAGAGCTTGCTGCGCGAGCGGCTGAAATACACGGCGCGGCCCAGCTCGGCGGTCTTTTCGAGCGCCTCGCGGTTCATCCAGGCAAACATCAGGACGTCGTTGCTGCCCTGCTCCTGCGCGATCACGGGCACCAGGCCGTTCGCGTCCCACTTCACTTCATCGAGCCAATTCATCGCGATATTGTCGGGGATAGGCAAAGACCCCTCAGGACTCGATTCGCACCGGAATTCCCCGCGCGGCCATGCGGGCTTTCGCTTCGCCGACCGTGTGTTCGCCGTAGTGGAAGATGCTGGCGGCCAGCACCGCATCTGCGCCGCCCGTCTGGATGCCGTCGGCCAGGTCGTCGAGGCTGCCGACGCCGCCCGAGGCGATCACCGGCACGTTGACGGCATCGCTCACCGCGCGGGTGAGCGCCAGGTCGAAGCCGCTCTTGGTGCCGTCGCGGTCCATGCTCGTGAGCAGGATTTCGCCGGCGCCGCGGCGCACCATCTCGGTCGCCCATTCGACGGCGTCCAGGCCGGTGTTCTTGCGGCCGCCATGGCTGTACACGTCCCACCCTGCGCCGCGCGTGGCGGCTTCTTCGGGGCTGCGGCGCTTGGCGTCGATGGCCACCACGATGCATTGCGAACCGTATTTCTGCGATGCGTCGTTGATCACCTGCGGATCGGCGATGGCCGCGGAGTTGAAGCTGGTCTTGTCGGCGCCCGCATTGAGCAGCCGGCGCACGTCGGCCACGGTGCGCACGCCCCCGCCCACCGTCAACGGAATGAAGACCTGGGACGCCACCGCCTCGATGATCGGCAGGATCAGGTCGCGTCCGTCGCTGGTGGCCGTGATGTCGAGAAAGGTGAGCTCGTCGGCGCCCTGCGCGTTGTAACGCGCGGCAATTTCAACCGGGTCGCCGGCATCTCGCAGCTCGAGAAAATTGACGCCCTTGACGACGCGGCCGCCGGTGACGTCGAGACAGGGAATGATGCGTTTTGCGAGCATGGTCGGTCGTAAGGAAAAGTTCATTCAGAGGACGCGGAGCTGCTGCCAGCCCTGCCATTGCGCGCCCGGCAGGAGCAGCACCTGCTCGTCGATGCGCGCGGCCTCGACGCACAACATGTGCCGATACCCATCTTCGGGCATGTCGGCGAGTTTCGCACCGAGCACCGCGCCGGGGTTCCACACCACGGTTTCGCTGCAGCTCGCACTTTGCGTGATCTCGAGCGTGCCGCTCGGCTGCACCAGCCGCATCGGCTTCGCGGGAGCGGCATAGACGCTGTCGAACTCGGCATCGAAGCACAGCGCCGGCGCCGTCTCCACGTGGCGGTCGTCGCGCAGGGAATCCCAGCGGTTGGCACCCTGGAGGCCTTCCAGCCGCACTTGGGCAATATCGTCGACGCGCAGGTAGGTGTGCAGCGCCGCGGCAAAGCTGAAGGGTGCATGGTCCACATTGAGCAGCGCCAGCGTGGTGCGCAGCCGTCCCGGGCCCATGCCGATCTGCAGGCGCGCCTCGAAAGAGTGCGGCCACAGCTTGCGAGTGGCCGGGTTGTCGCGCAGCCGCAAGACCAGTTCGCCCGAAGCGGCGTCGGCACCCCGGTTTTCCCAAGGCAGATTGCGCATGAATCCATGCTTGGGCAGCATGCCTCGCTGGTTGAACTGGGGGCAGCAAATGGGCACGCCGCCGCGTATCGCAGCCTGCCCGTCGAACACCGCGCGCGGGCTCAGATAGAGGCGTTCCACCCTGTCCGCCGTGGTCCAGGAAAGCAGCTGCGCCCCGTGCAGCGACACGATGAAAGCACTGCCATCGGTCCCGGCGGCACGAAGCGCGGGCTGTCCGCAAAACTCGATCGAGCTGATATCCATCGGAGAATTGTAGGCAGCGAAATCGCGTGGCACGGAATTGGCATTGGACACTTAAGGCTTCATCGCCAATGCGCCCGCGCCGGTTGCACGCAAGGGACCTTCTTGGATACCCTTCGCCTGCCGCACAAGAAGAGGCTGCCGGCCGATGCGCCCGCGCCCCGGAACCACACATACGTCAAAGGGACAAACATGAGAAAGAAACTGCCCGCCGCGGCCTGGATCCTGATTGCCATGATGCTCGGCATTCTTGTCGGCTACATGATCTTCACGAGCTTTCCCGACAAGAAGGCGGCCGCTCAGATCGCGGGCTACGTGTCGATCATTTCGGATGTATTCCTGCGCCTCATCAAGATGCTGATCGGCCCGCTGGTGTTCTCCACCCTGGTGGTGGGCATCGCGCACATGGGTGATGCCAAATCGGTGGGCCGCGTGTTCGGCAAGTCGCTCGGCTGGTTCTTTACCGCTTCGCTGATTTCGCTGCTCATCGGCCTGGTGATGGCCAACCTCCTGAAGCCCGGCGAGAACCTCGGGCTTCCGCTGCCGGACATCGGCTCTTCGGCAAACCTCGCCACCGCGAAGTTCACGCTCAAGGACTTCGTGAGCCACCTGGTGCCCAAGTCTTTTGCCGAGGCCATGGCCAACAACGAGATCCTGCAGATCGTTGTGTTCTCGATGTTCTTCGGCGTGGCGCTCGCCTCGCTCGGCGACAAGGCCAAGACCCTGGTGTCCGCCATCGACGAGCTCTCGCACGCCATGCTCAAGATCACCGGCTACGTGATGAAGCTGGCCCCGCTGGCAGTGATGGCCGCCATGGCCGCCACGGTTGCGGTCAACGGCCTGGGCATCCTGCTCAAGTTCGCCGTTTTCATGGGCGACTTCTACCTGGGCCTCTTCGTGCTGTGGGGCGTGCTGATCTTCGCGGGCTTTTCGTTCCTGGGGCCGCGCGTGTTCAAGCTGCTGACGCTCATCAAGGAAGCCTTCCTGCTTTCGTTTGCCACCGCCAGCTCCGAAGCGGCGTATCCGAAGATCCTGCAAGCGCTCGACCGCTTCGGCGTAAAGCGCAAGATCTCGAGCTTCGTGATGCCGATGGGCTACTCGTTCAACCTCGACGGCTCGATGATGTACTGCACCTTTGCCGTGCTGTTCATCGCGCAGGCCTACAACATCCACATGCCGCTCAGCACGCAGATCACGATGCTGCTGATCCTGATGCTCACCTCCAAGGGCATGGCCGGCGTGCCGAGGGCGTCGCTGGTGGTGATTGCCGCCACGCTCAACCACTTCGACATTCCCGAGGCCGGCCTGCTGCTGATCCTGGGCGTCGACACCTTCCTGGACATGGGCCGATCGGCCACCAATGCGGTGGGCAACTCCATCGCCACGGCCGTGGTTGCCAAGTGGGAGGGCCAGTTGCTCTCCGAAAGCGACGCGGCGGTCAATGCCAAGGCGCTGGACGCCGAGGCTGCGGCCACCCTGGCCCATCCAGCGCACGCGTGAGGCCAACCGTGAAGCCCAAGGCCATGCTGTCGGTTTTCCTGGCCGGCCTGCTGGCAGCCGCTGCGCTGGTTTCCGCTGTGCCTGCGCTGGCACAGCCGCAGGCCCCCGAGACATTGACCGGCACCCTCGCCAAGGTGCGGGAGACCGGCGCCATCACCATCGGCTACCGCGAATCGTCGGTGCCGTTTTCCTTTCTCAACGCGCGCAAGGAACCCATCGGCTACTCGATCGAACTTTGCCGCGCGCTGGTCACGGCCATCGAAGACGCGGTGAACAAGAGCCTCACGATCAAGTGGGCACCCGTGACTTCCGATTCGCGCATCGATGCGGTCGAGAGCGGCGCGGTCGATCTCGAATGCGGCTCGACCACCAACAATCTCGAGCGGCAGAAGCGCGTGAGTTTTTCGCCCACGATCTTCGTCTCGGGCACCAAGGTGCTGGTGAAGAAGGGTTCGCCGATCAAGTCGTTCCGCGACCTGGCCGGCAAGCGGGTGGCGGTGACCGCCGGCACCACCAACGAGAAGACGCTGCGCGAGCTTTCGCAGAAGTTCAAGCTCGGCATCAACCTGCTGGTGGCGCGCGACCACGCTGATTCCTTCGGGCTCGTGAAGAGCGGCCAGGCCGACGCCTTCGCCACCGACGACGTGCTGCTCTACGGCCTGATCGCGCGGGACGCCGCCAAGGCGGAGTACGAAGTGGTCGGCGACTATCTCTCCTACGACCCCTACGGGATCATGTACCGCAAGGGGGATGCACAGCTTCGCAAGGTGATCAACGACACCTTCCAGGTGCTGGCCGAGGACGGCGAGGTCGAGCGCCAGTACAAGCGCTGGTTCCTGCGCAAGCTGCCCACCGGAGAGAGCATCAACCTGCCGATGAGCGCGCAGCTGGAAGCGATCATCCAGACGATGGCGGTGAAGGCCGAGTAGGCCTTCGCTTTCCCGCTACCGCGTTGGCCACTCCCAGCGCGGGATTTCGCCCATGTCCAGATTCGCGATGCGGGTCTCGCCGAACTGCTTTTCAAGCACCACTTGTCGCAGGCCTTCGCTGTCGTCCAACGCGGCGATCAAGCGCGCGGCATGCGACACCACGATCACCTGCGATTCGCGTGCAGCTCGGGCGATGAGGCGGCCGAGCGCAGGCAGCAGGTCCGGGTGCAGGCTGGTCTCGGGTTCGTTGAGAACCAGCAGCGCAGGCGGTCGCGGCGTCAGCAGCGCGGCAATCCAGAGCAGGTAGCGCAGCGTGCCATCCGAAAGCTCTGCGGCCGTCAGCGGGCGCAGCAGGCCGTGCTGGTGCATCAGCGTCTCGAACCGGGCTTCGGCCACGCACACTTCGATGCGGGCGCCCGGAAAGGCATCGTCCACGGCACGATCGAGCGCCTCGCCGTCGCCGATCTCTCGAATGGTCTGCAGTGCGGCGGCAAGGTCGGCGCCGTCGTTGGCGAGCACTGGCGTGTAGGTGCCGAGCTGCGGCTGGCGCGCGGGCGCATCGGCGTCGGAGCGGAAGTGGTCGTAGAAGCGCCAGGAGCGCATCTGTTCGCGCAGCGTGAGCATCTCGGGCGCGGTGTGCGGATCGGCGTACTCGGTCATCATGCTGGCGAAGGCGGGGATGGGGCGGCCGACGGCCTGCCAGCTCTTGCCTTCGCGCAGACGAAGCGCCGCGCCCCTGCGGTCGACCAGCTGCGCGGCAGGCCGCAGCACCGGGCCGCTCCAGATCACCTCGCGCTTGATCTCGGGATCGTGCGAGAAAGCTGTGGGAGTGGGCGGCGGAGGCGGGGGCGGCGGGGGCAAGCCGATGTCGATGGCGTAGCCGAATTCGTCGGATTCGCTGCTGGCGAACCCAAGCTTCAGGGCGACGGGGTCGTTGCGTCTCGTCCCCTGCACCGGCACCTCGCCGCGCAGCATGGCGGCTGAAAAGCGCTCGGGCCCGGCCCAGAGGGTGGAGGAAAGCCCGCCCTCGCGCACCAGTGAGCGGATCACGCCACCATTGGCGATATCGGCCAACAGGCGCATCGCGCGGTAGACGCTGGATTTGCCGCTGCCGTTGGGCCCGGTCACCACCGTGAGCCGACCGAGCGGCACCGTCAGCTGGCGCAGCGAGCGGTAATTGGCAATGGCGAGCGCGGAAAGCACGCGCTGCTGCTGTGGGAAGGCGTCAGGCGCCGGCGAGTTCGTCGGCGCGGGCCTGCGCGGCGGCGAAATCGAGGTCGCCCGAATAGATGGCGCGGCCGCAGATCACGCCTTCGACGCCTTCGGGCTCGACGGCGCAAAGCTGGTCGATGTCGGCCATGTTCGACAGGCCGCCCGAGGCGATGACCGGAATGGTCAGCGCCTGCGCGAGCTTGACGGTGGCATCGATGTTGATGCCCGACAGCATGCCGTCGCGGCCGATGTCGGTGTAGATGATCGATTCGACGCCGTAGTCCTCGAACTTCTTGCCCAGGTCGGCCACTTCGTGGCCCGTGAGCTTGCTCCAGCCGTCGGTGGCCACCTTGCCGTCCCTGGCGTCGAGGCCCACGATGATGTGGCCGCCGAAGGCCACGCAGGCGTCTTTCAGGAAGCCGGGATTCTTGACCGCGGCAGTGCCGATGATCACGTAGCGCAGGCCGTCGTCAATGTAGCGCTCGATGGTGTCGAGGTCGCGGATGCCGCCGCCCAGCTGCACCGGAATGTCGTCGCCCACCTCGCGCAATATTGCCTTGATGGCCGCGTGGTTCTGCGGCTTGCCGGCGAACGCGCCATTCAGATCGACCAGATGGAGCCGCCGCGCCCCCGCCTCGACCCACTTGCGGGCCATGGCGGCGGGGTCTTCGCTGAAGATGGTGGACTGGTCCATGTCGCCCTGTTTGAGGCGAACGCAGTGGCCGTCTTTGAGATCAATGGCGGGAATGAGGAGCATGGAAGTGACGCGAGTGTGCGGAATCCGGGCTGAGGAAGGGTCGGCCCGGGCGGGAATATAAGTTCAGGGATTCCAGTGGAGGAAATTTCGGTAGAGCTGCAACCCATGGTCCGCACTCTTCTCCGGGTGGAACTGGGTGGCAAAAATGTTATCGCGTGCGATGGCTGCGGTAAAGCGCGCACCGTAATCTGCCTCGCCCACACTGTGCCGGGCGTCGGCCGGCCGCGCATAGAAGCTGTGAACGAAATAGAAATAGCTCATGTCCGGCACGCCCGCCCACACGGCATGCGGCTGGGCCTGGCGCACCTGGTTCCAGCCCATCTGGGGCACCTTGAAGCGGCTGCCATCGGGCTGCAGCCGGCCGGCCAGTTCGAACTTGACGACCTCGCCCGGAATGAGGCCCAGGCCGTCGGTGGGGCCCTCGTCGCTGCGGGAGAGCAGCATCTGCATGCCAACGCACACGCCGAAGAGCGGCTTGTTCGCCGCGGCCTCGAGAACCGACTCCTGCAAGCCGGAGTCGCGCAGTTCGCGCATGCAGTCAGGCATGGCGCCCTGCCCCGGCAGCACCACGCGCGTGGCCTTGCGCACCACCTCTGGGTCCGACGTGACGAAGACCTGCACGCCCACCTGGTCGGCCGCGTGCTGCACCGCCTGCGAAACGGAGCGGAGATTGCCCATGCCGTAGTCGACGACCGCGACGGTATTTGCTACAGATTTCATAGCTGTTCGCTGGAGGAATTCAGAGCGAACCCTTGGTCGAGGGAATGACGCCCACGGAGCGTGGGTCGAGTTCGAGCGCGCCGCGCAGCGCGCGTGCAAAAGCCTTGAACACCGTTTCGCACTGGTGGTGCGCATTGACGCCCTTGAGGTTGTCGATGTGCAGCGTGACGAATGCGTGGTTGGCAAAGCCCTGGAAGAATTCGTAGGTGAGCTGGCTGTCGAAGGTGCCGATCATGCCGCTCGTGAAAGGCACGTGCATCTCCAGGCCCGGGCGGCCCGAGAAATCGATGACGACGCGGCTCAGCGCCTCGTCGAGCGGCACGTAGGCATGCCCGTAGCGGCAGATGCCCTTCTTGTCGCCCACGGCCTTGGCAACCGCCTGGCCGAGAGTGATGCCCACGTCTTCCACGGTGTGGTGGCCGTCGATGTGCAGGTCGCCCTGGCAATCGATCTCGAGATCGATCAGCCCGTGGCGGGCGATCTGGTCGAGCATGTGGTCGAAAAAGCCGATGCCGGTGGAGAGCCTGGCGCGGCCCGTGCCGTCGAGGTTGACGCTGACGGTGATCTTCGTTTCGGCGGTGTTGCGCGTGACCGATGCGGTGCGCGCAGCGGTGCCCGTGTCGGCTGTTTGGGGGGTGGTCATAGTGAGGCTTCGAGTGCCGCGAACATCCGCGCATTCTCGTCGGCCGTTCCGACGGTGAGGCGCAGGCAATTTGCCAGCAGTTCGTGCATTTTAGAAACGTTCTTCACCAGTATGCCGCGGGCCTTCATGCCCTCGAAGGTCTTGGCGGCATCCGGAACGCGCACGAGGATCATGTTGGCGTCGCTCGGCCACACCTTGACGCCCGAAAGGCGGCCCAGTCCCATCATGAGGCGATGGCGCTCCTCGCGGATCTGCCTCGCCTGGGCTTCGAACACCTCGGCGTGCTCGAGCGCGAAGAGCGCGCATTCGCAGTTGAGCACGCTGACGTTGTAGGGCGGGCGGACCTTGTCGATCTCGGCGATCAGCGCGGCCGGGCCCATGAGGTAGCCAAGGCGGATGCCGGCCAGGCCCAACTTGCTGAGCGTGCGCATCAGGAGCACATGGCCGTGCCGTGCGATGCGGTCGATATAGCTCTTGGCGGCGAAGGGCTGGTAGGCCTCGTCGATCACCACCAGGCCGCCCTGCTCGCCCTGGGCCTGCACGATCTTTTCGACCGCGGCGTCGTCCCAGAGGTTGGCGGTGGGATTGTTCGGATAGGCCAGATACACGATGGCCGGCTTCTCCCGCGCGATGGCGGCGAGCATGGCGGCTTCGTCGAGTTCAAAGTCGGCCGTGAGCGGCACGCCAACGAAGCGCAGGCCCTGCAGCTTGGCGCTCATGGCGTACATCACGAAACCGGGCACGGGCGCAAGAACCGTGGCGCCGGGCACGTCGCAGGCAATGGCCAGGAGCGAGATGAGCTCGTCGGAGCCGTTGCCCAGCATCAGCGCAAAGCCTTCGGGCATGTGCGCGTGCGCGGCCAGTGCGCGCTTCAGATCGCTGCCCCGCTCACCGGGATAGCGGTTGAGCGCCAGCGCGCCGAGCCGGGCGCCCAGCTCGGCCTGCAACGCGGGCGGCAGGCCGAACGGGTTCTCCATGGCGTCGAGCTTGACGAAGCCGCGTGCGTCCTGCACCGCATAGGCATGCATGGACTGCACATCGGAGCGGATGCGATCGATCGGGCGGACGGTGGAAGAAGTTGTCATCGGGTGCAGCGGAAGCTGTTTTTAAGGGCGCCGGACATGACCAGTTGCACGGGCATGTCGGCTTCATAGCTGTCGGCGTTGCGCGTCAGCTCGGTTTGATAAAGGGAGCGCGCCATCGATGGCTCGATGCGGCGGCCTTCGACGCAGAAGATCGGCTTCTGGCCGTTGCGCTGCGATGCTTCCACGCCTTCGCGCAAGCCCTCGAGCACGCCGACGAGGTAGTAGCTCGCGTACGCCTTGCCGTCCTTCTCGTTGGCTTCGAGCAGCCGCAGTTCGCGGATGCTCATCGCCTGCGCACCGGCACCGGCCGCCAGTGCGAACAACAGCACCGGCAGGCGCGGCAGCAGCAGCAGGACGGCAGCACGGCTCATGGCGTCACTTGCGATAGCGCGGCGGCGGCGCGTACGAGGCGTCGGCCGGAAAGGCGCTGGGCTGCGGCGGCGTGGCGTCGCGGCGCGGGCGGCGTGGCGCCTCGGGCTGCTCGAGCTCGAACAATGCGGCGCCGATCACGCCGATGTTGCGCACGTCGCCGGCTTCGGTGTTCGCCGCATAGGCACGGCCCGGTGCGGCGAAGCGGAAGGCAGCGACCTCGCTCTGGCTCTTGCGGAAGCCTTCGATGTCGAGCACCTGCTGCGGACGCAACACATAGCCGCCATTGCGCAGGCTGCCGGGCTTGCCATTCAGCACGTCGAGGCCGTCGACCGTGGCGATCACTTCGTAGCTTCGGTCGCTGAGATTGCGAAAGCGCAGCGTGTAGCGCGCGCCTTCGATGCCGGCGAGGCGGAACATGTCGGCGCTGCGGCGCGCGCGCTGCATCGGCAGGGGGCGGTCGGTCTCGTCGAGCACCGACCATTCGACATCGCCCTGGGCCAGCAGCAGGTTGAGCCGGCGCTCGGGATTGTGGCCCGCGTCGCGACGCACGCTGGCCGCGTCGTTGTAGCCCAGCGAGGCCACTTCGTCAGGCTGCGCGGACAGCCGCTTGGCGCTGACCGCGCGGGTCTTCGACTCGATGCCCTCGCCCCACTGGGTGCCGAGCTGTGCCGGTGCGGGCGCGGCGGCGGCGGCGGCGACGCTGGGCGTTGCGGACAAGGCGGCCGACTCGTTGCGCGGCGCCTGCGGCATCTGGCTGCAAGCGGCGAGCAAGGCTGCGCCTGCAACGAGGCCTGCGGCGAATCTGAAAAAACGCGACCTGCTGTATAGACGGTGAATCATCTGGCTGGCTCCTCCCCGAAGCGGTTTTTGTAAAGTCTCAGATCTTATGCAAGCGCATTCGCGCGGCTTCGGCGTGCGCCTGCAGGCCCTCGCCTTCGGCAAGCGTCACCGCGATGGGGCCTAGTACCTGTGCGCCGGCTTCGCTCACTTCGATCAGGCTCGAACGCTTCTGGAAATCGTAGACGCCCAGCGGGCTCGAGAAGCGCGCCGTGCCGCTGGTCGGCAGCACGTGATTCGGCCCAGCGCAGTAATCGCCAAGGCTTTCGCTGGTAAAGGCACCAAGAAAGATCGCGCCGGCATGGCGCAGCAAGGGCTCCCAACGCTGCGGCTCACTGCTGCTCACTTCGAGGTGCTCAGGCGCGATGCGGTTGCTGATCTCGCAGGCCTCTTCCATGCTCTTCGTGTGGATCAACGCGCCACGGCCATTGAGCGAGGCCGCGATGATTTCGGCGCGCGGCATGGTGGGCAGCAGGCGATCGATTTCGGCCTGCACGCGATCGATATAGGCCGCGTCGGGGCACAGCAGGATGCTCTGCGCGAGCTCGTCGTGCTCGGCCTGGCTGAACAGGTCCATCGCCACCCAATCGGGCGGCGTGGTGCCATCGGCCAGGACGAGGATTTCGCTCGGGCCCGCGATCATGTCGATGCCCACGGTGCCGAACACGCGGCGCTTGGCGGCGGCGACGTAGGCGTTGCCGGGGCCTGTGATCTTGTCCACTGCCGGGACGGTGGCGGTGCCGTAGGCCAGTGCGGCCACGGCCTGCGCGCCGCCGATGGTGAAGGCGCGGGTGACGCCGGCCACGTAGGCGGCTGCGAGCACGAGCGGGTTCTTTTCCCCTTTGGGCGTGGGCACGACCATGACGATCTCGCCGACGCCCGCGACGTGCGCCGGGATCGCGTTCATCAGCACGCTCGACGGATAGGCCGCCTTGCCGCCCGGCACGTAGATGCCGACACGATCGAGCGGCGTGACCTTCTGGCCGAGCAGCGTGCCGTCGGCATCGCGGTAGCTCCAGCTCTCGCCGCTCGCCTTCTTCTGGGCTTCGTGATAGCTGCGCACACGGCGGGCCGCAGATTCGAGCGCATCGCGCTGCGCGGCAGGCAGCGAATCGAACGCGGCCTTGAGTTCGGCCTGCGTCAGCTCCAGTTCCGGCAGTGTCTTCGCATCGAGCTTGTCGAAGCGGTTGGTGTACTCCAGCACCGCATCGTCGCCGCGCTTCTGCACATCGGCCAGGATGTCGGCCACCACCTTCTCGATGGCCGCATCCGCATCAGCGGACCAATGCAGCCGCGCCTTGAATTCAGCGTCGAAGCCGGCTGAAGCCGTGGAGAGGCGGATGGGTGCTGCTTTCAGTGTCATGGCGCTGCGGTGAAGAACTCAGGGCGTGGCTGCCGCGGGAATGGCGGAGGCGAAGGCGTCGATGATGCGGCGGATCGGCTCGCGCTTGAGCTTGAGCGCGGCCTGGTTGACGACCAGACGGGCGCTGATGTCCATGATGCGTTCGACCTCGACCAGATGGTTGGCCCTGAGCGTGTTGCCGGTCGAGACCAGGTCGACGATGGCATCGGCAAGGCCGGTAAGCGGCGCGAGCTCCATGCTGCCGTAGAGCTTGATCAGGTCGACGTGCACGCCCTTGCTCGCGAAAAATTCACGCGCCAGGCCCACGTACTTGGTCGCGACCCGGAGGCGCGAGCCCTGCTTCACGGCCGACGCGTAGTCGTAGTCGGCGCGCACGGCCACGCTGAGGCGGCAGGCCGCAATGCGCAGGTCGAGCGGCTGGTACAGGCCCTGGTTGCCGTGCTCGAGCAGCACGTCGGAGCCGGTCACGCCGAGGTCGGCGCCGCCATACTGCACATAGGTGGGCACGTCGGAGGCGCGCACCAGCACCACGCGCACGTCGGGCCGCGTGGTCGCGAGAATCAGCTTGCGCGATTTTTCGGGGTCTTCGGTGACCTCGATGCCGGCCGCGGCCAGCAGGGGCATCGTCTCTTCGAAGATGCGGCCTTTGGACAGAGCAAGCGTGATCACGATTGCGACTCCTGTGATGCCAATGTGATCATGCGGCGGTTCCCGAAACCCGTTCGATGTCGGCGCCCAGGCCGCGCAGCTTGGCTTCCATGCGGTCGTAGCCGCGATCCAGGTGGTAGATGCGGTCGACCAGCGTCTCGCCGTCGGCCACGAGCCCGGCAATGACGAGGCTGGCGGAGGCGCGCAGGTCGGTGGCCATCACGGTGGCGCCCGACAGCTGCTGGACACCCTCGACCATCGCCACCTTGCCCTCGACATGGATCGTGGCACCCAGGCGCACCATCTCGTTCACGTGCATGAAGCGGTTCTCGAAGATGGTTTCGGTCACCATGGAGGCCCCGCGCGCGATCACGTTCAGCGCCATGAACTGGGCCTGCATGTCGGTCGGGAAGCCAGGGTATTCGGTGGTGCTGAAGCTCTGCGCCTTGAGGTGCTCGCAGGCCGGGGCCTTGGAGCTGATGCGCACGCCGCCCTCTTCCGGCGTCACCGTGCAGCCGGCTTCACGCAGCTTGTCGATCACCGCGTCCATGTGGTCGGCTCGTGCGTGGCGCAGGAACACCTCGCCGCCCGTGGCCGCAACGGCGCAAAGGAAAGTGCCGGCCTCGATGCGGTCGGCCACCACGGCGTGCTCGCAGCCGTGCAATTTTTCGACGCCCTGCACGCGGATGTGGCTGGTGCCGTGGCCTTCGATCTTCGCGCCCATGCGGATCAGCATTTCGGCCAGGTCGACGATCTCGGGCTCCTGCGCGGCGTTTTCGAGCAGCGTCTCGCCCTCGGCCAGCGCGGCGGCCATCAGGAAGTTCTCGGTGCCGGTGACGGTGACCATGTCGGTCAGGATGCGCGCGCCCTTCAGGCGAGTGCGGCCCGCCGGCAGGCTGGCGATCATGTAGCCGTGCTCGACCGCGATCTCGGCACCCATGGCCTGCAAGCCCTTGATGTGCTGGTCGACCGGCCGCGAGCCGATGGCACAGCCGCCCGGCAGCGACACCTTGGCATGGCCGAAGCGCGCCAGCAGCGGGCCCAGCGCCAGCACCGAAGCGCGCATGGTCTTCACCAGCTCGTAGGGCGCCTCGGGGTTGCTGAGGTCGCCCGCATTGAGTTGCACCGTGCCGTTGTGGTCGCGCTCGGCGGTCACGCCCATGTTGCGCACCAGCTTGAGCATGGTCGACACGTCCTGCAGGCGGGGGACGTTGTGCAGCGTCACGGGCTGGTCGGTGAGCAGCGCGGCGCACAGCTCAGGCAGCGCGGCATTCTTGGCGCCGGAAATGAGTACCTCGCCGCGAAGCCGGCGCCCGCCGCGAATCAGAAGTTTGTCCATCAGGAATCCAGCGAATTTAGGGCCGCTTCGGCCGCCAGTTACTTACTTGTCGATCGCCGCCCATTCGGCGGGGGTGTAGGTTTTCATCGAGAGCGCATGCACCTCGTCGGTATGCATTTTCGCACCCAGGGTGGCGTAGACCCGCTGGTGGCGCTGAATGGCGCGCTTGCCCTCGAATTCGGCCGAGACGATGGTGGCGTACCAGTGTCGGCCGTCACCCTCCAGCGAGATGTGCTCGCACGGGAGGTGGGACTGGATCAAGGCCTGGAGTTCTTCGGCGGTCATGGGATTTGAAAGGGCCTTTCAGCCTCTGATTTTGTAGCCGATTCTCAGCAAATGGACGGCGATGGCGCTCACGGCCAGCCAGGCGGCGCCGACGATGCCCAGGCTGAGCCAGGGCGAGGCGTCGCTCACGCCAAAGAAGCCGTAGCGAAAGCCGTCGATCATGTAGAAGAACGGGTTCAGGTGGCTCACGCCCTGCCAGAACGGGGGGAGCGATCCGATCGAATAGAAAACGCCCGAGAGAAAGGTCATGGGCATGATCAGGAAGTTCTGGAACACCGCCATCTGGTCGAATTTCTCGGCCCACAGGCCTGCGATGAGCCCCAGCGTGCCCAGCATTGCGGAGCCCAGCAGCGCGAACACGAGGATCCAGAGCGGTGCAACGAAGCTCGGCATCGCAAAGAACATGGTGACCAGGAACACGCCGAGCCCCACGGCCAGCCCGCGAATGACCGACGAGCCCACATAGGCGAAGAACCAGCCCCAGTGCGACAGCGGCGTGAGCAGCACGAACACCAGATTGCCCATGATCTTGCTCTGGATGATCGACGAAGAGCTGTTGGCAAAGGCGTTCTGCAGCACGCTCATCATCACCAGGCCCGGCACGAGGAAGGCGGTGTAGCCGACCGAACCGTAGACCTTCACGTGGTCTTCGAGCACGTGGCCGAACACCATCAAATACAGCAGCGCGGTGAGCACCGGCGCACCGACGGTCTGGAAGCCGACCTTCCAGAAGCGCAGCGTTTCCTTGTAGAGCAGCGCGCGCCAACCAGTAACCGCCATCATCGCGAGACCTCCAACGGCGTCTGCTCGCCCGCCATCAGGTCGATGAACACGTCTTCCAGATCGGCCTTGCGCATTTCCACGTCTTCCACCGCGACGCCGGCTTCGCGGATCGCGGCCAGCAATTGTTCGACTTCATGGGCGTTCTGCGCCGGCAGCTGCACGATGCGTCCGGTAATTCGCGCATGCTGGGCAATGGCCCACGGCAGCATGGCGTCGGTCTTGAAGCGCAGCACGTTGCTGGTGGCCGATTTCAGCAGTTCGCTGGTGCGGTCCAGCGCAATCACGCGGCCCTGCTTGAGCATCGCGATGCGGCTGCACAGCGCCTCGGCTTCCTCGAGGTAGTGCGTGGTGAGTAGCACGGTGCTGCCCTCTTTGTTGAGCCTGGCGACGAACTGCCAGAGCGTCTGGCGAAGTTCGACGTCGACCCCGGCGGTCGGCTCGTCGAGCACGATGACCGGCGGCTTGTGGACCAGCGCCTGCGCCACGAGCACGCGGCGCTTCATGCCCCCCGACAGCTGGCGCATGTTGGCCGTGGCCTTGTCGGCCAGGCCGAGGCTTTGCAGCAGCTCGTCGATCCAGGGCTCGTTGTTCTTGATGCCGAAGTAGCCCGACTGGATGCGCAGCGATTCGCGCACATTGAAGAAGGGGTCGAACACCAGCTCCTGCGGCACGATGCCGAGCTGGCGCCGGGCCTCGGCATAGTCGCGCTGCACGTCGAAGCCGTGGACGCTGATCGCGCCGGCCGTAGGACGGGACAGGCCGGCCAGCATGCTGATGAGCGTGGTCTTGCCCGCGCCATTGGGGCCGAGCAAGCCGAAGAACTCGCCCGGCTCGATCTGGAAGCTGACCTCGTCGACGGCGCGCAGGCCCTGCTTGCCTTGGGCCCGTTGCTGTCTGGAGGGAGGGTAGGTCTTGGAGACCGATTGGAATGAGATCGCGGGCATGAGAGCCGGCGATTTTACGGGCCTGCGTTACAAGCCGCTGGGCGGCGCCGGGATGCCCTGACGCGGCGCCCGCCGGGGCCACCCGCCCTCAGGGTGCGGCCGGCAGGAGGCCGGCGATGCCGTACAGGGCAGCAAGCTCGCGCAGCCGGGGGGAAAGCCCCTTCACGGCAAAGCCGCGGCCAAGCGCGCTCGATTCACGCCGGCACTCCAGCAACACCGCCAGCGCCGAGGAATCGAACTGCGTCAGGGCGCTGGCGTCCACGACGGTGGAGGTGTCGGTCTGTCCCTTCAACCCCTGCTGCAGCATGCGCATGCAGGCCGGGGCATCGTCGTGGGTGAGTTTGGTCGGCAGCACCAGCATGGCGTCAGCTCTTGCCGTTGTTGCCCTTGTTGCGCGCGGCCAGCGCGGCAATCAGCCCGTCGATGCCGCGGGCGTTGATTTCCTGCGCGAACTGCGTGCGGTAAGTGTCGACCAGCCAGACGCCCAGGACATTGAGGTTGTAGACCTTCCAGCCGCCGCCCTGGCCGGGCGTCTTCTCGAGGCGGTAGTCGAGCTGGACCGGGTCGCCGCGGCCCTTGACCTCGGTGCGCACCAGCACTTCGGTGTCTTCCGGCGAACCGCGGAACGGACGAACCGTGACGGTCTGGTCGCTCACCTGGTCGAGCGCGCCCGCATAGGTACGAACCAGCAGGGTCTTGAATTCTTCCTGCAGCCTCTTTTGCTGCTCCGGCGTGGCCTGGCGCCATGCCGGGCCCACGGCGGAAGCCGTCATGCGCTGGAAGTTGACGTTGGGCATGATCTTGCTGTCGACCAGCACCATGATCTTGCTGACGTCGCCCGACTTGATGGAGGTGTCGGCCTTGATGGTTTCGAGCACGTCGGTCGACAGGCGCTTCACCAGCGCGTCAGGCGCTTCGTCGGCCGCGAGGGCCGGGCGCACGAAAGCGGTGGCAGCGCCGAAAAGGAGTGCGCTGGCCAGTACCAGGCGGCCAAAGCCGCGTCGTTGCAAGATATTGTTGTTCATGGCAATTCCCTTAAATTTTTGAAATCGGCAGGAGACACGCGATAGATCGACGCGGCTCCTGGAAAGAACGTGTTCGACGGGTTCCACGCCGACCGGGTTCCTGAAGCACAGGTGAAGCCTTGAAACCGGATGCAAGCAAAAGCTTTTCTACCGGCCGCCATCACCCCGGCCCCTTACTTGCCGCCTTCGTCGTCGGGCGGATTGCCGTCGTAGACGTCGTTGCGGCGGTGTTGCAGGAAAGCGTCGCGCGTGAAGGTGTATTTGTCGAGTGCCGCGTCGTCGAGCAGGCGGCCGGCGCGCAGGTACTTTGCGCGTGTATCGACAGCTTCCAGGAACGACAGCGAATTGCGCCAGGCCACGTCGTTCATGTTCGAGACGATGCCGCCGGCACGGTCGACCGGCAATGCCGCGGTGTCGCGCAGGGTCGAGGGGCCAAAAACAGGCAGCACGACGTACGGGCCGGCACCCACGCCCCAGCGGCCGAGCGTCTGGCCGAAATCTTCCTCATGGCGATCGATGCCGGCTTCGGTGGCCACGTCGAGCAGGCCGCCCAGCCCGAAGAAGGTGTTCACGTTGACCCGCATGAAGGTCTCGGCACTGTTCTGCAGCTTGAGCTGGGCCACGCTGTTGGCAAAGCTCCAGACGTCGCCCAGGTTGCCGAAGAAGTTGCTCACGCCGGTGCGCACCATGGAAGGTAGCACGCGCGTGTAGGCCGTGGCCACGGGCACCAGCACCGCGTCGTCGACCGTGTCGTTGAAGCGGGTGACGCCGCGATTGAACGGCTCGAACGGATCGGCCGGATTGGCGTGGGGGCCGCTCGCGCAGCCTGCAAGCAGCACAAAAGTTGCTACAGCGCCCACCACGCGGGCGGAGTTTGCTACCTTCTTGATAGCAATGGACGAAAAAAGACTGGTTTTCATTTCTTGTTGGCTGTTCCCGGCGTCGAAGGCGTATTGCTTCCTTCGGCGGCCTTGCTATAGAGGAACTGGCTGATCAGGTTTTCCAGCACCACGGCCGATTGGGTCGCGGTGATGGTGTCGCCGGCTTGCAGACTCTTCTCCTCGGCACCCGGCTCGATCCCGATGTACTGCTCGCCGAGCAAACCACTGGTCAAGATCTTGAGCGAGCTGTCCTTGGGAAAACTGTAACGGTTTTGCAAAGCCAGCGTCACGCGGGCCTGAAAGGATTTGTCGTCAAACGAGATGGATTCCACACGTCCGACCACCACGCCAGCGCTCTTGACTGCGGTTTGCGGCTTGAGTCCGCCGATATTGTCGAAGCGGGCGGTGACGTTGTAGGTCTTCTGGAAGCTCAGGCTCAGCAGGTTGGCCGACTGCAGCGCGAGGAACAGCAGTGCCGCGCCGCCGATCAGGACGAACAGGCCGACCCAGATGTCGCTATTGGAACGTTGCATGGTTTGCACTCTCTAGAACGATTGGAGCGGAGCTCCTTCAAATACTGAACATCATGGCGGTCAACAGGAAGTCGAGGCCGAGCACCGAAAGCGACGCCATCACCACGGTGCGCGTGGTGGCACGCGACACGCCTTCGGGGGTCGGCTGTGCCACGTAGCCCTGCAGCAGCGCAATGAAGGTCACGGTGAAACCGAACACGATGCTCTTGATCACGCCGTTGCCCACGTCGCGCCACACGTCGACACCGCCCTGCATCTGGCCCCAGAACGCCCCCGGGTCCACACCCAGCATCAGCACGCCGACCACGTAGCCGCCCATGATGCCGACGGCGCTGAACACCGCCGCCAGCAGCGGCATGGTGATGACGCCGGCCCAGAAGCGCGGCGCCAGAATGCGCTGCACCGGGTCGACCGCCATCATCTCCATGGCACTGAGCTGCTCGCCGGCCTTCATGAGTCCGATCTCCGCAGTCAGGGACGTGCCCGCGCGCCCGGTGAAGAGCAAGGCGGCCACGACCGGCCCGAGTTCCCGCACCAGGCTCAAGGCGACCAAGAGGCCCAAAGCCTCGGAAGAACCGTAGCGCTGCAGCGCGTAATACATCTGCAGACCCAGCACGAAACCGACGAAAAGACCGGACACCGCGATGATGGCGAGCGAGTAGTTGCCCAGGAAATGGATCTGGTCGCGTACCAGCCCGAAGCGACGCAAGCTTTGTGCCCCCTGTACCAGGAGGCGCAGGAAAAGCTTGGCGCCATAACCGAGGTCGGCCAGTTTGCTGCGCACGGCAAATCCGGCATCAGCGGGCTTCAACCAGCTCATATCTGCCCCCACTCTCGGCACTTCGTGTCCTCGCTGCCCCCCGAGGGGGCCTTCGCTTGCTCGGGGCGGCCCAGCGCTGCGCTCATGTCCGCCCCCCTTCATTGCCGAAATCTTCTTCAATGCCGACGACCGGGTAGTGAAAATGCACGGGCCCGTCGGGCAGCGCGTTCACGAACTGATGCACCAGCGGATCGGCGCTTTCGCGCACCTCGCTCGGCGTGCCCTGCGCGGCGATGCCGCCGTTGGCCAGGATGATCACGTGATCCGCAATGCGGAAGGTTTCTTCGAGGTCGTGCGACACCACGATGCTGGTCAGCCCGAGCGTGTCGTTCAACTGGCGAATCAGCCGTGCCGCCGTGCCCAGGGAAATCGGGTCCAGGCCGGCAAACGGCTCGTCATACATGACGAGGTCGGGGTCCAGCGCAATGGCGCGTGCCAAGGCGACGCGACGCGCCATGCCGCCTGAAACTTCGCTGGGCATCAGGTCGCGCGCGCCGCGCAAACCGACCGCGTCGAGCTTCATGAGCACGATGTCCCGCACCAGCGCTTCCGAGAGCTGCGTGTGCTCGCGCAGCGGAAAGGCGACGTTGTCGAACACGCTCATGTCGGTGAACAAGGCACCGAACTGGAACAGCATGCCCATGCGGCGCCGCGCCAGATACAGGCCGGCGGCGTCGAGTTTGCCGACATCGCGGCCGTCGAAAAGAACCTCGCCGTGCTGCGCCCGCTGCTGCCCGCCAATGAGCCGCAGCACGGTGGTCTTGCCGCCGCCCGAGGCGCCCATCAACGCAGTGACCTTGCCGCGCGGGACCGCGAACGACACCCGGTCGAGGATCGCGCGCGCGCCGTAGCCGAACGAAACGTCGCGAAACTCTACAAAAGGGTGTGGCAGTGCGGCTGGGTCCATCTCAATAAAAAAGCCGGGCGCCTTCTCAGGCATCCCGGCATGCGGTTTCCGCGAATGATAGCGGGGCCGTGGGGGGCCTCCGCCAAACTGAAACAAAATTCAGCGAGGTAAGTCGCTAAAACCCATCAAGAATTCATCCACGGAGCGCGCCGCCTGGCGCCCCTCGCGAATCGCCCACACGACGAGCGACTGGCCGCGGCGAATGTCACCAGCGGCAAACACCTTGGGCACATTGGTAACGTAGCCGCCGATGAAATCGACCGTGGCCTTGGCGTTGCCACGTGCGTCCTTCTCGACACCGAAGGCATCGAGCACGTTGGCCACCGGGCTCACGAAGCCCATGGCCAGCAGCACGAGGTCGGCCTTGAGGATCTGCTCGCTGCCGGCCACTTCCTGCATCCTGCCGTCCTTCCACTCCACGCGGACGGTCTTGAGGCCGGTGACCTTGCCCTTTTCGCCGATGAATTCCTTGGTGGAGATGGCGAACTCGCGCTCGCAGCCTTCTTCATGGCTGGAGCTGGTGCGCAGCTTGATCGGCCAGTAGGGCCAGGTCAGCGGACGGTTTTCTTCCTCGGGTGGCTGCGGCATCAGTTCGAACTGCGTGACGCTGGCTGCGCCATGGCGGTTGCTGGTGCCCACGCAGTCGGAGCCGGTGTCGCCGCCGCCGATGACGATGACGTGCTTGCCGTCGGCGCGCAGTTGGCCCTTGACCTTGTCGCCCGCGTTGACGCGGTTCTGCTGCGGCAGGAACTCCATGGCAAAGTGAATGCCGTCGAGGTCGCGGCCCAGCACCGGCAGGTCACGCGACTGCTCGGCACCGCCCGTGAGCACCACGGCGTCGAACTCTTTCTGCAGTTGTTCCGGCGTGACAGTTTCCTTGGCGAGGTTGGTTACCTTGGAGCCCTTGCCCAGCGGGTCTTTCGCGGCGCCGACGATCACGCCGGTGCGGAAGGTCACGCCTTCGGCCTTCATCTGCTCGACGCGGCGGTCGATGTGCGTCTTCTCCATCTTGAAGTCGGGGATGCCGTAGCGCAGCAGGCCGCCGATGCGGTCGTTCTTCTCGAACAGCGTCACGTCGTGGCCGGCACGCGCGAGTTGCTGCGCCGCGGCCATGCCGGCCGGGCCCGAACCCACCACGGCCACCTTCTTGCCGGTCTTGTGCTTGGCAACGCGAGGCGCCACCCAGCCTTCGTCCCAGGCGCGATCGATGATCGCGTGTTCCAGCGACTTGATGCCGACCGGGTCGTCGTTCACGTTGAGCACGCAGGCCGCTTCGCAGGGCGCGGGGCAGATGCGGCCGGTGAACTCCGGAAAGTTGTTGGTCGAGTCGAGCACCGCGAAGGCGTTCTGCCAGTCGTTGCGGTACACGAGGTCGTTGAAGTCCGGAATGATGTTGTTGACCGGGCAGCCGCTGTTGCAAAACGGCGTGCCGCAATCCATGCAGCGTGCGCCCTGCACCTCGGCCTGCTCGACCGTCAGGCCGACAACGAATTCCTTGTAGTGCTTGACGCGCTCGGAGGCGGGCTTGTAGCCCTCTTCGACGCGCTCATGCTCCATGAAGCCGGTGATCTTTCCCATCGTGATGTCCTTTTTCTCTCTGCGTTCTCGTGGGCGCTCAGACCGAAGCCGGCGACGTCTGCGGTGCGGGAGCCAGCGCGTGCGGCTCAAGGCCCACGTGCGCGTTGTTGCCGCTGCTCGTGAGTTCGACCTTGCGGTCGTGCAGCTCGGCGAGCGCGCGCTTGTATTCGTTCGGGAACACCTTGACGAACTTGGTGCGCGACACGGCCCAGTTGTCGAGCAGTTCGCGCGCGCGCTTGCTGCCGGTCCAGCGGTGATGCTCTTCGAGCAGCTTCTTGAGCTGGGCCTCGTCGGTTTCGCCGCCGTGCCAGATCTTGCGGTGCACGCTTGCCAACTGCTCGGCCGAGGTCAGCACCTTGTCGAGCGACACCATCGAGAGATTGCAGCGCGTGGCGAACTGGCCGTCTTCGTCGTAGACGAAAGCCACGCCGCCGCTCATGCCGGCCGCGAAGTTGCGTCCCGTCTTGCCGAGCACCGCGACCGTACCGCCGGTCATGTATTCGCAGCCGTGGTCACCGGTGCCTTCGATGACGGCCGTGGCACCCGACAGGCGCACCGCGAAGCGTTCGCCGGCCACGCCGCAAAGATACGCTTCACCGGTGGTCGCACCGTAAAGCGCCGTATTGCCGACGATGGTGTTGCGCGCCGCTTCTCCGCGGAAGTCGAGGCTCGGGCGCACCACCACGCGGCCGCCCGAGAGGCCCTTGCCGGTGTAGTCGTTGGCATCGCCGATCAGGTAGAGCGTGATGCCGCGCGCCAGGAAGGCGCCGAACGACTGGCCGCCCGTGCCTTCGAGCTGGATGCGGATCGAGTCGTCGGGCAGGCCTTGCGGATGCACCTTGGTCAGCGCGCCCGACAGCATGGCGCCCACCGAGCGGTTGACGTTGCGCGCCACCTCGATGAACTGCACCTTCTCACCGCGCTCGATCGCCGGGCGCGACTTCTCGATGAGCTTGACGTCGAGCGCACGCTCGAGACCATGGTCCTGGTTCTCGACGTGGTAGCGCGGTACGTCGGCCGGCACGATGGGCAGCGCGAACAGGCGGCTGAAGTCCAGGCCCGAAGCCTTCCAGTGCTCGATGCCCTTGCGCATGTCGAGCAGGTCGGCGCGGCCGATCAGGTCGTCGAACTTGCGGATGCCGAGCTGGGCCATGATCTGGCGCACTTCTTCGGCCACGAAGAAGAAGTAGTTGACGACGTGCTCGGGCTTGCCCGAGAACTTCTTGCGCAGGATCGGGTCTTGCGTGGCCACGCCCACCGGGCAGGTGTTGAGGTGGCACTTGCGCATCATGATGCAGCCTTCAACCACCAGCGGCGCGGTGGCAAAGCCGAATTCGTCCGCGCCCAGCAGCGCGCCGATGGCGACGTCGCGGCCGGTCTTCATCTGGCCGTCGGCCTGCACGCGGATGCGGCTGCGCAGGCGGTTGAGCACCAGCGTCTGCTGCGTTTCGGCCAGGCCGATTTCCCACGGGCTGCCCGCGTGCTTGATCGACGACCAGGGCGATGCGCCCGTGCCGCCGTCATGGCCCGCGATCACCACGTGGTCGCTCTTGCACTTGGCCACGCCGGCCGCGATGGTGCCCACGCCGATTTCGCTCACCAGCTTGACGCTGATGCTGGCATGCGGCGCGGCGTTCTTCAGGTCATGGATCAGCTGCGCCAGGTCTTCGATGGAATAGATGTCGTGGTGCGGCGGCGGCGAGATCAGGCCCACGCCCGGCACCGCATAGCGCTGCTTGCCGATGTATTCGGTGACCTTGCCGCCGGGCAGCTGGCCGCCTTCGCCGGGCTTGGCGCCTTGCGCCATCTTGATCTGGATCTGGTCGGCCGAATGCAGGTATTCGGCCGTGACGCCGAAGCGGCCCGAAGCCACCTGCTTGATGCGCGAACGCAACGAGTCGCCGTCCTTGAGCGGCAGGTCGACCTCGACGTTGGCCGCGCCGATCACGCTCTTGAGCGTATCGCCCTGCTTGATCGGGATGCCCTTGAGCTCGTTGCGGTAGCGCGCCGGGTCTTCGCCGCCCTCGCCCGTGTTGCTCTTGCCGCCGATGCGGTTCATGGCAATGGCGAGCGTGGCGTGCGCCTCGGTGCTGATCGAGCCGAGCGACATCGCACCGGTGGCAAAGCGCTTGACGATTTCGGCAGCGGACTCGACCTCGTCGACCGGGATGGCCTTGGCGGGATCGATCTTGAACTCGAACAGGCCGCGCAGCGTGAGGTGGCGGCGGTTCTGGTCGTTGATGAGCTGCGCGTATTCCTTGTACGTGTTCCAGTTGTTGGAGCGCGTGCTGTGCTGCAGCTTGGCGATGGCGTCGGGCGTCCACATGTGCTCTTCGCCGCGGGTGCGCCAGGCGTATTCGCCGCCGGCATCGAGCATGTTGGAAAGAATCGGGTCGTCGCCGAATGCCGCCTTGTGCATGCGGATGGCTTCCTCGGCAATCTCGAACACGCCGATGCCCTCGACGCGGCTCGCGGTGCCGGTGAAGTACTTGTTCACCGTCTCGGTGTTGAGGCCGATGGCTTCGAACAGCTGGGCGCCGCAATAGCTCATGTAGGTGCTGACACCCATCTTCGACATGATCTTCGAGAGACCCTTGCCGATGGCCTTGACGTAGTTGTAGACCGCCTTCTCCGCGCTCATGTCGCCCGGCAGGTCGGCATGCATGGCCGCCAGCGTTTCCATCGCGAGGTAGGGGTGCACGGCTTCGGCACCGTAGCCGGCCAGCACGCCGAAGTGATGCACCTCGCGCGCCGAGCCGGTTTCCACCACCAGGCCGGCCGTGGTGCGCAGGCCCTCACGCACCAGGTACTGGTGCACGGCCGACAGCGCCAGCACGGCGGGGATCGCGACCTGCGTCGGGCTCACGCCGCGGTCGCTCACGATCAGGATGTTGTGGCCGCCCTTGATGGCATCCACCGCTTCGGCGCACAGCGAGGCCAGCTTGGCCTCGACGCCTTCGTCGCCCCAGGCGAGCGGGTAGGTGATGTCGAGCGCATAGCTCTTGAACTTGCCCTGGGTGTACTTGCCGATGTCGCGCAGCTTCGCCATGTCGGCAAAGTCGAGGATCGGCTGGCTCACTTCGAGCCGCATCGGCGGGTTGACCTGGTTGATGTCCAGGAGGTTGGGCTTGGGGCCGATGAAGGACACCAGCGACATCACGATGGCCTCGCGGATCGGATCGATCGGCGGGTTGGTCACTTGCGCGAACAACTGCTTGAAGTAGTTGTAGAGCGGCTTGTTCTTGTTCGAGAGCACGGCCAGCGGGCTGTCGTTGCCCATGGAGCCGATGCCCTCTTCGCCGGCTTGCGCCATCGGGCTCATCAGGAACTTGATGTCTTCCTGCGTGTAGCCGAAAGCCTGCTGGCGGTCGAGCAATGCCACCTGGCTCACGGGCGCCTTGATCGTCGATGCGGCCGGCTCGGCCTTGACGCTGTCGAGCTTGATGCGCAGGTTCTCGATCCACTGCTTGTAGGGCTTGCTGTTCGCGAGGGTGGCCTTGACCTCCTCGTCGTCGATCATGCGGCCCTGTTCCAGGTCGATCAGGAACATCTTGCCGGGCTGCAGGCGCCACTTGCGCACGATCTTCTGCTCGGGCACGGGCAGCACGCCCGATTCCGACGCCATGATGACCAGGTCGTCGTCGGTCACGCAGTAGCGCGAGGGACGCAGGCCGTTGCGGTCGAGCGTGGCGCCGATCTGGCGGCCGTCGGTGAACACGATGGAGGCCGGGCCGTCCCAAGGCTCGAGCATGGCGGCGTGGTACTCATAGAACGCGCGCCGGCGCGGGTCCATGGTGGCGTGCTGTTCCCAGGGCTCGGGAATCATCATCATCACGGCCTGGCTGATGGGGTAGCCGGCCATCGTCAACAGCTCGAGGCAGTTGTCGAAGGTGGCGGTGTCGGACTGGCCGGCGAAGCTGATGGGGTAGAGCTTCTGCAGGTCGGCGCCCAGCACGGGCGAGGACATCACGCCTTCGCGTGCCTTCATCCAGTTGTAGTTGCCCTTGACCGTGTTGATTTCGCCGTTGTGGGCGACATAGCGGTACGGGTGCGCCAGCGGCCATTCGGGAAAAGTGTTGGTCGAGAAGCGCTGGTGCACGAGGCCGAGGGCCGAGATGCAGCGCTTGTCCTGCAGGTCGAGGTAGTAGGTGCCGACCTGGTCGGCGAGCAGCAGGCCCTTGTAGACCACGGTGCGGCTCGACATGCTGGGAACGTAGTATTCCTTGCTGTGCTTGAGCTTCAGGCGCTGGATGTTGGCGCTGGCGGTCTTGCGGATCACGTAGAGCTTGCGCTCCAGCGCGTCCTGAACGATCACGTCGTTGCCGCGGCCGATGAACACCTGGCGCAGCAGCGGCTCCTTGGCGCGCACGGTGGGCGACATCGGCATGTCGCGGTTCACCGGCACGTCGCGCCAGCCCAGCAGCACCTGGCCTTCCGCCTTGATGGCGCGTTCCATCTCTTGTTCGCAGGCTTCGCGCGACGCGTGCTCCTTGGGCAGGAAGATCATGCCCACGCCGTATTCGCCGGGCGGCGGCAGCGTGACGCCCTGCTTGGCCATTTCTTCGCGGTACAGATGGTCGGGCAGCTGGATCAGGATGCCCGCGCCGTCGCCCATCAGCTTGTCAGCGCCCACTGCGCCGCGATGGTCCAGGTTTTCGAGGATCTTGAGGCCCTGCAGCACGATGGCATGGCTCTTCTCGCCCTTGATGTGCGCCACGAAGCCGACGCCGCAGGCATCGTGCTCGTCGGCACCGGAATACAGACCGTGTTGTTGGAGATGTTCGATCTCGGCAGCCGTCGTCATGGCGCACTCCTTCATCAGTTTTTCGCAGGGATGTGAAGGATATTGCGATGCACAAAGAATGCCAAATACTTTATTGGGGGTCAGATTCCCATTAAATCCTGAGTCTTCTTGTCAGAAATAAATTAGGGACATATCAAAAAAAATAGCAAAAGGCCGACCACTGCAGCCCAACAGGCGCCAATCGAATCAGGAACGGGAGGCGGAAGGCGGACGCCCGGCCTTGGTCTTGGCCACCCGGCGCTCGGTGGATTTTTGAAGCGACGCGAGAAAATTTGCATCGCCAGCCGCCCATCCCCGCAAAGTGGCCTCGGTGAGGGCACCTTGGTCGGCAGGCCGCACACCGGCGCGCACCAACTCCGCATACGCCGCTTCACGCGCGAAGGGCGTGTTGCCGAGTTCCCAGTACAGCGGGTGCGGTGTCAGCAGCTTGTCGTGCCGCAGCCCCGCGTAGTGCCCGTGGCTGGACCACGGAAAGTCGCGCGCGTCGGATACCAGGCCGGCCCGCACGGGGTTGAGGTCGATGTACGCCATGCAGGTCAGCAGATAGCGGTCGGTCTGGATCAGCGTCGATCTGTAGCGCCCTTCCCAGAGGGTGCCGCTGCGGCCGTGGCGGTCGTTGAAGTAGCGCACATAGCTGCGCCCTACCGCCTGCATGAACTGCGGCAGCCCGGTGGTGGTGCTGGGCGTTGCCAGCAAATGGAAATGGTTGTCCATCAGCACGTAGGCGTGCAGTGCCACGCCAAAGCGCGCGGCCGCGTCCGCCAGCAGGCCGAGCAGCCGCTCGTGGTCCGCGCGGTCGACGAAGATCACCTGGCGGTTGTTGCCGCGCTGGATCACGTGGTGCGGCATGTCGGCGAGCGTGAGGCGGGGCAGGCGGGCCATGGCGTCAATCGAACGAGCGCGCTCTCGCGGGTTTTCAGGACAGGCGAAACCGCGTATCGCCCAAGGCATCGAGTCCGAATTGCGACAGCAGCTCGCCGAGCCGCGTCGCGGCGGCGGCCTTGCGCTGCCCGGTGTGGCGCGCCAGGATCAGTTCGTTCTTCATGCTGTGCTCCCAGCCCACCAGTTCGGTGACGGTGACGCTGTAGCCATTGGCTTCGAGATAGAGGCAGCGCAGCACGTTGGTGAGCTGGCTGCCTATCTCGCGCGTGTGCAGCGGATGGCGCCAGAGTTCGGCCAAGGGCGTTCGCGACAGGGCTAGCGCCTTGGTTTCGCGCAGGCACGCCGCCACCTCGGCCTGGCAGCAGGGCACCAGCACCATGCAGCGCGCCTTCTTCGCGAGCCCGAAGGCGATGGCGTCGTCGGTCGCGGTGTCGCAGGCGTGCAGCGCGGTGACCACGTCGATCCGCTCCGGCAGCTCGCTCGCCTGGGCCGATTCGGCCACCGTGAGGTTCAGGAACGACATGCGATCGAAGCCGAGTTGCCGTGCCAATGCCCGCGACTTCTCGACCAGTTCGCTTCGCGTTTCGATGCCATAGACATGGCCGCCCTGGCGCGCCCGGAAGAACAGGTCGTAGATGATGAAGCCGAGGTACGACTTGCCGGCGCCATGGTCGGCCAGCGTGGCCTCGGCTCCGCCACCGGGCAGCTCGCGCAGCAATTGCTCGATGAACTGGAACAGGTGGTAGACCTGCTTGAGCTTGCGCCGAGAATCCTGGTTGAGACGGCCCTCGCGCGTGAGGATGTGCAGCTCCTTGAGCAGCTCGACGGACTGCCCCGGACGCAGAACCTCCGCCAGCTCGGCTTCGGCCTTGGAGGCCTTGGCGGTCTTCACCGCCTTGGTCGCTTGTGCATTCATCATGATCGGGCGCTCCCTGGGCCCACGTCGAGCGCGGCCCAGCCATGCGGACCCAATGCTTCGAGCGTTTCGATGTTGCGCTCGAAGATGGCTTCGGCCTCTGGAAACGCCTCGACCGCGCGGCTCACGCTGTCTTCGCGCAGCAGGTGCAGCGTGGGGTACGGCGCGCGGTTGGTTGCGTTCGTGATGTCATCGCTCTGCGATCCCGCAAATTGAAAGTGCGGATGAAAGCTCGCGAGCTGGAACACGCCGTCGAAACCCGCCCGGGCGAGCTTGCGTTCGGCGCGCGCCGTGAAATCGTTGAAGTCCAGAAAATCCGCCAAGGTGTTGGGTGCTATCAGCAAGGTGGTGTCGCGCACGGAGGCATCGAGCGCGGCGAGTTCATCGGCCTCTGCCAACAAAGCGTCGCTCAGCGCGGCGTCGTCGGCAGGCAGGTACACGGCATAGTGGATCTGCGCCTTCACATGCACCGCCTTCGCGAACGGACACAGGTTGAGCCCGATCACCGCGCGCTCGAGCCAGCGCCGCGTATCGGCTTCGGCCTGAATGGCGTCGATTGTCGCCGCGCCGCTCATGCCACCTCCGCCGCCAGGCGTATTCGCCCCAGGCGCCGCGCAATGGCCATGCCGGCCAGCGAGCATGCCAGCGTGGCCGCCCACGTCCAGTGCCAACCGCCGACACGGTGAGCCACCCACGCGACCGCAGGTGGCGCCAGGAATTGCCCCAGCGAAGAGGCCTGCTGCATGAGCCCGACCGTCGTGGAAACGGTGGTGGGCCCCGGCGCCAGGCGAACTCCGAGCAGGAACAGGGTGGCGGGCACCATGCCCCCGCCCAGCGAAAAAGCGCAGACCGCGGCATAGCGCAGCGCTGGCGGCAGGCCGATTGCGTCGGCCCCCTGCCCCACCTGCGCGAAGGCGGCCACGCCGCCCAGCGCCATCGCCAGGAAGCCCCATTGCAGCAGGCGCTCTGGCGCAATGCCGCGCTGAAGCCAGCGTCCGCCCGCCAGGTTGCCGACGATGTTCATCGCGGCCGCGATGGCAGTGAGTACCGCGTTCCAGCCGGCCGGCACGCCGGCGCCGGCATAGATGGCTGGCAGGAAGCCGATCACGGCCATCCATTGCGCCGAATACACCGCGAAGCTCGACGCGACCATCCAGGGTGCGCGGGCGCCGACGGTGGCGCGCAGGCGCGACGACCAGCCGCCCGGCATGCCGCTGCCTGCCGCAACGGAACGAAGCCCGTCCGCCGGCACGGCCGACCAGAGCCAGAGCGCCGCGGCGGCCGAAACGGCGGACAGCGCCCACCACCAGTCGCCCCATCCGCCCCAGGCGATCAAGGCCGGCCCCAGCAGCAGCGCGAGCGCCACGCCCAGCGGCATGTATGCGCCCCACACGCCCAGCGCTGCCTTGTCGGCGCCCGCCGGAGTCAATGCGCGGATCAGCCCCGGCCCCGGCATGACCGCCAGGAGAAAGCCGATGCCTTCGACGGCACGCAAGAGCAGCAGCCATTGCACCGCATGCGCGCTGCCGAAAAGGCCGGCGCCCACGCCGCCGCCGAGCAGGCTGGCCGCCGTCAGCACCAGGAGCCCCGTCAGCATGCTGCGGCGCAAGCCGATGGTGTCGGCTGCCAGCCCGGCCGCGAGCCCCAGCGTCATGCTCGCCACCTGCACCAGCGAGAGCAGAAAACCCGCCTCGACAAGACCGATGCCGAGCGAAGCCTGAAGCGCCGGCACAGCGGGCGGCAGCTTGCCCAGGTGCAGCGCTGCGCTGACGCCGCCCAGCACCACCGCGAAGGCAGCGGCGGGAACGCGAGCGGGCACCACGGCCGTTGCGCTCATCGGAGCACCTTCGCCCTGACGGGCTGCGGTGCGAGCCCCCTTCGGAACGGCCGGGCGGGCGCTCATGCAATGCCTCGCCGGCCGGTCAGCCTTTCATGCTCGCGCATGGCAAAACGGTCGGTCATGCCGGCGATGTAGTCGGCCACGGCACGGTGCCGGTCGCGGCGCTCGGCATAGGAACCGGGCATCTCGGCGGGGCGCTCGAGGTAGGCGGAGAACAGCTCCCGCACCACCTGCTGCGCCTGCTCGGTGGTCTGCCTCACCTGCGGATGCCGATAGAGGTTGCGGAACAAGAAGCCCTTGAGCGCGTTGGACTGCACCTGCATGGTGTCGCTGAACGCGACGAGCGGCGGGGAGTTCCGCACTCCGTCCGCATCGGCCGGCTTCGCCGTTTCGATCGCTGCGCGGGTGGCATCGATCACGTCGTAGACCTGGGCGCTCAGCATGCGGCGGATCGTTTCGTAGAGCACGCGCCGCCCTTCCAGATGGGGATATTCGGCCAGCGCCTCGCAGCGGTAGCGCTCGAACAGATCCACCTCGCCGAGCTGCTCCACGCTGATGAGCCCCGAGCGCACGCCATCGTCGATGTCGTGCGCGTTGTAGGCAATGGCGTCGGCCAGGTTGCAGAGCTGCGCTTCGAGCCCCGGCTGCGTGCGGTCCAGGAAGCGCCGCGCCACGCCGTTGGGTTCTGCGGCTTCCAGGCGTTCCGCATTTGCGCGAGAGCAATGCTTGAGGATGCCCTCGCGGGTCTCGAAGCTGAGATTCAGGCCGTCGAATTGCGGATAGCGCAGCTCCAGGGCGTCGACCACGCGCAGGCTCTGCAGGTTGTGCTCGAAGCCGCCCTCGCCTTCCATGCAGGCGTTGAGCGTGTCTTGTCCGGCATGGCCGAAGGGCGTGTGGCCGAGATCGTGCGCGAGGGCAATGGCCTCGACCAGGTCTTCGTTGATTCGCAAGGCCCGCGCGATCGAACGGCCCAGCTGCGCCACCTCGAGTGAATGAGTGAGCCGCGTGCGGAACAGGTCGCCCTCATGGTTCAGGAAAACCTGGGTCTTGTAGACCAGCCGCCGAAACGCGGTGGAATGCACGATGCGGTCGCGGTCGCGCTGGAAGGCATCGCGCGTGGGCGCCGGCGGCTCGGTATGCCGCCTCCCGCGCGACCGCGCAGGGTGGCAGGCATAGGCCGCGAGGTTCATGGCTGCACCCTTGGCGCTGCGCTCATTCCGCGCGGCAGCACTGCGCGAGCACTTCGCGCACGAGCGCATCGGGCGCGCTGCTGACCGCGGCTGAGCCCGGCTTGTCGATCACCACGAAGCGGATCTCGCCGGCTTCGGATTTCTTGTCGACCCGCATCAATTCGAGATACCGGTCGGCACCCAGCGCGGGGCCGACGGTCGGCAGACCAGCCCGCTCGATCAGCCGCGTGAGCCGCTGGACGAATGCCGCATCGATGCCGCCCAGCCGCTGCGACAGGTGCGCCGCCATGACCATGCCGCAACCGACCGCTTCGCCGTGCAGCCATTCGCCGTAGCCGAGGCCCGACTCGATGGCGTGGCCGAAGGTGTGGCCGAAGTTGAGAATGGCGCGCAGGCCGGTCTCGCGCTCGTCCTGCCCGACGACCAGCGCCTTGATCTCGCAGCTGCGCTTGACCGCGTAGGCCAGCGCGGCCGGGTCGCGGGCCACCAGCGCATCGACATTCGCCTCGATCCAGTCGAAGAACGCCATGTCGTGGATCGGGCCGTACTTGATGACTTCGGCCAGGCCCGCGCTCAACTCACGCGGCGGCAAGGTCTGCAGCGTGCCCAGGTCGCACACCACGAGCTGCGGCTGGTAGAACGCGCCGATCATGTTCTTGCCAAGCGGGTGGTTGATGGCGGTCTTGCCGCCCACCGACGAGTCGACCTGCGCCAGCAGCGTGGTCGGCACCTGCACGAAAGGCACGCCGCGCATGTAGCTGGCGGCCGCAAAGCCGGTCATGTCGCCCACCACGCCGCCGCCCAGCGCAAAAAGCACCGTCTTGCGGTCGCTGCCGTGGCCCAGCAGGGCGTCGAAGATCAAGTTGAGGGTCTGCAGGTTCTTGTGCACTTCGCCGTCGGGCAGCTCGAGCATGTGCACCGTGCGGAAGCGGCCGGCCAGCGCGGTGCGCAAGGCGCTGGCGTAGAGCGGTGCCACGGTGGTGTTGCTGACGATCAGCGCGCTGGCAGCGGTGGGAACGACGGCAAAGCTCTGGGGATCGTCCAGCAGGGCGGTGCCGATGAGGATGGGATAGCTGCGCTCGCCGAGCTGGATGTCGACGCGTTCGGGCGTGGCGGAGGGTGCGGACAATGACATGGCAGCGAGTTTAGGCGCTGCAGCCAGGCCAGCTCAGCCCGTGGGCTCTTCGGGCCGGGATCCCGGCACGACGATGCCGGCAAGCTCGAGCTGCATCACGATGATGTTCACCAGCATGGCGATCGACGGGCGCCCGGTGTCGACTACGTCGTGGGCCGTCTCGCGGTAGAGCGGGTCGCGCGCATCGTGCAGCTCGCGCAAGCGGCCGAGCGGATCCGCCACCTGCAGAAGCGGCCGCTTGACGTCGTGGCGCAGGCGCCGGAACAGATCTTCCGGGGAAGAACGCAGGTAGATCACGTGGAAGTGATCCCGCAGCTGCTTGCGGTTGGCCTCCCGCAGGACCGCGCCGCCGCCGGTGGCCAGCACGCCATGGGAATGCGCGGCCAGGTCGGCGATGACGGTCTCTTCGAGATCGCGGAAGGCGGTTTCGCCCTCGCGGTCGAAGTAGTCGCGGATCGAGCAGCCGATGCGCTGCTCGATGACATGGTCGGTATCGACGAAGGGAAGATCCAGGCGCGCGCCAAGGCGCCGGCCCACTGCGGATTTGCCGGCGCCGGGCAACCCGACGAGTGCGACCGCCACGCGGTGGCTGCTACGCCCGCGCGTCAGCGCGCGGCGTTGCGGTCGGTAATCATCTTCGGAGTGATAAAGACGAGCATTTCGGTCTTGTTGGCAACGCGTTCGCGCTTGCGGAACAGTGCACCCAGGTAGGGCACTTCACCCAGCACCGGCACGCGCGATTCGTCATTGGTTTCGGTGAGTTCGAAGATACCACCGATGACGACTGTGCCGCCGTTCTCGACCAGCACTTCGGTCTGCACGTGCTTGGTGTTGATGGCCGGACCTGCCGAAGTATTGACGCCGCGTGCGTCCTTGCTCACATCCAGCGTGAGGATGATGTTGCCTTCAGGCGTGATCTGCGGCGTGACTTCGAGCTTCAGGACGGCCTTGCGGAACGAAATCGACGTTGCGCCGCTCGACGTGGCCTGCTGGTAGGGAATTTCTTCGCCCTGCTCGATCAGCGCCTTCGTCTGGTCGGCCGTGATGACGCGCGGGCTGGACACCAGTTTGCCCTTGCCGTCGGCTTCGAGTGCCGAGATTTCAAGGTTCAGCATGCGCGAGAAGCTCGAATTGAAGAGCGAGATCGCGAAGGTGCCTGGAGAATTACCAGTACCACCGGCATCGCCCGAAGGCAGGTTGATGAAGTTGGAGTTGGTCCAGGTGGTGGTGGCGGTGTTGCCGCTCGCACCCGAGGTCACCGCCGGCATCATGCCCAGGTTGGCAAAGGCGCGGTTGCCCGACGACGAGGCGAAGCGCTCGCCGGCAATGCCGCCGCCCAGCCGCACGCCCAGCGACTTGCCGAAGGTGTCGGAGGCTTCCACGATCCGGGCTTCGATCAGCACCTGGCGAACCGGAATGTCGAGCTTCTGGATCAGGTCGGCCACTTGTGCCAGTCGCGACGGGATGTCCGACACGAACAGCTGGTTGGTGCGCGACTCCGCGATCACGCTGCCGCGCGGGCTCAGGATGCGCGTGGTGGTGCCGGAGCCGCCACCGCCGCCTGCCGAGGCGCCGGTTCCGGTCAGGCCTTGCGCAATCGCAATCGCCTTGGTGTAGTTGAGCTGGAACGACTGGGTGCGCACTGGCTCCAGGTTCTCGATTGCGGCCTTGGCCTCGAAATCGAGCTTTTCCTTGGCGTTGATTTCATCCTTGGGCGCGATCCACAGCACGCTGCCGTTCTTGCGCATGCCCAGGTTCTTCGCCTGCATGATGATGTCCAGCGCCTGGTCCCAAGGCACGTCCTTCAGCCGCAGCGTCAGCGAGCCGGTGACCGAGTCGGAAGTCACGATGTTGAAGTTCGTGAAGTCGGCGATCACCTGCAGCAGCGAACGGATTTCGATGTTCTGGAAGTTCAGCGAGAGCTTCTCGCCGTTGTAGCCGACGCCTTGGGTCAGCTTGGCCGGGTCCACCTTGCGGGCGCGGACTTCGACCACGAACTGGTTTTCGCTCTGGTAGGCGCTGTGCTCCCAGTCGCCCTTGGCCTCGATCGTCATGCGCACGCGGTCGCCCGACTGCTGCGAAGTGATCAGTTGGACCGGAGTATTGAAGTCGGCCACGTCGAGGCGGCGGCGAAGCCCCTCCGGCAGGGTCGACTTGGTGAACTCCACGACGAGGTTCTTGCCCTGCTGGCGCACATCGACGCCCACCTGGTTGTTGGGCAGATCGACGATCACGCGGCCGGTGTTGTCCGTGCCCAGGCGGAAGTCGACATCGCGCAGCGGCAGGGTGTCGCGATTGCGGTTTTCCGCAAAGACGTTGGGCGTGGACGAAGCCAGGGCCGTACCGGCCACGGGCTCGAGAATCACCAGCAGCGACTTGCCCTGGATCTCGGCCTTGTACGCGGTTGCCTGTTTGAGGTTCAGCACCACGCGGCTGCGTTCGCCGGCCTGAACCACGTTGACGGAACGCAGGTTGCCCTGGTTCACCTCGATGGAGGAGCGGCCGATGGCGTTCGTCACGCCCGGGAAATCAAGCGCGATGCGCGCCGGCGTCTGAACGGCAAAACCGGTCGGCACGGCCGTGAGCGGCTGTGCGAGGTCGATGCGGATCACCTCGGCGCCGGATTGCGTCGAGCTGGTCACCGCTTCGATGGCGTTTTGCGCATGGGCAATCGCGAACGCGCCAAATGCCAAGAGACCCAGCCCGGCGGCTCGCAGCCGCTGTGCCATCGTTGATTTTTTGTGATTCATTTGTTCGCACTCTCTTGCAGCTGCAATGTCGCCACGCGTTCGATCCATTCACCGGCAGCGTCTTGCACGATTTCACGCAAGGCGACTTCGGTTTCGTTGATACGGGTGATGCGCCCGTAGTTGAGCCCCAGGTACTCGCCGACCCGCACCTTGTAGAGCAGCTTGTCGACCCGAACCAGCGCCACCGGCTGGCCGTTGCGGTTCATGCTGCCCACCATGGCCATCGAGTCGAGCGGGAAAGCTTCGAGCGCCTCCTTGCGGCGCACCAGTTCAGGGGCGATCAGTTCCGACGTGCTGGGCTGGTTCGAATCCCGGCGCAGCGCCTGGGTCAGCTTCAGCAGGTTGAACGGCTCGAACGCCGACCCTTCGGTGTAGGCCTGGGGCGTGAACTTCTTGGGTTCGGTGATCGGCGGCACGTTGGGCTTCACCTGGGCGCGCTGCTCCACCATCCAGCGGCGCAGGTCTTCCTGCTCCGAATCGGCGCAGGCGCTCAGGCCCAGGGCTGCCATGACCAGCCACAGGATTTTGGCGGTCGTCCTCATTTCTGGGCCTTTGGCGCCGCGGCGCGTTTCTGGGCCGCCCGCTCTTCGTCATCGAGATAGCGGTAGGTGCGGGCCGTGGCATCCATCGTCAGCGTGCCGTCCTTGTCTTTTTGCGGAGCGATCGTAAGGTTGTTCAGCGTCACGATGCGCGACAGGCTCGCAACGTCGGCCGCAAAAGAGCCGATGTCGTGGTACCGGCCGGTCACGCGCACGGCGATCGGCAGTTCGGCGTAGTAGTCCTTCACCGAAACCTGTCCCGGACGGAACAGTTCGAACTGCAGGCTGCGCCCGAGGCCGGCCTGGTTGATGTCGGACAGCAATGCATCCATTTCTGCCTTGCTGGGGAGCTGCTTTTCGAGCAGCGTCACGTACTGCTGCACCTGCTCGCGCTGCTTCTTCAGCAGGTCGAGATTGGCGGCCAAGGCCACCTTCTTCTGGTAGTCGGCGCGGAGCGTGACTTCCGTGGCGCGCTCGCTCTCGAGCTCGTCGTTCGAATTGGTCAGCCACACGAACCACAGTCCGACCAACACCAGCGCGGTCACCACCAGGCACAGGACATAGCGTGGCACCGGCGGCCAACTGGCCGGGTCGTTCGCGTTCAGGTTGCGAAACTGATCGCCGAAGCCGCGCATTGCCGCGGCGACGTCGATTTTTTGGGAGGGGCGATTGCTTGCCATGATCCGTCTACCCCTTGACTTGCGCCGATGCGGCCAGCGCCTTGTCAGCCGCGGCCTTCTGCGCGTCGGTCGGCCGCTTCAGGCCGATGCGCATCGTGAAGTTCGCCACCCGGCGCTGATCGCGCTGGCTCAGGCTCACCGTCGCAGAAGTAATTTCGACCAGCTCGGGCTTGACCAGCCAGGGGCTGTTGTTGCCCAGGTTGCGCAGCAGTTCAGAGACGCGCTCGTTCGACTGCGCCATGCCCTGCAGCGTGACGGTCTGGTTGTCCTGCTTCATGCTGGTGAGATAGACGCCGTCGGGCAACTGCCGGACCAGCTCGTTGAGCAGGTGCACCGGCAGGTTGCGGTCGCCCTGAAGATCTTCGACTGCCTGCTGGCGTGCGCGCAGGGCTGCGATTTCCTGCTGCAGCGTCGAGATCTCCTTGATCTCGGCGTCGAGCTTGGTGATCTCGGTCTTCAGGAAGGTGTTCTTGGCTTGCTGGGCCGAGATTTGCGCCTCGAACCAGAGAAAGGCCAGGCCGGCGATCAGTACGCCCAGGACCGCGGCTGCGCCGAGCGTGCCGTAGAAGGCCTCGCGACGCCGCTTTCGCGCGGCCTCGCGGTGCGGAAGCAGATTGATGAGAATCACTGCACGAACCTCCGCATGGCCAGACCGCAGGAAGTCAGATAGGAAGGCGCTTCGCGCCGAACCTTCTTCTCGCGGATGTTGGAGCCCATTTCCATGCCATCGAACGGGTTCACCAGCGAACAGGCGAACGAGGTCTGGCGCGTGACGGCGCTGGTCAGGCTGGGCAACGAAGCCGATCCGCCTGCAAGCAGCACGTAGTCCACGCGGTTGTGGGGCGTGCTGGTGAAGAAGAACTGCAGCGCGCGTGCGATTTCCTGCGCGATGCTTTCAACGAAAGGCTTCAGAACGCCCGAGCCGTAGTCGTCGGGCAGGTCGCCGCTGCGCTTCTTGGCTTCGGCCTCTTCGGCGGAAAAACCATACTGGCGCACGATGAGCTGGGTCAGCTGGGCGCCGCCGAAGGCCTGGTCGCGGTCGTACAGCACCTCCTGGTTGCGCAGCACCTGCATGCTGGTGGTGAAGGCGCCCACTTCGAAAAGCGCCACGACGGCATCGACGCCCTTGCCCGGCAGCTGCTCGATCAGGCGAGCGGTCGCGAGGCGGGAGGCATAGGACTCGACGTCGAGGATCACCGCCTTCAAGCCGGCCGCTTCGGCCAGGCCTTCGCGATCCTGCACCTTTTCCTTGCGCGACGCGGCAATCAGCACTTCGACATCGCCGGCGGAGGCGGTGCTCTGTCCGGTCACGCAAAAGTCGAGGCTGACCTCGTCGAGCGAAAAGGGAATGTATTGGTTGGCTTCGGACTCGACCTGGATTTCGAGTTCCTGCTCGCTCATGCCACCAGGAAGAATGATCTTCTTGGTAATGACGGCCGAAGGGGGCAGCGCGAGCGCGACGTTGCGCGTTCGGGTGCCGCTCTTGCGCACCACCCGGCGAACGGCTTCGGCCACTTCGTCGAACTTTTCGACGTTGCCGTCAGTGATCCAGCCCCGTTCCAGGGGTTCGATCGCGCAGCGCTCCAGAACCAGCTTGCCGCTGGCTTCTCGGCCGAGCTCGACCAGCTTGACGCTGGACGAGCTGACGTCCAGGCCGAGCATGGGAGCGTTCTGACGGCGAAACAATGATCCGAAAGCAGCCAAGTTAGGTCCCTTTACCCCTGCATTTGTAACTATTGGAAAAAAGTGCGTTCGGTTGCATGCTAGCAGCAGGCGTTGCGGCAACCAAGCAACCCGAGCCGGCAAATCCTGGGAACGTTGTCAAAAGCTGACGTTGAAGCCACATTCAGTAACTTTTGGTTTAGGCCGCAACGATGCACCTAAGTTCGGCTCCCGGCAAGAGGGCGGCTTTTTATAATGTGCGGTGACTCTCCGGGCCCACATGCAAGAAACTTCACGCCCCAAAGGGCCAGCCAAGACTCCTCCACCCGCACGACCAGCCTGGCTGAAATGGCTGCTGCGTTTCACAGTGTGGGGATTCGGCATCGTCGCAGCCAGCGCTTTGGCGGTCCTGTGCGTCATCGCGGTTGCCCTTGCCGTTGCCTACCCCAACCTTCCTGACATCTCGGAACTGTCGGACTACCGTCCGAAGCTGCCGCTGCGGGTGTTCTCCGCCGAAGGCATCCTGATTGGAGAATTCGGCGAAGAGCGCCGCAATCTAACCCCGATCGCGGCAATCCCCAAGCTGGTGAAGGAAGCGGTGTTGGCCGCTGAAGACACTCGCTTCTATGACCATGGCGGCGTCGACTACAAGGGCATGGTGCGCGCGGGCCTGGCCAACATGAACCGCGTGAAGAGCCAGGGAGCGTCGACCATCACCATGCAGGTGGCGCGCAACGTGTACCTGAGCTCCGAGAAAACGCTGACCCGCAAGATCTACGAGGTACTGCTCACCTTCAAGCTGGAGCACCTGCTCACCAAGGACCAGATCTTCGAGATCTACCTGAACCAGATCTACCTGGGCAATCGCGCCTATGGCTTTGCCGCCGCCTCCGAGGCGTATTTCGGCAAGCCGCTGCAAGAGCTCTCCATTGCGCAGGCAGCGATGCTGGCGGGCCTGCCCAAGGCCCCGGGTGCAAACAACCCGGTCAACAATCCGCAGCGCGCGCGCGGTCGCCAGTTCTACGTGATCGACCGCATGCAGGACGCGGGCTTCATCACCGCCGAGCAGGCGGCCGAGGCCAAGAAAGAAGAATTGCACCTGCGCGACGCGGCCGACCCGAACCGGCTGCATGCCGAGTACGTGGCCGAAACCGTGCGCCAGCTGATGTACGCGCAATACGGCGACAGCACCTACACCCGCGGGCTCAAGGTCTACACCTCGCTCGTGGCCGCCGACCAGGCCGCCGCATACAAGGCGCTGCGCAAGGGCATCATGGATTACGAGCGGCGCCAGATCTACCGCGGTCCCGAGAAGTTCGTCGACCTGCCCAACGATCCCAAGGAACTCGACGAAGCGGTGGACGACGCACTGACCGACCATCCCGACAACGGCGACGTGATGGCGGCCGTGGTGCTCAAGGCCACCGCCAAGGAAATCACGGCCGTGCGCGGCAATGGCGACCCGGTGCAGATCACGGGCGACGGCCTCAAGCCCGCCCAGTCCGGCCTGTCCGACAAGGCGCCGCCCAACATCAAGATCCGCCGCGGTGCGGTGATCCGCGTGGTCAAGACGCCCAAGAACACCTGGGAAATCACCCAGCTGCCCGAGGTGGAAGGCGCTTTTGTCGCCATGGACCCGCGCGATGGCGCCATCAAGGCCCTGGTGGGCGGGTTCGATTTCGGCAAGAACAAGTTCAACCACGTCACGCAGGCCTGGCGCCAGCCGGGGTCGAGCTTCAAGCCGTTCATCTACTCGGCGGCGCTCGAAAAGGGCTTCACGCCATCCACGGTCATCAACGACGGGCCGCTCTTCTTCGACGCCGGCACCACCGGCGGCCAGCCCTGGGAGCCCAAAAACTACGGCGGCGGCTACGACGGCCCGATGTCGATGCGTACCGCACTGATGAAATCGAAGAACCTGGTGTCGATCCGCATCCTGCAATCGATCGGCACGCGCTACGCGCAAGACTGGATCACCAACTTCGGCTTCGACAAGGACAAGCACCCCGCCTACCTGCCGATGGCGCTGGGTGCCGGCTCGGTCACGCCGATGCAGATGGCCGTGGGCTATTCGGTGTTCGCCAACGGTGGCTACCGTGTCAATCCGTACCTCGTGACCCGCATCACCGACCACAAGGACAAGGTCTTGGTCGACAAGCAGCCGCCGCTGCTCAACGAGACGATCCGCGCCATTCCCCAGCGCAATGCATTCATCATGGACACGCTGCTGCAATCCGTGACGCGCGCCGGCACCGCGGCCAAGGCCCAGGCCATGCTGAAGCGGACCGACCTCTACGGCAAGACCGGCACCACCAACGACTCGCTCGACGCCTGGTTCGCCGGCTTCCAGCCGACGATGACGGCCATCTCGTGGATCGGCTACGACACGCCGCGCAACCTGGGCGACCGCGAGACCGGCGGCGGCCTGAGCCTGCCGATCTGGATCAACTACATGGAGACCGCGATCAAGGGCGTGCCCGTGACCGAGCTGTCGGCCACGCCGCCGCAAGGCGTCGTGAGCGTGGGCGGCGAGTGGTACTACGACGACTACGCGCCGGGCCGCGGCGTTGCCAGCCTGGGTGTGGACAGCGCGGCCACGCCGCCTGCGGAGTCTCTGAGCGGGGTTCCGGTGAGCCCGCCCCCGCCACCGGAAGAGCGCAATCGCATCCTCGACCTCTTCAGGAACTGAAAAAGAAAACGGCGGTTCAGGCGGCCGCAAACTCCAGCGGCTGCCCCGCCTGCGAGCTCGCTTCGCGCGACAGGTTGCCAAAGAATTCTTCACCGGTCTTGGTGTCGACCCAGGCCTTGCCGTCGTACCGGTAGTGATACCCACCGGAGCGCGCGGCAAGCCATATCTCCTGCAGGGGCTTCTGCAGATTCACGATCAACTGACTGCCGTTCTTGAATGAAATCGTGATCATCCCGCCCACGCGCTGGTTGTCGATATCGGCATCGGTCGCGTCGTTGATGCGGTCGCAGCCTTGCTCGATGGCGGCGAGCGCGGCTTCGGCGCGGTCCATGTATTCGGAGTCGGTCATTACAATTTCGCTATGTTGAATGTTCGTCAAATTCTAGTGAGCGCCCCCAGCCGCGCTGCGCTCATGGTCTGCCTCGCTGCCGCAGCGGGCGGTTTGGCTGCTTGCGGGCAGCGCGGGCCGCTTTTTCTTCCGACCGATCCGGCAGCCGCCCAGCGCGCCACCTTGCCGCAGCTGCTCACGCCGGGCGGGCCGCGCGCCGCCACCTCCGACGCCGACGCCGCAGCGCCCAAGCCTGCCGCGGCCAGCAGCGCACCGGCACCGGCCACCGGCGCCACCACCGGCAGCGGAGCGCCCAAATAATGACGAACGCATCTCTCCCCGGACATCCCCATATCGCGCACCGAGACGACTCGCTCCACGTCGAGGGCCTCCGCCTGGATGCGCTGGCGCGCGAACACGGCACGCCGCTGTTCGTCTATTCGAAGCAATGGATGCTGGACGCGCTGGCCGCCTACCAGCGCGGGTTCGAGGACCGCGACGCCCTCATCTGCTACGCGATGAAGGCGAATTCATCGCTGGGCGTGCTGCGCGTGTTTGCCGAGGCCGGCTGCGGCTTCGACATCGTGTCGGGCGGCGAACTGGCGCGCGTGCTGGCGGTGGGCGCCGATCCCGCAAAGATCATCTTCTCGGGCGTGGGCAAGACTCGCGCCGAAATGCGGCAGGCGCTCGCGGCGGGCATTGCCTGCTTCAACGTCGAGAGCGAAGCCGAACTCGACGTACTCAACGAGGTGGCACTGGCCGAAGGGCGCCGCGCGCCCATCAGCATCCGCATCAATCCGAACGTCGATCCGAAGACGCACCCCTACATTTCCACCGGCCTCAAGGGCAACAAGTTCGGCATTGCCCATGACCGCGCGGTCGAGGCCTATCGCCACGCCGCGAAGCTGCCGGGACTCGAGGTGGTCGGCATCGATTGCCACATCGGCTCGCAGATCACCGAAGCCTCGCCCTACCTAGATGCCTGCGACCGGATACTCGATTTGGTCGAGGCCATCGAGGCGGCCGGCGTGCCCATTCATCATCTGGACTTCGGCGGCGGCCTGGGCATCGACTACAACGGCGAAGTGCCACCCAAGGCCGATGCGCTCTGGCAGCAACTGCTCGCACGGCTCGATGCGCGCGGCTTCGGGCAGCGCAAGCTGGTCATCGAACCCGGCCGTTCGCTGGTCGGCAACGCGGGCGTGTGCGTGACCGAGGTGCTCTACACCAAGCCTGGCGAAGACAAGAATTTCTGCATCGTCGACGCGGCAATGAACGACCTGCCCCGGCCCGCGATGTACCAGGCCTTCCAGAAGATCGTGCCGCTGCGAATCCGCGCCGGCAACGCAACGACCTACGACGTGGTCGGGCCGGTCTGCGAAAGCGGCGACTGGATCGGCCGCGACCGTGCGCTCAACGTGGTTGCCGGCGACCTGCTGGCCGTCCTGTCCGCGGGCGCGTACTGCATGAGCATGTCCAGCAACTACAACACGCGCGGCCGCGCCGCCGAAGTGCTGGTGAGCGGCCAGCGCGCCACGCTGATCCGCCGCCGCGAGACGATGGAAGACCAGTTGCGCAGCGAGCAGATCGAGAGCTGATCCGCCGGTCAGCCGGTGCTGCGCAGCGACTTCTCGCTGCTGCCGCGCACACCGGCGGACGGCTTCGGCTTGCGCTTGCTCGCGTAGTTCCACACCCGCCACCCGAGCAGCACCGCAATGATCGCGGCGTAGACGAACACCTCGGCGAAGTCGTTCTTGCCCGCACGCATCCAGAAGAAGTGCAGCAGCCCAAGGCCGGAGATCAGGTAGACCAGCTTGTGCAGCATCTGCCATCGCTTGGCACCCAGTGCCTTGATGGCGCGATTGAACGAGGTGGCGGCCAGCGGTGTCAGCAGCACGAAGGCCGAGAACCCCACCAGGATGAACGGCCGCTTGGCGATGTCCTTGGCGATGTCGCCCCATTCGAAGCCCATGTCGAACCAGCTGTAGCACAGCAGGTGCAGCACCACGTAGAAGTACGCGAACAGCCCCAGCATGCGGCGAAAGCGCGCGAGCGCATTGGCCTTGGCGATCACGCGCAGCGGCGTCACCGCCAGCACGATACAGATGAAGCGCAAGGTCCAGTCGCCGGTGGCGCGAATCAGGAACTCGGCCGGATTCGCGCCCAGTCCGTCGGTGAACGCGCCGTAGGTGAGCCGCGCGAACGGCAGCAGGCACAACAGAAAAATGACCGGCTTGGCCGCCGGGTGCATGAGCAGCTTGTTCATGGGGCAAAGGCCGGATGGCGGTGCGGGCTCAGTAGTTCTTCTTCAGGTCCATGCCTGCATAGAGCTGGCCGACCTGGGCTTCGTAGCCGTTGAACATCAGCGTCTTGTTGCGCTTGGCGAAGAGCCCACCGCCGTCGCCGATGCGGCGCTCGGTCGCCTGACTCCAGCGGGGATGGTCGACGTTCGGGTTGACGTTCGAATAGAAGCCGTATTCCTGCGCCGCGGCCTTGTTCCAGGCCGTGCTCGGTTCCTTTTCGACGAAGCGGATCTTCACGATCGACTTGGCCGACTTGAAACCGTACTTCCAGGGCACCACGAGGCGCACCGGCGCGCCGTTCTGGTTGGGCAGCACTTCGCCATACATGCCGAAAGCCAGCAGCGTGAGCGGATGCATGGCCTCGTCCATGCGCAGGCCTTCGGTGTAAGGCCAATCGAGCACGCGCGAGCCCACGAAGGGCATGGTCTTGGGATCGGCCAGGGTCACGAATTCCACGTACTTGGCGTTGCCCTGCGGCTCGACCTTCTTGATGAGCTCGGCCAGCGAATAACCCACCCACGGAATGACCATGGACCAGCCCTCGACGCAGCGCAGGCGGTAGATGCGCTCTTCCTGCGCACTGAGCTTCAGCAGGTCTTCGATGCCGTACTTGCCGGGCTTCTTGACCAGGCCTTCGACTTCGACGGTCCATGGACGCGTCTTGAGCGTGCCGGCGTTCTTGACCGGATCGCCCTTGTCGGTGCCGAACTCGTAGAAGTTGTTGTAGCTCGTCGCGTCCTTGTACTCGGTGAGCTTTTCCATGGTTTGCGCGCCCGGCACGGCCGACTTGGCGCCCGGAAGCAGTGCCAGCTTGTGCGGACCCGTGGCCTGGGCGAAGGCTTCTCGCCCGGCAAAGCTCGCAAGCGCGGCGCCCGCCGCACCGCCGGCCATCAGCTTCAGCAGGTCTCGCCGGCCCTCGTAGACGGCGCGCGGCGTGATCTCGCTCGACAGCGGATGAATGAAACCGCTGCTGCGACCCTGCGGACGGGAATGAAACGACATGGTGGTGGCCTTTCGCGTGAATCGTTGTGCTCAGGGTAGTTCGTGCAATTCCCTGATTCGGTTACGCGCAATGGCGGCGCGTGGTTTCAATTCTTCGCGAAAAGCCGGCCGCCCGCGCTACAAGGTACCGTAGCTGTGCAGCCCGCTCAGGAACATGTTCACACCCAGGAACGCAAAGGTGGTCACGGCCAGGCCGCCCAGCGCCCACCATGCGGCCACCGTGCCCCGCAAGCCCTTGACCAGCCGCATGTGCAGCCAGGCCGCGTAATTGAGCCAGACGATCAGGGCCCAGGTTTCCTTCGGGTCCCAGCTCCAGTAGCCGCCCCAGGCATCGGCCGCCCACAGGGCGCCCAGCACGGTGGCAATGGTGAAGAACGCGAAACCGACCGTGATCGACTTGTACATCACGTCGTCGAGCACCTCGTTGGCGGGCAGCCTGGCGGCAATGCGTTTGCGCCCCAGCAGGATGCCCGCGGCGATGAGTGCGGAAATACCCGCGTAGATCACCCAGTAGCTGCCGCCGGCCTCCTGCACGCGCTGGCGGAACGCCACGGGCACGAAGCACAGTGCCACGCCCAGCAGCCAGATCGGCGTGAGCTTGTACCAGCGCGTCTCTTGTGCTTGCTCCTTGATGAGGTAGGCAAACGCCACCATGGCCGCGAGCGCGAAGGTGCCGTAGCCGATGAAGTTGGCGGGCACGTGAAGCTTCATCCACCAGCTCTGCAGCGCGGGCACCAGCGGCTGGATCTCGTGCGCGTTGCGCACCAGCGTGTACCAGAGCAGGAAGCCGACCGCCGCGCTCACCACCAGCATGACGAACGCGCCGAGCGTGCGCGTGCCGTAGCGCGATTCGAAATAAAGATAGAAGGCCGTCGTGAGCCAACAGAACAGCACGAACACTTCATACAGGTTGCTGACCGGGATGTGGCCGATGTCCGGCCCCAGCAAATGACTCTCGTACCAGCGCACCATGGTGCCGATCAGCGCCATGGCAACGGCGGCCCAGGCCAGTCGGGAGCCGATCAGGTCGAAGGTGTCGCCCTGCTTGCCGCCGAAGAAACCGAACCAGTAGAACAGCGTGCTCATGAAGAACAGCACGCTCATCCAGAGAATGGCCGACTGGCTGGACAGGAAGTACTTGAGCCAGAACACCGTGTCCGCGCGCGCCAGGTCGCCCTGGTAGGACACGATGGCCAGCAGCGAGGCCGCGGCCACCACGATGGCCAGCACCCGCAGCGGACGCCAGAACCAGCCGATGGCAATGACCGAGATCATGGCGGCGGCAAGAATGGGCTTCTCGTAGGAGTCCATCGCGCCCGCATACCGGGCAAAGGCAAAAAGGCCGCCTGCCAGCACCAGTGCCGCAAACACCCAGTCGAAAAGGTTGCGGCGCGAAAACCAGCTTTCGTGGAGCGTGAGGGTGGTGGTGTTCATGGCGTGGCCTGTCCTTCTTTCTTCAAGGCAAGCAGTTTGTGCTTGAGGTGCTCGAACTCGCGATCGCTGTCCATGGTCTTGCGGTTGACCGAGAACGCCATGGTGGCGGCAGTGGTGTTGTCTCCGGAGCTCGCGCCATGGGGTGTAAGCCACACCCAGAGCCGGCGTTCGCGCACGTACAGCATGGCAAAAATACCGACGATCAGCAACAGGCAGCCCAGATAGACCACGTTCTTGCCGGGCGCGCGCGCCACCTGGAACACGCTGGCCTGCACCTGGGTGAAATCGGTCATCATCATGGCGACCGGCGCGGGGTAGAAGTACGCGTCGCTGATGGCCAGCACCGCCTGGGTCAGGAAGGCCTGCGACTTCTGGTCGCTCGACAATGCCGCCAGGCCGGCCCCCTCGCGGCTCAGGTTGAGCACTTCGAACAGCACGTCATTCAGGATACGCACCAGCACCGCGCCGGCACGTTCGCGCTCGGTTTCGGGCACGTTGGCTTCCATGAACTCCGCAATGGCCTGCCAGCCGCCCTTGGTGGTGGCTTCGGCCTTGGCGCGCTCGCTGCCGGCAAACAATGCCAGCGCGCGTGCGGCCGATACGCGCAATTGCTCGGCCATTTCGGGCCGCTTCGGGTCCACGGCCTTGGCGACGTAGCGTTCGACGGCCCGGGTGCGGGTATCGGCGTCGGCCAGCGCGGTGCGCATGCGCACGAAGCTGTCCATCGAGCCCTGGTCGTCGGCCGGCACGCGCAGGTAGCGGAACGGCTCCTCGGGTTTCTCGCGCATGCCGAGCAGGAACACCGGCTGGCCGTCGCCGGTGTCGACCGGCACCATGTAGTTTTGATACTCGCGCGCCTGGCCCGCCGCGTCGCGCAGCTTGTAGCCGATGCTCGGGCCGATGTTGCGCAGCACCTTTGGCTTGCTGGTCTTGTTGGCGGCGCCCAGGCGGGATTCGATGTCGTGGCGCAGGTCGACCTTGCGCACGTCGGCGCCGCTGCCCATGGCGCCGCCGTCGGCAAAGTTCTCGACGTTGATCACCCGCAGCGCGGCATATTCGAGCGTGAGCTTTTCCGTGCCGTTGGTAATTTCAGTGCTCGGCCCGCCGATGACGCCCTCGACCTCGAAGGGCTTGGCCGCGGCCGCCATCGGCACCGCCTTGAGCTTCACCTTGGAGCCGCCGTCGTCGAAGCTCGACTGGTAGATTTCCACGCCCTTGTAGCTGGCCGGGTGGTTGACCTCGATGCGCGCCGGCACCTGGGCGCCGGTTTCTCGGTCATGCAGCACCACCTCGCTCGCAAAGAGCTTGGGCATGCCGGTCGAGTAGTAGTCGACGATGAACTTCTTGAGCTCGATCGAGAACGGCAGCTCCTGCAGCAGCACGCCATCGGATTGCTGCAGGATGGCCACGCTGCCCTGCGCGCCCTCGGGCACCAGGATGTTCCCGCGGAAGGTCGGATTGCGCGGCGACAGCCGGTGCTGGGGCGGCACGTCGGCAATCATGCCGCCGCCCGTGAACACGCTCTTGCCGTTGAACCAGGTCTGGGCGCGCACCACCAGGTCGCCGTCGAGCAGGCCGCCGATGCACACGAGCACGATGGCGCTGTGGGCGGCGATGTAGCCGAGCTTGTGGGCGCCGCCCGCGCGCGCGGCGACCATCCAGCCGGCGTCGGCCTGGCCGTCCGCGGCTTCGCGCTGCTGGAGCTTGACCTTCCAGCCGCCGCTTACCAGCAGCTGGCCAATGCGGTTGGCCGCCGCGGCGGGCGCCTCGTCCAGACGGGTTTCGGCGCGCTGGCCAAAGGCCTTGAGGCTCTGCGCGCGAATCCCTTCCTTGAAGGTCTTCAGGTCCACGAAGATGCGCGGCGTGTTGCGCGCAATGCAGAGCGACGTGCTGATCACCAGGAACAGCAGGATCAGCAGGAACCACCAGGCGCTGTAGACCGAATCGAGCTTGGCCGCGCGGAACAGCTCGGCCCAGAACGGGCCGAACTGGTTGATGTAGTTGTTGATCGACTCGTGCTGCTTGAGCACGGTGCCGATGATGGATGCGATGCAGATGATGGTGAGCAGCGCAATCGCGAACCGCATCGACGAAAACAGCTCCACCGCGGCGCGAAGCGCTTGCGGGCCGCGATGAACGCGAAGGCCATGGGTGGAGACAGACATCGGCGGGCGGAAAGAAGGGAATAGGGGAAAAAGCAAAGGGCGGGCCATCCAGCTGGATCGGCCCGCCCTTTGTTTGGGGTTTTTATCGGCGGTTAGTTCACGCTGAAGGGCGTGGCGTCAGCGCAGGCCGGCGATGTAGTCTGCGACGGCCTTGATTTCGCGGTCGTTGAGCTTTGCGGCTACGCCCGTCATGGGAGCGCTGTTCTGGCGCACGTTGTCCCGGAAGGCAACAAGCTGTGCCACCGTGTACTCGGCGTGCTGGCCGCCCAGGCGCGGGTATTGCGCGGGCATGCCGGCACCGTTGGGGCTGTGGCAGCCGGCGCAGGCCGGGATCTGGCGATCGGCAATGCCGCCGCGGTAGATCTTTTCGCCCAGCACCACCAGATCCTTCTCCTTGGAGAAGCCGGACTTGACCTTCTTGGAACCCACGAACCAGGCGATGTTGCGCATGTCCTCGTCGGACAGCTTGGCGGCCAGGGGCTGCATGATCGGGCTCTTGCGCTTGCCGGACTTGAATTCCTGCAGCTGCTTGAGGATGTATTCGGGGTGCTGCTGCGCCAGCTTGGGGTTTGCCGCAATGGCCGAGTTGCCGTCTGCGTTGTGGCAGGAGGCACAGGCCTGGGCGGCCGAGTTGAACACCGCGTCGCCCTTGGCGGGATCGGGCTTGGCCGGCTTGGCCGCCGCGGGTGCAGCAGCCGGTGCGGCGGCATGATCGTCAGCCGCAAGGCTCGCGCTGGCTGCGACACCCATGAGGGCTGCAAGCAGAAAATTGGCAAACAACTTCATATCGGGGGCTCGATTTATTGGCGCAAAACCCCGCGATTCTACAATGGCAGCCCGTTCCGAAAGCTCATTGATGACCTCCCCGTCGCGCAAGCACGCCGCTCCCCCTTCCCGCGCGACCCCTGCCGTGGACCCTCTTGTCGCCGAGCGCGAGCGCATTGCGCTCGGCTGGATGCACACCGCCCACTTCCTGACCAGTGCCCCGCAACTGGAGCATTTGCCTCCGCTCGATCTGCCCGAGATCGCCTTCGTCGGCCGCTCCAACGCGGGCAAGTCGACCGCGATCAACACGCTCACCCAGCAGACGCGCCTGGCCTTCGCCTCCAAGACGCCCGGCCGCACCCAGCACATCAACCTGTTCGGCGTCGGCAAGCAGAAGGCCGACGACGCCGTGCTGGCCGACCTGCCCGGCTACGGCTATGCCGCGGTTCCCAAGGAAGCCAAGCTGCGCTGGCAGCGGGTCATGGGCAACTATTTGATGACGCGCGAAAACCTCCGCGGCGTGGTGCTGATGTGCGACCCCCGCCACGGCCTCACCGAGCTCGACGAGATCCTGCTCGACGTGATCCGCCCGCGCGTGCAGCAGGGGCTCAAGTTCCTCGTGCTGCTGACCAAGGCCGACAAGCTCACCCGCAGCGATGGCGCCAAGGCGCTGTCCATTACGCGACTGCAAGCCGGCGGCGGCGAGGTCAAACTGTTTTCCGCCCTCAAGAAACAGGGTGTGGGGGAAGCCGCCGAGTTGCTCTGGCGCTGGGCGCATCCACCCGGAGACACAAAGGCAGAAACAGAAGCGGCGGAACCGGCGGCTCCGGAAGACACCTAGGGAAAAGCCGGCTCGCCGGCGTTTCATCAGCGTGATCCACTATCAAAACAATAGCGACGAAAGTCGAAGGAGACAAAAGCATGATCGAGACGTTCCAGCGCAGCCTGCCCAACGGAACCACACTGAGCTGCCGCGCCACCGGCACGGCCGGCCGGCCGCTGATGGTGTTTCTGCATGGCTTCCCCGAGGCCGCTTTCATCTGGGACGAGCTGCTCGAATACTTTGCCGACCCCGAGCACGGCGGCTACCGCTGCGTCGCGCCCAATTTGCGCGGTTTCGAGAAATCGAGCGCGCCGACCGACGTGGCCGCGTACAAGGCCTACCTGCTGATCCAGGACATCCAGCAACTGGTGGCCACCGAAAGTGCCGATGGCACCATGGCCGCACTGGTGGCGCACGACTGGGGCGGCGCTTTCGCCTGGGGCTATGCCAACGCCTTTCCCGAGCAGGTCGGCCGGCTGGTCATCATCAATTCGCCGCACCCCGGCACCTTTACGCGCGAGCTGCGCAACAACCCGGCGCAGCAGCAAGCCAGCGCCTACATGAACTTTCTCGCGAGGCCCGATGCCGAGGCCCTGCTCGCGGCCGACGACTTCAAGCGCATGTGGCCCTTCTTCACCTTGATGAAGGCCGGGCCCGAAGGTTTCGGCTGGCTCACAGAAGACGTGAAGCAGCAGTACCGCGAAGTCTGGAGTGCGGGCCTCACGGGCGCCTGCAATCTCTATCGCGTCACGCCGATGAAGCCGCCGTTGCCGGGCCAGGACATCGAGGGCATTCCGGTGCTGCCGCACGAACGGCTCAGCGTGAACGTTCCCACCTTCGTCTTCTGGGCGCTCGACGATGCCGCGCTGCTGCCCGGCCTGCTCGACGGCCTGGAAGAGTACGTACCCCGGCTCGAAGTCAAGAAGGTGCCCAACGCCACCCACTGGATCGTGCACGAGCAGCCGCAGCTCGTCGCGCGCGAAATCGAAGGCTTCCTGCAACGGAGCTGAGGCGCCCTCCCCGGCCGCTCAGTAGATGGGCGGCTCGCCTTCGGGACGCGTCTTGAAGCGGCGGTGCACCCAGTAGTACTGCGAGGGCATGGTGTCGATGTAGCCCTGCAAACGCTGGTTCATCAGCGTCGTGTCGGCCTCGACGTCGTCCGTCGGAAAGTTCTGCCAGGCCGGCAGCACTTGGATCTCGTAACCCTCGGGGGTGAGCCTGGAAACCACAGGCACCACCTTGGCCTTGCCCAGCCGCGCAAAGCGCGACAGCGAGGGCACGGTCGCGGCCTGCACGCCATAGAACGGCACGAAGATGGTCTGGTCGCGGCCGAAGTCCATGTCCGGCAGCAGGTACAGCAGGCCACCCTTGCGCAGGCCTCCGAGCACCGGCTTGATGCCATCGACCCGATTGAGCGCCGCCACGTTGCCGAAGCGCGTGCGGCCTTCACGAATCCACTCGTCGACCATCGGGTCGCGCTGGGTCGTGTAGATGGTGGCCGAGGGCCGCGGGGTGTGCATGGTCAACGCCGTGGCCGCGGCATCGAGGCCGTAGAAATGCGGCGCGAACAGGATCATCGGCTCGTCGCCGTTGGCGATTTCGTCGATCTCCTGCGCCGCGCCCACCACCTTGAGCCGGCTGGCCACCACCTTTTCAGGCGCATGCCAGAGCCAGCTGCGGTCGAGCCACGACTGCGCCACATAGACAAAAGTCTCGCGCGCGATGCGCCGGCGTTCGTCTTCGGATTTGTGGGGAAAGCACACCGCGAGATTGGTGTCGACCACGCGGCGGCGCGGCACGGCAATGGTGTGGAGCACCCGGCCCAGCACCGCGCCGAATCCGCGGATCAATGGCAGGGGCAACGGGGCGATCGTGCGCATAAAGCCGATGCCCAGGCGGGAACCGAAACTCATCGTGCCTGCTCCCCGCTCGGGGCGGCCGCCGCGGTTTCGCCGCGCGGCTCCTTGTAGCGCGCGTAGTCCCACACGTACTGTCCCGGCAGGCTGCGGATCAGGCGCCCGATGGCGTCGTTCATGGCGGCAGCCGCGGCTTCGATGGGCGCGGCCGGATCGGTGAGCGGCGTGCCCACGATGGGCTCGAATCGAATCACGTAGCCCGCACCGTGCGGCAGCCTTTCGCACACGCTCAGGAAACAGGCGGCGCCGGTCTGCTGAGCGAGGCGCGGCAGCAGCGTCATGGTGTAGGCCGGTCGGCCGAGAAATGGAGCCCACACGCCCTGCCCCAGCGGCGGCACCTGGTCGGGCAGGATGCCGGTGTAGCCGCCGCCCCGCAACGTGCGGATGAGGCCGCGCACGCCGGTGTTGTTGGTCGGCAGGGTTTGCAGGCCGGGCCGGTCGCGCGAGCCTGCGGCGATCAGCTCGGCCATCCATTTCTTGCGGGCGGGACGGAACAGCGCCGTGATCGGGCCGTAGGTTTCGAGAAAGCGCTCGCCGATGGCCTGGCCGCACATCTCCCAGCTGCCCAGGTGCGGCGCCACCAGGATCACGCCCCTCTTTGCCTGCATGGCGGCCTCGAAGGCCTCCACGCCTTCCCATCGCACCACACGGCGCAGCACGCTTTCGCCTTGCGGGCGCAGCCAGAGCCAGGGCAGTTCGGCGGCCATCTGGCCAGCCGCTGCGATGGCGGGGCGGTACTGCTCGGGGGTGACGCCCGCGCTCTCGGCATTGGCCTTGAAGCGGCGGCGGTAGTCCGGTGCGCACCACCAGACGATCCACCCCAGCAACGCGCCGAGCCGATGCATCAACGGCATCGGTACGCGGGCAAGCAGGCGGAACAAGGTGACCATGGGCTGACAGGGAGTGTGAATACCAGGACGCGCGCGCACGGGTTTGGCGCGGCTCGAATAGAATGCAAATTGTCGCCGAGTTACGGAACAACTTGCAGGGCGACAAACACAAGCGCAAGAGCGATTGTGCCCCGCCGATTCATCGGCATCTGCTAAAGCGTTCGCCAGGGCTCCGCAGAGTTGGCAACGCGCCAAATCACTTCAAGGAGCTTTGAACAAAATGGCGAACGACTTCCTCTTCACTTCCGAATCCGTTTCCGAAGGCCACCCCGACAAGGTCGCCGACCAGATCTCGGACGCCATCCTGGACGCGATCTTCGAGCAGGACCCGCGCAGCCGCGTGGCCGCCGAGACGCTGACCAACACCGGCCTCGTGGTGCTCGCCGGCGAGATCACCACCAATGCGCACGTCGACTACATCCAGGTGGCGCGCGACACCATCAAGCGCATCGGCTACGACAACACCGAGTACGGCATCGACTACAAGGGCTGCGCGGTGATGGTCTGCTACGACAAGCAGTCCAACGACATCGCCCAAGGCGTGGACCATGCGTCCGACGACCACCTGAACACCGGCGCCGGCGACCAGGGCCTGATGTTCGGCTACGCCTGCGACGAAACGCCCGAGCTGATGCCCGCGCCCATCTACTACGCGCACCGACTCGTCGAGCGCCAGGCCCAGCTGCGCAAGGACGGCCGCCTGCCCTTCCTGCGGCCGGACGCCAAGAGCCAGGTGACGATGCGCTACGTGGACGGCAAGCCGCACAGCATCGACACCGTGGTGCTCTCCACCCAGCACAGCCCCGACCAGAGCGAAACGCCGACCAAGATGAAGGCCTCGTTCAACGAAGCCATCATCGAAGAGATCATCAAGCCGGTGCTGCCGAAGGAATGGCTCAAGGACACGCGCTACCTGATCAACCCGACCGGCCGCTTCGTCATCGGCGGTCCGCAGGGCGATTGCGGCCTCACGGGCCGCAAGATCATCGTCGACACCTACGGCGGCGCCTGCCCGCACGGCGGCGGCGCGTTCTCGGGCAAGGACCCGTCGAAGGTCGACCGCTCGGCCGCCTACGCCGCGCGTTACGTGGCCAAGAACATCGTGGCGGCCGGCCTGGCGCGCCAGTGCCAGATCCAGGTGGCCTACGCGATCGGCGTGGCCCAGCCGATGAACATCACGGTCTACACCGAAGGCACCGGCGTGATCCCCGACAGCAAGATCGCGGAACTCGTGCGCGAGTTCTTCGACCTGCGTCCGAAGGGCATCATCCAGATGCTCGACCTGCTGCGCCCCATCTACCAGAAGACTGCGGCCTACGGCCACTTCGGCCGCGAGGAGCCCGAGTTCACCTGGGAAGCGACCACGCAAGCAGCCGCGCTGCGCGCCGCGGCTGGCCTGTAAAGCCTGGGGCTTTCAGCCCCTCTTCAACGCAAATGCCGGCCTCGCGCCGGCATTTGCGCTTCCGGGCGCAGCTCAGTTCCTGCGCCAGCCGTACCAGGCGCACACGACGACCGGCAGGCCCAGCGCGAACCAGGCCAGCACGTCGCCCATCCCGCCATCGCTGAACAGCGCGGAAACCAGGCCGACGGCGGTCAGCACGCCCAGCGCGATCGGCCCGCCCCACATGCGCCGGAACGCGTGCCGGTGCTTCATGCCTGCGCCTTCATGGCAGGGGCCGGGTCGGGCTGCTGGCCGCCATGCTGCGGCGCGCGCCCCGCACTGCCCGCACTGCCCGCACTGCCCGCAGCGGCCGGCGACGTCACGGTGTTGCCGCGCTTGAGCCACAGGTAGAGCCCGCTGCCCAGCACGATGATGGTCGCAATGTCGAGCAGCGCCCAGATGATCTGCATCGGCATGCCGCCGTAGTCGCCGAAGTGCAGCGGCTGCGACACGAGCAGCCCCGTGAGGTACCAGGGCATCTTCGGCGAAGCGGTCACCTGCGCGGTCTTGGCATCGACCAGCACCGGTTGCAGCAGCTTCGAAGTGAAGGGCTCGTTGCCGCGCATGAAGAAGGTGACGTGGTGCGGGCTCGAGAACGAAGTGCCCGGGAACGCGATGAAGGACAGCTTCATGTCGGGCGCCTGCTGGAGGGCGACGTCCATCGAACGCTGCACCGATGCGCGCTGGGCCACGGGCACGGTCGGTTCGTTCTTGTAGGGGGCCAGCAGCGTGCTGAGCTGGTCGTACTGCCAGTATTTGATGATCAGGTCGGCCCAGGTGTTGATCATGCCGGTGGAGCCCACCACGAACAGCCACACCAGCGTGACGATGCCCAGCAGGTTGTGCAGATCGAGCCACTTGAGGCGCGGGCGCTTCTCGCGCCGCACGGTGCCGAAGTCGAGCTTGCGCATGAACGGCGCATAAAGCACCACGCCGGAGACGATGGCCACGAGAAGCAGCAAGCCCATGAAGCCCAGAAAGAGCTTGCCCGCGAGCCCCGCGAACAGGTCGATGTGCAGCTTGAACATCACATACATGAAGCCCTCATCGAACTTCGGCTGCGCAAGGACGACACCCGTGCGCGCGTCGACGGCCACCGTCTTGAAGTCTTCGGTGGGCTCAGGCGTGGGTGTGAGCGTGACGAGCCAGAGGCCGTCGTCGTCCTCGGGCTGGGAGACGAACTGCACCACGCGGTCGGGATGCTTGGAGCGCGCGGTTTCGAGCACGCGGTCCAGGCTCACGCGCGGCGTGTTCGCGGGCATCTTGGGCGCCTCGACCTCGGTGCCCAGCAGATGCCCGATCTCGTGATGAAAGATCAGCGGCAAGCCCGTGATGCACAGCAGCAGCATGAACACGGTGCACACGAGGCTGCTCCACTTGTGCACCCAGGCCCAGGTCTTGATCTTTCGGCTGTTCATGTCGTTGCTGCCCTCGTCGAAAGTTGAAAATTAAAAGCGATAGGTTGCGCTGGCCACGATGTTGCGGCGCGCGCCGTACCAGCAGTCACCGCGCGAGAGACAGGTGCTGAAATACACCTTGTCCGTCACGTTGTTGATGTTGAGCGCATAGCGCCAGCGATCGGTTTCGTAGGCAAACACGAGGTCGGCCAGTGCAACGCCCGGCACGCGCGGGCCGACACCGAACTGCAGGTCTTGGAACGAACTCATCAGGCGCACGCCCGCACCGGCCGAGAAGCCGCTGAGGCCGCCGATCGAGAAACGGTACTTGGCCCAGACGCTTGCCTGGTGCTTGGGCAGGCCTTCGATCTGTTCATCCGCGTCCGTGTAGTTGTAGTGCGCGACCAGATCGAGATTCGAGCCGATCGAGCCCTTGGCTTCGAGTTCAAGGCCCTGGGTCTTGGTCTTGCCGACTTGCGTGTACACGTTCGGCGACGGCGAGGTGATCTGGTTCTTCTCGCGCAGGTCGTAGACCGCCGCGCTGAACGCGAGTGCGCGGTCCTTCGGCTCGTACTTCACGCCGGCTTCCCACTGCTCGCCGCGCAAAGGCGTGAATATCTGTCCGTTGCGCGGCGACTGCGGCGTGAACGATTCGCTGTAGCTCAGGTATGGCGACCAGCCCGAGGGCGATGCGTACATCAGGCCGAAGCGCTTGGTCGTTGCGCTGCTTTCCTCGGCCTCGCTGCCCGCCGCGCTCGACACCGCCTTGTCGTGGCGCAAGCCCGCCACGAAGATCCAGTTGTCCAGCTTGATCTGGTCCTGCAGGTAGAAGCCGTTCTGGCGCTGGCGGGTGCGCGGCAATGCGGTGCGCTCGGGCACGTCGACGTGGCCATAGACAGGGGCGTACACGTCGATGGTGTCGAAGGTCGTTCCGCCCCAGACGTTCTCGCGCTGGCGCGCAAAGTCTGCCCCCACGAGCAGCGTGTGCTTGAGCGCGCCGGTCTGGAAATGCCCTTCGACGTGGTTATCGAGCGTCTGCGTGCGGTTGCGCGTCAGGTAGCTGTCGTAGTAGCGGCCGAGCACGCGCTTGAAGATCGGATCGGTGGCATCCCAGCTTTCGGCCCCGCTGAACGCGGCGCCATAGTGGTAGCGGTTGTCGTTCTCGTTCTGCGCATAGCGGAAGTTCTGCCGCAGGGTCCAGCTGTCGTTGAACTTGTGCTCGAACTGCCAGCCGAAGGTCTTGCGCTCGCTGTCGTAGTAGTCGAAACCCGGCTCGCCGATGAAGCGGCTGGTGGGCACGCGCCCGTTCGGGTTCGGCAGCAACGTGCCCTCCCACGGCAGGAACTGCGAGCTGCTGCCGCTCTTGTCCTTCTGCCACAAACCCTGCAAGGTGAGCGAAGTGGCTGCATTCGGCCGCCACGTCAGCGACGGTGCGATGACGCTGCGGTCGTCGGGCACGTGGTCGACCTGGGTGTCCGACTTGCGTTGCAAGGCGATCAGCCGGTACGACAGGGTGCCGTCGGCGTTCAGCGGACCGGTCAGGTCGGCCTGGATCTGCTTGCGGCCGAAGCTGCCGAACTGCACGCCCACTTCGCGCTGCGTCTCCTGCAGCGGCCGCTTGCTCACCATGTTGACCACGCCCGCGGCCGTGCCCGCGCCGAACAGCATGCCCGAGGGCCCGCGCAGCACTTCGAGCCGCTCCAGCGTGTAGGGCTCGGTGCGCGTGGTGCTGGTGTAGTAGCCGTAAGCCTGGCGCAGTCCGTCGAGGTAGACGTCGGGCGTGGCGCCGCGCACGCGCACGGAGTCGGTCCGCGAATCGAGGCCATAGGCATCGGAGCGCACGCCGGCGGCGTAATTGAGCGCGTCCTGCAGGTTGTAGGCGCCCTGGTCGACCATCTGGTCGCGCGTGACCACGGTGACCGATTGGGGGGTTTCAGCCAGCGGCGTGTCCGTCTTGGTCGCGGTCGCGGCGTTCCGGGCACGGTATCCGATCACCGGCGACGTCGCGGTTTCGGCCTCGGCATTCGCATCGACCTTCACTTCGGGCAAGGCGCCGGGCGCCGTGGTCTGGGCCAGAACCTGGTGATGCACATGGATTGCCAAGCAACCTGCCAGCACTGTCGCGACCCTGCGCCCCGCCACGAATCCCGTCATTCCTTCTCCACTCCGAAACATTATTAAGAACGATTCGCATTCTAATAGTTATAAAGTCTCATTTGTTTCAATTTCCCTGGATCGGCGAGGGGCGTTCGGCCTTGACGGGCGCGGGTGAAGCACGGGCACATCGACGAAGCTCTCCGGAAGCTGGTTCATGACCGCACTTGCCGCTGACATTTCTGGCAGTGCTGACCACCATGTGACAACAAACGTCACCTCAAGCGCGTTACAGCGCATGCAATGCATCCATCCGTGCTACCGATCTCGCTCTGTGTAGCGGCACAAGCAAATGGCACGTACCTTGCAGAATCAACTTTTTACATATTTCATATAAATGACACATTTGCCGAGTGACGACAAGAATGGCTTGTTGCTGGACCGCCGTGTTTTCTTTCTCAGCACCGCGGGCGCACTGGCTCTGGGGGTCACGGGTTGCGGCGGCGGAGGTGGGGAGTTTTCGACGGCGGGAGGGCCCCTCGCGCAGCAGCAGCCGCAAGACCAGATGCCGGGTGCTGCTCCCGGTGCCACCGACACTGTCGATGCCATCGATACCACCGATGCCGCCGCGCCTGACCCGATGGCCCCTGTGACGCAAGTGGGCAAGCTCACCCACCCCGGCCTGCTGAGCACAGAGGCCGACCTGACCCGCATTCGGGACAAGCTTGCCGCCAGCCAACAGCCATGGGTCGCCGGCTGGGGCGCACTGCTCGGCAGCGGCCGCTCGCACCTCTCCACGGCGCCGCGCCCCCAGGAAACCGTGATCCGCGGCGTCGACGGCCAGAACTTCGGCCTGATGTTCTCCGACATGCAACGCGCCCATCAACTCGCGCTGCGCTGGAAGATCTCGGGCGACGAAGACTACGCCAAGAAGTCGGTGGAGTTTCTCAATGCCTGGTCGTCGACGTTGACCAAGCTGGGCGGCAACTCCAACGTCTTCCTCGCCTCGGGCCTCTACGGCTACCAATGGGCCAATGCCGCCGAACTGATGCGCACCTATCCCGGCTGGGCGAACGAGGACGTTGCACGCTTCCAGGCCATGCTGCTGAACGTGTTCTATCCGTTGTGCCACGACTTTCTGGTCAATCACAATAACAGCGAGGTCAGAAAGGTCACCCACTACTGGGCCAACTGGGATCTGTGCAATATCTGCTCGGTCTACGCCATCGGGGTGTTCTGCGACCGGCCCGACCTGACCGCCGAAGCGGTCAGCTACTACAAGTCGGGGCGGGGCAACGGCGCGAGCGCCCACAACGTCTATTTCGTGCACCCCGGTCATTTGGGCCAATGGCAGGAAAGCCACCGCGACCAAGGCCACTCGACCCTGGGCATCGCGCTGGCCGGCGCGTTGTGCGAGATGGCGTGGAACCAGGGCGAAGACCTCTACGGGTACTGGAACAACCGCCTGCTGGCCGGCGCCGAATACGTCGCCAAGACGAACCTCAGCGACCCCAACGGCAACCCGTACACGATGCCGTTCACCCCGTACACCGGTGTCCACGGCACAGGCACCGCGACGGCCGGGACCGGGCACTTCCGGCCCTGCTTCGAACTGATCTACAACCACTACGTGAACCGCAAGGGCTTGTCGGCGCCGTGGACCAAGGCGACGGTCGAGAAAGTGCGCCCCGAGCGCTTCGACGGGACAGGCGACAGCCCCGGCCTGGGCACGCTGCTCTATTCGCGCGATCCGGCCCCGCCCGCAAAGCCCAGCGGCCTGAGCGCATTCCTCAGCGGCAGCAAGGTTCTGCTGTCGTGGTGGGGCAGTGCCGACGCCACCCACTACCTCGTTCAACGAGCGAGTTCGTCCAATGGGCCGTTCACGACCATCGCTCAAGTGAACGACCCCCGCACCTACACCGACGCCCCCGCCCAGGGCACCTGGTACTACAGGATCACCGCCGTGACCGCCAACCTCGACGAGCGCGTTGGCGCCGAGACGGCTCGCGTGGCCGTCCCCGGCGAACTGTGGCTGCACATGCCGCTGAACGGCAACGCCAGCGATGTCAGCGGCCACGGTCGGCACGGCAAGCTGACGGGCAGCGCAAGCCTGGGCGAAGGGCGTGCGGGAGGAGGTTCCGTGCTGCTCGATGGCGACAGCGGTCACGTGGTCCTCCCCGACGGGGCGGTGTCAGCGCTGGGCGATTTCACGGTCGCGGTGTGGGTCTATTCGGAAACCACAGCCATCAACACACGCATCTTCGATTTCGGCTCCGACGACGTCGCATACATCGCGCTTTCCCCCCGCAGTGGAGAGAACCGGCTCCAGTTCATGGCCTCGCGCGAGCAGTTCTGGCCCGAACAACCCTTGTCCGCGGACCCACTGCCCACCGGCCGTTGGGTGCACGTGGCCGTCACGCTGTCCGCAACGGTGGGCACGCTCTACGTGGACGGCTCGCCGGTCGCGAGCAACAACGAGATCTGGATCACGCCTTACCAGCTCGGCCACACCACGCGAACCTGGCTGGGCCGATCGCAGTACGGGGGCGATCGATTCTTCAAGGGCCGCATGCAGGACCTGCGCATCTACAGCGGGGCGCAGGACGCAGCTTTCATCGCGGACCTGGCTCGCTGACAGTCGCCGGGTGGCGGGTGTTAGCCAGTCCTCCACATTCGAACCTTGGCGGGCGCCGGAGATACAGCGCAAAGCGGCTACGATCCGGCCGCACGTTTTGTGCGTCGGCAGGCCCCATGCTCCAGTTCATTGCTTCTTCGTTTTTCGCGTTGCGCGGCCTGGCGCTTCGGCTGATGGTTCCTGGACTTGCGCTGGCTCTCGCAGGTTGTGCCGGCCTTCCTCCGCGCGCAGCCGAGCCGCCGACGCTCTCGATTGCGGCCTCGCCCGCCACCACGCTTGGCCGCGCGGCGGCCCGCCTTGACGCCGCGAGCGACGGGTTGTCCAGCATCCGGCCACTGGTCGAGGCATCTTTTGCGCTCGATGCCCGCATCGAGCTGATGCGGCGGACACAAACCTCGCTCGACGTTCAGACCTACCAGCTCGGCAACGACAAGACCGGCCGGCTGCTGCTGCGCGAACTGCGCGATGCCGCGCGGCGCGGCGTGCGGGTGCGCCTGCTGCTCGACGACTTCTATACCGCCGGCATGGACCGCCTGCTGCTCGGCCTTGCCGCGGAACCCAATGCCGAAGTCCGGCTGTTCAACCCTTTCGTGAACGCCCGCGACCACTCGGCCACGCGGTGGCTGGAGTTTTTCGGCGATTTCCGCCGCCTCAACCATCGCATGCACAACAAGCTCTTCGTGGCCGACGGTGCCATGGCGATTGCCGGTGGCCGCAACCTGGCCGACGAGTATTTCTTGCGCAGCGAGGGCGCCAACTTCATCGATTTCGAACTGCTCATGGCGGGGCCCGTGGTGCCGGAAGCGGCGCGCATCTTCGACACCTACTGGAACAGCGACGTGGTCTATCCGCTTCAGCGGATTGCCGGCGCCAGCGACACCCCGGAGACGCTGAAGTCCCAGTTCGAAGCCGCCACCTCACCGGTCCATGCACCCCTGCCCACCCCTCTTTCCGGCACCGACCTGCTGGGCGACGCGACGCTCGGCACGCAACTGGCCGACATTGACCGGGTGAAGTGGATGCGCGCCGACGCGCATGCCGCAGCCGACAGCCCCAACAAGGCGCTTGGCACTCTTGCGTCGCCGGCCGAATCACTTGCGGCGCGGTTCCATGAAATGACGGCGAGCGCGCGCTCGGACGTGGTGGTGATCTCGCCCTATTTCATTCCAGGCGAGGACGGCATGGCGCGCATCCGGGAAGGCCGCGCACGCGGCGTGCGCATCAGCGTCATCACCAATTCGCTGGCCGACAGCGACGAACCGCTGGTGAACATCAACTACAACCGCTACCGCGTCGACATGCTCAAGCTGGGCGTGAACCTCTACGAGGTCAGTACCCAGCAGCTCAAGCGCAACCGCCAGTTCCGCACCCTGCTCAAGAAAGCGCGCGGCCGGCTGCATGCCAAGCTGGCGCTGGTCGACCGCGAATGGGTGCTGCTTGGCTCCATGAACCTCGACCCCCGCTCGGCCCGGTTGAACACCGAATTCGGGGTTCGCGTGCGCAGCTTCGAACTGGCCCAGGCGCTGCTGTATGCCTACCAGCTGGACGACATCGAGGGCGTCTACCGCGTGGTGCTCATGCCCGACGGCGAGAACGTGCAATGGATTGGCACCGGCGACGTGGACAACGAGGTGCTGGACAGCGAACCCGACTCCAGCCTGCTCACGCGGCTGCAACTGCTGCTGTTCTCCTGGTTCGTGCCGACGGACCAGTTGTGACTGTCGATTCGTTGTCACAAGGCGGTCACCGCGACGTAACCTGACACAAGCGTAATCGGCATCCCGATCCGGAACCTGCTCTCACGCCCAGTGTTGTCAACGTCCTCTTCCGTCTCCCTGTCGCACTCGCCGTTCCCTCTTCTCACACATGCCCGGTTCCTGACCCGCCGCGACCTGCCGGCCCTGCTCACGCTCGAACGCGAAAAGTGGGACACCGTCCAGGCAGCATCGCCAGACGATCTCATGCAGCGCCTCGAGGACTATCCGAGCCTTTCGGTAGGCGCGTTCTGCAAGAACACGGACACGCTGCTCGCATCGCTCTTCATGCGTCCTGTCCACGCGGATTTCTGGTGTCATGCCGCGTCGTGGGTTGACTGCGTCGACTCGCCCCGGCCCGCGCGCGGCCATTCGCTGTTCGGCATCAGCCTCAGCAGCAGCCATCCGAGCGGCGTCGAAGCGCTGCTCGAGTTCTTCTGGCCCCACGCGCTCAAGAGCGGCTGGCGCCACATCTACCTCGGCTCACCGATCCCCGGCTTCGAAGGCTGGCTCCGGTCCCATCGCGATGGATCGGTGCAAGACTACGTCGCGCTGCAACGCGCCGGCGTACCGGTCGATCCGCAACTGCGCTACTACCATGGCCGCGGCTTCAAGGACATCGTCTGCGCGAAACCCGATTACTTCCCTCACGCACGCTCGCTCGACCACGGCGTGATCCTGCGCGGCACCGTGCCGCTGTCGCTGCTCAAGCCCGTCTGGAAGATGATGCCGCTGACGTCTACGCAGCGCGTCACCCGCCACCTGGTGACGATGCTGTGAGTACGGGCCGCGCGACAACAACTGGCCCGGCGATGGGCCTGCGACTCACCTGCGACCTGGCCGGCGGGCTGTTCCTGCTCGCCGTCGTCGTCAACACCACCTTGCTGGCGACGGTCCGCTCGGTGTGGATCGACGTGCCACTGGCCATCGTTCAGGCCTTGCTTTTCCTCGGTTGCCAGGAGGTCAAGCACCTTGCGGCGCATCGAAGCTTCCTGAGCCACCGGGTCCTGAATGACTTGGCCGGCAATGCCTGTGCGTCCTTGATCGGTGAGAACTTCACCGCATTCCGCTACTTTCATTTCAAGCACCACCTCGCGACCTGCAACGACGACGATCCGGAAGGGAGCTTGTACGCGCTGAGTTGGCGCACGCGCTGGATCTGGGCACTGGCTCCGCTGGAGGTATTCTGGGTTGCGTTCCATATCAACCGCGTGGGCGGCGGCCTTGTGCCACTAGACCGTCGAGCGGCGCGTCGCCTGTCGACGGTCTCGTGGCTGCTGTGCGCCAGCGCGGTCGCGCTGGCCTGCTGGCTCGCGCCGCACGCCTTCTTCTGGGCCTATGCGATCCCGCTGTGCATATCGGGGTGGATCGACTTTCCGCTGACGCAGGCCGAGCACTACGGCACCGCAGTGGCGCCGGCCGGCACGCGGCGCGTCGCGAGCGAACTGGCTCATGACGTCACACTCCCGTTCGGACTGGGATGGATCATGCTGCATCGGTCGCTGCACCGCGTGCATCATCGCCAGCCGAACGCGGTGTGGATCGCCGCCCCGGACCGCCTTCGTGAAGACGCATCCGCCGTGCCGGTCGCCTATGCAGATTTCGCGCGGCGCTGGCTGCGCGAAGGACCACGTCTGTGGTTGCCCCCCAGCGTCGCAAAGGCCGACTCATGACCGCGCCCACCTCCGGCGAGGCCGTCATCTGGAACCGCACGATTCCCCGCAGTCGCCTGTTCGATGCGCTTTCGCTGATCTTGCCCACCGGCGAATCCTTCGTCATCGCGACGATCGAGGAATGGCAGCGCGTCGCTGGCAGCTCCGCCAGCACCGCGTTGCATGCCGAGGTCAGCCGGCTGATCCGGGAAGAACGTGCGCATCAACGCGCGCATGATCGCTACAACGCTGCACTGATCAAAGCCACGCCCGGTGCGGCGCCCGCAGCCGAGCGCGCGATGCGCGTCACCGACGAGATTGCAAAGTGCAGCTTGACGATGCGATTGGCGCTGGTTGTGGCCTTCGAGCATCTGACGATCGTGCTCTCACGCGAGATCCTGGCGCATCCCGACCTGCTGCCAGACGATGACTCCGCTCACTCTCGCATGTGGCGCTGGCACGCGCGCGAGGAAATCGCGCACGGCCACGTCGCGGCCGACGTGGCGGCGCACCATGGGATTGGACGCGCGCGCACCGTGCTCGCACTCGGCTTGGCTGCGACCTTCCTCTCGCTCGACGTGCTGCGCTGCTGGTGGTCGCTGTGCCGCTGCGACCTGAACTCAGGCTTTTCCGGCTGGCGCGTCGCGCGCGACACTGGCGCCTTCCTCATGCAGGGCCTGCCGTCGTTCGGGCGGATGGCGGCGGGTGTGCTGGCCTTTCTCGTGTGGCGACCGAAAGCTTTTCGCTGAAGCACAAGCAACGGACATGAGGCTGTTCGCCTCCTGAGAAAGCCCTTAAATAGCACGGTCGTGCAGTCCGAGTCGGATGAGAAGAGTTCGGAGTCAGCAGCAGAGAACCGACAGCACCCACCCACCCCCGGCCTTGAAAGTCCGCCGATTGCCCTTATCATTAGCACTCGCTGCTGATGAGTGCTAACAAGCCTCGCTTCCAGTCGATGGGTCGCCGGCCTCGGGTCCGGCGCCCGACCACAACCCCGTTTCTTATCCAGGAGATGCAATGAAACTTCGTCCTTTGGCCGATCGCGTGATCGTCAAGCGTATTGACAGCGAAACCAAGACTGCCTCCGGCATCGTCATCCCCGACGCAGCCGCCGAAAAGCCCGATCAGGGTGAAGTCCTGGCCGTGGGCCCGGGCAAGCGCACCGACAAGGGCGACCTGACCGCACTGACCGTCAAGGTCGGCGATCGCGTCCTGTTCGGCAAGTACAGCGGCCAGACCGTCAAGGTCGACGGTGACGAATTGCTCGTCATGAAGGAAGACGACCTGTTCGCGGTCGTCGAGAAGTAATCAATCCATCCCATTCGGAGTAAATCAACATGGCAGCAAAAGACGTCGTCTTCGGCGGAGAAGCCCGCGCACGCATGGTCGAGGGTGTCAACATCCTGGCCAACGCAGTCAAGGTGACCCTGGGCCCCAAGGGCCGCAACGTGGTGCTCGAGCGCTCGTTCGGCGCCCCCACCGTCACCAAGGACGGTGTGTCGGTCGCCAAGGAAATCGAACTCAAGGACAAGCTCCAGAACATGGGCGCCCAGCTCGTGAAGGAAGTGGCCTCCAAGACTTCGGACAACGCCGGTGACGGCACCACCACCGCGACCGTGCTGGCACAAGCCATCGTTCGCGAAGGTTTCAAGCTGGTGGCTGCCGGCATGAACCCGATGGACCTGAAGCGCGGCATCGACAAGGCTGTCACGGCCCTCGTCGCCGAGCTGAAGAAGGCTTCGAAGCCCACCACCACGTCGAAGGAAATCGCGCAAGTCGGCTCCATTTCGGCCAACAGCGACGAAACCATCGGCAAGCTCATCGCTGACGCGATGGACAAGGTCGGCAAGGAAGGCGTGATCACCGTGGAAGACGGCAAGTCGCTCGACAGCGAACTCGACGTCGTCGAAGGCATGCAGTTCGACCGCGGCTACCTGTCGCCCTACTTCATCAACAACCCCGAGAAGCAATCGGCGCTGCTCGACAACCCCTTCGTGCTGCTGTTCGACAAGAAGATCAGCAACATCCGCGACCTGCTCCCCACCCTGGAACAAGTCGCCAAGGCTGGTCGTCCCCTGCTGATCATTGCCGAAGAAGTCGAAGGCGAAGCCCTGGCTACCTTGGTCGTGAACACGATCCGCGGCATCCTGAAGGTTGTGGCTGTGAAGGCTCCTGGCTTCGGCGACCGCCGCAAGGCCATGCTCGAAGACATCGCCATCCTGACGGGCGGCAAGGTCATCGCTGAAGAAGTGGGCCTGACGCTCGAAAAGGTGACGCTGGCCGACCTCGGCCAAGCCAAGCGCATCGAAGTGGGCAAGGAAAACACCATCATCATCGACGGTTCGGGCGCTGCGGCCGACATCGAAGCCCGCGTGAAGCAAGTGCGCGTGCAGATCGAAGAAGCCACGAGCGACTACGACCGTGAAAAGCTGCAAGAGCGCGTGGCCAAGCTGGCCGGCGGCGTTGCAGTGATCAAGGTTGGCGCTGCCACCGAAGTCGAAATGAAGGAAAAGAAGGCTCGCGTCGAAGACGCCCTGCACGCCACCCGCGCTGCAGTGGAAGAAGGCGTTGTGGCTGGCGGCGGCGTGGCTCTGCTGCGTGCCAAGCAAGCCGTGGGCGACTCGATCAAGGGCGACAACGCCGACCAGGACGCCGGCATCAAGCTGGTGCTCAAGGCCATCGAAGCCCCCCTGCGCGAAATCGTGAACAACGCCGGCGGCGAAGCCTCGGTGGTCGTGAACGCTGTGCTCGCAGGCAAGGGCAACTACGGCTTCAACGCTGCCAACGACACGTACGGCGACATGCTCGAGCTGGGCATCCTGGACCCGACGAAGGTCACCCGCACCGCGCTGCAGAACGCAGCATCGGTCTCTTCGCTGCTGCTGACGACCGAAGCCATGGTCGCCGACGCACCGAAGGACGAAGCCGGTGCCGGCGGCGGCATGCCCGACATGGGTGGCATGGGCGGCATGGGCGGCATGGGGATGTAAATTTCGCTCGCCCCCAGGCTGCGCGGCACTTCGTGTCCGCTACGCCCACCCCCTACCGGGGGCAACACCTGCGGCCCGGCAAACCCGGTTCCGCGGTGTTCCGCGAAATAAAAAAGCCCGTCTTGCGACGGGCTTTTTTTATGGGCGCTCGGAGCGTTGTATCCGTTATCGGAACTGGTCGCGCAGCGCCATATAAAGCTCCCGGAATCGCGCATGCCGCGTGCTGTGCAAATCCACATCGACCGCCGACGGCGCGAGCTGCTGCCTCACTGGCGGCAGCGTGCACACCTCGGCCACGGTGCCGCCGTCGGCCAGCCAGGCAAGGCGCGCCGCGCCGAGCGCGCCGCCCGTTTCGCTGCCCGCATACAGCGTGAGCGGCACCTGGAAGATGTCGGCCAGCAACTGGCCCCACCACACGCTGCGTGCGCCGCCACCGACCAGCGCAACTTCGCGCAGCGGCATGTCGGCAGGCAGGCGCAGGGTGTCGAACCCGTCGCGCAGCCCGAAGCTCACGCCTTCGACCACGGCGTAGGCGATTTCCGCCGCTCCATGTGCATGCGTCAATCCGAACAGCACGCCCTGCGCATCGGGGTTGTTGTGCGGCGAGCGTTCGCCCGACAGGTACGGCAGGAACAACGGGCACCGCTCGCGCCGTGCCGGCTCGACCGACGCGGCCGCTTCGAGCAGCGCGGCCTCGTCGGCAAACTTGAATGTGCTGGCGGCCCAGCTCACCGCGCTTGCGGCCGAGAGCATCACCGACATCTGGTGCCAGCGCTTCGGCAGCGCGTGGCAGAAGGCATGCATGGCCTGCGCCGGGTTCGGCAGAAAGCGGTCGGTCGAGACGAACACCACGCCCGAGGTGCCGAGCGAGACGAAGCCCTGCCCCGGCTCCACCAGACCCATGCCGACGGCGCTCGCGGCGTTGTCGCCCGCGCCACCGGCAATGAGCACAGCAGCGCCGCTGCCGACGCCCCAGCGCGCCGCAAGTTCGGGCTTGAGCTGCGCCGACACTTCACTGCCCTCGACCAGCCGCGGCATGTGGTCGCGCGTGAGCCCCGTGGCCGCAAGCAGCTCGTCGGACCAGTCGCGCGCGCCGACGTCGAGCCACAGCGTGCCGGCGGCGTCGGACATCTCGCTGACGGCCTCGCCGCTGAGCATGAAGCGCAACCAGTCTTTTGGCAGCAGCACGCGCGCCGCGCGATTGAAGATTTCAGGCTCGTGCTCGCGCACCCACAACAGCTTGGGTGCGGTGAATCCGGGCATCGCCAGGTTGCCCGCGATCTCGCCCAGGCGCGGCACAGCGCGCGTGAGCGCCTCGCACTGCGCGCCGCTGCGCCCGTCGTTCCAGAGGATGGCGGGCCGCAGCACCTCGCCCGCCGCATCGAGCAGCGTGGCGCCGTGCATCTGGCCCGAGAGGCCGATGGCGCGCACGGCCGACAGCGCCCCGGAGTGCACCTCCCGCAGCTCGGCCATGACCTGCTCCAGCGCCTGCCACCACTGGCCCGGTGCCTGCTCCGACCAGAGCGGTTGCGGCCGATCGACCGTGAGCGGTGCGCGTGCCAAGCCAACGATGCGGTGATCGCCTGTGAGCAGCAGCGCCTTGAGCTCGGACGTGCCGAGGTCGAGTCCCAGATACAAGATGGTGCTCCCTGATTGCGTCTTGAAAGCGGGGCGTCCCGACCTCAGCCGAAGCGGGTGTCGGCCTGGCGCCTGAATTCACTCGGGGTCATGCCCTTGATTTCGAGAAAGCGGCGGTTGAAGTTGGCGACGTTGTTGAAGCCGACCTGGTAGCAGATGTCGGTCACGTAGTGGTCGGTCTGCATCAGCAGATGGCAGGCGCTGTTGATGCGCACGCGGTTGACGAAGTCGGTAAAGCTGTTGCCCGTGGAGCGCCGGAAGAAGCGGCTGAAGCGGCTCTCGCTCATGCCGAGCTCGGCCGCCACGTCGGACATCGAGATGGGCTCTGCCAGGTTGGCGGTGATGCGGTTGACGATGCCGTTGATCTGGTCGACCTGCGCATCGCCATCGGCGCCGTGTGCCCCTTGCATCTGCACGCTCGACAGCAGCCGGTAGTCGGTGCATTGCGCCAGATCGGCCATGAACTCGAGGAACAGGCCGAGCCGGCGCATGCCGCGCGCGGCCTTGATGCTGTCCCAGTGCATTTGCGCCTGCTGCGACATGCCGAAGAACTCGATACCGTGCCGCGCCCGTTCGAACAGCTGCATCACCTCGCGCAGTTCGGGAATCTCCTCCGCCGCACGTTCGATGGGCTCGTGGCGGAACTGGATCACCCGGTCGCGCCCCGCGGCGCCGCCTTCGGGTACATCGAGAGAGATCCAGTTGTGCGGAAGCCGCGGCCCGCACAGCACCAGGTGCCCGGGCTGGAACGGCCCGATCCAGTCGCCGATGAAGGCCTTGCCCGAGGTCTCGGTGATCAGGTGCAGTTCGTAGTCTTCATGAAAGTGCCATCGCACCAGCGGGCTGGGAAAGCCGTGCGCAAGGCAGCGCACCAGGCCGGTTTCGGGGGCTTCGTAGCCCAGCGACGGGGAGCGCGCAATGTCGCGTTCCAGCTCGGGTTGGCGCTGACGTGGAATCGAGCGTTTGCGTGTGGACGTGGTCATGGCAGCACGGAGTCAGGACCGGGAAGCGACGGCTCCATTGTCTTCCTGCGCCAGCGCGGCGTGAACCGCTGCTAGCGTGGGTGGATCGGCCCCTTCGCGGGTGCAGTTCAGGGCGGCCGCCGTCGCGGCGAAGCGCATCACCTGGCGCCAGGCTTCGTCCGCCAGCTGGCCGAGTTGGGCCGGGTGCTCGACGCCATGTGCCAGCAGCGCGACCGAAAGGCCCGCCGTGAAGGTGTCGCCCGCGCCGATGGTGTCGACCACCTCGACGCGCGGCGCCGCCACGGTGAGCGGCTCGTGTCCCGTGCGCCAGAGCGTGGCACCCGCGCCGCCGCGCGTGACGATCACCGCATGCGCGCCGGCTCGCAGGCACTGCGCCGCCAGTGCATCGGCCGGCTGGCCCGGTGCCAGCAGTTCGGCATCCTCGTCGCTGAGCTTGACGAGGTCGGCCATTGCAAACCAGTCCATGACGCGCACGCGGTACTCCGCCATGTCGGGAATCAGGCTCGGCCGCACGTTGGGGTCGAACACGATCACGCGCCGCCCCGCGTTGGCCGTGACGAGTTCGGCGATGCGCGTGGCCGCCGGCTCCTGCAGCAGCGAGATGGAACCGAAATGAAGAAAGCGGCAGTCGGCCGGCAGCTGCGGCAGCGGCTCGGGGGCCCAGGTCGCGTCGGCGCTGCCGCGCGTGTAGAACGCATAGCGGTTGGTCTGCGGCGTGCGCTCGACAAAGGCCAGGGTCGACGGCGCATTGCTGCGCAGGATGAAGCTGGTGTCCACGCCATTGCGCTCGAGAAAGCGCATCAGCCGTTCGCCGAACAGGTCGGTCGACAGCTGGGTGAGAAACCCGGTGGGCTGCCCGAGGCGCGCGCAGGCCACAGCCGTGTTGAGTGGCGAGCCGCCCTCGTGGCCCAGGAACGCGAGCGTGCCGGCCTCGCTGGCGGTGAAATCGATCAGGGCTTCGCCCGTGAGTGCAATGCGCATGGTTCTCGGATTCTCTTCTTTCAGGACAAGGCGCGCGCGTCGGCCAGGAAGCCGCGCTCGGCCGCCAGCGTGGCGGGATGATCGAGCAGTTCGGCAAAAAGGCGCGGCGGAATCGTGATTGCCCCCACGCCCAACCCCAGCAACGAAAGATACGCCTCGCGCGATCGAATGCTTGCCACCAGGAGGCGCGTGCCAGACGAAGGCCGCTGAGCGACCAGGCCCTGCATCTGCGCGATCAGCGCCAGCCCGTCGATGCCGGCATCTTCCAGCCGCCCCAGGTAAGGCGCCGCATACGCCGCGCCCAGCTGCGCCGCAAAGTGCGCCTGCTCGGGCGCATAGACGGCCGTCCACGTCACCGGCACGCCTTGCGCAATGAGCCGCGCGCCGGCATCGAGGCCCTGGCGCGTGGCGGGAATCTTCACGACCAACTGGCCCAGCTCGAAGTGCGACAGCAAGGCGCGGGCATCTTCGAGCATGCCGTCGACCTCGCTCGAATACACCTGCGCCTGCACCTGCCGTGCGCCCAGATCGATGCAGCGCTTCAGCAAGCCCGGCACTTCGCCGCGGCCGACTCCCGCGCGCTGCAGCAACGTCGGGTTGGTCGTCACGCCGTGCACCACCGGATGCGGCAGGCAGGTCTGCAGTTCGGCGATGTCGGCGCTGTCGAGGTACAGATGAAAATCTTCGTTCATGGATTGCGTGCCGGGAAGAAGCAGGCCTTCAGTTCAGCTCATGACATTGCCGCCATCGACATTCAAGGTCTGCGCCGTGATGTAGCGCGCCTCATCGCTGGCGAGAAACACCGCCGCACCCGCAACGTCCGCCGGCACGCCCATGCGGCCGAGCGGCACCTCCAGGCCCACGCGGCGCTTCTTCTCGCCGGGCGGCAGCCCTTCGGCCTTGGCGAACAAACTGTCGACATGGTCCCACATCGGCGTGTCGACCACGCCGGGGGCGATGCCGTTGACGCGAATGCCATGCGGCGCCATGGCCAATGCGGCACTCTGGGTGTAGCTGATGACCGCGGCCTTGGTGGCGCAGTAGTGCGACACCAGCGCCTCGCCGCGCCGCCCCGCCTGCGAAGCCATGTTGATGACCGAAGCGCCCTGCGTGCCGGCCTCGACCATGTGACGCAGCACGCCCTGCATCACGAAGAACATGCCCTTCACGTTGACGGCAAAGAGCTTGTCGAAGGATGCCTCGTCGCTGTCGAGCAGCGGCGCGAGGTCGAACACCGCGGCATTGTTGAACAGCGTGTGGATGGGCCCGAAGGCGACCTGCGCCTCGGCCAGCATGTGCGCGATGGCCTGCGTGTCGGTCACGTCGGCCGCGATGTAGGCGAGCTTGTCGGGGTGTTGCTGCTGCAGCGCCCGCACCGCCTCCGGTGCCGCCGCCACGCGGTCGACCACGCTGCAGCGCGCGCCCTCGGCAATGCAGGCTTCGGCCACGGCCAGACCGATGCCGCCACCGGCGCCGGTCAGCAGTACGTGGCGGTTCTTCAGACGTTCACTCATATCGTTGCTCCTGAACTCACAAAATTTGCCACACGACCGCTCGCACCGCGCACGGCGTCGATCAGCCGCACATTGCCCGCGACGGGGCCCCACAGTCCGGCGTCCGAACACAGCGCAAGCACCGGATCGGCGGCATCGCAGATGGCGTGCGCCACGGCCTCGTCCATGCCCTGGTCCTGGTAGGCATAGGGCAACGCCCCGCGATGCCAGAGTTGCAGGAAGGCAAGGAACAGCGCCGGCAGCATCGCAACGCTGTCGATCGGCTGCCCCGCGGCAAGCCGCTCGCGCACCGTGGGGGCGATGAAGCCCGGGATCTTCGAGAAACCGTCGGCCGCCACGCGCTGGTTGGTGTCGCGGATCGCGGGGTTGCCGAAACGGTCGAGCACCACGTCGCGGTAGGCCGCAAGGTCGATCGGGCTTGGGCTGAGGCACGGGATCACGTCGTCGGTCACGTAGTCGTGGGCCATCTTCCGGATCGCCGCGTGGTGCGTGCCCTCGTGGATGAAGCCCAGCCCGGCCAGCGTGCCGGCCCAGGCAATGCAGCTGTGCGTGGCATTGAGGATGCGGATCTTGGCCTCTTCATAAGGCTGCACGGAGTCGACCAGTTCCACGCCCACGCGGCCCCAGTCGGGACGGCCGGCCGCAAAGTTGTCTTCGATCACCCACTGGATGAAGCTCTCGCCCGTGATCGCTGCCGCATCGTCGCGTCCGGTGGCGGCCTGCACGCGCGCGCGCAATTCGGGCGGCGGGCGCGGCGTGATGCGGTCCACCATCGCGTTGGGGCAGGCGGTATTCGCTTGCACCCACGCGAGCAATTCGGCATCGCCGGCACGCTCGATGAACTCGAGCAAGCCGGCATGAAAGCGGTCGCCGTTGTGGCGCAGGTTGTCGCAGTTGAGCAGCGTCACGGCACCGGCCTCTGCGGCCTTGCGCGCGCGCAGGATCGCGCAGACGGCGCCGTAGATGGTCACGCCCTCGCCGCCCTCATCCCATGTCACGCCGCGGCGCGCGCGCTCGATGTCGGCCGCAAGATCGCCGAAAGACAGGTCCAGCTTGCCCTTGGTGTCGAGGTAGTAGCCCGCCTCGGTCACGGTGAAGGACACGATGCGCGTGGACGGCGCCGCGCCGCGCGCGATCACCGCGGCCAGCGAGCGCTCCCACGGCAGCACTTCGCGAATGGCTTCGATCTCTTCGTAGCGGTACTCGCCCGCAGGCGACACGGTTTCGAGCGTGTAGCGTCCGCCCTGCGCCTGCAGGGCTGCAACGACATCCGCCATGTCGGGCCGGATGTTGGCGCCCGAGAGCGACCAACGGGTGTCGCCCGCATCGATCAGCCGCTGAAGGTAGACGGCCTGGTGGGCCCGGTGGAACGAGCCGAGTCCAAGGTGAAGCACCGTGAACTCCGAAAGAACCGGTGGAGTGGGCGCAAGAGGCGCTGCTGCAAGGATCACGGTAAATGTCCGGAAGAAAAATAGAAAAATCAGGCGGAAACCGCGCGGCCTTCGCGGTTGAACAGATGCAGCACCGAGGGATCGAGCTCGACCGCCACGTCATCGCCCGCATGCAGCGGCGTGCGCTCGTTCTGGCGCGCAATCAGCGGCACGCCGCCCACGTCGACGTGGATCAGCGTGTCGGCGCCAAGCGCCTCGATCAGCTCGACACGGCCGGGCACGCCTGCAGCAGCGGCCTGCTTCGGATGCACGCGCAGGCCTTCGGGTCGAACGCCCAGGAAACCGTCGTTCGGCAGGCGCCCGCCGGTCGCGGCCGAGAAACTCGGAATCGCGCTCGCCGCCACCATGTTCATCGACGGCATGCCGATGAACTGCGCAACGAACTGGTTGGCCGGATGGTCATAGAGTTCGAGCGGCGTGCCGACCTGTTCGATGAGACCGTCCTTGAGCACCACCACGCGGTCGGCCAGCGTCATGGCCTCGACCTGGTCGTGCGTCACGTAGATGGTGGTGGCGCCGAGCGACCGATGCAGCTTGTGGATCTCGACGCGCGTATTGCCGCGCAGCGCCGCATCCAGGTTGGACAGCGGCTCGTCGAACAGAAACACCTTGGGCGCGCGCACGATCGCGCGGCCGATCGCCACGCGCTGCCGCTGCCCGCCCGACAGATCCTTGGGCGTGCGGTCGAGGTATTGCGTGAGATTGAGCGTCTTGGCCGCGTACTCGACCTTGGTCTTGATCTCGCTCTTCGGCACGCCCGCGAGCTTGAGCGCGAAGGACATGTTGTCGTACACGCTCATGTGCGGATAGAGCGCGTAGCTCTGGAACACCATCGCCAGGTCGCGCTTGCCCGAAGGCGCCCAGGTGATGTCCTTGCCGTCGAGCAGCAGGTTGCCGCTGGTGATCGGCTCGAGCCCCGCAATGAGGCGCAGCAGCGTCGACTTGCCGCAGCCCGAAGGCCCGACGAAGACGATGAACTCGCCCTTCTGGATTTCGAGGTCGACGCCCTTGATGATGTTGACGTCGCCGAAGCTCTTCTTGATGTCTTTGAGTTGCAGGTAAGCCATGAGGTGTCTCCCTTTCTTTACTTGACGGCGCCGAAGGTCAGGCCCTGGACGAGCTGCTTCTGGCTGAACCAGCCGAACACGACGATGGGCGCGATGGCCATCAGCGAGGCAGCCGACAGCTTGGCCCAGAACAGGCCCTCCGGGCTGGAGTACGAGGCAATGAGCGTGGCCAGCGTGCCGGCCTTGGCCGAGCTGAGGTTGAGTGCCCAGAAGGCCTCGTTCCAGCTCAGCACCAGGCACAGCAGGCCGGTCGATGCCAGGCCGCCGACCGACAGCGGCAGCACGACGTGGCGGAACTCGGTCCACAGGGTCGCACCGTCCATGCGCGCGGCCTCGAGGATCTCGTTCGGAATGTCCTTGTAGGCGCTGTAGAGCATCCACACCATGATCGGCAGGTTCGACAGCGTGAACACGACCGTGAGCGCAGTGAGCGAATCCAGAAGGCCCGCGGTCTGTGCGAGCACGTAGATCGGCACCAGCGCGCCGACGGCCGGCATCATCTTGGTGGAGAGCATCCACATCAGGATGTCGCGCGTCTTCTTCGTGCGAAAGAAGGCCATCGAATACGCGGCGGGCGCCGCGATCAAGAGGCCGATGATGGTCGAGCCCAGGCTGGTGATGAGCGAGTTGCGCGCATACAGCAGGTAGTCGCTGCGGCGCTGCACTTCGCTGAAGTTGCCCAGGGTGGGCTCGAAGATGAAGAGCGGCGGCACGTGGATGGCCTGCAGCTCGGTCTTGAAGGCCGTGAGAAACAGCCAGCCGAGCGGGAAGAACAGCAGCAGTGCGAGCGCCCACGCACCCGCGGTGCGCAGCAGTTGCGGAAGGAAATTGCTGGGTTGCATGGTCGTTCCTTCAATCAAGGTTCTTGCCGATGATGCGGATCAGGAACACGGCCACGATGTTGGCCAGCACCACCGCGAAGAGCGCACCGGCCGAAGCCACGCCAACGTCGAAATTCATCAGCGACTGCTTGAAGATCAGGTAGGTCATGTTGGTGCTCTCGTTGCCCGGGCCGCCATTGGTGGTGATGGCGATCTCGGCGAACACGCTGAGCAGAAAGATCATCTCGATCATGATCACCACCGCCATCGGCCGGCCGAGGTGCGGAATGGTCAGGTAGAAAAAGCGCTGGAATGCGCTTGCGCCGTCCATGCGCGCGGCTTCCATCTGCTCGCGGTCGAGCGACTGCAGCGAGGTGATGAAGATCAGGCAGGCGAACGGCAGCCACTGCCATGCCACCATGATGATCACGGACAGCAGCGGCACGTCGGTGAGCCAGTCGACGGGCTGCGCACCGAAGAAGCGCCACACGTCGGCCAGGATGCCGTAGATGGGATTCATCATCATGTGCTTCCACAGCAGCGCATTGACCGCGGGCATGACGAAGAACGGCGAGATGAGCAGCACCCGCACGATGCCGCGGCCCGGAAAGGGCTCGTTCACCAAGAGGGCGAGCAGCACGCCGAACACCACCGTGATGACGATCACGCTGCCGATCAGCAGCAGCGTGTTCCAGGTCGCGGGCCAGAAGTCCGGGTCGGTAATGAAGTAATGAAAGTTCTCGATGCCCGCGAACGTGCGCTCGCCGGGTTGCATGAGGTTGTAGTTCACGAACGAGAAGTACAACGTCATCGCAAGCGGCACGATCATCCACAGGAAGAGCGTGAGCACGGCGGGCGCCATCAGGGCCCGGGGCAGGAGTCGTTTCATCTTGTGTTCCTCTCAGGCTGTTGCCCCCTCTCCCGCTTGAGGGAGAGGGTTGGGGTGAGGGCATGCGGCGGCGCTCATGGACACGCTGCCCCCTCACCCTGCCCTCTCCCCGGGGGGAGAGGGGAAAGACGGCTTGCTACTTGTAGTACCCAGCCTTCTTCATCTCGCGCTCGGCCGCCGTCTGCGAAGTCTTCAGCGCCTGGTCGACCGTGACCTTGCCCGACAGCGCCGCGCTCATCTGCTGGCCCACCGCCACGCCAATGGCCTGGAACTCGGGGATGGCCGCGTACTGCACACCGACGTACGGCGACTTGGGCAGCGTGCTGTCGCTGAGGTTGGCAGTGTCGATGGCCTTCTTCTCGGCCGCGGCAAACTTGGCGACCTTCTGGAACTCGGGGTTCGCATAGGTCGACTTGCGCGTGCCGGTGGGCACCGTGCCCCAGCCGTGCTCCTTGGCCACCAGGTTGACGTACTCCTTGGAAGTTGCCCACTTCACGAAGGTCTGCGCGGCGGCGCCCTTGGTCGAGCTTGCCGGAATGGCCAGGTTCCAGGTCCACAGCCAGTTGGCACCCTTCGGCGTCACGGCCACCGGGGCCTGTGCGAACGCGACCTTGTCGGCCACCTTCGACTGCTTCGGATCGCTGATGAACGAGGCGGCAATGGTCGCGTCCACCCACATGCCGCACTTGCCTTCGTTGAAGAGCGCAAGGTTCTCGTTGAAGCTGTTGGCCGATGCACCCGGAGGGCCGTAGGACTTCATCAGGTCGACGTAGAAGTTGATCGCGTCCTTCCAGGGCTTGGTGTCGATCTGCGGCTTCCACTGCATGTCGAACCACTGGCCGCCGTTGGTGTTGACCAGCGTGGTCAGGAAGGCCATGTTGTCGCCCCAGCCCGGCTTGCCGCGCAGGCACATGCCGTACACGCCGGCCTTCGGGTCATGGATCTTGCCGGCGAGCTCTTTCACCTGCGCCCAGGTGGGCTGCTCGGGCATCTGGAAGCCGACCTTGTCGGCCAGGTCCTTGCGGTACATGAGCATCGAGCTCTCGCCGTAGAACGGCGCGGCGTAAAGCTTGCCTTCGTACGACAGGCCGGCGCGGATGGCGGGCAGCAGATCGTCCGCGTCGTAGGCGGCGTCGGTGGCAATGGGCTGGAGCCAGCCCTTCTTCGACCAGATCGGCGCTTCGTACAGGCCGATGGTCATCACGTCGAACTGGCCGCCCTTGGTGGCGATGTCGGTGGTTACGCGCTGGCGCAGCGTGCCTTCTTCCAGCGTCACCCACTTGAGCTTGATGTCGGGGTTGGCTTTTTCGAAGAAGGGGGTGAGCTTCTGCATCTCGATCATGTGGCCGTTGTTGACGGTGGCAATCACGAGTTCGGTGGCGGCGTGGGAGGCGAGCCCCGTGCCGGCGAGTGCGAGGACGAGGCCCGCTTTCAGAAAACGCTTCATGTTGTCTCCTAGAGGTGAGCGACGCCCTCTTGTCGGGTCGCCGTGGCCTGAATTCTGGAGAAGCACGCTTGCGGTTTTGGTACTGCACCGGGTCATGGTGGTACTTTCATGCACCAGTTGGCTAGGATATTCCCTAGTTAACGCAATACAGCATGTAAGAAGCCATGAAAAAGGGCCGCTTGCGCGGCCCTTGATGATTGTTCCCTAGCGCGCGCAGCGGGCGCTGTGCCCCGCTTCAGGTGGCGGGCACCCCGTGCGGGTTGGTCTCGGGCTGCGATGGCTGCACGAAGAAATAGATCAGCACCAGGTTGACGAGCGGAATGATCATCAGCAGCTGGAGCCAGCCGCTCTTGCCGATGTCGTGCAGGCGGCGCGCGCCCACGGCCAGCGCGGGCACCAAGAAGCCCAGTGCCGCAATGACGTAAACGTACTGGTGGATCAGGCTCGCCACGATCAGAACGATGAGCTCAGCCAGCACGAACCACCAGTATTCCGAACGCGATGCACGCCCCGTGAAATCGGCGTATTTGCTGAAACAGGTCTTGACCGCTGTTTGAAAGTCCATTGATCGACTCCTCTTGATTGTTCCCAGGGAAACTTCCCCGGGCTGATCATATCGGCGGGTCTTTCAACTGCAAATTCGGCCATTGGTTCTCAAACCAACGGCCTATTGCCTCGCACTTCAGAGACTCAGGCCCGGCTACCCAGCCGTTTCAGCAGGCCCGCCGTCGAGGCGTCGAGCCCCGTGACGTCGCCGGAGGCCAGCCGCGGCTCGATGTCTTTCGCGAGCACCTTGCCCAGCTCCACGCCCCACTGGTCGAAGCTGTTGATGCCCCACAGCGCGCCGCTGGTGAACACGCGGTGCTCGTACAGCGCGAGAAAGGCGCCGAGCGATTCGGGCGTGAGCTTGTCGAACACGAAGAAAGTGCTCGGCCGGTTGCCCGGAAAATTCTTGTGGCCGCCGGCGTCGAGCTTGCCGACCATCAGCGCCTGCGCCTGCGCGAGTGCATTGGCCAGCAGCTTGGGGTGGTGGCCGTCCAGGTCGTGGGCCGCATCGCGCACCGCCACAAATTCGAGCGGAATCACGTCGGTGCCCTGGTGCAGCATCTGGAAGTAGGCGTGCTGGCCGTTGGTGCCGGGCTCGCCCCAGAGCACGGGCGAGGTGCCCAGGCTGGCGGGCAGCGGCGCGCCGCTGGCATCGACCTGCTTGCCGTTGCTCTCCATCTCGAGCTGCTGCATATACGCCGGCAGGCGCTTCAAGGCGCTGTGGTACGGCGCGATGCCGCGGCTCGTGAAGCCGTGGAAATTGCGGTACCAGACGTCGAGCAGGCCGAGCCGCACCGGAAGGTTCTGCGCCAGCGGCGCGGTGCGGAAGTGCTCGTCCATGGCGTGCGCGCCCGCCAGCAACCGGCGGAACCCATCGGCGCCGATGGCCAGCGCAATCGGCAGGCCGATGGCCGACCAGAGCGAATAACGGCCGCCCACCCAGTCCCAGAACCCGAAGGTGGTGTCGATGCCGAATTGCTTCGCGGCCTCGACGTTGGTGGTGAGCGCCGCGAAGTGGCCGGCGATGTCGGTGCCGCCCGACTGCTCGTACCAGCGCCTGGCCGAGAGCGCATTGGCCATGGTCTCGGCCGTGGTGAAAGTCTTGGACGCGATCAGGAACAGCGTGTGCTCGGGCGCCAGGTCGCGCAGCACGCCCGCCAGTTCGTGGCCGTCGACGTTCGAGACGAAGTGAAAGCGCTTGCCCGGCGCCGCGAACTCGGCCAGCGCGAGCACCGCCATCTGCGGCCCGAGGTCGGAGCCGCCGATGCCGATGTTGACCACGTCGGTGATGGTGTGGTCGCTGCGCACCGTCTCGGCGTAGGCCAGCATCGCGTCGAGCGTGGCGTGCACTTCGCGCAGTTCGGCCGCGGTGCTGCCCACTGCGGCGCCGGCTGGTGCGCGCAGCAGCGTGTGCAGCACGGCGCGGTCTTCGGTGTTGTTGATGTGCTCGCCGGCAAACATGGCGTCGCGGTGCGCTTCGAGCCCGCACTCGGTTGCCAGCGCGAGCAGCAGTTCTTCGGCGTGCGCGTCGATCAGGTTCTTCGACAGGTCGGCAAAGACATACGGCGCCTCCTGGCTGAAGCGCTCGAAGCGCCCCGCGTCGTCGACGAAGGCGTGGCGTACGTCGAACTGCCGGCCCGCAGTTTCGAAGTAGCTCCGCAGTTGCGCCCAGGCGGGCGCGCGGTCGCAGCGAAGGGTCATGGCCATGTTTATTTGCCGCTTTCCTGCATGAGTCTTTCGAGCTTCACGGCGTCGGCCGCAAAGGCGCGGATGCCTTCGGCGAGCTTCTCGGTGGCCATGGCATCTTCGTTCAGCGCGAAGCGGAAGCTTGCCTCGTCGTAGCTCAGCTTCTGCACATTCGCCGTGGCGGCAGCCTTGGCAGCGTCGAGCGCGTGTTCGAGCGGGTCGTTGTTCGCGGCCAGTTCGGCCAGCAGTTCGGGGCTGATGGTCAGCAGGTCGCAACCGGCCAGGGCCTGGATCTGTCCCACATTGCGGAAGCTCGCGCCCATCACCTCGGTCTTGATGCCGTGCTGCTTGTAGTAGTTGAAGATTTCGCGCACCGACTTGACGCCCGGATCGTTTGCGCCCGCACTGGCGGCCTCGTCCCATTTGGCGCCGGCCGACTTTTTGTACCAATCGTAGATGCGGCCCACGAAGGGCGAGATGAGCTGCACGCCGGCGTCGGCGCAGGCCACCGCCTGCGCGAACGAGAACAGCAGCGTCAGGTTGGTGCGGATGCCCTTCTGCTCGAGTACGCGCGCCGCCTGGATGCCTTCCCAGGTCGAGGCCACCTTGATCAGCAGGCGCTTGCCGGTGTCGATGCCTTCGGCCTTGTAGAGCGCCACGATGCGCTCGCCGCGCGCAATGGTGGCGGCGGTGTCGAACGAGAGGCGGGCGTCGACCTCGGTCGACACGCGGCCCGGAATGATCGAAAGGATTTCGGCGCCGAAGCGCACCAGCAGGCGATCGATGACCTCGTCCAGCGGCTTGCCCGCATGCTTCTTGACGGCATCGTCGAGCAGCGGCCGGTACTCGGGCTTCTGCACTGCCTTCAGGATGAGCGACGGATTGGTGGTCGCATCCTGCGGCTTGGAAATGCTGAGTTGCTTGAAGTCACCGGTGTCGGCGACCACGGTGGTCCATTGACGGAGAGCATCGAGTTGATTCATGTCGAAGATTATCCTGTGCGGGTGATGACAAGTCCTGCACGCAATTGCGCTGGGGCCGATGTTTTGATGCGCACCGTAGCACGGGTTTTCACCGCGCTGCATCGGCCTGTAACCGGCCGTGTCGTGCGCCGGCCGCCCTGCCCTACAAATGCTGTGGTCCGCCGCTGACGAGAGCGATTCCGTCGGCGGGCTAGCCTGCGGCTTCCCGCCTTGATGCTTTCGACCACAGGAGTGCCTTTCCATGCCTTGCCGACATCGCACCGCAGTGCCCGCCGCTGCAGCAAACCGCGCTCCTTTCGACGACCGCCGCACCAGCGCCGCCATCGGCACGCTGGCCACCGCTTTCGTCGTCGGCGGCGTGGCAACCTGGATCGCCCTGGGCGCGGGGCGCACCGCACGTGCGCAGCTGGCCGGCCCCGCCGACGGCGCGCCGCTGATGCGCGCGCCGCTGCAGGTGGTGGCGCCGGTCGACATCCAACGCTATGCCGGCATCTGGCACGAACAGGCCCGCTTGCCAAACCGCTTCCAGAAGCAGTGCGCCGGCCCGGTCACCGCCGAGTACATCCCCCAGCCCGACGGCACGGTGCAGGTGCTCAATCGCTGCGTGCGCCCCGACGGCAACTTCGACGAGGCCGTGGGCACGGCCCGCGTGGTGCCGGTCGCCGGCCAGCCCGGGGCAGGCCGGCTCGAAGTGTGCTTTGCGCCGTCATGGCTCAGCTGGCTGCCGATGGTGTGGGGCGACTACTGGATCCTGAAGCTCGACCGCGACTACCAGGTGGCGCTGGTCGGCACGCCCGACCGCGAATACCTGTGGGTTCTTTCGCGTGCGCCGCGCCTGGAAGACGACGCGCTGCAGGCCGAACTGGACTACGCCGCCAGCCTGGGATTCGACACCGCCAAGGTGGTGCTCACCGGCCGATAGGCGAAGCAGCCGGCACGTAGCGCGCCAGCTGCGCCGCCAGCGCGGCGGGGTGGGTGCAATGGATGGCATGCCAGCCGAAGGCGCGCGCGGCCTCCACATTGGCGGCCGAGTCGTCGATGAACACCGTCTGCTGCGGATCGAGTGCATGGCGCACCGCCAGCAGTTCGTAGATTTCGCGGTTCGGCTTGATGAACTTCACGTCGCCTGAAAAGACGCCGCCATCGAAACGCCGCATGAACCCGTGCCGGCGCTCGAGGGCGCGAGCGTAAGGCAGAGGCATGTTCGAGAGGTAGTAGAGCCGCAGCGCCTCGCCGGCATCGCGCCGCGCGAACAGCCCTTCGAGCAGGTCGACCGTGACGGGAATCGGCTCCAGGCGCTCGCCCAGGTTGCCGAGCATGGCGTCGAGCCGTGCCGCCGGAAGCGACAGGCGCCGGGCCATGCGCGCAATAGCGTCTTCGAGCGAACGCGTGCCGCAGTCGAAGCACATCCAGTCGTCATGGTGAAAAAGCGCCCGGCCCAGCGCCGCTGCGGCAAGCTCAGTGGGAGCGTGCTCGGGAAGATGGGCCTGCACCAGCCGGGTGGGCTCCCATGCCAGCAGCACGGCGCCAAGATCGAAAACCACGTTCATGGCGCCATTGTTTCATGCGCCGGGCACCACGCTGACGCCGTGCGCCGCCAGCGACAGCGTGGCCTGCGCGCCCGCGGCAAGGGGGCGCGAAAGATCGGTCGACACCACGAAGACCGGCCCGAGCGATGTATCGAAGCCGTATTCGTAGAAGCTGCCGAGGTAGGCCGCCTTGCGCAGCGTGGCGGCAAGGCCCCCCGCCGCGTCGGCGGCGCCGATTTCCCAGGCTTCGGGCCGCACCGCTACTTTCACCGTGCCGGGGCCCACCGCATAGCGCGGCTGCAGGCGCAGCGGGCCGAGCACCACGCTGCCATCGGCCTGCGCAACGGCCGGAAACACCATCGCCTCGCCCATGAAGCCGGCGACGAATTCACTCTCGGGCCGGCCATAGAGTTGCTCGGGCGTGCCGCGCTGGGCGATCACGCCGTGGTCCATGACGATGATCTGGTCGCTCACGGCCAGGGCCTCGCTTTGATCGTGCGTGACGTAGGCCACCGTGAGTTTCAGCCGCTGCTGCAGCGCGCGGATCTCCTCGCGCATTTCGCGCCGCAGACGGGCATCGAGGTTCGATAGCGGCTCGTCGAACAGCAGCACTGCGGGCTCCAGCACCAGCGCGCGCGCCAGTGCCACGCGCTGCTGCTGGCCGCCGGAAAGCTCGCTCGGCAGCCGCTCGTCGAAGCCGACCAGTCCCACGCCCTTGAGCGCATCGCGCGCCCGCGAGGTGGCCTCGTCTTTTTTCACGCCGCTCATGCGCAGGCCGTAACCCACGTTCTCGATCACGTTCATGTGCGGGAACAGCGCATAGCTCTGGAACATCATGCTCACGTTGCGCTCGGCCGGGCCCAGCGTGGTGACGTCGCGCCCGCCCATCAGGATCGAGCCCGAGGTCGGCGATTCGAGCCCCGCGATCATGCGCAGCGTGGTCGTCTTGCCGCAGCCCGAAGGGCCGAGGATGGTGGTGAGCGTGCCGACCGGTACCTCGAAGCTGATGCCCTTGACCGCCAAGGGCCCGTTCCTGTCGGTGCCGTAGCGCTTGGTGACATTGCGGAATTCGATGCCGTTGCTCATGTGTTCTTTTCCCGATCAATGCACCACGGGCGCAGCCACCATCGGCACGCCCGCCCTGCGCCGCCCCAGCTTGCGCTCCCCGACCACCCACTGCACCAGCGCAATCGCCAGCGACATCAGGATCATGAGCACCGTGCAGTAGGCCAGCGCAATGCCGTAATCGCCGTTGCCCACGCGGCCGATGATGTAGGTGGTGGCCAGTTCATTCTCGGCCGTGACCAGGAAGATCACCGCGCTCACCGTCGTCATGGCGCGCACGAAGCTGTAGACCAGCGCGGCCACCAGCGCAGGTTTCAGCAGCGGCAGCACCACGTTGAAGAGCGTCTGCGACGTGGAGGCCCGCAGCATCAGCGAGGCTTCGTCCAGCGAGCGGTCGAGTTGCTTGAAAGCCGCCGTGCCGGCCCGCACGCCCACCGGCAGGTTCCGGAACATGAAGCACAGCACGATGATGAGCCCAGTGCCCGTGAGCTCGAACGGCGGCACGTTGAAGGCCAGGATGTAGCTCACGCCCAGCACCGTGCCTGGAATGGCAAAAGCCAGCAGCGCGCCAAACTCGAAAACGCCCTGCCCCTTGAACTCGTTGCGCGCCAGCAGCCAGGCGATGAGCAACCCGAGCGCCGCGGTGATCGGTGCCGAGATGCCCGCGAGCTTGAGCGTGGTGATCAGCGAGTTCCACGCCGTACCGGCCCAGACCAGGCCGAACTGGCCCCATTCGAGCGCAAAGGCGTTCTTGAAGTGGTTGAGCGTGAAGGTGTAGTCGCGGCCCCAGGTCTGCACGAACCCACCCGCGAAGGCAAACAGGTAGACCACCGCAGTGAACGCGATCCACGGGAGCGCGATGCAGTAGATGGTGCGGCGCACGCCGTCGGGCAGCGCCATCGCGATGCCCGCGTCGCCCTTGCCGCTCACGGTGGTGTAGTTCTGCTTGCCGAGCACACCCCGCTGCAGCGCGAAAACACCCAGCGCGAAAATCGTCAGCACCCAGGCGAGCGAGGCCGCGCGGCCCTGGTCGTACTGCGCGCCGACAATGGCAAAGAAGATGTCGGTCGACAGCACCGAGAACTGGCCGCCCACCACCACCGGGTTGCCGAAGTCCGCAATGCTCTCGATGAAGCCCACCAGGAAGGCATTGGCCAGCCCCGGTTTCAGCAGCGGCAGCGTGATGGTGAAGAAGGTGCGGCGCCGGTCGGCGCGCAGCATCTGCGCGGCTTCCTCGAGGCTGGGCGCAATGCCCTGCACCACGCCGCGCATGATCATGAAGGCAATGGGCGTGAACGCGAAGAGCTGCGCCACCAGCACGCCCGGCATGCCGTAGAACCAGCGCGTCGGCTCGATGCCGAAGACGTTCTCGAGCAGCTGGTTGACGATGCCCGCACGGCCGAACAGCAGGATGAGCCCCAGGCCCACCACGAAGGGCGGCGTGATGATCGGCAGCAAGGCCAGCACCCGCAGCGCGCCCTGCCCGCGCTTGCTGCCGCGCTCGGCCATCAGCGCCATCAGCGTGCCGAGGAAGGTGGTGCCAGCGGCGGTGAGCAAGGCCAGCACCAGCGTGTTCCAGGCCACGCCGCAGCGCACCCCGCCGGCAATGCAGCCCAGCCCCCAGATGCGCTCGGTGAACACGCGCGCGATGAACGCGGTGACCGACCATCGCCCGTCTTCGTCAAGGAACGCACCGGCCAGCGCCTTGCTCACCGGATAGGCGATGAACAGCGCCATCAGCACGCCACAGCCGATGACCGCCGCAGCCACGAACAGGTCGCCCTTGAAGAGCCCGAGCCGCGCAATGCCGAAGGCCGCCAGCAGCGTGAGCGCGGTAAGCGCCATGAAGCCGCCCGCGCCGATGCCGAACTGGTTGACGGCCAGCTCGCCGAACTGCGCGTTGAGTGCCGCGAAGCTCCAGCCGCGCGCGCCGATGGCAAAGCCTGCAACGGCAAGGCCGATGGCGCCGATCGCACCGCCCGCCAGCAGCCAGCGCCCCTGCGCGCGGCCGGCCGGCAGCCAGGCGCCGATGGCGCACATCGCCAGGCCCGCGAGGCCGACGAAGAGCCAGCTGCGGCCCTGCATGGCCGCCTGCATCAGCCCGTTGGCGCCCTCGGCCTGGCCGAACACTTGGGGAACGGCCTCGTACCAGGTCGAATCCTGGATCGCGTACCAGGGCAGCAGGAGATAGGCCGCGAAGCCGAGCGCCACCCAGGCCCAGATCCAGCGCTGCGACCGCCGGGCCGAGGCCGCAGCGGCCGGATTGACCGGCGCGGCGCCGGCAGCGACGGTGCCCACTTAGCGCGGCAGCGAGTTGACGTCTTTTTCCCAGCGCGCAATCAGGCGCCGGCGCTCGGCGCTGGCGCCGTACTTGGCGTAGTCGTAATTGATGAACTTGATCTTCTTGAAGTCGGGGATGCGCGGATCGAGCTTGGCCGTTGTGTTGCTCGGCAGCTGGAACTGCTTGTTGGCGGCGCCGAGTTCCTGCGCGCTGGGCGTCAGCGCCCATTCGTAGAACTTCTTCGCGGCCTCGAGGTTGCGGGCGCCCTTGATGATGCTCATGGAGCCGATCTCCGCGCCGGTGCCATCGCTGGGGGTGATGGTCTCGACCGGGAAACCCTGCATCTTCTCGCCCGGGCCGTCATGCACGAAGCTGATCGACACGGCCGTTTCGCCGCGTGCCACCGCCTTGATGGGACCGGTGCCGGAGCGGGTGTATTGCCCCACGTTCTTGTGCAGCGCCTTCAGGTAGTCGAAGGCCTTGTCTTCGCCCATGAGCTGCACCAGCGTGGCGATTATGGTGTAAGCGGTACCGCTCGACGCGGGGTTGGCCACTTGGACGTCGCCCTTGTATTCGGGCTTGAGCAGGTCGGCCCAGGTCTTGGGCACGGGCAGCTTCTTCTTGGCGAGCAGCTCGGGGTTGTAGCCGAAGCCCAGCGGGCCCGAATAGATACCCACCGTCTTGTAGCCCGACTGCCTGGCCTGCTGCTGGGCCCAGGGGTGAAGCTGCGCCAGCGTGGGCGACTTGTATTCGAGCGTGAGGCCCTGTTCGGCCGCCTGCAGGTGCGGATCGCCGGTGCCGCCGAACCAGATGTCGGTCTTGGGGTTGTCCTTCTCGGCGATGAGCTGGGCCAGCGCCTCGCCCGAGCCCTTGAGCGACATGTTGATGCGGGTGCCGGTGGTGCGTGCATACACGGTGGCGATCACGTTGCACCATTCGGCCTGGACCGAGCAGATGACATTCACCGTGCCCTGGGCCGATGCGGCGGCCGACAAACCCAGCAAGGCCGCAGCGGCAAATAGCTTCTTCATGTGAAAACCTCGCCTCCAAAACAAAAATAGGCCTCCCGGCCGGGGTGCAGCGTAGCTTTCGTACAGGTTTCATGAATTGGTACAAGTACCATTCGGTTGAAACAGACAGCCCCTCGGCACCAAGACAAAAGGAAATTCGACACATGAGCTTCGATCTCGTTCTGTTCGGCGGTACTGGCGACCTTGCATGGCGCAAGCTGATGCCCGCGCTGTTCCAGGCCTTCAGGCACGGCAGCCTGCCGAAAGACGGACGCATCGTCGGCGTGGCGCGGGACGACCTTTCGGACGACCAGTACCGCGAACTGATCCAGTCGCGCTTCAATGCCGTCGAAGGCGCCAAGCGCCCTTCGGCCGAAGAGTTCGAGAAGTTCGCCTCGCTGCTGTACTACCTGCGCATGGACTTGTCCAAGCCAGCCGACTACACGCGGCTTTCCGACCTGCTGAAGCAGCGCAACGCCGACACGGTGGTGATGTACGTGGCCACGGCGCCAGCGCTCTTCACCCAGGTGGTAGAGCAGATTGCCGCGGCGGGGCTCAACGGCCCATCGACGCGGGTGGTGCTCGAGAAGCCGCTGGGCCATGACCTGGCGTCCAACCGCGCCATCAATGCCGCGGTGTGCAAGGTGCTCGAAGAGAAACAGGTCTTCCGCATCGACCACTACCTGGGCAAGCCTTCGGTGCAGAACCTGTTTGCCATGCGCTTCGGCAATGCGCTGTTCGAGCCGATCTGGCGCCGCGAGCACATCGCCAATATCCAGATCACCATCGCGGAAGACCTGGGTGTCGAAAAGCGCGGCGCCTTCTACGACCAGACCGGCGCGCTGCGCGACATGGTGCAGAACCATGCGCTGCAACTGGTCTGCGCCATCGGCATGGAGCCGCCGATCAACTCGCATGCCGATGCCATCCGCGACGAGAAGCTCAAGGTGCTGCGCGCGCTCAAGCCCTGGACACCCGAAACGCTAGGCCTGCATGCCATTCGCGGCCAGTACACGACCGGCACGGCCTACGGTGAACGCGTGCAGGGCTACAGGGACGAGCCCGGCGTCGACCCCGAGAGCCGGACCGAAACCTTCGTGGCGCTGCGCACCGAAATCGCCAACTGGCGGTGGGCCGGCGTGCCGCTCTACATTCGCACCGGCAAGCGGCTCGCGTCGCGCGATGCGCGCATCGAGGTCAACTTCAGGCCGACGCCGCACGCGATCTACCGCGCGCCCTCGGGTGCGGTCAACAAGCTGGTGATCAACCTGCAGCCCAAGGACGGGCTGGAGCTGCACATGCTCGCGCAGGCACAGGACAACCGCCGCAGCAACGGCCACCAGAGCGCCGCGCAGCTGGCGCCGGTGCAACTCGACCTGGACTTCGACAAGCGCTTCGGCGCCGAGCGCGTGGGCGCCTACGAGCGGCTGCTGCTCGACGTGATCGATGGCCGCCTGAACCTGTTCGTACGCAGCGACGAGCAGGAAGAAGCCTGGCGCTGGGTCGAGCCGCTGATCGACAGCTGGGCATCGGACGGTGGACCGCGGCCGTACGCCGCAGGCACCTGGGGCCCGAGCGCATCGAGCGCGATGATTGCGCGCGATGGTTTCTCGTGGGGCGAGGAGCAGTAGGCCGGCGCGCTCAGCCGAATTGGACGCAACGCATGCCGAGCGTGCCCGACTGGAACCCTTCGTAGATCGTTTTCGCGCGTTCGCCCGTCCCCGCAGCACCGAGCGCGTAGAGAAATGGAAAGTAGTGGTCCGGCATGGCGACCGCAGTGGCGGCGCCCTCGAGTTTTTCGTAGCCGACCAGCGCCCGGTCGTCGCGGCCCGCAAGCGCGGCCTTCACCGCATCGTCGAACGATTGCGCCCATGGCCGGCTTGCCTTGAGCCCATCGGGCGTGCCGCGGTCGGTGGCCCGCAGGTTGTGCACCACGTTGCCGCTGCCCATCACGAGCACGCCCTTGTCGCGCAGTGCCGCAAGGTCGCGGCCGACGGCGTAGTGAAAAGCCGCCGGCTTGTCGTAGTCGATGCTGAGCTGAAAAACGGGGATGTCGGCCTTCGGATACAGGTGCTTCAGCACCGTCCAGGTTCCGTGGTCCAGGCCCCATTGTTCCGTGCCGATCACCGAGGTCTGTCGCACCGCGCCCAGGGCTTCGCGTGCGAGCGCAGGATGGCCCGGCGCCGGATACTCGATGTCGAAAAGCGCCTGTGGAAAGCCGCCGAAGTCGTGGATCGTCTTCGGCCGCTCCTGCATTCCAACGCCAGTGGCACCGCGGCTCAGCCAGTGGGCTGAAACGCTCAGGATGGCCGAGGGACGCGGAAGCTCCCGGCCCCATGCTGACAGCCGGCGCGTGAAGGCGTTGTCGGCCAGCGCGTTCATGGGCGAGCCGTGGCCGATGAAGATGGCCGGCATCCGCTGCGATGGGGCACCGGCGGCGGCGTGCGACAACGAACACAGCGAGGCCAGCGTTGCGGTCGCCCCGAGCGCGGAGCCCATGAGAAAGCCGCGGCGGCCGAGCTCCGGCCGAAGCGTGTGGCTGCTGTCTGTGCTGTCTGCGCGTGGGGGCTTCTTCATCGTCATCACCGCACTCTGCACCGGTTTCCCGCGCGCCTCAGTGCGTTTGCGCACGCTTTTCAGCCGATGCGCCCCTCTTCCACCGCATGGCAGGCCACCTGCACGCCCTTGATGCTCAACAGCTTCGGCCGCTCGGCCGAGCAGCGTGCATTCGCATGCGGGCAGCGCGGATGGAACGCACAGCCTGTGGGCGGATTCAGCGGATTCGGCACTTCGCCCTGCACCGGCGTGCGCGAGCGGCCGGTGTGCTTCATCTGCGGAATCGCGTCGAGCAGCATGCGCGTGTACGGATGCTGCGGCTTGGCGAAGAGCTTCTGCTTGTCGGCCACCTCGACCAGCCGGCCCAGGTACATCACGCCGACCTGGTCGGCCACGTGCCGCACGACCGCGAGGTTGTGCGAGATGAAGAGATAGGTGAGGCCCCGCTGGCGCTGTAGATCCTTCATGATGTTGAGCACCTGCGCCTGCACGCTGACGTCGAGCGCGGAGGTGGGCTCGTCGCACACCAGGAACTCGGGCTCTGTGGCGAGCGCGCGCGCAATCGAGATGCGCTGGCGCTGGCCGCCCGAGAACTGGTGCGGGTACTTGCTCATGTCCAGCGGCGAAAGGCCGACGGACTTGAGCAGCTCGCCCACGCGCTCGCGCAGCTCGGCCTTGTCCCTGAGGATGCCGTGCTCGCGCAGCGGCTCGCCGATGATGTCCTCGACGATCCAGCGCGGGTTGAGGCTCGCGTAAGGGTCCTGGAAGATCATCTGGATGCGGCGGCGCAGCTTGCGGCCTTCGGGGGTCTTGAACGCGGCATGCGCGTCCTGCCCGTCGAACTGCAGCCCGCCGCGCGTCGGCGCATAGAGGCCGACCAGGAGGCGCGCCACCGTGCTCTTGCCGCAGCCCGATTCACCGACCAGCGCCAGCGTCTTGCCGCGCTCGATGGAAAAGCTCACGCCATCCACCGCATGCAGCAGCACGCGCGGCTTGCGTTCGAGCACGCGGTTGAGCCAGGGCGGCGACACGTCGAAGGTGCGGGCCAGGTCGTGGGCGACCACGAGCGGTTCGCCGCCTTCTGCCTTGCGGGGTTCGACCACTGCGCTCATCGGGTCACCTCCGCAATCGGTGCGGCTGCGTCGGGCGTGGCGCGTTCGCCGGCGCGCTGCGCATCGTGGTGCCGCGCTGCGAGTTCGGCCTGGCCCTGGTGCGGATCGGTGGCATCGTGCAGCCAGCAGGCGGCGCGCGTGGCGCCCGCGTGCATGAGCTCGGGCCGCTCGGCCAGGCAGCGCGCAAAGGTGCGCGGGCAGCGCGGGTTGTAGGCGCAGCCCTTCGGAATGGCATTGAGCCGCGGCATCGCGCCGTCGATCTGGTTGAGCCGCTCGCGGTCGCTCGTCATGTCGGGGATCGAGGCCATCAGGCCGGAGGTGTAGGGATGCGCGGGCTGGTGGATCACCTCGTGCACCGGGCCGATCTCGGCGATGCGGCCCGCGTACATCACGGCCACGCGGTCGCAGGTTTCGGCGATCACGCCCATGTCGTGCGTGATCAGCATCACCGCCGCGCCGCGCTCCTTGCAGATGCGCTTGAGCAGCTGGATGATCTGCGCCTGGATCGACACGTCGAGCGCGGTGGTCGGCTCGTCGGCGACGATGAGCTTGGGCTCGGCCGCAAGCGCCAGTGCAATCACCACGCGCTGGCGCATGCCGCCCGAAAACTGGTGCGGAAAATGGTCGATGCGCTGCTCGGCGGCGGGAATGCCGGTGTCCTGCAGCAAGCTGATGGCGCGGCGCCGCGCCTCGGCGTCGGTCACCGGCAGATGGGCGCGGATGGTTTCCACCAGCTGCCGGCCGACGGTGTAGAGCGGGTTCAACGAAGTCAGCGGGTCCTGGAAGATCGCGCCGATCTTGCGGCCCCGGATGGGGCGCATGGCATCGAAACCGAGGTTGTCGATGCGCTGGCCTTCGAGCACGATTTCCCCGCTGGCCACGCGGCCCGGCGGCTCGAGCAAGCCGATGATGGCCGCACCGGTGAGCGACTTGCCGGCACCGGACTCGCCGACCACGCCGAGGATTTCACCGGGTGCGATGTCGAAGGAAATGCCGTCGAGCGCGCGCAGCGTGCCGCGGCGGTGCGGAAACTCGACGACGAGGTTTTTGACCTGGAGCAGCGTCATGTTGGCGTTGTCCTTTTTATTTACTTCAGCGCAGGCGCGGGTTCAGCGCGTCTCGCAGCCAGTCGCCCAGCAGGTTCACGCTGAGCGCAATCAGCACCAGCATCAGGCCCGGGAACACGGTGATCCACCATTCGCCGGAGAACAGGTACTGGTTGCCGATGCTGATCAGCGTGCCCAGCGAAGGCGAAGTCGGCGGCACGCCCACGCCCAGGAACGACAAGGTCGCCTCGGTGATGATGGCGGTGGCCACCTGAATGGTGGCCAGCACCATCACCGGCCCCATCACGTTGGGCAGCACGTGGCGCAGCATGATGCGCAGCGGCGCCACGCCGGTCACGCGCGCGGCCTGCACGTATTCCTTGTTGCGCTCCACCAGCGTGGAGCCGCGCACCGTGCGCGCGTACTGCACCCAGCCGGTCAGCGAGATGGAGATGATGAGCACGCCGAAGGCCAGCGACTCATGCGCATTGGGGAACAGCGCGCGGCCGACACCGGCAATCAGCAGCGCCACCAGGATGGGCGGGAACGACAGCATCACGTCGCACAGGCGCATGAGGAACGAGTCGAGCCAGCCACCGAGAAAACCGGCGAGCAGACCGAGCACCACGCCGACCGTGATCGAGAGCATCACCGACACGATGCCGACGATCAGCGAGATGCGCGCGCCATAGATCACGGCCGAGAGAATGTCGCGGCCCTGGTCGTCGGTGCCGAGCAGGTATTTGGAAGAGCCTTCGGCGCTCCACGCGGGTGGCAGGCGCGCATCGCCCAGTTCGAGCGTCGCGAGGTCGAACGGATTGTGCGGCGACACCCATCCTGCAAAGACCGCGCAGAACAGGCAGGCCAGTGCGATGAGCGCAGCCACCATCGCCACGGGCGAAGTGCGAAAGCTGTAGCCGACATCGCTGTCGAGCCAGCGGGCAAGTGTTTTTTTCATCGTGAGAAAAAAGGATGGGCCCGCAAGAAGCGGGCCCAGGATCGAGCCACTCAGGCCGCCCATCGGCGGGCGGCCGACGGGATCACGGCTTGATGCTCATCCACTTGAAGGGCATGTAGTTGTCGGCCATCTGCGTCAGCGCCACCTTCTTGCTCACACCCCAGGCGAGCGCCTGCTGATGCAGCGGCAGGTGGCCGACGTCCGCGGCGTGCAGGTCGAAGGCTTCCTTGATCATCGCGTCGCGCTTGGGCTTGTCGGTTTCCGACTGGATCTTCTTGGTCAGCTCGTCCACCTTGGGATTGCAGTAGGCACCCAGGTTGAACTGGCCGGCACCGGTCTTGTCGTCAGGGCACGCCGTCAGCGCGGTCAATGCGTTGTGCGAGTCGTAGGTGGTCGGGGTCCAGCCCAGCAGGTAGAAGCTGGTGTCGCGGCGCAGGATCTTGGGGAAGTAGGTGCCCTTGGTTTCCGCGGCAAGATTGATCTTGACGCCGATCTTCGCAAGGTTGGAAGCCACGCTCTGGCAGATCTGGCCGTCGTTCACGTAGCGGTCGTTCGGGCAGTTCATCGTCACCTCGAAGCCGCTCGGATAGCCGGCTTCGGCCAGCAGCTTCTTGGCGGCCTCGACGTCGTAGGGCAGGCGCTTGTCCTGCGCTTCGGTCCAGCCGTTGATGCCGGGGCCCACCATCAGGCCGGTGGGACGCGAGGCGCCGCGCATCACGGTGCGCTGGATGCCGACGATGTCGATGGCCTGGTAGAAGGCCTGGCGCACGCGCTTGTCCTTGAACGGGTTCTTGCCCTTGACGCTCGAGTACAGCAGCTCGTCGCGCTTCTGGTCCATGCCCAGGAAGATGGTGCGCAGTTCGGGGCCGGAGATGACGCGTGCATTGGGGCTGGCGTTGATGCGCGCCACGTCCTGCACCGGCACGGGTTCCATCACGTCGATTTCGCCGGACACGAGGGCCGCGACGCGGGTGGCCGGGTTGGCAATGGGCGTGAAGACGATCTCTTGCGCGTTGCCTTCGATCTTGCCCCAGTAGGTGGGATTGCGCACGAACACCGTGCGCACGTTGGGCTGGCGCTCGCGTACGCGGAACGGGCCCGTGCCGTTGGCCTTGAACGAAGCGGTGTTTTCGATGCCCTTGCGGCGGTCGACCGGCGTGACGGCCTTGTTCTCTTCGCACCACTTCTTGCTCATGATCATGAGCTGGGTGATGACGTCGGGAAGAATGGGGAACGGACCCTTGGTTTCGATCTCGATGGTGTGGGCGTCGACCTTGCGGACTTCCTTGATGTCGGTGGTGTTCGACTTCATGTCGGAGCCTTCGCCGGCGGCGCGGGCAAAGCTGAAGAGCACGTCGTCGGCGGTGAAGGGCGTGCCGTCGTGGAACTGGACGTTCTTGCGCAGTTCGAAGCGCCACACGGTGGGCGAGGTCTGCTTCCAGCTGGTGGCCAGCAGGGGCGCAACGCTCAGGTCCTTGTTGCGGCCGACCAGCGTTTCATAGACGTTGGCGGTGGTGCTGAGCTGCAACGATTCATTGAGCGAATGCGGGTCGAGCGACAACGCATCTCCCTGGTTTGCGATGCGGATGGTCTGCGCGCCGGCCAAGAGGCTGGTGGTGCCCAGCACGCACAAAACTGCGACCGCGGCCGCCTTCTTCTTCTGGAAACTCATTGAGAACACTCCTCGGGTTGGAATCGGAAATACATCAAGGCGCCGCGGTAGCGGCGTCTTTCCTTGGCTGCTCGCTGCGGGTAGCAGCCAGCGGCATGCCCTGCTCGATCAACCCCGCATGCAATGCGGCGCCAAGCGGCAGGATCTCGTCGTTGAAGTCGTAGCGGCTGTTGTGCAGGAAGGCACCGTTCCTCGCGTCCTGGCCGATGCGCAGGTAGGCGCCGGCCTTCTTCTGCAGCATGAAGGAAAAATCTTCGGCGCCCATGCTGGGCTCCATGCTGCGGTCGACGTTGGAAGCACCCACGAGCGACTCGGCCACGTCGGCCGCGAACATCGCCTCGGGGGCGGTGTTGATGGTGGCCGGATAGATGCGCTCGTACTTGATGGTGGCGGTGGCGCCGAAGCCCGCGGCAATGGCCGTGCACAGCTCGGCCAGGCGCTGCTCGACCTGCGCCTGCACGCGGGCGCTGAAGGTGCGCACGGTACCGACGAGCGTGGCCTCGCCCGGAATCACGCTCATCGCGCCCAGGTCGCCGGCCTGCACCGCGCAGATGCTGACGACCGCAGCATCGATGGGCCGCACGCTGCGCGAGACGATGGTTTGCGCGGCCGTGATGATGTGCGCGGCCACCACCACGGGGTCGATGGTCTGGTACGCATGGGCGCCATGCCCGCCCTTGCCCTTGATCTCGATGGTGACGCGGTCGGCCGCGGCCATCATGGCGCCGCGGTTGATGCCCACGGTGCCGGCCGGCATGCCGGGCCAGTTGTGCATGGCATAGACCGATTGCACCGGAAAGCGGTCGAAAAGGCCGTCTTCGATCATCACGCGCGCGCCAGCAAAACCTTCTTCGCCGGGCTGGAAGATCAGCACCGCGGTGCCGTCGAAGCTGCGTGTTTCGGCAAGGTAGCGCGCGGCACCGACGAGCATGGCGGTGTGGCCGTCGTGTCCGCAGCCGTGCATCAGGCCATCGTTGGCGGAGCGCCAGCCGAAGTCGTTGTCTTCGCGCATGGGCAGCGCGTCCATGTCGGCGCGCAGCCCGATCATCCGCCCGCTGGCTGCGGACCTGCCGCGGATGACACCCACCACGCCGGTCTTGCCTATGCCGTCGTGGATCTCGTCCACGCCGCAGGCACGCAGCGCTTCGCGCACGCGGCGGGCCGTGTAGACCTCTTCGAAACCGAGCTCGGGGTGAGCGTGCAGGTCGCGGCGAAACGCCGTGATCTCCGGGTAGAAGCTCGCGATGTGCGCAAACGCCCGGCCGGAGGCTTGCAGCCGGGGTGCTGCTGCGGCAACCGTCATCTCAATGTCCTCCCGCCTTGCCGACGCGCAGCCGCGGGTCGACCACGAAATACAACAGGTCGACCACGAGATTGATCACCACGAAGATCAAGGCAATGAGGCACAGGTAGGCCGCCATGACCGGGACGTCGGCAAAGGTCACCGCCTGGATGAACAGCAGTCCCATGCCCGGCCACTGGAACACCGACTCGGTGATGATGGCAAAGGCAATGAGGCCGCCGAGCTGCAGGCCGGTGATGGTCATCACAGGCACCAGCGTGTTCTTGAGCGCGTGGCCGAAATGAATGGCGCGGTTCGTCAGACCGCGGGCGCGTGCAAACTTGATGTAGTCGGTGCGCAAGACCTCGAGCATCTCGGCACGCACCAGCCGCATGATCAGGGTCAGCTGGAAGATCGCGAGCGTCACGGCCGGCAGGATGATGTGATGCCACCCATCAGCCCGGAAAAGACCGCTGCTCCACCAACCGAACTGCACGGTTTCTCCGCGCCCGAAACTCGGGAACCAGCCCAGCAGCACGGCAAAGACGAGGATCAGCAGGATGCCGATCAAGAAGGTGGGAAGAGACACGCCGAGCAGTGACACGGTCATGAACACCTGGCTCAGGAAAGTGCCCCGGCGCAGTGCGGTGTAGACGCCCATCGGGATGCCAATGAACAGGGCCAGCACGGCGGCCACGAGCGCGAGTTCGAGTGTGGCCGGAAAGCGCTCGCCGATGAGGCGCGAGACTTTCGCACCCTGGCGCAGGCTCAGCCCGAATTCGCCCTGTGCGGCGTTGACGAGAAAGTGCCAGAACTGCACAAAGAAGGGCTGGTCGAGCCCCAATGCGGCGCGCAGATCACGAATCTGCTCAGGCTTGGCGTCTTGGCCAAGCAGAAAGACGACGGGATCGCCTACATATTGAAAGAGAAGAAAGGCGATGAACGCGACCGCGATCATGACGATCACGGCTTGGATCAAGCGGCGCAGGACAAAGGCAATCATTCAACAAACAGAGTGAACCGGCATGCTAGCAGTGCAAGGTGCGTGCCCGCACGGGGGTTCCCCGGGGGGGGCACGCCGATGGTGCGTATACCTGAGCCGATGCATCAGCTGCGCACCAAATAAAAAAGCCACCCGACTTTCGTCGAGTGGCTTCTTAGTCTTTCGATTCAAAGCTGGCTCACGCCAGCCTCAAATTAGAAAGCGTGACGGATACCGAAGTCGTAGCCGGTGGAGTTCTTCGGGGTGAAGACGGCGTTGCTGATGAAAGCCGGGCCACCAACAGTGTAGGCTGCACCGTTCTTGTTGCTCACGCGAGCGATCGTTGCGTACAGAGCCGTGCGCTTCGACAGGTTGTGCACGTAGCCCAGAGCCAGCTTGCTGGCCTTCGGGTCAGCAACGGAAGGTGCGAACAGCACTTCAGGAGCGTTGAAGTCGGTCTTGACGCGCGAGTACGAAGCGCGGATCAGGCCAGCACCGACGGGAACGGTCACACCCAGGAGGTAGCCGGTCAGGTCGATGTCAGGACGGCCGCCCAGGAACGGCTCGACTTCGAAGTCCATCTTGTTCTTGGCGCGCGACACTTCACCGAAGAGCTTCACGGGACCGAAGTCATACGAAGCGCCGAGGTTCAGCGTGTTGACCTTGGTGGTCGTGCCGACGTAGAACTGATCGCCAATCGTGCTGCTGCCATAGGCAACTGCAACGTCCAGAGGACCGTTTGCATAGCCGAAGCGGCCACCGATGTAACGGCCAGCGCGCGAGTTGTTCGCGACGTTAGGCGTAGCGGTGCCCGGATCGTACTTGGTCTTTTCGCTGAAAGCGTACTGCAGCTGGCCGTAGAAACCACCCAGGTTCGGCGGCAGGAAGTAGCCGATGCTGTTGCTTGCGCGCACGTAGTTGCTGTTGGCAACGTTGGTGAACGGAGCGGTCGAAGCAGCCGGGGTCAGGAAGTTGCCGAAGGCGGTGTTGGCCGTCGAAACCAGGTTGGTACCCACGCCGTTGGTGCCGAACGGATCGAACACGGTGTCGTTCCAGAAGGTCGGGGTGTAGTCACGGCCGAGGCGGACTTCACCGAAACCACCCGACAGGCTCACGGTCGAACGACGAGCGAACGTCGCGATACCTTGCTGGCCGTCGTCGTTGGAGATCGGGGCTTCGAGCCAGAAGCTGGCAGCCAGGCCACCGCCGAGGTCTTCCGTACCACGGAAGCCGATACGGCTGGAGTTGTAGCCCGAGTTCGCCAGTTCACGACGGCTCGTCTTGACGCTGCCCTGGTTCAGGTAGAACGGGTTCAGGATCGTGGCACTGTTCAGGTCACGCGAGGTGCTCGAGTAGCCGCTGATCGACGCGTCGACCACACCGAAGAGCGTGACGGACGACTGAGCCGAGGCAACACCGGCAACAGCCAGGGCAGCCAGAGCAACTAGAGATTTTTTCATTGCAAGTTTCTCCAAGGTTAAACATAGGGCTCCGGTGCGAAGGGCTCACTGTGACTGGCACTTAGTGCTCCCACCGGACCCCGGGCCAACCTCCTTTTGGGAAGTTGATGCTATTGCACCAGAGCCGCTGCGGCAGGGCAAAACAAATCGCCCGAAAAGTCGGGTGGCCCGTGCGTTTCGTTGCAGTCCTGCAACAAAGGCTTGGGCCGCCTCACGAACCACAATGTGAAATGAAGCAAGTGTTTCGCCTGGTCTTTTCCCCATACGTTCAAATAGAGGCATGACTTCTTCGCTCGATCCCGTCCTGACCGCGGCGGATGCGGCATTGCGTACCCTTTTTGCCCGGCCGCATGCCACGCGTGCCATGCCTGCCCCGCTCCAGGCGCCCGGCGAAATGACCGACTCGGAGCGGCGCGAGGCCGGCGCACTGATGCGGGTGAACCACGTGGGCGAGGTCTGCGCGCAGGCGCTTTACACCGCGCAGGCGGCGGTGGCGCGCGATCCCGTCCTCCGGAACCGCCTGCTCGAAGCCTCACATGAAGAAACAGACCATCTGGCCTGGACCCGCCAGCGGCTGGACGATCTGGGTGCGCGGCCTTCGATCTTGAATCCGCTCTGGTATGCGGGCGCCTTCGGGCTGGGCCTGGTGGCTGGACGCCTGGGAGATCCGCTCAGCTTGGGCTTTGTCGCGGAAACCGAGCGTCAGGTGGAGGCCCACCTGGACAGCCATCTGGGCCGTCTGCCGCCTGCCGACAGCGCATCGAGGGCGGTGGTCGAGCAGATGAAGGTCGATGAAGCACGGCATGCCGCGCAGGCTATCGACGCCGGTGCGGCGGAATTGCCGGCGCCCGCGAAGGCCCTGATGCGGTTCGCCTCCCGCGTGATGACTACGCTGGCGCACCGGATCTGAAGCTTTCGCGGCTCAGGTTTCGATCAGATCGAAGCTGGTGGTGATCTCGGCCGTCTTCGCGAGCATGATGCTCGCCGAACAATAGGTTTCGTGGCTCAGAGCGACGGCACGCTCGACGGCAGAAGCCGGAATGCCCTTGCCGGCCACGGTGAAGTGCATGTGGATCTTCGTGAAGACCTTGGGGTCCTTCTCGGCGCGTTCACTGGTCAGCTTGACGCTGCAGCGCTCCACGCGGTGGCGGCCACGCTTCAATATGAGGACCACGTCGTAGGCCGTACAGCCACCGGTTCCGGCAAGCACGGTTTCCATGGGGCGGGCAGCCAGGTTCTGCCCACCGTTCTCCGGTTTTGCCGTATCCGGCGCGCCGTCCATCGTCAAGACATGGCCGCTGCCCGTTTCGGCCACAAAACCCATGGCCGAACGGGTGCCGGCGTCGCCGGTCCAAGTTACTGTGCATTCCATCTTCGTCAGGTCCAATCAGGGTGTTCAGCAAAAAAAGTCGCTGAAATCAACTTGTGTGTGGGAAAAGTGTCACTTGCTTGTTGCAACGCAACAAACAGTCGATATACTTTATTTCATCGCGCACGAACATGTGCGCACCGGTTGTCTCCTCCACCCTTCCAATTGGTGGATTTAGCCCCGAGCTGCAAAGCTCGGGGCTTTTTTCTTGTCGGCGTCGCCGCTCCCGGCTCGGGCCAGGCCCACTCTAGGTTTTCGCGCCCGAAGGGCAGTTGCTCTGGCTGCCCTGGCTGTTGCCGGTGTTGCCTCAGCTCAGTCGTCCGTCACGCTCTTCGGTGTGGTCGACGCGTCGATCAGCCACTACGAAACCAGCAGCCGTTCCCTCATCACCGGCTCCAGCTTCAAGCAAAGCCAAACCGCGCTGGCCAACTCGGGTTACAACTCGAGCCGCCTTGGCTTCCGTGGTACCGAAGACCTCGGTGGTGGCCTGGCAGCGAGCTTCTGGCTCGAATCGCCGATGTCCAACGACGACGGCGCTTCCTCCACCGGTATCAGCTTCTCACGTCGTTCGACCGTGAGCCTGTCGGGTGGTTTCGGTGAAGTCCGCCTCGGCCGTGACTACACCCCGACCTTCTGGAACGACACCGTGTTCGATCCGTTCGGCACCAACGGCGTTGGCACCAATGTCATTAACTCATCACACAGTGCCATCCTGACGGGCTTGGGACTCCCCTCCGACTCGAACTATGTCCGTGCAAACAACACCATTGGCTATTTTCTGCCGCCCAATCTGGGAGGCTTCTATGGTCAAGTGCAATACGGACTGCACGAGAACGTGAAGACCAGTGGCGTTCAAGTAAGCAAGACGGGCCGCTACGTGGGCGGTCGAGTCGGCTACGCAAACGGGCCGCTGGACGTTGGGCTTGCATATGGCAAGAGCGATGTCTTCAACAACGGCGCAGGAACGGGTATCGACGCAAGAACATTGAACCTTGGCGCTTCGTATGACTTCGGTGTTGTGAAGCTCTTCACCGAATTGTCCCGCGTCACCAACGAATTCTATGCATCTCAGCTGGGCTCTGAAAAGATCGGCCTCAATGGATTCTTGATCGGTGCCACTGCACCGGTCGGCGCTGGATTGATCCGCGTTGCCTACTCCCAGGCCAAAGCGAACTTCGATGGCAACGACGATCCACGCAGCCGCAAGTTTGCAATCGGCTACGTGCATAACCTGTCGAAGCGGACCGCGCTGTACACCACGGTTGCCCGGGTCGCGAACAAGAACGGCGCGCCGATCACCGTCGGTGGTGCCCCCCGATTCTCCACTGCCGCTGGCTACGAACCCCGCAATTCGACCGGCTACGACTTCGGCATCCGCCACGCCTTCTGATCGATCACGGGTCTGATCCGATGCTGGCTCCAGCCAGTTCGAGTCGATTCAGTGTCAAGCCGCCCAGCGCAAGCCGGGCGGCTTTTTGGCTTTGTTCAGCTTGCACGGCCACGCCTGCTTTGCAGCAGGCCCACATTCATTTCACCGTTCAGAACCGACGCATAGAACCGCTCGACCATGTTCACGCTCGTGCGTGCATTGCGCGCCAAGGTCAGCATGTCGATGCCCTGCCCGTACAACAACCGCAATGTGATCGCGGTGTGGCGCAGGCAATAGAGCGTTCTCGATTGACCGAGCGGCCCCTTCTCGAGCGCAATCACCTCGAGCGCCCAATGGAAAAGAAAGTTGAGCACCGCCAGCGCGTGTTCACGGTTCTTCAATTGCGGCATGAAGATGTAGTCTTCCGCGCCACCAGAGCCTTGCTCGCGACGACGATCGAGCAAGCATTCATAGACCCGCACAGCGGGACGCAAGCTCACGATGGGCTGGCTGTGCCGCTTGGTTTCGGGCAAGTTCATTCGCAGATAGACGTGCTTGCCGCGCACGATTTCTATGTGCTTGTGCTTCATGAGTTTGATATCGCTCGGACGAACAAAGGTGTTCACCATCCAGCGAATCAACCAGGGCAACTCCTCCGGCATGACGAGCAACTCGCGCGCAATCCAGAAGCGCTCGCCGGATGTCAGCTGGTCGAGCACGGGATGCGACTGCCCGCGCAATCTGCGCGCAGCTGCCACGACGGCCCGGTATTCCGCAACGCTGAAGCTGCCGCGCGGCTGGCTGCGCACCTTGACCTTCGGAAAGGCCGGCGCAACGCGAAGCACACCGATGTTGACGCCGTGCGTCACCACCTTTCGCAGCAACACAAGGTATTGCGCAATCGTCGTGCTGGTGAAGCCCTGCTCTCCGAGATGGTCGATCAGGCGTTGCGCATCGGCGGTGGCAAACGCCTGTGCTTGAACGGCACCCAGCAAAGGGACGACATGGGCCCGCAATCTGTTGCCCATCACTTGCCAGGTAGGTCGCCCAATTTCGCCGCGCTGTACACGCGCCGCTTCTGCCTGCATCAATCCTTTGGAAAGGTCGCTGACAGAAACTGATAACAAATTTTGCTCATTTGTTAACTGACTGGCGGACGGATGGATCGCGGGATAGGTGCGCTCAAAAAAACCGGAATCGTTCGCCGCTGGGGCTCTCAGGATGAGGTTTATGACATTTGTGTCCATGTCATGGCCCGTATGCAATCCCGATGCCTCTTATCATCGTCATTTATCAATTGAAACTCCCCTTGGAAAAAACCGTGCGCGACGTCCCTGTTCCGGCACTATCGCCCGCCGACTATCTCAGAAAAATTCTGAACGCCCGCGTTTACGACGTGGCGGTCGAATCCGCGCTGGAGAAAGCCAACGCGCTCAGCGAAAGGCTCGGCAGCACCGTGCTGCTCAAGCGCGAAGACCAGCAACCGGTCTTCAGCTTCAAGCTGCGCGGCGCCTACAACAAGATGGCGCACCTCACGCCCGAGCAGCTCGCAAGTGGTGTCATCTGCGCATCGGCCGGCAATCACGCGCAGGGCGTGGCGCTGGGCGCTCGCAAGCTGGGTACGCGCGCCGTGGTGGTCATGCCCGTGACCACGCCTCGCCTCAAGATCGATGCGGTGCGCGGATTCGGCGGCGAGGTGGTGCTGCATGGCGACAGCTATTCGGATGCTTATCTGCACGCGCTGGAACTGCAGGCCCAGCAAGGCCTGACCTTCGTGCATCCGTTCGACGATCCCGACGTGATCGCAGGCCAGGGCACCATCGCCATGGAGATCCTGCGCCAGCACCAGGGCCCGCTCGACGCGGTCTTTGTTGCGATCGGTGGCGGCGGGCTCATCTCGGGCGTGGCCAACTACATCAAGGCGGTGCGTCCGGAGATCAAGGTGATCGGCGTGCAGATGAACGACTCTGACGCGATGATGCAATCGGTGGCGGCGCGCCAGCGCGTGAGCCTGCCCGACGTCGGGCTGTTTTCAGACGGCACCGCCGTCAAGCTCGTGGGCGAAGAGACATTCCGCATTGCCAGCAACCTGGTCGACGAATACATCGCGGTCGATACCGATGCGGTTTGCGCGGCCATCAAGGACGTCTTCGTCGACACACGCAGCATCGTCGAGCCGGCCGGCGCGCTCGCGGTGGCCGCCATCAAGCAGTACGTGGCCGGGCATGGCCGCCACGGCGAGACCTACGCAGCCATCCTGTGCGGGGCCAACATGAATTTCGATCGGCTGCGCTTCGTGGCCGAACGCGCGGAGGTCGGCGAGGAGCGCGAGGCGCTGTTTGCGGTGACCATTCCCGAAGAGCGCGGCAGCTTTCGCCGCTTCTGCGAACTGGTCGGCGAAATGCCGGCCATCGAATCGAAGGAAACCGACTCCACCGGCGGCGCGCCACGCAACGTGACGGAGTTCAACTACCGCATCAGCGATGCGACCAAGGCCCATGTGTTCGTCGGCTTGACCACGTCCACACGCGGTGAATCGACCACCATCGCGCAGACCTTCATTGACCACGGTTTCGATGCGCTCGATCTCACGCACGACGAGCTTGCCAAGGAACATCTGCGGCATCTGGTGGGTGGGCGCACGAGCCTTGCGCATGACGAGCGGCTGCTGCGCTTCGTCTTTCCGGAGCGTCCGGGCGCGCTGCTCAAGTTCCTGAGCCTGATGCGGCCCAACTGGAACATCAGCCTCTTTCACTACCGCAACCAGGGCGCCGACTACGGCCGGATCCTGGTGGGGCTGCAGGTTCCTGCCAGCGATGCGGCGGCCTTCGATGCGTTCCTCGAAACGCTGGGCTACCCGTACGTCGAGGAAACGGCGAACCCGGCGTACCGGCTGTTCCTGCAGGCCTGACCGAGCGGCGGCCTGCGCCCCCTCGCCCTACTGCGCGAGTTGGGCAGGAGGTTGCGGCGCAGGCGCCGGTGGAGGCATCTGCTGCGGCGCAGCAGCCGCATCGGCAGACGGCGGCGCCACCACGGCGGGCACCGTGGCAGGAAACAGCCCGCTGGGACGCGGCGATGGCGTCATGCCCGGCTGAATCGGGCTCCCGACGCTGATCGGCGCCCGCACCGGCAATTGCAGCGTGAAAGCCGCCGGGCCCCCAACGCTGGCGCCCAGCGTCGCCGAGCGCACCCCCACCGACTGCAGCACATAGTTGTCGCCGACACGCGAACCGACGCGAAACGGTCGCGGGGGTTTGCCGTCGATGGAGATCAGCGCCGCTCCCTGGTTGAACGGATCCGCCACCACGCCCGACAACGCAAAGCGGCTGGCGGCCTCCGGCATCGTAGGTGCCGCTTCCGATGCCGAAACCGCGCCGAGCAGCCGCGCCACCGCATCCGCATCGGCCGAAACCGACGCCCGGGGCATCGTGGCCGCCGCCGCCACGGGCTGGGCCGGACTCGCGAGCCGCAGTCCCCAGAACACCGCCGCACCGGCGGCCAGCGCCCAGAGTCCCGTGGTTGCAACGGGGGCGTGCCAGCGCGCGGCGGAATAGGGACTTGTCATGGCCGCGGATTATCATGCAGCGCGCCTTCCGAACCATGTCATCCAAGCTATGAAAAAAATCCTTCGCGCCGCCACCCGCACCGCCCAGCGCGGATTCACGCTGATCGAATTGATGGTGGTTCTGGTCATCATCGGCGTCCTTGCCGCGCTGATCGTGCCAAACGTGATCGAGCGCGCGGACGACGCCCGCGTGACCGCCGCAAGGACCGACATCAACAACCTGATGCAGGCGCTCAAGCTCTATCGCCTGGACAACCAGCGCTATCCCACCGCCGAGCAAGGCCTGCAGGCGCTGCTCGTGCGCCCCACCGCCGGCCCGGCCGCGCCCAACTGGAAGCCGTACGTCGAAAAGCTGCCCAACGATCCGTGGGGCCATCCGTACCAATACATGAACCCGGGCATCAAGGGCGAAATCGACGTGCTCTCGCTTGGCGCCGACGGCCAGGCCGGTGGCGAGGGCAAGAATGCCGACATCGGCAGCTGGCAGTAGGCGCACCGGCGGCTTCACGCTGCTCGAGCTGATCGTGGTGATCGCGATCATCGCGATGGCCACCGCCAGCGTGACCTTCGCGATGCGCGACAGCAGCGCGGCCCGGCTCGACCGCGAGGCCGACCGGCTGGCGGCGCTGCTCGAATCGGCGCGCGCCCAGTCGCGCGCAAGCGGCGTCGCGGTGCGATGGCGCCTGGTGGAAGGCGGCAGCTTCGTGTTCGAGGGCCTGCCGCCCGACGCCTTGCCCAACGGCTGGGCCACCAGCGGCATCAGCGCCCAGGCCGCGCTGGCCAACGGCGCGCCGATTCCGGCCGTGCTGCTCGGGCCCGATCCGATCATTGCCGCGCAGCAGATCGTTCTTTATTCCGAAGGCCCGCCCGCACGTTCGCTGCGCGTTGCCACCGACGGCCTGCGACCCTTCACCGTGAGCACGCCATGACAACCGGGCGCCGGTCGGCATGCGGCGGATTCACGCTGATCGAAGTGCTGATTGCGCTCGGCATCGTCGCGCTGGCGCTGGCGGCCGGGTCGCAGGCCACCATGTCGCTGACCCGCAACGCGCAGCGCCAGTCCGACCTGCTGCTGGCCGACCTGTGCGCAGAAAACGAACTCGCCAAGGCGCGCCTGGCTCGGCAAATGCCGGCCGTGGGCGATTCGGGCTCCATCTGCGTGCAGGCCGGCGTTTCCTTCAACGTGACCACCTCCACCATCGCCACGCTCAACCCGAACTTCCGGCGCGTCGACGTGCAGGTGCGCGATGAGGCCAACGCGCCGGTGCTGCGCATCTCGACCGTGGTGGGCCGCTTCTGATGCACCGCTTCGCAAACCGGCGAACCCGCGGGGGTTTCACCCTGATCGAGCTGCTGGTGGCCATTGCCGTCATGGCGCTGCTTGCGATCGTGAGCTGGCGCGGGCTCGACGCCATGTCGCGCGCCACCACGCAGAACCAGCAGCGCGCCGACGCGGTGCTGACGCTGCAGACCACGCTCGCGCAATGGAGCGCCGACCTCGACGCCGTGACCGCGCTCGCGCAAACCCGCCCCATCGATTGGAACGGCCGCGTGCTGCGGCTCACGCGCCGCAGCAGCGATGCGGCCGCACCGGCCATGCTGGTGGTGGCGTGGACGCTGCGCTCGGGAGTCGACGGCACCCGCTGGCGGCGCTGGCAATCGCAGCCCTTCAGCACGCGCGGCGAATGGCAGCAGGCCTGGAACATGGCCGCCTCCTGGGCACAGGAAGGCGGCGGCGGAGAAACCGCCCTGATGCCGGTCGACGGCTGGCAGCTCTTCTATTTCCGCGAGAACACCTGGACTCCGGCGGGCGAATTGCCGAGCGGCACGTCCAACCCTGCGAACCCGGCCAACCCCACAGGCGCCATCGTGAACATGCCCGACGGCGTTCGCCTGGTGCTGAACCTGTCGCCCGGCGACGGACTGGCGGGCGCCATCACGCGCGACTGGGTCAAGCCGACGGTGGGAGCGCCGCGATCGTGACGACGCCTCTCCCTTCCTCTGCGAGCCGCCCGCGCGCAAGTGCCGGCCGCCAGTCCGGCGCCGCGCTGCTCGCAGCCATGCTGACCGTGATGCTGGTCGCCACCTTTTCCGCCGCCGCGCTGTGGCAGCAATGGCGCTCGTCCGAAGTCGAGGCCGCCGAGCGCGGACGCGTGCAGGCGGCGTGGGTGCTGGTCGGCGCGCTCGACTGGTCGCGCCTGATCCTGCGCGAAGACGCCCTCACCGGCGGGCCCGACCACCTGGCCGAACCCTGGGCCGTGCCGCTCGCGGAAGCAAGGCTCGCCAGCTTTCTCTCGGCCGAGAAAAACGTGGCCAGCGACAACCTCGAAGGGCTGCCCGACGCCTTTCTGTCGGGCCGCATCGTCGATGCGCAATCCAAGCTCAACGTGCTGTCGCTGGTCGACGGCAACAAGCCGGTGCCCGCGAGCGTCGCCACCTTCACCAAGCTGTTCAACATCCTCGGCCTGCCGGCTTCGGAGCTCAGCGTGATGACCGCCTCGCTGGTGCGCGCGCTCGCCACCGGTACCGACGCCGCGGGCGGCGGCGATGCCGGCGCGGCGCCGCTGATGCCGCAGGAGGTTTCGCAGCTGGTGTGGCTCGGCCTTTCGCCCTCCACCGCGGCCGCCCTCGAGCCCTACGTGACGATCCTCCCGATACGCACGCCGCTCAACATCAACACCGCGAGTGCCGAGGCCATCAGCGCCAGCCTGCCTTCGCTGAGCATCAGCGATGCGCGCCAGGTGGTGGAAAAACGCACCCGCTCGTTCTTCAAGCAGATCGCCGACGCCAACACCGCCCTTCCCAACGGCGGCACCCAGTTCAACGCCAACCAGCACAGCGTGAGCACCCAGTTCTTCGAGGTCTACGGCAAGCTGCGGCTCGACCGCACCTGGGTGGAAGAACGCTCGCTCCTGCAACGCGACGGCATTACCGTGAAGACGATCTGGCGCAATCGCGGGGCCGGCATGACCGCCTCTCCGGCTAAACCCTGAGTCACGGCTTCCTCTGCCAATTTCTTGCACCAAAAAAATCGTCCAACCCCCGTCGCATCTACGTCACACGCTACAAATAAAGTAGCACTCATGCAATAAGCGCGACCCTACAATCACCCGCCCTTCCCAAATCGAAATGACCCCGCTGCTGCTCATTGCCCCCCTTCCTCCGGCCGATACCGCCGGCGAGTACGACTGGGCCCAGGCAGGGGACGACGGCATCGCGTTGCACGACCACGGCCGCGCGTTGCTCGCGCTGTTGCCGGCAAGCACGGAAGTCATGCTCGGCATTCCCGCGGCGGCGCTTTCCTGGCACCGGGTCACCCTGCCCAAGGGCAGCATGGGCAGCACCTCGAAACTGCGCGCCGTGCTCGACGGACTGCTCGAGGAGCAGTTGCTGGACGAGCCCGAAGCCTTGCATTTCGCGCTCGAACCCGAGGCCAAGGCCGGCCCGCCGGTCTGGGTGGCGGCCTGCAACCGCATCTGGCTGCGCAGCCTCGTCCAGGGCCTCGAATCGGCGGGGCGGCGCGTGGTGCGCATCGTTCCTGAATTCGCGCCGCAGCCTGCGGACGGCCCGCCGCTGCTGCAGGTCACCGGCGAGGCCGAGGCGCCGCAGCTCACGGTGTGCGATGCCGACGGCGTGGTCTCGCTGCCGCTGGCGGGTGCCGGGCTGGCTCTCGCCGGCAGCCTGCCGCTCGACACCGCCGTCATCGCCGCCGAACCCGCCGTCGCCGAGGCCGCCGAGCATCTGCTCGAGCGCCGCCTGCCCATCGTGCAGGCACCGCAACGCTGGCTCCAGGCTGCGCGCTCGCCGTGGGAGCTCGCGCAGTTCGACCTTGCCGTCACGGGCCGCGCCCGCGCCGGCAAGAAATTCGCATCCGTGGTCCAGACGCTGCGCTATGCACCCGAGTGGCGCGCCGCGCGCTGGGGCGTCATCGCCTTGCTGCTGACCCAGCTGATCGGCCTCAACGCCTGGGCCTGGAAGGAGCGCAATGCACTCGAGGCCAAGCGGCAGGCCGTCAAGACCATGCTGACCCAGACCTTTCCTGCCGTGAAACTGGTGGTCGATGCGCCGGTGCAGATGGCACGCGAGGTCGCGGCGCTGCAGCAGGCGGTGGGCGACGTCGCGGGCAGCGACTTCGAACCGATGATCGGCGCGCTCGCCACCAACCTTCCGCCGGGCCGCACGCCCAGCGCCATCGACTACAGCGCCGGCCAACTGCGCCTGCGCGGCCTGGCCCTGCAGCCTTCGGAGCTCACGCGGCTTTCGGGCGCCATGGGCCCGCGCGGCTACAGCGTGCGCGCCGAGGGCGATCTGCTGCTGGTGCAGGCCGAGGCTTCCCGATGAACTTCGCCGAACAACTCCGCGCCCGCTGGGCTTCCCTCGATCTGCGCGAGCGGCGCATGCTCGCCATCGCGGCCGGGCTCGTCGTGCTCGCGCTGCTGTGGTGGATTGCGCTCGCTCCCGCACTGCGCACGCTGGCCGCGGCGCGGGCCGAACACGCGCGGCTCGATGCGCAATTGCAGCAGATGGCCACCTTGCAGAACCGCGCCAAGGCGCTGCAAGCCCAGCCCCGCCTGACCCGCGACGACGCACTGCGCGCCCTCGAAACCTCGGTGCGCCAGAGCCTGGGAAGCAATGCCCAGCTCATGACGGCCAGCGGCGACGGCGCCGCCACCGTCACGCTGCGCGCGGTGCCGGCCGATGCCCTGGCCCAATGGCTCGCGCAGGCGCGCGGCAATGCCCATGCCGTGCCGCGCGAAGCCCACCTGACCCGCGCGGCCGCCGCGCCGCCGGCCGCGAGCAACAAGGACCCCGAACCCGCCAAGGTGCGCTGGGAGGGCACGCTGGTGATGGCGCTGCCCGCGGCCCGTTGAGCACACCCGCCATGGTGACGCGCCCTTCCCTTTCCGATCCGGCGCCGCGCCGCGGCTGGCGCTGGGCCCTACTCGGCATCGTGATTGGCGCACTGCTCGCGCTCGTTCTGTTCGCACCGGCCCGGTGGCTGGCCGCGGCGCTGTCGAGCTGGAGCCAGGGCCGGCTGCTGCTCGTCAACCCGCGCGGCACGGTCTGGAACGGTGCGGCCGCGGTGGTGCTGGCAAGCGGTACCGGCGGCGCCGAGGCGGTGTCGCTGCCCGGGTCGCTCAACTGGCGCATGCGGCCCACCTGGAACGGCATGTTCGCGGTGCTCGACCTGCCCTGCTGCACGGCCCGGCCGCTCGAACTCAAGGCCAGCCCACGCGCGGACGGCATGCAGCTGCAATGGGGCGACGGCAGTTCGCGCTGGCCCGCCACTTTGCTGGCCGGCCTGGGCGCGCCCTGGAACACGCTCAAGCTCGAGGGCACGCTCGACCTTTCCACCAAGGCCCTGTCGATGCAGTGGGACGGCCCCGTGCTGCGCATCGCGGGCCAGGCGACGCTCGACGCCACCGACGTGTCGTCGAGCCTTTCGACCCTGAAGCCGATGGGCAGCTACCGCCTCACGCTCGAAGGCGGCAGCCGGCCGAGCCTGCTCTTGAGCACGCGCGAAGGCAGCCTGCAGCTGAACGGCAGCGGCAGCTGGAACGGCACCGCCTTTCGCTTCAATGGCGAAGCCAACGCTGCAGCCGGCCGCGAAGACGCGCTTTCCAATTTGTTGAACATCATCGGGCGGCGCGAGAACGCGCGTTCGATCATCACCCTGGGTTGATCATGAAGAAGCCACTGACTTCGCACGGCAGCCGCCTCGGCATCGTTGCACTCGCAGCGCAGATGCTGATTGCCGCCACCTTCATGCAGGCCGTGCCGACCGCGTTCGCACAGGCCGGCAGTCCCGATGCGCCGCGCCGGGGCGAGCCCATCACGCTCAACTTCGCCAACGCCGACATCGAGGCCGTGGCCCGCACCATGGCCGTGGTCACCGGCCGCGACGTGGTGGTCGACCCGCGCGTCAAGGGCACGATGAACCTCGTCACCGACCGAGCCATCGCCCCGGCCGCCGCGTTCAACCAGTTCGCGTCCGCACTGCGCCTGCAGGGCTTTGCGGTGGTGGAGGCCGAGGGGCTCTACAAGGTGGTGCCCGAAGCGGACGCCAAGCTCCAGACCCAGACCGTCAACACCGCCACGCCCAGCGCAGGCTCCGTGGGTGGCAACCAAATCGTCACGCAGATCTTCAGGCTCAACTACGAATCGCCGAACAGCCTGCTGCCGGTGCTGCGCCCGCTCATTCCGCCCAACAACACTATCAACGTGAACCCGGGCAACAACTCGCTCGTGATCACCGACTACGCGGACAACATGCGCCGGCTGGCACGCATCATCGCGGCGCTCGACGTGCCCAATGCGTCCGACATCGAGGTGATCCCGCTCAAGCACTCCGTCGCCACCGACATGCTGCCGCTGATCACGCGGCTGGTGGACGGCAGCGGTTCAGGCGCAACGCCGGGCGCCGCCGCACCGGGCGCGGCCGACGCGTCGTTTCGCACCACTTTGCTGGCCGATCCGCGCAGCAACTCGCTCATCCTGCGCGCAGCCAACCCGGCGCGGGCCTCGCTGGTGCGCACGCTGGTCGAGAAGCTCGACCGCGCCCCGGCCGAGAGCAGCAACGGCGCGGCCGGCAACATCTACGTGGTCTACCTGAAGAACGCCGACGCGGTGCGCCTCGCGGCCACGCTGCGCGCCGCCATGGCCGCCAACCAGCTGCCGGGCACACAGGGCACGCCGGGGGCCGCAGGTGGCGGCGGGCAGGTGCAGCCGCAGGCCAGCGCACCGCAGGCCATGCAGCAGGCCAGCCTCGGCGGGCAAAGCGGCTCGGCGGCCGCCAATGCGCCGCTGAACAACGCCAACCAGCCGTCGACTGGCGGACAGATCCAGGCCGATCCGTCAACCAACTCGCTGATCATCACGGCGCCCGAGCCGCAATATCGCCAGATGCGCGCGGTGATCGACAAGCTCGACGGACGGCGCGCCCAGGTCATGATCGAGGCGCTGATCGTCGAGGTCAGCGCCAAGAAGGCCGCCAACTTCGGCGTCCAGTGGCAGAGCGCGCTGGGCAACAACGCGGTCATCGGCACCAACTCGAGCCTGGCCAGCGCCAACATCCTCGCGCTGACGCAGGCCCTGGCCACGCGCGACGTGGCCAACGTGCGGCCATCGACCGGCCTGAACCTCGGCATTGCCGGCAAGATCGGCGGCCAGTACATCCTGGGCGCGATCGCCAATTTCTTCAACAGCGACGGCGACGCCAATGTGCTCTCGACGCCCAACCTGCTGACGCTGGACAACGAAGAGGCCAAGATCGTCATCGGGCAGAACGTGCCCTTCGTCACCGGCCAGTACGCGAGCACCTCGGGCTCGGTGGGCATCAACCCGTTCACCACGGTGGAGCGCAAGGACGTCGGCCTCACGCTGCGCGTGCGACCGACCATCAACGAGAACGGCACCGTGAAGATGACGATCTTCCAGGAGACCTCGACGGTCGACCAGAACACGGTCAGCAACCCCAACGGCCCCACCACCAACAAGCGCTCCATCGAGTCCAGCGTGCTGGTGGAAGACGGCGGCCTCATCATGCTCGGCGGCTTGCTTTCGGACGACTACAACAACACGATCGAGAAGGTGCCCGTGGCCGGCGATATTCCGGTGCTCGGCAACCTGTTCAAGAACGAAATCCGCTCGCGCACCAAGAGCAACCTGATGATGTTCCTGCGCCCTGCCGTCATGCGCGACGGCGCCTCCACCGAAGCGTTTGCCTACGATCGCTACGACGAGATCCGCGGCATGCAGCAGCGCACGCAGCCGAACACCGACAACATCATGCTGCGCGGCGTCGACTCCGCGCCCGTGCTGCCCGAAGCACCGCCGCCCCGCTCGGCCGATCGCACCAGCAGCAGCAACACCAGCAGCGAGCGCATCCAGGGCACGCAGCTCATTCCGCCGCCGCGCCCGCCGGCCGACACGCGCACCCTGCGCCCGAGCCCGTTGCGCGGCGCCCTGCCGCCCACGGCCGACCCGACCACCTCGCGCGAACTGCCCTGACCCGCCCATGCGCCATCCTCTGCCCTACGCATTCGCACGCAGCCAGCAACTGTTGCTCGAGGAAGCCGACGACGGCCACTACACGCTGTGGATGTCGAGCCATCCCTCGCGCAGCGCACTCGGCGAGGTCACGCGCAAGTACGGCGTGCAGGCTTTCGAGGTGCTGGCCGACGGCCCGCTGGCGCAGCGCATCAGCGCGGCCTATGCACAGGGCGAGTCGAGCGCAGCCGCGGTGGTGAGCGAGGTGCAGAGCGACGCCGACCTCTCGCGCATGATGCAGGAACTGCCGGCCGTCGAAGACCTGCTGGAAAGCGCGGGCGACGCGCCCATCATCCGCATGCTCAACGCGCTGCTCACGCAGGCCGCGCGCGACGGCGCGAGCGACATCCACATCGAGCCCTACGAGCGCACCTCATCCGTGCGCTTTCGCATCGACGGCACGCTGCGCGAAGTGGTGCAGCCCAACCGCGCGCTGCACGCCGCGCTGATCTCGCGCCTGAAGATCATGGCCGACCTCGACATCTCCGAGAAGCGGCTGCCGCAGGACGGGCGCATCTCGCTGCGCATCGGCACGCGCGCAGTGGACGTGCGCGTCTCCACGCTGCCCAGCGCCCACGGCGAGCGCGCGGTGCTGCGCCTTTTGGACAAGACCGAATCGAAGCTCACGCTCGAATCGGTCGGCATGCAGGGCGACACGCTCGAGCGCTTCGAGCGCCTCATCGCGCAGCCGCACGGCATCATCCTGGTGACCGGCCCCACCGGCTCGGGCAAGACCACCACGCTGTATGCGGCGCTGGCCCGGCTCGACGCGGGCCGCAGCAACATCATGACGGTGGAAGACCCCATCGAATACGAGCTGCCAGGCGTGGGCCAGACGCAGATCAACGCCAAGATCGAGCTCACCTTCGCGAAGGCCTTGCGCGCCATCCTGCGGCAAGACCCGGACGTGATCATGATCGGCGAGATCCGCGACTTCGAAACCGCGCAGATCGCCATCCAGGCCTCGCTCACCGGCCACCTCGTGCTGGCGACGCTGCACACCAACGACTCGGTCAGCGCCGTCACACGCCTCACCGACATGGGCGTGGAGCCCTTCCTGCTGAGCTCGTCGCTGCTGGGCGTGCTCGCGCAGCGCCTGGTGCGCAAGGTCTGCACCAGCTGCGGCGGCGCCGGCTGCGAGACCTGCGGCCAGACCGGCTACCAGGGCCGCACCGGCATCTTCGAGCTGCTGGTGGCCAACGATGAAGTGCAGGCGCTCATTCATGGCAAGGCGGCCGAGAGCCTGCTCTTCGAAGCCGGCGCGCGCGGCGGCCTGCGCTCGATGCGCGAGGACGGCGAACGGCTGGTGCAGGGCGGCATCACCTCGCGCGCCGAGCTGCTGCGGGTCACGCGCGAATAAGCAGTCCTTCACTTCGCCATGCCCGCCTATTCCTTCGAAGCCATCGATGCCAGCGGCCAGTCGCGCGAAGGCGTGCTGGAGGCCGACACCGCGCGCAGCGCGCGCAGCCTGTTGCGCGCGCAGGCGCTCATTCCGCTGTCGGTCACGCCAGTCGGCAGCAGCCACGTCAACGGCACCGGCAACGGGGGCTTGCGCCGATGGCTCGGCGGCGGTGCCAGGGTTTTCAGCTCCACCGGCCTCGCGGTGTGGACGCGCCAGCTCGCGGGCCTCGTGTCCTCCGGCCTGCCGCTCGAACGCGCATTGACCGCACTGACCGACGAAGCCGAGACCGAGCCGCAGCGCAACCTGGTCGCATCGCTGCGCGCCGAAGTCAACGCGGGCTCGCCGTTTGCACGTGCGCTGGCGGCTCACCCCCGCGAGTTTTCGCCCATCTACACCGCGGTGATCGGCGCGGGCGAGCAAAGCGGCAACCTCGGCCTCGTGCTCGACCGGCTCGCCGACGACCTCGAGGAACGGCAGGCGCTGCAGCAGAAGCTCGTCGGCGCGGCGCTCTACCCGGCCATCGTCACTCTCGTGGCGATCGTGATCGTGATCTTCCTCGTGAGCTATGTGGTGCCGCAGGTGGCGCAGGTGTTCGCGGGCACCAAGCGGTCGCTGCCTTTTCTCACCACGGTGATGCTGTCGCTGAGTGCGGCGGTGCGCAATTACGGGTGGTGGATGCTCGGCGGCGTGCTGTTCGCCGCAATTGCCGTACGGCTCGCGCTGGCGCAAGAGGCTTTCCGGCTGAAGTTCGATGCCGCCTGGCTCAAGCTGCCGCTGGTCGGCAAGCTCGCGCGCGGCTACAACGCGGCGCGTTTTGCCAGCACGCTGGCCATGCTCGCAACCGCCGGCGTGCCGATCCTGCGCGCGCTGCAGGCGGCCTCCGAAACCTTGGGCAACCGCGCCATGCGCGCGGATGCGCTCGATGCGCTGGTGCTGGTGCGCGAAGGCGCGCCGCTGGCCTCGGCGCTGGCGCAGAAAAAACGTTTTCCGGGACTGGTCTCGATGTTCGCGCGGCTGGGCGAACAGACCGGCACGCTGCCGCTGATGCTGCAGCGCGCCGCCAACCAGCTGGGCGCCGAAGTGCAGCGCCGCGCGATGCACCTGGCGACCATTCTCGAGCCCTTGCTGATCGTGGCCATGGGCGGCGTGGTGATGCTCATCGTGCTGGCGGTGATGCTGCCTATCATCCAGCTGAACCAGTTCGTCAAGTAACGCCGCCAGGAAGCACCGCACCTCATGCCCGTCACGCTCGAAGACAAACTCGTGGTCGCGATCTCGTCGCGCGCGCTGTTCAACCTCGAAGAAGAAAACAGGATCTTCGAGGCCGGCGACAACGAGGGCTACATGAAACTGCAGCTCGACCGCATCGACGTGCCGGCCGCGCCGGGCATCGCGTACTCGCTGATCCGCAAACTGCTGCGCTTCAACGACGACGGCGTGCAGCGCGTCGAGGTGGTGATCCTCTCGCGCAACGACCCGGTCTCTGGCATGCGCATCTTCCGCTCCAGCGCGGCGGCCGACATCAAGCTGCAGCGCGGCGTGTTCACGCAAGGCCGCCCGCCCTTCGGCTACCTGCGGCCGCTGCGCGCGCACTTGTTCCTGTCGGTCAATGCAGAAGACGTGCGCGAGGCCCTCGTCGCAGGCTTTCCGGCCGCACGGGTGCTCGTCGAATCTGTGAAGGCCAGCGATGCGTGGCCCAACGAAGTACGCATTGCCTTCGACGGCGACGCGGTGCTGTTCTCCGACGAAGCCGAGCGCGTGTTCCAGGCGGAGGGCCTCGATGCCTTCCAGGCCCACGAACTCAGCAAGGCCGATCTGCCCTTGCCCGAAGGTCCCTTCAAGCCCTTGCTGACCGCGCTGCATCGCCTGCAGATGGCCGGCAATGCGCAGATGCGCATACGCACCGCGCTGGTCACCGCGCGCAGCGCGCCCGCGCACGAGCGCGCGATCCGCACGCTCATGAAGTGGAACATCCGCGTGGACGAAGCCATGTTCCTCGGCGGCCTGCCCAAGGGCGAATTCCTGCGCGAGTTCGAACCCGATTTCTTCTTCGACGACCAGACCGGCCACGTCGACGCCGCGGCACGCCACGTGCCCGCCGGCCACGTCTCCAGCGGCATCAGCAACGAGCATTGAGCCTCGTCCGGGGCGGGCACCTTCGCAGTGCTTCGTCCTCCTGGCGCCTTCGGCGCCTTTCGCCTTGTCATCGCTCGTTCATGGCGATGTAACGGGTTCTCCCTAGTCTTGTGTCTGTCCGGTGCGCGGTGCCTTCGAGGCGCCATTTTTCTGCCGCATCCGAGTGCCCACACGCGACAACTCCAAGGAACCCACCATGCGACTTTCATCCCTGCCCGTGCGGCTCGTTCCCGCACTGATCCTGGCTTGCGCTCTTTCCGCCTGCGGCGGCGGCGATGGCGGCGGCGGCTTCTCGGGCTTCCTGCCCGGCTCGGGAACGCCGGCTACCGGCACGCCGGCAACGCCCGGCAACCCGCCCGACACCGGCACCAAGCCCGACATGCGCTGCGCGCCTTGAGCGTCCATCGAAGCGCCCATTGCCAAACCTCATGACCGAACACGACAACAAGACCATGAACTCACGCCGCAGATTCCTGCAGGGCACGGCCACCACCGGTGCCGCCGCGCTCGCCATCGCCGCCTTTCCGCCGAGCATTCGCCGCGCGCTCGCCATTCCGGCCAACAACAAGACCGGCACCATCCAGGACGTCGAGCACATCGTCATCCTGATGCAGGAAAACCGCTCGTTCGACCATTACTTCGGCACGCTCATGGGCGTGCGCGGCTTCGGCGACCGCTTCACCATTCCGCTGCCCAAGGGCCGCAACGTCTGGCAGCAGGGCGATGCCACGGACAACCCGGTGCTGCCCTACCACCTGGACAGCCGCAAGGGCAACGCACAGCGCGTGAGCGGCACGCCGCACTCGTGGATCGATGGCCAGAACGCCTGGGACGGCGGGCGCACCTACCAGTGGTCGCGCTACAAGACCAACGCGGCCATGGGCTACTACAAGGAGGCCGAGCTGCCCTTCCAGTTCGCGCTCGCCAACGCGTTCACCCTGTGCGACGGCTATCACTGCAGCATGCACACCGGCACAAATTCGAACCGCATGTTCCTCTGGACCGGCACCAACGGCCCCACCGGCGCGAACGTGGCTTCGGTCAACAACGAGTGGGACTCGATCGACAGCTCGGCCAAGGGCTTCGAGTGGAAGACCTACCCCGAGCGGCTGCAGGAAGCCAAGGTGAGCTGGATCGTCTACCAGAACATGCCCGAGAACTTCGGCGACAACCCGCTGGCCGGCTTCAAGCAATACCGGCTCGCCAACGAGGCCTCGGGCAAGCCCGTGAGCAACGACGTGGCCTCGCCCGCCTACGACCCGGCCAGCGACGACGCCGGCAATCCGCTCTACAAGGGCATTGCCAACACCATGCCCGATGGCGGTTTTCTCGAGCAGTTCCGCCAGGACATCAAGAAGGGCAAGCTGCCGCAGGTGTCGTGGATCATCGCGCCGGCAACCTATTCCGAGCACCCCGGCCCGTCGAGCCCGGTGCAGGGCGGCTGGTACATCCAGGAAACGCTGGACGCGCTCACCGCCGTGCCCGACGTGTGGAGCAAGACCGTGCTCTTCATCAATTTCGATGAGAACGACGGCTACTTCGACCACTACCCCTCACCCGCGGCGCCATCGCTCAACGCCGACGGCACGGCCGCCGGCAAGACCACGCTGCCCGCATCGGACGTTGCCTTCGAGCGCTTCAACCATCCGAACCCGCCTGGCACCACCAGCCAGCCTGCGCCCGACGGCCGCGTCTACGGCCCGGGCGTGCGCGTGCCGATGTACGTGGTGTCGCCCTGGAGCCGCGGCGGCTGGGTCAACTCGCAGGCCTTCGACCACACCTCGGTCATCCGCTTCATCGAATCGCGCTTCGGCGTGATGGAGCCCAACATCGGCGCCTTCCGCCGCGCGGTGTGCGGCGACCTCACGAGCGCCTTCAACTTTGCCAACCCCAACGGCGAGCCGCTGCCCACGCTGGCGGGCCGCAAGAGCAAGGCCGAGGCCGACCAGCTGCGCGCGTCCCAGGAAGCCCTGGCCCAGGTTGCGCTGCCGCTCGATCCGCAGCTGCCGCGGCAGGCGACGGGCACTCGCCCCTCGCGCGCGCTGCCCTACGAGCTGCACACCAGCGCGCGCGCCGACAGCATCGGCGGCAAGGTGCAACTGCTGTTCGCCAACACCGGCAAGGCGGCGGCGGTGTTCCACGTCTACGACAAGCTCAACCTCGACCGGCTGCCGCGCCGCTACATGGTCGAGCCCGGCAAGACGCTCGACGACACGTGGAGCGCGGCGACCGATAACAGCGGCTTCTACGACCTGTGGGTGCTCGGCCCCAACGGCTTTCACCGCCACTTCAAGGGCGACCTCAACCGGCTGCGCGCGGGCGATGCCGCCGCGCCCGAAGTGCGCGTGTGCTACGACATCGCCAATGGCAACGTCTACCTGGAAATGCGGAACGGCGGCAAGAGCGCCTGCAAGTTCACCGTGCGGGCCAAAGCCTACCGAAGCGACGGCCCGTGGACCGCGACCGTGCAGGGCGGCGCCAAGGCCGAGCTGCACTGGGACCTGGCCTCGAGCGGCGCGTGGTACGACTTCGAAGTGGCCTGCGATGCCGACGCGGGCTATGCGCGCCGCTTTGCCGGCCGGGTGGAAACCGGCAGGCACACGGTGAGCGACCCGGCCATGGGCCTGGCCGATCTGTGATGGCTGCACGGCAATGACCTCCCGCCGCCAATTTCTCGCGGGCACCGCCACCACCGGTGCCGCCGCGCTCGCACTCTCGGCCTTTCCGCCAAGCATTCGCCGCGCGCTTGCCATTCCCGCCAACAACAAGACCGGCACCATCCAGGACGTCGAGCATGTCGTCATCCTGATGCAGGAGAACCGATCGTTCGACCACTACTCGGCACGCTCATGGGCGTGCGCGGCTTCGGCGACCGCTTCACCATCCCGTTGCCCAAGGGATTGAACGTGTGGCAGCAGACCGATGCCGGCGGCAAGCTGGTGCTGCCCTACCACCTGGACAGCAGCAAGGGCAACGCGCAGCGCGACGGCGGCACGCCCCACGACTGGGCCGACAGCCAGAACGCCTGGGACAGCGGCCGCATGTACCAGTGGCCGCGCTACAAGACCGCCAAGGCCATGGGCTATCACAAGCAAGCGGAGATCCCGTTCCAGTTCGCGCTGGCCAACGCCTTCACGCTTTGCGATGCGTACCACTGCAGCATGCACACCGGCACCGACGCCAATCGCTCGTTCCATCTCACCGGCACCAACGGCGCGGGCGCGACCAGCACGGCCTTCGTGCGCAACGAGTGGGACTGGATCGACGGCCTCCCCGGGTCGGTGGGCACCGGCTACACGTGGAAGACCTATGCCGAGCGTCTCGAAGCAGCAGGCGTACGCTGGATCAGCTACCAGAACATGCCCGACGAATGGGGCGACAACATGCTCGGCGCCTTCCGGCAGTTCCGCCAGGCAAACCTCGATTCGGGCTTTCCGGTGTCGAGCGGCGGCGAGCCGAACACACCCTATGCCGATACCGGCCAGCCGCTGCCCTACCGCGCCTACGACGCGGCGACGGACAACGCGAAGAACCCGCTGTACAAGGGCGTGGCCAATACGCTGCCGGGCACCCGGCCCGAGAACTACCTCGACGCCTTCAAGCGCGACATCCGCGAGGGCAAGCTGCCCCAGGTCTGCTGGATGAACGCGCCGTCCATCTACTGCGAGCACCCGGGCCCCTCCAGCCCGGTGCAGGGCGCGTGGTTCCTGCAAGAGGTGCTGGATGCGCTCACCGCCGTGCCCGAGGTGTGGAGCAAGACCGTGCTCTTCGTCAACTTCGACGAGAACGACGGCTACTTCGACCACCTGCCCTCGCCCTCGGCCCCCTCGCCGGTCGGCGATGGCAGCCTTGCCGGCAGGACCACGCTGCCCGATTCGGACCTGGGCCCCGAATACTTCACGCATGCGGCGCCGCCCGGCAGCATCGTGCAGCCTGCGCCCGACGGCCGTGTCTACGGCCCGGGCCCGCGCGTGCCGATGTACGTGGTGTCGCCATGGAGCCGCGGCGGCTGGGTCAACTCGCAAGCCTTCGACCACACCTCCGTGCTGCGTTTCCTGGAGGCGCGCTTCGGCGTGAAGGAGCCCAACATCAGCGCCTTCCGCCGCGCGGTGTGCGGCGACCTCACGAGCGCCTTCAACTTTGCCAATCCCAACGACGAGCCGCTGCCCACGCTCGCCGGCCGCAGCACCCGCGACCAAGCCGACCAGCTGCGGCTCAGCCAGGAGGCGCTGGGCCAGGTCCCGCTGCCGCTCGATCCGCAGTTGCCGCGCCAGGCCACCGGCACGCGGCCCTCGCGTGCGCTGCCCTATGAGCTGCACACCAGCGCACGCGCCGACGCCGCGGCAGGCACCGTTCGATTGCTGTTCGCCAACACGGGCAAGGCAGGCGCGGTGTTCCATGTGTACGACATGCTCAACCTCGGCCGCCTGCCGCGCCGCTACATGGTCGAGCCCGGCAAGACGCTCGACGACACATGGAACGCAGCAACCGACAACAGCGGCTTCTACGACCTCTGGGTGCTCGGCCCCAATGGCTTTCACCGCCACTTCAAGGGCGATCTCAATGCGCTGCGCACGAACGGCGCCAACCCTGAAGTGCGCGTGTGCTACGACATTGCCAACGGCAACGTCTACCTGGAAATGCGCAGCGGCGGCACCAAGGCCTGCAAGTTCACGGTGCGCGCCAAGGCCTATCGCGATGACGGCCCGTGGATCGCGACAGTCGCCGCCGGCGCCGCCGCCGAACAGCACTGGGAGCTTGCCGCCAGCGGACAGTGGTACGACTTCGCGGTCACCTGCGATGCCGACCCCAGCTACTCGCGCCGCTTCGCCGGCCGGGTGGAAACCGGCCGGCACACGGTGAGCGATCCGGCGATGGGCCTGGCCGATCTCTGAGGGCGCTACGCCGCGGCGGTGCGAAGCCGAAGATGCCGAACCCTGAACAGCAGCATCGCCGCGATGCTCACGTTCAGCAGGTTCCATCCGATGCCGTTCAGGAACGCCGCGTGGTAGCTGCCGGTCAGGTCGAACACCTTGCCCGACATCCAGCCGCCCAGCGCCATGCCGAAGAGCGTGAACATCAGCACCGTGCCCACGCGCGCGCCGGCTTCGGCGGGCGGAAAGTGCTCGCGCACGATGATCGCGTAAGACGGCACGATGCCGCCCTGGAACAGCCCGAACAGCGCCGAGATCACGTAGAGCGGCACGAGGCCGTCGAAGGGAAGGAACAGCAGCAGCGCCACGCATTGCAGCACGCCGCCCAGGAGCAGCGTGCGCAGGCCGCCGATGCGGTCGCAGATGGCGCCCGATACCAGCCGGCTCACCACGCCGAAGGCCAGCATCAGCGACAGCATCTGCGCGCCGCGCGCGGCCCCGTAGCCCAGGTCGCTGCAATAGGCCACGATGTGCACCTGCGGCATCGACATGGCCACGCAGCAGGCAACGCCGGCCACGCACAGCAGGCCTTGCGCCGTGCCCATGCTAAGGCCGAATGGCCGCGTCATGTCGCGCTTGCGCACTGCGCCCACCCCCATGGCAGGCGCCGAACCGGCAGGCTCGATAGCGATGCCCGGCGGCCGGGCTCGCATGAAGAGCGCAAGCGCCGCCATCGCCAAGCCACAGAACACACCCATGCCGATGTAGGTCTGCCGCCAGCCCACGGTTTCGATGAAATGCTGCGCAATAGGCGGCCAGATGGCGCCGGCAACATAGTTGCCGCTCGCGCACACCGCCACCGCAATGCCGCGCCGCTTGACGAACCAGAGCGAGGTGTCGGCCACCAGCGGCGCAAAGGCCGCGGCACTGCCAAGCAGGCCGACCAGCACCGCCTGCGCCACGGTGAAGGCCACGATGCCGTCGGCCATGCCGCAGGCGACGTACCCGAGGCCCAGGCTGACAGCACCGCCCAGCAGGGGCCACATCACGCCGAAGCGATCGGCCAGCCGTCCCATCAGCACACCGCCGACGCCAAAGCCCAGCATCAGCAGCGTGTACGGCAGCGAAGCATCGGCGCGGGCAACGCCGAACTCGGCCTGCACGGCAGGCAGCATCACGGACACCACGTACATGCCGCTGCTGCCGACCGTCATGATCAGCAGCGTGAGGCCGAGCCGCAGCATGGCATAGCGCGAGTCCGCCTGATGGGTGGTCGTCTCCGAGGTCTTCATTGTTTTTCTCCGCGCCGAGGATACCCCCGGAAGCGCAGGCGCATAGGCGCGGGCGCGCAATGGCAGGCGGCACGTGGCCGCCCGCGCGCCCGATGGCGGCGAATCAACCCACGATCCGCGCCGGCATCACGACATCCACCGAAGCCTTGGGCACCGGCCCGCCCGGCTTGGGCTTGTCGTTGCAGCCGGCCATCACCAGGCCGATGCAGAACAGAAGAACAAAGGCTGTGCTTCTCATGCGGCGGATGCTATGCCCGCCGCCCTGCAAGTCAAGTCGGACGCCGTGCCGAATCGGAACGTCGGGCGACCGTCAGGCGGCTGCCGGCCGCTCGCCGCCTTGCAGCCGGCGCTCGATGTCTTCGAGCACGTTCGGCAGGTTGGCAACGCTGTCGATGACGTAGTGAGCGCCTGCGGCCTGGAGCTGGTCGGTGGCGCGCTCGCGGTGCTCCTGCTGCTGTGCAGCATCGAGCGCCAGCCATTCGGTGAGCGTGAGGCCGACCGCGTTGCCGCTCACCGCAAGGCCCACGGTCCAGGTGCCGGCATTGAGGCCTTCCTGCAGGCCCACGCCGGTGTCGTCGACCTTGACCACGGTGTGCGGCGGCCATACGCCAAGGTCGGCGAAGCAGCGGTACATCATGAGCGGCGACGGACGGCCTTCCGCGAGGTCGCCGGCGCACACGAGGTTGTCGGGCGCGTAGCCGCCGGCCGCCGCGATGGGCGCGACCACTTCCATGATCGGGCGGTTGTAGCCGGTGGTCGAGCCGATCTTGAGGCCGCGTTCGCGCGCGGCGTTCACCGCGTCGAGCGCGCCGGGAATGAAGTCGGCATGGTCGCGCACGCTGGCGGCATTCATCGGCGTGAACACTTCATGGAGGTGGTCCACGTCCGCATCGTTGAAGGCATGGCCCTGCTTCGCTTCCCACTGCGCCCCGATGCGCGGCAGCGTGCCCAGCGCCTTGATATGGTCCCACTTGGCCATGCCCATGGGGCCGCGCGCTTCAGCAATGCTGATGTCCACGCCGAACTGCTCGAACAGCTTCACGAAGGCGCCCATGGGCGCGCAAGAGCCGAAGTCGATGATGGTGCCGGCCCAGTCGAAGACGACGGCCTGGAGCTTGGAGTGGTTGTGGGCGTTCATATGAAGATACTTACCAAGTCATGAATACGTCGTGCGCAATGCCGAAGCCCGTGCTCGCGCCGGTGCCGCTGGTGACCAGCACCACGCGCGTGGCCTCGTCGGGCGCATCGATCACGCAGGGCGTGGTCTTGGACGAGGGGTACACACCGGTCCAGCGTTCGGTGATCTGCGCTGATTCGAGATTCAGTGTGCCGCGCAGGTGGCGCAGGATGAGCCGGTCGACTTCTTCCATTGCAAACGGCTCGGGCGCGTCGCCATAGTGATGCGAGTCGCCGACCACCAGCGAGCCGTCGGCGCTCTGCACCACGATCAGGTGAATGCCGTGCGCGAGGGATGCGGCCTCTTCCTCCTGCAGCCGCGCGCGCAATGCGGCCGCCTCGGGCAAGGTGCTATAGCCCTCGTAGCGCACCAGGCTCAGGTCCATCATCACCGAGCCCGGCAGGCGAAAGCCCGCCTCGGGTTTCACGCGCAGCATCTGCAGGCGGCACAGGGTGAGGTCGTGGGCGGCAATGCGGTCGGCAAAGAGGCCGTGCAGATCGGTGTTGGTGCAGACCACCACGCGCTCGCCGCGGAGCAGGCCACGCGAGGTGCGCACGCGCGGCGTTTCCACCTCGTGCACGGTCTCCCCGAAGCGGAACACCACGCCGTGCACTTCGGCCAGCCATTTCGCGAGCAGGCCGATGGCGGTGCGCGATTCGACGCGCAGCTCGTGCGGGCTGAAGAGAACCGAGCGTGCATCGGCCAGGCTCAGCGCCGGCGCCTTGGCCTGCGCGTCGGCCGCATCGAGCAGCTGGCAGGCTTCGCCCATCGGCGTTCGCATGAAGGCTTCGAGCACGTCGTGTGCCTCGCTGCGGTAGGCCGCAAGCCAGAGATTGCGGTGCACGATGTCGATGCCGGCCTGCGGTGCGATGTCCTGCCAGACCTCGCGGGAATGCATGGCGCGGCGCCAGGTGTCGCCCGGCGCCTGGCCGGTGATGGTGATGAACCCGAAGTTGCGGATCGATGCGCCGATGCAGGCCGCATCGCGCTCGACCACGCAGACCTTGAGCCCACGCTGCGCGGCGGTGTAGGCATGGGCCAGGCCGACGATGCCGGCGCCGACGACGATCAGGTCGAAACTGTCTTTGTTGTCAGGTGTTCCGGGCATTACCGGTTTCTCCAGGCTTGGGTGCGTTCGAGCGTCCAATGTCCGGCCAGCGCGAACACGCCGCGGCCGACGGCGGCCGTGAGCATGATCAGCGAGGCCATGGCGGCAGCGGGCGCCACGTCGCCGGCATCGTCCATGTTGAGCACGGCGATGGCGGCCAGCGTGGTCTGCGGCGAGTAGAGAAACACCACGGCCGACACGGTGGTCATCGCGTTGACGAAGAAGTAGCCACCGACGTTGAGCACCGTGGGCAGCGCCACCGGCAGGTGCACGCGCCAGAGGGTGCGCCAGAAGGGCACGCCCATCGACTCGGACACCAGCTCGTATTCGCGATCGAGCTGGCGCAGCGCGGTGAGCGAGGTGAGGTGCGCCACCGAGAAGAAGTGCGCGACGGTGCAGACGACGAGGATCGTCATGCCGCCATACAGCCCGTGCAGCGGATTCGACGGCGAGATGAAGAAGAAGATGTAGCCCACGCCCAGCACCAGCCCCGGCACCGCGAGCGGCAGGTTGGCGAGCAGGTTGAGCAGCTCGCGCAGCAGGCCGAAGTGCCGCGGCTTCTCCACCAGATAGGCCGAGATGAAGGTGACGAGCGCGCCCGCGACCGCGGCGCACAACGCGAGCCGCAGCGAGTTGAGGTAGCTGCCCCAGCCGCCGCCGTCCATGTTGCTGAAGTCGTAGTTCTTCAGCGACGGCGCGAGCTGGTAGGGCCAGTAGGTGGCGAGCGATGCGAACACCGCCATGCCGATCATCACGAGGATGGCGCAGGCCGTGAGCCCGCAGAACACGAACAGCGCGCGGTCGCGCGATGCCACGGGCTCGGGCTGGTAGGGCGTGGCGCGTGCGGAGAGCGCCGCGGCCTGCCTTATGCGCACGCGGCGTTCGACCAGGAACGAAAGCACCGCCGGTATCAACAGCACCAGACCGACCACGGCGCCCATCTGAAAGTTCTGCTGGCCGACCACCTGCTTGTAGATGTCGGTGGCGAGCACGCCGGTCTGGCCGCCGACCACCTTGGGCACGCCGAAGTCGGTGATGACCAGCACGAATACCACCATCGCGGCCACGATGAGCCCGTAGTGAGAGGAAGGCAGCGTCACGGTGCGGAAGATGCGCCAGCGCGAGGCGCCAAGCGTCTGCGCCGCTTCATAGAGACGGCCATCGGAAGTGGCCATGGCGGTGGTGAGAATCAGCAGCGCATGCGGCAGTGTCCAGAACACCGAACCGAGCACGATGCCGAGCGGGCCATAGATCGACACGTCGCCCAGCAGCCCCTTGAAGAGCCCCTGGTTGCCGAACAGGTAGACCAGGCTGATGGCCGGCAGCAGCGAAGGCGCAAGCAGCGGAATGAGCGCCACGGCACGCAACATGCCCCTGGCCGGCATGCACGACAGCGTGAGCGCATAGGCGTACACATAGGCGATGGCCGTGCAGATCACGGCGCTCACCGCCGCGAGCCACAGGCTGTTGAAGGCCGACTGCACGAGCGCGGGGTTGTCGAGGTAGCGCGCGAAATTCGCGAGGCCGACGAAGGCGCCCGCGCGGTCGAAGAAGCTCTGGCCGACCAGCGCGCCGACGGGCAGCGCGACGATCACGACCAGCAGCAGCACGAGCAGCGAGACGGCCGCGCCCGTCAGCCAGCGCTCGCGGTCGAAGGCGCTGCTGCGCGCCATCGCCATCGGCCGAGCGGCGATGGCTTCGGGGAGGCTGCTCATGGCTCAGTGCGCCAGCACCGAGAGTGCATTCAGGGGCAGTTGGATGTGCACCATGCTGCTGGGCACCAACGGCTCGTCGCCACCGTTGCGCGCATCGGCGGGCAGCTCGGCCTCGATCTCGATGCCGAGCGGTTCGCAGACCAGCCGCGCGGAGGTGCGGTTGCCGAAGAATTCGGTATCGACCAGGCGCGCCGCGAAGCTGTTGGCGCCGAGCTCGGTGCCGAAGCGCCTGACCACCACGTGCTCAGGGCGAATGCCCACGGTGGCCTGCGAACCGACACTCAGGTTGCCCGGTGCACAAAACAGTTCGCTGTCGCGCACGCGCACCTTGCCATCGGCCAGCACGGTCGCGGGCAGCATGTTCATGCGGCCGACGAAGCCCGCCACGAAGCGGGTGCGCGGCTGGCGGTACAGCTCGTCGGGCGTGCCGGCCTGCTCGATGCGGCCGTTGTGCATCAGCACCACGCGGTCGGCCATCGAGAGGGCTTCTTCCTGGTCGTGCGTGACCATGATGGTGACGATGCCCAGTCGCTTCTGCAGCGAACGGATCTCGCTGCGCAGGCTGGCGCGCACCTGTGCGTCGAGCGCGGAGAGCGGCTCGTCGAGCAGCAGCAGGCGCGGGTTGGGCGCGAGCGCGCGCGCCAGTGCGACACGTTGCTGCTGGCCGCCCGAAAGCTGCACGGGGTACTTGTCGGCGTGCGCGGCGAGGCCGACCAGGTCGAGCATCTCGCGCGAGCGCTTGGCCATCTCGCGTGCGAGTGCGCCGGTGGGGTGCAGGCCGTAGGCGATGTTCTGCGCCGCCGTGAGGTTGGGGAACAGCGCATACGACTGGAACACCACGCCAAAGCCGCGCGCCGCGGGCGGCAGGCCCGCGATGTCCTGCCCGCCGAGCAGGATCTGCCCGCCGTCGGCACGCTCGATGCCGCACACGATGCGCAGCAGCGTGGTCTTGCCGCAACCCGAGGGACCGAGCAGGCACACGAATTCGCCGGGCTCGATGTCGAGATCGATGCCGTCAAGCACGCGGGTGGCGCCAAAGGACTTGCCGATGCCGCGAAGGGAAAGGAAACTCGTCATGTGCTGCAGCCGGGACGCACGATCACATCGGCTTCTTTTCCGACTTCGATTCGTAGCGCTTCGACCACTCCGTCAGGATGCGGTCGCGGTTTGCGGCAGCCCAGGTGAAGTCGTTCTTGGCGAGCAGCTTCTCGACGTCGCCCGGCACGAACTCGAGCTTCTCCTGGATGCCCGGCAGCGCGAGCACGGCGAAGTTCTTCGCGTAGAGCTCGTTGGCCTGCTTCGTCACGGCCCAATCGGCGAGCGCCTTGGCGGCGTCCTGCTTCTTGCTGGTCTTCATGATGCCGGTGGCTTCCATGTCCCAGCCGAGGCCTTCCTTGGGCAGCACGATGTCGATGGGCGCGCCGTCGCGCTTGGTCTTGTTGGCGCGGTATTCGAACGACATGCCGAGCGCGAACTCGCCGGCACCAGCCTGGCGGCAGGGCTTGCTGCCCGACTGGCTGTAGATGCCGATGTTCTGGTGCAGCGCGTCCATGTACTTCCACGCCTTTTCTTCACCCATCATCTGGATCCAGCCCGACACCATCAGGTAGCCGGTGCCCGATGCGGCCGGGTTGGGCATGGTGATCTGGCCCTTGTAGACCGGGTTGGTCAGGTCGGCCCAGCTGGTGGGCTTGGGCAGGTTCTTCTTCGTGGCTTCGGCGGTGTTGAAGCAGATGGCCGACGACCACACGTCCATGCCGACCCACTTGGGCGGGTTGGCCGGATCGCGCATCGTCGGCTTGATGGCGTCGAGCCCCTTGGGCGCGTAGGGCTGGAGCATGCCTTCCTTGTCGAGCAGCATCAGCGAGGTGGCGGCCAGGCCCCACACCACGTCGGCTTGCGGGTTGGCCTTTTCGGCCAGCAGCTTGGCGGTGACGATGCCGGTGGAGTCGCGCACGAACTTCAGTTCGACACTCGGGTTCTCCTTTTCGAAGGCCGCCTTGTAAGCCTGCACCTGGTCGGCTTCGAGCGCGGTGTAGACCAGCAGCTCGGTGCGGCCTTGGGCCGAAGCGGCAAAGGCCAGCGAGAGCAGAGCGGCTGGCACGCAAGACCAGCGGATAGAACGACGCAGCATGGGGAAACCTCGGAAAAGAAGACGGAGCGGGACGTACGCGGAAGAAAGTACCCACGGCAAGCGCCATGAACGCGGCGATGCTGGCAGCGGCGTGTGACAGGCATTTGTCAGAAGGCACGCGCCTGCGCGGCGCCTGTGGAGGCTTCGTCATGTCCTTGTCACTGCAATGCGCGAAGCTGGGGTGCTGCCGCCTCGCGATTCCCGCCTTCGTTTCAGATCCATGACACTCGACCTCGCCGAGATCGCACGCCTGTTCGCCGAGCGCGGCGGGGTCGCGTATGCGGGCGAGCCGGTGTCGCAGCTCGAACACGCACTGCAGTGCGCATGGCTTGCCGAGCAGGCCGGTGCGGGCGATGCGCTGGTCACGGCCTCGCTGCTGCATGACCTCGGGCACCTGCTGATCGCCGAACACCAGACGCTGTCGGGCTCGCCCACCGAACTCGGCATCGACGACCGCCACCAATACATCGCCATGCCCCTGCTGCGCGGAGCCTTCGGCGCCGAGGTGCGCGAGCCGATCCGCCTGCATGTGGACGCCAAGCGCTATCTTTGCGCGACGCGGCCCGGCTACTTCTCGCGGCTCTCCCCGGATTCGGTGCGCAGCCTCGCGTTGCAGGGCGGCGTGATGGACGCCCAGGCCGCGCAGCACTTTGCCGAACAGCGCTGGGCCGGCGACGCGGTGCGGCTGCGCCTTTGGGACGACGACGCAAAAGTGGCCGGACTCGAGACGCCAACGCTCAAGCACTTCCTGGAAATCGCGGCGCGGGTGATGCTGCGCTGAGCACTTTTCGAGGTTCCGGGACGGGCTTCAGGCCCGTTTAAGGAACATTTGACTACCATGGTTCCTCACGAAGTCTCGGCGCACCCGCGCCCACCGAGGAAATCTGCATGTCTTTATCCGTCACGGCGCGTGCCGCCACGTTCGCCCAGGTTTTGCGCCGCGTTTTCGCGCTTGCGGCGCCCTACTTCCGTTCCGAGGAGAAATGGCGCGCACGCGCCATGCTGCTGGGCATCGTCGCGCTGAACCTGTTCTATGTGTACGTGGCCGTGCTGGGCAACCAGTGGTACGGGCGCTTCTACGATGCGCTGCAGAACAAGGATTCGGCTGTCTTCTGGCGCGAGGTCGGCGTCTTCGGCTGGATCGCCTTCGCCAACATCGCGGTGCAAGTGCTCAAGTTCTATGTGACGCAGCTGCTGCAGCTGCGCTGGCGCACCTGGATGACGCGCGACTACCTGTCGCGCTGGATGTCCGACCGCACTTTCTATCACCTCGAACTCGCGCGCTACGCCCAGAACGACGGGACTCCGGACAATCCCGACCAGCGGATCCAGGAGGACATGCAGATGTTCACCGACTACACGATGTCGCTGTCCATGGGCCTCCTGAACGCGGTGGTCACGCTCGTGAGCTTCGTGGGCATTCTCTGGGGGCTGTCGGGCAACTTCGATCTCACGCTGAGCGGAACCACCTACCAGATCGCGGGTGCGATGGTCTGGCTGGCGGTGGTGTATTGCGTGGTGGGCACGGTCATCACGCACTACATCGGCCGCCCGCTGATCGGCACCAACTTCCGGCAACAGCGCTTCGAGGCCGACTTCCGGCACCACCTGGTCCGGGTACGCGAGTACAGCGAAGCCATTGCACTGGACAAGGGCGAGAAGGTCGAGCACGGCCAACTCGACCTGCGCTTCGGCAGCGTGCTGCGCAACTATCTGGTGCTCATCAAGCAGCAGAAGAACCTGATCACCTTCACCGCCTTCTTCGGGCAGGCCGCGGTGATCTTTCCGTTCATCGTGGCCGCGCCGCGGTTTTTCAGCGGCGCGATCCAGCTCGGCCAGCTGATGCAGATCTCGTCGGCCTTCGGCAAGGTGCAGGATTCGCTCAGCTGGTTCGTCGACAACTACGACCGCGTCGCCGTCTGGCGCGCCACCACCGATCGGCTCACCAGCTTCGACGATGCCATGCGCGCCCATGCGGCCCAGAATCAGGCGCTCGACCGCGACGGCACGGCGCCCGCGCTGCAGACCGGCGATCTCGCCGTGGCACTGCCCAACGGCACCTCGCTGCTCTCGGGCGCAACGCTGGCCGTGAAGCCGGGCGACAGCGTGCTGCTGCAAGGCCCATCGGGCAGCGGCAAGTCGACCCTGTTCCGCACCTTTGCCGGCATCTGGCCGTTTGCGCGCGGCCACGTGAAGGTGCCGGAAGGCGCGGTGTTCATGCCGCAGCGGCCCTACGTGCCGGATGGCACCCTGCGCAATGCCCTGGCTTACCCCAATCCGGCCGAGAACTACAGCGACGCCGAGCTGCGACAGGCCCTCGTTGACGCGCTGCTGCCCGACCTGGTGAACCGGCTCGACGACAGCGACGTCTGGAGCCAGAAGCTCTCGGGCGGCGAGCAGCAGCGCCTGTCCATCGCGCGCGTGCTGCTGAAGAAGCCGTCATGGCTCTTTGCCGACGAGATCACCAGCGCGCTTGATGCCGAGGCCGAGGGCGTGCTCTACAAGCGGCTCTCCGACCGGGTGAAGGCCGCGGGCGGCGCCATGGTGTCGATTGCGCACCGCGCGGCGGTGGGCGACTTCCACAACCAGCGCTGGACACTGGTGCCCCAGGCCGACGACGCACCGGCCGGCAGCGCGCGCTACCGGCTCGAAACCTCGGTCTCCCCAGCCGCCGCCTAGGCGCGGGAGACGTAGCGCTCCCAGCCCTTCTTGCGCAGGTCGCAAGCGGGGCACTCGCCGCAGCCATAGCCCCAGGCCTGGCGATGCTCGCGGTCGCCCAGGTAGCAGGTGTGGGTTTCTTCGACGATGAGGTCGACCAGCGCCGCGCCGCCCAGGCGCTCGGCCATCTGCCAGGTCTCGGCCTTGTCGATCCACATCAGCGGCGTCTCGATGACCAGGCGGCGCTCCAGGCCCAGCGACAGCGCGAGCTGCATCGCCTTCATGGTGTCGTCGCGGCAGTCGGGGTAGCCGGAAAAGTCGGTCTCGCAGACGCCGGTGACGATCACCTGCAGGCCGCGCCGGTAGGCCAGTGCACCGGCCAGGGTCAGAAACAGCAGGTTGCGTCCGGGCACGAAGGTGTTGGGCAGGCCGTCGGCCTGCATTTCGAAGGCCACCTCTTCCGTCAGCGAGGAGCCGCCGAGCTGGGCCAGCGCCGCCAGCGTGAGCACATGGTCTTCGCCCAGGCGCGGCGCCCAATCGGGAAAGCGCTCGCGCATCTTCGAGAGGATGGTGCCGCGCACGTCGAGCTCGACACGGTGCCGCTGGCCGTAGTCGAATCCGAGCGTCTCGACGCGCTGGTACTTGGAAAGCGCCTCCGCGAGGCAGGTGGTCGAATCCTGGCCACCGGAAAACAGGACGAGGGCGGTGGTGTGCAAGGGCATTTCACTTCAACGGAGAGCCGTTGCCGGTTCAAAAACTGCAATTTTCGCAGCCTGCGCGGTACGGCGCCTGCCGTCGCCTGCTCGCCCAGGCCGGCCGTTTGCTAGAGAAAGCGCTCGAGCAGCTTGCGCGAGGCGCGGTCGAGCACCTTCACGTCGGGAATGCGGAACTGCACGCCGTGCGCGCTGGCGATCAGCAGTGCGCCGCCCTCGAGCCGGCGGATGTCTTCCTCGGCCTTGAGCACGAAGCTGGTGTCGCCGCGGTCGGTGCTCACCGTCCAGGTGCTGGGCACGCCGAAGCTCGACACGCCGTGCAGCTTCAGCAGCGTGGGCGCGAAATCGCGCACCGCCAACTCCTCCTCGATCAAAGCGCGGGTCTGCGGAGGCAGCGCGTCGACGCGATCGATCCAGACCAGCTCGCGGCCCTCGCTGCCGACCAGCGACACGCCCTCGCCGGGCGCGCTGAGCGGAAAGGCCCGCACCGGCGTCACACCCGCGTGGCGCTCGCCCTCCGCATCGGTCAGCACCAGGCGGCCAAAGCTGTCGCGTTCAAGGCCGAAAACGGGAATGGGGGTGTTGTCGTCGTTGCTCATCACGCGTCTCCCGCCGGGTGGGCCGCATGGCTGACCAGCGGCAACTGGGCGCCGGCGCGTTCGTCGATCGCACCTTCGCTCGCTTCTTCGTCGGCCTGGCGCAGCTGCGCCTGGTAGAGCCGCCAATAGGCGCCCTGCTTCGCCATCAGGGCGTCGTGCGGGCCCACCTCGACCACCTCGCCCCGGTCCATCACCACCAGCCGGTCGGCCTTGCGCAATGTCGACAGGCGGTGCGCAATGGCAATGGTGGTGCGGCCCTGCACGAGGTTGTCGAGCGCCTTCTGGATCTCTTTCTCCGTCTCGGTGTCCACGGCCGAAGTCGCTTCGTCGAGGATCAGGATGCGCGGGTCGATCAAGAGCGCACGCGCGATGCTGATGCGCTGGCGCTCGCCGCCCGAAAGCCCCTGCCCGCGCTCGCCCACGAGCGAGTCGTAGCCGTGCGGCAGGCGCAGGATGAAGTCGTGCGCATGCGCGGCGCGCGCGGCGGCCACCACCTCCTGGCGCGTGGCGTCGGGCTTGCCGTAGGCGATGTTCTGCGCAATGGTGCCGAAGAAGAGAAACGGCTCCTGCAGCACCAGCCCGACATGGCGCCGGTAGTCGGCCACGGCAAAGCGGCGGATGTCGGTGCCGTCGACCTTGATGGCGCCATCGGTCACGTCGTAGAAGCGGCAGATCAGGTTGACCAGCGTACTCTTGCCCGAGCCGCTGTGGCCCACCAGGCCGATCATCTCGCCGGGCTCGATGGTCAGGTCGAGGTCGCGGATCACGGCGCGCGACCCGTATCGGAAGCCCAGGCCGCTCATGTCGATGCGCCCCTGCACGCGCTCGATCTTCACCGGGTTGACCGGCTCGGGCACGTTGCTCACGTGGTCGAGGATGTCGAAGATGCGCTTGGCGCCGGCCGCCGCCTTCTGCGTGACCGACACGATGCGGCTCATCGAATCGAGCCGCGTGTAGAAGCGGCCGATGTACGCGATGAACGCGGTGAGCACGCCCACGGTGATGCTTCCGCGCGCCACCTGCCAGATGCCGAAGCCCCAGACCACGAGCAAACCGATTTCGGTCAAAAGCGACACGGTGGGCGTGAACAGCGACCAGGTGCGGTTGAGCTTGTCGTTCACCTGCAGGTTGTAGGCATTGGCCACGCGAAAGCGCTCGGCCTCGCGGCGCTCCTGTGCAAAGGCCTTGACCACGCGGATGCCGGGGATGGTGTCGGCCAGCACGTTGGTGACCTCCGACCACACGCGGTCGATCTTCTCGAACCCGGTGCGCAGGCGATCCCGCACCACGTGGATCATCCAGGCGATGAAGGGCAGCGGCACCAGGGTGACCACAGCGAGCAGCGGATTGATCGAGACCAGGATGACCGCGGTCATCACGATCATCAGCACGTCGTTCGCAAAGTCGAGCGCGTGCAGCGACAGAAAGACGTTGATGCGGTCGGTTTCCGAGCCGATGCGCGCCATCAGGTCGCCGGTGCGCTTGCCACCGAAATAGTCGAGCGGCAGCGTCAGCAGGTGCTCGTAGGTGGTGGTGCGCAGGTCGGCGCCGATGCGCTCCGACACCAGCGCCAGCAGATAGGTGCGCGCCCAGCCCAGGCCCCAGCCGACCAGCGCCGCGCCGAGCAGCCCGCTCAGATAGAGGCCCACTCGCGCCGGATCGATCTTCTGCCCGTTCTGGAACGGAATCAGGATGTCGTCCATCAGCGGGATGGTCAGGTAGGGCGGCACCAGGGTCGCCGCGGTGGAAATCAGCGTCAGCAGAAAGCCCGTGATCAGCTGCTTGCGATAGGGCTTGGCAAAGCGCCCCAGCCGCAGCAGCACCCAGGTCGAGGGGGGTTTCTGCAGCTCGGCGTCGGCACCGGCCAGTTCGTCGCCGTCGGGCTCGGCTGTCACCTCGGCGACAGTTCCGTTTTCGCGCTGGCCGAAAAGCTTCAGCAGCCGCAGCGCGGCCGGCTGGTTGGCCAGCGTGTAACGCCAGCGCGCCAAAAGCCCCCCGGCACCCACCAATTCGAGCGTTCCGACGCCCGAATGGTCGCTCAATTGCAAACCGAGCGACAAATCCGATAGTGTCCACTCACACCACTGGCCGCCCGGTTGCAGCGCCAGCAGGCGCCGATCGGTGAGAGCCACGAGCCCAAAGGTAAACAGAAGTTCATCGTCGAGGTCAACCGGTAATGTGACCAGAACGTTTTCCGCGACTGCGAGCCGGCTTTTCAGCGCGTCTGAGGCCGCCTCGGTTTCGCCCTCCCGGGCGCCGACTGGATCGTGATGTTGCATTGTGTTTCTTTGACTCTTGCCCGTCGCGGGCCGCATGGACCGCTTCATGGCGTCCTTTGTCGGGCGCCGATTCTGACCGATTGCCATGGGCGCGCTTGAAGGCGCCGTGGTGCTCGGCCAAAGCACATCGAACGTTTGCATGACCCGTTTCGACGACATCCGCCTGCTGCGCATCAATTATTTGCGCGGTCCCAACCTCTGGACGTACCGGCCCGTGCTGGAAGTCTGGCTCGATCTGGGCCAGCTGGAGGATTTCCCGTCCAACAAGATCGACGGCTTCACCGACCGCCTCACGGCCCTGCTGCCGGCGCTCATCGAGCACCACTGCGGCGTGGGCGAGCGCGGCGGCTTCATCGAGCGGCTGACCGAAGGCACCTGGTCGGGCCACGTGCTCGAGCACGTGGTGATCGAGCTTTTGAACCTGGCCGGCATGCCGACCGGCTTCGGCCAGACCCGCAGCACCTCGGAGCACGGCGTCTATCGCATGGTGTTCCGGGCGCGCGACGAGCAGGTGGCCCGCGTGGCGCTGGCCGAAGGCCACCGCCTGCTGATGGCGGCCATCAACAACGACCCGTTCACTGCCGCTGACGTGCAAAAAGCCGTCGATGCGGTCAAGGCCAAGGTCGAAGACTGCTACCTCGGCCCGAGCACCGCGGCCATCGTAGCCGCCGCCACAGACCGCGGCATTCCGCACATCCGGCTCAATAGCGGCAACCTGGTTCAGCTGGGCTACGGCGCCAACCAGCAGCGCATCTGGACCGCCGAGACCGACTACACCAGCGCCATTGGCGAATCCATTGCCAGCGACAAGGAGCTGACCAAGTCGCTGCTCGCGAGCTGCGGCGTGCCGGTGCCCGAGGGCCAGGTGGTGGCCAACGCCGAAGAAGCCTGGGAAGCCGCCGAGGACATCGGCCTGCCGGTGGCGGTGAAGCCGTCGGACGCCAACCACGGCCGCGGCGTGTCGCTCGAACTCACCACGCGCGAAGAAGTCATGGCCGCCTTCGCGGTCGCCGAGCCCGAGGGTAGCGACGTGATGGTCGAGCGCTTCATCCGCGGCCACGAACACCGCCTGCTGGTGGTGGGCGGCGAGGTGGTGGCGGCCGCGCGCGGCGAAATCATCACCGTCACGGGCGACGGCAAGAGCAACGTGGCCGAGCTGATCGAAAAGCAGCTCAACAGCGATCCGCGCCGCGGCGCCGAAGAGGAATACCCGCTCGACCTGATCGTGCTGGACACCGACGCCAAGCTGCAGCTCGAACTCAAGCGCCAGGAACTCGACGGCGCTTCCGTGCCGTCCGCCGGCCGCGTGGTCACGATCCAGCGCAACGGCAACATGGCCAACGACTGCACCGACCAGGTCCACCCCGAAGTCGCGCACGCCGCCGTGCTGGCCGCGCGCGTGGTGGGCCTCGACATCGCGGGCATCGACCTCGTGGCGCAGGACATCGGCAAGCCGCTCGGCCCGCAGCGCGGCGCCATCGTCGAAGTGAACGCCGGCCCCGGCCTCTTGATGCACCTGAAGCCGGCCGTCGGCTCGCCGCGCCCGGTGGGCCGCGCCATCTGCGACCACCTGTTTCCCAATGACGCACCAGGCCGCATTCCGGTGGTCGGCGTGGCCGGCTCCAAGGACACCGCCGTGCTCGCGCGCCTGGTCGCCTGGCTCATCAACCTGGGCGGGCGCCACACGGGCCTGGCCTGCCGCGACGGCCTGTTCCTCGAGCGCCGCCGCGTCGATGCGCGCAACAGCGCCAATTGGGAGGCGGGCCACCGCCTGCTCGTGAACCGCGCCGTGCAGGCGGTGGTGATCGAGAACGGCGCCGAGACCATCCTGCGCGACGGCCTCGCCTACGACCGCTGCGAAGTCGGCATCGTGACCGACCTCGAAGGCGCCGAAGCACTGGCCGACTACGACATCACCGAGAGCGACCAGATGGTCAAGGTGCTGCGCACGCAGGTCGACGTGGTGCTCGGCGAAGGCACGGCCGTGCTGAACGCGGGCGATCCGCGCGTGGCCGGCCTGGCGCCGCTGTGCGACGGTGCCGTCATTCTTTACGCCGCCGATCCGCAAGCCGCCGCGCTCAGCGCGCACCAGGCCGCCGGCGGCAAAGCCGTGCTGGTGCGGCAAGACCGCGTGGTGCTGGCCAACGGCAGCAGCGAATCGTTCCTGCCGGGCCTCGGCCGCCTGACCATCTGGCGCGCCACCCACGCGGGCGTCAGCCTGGAGAGCCTGCTGGCCGCGGTGGCCGCCGCCTGGGCGCTGGGCATTCCGCTGAACCTCATCGGCGCCGGCGTCGAGGCTTTCGAGGCCGACCTGCAGGCGGCGCTGGCCTCGCTGCAGCTCTCGCAGACGCAGCCGCTTTCGTCACAACCACAATTTGCCTGATGCGCGTCGCCCCATGAAAGTCACCCGTACCCGAGCCCTGCGCGGTCCCAATCTCTGGAGCCGCCACACCGCCATCGAAGCCGTGGTTGCCTGCGAAGGCAACGAGAACGCCATCAGCCGGCTGCCGGGCTTCGAAGGCCGCCTGCGCGCGCGGTTTCCCACCATCGGCGAACTGCATCCGATGGTGCTGGGCCAGCCGCTGGCACTCGCGCACGTGCTCGAGAACGCCGCCGTGGCGCTGCAGTCGCAGGCCGGCTGCGCCGTCAACTTCGGCCACACCGCACCCACGGTCGAAGATGGCGTCTACCAGGTCGCCTTCCAATACAGCGAAGAAGCCGTCGGGCGCCGCGCGCTCGAACTGGCCGAAGAGCTGATCACCGCCGCGCTGGCCGATACGCCCTTCGACGCCACCGCCGCCATCACCGAGCTGCGCGACCTCGACGAATCCGAGCGCCTCGGCCCGAGCACCGGCTCCATCGCCGATGCCGCTGTGGCGCGCGGCATTCCGTACCGCCGCCTCACCAGCGGCAGCCTGGTGCAGTTCGGCTGGGGTTCCAAGCAGCGCCGCATCCAGGCCGCCGAGATCGACAGCACCAGCGGCGTGGCCGAATCGATCGCGCAGGACAAGGAACTCACCAAGCAGTTGCTCAATGCCGCGGGCGTGCCCGTGCCGCTGGGCCGCCCCGTCTCCGATGCCGAAGACGGCTGGGCTGCGGCCATGGAAATCGGCCTGCCCGTGGTAGTGAAGCCGCAGGACGGCAACCAGGGCAAGGGCGTCACGGTCAACATCACGACGCGCGAGCAGCTCACGGCCGCCTACGACTCGGCCGCCGTGTACGGCGAAGTCATGGTCGAGAAATTTCTGCCGGGCTTCGACTTTCGCCTACTGGTGGTGGGCGACCGCCTCGTGGCCGCCGCGCGGCGCGACCCGCCGAACGTGATCGGGGACGGCAGCTCCACCGTGCGCCAACTGGTGGACGCCGTCAACCTCGACCCGCGCCGCGGCGAAGGGCATGCCACGTCGCTCACCAAGATCCGGCTCGACGACATCGCCGTCGGCCGTCTCGAAGCCCAGGGCCTTACGCCCGACAGCGTGCCCGAACGCGGCCAGCGCGTGGTGCTGCGCAACAACGCCAACCTGTCCACCGGCGGCACCGCCACCGACGTGACCGACACCGTGCACCCCGAAGTGGCCGCACGCGCGGTCGATGCCGCGCAGATGGTCGGGCTGCACATCTGCGGCGTCGACATGGTGTGCGAGAACGTGCTGCGTCCGCTCGAAGAACAACATGGCGGCGTGGTCGAAGTGAATGCCGCGCCGGGCCTGCGCATGCACATCTCGCCTTCGTTCGGCCGCGGCCGCGCGGTTGGCGAGGCCATCATGGACACGCTCTTCGCACCCGGCGACGATGGCCGCATTCCGGTGGTGGCCGTCACCGGCACCAACGGCAAGACCACCACGGCGCGCCTCATCAACCACCTGCTCGCATCGAGCGGCCTGCGCACCGGCATGACCAATACCGACGGCGTGTACGTCGACGGCCGGCAGACCGACAGCGGCGACTGCAGCGGCCCCAAGAGCGCGCGCAACGTGCTCATGCACCCCGACGTGGACGCGGCCGTGTTCGAAGTGGCGCGCGGCGGCGTGCTGCGCGAAGGCCTCGGCTTCGACCGCTGCGAGGTGGCCGTGGTCACCAACATCGGCAGCGGCGACCACCTGGGCCTGAACTACATCACCACGGTCGAAGACCTCGCGGTGCTCAAGCGCGTGGTGGTTCGCAACGTCGCGCCCGATGGCTATGCGGTGCTCAACGCCGCCGACGCCAACGTGGCCGCCATGGCCGCGGGCTGCCCCGGCCACGTGATCTTCTTCACCGCCGACCGCCAGCACCCGGTGATGGCCACGCACCGCGCGCAGGGCAAGCGCACCGTCTATGTCGACCAGGACACGCTGGTGGCGGCCGAAGGCTCGTGGCGCGAACGCATTGCGCTGCGCGACGTGCCCATCACGCGCAACGGCACCATCGGCTTCCAGGTCGACAACGTGATGGCCTCGGTGGCGGCAGCATGGGCCGTGGGGCTCGACTGGGACACCATTCGCAGCGGCCTCGCGAGCTTCATGAACGACGCGGCCGGCGTGCCGGGACGCTTCAACGTGATGGACTACCGCGGCGCCACCGTGATCGCCGACTACGGCCACAACACCGACGCGATGCGCGCGCTGGTGTCGGCCGTGGACACCATGCCGGCCAACAAGCGCTCGGTGGTGATCAGCGGCGCGGGCGACCGGCGCGATTCCGACATCCGCGACCAGACCGCCATCCTGGGCCAGGCCTTCGACGACGTCATCCTGTACCAGGACGCGGCCCAGCGCGGCCGTGCCGACGGCGAGGTGATGGCGCTGTTGCGCCAGGGCTTGCAAGACGCGGCGCGTACGCGCTACATCGACGAGATCCGCGGCGAGTTCGTTGCCATCGACACCGCGCTCGCGCGGCTGCAGCCTGGCGATTTGTCGCTGATCCTGGTCGACCAGGTCGAGGAAGCGCTCGCGCACCTCGCGCAGCGCATCGCGGCGGGCTGACCCGCCACGGGCCGGCTGCCGCCGGCCCCATGCCGGACACGTCCCACACACAGGGGCGAGTCTGGCCGGGTCTGCTGTCTGCGCAGTCCCACACCCTGCAAGGGGTGCACCGGACCACACTGCGGGTCCGGTCGCGCTTTCGGAGGGCGCGCCTCAATCAGGAGCACCCGATGACAACAACAGTTCGTTCCACCCTTTCTGCTGCCGCGCTTTTTGCAGCAGTGTTCGGCGCGTCGATTGCACAGGCACAGGCACCCGAGCCAGGTTCCGCCGCGCGTGCGCAGCAGGAGCGCGCCACCTGCGACGGCGTGCAGCAGGACCGCGCCGCATGTTTGCGCGAAGCCGGCGCCGCGCGGCAGGAAGCAGGCCGCAACGGGCTCACCAGCGTTGGCCCCGGCCGTGCCGATGCCAACGCCATGGCGCGTTGCCGCGAACAGCCAGCGGCCGACCGCGCCGATTGCGAAGCGCGCCTGCAGGGCGGCGCACGCACCAGCACCGAAGGCAGCGTGATGGGCGGCGGCATCATCCGCGAAACGGTCACGCCGCTGCCGCCGCAACCCGTCTCACCCACGCGTTGAACGTCGGCCGCGCGGAACCTGGCGCGGCCCGCCCCTTCCAACTATTTCACCTCATGTTTCAGGTCACTCCAAGGAGCACACCATGAACAGCACCACCCGTTCGATGATTGCCGCCCTCATTGCCGTGGGCGGTATTGCCGCGGCCACGTCGGCCTCGGCCCAGCCGCGCCGCGGCGATTCCACCTACCAGCAGGAACTCTCGGTCTGCGGCCGCAACCAGCAAGACCGCGCAGCCTGCATTCGCGAGGCCGGCGCCGCACGCCATGAAGCTGCGCGCGGCGGGTTGACCAGTGCGCCCGACTACCGCCGCAATGCCCTCGCGCGATGCAGCCTGCAGCCGCCGGCAGATCGCGCCGACTGCGAAGCCCGCGTGCTCGGCGGCAGCGGCAACACCAGTGGCAATGTCGATGGCAGCGTGATGGGCGGCGGCGTGATTCGCGAGTCCGTCACCACCGTGGTCATGCCGGCACCCGCCGTGATGCCGCCTCCGGCGCCCGAGCCTTCGCGCCTGCCGCCACCGGCCATGGCGCCGATGGCCCCTGTGGCACCCATGGCTCCCGCCCCCATGGAGCCGATGCCGGCCCCGATGCCCACGCCGATTCGCTGACGCGCAGAGTTGCCTCTTCGTGCAGCACCGCCGCCCATTCGCGTGGGCGGTGGGCCGCATCCATCATTGCGCAAGCCGCGCAGTGATAACCTCGTTTGTCACACAATTGTCACAAAGCAAAGCGGCGTGCTAGCTATAGTTCGCGGTCTCTGCCTACGAGGAACTCTTTCCCATGAATGCCATCAAGGTCGCTCGCCGATTCATCGAAACGGACCCGGCCAACGAATCGGCCAAGATCCTGGCGCAGCTCGTGTTGGCGCTCGAATCCGAACGCAGCTTCGAGCTGGTCACGCTCTACAGCCTGGACTACAAGAGCTTCGAACTCGCCATGGACATCCTGAAGGAATGGCGGCTCGACCGCTATTACGCGAGCAAGTCGAAGCTGTTCGACCTGTCGCTGCAGGTCAGTGAACTCGAGAAGAGCTGAGCGCCCTTTTCTCTCTCTTCTCGTTCAGTCCTTCTCGCTCTTCAACGCGCCCAGCGCAGCACCAGCGGATCGAGCCGTTTCGCGGTTTCGATCAGGCCTGCGCGCGTGTCGGGGTGCATCGTCGGCAGCGGATGGCGCGGTGCCTCGCAGGCGATCACGCCGCCCTCCTTCATCAGCGCCTTGCACGCCAGCAGGCCAGCCTGCCGGTTCTCGTAGTTGATGAGCGGCAGCCACTGCTGGTAAAGCGCAAAGGCCTTGTCGCGGTCGCCTGCGCGGTGGGCCTCGATGATCGGGCGGATGCCGTCCGGGTAGCCGCCGCCGGTCATTGAACCTGTCGCACCTGCATCCAGGTCGGGCATCAGCGTGATGGCCTCTTCGCCGTCCCACGGGCCTTCGATGGCATCGCCGCCAAGGCGGATCAACTCGCGCAGCTTCGAGGCCGCACCGGGGGTCTCGATCTTGAAGTACGCGACGTGTTCGATCTCCTTGGCCATGCGCGCGAGGAACGGCGCCGACAGCACCGTGCCGCTGGCCGGGGCATCCTGGATCATGATCGGAATGCCCACCGCATCGGAAAGACCGGCGTAGAACTCGAAGATCTGCGGCTCCGGTACGCGGAAGGTGGCGCCGTGATAAGGCGGCATCACCATCAGCATGGCGGCGCCCATGTCTTGCGCACGCCGGCTGCGTTCAGCGCAGATGCGGGTGCTGTAGTGGGTGGTGGTGACGATCACCGGCACGCGGCCGGCCACGTGCTCGAGCACCGTGCGCGTGAGCACCTCGCGCTCTTCGTCGGAGAGCACGAACTGCTCCGAGAAGTTGGCGAGGATGCAGAGGCCGTCGGAGCCCGCGTCGATCATGAAATCGACGCAGCGCTTCTGGCTTTCGAGATCGAGTGCGCCCTGTTCAGTGAAGGTGGTGGGCACCACCGGGAAGATGCCGCGGTATCTGGGAGTCATGATGGATGGATCAGTGTGAGTGACGGGGGACGGCGGAACCTCTGCAGCCCACCAGAAAGTCGAAGTCGCAGCCTTCGTCAGCCTGCAGCACGTGGTTGACGTAGAGCTTCTGGTAGCCGCCGCCGCGCGTGCTCATGGGCTGCGCGTCGGTGTTCGACAGCGAAGCCAGGCGCGATGCAAGTTCTTCGTCGCTGATGTCGAGGTGCAGCCGACCCGCATCGCAATCGAGCTCGATCCAGTCGCCGTCGCGCACCGCGGCCAAAGGCCCGCCGTCCGCGGCTTCAGGAGCGACGTGCAGCACGACGGTGCCATAGGCCGTACCACTCATGCGCGCGTCCGAGATGCGCACCATGTCCTTCACGCCTTGGCGCAGCAACTTCGGCGGCAGCCCCATGTTGCCCACCTCGGCCATGCCGGGATAGCCCTTTGGGCCGCAGTTCTTCAACACCATCACCGAACTCGCATCGACATCCAGCGATTCATCGACGATGCGCGCCTTGTAGTGCTCGAGGTTCTCGAACACCACCGCGCGGCCCCGGTGCTTCAGCAGCTCGGGCGACGCCGCGGAAGGCTTGAGCACCGCGCCGCGCGGCGAGAGATTGCCGCGCAGGATGCGAATGCCGCCGTCGGCGATCAGCGGCTTGTCGAGCGGACGGATCACCTCGTCGTTGAGGCTCGGCGCTTCGCGCACGTTGTCCCAGATCGACTGGCCGTTGACGGTGAGCGCGCCGGGGTGCGGCAGCAGGCCGTTCTCGCCGAGGCGCCGCAGCACAGCGGGCAGGCCGCCCGCGTAATAGAACTCCTCCATCAGGAAGCGGCCCGAGGGCATCAGGTCGACAATGGTGGGGGTATTGCTGCCGATGCGGGTCCAGTCTTCCAGCTCGAGGTCGACGCCGATGCGACCGGCAATCGCCTTCAGGTGGATCACCGCATTGGTCGATCCACCAATGGCCGCGTTGACCCGAATGGCGTTTTCGAAAGCCTCGCGCGTGAGGATCTTCGACAGCGTGAGCCCTTCCTTCGCCATCTCGACCGCGCGCATGCCCGACATCTGCGCGAGCACATAGCGCCGCGCATCGACCGCCGGAATGGCCGCGTTGTGCGGCAGCGAAGTGCCCAGCGCCTCGGCCATGCAGGCCATGGTCGAGGCCGTGCCCATGGTGTTGCAGGTGCCCGCCGAACGCGACATGCCGCCTTCGGCCGAAAGGAACTGGTGCAGATTGATCTCGCCGGCCTTGAGCGACTCGTGAAGCTGCCACACGGCCGTGCCCGAGCCGATGTCCTTGCCGTCGAGCTTGCCGTTGAGCATCGGCCCGCCCGTGACCACGATGGCCGGGATGTCGCAGCTTGCGGCACCCATCAGCAGTGCGGGCGTGGTCTTGTCGCAGCCCGTGAGCAGCACCACCGCATCGACCGGGTTGCCGCGAATGGCTTCTTCCACGTCCATGCTCGCGAGATTGCGCGTGAGCATGGCCGTGGGCCGCAGGTTCGATTCGCCGTTGGAGAACACCGGAAACTCGACCGGAAAGCCGCCCGCTTCCGAGATGCCGCGCTTCACATGCTCGGCAATCTTGCGGAAGTGCGCATTGCAGGGCGTGAGCTCCGACCAGGTATTGCAGATGCCGATGATCGGCCGGCCATCGAACTCGTGGTCCGGTATGCCCTGGTTCTTCATCCAGCTGCGGTACATGAAGCCGTTCTTGTCGGCCGAGCCGAACCATTCGGTCGAGCGAAGCTTCTTCTTGGGGGTATCGTCCGGCATGCGGGGGTGTCCTGAAAAGCGAGAGAGAAAAAGAAAAAGTCAGCGCCGTGGCGTGCGCGAAGTGAAGAAGCGCTGCAGCAGGCAGAACACGAAGAGCAGCGCGCCCACGACGATGCGTGTCCACCACGAGCTCAGCGTGCCGTCGAAGGAAATCAGCGTCTGGATGATCCCGAGCATCAGCACGCCGAAAAGCGTGCCCGCCACGTAGCCCACGCCGCCCGTGAGCAGCGTGCCGCCGATCACCACCGCCGCGATGGCATCGAGCTCCAGCCCGAGCGCATGCAGGCCGTAGCCCGACAGCATGTAGAAGGTGAAGATCACGCCCGCCAGCGCCGAGCAGAAACCCGACAGCGTGTAGACGCCGACGAGCGTGGAACGCACCGGCAGGCCCATCAGCATGGCCGAATGCTCGCTGCCGCCAATGGCGTACACCGTGCGGCCGAACGGTGTGCAATGCGCAATGAACACCGCCGCCAGCAGCACGACGATGGCGATCACTGCACTGATCGACAGCGAAGCCTCGCCCCATACCGGAATGCGGATCTGCGAGACCTCGGAATAGAACGCGTTGGTGATGCTGATCGAATCGATGCTGATCAGATAGCACAGCCCGCGCGCCAGGAACATGCCCGCCAGCGTGACGATGAAGGGCTGCAGCCTGAAGCGTTCGATGAGCAGCCCCATGAACGCGCCGAAGGCCGTGCCCATGGCCAGCACCAGCGGAATCACCACCAGGGGGCTCCAGCCGTGCTTCTCGACCAGCGAGGCCGACACCATCGTGGTGAGCGCGATCACCGAGCCCACCGAGAGATCGATGCCGCCCGAAAGGATGACGAAGGTCATGCCCACGGCAACGACGATCAGGAAGGCGTTGTCGATCAGCAGGTTGAGGAACACCTGCGCCGAAAAGAAGCCGTCGTAGAACACCGAGCCCAGCGTGGCCATCAGCACGAACAGCGAGATGGTCGCCGTCAACGGCAAGTACTTCGGATTGAGCCCTGCCTTGCCCCCTCTCCCGCGCGCGGGAGAGGGCTGGGGTGAGGGTGCCGTTTCGATCACCGCGCTCATTGGGTAACCTCCGTGCTGCGCACTGCGGTGCGAGCCCCCTTCGGAACGGCCGGGCGGAGGCTCATGAACTTGCTCCCTCATGCGCAGGCCGCTGAACCAGCGTCCGCACTTCAGCCCTGAACTCCGGCGACTGCAGCAGCATCACCGCGAACACCACCACCGCCTTCACGACGAGGTTGATCTCCGGCGGAACTCCGAGCGAATAGATTGCATAGGTCAGCGTCTGGATGATCAGCGCGCCGATCACGCTGCCCATGAGGCTGAAGCGCCCGCCGGTGAGCGCCGTGCCGCCCAGCGTCACCGCCAGGATCGCATCGAGTTCGAGCAGCTGTCCCGCGTTGTTGCCGTCCGCGCTCTTGACGTTGGAGCTGATCAAGAGGCCCGCAATGCCCGCGCAGACGCCGCAGAACGCATAGGCGCCGACGACGAGCCGGCGTGCCTGCACGCCCGCCACGCGCGCGGCCGTCGGGTTGATGCCCACCGCCTGGATGAACAGGCCCAGCGCAGTGCGCGTGATGGCGAGATAGAGCAGCACGAAGACCGCCGCCACGATGAACAACGAGAACGGCAGCCCCAGCAGGTAGCCGCTGCCGAGGAAGAAGAACGGCTTGTAGTAGATCGTGATGATCTGCCCATCCGCGATGAGCTGCGCGATGCCGCGGCCCGCCACCATGAGGATCAGCGTCGCGATGATCGGCTGCATGCCGACTTTGGCGACCAGCATTCCGTTCCAGAGGCCGCACAGCAGCGCAATGCCGAGGGCCGCCGCAATGGCCAGCCACATCGGAAAGCGGCTCACGTCGCTCGCCACCGAGCCGCCGATCATCCAGGCCGCCAGTGCCGCGGCAATGGCCACCACCGCGCCCACCGAAATGTCGATGCCGCGCGTGGCAATGACGAGCGTCATGCCGAGCGACACCAGCACGAGCGGCGCCGCGCGGTTCACGATGTCGATCAGGCTGCCGTAGAGATGGCCGTCGCGCCATTCGAGGTGCAGGAAGCTGGCGTTGAACGCGGTGTTGACTGCGAGCAGGAGCAGCAGCGTGACGATGGGCCAAGCGAGGCGGTGGCTCATCGCGCGGGCCAAGAGATTTCTGGCGTTGGTCATGTCAGGCTCCACCGAACACAGCGCAACGCATCGGTCTTTCTCCCTCTCCCGCTTGCGGGAGAGGGTTGGGGTGCGGCCCACGCAAAGGCCTTTGGCTTGTCGAGGGCCTCTGCCCTCACCCTAGCCCTCTCCCGCAAGCGGGAGAGGGGACAACGCGGAGACAGCGCGTGCATCATGCTGCTGCAATCATTTCGTATACCTCGTCCTCGGTCGAGCCGCCCGGCAGCTCGCCCACCTTCTTGCGATCGCGCAGCACCACGATGCGATGCGCCACGCGTACCACTTCGCTGATCTCGGAAGAAATGAAGATCACCGCCATGCCCGCGCGTGCGAGCCGCAATATCTCCTCCATGATTTCCTGCTTGGCCGCCACGTCGATGCCGCGCGTCGGCTCGTCGAGGATCAAGAGGCGCGGCTCGGTCGCGAGCCAGCGCGCGATCACGGCTTTTTGCTGGTTGCCGCCCGAGAGCAGGCCGATGGGTGTTTCCACGCTCGCGGTCTTGATGCCCAGCGACGCCACAAAACGCTCGGCCATCGCGGTCTGCTCGGCGTGCGACAGAAAGCGCCGCGTGCCTAGCCGCGCCTGCAGCGCCAGCGCGATGTTCTCGCGCACCGACAGCTCGGCCACGATGCCGTCGGTCTTGCGCTCTTCGGGGCACAGCGCCAGCCCTTCGCGGATGGCGTCGGCGGGGTTCGAGAAGCTGACGGAACGGCCGTCGATCCTCAGCATGCCGCGATCCGGTGTTTCGAGCCCGAACAACAGGCGCGCTAGCTCGGTGCGTCCCGCGCCGAGCAGGCCCGCGATGCCGACGACCTCGCCGGCGCGCACGCGCAGATCGGTCGCCTGCAGCTGCCCGGCCTGTCCCAGTCCCTCGGCCTGCAGCAACGCTGGCGCCGCCTCGTCGAGCGCGGGAAGCGCAGCGGGCCGTGCCGACTGGGCCGCGAGTTCCCGCCCGAGCATTGCGGCAATCAATGCCTGCGGGCCAAGGTCCGCTGCGCGCCATTCACCCACCCAGTTGCCGTTGCGAAGCACCGTGATGCGGTCCGACACCGCATACATCTGGTTGAGAAAGTGCGTCACGAAGACGATCGCAAGCCCTTCGCCGCGCAGGCGCCGCAGCACTTCGAACAGCTTCTCCACCTCGTCATCGTCCAGGCTCGAGGTCGGTTCGTCCAGGATCAGCACCTTCGACGACACGCCGAGCGCGCGCGCAATCGCCACCATCTGCTGCACCGCGACCGAGTAGCTCGACAGCAGCCGGGTCACGTCGATGTCCAGGCCGATGCGCGCCAGCAGTTCCTCGGCACGGCGGTTGACGGCCGCCCAGTCGATGCGGAAACCCTGCGCCGCACCACAGCGCGGATAGCGGCCCGCAAACACGTTCTCGGCCACCGAGAGGTTCGGACACAGGTTGACCTCCTGGTACACCGTGCTGATGCCCAGCTTCTGCGCCTCGAGCGGCGACGCGGGGTGAATGGTTTTTCCGTCCAGGCATATCTCGCCGCCGCTCGATGGCAGCACGCCCGTGAGCACCTTGATCAGCGTCGACTTGCCTGCGCCGTTTTGCCCCATGAGCGCATGAATCTCGCCCGGATAGAGCCGCAGCTGCACGTCGCGCAGCACCGGAATGCCGCCGAACTGCTTGTGGATGCCCCGCAGTTCGAGCACGGGGCTGATGCTGCTCTGGCTCATGCGATCACTTGTTCTTGTTGTAGACGTCGATGAACACCGCGGCCAGCAGCACCAGGCCCTTGATGACCTGCTGGTAGTCGATGCCGATGCCAAGGATCGACATGCCGTTGTTCATCACGCCCATGATGAAGGCGCCGATCACCGCCCCCATCACCCGGCCCACGCCGCCCGAGGCCGAGGCGCCGCCGATGAAGCAGGCCGCGATCACGTCGAGCTCGAAGCCGAGGCCGGCCTTGGGTGTGGCCGTGTTGAGCCGCGCCGCGAACACCAGGCCCGCGAGAGCGGCCAGCGCGCCCATGTTGACGAAGGTCAGGAACGCGAGCCGCTGCGTCTTCACGCCCGACAGCCGCGCCGCCTTCTCGTTGCCGCCGAGCGCATAGATGCGCCGGCCGATGGTGGTGCGGTTGGTGACGAAGTCGTACACCACGATCAGCACCGCCATCACGATCAGCACGTTGGGCAGGCCCTTGTAGGTCGAGAGCAGGTAGCTGAAGAAAAGGATGATGCCCGCGAAGAACAGGTTCTTCACGAGGAAGAACGCATAGGGCTCCGTTTCCATGCCGTGCGCCGCGAGCTTGGCCCGGCCGCGCAGCTTGAAGAACACCAGCGCCGCCGCGGCCAATGCGCCGACCACCAGCGAGGTGGTGCGCAACGTGTCGCCGCCCAGCGGATCGGGAATGAAGCCCGAGCTCAGCCGCTGGAACTCGACCGGAAAGGGCCCCACCGACTGCCCCGCCAGCAGCGCCAGCGTGAGCCCCTTGAACACCAGCATGCCCGCGAGCGTGACGATGAACGACGGAATCTTTCGGAACGCCACGAACCAGCCCTGCGCCGCGCCGATGACCGCGCCCGCCGCAATGCTGATGATGGCCGTGGGCACGAAGTGCCATTCGTACTCGACCATCAGCACCGCCGCCAGCGCGCCGATGAAGCCGCAGACCGAGCCCACCGACAGGTCGATGTGGCCCGCCACGATCACCAGCAGCATGCCCAGCGCCATGATGACGACGTAGCTGTTCTGCAGCAGCAGGTTGGTGAGGTTCAGCGGCCGCAGCAGCGTACCGTCGGTCAGCACCTGGAACAGCACCATGATCGCGACGAGCGAGATCAACATGCCGTATTCGCGCAGGTTGTTCTTCAGGAAGCCGGCGTGCAGCTTGGGGCCAGCCTCCGAGATGGGGACGGCGGCGTTCACCGCCGCGTTGACTTCAGGCTGCGACATGAACGGAACTCCCCGCGCTCACGATGGCGTGCATGATGCGTTCCTGCGAAGCCTCGGCTGCCGTAAATTCGGCCACGAAGCGGCCCTCGTTCATCACATAGATGCGGTCGCACATGCCGAGCAGTTCCGGCAGTTCGGAAGAAATCATGAGAATGCCTTTGCCCTCGCTCGCAAGCTGGTCGATGATGGTGTAGATCTCGTACTTGGCGCCCACGTCAATGCCGCGCGTGGGTTCGTCAAGAATCAATAGTTCGGGCTTGGTGAAGAGCCATTTGCTGAGCACCACCTTCTGCTGGTTGCCGCCCGACAGGTTGACCACCAGCTGTTCCACACCCGAAGAGCGGATGTTGAGTGCCTTGCGGTAATCGACCGCGACCTTGAATTCGCGTGCGTCGTCGATCACCATGGCGTTGGAGACCGCCTCCAGGTTGGCCAGGCTCACGTTCTTGCGAATGTCTTCCTCGAGCACGAGCCCCAGGCCCTTGCGGTCTTCGGTGACGTAGGCAATGCCATGGTCGATGGCCTTGCGCACCGTGCCCACGTCCACCGGCTGGCCGTGCATCAGCACCGTGCCGCTGATGCGCTGGCCGTAGGACTTGCCGAAGACGCTCATCGCGAGCTCGGTGCGCCCCGCACCCATGAGGCCCGCGATGCCGACGATCTCGCCACGCCGCACATGCAGGTTCACGCCCTTGATCTGCTCGCGGTCGGCGTGCAGCGCATGGTGCACGCGCCAGTCGCGCACCTCGAACACCGTCTCGCCGATCTTCGGGTGGCGCTGCGGATAGCGGTGCGCCATGTCGCGGCCGACCATGCCGCGGATGATGCGGTCTTCGCTGATCGGCCGGCCGCGGCAGTCCATCGTCTCGACCGTGGCACCGTCGCGCAGCACGGTGATCGAGTCGGCCACCTTGGCAATTTCGTTGAGCTTGTGCGAGATCAGGATCGACGCGATGCCCTGCCGCTTCAGTTCGAGCAGCAGCATCAGCAATGCATCGCTGTCGTTCTCGTTGAGGCTGGCGGTGGGCTCGTCCAGGATCAGCAGCTTGACTTCCTTTGCCAGCGCCTTGGCAATCTCCACCAGCTGCTGCTTGCCCACGCCCAGGTCCGTCACCAGCGTGGTGGGCGGCTCCTTGAGGCCCACCTTGGCGAGCAGGTCGCGGGTCTTCGCATAGGCGGCGAACCAGTCGATCACGCCGCCATGCGCAATCTCGTTGCCGAGAAAGATGTTTTCGGCAATGGACAGCAACGGCACCAGCGCCAGCTCCTGGTGGATGATGATGATGCCGAGCTTCTCGCTGTCGGCAATGCTCCTGAAGCGGCGCAGCTCGCCCTCGAAGTGGATCTCGCCGGTGTACGAGTCGCACGGGTAGACGCCGCTCAGCACCTTCATGAGCGTCGACTTACCCGCGCCGTTCTCGCCGACCACCGCGTGGATCTCCCCCGCGCGCACCGCCAGGTTGACGTCGGAGAGCGCCTTCACGCCCGGAAACGTCTTGGTGATGCCGCGCATCTCGAGGATGCTGCGCGTGTCCACTGCCGCCATGCCGATGCTCACTTGACCTGGCTTTCCTTGTAGTAGCCGCTGTCGACCAGCACCTGCTTCCAGTTGCCGCCGTCCACGCTCACGGGCTTGAGCAGGTACGAGGGCACCACCTTGATGCCGTTGTTGTAGGTCTTGGTGTCGTTCACCTCGGGCGTCTTGCCCGACAGCATGGCGTCGACCATGGCCACCGTGACCTTGGCCAACTCGCGCGTGTCCTTGAACACGGTCGAGGTCTGTTCCTTGCGCAGGATCGATTTGACCGACGGGATCTCCGCGTCCTGGCCCGAGACGATGGGCATCGGCTGCGAAGCCGAGCCGTAGCCCACGCCCTTGAGCGACGACAGGATGCCGATCGACAGGCCGTCGTACGGCGACAGCACCGCATCGACGCGGTCCTTGGAGTAATAGGCCGACAGCAGGTTGTCCATGCGGGCCTGCGCCACCGCGCCGTCCCAGCGCAGCGTGCCGACCTTTTCCATGCCCATCTGCTTGCTGCGCACCACCAGCTTGCCGCTGTCGATGTAGGGCTTGAGGACCGACATCGCGCCGTTGTAGAAGAAGAAGGCGTTGTTATCGTCGGGCGAGCCGCCGAACAGCTCGACGTTGAACGGGCCCTTGCCGCTCTTCAGGCCGAGGGCCGCCTCGATCGACTGCGCCTGCAGCACGCCGACCTGGAAGTTGTCGAAGGTGGCGTAGTAGTCGACGTTCTTCGAGCCCTTGATGAGGCGGTCGTAGGCGATGACCTTCACGCCCTTGTCGGCGGCTTTCTGCAGCACGTCGGACAGCGTGGAACCGTCGATGGCCGCAATGACCAGCACCTTCGAGCCCTTGGTGACCATGTTCTCGATCTGCGCGAGCTGGTTCGGAATGTCGTCGTCGGCGTACTGCAGGTCGGTCTTGTAGCCCTTCTCCTTGAAGTACTTGACCATGTTGGCGCCATCGGCGATCCAGCGGGCCGACGACTTCGTGGGCATGGAGATGGCGATCGGTCCCTTGTCCTGTGCATGCGCGAGCGGTGCGATACCGGCGACGGCCAGCGCGATGCCTGCGAGCGAGGCCTTGAGGAAGTTGCGTTTCATGGGTATGGGCTCTCAGTACTTGCGATTGGGAAACTCTTTGGCGGCGACTTCCATCGGGAAGATGCCTTCTTCGGTCACGATGCGCTTGGGCAGCGCCTTGCCGGCCTTGATGTCTTTCACGGCGCTCATCAGCTGCGGCCCGAGCAGCGGGCTGCATTCCACCGACACGTTGAGCTTGCCGGCGATCATGGCTTCGAAGGCGCCCTTCACGGCGTCGATCGAGATGATGGTGATGTCCTTCGCAGGCTTGAGACCAGCCTCTTCGATGGCCTGGATGGCGCCGATGGCCATGTCGTCGTTGTGCGCGTACAGCACGTTGATCTTCTTGCCCTCGGCCTTCAGGAAGGCTTCCATCACCTCCTTGCCCTTGGCGCGCGTGAAGTCGCCGGTCTGCGAGCGCACGATCTTGAACTTGGGATCGGCCTTGATGATTTCCTCGAAGCCCTTCTTGCGGTCGATGGCTGGTGCCGAGCCCACGGTGCCCTGCAGCTCGACGATGTTCACGTCGCCCTTCTGGTCCTTCATCTTCTCGACCAGCCAGCGACCCGCCTTGCGGCCTTCCTCGACGAAGTCGGAGCCCATGAAGGTCACGTAGAGCGTGTCGTCCTTGGTGTTCACGGAACGGTCGGTCAGCACCACCGGAATCTTCGCGGCCTTGGCTTCGCGCAGCACGGTTTCCCAGCCCGACTCCACCACAGGCGAGAAGGCGATCACGTCGACCTTCTGCGCAATGAAAGAGCGGATGGCCTTGATCTGGTTCTCTTGCTTCTGCTGCGCATCGGAGAACTTGAGCTCGATGCCGGCTTCCTTGGCCGATGCCTTGATCGACTCGGTGTTGGCGGTGCGCCATTCGCTCTCGGCCCCGACCTGGCTGAAGCCCAGCACGATCTTCTTCTGCGCCAGCGCGGCGGCGGGAAGAAGCCCGCCCAGCGAGGCGGCGGCGAGTGCGATGTTGAGGGTGCGGCGATTGAGTTTCATGGGAATGTCTCCTTCTTTCTCTGTTTGCTTGCTGATGAAAACCGTCCGTGGTGGTCAGGCCAGCATATAGCCGGTCTTGACCGTCGTGTAGAACTCCGCGGCGTGGCGCCCTTGTTCGCGCGGCCCGTAGCCCGACCCCTTGCGGCCGCCAAAGGGCACGTGGAAGTCCACGCCCGCGGTCGGCAGATTGACCATCGTCATGCCGACCTCGGCATGGCGCCTGAAATGCATCGCGTGCTTGAGCGAGTTGGTGCAGATGCCCGCGCTCAGGCCCGAGGGCGTGTCGTTGCACAGCGCCAGCGCCTCGTCGTAGTCGGCAACGCGCAGCACACAGGCCAGTGGGCCGAAGATTTCCTCGCGCGCGATGCGGTGCCCTGGCTCGGCCAGGAAGAGTGCCGGACTCATGTAGTGGCCTGCCGTCGCGCGCTTGAGCGGCTCGCCGCCCCAAACGTGCTCGGCACCCTCTTCTCGCGCAATGGCTACCCAGGCCAGGCTGCGCGCCAGCCGCTCTTCGTCGACCAGCGGCCCGATGTCGATTCCGCGTTCGAGCGCATGCCCGATCTTCAGCGCCTTGAGCCGCTCACGGAGCCGCGCGACGAACAGGTCGTGCACGGCGGCCTCGACGATGAGCCGGCTCGACGCCGTGCAGCGCTGGCCATTGGAAAAGTAGGCGCCCTGCACCGCGCAGTCGACCGCGTGGTCGATGTCGGCGTCGGCCAGCACCACGAGCGCGTTCTTGCCGCCCATCTCGAGCTGCACCTTGGCGCGCCGCGCGGCGGCCGCCTGGAGAATGCGTTCGCCGTTGCGGGCCGACCCGGTGAAGCTCACCGCATCGACCAGCGGGCTGTCGACCAACGCCTGGCCGGCCTCGCGGCCGCTGCCCATCACCAGGTTGAACACGCCCGCGGGCAGCGCGGCGCGGCTGATGATTTCGGCCAGCGTCCAGCCGCAGGCCGGCACCAGTTCGGCAGGCTTGAACACCACGCTGTTGCCATGGGCCAGAGCGGGCGCAATCTTGGTCGCCGGCACTGCAAGCGGCGAGTTCCACGGCGTGATGAGGCCGGCCACGCCGACCGGTTCGCGCGTGACGTCGACCTGCACACCAGCGCGCAGCGATGCCATGTTCTCGCCCCCGCCGCGCATCGCCTCGCCCGCAAAGAACTTGAACACCTGCCCGGCGCGCGTGGCTTCGGCCACGGCTTCGGGCAGCGTCTTGCCGACCTCGCGCGCCAGCAGCAGGCCCAGGTCGTCCCTGCGCGCCAGTAGCTCGGTGCCGATGCGGTCGAGCACGTCGGCCCGGCGCTGCGGCGTGCTGTGGCTCCAGTGCGGAAAGGCGTCGGCCGCCGCGCGGATCGCGGATTCGACCTGGCGGCGATCGGCACGTGCGTATTCGGCCACCACTTCGCTGGTGTCCGAAGGATTGGCACTCACACCCGTGGTCGCGCTGGTTTCCCAGCGGCCGTTGATGTATTGCCGCACGTTCTGATGGATCTCGCCGTGAATCACCTGTGCGCCGACCTTGTCTCTGGTTTTTGGAAGTGGGGCGAAGTCTAGGAACAGAATTGATATCGATCCAATCATTTTTTCGACAAAATGGATATCAATCGCCGGATTCTGGAAAACCCTTTCAGCCCAAAGCCTTAACAACAACCATGACCAACTACAACCACTGGTTCATCCGCGCGCGCCTCAAGACGCGGCAACTGCTTTTGCTGGTGGCGCTGGCGGAGGAAGGCAACATCCACCGCGCGGCGCAGGTGCTCAACATGACCCAGCCCGCCGCCTCCAAGCTGCTGAAAGACCTGGAAGACGTGCTGGAGGTGCCGCTGTTCGACCGGCTGCCGCGCGGCATGCGCCCCACCTGGTACGGCGAAACCATGATCCGCCACGCCCGCGTGGCGCTGGCCAGCCTGAACCAGGCGCACGACGAGCTCACCGCGCTCAAGGCCGGCCGCTTCGGCCAGGTGGGCGTGGGCGCCATCACCGCGCCCGGCCTCACGCTGATGCCGCCGGCGGTGGCCATGGTGAAGCGCGAACAGCCCGACCTGCGCGTGTCGCTGGAGATCGAGACCAGCGCGGTGCTGATCGAGCGGCTCGAACAGGGCAAGCTCGACATCCTGGTGGCGCGGCTTTTCGCCGAGCACGACAAGTCGCAGCTTCGCTACGAAGCGCTGGCCGAGGAGCCCGTGTGCGCGCTGGTGCGCCCCGGCCATCCGCTCCTGGGCGTGAGCGGCCTCACGCTGCGCGACGTGGTGGGCGCCGGCTGGATCGTGCCGCCCGCGGGCAGCGTGCTGCGCCACCGCTTCGAGCTGATGTTCCAGGAAGAAGGCCTGGTGCCGCCGAACAACATCATCGAAAGCTCGGCCCTGCTCTTCATCACGCGCATGCTGCAGCAGAGCGACATGGTGGCCGTGCTCGCCTCCGACGTGGCGCGCTACTACGCCGCACACGGCATCGTGTCGCTGCTGCCGCTGGACATGCCCTGCCACATGGACGCCTTCGGCATCATCACCCGCACCGACCGGCTGCCGTCGCCGGCTGCCAAGGTGATGATGAAAGCGCTGAAGACAGCCAGCCTCAGCGTCTACGGGCGCAAACTCGAGATGGACTGATCAGGTCCAGCCTGCATCGACGGTGAACTCTTGCGCCGTGCACATCTTCGCGTCGTCCGACGCGAGGAACAGCACCATGCGCGCGATGTCCTCAGGCAGGAGCTTGTCGGGCAGGCACTGGTTGCGCTTGAGCGATTGTTCGCCCTCGTCGTCGAGCCAGAGCTTCACCTGCCGGTCGGTCATCACCCAGCCCGGTGACACGGTGTTGATGCGGATGCGGTCCTTGCCCAGCTCCACGGCCAGGCCGCGCGTGAGGCCATTGACCGACGACTTCGCAATGGCATAGCAAGGATAGCCCGAGCCCTTGGTCTGCCAGCCCGTCGAACCCAGGTTGACCACCGAGCCGAAGCCCAGCCGACGCATGCCCGGCACCACCGACTGGATCGCGAACAGCGCCGGCCGCTCGTTGATGGCCATGCGGTTGTCGTAGTAGTCGGGCGTGACCGATTCGAGCGTGTGGCGGTCGTCGCTCGCCACGTTGTTGACCAGCACGGCGAAGTCGCCCAGCTCGCCGGCCGCGTCGTCGATGGCCTTCTGCAGCGCGCCGATGTCGCGCACGTCGCAAGTGCGCCACCACGGCGCGGCGTGGCCTTGCTCGACGATCTGTTGCACGAGCGCGGCGCTGGCGCTTTCGGCAATGTCGACGAACGCCACGCGCGCGCCCTGCGCCGCAAACGCCGCCACAATGGCCGCGCCAATGCCGCTGCCGCCGCCGGTGACGAACACGGTGCGTCCCTTCAGGCTGGGATGAATCGAAAGCTGCGGGGAATCCTTCAAGATGTGCGTCTCCAGAGAGCTGGCTGTGACATTGCAAAATGAATATCACTTGATGCCAAATAGTTTGGTTTCTATTATCAATATGCCTTGATACGATCCGCCGCGTCAAGGACCGAGACAACGAAGGCGCAAAACAATGACTCAGAACGGCAGCTCCGCATCTCCTCTTGCACCCCTGGGTGCACCCACCGTCCTCGGCCAACCCGAGTGCCTGTGGCCCGCCGGCGCCACGCTCGGCGAGGGCACGCTGTGGTCGCAGCGCGAACAGGCGCTCTACTGGCTCGACATCCTCGGCCGTCGCCTGTACCGCCACGACCCGGCCGGCGGCGCGCGGCAGAGCTGGCAGTTCGACGAGGAGATCACCGCGCTCGCCGAGCGCGCCGATGCGCCGGGGCTGATCGTCACGATGCGCCGCGGCTTCGCCTACTTCGACCCGGCCGTGGATGCGCCGCCGCGCTACCTGCACCAGCCCGAGCCCGACCGGCCCGGCAATCGCTTCAACGATGGCAAGTGCGATCGGCAGGGCCGCTTCTGGGGTGGCAGCATGGACTTCGATTGCGTGGCGCCGACCGGCGCGCTCTATCGCTTCGACGCCGACGGCCGCTGCACGCGCCACGACGACGGCTTTGCGGTGACCAACGGTCCGACCTGGTCGCTCAACGAACGCACGATGTATTTCAACGCCACCGTGGAAGGCTGCGTGTATGCCTACGACTTCGACAGCGCAGCCGGCACCGTGAGCAACAAGCGCGTGTGGCTTCGCTTTGCGAAAGGCGACGGCCTGCCCGACGGCATGACGACCGACGCGGCCGGGCGGCTGTGGATCGCGCGCTGGGGCGGCCATTGCGTGAGCTGCCACGACCCGGTGAGCGCCGCCGAGCTGTGCCGCATCGAACTTCCCGCGAGCAACGTCACGGACTGCGCCTTTGGCGGCGACGACCTGTGCACGCTCTACATCACCACCGCGCGCAGCGGGCTCTCGGACGAAGAACTGAAGGCAGAGCCGCTGGCCGGCGCACTGTTCTCGGTTCGCATCGCAAGCCCCGGCCTGCCCGCTGCCGAGTTCGGCGCCGACGCGGTCAAAGCCTAGGCCGAAATGCCGAAGCGGTGAACCGTGGCACTGCTGAACACTTCTCCCGGCCGGAGCACCGTCGAAGGAAAGTCCGGCTGATTCGGTGAGTCGGGGTAGTGCTGCGTTTCCAGGCACAGCCCGGCGCCCCGCTTGAAGCTCTCGCCTTCGCGGCCGCGAAGGGTGCCGTCGAGAAAGTTGCCCGAATAAAACTGCACCGCCGGTTCGGTCGTATGCACTTCCATCACGCGCCCGGAGGGCTCGTGTTCGAGGCGTGCCGCCAGCGCCATGCCCGTCGGCTCGCGGTCGAGCACCCAGTTGTGGTCGTAGCCGCCGGCCACCCGCAGTTGATCGTGCGGATCGTCGATGCGCTCGCCGATTGGCGTGGCCGCGCGAAAGTCGAATGGGGTTCCGGCCACCGGCGCCAGGCTCAGCGGAATCAGGCCCGAATCCACCGGACAGAAGCGGCTTGCGGGGATCGACAGGCGATGGCCGAGCACCGCGCCGCCGCCCGCCAGGTTGAAGTAGTCATGGTGGCTCAGGTTCAACACGGTGGCGCGGTCGGCCACGGCGCGGTAGTCGATGCGCCACGCGTTCTCTGTGGTGCTGAGCGCGTAGCGCACGGTCACCTGCACCTCGCCGGGATAGCCCTCTTCGCCGTCGGCGCTGGTGTAGCAGAGGTCGATGGCGACCTCATCGCCATCCTCGCGCGCCGGCACCGCTTCGATCTGCCAGAAGCGCGTGCCGAAGCCGTTGTGCCCGCCATGCAGCGAGTTGGCGCCGTTGTTGAGCGGGAGTTGATGCCCAACACCGTCGAGCGTGAAGCGCCCGCCCGCGATGCGATTGGCATAGCGGCCGACGATGGTGCCCAAGTGCGGATGCGGCTTCAGGTACTCATCGAGCGAGGGCAGGCCGAGCACGACGTTGCCGCTTTGGCCGTGGCGGTCGGGCACGTGCAATGCGGTGACGATGCCGCCAAGGTTGATGGCACTAAGGTGAAGGCCGCGACCGTTGTCGAGCGTGTATTCGGTCACCGCGCGCCCGTCGGGCATGCGGCCGAACTCCTGCGTGGCGATGCGGGCGGTGGAGCTGCTATTGCTAGTGCTGCTGTTCGGCGAGGGCATTGTCTTGAAGGTCTCTGTCGTTATTGAAACATCGCTTCGCGTGCGCAGATCGATGCGGTCTGCAAGCCGATGCGGTCCTTGAGGTCGTGATTCTGCGGCGGCTCTGCCGCATGGGTCTTGACTTCCACGCGATGGCCCGCCTTGGCGATCACATCGGCAAACCGCTCCTGCAAGTCGAAGGGCGTGTTCCTGTCGTCACGGCTGCCGATCAGCACGATGCGCCGCAGCGGATCGCGCGCAATGCCGTCGATGTGGTCGAGCGGATCGTAGAACTGCGTGCTGCCGGTGGTGTCGCTGCGGCCGTCGCGCGATTGCCCCAGCCGGCGTGCACGCTCCAGCAGGCCGTAGGCGCCGGAGGTCAGCACCGCGCAGGCGATGCGCGTGCGGCCGAGCGTGAGCAGCGCCGCGCCGGCGGTCGCGCCGCCACTGTGACCGAGGATCACGATGCGCTGGATCCGGTGCCGCTGCATCAGCGCATCGAGCGCCGCATCCAGCGCGTGGAACTCGGCCAGTTCGCGCCGCCTGCGATGGTCGCCCGACGATCCGTAAGTGCCGGGCCGCGCCACGAAGACCCATGGCACGCCCGCGCGATCGCGGCTGCGCTGGGCGTCGAGCATGCGCAGGGCCTCGGTGTTGCCGGGAATGCGCTCGGGCGACTGGTTCATGACACCGTCGCGGTCACCTGAAAACTGCACGATGGCCATGCGCGCATCGTCGATGTCGCTGCTCGCGAAGTAGCGGATGCAGGCCGGCCCTTCGACCGGCTGCACCCAGAGATAGCCGGCGCGGTCGGGGCAGTTGGCGCGCACGGCGGGCTGGTTCCACCGCAGTGTTCCGCCTTCGGCTGCAAGCACAGGGACCTGCGGCTCCGGGCCGCCGCGTTGCGCGCATGCGGTCTGTGCCAGCGCCAGCAGCGCGAGGGGAACAAGCCGCCAGCGTCCGGCAGCCATGCCTTCGGTTCCGCTGGCTGTGGAGCTCTCGCGCCTCATGCCGCCACACGGTCCGCTCGCACCGCGAACGAAACGTCCCTTGGCAGTCGGACCCGCTCCACCCGACCGGCATCGCCCACCAGCCCGACTTCGATCTGGAGCCGCGCATCATGCAGAAGCTTGCCCGCTGGTGGCCGCAAGCCATGCAAATCGCGATAGATGCGGCCGGGCTGCCAGCGGCTCGTGGGCCACATCCAGTCGCAGGGGTCGTGATCCATCGCGACGCCCCAGGCCGGCATGGTGGCCGGCGCTGCCGGCACGGCGCGGATGTCGAGCCGCCAGTCGGTGCCGGTCGCCTCGTCGATTTGCCAGAAGGTCTCGACGTACAGCATGCCGCGGCCTGCAATGGCCGCTGGCGTGGTTCGCACGCCGAGCAGGCGCAGCGGCCCCAGCGACAGGGGCTGCTCGAGCGCCGCCTCTGGCGGCACCACCGCCGGCAGCCACTCTTCGCGTGGCTGCTGCAGAGGCTGGATCGCCTCGGGCCTGCGCGCCATCTGCGGCAGGGCCGGCCATGGTGGCGGCCTTGGCGTCCTGGCGGGCGGATGCAGGTCGAGCGTGCACTGGCCGTTGGGTGCGAGCGCGAAGTCCGATCCGAGCGCGGCGGATTTCTGCAGGAAGCGGCCGGCCGCCGCCACCGCGCGCTCGCCTTCCAGCTGCATCGTCTGGCCGAAGCCCGTGGCGACCGGTGTGAACACCACGCGCCGCACGCCGTCGATGCCCAGGTGCAGCGAGAACACCCCGCTTTCGTCGCTGTCCTTGCTGCTGCGGCCGATGGCGTCGAACAGGAGATCGCCGGCGTCATGGAGGATGGGCCGGCCCTTGTGTATCTCGACGCCTTGCACGACATGCGCCGAAGCACCCAGCACCGCGTCGGCGCCGGCCTCGATGATGGCGTGGCCCACGGCGATTTCTTCGGGACTGGGGCAAGGCTCCCGGTTCTTTCCCCAATGCACGGCCACCAGCACCACATGCGCCTTTTGGCGCGCGGCGACGATGCGGGGCGAAAGGCATGCCGTCCACTCCGCGGGCGATGACAGCGGCAGGTAGGCGTTGCCGGCCGTGGCCTTGCCGGCGGCAAAGCGCCGCTGCGTGGTGTCGATGGCGAAGAGCGCCACGTTCAGGTGCCCTGCACGCCGCAGCACGGGCGCGAGCGCGGCGTCCAGCGTCGGACCCGAACCTGTATGCGCGATGCCGGCGGCATCGAGCAAGGCCGCCTGCTCCGCGAGCGCCGCTGCGCCGTAGTCGCCACTGTGGTTGTTGGCGGTGGCGACCATGTCGATGCCGGCGCCGGTGAGCACGCGCAGCATTTCAGGCCGCGCGCGGTAGTAGTGCGGGCCGGCCTCGCCTTTCGGCACCCCCTGCTCGCCGCGGCTGGAAACCACGCACTCCAGATTGACGATGCGCAGGTCCGCCTCGGCCAGCACCGGCACGCCGCCGAGCACCGACGGCACGCCGAGTTGCGCTGTCAGGTAGTGCTGCCTGCGGCCAATGTTGACGTCGCCGCCCCATGCCACCACCGGTGCGGGGGCGCTCCCCTCCGCATGGCCGGCATCGTCGTGGGAGTCGTCGTTCTCCCGCGCTTGCAGGAACTTGAGATAGGCCACGTAGCCGGAGAGATAGTGCTCCACGTCGTCGATGCGCACGCGAAAGCTGTGGTGCTTGATGAAGAACGAGCCGGCAACGCGTTCGGGGTTGCGAAAGAACATCGCCAGCTCGGGCCAGAAGTAGCCGTTGGCCAGGTAGCGCGCGCGGTGCTCGAGCGCACGGTCGAACTTGTCGCGGTCGAAGCCTTCGAGCAGCGGGCGCAGCGCGGGGTCGGCGGCAAGCCGCGCCACCATGTCGCGCGCGGCCATCATCAGTTCCAGCAGCGTCGGAAAGGTGGTGATGCGCTCGAGCACGAAGTCCAGGTAGTCGGCCACGTTCTGCAGGCCGAAGCGGTAGTAGCGTGTTTCTGGCCGATGGCGGGTGAGCTCGTTCACGCAATAGCTCAGCCAATGGTCGTGCGCGCGCCAGTGCTCCGCGGCAATGAAATGGTCGAAGGCTTTCTCGACGACCGCGAGCCAACGCGGATCGCGCGTGAGCCCGTAGAGGCGCATGAGGCCGAAGGCGGCTTCCCCGTCGTAGTAGATGACGCGGAACGCATCCTTCACGTCGAGCGCCGGGTGGTTCAGCACGTGGACGAAGCGCCCGCTCGCCGGGTCCTGCATGGCCTGGATGCCGAGCGCGAGCTGCTCCATCAGCGGCAGGTATTGCGTATCGCCCGTGAGCTCGGTGTATTTGACGAAGGCCAGCAGGCACACCGCGTTGCCACCGAGCTTGATCTCGTTGCCGACATCCAGCAGGTACGCCGCGCGCGTGCCGCCGGGCAGTTCGACCTGGCGAATGAGCCGGGCCGTCAGGAAGCCCAGCGAACGGTCGATGGCCGCCTTTTGCGTATCGCTGCGGGTCAGCTCCCAGGCTTCGAGCAGCGCATAGGTCGAGCTGGCGTGGCGCAGGGTGTTGTAGGTGGGAATCGCGCGGTCGAAGCACGGGAACCAGCCGTAGTGGAACTCGCCCGTGGGCTGGACCTGCGCGGCGAGATAGTCGCTCGCGGTGTCGACGAGGCGGCGCACCTGGCCCGCGTTCCATTCGGGCAGCGTGCGATAGCCCGCGGCCTGCCCCTTGGCCGTCAGCGGCCAGGCGCCCTCGGCATCGGCATAGGCACCGCGCGTGACGAAGCACCACACCGGCACCGCATCGTCGGACGGAAAATCGATCTCGGCGCCGAAGCGCCTCTGGGCGTGCAGGCGCAGGTTGCCGGCGTTGGGCTCTGCGTGTTCCACGGTGCCGTTGTAGAAGATGGCGCTGCCGCTGATCTCCTGCGCGAGCAGCGCCGCTTCGAACCTCGCGTCGAACGACACGCCCTGGTTGAAGTAGTTGCGCTTGGTTCGCGAGAGGCGAGCCTTCAGCGCGCCCCAGGTCATGGCCTCGACCTGTTCGACGAGCTCCACGCGCACGCGGCCAGGCTGCATGCCGATGCGCTGGATGAGCGCGAGCGCCGCATTGCATGCCTCGCGCCAGGCCTCCTCGGCGCTGCCCCCGCGCCCCACGACCACGCGTGCGCGGCTCGCCTGGTCGCCGAGGGCGATGAACACCACGCAGCCGGCTTCGGGCGTGGCGGCGGCGCACTGCAGCGTGCCGTCCGTGCCCGCCAGCACCTGCCTGGCGCGGTTCAACAACAGATCGATGAGGGGCGTCGGTTCTTGGGTCATTCAGCCGCGAATGATGACAGGCTGCGCCGCGTCCGCAAATCCCGGGCTACCGCATTTTTGGCGCCATGCGCTAGGCCAGCGCGCGATAGAAGTAGGTGGTGTCGCACGGCTCGCCGCCCGGCAGCAACGCAAAGCCCGGGATCACGCCAAGGCGGGTCCAGCCGAGTCGGGCATACAGGCGCTCGGCCTCGGCACTGGAGGTGTCGAGCACGAGCAAGGTCTTGGCGCGTTCGCGGCCGAGCTGCTCGGCGGCCTGCATCAGCAGCGCGCCGATACCCTGGCGCCTGGCGCGCCGGTGCACGAGCATCTTTGCCACTTCGGCGCGATGCGGCTGGTTCTCCGGCATTTCGAGCAGCAGCTGCACGGTTCCGACGATGCCTTGCGCGTCTTCGGCCACCAGCAGCACGCGGTCGCCGCATGCCACGCCCTCGCCCACGCGTCGCCAGAACGCCGAAGCGCGCTCGCGGGTCAGCGGCAGCATGAAGCTGACCGATGCGCCGCCCTCCACGCAATCGACGAGCACGTCGGCCAGCTGCCGGGCATGTGCGTCGTCCATGCTGGAAAGAACGCGAATGCTCGGCGCGGAGGTTGCAAGGTCGAGCGTCATGTCATCTCCACGAAGAGGGCAAGGTTGCGATCACGACGGCATAGCGTGCGGCCTGCCGGGTGGGGTTGTAGTAGCTCATGGGGCGGTCGAGCACCAGTGCCAGGCAGTCGCCCGCGCCGAGCCGGTGCTGGTCTTCGCCGACAGTGACTTCGATGGTTCCTTCGAGCACCCACACCTGCTGGTGAACCTGGGGTTCCCGCGCACCGGTTTCGTAGGCCACGCGCGCCTTGGGCGGAAACAGAACCTCCACGATGTGGATGGGCGATGCAGCGCTGCTGGGGGACACGTTACGGCGCACGTAGCCGGAATGCGGATCGCGCCATTGGGGCTGGTCGGCCAGGCGGGCTACAGGGCCGCCGTCAGGCTGTGGCGCCTCGAACAACGAGGCCAACGGAACACCGAGGCCCGTCGCCAATTTCTCGAGCAGCACCGCCGTCGGGCTGCTTTCGCCGCGCTCGATGAGCGAGATCATCGAGCGGCTGACGCCGCAATGCGCAGCCAGCGCATCGAGAGAAAGGCCGCGGTCGGCGCGCAGGTCTCGCACCCGCTGCGCGATGCGCTCATTCAGGGTTGGTGACTGCTTATCCATGATGTCAGACCAAATATCCAACATACCGGATAAGAAGTCAAGGCGAGCCGTTGACAGGCTTCGGCCGGGACGAGGACTCCCACGAGTCGGGCGTGGTCGCGACCAGCTCCTTGAGGTTGGACCACGGCTTTGCGCCCGGCACCGTGGTGCCGCCCGCAATTGCCACCTTGGCGAAGGCAATCATCCGCTCGCGCAGGTACTGCCGGTCGCTTTCGGGCCAGGTCTCGATCGAATGGGGGGCGCGAGCCACCACGATCTCGCGCGCGCCGCGGATGCGGTCGTAGGCGGCCACGGTGCCTTGCAGCGTTTCCGCGCGATCCCACAGGCCCTTGCCGAAGAACGCGGCCGGCCACTTGTGCATGCCCGCCAGGGGCGCCGAGTTGGGATAGAAAAGGATGTGATGGTCCGCCGCCATGCCGCCCAGAAACAGGTTGCGGTCGGCCAGGTCTGGCGACGCGGGCAGGTACCCCGCGCCGCTGGCAAACGAAGACAACAGGATGGCGCCCTTGATGTTCGAGAGCCCTTTGGGCGGCACGCATTCGGGCACCGGCATGTCGTAGCTGCACGAGCCCGAGAAATTCTTCGCCATGGCCCATGCGGTCGACATCGACCCGCGCGAATAACCGCCGAGCAAGATGGGAATGCGCGTCGACGCCATGCCGCCCAGCAGCTTGCCGGCCGCCTCGCTGCCCGCGAGCACGCGCGCGTCGGGCGTGAGAAGGCGCAGGCCGTTTCCGGTGTCGAGCTGCGCCAGCACGCGAAAGACGTCCTCGCCCTGCTCCAGCGTGTTGGTGTCGCTGAATCCCCCCGAAATGCCCTCGCCGCGCCGGTCGTAGGCCAGCACGTCGAAGCCCGCCTGGTTGAGCGCATCGAGGTTCTCGCGCCACCAGCGCTGGCCCATGGTCTCCGTGGTGGCGTTCGGAAACTTGACGTCCACCGCCCTGCCCGTGGCCGGGTCGATGCGGTAGGCCTTCTCGCCCGGGTGCTGGATGGCGGTGAGCTGACCGCCGCCACCGGGCGCCATGACCACCAGCGCGCGTATCTTGCCGCCCTTGCCGTCGTCGACGCCGCGGCCTTCGATGTACCAGCCGCGCAGCTTGATCGGATCGGTCATCTTCAGGTCGATGCGCTCGAAGGTGTCGCGCGGCACGGTGAACTCGACCACGTAAGTGCTGGCATCGGCGCGCGCAATGCCTTCCTCGTAAGGCGCTTTGGCAAAGAAGGCCGGGCGTCGGATCTGCCGCAGATCCACGGTGCCCTCGGGATCGATCTTTCCCGAAGGATCGACCATGCCGGTCGTGCGGGTCGAGCGTGCCTTGTTCGGCGGCAGCCAGCGCTGCATTTGCGCATCGATGCGCGCAAAGCAGGCGGTGTCGGCCTTGCACGCGCGCCAGCGCTCCTTCAGGCGCGCATCGGTGAATTCGTCGACGTGGTAGTCGCCTCCGGCATACCCCGCGGGCGGGCGAAAGGCGTTGACGCCGAGCGGCACGCACACGGTCTGGCCGTTGGACTGCGGCAGCCGGTAGCCGGGCAGTTCCTGGTTGCGGTCGGTGCCCACCCAGGCGCGGCAATCGGTGGGCGGCGGCTCCGCCCTGGCGCTGCTGGAAACGGCGTTCCCGTGCGAGGAGCAACCGCCGATGGCCAGGGCCACGAGCATCGCGCCTGCGGCCAGGCCCGTGCGAGAGAACGCGTGCATGTTCTTGTCTCCTTTGGTTCCGCGCGCAGCGCGCGCCCGCTACAAAAGCATGAACGCCGCGCCGGCCACCAGCGTGGGTCCGAGCGCGCCGAGCAGCAGTCCGCCGGCGCCGATGCTCTCGTCGGCGAAGCCGCGCTTCAGCAGCGCGACGCCGGCGGGATTGGGCGCGTTGGCAATCACCGTCAAGCCGCCGCCAGCCACCGCGCCGGCCACGAGCATGTATTTCGATTCGTCCGAGATGGTCGCGATCAGCGAGCCCAGGTAGGTGAGCGCCGCGTTGTCGGTGATGGCCGTCAGGCCCAGCGCGCCGAAGAACAAGGCCAGCGGCTCCAGGCTGGAGACGACCGGCTCGAGCCACCAGCGCTGCATGCCGCCGAGCACCACCAGGCCGGCAAGAAAGAATCCGACGAGGAGCGCTTCCTTGATGATCAATGGACTCTGGTGGCGCTCATAGGCCTGGGTGAAGCCGAGGAACATCAGGAACAGGCCGAGGAATGCCACCGGATGATGGGCGAACAGCACGATCCCCGCGAGCAATGCCAGGTGCGCGAGGGCCACGGCCGCCGGCACAGGCACCTCGGACAGTTCGGGGTTCGCTGGCGACGGCGCGGCGGCCAGATGTTTGCGCAGCACGAAGGTGGCCACGGTGGCATTGACGAGAACGGCCACGGCGGCCTTCCAGCCGAAGGTGGCGAGCATGAAGGCGCTGTCCCATTGCCAGGTCGAGGCCACCATCAGCACCGGCGGCGCGGCATACGACGTGAGGGTGCCGCCGATCGATATGTTGACGAACAGCACGCCCAGGGCCAGGTACTTCACCGCTTCGGGCAGCTGCGGCCTGAAGATCTGGGGCGCGAGCATCAGCGCCGCGATCGTCATGGCCGCGGGCTCCGTGACCAGTGAGCCCAGCAGCGGAACAGCCGCAAGCCCGAGCCATGCCGCGGCAACGGGCGTCGGCAGTGGCAGCACCCGGGCGACGATGCTCACCCCCGACATGACCGTGCGCAGCACGGGCCGGGAGGCAGCCACCACCATCACGACAAAAACGAACAGCGGTTCGGTGTAGTTGCGCGACTCCGCATAGCCGAGCGCGCCGTCGCCGCCGCTCACCAGGCCCATCGCCAGCACGAGCACGATGGCCCAGAACCCGAAGACGACTTCAACCTCGCCCAGCAGATGGAACAGGCCGGCGTGGCGTGGATAGCGATGCGACAGCCGTTCGAACTGCTTGACGGCAAAGGTATGGACGAGGGCCACGGCAAAGATGGCTGCGGCAATGTACTGGATGGCGGGTTCTTGCATGGGATTGGCGTGACGAATCCGCGTGGCGGCCCGACCATCGCATGAACCTGCGGCACCGCATGGAAGACAAGCGGCTCCGCACCCGGCCCCAGTTTAACGGGCGCGGAACGCGCGGCGGGCCCGCTACGGCCGTTGCAGGCGCTGCAGCAGCTCTGCGCTCGGATACCCATCCGCGGGCAAACCGACGCTGCGTTGGTAGCGGCGCAGCCCGTCGCGCGTGGCGGGCCCCACCACACCGTCGGCCGCGCCGGTGGCAAAGCCGCGCTGGTTGAGGGCGGTTTGCAGCTCGACCATCTGGCTGCGCGAAAGCGCCGCCGAATCTCTGGGCCACGGCGACTGCACGCCCGGCCCACCGCCCAGGCGTTGCGCAAGAAGGCTGACCGCGAGCGCGTAGTTGGTCGAGTTGTTGTAGCGCAGAACAGCGCGAAAGTTGGGCCCGATCAAAAAGGCCGGGCCACGGGCACCCGCGGGCAGCAGGATGCTGGCATCGGCAAGCTCTGGCAGCGGCTGGTCGTCGATGGCGCGCAGCCCCTCGGCCGCCCATTGCGCGCTGGACTGGCGCACAGCCATGTCTGCGCGGCCGTAGTCGAAGCCCGCCGGCAGCCGCACCTCCGCGCCCCAGGGCACGCCGGCCTGCCAGCCCGAACGAGAGAGAAAGTTCGCAGTCGATGCGACGACGTCGGGCATGCTGCCCCAGATGTCGCGCCGACCATCCCCGTCGGCATCCACCGCATAGGCGAGAAAGTTCGACGGCAGGAACTGGGTCTGGCCCATGGCACCGGCCCAGGAGCCGATCATCCGGTCGCGCGCGATGTCGCCGCTGTCGAGAATCTTCAGCGCCGCAAGCAACTCGCGGCGTGCCCAGTCTTCGCGCCGCCCTTCGAAGCCGAGCGTTGCCAGCGCATCGATGACCGGGGTGTTGCCGTAGTTGCCGCCGTAGTTGCTTTCCATGCCCCAGATCGCAACCACCACGGCGGGCGGTACGCCGTAGCGCGCGGCGGCCGCATCGGCTTCAGCGCGAACCTGCTGCAACTTGTCCTGACCGGTGGCCACGCGCTGGGGCGTGATGGCGTTGTCGAGATAGTCCCAGACGGTGCGCGTGAACTCGGGCTGGGCGCGGTCCAGTTCAATGACCCGCGGCAGATATTGAACCTGATCGAGCGCGCTTCGCAGCGTCGCCTCGCCGATGCCTTGCGCACGCGCGGTGGCGCGGAAATCGGCAACCCATTTTGCGAACCGCTGTTCGATGGCCGCATCGTCCGGCGCCGCCTGCCCTGGCACAGCGGGCGCAATTGCAGGCCGTGCACCTGTTGTCGATTCCGCCGGCTTGGCGCCTGAGGCGGCCGGTGTCGACGGAGCGGCCGCGCAGCCTGCCAGCAGCGCGGCCATGGCCGCGGACGCAGCCAGGAGCGCGAAGCTGCCGGAACGCAGAAAGAGGGTACTGATTGGATGCATCGATGGATTTTCACCGCTGGCTCGCGGGCGCTGTTACCAGACGCTGCGCAGGACATCGCCTGCACCGCGTGCTCATTCCGTCCGATTGCCCGTACAGCCCCGCGGCAGAGAGGATGGTTACTGGCGATCAACAGGAGCACCAGACATGAATCGGAAACAAGCGCCCGCCACATCGGCGGACCCGATGACGCACCAGCCGGCATCCGGGCTGCCGCTCGAAGCCGAGGTGCGCGCGAGAGACCTCGAGCTGGATGAGTCCACCAACGTGGAAGACACGGCCAGCGACGAAGCGCAGCCCGGCAAGGGCGAAAACGCGCCGGGCTTTCTGAAGCACCGGAAGCCCTGAGGCGCGTCCCTGCCCTCCGCAGTGAGCGAAGTGCGGCAACCACGAGTGGTTGTCAGGCCACAGATGCAGCTACCGTCCGACAGGGCACCGGGCGTGCCTGGCTTAGATTTTCTGCGTCTCGCCGAGAAGGCTCGCATTGCGGGCTGACAAGGAGAACCATGAAAACGCTCGAAACCCTTCTGCGAGCGCTCACGCTCGTTGGCATGGCGGCGCTCGCCGCGGGGTGCTCGACTCTGCCGGAGCCCCTTGCGCGCGCCGGCACCGCGGGCGCGGCGCGGACGAGCGGCCTTCAAGACCCGCAGTTCATCACCGCGGCGGTGGGCAATGGCCGGTACGAAATCCAGGCCTCGCGGTTGGCCATGTACCGCGCCGCCAGCCCCGAGGTGCGAGGCTATGCGCAGATGCTCGTCGACCACCACACACGCGCCAACAACGAACTCAGGGCCCTGGTGCGCGACAGGGGAATGCGACTCCCCGGCGTGCTGCCGCGTGGCAAATACGCCAAGCTGAACCGCCTGGCTTCGGCCACGGAAGACGAGTTCGATCGCACGTACATCCGGCTCGTGGGTATCGAAGACCACCAAACGGACATCGCGCTCTTCGAGCGTGCGAGCCGCGAGGCCCGCGACCCCGAGTTGAGGGCCTGGGCAGGCAAGACGCTGCCGACGCTGCGCTCGCATCTGGAGGCCGCCCGCTCGCTCAGCTCGACATTGCGTTGATCGCTGCTTCCTGCAAGTCCCTTGCCGTCGCCAGCGTCCAACCCAAAAGGAGAAAGCAATGCCACATGAAACCTACGCCGCATGCATCGAAGCCTGCAACGGCTGCGCCACCGCGTGCAACCACTGCGCCGCCTCCTGCCTGAAGGAAGCCGACGTCAAGATGATGGCCAGGTGCATCGCGCTCGACATGGACTGCGCGGCCGCCTGCCAGTTTGCGGCTGCCACCATGGCACGTGGCAGCGAGTTTGCCAAGGCCATCTGTGCGCTGTGCGCCGACATCTGCCAAGCCTGCGGCGACGAATGCGGCAAGCACAAGCACGACCACTGCCAGGCGTGCGCCAAGGCATGCCGGGACTGCGCGGCCGCTTGCCGCGCGATGGCGGGCTGAACCGCGCGGCGGACGGACGGGCGGTGCGCCCTCAGCGCTTCTGGCGCAGGAACTCCGCCTTTTTGGCCAGCTCAATCGCTTCGACGATCTGCTGGATGGAAAGCGGCCCGGCCAGCTCCACTTCGCCGGCAAGAACGCTTTTTAGCGCGGCGCTTCCCGCAGGCCCGGTCAACCATGTGAACACCGAAGTGATTGAGCCACCGCCGAACTTGGCGTGCAGCGCCTGGGACGCTGCGCGGCTGACCTCGACAAACGCGGCGTGATCGACTGCGGCCGAAGCCGCGCGAACGACGACACAGAATGCTTCGAGCTTGTCGGCTTCCGCGCGCAGGCGGCCGGCCTTGGCTGCGCTTTGCGCGTCGGAATCGTGAGGCGTCGGTTCGACGGGATCGGTGAACTGATCGGGAGGCATGGAGGCAATCATTGCAAGGAGCCTTCGATTGTCGCGGCACCGGGTGCCAATGCCTCAATTCACGACGATCTTGTTACTCACCGCTGCGCTCCAGAGTGCATAGAGTCGCCTCGCGGGCCATCCAGGGCGCGCTACAAGGAGCCGGCGATGACCCGCAAGAGCAGCACCACCGACAGCCGAGTCGCACAGGCGATCGGCCTCTACCGAAGCATTGCCGCGTGCGATGAATGCATGGCGCGCGGCGACGGCGTTCATGCGTTCACGGCGGCGCTGATGCTGCCCTGCTACCGGGCTGATTTCAGGCGCCTGGTGCTCGAGCTGAACCCTCTGGAGGAGAACGAATTGAGGCTCGCGCTCCAGCCTCCCTCACTCGACGCTCACTCGATAAAAAGCAGCGCCGGGCATTCGAGCGAAGCCCGCACGGCCTGAATGAATTCAGCCGCGAGCTGCCCGTCGACCACGCGGTGGTCGAAGGAGGAGGACAGGTTCATCATGCGGCGCGCGACCACTGCGCCGCCTTGCATCACCGGGCGCTGCACGATGCGGTTGACGCCGACGATCGCCACTTCAGGCGCGTTGATGATCGGCGTGGAGGCGATGCCGCCCAGCGCGCCGAGGCTGGTGAGCGTGATGGTCGAGCCGCTCAGTTCGTCGCGCGTGGCCCGGCCGGCGCGTGCGGCATCGGCCAGGCGCGCGATCTCGGTTGCGCTGGACCAGAGGTCGCGTGCTTCCGCGTGGCGCAGCACCGGCACCATGAGGCCGGCCGAAGTCTGGGTCGCGATGCCGACATGCACCGCGCCGTGGCGCGTGAGCACGCCCTTTTCGTCGTCGAATCGGGCATTGACCTGCGGGAAGCGCGGCACCGCCAGCACCACCGCGCGCACCAGCAGCGGAAGCAGCGTCAGGTGCGCCCGCTCGGCGCCCCAGCGTTCGTTGATCCGCGCGCGCAACAGCTCCAGCTCGGTCACGTCGACCTCTTCGACGTAGGTGAAGTGCGGGATGCGGCGCATCGCATCCTGCATGCGCTGCGCGATGCGGCGGCGCACGCCTGCCACGGGCACGGCCTCTTCGTCATTGCGCTCTGCATGGCGCGCCGCACCCGGCGCCTGCGGACCGGGCCGCCGCACCAGCCAGGCATCGAGGTCCTCGTGCAGGATGCGGCCCTCCGCGCCGCTGGCCGGCACCTGCTGGAGATCGATGCCGAGGAGCGCAGCACGATGGCGCACCGCGGGCGAGGCGAGCGGCTTGCCAGCCGATGGGCGCGCACGCGCGGCCGGCGCCGGGGCCGGCACTTGCGTTGGTGCAGGTGCAGATGCCGGCGCTGGTGCACCCCGCATCGCCTCCGCCCCGCCGCGGTCCACCACGTCGATCCTGATCAGCTCCGCGCCCACCGCCATCTGCTTCCCCACTTCGCCGCCGAGCGCGAGCACCTTGCCCGCAACCGGCGAGGGAATCTCGACGGTGGCTTTGTCGGTCATCACGTCGGCCAGCACCTGGTCTTCGGCCACCGTGTCGCCGGGCTGCACGCGCCACGCCACCAGTTCCACCTCGGCAATGCCTTCGCCGAGGTCCGGCACCTTGATTGCATGCGTGGCCATTCAGTTCTCCATGGCGCGCCGGAATGCGGCGCCGACGCGTGCCGGGCCCGGGAAATAGGCCCACTCCTGCGCATGCGGATAGGGCGTGTCCCAGCCGGCCACGCGCCCGATGGGTGCCTCCAGGTAGTGGAAGCAATGCTCCTGCACCAGCGCCGCCAGCTCGGCGCCGAAGCCGCTGGTGCGCGTGGCCTCGTGCACGATCACGCAGCGGCCGGTCTTCTTCACCGAGGCGACGAGGGTCTCCAGGTCCAGCGGCCACAGGCTGCGCAGGTCGATGATCTCGGCATCGATGCCGGTCTCTTGCGCGGCCGCTTCCGAGACGAAGACCATGGTGCCGTAGCTGATCACCGTCAGGTCGGCGCCAGGGCGGAACACGGTGGCCGATTCGAGCGGCACCGTGTAGTACCCCTCGGGCACCTCGCCCAGCGGGTGGGCCGACCAGGACACCAGCGGCCGGTCGTGGTGGCCGTCGAAAGGGCCGTTGTACAGCCGCTTGGGCTCCAGAAAAATGACAGGATCGTCGTTCTCGATGGAGGCGATCAAAAGGCCCTTGGCATCGCGCGGATTGGAGGGCATCACCGTGCGCAGCCCGCAGACGTGCGTGAACAGCACCTCGGGGCTCTGGCTGTGCGTCTGCCCGCCGTAGATGCCGCCGCCGCAAGGCATGCGAATGGTGATCGGCGCGGTGAAATCTCCCGCCGAGCGGTAGCGCAGGCGCGCCGCCTCGGACACGATCTGGTCATAGGCCGGATAGACGTAGTCGGCAAACTGCACCTCCACCACCGGGCGCAGGCCGTAGGCGCCCATGCCGATGGCCGAGCCGACGATGCCGCCCTCGTTGATCGGCGCATCGAACACGCGCGAGCGGCCGTACTTGGCCTGCAGGCCCTCGGTGCAGCGGAACACGCCGCCGAAGTAGCCCACGTCCTGCCCGTAGATGATGACGTTGTCGTCGCGCTCGAGCATCACGTCCATGGCGGAGCGCAGGGCCTGGATCATGGTCATCGAGGCCATGGGCGTCATCCCTCCGACGACAGCTGTTCGCGCTGCCGCTTCAAGTGTTCAGGCATGTCCTTGTAGACGTCCTCGAACATGGTCGCGGCGCCGGCAACGTGGCCGTCGGCCATGGAGCCGAAGCGCTCGGCCTCTTTCAGTGCGGCACTCACCTGCGCCTCCAGGTCTGCCCGCGTCTGGTCGTGCTCCTGCTGCGACCAGGCGCCGATCGTTGTCAGGTGCTGCGCCAGGCGAGGGATCGGATCGCCCAGCGGAAAGTGCGCCCAGTCGTCGGCCGGCCGGTAGCGCGAAGGATCGTCCGAGGTCGAGTGCGCGCCGGCGCGGTAGGTCACCCATTCGATCAGCGTCGGCCCGAGGTTGCTGCGCGCGCGCTGTGCGGCCCAGCGCGAGGCGGCCAGCACGGCAAGGAAGTCGTTTCCGTCGACGCGCAGCGAGGCGATGCCGCACCCCACGCCGCGCGCCGCGAAGGTGGTGGCCTCGCCGCCGGCGATGGCCTGGAAGGTCGAGATCGCCCACTGGTTGTTGACCACGTTGAGGATCACCGGCGCGCGGTACACGTGGGCGAAAGTCAGCGCGGTGTGGAAGTCGGACTCGGCCGTGGCGCCGTCGCCGATCCAGCCCGAGGCGATGCGTGTGTCGCCCTTGATCGCCGAAGCCATGCCCCAGCCCACCGCCTGGATGAACTGCGTGGCCAGGTTGCCCGAGACCGAGAAGAAGCCGGCCCTCTTCATCGAATAGCACACCGGCAGCTGCCGCCCCTTGAGCGGGTCGCGCTCGTTGGACATCAGCTCGCAGATCATCTCCACCATCGTCACGTCTTCGCGCGCCAGCAGCAGGCCCTGCTGGCGGTAGGTGGGAAAGCACATGTCGCCCTGCTGCAGCGCGAGCGCGTGGCCGGTCGCGATGGCCTCCTCGCCGAGGCACTGGATGTAGAACGAGATCTTCTTCTGCCGCTGCGCGATCAGCATGCGGGCATCGAAGGCGCGCGTCTTCATCATTGCGCGCAGGCCTCGGCGCAGCAGTTCAGGGTCGGCCTCGGGCACCCATGGGCCGACGGCGCGGCCCTCGTCGTCGAGCACGCGCACCAGCGTGTAGGCCAGGTCGCCGGTGTCGGCTGGCAATGCATCGATCGGAGGTTTTCGCACCTCGCCGGCACGCGACAGATGGAGGTAGGAAAAATCGGTCTCGTGCCCCGGCCGCCCGGTGGGCTCCGGCACATGCAGACGAAGAGATGCGCCCTGGCTCATCGCGTTGTCTCCGCGCTCGATGGGATCGCTCGCCAGCAAAGCCTAGCGAATTTCAGGCGAAAGCGCAGTCGGTCAATCGCGTATTTCTCGGGATGCAGAGGGGCTGCAGACTCGAATCCGGCGCGTCACGCCAGGGCTTCGAAGAAGGCAAGCTTCCGGGCGCGAGGAAGTGCCTTGACCTTGATTTCCGCCCGCAGCGCAGCCCCCTTGTCAGGGTAGGCGCGGGCTGCGAGCACTCGCAACGGAGGACGCGCGCGCGTGAATTTGGCGCCCAGTCCAAAGACATGCTGAAAGAAGCGCTGCTCCACATCGAGCGCGATCCCCGTGTAGTACACGCCGCCTTCGCATTCCAGGAGGTAGAGCCAGTAAGGCACGGGCCCGGTGTCGGTCAAGGTTCGAGGCATGGCCCGGATTGTGCAGCGACAATATTCCTATGGCCCAAGGCAAACGCATCTCGGCGGACATCGACAGCGGCGCCCTTCAGGCGATCAAGCACATGGGTGCTGCGGCCAAGTTGGCTCGCACCAATGCCGGCGAGGGCCAGGCCGCAGCGGCCGCCCGACTTGGCGTGCATGTCCAGACGGTTGCGCGAATCGAATCGGGTGAACCGGGCGTCGCCATCGGGCACGTGCTGGGCATGCTTGCGCTCTACGGCATCGAAACGAAGTTGCTGCTCACTGGCGATGACCCGCCCACCTCCTGATTGGGTTCATCTGCCGAGTGCGAGCAAGCGGGAGCTGGCGTACAGTCGATGATCGAGCCCACCGGTGCCGGCAGCCGCCGCGGCCATGTCGGGGCTCTCCACGAATGGAGGTCGAAAGATGTCCCAGCATGCGATTACCGCTGTTCACTTCAAAGACGAAAAGATCGATCTCGTCGCCATTCACCCGGTTGTGGAGAAGGAGTTCGGTTCGACAGAGTTCGCCCTTGGCACGGCACAGCGAATCAGCGTCGGCGAGTGCGCAGAGCTCATTGCCGCCGGTGAGGAAGTGTGTCTTGCACGGCGCACTGAAAGCCACGCCTGGGAAGTCATTTGCGACGTCAACCTCTTGCCGGGCGGAACCGGCATCACCGGCGTCGACATTGTCGGCCGCCCCAACGACGCGTTGCAGAACCTTCCTGCGTGGGGCTGAGGGCCAACCGGCCTATCTCATGGTTCCCAGATCCCGGACATCGGCTCGGAGAGACACCCGGTCGCCCTTGGTCAGCGGCAGGTTGACGAACAACTCGAGTCTTCGACGCAGAGCGTAGAGGGCCTGGATCGCACCGTAGGCCGTCTTTTCTGGATCTCCCGATGCGGCAACGTCCGGCATCGACCAAAGTGCGGTATCCGGTTGCCCCGGCCATGCCGGCTGGGCCCCGATCGTCTCCTCGTCCAGCGTGATGATGAACGCGGCTCTGGCGGCACCCCGCTCCTTCAACCTCTCCCAACTTATTGGAATTCCGAGAGGCGGTCGCATCCGGGCGCTTGCCAGCGCGCCGAGCGCAGCGGGATGAATTTCGCTGGCGAGGTGCTTTGGAGAGCCGCACGACAGGGCCGCATAACGGTCACCGCCTACGTGTTCGAGGCACGCATGTGCAAGAACGCTTCGAAGCGAGTTGCGCTTCGAAACAAAAATGACTCGGACCTTGTCCACTGTTGACATATAGAGTGGAGCTTAGCGCAGGGGTGGCAGTTCAATCTCGCCGGGAACTTTCCCATCTTTCCCATAAGGACGATTCGATGAGCAAGGATCAAGCCCGCCTGCAGCACCTTCTCGTGCGAATGCAGGCCTTGTACGGAGCAGACGATGCCGATGTTCTTCAGCTTCGTGACGCGGTGCAGCAACTGCAGCTCGACGAGTCCCGCACGTGCGGAACCCTGCGCTATTCCAATGCGCCCCTGTTTTCCGACCGGGCAACGCGCCTGGCGCGCGTGAGCCAGGACAGAGACTTGTTGTAGAGACGGCCGCGAACATCGGGAACCTCAGGATTCGAGGTGCAAATTGCATTCCCTACCAGCGTCCGCGACCGTCAATGCATATCCTCGCATTGCACTCTGACGTGCATGTGACTTCGACCGCCCGGCGGCAAGATGCGAGGCTCCTGCCGAGCCGCCCATTCAATGCGCAGTTTGCAGCTGATCGAGGTCCAGCAGAAGATAATTCGCAGATCGTCCTGCCTTCCGGCTCCCGTCGTCGCTGACGATGATGATTCGGTCGACCCCGTCGATGACGGCCGGGCTCACCCCTTCTGCGCGCCCCAGGCCCTGAAGGCCTGGAACCGTGACTCGACGCGCCGCGCCACCTTGCCGACCATTCCAGCGCCAAAGGGCGAACTGGCCCGGGTCGCGCGAAATCGGCCCGCTGATGACCAGGTACTCGCCAATGGCGGGGACGTAAGACAACCCACGAATTCCGTGGCCGCCCAGATCCAGCTCATCGAGATCAGCCGCCACCCGGGGGGCCTCATCCGCCTCGAAGAGGCCTTGCGGATTTTCGACGCTGGCGATGATCGCGCGGCCGTTGCGCAACGGGCTGCGAAAGCCGATCAGCAGCCGTTGCTGGTCCGGGCCGATCTCCAACGCTTCGATATTGAGCCCGCCGCCGGTCTTGACGTCGCGGATCTGGGCTGCCGAGGCCAGTTCAGGATGCTTTGCCATCAGGGCGCGCTTCAATCCGTCGACGACTTTGGGGTCCTCGACGCGATTCCCCTCGATCCGGAACCGGACCAGCCGTTCACGTGACTTCTTTTCGTTGCCTTCGTCGTCTCGGGAATGCGATGTGATCGCGTAGACGAAGCCTGCGCGGTCCAAGGCAAGTCCCTCGAGATCATCCAGTTTCCAGAAGTCGCTGAAGATCTGAAACAGCCCGGCGGTGAGTTCGGTGCTGTCGACACTTCCGTCGGCGCCGAGCACGACCAGGCTGAAGGGATGGCCCTTTTCGTCCTCGACCACAAGAAAGCGCCCATCCGGCAACTGCTGGATCGCCGACGGCTCATAGATGCCGGTCAGGGGCTGGAAAGCGGGAGGTTTCTTCTGCGCCATGAAAGCATTGTGTACCCACGCATCCGCTTTTCCCAGGCCCTCCTGGCACAGGCATCGCCGATGCCGGGAGGAACGCCGCGCGGCCTTCGGTTGGCTTACTTCTTCGGGCGCCCAGCCTTCAGCGGCGCCAGCGAATCCAGCGCACCGCGCAGTTGGGTGTCGGTGAGTTGCTGAAGCGCGTACAGCCCGGCTCGCAGCAGCTCGCTCTTCTTGGCCGGGCGTTTGAAACCTAGCGCGCGGTCCTTGAGGACGGCAATCAGACCGAAGTCCTGCTGGGGCATCGTGAAGCTGTCTCGCACGAGTTTGCCTTTGGTCTTGGCCGCGTCGCGGGCGGACTCGGAGGAAGTGGCCTGGAAAGACGTCGCCAGTTCCTTGCGGGGGGCAGGCCGGGTGACCTGAGGCGGCGCGACGACGGCCTGCACCGTCTTGGCCTTCAGCGGCCCGGTCTTCTTTGCCACTGTCTTCTTTACTGATGCTTTCTTTACTAGTGCCTTCTTCACGGATGCTTTCTTCACTGACGTCAACTTTTTGGGTGCGGCGGTGGTCTTGGCGCCGGCTTTGGTCGGCGTTGCCTTCTTGGTGACTGCGGCCTTCTTGGTCACCGCTGCCTTCTTGGTCACCGCTGCCTTTTTTGCCGAGGACTTCGTAACCACCGGTTTTGCCGGCGTGGCCTTCCGAGGCGAGACCTTCTTGGCGGCCGCCTTCTTCGTTGCGGCTGCTTCAGGTTCGCGCACTGGCGCCTTCTTGGCCGCTGGCCTTTTGCGTGCAACCGGCTTGGCGGTTGGCGGGTTCGACGGCAGTTGCGGCGCGGCAGGCGTTGTCGACTCTGCCGGTGGCTGGACCGTCGAGGCGGTCACTGTCGGGTCGGTTGCGTCGCTGGGCGCGGAAGTCATTTCGTTGTTGGTCATGCCAAAGTCAGTCATTGAGGATTTTCGATTATGGTGTAAATGATTTACACCATTATTTTCAACGCAATCGGAATCTTCATCAAGACCCTGTCCGTCGATGGACCATCGCGTCGAAGCGGAGGGGCCGGCAGCACCCGGATCTTTCCTCTTGTCTTTCTTTGCGCGCATCTGCACGCTCTACCAAGCGGCAGCGGCTTATGAGCAATACGGATCCTTCGTCCCCCCTCCCCGAACCGGGCCGTATTGCGCGGCGGACGAAGGCCGCCGATCAGGCCGGCTGGAGCCGCTGGTTGCCGGGGCTGCGCACGCTGCGCGAGTACCAGGTGGCCTGGCTGCGGCACGACATCGTTGCCGGACTGGTGCTGACCACGATGCTGGTGCCCGTCGGCATCGCCTACGCGGAGGCATCGGGCGTACCCGGCATCTATGGCCTCTACGCAACCATCGTTGCGTTGCTCGCGTACGCCGTGTTCGGGCCCAGCCGGATTCTGGTGCTGGGCCCGGATTCCTCGTTGGCTGCCGTCATTCTGGCCGTCGTCCTTCCATTGTCTGGCGGGGACCCGCATCGCGCGGTCGCCCTGGCGGGCATGATGGCGATCGTGTCGGGAACGGTGTGCATCCTTGCCGGAATCGCGCGCCTGGGCTTCGTCACCGAGCTTCTCTCCAAGCCGATTCGCTACGGCTACATGAACGGCATTGCGCTGACAGTATTGATCAGCCAACTGCCCAAGCTTTTCGGCTTTTCGATCGAGGGCGACGGACCGTTGGGAAACCTGAGGGCCATCGCTACGGCCGTGATGGATGGCAAGACCCACTGGACCACCTTCATGGTCGGCGCGGGCACCCTGGCCGTCATCCTGCTGCTCAAGGGCCGCAAACGCTTGCCGGGCATCCTGATCGCCGTGGTGGGAGCGACCGTTGTCGTTGGCGTGCTGGACCTTGCGGCACGCGCCGGGGTGTCGGTCCTCGGCGAGGTCCCGCAAGGCCTGCCTGCGTTCGCCATTCCGTGGATCACCACCGCCGACATCGTCCCCGTCCTGATCGGCGGTGGTGCCGTCGCTCTCGTCTCGTTCGCCGACACCAGCGTGCTCTCTCGTGTCTATGCGGCGCGGACCCGCAGCTATGTCGACCCGAACCAGGAGATGGTGGCGCTCGGCGCCGCCAACCTGGCGGCCGGACTTTTTCAGGGCTTTGCCGTCAGCAGCAGTTCGTCACGCACCCCCGTGGCCGAGGCCGCAGGCGCCAAGACCCAGCTGACCGGAATCGTCGGCGCGCTGGCTGTTGCCCTGCTGCTGGTGGCGGTGCCGGACCTGCTGAAAAACCTGCCCACCAGCGCACTGGCCGCGGTGGTGATCGCATCGGCCATCGGCCTGATCGAGGTCTCCGACCTGCGGCGAATTTATCGCATCCAGCGCTGGGAGTTCTGGCTGTCGATCGCCTGTACCGCCGGCGTGGCCGTGCTGGGCGCGGTCGAAGGCATCGGCCTGGCCATCGTGATTGCGATCATCGAATTCCTGTGGGATGCCTGGCGCCCGTACTCCGCGGTCCTGGGGCGCGCCGACGGCGTCAAGGGCTACCACGACATCACGCGCTATCCCGACGCGCGCCTTATCCCCGGCCTCGTCCTGTTTCGCTGGGATGCGCCGCTGTTCTTCGCCAACGCCGAGCTGTTCCACGACCGGGTGCTGGACGCCGTGGCTTCGTCGCCTACGCCTGTGCGCTGGCTGGTCGTTGCGGCAGAACCAATCACCAGCGTCGACGTAACCTCCGCCGACATGCTGGCCGAGTTGATCGAAACCCTGCACGCGACCGGCATTCAGTTGTGCTTTGCCGAGATGAAGGATCCCGTCAAGGACAAGCTGAAGCGGTTCGGGCTTTTCGAGCGGCTTGGGGATGCGGCGTTCTTTCCGACCATCGGTACCACCGTCAGCCGATATCTCGAGACCCATGCGGTGGATTGGGTGGACTGGGAGGACGAGAAGCGCTGACGGATGGCAGCAGCCAACGTCAAGCGCAGGCTATATTGCTCGCTCAGCAACTGAGAGAAATCACCATGGCAAAAGCCTATTGGGTCAGCGCGTACCGTGCCATCAAGGACGCCGACAAACTTGCGGCGTACGCAAAACTGGCCGGGCCGGCACTCACCGCCGCCGGCGGGCGCTTTCTTGCGCGCGGCCTGCCCGCCGAGGTCTACGAGTTCGGTCTGCTCCAACGCACCGTGTTGATCGAGTTCGACAGCGTCGAGCAGGCCAGAGCCGCGCACGACAGCCCCGACTACCAGGCCGCACTGGCCGCGCTGGGCGACGGGGCCGAACGGGACCTGCGGATCATCGAAGGGGTCTGAGCCGGCAGTTGAGCGGCCTCTCCCCACCAACGGCTGTTGGCAAAGTTGCGTTTTGGACCATTCGCTGCAGCCGTTGACCTGGTATGCCTTGAGACCCGGAGATTCAGATGCTTCCTGTGGTCATTGCGCTTGCCCGCCCATGCGGCCGAATCACCGGGACGGAACACTGGTTCGCCAGATTCCCTTCACGATCAGCACTGCGAGCAGTACGCCTCCTCCGGCAAAGACGGCACACGCGAGCAGGAATTGCAGTGGCGCCTGCGCCAGCACGATGTCCGGAGCGCTCCACGGAGCGGGGATGATGCCTTTGAAGAGGCCTCGCACGGCAATGTAGACAGGCGCTCCCCCGAAGAGGAGCGCCAGGAAAATGCCGAAGACCTTCAACTGCCACGGCGACAGCACGGTGCGCTCGAAACCGCTGTCCTCGAACCGGGCTTGTCCCAGGATCGGGAGGTTGAATATGACGACGGCGAGCGCAAAGAAGGCGACAAGCACTGCGGGGATGAAAAAGATCCCTCCCAGCGCAGAACCGCCCGAACGCATCTCGATCGCGACGTAGGTCGCACCGAGGAAGATGACAAGCGCAATTGCCCTGCGAAGCAAATCCATCGTTTGGTCCCAATGTGTCAATCAAGAAGGTCAACATCCACGTCGTCGTCATGCCAACGGCGCTCGATCAGCCAGGCGCCCAAAGCGGCGGTTGCCAGCCCCAGCAGGATGCTGCTCCAGCCCCATGGTCCCGCGCGCCAGCGAGGCACCATCAGCAGGCATAGCGCCCAGAGCAGCGGCGCGCGCACCAGTGCCCGGACGATCGCGCCGGGCACGAGGATCGTCATCAGGAAGACGAACCCCAGCCCCAGCGCCCAAGCCACGATCTCTCCCAAACCCATGGCCACAGTCCAGCCCAGCACGCGAAAGAAATCCACGGCGGGATCCGCATGCACGGACAGGCTTGTGAACGCCAGAAGGGCACCCACCCAGCGGGCGGGCCGAAGGTGCGATATCAGGGACGGCACGAGCATGGGCGCAGTATGCACACCCTCGCCGTGTGCAGGATATCCAACGCGAGAAGGCGCAACGGCCGCGACCGGCGGGTGCATGGGTCGATACCGAGACAAGTCGATCGGCCGCAACAACCGGCCGTTGTTTGCCAATAAATAAAGTCTGAGACGCTGTGGCTAGCGCTCGTTTGGCTTGCTTTGTGCAGCGAGGTTCTATATGGAGCACACGAGCGGAGCATCTTCCGCCGCCGTGCGATCTACTCTCGCCCGATCTATCAGTCGTTTGAATGGCAATGTCGAGTTAGAACGTTGGCAACGAGCCCTTTGCGCCGACCTTTCGTGAGGCTACAGTCGGCCAAAGTCGGACGCTCAAGTCGTCCTTCAATCATTCAAAATTTCGCACATGTACGCCTTGGAAATCGCGATTAACGGACAGAAGACGGTGACGGGTGGCGCCTCTGACCTGTGTGTGCTCTCTGCCGGCATTTCCCTATTGGGAAAGCTGGGTCCTGAAGCGGCGCCTCGGCGATCTGACGGAACCGTTGATTTCACGCTGCGCGTGGGCGGACTGACGGCACGCGCGAACGGTGCGGCGGACGAGCATTTGGACTGGCTGCGTGCCGATTTGCAGACCGGAGATGTGGTGACGATACGCATCCTCGAGACTGACCAAGCTGACCCGGTGATTTCGGGGCGCGAGGCTGAGCGCATGGCGGATGACGAGCGGGCGTACTTCGAACATTGCAAGAAGGCATATCTCGAGATGCGCGAGAAATTTGAGGCGGACCCGCAGCCTGGGGGCTAAAGGCTGAACCCGGCCGGCCAGGCGGTCATCAAGGAGATCATGAAGAATCGTGCTGAGAGCCTTGCCGCTCCCTCAGGGGGCAGCACCAACCTATCGGCTTTCCGCCGATCACTTGCGGCAGTTCTGTTAGCAGCACCCGCATGCGTTCTTGCGTGCATGCCAGCGATGCACAGCGAACCGACCGCGTCGCTGAGCGACTTCTACGAGACCGATGCGCTGGTCGTTCTGGTCACAGGCCATCCGGCATCTCCGCAAGCGTCATAGCGGCAAGCGGCCAGAACCCGTCGGTTACCGCTGCGGCCTAGGCGGCCGCAAAGCCGACCTTCGCGAGTAGTGCCAAAGCCAAGTCCGGTTGAGGAGAACGAATGTCTGCAGCAGGCCCGAAACTCCGAGGTCGCGACCGGCCGCTACCAGGCGAGCAACTGATCAGTAGATACGCGCCCCTAATCGCAACCTGAATGACGGTCGAACGGCCACCGCGCCGATAATTGTTTCACCTCTCTACGCGGAAAGGAACATTCGCATGAATGCAAAGCTGGTGCTCAAGTCCCTCATTGCATGCGTCGCACTCGCTGCGATCGTCGCGGTGGCAGGGGCCGATCTATTCCCCGCTACCCCCACCCTCACGGTGATCGCCTATGCCGGATGCGCGATCGTGATCGTGCTGGCGTTGTTGGCGATGGCCATCGTCATAGGGCAAGGCTGGAATCAGTTCGGACTTAACCACGGTGGGACCGATCCGAAATGGATGTGGTTCGGAGGGGAACCGCCGGGGCTGCAAAAGGAACGCGAGAACAGCGCGGCCCAATCTCGCGACGCTGGCTAAGGCATCGCTGAAGTACTACCGGGCCATGACTGGATTTGGGTACTTGGAAGCCTGCTCGGGCTGCCCCTCGGGGGTCAGCCTTGCCCTTGCGAAGCAATCAACCTCGGCGGGCAGAGCGACTCCTGACTGAGCCGAGCGGGTCCATATGTTCGAAGTTACGTCCACCACGTTGGGGTTGTCGTAGCAGCCCCGCGACACTGCTCGGAGATCGGGCCAGCGCTCAAAGGTAAGGCCGATGGTGGTTCCGCAAGTTGGGCAAAACTCAACGTAGACCTTCCTGCCGCTTCCATCGGATGTGTGCTCGTACTTGCGTACCTCGCCATCGTTGAACTCGACTGCCTCAACGGGGAACACAGAGTTGGCGTAGAACGAGGAGCCTGTCATCCGCTGACAGAAAGTGCAGTGGCAAACAAGGGTTTTGAGCGGCGCCTGATTGACGTGGAACCTGACCGCTCCGCAGAGGCAGCCACTGTCAAGGACGAACGACATGGTGAAGCTCCTGGTTTAACTCTTTGGCAACGTGAGGCGGCATCCTCGGATGCGACTTTACCGCCCGATGCGTCCGCTCATTGGCCGAGAGGTCCACCTCAAATGCCATGCGCCCTCTGCGCCCGGTTGTCATCGATGGCCTCGACCTCGCCTGCCGATGATGAGATCACCAACCCTACCGACACTCGTCCCAGTACCAATCAGGATTCGCCTCCAGCGGCGTGGCGATCCGCTTGAGCGACGCGCGGCCCTGCGCGTCCTTCGCAACAACGAAGACGTGCCCGTCCTGGACCGGGAAACCGTTGCGTAGAAACTTGAAGCCACTTCGCACCGACGAAAAGTCGGCTTCGTTGAGTGCATTGCGCAAGGCATCGCGATCGGCGACAGAGCCCTTGGTCTCCTTCAGCGCGCTGTCGATCAAGAGCGCCGCGTCGAAACCTTGCGCAGCGTAGTGCGATGGGATGCGTCCGTGTTTCTTTTCGAAGGCGGCAACGAAGGCCTTGCTGGTCGGACTCGGCAGGTCGGGGCCCCAGACCGCGCCTGCCAGCACATTGAGCGCGGCGTCCTTGAGCAGCGGCAGTGTCGTGCCATCGACCGTGCCGACCGTCAGCAGGGGCACCTTGTTCAGGAGGCCCGAGCGATTCATCTGCTGGATGAAGTTGACGCCCATGTCGCCAGGCAAGAAGGCAACCACCGCATCGGGCGCGACGCGCTTGATCTGCGCCAGCGCTGCCGCGTAGTCGGTCTGGTGGGGCTGGACGTAGATTTCGCTGACCACCTCGCCCGAGTAGTAGCGCTTGAAGCCCCGCAGCTGATCCTTGCCCGACGGGCCGTCGGGCGCCAGGAACAGCGTCTTCCAGTAACGCTGATCGACCGCGTACCGTCCCACGATCCCGGCCTGGTACTCGTCCTGATACGAGGCGAAGACGAATTTTCTGTTGCACTGCTTGCCGGCAATCGACGCAGGGCCGGCATTCGAGCCGACGAACAGCATGCCCGCTCTGGCCATCGGCTTGGCCATGGCCATCATCACGTCGGAGAATGTCACGCCGGTGATGAAGCTGACCTTGTCTTTCTCGATCAGGCTCTGCGCCAGCTGCGCCCCGAGCTCAGGGTTGTGCTGGTCGTCTTGCTTGATGACCGTCACGGGGACACCGCCGAGCATTCCTTGTCGTTGCTCGACCGCCAACATGAAGCCGTCGTACTGCTCCTGCCCGAGCGCTGCCGCCGGTCCGGACAGCGTGCCGATGAAGCCAATTTTTATCTGGGCGGAAGCAGCCAGCACCGTGGTGCCCAATGCGCAGGCCACGAGGACCGTACGAACGTGATGGATCAAGGTGGTCCTTGTGTATGAGTGGGGCGAGTGGTCAGAAGGAGAAATGGAACTGTGAATGACGGCTGTTGCTCACTCTCCGTTCACTAGAGACACCCCGTCCACCGGCTTGAGCATCCATTTCGCAACGTCCGCACCCAACCCGTGAATCACTTCATCCATTGAGCTGCATTCGGTGGTGTCCGCCGTGATATCAGAGTATTGGGTGTGCATCTGGCGCAGGCCTTTGAACTGCGCAGTTGGCAGTCCCGGTCGTTCGAGCACAGCATGGATGACCACCATCGTGGGGCCGCCGGCGCTGACGGTCACCATGTCCATGATTTCGATCCTCAGCAAAGGGGCCGCATCCCTACCGGGACTCAGCACGGGGAGCACGACCTCATCTCGCGCCTTCAACTGATCTTGCACCGCCTGACGCAACAGGTCCGGCACGCCGCACGCGTCATCGGATTCAGACATCTGGCGGCCTTGGTAATACCCGTACGCGACTGGCGCCACTATCACCGTGTTGTAGGCCGCAGGCGCGGGTGAGATTCGCTCGGGCGGCTGGGGATCGTGTGAACCGCAAGCAGCCAGAAGTGAGCTCACCGCCATCGCGATGCACATATTGCGCACGGATCGTCTTACTGTCATTGATCAACAGGGGAGACGTGAAGAAATCGACCATGGTCTCGCGTTGCGCTGACATGAGTCTTGGCAAAGGCAATGCTGCCAGTGGATAGCTTTCTCATTGGGTGTTCCTGGTGTCTGGCGGTCGACATGAGCGGCATGCGGAGGTGGGCGAAGCCTCTGCCGGAGCATGTCCGCTCAATCCAGGGGCTAGGCACGTTCTCCGGCGACCCCAGGGTTGTCTGCACAGGCGCAACGTTCTTGGCCCAGCCCTGCATGAACTCTTCGTCGCTGAGCTTGTAGGCGTGTTGGAGGTACAGCAGGCTGGCGGCACAGGGACGCGATTTGTTACATTAGTCTGCGGTTTTCAGGACCGATTACCGACCAGGCCAACCGCCCAGTCAAAATCACAATATAAGTAAATATACTACATGCAAACCATTAACTATAAAATGGAATACTCGATTCTCGAGTATGTTTTCGGTCTTATTGGCCCGGCAATTATCATTGCCGCAATTTTTTATCCGATTGCCGATCTGAAAATAGGAACCCTGCGGCTTCACCTGCCGGCAGGCGTGGCCAATGGCGCCCTCATGCTATTCGGGGTTTATGCCACGTATCTTACAGTTGGAACACTTTTCAAGAAGCGCGCCGCCAATAGCCAAGGCGCCAGCATTGTTCTTGATGAGAAGAGCATGTCTTTCACGACCGTTAAAAAATTCGCTGGCGTACTGACTACTCTGAGCTATGACGCAATCGATAAAATCACCATCACAGATATCCCGGAAACCTCAACATCGAGCGCAGAGAAAACAGTAGAAATTAGTGCGCCGTCAATGGCATCTAAAAAGCATGAATTCGATGCCATTCACATGGCGAAAGATTCGGACTTTGATATTCTTGTGAATGCACTCAAGCATCGCGCCGTTAATGCCGCCTTCAAGCAAATCTAATTTATGGGTTTCTTGAAGAAACTATTCCAGATAGTTTCTGGGAAAAAATACAGAGGTTGCCCCGACGGGGCCGCGGTGGATCCGATAGCGCAGCGAGCACTTCAAGCTGGGCTCATCAACTCCGAGCAGATCATGGCGTATTGCGACAGTTGCACAACTGGACTGTCTCACAATACTCTCGCCGAGGGGCTTGGCTCACATTGGAATATAAGCTCACCTCAGCAGGCTGCTGAAACTCTGGAGTCACTCGGTCGCTATGGCCATCGCTTTTTTTACGACATTGTTTTTCGAGTTTACAGCGATGGTGCTTCAGGAGAGGGGCGCCAAGAGGTTCTCGAGGCATTGATCGCCAGCGGTCGATACGGCTCCCCGGAAACAGTGCGCAATCGGATTACGGCACAGGGGCCATGCGAGGAAAAAGATCTCGTTTTCTCGGCCTTGGAGCAGGCTATGGAGATGCTGGAGAATCTGCGATCCGTTTTTCGCCTTCTCGAAGACAAGGTTAATGGCTCGTACCTTCCCAAGGATTACGGTGCTGGAATACTTGCCTGGGATCTCGGCCGACTCGTCACTGTTGCAAGAATGGCACTGGACTGCAAATACATTGAACCGAATGAATTCAGCCGTATTCTTGCGCATGTGGATAAAGAATTACGTTCGAATTTTTCGTCTTGGCCACAATTTGCAAAGAGCTACATCATTGGTCGGGCCAGTTGGGCAGGCCAGAACATGACGCTAGGCGGAATTACCGGTATTGCTGAAGATCTCATGACTGATGACAGGAGCCCTTGGGTGTTGTCTCCCCTGTAAGTGGACCGCTCCCTGCCGCGGACGCAGGTGGCAAAGAACAACCACCCGGCCCACCCACCGCCCCTCGCAATCACTCCACCGTCACGCTCTTCGCAAGATTGCGCGGCTTGTCGACATCGGTTCCGCGCGCGCAGGCCGTGTGATAGGCGAGCAATTGCAGCGGCACCACGTGCAGCAGCGGCGAGAGTGCGCCGTAGTGCTCGGGCATGCGGATCACGTGCAGGCCTTCGCTGCCCTTGATCTTGGTGTCGCCGTCGGCCAGCACATAGAGCACGCCGCCGCGTGCGCGCACTTCCTGCAGGTTGCTCTTGAGCTTTTCAAGCAGCATGTCGTTGGGCGCCACGGCCACCACGGGCATCTCGCTCGTGACCAGTGCGAGCGGGCCGTGCTTGAGTTCGCCGGCGGCGTAGGCCTCGGCGTGGATGTAGGTCACTTCCTTGAGCTTGAGCGCACCTTCGAGCGCAATCGGATAGTGCAGCCCGCGACCGAGGAACAGCGCGTTGTCCTTGCGCGCGAAGTCTTCGGCCCAGCCGATGATCTGCGGCTCCAGAGCGAGCACCGATTGCAGCGCAACGGGCAGGTGGCGCATCTCCTTCAGGTAGCGCGCCTCGTCGGCTTCGCTCAGGCGGCCTTTGCTCTGTGCAATCGCCAGGGTGAGCAGAAAGAGGCCGGCCAGCTGCGTGGTGAATGCCTTGGTCGACGCCACGCCAATTTCCACGCCGGCACGCGTGATGTAGGCGAGCTTGCACTCGCGCACCATCGCGCTGGTGGCCACGTTGCAGATGGTGAGCGTCTGCTCCATGCCGAGCGAGCGCGCATGCTTGAGCGCGGCCAGCGTGTCGGCGGTTTCGCCAGACTGGCTGATGGTGACCACCAGCGTCTTGGGGTCAGGCACTGAATCGCGATAGCGGTATTCGCTCGCGATCTCGACTTGCGTCGAGATCTTCGCGATGCCTTCGAGCCAGTACTTGGCGGTGCAGCCGCTGTAGTAGCTGGTGCCGCAGGCGAGGATGAGGATCTTGTCGATGTCATTGAAGACTCGGTATGCACTGGCACCGGTGGCGCCGTCCTGCCCGATGCCGTCGAACAGCTCGGGCACGATACCGGCCACGCCTTCGAGCGTGTCGCCGATGGCGCGCGGCTGCTCGAAGATTTCCTTCTGCATGTAGTGGCGGTACGGGCCGAGCTCGGCCGCGCCGCTGTGCGCCTGCACGGTGCGCACCTGGCGCTCGACGGGCTTGTGGTCGCGGTCGACGATCCAGTATTTGCCGGGCTGCACGTCCACCACGTCGCCTTCTTCGAGGTACACGATCTGGTCGGTCACACCGGCCAACGCCATGGCATCGCTCGCGAGAAAGTTCTCGCCGCCCTCCTTGCCCGCTCCCAGGATGAGCGGCGAACCCGCACGCGCACCAACCACGCGCTGCGGCTCGTCGCGGCAGATCACGGCAATGGCGTAGGCGCCGTGCAGCTGCAGCACCGCGGCCTTCACAGCCTCGAACAGGTCGCCGTCGTAGAGGCTGTCGACCAGGTCAGCGATGACTTCGGTGTCGGTCTGGCTCTCGAACACGTAGCCCTTGGCTTCGAGCGCCGCGCGCAGCACTTCGTGGTTCTCGATGATGCCGTTGTGCACCAGCGCGATACGGCCGGGCCGCGTGCCCTGCGCGTCGGTGCCGGGGCCGTGGCTGAAATGCGGGTGCGCGTTGTGCACGGCAGGCGCGCCGTGCGTCGCCCATCGCGTGTGGGCGATGCCGGTCAGGCCTTCGACATGGTCTTCGCGCACCTGGGTGACGAGATCCGCCACGCGCGAGGTGGTTCGCGCCCGCGCCAGGCCGCCCGCATGAACCGCCACGCCGCAGGAGTCATAGCCGCGGTATTCGAGCCGCTGGAGGCCCTGGACGAGGACCGGAACGATGTTGCGATGGGACGCTGCGCCGACGATGCCGCACATGGTGAGCTGCCTTTGAATGAAGAGGAGGCCTGATGGTAGAGAGCAGCGTGAAAAATATGCGCTCGCAATTTCATTGATTTTGAATTTTTATTTCACCCGTCCATCTTCCCGGTTTTTTATTCCATAATTTGTTCATTTATGGAATCAATTTCCCTCGATGCAATAGATCTCCGCCTGCTCGACGCCTTGCAGCAGGACGCCTCGCAGACCAATCAGCGTCTGGCCGCCGAGGTCGGCATTTCGCCGCCCACCTGCCTGCGCCGCGTTCAGCGGCTGCGGCAAGAGGGGCTCATTGAGCGCCAGATTGCACTGCTCTCACCCGATCGGCTGGCCGCGGTGCTGGGCCACGGGCTGCAGGCGGTGATCGAGATTTCGTTGGACCGGCAGGACGCGGCGGCGCTCGACGCCTTCGAGGCGCGCGTGATCGCGGACGACGCCGTGCAGCAGTGCTGGCGCGTCTCGCCGGGACCGGATTTCGTGCTGGTGGTGGCCGCCCGCGACATGCCGGGCTACGGCGCGCTGGCGCAGCGGCTCTTTACCGCCGATGCCAACGTGCGCAACGTGAAGGCTTTTTTCAGCCTCAAGCGCGCGAAGTTCGAACCCAAGGTGCCGCTCGCGCCCTGAGCGCGCAGCTTGTTCGCTTGCTGCAGGCGATCAGGCCTTGGGCGTCTTCTGCGGGCGTTTCCAGTTCGGAAAGCTCACCTGCTTGCCGCGCGCCACGGTGAGCGCACCGGGCTCGGTCGACTTGTTGACCGTGGAGCCGCCGCCAATGGTGCCGCCCGCGCCGATGGTGACGGGCGCCACGAGCACGCAGTTGCTGCCCACGTGCACGTCGTCCTCGATGACGGTGCGGTGCTTGTTGGCACCGTCGTAGTTGGCGGTGATGCTGCCCGCGCCGTAGTTGACGCGCTGGCCCACGCTGGCGTCGCCCAGATAGGCCAGGTGATTGGCCTTGGCGCCGTCGGCCAGGGTCGAGTTCTTGACCTCGACGAAGTTGCCGATGTGCACCTCGGCACCCAGTTGGGCGCCGGGCCGCAGCCGGGCGAAGGGGCCGACGAGCGACCTTTCGCCCACGGTCACGCCGGCCTTTTCGCCGTCGATGTGGGTGAAGGGATGGATCACCGCGCCCGCTTCGATGCGTGCATTGGCAATCACGCAGTTGGCGCCGATGCGCGCGCCTTCGCCCAGGTACACCGAGCCCTCGAACACGCAGTTGACGTCGATCTCGACATCGGCCTCGCAGGCCAGTGTGCCGCGCACGTCGAAGCGCGCCGGGTCGGCGAGCCGCACGCCTTGCGCCATCAGCGCATCGGCCTGGCGCAGCTGCCACGCCCGCTCGAGCGCCGCCAGCTGCGCGGGGCTGTTGATGCCCGCAACCTGGAGCGCATCGCCGATGACGTGCGCAACCACCGGCACGCCGTCGGCAGCGGCCAGCTTGACGATGTCGGTGAGGTAGTACTCGCCCTGCGCGTTGCGGTTGTCCAGCCGCGAGAGCCAGCCCTTGAGGAGGCCCGCGGGCACGGCCATCACGCCGCTGTAGATCTCGCGGATCTGGCGCTCTGCCTCGGTGGCGTCTTTCTGCTCGACGATGGCCGTGACTTCGCCGGCGCCCTGCCCGTCCTGCCCTTCGGCCCGGACGATGCGCCCGTAGCCCGTGGGATCGTCGAACTCGATGGTCAGGAGCGCGAGCCGCTCGCCCGCGCTGGCGGCGATCAGCGCGCGCAGCGTTTCCTCGCCGATCAGGGGCACGTCGCCCGACAACACCAGCACCGTGCCGTCGTCGGGCAGGAGCGGAACCGCCTGCTGCACCGCATGGCCGGTGCCAAGCTGCGGCTCCTGCCGGGCAAACTGCAAGCCGGCGCCCACGGCGCTGGCGGACATGGCGGCCTCGACCTCGGCTGCGCCATGGCCGGTCACCACCACCACATGGCGGGCGCCGATGCGGGCGGCAGTGTCGGTCACGTGCGCAAGGAGTGCACGCCCGGCCAAACGATGCAACACTTTAGGCAGCCTGCTCTTCATGCGCGTGCCTTTGCCGGCCGCCATGATGACGACGTCGATGGGTCCCTGGTTGTCCTGCGGAATCTGATTCATGCTTCTTTCTACCCGAATGAGTGGCGCCAACTTGGCGCGAATTATCGGTGTGCTGCTGGTGGCCGCCGTGCTCGGGGCGTGCAGTGCGGTCAAGCTGGCCTACAACAATCTTCCCGAGGTGAGCTATTGGTGGCTCGATGCCTACCTCGACTTCGACGGTTCGCAGACGCCCAAGGTGCGCGACGAACTCGCGCAACTGTGGGCCTGGCACCGGCAGAACGAGCTCCCCCGCGTGGTCGGCCTGCTGCAGGAAGCGCAAGCAATGGCGCCGGGCGACGTGACGGCGGCACAGGCCTGCCGCATGGCGGACCAGATCCGCGAGCGCCTGCTGGCGGTGACCGAGCGCGCGGAGCCCGCGGGCACCGAGCTGGCCCTGAGCCTGACCGAGGCCCAACTGTTGCAGCTGGAACGCAAGTACGCCAAGAACAACGCCGAATACCGCAAGAATTGGCTCAACCGCAGCGTGGCCGAGGTCCACGAGAAACGCTATGAGAAATATCTCGATCGCCTGGAAGATTTCTATGGCCGGCTGACCCCGGAGCAGCGCGACCTGGTGCGGCGTCAGGTGGCGCAATCGGCGTTCGACCCGCGGCTGATCGATGCCGGGCGCCGCAGGCGGCAGCAGGAGGCGCTGGAACTGCTGCGCGGCTTCAATGCCACCAAGCCCCCCGCGGCTGAAGCGCGTGCCGCCATCCGTGCCTACGTGATGCGCATGGCCGACCCGCCGCCAGGACCCCAGCAGGGCCTGCTGCAGGAAGGCTGCCGCAACCTGGCCGCCCTGCACAACACCACCAGCGCCAGCCAGCGCGAACGGGCGGTGCGGCGGCTGCAGGCCTACCAGGACGATTTGCAGCAGCTGGCGATGGCCGCGCGATGAATGCGAAGCCGCCGCGCTGCTAGATCAGCGGCGTCGGGCGCATGGGCCGCTCGAAGTAGTCGCCAAGCGCTTCGAGTGCGCGGGGCTCCAGTATGCGCAGCCATCCCGCATCGAGCTTGTAGAGCCCGAGGTTCTGCAGCCGGCGCAGCGTCTTGTTGGTGTGCACCAGCGAGAGCCCCAATGCATCGGCCAGGTGCTGCTGGTTGAACGGAAACTCGACCCAGCCGTCGCGCTCCATGCCCACGCGCTGGGCCCGGCGGTACAGGTGCATCAACAGCATGGCGACGCGCTCGCTTGCGTTGCGCCGGCCGGCGGTGACCAGGTTGTCGTCGACCAGCTTTTCCTCACGCGCGGCGAGCCAGGTGATGGCGTAGCCCAGCCTGGGCTGCGCATGGAACAGCTCCCAGAGCTTGTCGCGCGAAAACGCGCAGAGCGTGGTGTCGGTCACGGCCTCCACGCCGTGCGTCTGGCCGTCGGCAAACTCGTCCTGCAGGCCGATGAAATCGCCGGGCAGCAAGAAGTTGAGAATCTGGCGACGTCCGTCGCCCAGCGTCTTGTAGCGAAACGCCCATCCCGCATAGAGCGTGAACAACTGGGCGCTCGGCCGATGCTCTTCGATGATCGCGCCGCCGGCCGGAACACGGCGGGAGCCGATGCGAAACGACTCGATGGTCTTCAGTTCTTCCGCCGAGGCCGGCAAGAAGGCTTCGAGTTGGCGCAAGGCACAGTCGTCGCAGGGATTCGGGCCCTGGGGCGGCGACGCTGTAGGCAGATAGTCCTCGAATTTCACGCACCACTATAGGCTTTTCGGCTGTGTCTTTTTACATTTCGCACGGGACCGGAGGTTCATACACTTCGCACGTTTTCCGCTCTCGACCGCAATGACAGAAGAAGCAACTCTCCACGAAGTCTTTTATTGCAGCATGCTCACGCAGGACCTGCCGCCGGCCACGGTCGGCTCGATCGTGACCCAGGCCCGCGCCCGCAACGCCCAGCACAGCATCACCGGCCTGCTCGTTTTCGACGGCATGCGCTTCTGCCAGCACCTGGAAGGACCGCAGGGCGCGGTGGAAACCTTGATGCACCGCATCGCGCAAGATCCCAGGCACACCGGCGTCAGGGTGGTCTACCGCGGCCCGCTGGCCGCCCGCCGCTACACCGGCTTCGGCATGGGCCTGGCCGAAAGCGAGGGCCCCGACCTCATGGCGGGCGTCCATGCGCTGGAGGGCGAAGCCGCGCTCAAGCACTTCCTGGCGCTGCGGTCCAGCTTCGACATCAGCGTCTGAAAACAAAAAAGGCGGCCGAAGCCGCCTTTCCGTCTGTGGGAAACCTGGCACTCAGGCCGGATCCCACGAGTAGGTGGCGCCGTAGCCGTCCCACGCTTCCATGACGATGCGCTGGCCGGCGGCCACGGTCATCGACTCACCCGGTGCCAGCGCCAGGTCTTCGCTGGGGGCGGCCGAGGTGGCGTCCGGCGTGATCCAGACGCGGCCCTGCTTGACGCGCAGCAGGCTGGCCGACCGCGCCTTCAGGCTCATCGCCTCGCCGGGCGCAATCTGCCAGGCACCGCGGCGCACGGCCGGCGGAACGGCGGTAGCGGTACGGGCGGCGGGCGCCAGGGTGGCGAGCGATTGGTTGGTGCAGACAGCGGTAGACATATGAAACTCCTTGGCGTTGCCGAATTGCGATGGCACAGACGGAGGCAATAGCGCAGTTCGGGAATGAATGATCGTTTTTGTGCCGTTGGCAGTCCAATGAAAACGAGGTAGCCTACTGATTCCGAATTCGCATCAATCGAAACCGAGGCCGCCGCCGCCGTCATCCATGCAGCATTCCCAGACCCACCTGCGCTCCCGGCCCATCTCGGCCGGCCACCTGCGCGCCTTCGAGGCCGTCGCCCGGCATCTCAACTTCCGGGCCGCCGCCGAAGAAATGGCGCTCACGCAGTCGGCCGTGAGCCGCCAGATCCAGTCGCTCGAGGAAGAAGTGGGCGTGTCGCTGTTCCTGCGCCACACACGGGCGGTGGAACTCACGAGCGCGGGCGCGCAGTTGCTGCTGGCGGTGCAGCAGTCGCTGCCGCGCATCGATACGGCCGTGCGCCAGATCCGCCAGAGCGCCGGGCGCAAGAGCGTGTCGCTCACCACCTTTGCATCTTTTGCATCGATGTGGCTCATTCCGCGGCTCGAGGCCTTCCAGCGCGACAACCCGGAGATCGACATCCGCATCGACGCCAGCGACGTGGCGGTCGACTTGGACGTGGCCGACGTCGACATTGCCCTGCGCTACGGCCCGCGCGAAGCCATGCCGGCCACGGCGGTGCGCCTGTTCGGCGAAACCCTCACGCCGGTGGCGAGCCCCTGGCTCTTGAAAAGCAGCCCGCCCATCAAGACGCCCGCCGACATCGCCGGCTTCACGCTGATCGAGGCCGGCGATGCGCACCGCACGCACCTCGAATGGCTGACCTGGCGGCGCTGGTTCGAAGTCAATGGCCTGGAACGGGCGCAGCCCAAGCGCTGGCTCTATTTCAACTATGCCTACCAGATGGTTCAGGCCGCGCTCACGGGCCAGGGCGTGACGCTCGCGCGCAGTTCACTCATTGCCGAAAGCCTGGCCAACGGCGACCTGGTGGAGGTGCTGCCGCAGCACCGCATGGATTCGCCGATGGGCTACTGGCTCATCGCCGGGCCGCGCAATGCGCTGCGGCCGGAGATCAAGGCCTTCTGGGACTGGCTGCAGACCCAGGCCGTCACCACGCGCGAGACCATCGGCGAGGTGCCCGACCCGGATACGGTCGACAACATCGACTGAAATCGGTCAGGACGTCGGCCAGACCACGCCGTTGTCGTTCAGGATGGCGTCGAGCGGCAGGTCGTGCGCCTCGGGCTCGAAGTCTTCGAGAAAGCCGTTGGTGAATCCCAGCCCCACGGTGAAGGGGCGCGGCTCCAGCGCGGCCAGCGTGCGATCGTAGAAGCCGCCACCGTAGCCCAGCCGGTAGCCGCCCGCGCTGTAGCCCACGCAGGGCACGAACAGCAGCGTGGGCACGATCAGCTCCGTGTCCTTGGGCTTGGGAATGCCGTAGGCGTCTTCCTCCATCTGGCACCCCGGGTACCAGGCATGGAAGGTCAGCGTCTTGTGCACCTTGTTCATCACCGGCAGCCCGATGCGGCGGCGCTGCGGTTCGTCGATGAGCTCGCCGTCTTCTTTCCAGCGGTGCAGGGCGGGCAACGGATCGAACTCGCCCTTGATCGGCCAGTAGGCGCCGATCACGGTGTCGGGCCGGCCGACCAGCCAGATCCGCATCACCCGCTGCAGCAGGTCGGCCCTGGCGAGCCGGTCGGGCATGGCCAGGCGCTGCTCGATCAGCGCTTTTCGCACCTGACCCTTGAGAAAACTCGTGGTCGCCGAGGTGTCGGCATCCTTTGACTTGTCCATAATCCCCCGATGCAGTTCCCAAGCATTTTGGCACCCATGCGCCGTCGCCCGCGCAATGCAGCGCCCGCGCTGGTTTTTTCCGCCGTTCTGGCCGCCGCCGCGCTGCTTTCGCAGCAGCCCGCGGCAGCACAAACCAACAGCAACGACGACGTGCTGGTCCAGATGAAGCAGGCGTTCCAGCGCGGCGACAAGGCACGCCTGGCCGCCTTGCTGCCGCAGGCGCGCGGCCATGCGCTCGAACCCTGGGCCGCCTACTGGGAGCTCAAGGCCCGCCTGCAGGAGGCCGCGCCCAACGAGGTGCAGGACTTCTTCGCCCGCTACCCCGGCACCTACCAGGAAGACCGGCTGCGCAACGACTGGCTGCTGCTGCTGGGCCAGCGCCGCGACTGGGACGGTTTCTCATCCGCCGTGGCCGGCTTCCGCATGGGCGACGACGCGCAGGTGCGCTGCTACGCCATCCTGGTCGAATCCCTGCGCTCCGGCAATGCCACGCAAGCCCAGGCCGACGAAGTGCGCCGCAGCTGGTTCAGCCAGAAAGAGGCGGACGACGGCTGCCTGACCGCCGCCGACCGCATGGTCGCAGCCCGGCTGATGTCGCCCAACGACGCGTGGAAAAAAGCACGCCTGGCCATGGAGGCCAATCGCCCGCAGGCCGCGCGCGGTGCCGTGACCATTGCCGCGCCCGATGCGCTGCCTCTGTTCGAAGAGCTCAATGCCAGCGCGGCCAAGTTCCTGACCGGCCGCGCCTTCGTGGCCGCCAAGTCGCGCAAGGAACTGGTGGTGCTGGCGCTCATCAAGATCGCCATGGCCGACCCGGACCAGGCCGCCTCCCAAGTCGACGCCAAGTGGGGGCCGATGCTGTCGGCCGAAGAGCGCAACTGGCTCTGGGGCGCCATCGGCCGCCAGGCTGCCGGCAAGCTCTCGCCGCTGGCCGGCAGCTACTTTGCCAACGTCACGAAGAACGGCGACCTGTCCGACGACATGCTCGGCTGGCGCGTGCGTGCCGCGCTGCGCGCCGGCCAATGGAAGGAAGTGGCGCCCGCCATCAATGCGATGAGCGAAACCGCCCAGCAAGAGCCGACCTGGGTCTACTGGAAGGCCCGCGCACTCAGCGCCGCCGGCGGCGACGACCGCCGCGCGCAGGCACGCGAGCTCTACCAGACCATTGCCGGCACGCGCGGCTTCTATGAAATGCTGGCGCTCGAAGAGCTCGGCCAACGCATCGTGGTGCCCACCCGGCCGGCACCGCTCACGCCCGAAGAGAAAGGCGCCGCGCGCAGCAACATCGCGCTCAACCGCGCGCTCTATGCCATTGCCATCGGCCTGCGCCCCGAGGGCACGCGCGAATGGAACTACGCCACCAACCTGCACGACAAGGGCGGCATGGACGACCGCGCGCTGCTGGCCGCGGCCGACTTCGCCTGCCAGCGCGAGGTGTGGGACCGCTGCATCAACACCAGCGAACGCACCAAGGGCACGATCGACGTGGAGCAGCGCTTCCCTATGCCGTTCCATGACACGGTGCTGCGCAAGAGCCAGGACATCGGGCTCGACCCGGCCTACGTCTACGGGCTGATCCGCCAGGAAAGCCGTTTCATCATGGATGCGCGCTCGGGCGTGGGGGCCTCGGGCCTGATGCAGGTGATGCCGGCCACCGCGCGCTGGACCGCGCGCAAGATCGGCATGAACGACTTCACGCCGGGGCAGATCAACGACCGCGAGACCAACATCACCATCGGCACCAACTACCTGAAGCTCGCGCTCGACGACTTCGACGGTTCCATGGCGCTGGCTGCCGCCGCATACAACGCCGGCCCGGGCCGGCCGCGCAACTGGCGCAACGGCCCGGTGATGGAAGCCGCGATCTGGGCCGAGAACGTGCCCTTCAACGAGACGCGCGACTACGTGAAGAAGGTGCTGGCCAACACCACCAACTACGCGGCGCTGATCAGCGGACGCCCGCAGTCGCTGAAAGAACGCCTTGGCCGGGTCGGCCCGCGCGACGCCTCGGAGCCGGAACCCAACAAGGACCTCCCCTGAGATGAGCTGGGCCCGCGAGGTACTCGACACCGTTGCGGCCGAGTTCTCGGACGTGGGCGACGTCGCCCAGCTCACGCGCATCGTCGTTCGCCTGATGCTGGCGGCGGTGCTCGGCTTCATGCTGGGCTTCGAGCGCGAGCAGCACGGCAAGGCGGCGGGCGTGCGCACCCACATGCTGGTGGCCATCGGCTCGGCGTTGTTCGTGCTGATTCCGCAGCAGACCGGCATCGTGCCGGCCGACATGAGCCGGGTGATCCAGGGCCTGGTGGCGGGCGTGGGCTTTCTTTGCGCAGGCACCATCCTCAAGCAAGGCCGGGACGAACACCAGGTGCAAGGCCTCACCACCGCCGCCGGGCTGTGGATGACGGCCGCCATCGGCATGGCCTGCGGGCTCGGCCGCGAGGTGACCGCGGTGTTGAGCGCGCTGCTGGCGCTGGCCGTGCTTTCGCTGGTGCCGCGCCTGGTGAGCCTGATCGAGCGCATGGTCGGGCCGCCCCGCGGCAACGGCAATGGCAAACCCCGTGTGATCGCCTCGCCTGAAGACCAGCCGCCGCGCTGAAGAAGAGAAAGAGAGAAAGCGGCGCACGGCATGCATCAATTCGCCCGCGCTTCGGCATCAATCCGCACGCACGGCCCGGCTAGCATTGAAGGCTTTCTCCTTATCTGAACCGCAGGATCACACGATGCGCAAGCTCTACGTCGGCAACAAGAACTACTCTTCCTGGTCCATGCGGCCCTGGGTGCTCATGAAGCAGGCCGGCATTCCGTTCGAAGAAGTGAAGGTGCGCTTCGACTCGTTCGACGCCAATTCGCAGTTCAAGAACACCATCGGCGCCCTCAATCCCGTGGCGAAGGTGCCGGTGCTGGTCGACGGCGACCTCGTGGTGTGGGACACGCTGGCCATTGCCGAATACCTGGCCGAGACCTTTCCGGAAAAGCAGCTCTGGCCCCGCGCCATGGCCGACCGGGCCCGCGCGCGCAGCATCTGCGCCGAAATGCATTCGGGCTTCGGCAGCCTTCGCAGCCTGTGCGTCATGAACATCGAGGCCTCGCTGACCGACGTCGGCGCCCGGCTGCTGAAGGACAACCCCGGCCTGCAAGGCGACGTCGACCGCATCGTGCAGATGTGGACCGGCCTGCTCGACGCCCATGGCGGCCCGATGCTGTTCGGCGAATTTGGCATTGCCGACGCCTACTTCGCGCCGGTCGGCACGCGCATCAAGACCTATGGGCTGCCGGTGCCGGCCGCCGTCTCGGCCTACATCGAGCGGGTGCAGGCCCTGCCCGGCATCAAGGCATGGATCGACGACGCCCTGGCCGAGAAGGACTTCCTGCAGTTCGAGGAGCCCTACCGCACCGCCCGCTAATGCGCGTCGGGTTCAGGGGAGCCTGAGTATCCCTACACTGGGCGCATGAAAACCTATCTCGTCGGCGGTGCGCTGCGCGACCGGCTGCTCGGGCGGCCGGTGTCGGACCACGACTGGCTGGTGGTGGGCGCCACGCCCGAAGAAATGGTCTCGCGCGGCTACCTGCCCGTGGGGCGCGACTTTCCGGTGTTCTTGCATCCGCGCACGCGCGAGGAATACGCCCTGGCCCGCACCGAGCGCAAGAGCGCTCCCGGCTACCGGGGCTTCACCGTCCACGCCTCGCCCGACGTCACCCTGGAACAAGACCTGGCGCGGCGCGACCTCACGGTCAACGCCATTGCGATGCCTGCGGAGTTCGTGCAGGCCGATGGCAGTTTCGAGCCCGACCCCGGCAAGCTGGCCGACCCTTTCCATGGCCGGCGCGACCTGCAGCAAAGGCTGCTGCGGCATGTCACCGATGCGTTTCGCGAAGACCCGGTGCGCATCTTGCGGGTGGCCCGCTTTGCGGCACGCTTCGACGATTTCTCGGTCGCGCCCGAAACCATGGCCTTGATGCGCGAGATGGTCGAGGCCGGCGAAACCGATGCGCTGGTGGCCGAGCGCGTGTGGCAGGAACTGGCGCGCGGTCTGATGGAAACCCGCCCGTCGCGCATGTTCGAGGTGCTGCGTGCCTGCGGCGCGCTGGCCGTGCTGCTGCCCGAGGTCGACCGGCTCTGGGGCGTGCCGCAGGCCGCGGAGCATCATCCCGAGGTCGACACCGGCGTGCACCTGATGATGGTCGTCGACACCGGCGCCCGGCTCGAGGCGCCGCTGCCGGTGCGTTTCGCCTGCCTGATGCACGACCTTGGCAAGGGCACGACGAATCCCGAGGAGCTGCCGCGCCATGCCGGCCACGAGAAACGCAGCGTCGATCTGCTGCACGCGGTGTGCGATCGCTGGCGCGTGCCGGTCGACGTCCGCGAACTGGCCGAGGTGGTGGCGCGCGAGCACGGCAACATCCATGGCAGCGGCGAGCTCGAGGCGCCGGAGCTGGTGCGCCTGCTGGAGCGTTGCGACGCCTTCCGCAAGCCGGCGCGCTTTGCCGACGTGCTCCTGGCTTGCGAGTGCGACTCGCGCGGCCGGCTCGGATTCGAAGACCAGCCCTATCCGCAGCGCGAGCGACTGCTTGCGGTGCTCTCCGCGGCCGCCGGCGTGGCCACCGACGCGGTGGCTCGGGCGGCGCAGCAGTCGGGCGCCACCGGGCCGCAGATCGGCGAGGCGATCCATCGCGCCCGGGTCGAGGCCGTGGCGGCGTCGCTGGGCTGAAGCCCGGTTCGAATGCGCCGGCGCCCTGTCGCCGTCCCAACGCGCGCGGGACTTTGGCCGACACGGCAAATGCCAGGCCCGTGTTATGGTTTTCACCGATGCCAATGCCCTCTCAGACGCCTCCCCCGCTGGGCCGAGACACCGCCCTCTTTCTCGACTTCGACGGCACGCTGGTCGCGCTCGCGCCCACCCCGGAAGCCATCGAGGTCCCCCCTGCGCTGGTGGCACTGCTGCAAGACCTGCGCGACCAGCTCGGCGGTGCCCTGGCCGTGGTGTCGGGACGCCAGATCGACGCCATCGACCGTTTTCTTGCGCCGCTGCGGCTGCCGGCGGCCGGCGAGCACGGCGTGCAGCGCCGCGACTCGCAGGGCCGCATGCAGGAACAGCACGCGCCCGACCTCGTGCCCATTCTCGACATCGCCAACGAGCTGGCGCGCGTGCACGAAGGCCTCTTGGTCGAGCGCAAGCACGCGGCCATCGCGCTGCACTACCGGCTGGCGCCGCAGTTGGAGGCCGTGTGCAGGGACGCCATGTCGCGCGCCATCGCGGGCCGGCCGTATCTCGAGCTGATGCACGGCAAGTTCGTGTTCGAGGTCAAGCCCACGGGCGTCAACAAGGGGATTGCCATCGAGGCCTTCATGAACGAGGCTCCGTTCGCGGGGCGCGTGCCGGTCTTTGCGGGCGACGACACCACCGACGAGAGCGGTTTCGCGGTCGTGCAGCCGCGCGGCGGCGTCGGCATCAAGGTCGGTTCGGGCCCGAGCCTGGCACTGCACCGGCTGGAGTCGCCCCGCGCCGTCTACGAATGGCTGGTGCAGATGCGCGACCTGCTGGCCGCACCGAAAAAGAAGAAAGACGAGTCCCCAAGGAACCCTGAATGAGCGAGATGCAATTGTCGAAGGCACCCGAAGATCGCGCAGGCGCTTCCCTTTCCGGCGCAGCCAGGCCCGCCGAGACGGCGCCCGTCGACCCGCATGCCGCGGTGCAGGCCGTGCCGCGCGGCGGCTTCGGGCCGTCGGCCGAGCCTTCGCTCAACGTGGGCGTGATCGGAAACTGCGCCTACAGTGCGCTCATCGACGCCCGCGGGCGCGCCGTGTGGTGCTGCCTGCCGCGCTTCGACGGCGATCCGGTGTTCAACGCCCTGCTGCACCCCGGCGAAGATGCCGCCGCCTGGGCCATCGAGATCGAGGACTTCGCCTCCAGCAAGCAGTGGTACGAGCCCAATACGGCGGTGCTGCGCACGCAGCTTTACGACAGCGCCGGCCAGGGCATCGAGATCACCGACTTTGCGCCGCGCTTCTACAGCCGCTCGCGCTACTTCCGGCCGCTGATGATGGTGCGCCGCGTGCGGCCGATTGCCGGCGCGCCGCGCATCCGCGTGGCGCTCGACCCGCGCTTCCAGTGGGGTGCCACGGCACCGCTGGAGGTGACGCGCGGCAGCAACCACATCCGCTACGTGGGGCCCGACGTGACGCTGCGGCTCAACACCGACGCCTCGATCTCGCACATTCTTTCGCGCCAGCCTTTCGTGATCTCGCGCGAATACAACTTCATGTTCGGCGTCGACGAAACCCTGCTCGACGGCATTGCCGACACCGCGCGCACCTTCGAGCAGGAAACCATCGCCTACTGGCGCACCTGGAGCAAGCGCCTGGCCATTCCGTTCGAATACCAGGACGCGGTGATCCGCGCGGCCATCACGCTCAAGCTCTCGCTCTATGAAGACACCGGCGCCATCGTCGCCGCCATGACCACCAGCATTCCCGAGGCGCCGGGCAGCCAGCGCAACTGGGACTACCGCTACTGCTGGCTGCGCGATGCCTTCTTCGTGGTGCGCGCGCTCAACTCGCTGAGCGAGGTGGGCACCATGGAAGACTACCTGCGCTGGCTCGGCAACGTGGTGATCGGTTCGCACGGCGAGCACATCCAGCCGCTCTACGGCATCGGGCTGGAGCGCGAGCTGCCCGAGTCGATGGTGGGAGGCCTGCAGGGCTACCGCGGCATGGGTCCGGTGCGCGTGGGCAACCAGGCGCAGGAGCACTTTCAGCACGACGTCTACGGCAACATCGTGCTCGGTGCGGCGCAGGCCTTTCACGACCACCGCCTGCTCGCCCGCGCGGGCGTGGCGGAGTTTCCGCATCTGGAAGCCGTGGGCGAACAGGCGATCCGCGTATACGGCACGCCCGATGCCGGCATGTGGGAGCTGCGCACGCGTGCCCGCGTGCACACCAGTTCGGCACTGATGAGCTGGGCCGCCTGCGACCGGCTCGCCAAAATCGCACGTGCGCTGGAATTGCCCGAGCGCGCCGCCTACTGGCACGGCCATGCCGCACGCATGAAGGAAGAAATCCTCGCCAAGTCATGGTGCGAAGAGCGCCAGGCCTTTGCCGAAAGCTTTGGCGGCCACGAACTCGATGCCAGCATCCTGCTGATGGTGGAGGTGGGCCTGATCGACGCGCGCGACCCGCGCTTCATTTCCACCGTCGACGCCATGGAAAAGTCGCTCTGCGACGGCCCCTACATGCGCCGCTACGAAGCGGCCGACGACTTCGGCAAGCCCGAGACGGCCTTCAACATCTGCACCTTCTGGCGCATCGACGCACTGGCCAAGATCGGCCGCAAGGCCGAGGCCCGCCAGATCTTCGAGACCATGCTCGCGGCGCGCAACCCGCTCGGCCTGCTCTCTGAAGACACGCACCCGGTCACGGGTGAGATGTGGGGCAACTTTCCGCAGACCTATTCGATGGTCGGCATCATCAATGCGGCCGTGCGGCTGTCGGCTCCCTGGGACTCCTGCATATGAGCCGCTTGGTTGTGGTTTCGAACCGCGTGGCGGATCCACGCAAGCCGGCCGCGGGCGGCCTGGCCGTTGCGCTCGGCGAAAGCCTGCAGCAAAGCGGCGGCCTGTGGTTCGGCTGGAGCGGCCAGATCGTCGAGGACGGCCCCACGGGCGAAGGCGAGCTGCACGTGCTGCAGGCCGGCAAGGTCACCCTGGCCACCATCGACCTGAGCCGCGAGGACCACGACAGCTACTACCTGGGCTACAGCAACGACGTGCTGTGGCCGGTGTTCCACAACCGACTCGACCTCGCCCATTTCGATGCCGGCTTCATCGGCGGCTACCGGCGCGTGAACCAGCTGTTCGCGCGCAAGCTGATGCCGCTCCTGAAGGACGACGACATCATCTGGATCCACGACTACCACCTGATGCCGCTCGCGGCCGAGTTGCGCGCCATGGGCTGCAGGCAGCGCATCGGCTTCTTCCTGCACATTCCGCTGCCGCCGCAGATCATCATCGCGGCCGTTCCGCAGCATGAATGGCTCATGCGCTCGCTGTTCTCCTACGACCTGATCGGCTTCCAGGCGCAGCAGGACGTGCAGCATTTCGAGCACTACGTGCGCAACGAGGCGCATGGCGAATACCTGGGCGACGAGATGTACCGCGCCTACGGACAGACGGTGCGCTGCAGTACCTTTCCCATCGGCATCGACGTCGACGAGTTCGCGGCGCTCACGCACGCGAAAGAGTCGCGCGACATGTTCGAGACCATGAAGCGCGAATATTCGCAGCGCCGGTTGCTGCTGGGCATCGACCGGCTCGACTACTCCAAGGGCATTCCGCAGCGGGTGCGGGCTTTTCGCGAACTGCTGGCCAACTACCCCGAGAACCGGCGCAGCGCCACGCTGATCCAGATTGCGTCCCCCACGCGCGAAACGGTCGATGCCTACGGCGACATCCGGCGCGAGCTCGAGTCGCTGTGCGGCGCCATCAATGGCGACTACGGCGAGCTCGACTGGATGCCGGTGCGCTACATCCACCGCATGGTGGCGCGCAAGCGCGTGCCGGGGCTGTGCCGCGCGGCGGCGGTCGGCCTGGTGACGCCGCTGCGCGACGGCATGAACCTCGTCGCCAAGGAATACATCGCGGCGCAAGACCCGGCCGACCCGGGCGTGCTGGTGCTGTCGCGCTTTGCCGGCGCGGCGGAGCAGCTGAAGGAGGCGCTGCTGGTGAATCCGTACGACACGCACGGCACGGCCGAAACCGTGCAGCAGGCGCTGCAGATGCCGCTGGAAGAGCGGCGCGAGCGGCACCAGAAGCTCTTGTCGCGCATTCGCGAGCAGGACATCCATTGGTGGCGGCGCACCTTTCTCGAAGCGCTGCGACACGCCGCGAGCCAGCGCTAGCCAGACAGAACGCGGCAGCCCGTTCAGGTGCCGGTCAAGAGCCGCACCAGACGCATCACGGGCCGGGTCTCGGCAGGCCGGGCCGCCGGTGCCGGCGCCTGTTGCGGCGCATGAACCCGCAGCCGCACCGGCGTGAGCGCCGACAGCTCGATCCAGCCGCCGCGTTCCAGGCGATGCACGTCGCCTTCGGCCAGCGCGGTCTTCACGGTGAACACGGTGTCGCCGAACCATGAAGGCGGCGACACGAGCTGGGCGCTGCCCTCCAGCATCTCGAGCCAGGTGGCGGGATCGAGCGAGGTGCGCAAGGCCTGGCCCGGTTGCAGGGAGACCGTATCGGGCAGTCGGTCGAGAGTGAGGGGGGACATGGACGCACCTTCCGGAGTTGATGCGGTCATCGTAGGAATTCGGGCGCTCAAAAAACAGGCACACGGCAAGGCGATTCGCACCGGAACAGTGGCGGGCACGGCGCATCTGTTATGGTCGTTTTCCTTTGCAACTGCATCTGTTTTCCGATGCGCGATAGAGGGAGCATCGACGCCATGGACTCGCTACCGCTCTACCGCCAGCTCGCCGCGCACTACGTGGACGCGATCCACACCGGCTCGCTCAAGCAAGGCGACAAGCTGCCTTCGCTGCGCAGCCTCATGCGCCTGCACGACATCAGCCTTTCGACCGCGCTGCAGCTGTGCCGCACGATGGAGAGCGACGGATGGGTCGAGGCGCGGGACCGCTCGGGGTACTTCGTGCGCCGGCCGCGGCGGCTGGCCATTGCGCCGATGGAGGAGCCCGCAGCCGGCGTGCCGCCGGATCCGGCGCAGTACGTGGGCATCCACGCCAAGGTGTCGGACTTCGTGGCGCGCCGGCGGCAGATTGCCGAAAAGCTCAATCTCTCGATCGCGCGCGGCGCGCCGGAGCTTTACCCCGCCGAGGCGCTGCGCAATGCGATGACGCGCATGCTGCGCCAGCAGCCCGAGATGCTGACAGTCGCGTCGCCGCTGAAAGGCCATCGCCAGTTCCGCGAGGTGCTCGCGCAGCGCAGCCTGCGCGTGGGCATGGCGATCTCGCCGGACGACATCCTGGTCACCAACGGCTGCATCGAGGCGCTCAACCTCGCGCTGCGCGCCGTGGCGCAGCCGGGCGACACGGTGGCGGTGGAGTCGCCCACCTTCTATGGCCTTTTGCAGGTGCTCGAAAGCCTCGGCATGCGCGCGCTGGAGATCCCGACCAGCCCGCAGACCGGCCTGTCGATCGAGGCGCTGGAGCTTGCGATCAGCGCCTACGACAACATCAAGGCCGTGGTGGTGGTGCCGCACCTGCAGAACCCGCTGGGCAGCGTCATGCCCGACGCCCACAAGGCCCGGCTGGCGCAACTGTGCGAGCGGCATGCCATTCCGTTGATCGAGGACGACACCTACAGCGAACTGGTCGACGCCCCAACGCCGCCGCGCGCGCTCAAGTCGTGGGACACCAGCGGCAACGTGATCCATTGCGCCTCGCTGCACAAGATTCTTGCGCCCGGCCTGCGGCTGGGCTGGATCACGGCCGGACGCTGGCAGGCGCGGGTGGAGATGCTCAAGTTTGCGCAGACGCGCAACAACGAAGGGCTCTCGCAAGGCGCGGCGGGTCTTTTCATGGGCACCGGCGCCTACGACCGCCATCTGCGCCATCTGCGCGGCTGCCTCAAGACGCAGCGCGAGCAGACCGCCGATGCAATTGCCAGCTACTTTCCCGCCGGCACGCGCATCAACCTGCCGCCCGGCGGACTGCAACTGTGGGTCGAGCTGCCTGAGCGGCTTTCATCTTCGAGGGTCTTCGATGCAGCGCTGGTCGAGCGCATCGTGGTGGCGCCCGGCACGCTGTTCTCCAACTCGTCGCGCTTCGACCACTACCTGCGCATCAATTGCGGCTGGCCTTACGGTGAAGCCGTCGACACCGGCCTGCGCCGGCTGGGCCAGATCATCGAGACGCTGAGCCGCGGCGGCACCGGCGCAGGGACGGCACCGTCCCCCTCACCGCCCGAAGCACGCAGGCTTCAGTCGAGCAGCGCAAGAGCGGCGTAGTCGCCGACCTTTTCGCCGAGCCCGGCGGGCACCAGCATCACGCCGCGCGTGAGCGGCAGCAGCTTGCCGTCGACCTGCGCCTGCAGCCGCGGCAGCAGAAAGTCCCGGTGGTGCCAGAACACGCTGCCGCCCAGGCTGATGCGCTGGAGATCGAGCGTGGCCACCAGGTTGTAGATCATCCGGCCCATGACACGGCACAAGGCATCGACGATCTCGACGGCGTGGGCTTCTCCGCCCGACGCGGCCGCGAACAGCTCGGGCGCCGGCTGCCCCAGGCGCCGCGCAATGGAATTGCCCGCCACCAGTGCCTCCACGTCGCCGAGGTTGCCGCAACCGCAGAGCGCACCACTGGCGTCGTCCGCCACGAAACTGTGGCCTGCATGCCCCGCGTTGCCGTTCTTGCCGCGCAGCGCACGGCCATCGACGCACAGGCCCACGCCCACGCCGGTGCTCCAGGTGACGTAGGCGCAGTGGTCCAGCCCTTGCAGAGCGCCCCACTGGCGCTCGGCCTCGAGCGCCGCCACCGCGTCGTTCTCGACCCGCACGCTGCCGAAGCGCCGGGCCAGCGGTGCTTCGATGATTGCCGTCATCCAGTTGTTGGGCAGGCCGCGCGCCGGGCCCGCAATGCCGCCGCAGATGTTCGGCGTGGCGAGTTCCACCAGGCCGTCACGCAGCTCGAAGGGCCCGGTCGACGACACGCCCACGCGATCGATCGAGGCGGCATCGACGCCGTGTTCGGCGCAGGCTTCCTCGATCATCCGGATGATCTGCACGGCGACGGCATCGTTGTCGCCGGTCTTGGCGGTCGGCTCGCTGCGGCGGCCAAGCAGCGGCGCATCGCTCGAGGGGGAAAGGCTCACGGCCACCTTGGTGCCGCCGATGTCGACGCAGACTCTCATTGCGTGGTTCTTCTCTTTTCGGACGTTGGGTTCATCGGTTGCGCTAGCTAAATGAAGCGCGCCACCAGCGCCGCGATCATGCTGAGCACCAGGGTGCTCGAGATCGGCAGCTGCCAGTCTCGGCCGAAGGCGTGAAATTCGAAATCCCCGGGCAGCCGCCCAAAGCCGAACCGGCGCAGCCAGGCGGTGAGGCCGCTCATGAGCACCAGGGCAAGGACGACGACGATCAGCCAGCGGATCATGGAAACAGTCTAGGCCGATTCAAGCCTGCGCCGCGAGGATGGCCATCGCCTGCGCGTGGAGTTCGGGCGTGGCGGCGGCAATCACGCGGCCGTCGGATTCGAGCCCCAGCGGCTGGCCATGCCAGTCGGTGATGACGCCGCCCGCGGCCTCGATCAGGCCCGCGGGGCCGAGGTAGTCGTAGGGCTGCAGGCCGGTTTCCACCACCAGATCGATGGTGCCTCCGGCCAGCTGGGCGTAGCCATAGCAGTCGCCGCCGAAGCGCCGCATCGCGCACTGCCGGCTGAGCCGGTCGAAGGCCTGCCAATCGTCCGGCGCGAAGATGTCGGGCGAGGTGGTGACGATGCGCGCCTTGGCTACCTCGGTGCAGCTGCTTGCGCGCACCGGCTGGCCGTCGCGCGTGGCGCCCTTGCCGGCCTGGCCGATCCAGCGCTCTTTCAGTACCGGCATGTCGACCATGCCAAGCACCACGCGCTCGCCTTGCAGCACGCCGATCAGCGTGCCCCACAGCGGTGATCCGGTGATGAAGCTGCGCGTGCCGTCGATCGGATCGAGCACCCAGACGCGCTCGGCGTCGAGCCGCTCGAGGCCGTGCTCCTCGCCGAAGATGCCATCGGCCGCGGCACGCTCGGCCAGGATCTCGCGCATGGCCGTTTCGGCGGCGCGGTCGGCCAGGGTCACGGGGCTCGCATCGGCCTTGGTGACGATGTCGAGCGGCGTGCGGAAGTAATGCATCGATTGCGCGGCGGCCGCGTCGGCCAGCGCATTGGCAATCGACAGGAGATCGGGGGTCGGGGGGCTCATTGAGAAGTCACGCGTGCCAAAAACTGCAATTAGACCCGAGGCGGGCCGGTTTGACATGCCAGGGGCCCTGGACCTAGCATGGGCCGAACTCCCGCTTATCCATGCCGTCCTCATTCCGACTTTTTCGCACCGCCCTGTTCGCAATTTTGCTCGCGGCGGTGGCCGCGCTGGCGCAGGCCACCCCTTCCGCATCGGAGCAGAAGCTCATCGACACGCTGATCCTGCGCGTTTCGAACATGAAGACGATGACCTTCATGCGCAATGGCGACGAGCACAACGCCGCCGACGCCGCGAAGCACATGCAAGCCAAGTTCGACCACTTCAAAGACGAGATCGTCACCGCGGAAGACTTCATCGACCGCTGCGCGTCGCGCTCCGAGATAACCGGCAAGCCCTACCAGGTGAAGATGCCGAACGGTGCGGTGAGGGACGCCAAAGAATTCCTCACCGCTGAGCTGCGCACGCTGCGCAAGGGCGGTGGCAAGCCTGCCGCCAGCTGAAAACGATCGGGCCGGCGTCCCTTTTCAGAACGGCGTGTCGCCAGCGATGGTGGTGCGGTTCAGCCGGCGGCGCAGGTGGTCGGGCGTGCCGGCCGCCAGGTGCATCAGCGAGCGGTTGTCCCAGAACACCAGGTCGTGCGGCGCCCACCGGTGCCGGTACACGAACTCGGGCTTCACGCTGTGCGCGAACAGCTCGGCCAGCAGCGCGTCGCTCTCCTCTTGCGGCAGGCCGACGATGCCCGTCGTGAAATGCTCGCTGACGAACAGCGCTTTTCGGCCCGTCTCGGGATGGGTGCGCACCACCGGCTGCACGGCGGGCGTGACCTGGTCGACCTGCGCCTGCGAGAGCTTCGGCCGCCACGGGTTCTTGGCGCGCAGCTCTTCATACTTGGCAAGGTAGCTGTGCTCGGCCTGGAGCGGCAGGATGCGTTGCTGCAGATCCGGGCCGAGCGCTTCCCAGGCGAGGTGCTGATCGGCGAAGAGCGTGTCGCCGCCCTCGCTCGGCAGCTCCTGCGCATGCAGCAGGGAGCCGAGGCTCGGTTGGGGCTTGTAGGAGAGGTCGGAGTGCCAATAGGCACCCGCGTCACCGAGGCCGACGGGCTCGCCGTTTTCCTTGATGTTGGAGACGATCAGGATCTCGGGATGGTTCTTCAGATGGAACTGGTGCAGCACGTGGATTTCGAGCGGGCCGAAGCGACTGCTGAAATCGATGTGCTCGGCGGGGGTGATCTGCTGATTGCGGAATACCAGGACGTGGTGGTCGAGGTGAGCGCGATGGATCCGGGCGAAATCTTCGTCGTTGATGGGCTTGGAGATGTCCAGGCCTAGGATTTCTGCGCCTACGGGGGCGGGGAAGGGGCGCACTTCGAAGTGCTGCGGAGGGGCTTCGGTCTTTGAAGAAGCGGTCATTCCGCCAATGTAGGTTTCGCGGGGCGTTTGATCAACGAACTCTTCGTTGGTAGCTTATTTGCGGATCTTTTTTTTGGGTTCCGAGGCCGGGACTCGCCCCGGCGGGCGACTCACTTTCTTTGCTTCGCCAAAGAAAGTAAGCAAAGAAAGGCGACCCCTACTGTCTGCGTCCCTCCGCTGCGCTGCGGGCAACCTGCGGTGCTCGACTCCGGCGGGGGTCCGCAGAACTCGCTTCGCTCAAACAGCTGCGGCCCTGATCCCGCCTGCATCTGCGCTCCTCGGCGCATACAGAAGGGGTGGGAGCCGACAGGCCATCGCTTCGCTCGGCCCCAACCCCAACAGCCAATACCGAAGCCCACGCCAATACCAACCACCGCGGCGCATAGCGCCGCGGTGGCCTGGTGGCCGAGCGAAGCAAAGGCCCGTTCGGTCTCCAAGCCCCTCTGTATGCGCCGAGGAGCGCAGGGTTTCGCGGATCAGGGCTCGCAGCTGTTTGAGCGAAGCGAGTTCTGCGAGACCCCGCGAAACCCGAGCACCGCAGGTTGCCCGCAGCGAAGCGAAGGGTCGCAGACAGTGGGGTCGCCTTTTCTTTGCTTACTTTCTTTTGGCGAAGCAAAAGAAAGTGAGTCGCCCGCCGGGGCGAGTCCCGGCCTCGGGAAGCAAACAAGGCCAACAGCCCAAAGAGTCAGAGCGTATGACTCCGATCCCCCTCCACAAACCCCATCGCATCCCAAGGCTCACCAACAGCAAACCCCACCACCTTGAACAGTTCCCCCATCTCATGCTCATGAATGAGCCGAGCCGCCATTCCCCGCTCCGCAGTAGAGCCCTGCTCCATCCTCGCAAGCAACCCGCAGTTCAGCAGAAACCGCGCCTGGCTCGTGTAGCCCAGCACCTCGAACCCCGCTTCCTGTCCCGCGAGGGCGATGCCAGTGAAGTTGACGTGCGCCGTGATGTCCTTGTAGCCCACGTCGGACAGCGGATCGCCATCGGCCTGGTGCGCACGGTGGCACATCACCGTTCCCATGTGGCGCTGCGGGTGGTAGTACTCGCGTTCCGGAAAACCATAGTCGATGAAAAAGGCCGCGCCTTTCGCCAGACGGTCCGCCAGTGTGGCGACGAAGGCCTCGGCCTGCGGATGAATTTCGGTCAGGTAGTCGTGGTCGCCCAGCACCTCGAACGGCGGCCGGAGTTCGGTGGTGCGATCGGCCCAGGTCCAACCATCGGCGCTGGCATTGCGCACCACGCCGCGCTCGTGCCACTGGCCGCCCACGCGCGCCAGCAGCTGCACCGGCATTGCGTCGAGCACTTCGTTGCCGACCACCACGCCCTGCATCGACTCCGGCAGCTCGCCGAGCCAATCGACGCGGTCGGCGTAGCGCACCAGCGCCTGCTGCTGCCGTTCGCGCAAGGTGCCCGAGAGGTCGACGATGCGGTAGCGCACGTCGCCGCGGCCCATTTCGTCGAGCGCGTGCAGCAGCTGCACCGCCAGCGCGCCCGAGCCGGCGCCAAATTCCCAGACGGTGTCGGTACCGGTCTTTTCCAGTGCCTCGGCCACCTGGGCCGCGAGCGCCTGGCCGAACATGGGCGTGAGTTCGGGCGCCGTCACAAAGTCGCTGCCCGAAGACGGCATGTGGCCGAACTTGGCGGAGCTGTTGGCGTAGTAGCCCAGCCCCGGCGCGTACAAGGCCAGCGCCATGAAGCGGTCGAAGCCGATCCATCCGCCGGCGCGATCCACGGCGCGGGCAATCAAGGTATCGAGGGCGATGGGTAAACTGTTCGTCGTCTTTGTCGTCACCCCCCGATTCTCCCTTCTCTCTCCGCATGAGCACAGTGCCTCCATCTCCTGTTACGCCGGCCCGCCGCATCGTCCTGGTCACGGGTGCCGGACGGCGGCTGGGCCGCGAGATCGCACTGGCGCTCGCCACGGGGGGCTGGCAGGTGGCGGTGCACTTCCGCAGCTCGCGCGCCGAGGCCGAGCAAACGGCGGCCGATTGCGCGGGCCTCTCGGGCAGTTCGGCGGTCTTCGAGGCCGACCTCCTCGACGAAGGCGCCACCCGCGCCTTGCTGCCGCGCGTGGCGGCGCATTTCGGCGGGGTCGATGCCGTGGTCCACAGCGCGGCCCTCTTTGAGCACGACGATGCGGCCAGCTTCAGCTACGCGCTGATGGAGCGCCACGCGCGCAGCAACACCGGCGCGGCCATCCTGCTGGCGCAGGCGCTGCGCGACCATCTGGCGCTGCGTGACGCGCAGGGCGCGGTGGTGCACCTGCTCGACCAGAAGCTCTGGAACCCGAACCCCGACTTTCTCAGCTACACGCTGTCCAAGGCCGCACTCGAAGCGGCCACGCCCATGCTGGCCATGGCGCTGGCGCCGCGCGTGCGGGTGGTGGGCGTAGCGCCCGGCCTCACGCTGCCGAGCCACATGCTCGATGAGGCCAAGTTTTCACAGCTGCACAAGCTGTCGCCGCTGGGCCGCTCTTCGACGCCGGCCGACGTGGCGGCCACGGTGAAGTTCGCGCTGGAGAACAACTCGATCACCGGCACCACGCTCTTGGTGGACGGGGGCCAGCACCTCATGAAATTCGACCGCGACTTCTCGCTGATGTGAGCCCCCCATGCCCTCTACCCCCATCGGCCGCCAGACCCTCACCCTTCAAGGGCTTCGCTTCGACGCCAACCTGGGCATCCTCGACCGGGAAAAGACGGCGCCGCAGCCGATCCAGGTCGATGCCGAGCTGCATCTGGGCGCGCAGCCGCTGATGCCGAAGGACGACGACATCTTTCACGTGCTGGACTACCGCAAGGTGCGCCGCATCATCATCGACGAGTGCACGGCCGAGCACGTGAACCTGCTCGAAACCCTCATCGGCAAGCTCGCCCAGCGCCTGCTGCAGCTGCCCGGCGTGGTCGGCGTTCGGGTGAAGATCGCCAAGCTCGAAATCTTCGACGACTGCGAGGTGGCTATCCGCATGGAAGCCGGGGAATGGTGATCCAAGGCAAAATCGGGGCCCTCCTCCCCCTGTCCTGCCTGAAGTAGCCCACCCATGAACGCCGTCTGGATCGACGAGGCGCCCGTCGCCGGCGCCACCCCTGCCAATTCGCTGAAGATCGAACGCGAGACGCACAAGCTCGAAAAGCGCCTGTGCCGCGAGGTGGGGCGCGCCATCGTCGACTACAACATGATCGAAGAGGGCGACAAGGTCATGGTGTGCGTCTCGGGCGGGAAGGACAGCTACGCCATGCTGGACATCCTGCTCAAGCTCAAGGCGCGCGCACCGATCCATTTCGACATCGTCGCGGTCAACCTCGACCAGAAGCAGCCCGGCTTTCCGGAAGAAGTGCTGCCAAAGTATTTGAGCGAACTCGGCGTGGACTTCCACATCGAGAACCAGGACACCTACAGCATCGTCAAGCGCGTGATTCCGGAGGGCAAGACCACCTGCGGCCTGTGCAGCCGGCTGCGCCGCGGCATCCTGTACCGCGTGGCGGACGAGCTCGGCGCCACCAAGGTGGCGCTCGGCCACCACCGCGACGACATGCTGCAGACCTTCTTCCTCAACATGTTCTTCGCGGGCAAGCTCAAGAGCATGCCGCCCAAGCTGGTGAGCGACGACGGCAAGCACATCGTGATCCGCCCGCTCGCCTACGTGGCCGAGAAAGACCTGGTGCGCTGGGCGCAGCACCGCGAGTTCCCGATCATTCCGTGCACGCTGTGCGGCAGCCAGGAAAACCTGCAGCGCAAGCAGGTCGGCGAAATGCTGCGCGAGTGGGACAGGAAGCACCCCGGCCGCGTGGAGAACATGTTCACCGCGCTGCAGAACGTGGTGCCCTCCCACCTGCTCGACGGAACGCGGCACGACTTCAAGGGTCTGAAGGCCACCGGCGTGGCCGACGAAGACGGCGACAAGGCCTTCGACACGCCTTCTTTCGACCTGCTCTCCCAGGCACCTGCAGCCCTGCGCATCCTCCAGGGCTGAGCGGGCAACCCAGGGGAATTTTGGGCCACGGAGCCCGGAGATCCTCATGAAACGTGCGTTTTTTGCTCTCTTTTTGGCAGCATTGCTGAGCGGCTGCGCCACCTCCTGGGTGGTCGACAGCGATGTGAAGAGTTTTTCGTCGCTCGCCGCGGTGCCGCCCGGCGCCACCTACCGTTTCGATCGCCTGCCGTCGCAGCAGGCCGACGCCGCCCGGCAGGAATCGCTCGAGGCGATGGCCGCCGCGGCACTCGAGAAAGTCGGCCTGCGCCGCGACGACGCCAGGCCGCAGTACAGCGCGCAGATCGGCGCGCGCGTGTCGGTCGGCCTTTCGCCCTGGGCGGACCCGTGGCTCTTCGACGGCCCCTGGGGAGGTTATGGCTATGGCTACCACGGCTACGCGCGCCGCTGGTATGGCGGCGGCTGGTACGGTGGACCTGGCTTCATCCCGCCCGCGGCCAACCCCTGGTATGAGCGCGAAGTGAGCATCGTGCTGCGCGACATCGGCTCGAACCGCGTGGTCTACGAAACGCGGGCCCGCAACGACGGGCCGTACAACGTGAGCTCGACCATCCTGCCGGTGATGTTCCAGGCCGCGCTGCAGGGGTTCCCGAATCCGCCGCAGGGCGAGCGCCGCGTGAACATCGAGCTGTCGACAGCGAAGAAATGACGCGCTTCTAGAATCCCGGCAGATGGAAGAAATCACCCGCCTGATTGCCGTTCGCCATGGCGAGACCGCCTGGAACGTCGACACTCGCATCCAGGGCCAGCTCGACGTCGGACTCAACGCCACCGGCCTCTGGCAGGCCCGGCGCGTGGGGCAGGCGCTGGCGCACGAAGACATCGGCGCGATCTACGCGAGCGACCTGTCGCGCGCCTGGCAGACCGCGCAGGAGATCGCCCAGCCCCACGGCCTCACGGTGCACCCCGAGCCTGGCCTGCGCGAACGCGCCTTCGGCCGTTTCGAGGGAATGAGCTTCGCGGAGATCGAGGCCACCCTGCCCGACCAGGCCAGGCGCTGGCGCGAGCGCGATCCCGAGTTCGAACCCGAGGGCGGCGAGAGCCTGCTGGTGTTTCGCGAGCGCGTGACGCGCATTGCGTCGAAACTGGCCGCACGCCATCCGGGCCAGCTGGTGGCGCTGGTGGCGCACGGCGGCGTGATGGACGTGCTCTACCGCGCCGCCACGCGCCAGGAGCTGCAGGCGCCGCGCACCTGGCAGCTCGGCAACGCAGCCATCAACCGCATGCTGTGGACGCCCGAGGGCTTCAGCCTGGTGGGCTGGAGCGACACCGCCCACCTGGCGGCGGACGACGACATCCTCGACGAAACAACGACCTAGGCGTGCGAGGAGGCCGCGTGCCCCGCGGCGGCACCACCGGCCTCGGCCTTTGTCGCCTCGCCCGGCAGTTCGACCATCGGCCCGGTACCGCTGTAGCGGTCGAGCGCAAGATAGATCGCGGGCGTGATGTAGAGCGTGATCACCTGCGAGAAGATGAGGCCGCCCACCACCGCCACGCCCAGCGGCTGGCGCAGTTCGGCGCCGGCGCCCAGCCCCAATGCGAGCGGCAGCGCACCCATGAGCGCGGCCAGCGTGGTCATCATGATGGGGCGGAAGCGCAGCCGGCAGGCCTCGCGGATCGCATCCACCGGCTTCATGCCTTCGGTGCGCTGCGCGTCGAGCGCGAAGTCGATCATCATGATCGCGTTCTTCTTCACGATGCCGATCAGGAGCAGGATGCCGATAGTGGCGATCAGCGTCAGGTCGAAGCTGAAGAGCTTGAGCGAGAGCAACGCGCCCACGGCGGCCGACGGCAGCCCGGCCAGGATGGTCAGCGGGTGGATGTAGCTTTCGTACAGCACGCCCAAGAGCACGTAGATCACCAGCACGGCCAGCACCAGCAGCACGGCCTGGCTCGACTGCGAGCTCTGGAACACCGCCGCATCGCCGCCGTAGGTGGTGATGATCGACGGCGACATCTTCAGCTCTTCCTTGAACTGGTCGATCTTCGCGGTCGCGTTGCCCAGCGGCACATCGGGCGCGAGGTTGAACGACACCGTCACCGCCTGCAGCTGGCCCTGGTGGTTGACCGAGGTCGGTCCCACGGTGCGCTGGACGGTCGAGAAGGCCGAGAGCGGCACCAGCCGGCCCGTGGTGCTGCGCACCGACAGGCGCGACATGTCGTCCTCGAACTGGCGGTCATTGTCGGAGGCCGAGAGAATCACCTGGTAGGTGTTGCTCGCGCCGTAGATGCTGCCGATCTGCCGGTCGCCGTAGGCGTTGTAGAGCGCGGTGCGAAGGTCGCCCACGGCCACGCCCAGCACGCCGGCCTTGTCGCGGTCGACCTCCAGCGTGGCCTGCAGGCCGCGGTTCTGCGAATCGCTGGTGACGTCGCGGAAGACAGGGTCGGCGCGCATGCGCTCCATGAGCCGCGTGGCCCAGGGCACCATCTCGCCCGCGTTCACGCTTTGCAGCGTGTACTGGAAGCGCGCCTTGCTCTGGCGGCCGCCCAGGCGCAGGTTCTGCACCGGCTGCATGTAGACCGCAATACCCGGAATCTCGCGAAAACGCTGGCGCAGCGACTCGAGCACCACGGCCATCTTGGGACGCTGGCCGCGCGGCTTGAGCACGGCGAACAGGCGGCCGGCGTTCTGCGTGGCCGTGGGGCCACCCACGCCGACGAACGAGTTCACGTAGGCCACGCTCGGGTCGGCCAGGAGCGACGCGGCCACCCGTTCCTGCAGCGCGTTCATGGCGGTGAAGGAAATGTCCTCGGCCGCTTCGGTGGTGATCTGGATCTGCCCGATGTCTTCCTCGGGAAAGAAGCCCTTCGGAATGGAGACGAACAGCCACGCGGTGACGATGAAGGTGCTGCCGGCGATCAGCAGCATCACCATGCGGTGTCCCAGCGTCCAGTCGAGCGTTCGCATGTAGCTGCCATGCACCCAGCGGTAGCCGCGCTCGAAGGCGCGGCCAATGGCGGTGCCGGGCTCCGGATGCTCCTCTTCATGGTCGAGCACGCCTTCCTTGCGGGGCACGTGCTTGAGCAGCCGGCTCGCGAGCATCGGCACCAGCGTGAGCGAGACGACGGCCGACACCAGCACCGCCAGCGCCACCACCACCGCGAACTCATGGAACAGCAGGCCGATCACGCCCGGCATGAAGAAGATGGGAATGAACACCGCCACCAGCGAGATCGAGATCGAAATGATGGTGAAGCCCACCTCGCGCGCGCCGCGCAGTGCCGCGGCAAAGGGCTCCATGCCCTTCTCGACGTAGCGCATGATGTTTTCGAGCACCACGATCGCGTCGTCCACCACCAGGCCCACGGCCAGCGTGATGCCCAGCAGCGAGACGTTGTCCAGGCTGTAGCCGAAGGCATAGAGCAGCGCCACCGCGCCGATCAGCGAGATGGGAATGGTGGCGGCGGGAATCAGCGTGGCCACCAGCCGGTGCAGGAACAGGAAGATCACCAGCACCACCAGCGCAATGGTGCCCAGCAGCGTGAGCTGCACGTCGTGCACGGCCTCGCGAATGGACAGCGAGCGGTCGTTCACCATGTGGATCTCTACTGATTGCGGCAGCTCAGCCTTGAAGCGCGGAATGAGCGCGCGCACTGCGTCCACCACCTCCACCGTGTTGGCATTGGGTTGGCGCTGCACGGCGAGCGAAATGGAGCTCTGGCCGTTGAAGCTGCTCGCGGTCTTGACCGATTCGAAGCTGTCCTCGATGGTGGCCACTTCGTCGAGCCGCACCGGCGCGCCGTTGCGCTGCCCGACGATCAGCTTGGCGAAATCTTCCGCCTTGGTGAGCTGCCGGTTGGCCTGGATGGTGAGCGTCTGGCGCGGTCCGTCGAGCGTGCCGACCGGCGTGTTGGCGTTGGCCGAGTTCACGGCCTTGGCCAGTTCGTCGAGCGTGATGTTGCGCGCATTGAGCAGGTCGGCATTGGCCTTGATGCGCACCGCGAAGGCCTTGCGGCCATACACGCCCACCTGCGCCACGCCGTCGATGGTGGAGAGCGTGGGCGAGATCAGGTTCTCGGCATAGTCGTTGAGCTCGGACGGGTTCATCGACGGAGAGATCAGCGCGATGAACAGCACCGGCGCATCGGCCGGATTCACCTTGCGGTACGAAGGCAGCTGCGTAAGCTCTTGCGGCAACTGGCGCTGGGCGCGCAGCAGCGCGGCCTGCACGTCGACGGCGGCGGCGTCGATGTCGCGGCTGCTGACGAATTCCAGCGTGATCGAACTCACGCCCTGCGTGTTGACCGAGCTGATGGTCTGCAGGCCCGGAATGGTCGAGAACTGCTTCTCGAGCGGCAGCGCGACCGACGACGCCATGGTGTCCGGGCTTGCGCCCGGCAGCTGCGCGTTCACGTTGATGACCGGCGTGTTGTAGCTCGGCAGCGCGGCGACCGGGATGCTGAAGTACGCAAAGATGCCCGCCACCACGACGGCGGCGGACAGCAGCACCGTCATCGCGGGACGACGGATGCAGAGCTCCGAGATGTTCATGCGCGTTCCCGCGGAGTCTGGGTGTCCGAGGAGGCCGCGCTGCCCGGCGTGGCCCCGGTGGTGCCGGCCGGTGCGGCCTTCTTGTCGATGCGGACCTTGCCGCCCGGGCGCACGTTCTGGCTGCCCTCGATGACCACCTGCTCGCCCGGCGCGACACCGCTCACCGCCACCTTGGTGCCGAAGGTGTAGAGCACCTGCACCTTGCGGCGCTTGGCGTCCTTGGCCTCGTCGACCACGTAGAGCGAAGCACCGTCGGACAGCATCATGAGCGCCGCCGCCGGCACCACCGTGGCGCCGGACAGGGTGCGCACCGTGATGCGCGTACCGACGAACTGGCCGGGCCAGAGGCTCTGGTCGGCGTTGTCGAACACCGCCTTGGCGCGCACGGTGCCGATCTGCGGGTCGACCGTGTTGTCGACGAAGTTGAGCACGCCGGTCAGCGGCTCCTTGCGCCCGCTGACGAGCGCCTCGACCTTGGAGCGGCTGCGCGCCGCCGCCAGCAGGTCTTGCAGGTTGGCTTCGGGCACCGGGAAACTCACCGCGATGGGGTCGAGCTGCGTGATGGTGACCAGCGACAGCGTGGGCTGCACCAGCGTGCCGGGGTAGATGTTGACGGCGCCGATGCGCCCCGCGATGGGCGCGCGCAGCGTGGCATAGCCGAGCGCCACCTGCGCCGACTGCACGGCGGCGCGGTCGGCCGCCACCGCGGCGCGCTGCGCCTCGAGCTGCGACAGCGTGGCGTCCGTAGCGCTCTTTGAAATGAAGTTCTGCGCCAGCAGCTCCTGGCTGCGCTTGTATTGGCGCTCGAGGTCGGCCATGGTGGCCTCGTCGCGCTTCTGCTGGGCGCGGGCGCGGGCCAGGTTGGCCTGGTCGTTGCGGTCGTCGAGCGTGAAGAGCAGTTGGCCTTCCTTGACGAACTGCCCTTCCTTCACGTGCACCGCCGCCACCGTGTTGGTCACCTGCGGCCGCAGGTCGACACTGTTGAGCGACACCACGCTGCCGTTGACCTGCACCGTCACCGGCACGTCCTGCCGCTCGGCCGTGGCCAGGGTGACGAGCGCGGGCGGTGCACTGCCCGCAGGCGCTCCGCCGGCCGTGCTGGCCGGCTTGGCGTTCTTTGCCGACATGCGCTCGCCAGCCCCGTTCCACCACCATCCCGCGACGGCTACGATCAACACACCTGCAAGGGCGAGAACGAGTTTTTTCTTCATGGTTTTTTGAGCACTTTGGGCTGACAGCAGCTATTGGAGCAGCGGTCGGCTTGCAGTGTCCACGAGTGCCGTAAAGATAAGTAAAGCCGCCTTTCAAGGGCCCATGCACAACCCGCTGTGGCGGGCGCCAAGGGGGATTTCACCCCCTCGGTAAAATCGCCGCTCCACAGCCTCTGGATATACCCCATGAACCGCTGCAAGAAACCCACGAATGCTCTCACTTTCATAGCGCTTTGCACAGTAGCTGCAAGCCTTTTTTCCCTTGACGCGGCCGCCCAGGCCGACGTGCCCCGGCCACAGACCCAGAACGAGTCGCTGGTGGGCGGGCGCACCTTCCCCATCGGCACGCTGCGCGGCAAGTTCATGGTGATCAGTGCGCCCGACGTCGAACTCGACGGCCACGCTGACCGGCTGGCGCCCGGCGCCCGCATCCGCAGCGAACAGAACATGCTGGTGATGGCGGGCGGCATCGTCGGCCAGAAATACCTGGTGAACTACACGCGCGATGCCGCGGGCCTGCTGCGCGAGGTGTGGATCCTCACGCCGAGCGAGGCCACGGCCAGCCGCGAGTCGCTGAGCAAGCCGTTCCTGAACATCTGGCCGTTCACGTCGAACGACACCGTCAACACGCAATGAAGAAGCCGGCGGGCCGTCGCCCGCCGCGCCGCAGGAGCGATTGCCCCGCCCTGCATTTCGCCTTTCCCGTAGCGGGAGGCCCAGAGAGCACCCCATGAGCAAAAAAGTCTTTATCAAAACCTTCGGCTGCCAGATGAACGAGTACGACTCGGACAAGATGGCCGACGTGCTGAACGCCGCCGAAGGCTACGAGCCGACGCAGAACGTGGACGAGGCCGACCTCATCCTCTTCAACACCTGTTCGGTGCGCGAGAAGGCGCAGGAAAAGGTGTTCTCCGACCTCGGCCGCGTGAAGCACCTGAAGGCCAAGGGCGTGAAGATCGGCGTGGGCGGCTGCGTGGCCAGCCAGGAGGGCGAAGCCATCATCGCGCGCGCGCCCTACGTCGACATCGTGTTCGGCCCGCAGACGCTGCACCGCCTGCCCGAGATGCTGAAGGACCGCGAGCGGCTGGAGCGCCCGCAGGTGGACATCAGCTTTCCCGAGATCGAGAAGTTCGATCACCTGCCGCCCGCGCGGGTCGAGGGCGTGACCGCATTCGTGTCGATCATGGAGGGCTGCTCCAAGTACTGCAGCTACTGCGTGGTGCCCTACACCCGCGGCGAAGAAGTGAACCGTCCGCTGGACGACGTGCTGGTGGAAATTGCGGGCCTGGCCGACCAGGGCGTGCGCGAGGTCACGCTGCTGGGGCAGAACGTGAACGCCTATCGCGGCCGCATGGGGGACACGGCCGAGATTGCCGACTTCGCGCTCTTGATCGAATACGTGGCCGAGATTTCCGGCATCGAGCGCATCCGCTACACCACCAGCCACCCCAACGAGTTCACGCCGCGGCTGATCGAGGCCTACGCCAAGGTGCCGCAACTGGTGTCGCATCTGCACCTGCCGGTGCAGCACGGCAGCGACCGCATCCTGATGGCCATGAAGCGCGGCTACACGGCCATGGAATACAAGAGCACGGTGCGCAAGCTGCGCGCCATCCGGCCCGAACTCGCGCTGTCGAGCGACTTCATCGTGGGCTTCCCGGGCGAGACGGACGAAGACTTCGCCAAGATGATGAAGCTGATCGACGACTGCCAGTTCGACAACAGCTTCAGCTTCATCTTCAGCCCACGCCCCGGCACGCCGGCCGCCGCGCTGCACGACGACACGCCCCATGCGGTGAAGCTGGCCCGCCTGCAGACGCTGCAGCGCGTGATCGACGGCAACGTGCGCCGCTTCGGCGATGCGCTGGTCGGCACCACGCAGCGGGTGCTGGTCGAAGGCGCCTCGCGCAAGGACGCGAACGAACTGATGGGCCGCACCGCGTGCAACCGGGTCGTCAACTTCGAAGGCGATGCACGCCTCGTCGGGCAGATGGCCGACCTGCGCATCACGCGCTCGCTGGCCTACACGCTGCGCGGCGAAGTGGCCACGCGCGAATCGTCGACGGCGCCGGCTCCCGCCGCGCTCGCCGCCTGATGGCGAAACGGCCGTCGACACGGGGCTCGTTCCAGCAGCTCCTTCTTTTCGCTTTCCTCTTGATCACCGCGCTCCTGGTGGGCGTGGCGTTGCGCTCGGTGTTCCAGTACGACGCGCTCATGACCCAGAGCCGCGATGCGGCCGCGCGTGCGCTGCGGCTTTCGGGCGCGGCCCAGTCGCTGGCCGAGCGCAGTGCGGCCATGGAGCGTGCCGGGCGCCAGTCGCTGGTGCTGAACGACGCCGTGCTGCGGCGCCGCTTCGACGACGCCGCGCGCGAGGCGCACCAGGTGCTCGATCGGCTCGAGAGGAACGGCCTTGCGCCCACGGGCATCGAGATGTGGCGCACCCAGCTCGGCGTGATCGAGGGCCTGATGAGCGGCAGCGCCGATACCGCGCTCTCGCGCGAGAACAGCATGGCCATCCAGTTCCGCGATCTCGATTCGCTCAACACCAACATCGCGCAGCAGGCCCAGTTCCTGATCGAGATGCAGAACGACGCGCTCGCCAAGCGCATCGAGAACGCGCGCCGACGCCTGATGCGCGAGGTGGTGGCGGCGAGCGTGCTCGCGGTTTCGCTGGCGCTGGCTTTCGGCATCTGGCTCGCGCGCCCGTTCAAGCGGCTCGAGCACGCCATCGTCGGGCTGGGCCAGAACCGGCTCGACGAACCGATCGACATCCGCGGCCCGGCCGACGTCCGGCGCGTGTCGCAGCAGCTCGAATGGCTGCGCCTGCGCCTGACCGAGCTGGACGCCGACAAGGCCCGCTTCCTGCGCCATGTGTCGCACGAGCTCAAGACGCCGCTGGCCGCGCTGCGGGAAGGCGTTTCGCTGCTCGAAGACGGCGTGACGGGCCCGCTGAATCCGGCGCAGCTCGAAGTGGCGCAGATCCTGAACCAGAACACCGTGTCGCTGCAGGGGCAGATCGAGGCGCTGCTGCGCTTCAATGCGGCCGCCTTCGAGGCGCGCGAACTGCGCCGCGAACGCACCGAGCTGCTGCCGCTGATCGAGGAACAGATCGAGGCCCAGCGACTGCAATGGCAAGCCCACGGGCTGCGCGTTCGGGCCGAAGGCGAGGCGCTTGCGCTCACGGTCGACCGTGTCAAGCTGGGTACCGCGGTGGCCAACCTGCTGTCGAACGCCATCCGCTATTCGGCGCCCGGCGGCGTGATCACCATCACGGTGTCCGGCACGGCGGATTCGGCGTGCATCGATGTCAACGACGCCGGCCCGGGTATTGCCGAAAGCGACCGCGACCGCATTTTCGAGCCTTTCTACAGGGGCGAGCGCCAGCCCGAGCACGCGGTCAAGGGCACCGGCATCGGTCTTTCCATCGTGCAGGAGTACATTGCTGCCCATGGGGGCCGCATCACCCTGCAGCCAGGCGGGCCCGGCGCGCGCTTTCGCATCGAACTGCCGCGCACGGCCTGATCCCTTCCTGAAGCTCCGCGAACCCGGGCACCCACCTGAAACACCGCCTCTTGTCCTTTTTTCGACCCATGCTTTTTCCGTTCGTCCGCAGTTCGACCCTGTCCAGCGCGGTGGCCATGCCTTTGGTCCTGCTGCTGGCCGCGTGTACGACGCAGCCCAAGCCAACCGCCGAGGCCGATGCCCTGCCTCCGCCGCCCGCGGCGCCGCGCGTGGTTCCGGTCGAGGCCGAACCCAAGGCGCCCGCCACCCAGCCGGCGTCGCTCTTCACGTTGATCACCCAGGGGCCCGTGGCGGCCATGCTGGCGTACGCCGACAAGATCCGCCCGCTGGGCGGCACCGAGCTGAGCGCCGAAATCACCCGCGCCGGCGACCCGGGCGATTCGCCCCCCGCGCAGATGCAGCTTGCGCTGCTGCTGGCGCAGACGCGCGTTCCGGCCGACCTGGTGCGCGCCCAGGGCCTGCTGCAGCGCGTGATGTCAAACCCCTCGCCCGAGGCCCAGCCGCTGCAGCCGCTTGCGCGCGCACTGGCCGCGCGCTACGTGGAGCAGCGCCGCGTCGAGGACGATCGCGACAAGCAGGTGCAGCAGCTGCGCGAGAGCCAGCGCCGCATCGACCAGCTCAACGACCGCATCGAGGCGTTGCGCGCCATCGAGCGCAGCTTCGCCCGCCCCAACAACGCACCGGTGCCGACCCTTCCGCCACCCAGCAGCACCAAGCCCAGCCCATGAACATCCAGCGATCGCGCAAAGGGCCCCTCCGATGAGCACGACCGGCGCGCGCCTGCTGGTGGTCGACGACGACCCAGACATGCTGCGGCTGCTCTCGATGCGGCTGAGTTCGGTGGGCTACCAGGTCACGGCCGTGACCTCGGCCGAAACCGCGCTCACGCAGTTGGAAATCGAGCATCCGCAGCTGGTGCTCAGCGACGTGCGGCTGCCCGGGCGCGACGGACTCCAGCTGTTCGACGAAATCAGGAAGCGGCACCCTTCGCTGCCGGTGATCCTGCTCACCGCCCACGGCACCATTCCCGACGCGGTCGAGGCCACGGCGCGCGGCGTGTTCACCTACCTCACCAAGCCCTACGACGGGCGCGAGCTGCTGGACAAGATCGCCCAGGCGCTGGCGCTCGGCGCACCGGCCAGCACGCCCGCCAAGGCCGGCGACGAAAGCTGGCGCGCCGAAATCGTGAGCCGCAGCAACCGCATGTCCGAGCTGCTGGCCGAGGCCCGCATGGTCGCGAAGTCGGACGCCTCGGTGCTGCTGCGCGGCGACAGCGGCGCCGGCAAGGAAATGCTGGCGCGCGCCATCCACCGCGCCAGCGCCCGCGCCGACAAGCCCTTCGTGGCCGTCAATTGCGGTGCCATTCCCGAGGCGCTGCTCGAATCGGAACTGTTCGGCCACATGAAGGGCGCCTTCACCGACGCGCATGCGAACCACAAGGGGCTGTTCCAGCAAGCCGACGGCGGCACGCTGCTGCTCGACGAAATCGGGGACATGCCGCCTGCCCTGCAGGTCAAGCTGCTGCGCGTGCTGCAGGAGCGCGCGGTGCGGCCGCTTGGCGCCAGTCAGTCGATCGAGGTCGACGTGCGCATCATCTCGGCCACCCACCGCGACCTGGACGCGGCCATGGCGGCGGGCCAGTTTCGCGAAGACCTCTACTACCGGCTCAACGTGGTCACGCTCACGCTGCCGCCGCTGTCGGCCCGGCGCGAAGACATTCCGCTTTTGGCCAACCACTTTCTGCAGAAGCTGTCGACCAAATACGGCAAGCGGCTTTCCGGCTTCGCGCCCGAGGCGCTCAAGGCCCTGGCCACCGCGGCCTGGCCCGGCAACGTGCGCCAGCTCTACAACGTGGTGGAGCAGGTCTGCGCGCTGTCCAGCTCCCCGCTGATTCCGCTGGCGCTCGTGCAGCGGGCGCTGCGCGTGCCGACGGTCGAGGTTCAGACCTATGCCGAGGCCAAGCAGCGCTTCGAGCGCGACTACCTCGTCGGCCTGCTCAAGCTGACCGACGGCAACGTGGCCGATGCCGCCCGGCTGGCGGACCGCAACCGCACCGAGTTCTACCGCCTGCTGCAGAAGCACGAACTCACGCCGGGGCACTTCAAGGCCGACGCTGTCGCTCCCGGCAGTGAGCCTGTCGCCGAGTAGCGACGCCCCTAAGTCGTTGATTCAAAACGCTATTTTCCACCAGCCTCCCGGGCTTGTCGGGATTCGGCGACAAAAACAGGGGTTTCGGGGCCTTCCAAACGGCCCGAGCCGCCAAAACCGCATTCAGATCGACGTAAGTCATTGATCTGAAAGCATTTTTCCAGCCTGGCACAGGGTTTGCCCCTGTACAGGCATGACAGCACTCACCAGCCCATCTTTCGCACTGCGCCAGCAGCGCGACGGCCTGCGTCAAAAGCAGTTTTCCCTCTCGCGGCCCCGTGCCGCGGGTCATTCGGCGGCCGCACTCGCAAGCGCAGGCGGCGCCGAACCGGATTGCGTCATCAAGCGCTTTCCTGCCATTGGCGACACCCCTTCCCTCGACAAGCAACGTTGGTAAATCACACATGAAGCCAAACGACTTCTCCCAACTGAACGTGCTGACCGAAGCCGACTTTTCGCACCGCAGCCCGGTGCGCGAAGAACGCCATCCCAATGCCGTGACCGCTCCGCCGGTCAACCGCGGCTCCATGGCGCCCCGCCCCTGGCGCGGCTTCTGGAACAGCCTGGGCACCGCCGTGCTGGTCAAGCTCGGCGCCGGCGGCAAGCCGGAAGCCGAGACCGCCGAAGCCGGCGCACAGATCAAGCAGCCGTGGCAGCGTGCCGCGGCGCAGCGCCGCTTCGCATTCATGGCGCTCACGCTGCTGAGCACTGTGATCGCGTCCGCGCTGTTTGCCGGCGTGCAACCCGACTACGACAACGTCTGGCTCGAATACGGCCAGATCGGCCTGTACGGTCTGCTTTCGGGCTGGGTCGTCACCGGCTTCGTCACCGCACTGATGGGCTTCTACGTCTCGGTGCGCGGTGACAAGCACGCGCTCTCGGTCAAGCAGGTGGCCCACCACCCGATGAACCCCGAAGCACGCACCGCGATCATCATGCCGATCTGCAACGAAGACGTTGCCACGGTGTTCGCCGGCCTGCGCGCCACTTGCGAATCGGTTGCGACCACCGGCCACGCCAGGCAGTTCGACGTGTTCGTGCTGTCCGACAGCTACAACCCCGAAACCGCCGCCGCCGAGCGCGCCGCCTGGGAAGACCTGCGCGCCGCGCTGGCCGACAGCCCGAACCAGCCGCAGGTCGAGGTCTACTACCGCCTGCGCACCCGCCGCACGCACCGCAAGGCCGGCAACGTGGCCGACTTCTGCCGCCGCTGGGGCAAGGACTACCGCTACATGGTCGTGCTCGACGCCGACTCCGTGATGAGCGGCGACTGCCTGACCTCGATGGTCAAGCTGATGGAAGCCAATCCGACCGCCGGCATCATCCAGACCGCCACGCAGGCCATCGGCCACGTGACGCTGCATGCCCGCGCACAGCAATTCGCTTCCCGCGTGACGGGCCGCCTGTTCACGCTGGGCATGCAGTTCTGGCAACTGGGCGAATCGCACTACTGGGGCCACAACGCGATCATCCGCGTCGAGCCCTTCATGAAGCATTGCGCACTGGCTCCCATCAAGGGCACCGGCGGCATGTCGGGCGGCATCATGTCGCACGACTTCGTCGAAGCCGCGCTGATGCGCCGTGCCGGCTACAACGTGTGGCTCTGCGCCGACCTGGTCGGCAGCTACGAACAGCAACCGCCAGACCTGCTGGCCGAACTGCAGCGCGACCGCCGCTGGTGCCAGGGCAACCTGCAGAACGCCCGCCTGATGGCCGAGCCCGGCATCCACCCGGTGCACCGTGCGATGTTCGTGACCGGCACCATGGCGTACGTCTCGGCACCGCTGTGGCTCGCGTTCCTGACGCTCGGCACCGCGCTGTGGCTGAGCGGCTCGAGCCTGATCTCCAGCTGGAGCGTGCTGCCGGCGGAACTGGCCGGCCTGTGGGTCTGGACCCTGTGCCTCTTGTTCCTGCCCCGCGTGCTCGGCATCGCTGCCGTGCTGATGCGCGGCGAGCAACGCCAGTACGGCGGCTTGTGGGGCCTGGTGAAGAGCTCGGCGCTCGAAAGCGGCCTGGCCATCGTGCAGGCGCCGGTTCGCATGCTGGCCCACTCGCTGTTCGTGCTGGTCGCCCTCACCGGCATCAAGCTCGACTGGAAGTCGCCCCCGCGCGAAGCCGCTGCGGTGCCGTGGAAGGTCGCCATGTCGCAGCTCGCTCCCATGAGCCTGGTGGTCGGCGCGCTGGCTCTCGGCGTCGCAATGATCGATCCGAGCGCGCTGATCTGGCTCATGCCGGTGGGCCTGCCGCTGCTGCTGGCCATTCCGCTCACGGTGCTGACCAGCCAGATCGCACTGGGCACGTCGCTGCGCGACCGCGGCTATCTGCTGATTCCCGAGGAATCGCGTTCGCCGGCCGTGCTGCGCCGCGCCTGGATGCATGCGCTGCGCCTGGCGCGCCCCGCGGCGCTGGCGACTGCCTGATGCGCTGAAGACACAAGCTCGCAAAAAGCCGACCTCAGGGTCGGCTTTTTTCATGGCGCGTGGCTAGAATCGCGCCTTTCTTTTTCAACCCACGGATCCCTCGATCCCCTGGAGCGCCAAGTGCCCCGATTCGCCGTCACCACCTTCTGACGCCGACAACACCACTTCACTGGTCATGTCGGGCGCCAAGCTGCGCATCCCGCTGACCAGGCACGGCCCACCGGCCGCTGAAGTCGACCCTCTTTCCAGCTTCGCTCCCGCACGTTGTCGGTTCTTCCTGATTTGCATCTGGAGAACAACGTGTTCCCTCTCTCTTCTCTCTCATCGATTCCGCTGCTCAAGTACCCCCGTACCGCGCATCTGGAAGGCTCGCGCCTGCAGGCCGGCGATACCGACGACGGCCAGACGCCGTTGTCCGCGCTGCACGGCCAGCACGTGGTCATCGAGGAAAAGCTCGATGGCGCCAACGCGGCGGTGTCGTTCACCTCGGCGGGCGAACTGCTGCTGCAGTCACGCGGCCACTACCTTGCGGGCGGCGCCGGCGAGCGCCAGTTCAACCTGTTCAAGCACTGGGCAGCCGCGCATGAAGCGGTGCTGCTGGAGCGGCTCGAAGACCGCTACGTGATGTACGGCGAGTGGTGCTTTGCGAAGCACAGCTGCTGGTACGACCGGCTGCCCGCGTTCTTTCTGGAGTTCGACCTCTACGACCGGCAGGCACAGTGCTTCCTGTCGACGCCGGCGCGGCATGCGCTGCTCGAGGGCAGCCCGGTCCTTTCAGTTCCGGTGCTCTACGACGGCGAGATGCCGCGCCACGCGAAAGCATTGCGCTCGCTCGTGCAACCGTCGCTCGCGCGCAGCGCTGGCTGGAAGGAGGCTTTCGAACAAGCCGTGACGCAGGAAGGCCAGCCGCTCGACCTGGTGCGGCAACAGACCGACCTGTCCGACCTGGCCGAGGGCCTGTACCTCAAGACTGAGTCGCACGGCCAGGTGACCGGCCGCTACAAGTGGGTGCGTCCGGATTTCGTTCAGACCATCCTCGACTCGGGCTCGCACCACAGCCGCCGGCCGGTACTGCCCAACCAGCTCGCGCCGGGCGCGGATCTCTATGCACCGGCGCCGCAAGTGCGCTGGCAAGACCTGGGGCTGCGCACGCTGCGCGACCCCATCGATCTGACAACAACGACAAGGAGGCCGCGATGACCTACGACGATCTGCGCGCGCTGGTCCCCATGCGCACGCAGGGCTATGACTGGGCCCAGTGCTGCGACCTGCTGCCGGCCCTGCTGCGCCTCGAAGAGACGCCGCAAGACCCGTACTACCACGCCGAAGGCAACGTCGGCATTCACACGCGCATGGTGCTCGATGCGCTGACGGCAGACGCGCACTTCCAGCGCGCCGACGCCGACGGCCGCTTCGTGCTCTTCATGGCCTGCCTGCTGCACGACATCGCCAAGCCCGACACCACCGTGATCGACGAAGCCAGCGGCCGCATCGGCCAGCCCGGCCATTCGCGCCGCGGTGCAGTCGACGTGCGCGTGCTGATGTGGAAGGCCCGCGTGCCGTTCGCGCTGCGCGAAGCCGTGTGCCGGATCATCGCGGTGCACCAGGTGCCGTTCCACGCCTTCGCCTCGCGCAAGGGCGAGCGGCCCGAATGGCTGGTGCACAGGCTCTCGTGGGAGCTGAGTCTGCCCGACCTGTGCTGCGTGGCGCGCTGCGACATGCTCGGGCGCCACTATGAAAAGCGCGCCGACAGCCTGGCCGACATCGCGCTCTTCGAGCAACTGGCGCAGGAAGAAGGCTGCTGGAACGGCCCGCGCAAGATGGCCGATGCACACACGCGCCTTGCCTATTTCCGCGGCGCCGACACCAGCCCCGACTACCCACTGTTCCAGCAGCCGGGCGCGCAGGTCACGGTGATGTGCGGCCTGCCCGCGAGCGGCAAGAACCACTGGGTGGCGCAGCACCGCAAGGGCTGGCCGGTCGTGTCCTTCGACGATGCGCGTGCCGAGTTGGGCCTCAAGCATGGCGAAAACGATGGCATGGCCGCGCACCATGCCGTCGATCAGGCCAAGGCGCTGCTGCGCAAGCACGAGCGCTTCGTCTGGAATGCCACGCACCTGAGCCAGCAGATGCGCACCAAGACGCTGGACCTGCTCTGGGCGTACCACGCGCAGATCGAGCTGGTGTACCTGGAGGTGCCGCACCCGGAACTGATGCGCCGCAACCGCGAGCGCGACACGACGCTCTCGAACGCGGGCATCGAGCGGATGCTGCATCGCTGGGAGCTGCCGGCGCCGATCGAGGCACACGACATGGTCTACGAAGTGCAGACCTGAAAGCGACGAAGCCCGCCGTGGCATGCCCCGGCGGGCTTCTGTCTATATATATGTGTGTGCGGAGACTCAGAACGGCAGCTTCGGACCGCCCGGGCCGCCCATCCCGCCCATCCCCTTCATGCCGCCCATGCGCTTCATCATCTTCATGAGGCCGCCGCCCTTCATCTTCTTCATCATGCCCTGCATCTGCTCGAACTCGTTGAGCAGGCGGTTCACTTCCTGAACCTGCACGCCTGCGCCGGCCGCGATGCGGCGCTTGCGCGTGGCCTTGAGCAACTCGGGCTTGCGGCGCTCGAGCGGCGTCATGCTCTGGATGATCCCTTCCTTGCGGCGGATGTCGCGCTCGGCACGGGTCATGTCGGCCTCCGTGGCCTTGGCGGCCATCTGCTGCGGCAGCTTGTCCATCAGGCTCGAGAGGCCGCCCATCTGCTTCATCTGCTGCAGCTGGCCGAGGAAGTCGTTCAGGTCGAAGCCGGCGCCGCTCTTGACCTTGGCCGCGAGCTTCTGCGCCGCCGCCACGTCGACGCCGGCCGTGACCTGCTCCACCAGCGCGACGATGTCGCCCATGCCCAGGATGCGGCCCGCATGGCGTTCGGCGTCGAACACCTCGAGGCCGTCGATCTTCTCGCTGGTGCCGGCAAACTTGATCGGCACGCCCGTCACCTGCCGCACCGACAGCGCCGCGCCACCGCGCGAATCGCCGTCGGTCTTGGTCAGGATGATGCCGGTGAGGGGCAGCGCGTCCTTGAAGGCCTTGGCGGTGTTGATCGCATCCTGGCCCTGCATCGCGTCGACCACGAACAGGGTTTCGACCGGATCGAGCGCGCCATGCAGCTGCTTGATCTCGGTCATCAGCACTTCGTCGATCGCCAGGCGGCCTGCCGTGTCGACCAGCAGCACGTCAAAGAAATGGCGCTTGGCATGGTCGAGCGCGGCGCGCGCGATGTCGAGCGGCTTCTGGTCCGGCGTGCTCGGGAACCATTCGGCACCGGCCTGCTTCGTGACCATCTTGAGCTGCTCGATGGCGGCGGGACGGTAGACGTCGCCGGACACGGTGAGCACTTTCTTCTTGCGCTTCTCGATCAGGTGCTTGGCCAGCTTGGCGGTGGTGGTGGTCTTGCCCGCGCCCTGCAGGCCGGCCATCAGGATCACCGCGGGCGGCTGGGCTGCAAGGTTGATGTCCGACACGCCCTCGCCCATGGTGGCGGCGAGTTCGCGGTTCACGATGCCGACGAGCGCCTGGCCCGGCTTGAGCGAGCCCAGCACTTCCTGACCGAGCGACTTTTCCTTGACGCGCGCCACGAAGTCGCGCACCACGGGCAGCGCCACGTCGGCCTCGAGCAGCGCCATGCGCACTTCGCGCAGCATGTCCTGCACGTTGCTTTCGGTGATGCGCGCCTGGCCGCTCATCGTCTTGACGAGGCGGGAGAACTTTTCTGTGAGGGCGGTGGCCATGAAAGGGATGCCTTGCTGCCCGCCGCGGCGGGTCAATGGAAAGTCGGAAACTGGAGATCGGCCGGTTACTGCGGCACGAGGAAAGTGCGCACGCCTGGGGGAGATAAACTCTAGCGATGATTTTAGCGATCCCCTCCCCACTCGCGGTGGCGCTGGGCATCGCCACCGCGGCTGCCTACGGGTTTGCCGCTGCCGCAGGTGCCCGGCTGAGCCGAAAAACCACCCAATGGGCCCTCGGGCTGGCGTGGCTGCTGCATGCCGCGGTGCTGGGCCACGGCCTGGTCGGCAGCCAGCCCCACTTCGGCTTTGCGCCCGCGCTCTCTGTTACCGCCTGGCTGGTGCTCACCGTCTATGCGGTCGAAAGCAGCATGTACCCGCAGATGAAGGTCCGCCGCGCGCTGGCCGGGCTGGGGGCGGCGGCCGTATTGCTCGGCGTGCTGTTTCCAGGCACGCCGCTGCACGTCTCGGCATCGCCCTGGCTGCCGCTGCACCTTGCGCTCGGCATTGCGTCCTATGGCTTGTTCGGCGCCGCCGTGGTCCATGCGTGGCTGATCACGCGGGCCGAAAAGCAGATCCGCCTGGCCACCGAGCCGCAGGCGGGCCTGCCGCTGCTCACGCTCGAGCGGCTCACCTTCCGCTTCGTGATGGCCGGCTTCGTGCTGCTTTCGGCCACGCTGCTCGCAGGCTTGCTGTTCAGCGAAACGCTGTATGGCGCGTCGTTCCGCGGGTGGAAGTGGGACCACAAGACGGTGTTCTCGGTGCTCGCCTGGATCAGCTTTGCGGTGCTGCTGATCGGCCGCGTGCGCTTCGGCTGGCGCGGCCGCACGGCGCGGCGCGTGCTCTACGCCGGCTCCGTCCTGTTGCTGCTGGCCTACGTGGGCTCGCGCTTCGTGCTCGAAGTGGTGCTGGCGCGCGGCACATCATGAAGTACCTGCTCGTTTTGGCGGTGCTCTGGGTGGCCATCTGGCTCTGGCGCAAGAACCGCCGGGAGGAAATGCGCGAGGCCCAGCGCGAGCAGGAGGCGGCCCGCGCCCAGCGGCCGCCTGCCGCACCGGCGGCTCCGCAGGCCATGCTGCGCTGTGCCCATTGCGGTTTGCACCTGCCCGCGAGCGACGCGATCGGGGGCCCAGGCGACGCGGTCTACTGCAGTGCGGCGCACCGCCAGGCCGCCGAGCGCGGCTGAACGAGCGCCGCGCCTCCATGAGTTCTTCCCTCTGGCCGCAAGGCGAGGCCGCCACCGACTGGGACTTGCTCGAGCCGGGGCGCAGCGAGAGCGCCGCGCTGCTGCGCTTGTGGCGCGGCTTCATGGCGGCGCGCTGCTTCGTTGCAGTGGTGCTCGTACTGCTACAGGGCGTGGCACTGGCGCTCGGCCAGACGATGCAACCGTTGGCCATCGCGCTTTCGGCCGGCTACCTGATCGCCACCTGGCTGGGCGCCCGCTACGCGCATTTCGCGCCACCGATCCGGGGCTTCGCGGCGCTGTGGTTCATCACCATCGGCATCGACCTCGGCACCTTCACCGCGCTCCAGGTGCTCCAGGGCGGCAACATCAACTACACGCCGCTGTTCGCGCTGCCGGTGCTCATGAGCGCGGTGCTCGGCACGGTGACCGTGGGCCTGGGCACCACGGCCACGGTCACCCTGCTGCTGCTGGCCGACGCGGGCTGGCACTGGCTGCAGCAGCCCGGCGATTCCTCCACCCGCTTCGTGCAGGCGGCGCTGACCGGCACCGGCCTTTTCGTCGTGGCCCTGCTGGCGCACGAGTTGGCGCGCCGGCTCGCGCGCGAAGAAGAAACCGCGCTGCGCAACCGCAGCAGCGCGCAGATGCAGGCGCAGGTCAACGACCTGGTGATCGAGACACTGAGCGAAGGCGTGCTGGTGATCGACGCCGAGGGCATGGTGCATGCGGCCAATCCGGCGGCCGACGCCATCCTCGGACAAGGCCTGGCCCGGCTCGCCCTCCCGTTTGCACTGCATGCGCAGCCGGCCTGGCACGCACTGGCGGCGTTGGCGCGCCAGACCTTTGCGCGCCGCGCCCCGCAAAGCGAAGAAATCCCCGTGGCGCAAGCCCGCGGCGCCGCGCGCGAAGTGCGGGTGCGCACGCGGCTCACGCCCACCAGCGACCAGCGCGTCGACAGCCTGTGCGTGATGTTCCTGCAGGACCTGCGCGAACTGGAGGCCCGCATCCGCACCGAAAAGCTCGCCGCGATGGGCCGCATGTCGGCCGCGGTGGCGCATGAAATACGCAACCCGCTGGCCGCGATCACGCAGGCCAGTGCCCTGCTCAACGAAGACCTCACTGATCCCGCGCACCGCAAGTTGACCAGCATGGTCCAGCACAACGCGCAGCGGCTCGCTCGCATCGTGGACGACGTGCTCGATGTTTCGCGCGCGCGCCAGCAGCGCGTGCTCTCGCTCGGCGAGCAGGTCGCGCTCGACCCTGCGGTGCGCGCGCTGGCCGAAGAATGGGTGCGCCAGACGCACCGCCAGGGCGTGCTGATCACGCTCGATGCCGCCGACAGCGAAGTGCGCTTCGACGTCGAGCACCTGCGCCGCCTGCTCGTGAACCTGCTGGACAACGCGGCGCGCTACGCCGGCAACCGGGAAGGCTCGATCCAGGTCGTCACCACCATGCAGCGCGGCAGCTCCAGCCGACCCAGCCTGCAAGTTTGGAGCGACGGCGCGCCGCTGGAGCCGGCGGTGCAACGCCACCTGTTTGAACCTTTCTTCTCATCCGAGAGCCGCTCCAGCGGGCTCGGCCTCTTCCTGTGCCGCGAGCTGTGCCGGCGCCATGGCGCCACCATCGGCTACGAACGGCGCGCGCTCGTCGCGGGCGGGCCTGAAGGCAACGAATTCTTCGTCAGCTTTGCGCCAAGCGAAAACCGGCTGACACAATAGCGCCGTGAGCACTCCTCCTCCTTCCCTGCAGCGTCCGGCCAACATCCTGGTCATCGACGACGAACCCGACCTGCGCACGCTGTACGAGCTGACGTTGCTGCGCGAAGGCTATCGCGTCGAGGCCGCCGGGAGCGTCTCCGAAGCCTGGCAGCATCTCGAGGCTGCGCATTTCGATGCGGTGATCACCGACATGCGGCTGCCCGATGGGCAGGGCATGGAAATCATCCATCGCATCCAGAAGAACCAGCGCAGCGAGCGTTGCGTCGTGATGACGGCCTATGGCTCCGCCGAGAACGCGGTCGAGGCATTGAAGGCCGGCGCGTTCGACTACCTGACCAAGCCGGTCGATCTCAAGCAGTTCCGCGCGGTGGTCGCCTCCGCCGTGCAGGCGCAGCAGGCGTTGCCCACCAAGGCGGTGCGGGCCGCGCCCGCGGAAACGGGCGAACGCACCGATGCGCCCGCCATTCCGGGCAGCGGCATCGCGGCGCTCCAACGGCTGGTGGGCGACTCGGAGCCGATGCGGCTCGTCAAGTCGCGCATCGCCAAGGTGGCGCGCGGCATGGCACCGGTGCTGGTGCGCGGCGAATCGGGCACCGGCAAGGAACTGGTGGCGCGCGCCGTGCACGCCTGCAGCCAGCGCAGCGAAGGTCCCTTCGTCGCGGTCAACTGCGGCGCCATTCCCGAGAACCTGCTCGAGGCCGAATTCTTCGGCGCCCGCAAGGGCTCCTACACCGGATCGTCGCAAGACCGCGACGGCTACTTCCAGGCCGCGCGCGGCGGCACGCTGTTCCTCGACGAGATCGGCGACCTGCCGCTCGCAATGCAGTCCAAGCTGCTGCGCGCCATCCAGGAGCGCAGCGTGCGCTCGATCGGTTCCACGCAGGAAGACGCGGTCGACGTGCGCATCGTGAGTGCCACGCACAAGGATCTGCATGCGGGAGTCCAGGCCGGCCGCTTCCGGCAAGACCTGTTCTACCGGCTCAACGTGATCGAGATTGCGGTGCCCGCGCTGCGCGACCGGCGCGAAGACCTGCCCGCGCTTTGCGCCGCGCTGCTCGCGCGCATTGCGCAGGACGGCGGCTTGCCGGTGCCCCACCTGTCCGCCGATCTGCTGCGCCGCCTGGCACAGCATCCGCTCGACGGCAACGTGCGCGAACTCGAGAACCTGCTGCATCGCGCCGTGGCGCTGAACGACGGCGACGAACTGCACCTCGACCTGACGGCGGGAGGACAGCCTGCCGCGGCGCCGGCCGATTCGACCGGTGCGGCAACCGCGCCTTCGCCCCTGTCTTCTTCGCTGGCGGCCGACGGCGAATCCCCTCCCGCACCCGCTACGGCCGCAAGCGCGGTTGCGGAGTCCAGGCCCGCCGCCCTTCCCTCCGACCTGCAGGCCTACCTCGACCAGCAGGAGCGCGAGATTCTCGTGCGCGCGCTGCGCGAAAGCGGCTTCAACCGCACGGCGGCCGCGGCGCGGCTCGGCATGAGCCTGCGCCAGATCCGCTACCGCATCGCGCGGCTGGGCATCACCACGCCCAACGGCGACGAAGGTGCCGCCAGCCATGCCGACGACTGACGCACCGGCCAGCGCGGGCAGCCACGGCGACGGCCTCTGGCACGCCGGCTGGTATCGCTTCGCCAAGGCGCTGCGCTCGCCGAATTTCGGTCCGCGGCCCGCGGGCGCGCAGACCGATCTGATCGTGCTGCATTCGATCAGCCTGCCGCCCGGCGAATACGGCGGCGATGCGGTGCAACAGCTTTTTGCCAACCAGCTCGACTGGGACGCGCACCCCTACTTCCAATCCATCCGCGGCCTCGAGGTTTCCTCGCATTTCTACGTGCGGCGCAATGGCGAGCTCTGGCAGTTCGTGAGCTGCGACGACCGTGCCTGGCACGCCGGTGCGTCGTCGTGGCGCGGCCGCCAGAACTGCAACGACGATTCGATCGGCATCGAACTCGAAGGCCTGGAAGGCGAACGTTTCGAAGAGGCGCAATACGAAACGCTGGCCAGCCTCTGTGCCGCCATCGCGCAGCACTACGCCATTGCCCACATCGCCGGCCACGAGCACATCGCACCGGGTCGCAAGCAAGACCCTGGCGCGGGCTTCGACTGGCAGTTGCTGCGCGGACAACTCGGCTGGGACTTGCAAATGTTTCCCGAGCAGGCGGTCCCGCGTTAATTTTTTTAATCGCGCGGCGCCCTGCGATGCGCTGTGCTTGCGTCGACTCCGTTTCTCAAACGCCGACGCGCAGCGTAGCAACCATGCGCCTTGCAGGCCCAAATCGTCCGGCAGGCCACGCCCCATGCGGCCTGCGCGACCATAAGCCAGTATTCACGCGGCACCGATGGCCGTATGCCGAATCCTAGAGAAATACCCGTAGGGGTTAAACTTCCACAAAACACTACCTGTAGTGGCTTGTAGACCCTCTACACCCTAGATATAGTGTCCTCCGTCCGGCCAACAACGCCGGCGCAACGCCCGACCAAGGCGCTGCCACCCAACAAGAATTGCCAACCGAGAGGAAGCGAATGCAAACTGCCCTGAACACCCCATCGACCCCGCGTGCCGTTCCCTCCACGCCGTCCCAGCAACGCGACACCGCGGGCTCCACCACCGCCCAGAACCTCGCGAACTACCAGATCATTCGCCGCAACGGCGCCGTGGTTCCCTTCGAACCCAACAAGATCGCCATCGCCATGATGAAAGCCTTCCTGGCGGTGCACGGCACCCAGGGCGCGGCTTCAGCCAGCGTGCGCGAGACGGTCGACGCACTCACGCAAGGCGTGATCCGCGCCATGGTCCGCTCGCGTCCGGGCGGCGGCACCTTCCACATCGAAGACGTGCAGGACCAGGTCGAACTCGGCCTGATGCGCGGCGGCCACCACGAAATCGCGCGCGCCTATGTGCTGTACCGTGAACGCCGCACGCAAGAGCGCTCCAAGCAGGTCGCGCAGGAAGCGCCGGCCACGCCGCTGCTGCACGTGCTGGACGGCGGCGAACGCGTCGCGCTCGACCTGAACGAACTCAAGGGCCTGATCGAATCGGCCTGCGAGGGCCTCGGCGACGGCATCACCGCCGCGCCGATCGTCGCCGAGACGATGCGCAACCTGTATGACGGCGTGCCGCTCGACGAGGTCTACAAGGCCTCGATCCTGGCCGCCCGCACGCTGATCGAGAAGGATCCCGACTACACCTTCGCGACCGCCCGCCTGCTGCTGCACACGATCTTCAAGGAGATCATCGGCCGCGAAGTCATGCCCACCGAGCGTGCGCAGACCTACGCCGATTACTTCCCGCAGTTCATCAAGAAGGGCGTCGAGAACGAGCTGCTCGACGAAAAGCTGCTGCAGTACGACCTGCCCCGCCTGGGCGCCGCGCTCAAGGCCGAGCGCGACAACCAGTTCGACTACCTCGGCCTGCAGACGCTGTACGACCGCTACTTCCTGCACGTGCGCAAGAACCGCATCGAGCTGCCGCAGGCCTTCTTCATGCGCGTGGCCATGGGCCTCTCGCTCGGCGAAATCGACCGCGAAGCCCGCGCCATCGAGTTCTACGAAGTGCTGTCGTCCTTCGACTTCATGTCGAGCACGCCCACGCTGTTCAATGCCGGCACGCTGCGCTCGCAGCTGTCCAGCTGCTACCTGACCACCGTGCCCGACGACCTGGACGGCATCTACGAGTCGATCAAGGAAAACGCGCTGCTGTCGAAGTTCGCTGGCGGCCTGGGCAACGACTGGACCCGCGTGCGCGCGCTCGGCAGCCACATCAAGGGCACCAACGGCGAATCGCAGGGTGTGGTGCCGTTCCTGAAGGTGGTGAACGACACGGCTGTGGCCGTGAACCAGGGCGGCAAGCGCAAGGGCGCGGTCTGCACCTACCTGGAAACCTGGCACCTCGACATCGAGGAGTTCCTGGAGCTGCGCAAGAACACCGGCGACGACCGCCGCCGCACGCACGACATGAACACGGCCAACTGGATCCCCGACCTGTTCATGCGCCGCGTGATGGAAAAGGGCACCTGGACGCTGTTCTCGCCCTCGAACGTGCCCGACCTGCACGACCTGTTCGGCGCCGACTTCGAGAAGGCCTACGTGGCCTATGAAGAAAAGGCCGCGCGCGGCGAGATCAAGCCCGCCCGCACCATCCAGGCGTCGGACCTCTGGCGCAAGATGCTCACGATGCTGTTCGAGACCGGCCATCCCTGGATCACCTTCAAGGATGCCTGCAATGTGCGCTCGCCGCAGCAGCACGCCGGCGTGGTTCACTCGTCGAACCTGTGCACCGAGATCACGCTGAACACCAGCGACACCGAAACCGCCGTCTGCAACCTGGGTTCGGTGAACCTGCTGCAGCATCTGAAGGACGGCAAGGTCGACCAGGAGAAGCTCAAGCGGACGATCTCGACCGCGATGCGCATGCTCGACAACGTGATCGACATCAACTACTACGCCGTGAAGAAGGCGCGCGACTCGAACCTGCGCCACCGTCCGGTGGGCCTCGGCCTGATGGGCTTCCAGGACGCGCTGTACGAACTGCGCATTCCCTACGCCTCGCAGGAAGCCGTGCAGTTCGCCGACGAGTCGATGGAAGCCATCTGCTACCACGCCTACTGGGCATCGACCGACCTGGCCCGCGAACGCGGCAAGTACTCGAGCTACAAGGGCTCGCTGTGGGACAAGGGGATTCTTCCGATCGACACGCTCGACCTGCTCGAGCAGGCCCGCGGTGGCTACGTCGAGGTCGACCGCTCGTCCACGCTCGACTGGGACGCGCTGCGCCAGAAGATCAAGGCCGACGGCATGCGTAACTCCAACTGCGTGGCCATCGCACCGACCGCGACCATCTCCAACATCATCGGCGTCGACGCGTCCATCGAGCCCTGCTTCGGCAACCTCTCGGTCAAGTCGAACCTGTCGGGCGAATTCACCGTGATCAACCACTACCTGGTGCGCGACCTGAAGCGCCTGGGCCTGTGGGACGACGTGATGGTCATGGACCTGAAGCACTTCGACGGTTCGCTGCGCCCGATCGACCGCGTGCCGCAAGACGTGAAGGCGCTCTACGCCACCGCGTTCGAAGTCGAGACCACGTGGCTGGTCGAAGCCGCCTCGCGTCGCCAGAAGTGGATCGACCAGGCGCAGTCGCTCAACATCTACATGGCCGGCGCATCGGGCAAGAAGCTCGACGACACCTACAAGCTCGCATGGCTGCGCGGCCTGAAGACGACCTACTACCTGCGCACACAGAGCGCGACGCACGCCGAAAAGTCGACCGTGCAATCGGGCCGCCTCAACGCGGTGTCGTCGGGCAGCGATGCATCCTCGGGCATGAGCGCGCTCGAAGCCGCAGCAGCCGCAGCAAAGGCGCAGATGAGTGCGATGCCTGCGACCGACATCGCGTTCTGCGGCGTCGACGATCCGACTTGCGAAGCATGCCAATGACGCGTCAGTGAAGTCAGAGAGAGGTGCATGCACGACGCGCGAACTCTCAGTCGATCACGGCATCGACTGACATCGCGCGATGCATGAGAGCAACATAACAACCACATAAATGGAGCGCGATGTGAACGAGCACTTTGCAACTCACATCGTTGCTCCGATAATCGAGCATTGGATTTTTCTATGTTGACCTGGGACGAAGAAGTCAAGCCCTCCTTATCAAAGGATATGCAACAAGGATTGCAGCAACACCACGCATCGACCAGCGGCATGACCGCAGGCCGACCGGTGGACGCTCCGACTTCGTCGATTGCACAGCAGCCCACCGCAGCCCCCGTCGCTGCGCAGCGCGTCAAGGCTTCCGACAAGCGCATCATCAACGGCCAGACCGACGTCAACCAGCTGGTGCCGTTCAAGTACAAGTGGGCCTGGGAAAAGTACCTGGCCACCTGCGCCAACCACTGGATGCCGCAAGAGGTGAACATGACGCGCGACATCGCGTTGTGGAAAGACCCGAACGGCCTGACCGAAGACGAGCGCCGCATCGTCAAGCGCAACCTCGGCTTCTTCGTGACCGCCGACTCGCTGGCCGCCAACAACATCGTGCTGGGCACCTACCGCCACATCACGGCGCCCGAATGCCGCCAGTTCCTGCTGCGCCAGGCATTCGAAGAAGCGATCCACACGCACGCATACCAGTACATCGTCGAGTCGCTCGGCCTGGACGAGAGCGAGATCTTCAACGCCTACAACGAAGTGCCGTCGATCCGCGAGAAGGACCAGTTCCTGATCCCGTTCATCGACGCCATCAGCGACCCCCACTTCAAGACCGGCACGCACGAAACCGACCAGACGCTGCTCAAGTCGCTGATCGTGTTCGCCTGCCTGATGGAGGGCCTCTTCTTCTACGTCGGCTTCACGCAGATCCTCGCGCTGGGCCGCCAGAACAAGATGACCGGCGCCGCCGAGCAGTACCAGTACATCCTGCGCGACGAATCGATGCACTGCAATTTCGGCATCGACCTGATCAACCAGCTCAAGCTCGAGAACCCCGGCCTCTGGACCAACGAGTTCAAGGCGGAGATCAAGGCCCTCTTCATGAAGGCCGTCGAGCTCGAGTACAAATACGCCGAAGACACCATGCCGCGTGGTGTGCTCGGCATGAACGCCTCCATGTTCAAGGGCTACCTGCGCTACATCGCCAATCGGCGGGCACAGCAGATCGGCCTCGAAACGCTCTTCCCGAACGAGGAAAACCCGTTCCCCTGGATGAGCGAGATGATTGACCTGAAGAAAGAGCGCAACTTTTTCGAGACCCGCGTGATCGAGTACCAATCGGGCGGCGCGCTCTCGTGGGATTGAATCTTTCCGACAAGAATTAATGAATTCAAGAATTGCCCTTGCCACCGATCGCGCCGAAGAGCGCGGCATGGACGAGGGCTCAGGTGTTCATGGTGCTGGGGCTCAGATTCCAACGCCATGAATCGCTTCACGCTACCAACGTGCGTGGAGTGCTTCAATAGGTTGATTTTTTCAACTTGATCAAGGAGAAATAGAAATGGCAACTGCAAAGAAAGCGCCGGCTAAGAAAGCCGCTGCAAAGAAGGCTCCGGCAAAGAAGGTCGCGGCCGCTAAGAAGGCTCCCGCCAAGAAGGTAGCTGCGAAGAAGGCTCCGGCCAAGAAGGTCGCAGCGAAGAAGGTAGCCGCCAAGAAGGCGCCTGCGAAGAAGGTAGCCGCGAAGAAGGCAGCTCCGGCCAAGAAGGCCGCTGCCAAGAAGGCTCCGGCGAAGAAGGCTCCTGCCAAGAAGGCGGCGGCGAAGAAGGCTCCGGCAAAGAAGGCCGCTGCCAAGAAGGCCCCTGCGAAGAAGGCTGCCGCCAAGAAGGCTCCTGCCAAAAAGGCTGCGGCCAAGAAAGCCGCGAAAAAGCCCGCTGCCAAGCCTGCCGCTGCTGCCAAGAAGCCTGCTGCGAAGAAGGCTGCAAAGGCAGCCCCTGCCGCAGCGCCTGCTCCTGCTGCGCAAACGACGCTGAACCCGCAGGCAGCCTGGCCGTTTCCTACGGCCAGCAAGCCCTGAGCTTCTCAGCGGCCTTGTCGGCAAAAAACCCGGCACCTCACGGTGTCGGGTTTTTTTTTGTGGGCGCCTAACAGAGAGGCGACTCAGAGGCCGAGCGCCTGCCTGTCGATCTGGTAGTTTTGCGGCCCGCGCTGCGCGATCTTGAGCGCGCCGATACGGTTGCCCAATGCCGCGCACTGTGCGAGCGGCCATTCCTTTTCCAGGCCGAACAGCAGCGCGCCACGCCAGGCATCGCCGCAACCGGTGGGCTCGACCACGGCGGTGGGCGTCACGCCCGGCACATGCTCGCGTTCGCCGTCGGTCCAGACCTCGCACCCCTCGCCCGCCAGCGTGACCACCAGGCCGCGCACGCGCTTCGAAATCTCGGCCAGGCTCCAGCCGGTGCGCTGCGACAGCATCTTTCCTTCGTAGTCGTTGACGACGACCCAGCTCGCCAGCTCGACGAAATGCTTCAGCGCCTCGCCATCGAACATCGGCAGGCCCTGGCCCGGGTCGAACACGAACGGGATGCCGGCGGCGGCGAACTGTTCTGCGTGCTGCAGCATCGCCTCGCGGCCGTCGGGCGCGATGATGCCGACGCGGATGTCTTCTCGGGCGGCGATCTTGGTGAGGTGCGCCTGCTGCATCGCGCCGGGGTGGAACGCGGTGATCTGGTTGTTGTCGACGTCATTCATGATCATCGCCTGCGCCGTGAAGGTGTCGTCCAGCTGGCGCACGAACTCGGTGCTGATGCCCAGCCCGCGCATGCGCTCCAGGTAGTCGGCCCCATCGCTGCCGAGCGTGGCCATCGGCAGTGCCGTGCCGCCCAGCGCGTTCAGGCTGTAGGCAATGTTGCCGGCGCAGCCGCCGAAGTCACGCCGCAGGCCCGGCACCAGGAACGACACATTGAGGATGTGCAGCTGGTCCGGAAGGATCTGGTCGGCGAACCGGCCCTCGAAAGTCATGATGGTGTCGAACGCGAGGGAACCGCAAATCACTGCTGCCATGGGTGAACCGTTGGTTGGGAAGGGATGAAAAAAGAGCGGGGCGAACGCGAGCCCGGCTCAAGGATAGAACGCTTCGACGCGGTAGCCGGCAATGGGCGGCAGCGTTGCCGCCTCCGTGGCGGACAAGGCCAGCGGCAGCGACGCGGCCTGCTCGGCGCGCGGCGGAAGCACCGCCGGCGCGCCATAGTCCGTGGCCGTCAACACGCGGCGCAGCACGGCGCGCTCCTGCGAGTCGAGCAGCGAAAGCTCGACCGCCGGCATGGCCAGCGGAACCGTGGCGCCGTTGCGCAGGGTGAAGCTCAGCCGGTAGTCGTTGTTGCCGGTCTTCTCGCGCGCGAAGGCGGCGCCCTCGATCACGACGTCGCCGATCTGGCGCAATGCCGTGAGCTCGCAGCCGGTAAAACCGCACAGCGCGGCAAGCGCCGGACGAAGGTTCGGCTGGCGGGCCACGATGCCGTCGCGCTCGTGCCGCAAGACCTGGACGGCAAACAGCAGGACGGCAAGCACCGCAAGAAGCCAGAGCCAACGCCGCACCGCGCTGCGCTGCCAGAAACCCGTGGCATCGCGACCCGGCTCCTCGCCGCCGAAGAGCGGAAGCCGTTCGGAATCTTCTTCTGCGTCGTCGCGCAGCGATGGGAGCGGCAAGAGGACCGGGTCGGGCTCGCTCGCCTCGCGCACCATCGAGGCCGATGCCTTGGCGGCGGCGCGCTCGTCCCGCGCCTTGGCGCCGGCGATCTTGGCGGACTTGATGCGCGCCCGGCGCAGCGCCTTCTGCATCTGCACCTGGTCGCGGTCCAGCGCAGGTTCGTGCTTCTCGTTCTCGTCGCTGGCCGAGGCCACCAGCTCGCGGGCCTTGAGGCGCAGGGCCGGCAAGGGCGGCGACGGAGGCGGCGGGGGCGAGGGAGGAGCCCCAAGATTCAGGTCGATGTTCGGAAACGGCGGCAGCGAGCTGGGCGGAGGACGCCACTCGGGCTCGTTGGCTTCGAAGTCGGACCACAGCTCGTCCGCGACGATGCCGTGTGCCGGCAGGACCGAGGCAGAGGCCAACGCGGAAGCCGAAGCGGATGCGGGCGCTGGAGCCGGCGATGATTCGGACTCGGACACCGGCGCCGCCGATGGCGCCTCGATCTGCTCGCCGGGCGGCACCGGGGCGGAAGCTCCCAATGCCTCGCCACGCTCGGGCTCGTCGTCAAAGAAGTCCGCGTCTTCGACTGCGCGCCGGGACTCCTCGGAAGGCCGCTCGAGTGGCTCGGGTTTGGCAGCAGGCGCCGACGATGGCGGCAGCGAAGCCGCGCCGGCCACCGGGGTGGCGTCGGGTGCCTCGTGCAGATCGAGCGTGGCGTCGAACACGTGGCTGCACCGGCCGCAACGCACCCAGCCATCCGAGATGCGGAGCTGGTCGCGAACCACCTTGAAGGTGGTGGTGCAGGCGGGGCAGCGCGTGACAAGGCTCATGACCGGGCGATTGTAGGGTTGGGCCCTCGCCGCGCCAGGGGAATCAGGGCGACACGAACGGCTCGCTGCGTCCTCAGCAGCGCGCCGTCATGAGGATCCAGCCGTCCTCGCTGTCGCTGACTTCGAGCGCTGCATACGGCGCATAGGCCTGCTTCAGCTCGTCGGCCTGGCGCTCGAGGATGCCGGCCAGCACCAGCGATCCACCGGGCGCCACGTGGCTGCACAAAAGTGGCGCAAGCACCTTGAGCGGCGTGGCCAGGATGTTGGCCAGCACCGTGCCGTACTGGCCCTTGGCTGCTTCAGGCAGGCCGGCGTTCAGGCGCACGCCGTTGGCTTCGGCGTTGAGGCGGGTCGACGAAACGGCCGCTTCGTCGATGTCGACGGCGTCGATGTCGGGCGCACCGAACTTCGCCGCGCCAATCGCGAGGATGCCGGAGCCGCAGCCGTAGTCGAGCACGCGCTGGCCGGCAAACGCGCCCTGCTTGGCGATCCAGCGCAGGCACATGCGCGTGGTGGGGTGCGTGCCGGTACCGAAGGCAAGCCCCGGGTCCAGGCGGATCACCTGCTTTGCCTGTTCGGGCGGCTCGTGCCACGTAGGGACGATCCAGAACTCGGGCGTGATCTCGACCGGCGCAAACTGCGATTGCGTGAGCCGCACCCAGTCTTGCTCGGGCACCGACGCCACGCCGAGCACCTGGCAGCCTTCGAAGAAATCCTGCAGCGCGAGCACCGACGCAGCCTCTTTGGCAAGCGCTTCGTCGGCAAACAGCGCGATCACGCGCGAGCGCTGCCAGCCTTCCTTGGGCGGCGGCATGCCGGGCTCGCCGAACAACGCCTGCTCGGCATCGGTCTGGGCGTCGGCGTCTTCGACCGACACGCTCAGCGCATCGAGCGCGTCGAGCGCATCGCCGAGCATCTCGACCCGGTCTTCCGGCGCCATGAGGCGTAGTTCAAACATGCCGTGGTGCCATTCAGCGCTTGTGCGCCGCCAGCCACTCTTCCAGATAGTGGATGTTGGTGCCGCCGCTCATGAACTTGGCGTCGACCATCAGCTCGCGGTGCAGCGGGATGTTGGTCTGAATGCCTTCGATCACGGTCTCGTTCAGCGCCGTGCGCATGCGGGCCATGGCCTGCTCGCGCGTGTCGCCGTAGACGATGATCTTGCCGATCATCGAGTCGTAGTTCGGCGGCACGAAGTAGTTGGTGTACGCATGCGAATCGACGCGCACGCCAGGGCCGCCCGGCGGGTGCCACATGGTGATGCGGCCCGGCGACGGGGTGAACTTCCAGGCGTCTTCGGCGTTGATGCGGCACTCGATGGCGTGGCCGCGCATCTCGATCTGGCGCTGCGTGAACGGCAGCTTCTCGCCCGCCGCCACCATGATCTGCGTCTTCACGATGTCGATGCCGGTGGTGAACTCGGTCACCGGGTGCTCCACCTGCACGCGCGTGTTCATTTCGATGAAATAGAACTCGCCGTTTTCGTAGAGGAACTCGAAGGTGCCGGCGCCGCGATAGCCGATCTTCTTGCAGGCCGCGGCGCAACGCTCACCGATCTTCTCGATCAGCTTGCGCGGAATGCCGGGCGCCGGCGATTCCTCGATGACCTTCTGGTGGCGGCGCTGCATGGAGCAATCGCGCTCGCCCAGGTAGACCGCATTCTTGTGCTTGTCGGCGAGGATCTGGATCTCGACGTGGCGGGGGTTCTGGAGAAATTTCTCCATGTACACGGCCGGATTGCTGAATGCAGCGCCAGCTTCCGCCTTGGTCATCTGGATCGCGTTGATCAGCGCCGCTTCGGTGTGCACCACACGCATGCCGCGGCCACCGCCGCCGCCGGCCGCCTTGATGATGACCGGATAGCCGATGGCGCGGGCAATGCGCTTGTTGGTGGTGGCGTCGTCCGAGAGCTCGCCCTCGGAGCCCGGCACGCATGGCACGCCGGCCTTGATCATGGCCTGCTTGGCCGAGACCTTGTCACCCATGACACGGATGTTTTCAGGCGTCGGGCCGATGAACTGGAAACCGCTCTGCTCCACCCGCTCGGCGAAGTTGGCGTTTTCGCTCAGGAAGCCGTAGCCGGGGTGGATGGCCTCGGCGTCGGTCACTTCGGCCGCCGAGATGATCGCCGGCATGTTGAGATAGCTGAGCGACGACGGCGCCGGGCCGATGCAAACGGCCTCCTGCGCGAGCTTGACGTACTTCGCGTCGCGATCGGCTTCCGAATAGACCATCACGGCCTTGATGCCGAGCTCACTGCAGGCGCGCTGGATCCGGAGGGCAATTTCCCCCCGGTTTGCAACCAGGATCTTCTTGAACATGGTCACTCGATGATGAACAGCGGCTGGCCGTATTCAACCGCCTGACCGTTTTCGCCGAGGATCTGGGTGATCGTGCCGGACTTGTCGGCTTCGATTTCGTTGAGGATCTTCATCGCTTCGATGATGCAGATGGTGTCGCCCTCGTTGACCTTGCTGCCGATCTCGACGAAAGCCGGAGCGCCCGGGCTGGACGAGCGGTAGAAGGTACCGACCATCGGCGACTTGACCGCGTGGCCTGCAGGCGCGGCTTCGGGCGCCGGCGCGCTGGCAATCGCGGGCACCGCCGGAGCGCCTGCCGCGGGGGCCGCTGCCGGTGCTGCCGCCACGGTTTGCACATACTGCACGGGGGCGGCACCGCCGCCCTTGACGATGCGAACCTTGCCTTCAGTTTCGGTGATTTCCAGTTCGGAAATATTGGATTCCGACACCAAATCGATCAGTGTCTTGAGTTTGCGCAGATCCATGAGGCTCCAGTGCCGACTTTGCCGGTCATTAGGATGTAACTGGGCTAAAAATCGGTGATTTTTAGCGATTGGCGGCGAATGCCGAGGTGTATCTGATTCTAACCGTGAACCAGTTCACGCCGCCAAGCATCCAAGTCAGCGGATTCGAGCTTGCCCATTTTACGAGCCGCCACGGTTCCATCACTGCCGAGAACCAGCGTGAAGGGCAAACCGCCGGCCGTATTTCCGAGGCTTTTTACCAGTTCGGTTCCCTGCAGGCCAGCCAATCCGGTGGGATAGCTGACTGGCATCTTCTGGAGAAACTTGCGGACAGCGCTCGGTTGATCGATTGCCAAGCCAACAACTTGCCAGCCGTTCGCGCCATTTTCGCGAAAGAAGCGGTCGATCATCGGCATTTCCTCCACACAGGGAGGACACCACGTTGCCCAAAAATTAAGCAGGAGCGGCTTGCCGCGCAGATCGGCAAACACCAGTTCGCCGCCCTCGGGACGCTCGAAACGCTGGGTCCAGAAAGCGGCGTCGAGGGCTTCGCCCTTCGCGCCGCTGCCGCGCTCACGCCACCACGCGCCGCCCAGGCCCGCCGCTGCGGCCGCAACCGCCACGCCGCCGTAAAGAAGGCGGCGCCGTGTGGGCGAAGAAGTCATTCACTTGTCCTTTTCTCTTTCAATCAGCCGGCGCAGCGCAGCCAGGTCGCCACGCGGCACGCGGCCCTGGGCGTCGGGCCGAAGCGCTCCGCGCAGATCGTCGAGGTCGTACACCAGCAGGTGCACCCCGATCTCCTCACCCAGCGCACGGCTCGCGGCGTGCACGCTGAGCGCCTCCACCTGTTCGCCATGAAAACCGGTCACCATCCGCGGCTCGTAGTCCACGTGATGGTCGATCAGTGCAATTTCGGCGGACTTGGAATCATCGCAGAACAATTGAATATAAATGTCTGACAGACGCGTGGCGGTACCGTGCCAGACGGCGCCTCCAATATGCGGACGGAACGCGGCCATGCGCTCCATCCATTCGAGCGCGAGCAGCCGCAAGGCATGCAGTTCTTGCGGCTGGGTGTCGGCGCAGTAGAGCGCGATGTAATCGCGGACCTCGGCCTCGACCTCGTCGTTGTTGGGCAGCGAAGTGCGTGACGACAGGCCCAGGTCGCGCAGCGCCCTGCGCTTGGCCGGGCCGTACTCCAGCCCCTCTTCGACCACGAGGCGGGCTGCTGCAGCGGCAATCTCACGCTTGGACGTGTCCATCGACACATTTTGCCCGCAGATGGCGCGCTTCACACGAACATCGGTACAAAGGCCAGGCCGCAGGCCGAGGCGGTGCATGCGGCCTCCCTAGAATCACCTGATGCACATTCATATTCTTGGCATCTGCGGCACGTTCATGGGCGGATTGGCCGCCCTGGCGCGCGAAGCAGGCCACCGGGTCACCGGCTGCGACGCCGGCGTGTACCCGCCCATGAGCGACCAGCTTCGCTCGCTCGGCATCGACCTGATCGAAGGCTTTGCAGCCGACCAGCTCGCACTTTCGCCCGACATGTTCGTGGTCGGCAACGTGGTGTCGAGGGCCCGGCTTCCCGACGGCACGCCCAAGTTTCCGCTGATGGAAGCCATCCTCGATGCCGGCAAGCCCTACACCAGTGGTCCGCAGTGGCTGGCCGAGCACGTGCTGCTGGGCCGCCACGTGCTGGCCGTAGCCGGCACCCACGGCAAGACGACCACCACGTCGATGCTGGCCTGGGTGCTCGAAAAGGGCGGCAAGGCGCCGGGCTTCCTCGTGGGCGGGGTCCCGCTCGATTTCGGCGTCTCGGCACGCCTCGGCGACGGCCCGGCCTTCGTCATCGAGGCCGATGAATACGACACCGCCTTCTTCGACAAGCGAAGCAAGTTCGTGCATTACCGCCCGCGCACCGCGATTCTCAACAACCTCGAGTTCGACCACGCGGACATCTTCGACGACCTTGCCGCCATCGAGCGACAGTTCCACCATCTCGTGCGGACGGTGCCCGGCACCGGCCGGCTGGTGGTGAACGCGACCGAAGAAAGCCTGCAGCGCGTACTGGCGCAAGGCTGCTGGAGCGGGCTCGCGCGTTTTGGCGCGGGCGGCGAATGGCAGGCTTCCGGGTCGCATGACGCCTTCGACGTGCTGCGCAATGGCGAAGCAGTGAGCCGGGTCGAGTGGGAACTCTCGGGCCTGCACAACCAGATGAACGCGCTGGCCGCCATCGCGGCCGCCGAGCACGTGGGCGTGGCGCCGGCCGATGCGGCCCGCGCGCTGGCAAGCTTCAGAAACGTACGCCGCCGGATGGAACTGCGCGGCACCGTCGAACGCAGCGGCGGCGCGATCACCGTGTATGACGATTTCGCCCATCACCCGACCGCCATCCGCACCACGCTCGACGGCCTGCGCAAGAAGCTCGATGCCGCCGGCAAGCAAGGCGAGCGCATCCTTGCCGCCTTCGAACCGCGCAGCAACACGATGAAGCTGGGTGTCATGGCCGCGCAGCTGCCGTGGAGCCTGGAGTCGGCCGACCGGTCGTTCTGCCACACGGCGGGGCTCGACTGGGACGCCGCGGCAGCGCTCGCGCCGATGGGTGACCGCGCTCAGGTGGCCGGCGCCATCGAGCCGCTGATCGCGCAGATCGTCGCCGCGGCCCGGCCCGGCGACCACATCGTCTGCATGAGCAACGGCGGCTTCGGCGGCGTGCACGACAAACTGCTTGCGGCGCTGCGTGCCACGCCGGCATCATGACCGCCATGCGCGCGCGGGAACTGATCGAGAGCCTGAAGCTGCAGCCTCACCCCGAAGGTGGCTGGTACAGCGAGGTCTTCCGCTCGGCCGCGAGCGTGGTTCCCACCGATGGCCGCGCGCCGCGCAGCGCGCTCACCAGCATCTACTTTCTGCTCGAGGCGGGGCAGCATTCGCGCTGGCACCGGGTGCTGTCGGACGAAGTCTGGGTGCACCTGGAAGGCGTGCCGCTGGCACTCTGGACCTGCGACGCCGCCCTGCGCACCGTGCCGGCCCACGTGCGGCTGGGCCCGGTCGATGCGCACGGCACGCGGCCCCAGCACGTGGTGCCGGCCGGCCAGTGGCAGGCTGCCCGCCCGATCCAAGGCCACACCAGCGGCGACTACACGCTGGTCGCCTGCATGGTCGGGCCGGGCTTCGACTTTGCCGACTTCTCCCTGGTGCCGCCCGACAGCGACGAAGCCACTGCCATGCGGCACCACTGGCCCGAGCTGGCCGGGATGCTTTGACCCCCGTTTAATTAACCCCTGCGCTGCTTGACGGCCTGCGACAGGGTGTCGAGCACCTGCACGGAGTCGTCCCAGCCGATGCACGCATCGGTAATGCTCTTGCCGTATTCGAGGCCCGAGATCTGGTCCTTGCCCGGCGAGAACTTCTGGGCGCCGGCCTGCAGATGGCTTTCGACCATCACGCCGAAGACGCGGTTCGAACCCCCGGCGATCTGGTCGGCGATATCCTTCGCCACGTCGATCTGCTTCTGGTGCTGCTTGGAGCTGTTGGCGTGGCTGCAATCGACCATCAGCGTGGGCGGCAGCTTGGCGGCCTCGAGATCCTTGCAGGCGGCCTCGACACTCGCGGCGTCGTAGTTCGGCGCCTTGCCGCCGCGCAGGATCACGTGGCAGTCGCGGTTGCCGTTGGTCTGCACGATCGCGACCTGGCCGTTCTTGTGCACCGACAGGAAGTGATGCCCGCGCGCCGCCGCCTGGATGGCGTCGGTCGCGATGCGGATGTTGCCGTCGGTGCCGTTCTTGAAGCCGATCGGTGCCGATAGACCCGAGGCCAGTTCGCGGTGCACCTGGCTTTCGGTGGTGCGCGCGCCGATGGCGCCCCAGGAAATCAGGTCGCCGATGTACTGCGGCGAGATCACGTCGAGAAACTCGCTGCCCGCCGGCAGGCCCAGGCGGTTGATGTCGATCAAGAGCTGGCGCGCGATGCGCAGGCCCTCGTCGATGCGAAAGCTCTCATCGAGATACGGATCGTTGATCAAACCCTTCCAGCCGACCGTGGTGCGCGGCTTCTCGAAGTACACGCGCATCACGATCTCGAGCGTGCCGGCGTATTTTTCGCGCTCGACCTTCAGGCGGCGGGCATATTCGAGCGCCGCGGCCGGGTCGTGGATCGAACAGGGTCCCATGATCACCAGCAGCCGGTCGTCCTTGCCGGCCATGATGTTGTGGATGTTGCGGCGCGTGCCTTCGATCAGCGTTTCGACCGGCGTGCCGCGAATCGGGAAGAAGCGGATCAGATGTTCAGGAGGGGGCAGCACGTTGATGTCCTTGATGCGTTCGTCGTCGGTCTTGCTGGTTTTTTCGACGCTCGCATACCAGCTGTCGCTGGTCGGGGCAGTGTTCGTGCTCATGGTGCTTTCCTTGTGGGTGTGAAGATCGTCAGGGCATAAAAAAACCGCCGGGGCTGGAAGCGCCGGCGGTTTTGGGAGGGTGTTCGTTTGCTTTACGCGCTCGCCTCTCGTCCGCCGGAAACCGGGAACCAAAAGAAAGCAAAAAAATAAGCGCGGAGGGCGGACATGTGGGCGAAATGTAGCACGGAAAATAGGAGGCCCGGCAAAAGCCGGGCTTCCGAAGGTCAGCGGTAACCGGATTCGTTGGGGTTGTGGATGATCCAGATCAGGTTGCCGCCCGAGTAGTCACCCATGCCACCGCCCGCGAAAACCAGCCGGCCCTGGCCCTTGTAGGTCATCTCGTAGCGGTGGCGGTCGCCGCCGAAATAGAAGGGGATGAAGGCCTTGCCCGTCACATAGCCGCCCTGGTCGGTCGGCTGGCCGGCAATGTCGGTGACCTGCCTCGCGCTCATGCCGATCTGCAGCCGGTTGAACCTGCTGTTGCGCGTCGGGTTGCCGGTGATCTCGCCTTCGTAGCCGTTCAGGCCCTTGACCGTGCGGCCGCTGCCGGCTTCGACCTTGGAGGATTCGATCACGTTGCCCTGGGCATCCATGCCGGCCTTGGCCCCTGCACGGGCCGGTGCAGCAGGCGCGGCAGCGGGTGCGGCCGAGGGTTGGCTGGTGCCCGAACCGCCGCGCGATGCGCAGCCGGCCGTTGCCAGCAATGCCACTGCAGCAGTCGCGGCCCACAGGGCCGCGGACGAATTGATCCTGATCCTCATCGAATGCTCCTCTTTGTAAAAATAAGGAGCGGAGCTTAGCAAGCTCAGGCCGTTCCGCCTACGGTCAAACCATCGATGCGCAGGGTGGGCTGGCCCACCCCGACCGGCACGCTCTGGCCTTCCTTGCCGCAGGTGCCCACGCCGGAATCGAGCGCCATGTCGTTGCCGATCATCGTCACGCGGGTGAGCGCGTCCGGGCCGTTGCCCACGATGGTCGCACCCTTCACCGGGTACTGGATCTTTCCGTTCTCGACCCAGTAGGCTTCGCTTGCGGAGAACACGAACTTGCCGCTCGTGATGTCGACCTGCCCGCCGCCGAAGTTGGTGGCGTAGAGGCCCTTCTTGATGCTCGCGACGATTTCCTTCGGGTCCTTGTCGCCGCCCAGCATGTAGGTGTTGGTCATGCGCGGCATCGGCACGTGGGCGTAGCTCTCGCGGCGGCCGTTGCCCGTGGGCTTGACCTTCATGAGGCGCGCGTTGAGCGAATCCTGGATGTAGCCCTTGAGAATGCCGTCCTCGATGAGCACGTTGCGCTGGCTCGCGTTGCCTTCGTCGTCGACATTGAGCGAACCGCGGCGGTCGGCAATGGTGCCGTCGTCGAGCACGGTCACGCCCTTGGCCGCCACACGCTGGCCGATGCGGCCCGAGAACGCACTGGAGCCCTTGCGGTTGAAGTCGCCCTCCAGGCCGTGGCCGATGGCCTCGTGCAGCAGGATGCCGGGCCAGCCGGAACCGAGCACGACGGTCATCTCGCCAGCCGGGGCCGGACGCGCATCGAGGTTGGTCAGCGCGGCCTTCACGGCATGGTCGACGTATTCAGCGATCTGCTCGTCGGTGAAGTAGGCCAGCCCGAAGCGCCCGCCCCCGCCGCCTGAGCCGACTTCGCGCCGGCCGTTCTGCTCGGCAATCACGGTGACCGACAGGCGCACCAGCGGCCGCACGTCGGCCGCCAGCGTGCCGTCGGCGCGTGCCACCAGCACCACGTCGTACTCGCTCGCGAGGCCCGCCATGACCTGCGCCACGCGCGGATCGCGCGAACGGGCGAGCTTTTCGACCTTTTCGAGCAGCTTGACCTTGGCCGTGCTGTCGAGCGTGGAAATGGGGTCGATGCCGCTGTAGAGCGAGCGGCTCGACGCAATCTTGCGCGTGGCCGTCTTCACCCGGCCGGTGCGGCCCGCGGAAGAAATGGAGCGCACGGTGCGCGCGGCATCGAGCAGCGACGCCTCGGAAATGTCGTCCGAATAGGCAAACGCGGTTTTTTCGCCGCTGACCGCACGCACGCCGACGCCCTGGTCGATGCTGAAGCTGCCTGTCTTGACGATGCCCTCTTCGAGGCTCCAGCCTTCGCTGCGCGTGTACTGGAAGTACAGGTCGGCGTCGTCCACCTTGTGCGCGGTGATCTCGGCCAGGGCCTTGCCCAGGTGCGATTCGTCGAGGCCGAACGGCGTGAGAAGAAGCTGTTGCGCCGTGGCAAGGCGCTCGATGGTGGGTTCGCGAGAGATCATGAAGGGATTATTGCTCGCTCCCACGCTTTGCGTACGGCCCTAGTTCTGGGCGAGCTTGCGGGCCCTGGCGATGGACATCAGAATGCCCAGCCCCAGCCCCAGCGTGACCATGGCGGTGCCGCCGTAGCTGATGAACGGCAGCGGCACGCCCACCACGGGCAGGATGCCGCTCACCATGCCCATGTTGACGAAGGCATAGGTGAAGAAAATCATCGTCACCGCCCCCGCCAGGAGCCGCGAGAACAGCGTCGTGGCGTTGGCCGCGATGGCCAGCCCGCGGAAGATCAGCAGAATGAAGGCCGCGATCAGCGCCAGGTTGCCCACGAGGCCGAATTCCTCGGAGTAGGCCGCAAAGATGAAGTCGGTGGTGCGCTCGGGGATGAATTCGAGGTGCGTCTGCGTGCCCTGCATGAAGCCTTTGCCGCCCACGCCGCCGGAGCCGATGGCGATCATCCCCTGGATGATGTGAAAGCCCTTGCCCAGCGGGTCCTTGCTCGGATCGAGCAGCGTGCAGACGCGCTGCTTCTGGTAGTCGTGCAGCACGCGCCAGTCGACGCCGTCGGCGCACAGCTGCGACTCGAAGCCCACGATCAGCGTCACGGCAATGGCGCCGATCACCACCGGCGGAACGATCAGCTTCCACGACAGCCCGGCGAAAAAGATGACCGCCATGCCGGCCGCGAGCACCAGGAGCGAGGTGCCCAGGTCGGGCTGCTTCATGATGAGCCCCACCGGCACCGCCAGCAGCACCGTGGCCACCACGAAATCGAGCGGCCGCAACTGGCCTTCCCGGCGCTGGAACCACCAGGCCAGCATCAGCGGCATCGCGATCTTGAGGATCTCGCTGGGCTGGATCACCACGCCGATGTTGATCCAGCGGGTGGCGCCCTTCTTGGTGATGCCGAATAGCGCCACCGCCACCAGCAGCGCCACCCCGGTGGCATAGAGCGGCACCGCGAAGATCATCAACCGCTGCGGCGGCACCTGGGCCACCACGAACATGATGAAGCCGGCCAGCAGCATGTTGCGGCCATGGTCGGAAAAGCGCGAGCCGTGGTCATAGCCCGACGAATACATGGTGAGCAGTCCGGCAAAGGCCAGCAGCAGGACTGCAAAGGCCAGAAAGCCGTCGAAGCCCTGGAAGATGGGCGCGACTCGGCGCGCCAGGGAGGGCTGATTGAACACGGCGGACATGGGGGCGGATTATCCGCGCCCCGCGAGGTACCTCAGCCGAAATCGAGCCGAACGACCGTGCGCCCCGGTCGGCTTTCGAGCGCCAGCCGGGCGCCGACCGTGACGGCGCGCTCCGAAAGCGCCCTGGGCACGCGCGATGTGTCGAAGCCCTGTCCGTCGTCGACCACGCGCAGCTGCACGGCACCGGCCAGGTTTTCGGCCTCGATCCGGAGCGTCTTGGCGTGGGCGTGTTGCAGCACGTTGGAAATGGCCTCGAACAGCAGGAACTGCAATTGCCGCATGCCCTGCGCGTCGAGCCGCTTTACCGCGGGCACCTCGTCCACCGCCCACTCGAATGCGATGCCGGCGGCCGCCAGCCGCGGCTCCAGCCGGTAGCGCAATGCCGCCAGCAGGGCGCCGACGTCGCCGGGCGGCAAATGGATCGAATCGATCGACAGCTTGAGCTTGTCGAGCGAATCGCGCAGCGTGCGCAGCAGTTCATCGGAACTCGCCTGGCCCGACTGCAGCTGCCGGATCGCCGAGCTGATGTGCGAACCCACGCCGTCGTGCATGTCGCGCAGGATGCGTTCGCGCTCGTGGGTGCGCGCCTGGTCGCGCGCCACCTGCTCCAGCGCCGCGAAGGTGGACGCGAGTTCGCGCTCGCGCTGCGCCACGCGCTCGGCCAGGGTCGCGACCCAGCCACGCGCCTCGACGCTCGCGGCATGGAAGCGCCGAAGCACGATCAGGAGCAGCGCAATGCCGAAGAACACCGACGAATACCGCACCCAGGTGGTCTCGCCGTAGGCATCGCTCAGGCGGATCACGAGCCAGTCGCGGGTGCCGAAGCCCAGCGTCACCAGCGCCGCGGCCGCCACCAACAGGCGCCCCACGTTCGGCCGCCTGACCGTCGCCACCGCAAAGGCGCCGACGAACAGCGTAACGAGCACGATTTCCAGCGCGAGCCAGCCGGTGAGCCAATAGGGCTGCTCGCGGTACAGCGCCATGGCACTCGCCGCGAAGGTTCCGGCCACCACGGCGGCCATCGGCCAGCGCAGCCAGCGCATGCGCGGGTTGCCGTCCCAGCCGGCCAGGTGGTAGCAGAACATCATGGCGGACGCGGCCCACCCCGCATAGCAGGTGGCCATGAGCACACCCCAGAAGCCCCAGGAAAGAGGCGGTTCGGCAATCACGCCGTCGGCCACCCGCAAGGCCCAGCAGAACTCGGCCAGCGCGGCCCAGAAATAGATGCCGTCGCGCCGCCGCCGTCCATCGGCACCGGCATCGACCTGCGTGAGCCACAAGGCCAGCGCGATGCCGCCGACGATGAGGCTGAAGGCGGTCAGCAGCACGGAGCCGGTAAAGCGCCAGGCATAGGCGCGCTCGAAAAGCTCGGTGCGCACCGGCGTCGCGGGCCCGATGGTCACGCGCGAAAGCCCGGCGCGGCGGGCGCTGTCGGCGCGGATGCGAATCTGCAGGCGGTTGTCGCCCGCCTTCAGCAGGTGCCCCGGCACCGGCACATAGATGGGCGCCTTGGCGTAGTCGGCGCCGTTGCCCCGGGCCAGGTCGCCAAAAGCCTGCAGCAAGGCGTCGTTGAGCCGCACCTCGAGCACGTTGCCGGCGCGGGGAAGGAAGATGCCCCAGGGCGTCGCGGGCTCGGCCGCCAGCGTGAAAGGCAGCTCGAAATCCGCAAGACCCGGGCGTCCGGCGTGCCGGCGATCCCAGTGGTAGGACAGCTCGACGGGTGCCTGGTGCGTGACGCCGTCGATGGTGGTAGTGACGGTGCCGCGCCGCAATTCGATCGGGATCTCCGCCGGCGCAGCCGCTGCGGCACGCGCCGCGACCAGCAGCATCACCGCGAGCCCCATGGCGAGAAGAGCCCGTGCCGGGCCTCCGAACATGCGCCCGGCCACGTGGTTCAGCCCGGGTGGGACAGCAGGCCGAGGCGCGTGGCTTCGAACACGGCCTCACTCTTGGAATGCACCGCCAGCTTGCCGTAGAGATTCTTGATGTGCGTCTGCACCGTGTGAACGCTCAGCCCCTTGAGCCGCGCAATTTCCGCATAGGAGAACCCGCGCGCGATCAGCGTCAGCACTTCATGTTCGCGGGCCGAAAGCAGGCTCGGCGCCGCGATGTCGGCGGCGGCCTCGGGCGCAGCCACGGTGGCGGGGGTGCCCGCCAGTTGCAAGCTGCGGTATTTGGCGAGCACGCGCCGCGCGATCATGGGCGAGATCGGTGATGCGCCGGCCTTCATCTCGACGATGGTTTGTGCAATGTCCTCGGGGGCGGCGTCCTTGTGGATATAGCCGACGGCACCGGCCTCGATGCTGGAGAGCACGTTTTCTTCATCGCCGAAGACGGAAATCACCAGCGGCTCGCAGCCGGGAAAGCGCGCCACGGCCTCGCGGATCACGTCCAGCCCGCTGCCATCGGGCATGCCGAGGTCGACCAGCAGCACGTCGGGAATGGTGCTGGTCTGGGCCAGCCAGGCCAACGCCTCTTGCACCGTGCCTGCGCTTCCCAGCCAGAACAGGCGCGGGCTGCGCTGCACGCTGGCCTCGAAGAAGGCGCGCGCGCGGCTGTCGTCCTCGACGACGAGCACGCCCCAACGGCGTGTCAGTCCCGCATCCAGAGCCTCGATGTTCATGGCGTGAGCATAAGCCTCGGCGCTAGGCCGCACGGCCGCGAAGCCTCCCGTTTTCATGGGATGCCCCCCGCCTCCGCGGGCCGCGAAACTGAGGCTGGCTTGCCACACCTGCGGCCCGGCCGAAATCGCCGCAGGCGAAAGTTGAATACTTTCGATTTCCCGAAGGCAGACGCCGAGCAGATCGAGCAAAGAAAATCCCCGCGCTCAGGGGGCCACAGTGGTACACCGACACCTTCCTGCAAGAAGCCCGCATCCCGGAGACCTGGGCTCCGGAGGGCGCTTTGCGCCCATGGACCTCATGCAAAATTACCCGGCTCCTTTACCGAAGGAGTTGAGTCGACCGCACCACTTTCAGTCTCCACCACGCATGGACCCGCAAACCACTCATCTGTTGTACCTGCACGGATTTCGCTCCTCGCCCCGGTCGACCAAGGCGCGGCTCATGGCACAGCGCGTGGCACGGGAGCATCCGGACCTGCAGTGGTGGTGCCCGCAGTTGCCTCCCTCTCCGCGCGAAGCCATCGACATGATCATGAAGGGCATCGCGGACTGGCCGCGCAAGTCGATGGCGGTGGTGGGTTCTTCGCTCGGCGGCTTCTATGCCACCTATGTGGCGGGCATGACGCGATGCCGCACCGTGCTGCTCAATCCGGCGGTGCATCCGGCGCGCGACCTCGCGCTCTACATCGGCGACCAGACCACGTGGCAAGACCCGGCCGAGCATTTCTATTTTCGGCCCGAGTACATCCAGGAGCTGCGCACCATGGAAGTCGGCGCGCTCACGCGCCCCGAGCGCGTGCTGGCCATCATCGCCAAGGGCGACGAGGCGCTCGACTGGCATGAAACCTCGGCGCGCTACCCCGACAGCAACATCAAGCTGCTCGAGGGAGGCGACCACGCGCTGTCCGACTTCGAGGAAAACCACCTCGACGACGTGATGGCGTTCATCAACCCCATCTGAAGTCCGGACAACACGCCGCGGAAGCGGGCAAGCCTGGGGGTGTACCAAGTCTGGGACAATCCGGGCATGTTTGTATTGTTTGAAGAAGCCGGCAAGTACCTCGGTGGCCGCGTGCTGTCGGAGGCCGAAGCATCGGCGCAGGTCGAGCTCGACACGGGCAAGCGCGTCAAGGTCAAGGGCGCCAACATCGTCCTGCGTTTCGAGAAGCCGGCGCCGGCCGAGCTGATCGCCGAAGCGCGCGCCCTCGCCGCCGCGATGGACCTCGACCTCGCCTGGGAATTTGCGCCGGAGGGAGAGTTCGGCTACGGCGAGCTTGCATCCGACTATTTCAGCGACAAGCCCACGCTCGCGCAGCAGGCCGCCGCGCTGTTTGCGCTTTTCGAGGCGCCGCACTACTTTCGCCGCGCGGGCAAGGGGCGCTTCAAGAAAGCGCCCGCCGAGATCCTGCAGCAGGCGCTGGCCGCCATCGAGAAGAAAAAGGTCATCCAGGCGCAGATCGTCGAATGGGCTGGTCAGCTGGCCGAGGGCGTGTGCCCGCCGCCGATCCGCGAACAGCTCTACAAGATCCTGTTCAAGCCGGACAAGAACGCGCCCGAATACAAGGCCGTGGTCGATGCCGCGCGCGCCACGCAGCGCCCGCCGCTCGATTTGCTGGAGCGCGCGGGCGCCATCGACTCGGCCTACCAGTTCCACTGGCGGCGCTTCCTGTTCGAGAACTTTCCCAAGGGCACCGGTTTTCCGGCGCTCGCCGCACCGGCCATCGTGGACGACCTGCCGGTTGCCACAGGCGTGGAGGCATTCTCGATCGACGATTCGCAAACCACCGAGATCGACGACGCGCTGTCGGTGCAGGGCCTGGGCAGCGGCACCGTCACGGTGGGCATCCACATCGCGGCGCCCGGCCTGGCGCTGACGCCGGGCAGCCCCATCGACCAGGTGGCGCGCAATCGCATGTCCACGGTCTACATGCCGGGCTACAAGATCACCATGCTGCCCGACGAGGTGGTCAACGCCTACACGCTGCTCGAAGGCGGTGACCGGCCCGCGGTGTCGCTCTACGTGCGCTTCGACGAAGCCACGCTCGAACTGCAATCGAGCGAGACGAAGCTCGAACGCGTGCCCATCGTGGCCAACCTGCGGCACGACCAGCTGGACAGCGTCGTCACGCAGCCCTGGCTCGAGGACGCCTCGTTCTCGAACGGGAACACGCCCGAGGCGGCTGCGAAGCTGCGCGCCCCGCTCTCCTTCCTGTTCCGTCTCGCAAAGCAGCTCAAGGCCCAGCGCGAAGTGGTGCGCGGCAAGCCCGAGAACTTCAACCGGCCCGACTACAACTTCCGCCTGGTCGGCAACGACGGCGAGCCGAACGGCAGCGAGCAGGTGCAGATCACCACGCGCCAGCGCGGCGCGCCGCTCGACCTGATCGTGTCCGAAGCGATGATCCTGGCCAACAGCAGCTGGGGCGGCTGGCTCGGCGAACTCGGCGTGCCCGGGCTCTACCGCAGCCAGGCCAGCCTGGCGCCCGGCATCAAGGTGCGCATGGGCACGCGGGCGCTGCCGCACGCGGGCCTCGGCGTGAAGAGCTATGCCTGGAGCACCTCGCCGCTGCGCCGCTACACCGACCTCGTGAACCAGTGGCAGATCATCGCGGCCGCGCGCCACGGCAAGACCGCCGCGCTGGCCGCGCCCTTCAAGCCGAAGGATGCCGACCTGTTCTCGATTCTTTCGGGCTTCGACGCTGCCTACGCGACCTACAACGCCTACCAGGGCGGCATGGAACGCTTCTGGACGCTCAAGTACCTGGAGCAGCAGGGCATCACCGAGATCGAAGCGACCGTCATCAAGGACATCCAGAACGGCGCCCTGGTGCGCGCGGACACGCTGCCGCTGGTGTTTCCGGTGGCGGGCCAGCAGGAACGCGGCGCACGCCTGCGCGTCAAGCTCGGCGAGATCGATGAAATCGCGCTCGACGTGCACGGCACGGTGCTCGAGCGCCTCGACGCCCCCAAGGCCGATGCCGCGGCCGAGGAAGAAGAAGGCGGCGACGAAGATCTGGAAGAAGTCGCGGGCCCCATCGCCATTGCCGTCGATTTGACCGACAGCGAGGCGGCACCCGAGAACACGCCGGCATGAGCACCGCCCGGCCACCCGAAGGTGCCCAGCACCGCAGCCCGCAGGGCAGCAGAGGCCATTCAATGAGCCCGGAGGACCGTCGTCCATGAACTTCAGGGATCTGAGCACGCTGCAGATCGCACTCGGCGTGTCGGTCATTCTGCACGCCGCACTTCTCGCGGTGCGCTTCGTCGACCCCGAGTCGTTCAACCGGGTCTTCAGCGAAACGCCGCTCGAAGTGATCCTGGTCAACAGCAAGACGCACGACAAGCCCGACGCCAAGACCCGGGTGATGGCGCAGACCTCGCTCGCGGGCGGTGGCGACCTCGAACGGGGCCGCGCCACCAGCCCGCTGCCGCCGTCGAGCTTCACCGCCGTGGGCGACTCGGTCGAGGAAGCGCGGCGCCAGGTCGAGGCCATGCAGGCCCAGCAGATGCAGTTGCTCGCGCAACTCAAGCGCGACTTGGCCGCCATGCCCGCGCCGGACCCGCGCGCCTCGGGCGATCCGAAGGAATCCGTTGCGCGCGAGGAAAAGCGGCGCCAGATGGTGGAGCTGCTGGCCGAAATCGAACGGCGCGTGAACGAAGAAAACGCACGCCCCAAGAAGCGCTACCTGAGCCCCTCCACCCGCGAGGCGGCCTATGCCATCTACGTGGACACGCTGCGCCGCCGCGTCGAGCTGCGAGGCACCGAGAACTTCCCCACGGCGGCCGGCAAGAAGCTCTATGGCGAGCTCAAGATGACGATCACCATCAACCACGACGGCAAGCTGCTCGATACCGTGGTGGATGAAAGCTCGGGCGACACCACGCTCGACCGCCGTGCCAAGGCCATCGTGCACAGCATCGGCAACTTCGGCAAGTTCACCGACGCGATGCGAAAAGAGACCGACCAGATCGTGCTGCAGTCGCGCTTCAAGTTCACGCGCGACGAAACCATCGAGATCTCCTCCCAATAGCATCGCAACAACGGCGAATCACGGCACCATGGACCTGTACTGCGTAGTGGGCAACCCCGTCGAGCACAGCCGCTCGCCCCGCATCCATGCCCGATTTGCCGAACTCTGCGGCCAGCAGATGGACTACAGCCGCCGGCTCGTGCCGATCGGCGCTTTTGCCGACGGCATTGCCGGCTTCAGGCGCGAAGCCGCAGAGCGCGGCGACACCGCACGCGGCTGCAACGTCACCGTGCCTTTCAAGTTCGACGCCGCCGCCATTGCGCAGCACACCAGCGAGCGGGCGCTGCTCGCCCAGGCGGTCAACACGCTGCGCTTCGAAGCCGACGGCAGCATTCACGCCGACAACACCGACGGCATCGGCCTCGTCAACGACATCGTGCGCAACGCCGCCGTGCCGCTCGCAGGCTGCGAACTGCTGCTCATCGGCGCGGGCGGCGCGGCCGCCGGCGTGCTGGGGCCGTTGCTCGATGCGGGCGCCTCGCGCATCGTGGTGGCCAACCGGACCGTCGGCAAGGCGATGGCCCTGGTGCAGCGCCATGCCGCCCTGGCACTGCGCCACGGCGCCACGCTCGAAGCCTGGGCGCTCGACGAAGTACCCGGCAATTTCGACGTGGTGGTCAATGCCACCGCCTCCAGCCTGGCGGGCGATGCGGTGCCGGTGCGCGCGCAGGTGCTGCGCGCGGGCGCGCTCGCAGTCGACCTGATGTACGGCCCCGCCGCCGCCGGCTTCATGGCCTGGGCCGAGGCGCACGGTGCCGTGCCGCGCGATGGGCTCGGCATGCTGGTCGAGCAGGCGGCCGAAGCTTTCGAGATCTGGCGCGGCGTGCGCCCGCCCGCCGCAGAGGTGCTGGCCGAGCTGCGCGCCTCGCTCGCCGCCGGCCAATGAAGGGCCTGCTGCGCCTGGTCGCCTGCCTGCTGTTGGCGGGCCTGGCGATGGAGCTCTTCTTCGTGGCGCGCATCGCGGCCATGGCGGTGGTCGATCCGCAGAGCACCGCATTCCAGCGCTCCGAAGCCTGGCAGATCGCCATCCATCAGGGCAGCAAGGGCGCATGGCGCCAGGAGTGGGTGCCCTACACGCAGATCAGCGACAACCTCAAGCGTGCCGTCATCGCCAGCGAGGACGCCGACTTCATCGACCACAACGGCGTGGAATGGGAAGCCATCGAGCGCGCGCGGCAGCGCAATGCCAAGGCCGAGGAGCTGGCAGCCCGGCGCGCCGCGCGTGCCGTGGCGCGCGGCAAGCCGGTGCGCCCGGTGCAGCTGCGCGGCGGCTCCACCATCACGCAGCAGCTCGCGAAGAACCTGCTGCTCTCCGGCGAGCGCACGCTGCTGCGCAAAGGCCAGGAGCTGGTGCTCGCCACGCTGCTCGAGGTGCTGCTCGACAAGCGCCGCATCCTCGAGATCTATCTCAACAACGTCGAATGGGGCGAAGGCGTGTTCGGCGCCGAGGCGGCGTCCCAGTACTACTTCAGGAAGCCCGCCTCGCGCTTGAGCGCCGGCGAGGCCGCGCGCCTGGCCGTGATGCTGCCCAGCCCCAAGTTCTTCGAGCGCAGGGTCGGCTCGTCCTATCTCAACGGGCGGGTTTCGACCATCGTGGCGCGGATGCCGGCGGCCGAGCTGCCCTGACGGCGCCGCACACCGCCTCGACGGCCAGCACCGCCGCGAAGCCGATCACGTAGGCCAGCACATCCCACCAGTCGGCCGTGCTGCCGAGCACGATGCGCAGGGCGCGGTTCGGAATGTGCAGGTGCCAGGCCGATGCCAGGAACTGCCCCAGTTCGACCGCCAGGCCCACGCCGAGCGCCGCCAGCGCGAGCGGCAGCACGCGCGCGGCAACGAAGCTCTTGAAGACGAGGTAGACCCACGCCACGGCCAGCACGTCGCCGAAGAAACTCCGCAACCAGCCCCAGCGCGCACCGACGGTGGCCAGCAGCACGAGAACAAGCAACAGGGCCACCGCCCACACCAGAGAAAGAGGATCGAAACGCCATCGCATGCCCCGTATCATCGCGCCCATGCTGGCAAAGCTCACGGGTTGGTTGTTGTTGGGGATCGTCCGCTTGCTCACGGGGGCCCAGGCACGCTGGTATGGCTGTCCGCCGAAGGCCGAGCAGCGCATCTATTTCGCCAACCACCAGAGCCACGCCGACCTCGTGATGATCTGGGCCGCCCTGCCCGAAGAGTTGCGCAGCATCACGCGGCCGATTGCGGCGCGCGACTACTGGGCCAACACGCCGTTCAAGCGCTGGATCACGACCGAGGTGTTCAACGCGGTGTACGTGGAGCGCGCGGCCACGGCGCCGGCGGGTGCCACGTCGCCAGCCGCGCCGCCAGCGCCCGAGGCTCCGCCAGCGCCAGTGCCTGCGCCCGCGCGGAACGTGGCTGCAGCGCAAGCCGAGCGGATCGAGCCTTCCATGGAGCCGCTGCTGCCGATGACGCCGTTCCTGGTCGACGTCACCCCCGAGGCGGTGGACGAAGTTCAGGGGCGGCTCGACCTCCCCGCTCCGCCACCACCACCTCCTCCCCCGCCCCCTCTCCCACCGGTACAGCCGCCGGCCATGGAAGCAGCAACGGAGCCGCCCGCGCCCGATCCGCTGGCACCGCTGGTCGAGGCGCTGCGCAGCGGCGACTCGATCATCATCTTTCCCGAAGGCACGCGCGGCCACACCGGGGAGCCGCAGAAGTTCAAGTCGGGCCTCTACACGCTCGCGACGATGTTTCCCGAAGTGGTGCTGGTGCCCGCTTGGATCGACAACGTGCAGCGCGTCATGCCCAAGGGCGAGATCGTGCCGGTGCCCATCCTGTGCTCCGTCACTTTCGGTGCGCCGATCCGCGTCGAGGAAAGCGAAGAGCGCCGTCCCTTCCTCGATCGCGCACGTGCCGCGGTGATTGCATTGCGCGACGCCTGACATGAACCAGTTCCTGCGCAGCCTCACCCCGACCCAGCAGGTCGCGGCCCTTTTTCTCATCGTCTTCGGCCTGCTCGTGATCGTCAGCACCACGGCCTTCTTCCTGACCTTCAGGGAGCGCCGCAACCCCGTGCACGACGCCGCCTGGCAAGCCGAGCTGGCGCACTACCGAAAACTGCTGGGCACCACCTGGTTCATGGTGATCGTGTTCTGGGTCGGCTGGGCCTTGGGCGAAACCGTGGCCACCGTGCTGTTCGCGCTCATCGCCTTCTTTGCGCTGCGGGAGTTCATCACGCTCTCGCCCACGCGGCGCGGCGACCACCGCAGCCTGATCCTGGCGTTCTTCGTGGTGTTGCCAATCCAGTTCTGGCTCGTGGCCACCGCGCGCTTCGACCTGTTCACCGTGTTCATTCCGGTCTACGTGTTCCTCGCGATCCCGGTCGCGAGCGCGCTGGCCGACGACCCAAGCCATTTTCTCGAGCGCAATGCCAAGCTGCAGTGGGGCATCATGGTCTGCGTCTACGGCATGAGCCATGTGCCGGCGCTGCTGCTCCTGAGCTTTCCGGGCTACGAGGGCAAGAGTGCCTTTCTCGTGTTCTTCCTGGTGTTCGTGGTGCAGACCTCGGTGCTGGTACAGCACGTGATTTCGCGCCGCACGCAGCGCACGCCCTTTGCGCCCAACGTGAGCCGCAGCTTCAACTGGACCAGCTGGGGCATCGGCATCGGGGTGGCCAGCCTGGTGGGCGCGCTGTTCTCGTTCATCACGCCTTTCAAGTTCGGCCAGGCGCTCGCGGTGTCCGTCATCGCCTGCATCGCGGGCTCGATGGGCCACCTGGTGATGAAGGCGCTCAAGCGTGACCGCGGCATTCCCAACTGGGGCAAGAAGGGCGTGGGCGTCACGGGGGCGAACGGCCTGCTCGACCGCGTCGATGCGCTGTGCTTCGCGGCGCCCATCTTCTTTCACTCGATCCGCTGGTACTTCAACCTCTGACATGCGCATCCTCGGCATCGACCCCGGCCTTCTGACCACCGGTTTCGGCGTGGTGGATGCGGACGGCCATGCGCTGCGCTATGTCGCGAGCGGCACCATCAGCACGCGGCACCTGGGCAGCGGCAATCTTCCGGCGCGCCTCAAAGTGCTGTTCGACGGCATCGCCGAAATCACCGCGCGCTACCAGCCCGATGCCTCGGCGGTCGAAATCATCTTCGTCAACGTCAACCCGCAATCGACGCTGCTGCTGGGCCAGGCGCGCGGCGCCTGCGTCACTTCGCTGGTGAACAGCAATCTCACGGTGGCCGAATACACGGCCCTGCAGATGAAGAAGGCGGTCGCCGGCCACGGCCAGGCCGCCAAGGCCCAGGTGCAGGAGATGGTGAAGCGGCTGCTCGACCTGCCGGGGCTGCCTGGCGCCGATGCGGCCGATGCACTGGGCATTGCCATCACGCATGCGCAGGTGGGCCGGTCGATGGCGCGGCTGGCCGAGGCTGCCGAGCTGTCGAAGACCCACGCCGGCACCTACCGGCAAGGACGTTCGCGCTGACTCAGCGAACGATGTAGCGCAGGCCGCCCTGGCGTGTGCGGCGCTCGCGCACCTCGGCGGCAACGGAGACCGCGTCCCCTTCGAGCGCCCGGGCGATCCACGAGGCGAGCTGCGGCATGTCTTCAGGTGTGAAACCGAGCCGCACGATTTCCGGTACACCGAGTCGCAGGCCGTTGACGTCGCCTTCGACCGGCGCCATGGGCAGGCCGATGCCGCAGGCCAGCAGGCCGCCGCGGGCGAGCTTCTTCGCGGCCTGCTGACCCCCGCCCCAGCGCGCGGCCGCTACAGCGAACTGATGCGATTGCGTGAAGCCGCGCGCCTTGGCAAACACCGGCAATCCCTCGGCATCGAGGGCACGCGCAAGCGCCTGCGCGGTGTCGCGCATGGCTGCCGCGTAGGCTTTGCCATGCACCTTCCAGTCAAGCAGGCCGCGGGCCAGCGCCGCAGCGCGCCCCGCATCGGAATTGGCGGTGAGGCCTGGGTAGGCGATGGCGTCGATGCGTTCCATCAGCGCTGCGTCGTTCGACACGATCAGCCCGCCCGCCGGGCCGCCGAGGCTCTTGTAGGTGCTCATGGTGATCGCATGCGCGCCCTCCTCGAGCGGCTGCGGCCAGGCCTTGCCGGCCACCATGCCCGAGAGATGCGCGGCATCGAAGAGCAGCTTGGCACCGACGCTGTCGGCAATCTCGCGGATGGCCGGCACCGGGTGCGGAAAGAGGTTCAGGCTGCCGCCGATGGTGATGAGCCTGGGCTTCACCTCGCGTGCGAGCCGTGCCAGCGCGGCCACGTCGACCGTGTAGCCGTCGGCATCGACCGGCGCGGGCACGGTCTTCAGTCCATAGAGGCCGGCCGCGCCAGCCGCATGGTGGGTGACATGGCCGCCAATGGCCGGCGGCGGCGCAATGATGGTGTCGCCCGGCTGGCAGGTCGCCATGAACACGTAGAGGTTCGACAGCGCACCGGAACTCACGCGCACTTCGGCGAAGGTCGAGCCGAACACCTCGGCAGCCAGCTCGGCCGCGATGACCTCGATGCGCTCGATGGCCTCCAGGCCCACCTCGTACTTGTCGCCGGGATAGCCGAGCGACGCGCGCGAACCCAGCCCGCGCGACAGCAGCGCCTCCGCGGCGGGGTTCATCACGTTGGTGGCGGGGTTCAGGTTCAGCCCTTCCCGGTCGTGGATGCGGTGGTTGTCGTCGACCAGCCTCTCGATCTCGGCCACCACGCCCGCGGCATCGCGCGCGGCGGCATCTCCGGCAATGGCGAGCACATGCTCTTCGCTGGCGGCGGGAACCCAGGGTCGGCGTTGGAGGGCGGCGGGCATGCGGCGTGTCTCGCTGGAAGTGGTGAGTGGCCGCATCGTCGCCTGCCCTTTCTCGAACGGCAACACGGATAATCTGGGCCTGAGCCATAGAAATACTTGCCCTCCTTTTTCATGCCGCTCGCACCACCCCGCCCTCGCCTGCCACCGCACACGGCCGTCCGCGCCTTCGAGGCCGCGGCGCGCCACGGCAGCTTCGCGCGTGCGGCCGAAGAGCTGTTCGTCACGCCGGCTGCCGTCGCGCAGCAGATCAAGGCCCTGGAAACCTGGGCCGGCGGCGCGCTGTTCGAGCGCCACAGCCAGGGCATTCGCCTCAGTGCGCACGGACGGCGCGCACTGCCCGCGCTCAGCGCTGCGGTCGACCAGCTCGGCCTTGCGGTTCAGTCGCTGCGCCACGAAACCCAGACCGCCGCGCGGCGCAGCACCCTGCAGGTGGCGGCCTTGCCGGCCGTGGCGCAGCTGTGGCTGTCGCCCCGGCTCTCGCGGCTGAAGGCGGCGCTGCCGGGCGTGCAGGTCTCGGTTACGGCGTTGGAGCAGCCGCCGAACTTCCGGCGCGAGCCTTTCGATCTGGGGCTGTTCTATGCACGTGCCGGCGATCACGTCGAAGCAGCCGTCGGTGCGCAAGGCATCGCTCTCGCACGCGACCGGCTCGTGCCGGTGTGCAGCCCGCGCATCCAGCAGGCGTTGCAGAGCGGTCGCCCACGTCCGCTCGATGACCTGATCGATGTGCTGGCCCGCTGCGGCGGATTGCACGACACCGTGTGGCACGACGACTGGGCGCGCTGGCTGCAGGCCGTGCGTCCCGGCACTACCGCGGCAGAGGCCGACGCACTGGCCGCAGGTCCGGACTTCTCGCTCTACAGCCTTGCGCTGCAGGCGGCGCTCGATGGCGAAGGTGTGCTCATGGGCCGCGAACGGCTGGTGGCCCCGCTCCTGGCGCAAGGCAAGCTGCATGCGCCGTGGGGACGGCCCAAGGCATTGGGAGACACGGTCGTGCTGCTGGCTCCGCTGCATCGCAGGGGACCCTTGCTGGCGCAGCAGCTACAGGCCTTGCAGGCCTTGGCTTCCTGGCCTGGGGCTACACCACCCGTTCGGCGATCAGCACCGCGAAGAAGCCGAACGCCGCGAGCAGCGTCCACTTGAGCACGATCCAGCCAAGGCGCCGGTACTTGACCTTCCCGGTTCCGGCATAGAACGCGAACGACACGCCCGCCACCAGCAGAAGCAGCAGGATGGCCCAGCGGAAGAGAAGCATCGGCCGAAGGCGCCCTACCAGGCCCGCGCCACTTCGCCGAAACCGCGCGGTGCGCGCTTCTCGTCCTCGAAGGTCACGACCTCGTAGGCGTCGCTGTTCGCCAGCAGTTCGCGCAGCAGCTTGTTGTTGAGCGCATGGCCCGATCGGAACGCGGTATAGGCCGCGAGCAGCGGCTTGCCGATGATGTACAGGTCGCCCATGGCGTCCAGGATCTTGTGCTTCACGAACTCGTCGTCGTAGCGCAAGCCCCCGGCATTGAGCACCTTGGTGTCGTCCATCACGATGGCGTTGTCCAGGCCGCCGCCGAGCGCCAGGCCCTTGCTGCGCATGTATTCGACTTCCTTCGTGAAGCCGAAGGTGCGCGCGCGCGCAATGTCGCGGCTGTAGGAGTCCTTGCCGAGATCGAACTCCACGCGCTGGCCGGTGGAATTGACCACGCGATGATCGAAGTCGATCTCGAAGCTCAGCTTGTAGCCGTGGTACGGCTCCAGGCTCGCCCACTTCTCGTTGGCGCCCTCGCCTTCGCGCACCTCGACCTTGCGGGTCACGCGGATGAAGCGGCGGGGTGCCTTCTGCAGCTCGATGCCCGCGCTTTGCAGCAGGAACACGAAGGACGAGGCCGATCCGTCGAGGATCGGCACTTCATCGGCCGTGATGTCGATGTAGAGGTTGTCGATGCCGAGGCCGGCGCAGGCCGACATCAGGTGTTCGACCGTCTGCACCTTCGCCCCGCCGGTCGAGACCGTGGAAGCCAGGCGCGTGTCGGTCACCGCTTCGGCAGTCATGCGGATGTCGACCGGCTCGGGCAGGTCGACGCGGCGGAACACGATGCCGGTGTCCGCCGGAGCCGGACGCAGCGTCAGCTCCACGCGTTGTCCGCTGTGAAGCCCCACGCCCACGGCGCGGCTGATCGACTTGAGTGTTCGTTGTTGCAGCACGCGGGGGATTTTAGGCGCGCTGCGCGCATGCCGGCCTATTCCCCTCGCTATGGCACCGATAGACATAGGTTCTATTTCAAGCGCCCGATAGTGGACGCAAAGGGCACGAAGCGGACGCAGCGCCTAGAGCCGGCAGAAGTCCCTTTCAGGTCTTCCCCGTACCCCTTGCGAACCTTCGTGCCCTCTGCGTTCGGTGGCCTGGCGTCAATCAGCTTGACGGCGCAGGAATGCGGGAATCTCGAAGTCGTCCATGCCGCCCGAAGACAGCGCGTCCACCTTGGCGGCCGCCATCGTGCGGTTGGTGCGCCACACGCTGGGCACCGCCATGCCGTCGTAGTTTGGCTGGCTCACGCTGTGGCCGCCATGGCCTGCATGGCCTGCATGGCCCGCGCCGAGCGTCGGCACGTTGAACGGGATGTTGTCGGTGCCGGTACGGATCACTTCGAGCGTCGGTGCCTGGCGGCGTGCATCGGCGCGCGAGAGGCCGGTGGCGACCACCGTCACGCGCATCTGGTCGCCCAGGCTTTCGTCGTAGGCGGCGCCGTAGATCACGTGCGCGTCGGGCGAGGCATAGGCGCGGATGGTGTTCATCGCCAGCTTCGACTCGTTCAGCTTCAGCGAACCCTTCGATGCGGTCACCAGCACCAGCACGCCCTTGGCGCCCGAGAGGTCGATGCCTTCGAGCAGCGGGCAGGCCACGGCCTGTTCGGCGGCGATGCGCGCGCGGTCCGGGCCGGCGGCGGCGGCGGTGCCCATCATGGCCTTGCCGGGCTCGCCCATCACAGTGCGCACGTCTTCGAAGTCGACGTTCACGCCGCCGTACTCGTTGATGATTTCCGAGATGCCGCCCACGGCGTTCTTGAGCACGTCGTTCGCATGCGCGAAGGCTTCGTCCTGGGTGATGTCTTCGCCCAGAACGTCGAGCAGCTTCTCGTTGAGCACCACGATCAGCGAATCGACATTCGCCTCGAGCTCGGCCAGGCCGTTGTCGGCGTTGGTCATGCGGCGGCCGCCTTCCCAGTCGAAGGGCTTGGTCACCACGCCCACGGTGAGGATGCCCATCTCCTTGGCAACGCGCGCAATCACGGGTGCGGCGCCGGTGCCGGTGCCGCCGCCCATGCCGGCGGTGATGAACAGCATGTGCGCGCCGTCGATGGCGGCGCGGATGTCGTCCACCGCGGCTTCGGCTGCGTCACGGCCCTTGTCGGGCTTGCTGCCCGCGCCGAGGCCGCTGGTGCCCAGCTGGATGATCTTGTGGGCATTGCTGCGCTGGAGCGCCTGCGCATCGGTGTTGGCGCAAACGAACTGCACACCCTGCACGCCACGTTCCATCATGTGCGCGACGGCATTGCCGCCGCCGCCACCGACACCAATCACCTTGATCTGAGTGCCTTGATTGAATTCTTCGACTTCGATCATTTCGATGGTCATTTTTAACTCCTTGAATTTGCAGTTGCCGTTGTGTATGTATGAATCTTTTAAGTGTCTTGACGAGTTCAACGAAGCTGTCGTCGCGGCGGTGGACCTGTGCGCCGCCATCGCTCGTTGAAATGCAAGGGCGGACCGCCGCGTGCGAGCCAGAGTGGGGAGTGATTCATGGTCAGAAGTTCCCCACGATGAAGTCTTTGAAACGTCCGAACGCAGTCTTTACGGACCCGTTCTTCTGCGCGACCTTGAAGCCGCGCATGCGTGCGAAGCGCGCTTCCTCGAGCAAGCCCATCACCGTGGCGGCGCGCGGCTGTGCCACCATGTCGGAGAGCGCACTCGAATACTTCGGAATGCCGCGCCGCACCGGCTTCAGGAAGATGTCCTCGCCAAGCTCGACCATGCCGGGCATCACCGCGCTGCCGCCCGTGAGCACCACGCCCGACGACAGCACCTCTTCGTAGCCCGACTCGCGCACCACCTGCTGCACCAGCGAAAAGATTTCTTCGATGCGCGGCTCGATCACGCCCGCCAGCGCCTGCTTGCTCAGCATGCGCGGGCCGCGGTCGCCGAGGCCGGGCACTTCCACCTGCGTGTCGGGGTCGGCCAAGAGCTGCTTGGCGTAGCCGTTCTCGACCTTGATGTCTTCCGCGTCCTTGGTGGGCGTGCGCAGCGCCATCGCGATGTCGCTGGTGATCAGGTCGCCCGCGATCGGGATCACGGCCGTGTGGCGGATCGCACCGTTGGTGAAGATGGCCACGTCGGTGGTGCCCGCGCCGATGTCGACCAGCACCACGCCAAGCTCGCGCTCGTCTTCGGTGAGCACCGCCTGGCTGGAGGCCAGCGGGTTGAGCATCAGCTGGTCGACCTCGAGCCCGCAGCGGCGCACGCACTTGATGATGTTCTCGGCCGCGCTCTGCGCACCGGTCACGATGTGCACCTTGGCTTCGAGCCGCATGCCGCTCATGCCGATCGGCTCTTTCACGTCCTGGCCGTCGATCACGAACTCCTGCGGCTCCACCAGCAACAGGCGCTGGTCGCTCGAGATGTTGATGGCGCGCGCGGTTTCCACCACGCGGGCCACGTCGGCCGGGGTCACTTCCTTGTCCTTCACCGCCACCATGCCGCTCGAATTGATGCCGCGGATGTGGCTGCCGGTGATGCCGGTGTAGACGCGGCTGATCTTGCAGTCGGCCATCAGCTCGGCCTCCTTCAAGGCCTGCTGGATGCTCTGCACGGTGGCGTCGATGTTCACCACCACGCCGCGCTTCAGGCCGTTGCTCGGCGCAATGCCGAGGCCGGCGAGCTTGAGTTCGCCGCCGGGCAGCACCTCGGCCACCACCACCATCACCTTGGCGGTGCCGATGTCGAGTCCGACAACCAGGTCTTTGTATTCTTTGGGCATTGAATGTCCTCGGTATTCGCTATTTATTTCTTCTTGGTCTTGGGGTCGGTCACGACCGTGGTGACACCGCGAAGACGCAACGCATAGGCGTCGTTGTGGCGCAGGTCGGCCCCTTCGACGTCCGCCGCGGTGCGGTGGTATTGGCCCGCGACCTGGGTCACGGTTTTCAGGAAACGCTGCGTGCGGGCCGCCACCTCTTCGGGCTGGCCGCGGCCAAGCTCGATCTCGGCGCCGGTATCGAGCACCACCTTCCAGCTGCCCCGGCTCGACAGCGTGAGTTCTTCCATGCCGAAGTCGTAGGGCTGGAAGATCGGCGCCAGCACGCGGTACATGCCCAGCACCTGCCCGGCCTGCTCGACGGGTCCATCGAGCCGCGGCAGCCGGTCGTCCACCTCGGCCACGTTGGCGTCGAACACCTCGCCAAAGCCGTTGATCAGCTTGGACCCGGCCTCGTCGCCCCAGGTGGCCACCGGGACCTGCTCGGTCAGCGTGACGCGCAGCTTGTTCGGAAACTCGCGCCGCACCACCGCCTTGCGAACCCACGGCACCGACTCGAAGGCCGTGCGTGCGCGCCCCAGGTCGACCGTGAAGAAGTTGCCGGCCAGTTGCGGCGCCACGTTGGCACGCAGCGTCACGGCGTTGTTGTGCGTCACGTCGCCGTCGACCTTGATGCCGCCGATGGGGAAGAAGGGCTGGCGCAGCACCCACCATGCGCCCGCCGCCAGCAGCATGAGCGCCACCACCACGAACGCCAGGTTCGCGACGATGTTCATGAGCTTGACGTCAAAAGGCACGGGAATGCTATCGGCCATGGCTAGTGCGCTCCTCCCTTGGCGTCCAGCGAAGCCGAGGCCAGCACGCTCAGGCACAGGTCTTCGTAGGCAATGCCCGCCGCGCGCGCCGACATCGGCACCAGCGAATGGCCGGTCATGCCGGGCGAGGTGTTCATCTCGAGCAGGAAGGGCTTGCGATCGCTCGCGCGGATCATCACGTCGGCGCGGCCCCAGCCGCGGCAACCGAGCGTGTGGTACGCGGCCAGCGTGATGCGCTGGATCTCGTGTTCCTCGGCTTCGGGCAGGCCGCTCGGGCACTGGTACTTCACGTCGTCGGTGAAGTATTTGTTCTGGTAGTCGTAGGCGCCCTGCGGCGCGGCGATGCGCACCACGGGCAGCGCGCGCGCTTCGAGCCCCTGGCCGAGAACGGCGCAGGTCACTTCCTCGCCCTCGATGAACTCCTCGCACAGCACGTCGGCGTCGTACTTCGCCGATAGCGCCACCGCGTCCTGCATCTGCGAGTAGCCCTCGACCTTGGTCACGCCGATCGACGAACCCTCGCGCGGGGGCTTCACGATCAGCGGCAGGCCCAGCACATCGGGCACCGCCCTCACCTGCTCGCGGCTCTGCTGGTCGAAAGCCAGGCGCACGTACCTGGGCGTCGGCAAGTCGTCGGCCTGCCAGATGCGCTTGGTCATGACCTTGTCCATGGCCACGCTCGACGCCATCACGCCCGAGCCGGTGTAGGGAATGCCGAGCAGTTCAAGCGCGCCTTGCACCGTGCCGTCTTCGCCATGCCGCCCATGCAGGGCGATGAAGCAGCGCGCGAAGCCATCGCGCCGAAGCTCGACCAGATCGCGCTCGGACGGATCGAAGGCATGCGCGTCGACGCCGCGCGAGCGCAGCGCCTCGAGCACGCCCGTGCCGGACATGATCGAGATTTCGCGTTCGGCGGAGCTTCCGCCGAACAGCACGGCCACTTTGCCGAATTGTTTTAGATCCTGAAGGGTCATGGGGTAACCTCCGCGCCGCGCGCCGTGGCGGCAATTTCAACGACCCTGCCCGGCACCGCGCCGATGGAGCCCGCGCCCATGCAAAGCACTACGTCGCCGTCGCGCGCGTTGTCCAGAATGGCTTGCGGCATGGCATTGATGTCGTCGACAAATACCGGCTCCACCTTGCCCGCCACGCGCAGTGCGCGCGCCAGCGTGCGGCCGTTGGCCGCCACGATGGGCGGCTCGCCCGCGGCGTACACCTCGCCCAGCAGCACCGCGTCGGCATTGCCGATGACCTTGACGAAGTCTTCGAAGCAGTCGCGCGTGCGGGTGTAGCGGTGCGGCTGGAAGGCCAGCACCAGCCGACGCCCCGGGAACGCACCGCGCGCGGCGGCAATGGTTGCCGCCATCTCGACCGGGTGATGTCCGTAGTCGTCGATCACGGTGAAGCTGCCGGGCTGAGACCCCTGCACCGCCACCTCGCCATAGCTCTGGAAGCGGCGGCCCACGCCCTTGAAGCCGGCCAGACCGCGCTGCACCGCCTCGTCGGGAATGCCGAGTTCGACCGCCACCGCGATCACCGACAGCGCGTTGCGCACGTTGTGCTCGCCCGGCAGGTTCAGCACGATGGGCAGGTCGGGCAGCGTCACGCCGTTGCGCCGCTGCGCCGTGAAATGCATCTGCCCGCCCACGGCGCGCACGTCGACCGCGCGCACTTGGGCGCCCTCGTCGAAGCCGTAGCTGGTGACTGGGCAGGTGACGTGGCTCACGATGTCGCGCACCGCCGGATCGTCGGTGCACAGAATGGCCACGCCATAGAACGGCATGCGGTGCAGGAAATCGACGAAGGCTTTCTTGAGCTTTTCGAAGTCGTGCCCGTAGGTTTCCATGTGGTCGGCATCGATGTTCGTGACCACCGCCATGACGGGCAGCAGGTTCAGGAACGAGGCGTCCGATTCGTCGGCCTCCACCACGATGTAGTCGCCGCTGCCCAGTTGCGCATTGGCGCCGGCGCTGTTGAGGCGCCCACCGATCACGAAGGTCGGGTCGAGCCCGGCGGCGTCGAGCACGCTGGCCACGAGACTCGTGGTGGTGGTCTTGCCGTGCGTGCCCGCAATCGCGATGCCTTGCTTCAGGCGCATCAGCTCGGCCAGCATCAGCGCGCGCGGCACCACCGGAATGCGCTTCTCGCGCGCGGCCAGCACCTCGGGGTTGTCCGACTGCACCGCGGTGGAAGTGACCACCGCATCCGCGCCGTCGATGTGCGCCGCCGCATGGCCCACGAAGGTGCCGATGCCCAGGCCCGCAAGCCGGCGCAGCGTCGCGCTGTCGGCCAGGTCGGAGCCGGTGATGCGGTAGCCAAGGTTGAACAGCACCTCGGCAATGCCGCTCATGCCCGAGCCGCCGATGCCGACGAAGTGAATATGACGGATAGCGTGCTTCATTTGGCAAGCTCCTCGCAGGCGCGGACGACCGCGTCGACCGCTTCGGTCTTCTGCATGGTTTTGGCCTTGGTGGCCCGTTCGATCAGCGCGGTGCGCTCGGTTTTCTGTAGCAAGTCAGCCAGCAATTCAGGTGTGAGGTCGGTCTGCTGCACCAGCCAGCCACCGCCCGCGTCGACGAGGAAGCGCGCGTTGGTGGTCTGGTGGTCGTCGACCGCCGAGGGAAAAGGCACGAACAGCGCTGCTGCGCCGACGGCCGCGATTTCTGTGACGGTGCTGGCCCCGGCGCGCGCGACGATGATGTCGGCGTCGGCGTAGGCCTGCGCGGTGTCTTCGATGAACGGCGTGAGCTCGCCTTCGACACCGGCCGCCGCGTAGTTGGCGCGCAGTTCATCGATCTGCTTGGCGCCGCTCTGGTGCAGCACGTGCGGACGCGTGCCCGGCTCGATGCGCGCGAGCGCCTGCGGCACCACGGTGTTGAGGCCGCGCGCGCCGAGGCTGCCGCCCACCACCAGCAACTTGAGCGGCCCGGTGCGGCCAGCGAAGCGCACGGCCGGATCGGGTTGCGAGGTGAACGCCGCGCGCAGTGGATTGCCCACCCACTGCGCCTTCTTGAGCACGTTGGGAAAGGCCGTGAACACGCGATCGGCCACGCCTGCCAGCACCTTGTTGGCAAGCCCGGCCACCGAGTTCTGTTCGTGCAGCACCAGCGGCTTGTTGAGCAGCACGCCCATCATGCCGCCCGGAAAGGTGATGTAGCCGCCCAGGCCCACCAGCACGTCTGGCTTCACACGGCGCACCACGCGCAGGCTCTGCCAGAAGGCACGCAGCAGCTTCAGCGGCAGCAGGAACAGCGTGAGCGGACCTTTGCCACGCACGCCGCCGAACTGCACCGGCTCGAACGCGAAGCCGCGCGGCGGCACCAGCTTTTCTTCCATGCTGCCGGGCGCGCCCAGCCAGTGCACGCGCCAGCCGCGGTCGCGCAGCGCCTCGGCCACGGCAAGGCCGGGGAAGATGTGACCACCGGTTCCGCCAGCCATCACGAGTGCGGTCCGCGTCATACGCGACCTCCCCGCATCAGCACGCGGTTCTCGTAGTCGATACGGAGCACGACAGCCAGCGCCACCAGGTTCATCAGGATGGCCGAACCGCCGAAGCTCATCAGCGGCAAGGTCAGCCCCTTGGTCGGCAGTGCGCCAAGGTTCACGCCCATGTTGATGAAGGCCTGGAAACCGATCCACACGCCCACGCCCTGGGCGACGAGACCCGAGAACACGCGGTCGAGCGCAATCGCCTGGCGGCCGATGTGCATGATGCGGCGGGTCAGCCAGAGGAACATGCCGATGATCAGCAGCACGCCGACGAGGCCGAACTCTTCGCCGATCACGGCCAGCAGAAAGTCGGTGTGCGCCTCGGGCAGCCAGTGCAGCTTCTCGACGCTGCCGCCCAGGCCCACGCCGAAGATCTCGCCGCGGCCGATGGCGATCAGCGAGTGCGAGAGCTGGTAGCCCTTGCCCAGCGCATGCTCTTCGCTCCACGGATCGAGATACGCAAAGATGCGCTCGCGCCGCCATGGGCTGGTCGCGACGATGGTGCCGAAGGCCACCACCACCAGCGCGGCAATCACGAAGAACATGCGCGCGTTCACGCCGCCCAGGAACAGGATGCCCATGGCGATCACGGCAATCACCATGAAGGCGCCCATGTCGGGCTCGGCCATCACCAGCATGCCCACCACCACCACCGCGATGCCCATCGGCAGCACGGCGCGGAAGAAGCGCTCCTTGATCTCCATCTTGCGCACCATGTAGCTGGCGGCGTAGAGCACCATCGCGAGCTTGGCCAGCTCCGACGGCTGGAAGCGCATGAAGCCGAGCGGCAGCCAGCGCCGCGCACCGTTCACGTTGATGCCGACGTGCGGAATGAGCACCGCCACCAGGAGCAGCAGCGAGGCGACGAAGAGCCAGGGCGCGGCGCGCTCCCATGTCTTCATCGGGATCTGGAAGGCGAGCAGCGCCGCGATGAACGCGAACGCCACCGAGGCCGCATGCCGGGTGAGAAAGAACGAGGCGCTGTAGCCGGCGCGCGCGAAGCGTGGGTTGTCGGGCAGCGCGATCGAGGCCGAATACACCATCACCAGGCCCCAGGTGAGCAGCGCGACGGTGACCCACACCAGCGCCTGGTCGAAGCCCAGCACGCGCATCGGCGCGGCCTTGGTCTGCGTGATGCCGGCGCCGCCCAGCCGCACCGGCAGGTGCACAGGCAGCGAATCGATGCCGCTGCGCGCGCGCTTGAACCAGCCACCGAAGCGGCTGGTCTTTGCATTGGGCGTGGCGCCGGCGGCTGCGGTGTTCAAACCGGGTCTCCCGAAGAAAAGTCGGCATCGTTGGACGAGGCGGCTTCATGCGGATCGTCCGCAAGCGCCTGCACGGCCTCGCGGAACACGGCCGCGCGATGTTCGTAGTCCTTGAACATGTCGAAGCTCGCACAGGCCGGTGACAGCAGCACGGCATCGCCAGGGTTGGCGCGCGCGGCCGCGAGCTTGACGGCTTCTTCCATCGAGCCGGCATGCATCAGCGAGACGCCGGTGGCGGCCAGGGCCTGTTCGATCAGCGGCGCATCGCGGCCGATGAGCACCACGGCGCGCGCGCAGCGGTGCACGGGATCGGCGAGCGGCTCGAAATCTTGCCCCTTGCCTTCGCCGCCCAGGATGACGACCACGCGGCGGTCTTCGCCAAGGCCGCTCAATGCGGCCACCGTGGCGCCCACGTTGGTGCCCTTGCTGTCGTCGAAGTATTCGACATCGTCCACCAGCGCGATCGGCTCGACGCGATGCGGCTCGCCGCGGTATTCGCGCAGGCCGTAGAGCATGGGACCGAGCGGGCAATCGGCGGCGCTGGCCAGCGCGAGCGCTGCCAATGCGTTCATGGCGTTGTGGCGCCCGCGGATGCGCAGCGCATCGGCGGGCAACAGGCGCTGCAGGAAGATCTCCTCTTCGACCACGGCGCCGCGCTTGCGCTTCTGCGTCTCGTCGGCTTCCAGCGCGCGCACCAGCCAGGTCATGCCGTTGACGCGCTCGATGCCGTAGTCGCCGGGACGCAGCGGCATCGCGCTGCCGAAGGTGATGTGCGCACGGATCTGCGGGCGCTGCAGCTTCACCTTGATGGGCGGAGGCAACATCGCCATCACGCCCGGGTCGTCGCGGTTGAGCACCATGAGCCCCTTGGAGCCGAAGATGCGTGCCTTGGCCGATGCATACGACGGCATGTCGCCATGCCAGTCGAGATGGTCCTGCGTGAGGTTGAGGACCGTCGCGGCGGTCGGCTCGAAGCCCTGCACGCCGTCGAGCTGGAAGCTCGAGAGTTCGAGCACCCAGACATCGGGCAGCGTCTGGGCGTCGATGTGCGCGGCCAGCGTGTCGAGCAGCGTGGGGCCGATGTTGCCCGCCACGGCCACGCTCTTGCCGGCGCGCTCGACCAGCTGGCCGGTCAGCGCGGTGACGGTGGTCTTGCCATTGGTCCCCGTGACGGCGAGCACCGCGGGCGTGTAGCCCTTTGGCGCCGGCGGTTCCTCGATCGGCACCAGCGGGAGCTGGGGCGTGGGCTCTTCCTCGACGGCCGCGGAGGCCGGGTTGGAGGCAGAGAGCTCGGCAATCTTGGCGACGAACTCGGCCGCTTCCCTGGCCGCGGTAGGAACGTAAGGCTTGCCGGTGCTCGGCAGGCGCGAAACGGTGGCGGGCGCGGGCGCTGCGGCTTCCGGGTTTTCTGGCGTCTCTGCCGACGGTGCGGCCGGCGCTTCTTCCGCAGGCTGCGCCACCGGAACGCTCAGCGAAGGATCACGCGGCATGGCTTCCGCCATGGCGGGGGGCGCGGGTTCGGCCTCGGTCGGCTCGGCCGTTGGCGGGGGCTCGACTGCTTCAGGTGTTTCAGCTGCCGAGGCATGCTCGCCAGCTTCAATCGACTCAGGCACCGGGGTCGGCTCGACCGCGTCGGCCTGCTCAGGCTCGGCCTGTGCAGCTTCCGCAGCTTCGACGTCCAGGTCCAACTCGGCCTGCGCCTCTGGCTCGACAGCTTCCGCAGCGGCTTCAGCCTCGGGCTCCGCTTCCACCGCCGGCAGCTCGACGGCCTGCAGATCCCGCAGCGCATGTGCGAAGAGATCCAGTTCGCCGCCGACCGCGAGGCCCACGGCCCGTGCCGCATCGACCACCGGCGCGATGGTCGCGGGCGACAGGCCCGGCGAGCGGTACACCGCGCGGATCGGCGTGCCTTCGATCAGCGCGGCCGAGAACGGACCGCCGATGAAAGCGACCTCGGGCAGCTCGGCCTGCAGCGTGGCGAGTGCGGGGGGCGCCTCGCGCGTGTCGGCCACGGTCACCTGCGCGCCGTGGCGTGCGCACCAGCGCGCCATCGCCAGCCCGGACGCACCGAGGCCGAGGACGAGGACGGGGAGGTCTTTCAGATGACGCATGTGCCTGTTACCGCAGCTTCAGCGTTGAAAGGCCCACGAGGCACAGCAGCATCGTGATGATCCAGAAGCGCACCACGACCTGCGTCTCGCGCCAGCCGCTTTTCTCGAAGTGGTGGTGCAGCGGTGCCATCTTGAGCACGCGGCGGCCTTCGCCGTAGCGCTTCTTGGTGTACTTGAAGTACATGACCTGCGCCATCACCGAGATCGCCTCGACCACGAAGATGCCGCCCATGATGAAGAACACGATCTCCTGGCGCACGATGACCGCGATGGTGCCCAGCGCGCCGCCCAGCGCGAGCGCGCCCACGTCGCCCATGAAGACCTGCGCCGGATGGGTGTTGAACCAGAGAAAGGCCAGGCCCGCGCCGGCCATGGCCGAGCAGAACACCAGCAGTTCGCCCGAACCCGGGATGTTGGGGAACAGCAGGTACTTGGAATACACGGCGCTGCCCGTGACGTAGGCGAACACGCCCAGCGCCGAGCCCACCATCACCACCGGCATGATCGCCAGCCCGTCGAGGCCGTCGGTCAGGTTGACCGCATTGCTCGCGCCCACGATCACCAGGTAGGTCAGGATCACGAAGCCGATGCCGCCGAGCGGATAGCTCACCTCCTTGAAGAAGGGCACCAGCAGGTTGATCTTGGGCGGAAAGTCGAGATCGAAGCCCGACTGCACCCAGGCGAAGAACAGCTGCAGCACGCGCCAGTTCGAACTTTCCGAGATGCTGAAGAGCAGGTAGAAGCCCGCGATCAGGCCGACCACCGACTGCCAGAAATACTTCTCGCGCGAGCGCATGCCTTCCGGGTCCTTGCGCACCACCTTGCGCCAGTCGTCGACCCAGCCGATGGCGCCGAAGCCCAGCGTCACCCACAGCACGATCCAGACGAAGCGGTTCGAAGCGTCGAACCACAGCACGGTGGCAAAGGCGATGGCAAACAGCACCAGCACGCCGCCCATGGTGGGCGTACCGCTCTTGGTCAGGTGCGTTTCCATGCCGTAGCCGCGCACCGGCTGGCCGATCTTGAGCGCGGCAAGGCGGCGGATCACATAGGGGCCGGCCACGAGGCCGACCACCAGCGCCGTGAGCGCGGCCATCAGCGCACGGAACGTGAGGTACTGAAAAACGCGCAAGAACCCGAATTCGGGCGAAAGTGTTTGCAGCCATTGGGCCAGGCTCATCAGCATGTTGTCTTGCACGGCTCATGCGTCATGACCGGCCTCCTTTTGTTGTTGTGATTGCTCGATGGCTTGCACCACCCGCTCCATCTTCATGAAGCGCGATCCCTTGACGAGCACGCTGGCAACCTGCGGCAGCCGCGCCAGCACCGCGGCGTTGAGCGCATCCACGTTGTCGAAATGGCGGCCGTTGCCAGCGCCGTTGAAAGCGGCCACGCCATGCGCGGTTTCGGCGCCCAGGCCGTACAGCGCCTCGATGCCGCGCTGGCGTGCCCAGTCGCCGACCTCGGCATGGAATTCGGGTCCGCGGTTGCCGACCTCGCCCATGTCGCCGAGCACCAGCAGGCGCGGGCCCGGCAGGGCCGCGAGCACGTCGATGGCGGCGCGCACGGAATCGGGGTTGGCGTTGTAGCTGTCGTCCACCAGCGTGAGCGCATGCCCGCCCACCAGCACCACCTCGCTCGCCTTGGAGCGGCCTTTCACCGGCTCGAAAGCCGTGAGGCCCGCGCCGATGGTTTCGAGCGAAACGCCCGCAGCGAGCGCGCACGCGGTGGCCGCCAATGCGTTGACCACGTTGTGCCGGCCCGCAATGTGCAAACGCGCATCGCAGTTGCCCAGCGGCGTGTGAATGCGGACTTCCCACGCGCCGTGCTGCCATTCGGCCCGTACCAGCGAAATGTCGGCGTCTGCCTGCTCGCCGAATGTCATGCAGCGTCGCATCGCGCCGGAATGCGCCATGTCGTTCCACAGCGAAGTGAAAACGTCGCCGTGCGGAAACACGGCCGTGCCGTCCTCCGGCAAAGAGGCAAACACCGCGCCGTTCTCGCGGGCCACTGCTTCCACGGTGTCCATGAACTCCAGGTGCTCGCGCTGCGCGTTGTTGACCAGCGCGATGGTCGGGCATGCAATGGCGGCCAGCCGGGCAATCTCGCCTGGGTGGTTCATGCCCAGCTCGACCACCGCATGCTGGTGCTTCGCGCGCAGCCGCAGCAGGGTGAGCGGAACACCGATCTCGTTGTTGAAGTTGCCGGCCGTCGCCAGCGCGCGGTCGGCCCGGAACGCGACCAGAATGGCCGCGATCATCTGCGTGACCGTGGTCTTGCCGTTGCTGCCCGTGACCGCGATCAGCGGCAGGTCGAACTGCGCGCGCCAGCCCGCGGCCAGCGCACCGAGTGCGGCCAGCGAGTCGGGCACCTCGAGCCCCGCGAGGCCCGCTTCCTGCAGGCCGTGGTGCGCAATGGCCGCAACGGCGCCGCGCGCCTTGGCATCGGCCAGAAATTCGTTGGCGTCGAAGCGTTCGCCCTTGAGCGCCACGAACAGGTCGCCATTGGCGAGCGTTCGCGTGTCGGTGTGAACGCGGGTGATGAGCGTGGTGGGCTCGCCCACCAGGCGCGCACCGGGAATCCATTGCTGCACCTGGGCCAGGGTCAGCATGAGTGGCGTCGATTGGTTCATGCCCCACCTCGATTCGCGAGCGCTTCGAGCGCATGGGTCCGGTCCGAAAACGGGATGCGCTGTCCGGCAATTTCCTGCCAGGCTTCATGGCCCTTGCCGGCGATGAGCACCACGTCTTCGGGCGCAGCCTGCGCAATGGCGTCGGCAATGGCGGCGGCGCGGTCGGGCTGCACCTGGGCCGCCTCGGGGCGCGCGAGGCCGAGCAGCATCTGGCTGATGATCGCGTCGGGGTTTTCGCTGCGCGGGTTGTCGCTGGTCACGATGACGCGATCGGCCTGGCGCTCGGCCACGGCCGCCATCATCGGGCGCTTGATCGGATCGCGGTCGCCGCCGCAGCCGAACAGGCACCAGAGTGCGCCGCCACGCTGCCGCGCCAGGGGGCGCAGGCCCGCCAGCGCCTTGTCGATCGCGTCGGGTGTGTGGGCGTAGTCCACCACCGCCAGCGGCATACCGATGCCGGTGCCCACGCGCTCCATGCGGCCGGGCACGCTGGTGAGGTTGGCACAGGCCGCCACGGCCCGCGCCAGCGAAAGCCCCAGCGCCCGCAGTGTGCCGAGCACGCCCAGCAGGTTGGCCACGTTGTACTGTCCGATCAGGCCGGTCGAGATGCGCTCCACGCCCGGGACGCCGTGTTCGACCACGGAGAACTGCAGGCCCTGCGCGCCATAGCCGACGTCCCGCGCCATCAGCCGCGCGGGGCTGCCTGCCGCCGAGACGGTCCAGACGTCGAGGGCACCGATGCCGGCTTCGATGAGGTTCGCGCACAGGCTGGCGCCATGCACATCGTCGATGTTGATGACCGCGGCGCGGAGGCCGGGCCAGCGGAACAGCTCGGCCTTGGCTTGCCAGTAGGCTTCCATGCTGCCGTGGTAGTCGAGGTGGTCCTGCGTGAAATTGGTGAACACGGCCACCGCGATGCGCGCGCCGTCGAGCCGGCGTTCGGCAATGCCGATCGACGAGGCCTCGATGGCGCAGGCGCCGAAACCGCGCTCGACCAGGGAGCGCAGTTCGCGCTGCATCATCACCGGGTCGGGCGTGGTGAGGCCGGTGTAGGTGAGCTCCGGCGGCACGCCGATGCCCAGCGTGCCCATGACCGCGCACGGCGACGGTACGCAGCGCTCGGTCGAACCGTCCGGCTGCAACGGGCGAACGCCGCCGGGCACGGCCAGCGTGGAAAGCGATTCGGCGAGCCACCAGGCGGTGGAGGTCTTGCCATTGGTGCCGGTCACGGCCAGCACCTCGAGCGCGGCCGACGGGTTGTCGTAAAAAGCCGAGGCGATCGGGCCGGTGGCGGCCTTGAGGCCGGGGTAGCTTGCAATGCGGTCGTCGCCGTGGAAGTCGAAAGCCTCGACGCCGTCGTGCTCGACCAGGCAGGCCGCCGCGCCCTGCGCCAGCGCGGAAGCCACGTGCTTGCGTCCGTCAGTGGCGGCACCGGGCCACGCAATGAAGCCGTCGCCAGCGCCCACCGGCCGGCTGTCCGCATGCAGCGCACCCTGCACGCGCTCCTTGAGCCAGAGCGCGGCGAGTTGGGGAGAAGTGAGTGTCAGCATGCTCAGAAGCTCTCGTCGACGCCTTGCGTCATCACCAGCGGTTTGACGGCGAGATCGGGCGGAACGTTCATCATGCGCAGGGTCTGCTGCACGACTTCGCTGAATACCGGCGCGGCGGCCACGCCGCCGAAATACTGGCCGTCGCTCGGCTCGTCGATCATCACGGCCACGATGATCCGCGGCTTCTCGATCGGTGCCATGCCGGTGAACCAGGCCCGGTACTTGTTGCTTGCATAGCCCTTGCCGACCTGCTTGTGCGCCGTGCCCGACTTGCCGCCCACCGAGTAGCCGATGGTCTGCGCGCGCGTGCCGGTGCCGCCCGGCCCGGCGGCCATCTGCAGCATCTTGCGGACCGCCAGCGCATTCGACGGCGAGAACACCCGCACGCCGGCGGGCGGCTCTGAATTCTTGAGGATGGTGACGGGAATGATGGCGCCGTCGTGCGCAAAGGCGGTGTACGAATGTGCCATTTGAAACAGCGACGCCGACAGGCCGTAGCCGTAGGCCATGGTGGCCTGCTCCACCGGCTTCCAGGTCTTCCAGGGCCGCAGCCGGCCGCTCACGGCGCCGGGAAACTGGAGCTGCGGCTTCTGGCCGTAGCCGAGCGCGGTGTAGGTGTCCCACATCTCGTGCGGAGACATCTTCTGCGCGATCTTGAGCGCGCCCACGTTGCTCGATTTCTGGATAACGCCCTCGACCGTCAGCGTGCCGTAGTTGTGGGTGTCGCTGATGGTGAAGCCGCCCATCTGATAGCGGCCCGGTCCGGTCTCGATCAGGGTCGAGGGCTTCACGCGGCCCGCTTCCAGCGCCATGGCGACGGTGATCGGCTTCATGGTGGAGCCGGGCTCGAAGGTGTCGGTGAGCGCGCGGTTGCGCAGCTGCTCGCCGGTGAGGTTCTGGCGCTTGTCCGGCACGTAGCTCGGGTAGTTGGCCAGCGCCAGCACTTCGCCGGTGACCGCGTCGAGCACCACCACGCTGCCGGCCTTGGCCTTGCGCGCGGTCACGGCGTCGCGCAGCTTCTGGTAGGCGAAGAACTGCACCTTGCTGTCGACACTGAGCTGGATGTCCTTGCCGTCGACCGGCGGCACCTGTTCGCCCACGCCCTCGACCACGCGGCCCAGCCGGTCCTTGATGACGCGGCGCGACCCGGCCTTGCCGGCCAGGTCCTTGTTGAAGGACAGCTCGATGCCTTCCTGCCCGTTGTCCTCGACGTTGGTGAAGCCCACCACGTGCGCCGCGGCCTCGCCCTCCGGGTACTGGCGCTTGTATTCCTTGCGCTGGTAGATGCCCTTGAGGTTGAGCGCGGCAATCTGCTTGGCAATGGGCTCGTCGACCTGGCGCTTGATCCAGACGAAGGTCTTGTCCTCGTCCTCGAGCTTCTTGTCGAAGTCCTTCTGCGGCATTTCGAGCAGCTTGGCCACCTGCTTGAGCTTGGCGCGGACTTCGGGGTCGTCGCGTTCGACGTCTTCCGGAATGGCCCAGATGCTCGGCGCCACCACGCTCGAGGCCAGGATGAGCCCGTTGCGGTCGAGGATGCGCCCGCGGTTGGCCGGCAGCTCGAGCGTGCGCGCAAAGCGCACCTCGCCCTGCCGCTGGAAGAAACTGTTGTTGAAGACCTGCACGTACGCAGCCCGGCCCGCCAGCACGACGAAGCCGAAGGCAATGCCCGCGACGATGAACTTGCTGCGCCAGACCGGCGTCTTGCTCGCGAGCAAGGGGCTGGTGGTGTAGCGGACGCTGCGGCGGCTCATCGCTGGGCCCTCGCGGCGGGCTTGGTCGCCGGACCCGCCGGCGGGGCGGGCGGCGGCGCCACCACGGCCGGAATCACCGAGCCGTCGGGCCGCACGTACTGCGTGATGGCCGGCGTGGTGGTGCGCATCTGGAGCTGCTCCTTGGCGAGCTTTTCCACCCGCAGGGGCGTGGCCTGGGCGCGTTTCTCCACCTGCAGCCGGTCGCGGTCGAGTTCGAGCCGGCGCGCCTCCTGCTGCGAGCGGTCGAGCTCGGTATAGAGCTGCCGCGACAGGTATTGCGTGTGCACGAGGTAGAGCGCGGAGGCGACCACCGCGAGCATCAGGAGCAGGTTGAGGCGTGCCATGTCAAGCAGCTTCCGTGCGCTCTGCCACGCGCAAGATGGCGCTGCGCGAGCGCGGGTTGCCTTTCACCTCTTCGGCCGAAGGCTTGATGCGCTCGAGCGCGCGCAGCTTCATCACCTTCGGGGCGGCGAACGGCGCGCGGCGGTCGTACACCTCCTTCGAATGCTTGGCGATGAACTGCTTCACGATGCGGTCTTCCAGCGAGTGGAAGCTGATCACCGCGAGCCGGCCCCCGGGCTGCAGCACGGAGAGGCTCGCCTCTAGCGCCTGTTGCAGCTCTTCAAGCTCGGCGTTGATGAAAATCCGAAAAGCCTGAAATGTGCGCGTTGCAGGGTTCTGGCCCTGCTCGCGGGTTTTGACCGTGCCAGCCACGAGCTCGGCCAGTTCGGTGGTGGTTGAAATTGCGCCCCGTTCTTGTCTGCGAGCAACAATCGCCTTTGCAATCTGAACAGCAAACCGTTCTTCGCCATAGTCACGGATCACCTCTGCAATCTGCTGAAGTTCGGCTGTTGCCAGCCAATCGGCCACGCTCTCGCCGCGCGTGGTGTCCATGCGCATGTCGAGCGGGCCGTCGAATCGAAAACTGAAGCCGCGCACCGGGTTGTCGATTTGCGGCGAACTCACGCCCAGGTCCATCAGCACACCCGCCACGCTGGCATCGGGCAATTCGCCCAGCGAACGGAATCCCTGGTGCCGGATGGAAAAACGCGCATCCGAGATGCGCGCTGCTTCGGCCACTGCTTCCGCATCCTTGTCGAATGCGATCAGCCTGCCTTCCGGTGCCAGCCTCGCGAGGATCGCGCGCGCATGCCCTCCGCGCCCGAAGGTCGCATCCACGTAGGTGCCCGTGGCCGCGGCGCTGCCTGAAAGAAGGGCTTCCACCGCTTCGTTCAGCAACACGGTGGTATGGATCCATGGAGTGTTCACACGAGTCCTCAGAACGCGAAGTCCTGAAACACATCGGGCATCTCGCCCTGGGTGGCCTCGGCCTCCTTGGCTTCGTAGCTGGCCTTGTCCCAGAGCTCGAAATGATTGCCCATGCCCAGCAACAACGTCTCGCGCGTGATGCCCGTGGCCGCACGCAATTCGGGCGAAACGAGGATGCGGCCGGTGCCGTCCATCTCGACGTCCATCGCATTGCCGAGGAATACGCGCTTCCACCACTGTGCCGACATTGGGAGCGCGGCGATGCGCTCGCGGAATTTCTCCCACTCGGGACGCGGGAACACCATCAGGCAGCCGTGCGGATGCTTGGTGATCGTGAGTTGGCCGTTCGCCGTCGCGCTCAGGACGTCACGATGCCGGGTCGGCACGGAGAGCCGCCCCTTGGCATCCAGACTGAGCGATGAAGCGCCTTGAAACACGACCAGAACCCCTGTGTTGGGAGCGCCGCAGCACCCGAAAGAGGCACCACCCGCACTTTTTCCCACTTAACTGCACTTTTTTGCACTGTAGCAGGAAACACTTCAGGCGCAACTGGTCGTTGGTGGTATTTTTTGTAATGGAATCAACGACTTAGCGCCGATTTCCAAACCTGGAAACCGGTGAATTTCGTTGAGAATGAAGCACTTAGCTCACGCAGTGAATGTGATGCGTGAAGCGCGGCCCCGTTACAGGGGCCGCAAAGCAGCTTCAGAGGATGAAGCGCGAAAGGTCTTCGTCGTGACTTAGTGCCGCAAGGCGCTCGTCGACGTAGGCGGCATCGATGCGGATGGTCTGTCCTTCGATGCGCGCTGCGTCGAAGCTTACCTCATCGAGCAGACGCTCCATCACGGTGGACAAGCGGCGGGCGCCGATGTTTTCGGTGCGCTCGTTCACCTCGAAGGCAATGGCCGCGAGGCGGTTGACGCCTTCGGGCGTGAATTCGAGCGTCACGCCTTCGGTCGCGAGCAGCGCCTGGTACTGCTTCACGAGCGACGCGCGGGTCTGCGTGAGGATGCTTTCGAAGTCCGACACCGAGAGCGATTGCAGCTCCACGCGGATCGGAAAGCGCCCCTGCATCTCGGGAATCAGGTCGCTCGGCTTGCTGAGGTGGAACGCGCCGCTCGCGATGAACAGTATGTGGTCGGTGCGCACCACGCCGTACTTGGTGCTCACGGCCGTGCCCTCGACCAGCGGCAGCAGGTCGCGCTGCACGCCCTGGCGCGACACGTCGGAGCCCTGGGCTTCGCTGCGCGTGGCCACCTTGTCGATCTCGTCGATGAAGACGATGCCGTTCTGCTCGGCATTGGTGATGGCCTGCATGCGGATCTCGTCCTCGTTGACCAGCTTGGCGGCTTCCTCGTCGATCAGGAGGCGCATGGCCTCGGCGATTTTGAGCTTGCGCGTCTTGCGCTTGCCGCCGCCCAGTTGGCCGAACATGCCGCGCAGCTGCTCGGTCATTTCCTCCATGCCCGCCGGGCCCATGATCTCGAGCGGGGCACGGGTTTCGGCCAGGTCGAGCTCGATCTCCTTGTCGTCGAGCTGGTGCTCCCGCAGCTTCTTGCGGAAGGCCTGCCGAGTGGGGTTGGGGCCATCGAGCGCCGGCGTGGTGCCATCGGCGCCGCGCGCGGGGGGCAGCAGCACGTCGAGGATGCGGTCTTCGGCGGCGTCCTCGGCACGGGCGCGCACCTTGGCGCTTTCGGCTTCGCGCGTCTGCTTGACGGCAATCTCGGCCAGGTCGCGAATGATCGAGTCGACGTCCTTGCCGACATAGCCCACCTCGGTGAACTTGGTCGCCTCGACCTTGATGAACGGCGCATCCGCCAGGCGTGCCAGGCGGCGCGCGATCTCGGTCTTGCCCACGCCCGTGGGGCCGATCATGAGGATGTTCTTGGGCGTGATCTCGGCGCGAAGCTTTTCTTCGACCTGCTGGCGGCGCCATCGGTTGCGCAGCGCAATGGCCACGGCGCGCTTGGCGGCGGGCTGGCCGACGATGTGGTTGTCAAGCTCGGAGACGATTTCCTGGGGGGTCATGGACATGGTCAGAGCGCTTCCACGGTGTGGTTCATGTTCGTGTAAATGCAGATTTCGCCGGCTATCGCGAGCGATTTGCGCACAATCTGCTCCGCCGTGAGATCGGTATTGTCGATCAGCGCCTTGGCCGCGGACTGCGCATAGGCGCCGCCCGAACCGATGGCGATCACGCCGTCTTCGGGCTCCAGCACGTCGCCGTTGCCGGTGATGATGAGCGAGGTGGTGGCGTCGGCCACGGCCAGCATGGCCTCGAGCTTGCGCAGCACCCGGTCGGTGCGCCAGTCTTTCGTGAGCTCGACGGCGGCGCGGGTCAGGTGGCCCTGGTGCTTTTCGAGCTTGGCCTCGAAGCGCTCGAAGAGCGTGAAGGCGTCGGCCGTGGCGCCGGCAAAGCCAGCCAGCACCTTGCCGTGATAGAGCCGCCGCACTTTGCGCGCCGTGCCCTTGATGACGATATTGCCGAGAGTGACCTGCCCGTCCCCGCCAATGGCGACCTGATCGCCTTGGGGGGTCTTGCGGCGCACGCTCACGATGGTGGTGCCGTGAAACTGTTCCATCGAAGCCATCTGGGGATGGCCGGGGCCAATACAACCCCGCGCTTTGCTCTGGATTGGGCCTAGTTCTTTCGGAGCGCCACGGTCGCGTGGTCGGCAATGCCGACGATGTCGAACAGCGCCGCAATCAGCCGGTGCGCATCGACGAACTGGACCCGGTCGCCCTGGGCGTCCCGCGCCCGCACCCAGCTCAGCAGCGTGCCGGCGGCGGCAAGGTCCATGCGCAGCAGTGCGGCACACGAAATGACAGGCGCCGTCGTGTTGCGCAGGTCGGTGTCGAGCCGCTGCAGGCTCGAATGCGTTTCTCCGCGCAAATCGCCCGCCAGTGCCGCAAAGCCGCTGTCGGTGGACGGAAAGCTCTCCGATTCGCCGCCGACCGACAACAGCGACCACACGGAGCCGGCGCCCGAGCGGCTTCCCTCGGGGGGAGCCAGCAAGGCGCATTCCCCCTTCGGGTCTTGCCAGGCGGGCGGCGAGACTTCGAAGGTGATGCAGTAGTTGAGCGCCACCAGCTCGAAATCGTCGGGCATGTTCATCATGCGCAGCGCCGCCAGATGCAGCTGCCACCAGACGTCTTCGGTACTGCGCTCGTTGTTGGGCGTGGCCTCGGCCAGCACGGCCTGCAACTTGGCGGCACCGATGAAACGCAGTTGCACCGGCGAATCGGCCCAGTGCGCGAACAGCACGCGCAGCGGCGCAGCGGCATCGCGCTCGATGGCGGCCAGCGCACGCCAGTCGAGCGTCCAGACCGAACCGGCCTTGGACAGCGCCCGCGTGAGATTCATCAATCCGTCGCGCGCCAGGCGTGGCGGGCTGGTCCAGTCGGCGCCGGCCGGCGCCAGTTCGGCGTATTCACTGGCCACCACGGCCTTCACGTTGCGCGCCAGTTCATCGAGCGGCACCCAGTCCGGGCCCATGCGCTTCATGCGTTGCGCATAGCGCATGCGGGCGGTGGCAAAGCGGGTGGCGTCGCCGGTGGCGCGATACAGGTCGAACAAGGCATGCCAGCGCGCGTCGTCGCGCTCGGCGGTGGCGTGGTCGCCTTCACCCCCGACCGCCACACTCTCCGAGGCCAGCGCCTGCAGAAGAATGGCCTCGGCACCGGCATCGTCGCCGTGCGCGAAGCGGATCACGGCCTCTTCGAGCGCGCCGTCTCGCGCCAGCCGCGCCGACAGCAGCGAGGGGACGCTCACCTCGGCGCTGGCAGGCCCAGGCCCGACAGGGGCGGGAGCCGAAGCTGGCGCCACGGCGGCGGCGGGCGCAGGCGTGGATACCGGCGCAGGCGCAGGCGCTGGTGCAGGTGCCGGCGCCGCACGGCCAGAAGGCGTCCCGAGCAAGCTGGCCAGCTCGGCCGCATCCACCGGCGGCGGCAGGGTTTCGGCGCCGGCGTCGGGGGGCTCATTGGCCAGCACCTCGCCGTTGGGGCCGCGGCCCTTCCACCACTGCTGCGACATCTGCTCTTCGATCTCGTCGATCTTCTTGAGCGTGAGGGCGCGACCCTCCGATTTTTCGGTGGTGCTGTTCAGGTTGAAGGAAGACGGTGTGACCGTTCCTTCGAAGGCGTGGGCGGCCGCTTCACGCTGGCGCAGCTTGCGGAGCATGTCGAACTCGCGCCGGCGAACGAAATCGTTGCGCTGGCGCCGCTCGATCATCTCCTTGAGCATTTCCCGGCTGTAGGCCTGGTCCACGGGCAGCGTGGAATCGGCGGTCGCATTCAGCTCCGACCAATCCTTGAGCGGATTGCGGACGAACTTCGCCACCTTCGAAAACAGGCGGCCCGACTCTTCCTTTGGCATCGACAAAAACTTCGAGGCGATCAGGTTCTCTCTTTTTTTGTGTTGCCGGCTCAGTCCCCGAACATCTTCTGCTTGAGTTCGCGGCGCTGCTGCGCTTCGAGCGACAGCGTGGCGGTGGGTCGGGCCAGCAGGCGGCCGACACCGATGGGCTCGCCGGTTTCGTCGCAATAGCCGTAGTCGCCGGCGTCGATGCGCTGGATCGACTGCTCGATTTTCTTCAGCAGCTTGCGCTCGCGGTCGCGCGTGCGCAGCTCGAGGGCGTGCTCTTCCTCGATGGTGGCGCGGTCGGCCGGATCGGGCACCACCACGGTGTCTTCACGCAGGTGCTCGGTGGTTTCGCCGGCGTTTTCGAGGATGCCGCGCTTGAGTTCGACCAGCTTCAGGCGGAAGAACGCCATCTGCTTTTCGTTCATGTACTCGGTGTCGGGCATCGCGATGACTTCGGCGTCGCTCAACTCGTCGACCGACTTGGTTTTCCAGTTGTTGGCGAGCTTCGGGTCTTTTTTCACCGCCACGGGCGGCGGCGGCACCAGCGCATTGGAGGGCGCCTGCGAGAACGAAGACTTGGCAGCGGTCGAAGCCACCGATTGCGGCATGGAAGGCACGGTCAGCTGCGACAGCCGGGACACGCGGCCACCTCGCGCGGGCGCGGGTGCAGCGGTCTGAACGGGCATCGAAGGTGTCGCCGTGGCGGAAGAAGAGGCGGCAGCCGTTTTTTTCATTGGGATCGGAGGGGCAGAAGGAACGGCAGCAGTGCGGCCGACGGTTTTGGATGGCGGTAGACCCGCAACTGCAGTTTTGGTTGCACTCTTGGCCGGGGCGGATGCCACCGGCGCCGCAACGGACTTTGCAGGCTTGACGGGCTTTGCAACGGTCGCGGCCTTGGCCGATGGCGTTGCTGGCTTCTTTGGAGCGCTTTTTTCTTTCGTGGCCGGAGCTTTTGCAGCGGAAGAGATTTTTTTCGCCGCGGTTACAGCCGGCTTTGCAGCCACCGCTTTTTTAGCGGCGGGCTTGGTTGCTGGCGTGGCCTTGGCGGCGGGTTTCTTCACGGTGACTGGCTCCTTGAACGAACTGGAACGCGCTTTCACTGGGTGTCTCCTCCCAAGGGAGCCTTTGCGGGTTTCAGGCCGCCTGGGCTCCACTCGTCGGAGTGCTCGCAGTGACGAACCCCGGGGTTATACCCCCGAAAGCCCGCCAGAAACGTGCGGCGCCCCGTGCCGTAAGCCACATCCCGTCGTTCGGACGAGGGCGTGGCTGCCGGAACAGGCGCGCGATTGTATAGAGAACTCGAAATGAAGGGGGATGTGCCTGCAACCGGGCCGCCTCCGGTAGCATCGCCAGCGTTGCCGGAGGGGGCAACGAAGGCCCGCCAAGCCGCCGAGGGACGGTGCGGGTCGACCAACAATTCATACAAGAGAAGAAATCGTGAGCAAAAAAGCAGTTTTGGGCGCGCTGGCAGCCGCCATTGCGCTTGCCTATGGCGGCAGCACCTGGTGGGCCGGCACAAAAATAAAGTCCAGTTACGACACCGCGCTGGACGAGCTGCCGAAGCAGACCGCGCTGGTACGCGTGGTCAACCGCAGCTACGAGCAGGGCTTTTTCGGCGCAGTGAGCACCGTGACGCTCGAGCTCGGATGCGCAGCCGATGCCGCGGCGCAGGTGCCCGCCGTCAATCCCGCCGAGGGTGACGACGAAGACGACGATGCCGCCACGCCGTTCAAGCCCGTGCGGCTCACCTTCCGCGACACCATCCGCCACGGCCCGCTTGCAGGCGGCACGCTGGCCGCAGCCACCATCGACAGCGAACTGGTGCTCGACGTGAAAGGCCAGGCCAAGGCCGAACAGCTCTTCGGCAAGGCCAAGCCCCTGACGGCGCACACCAAGGTGGCGTTCGACGGCGGCTACACCAGCGACCTGACCGTGGCGCCGGCCAAGGTGACCGACGAAGGCAAGGCCCAGTTCACCTGGCAAGGCGCGCAAGCCCGCATCGAGGTGAACGGTGCCCGCACCCAGGTGCACTACGACCTGACCATGCCGGGGCTGGACGTCAGCGACATGCGCACCGGCGCCACCATGAAGATGGGCAAGCTGACCGGCAAGGCCGACATGGACAGCAGCGCGGGCTGGATCCTGGCCACCGGCAAGACCGAAGGCCGCCTCGAAAGCTTCGAATTTGCCGCCCCCAAGGGCCTGGGCACCGCCGAAGGCGCCGAGGGCAAGGCCCTGCCGACCGTGCTGTTGCAAAACATCGACATGCTTGCCGATGCCAGCATCAAGGACGGGCTCTACGCATCGACCGGCACGATCAAGGGTGCCGGCAAGATCGGCGAAACCAAGATCGACAAGTTCGAGATGAGCAGCGGCGGGCGCCGCATTCACGCCGCCGGCTACAAGAAGCTGGCCGATGCCTGGCTGAAGTCGAGCGCCATCAATGGCTGCGGCAAGGGCGGCGCCAAGGCGTCGCAAGCCGCCATGCAGACGCTGATGGACCAGCTGGCGCCCGACCTGAAGGCCATGGCCAAGTACAACCCCGAGATCGGCCTGGACAAGATGCTGGTCGAAATCGGCGGCAAGCGCGGCGAGATCAGCTACACGGCCGGCATGGTCGGCGTGACCGACGAAGACCTGCAGGCGCCGGGCATGGCGCTGCTGATGAAGCGCGGCGTGCTCAAGGCCAATGCGCGACTGCCGATGCAATGGCTCGAGCAGATTGCCGCCACCGGCGCCGAGAGCGGCCAGACGCCCCCGCCCGAGATGGTGGCGGGGCTGGTCGAGCAAGGCGAAGGCATGGGCTTCGTCAAGCGCGACGGCACCGACATCACGAGCCAGGTCGAGTACAGCGAAGGCAGCCTGAAGGTCAACGGCAAGCCGCTGGGCGGCATGGGCAAGTAAGCCCCGGGGTGTTCCTCCCCCCTCCCCCTCTGGGGGAGGGCCGGGGTGGGGGGCACGACGGCCTCCCAAAAAAGCGCGGCGCCCGATCGAGGGCCCGCCCCCATCCCAACCTTCCCCCAGCGGGGGAAGGAGCAAGTCAGAGCCTCAGACCAAGCACTGCTCCAGGCCTTGCTCGAGGATTTCGCGCGGCAGCTCGATGCCGATGAACACCATGCGGCTCTGGCGTGCCTCGTCCTTGCCCCACTCCGGGCCCAGGTCGCTGCCCATCAGCTGGTGCACGCCCTGGAAGATCACCTTGCGCTCGGTGCCCTTCATGTTCAGCACGCCCTTGTAGCGCAGCATGCGCGGGCCGTAGATGTTGACGATGGCGCCCAGGAAGTCTTCGAGCTTGGCCGGGTCGAACGGACGGTCGGCCTTGTAGACGAAGCTCTTCACGTCGTCATCGGTGTGGTGATGGTGGCCATGCCCCTCGTGCTTGTGCGAGGGATGGTCGCAATTTTCGCCATGCGCATGGTCATGGTCGTGCGCCTCTTCTTCCTTCAGGAAGTCGGGATCGATGTCCAGCTTGGCGTTCAGGTTGAAGCCGCGCAGGTCGAAGATGTCTTTCAGCGGCACATCGCCAAAATGCGCCTTCTGCTGCGGCGCGCGCGGGTTCATGTGCTTCAGGCGGTGAATCAGCGCCTCGGTTTCTTCGGCCGACACCAGCTCGCTCTTGCTGATGAAGATCTGGTCGGCAAAACCCACCTGGCGGCGCGCTTCCTGGCGGTCGTTGAGCTGCTGCGGCGCGTGCTTGGCATCGACCAGCGTCAGGATGGAGTCGAGCAGGTAGCTCTCGGCAATCTCGTCGTCCATGAAGAAGGTCTGCGCCACGGGGCCGGGATCGGCGAGGCCCGTGGTCTCGATCACCACGCGGTCGAAGTCGAGCAGGCCCTGGCGCTTCTTGGCGGCCAGGAGCTGCAGGGCTTCGCGCAGGTCTTCACGGATGGTGCAGCAGACGCAGCCGTTGCTCATCTGGATGATCTGCTCTTTCGATTCGGTCACGAGGATGTCGCTGTCGATGTTCTCTTCGCCAAACTCGTTCTCGATCACGGCGATCTTCTGGCCGTGGGCTTCCGTCAGGATGCGCTTGAGCAGCGTGGTCTTGCCCGAGCCCAGAAAGCCGGTGAGGATGGTGGCGGGAATAAGGGCCATGGTGTGCTCCGAAGGCGGAAAACAGGAAGAAAAAGAATTGGCCGGCAGTTTAGCCAATGCCACTCAGTTGCGTTGGCGCGGGGTCAAGCGGGCTTTCGCACCACCACCAGGCCCTTCAAATATTCGCCCTCCGGAAACTCGATGGTCATCGGGTGGTCGGGGGCCGCGCCCAATCGTTCGCTGATGTAACCGTCCACTTGGGCGTCGATGCCGGCCGAAGCCACGATCTTGTGGAACAAGTCCGCGCTGATGCCGCCCGAGCAGGAAAAAGTCAGCAGCACGCCGCCGGGCTCCAGCAGCTTGAGCGCGAGACGGTTGATGTCCTTGTAGGCACGGGCGGCGCGCTCGGCATGGGCCACCGTGGGCGCAAACTTGGGCGGGTCGAGCACGATGGCGTCGAAGGTGCGGCCCTCTTCGATGAACTCGCGCAGCACGGTGTTGACGTTGGCATCCAGAAACTCGGTCTTCACGCCCGAGCCCTCGCCGCCGAAGCCGTTCAGCGCCAGGTTGGCCCGTGCCTTTTCGAGCGCCGGTTGCGACGAATCGACCGACACCAGTTCGGCGCCATCCATCGCGCCCGCCGCCTGCAGCCCCGCGAGCGCAGCCACCGTGAAGCCGCCGGTGTAGCAAAAGCAGTTGAGCACGCGCCGAAAGCGCCGGTGCTCCGCCAGCTCGGCAAAGCGCTGGCGGCTGTCACGCTGGTCGAGGTAGAAGCCGGTCTTGTGCCCGGTCGCGATGTCGAGCGAGAGCTTCCAGCCGTGCTCGCGGATCGTGATTTCGGTGGCGCCCTCCCCGCGCAACCAGCCCGTGACGGGTTTCAGGCCTTCGCGCTCGCGGCCGCTGGCGTCGGAACGCTCGTAGAGCTTGTGCAGGCCGGTGGCTTCGAGCAGCGCATCGGCAATGGCGGCCTTCCAGCGCTCGACGCCGGCCGACAGGAACTGCGCCACCAGCGTGTCGCCGTAGCGGTCGACGATGAGGCCCGGGAGCCCGTCGGCCTCGCCGTGGACCAACCGGACACCGTCGCTCTGCAGGTCGAAAAGCGACCGGGCCGCCACCGCGCGGGCGCACACCGAGGCAAGAAAGGCCGCGTCGATGCGCTGCGTTTCGACAAAGCTCCAGGCCCGCGCGCGGATCTTGGAAATGGGGCTGAACGCAGCCCAGGCCAGGAAAGCGCCGTCATGCGATTCGACGCGCACCGTCTCGCCCGAATCGGCACCGCCGCGTGCAATGGCGGATTCGAAGATCCAGGGATGGCGGCGCTGCAGCGAGCGCTCCTTGCCGGGCTTGAGGCGGAGGGTTTTCATTTGTTGTCGATGTCGTCTTTTTTGGGCTTGGCGCGCGATTCTTCCGGGCGCGCCTGCGCGCGCGGATGTGCCGCGTCATAGGCCTTGGCCAGGTGCTGAAAATCCAGCCGGGTATAGATCTGCGTGGTGGAGATGTTGGCGTGGCCCAGCAGCTCCTGCACGGCGCGCAGGTCGCTGCTCGACTGGAGCACGTGGCTCGCAAACGAGTGCCGCAGCATGTGCGGATGCACCGGCGCCGCCAGGCCGGCCTTGAGGCTGCGCTCGCGCAACAGCTTCCACACCGCCTGCGACGACATCCGCACGCCCTTGCTGTTGATGAAGAGCGCCGCCGCGCCCGCGGGGTCGCGGAGGCCCGCCGTTGCCAGCGCCGGGCATTCGCCGCGCACCGCGAGCCAGTCGCGCAGCGCTTCGGCCGCCTTGCCGCCGATCGGCACCAGGCGCCGCTTGCTGCCCTTGCCGAGCACATTGGCTTCCAGCGCGTCGAGGTCGACCCAGCCGCGGGCCGTGTTGCTGGCTTGCGCGTCGAGGCCGGTGAGCTCGCTCACGCGCAGGCCGCAGCCGTAGAGCACTTCGACGATGGCGCCGTCGCGCGCCTCGGTCCAGGGGTCGGCCTCGGGGTCGTACATTTCGGCGAGCCGCACCGCGTCGTCGACTGCCAGCGCCTTGGGCAGCGGCCGCGCGGCCTTGGGCGCATGCACGTCCTTCACCGGGTTGAAGCCCACCAGCCCTTCGTTGCCGAGCCAGCGGTAGAAGCTGCGCCAGCACGACAGCACCAGCGCAATGCCGCGCGGCTCGCGCCCGGCGCTGTGCAGCTGCGCCATCCAGCGCCGGATGTGCGCCGTCTGCACGCGGTCGAGCGAGAGCCCGGCGTCCGAGGCGTTGGCCGCAAGCGCTTGCAGGTGGATGGCATAGAGCTCGACCGTTCGCGCCGCCAGCCGGCGCTCCACGCGCACGTGCTCCAGGTATTTCTCGACCCAGGGCGGCGTGGCGGCCGTTTCCGCCGTCTCAGTAGAGGTAGCCATTGAATGCATTGTTCACGACAGCCAGCGGCTCGCGCAACGCGCCCTTGAAAACCATGCCCCAGCGGCGCCAGCAGCTCGTGTCGGCGGCCGCATACTGAACATCGAATTCCTTGTCGAAACCGCTGGCCCGCACCAGGCGCTCCACGCGCCACAGGTGGTAGGGCTCCGACACCACGATGACGGCGCGCACGCCCGCGGCCTTCAGCATCGGCCGCGACATCGCCAGGTTCAGGCGCGTCGACGTGGAAGCCGGCTCCAGCAGCAGCGGACCGGCATAGCCCTCGGCGCGCGCATGGCGCTCCATCACCTCGGCTTCGATGCGGCCGTCTTCCTTGTCGACGCCGCCCGACAGCACCAGCTGCTTCACGCGGCCTGCGTTGGCCAGCGCAATGCCGGTGTCGACGCGGCCCGTGAGGCACGGGTTGGGCTTGCCCTTGAGGTAGGCGCGGTTGCCCAGGATCAGCGCGGCATCGGCCGGCTGTTGCGGCGGATTGGCAAGTGCCTCGTCCGCGTGCCGCCAGATGACCGCGGCAATGGCCAGGTAGGCCAGCAGGCCTGCCACCAGCACCGTCCACAGCACGGGCCGCGCGGCCCGCCAGGGCCGGCGCCGGACGCTCAAGGCCGCAGCCGCGACAGCGCGCCCGAGGCCAGTTCGGCAATGCGCTCGAGAAAGTCGGTGCCCATTTCGGCGTTGAAGCGCTGTGCATCGGGCGAGGCCAGCACCAGGAGGCCGAAGGCCGGCGACTCGGCATCGGGCCGCAGCGGAATCAGCGCAATCGACGCGGCCCCGGTCGGCTCGGGCAGCCAGTTGGCCGCCTCGAAGCCCGAATTGAGCCCGCAATAGGGCGAAGTGAGCGAGGTGGCCAGCGCCTTCACGTCGTCGCTCACCCACTGGGCATAGGCCTCGTTGAGGTAGTCGGCCCCGCAGTCCCACACCTTGATGGCGGTCTGCGGCACCAGGAACAGCGACTGCAGATCGACCGCGATGCGGTACGGCAGGCTGCGCGGGTCGCGCGTGGTCAAGAGGCCGCGAGTCCAGCGCTGCAGGCGGTCGGCAATCACCACGTTCTCGGTGCCGTGGCGCACCATGTCCATCAGCCGATGCTCCAGCGCCTTGATCTTTTCGCGCAGCATTTCGGCCTGGCGCTCCTGCAGGCTGACGGCGCGGTTGCCGTGCGGGCTGGTGAGCTGCACCTGCGCCAGCAACTGCGCATGCCGCTCGAAAAAGTCGGGCGTGTTCGCCAGGTAGTTGGCGATGTCGTCTTCGGTGATCGGGTTCATGGCGTCGTCTTTGTTGTTTCTGATGTTGGTGGTCATGGCAGCTCGGGCACCTCGATGTCTCCCTCGAAAACCGTGGTGGCCGGCCCGGTCATGAGCACCGGGTTCCCCTCGCCCTCCCAGCCGATGGTGAGCACGCCGCCGTGCGTCTGCACGTCGACCCGGTTGTCGAGCAGGCCGAGCCGGATGCCCGCCACCACCGCCGCGCAGGCGCCCGTGCCGCAGGCCAGCGTTTCGCCGGCACCGCGCTCGAACACCCGCAGCTTGACGTGCGTGCGGTCGATCACCTGCATGAAGCCGGCATTCACCCGCTGCGGAAAACGCGGATGGTGCTCGATCTGCGGTCCCTGCCGGGCCACCGGCGCGGTGTCGACGTTGTCGACCAGCTGCACCGCGTGCGGGTTGCCCATCGACAGCACCGCCACGGAAACAATGGCCGAATCGGCGTGCGTGCCAAGCGCCAGGTGCCACGTGTGCCACGAACCCGTGGGCTGCGGGTCGAGCCCGGCGGTGTCGAAGGGCACGCGGGCCGGCTCGAAGATCGGCGGGCCCATGTCGACCGTGACCCGGCCGTCTTCGCCCATGCGCGGTTCGATGATGCCGGCCAGCGTTTCGACGCGCACCGTCTCCTTCTCGGTCAGGTGGTGCTCGCGCACGAAGCGCATGAAGCAGCGCGCGCCATTGCCGCACTGCTCCACCTCACCGCCGTCGGCGTTGTGGATCACGTACTGAAAATCGACGCCCTCGGCCGCGCTCTTGGAAGGCGGCCGCACCGTGAGGATCTGGTCGGCGCCGACACCGAAGTGGCGGTCGGCCAGAAAGCGGTATTGCGCGGCCGTGAGGCCCAGCGAGCCGCGCGTTTCGTCGAGCACGACAAAATCGTTGCCGGCCCCCTGCATCTTGGTGAAGCGAATTCGCATTGGGGGATTATCGCCACCGGCACCGCACCTGACGACCCGGCGCCGTTAAACCCGCTACAGCGCTGGGACCGCGATCGGCGTGCGGCCGTTTTTCGGGTTCAGGGGATGTCGCAGCAGGTTCAGGCCGCGAACGGATTGGCCAGATGCTTCTGCCGCAGCCGCAGTCGCCGGTGAGCGGCACGGTCCTCTTTCGAGATCGGCCGGCCGTCCGAGTAGGTTCCGTAGTGCCACCATCCCGGCGGAACGTCCTTGACGAAGTGGGCCTTCAGGCGGCTTTTGTACCAGTGCATCAGTTCGAACACTTCCGGACGCCCCCCCGCATACCGGGCCAACATGGTTTCACCGACATGCGTCACCTTTGTGAAGTGAAAAAACTTCAACGGATCGCCGCCAGCGGTGATCCTGCCGTCCGGTGAAATTTGGATGCGGCGCTGACTGAGATTCCAGCTCGCAACGTTGTAGCCGCGGTGCCGCAATATGGCGATCTCGGGAAAGAAAACGGGCGCGTGGTTGCACCACTTCTGGTCGGTGAACAAGCCGTTTTCAATGTCGTCGAAACAGAACTCCAGCAACCGATCGCGCCACCAACGCGCGAAGGCCCTGCCCGGCGCGCTATTGCGCACCGCAACAAAGCCCAGATTGAAGATGCCGTACTTCAGCGAGCCGATCTCGTTGTCTACGATAGCTGAGCGCTCCGTGTCGGGATCGATCTGGTGCGGCGTGAGCGCCGCGCTGTGCTCGTCGAGCAGCTTGAGCACTTCGTCGAGCGATCCGAACAAGGCAATGTCGGGATCGAGGTAGATGACCTTGTCGATGCCCTGCTCGAGCATGTGGCACAGCATTGCGCCCTTTACGGCCGTGCACAGCTCGACCACATCGTGCTCGAAAGCCCATGCGAGCGGCTCTTTGACACCCAATTCATCCAACTTCACCACTCGATCGATGTCTTCGGCGTCGATGTCGAACACGAAATTCGCCGGCTCTTCATCGACCAAGCAAAACCAGTTCTCCCATTCGGGATGAAATCTCCGAACAGTCTCGAAGAGCACCCTCGCCCGGTCGAGATAGCTGAAGGAAGCACTCGTGAAACAGGCGACTCTCATGCACGTACCTCTGCTTCAAAGACGGGATGCAGCAACTCCGCGCTTCCCAGGGACGGCACCAGGCAGCCATGCCGGCGCGACGACCGTGCGACATCGATCAAGACATCTCCGCCGCGGAAATAGCGGTGCAGCGCTTCTTCGTCGTCGACATTGCGCGAGGCCTCCGGTGCATGCCTATGGATGGCCGCATTCACATGGCCCTGCTCGCGTCTGGCCACTACAAACGCGCCGCCAGCCATCGCCTCGTGCGCGGTGAAGCAGAAAGTTTCGGGCCAGATGCTCCAGGAGATCACCACATCGATATCTTGTCTGGCTATTGCGTGCACCATGGCATCACGTGCCGATGCTTCGACCTTGACCGGTATGTGATGGATGAACGACGGAGTGGCACCGGGTGTTCCGAGTTGGAAGAATTCATACCGGTCATCAGTTTGGAAAGCACCCGCCAGGCGCTGGTAGGTGTCCCAGCCCTTGTGAAAAACCTGTGAGCCCAGGTAAGCAATGCGCAAACGCGGTCTGGAACCTTTGGCCCGTATTCGATTCGACTGCGTTAGCCTGGCAGGTTGCAGCACATGCGTATCAGGCGCCTCGACCCCGCTCGCACGGCGCCATAGTTCCAAGGCGGACTGCGATGGCGCGACCAGCGAAGGCCGGACCGCGCGCAGGAACGCCTGGATGCGCTCTTGGTGAACCGGCCGCTCCTTTCCGTAGGCGCAGATCTCGCATGCCGTCGAGTTCACCAGCGGTGCGCCGCAGTAGGCGGTGTCGTTTCGCAGCAGCGTGTAGCTCGGACACAGGGCGAAGTAGTCATGCGCCCAGAAAAGCGGCGGCCGCGCGCTGTTGGTTGCGATCAACTTCTCGAGCAATTCGGGCGAATGGCTCATGAGGTGGTGGATCACCCACATGGCCCGCGAACCGGTTGTTGCGAGGCGCTTAAACGCCTGCTGCAGCGTCACGCCATTGGCGCGGCCCAGCGCTTCGCCATCCAGGCGCAGCGCAAAGACGAAGTCGTCGCTCGACGCATCGGCAAGCCATCGAATCGGGCGGGCCGAACACAGGTGCAGGTAGCCGATGCCCCTATCGCGGAATTCCGCGAGTTCATCGCCGATGATGTTCTGGATGCCGCCAACGCTGAGTGCATAGTCGTCGTGACTGACGGAGATGACGAATTCTCCATTTCTCGCGCTCGATGTGAGCGCCGCGACGAGGGTGTGGACATCGAGGTCACGCGGCGCACCCAGCACAGGTTCACCGTCTTCGGCGCCAAAGCGATCAGCAGCAGCGCTCCAGGCATTCAGCAGTTGCCTGCGCATGCCGGCCATCTCTGGTACGGGCTTGCGATCTTCGTGTCGCCCGCTTCCGATGAAGTGGGCGAATGGGTTGATGCCAGCTGCCGCGACATCCCGGTTCTCGCGCAGGTAGTAGCTCGTGTCGAATGCCGCGGACGGATCCCGGCCCTCCTTCCAACCGAACACGCAGTAGTGCCAGACCGGATCGACATTCGCCGACGCAACGTCAGGATATCGAGACAGGTAGTAGCCGCGATCGAAAAACGGCGCAATGGTGCCGAACTCTTGTTCGTTGGGCTCGGTCATGACTGCGCCCCAGCCACCTTGCGACGCAGCAGCCCCTTGGCGACCCGCTTGAGGAGAGGGATATGGTCAGCCAGGCGGGAAGACCGGGAAGCGATTCGCCACGTCAGGCTGCTCCGGATGCCATGCAAGGCATTCGAAAGGGTATTGTTCTGCTCGAGCAGCACGGCAACCTGCCTTGCAAGCACGGAGCCATGCCGTTCGTGCAATACCTGGGATTCTTCGAGTTGCGCCGTCAGAGCGGCGAGCTGCTCCTGATGCAATGCATGCAACTTGCTGGTCAGTTCGCGGGCGAGCAGTTCGTTGGCGTTGGCGGCAGCAACCGCCAAACTTTCCGCCCGCTCCATTTCGAGGCTCTGGCTGACGAGTTCGGCCAACCTGCTTTCAAGCTTGGCGACCCTGGCATCTCTGAACGCGATGAGTCGAGCGTTCGTGTCCGGATTCGCGCTCGCCTGCCTGGCCGTGGCCTCTTCCGCGCAGCCCCCGGTCATCGGTCCGGCCTCGGCCAAGAAGCGCTCCCGCTTTTTTCCCAGCCAGAGATGCGTCGCAATTGCGGCGATCTCATTGCGGTCGAGCACATCCCACTCCCTTGGAGCCCACCGCGGCGTGAGCCACAGCGCCTCTCTCAGGTCCTCGACTGTATGAATGCTCCTGATCAGGCACCCGGCGCGCTGCTGCTGCGGCGTCAGGGGCGTGGCTTGCGCGCCGAGCAGAAGACCCGCTTCGTAGGCAAACGGAAACATCTTTCGCTGGACGCCCCGATAGTTGTCCGGGTTGTGCGACGGCCATGCAAAGTAAGTGACCGGCCGTCCCGCATCGATCAGCGTCTGCGCGAGGGCGAGAGAGCCACGGGTCTCGTTGCATTCGAGCCAAAGCAAGACGGACTTGTCATGCAGCAACAATGGATGATCGGCGAGCAGTTGCGCCTCCATTCCTTCGACATCGAGCTTGATGAGGTCAAGCGGACCGAAGCGCTCCACGAGTGCCCGGAAGTTGATCGTCGTATCGGGCAGCGGAACGGGGACCGCGCCGCTCGCTTTTTCTCCGAACGATGCGGATCCTGCATTGTCCGCGTCGGCCCACCCTGTCTCGACCGGAGGCGCATCCGAATTGACGACAAGCGCGTTCAGGACTTCGTGTGTGCAACGCAGATTCCGGGACGCATTCGCCGCCAGGTGTGGCGCGATGGCCGGATTGCCCTCGACCATTGCGATGAATGCGGCATTTGCTGTTTGCGCAATACCCAACCCGAACGTGCCCACATAGGCGCCGACGTCCAGCACCCGTGCCTTCAATGGCAGCAACGACGCAAGGTACTCCACTTCAAGCGACGCCCACTCTCCATAGTGCTCGAGAAAATCGGTGATCAGATCACTCTTCCCGGCCGGGACGCTGACGTTTCCGTAACGGGTGTCGAGCAAACGCGCTGAAGGCGATTCTGGTAATTCGGTCATAAGTGATTTCACAATCTGCGCGAACTGCCAGTCCTTGTGGACAGGCTGGATCGAAAGAGATCAAGAGCCAGGAGATGCATGAACACACGCCATTCTTCGTTGGGCGTCATCAACCGCTCGCCACGAGGCATGACGCTGTTGAAGATCTGACTTCAAGTATCAGTTGGCAAATCGTCAATGCACCGGTGGACCGAACGCGAGCACTGATGCGAAGGAGGCCGCACCGTGAAATTCTTGGCGATGCAATGCGATCAATTGCAAACTTCCCGTTTGCAATTAAATGAAACCGATGAGAAAGGCCAGGGCTGCGTAGAACCGTGCGTATTTCTGAGGTGTTCGATAGGTCCGCGGCAGAACATGCGCGCGGCGGCTACCGCAACGATCGAGGCAGTGCGGTCGATCCTCGCGGCCGCACTACAAGACCGCTTCAGCGTGCCGCGCGCAGTTTGTCCAGGGCCCTGTCCAGAAAAACCAGCCGGTCCTGACCCCAGAAACGCTCGCCGTTCAGGATGAACGTGGGTGCGCCGAACACCCCCGCCTCGATGGCCTCCGCGCTGTTGGCGCGATACGTCGCCAGCGTCTCGGCCGCCTGCTCCAGCGCCTGCAGCGACGCGCCGTCGTAGCCGTTTTCTTCGGCCACCGCGATGCGGACCTCGGCCTCGGAGGTGTCGCGCTCCTCGGCCCACAGGGCACGCAGCAGCGCGTGCGAGAGCGGCTGCGCATCGAGCCCCTGCAGCTGGGCGGCAATCACCATCCAGCCCGGGTACTTGTTCCAGTGCGGATCGACCGGCGCGCCCTTGGGGTAGTAGGCCGGCTCCAGGTTCAGCGGCATGCCCAGGTAATCGCGCCAGCGCGCCAGTTCGAGCGCGTGGTACGTGCGGCGCGGCTCGGGCCGCGTCTTCAGTGGAATGCCGCCGGTTTGGGGCACCACCGCCTGAAAGTCGTAAGGCTTGAGCGTGAGCCGCACATGGTGGCGCCGCACGATGTCTTGCAGCTGCGGGCCGCCCAGGTAGGCCCAGGGCGAGGAAAGACTGTAGTAGCAGTCAAGCGCGATGGGGGTGGAGATGGTCGTCTTCGTCATCGCGGAATTATTGTTAATTCCGTCAGCCGCAGCGAGCCCCGATTATTCGGCCCTGGGGATCGACGTCGACATTGAGCCGCCCCGGATCGGCCGGCGCCGGCAATGGCGTGCCGGCTGGCGCGGTGCGCGCCGACCTGGAACCGGTGCGGGCGCGCATTTCCTCCAGCAGCGGCGCGTCGATGGCCCTGCCGAGCGCATAGCGCGCCTGGGCCACCTGGCAATCGGCATCGCCGGTCACGGTCACGAAGACCGGCGGGGGTGGGGCGTCGGAGGTGAGCGGGCGGAATCGCGGTTTGGTCTCGCAGCCGGCCATGAAGAGCGAAGCGGCGCAAAGGGCCGCCGCCATGACGCCACGCGCATGCGTGAAGATGAAACCGGGGTGCTGCGGGTGGATGCGCATGGTGTCTTCCCTTCCTGTTGGCGTGAATGCAGTGAATCGTAGCGCTGCAATCGGAGTGCCCGCTGCGCGCAAACGCGGCTTTCGTGCATCGTTGGCAGGTCGCGAGGGTTTCTCGTCCGCCTGCCTGTGCCGCCTGGCGGCCTATGCCTCGGCACCCCCCAACGACATATAGCCGCAGCGGACTGGACTCGCCAGACTTCCGGCCTGTCTTCAATTCACTGGGGGGCTCTTGCATGACACTCAAATCGGACATCGTCAACTTCCTGAAGCGCGACACCACCATTCCCCGGCTGAACTTCGCCTTCAAGTCTTTCAAGGTGTACCCGAGCGCCTACCAGAACGACGTGGCCGATGCGATCGACAGCGAGGCCATCAAGCTTGCCGGTGCCGTGAAATCGGGCGCTGGCGCCAGCTACTACATGGGCTTCGACACGCTCGATCTCAAGCCCGGCTTCTCGATTTCGAATTCCAGCGACCAGGCCTACCTGGTGCACGAATGCACGCATGCCCACCTGGACATGCAGAACACCGGCGTCCATTCGAGCCATGAGGACGAAGCTGCGGCCTACATTGCCGAGGCCATGTACCTCGAAGCATTGGGAAAGCCGCCCCTCGGGCCGCAACCCATTCGAACCATTGCGCAAGGCATCGCCAAGGGCCTGCTTGCGGGCGGCTACGCCGTGGGAGGAGCCGATGTCGTTATCTTGACTGCGGTCATAGCAGCCCACCCGATCTACAAGGAACCCACCTACGACAGCAATGGGTTTCGCCGCAACTTCCTAAAAAACTGGATCCGGTGACGCGCCTGCCACAGGCTCAAAGCTCCTTGCAATAGCAGCTGACAGGCGCACAAGCCAGCTGCGCCGCCAGCGCATCCCAAGCCCCCGACGCCACCGCCCCCGCGATATGGGCCTGATGATGGCTCTGCGATTCCCACGACTCGACCAGCGTGAACACGCAGGCGTTGTCGCTGCGCCCGAACAGCTGCACGCCCCGGCAGCCATCCGCCGACGGCAGCGACTGCTTGACCTGGTGCATGAGCTCGGCGAAGGCGGAGGCGCCCTCGGGCTTGGCTTCGAAAGTGATGATGACGTTGATGGGGTCCATGGAAATTTCGCGTTGGCTTGAAAAGAAAAAGGGAAGCCGGCAGGTTAGCCAGCCCCCTTTCCCGCGCCAAGGCGCGAAGCTGCGAAGAAATTGACCATGGCTGCGAAAGAAGAAAGCAGCCGCGCGTCGGCATCAGCCCGACTGCACGCGCCGCACGTACTCCGCGGGCGTTGCCTCGAACCGCCTGCGGAACGCGCGGTTGAAGTGCGCCGCGCTCTCGAACCCCACCTTCGCCGCCGCATCGCCCGGCCGCAGCCCGGTGCCCAGCATCAGCATGCGCGCCTCTTCCAGGCGCAAGTCTCGAATGCAGCGCATCGGCGTGACCCCGGCCACCTCGCGAAAACTGTGCGCGAAGTGCGATGGGCTCATGTGGACATGGCCGGCGATCTCGGCCACCGACAGCGGCCGACCCAGATGGCGGCGCATGAAGGCGATGGCCGCCTGTATGCGTGCGCCCGCCTTGGTGACGGCGCCCGCGCTGCGGATGGCGGCTGCGGCCTCGGAGCGCAGCAGCCGCAGCACGATCTCTTCGACCGCCAGCGGCGCGAGCGTGCGGCGGTCCACCGGGTCGTCGGCCGCCAGCAGCAGGCGGGCGAAGGCCTCGACCACCTCCGGCCCCACCGGGGCCGTGAAGCTCTCGGTCACGCGGTCGGGCTCAGCTATCAGCGTGCCGCTTTCCGCCAAGGCGACGAAGGATTTGACCAGCACGTCGGGCGGCAGGTCGAGATGGATGGCGAGGTACGGCTCCTGGGCGCTCGCCCCAACAACCGTGCCGAGGCACGCGACCTCGGCCCCGAGCACCAGGCACTGCGTGGCGCCGTAGTCGAGTGAGCGACGGTCGCCGCCGAGGTGCGCCGTCTTGCGGCCCTGCAAAACCACCACCACGCCCGGCGCGAGGCGCTGGGTTTTCTCGTAGCGGATTGGACGCGAGAAGCGATAGCAGCGCAGGCCCGGATACAGCGCATCGGTGCGGCCGTCCGCAGGGGTTCGCGCCGCGACCATATCGCGCAGGCGAGCCCAGGCGGCGGGAACGGCTTCGTCGGGCTTGTTGTCGGCAACGGGCGGGGCTGGCATCGGCTTTGTAGTGGGGAAAGGAAAACGAGACGCGCAGGGTAGCCGGTCGACGCGCGCCCGCCGGCGGGGCGAGCCGCTGACCGATCCGGCCGGCCTCTCGCCCGCTTGGGCCTGATACGACTTTTGCGCTTTTCATCTACCTCGATCAGCGCCGGAATTTCGGTGTGCCATGGCATCCTGAATGAAGGGAGGCCGCACCCGGCCGGCGCAGCTTTTTTGGCATGGCGTCGATGAGCCTCTTCTTCACACCGCAAGGTTCGAGGAACTCCGATGCAGCTTGGGCGTGCGTTTGTCGTATTTGCTGGAAGCTGGGCACTTGTGCTGGTCATGTCGAGTTGCGGGGGTGGTGGAGGTGGTGGCGGCGGCGCCATGCTGCCTGTTGCAGCAGTGCCGCCCACCGCGCCGCCGGCCGATACGCCGGCCGCTCCTCCTCCGGCCGCACCGCCCGCACCCGCTGAGCCGGCGCCTCCGGCTGAACAGCCGCCTCCCGCAACCAGCCGCGTCGTGACCGACACCATCACCTCGGCCAAGACGGGCGCCACCTATCCGCTCGACATCTACCTGCCCGCCTCCTACGACGGCGGTTCGGCGAGCTATCCGGTCATCTATGCCATGGACGGCGACGCGATCTTCAATCCGCCCGGCTCGCGCTTTGCCAACTTCAAGGACATCCTCGACAAGCGCGGCACGCAAGCGATTCTGGTCGGCATTGGCGGCTCGGCGCGGCGCGAGCAGGACTACACCCTGCCCGGCGCTCGGCCGTACCACGACTTTCTGACGCTCGAACTGGTGCCGTTCATCGAAACAAAGTACCGCGCCGATGTAAAAAAGCGTCTGCTGACCGGGCTCTCGCTGAGCGGAAGCATGGCGGGCATTGCGCTCTTTCTCGAAGGAGCGGCGGGCAACCTGACGTTCTCGCACTTCCTCTCGTTCGAAAGCGCCTTCGCCTTCCAGCAGGCCGAGTACGAAGGCCTCGAGCAGCAAATGCACGACGGGCTCGGCGGCAGGCCTTTGCCCGCACCGCTCGTTCTCACGCATTGCGGCAACCCGAGCGAGTGCAACTTCGCGCCTGTCGATGCGATGTACAGGCGGCTGCTGGCGCGCGGGTATGAGGGCTTGTCGGTCACGGAGATGACGTATCCGGCGACCCACACCCAAACCGACATTCCGTCGTTCACCGACGCCGTCGCCAAGCTGTTGCCGTAGCTCCGCGAAGCGCCGGCAGATAGACGCTCCAGGGCGCAGCCGTCACCCTGCGGCCTCGCCCTCGTACATCGCCTCCTGGTTCTTGCCCGCTCGCTTGGCCTCGTAGAGCGCCTTGTCGGCGGCTTCGATGAGATCGAGAAAGGAGCCGCCGCGCGAAGGAACCATCGATGCGCCGCCGATGCTCACGGTCAGGTACCCGGCCACCGAGGAACGCCCGTGCACCAGCCCCATGCCCTCCACCGACATGCGAAGCCTCCTGGCCACGGCGAGAGCGCCCTCGTGGGGCGTGGTCCTCATGATGAGCGCGAACTCCTCGCCGCCGAAGCGGGCGACGAGATCGGTCGATCGGCTGACATTCAGCTGCAAGGTGTTTGCCACCTTCTTCAAGACCTCGTCGCCGGCCAGGTGGCCGTAGGTGTCGTTGTATTGCTTGAAGTCGTCGATGTCGATCATGAGCACGGAGAGCGCGCTCTGGTCGCGCATCGCCCGGCTCCATTCCTCCTGGATGTATTCATCGAAACGGCGCCGGTTGCAGACCCCGGTGAGCCCGTCCGAATGGGTCATGCGCTGCAGCTCGATGTTCTTTTCCATCAGCTGCCGCTGGCTCTCGCGCAGTGCGCGATAGGCTTCGTCGCGCTCCAGCTGATTCAGGTACGCCCTCGAGTGGTAGCGGATGCGCGCGATCAGTTCGACCTGGCTCGGCAGCTTGACGAGATAGTCGTTGGCGCCGGCCGCAAAGGCGTCGCCCTTGGCCGCCGGGTCTTCCTTGGTCGACAGCACCACAATGGGTATCTCCGCGGTGGCCGGATTGGCGCGGTACCTGCGAACCAGCGTCAACCCGTCGATGGTGGGCATGACCAGGTCTTGCAAAATCACCGTCGCCCGGACCTGCTCGGCCACCGCGAGCGCTTCGGCCGGATCGGAGCAGTAGTGGAAATCCATGTTCGGCTGATTCAGCAGCGCGCGCCGCACCGCCTCGCCCACCATCGCCTGGTCGTCCACCAGCAGCACCATGACCCGGTAGACCTTGCCAGTAGGCGCTCTTGGCACGCCGTCGTCCTGCGATTCGGTTTCGATCATGGTGACCCCCCGGGTTCAATCTGGGTGGAAAGAACATTGCACAGTTGCGCCGCAATCGCTTCGATCGGCAGCACGTCGACCGCCGCATCCATTGCGACGGCCGCCTTGGGCATGCCATAGACGGCGCTGCTGGCCTGGTCCTGCGCGATGGTGTAGTGGCCCTTGTCGCGCAAGGCTTTCAGGCCGTGCGCACCGTCGCGCCCCATGCCGGTCAGCAGCACCCCGACGATCTCGCCGCGCCACAGCGTGCAGGCACTGTGAAAGAACACGTCGACCGACGGGCGGTACACATAGCTCTGCGGGGCGCGCGTGTAAGCGAGCCGCTCGCGCGCGACCAGCCGCAGATGGTCGTTGGTCGCCGCCAGCAGCACCCTGCCGGGCGATGGCCGATCGCCCTCCCGGGCCAGCTCGACCGGCAGCGCCGAATGCTGCGCCAGCCAGTGCGCCATGCCGGCGGCAAACTGCTCGTCGACATGCTGGACGATGACGATGGCCACCGGAAAGTCGGCCGGCAGCCCGCGCAGCAGCGTGGCCAGCGCCGCCGGCCCACCCGCCGACGCGCCGATGGCGACCAGGCGTTCCGGCCGGTGCGCTCCAGGTTCTGCTGCCACCCTCGCGCCGCCGACAGCGGACGGGCTGCGGTCGCCGATCAGCCGGGCGATGATCTCGATCTTTGCCAGCACGGCCGCAGCGCCGGCCCGCGGATCGCCGTTGCCGATGGCCGGCGCATCGACCACATCGAGCGCCCCGTGGCCCATCGCCTCAAAGATGCGGGCGGTGTTGGCGCCCATGTCGGCGGTCACGAGCAGGATGGCGCACGGCGTCGCGGCCATGATGCGGCGCGTGGCCTCGACGCCGTCCATTTCGGGCATCAGCAGGTCCATGAGGATGAGGTCCGGCTTCAGCTCGGCGCAGCGCTGCACGGCCTCTGCGCCGTTCCCGGCCACCCAGACCACGTGGTGCTCGGGCCGCAGCGCCAGCACGCGCCGCAGGGCCTCCACCGCCATCGGCAGGTCGTTGACGATGGCGATCTTCATGCGACGGCCTCGCCGATCAGGTCGACCACCGCCTGGAGCAGCGTCTCGTCGTGAAAGCTGCCCTTGGTCAGGTAGTGGTCGGCGCCGGCCTCCAGCCCGCGGCGGTGATCCTCGGCGCGATCCTTGTACGACATGATCATGACCGGCAGGGACTTCAGGTTGGGGTTCTTCTTGACCAGGGCCACCAGTTCGATGCCGTCCATGCGCGGCATGTCGACGTCGGTCACCAGCAGGTCGAAGTGGCCGGTGCGCACGGCGTTCCAGCCGTCCATGCCGTCGACGGCAACCTCGACCTCGTAGCCATGCTGCGCAAGCAGCTTGCGTTCGAGTTCGCGCACCGTCAGCGAGTCGTCGACCACCAGCACGCGCTTGCGCCTTCTTCCATCGACGGCGGCATGGCCGCCAGGCTGGGCCTGGCTCAGATGGCCGGATGCGATGAGCTTCTGCACGGAGCGGATCATGTCCTCGACGTCGATGATGAGCACCGGCGAGCCGTCTTCCATCAACGCGCCGGCGCTGATGTCCTTGATCTTGCCCAGGCGCGGATCGAGCGCGTGCACCACGAGTTCGCGCTCGCCGAGGAAGCGGTCCACCACCACGCCATAGGTCTCGCCGTGGTCGCCGATGACGACCACCGACAGGTCGCCGCCGGCGGCCTGGGACTCCTCCGCCTGCAGGATCTGGTGCGCGGTCACGAGCCCGATGCGCCGCCCGTCGACCTCGATGTGCTGCCGGCCTTCGAGCAGTTCGACCTGCCCGGGCGCGACCTTCGAGGCGCGGACGATGCGGGCCAGCGGAAAGGCATAGGGCTCGCCGCCGACGTCTGCGAGCAAGGTGCGCATGACCGAAAGCGTGAGCGGCAATTGCAGCTGGAAACGCGTGCCCTGCCCGGCCTCTGTCGACACGCGCACGCTGCCGCGCACCTGCTTCACCATGTCCTGCACGGCGTCCAGCCCGACGCCGCGGCCCGACATGTCGGTGACGCGGTCGCTGAGCGTGAAGCCGGGCAGGAACAGGAACTCCAGCAGCTCGGCCTCCGACAGCTCGGCCGCAAGCTCGGCCTTGGTGTGATTGCGCTCGACCACGGCGCGGCGCATGGCATCGAGGGAAATGCCCCGTCCATCGTCGGAGACGGAAATCTCGAGCGCACCGGCGCTGTGGCGCGCTTCGAGCCGGACGACGCCTTCCGCGGGCTTGCCCGCGGCACGGCGCTGCTCGGGCGACTCGATGCCGTGGTCGATCGCATTGCGCAACAGGTGGCCCAGCGGGGCGTCCAGCCTCTCGAGCACGTCGCGGTCCACCGGCGTCGCGGCACCGACGATCTCGAGCCGGACCTGCTTGCCGAGCGAGCGGCCGAGGTCGCGCAGCATGCGCGGCGTGGCATGGACGCCGTCGGCAAAGGGCCGCATGCGGCAGGCCACCGCCTCGTCGTACAGCCGGCGCGACAGGTCGGCCGAGCGCCGCTCGAATGTCTCCACGTCGGCGAGCCCCTCCGCCAGCAACTGCTCGCACTCGACGACGCGCCGCTTGATCTCGTCCAGTGCAATCCGGGCGCGCTCGTCCGGAGATGCCATCGGCACGGCGGCGTGATCGTGGAGCGCCTCCAGCCTTTGAACGGCCTCGTGCTGCAGCCGCTTGAGCCGCAGCAGCGAGTCGGCGAAAGGCCGAAGCCAGCGCGCGGCCACCAGCGATTCGCCGGCCAGGCCGAGCAGCCGGTTCAGGTTGTCGGCGCTGACGCGTACCACGCGGTCCGAGCCGATGCTTTCGGCCATGGCGGCAGGCGCCCTCGGGAGAGCCTCCTCGGATGCCGGCACCGCCGCGTCCGGCGCCGGATCGCTCTTGCCATCGTCCTGCATCGCACTTTCCAGCGCCAGGACGAAGGCCTTCACCTGGGGCGAGTCGAGGGGCTCCATCTCCGGGGAATGGGCAAAGCGCGCGAGCAGGTCCACGCCGCCGAGCAGCAGGTCGATGTGGCCCTGGCGCAATCGCAGCCTGCCCTCTTGCGCGGCGACGAAGCAGTCTTCCATGGCGTGGGCCACGCCGACTGCGGCGGCGATGTCGACGATGCGTGCGGCGCCCTTGAGCGAATGGGCGGCGCGCATGCAGGCCTCGAGCTGATCGGCGGCCTCCGGGTCCCGCTCCAGGGCGAGCAGCCCCTCCGTCAGCATGGGCGCCTGGTTCTCCACCTCGACGCGGAACAACTCCAGCATCGACAGTTCGCTGAGATCCTTGGCGGTCACGCCAGGCTCCGGTGAAGTGTGTAGAACAGCAATTGCTCGTCGAGCAGGCCGACCGAATGCCCGTGCCACGCGAGGATCGCCTTCGAGTAAGGGGCGGTGGCGCGGGCGACGGTGGCCGGCACCTCCTTCAAGGTGCCGGGATCGAAGCGCGCGATACCGTGCATCTCGTCGACCGCGAAGCCGAGCCGCTGGCCGTCAAGACCAATCACCACCAGGCGCCGCAATACCTCGCGCTGCCGTCCGTGCCCGGCCTCGGCGACGCGCGCCAGGCCCAGCATGCTGCCGAGCAGCACGCAGACCAGCAGTTCGCCGCGAACGTTGGCCACGCCTTGCACGATGCCTCCGCGCCGCCCGGGCAGCGAATGGATCGGAGGCAGGGCCGCAACTTCCAGCAAGACCTGCGTCGGCAGGGCCAACCATTCGGTCCCGATGCGAAAGACGATCGCCGAGCCCACATCGGCCTGGCCGGCCTTGGGCGCCTGTGCCATGTGGCGCGTGCACTCGGCGAGGTAGTCGGGCGGCGCCTCCCGGTCCAGCAGGGCCAGCGCGGCGGCGCCATGGACGGGACACCGGTTGCAGTGCACGTGCTGCCTGAGTTGCGGGCAGGTGCCGTCGCCCTGCACGCCGATGCGATTCCAGCAATCGTCGATGGCGGCCTGCGCGGAGCCTTCGGCAAGCATCGGTGCGGCATTCATCGATCAGGCCCCGCCGCCCTGGTGCAGCCGGCTCGCACGCCGCTGCAGGCGCTGCGCACCGGCTTCGTCGCCGCGCTTGCGCAGCAGCAGCGCGAGGTGGATCAGCGCTTCATGATGGTCGGGCTCCAGGTAGAGCGCCTTGCGGTACTGCTCGGCGGCATCTTCCGCGTTGCCGCTTGCGTCGCGCACCAGGCCGAGCAGGTGGAACGCCTCGGCCGAAGGACCGTGCTGGCGCAGGTGCGCCTCGCAATGTGCCGCGGCATCGGCCAGGTGTCCCTGGTCGGCCAGACGACGCGCGCGGTCGATGCCGGTCGGCGCTTCGGCCGGCGCCGCAGGCCGCGGCGTCGCGGCAGGCGCGGGGACGAGTCGAGGCCGGGCGGCGGGTGGAAATGGGGCCGCGACCACCGGCGTCGGCCTGCGCGCGGGCGTGTTTGGCGCATGCACCGCGCGCAGCAGCTTCGCGTCACCGACGGCCGGCGGCCCCTTGTGGAAGGCGAACGCGAGCGGAAGCTTCGCGGAGATGAAGCCATGGTCCGACAGCAAGGCCGTTTCCGACGGACCGACGAACAGCCAGCCGCGCGGCTTGAGCAGCCGCTTCAACACCGCGATGGCGCGATCCTGCGTGGCGCGATCGAAGTAGATCAGCACGTTGCGGCAAAAGATGACGTCGTAGAGCTCCGCCTCGGCCATGAGGCCCTCCAGCAGGTTGCCGTGCCGGAATCGCACCGGCCGGCGCACCGCGTCCACAGGGCTGTGGCCGCCCGCGGTTTCGGCGAAGTAGCGATCGCGGAACGCCAGGTCGCTGCCGCGAAACGAGTTGCGGCCGTACACCGCACGCTGCGCCCGCTCCAGCGCGCGGGTGCTGATGTCGACGGCGTCGATGCGCAGCGCGCTTTCCGGAAAACCGGCATCCAGCAGCGCCATGGCCATCGAGTAAGGCTCTTCTCCCGTCGCGCACGGCACGCTCAGCAGGCGCAGATCCATCGGCCCCTGCGTGGCACGCGCGTCTTCGCCAACCAGGCGCGCCAGCGCCGCGAAGGACGCCGGATCGCGGAAGAACCAGGTTTCCGGAACGACCACGGCCTCGATGAGTTCCTGCAGCTCGGGCGCGGAACTGCCGAGCCGTTCCCAGTAGGCCTGTGCGTCCGGCAGCTGGCAGGCGGCCAGCCGCTCCTGCACCGCGCGCCGGACGACCGCCGAGCCGATCGAGGCGGCGTCCAGGCCCATCGCCTGCTTCAGCAGCTGCTCGAACGGAGCGACGTCGATCACGCTGGCATCGCCTCGTTCTTGAACAGCAGCGCCTGCAGCGTCGGCGGCAGCAGGTGCTGCACCTCGATGCGCTGGATCAACCCGCGCGCGTCGGCCGTGACCGGGCCCAGGTAGGACGCCGCATCGATGCTGACGCCCGCCGGAACGAAGTCGCTTTCATCGCGCCGCAGCGTTTCGGTCGCTCGTTCGGCCAGGAGGCCCAGCAGGTGGGGGCCGTGGCTCGGGTCCGGAAAATGGACGAGCACGATGCGCGTGCTCAGGCGGTTCGCACAAGGGCGGCCGAGCGCCAGTTGGCCGAGGTCGATCACCGGCGCCGGGCTCCCGCGGTAGTGGCACAGGCCCGCCACCGCCGGGGGCGCGTGGGGGATCTCTTTCAGGCCGAGCCGCGGCAGCACGGCGACGACCTGGCCCGCGTCGAGCGCGTAGCGTTCAGTGCCGAGTTGAAAGAGGAGGAACAGCATCTGGCCGGCCCTCGCTTGCCTCACGCCTCCGCCAGTTTGAAGCGCGAGACTCCGTTGCGCAGGCCGCCGGCGGCCAGGTGCAGGCCGTCGATCGCCTGGCCGGACTGGCGCAGCGAATCGACGGTCTGCTGGGCGGCTTCGCTCAACTGCGTGAGCGCCTGGCTGATCTGCTCGGCGCCGGTGGCCTGCGCCTGCACGCCCTCGCTGACCGCCACGAAACGCGGCGCCAGCGCCTGCACCTGCGCGATGATCTGCGACAGCTGCGTGCCGACCTGCTGCACCTCCTGCATGCCGCGGCGCACCTCCTCCGAAAACTTGTCCATGCCCATGACGCCGGCCGACACGGCCGACTGGATCTCCTTGACCATCTGCTCGATGTCGTAGGTGGCCACGGCCGTCTGGTCGGCGAGCCGGCGGATCTCGGTTGCGACCACGCCAAAGCCGCGCCCGAACTCGCCGGCCTTCTCGGCCTCGATGGCCGCATTGAGCGACAGCAGGTTGGTCTGGTCCGCCACCTTGGTGATGGTGGTGACGACCTGGTTGATGTTGCCGGCCTTTTCGCTCAGCACCGCGAGCTTGGCATTGATCGACCCGACGGCTTCCATCACCTTGTGCATGGTCTCGCCCATGCGCAGCAGGCCTTCCTGCCCACCGCCCGCCAGCGTGGCGGTTTCCTCGGCCACCTCCGACACCTCGCTCATGGTCCGCACCAGCTCGCGCGAGGTGGCGGAAATCTCCCGCGACGTGGCGCCTATCTCGGTGGTGGTGGCGGCGATCTCGCTGGCGGTGGCTTGCTGCTCCTTGGACGTGGCGGCAATCTCGGTGGCGGAGGTGTTGACCTGGATGCCGGACTTCTGCACCTGGCCGAACAGCACCGTCAGTTGCTCCGTCATGCGATTGAACCCCTGCGCCAGCGAGCCGAACTCGTCGCGCCGCTCCAGGTCCAGCCGCTGGGTAAAGTCGCCGGTGCTGATCGCATCGGCGGCCGTGAGCAAGCGGCCCAGCGGCCGGGTGATCGACTGCAGCAGCGCGTAGCCGAGCACCAGCGCGAGCAGAAGGCCAGCGGCAAGACTGATCACGATGGCTACGATGGCAGTCGTCACATCCCCCATGATCTGCCGGGCGGCCTCCTCGCCATTCGAGGTGTTGAAATCGGCAACGGCCTGGAGGGCGGTACGGATTTTTGCGAACTGCGGATCGAGCTGGTCGTGCAGCAGCGTGCGAGCCTCGGAGTTCTTGTTTTCCGTGCTCAACCTCAGAACGTCGTCCTGCACGCGCAGATAGGGCGCGCGAAGGTTCAGGAATGCGTCGAAGTTCTCCCGGTCCTTGGCGGTATGGATGGTGGTTTCATAGTTGCGGGACAGCTTCTCGAGACTGGCCCGGTTGACCTGCAACTGCGCAACGATACGGCGCATGTCGGCATCCTCGGTTTCGAGAACGTGCTTCTGCGTGAGCGCGAAATTGTCGAGCCAGGCGGCCGTCAACTGACCGCTGACCGCCATCCCCGGCACGGCATCCTTCTGGATGATGGTCGCGTCCTCCGCCACGCGCGCGAGGCAGGCATAGGCGACAGCGCCCATGACGATCATCAGTGCCAGCACGGCGGCGAAGCTGGCAAGAATGCGCTGTCGTATGGTCCAGGTGTTCATCAGGTTCGTGGCGTGGCGACTCGTCGCGTTCGGCAACTTCGGAAGATGGCAACTGGGCGCGACAGTGGGCGCAGGCCAAGCCGTTGTCAAGCTGGGGTTTTAGGCAGCAGTCTTTATGCTTCGTGTTCCAGCCAGGCTCAGCCGGCCCGGCGCCACCGGCCGGACGCCGGGCACACGCTGGCCCGTTCGCCGTTCACCCACACCTGCTCTTCATTCGGCGGCACCGACGTTGGCGCGCCGACATCGAAGGCGACCTGAAGCGCGCGCGCCACGTGGGCGTCTTCGATGGGAAACTCCCAGGTCAGGAACAGCTGGCTGCAGTCCTGCTCGGGCCCGAAGTCGTCCGCACGAAACTCGCTACTGCCGCGCCGAACCACGGCATGAGGCTGGCCCGTGTCGAAGACGAGCACCGTGCCCCGCGCAAGAGCAATCCGATGGCCGGTGTGGGGAAAGTGCACGTCCAGCCCCTTGTCCTCGCTCACGAAGAGATTGCAGAAGGCCGCAGCGCCATATTGCGCGCCGTCGTGGTGGTACCGCGCGCCGCGGCAGGCCATGAGGGCGACGTCGCTGGAGGCAAGCACCTCGCCGAGACCGAGCGTGCGCGTCCAATCGGCCACCGCCTGTACGCAGCGCTTGTAGTCCGGCCAGCGCGCACGCGCACGCGCCAAGGGCAATGCCTCGACGTCTCCGGGCTCCAGGCGCAGGTGCGACGAGATCTCGCGTTCCCAGTCGGCCGCCAGCCTCGCGGGCGGCACGGGCACGTCCACCACTCCCGACAGCACCACGTCGCTCACGCTCCGGCTGCGCATGGCATCGCCGCTCCGGAAACAGGAGACGAGGCAATCCCGCACGGCTTGCTGCGGTGGCGTGGAAGGGCTCATTGCGGCGAGTGTAGTAAGCCACGCCGACGCGGCATCGGCGGTCGCAACTGTAGGTGCGCACTGTCACGCCGTGCCGCCCGCCCCCTTCATGCCGACAAGCGCATTGGCGCTGTCGGCCACGGGGTAGTGAGTACAACTTTGGTTTCCCTTCAACGTGATAAGGAGACATTCAATGGTTGATCTCAAAGACACCCGCAAGCCCGGCGTCAAGGAAGATTCGCATCCCGCTGCGACCGGCGCCGGGGCCGTGATCGGCGGCACTATCGGTGGTGTGGCGGGCGGCGCGGCCGCAGGCGCGGCGGTGGGCGGCGTGACCGGCCCCGTGGGCGCTGCCATAGGCGCGGCAGTTGGCGCAGCAGCCGGGGCCCTGGCCGGCCGGCGCATGGCAAAGATCGATCCCGACGTCGAGGATGCGTACTGGCGCGACAACTACGCCGGACGTTCCTACGTGACGGGCGGATCGAGCTACGACGACTATGCACCCGCGTACCGCTACGGTGTCGATGCCTATTCGCGCTACCCGAATCGCAGGTTCGAAGACGTCGAGCCCGAATTGAGCCGCGATTGGGGCACGGCCCGTGGGCGCTCTTCGCTGGAGTGGGAGCGCGCCAAGCACGCAACGCGCGACGCATGGCAGCGCGTGAGCGACAAAGTGGAACGCGCCGTACCTGGCGACTCGGACCGCGACGGGCTCTGAGCCGCGAGGGTGCAGGAGGAGAAGAAAAAAACGGCCCGAAAGGGCCGTTTCTTCAGTGCTTGCGCCGGCTTACCGGGAATGCCATTCGGCCAGCCACGCTTCGACGCGGCTCTTGATGCGCCGCAGGGCCTCGGCGCGATCGCTGTCGAGGCTGGCCAGCGTGAGGTAGCACATGTCCACGCCACGCAACCGGAGCAGCCCGGTGCCGATCAAGTCGCCCGCCACGTCGCGGTGCAGACGAAGCTCGAACGCCCAGCCCGCCGGTAGCCTCGGGTTGCATTCCAGACCCAGGTCTGTGTCCAATTCAAGCCCTTTCGCCGCCCAGCGGGACGGCGACGCCAGCATACGGCCTCGCGGCCGGAATCCGCCCCAAGACCTTTCTGTCAACGGCTTTGTTGTTTGTAAGCAGCTCTCCCGTGCATGCGATGCGGCAGAGGCGGCGGGGATGGGACTTCCCGCCCTCAGTCGATGCTGATGTTCGCGGTCTTCGCCACTTCGGCCCACTTCACGCGGTTGTCGTGCACGGTCTTCTTGAACTGCGCGGGCGACTCGATGCGCACGGTGTTGCCCTGGCTTTCGAAGCGCTCGCGGATCTCGGGCTGCTCGAGCACCGTCTTCACGGCGGCGTTGAGCTTGTCGACGATGTGCGCATCGGTGCCCTTGGGGGCGAAGATGCCGAACCAGATCGAGCTGTCGAAACCCTTGGTGCCTGCGAGGCCGCTCGAGGCAATGGTGGGCACCTCTTTCACGGCGGCCACCGGGTTGGCGGTGGTCACGCCCAGGAGGCGCACCTTGCCGGCCTTGTAGTGCGGCAGCACCGTCTGCACCTGGTTCATGATGCAGCAGGTCTCGCCGCGCACCACCGACGTGATGGCCTCGGGGCCGCCCTTGTAGGGCACGTGCACCATGCTCAGGCCGAGGCGCGAATTGAATTCGGCAAAGGCCATGTGCGTACCCGCGCCGTTGCCTGTAGACGCATAGTTGTACTTGCCGGGGTTGGCCTTGACGAGATCGACGAACTCCTTCAATGTCCGCGCGTTGATCACGTCCGGGTTGATGGTGAGCACGTTCGAAACGTCGAGCACCGGCGCCACCGGCACGAAGTCGGCCTCCACGTCGAACGGCAGCTTCTTGTAGAGCGCGGCGTTGCTGCCGTGCGTGGCGGCGGTACCAAACGAGAGCGTGTAGCCGTCGGGCTTGGCATGCGCCACGTACTCGCTGGCAATGTTGCCGGCCGCGCCCGACTTGTAGTCGATGATGACCGGCTTTCCGAGCTGCCTGGACAAGGGCTCCTGGATGGCGCGGGCCACCACGTCGACGCCCGAGCCGGCCGGAAAACCCATGATCAGCGTGACCGGCTGCTGCGGCCAGTCGGCCTGCGCAAAGGCGCTGGACGACAAGGCTGCGCACAGGGCGGCGCCGGCCGCGAGCAGGTTGTGCTTGAAGGAATGCGAAAAGGGAGAATGGGTCATGACTGTCTTTCCTCGATGCGGGCGTTGCAGCCCGGGATTGTGGCGCGCGGCTCATGCCCGATCGGGAATGAGCTTATGCGCAGCGCAGACGCGCCGCATGACCTCTCCATAATCGCCGCATGGTCCGCCCCACCCAACAACTACACCCCGCACGCGAGCCCGCGCCCGTGCGCGCGGCAGCCACCGTGCTGCTGCTGCGCGATTCCGAGGCCGGCATCGAAGTGCTGATGACGCGCCGTTCCGACACTGCAAGCTTCGCGCCAGGCGCCTATGTATTTCCCGGCGGCCACATCGATGAAGCCGACGAGGCCGCCAAGCGCATCGCCGCCCACCGCCCCACCCAAAGCGGCATCCAGCTGACGCAGGCCATCACGGCCATTCGCGAAGGCTTCGAGGAGCTTGGCGTGCTGCTCGCGCGCCATGCCGATGGCAGGCCCGTGCGGATGGAAGACATCGCATCGATGGACCGCAGCACCACGTCGCCCATCTCGTTCGCCCTGCAATGCGAAGAGCGCCAGTTGGTGCTCGCGGCCGACCAGGTGTTCAGCCTCGCGCACTGGATCACCGACCGCGATCTGCCCAGGCGATTCGACGTGCCTTTTCTGGTGGCGCGCATGCCCGAGGGCCAGGCGCCCACGGCCGACGAGAGCGAGCAGTTCGAGCCCTGCTGGGTGCGGCCGGCCGATGCGCTGGCGCGCCACGACGCCGGCAGTTTCTTCATGATCTTTCCGACCGTTCGCACGCTGCAGCGGCTGGCGGCCTATGCCAGTGTCGATGCGGTGCTGCAGGCCTGCGCGCCCAAGGATGGCGCCGAGAACCCGCTGTGGACCAGCTGCCCGCGCGCCGGGCTGCTGCGCGGGCAGGAAGCGCGCTACATGGAAACCGAGTCGCCTTATGGCGAGCTCGCGCTGGTCTGCCCCGACGGCCAGATGCTGCACGCGCTCGACTGGCAAAGCGAGCGCCCGGTGCCGCTGCTCGGCAACGTGCAGCGCCTCACGGCGCCCAACCCCGGTGCCATGACCGGTCCGGGCACCAACAGCTACATCGTGGGCGACGCGGCCACGGGCTACCTCGTGATCGACCCGGGACCGAACGACGCCGAGCATATCGGCCGGCTCTGGCGCGCTACGCAAGGCGACATCCGCATGATCGCGTGCACCCACTCGCATGCCGATCATTCGCCCGGCGCGGCGCCGCTGCAGGCGCTGTGCAAGGAGACGAAGCCGCCGATCCTCGGACTGTCCTCGGCGCCCACGGCGCGCTCGTCGGCACGCTTTGCCGCCGAACGCGAACTGCAGGGCGGCGAGCGCCTGGTGCTCTCGGGCACCACGGCCGAAGGCAGGGGCATCACCCATACGCTGCGCGCCATCCATACGCCGGGCCACGCGGCCAACCACCTGTGCCTGGTGCTGGAGGAAGATGGGCTGCTGTTCTCCGGCGACCACATCCTGAACGGCAGCACCACGGTGATCGATCCGCCCGACGGCGACATGAACGCGTATCTCGATTCGCTCGACAAGCTCGACGCGGCCTGCGAAGCGGGCGGCATCGATTTCATCCTTCCCGCGCACGGCTACGTGATCGGCAGCGCGCGCGCCGCCATCGCCCAGCTGAAAGCGCATCGCCTGAAGCGCGAAGCCAAGATTGCATCCGCCATGAAGAAACTCCCCCAAGGCACGCCGGAAGACTGGCTGCCCCTTGCCTACGACGACGTGCCCCAGCGCATGTGGCCGGTGGCTGCCCGCTCGCTGGCAGCGCACGTGGCGCGCATCCGGCAACTGGCATCCGCCCCATGACCGGCCCCGGCGAAGAAGGCATTCGCCTTGCCAAACGCGTGGCCGCGCTCGCAGGCTGCTCGCGCCGCGAGGCCGAACTGCTCATCGAGAACGGCGCGGTGCGCGTCGATGGCGTGCCGGCACTGCTGCCGCAATCGCGCGTGCAAGACCATCAGAAGGTCGAAATCGAACCCGGCGCCAAGCCCGAGCCCGTGGTGCCCGTCACGCTGCTGCTGCACAAGCCGGCCGGCATGGCGACCGACACCGCGCACCGGCTGCTGGTGGCCGCCAACCACCACGAGCCCGAACGCGCGGGCATGCGCTTTCTGCCGGCGCACGCCAAGGGACAGAACTGCATGACGCCGCTCGAAACAGGCGCCAGCGGGCTCGTCGTCTACACGCAGGATTGGCGCATCGAGCGCAAGCTGCATGAGGACGCGGGCGTTATCGAACACGAGGTCATGGTCGACGTGGCGGGAACGGTCAGCCCCGAGCAGCTGGTGCGCTTCGAGCGCTCGCCCGCGCGCGTGAGCATCGGCCGCCAGACCGACGACCAGACCGGCCTGCGATTTGCGCTCAAGGGCGCGCGGCCCGGGCAGATCGCGCACCTGTGCGACGAAGCGGGCCTGCGCATCCTTGCGATGCGGCGCATCCGCATCGGCCGCGTGCCGCTGGCCGGGCTGGAGCCCGGGCAGTGGCGATATCTTTCGCCGCACGAACGCTTCTGACGAGAGAACAACAAAGAGGCTATTGACGAAAAGGAGGCAAGAGCCATGAAGTTCCGAGGACCCAGGACCGCAGCCGCACTCGCGTGCACCGCTACCCTGGCGCTGGCGCTGGCGGGTTGCAGTTACCTGGCACCGCTGCTGCCTGCATCCATGCAGCCACCGCCCGCGGCGCCGCCGCCGCCCGTGGTGTCGCCCAGCGGGCTCGCGCCCATCACCGAGGGGCAGGTGGAACGCATTCGCGAGGAGATCGCCACCAACCCGCCCACGCCGGCCGTGGCCAGGATCGTGCGCAGCGCGGCGCCCACCATCGAGTCGTTCGTGCGGACCGAAGGCTGCATCACCGCGCGCAACGGCGCCGTGCTCAACCCCTTCGCGGCGCCGGGCCGGCTGTTCGACAGCGGCAGCTTCCAGGGCGGCCCCATGGCCGAAATGCAGTACCACGACAAGACGGCCTGCGTGACCGTCAAGCGCATCCAGAACTGGAAGATGGTGTCGCCGAAGCTGCTGCGCTTCGACGTGGTGTACGTGGGCGACGACGGTGAAGAGCGCTCCGTCAGGCGCCATGAACTGACGCGCCAGCCCAAGGGCGGCTGGCTGTTCACGCGTTGACTCGGAAAAATCGAAGAAAAGTGCCTTTCCGCACAGTTTGGACGATCGGACCAGCGCACACAAAGTAACGACACGTACGATTCCCACCGGCCACAGGACGAGAGCCCTGGCCGAGGTTCATCGCCGCCAATATCCGCAAAAAAAGGTGCGCGGCGATGCATTCGATTCAATCGTTTGGGGAGGAATCCATGTTTGCTATTCGCTGCGCCGCGATCCCGGTATTGGTGTCGCTCGTATTCACCGGCTGTACGCATTTGCCGGCAACACAGCCAGTCCAGCCCGAGGTATTGGCCGCCATGCAACCCGTCGAGGTGAAGGTCGGCATTTCGCAGTCCGAGCTGTACGCCGCTTTCGTTCGATCGAACGCAGCGGCATCGGGCGCCGCCGCCTGCGCGGCCGTTCCGGGTCTGGGCATTCTTCTGGCCGCGGCATGCGGTGGTGCAATGGGTGCCGTAGATGCGAGCGTCAACGCAACGCGAGCAAAGGCGGCGGAAGAAAGTGTTCGTCCACTGAAGGACGAAATGGTCGACATGAAATTCGACCAGCTCATGAACGAGTCGCTGGCACAAGCACTGCAGTCGGTGTCAGGCATGCAGGTCGCGAACGTGGCGGTGACGAAGGTGGTCAACACCCAAGCGTACGAAAAGACGTTCACGGCAGCGACATCGAATGCCGTCATGTTCGTCAATGTCGACTATCACATGTCCGTCGATTTCTCGACACTCGAAGTGTCCGCCCGCAGCCTGCTCTATCCGCGTGGAACCAGCGCGCGCACGGCGGCCAAACAGCCGGCGACGCTGTCAACGACACCCTCGGAGCCGGTGCTTGCGCCGAAAAATGCGGTGTATCGCAGCAGCATCGTGTACCGGGCCAAGCACCCGGCGGCCAGCGCGGACGCAACGAAGAATATCGAAGCCTGGAAAGCCGACAACGCGCGCATGCTGAAAACGGCCCTGCAGGATGGCATCACACAGGCGGGCGCACTGCTGGCCGCCGACCTCCAGCGCAAGTACCCCGCTTATGAAGCCACGACGGCCAAGGCTGATGCCGGCAACGGCCTGAAGGCCAACTTGGTATCACAAAGCAACGGCGGCAGACTGCTTCGCTATCCCGACGGTTCGCTCAATCTCGATGCCGTGCCGATCATGGCCGCTGCGACGCCTGTGCTGCCGACAACGCCCGCTTCCAACACCGCGGCGCCTGCGGCGGTTTCTGCTGCACAGCCCGCCATGGAAACGGTTGCCAAGTGAGATGCGCGCCCTGGGGCAAGGCCGCTGGCTGCGCCCTGTTGGCGCTGCTGTTTCTGGTGGGCTGTGCGTCGGACAAGGTCGCAGGCGTACAACGCCGTGCAGGCACTGCGCAGCCGGGCGACGCAGCTTCGGCTTGCCCGTTCACCTTTAGCGCAATCGACGATCAGCGCGATGTTCGTAGCCTGGGCCAGTTGGGCCGCACGCACATCGACGGTGAAGATTTCAACGAATGGTTCATCGGCGGCATCACGTCGATTCCCGGCTACACGCGCGATCCGACCGCACCTGCGATCCGGGTTTCAGTGCTGAAGGCCTATCTTCAAGGTCTGGCCACGTTGAAGTCGGCCAATCTCGTCGTGCGCGTGCAGTTCGCGATGGATGACGCAGCCGCAGCAACCCGGACCTACCGTGGCTTCGACGACTCGATGAATTGGTCCAACTCCGAGGGAGAAATCCAGACTGCATTCGATCGGGCATTGACCGATCTGACAAGGCAGATTGGCACGGATCTGAAGAAGCGCTGCGGGGCTGAGACTGTGCTGCAGGTCGAGGCGCGCTGAGTCAAGCACCCTTCGAATCGGGAACGACACAGAGGCGCCCGCGGCTACGCCCGCGAGCGCCGATCGTCGGACCGGGGAAGAAAAGTGTGAAGCCCGCCGATAAGCCGGATTCTGTGCGTTGAGGTTGCCCCCAACGTGACCGCCATTACTCTGGGCCGTTTGTCGCCAAACGGCTCGATGCCACCTACCCGCCAGCTCAGCGGAACCACCTCGATACTGGCCTACTTGGTGTTGCTGCGCGCAGAGATTGCCCGTTTCACCCGAACTGAATCGGCTCGTCTCTGTTGCTCTGATCCTCACCTCACGGTGGAGAGTCGTTAACTCCTGCGCTGTCCTGTGCAGTCCGGACGTTCCTCCAGTGCGGTCTTTCGACGCGGCGCCTTGCGGCGTCGCCCCTTTCGGGCTTGCACCAGCGGCGGTCTGGCGTGCTTCACGGGCGCAATTATCGCCTGATCCCCTCGCATCCGCTGGCGGCCCGTTCCACAATGGCACCTCGACCGACCTGCCCTGCCCCAACAAAGCCCAAGGAGATCCAGTGAAAGCCCAGAACATCCTCCAGACCATCGGCAACACGCCGCACATCCGCATCAACCGCCTGTTCGGCAATGCGAAGCAGCAGGTGTGGATCAAGTCCGAGCGCGCCAATCCGGGCGGCTCCATCAAGGACCGCATCGCGCTGTCGATGGTCGAAGACGCCGAAAGATCGGGCGCGCTGAAGCCCGGCGGCACCATCGTCGAGCCCACCTCGGGCAACACGGGCATCGGCCTGGCGATGGTTGCGGCGGTCAAGGGCTACAAGCTGATCCTGGTGATGCCCGACAGCATGTCGATGGAGCGCCGCCGCCTCATGCTCGCGTATGGCGCCACCTTCGACCTGACGCCGCGCGCCGGCGGGATGAAGGCCTCCATTGCCCGCGCCGAAGAAATCGTGGCCGGCACGCCGGGCGCGTGGATGCCGCAGCAGTTCAACAACCCGGCCAACGTCGACGTGCACATGCGCACCACGGCCGAGGAAATCGCCGCCGATTTTCCGGACGGCATCGACGTGCTGATCACGGGCGTGGGCACCGGCGGCCACATCACCGGCGTGGCCAAGGTGCTCAAGAAGAAGTGGCCGAAGCTGCAGGTGTTTGCGGTGGAGCCGGTGGCCTCGCCGGTGATCTCGGGCGGCGCGCCCTCGCCGCATCCGATCCAGGGCATTGGCGCGGGCTTCATCCCGAAGAACCTCGACACCTCGCTGCTGGACGGCGTGCTGCAGGTCGACGCCGAACCGGCGCGCGAAATGGCCCGCCGCTGCGCGGTCGAGGAAGGCATGCTGGTCGGCATCTCCTCCGGCGCCACGCTCACGGCCATTGCGCAGAAGCTGCCCACGCTGCCGCCCGACGCAGTGGTGCTGGGCTTCAACTACGACACGGGCGAGCGCTACCTCTCGGTCGAAGGCTTCCTACCGTAATCTGGCTCGCCCCCAGTCTTCGCGCACTTCGTGTCGCTACGCCAACCCCCTACCGGGGGCAACACCAGAGGCCCGGCAAAGCCGGTTCCTCGGTGTTCCACGAATGACACGTAAAATCGCAGGTTGCTTGATAAATACAAGCCCCACCGACATGCTGCGAATTTCCGAAATCAAACTGCCGCTCGACCACGACGACGCGGCCCTCCCCCAAGCCATTGCCACCGCCCTCGACACGCCGGTTTCCGGCGTGCGCGAGTTCAAGGTGTTCAAGCGCAGCTTCGATGCGCGCAAGCCGCAGCTGCTGCAGGTGTACATCGTCGACGTGCAGCTCGCCGATGCGAAGCTCGAGGCCGCGCTGCTCGCCCGGCATGCCGGCCATCCGCACATCCAGCCCGCGCCCGACATGCGCTACACGCCGCCGGCGCAGGCGCCCGAAGGCGCGCCCCGGCCCGTGGTGATCGGCTTCGGCCCCTGCGGCATCTTCGCGGCGCTGATGCTCGCGAAGATGGGCTTCAAGCCCATCGTGCTGGAGCGAGGCAAGACCGTGCGCCAGCGCACCCGCGACACCTGGGGCCTGTGGCGCAAGAGCGTGCTCAACCCCGAATCCAACGTGCAGTTCGGCGAAGGCGGCGCCGGCACCTTTTCCGACGGCAAGCTCTACAGCCAGATCAAGGACCCGCGCTTCCTCGGCCGCAAGGTGATGGAGGAGTTCGTGAAGGCCGGCGCGCCGCCCGAGATTCTTTACGTCGCGCATCCGCACATCGGCACCTTCAAGCTGGTGAAGGTGGTGGAGAACATCCGCGAGCAGATCGTGTCGCTGGGCGGCGAGATCCGCTTCGAACAGCGCGTGACCGACGTGCAGATCGAAAACGGCCAGCTTCGCGGCCTCACCGTGCTCGACCAGACCACCGGCCAGACGAGCGAACTGCGCGCCGACCACGTGGTGATGGCGCTCGGCCATAGTTCCCGCGACACCTTTGCCATGCTGCACGAGCGCGGCGTGCACATCGAGGCCAAGCCCTTCTCCATCGGCTTTCGCGTCGAGCATCCGCAGGGCCTGATCGACCGCGCACGCTGGGGCCGCCACGCGGGCCACCCGCTGCTCGGCGCGGCCGACTACAAGCTGGTGCACCACGCCAGCAACGGCCGCTCGGTCTACAGCTTCTGCATGTGTCCCGGCGGCACCGTGGTCGCGGCCACCAGCGAGCCGGGCCGCGTGGTCACCAACGGCATGAGCCAGTACTCGCGCAACGAGCGCAACGCCAACGCGGGCATCGTGGTGGGCATCGATCCGCGCGACTTTCCCGGCTGGACGGCCGAGACCGCCGGCGACGCGCTGGCCGGCATCGCACTGCAGCGCGATCTCGAATCGAACGCCTTCGTGCTCGGCGGCGGCGACTACCGCGCGCCGGGTCAGCTCGTGGGCGACTTCATCGCGGGCAGGCCCTCGACCGCGCTCGGCAGCGTGCAGCCTTCGTACAAGCCCGGCGTCACGCCCACCGACCTGCACCAGGCGCTGCCCGCCTATGCCATCGAGGCGATGCGCGAAGCCTTTCCCGCCTTCGGCCGCAAGATCAAGGGCTTCGATCTGCACGACGCGGTGCTCACCGGCGTGGAAACGCGCACCTCGTCGCCGATCCGCATCACGCGCGGCGACGATTTCCAGAGCCTCAACGTGCGCGGGCTGTATCCGGCCGGCGAAGGCGCGAGCTACGCGGGCGGCATCCTGTCGGCCGGCGTGGACGGCATCAAGGTGGCCGAAGCCGTGGCGCGCAGCGTCGCGGGGGCCTGAGGAACCGCAGCCATGTCGAACGACGATTTCCACTTCTACGAACCCGCCAAGGGCCATGGCCTGCCGCACGATCCGTTCAACGCGATGGTCGGTCCGCGGCCGATCGGATGGATCTCTTCGCAGGACGAGAACGGCGCGCTCAACCTCGCGCCCTACAGCTTTTTCAACGCCTTCAACTACACGCCGCCGATCGTCGGCTTTGCGAGCATCGGCGCCAAGGACAGCCTGCACAACATCCGCCAGACGCGCGAGTTTGGCTGGAACCTGGCCACCCGGCCGCTGGCCGAGCAGATGAACCAGTCGTGCGCGGCCGTGCCGCCCGAGGTGAACGAGTTCGAGCTCGCGGGCCTCACGCCCGCGGCCTCGCGCCACATTGCGGTGCCGCGCGTGGCCGAGAGCCCGGTGTCCTTCGAATGCCGGCTCACGCAGGTGCTGCAGCTCGAAGGTGTCGACGGCGTGCCGGTGCCCACCTGGCTGATTCTTGGCGAAGTGGTGGGCGTGCACATTGCACGGCACCTGCTGAAGAACGGCATCTACGACACCGCCGCGGCGCAGCCCATCCTGCGCGGAGGCGGCCCCGCCGACTACTTCGAGATCAGCCCCGACAATCTCTTCAAGATGTTCCGCCCGCGCTGAGCGCGCGGAATCCATTTTTTCCGCCGCTGCCAACCTGACAAGAACCGACCGATGACCGACACCGCCACGCCTCAAGAAGAAATCCAGGAAGTCCAGCCGACGGAAGCCGAGGGCGCCGCCCCGCAGCAGCCGGCCGCCGACGGACGCCCGCCCCGGTCGCCCCGCCCGCCGCGCCAGCCACGGCAGCAGCAGCAACAGCAAAAACAGAAGCCGAAGCAGGCGGCCCAGCAGCCGCAACAGCCGGCGCGTTCGCGCAAGGTGCATCCCGCGCTGGAGAAACTGTTCGAGCTCTACCCGAACATGTTCGGCGCGCGCTTTCTGCCGCTCAAGCTCGGGGTGTTTCAGGACCTGCTCGAAAAGCACCCGGACGACTTCAAGAAGGACGACCTGAAGGTCGCGCTGGGCCTGCACGCACGCTCCACGCGCTACCTCGAAGCGGTGGCCGCGGGCCTTGCGCGCCACGATCTCGATGGCAATGTGGTGGAACCCGTTGCGCCCGAGCATGTGCACCACGCCATCCTTGAACTCCACCGCCGCCGCACCCAGCGTTCCGGTGAAGACCTGCGCCCGCAGTTGGTGGCGCGCATCGCCCGGGCCGTGGAAGCCTCCGGCCTCGACCGCGAAGCCTATGCGGTGCTGGTGCGCTCGCGCGACGAAGAAACCAATGCCGTGCTCGACGAAGCGCTGGCCGAACTGGCCCGTCAGGCCGCCAAGCGCGAGGCGCTGTTGCGCGCCTTCGAGGCCAGCGGACGCGGCAGCGAGCATGAATTTGCCGAGATGTACGGCATGGACGCCGACGAGGTGGCGCGCACGCTCGCACGCGCACGGGCCGAGCGGCCACAGGTTCCTCCGGCGGCCTGACCGGCCCGCTTGTTTCTTCGGCGCCCGTGACCGACTTCGCAGACTTCGTCGCACCACCGGCGCCCGGAGGCGCGGCCGAGATGGAAGCAATCCGCGAAGCCTCCGCCTGCCTCGACCGTTTCACGGAACGCTTCAATGCCTGCGACACCGCGGGCATGGACGGCGAGCTTCACTTCCCGCATGTGATGCTCTCGGGTGCCGACCGCCTCGAATGGCAGGCGCCCGGCAACCATCCCGCCGACTTCTTCGAGAAACTCAGGGCCTCGGGCTGGCGGTGCACGCGCTACCAGTCGAAGGAAGCGGTGCTGGCAAGCGCCGACAAGGTGCATTTCGTCGTCACCTACACGCGCGAAGACGGGGCGGGCATGGTGCTCAGCACGCACCGCAACCTCTGGATCGCCACCCGCGTGGCCGGGCGCTGGGGCATCTCGCTGCGTTCGTACTGAGTTCGTACTGAGTTCGTACTGATGATGCCGCCGCGGCACCCATAAAAAAAAAGCCGCCAGGGCCAAACCGTGGCGGCTTTTTGCTATCCGAGCGGAACGATCAGCCGCGCGCGTTCTGCAGCGCCGCAATGCGCTCTTCGATGGGCGGGTGCGTGGCAAACAGCTTGCCGATGCTGCCCGTGATGCCCATGGCTTCCACCGCCTTGGGCAGCTCGCCGGCCGGCAGGCCGCCGAGGCGGGCCAGCGCGTTCATCATCGGCTGTTTCTGGCCCATGAGCGCGGCCGCGCCGGCGTCGGCGCGGAACTCACGCTGGCGCGAGAACCACGCCACCACGATGGCGGCGGCAAAACCCAGCACGATGTCCAGCACGATGGTGCTCACGTAGTAGCCGATGCCGGGGCCCGACGAACGGTCGTCGCCGCGGCGCAGGAAGCTGTCGACCGCGTAGCCGATCACGCGCGACAGGAACACGACGAAAGTGTTCATCACGCCCTGGATCAGCGTCATGGTGACCATGTCGCCGTTGGCGATGTGCGCCACCTCGTGCCCGATGACGGCCTCGACTTCTTCGCGCGTCATGCCCTGCAGCAGGCCGGTGGACACCGCCACCAGCGACGAGTTCTTGAACGCGCCGGTGGCGAAGGCATTGGGCTCGCCCTCGAAGATGCCGACCTCGGGCATGCCGATGCCGGCCTTGTCGGCGAACTTGCGCACCGTGCCGACGATCCAGGCCTCGTCGGGCGTCTGGGGGTTGTCGATCATGTGCAGCTTGGTCGTCCACTTGGCCATGGGCTTGCTGATCAAGAGCGAAATGATCGCACCGCCAAAGCCCATGATCAGCGCAAAGCCGAGCAGCGCCGTGAGGTTCAGCCCGTTGGCCGTCAGAAAGCGGTTGACGCCGAGCAGGCTGGCGACGATGCCGAGCACTGCAACGACCATCACATTGGTCAAAACGAACAGAAGGATACGTTTCAAGTTGAATTCTCCGTGGGGAATGCTGCCGCATAGATGAGGACCGGATGGCCCTCTTCAAGCCGTGCAGAAAATGACGCTCTTCCTGTGTTGTTTGGGTTCTCGATGAGCCGCACCGCGGCTGGCGGGTAGAGCGATGATAGGAGCAAAAGTTCTACGGACCGGGCCTGAAGACCTTCGGATCGTCGTAGAAATCCGCCGCGGCGTTGTCCGCGCACCAGCCCGGCACGCCGAGCACCGGCAGCGGGACGAAAGGTTTCTGCGCCAGGTATTCCGCATCGAGGCTGCGCGCCAGCGCCCGGTCATCAAGCGCCTGCGGTCCGCCGCCGTTCGGTGAAGGCGGCAGCAGCAGCACATGCGCGGTGATCGCCTTTCGCGGGGTGGCGAGTTTTTCGAGCAGCGCATGGCCGAACACGATCAGGCGCACCTCGGACCACAGCGCGCGCTGCGTCACGAAAAGGCTCTGCCAGTCGCGCGCGGCCAGCGCTTTCCACAACGCAGCGGGTGCATCGAGCACCGCGCCGTTCTCGTCGAAGAGCGTGAGCGCATCGCGCACCGGACCCCGCGTGGACGTGACACCGTTGCGGGCGATCTCCGCGGCTTGCAGTTCATTGAGGCGGCGCTTGGTTTCGGGAAACGCCAGCCAGACCAGCCCGTTGAAGAAGTCGTGCAGGTTGTCGCGGGTCGGCACGGTGCCGGTCTGGAAGATGTGGGCTTCGTAGGCACGGCCCGCGGGCAGGTCCAGTTGCGGCACGAAGGTGGGCGCGGAAGCCGGCTTGGCGCCCTGCGCCAGCGCCGCGGCAACGGAGGTGCAGAGCGCGGTGTGCGCCGCCGCTTCGCCAATGGCCCGATAAGGCGCGAGCCAGGGCTGTGCCCAGTCGATCGCCTCCAGGCTCAAGGCGCGGGGGCTCCGGTCCAGCGGATGCGGTCGGGGTGCTGCAGCACGGCAAACTCCGCCGGGAGCTTGTCGAACAGCTTGAGCGAGCTGCCGTGCTTGCCGAGCAGCCCGGCCGCGCGCAATGCCTGCGCGACGTCGTTGAGCGGCACGTCGGCACCGCTGCGCAGGGCGGGCGCCGCCTGCAGGATGAACTCGGCCGCTTCGGAAGGCGGCTGCACCGGCTTGGCGGCCTTGGCCGTCTTTCGGGCCGGTGTTGTCTTGGCCGCGGTCTTGCGGGCTGGCGTGGTCGCGCTCTTGCCGGTCTTGGCGGGAGGTGCGCGCTTCGCGGCCACCTTGGCCGCGGCCTTCTTGGCCGGCGCAGCGGCCGGCGCAACCGGCGCGCCATGGTGCCGCAGGTCGGTGAACTCGTCGTACACCGCCACGGTCTCTTCGCCGGTCTTGCCCTGCTGGCCGAGGCCGCAGACGCGGCAGCCCTTTTCGCGCAGTCGGATCACGAGCGGCGCAAAGTCGGAATCGGAGGACACCAGCACCACCACGTCGGGACGCTCGGCAATCACGAGGTCGATGGCATCGACCGCGAGCGCGATGTCGGTGCTGTTCTTGCCGGCCGAGAGATTGACCATCGGCCGCACCGACAGGCGCTTGAAGAGCGTCTGCTGCTTGAGCGCGGTTTCGGCATTGCAGTAGGCACGCCGCACGTGTATGGCGCCATGCTCGGCCATGGTCCGCTGCACGGCCTGCTCGATCACGTCGGGCGAGACGTTGTCGGCATCGATCAGAAGCATGACACGCAGCGTGGGTGTCATGCAAGTCTCCAGGCGATGGTTTCGCCGCCGCGCAGCGGCTTGAGCGTGGCGTCGCCGTAGGGCACCGTCTCGGGCACGGTCCAGCTTTCGCGCTTCAGCGTGATGGTGCCGGTATTGCGCGGCAGGCCGTAGAAGTCTGCGCCGTGGAAGCTGGCAAAGCCCTCGAGCTTGTCGAGCGCGCCCACGCTGTCGAAAGCCTCGGCATAGAGCTCGATGGCGGTCAGCGCGGTGTAGCAGCCGGCGCAGCCGAGCGCATGCTCCTTCAGGTGGGCCGGGTGCGGCGCGCTGTCGGTGCCCAGGAAGAAGCGGTCGCTGCCGCTGGCAGCAGCCTCGACCAGCGCCACGCGGTGCGTCTCGCGCTTGAGCACGGGCAGGCAGTAGTAGTGCGGGCGGATGCCGCCGGTGAAGATGGCGTTGCGGTTGTAGAGCAGATGGTGCGCGGTGATGGTGGCGGCCGTGAAGCGGCTGGCGTCGCGCACGTAGTGAGCGCCCTCTTTCGTGGTGAGGTGTTCGAACACCACCTTGAGCTCAGGGAAGTCGCGGCGCAGCGGAATCATCACGCGGTCGATGAAGACGGCTTCGCGGTCGAACAGGTCGATGGCCGGGTCGGTCACCTCGCCGTGCACCAGCAGCAGCAGGCCGTGCTTCTGCATCGCTTCGAGCGTCTTGTAGGTGTGGCGGATGTCGGTCACGCCGGCATCGCTGTTGGTGGTGGCACCGGCCGGGTAGAGCTTGAGCGCGCGCACACCGGCAGCGGCGGCCAAGGCGATTTCTTCGGGCGGCAGCTTGTCGGTCAGGTAGAGCGACATCACGGGCTCGAAGGCCGTGCCTTCGGGCACCGCGGCGCGAATGCGGTCGCGGTAGGCCATGGCCTGCGCCGCGGTGGTCACCGGGGGCCGCAGGTTGGGCATGATCAGCGCGCGGCCGAACTGGCGCGCGCTGTGCGGCACCACGGCTTCGAGGGCGGCGCCGTCGCGCACGTGCAGGTGCCAGTCGTCCGGGCGGGTGATGGTGAGGGTATCTGTCATGGGAAGGCGATTGTCGCATCGGCCCCGCTCGGGCGCCCTCGCGGCCGCCGTCCCCAAGGCACGCCCGTTGCTTGACGTCCGGGGCCGATCGGCCCAAGGTTCGGCCGGCACAGGCCACCCGCAAGACAAAGAGGAAACCCCCGCGATGCTGTCCACAGCGATGCTCTACTTTCGCGAGACCGCCAAAGCCGGTTCGCTGCGCCGCGCTGCGGAACAGCTGGACGTGGCGCCAAGCGCCATCAGCCGCCAGATCGCCAAGCTCGAAGGCGAGCTTCAAACCGCCCTGCTCGACCGCCGCGCCAACCGGACCACGCTCACGCCGGCCGGCGAGCTGGTGCTGGCACATGCCGACCAGGCGCTGCAGAACAGCGAGGCGCTGCGCGGCGCGCTGCAGGAGCTGACGGGCCAACCCGCAGGCATCGTGCGCGTCGGCAGCATCGAGGGCATGGTCGGCCACTTCCTGGCAAACAACCTCGCGCGCTTCCAGAAGCGGCATCCGCAGGTGAAGGTGCAGGCCTCGGTGGTGGGTTCGCGCGCGGTGCTCGAAGCGCTGCAGGAAGGCCGCATCGACATCGCACTGGCCTTCAACCTGCCCGAGCGCCACGCCTTCCGCGAGCACGCAAGGCTGGAGCAGCCGCTGTGCGCCATCGTCGCGCCCACGCATGCGCTGGCGCGGCGGCGCAGCGTGTCGTTCCGCGAGCTCGAGGGCCACCGCGTGGCGCTGCCCGACCGCTCGTTCCAGATCCGCCACCTGGTCGACCGCATCGCGTCGAAGACGCAGGTGTCGCTCGATCTGGTGATCGAGACCAGCACGCTCGACATGGCCAAGGGCGTGGTGCGCAACAGCGATCTCATCACCTTCCTGCCGCGCTATGCCGCGCTGCACGAGGTGTCCAACGGCGACCTGTGCGCCGTGCCGCTGCAGGAGCGCGACTTTGCCGCCACCGCGACCAGCCTGCTCACGCTGCCGGGGCAGCGCCAATCGCTGGCGGTGCGCGCGCTGCTCGAAATGCTGGCCACCAGCATGGGGCGATACGGCGGCAACGCCACGCCGCGTTCTGATTCCGGCAACACACGCGTGCAGAAATGAGACTTCCTGTCTGACCCTGCACTCCCTACATTGGGCGCTGAACAGGAAAGACGGCATGACCACCCCGACCACCGAAACCATTGCATTCCCCGAAGGCGGCTACCGCTACGCGAACGGCGTGTTCCAGTACTCCGCCGGCGTGGCCGCGCTGCCCGGCTTTGCCATCGAGCGGGTGCGCTTCCAGCAGGCCGTGCCGCTGGCCGACGGCTTCGACGCCATCGCGGCGCACCTGAGCGCCATCGGCCGGCCGCCCACCGCGCTGTGCGCCTGCGAACTTCGCTCGCCCGCACCGTTCTCGGAGCGCGGCTTTCACGACTTCAATCGCCTCTATGCCGGCACGCTCGAACGCTGGCAGCTGGTGCGCGGCGGCCGCAATCCGGTGGCGCGCACCAACGTGTGCCCACGCGTCGGCGCACCGGCCACGCCGGCCTTCCAGGCCTTCTCGTACACCGTGCCGGCCGACGAAGATGCCGGCCCGCCGAGCTTCGTGGTCTCGGGCGGCGGCGAGGCGCCCGACGGCCACGCGAGCTACCGCGACGTGATGGTCCGCCTGGGCGACACCAGCCCCGACGGCCTGCGCGCCAAGCTCGGCTACGTGATGACCGAAATGGAGCGCCGCCTCGCCGCGCTGGGCTTCGGCTGGCACGATGCTGCCGCGGTGCAGGCCTACACGGTGCATGACATCGGCGCGCTGGTGTTCGACGAGATCGTGCAGCGCGGCGGGCTCACCACCGGCCTGACCTGGCACCTTGCGCGGCCGCCGATCGTGGACATGGAAGTCGAGATGGACCTGCGCTGCGCAAGGCGCGAGATCGCGCTGTCATGGCCCTGAATCGGCCAGGGCTTCTGGCCCGGCTGGCACATGTCGTGCTTGAGAGTTTTTTCGTCCTTTTTGTCATCCCACACCGGAGTTCCATGTGAAGCGTGCTGCCCCCGCCCTGTCCCTGAAACCCCTCGCCGCCTGCCTGGCGCTGGCCGCCCTCGCTGGTGTCGCGCCCACGGCGCTGGCACAGGAAAAAACCCTGCGCATCGCCATGACGGCCGCCGACATTCCGCGCACGCTCGGCCAGCCCGACCAGGGCTTCGAGGGCAACCGCTTCACCGGCATTCCGATCTACGATTCCCTCACGCAATGGGACCTGTCCAAGGCCGATGCGCCCAGCGTGCTGATCGCCGGCCTCGCCACGTCGTGGGCCGTGGATGCCAAGGACAAGACCAAGTGGGTCTTCAAGCTGCGCCCCGGCGTCAAGTTCCATGACGGCTCGCCCTTCAGCGCCGATGCCGTGGTGTGGAACGTGCAGAAGGTGCTCGACAAGGACGCACCGCAGTTCGACCCCAGCCAGGTGGGCGTGACCGCCTCGCGCATGCCCACGCTGCGCACGGCGCGCAAGATCGACGACCTCACGGTCGAGTTCACCACCAGCGAACCCGATGCCTTCCTGCCGATCAACTTGACGAACCTGTTCATGGCCTCGCCTGCGCAGTGGCAGAAGAAGTTCGACGCCGCGGCCGGCGCAACGCCCGCCGACAAGGCCAAGGCCGCATGGACCGCCTTCGCGGCCGACCCCGCCGGCTCGGGCCCGTTCAAGGTGACGCGCTTCGTCGCCCGCGAGCGGCTGGAGCTGGCGGCCAACAAGACCTACTGGGACGCCAGGCGCGTGCCGAAGATCGACAAGGTCGTGATGATCCCGATGCCCGAGGCCAATGCGCGCACCGCCGCACTGCTTGGCGGCCAGGTCGACTGGATCGAGGCGCCTGCGCCTGACGCCATGGCCCAGATCACGCAGCGCGGCTTCAAGATCTATTCGAATGCGCAGCCGCACGTGTGGCCGTGGCAGCTCTCGTTCGCCGAAGGTTCGCCGTGGCTCGACAAGCGCGTGCGCCAGGCCGCCAACCTCTGCATCGACCGCGGCGGCATGAAGCAGCTGCTGGGCGGCATGATGGCCGAGCCCAAGGGCACGGTGCCGCCGGGCCACCCCTGGTTCGGCAAGCCGGGTTTCGACATCAAGTACGACGTGAAGGCCGCGCAGGCGCTCATGACGCAGGCCGGCTATTCCGCCGCCAAGCCGATCAAGGTGAAGGTGCAGATCTCCGCCTCGGGCTCGGGCCAGATGCAGCCGCTGCCGATGAACGAGTTCGCGCAGGAGTCGCTCAAGCAGTGCTTCTTCGACGTGCAATTCGACGTGATCGAATGGAACACGCTCTTCACCAACTGGCGCAAGGGCGCGAAGGACCCATCGGCCAACGGCGCCAACGCCACCAACGTGAGCTTCGCGGCGATGGACCCGTTCTTTGCGATGGTGCGCTTCGTGAGCACCAAGGCCTTCCCGCCGGTGTCGAACAACTGGGGCTACTACGGCAACGCCGAGGTCGACAAGCTCGTGGCCGACGCGCGCACCAGCTTCGACGACAAGGCGCGCGACACGGCGCTGGCCAAGCTGCACACCCACATCGTGGACGACGCGCCCTTCGTCTGGATCGCGCACGACGTGGGTCCGCGCGCCATGTCGGCCAAGGTCAAGAACGTGGTGCAGCCGAAGAGCTGGTTCATCGACATTGCCACCATGGCGATGGATTGATGCAATGAGCTCTCCCCCAAGCTTCGCGCACTTCGTGTCGCTGCGCCATCCCCCTCACCGGGGGCAACACCAGCGGCCCGGCAAAGCCGGTTCCGCGGTGTTCCCCGAAGGGGCTTCGCTGCGCTTGCCACGTCCTGATAACAAAGCTTCATGTTTTCCTATTTGATTCGCCGCATCGTCTACGCCGTGCCGATCATGATCGGCGTGGCGCTCGTGTGCTTCCTGCTCGTGCACATCGCGCCGGGCGATCCGCTGGTGTCGATCCTGCCGCCCGATGCTTCAGCCGACCTGCAGGCGCAACTGCGCGAGCTGTACGGCTTCAACCGTTCGCTGCCCGAGCAGTTCGCGATGTGGATCTGGCGCGCGCTGCACGGCGACCTGGGCGTGTCCATTGCCAGCAACCGCGCCGTGGCGTCGGAGGTGCTCACGGCCGTCGGCAACACGCTGCGGCTGGCGGTGGTGGCCACCTTCATCGGCTTCGTGCTGGGCTGCCTGTTCGGGTTCGTGGCAGGCTACTTCCGCGGCTCGTGGGTGGACCGCTTCGCCTCGATGCTGTCGGTGCTGGGCGTGAGCGTGCCGCACTACTGGCTCGGCATGGTGATGGTGATCGTGTTCTCGTCGCAGCTCATGTGGCTGCCGGCCACGGGCGCGGGCCCGAGCGGTTCCGACGACTGGGCCTGGGACTGGGCGCACCTGCAGTTCCTGGTGCTGCCGGCGCTCACGATGTCGGTGATTCCGATGGGCATCATCGCGCGCACGGTGCGCGCGCTGGTGGCCGACATCCTCGACCAGGAGTTCATCGTGGGCTTGCGCGCCAAGGGGCTCACGCACTTCGGCGTGTTCCGCCACATGGTGAAGAACGCGGCGCCCACGGCGCTGGCTGTGATGGGCCTGCAACTGGGCTATCTGCTCGGCGGCTCGATCCTGATCGAGACCGTGTTCTCATGGCCCGGCACCGGCTTTCTGCTGAACTCGGCCATCTTCCAGCGCGACCTGCCGCTGCTGCAAGGGACCATCCTCGTGCTGGCGCTGTTCTTCGTCGTGCTCAACCTGCTGGTCGACGTGCTGCAGACGCTGCTCGATCCGCGCATTGCGCGTGCCTGAAGAAGAAGGAACCGGAAAAGCCATGTCCACCGTGCTCGCTTCTTCTCCTGTCGCGGCCGCCGTCGAGCCGCTGCCGGCCCAGCGCTCCCGCGGCTACTGGGCCTCCGTCTGGCTGCGCTTCCGGCGCGACCCCGTGGCCGTGGGCGCGGCCGTCGTCGTGCTGCTCTTGATCGCGCTCGCGCTGATCGGCCCCTGGATCGCACCCGCCGACGCTTATCAGTCGTCGATGCTCAAGCGGCTCAAGCCCATCGGCACCGCGGGCCTGCCGCTGGGCAGCGACGAACTCGGGCGCGACATGCTCTCGCGGCTGATCGTCGGTGCGCGGCTGTCGCTCTTCATCGGCATCACGCCGGTGCTCTGCGCCTTCGTGCTCGGCACGGTCATCGGTTTGGTGGCCGGCTATGCGGGTGGCCTCACCAACACGCTGATCATGCGCACCATCGACGTGTTCTATGCCTTCCCTTCGGTGCTGCTGGCCATTGCGCTGTCGGGCACGCTGGGCGCGGGTGTGGTCAATTCGCTGATCTCGCTCACCATCGTTTTCATTCCGCAGATTGCGCGCGTGGCCGAGAGCGTGACCACGCAGGTGCGCAACCGCGACTACGTGGAGGCGGCCCGTGCCTCGGGTGCGAGCCCGTTCACCATCGTGCGGGTGCACGTGCTGGGCAATGTGCTCGGGCCGATCTTCGTCTACGCCACCAGCCTGATCGCGGTGTCGATGATCCTGGCCTCGGGCCTCTCGTTCCTGGGCCTGGGCGTGAAGCCGCCCGAACCCGAATGGGGCCTGATGCTCAACACGCTGCGCACGGCGATCTATGTTCAGCCCTGGGTGGCCGCGCTGCCGGGGGTGATGATCTTCATCACGTCGATCTCTTTCAACATCCTCTCCGACGGCCTGCGCTCGGCGATGGACAACAAGGGCTGACCATGGACCGCATGGATGCACCGAAGGACGTCGGCGGCCCCGCGCAGCCGCTTCTCACCATCACCGGACTGGTCAAGCATTTTCCGCTCAAGAAAGACCCGCTGGGCCGTGGCGGCGGCGTGGTGCGCGCCGTGGACGGCGTGGACTTCGAGGTGATGAAGGGCGAGACGCTGGGCGTGGTCGGCGAATCGGGCTGCGGCAAGTCGACCACCGCGCGGCTCCTGATGCAGCTCATCGAGCCGACGCGCGGCGAAGTGGTGTTCGACGGCCGAGAGGTCGGAAGCCGCGACCTGCCGCTGAAGGAGTTCCGCCGGCAGGTGCAGATGGTGTTCCAGGACAGCTACGCCTCGCTCAACCCGCGCCTCACCATCGAGGACTCGATCGCCTTCGGCCCGCAGGTGCACGGCGTGTCCCGGCGCGACGCCGTGGCCCGCGCTCGCGACCTTTTGTCCCGCGTCGGGCTCGAGCCGCAGCGCTTTGCCGAGCGCTATCCGCACGAGCTTTCGGGCGGCCAGCGCCAGCGCGTCAACATCGCGCGTGCGCTGGCGCTGCAGCCGCGCATGGTCATTCTGGACGAGGCCGTGTCGGCACTGGACAAGTCGGTGGAAGCGCAGGTGATCAACCTGCTGCTCGACCTGAAGGCCGAGTTCGGCCTGACCTACGTCTTCATCAGCCACGACCTCAACGTGGTGCGCTACGTGAGCGACCGCGTGATGGTGATGTACCTCGGCCAGGTGGCCGAGATCGGCCCGGCCGAAGCGCTCTACGATGCGCCGGCCCATCCGTACACGCGCGCGCTGCTGTCCTCGATGCCCTCGATGGACCCCGACAACCGCACCGAGGAAGCCGCACTGACCGGCGACCCGCCGAACCCCATCAACCCGCCCACCGGCTGCCGCTTTCATCCGCGCTGCGCGCTGGCTGCGCCGGTGTGCAGCCAGGTCGTTCCCGAACGCATCGCCACGGGCTCGCGGCACGCGGTGAGCTGCCTGGTCCACGAGCCGGGCAGCGGGCATCCGCTGGCGCAGCAACCGATGAGTCAAGCAGCATGAGCACCAACGGCAGCATCATTCCCGACGGCGAACCGATGGTCCGCCTGCGCGACCTCAGCGTCACCTTCTCCGGCGGGCGCAAGCCCGTGCATGCCGTCAGCGGCGTGAGCCTGGAGGTGCAGCGCGGCGAAGTGGTGGCGCTGATCGGCGAATCGGGCTCGGGCAAGAGCGTGACCATGCGCACGCTGCTGCGCCTGCATCCGGAACGCCGCACGCGCATGGGCGGCCAGGTGCAGGTGGCGGGCCGCGACGTGCTCGCGATGCCGCAGCGCGAGCTGTTCGACTTCCGCGGCAAGGTGGCGTCGATGATCTTCCAGGAACCCTTGCTGGCACTCGACCCGGTGTATTCGGTGGGCGCGCAGATCGTGGAATCGATCCGCCGCCACGAAGCCGTGAGCGAGGCCGAGGCGCGGCAGCGCGCACTCGCGCTGTTCGAGCGGGTGCGCATTCCGAGCCCCGAACGCCGGCTTGCGGCCTATCCGCACGAGATGTCGGGCGGCATGCGGCAACGCGCCATGATTGCGCTGGCGCTGGCCTGCAGGCCCCAGCTGTTGCTGGCCGACGAGCCGACCACCGCGCTCGATGCCACGGTGCAGATCCAGATCCTGCTGCTGCTGCGCGAGCTGCAGCGCGACCTCGGCCTGTCGGTGATCTTCGTCACGCACGACATCGGCGCGGCGGTCGAGGTGGCCGACCGCATCGCGGTGATGTATGCCGGGCGCATCGTCGAGGAAGGCACCGCCCGCGAGTTGATCCGCTCGCCGCGCCACCCCTACACCATTGCGCTGCTCAAGAGCCGTGCACACGGTGCGCTGGCGCGTGGTGCGCGGCTCGAAACCATTGGCGGCGCGCCGCCCGATCTCTCCGCCCTGCCGCCAGGCTGCGCCTTTGCCGAGCGCTGCGCGCTCGCGAACGACATGTGCCGGGCCGCGCAGCCCGCGGCCGTGGAGCTTGCACCGAACCATCGCGCGCGCTGCATCCGCACGGATGCCGCAGCGGCCACCGCGCCCGTCCTGGTCGCCTGAAATTTCTTCGTCCACCCCCTTCATCGCCATGCCGCTGCTCGACCCCGCACATGCCTTCGTTCCCTACCCCGACGTGCCCGTGCCGCGCGCCGGCACCGGTCCGCTGGCCGACCTGAGTTTTGCCGCCAAGGACTTGTTCGACGTGGCGGGCTACCCGACGGGTGGCGGCAGCCCCATCGTGCTGGCCATGTCGGGCATCAAGGCGCGCACCGCGCCCACCGTGCAGAAGCTGCTCGATGCTGGCGCCCGCTTTGTCGGCAAGACCGTGACCGACGAGCTCGCTTTCTCGATGAACGGCAACAACGCGCACTTTGGCGCGCCCGTCAACGGCGCGGCCAAGAACCGCATCACGGGAGGCAGCTCGTCGGGCTCCGCGTCGGCCGTGTCTTCGGGCCTGTGCGACTTCGCGCTCGGCACCGACACCGGCGGCTCGGTGCGTGCGCCGGCCAACCACTGCGGGCTGTACGGGCTGCGCCCGACGCACGGCCGCGTGAGCCTCGAAGGCGTTCTGGACCTGGCGCCCAGCCTGGACACCTGCGGCTGGTTCGCGCGCGACATCGGCACCTTCGCGCGCGTCGCCGACGTGCTGCTGGGCGACGACACGGCCGCGCTGCCGCAGCGCGTGCGGCTGCTGCGCCCCGAAGACGCCTGGTCGCTCGCCGTGCCGGCGGCGGCCGCCGCGCTCGCGGATGCCGCTGCGCGCGTGCAGGCTGTGCTCGGCGAAGCGAAAGGCACGACCGTTGCGCTCGACTCCTTCGATGCGATGTACTGGAACTTCCGCTACGTGCAGTCGCACGAGGCCTGGCTCACGGACGGCCCGCTGATCGAACGCTACGCGCCGCCGCTGGGCCCGGGCGTGGCCGAGCGCTTTGCGTGGTCGCGCGACGTGACCGATGCGCAGATCGCCGCCGGCCGCACCTTCCGCGCCGCCTTTCGCAGCCACCTGGCGGAACTGCTCGGGAGCGACGGCGTGCTGCTGATGCCGACCATGCCCGACATTGCGCCGCTGCGCAGCGAGGGCGAGGCCGGGCTGGAGGACTACCGCAACCGCGCGATCCGGATGCTTTGCATCGCCGGCCTCAGCGGCTTTCCGCAGTTGTCGATGCCGCTCGCGCAGCGCGAGGGCGCACCGCTCGGTATCTCGCTGCTCGGGCCGGCCGGGTCGGACCGCTCGTTGATTGCATTGGCGGAGCGCATTGCCGCAGGCTGACGCGCCGCGGCTTCGCTGGACTCGGCGACACTGCGCTCTTTCCATCCAGCGCCTGGCGCCAGCAACATCATGTCGGAAGCCTCGTCGCAGTTCGTCGATTTCATCGTGGACCGGCTCTCCGGAATCCCGCGCATCGCCAAGAGCCGTTTCTTTGGCGGAACGGGGCTGTCGGCCAATGCGACCCAATTCGCGATGATCATGGGCAGCACCGTGTACTTCGTCGTGGACAAGGACACCCGGCCGAAATACGAGAAGCTGGGCAGCAAATGCTTTGCCTACGACACGAAGGCCCGGCGGGTCCAGGTCAAGAAGTACTTCGAGGTCCCCATCGAGATCATCGAAGACCACGAAGCGCTGACGGCACTGGCAAGGGAAGCCGTTCTGGTGGCGCAAAGCCTTGCCAGGAAGAAACCCGCCTAGCCGTTCCAGTCGACGACCGCCGGCGCCGCCAGCGCGCAGGTGTCGCAATCGACCGCATCGCCGGCGCGCTCCACCACCACGAAGTCGCCGGCGTCCACTGCCAGCAGCGCGTGGTGCCAGGTGCCGGGCGCGAGCGTCACGCCCTGCAGCCCATCGGTGATGAACGCGGCGAGCGCGGCGGCCGAGGGAGCTTCACCAGGCGGTGCCACGACGATGACGAAGCGCCGCTCGCCCAACGGCACGAAGGTCTGGCTGCCGAGCGCGTGGCGCTCCATCTCCGTGACCTCGTGCGGAAAACGCCGCGCCTCTGCGCGGAACAGCGCGAGCATCGGCCGGCCGCCCGCGGCGCCAAGCTGCAGGTCGGCCACCAGGTCGAAGCGCTGCGCGTTGCCGCCGTTGATCGGGCGGCCTGTGCCGGCGGGCGCCGCCAGCACCGTGCCGTAGGGCGCGAAAGCTTGCGCTGTCAGCGGTTGCGCCGCAAGCGGCAGCAGGGCGTGGGGAGCACCATCGTTCATGCGGCGAGTACAGCAGAAAACATGCCGCGGGTCATCCCATCCCTGCCGGCGCCGGACCGGCAGGCGCTAAAGTCGCGGACTTCTTGTTCCTCCGCGCAGCCCTGCGCCTTCCCGATGCGACGCTCCCTCACCCTCTGCCTGCTCATTCCGGCCGCGCTCCTCGCGGCATGCGCAACGGGGCCGGCACCCCTCGTCACACGGCTGGGGGACGGCGTGTACAAGTCGCCCACGGCAAAGGACGCGGAGGCCTACTGCCGCAACTTCGGCGCCCCGCTGCGCTACCTCGACCCGAAGGCGGCAGCCCGCGCGCCGCAGGGCGAAGTCACCTACCGCTGCGACTGATCGGCCGGTTCGGCGCCAGGCGCCCGCACCCGCTCCAGGATGAAATCGATGAAGGTGCGGATCGCGCGCGTGTGCTGCCGGTTGGGCATGTAGAGCATGAACATCTGCGTGCCGAAGATGCTGAGGCGCCAGTCGTCGAGCGTGGTCACCACGTCGCCCTTGCGCACGTCCTCCTGCACCACGTAGTCGGGCACGAGGCCGATGCCCAGGCCCGCAAGGACGGCCTGGCGCAGGAACAGAAAGTTCTCCGAGATCAACGTCGGCTCCAAAATCACCTCGCGCCGCGTTTCCCCCTGGTAGGCCGACACGCGCAGCTGCCGGCCGATGACGGCCGCCGTGACCACCGGCGCGCCCTGCAGTTCGTCGAGCTGCACCGGCAACGGATGTTTTTCCGCATAGCCGCGTGAGGCGCAAGCCACATAGCGCACCGGCCCCAGGTCGCGCGCCACCAGGTTCTGCGGCGGCTCGGGCACCACGCGGATCGCAATGTCGACCTCGTCGCGCAGCAGGTCCTCGATGCGGTTCTCGAACACCACGTCGAGCACGATACCGGGGTATTGGCGCTTGAAGTCGATCAGCCAGTCGGCCATGACCAACTGGCCATAGCCGCTCGGCACGCTCAGGCGCACCCGGCCCTGCAGGCCCTGGCCCAGCGTGGTGACCGATTCTTTCGCGGCCAGCAGCTCAGTCTGGATGGCCACGCCGTGCTGGTACAGGCGCAGGCCGATCTCGGTCGGCTCGGCGCGGCGGGTGGTGCGCCGCACCAGCTGCGCGCCGACCGAGCGCTCCAGCTGGTTCAGGTGATAGCTGACGTTGGCGCGGCTCATCTTGAGCCGGCGCGCCGCCGCGCTCAGGTTGCCGGCGTCGAGGATTTCCACCAGCAGGGTCAGCGATTGGACGTCCATGCCCCGATTGTGTCAAAAATTCTTTGACAGTCTGTCAATGGACTATGCAATTGTCAAAGCGGCGGCGCGGACCAAGAATGCGAGGTTCACCCCAGAGCCTCGAGCCCCTCGCGTTGCAGGGCTCGCCACGCAAGAGACAAAGCACATGGCCACCTCAAGCTCCAGCCCCTCCACGTCTTCCGGTCCCGTCACCTTCGAACGTCGAGGCGACGTGTTCGTGGTGACCATCGACAACCCGCCCGTCAACGCCCTGGGCGTGGACGTGCGCCGCGGCCTCGTGGCTGCGATCGACGCGGCCGAGGCCGACAACGGCGCCGCCGCGGTGCTGATCGTCGGCGCGGGCCGCAACTTCATCGCCGGCGCCGACATCCGCGAGTTCGGCAAGACCCCGCAGCCGCCATCGTTGCCCGAGGTGTGCCTGAAGATAGAGAACTGCAGCAAGCCGGTGGTCGCCGCCATCCATGGCGCAGCCCTCGGCGGCGGTCTCGAAGTGGCGCTCTCGGCGCACTACCGCCTTGCCGCGCCTTCCGCCAAGCTGGGCCTGCCCGAAGTCGCGCTCGGCCTCCTGCCGGGTTCGGGAGGCACGCAGCGCGCGCCGCGCCTGATTGGCGTGAAGCCCGCGCTCGAACTGATGCTGAGCGGCCACCATGCGGGCGCGAAGGAAGCGCTGTCGCTCGGCCTCGTCGACCGGCTCGGCAACGAAGCCGACGCGCTCGCCGAAGGCCTCGCCTACGCGAACGAACTCGTCGCCGCCAAGGCCCCGGTGCGCCGCACGCGCGAAGCCACCGCGCTGGCCGATGCCGAAGCCAGCCGCGCCGCACTGGAGGCCGCGCGCACCGACACCGCCAAGAAGAGCCGCGGCCTGTTCTCGCCGATGAAGATCATCGAAGCGGTCGAAGCCGCGCTCACGCTGCCCTTCGCCGAAGGCATGGCGCTCGAGCGCAAGCTCTTCCTGCAATGCATCGATAGCCCGCAGCGCGCGGGATTGATCCACGCCTTCTTTGCCGAACGCGAAGTGCTGAAGGCGCCCGAAACCAAGGCGGCCAAGCCGCGCGCGCTCGACGCGGCCGGCATCGTCGGCGGCGGCACCATGGGCGCGGGCATTGCGGTGGCGATGCTCGACGCGGGCATGCCCGTGACCATGATCGAGCGCGACGAGCCCAGCCTCGCGCGCGGCCGCGCGCATGTCGAAAAGGTGTACGACGGCCTGATCAAGAAGGGCCGCATGACGCCCGAGGCCAAGGCCGCGGTGATGGCGCGCTTCTCGGGCTCCACGAGTTACGACGCGCTGGCGCAGGTCGACATCGTGGTCGAGGCCGTGTTCGAGGACATGGGCGTGAAGAAGGCTGTGTTCGCCGAACTCGACCGCGTGTGCAAGCCCGGTGCCGTGCTGGCCACCAACACCTCGTACCTCGACATCGACGAGATCGCGGCCAGCGTCTCGCGTCCGCAGGACGTGGTGGGCCTGCACTTCTTCTCGCCGGCCAACATCATGAAGCTGCTCGAGATCGTGGTGCCCGCGAAGGTGAGCGCCGACGTGGTCGCCACCGGCTTCGAGCTCGCGAAGAAGCTGAAGAAGGTGCCGGTGCGCGCCGGCGTGTGCGACGGCTTCATCGGCAACCGCATCCTGGCCGTGTACCGCCAGGCGGCCGACCACATGATGGAAGACGGCGCCTCGCCCTACCAGATCGACGAGGCGGTGCGCAACTTCGGCTATCCGATGGGGCCGTTCCAGGTGTCGGACCTGGCGGGCGGGGACATCGGCTGGGCCACGCGCAAGCGCAAGGCCGCCACGCGCGACCCGAAGGCGCGCTACGTGCAGATTGCCGACCGCATTTGCGAGCGCGGCTGGTTCGGCCAGAAGACGCAGCGCGGCTACTACCTGTACCCCGAAGGCGCGCGCACCGGCGTGCCCGACCCCGAGGTGCTGGCGATCATCGACGCCGAGCGCGAACGCGCGGGCATCACGCCGCGCGCCTTCACCGAGGAAGAAATCATGCGCCGCTACATGGCCGCGATGGTCAACGAAGGCGCCAACGTCGTGCACCAGCGCATCGCGCTGCGCCCGCTCGACGTGGACGTGACCTTTCTCTATGGCTACGGCTTTCCGCGCCACCGCGGCGGCCCGATGAAGTACGCCGACACCGTGGGCCTGCCCAAGGTGCTGGCCGACATCCGCGAGTTCGCGAAGGAAGACCCGTTGTTCTGGCAGCCCTCGCCGCTGCTGGTGGAGCTGGTCGAACGCGGCGCCGATTTCTCCAGCCTCAATCAAAACTGAAAACCTTGCGGGACAGACCAAGAAACTGCGCAGCAGTTTTTGCTCTGTCCTCAACTGACTAAGGAGCCCTCCCCATGCGCGAAGCCGTCATCGTTTCCACCGCCCGCACCCCGCTCACCAAGGCGCACCGCGGCGAGTTCAACATCACGCCCGGCGCCACGCTGGCCGCCTTTGCCGTGCGCGCGGCGGTCGAGCGCTCGGGTCTCGACCCGGCGTTGATCGAGGATGCGATCCTCGGCTGCGGCTACCCCGAAGGCACGACCGGCCGCAACATCGCGCGCCAGAGCATCATCCGCGCGGGCTTGCCGATCAGCATCGCCGGCACCACGGTGAACCGCTTCTGCGCTTCGGGCCTGCAGGCGATTGCCATGGCGGCGGGCCGCATCGTGGTGGATGGCGCGCCGGCCATGATCGCGGGCGGTGTCGAGAGCATCTCGCAGATCCGCGGCCGCAGCCCTGGCGACGGCGGCGACCTCAGCCTGGATCCGTGGATCGTCGAGCACAAGCCTGCGCTCTACATGGCGATGATCGAAACCGCCGACATCGTGGCGCAGCGCTACGGCATCAGCCGCGAGGCGCAGGACCGCTTCTCGGCCGAGAGCCAGCGCAAGACCGAAGAAGCGCAGCTCGCCGGCCGCTACAAGGACGAGATCGTCGCCTGCACCACCACGATGGCCGTGACCGACAAGGAGACCAAGGAAGTCAGCTACCGCGAAGTCACCGCCACGGAAGACAACTGCAACCGCCGCGGCACCACCTACGAGGCGCTTGCCAAGCTGAAGCCGGTGCTGGGCGAAGACAAGTTCATCACCGCGGGCAACGCCTCGCAGCTCTCCGATGGCGCCTCGGCCTGCGTGCTGATGGAAGCCAAGGATGCAGAACGCGCCAACCTCAAGCCGATGGGTGCGTTCCGCGGCCTGGCCGTGGCCGGCTGCGAGCCTGACGAGATGGGGATCGGCCCGGTGTTCGCGGTGCCCAAGCTGCTCGCGCGGCACGGCCTCAAGGTCGAGGACATCGGTCTGTGGGAACTCAACGAAGCATTCGCCTCGCAGTCGATCTACTGCCAGGAGAAGCTGGGCATTCCGCCGGAACGCCTCAACGTGAACGGCGGCGCGATCTCCATCGGCCATCCCTTCGGCATGACCGGCGCGCGCCTCGCGGGCCACGTGCTGATCGAGGGCAAGCGCCGCGGCGCGAAATACGCCGTGGTGACGATGTGCATCGCCGGCGGCATGGGCGCCGCGGGCCTGTTCGAAATCTACTGAGGAGCCGGCAATGGACCTGAACTTCACCCCCGAAGAAGAAGCCTTCCGCAGCGAGGTGCGCGCCTTCCTCGCCGACAAGCTGCCCGCTCGCCTCTCGGCGAAGGTCAGCGGCGGCAAGATCCTCGCCAAGGCCGACATGGAGGCGTGGCACGCCATCCTCAACGAGCGCGGCTGGCTCGCGAACCACTGGCCCGAGCAGTACGGCGGCCCGGGCTGGACGGCGGTGGAGAAGTTCATCTTCGAACACGAATGCGCGCTGGCCTTTGCGCCGCGCATCGTGCCCTTCGGCGTGAACATGCTCGGCCCGGTGCTCATCAGGTATGGCAACGAGGCACAGAAGCAGCGCTGGCTGCCGCGCATCCTGAACGGCGACGACTGGTGGTGCCAGGGTTACTCGGAACCCGGCGCGGGCTCCGACCTTGCGGCCGTGAAGACCTCGGCCGTGCGCGGCATCGATGCCCAAGGCGACCACTACATCGTGAACGGCCAGAAGACCTGGACCACGCTGGGCCAGCACGCCAACATGATCTTCTGCCTGGTGCGCACCAACCGCGAGGCGAAGAAGCAGGAGGGCATCAGCTTCCTCTTGATCGACATGCGCTCGCCGGGCGTCGAAGTGCGCCCGATCATCACGCTCGACGGCGAGCATGAGGTGAACGAGGTGTTCTTCTCCGACGTGCGCGTGCCGGCCGAGAACCTCGTGGGCGAAGAGAACAAGGGCTGGACCTGCGCCAAGTACCTGCTCACCTACGAGCGCACCAACATCGCGGGCGTGGGCTTCTCGGTGGCCGCGCTCGAACAGCTCAAGGGCATTGCCGCCACGCAGACGAAGAACGGCAAGCCGCTGGCGGAAGACCCGGCCTTCGCGGCGCGCATGGCGCGTGTCGAGATCGACCTGGAAAACATGAAGACGACGAACCTGCGCGTGATTGCGGCCGTGGCCGGCGGCGGCGTGCCGGGTGCGGAGAGCTCGATGCTGAAGATCCGCGGCACCGAGATCCGGCAGGAGATTTCGTCGCTCGCGCGCCGCGCGATGGGTGTGTACGGTCGGCCCTTCATCGAGCAAGCGCTGCACGACGGCTTCGACGGCGAGACCTTCGGCCCGGCCTACGCATCGGCCGCCGCGGCGCGCTACTTCAACAACCGCAAGCTGTCGATCTTCGGCGGCTCCAATGAAATCCAGAAGAACATCATCTCCAAGATGATCCTCGGGCTGTAAAGGAGACACGCACATGAACTTCGAACACACCGAAGACCGGCGCATGCTCGCCGACAGCCTGAACCGCTTCATCGCCGAGCAGTACGCCTTCGATGCGCGCGACCGCATCGCGAAGTCCGAGCACGGCTTCAGCAAGGAGATCTTCCAGCAGTTCGCCGAACTGGGCGTGATCGGCGCGCTGTTCAGCGAAGCCGACGGCGGCTTCGGTGGCGGCGGCTTCGACATCGCCGTCGTCTTCGAGGCGCTGGGCCGAGGCCTCGTGGTCGAGCCGCTGCTGGGCGCGGTGATGGTCGGCGAGGCGCTCAGCGCCGCCGGCAGCGATGCGCAGAAGGAGAAGCTCGGCGACATCATCAACGGCCTCACCGTCGCGGCCTTTGCGCACGACGAAGCCGACACGCACTACGAACGCACGCGCGTGGCGACCCGCGCCGAGCACAGCGGCGATGGCTGGGCGCTGAACGGTGCCAAGGCTGTCGTTCCGCAGGGCGAGCAGGCCGACCTGTTCCTGGTCTCCGCCCGCACTTCCGGCAACGTCGACGACGAAGCCGGCATCTCGCTGTTCCTCGTGCCCGCGAAGACGGCAGGCCTCACGGTGCGCGGCTGCCCCGCCATCGACGGAGGCCGCGTTGCCGAACTCACGCTCGACGGCGTGACGCTGGGCGCCGACGCGCTGCTCGGCACCGAAGGCCAGGGCAGTGCGACGCTGGAACGCGCCATCGGCCGCGGCGTGCTCGCGCTGTGCGCCGAAGCCGTGGGCGCGATGGAAGCCGCCAAGACCGCGACGCTCGACTACCTGCGCACACGCAAGCAGTTCGGCATCCTGATCGGCAGTTTCCAGGCGCTGCAGCACCGCATGGCGGATCTGCTGCTCGAGATCGAACAGGCCCGTTCGGCCGTGATCAATGCCGCGGCCGCCATCGACGGCACCGACCGCGTGGCGCGCGAGCGCGCGCTGTCGGCCGCCAAGTTCAGCATCGGGCGCATCGGCGCGCTGGTGGCAGAAGAAAGCATCCAGATGCACGGCGGCATCGGTATGACGTGGGAGCTGCCGCTGCCGCACTACGCCAAGCGGCTCGTGATGATCGACCACCAGCTCGGCGATGAAGACCACCACCTGCAGCGCTACATTGCGCTGGGCAAGGAGCTGGCAGCATGACGGAAAAGACCGTTCTCATCAGCCAGCAAGGCGCCGTCCGCATCCTGACCAACAGCAACCCCGACGCGCGCAATGCGATCACGCCGACGCTGTACGCGGAACTGAGCGCCGCGCTCACCGATGCGGAGAACGACCCGGAAGTCGGCGCCATCGTCTTCACCGGCGCGGGCGATTTCTTCTGCTCCGGCGGCGACCTGAACCTGCTGGCCAAGCGCCGCGAGCTGCCCGCCTCGGAGCGCCGCGAAAAGCTCGAAGGCCTGCACGACCTGATCCGTGCGATCCGCGATTGCGGCAAGCCCGTCATCGCGGCGGTCGAAGGCGGCGCGGCCGGCGCGGGCCTTTCGATGGCGCTGGCCTGCGACATGCTGGTGTCGGCGCGCGATGCGTTCTACACGGTCGCCTACGTCAAGGTCGGCCTCACGCCCGACGGCGGCGCGACGGCCTTCCTCTCGGAGTTCGTCTCGCGCCAGGTGCTGACCGAGATGTGCCTGACCGGCGACCGCATGCCGGCCGAGCGCCTGCATGCATTGGGCGCGGTCAACCGGTTGACCGACAAGGGCGCCGCACTGGCCGAGGCCATTGCGCTCGCGGCCAAGGTAGCCAATGGCCCGCAGCGCGCAAGCGCACGCATCAAGACGCTGTGCCGCCAGGCCCACCGCGCCACGCTCGAAGAGCAGCTCGAAGCCGAGGCCGTGTACATGGTCGAGTCGCAAGCGGATGCCGAAGCGGCCGAAGGCATCGGCGCTTTTCTCGGCAAGCGCACGGCGGATTTCTCCGCGCTGCGCCGCCAGAAGCCCAACCCGTCGTCCTGACGCCGCCGCCCCGATCCACCCGACTTCACGCCTCGCACACGCTGCGGGGCTTTCTCGTTTTCAGGGAGTTGCCCTCATGCCCATGCTCAATTCATCGCTGCCGCTCGCCGGCGTGCGCGTTCTCGATCTGTCCCGCATCCTGGCGGGCCCCTGGTGCGGCATGGTGCTGGCCGACATGGGCGCCGAAGTGATCAAGGTCGAGCACCCGGGCCGCGGCGACGACACGCGCGACTGGGGCCTGCGCGTCGGCAAGACCGAGACTGCCTACTTCAACAGCGTGAACCGCAACAAGCGCTCGGTCACGCTCGACCTGCAGACGCCCGAAGGCCAGCAGATCGCGCGCGACCTTGCGAAGCAATGCGACGTGGTGATCCAGAACTTCAAATTCGGCGGCATCGACAAGCTCGGGCTCGGCTACGAGCAACTCAGCAAGGCGCAGCCGGGGCTCATCTACTGCTCGATCTCGGGCTACGACCGCACCGGCCCCGAGGCCGCACGGCCCGGCTACGACCTCGTGGTGCAGGGCGAAGCCGGCCTGATGGCGCTCAACGGCGAAGCCAACCAGCCGCCGCTGAAGTTCGGCGTGGCCATGGTCGACCTGTTCACCGGCATGTATTCGGCGCAGGCCATCCTCGCCGCGCTCTACCAGCGCGAGAAGACCGGCAAGGGCCGTCACGTGGAGATGGCGCTGTTCGACTGCGGCCTGATGATCACCGCCTACTACGGGCTGGAGGCGCTGCTGATGGGCGAAGACCCGCCGCGCTACGGCAACTCGCATCCGTCGATCGTGCCGTATGGCGTGTTCGATGCGGCCGACGGCCCGCTGGTGATCACCGTGGGCAATAACGCGCAGTTCGCGCGCTTCTGCACCGAAGTGATCGAACGGCCCGACCTCGCCGCCGACGAGCGCTTCAAGACCAACATCCTGCGTTCGGCGAACCGTGCGGTGCTGCTGCCCGAGCTGCACGCCGAACTGGCCAGGCGCCAACGTGTCGACCTGCTCGCGAAGCTCACGAAATCGGGCATTCCCTGCGGCGAGGTGCTCGGCCTGCTCGAAGCGCTCAACTCCAAGCGTGCCACCGATGCCGGCCTTGTCACCGAGCAGCCGCATCCGGTGGCGGGCAAGGTCGACGTGCTGGCTCCCCCCTATCGCTTCGACGGCGAACGCCTGCCCGTGCGCAGCGCGCCGCCGCAACTGGGCGAAGGCACGCACGAGGTGCTGCAGTCTCTGCTCGGCCTCTCCGACGACAGGCTTGCGCAACTGAAAGCGAACGGCGTCGTCTGAAGACGCCCCTCTTCTTCCGATCCCTTGAACAAGTCCATGGCATTTCCTTCTTCTTTTCGTTCCCTTCGCAATCCCGCACGCCGTGCGCTCATCGCTCTGGCCCTTCCTCTGGTGGCCGGCGCAGCGTTCGCGCAGGCCTGGCCGACCAAGCCGATCACCGTCATCGTGCCCTTTCCGCCCGGCGGTCCGACCGACGTCGCCACGCGCATCGTGGCGCAGAAGATGTCGCAGGGCCTGAAGCAGAACGTGCTGATCGACAACCGCAGCGGCGCCTCAGGCACCATCGGCGCCGCGGTGGCCGCCAAGGCGGCGCCCGACGGCTACACCTTCGTGATGCTGGCCACGCCCACGCTGCTGGCCGCGCACCTGTACGGCCAGGCGCCCTACGACATCTTCAAGAGCTTCACGCCCGTGGGCACCGTGTACGACCTGCCGATCGTCATGGTGGTCAATCCCAAGTCGCTGCCCGAAGTGACCGGCCTGCAGGGCCTGATCGCCAAGGCCAAGGCCGAGGGCGGCAAGCTCAACTACACGACCGCGGGCGCCGGCAGCTTCGGCCACCTGACGACCGAGCAGCTCAAGAACATCGGCAAGTTCGAGATGCAGCACGTGCCCTACCGCGGCAGCGCGCCGGCGGTGACCGACCTGATCGGCGGGCAGGTGCCTGCGATGTTTTCGGACCTCGTGGCGGTGATGCCGCACATCCGCGCCGGCACGCTGCGGGCCATTGCGGTCGGCTCGGGCAAGCGCGTGAACCTGCTGCCCGAGGTGAAGACTGTCGCCGAGCAGGGCTTTCCCGGCTTCGATGCGACCTCATGGGGCGGGCTGCTGGCACCGACCGGCACACCCAAGGACGTGGTCGACCGCATGAGCGTCGAGCTGAAGTCCGCGCTGGCCGACAAGGAGGTGCAGGACAAGCTCGAAAGCGTCGGCTCCTTCGCGGCCTATCGCACGCCCGAGCAGACCGGCGTGCGCATGCGCCAGGACTTCGAACGCTGGGGCAAGGTCATTCGCGACAACAACATCACGAACCAGTAAAACAGCGATTCGCGCGCGGCCGGCCAGAGACAACATCAGGAGACGACATGACAGGCAACGACAAGAAGACAAGTCCGGGCGGGGCACCGTTCCGCCCCCTGTTGCCGGTTCGCAGCCTGGCAGACATCCGCAAGCTCGAAGAGACGCCGCTTGCGCAGGCGCTGACGGTTCGCAGCACCTACGAGATCTTCCGCAGTGCGGGTGCGGCCTTCGGAAACAAGACTGCGCTGACCTTTCTGCGCACCGGCAACCCGGCCGACGAGCCGATCCGCTGGTCGTATGCCGAGCTGCTCGCGCGCATCCACCAGACCGCGAACATGCTGCACGCCCTGGGCGTGGGCCCCGATGACGCGGTGGCGGTGCTGCTGCCGGGCTGCCTGGAGTACCACCTCGCGCTCTGGGGCGGCGAGGCGGCCGGCATCGTGCAGCCGCTCAACCCGCTCTTGACCGACGAGAAGCTGGTGGCGCTGATGACCGCCGGCCGCGCCAAGGTGCTGATCGCCTACGGCTCCGACAGCGAGGCGGGCATGTGGTCGAAGGCGATGCGTTTGCGCGGGCAGGTGCCTACGCTCACGACCGTGCTGCGCGTGGCGCCGCACGACGAGGCGCCGGGCAAGGCGGGCGCGCTGCCCGTCGGCGTGGCCGAGTTCGACGTGCTGCGTTCGGCACAACCGTCTGATCGCCTCGTGAGCGGCCGCGACATCGCACCGACCGACATCGCCGCCTACTTCCACACCGGCGGCACCACCGGCGCCCCGAAGCTCGCGCGCCACAGCCACGGTGCGCAGGTGTTCACCGCATGGGCCAGCGTGCAGGTCGCGGGCATGAACGAGCAAGGCATCTCCATCAACGGTTATCCGCTGTTCCACGTGGCGGGCGTGTTGCCGGCCTCGCTGGCGTCGCTCTCGGCCGGTGTGGAGGTGATCATTCCGACGACCTCGCTGCTGCGCAACAAGGAGGTGCTCGCCAACTACTGGAAGCTGGTCGAAAAGTACCGGCCGACCTCGCTCTCGGCCGTGCCCACGGTGCTTGCCGCGCTGGCGAACGTGCCGCTCAATGGCGCCGACATTTCATCGATCGGCTATTGCCGCACGGGCGCCGCCGTGCTCTCGCCGGAACTGGCCGCGCGCTTCGAGCGCCTGTTCGGCCTGCACGTGCACGAGAGCCTGGGCATGACCGAGATGGCGGGCATCTCGACCATCACGCCGCCCGGCGTGGACGGGCCCGCGGGCTGCGTCGGCTTTCCGCTGCCCTACATGCGGATGCGCATCGTGGCGCTCGACGAGAACGGCAACGCCAGCGACCGCGACCTGCCGCCGGGCGAGCAGGGCATGGTGCTATTCGAGTCGCCCAACCTGTTCTCGGGTTTCGTCGATCCGGCCGACAACGCCAAGGCCTTCACCGCCGATGGCTGGCTTGCGACCGGCGACCTGGGATGGATCGACGGCGAAGGGCGGCTCAACCTCAGCGGCCGCTCGAAGGACCTGATCATCCGCAGCGGCCACAACATCGACCCCAAGGTGATCGAGGACGCGCTGGGCGCGCATCCCGCGGTGCAGCTGTGCGCGGCGGTGGGCGCGCCCGATGCGTATGCGGGCGAACTGCCGGTGGTCTTTGCCACGCTGGTGCCGGGCGCATCGGCCACCGAGGACGAATTGCTGGCCTTCACGGCCGCGCGCGTCGACGAGGCGCCGGCCAAACCCAAGTCGGTGATCGTCATCGAGAACATGCCGATGACCAACGTCGGCAAGATCTACAAGCCCGAACTTCGCGCGATGGCCGCGAGCCGCGTGGTGGCGGCTGACGTGGCGCAAATCTGCGACGAGCTCGGCGTGGCGGAAGCCGCACGGCCGAGCGTGCGCGGCGAGGGCGAGAGCCTGGTGCAGGTGCGCATCGATGCGGGGGCTGCAGGCGCGCTCGCTGCATTGCTGGAGGAGCGGATCCGCACGGCGCTCGAGCCGCTTCCATTCAAGACGCGGGTGCTCGTGGAATAGCCACGCCCCGTTTCCTTCGCCAACCAAACAACGACATCCGGAGACATCGCAAACATGAACGCAACTTTCACCCCTCGCGGGCTCACCCGCCGCGCCCTGCACTGCGGCATCGCCTCGCTCGCGCTTGCGGCCGCCGGCGCCAGCTGGGCGCAGACCTATCCGAACAAGCCGATCCGCATGGTGGTGCCCTTTGCCCCTGGCGGGGCGACCGACGTGCTGGCCCGCGTGCTGGGCGAGAAGATGGCGGCCGGGCTGGGCCAGCCCGTCATCATCGACAACAAGCCCGGCGCCGCCGGAATCATCGGCACCGATGCCGTGGCCAAGGCGCCGGCCGACGGCTACACCATCGTGCTGTCGCTGAGCAACTCGCTTCTGACCAACCAATTCCTGTACGAGAAGCTGCCCTACGACACGCAGCGCGACCTCACGCTGGTCTATCAGATTGCCACTGCACCGCTGGTGCTGGTGGTTCACCCGAGCGTGCCCGCCAACACCGGGCCCGAACTGCTGAAGTACGTGGTCGCCAACAAGGGCAAGGTGGCTTACGGCTCTTACGGCGTGGGCGCCTACCCGCACCTGGCGGGCGCGCACATGAGCCTCACGCAGAAGGCCGAGATGAACCACATCGCCTACAAGGGCGAATCGCCGATGCTGCAGGACCTGATCGGCGGCCAGATCCAGATGGCCTTTGCGAGCGCGCTGGTGGCCAAGCCGCACATCGAAGCCGGCAAGCTCAAAGCCATCGGCGTGAGCGGCGAACGCCGCATGGCAACGCTGCCCAACGTGCCCACGCTGGCCGAGCAGGGGCTGAAGGACGAGGCCTACCGCGTGACCGGCTGGCTCGCCATCGCCATGCCGGCCGGCACGCCCAAGCCGATCGTGCAGCGCATTGCCGACGAGGTGGGCAAGGCCACCCGCCAGCCCGACGTGCAGGCGCGCGTGGCGGCCATGGGCTTCGACCTGAAGGAGAGCTCGCCCGAGGCTTTCAACGCGGTGTACAAGAAGGAAAGCCCGGTCTGGGAGCGCCTGATCAAGGACTCGGGCGCCAAGCTCGAGTAGCCCGCCAAGGGCCTCGAGGGGTCGAAGGGAACTGAGGAACGGGGCCGCAGCTTAGGAAAACCCCGATGAACGGATGGTCATGGATCGTTACCATTCATAGCTGCTTCCCCTTCTCCCTCGATGACCACTCCCAACGAGTCCGGCCCGCTGCTGGACGCCGCCAGCCCCCTTCCCCCAGACATCGAAGCCGCCGACGAGCCCACCAAGGTGCCGCTCGCCATCGAAGACTGGCTCACCGTCATCATCATGGGCGCGCTGGCGCTCATCACCTTTGCCAACGTGCTGGTGCGCTACTTCACCGACTCTTCGTTTGCGTGGACGGAGGAGTTCTCGGTTTTCCTGATGATCATGCTGGCGCTGGTGGCCGGCTCGGCCGCAGTGGCGCGCGACCGGCACATCCGCATCGAGTATTTTTCCGAGAACGGATCGATGGCACGCCGCAAGCGGCTCGCGCAATTCGGCGCGCTGATGATCGCCATCCTCTTCGCGCTGATCGGCGCGCTCAGCATTCGCATGGTGTGGGACGACTACCGTTTCGACGAAACGACGCCGGGTATCGGGCTGCCGGCCTGGTGGTATTCGATGTGGCTGCCGATCGTGTCCTTTGCCATCGCGCTGCGCGCGGTGGGCCTGATGATCCGCCGCGGCCGCAAGGAATACGGCGACAACGAAAACCGCACCGGCAAGGGCGACGCATCGTGATCGCCACCCTGCTCTTCGTCGCCTTCGTCGCGATGATGCTGGTAGGCGTGCCCATCGGCGCCGCGCTGGGCCTGGCCGGCGCCGCCTGCATTGCACTTGCCAACAGCGACGCCCAATGGTTCGGCCTACTGGCCGTGCCGCAGAACTTCTATGCCGGCCTCGGCAAATATCCGCTGCTGGCCATTCCGATGTTCGTGCTGGTGGGCTCCATCTTCGACCGTTCGGGCGTGGCGCTGCGGCTCGTGAACTTTGCGGTGGCCATCGTCGGGCGCGGCCCTGGCATGCTGCCGCTGGTGGCCATTGCGGTGGCGATGTTCCTCGGCGGCATCTCCGGCTCGGGCCCGGCCAATGCCGCGGCCGTGGGCGCGGTGATGATCGCGGCCATGTCGCGCGCGGGCTACCCGGCGGCTTTCTCGGCCAGCGTGGTGGGCGCCGCGGCGGCCACCGACATCCTGATTCCACCCTCGGTCGCGTTCATCGTGTATTCGGTGCTGGTGCCCGGCGCCTCGGTACCGGCGCTGTTCGCGGCCGGCATGATCCCCGGCGTGATGGCCGGCTTGGCGCTGATGATTCCGGCCGTGCTGCTGGCCCGCCAGCACAAGATGGGCGCGCTCGAATCGACGCTGCCGCGCCCGCCGTTCTGGAAGAGTTTTCGCGAAGCGATCTGGGGCCTGGCGGCGCCGGTGCTCATTCTGGGTGGCATGCGCGCGGGCTGGTTCACGCCGACCGAAGCGGCGGTGGTGGCGGTGTTCTACGGACTCTTCGTGGGCATGTGCGTGCACCGGACCATCAAGGTGCGCGACCTGTTCGTCATATTGCGCGAATCGGGCGAGCTCTCGGCGGTGATCCTGCTGGTGGTGTCGCTCGCGGGCATCTTCGCGTACTCGCTCTCGACGCTCGGCATCATCGACCCGGTGACGCGCGCCATCGTGAATTCGGGCCTGGGCGAATACGGCATCCTGGCGCTCCTGATCCTGCTGCTGATCACGGTGGGCATGTTCCTGGACGGTGTGTCGATCTTCCTGATCTTCGTTCCGCTGTTGCTGCCGATCGTGCAGTACTACAAGTGGGACCCGGTGTGGTTCGGCGTGATCCTCACGCTCAAGGTGGCGCTCGGCCAGTTCACGCCGCCGCTCGCGGTCAACCTCATGGTGTCGTGCCGCATCGCGAAGGTGCGCATGGAGGAAACCGTGCGGTGGGTGGGCTGGATGCTGTTCTCGATGTTCGTGGTGATGGTGCTGGTGATCGCGTTCCCTGAGCTCGCGCTTTGGTTGCCGCGCAAGCTGGGGTATTGAGATGACGCCCTGCGCTGTTCGTGAAGTGCTTCGTTCGGCGTGTGGTCACGCTTCAGGGCGCGCTCCCGCCGACGGGGTACCTTGCTCCGCGAATGTCCCCCGGCCTGCGGCCTCCTCCTTTATTTCGCTGCGCAAGGCACCCCATCGACGGGATCGTTGTTCGGAGCGGTGGTTGATCGAGCGGAACAAGAGCAGCGCTTTGTGTGCGCAGGGCGCCGGGTACTCCCCGCAGCGAAATAAAGGAGGAGGGCGAAGCCCGGGGGACATTCGCGGAGGGGAGTACCCGGTGGCCTGTGCACGCGCCCTGAACGTTCCCGACCCCATAGCGCCGCTCAGTACCGTTCCCCCAAACATCCATGCTTAGTTGTGTTCAGAAAACAAGGAGACCTCTCATGAAATTCCGCCGTACTCTGCTCGGCCTTGCCGCCGTTGCCACCACACTCGGCTTCTTTTCGACCGGCGCCATGGCGCAGGCCGCCTACAAGCCCGAATACAAGATGTCCCTGGTGCTCGGCCCGCCGACCCCTTGGGGCCAGGCCGGGAAGATCTGGGCCGACCTCGTGAAGGAGCGCACCCAGGGCCGCATCAACATCAAGCTCTACCCTGGCGTGTCGCTCATTCAAGGCGACCAGACCCGCGAGTTCAGCGCGCTGCGCCAGGGCGTGATCGACATGGCCGTGGGCTCGACCATCAACTGGTCGCCGCAAGTGAAGCAGCTCAACCTGTTCTCCATGCCCTTTTTGATGCCCGACTATGCGGCCATCGACGCGCTCACCCAAGGCGAAGTCGGCAAGGAAATGTTCAAGACCCTCGACAAGGCCGGCGTGGTGCCGCTCGCCTGGGGCGAGAACGGCTACCGCGAAATCACCAACTCGAAAAAGCCGATCAAGTCGCCCGAAGACCTGAAGGGCATGAAGATCCGCGTCGTCGGCTCGCCGATCTATTCCGACATGTTCACCGCCCTCGGCGCCAACCCCACGCAGATGAGCTGGGCCGACGCACAGCCCGCGCTCGCCAGCGGCGCGGTCGACGGCCAGGAGAATCCGCTCTTCCTGTTCACCGTGCTCAAGATGCAGAACGTGGGACAGAAGTTCGTGACCACCTGGGGCTACGTCGCCGACCCGCTGGTCTTCGTGGTCAACAAGGAAATCTGGGCCTCGTGGACCCCAGCCGACCAGGCCATCGTGCGCCAGGCCGCCGTCGATGCCGGCAAGCAGGAGATCGAACTCGCGCGCAAGGGCCTCGTCGAAGCCGACAAGCCGGTGCTGAAGGACATCGCCGGCATGGGCGTGACCGTGACGCAGCTCACGCCCGCCGAGCGCGAAGCCTTCGTGAAAGCCACGCGCCCGGTGTACGACAAGTGGAAGAACACGGTGGGCGCGGACCTGGTGGCAACGGCCGAGAAGGCGATCGCGGCGCGCAAGAAGTAGCAAGTCAGCGCAGCACGCCGATATTGCGGGCGCGTCAGGCGCCGTAACCGCCTTCGCGGTAGCGGCTCGGATTGGCGCCCGCCATCTTCTTCATCAGGCGCCTGAGGGCCGTGGCGTCCTGATAACCCACGGCGCCGGCCACCTGGTCGACCGTCATCCGGCTGGTCTCGAGCAGCACGCGCGCGCGCCGCAGCCGCACGCTCTGCACCAGCGCCTGCGTGCTCTTGCCGGTGGCCTTGCGGATGTGGCGCGCCAGCGTGCGCTGCGACATGCAGAACTCGCTCGCCAGCACGCTCACCGCGGGCGCATCCGGCAGCGCCGACGCGACCCGCGCGGCGAGCCGCGCCACAAGGTCGTTGCCGTTGGCCAGAACCTCCGGCACGATGAACGGCGCCTGTGCCTGCCGCCCGTCGATCAGGAGCACGCGCGAGACCAGGTCGGTGAGGGCACTGCCGCAACGCTCGCGCAGCAGGTGCAGCATGAGGTCGGTCTGCGCGAACGCGGCGCCGGCCGTGACCACCGGCCCGTCGGCACACACCATGCGGTCGGCATCGACAGTGCAGCCGGGCGCCATGCGCGCGAGCAGCGGCGCATACCACCACGAGATCGTCGCGCGGCGTCCTTGAAGCAGGCCTGCGGCGTTCAGCAGGAACACCGCCGAGCACGAGGCCGCGACCTGCCCGCCGGACTTCACATGCCGCGCGAGGCCCGTGATGGCCTTGGCCGCATCGTCGCTTTCGAGGCACTGGTGAATCTCGCCGGGCGTGTTGAGCCCGAGCCCCGGCACCACCCATGTCGAGCGGTCGTCACGGGGCCGCGCAGGCAAGCGGGCGGTGTCCAGGCTCATGCCGGCCTGCAGCCGCACCGGGCCGCCTTGCACCGAGCATATCCGCCAGCGCGGCGGCGCCACGCCGGCTCGGGCGGCCACCGCCCGCGCTGCGCGCAGGATGTCGAGCGTGACCGCCACGCTGGAGTTGAAGGCGCCCGGCAGCACCAGCACCGTGAAGTCGTTCATGTCCGATACAGCCTGAAAACAGTCAAATTCGACACTGTCATTCTCTGGAGGCCGGCGGCCCAATGCAAGCTTCAACCGCTTCACGGCCGCCGCACGCGGCGGCGCCCCATGACACCGACCCGCTCCATGAAAGAAGACGATCCGCTCGACGACTTCACCCCGCGCCAGATCACGCTCGACGGCATCGAGAAGAAGGTCTACACGGCCGGCCGGGGTCCTGCCGTGGTCGTGATGACCGAGATGCCCGGCATCAGCCCGCATGTGGCGCGCTTCGCCCGCTGGGTGCGCGACGCGGGCTTCACGGTCTACATGCCCTCGCTGTTCGGCCGCGACGGCGCGGTGCCCCAGGCCGGGGAAGGCGCCGCCGTGTTCAAGCGGGCCTGCGTGAGCGCCGAGTTCCGGGCCTTCGCATCGAACGCGTCGAGCCCGATAACGCAATGGCTGCGCGCGCTCGCACGGTTCGCGCACGAAGCGTGCGGCGGCCCGGGCGTGGGCGCGATCGGCATGTGCTTCACCGGCAACTTCGCGCTCTCGATGATGATGGAGCCGGCCATGCTCGCGCCGGTGGTCTGCCAGCCTTCGCTGCCGCTGGACGATCCGGCGGGCACGAACGTGGCGGCCGACGAGCTGGCGGCGGTGCGCCAGCGCCTGGAGCGCGAAAACCTGAGCGTGATGGCCTACCGCTTCGAGGGCGACCGGTTCTGCAAGGCCGAGCGCTTCGCGGCGTTCTCGCTGGCGCTGGGCGAGCGCTTCGTCGCGCGCGTGCTGCCCGACAGCGCCGCGAACCCCGACACGCCACCCTTCTTCGCGCAGCTGGTGGCCAGCCCGCACAGCGTGGTGACGGCGCATCTGATCGACGAGGCGGGCCAGCCGACAGTGGCTGCGCGGGACGAGATCCTGGCTTTCTTTGCGCGGCGGCTGCTGGGCAGGCCCGGCTGACCGTCGCACGGGCTCTGGCAGACTTGCCCGGCAGAGGCGCGCTGTCCGCGCCCGCCACGGAGCCTTGCCATGCCGCCGAACCCACCCGCCGACGCCACCGTGCACACGCTCGTCATCGACACCGATCCGGGCGCCGATGACGTGATCGCACTGCTGTTCGCAATGGCGGCGCCCGAGCGTCTGCACATCGAGGCGCTGACGACGGTGGCGGGCAATGTGCCGCTGTCGAAGACTTCGCGCAACGCGCGCTTGGCGTGCGAATGGGCCGGCCGGCCGGAGATCCCGGTGTACGCAGGCGCGGAACGGCCCCTGGAACGCACGCCGATCTATGCGGCCAACATCCATGGCCACGAAGGCGTCACGGGCGTGAAGGTGCATGAACCCGCCGCGCCGCTGGCCGAAGGTCATGCGGTCGACTACCTGGTCCGCACGCTGCGCGCCGCACCGGAGAAGAGCGTGACGCTTGCCATGCTCGGCCCGCAGACCAACCTGGCGCTCGCGCTTGAACAAGCCCCCGACATCGTGCGCGGCCTGCGCGAACTGGTGCTCATGGCCGGCGCGCATTTCAATGGCGGCAACATCACGCCCACCGCGGAGTTCAACGTGTTTGCCGATCCGCATGCAGCCGAGGCCGTGCTGAAGTGCGGCGTGCCGATCACCATGCTGCCGCTCGACGTGACGCACAAGATCCTCACGAGCAGCGAGCGCATCGCGCGGCTGCGCGCCATCGGCAACCAGGCTGGCAGGATCGTTGCCGACATCCTGGACGCGTATGCGCCGCAGGAGATGCGGCACTACGACATGCCCGGCGGCCCGGTGCACGACGCCACCGTCATTGCCTACCTGCTGCAGCCCTCGCTCTTCAGGGGCAGGCTGATCAACGTCGAAGTCGACAGCCGCGAAGGCATGGGCTTTGGGCAGACGGTGGCCGACTGGTACGGCAGCCTGAAGCGCCCTGCCAATGTGAACTGGATCGTGGACGGCGATGCGCAGGGCTTCTTCGATCTGCTGACCGAGCACATCGCGCGGCTGCCATAAGCTCCGGACAAATTAATAAAAAAGCCACGCTGCGAACAGCGTGGCTTTTGCTTTGGCGCCGCAGCGAATCGATCAGTGCTGCAGAATCTTGTTCAAGAAATCCTTGGTGCGCGGCTGACGATTTTCCGGGTGGCTGAAGAACTCGTCCTTCGGGCAGTCTTCCAGGATCTTGCCGCCCACGTCGATGAAGATCACGCGGCTTGCCACCTTGCGGGCAAAGGCCATTTCGTGCGTGACCACCATCATGGTCATGCCGTCCTTGGCCAGGCTCACCATCACGTCGAGCACTTCACCGACCATTTCGGGGTCGAGCGCCGAGGTGGGTTCATCGAACAGCATCACGATCGGGTCCATGCTGAGCGCGCGGGCAATGGCCACGCGCTGCTGCTGGCCGCCAGAGAGCTGGCCCGGGAACTTGTCCTTGTGCGCCATCAGGCCCACGCGGTCGAGCATCTTGAGGCCGCGGGTCTTGGCTTCGTCGGGGCTGCGGCCGAGCACCTTGATCTGCGCGATCGTGAGGTTCTCGGTGACCGACAGGTGCGGGAACAGCTCGAAGTGCTGAAACACCATGCCGACCTTGGAGCGCAGCTTGGGCAGGTTGGTCTTGGGGTCGTGCAGCGGAATGCCGTTGACGGTGATCTCGCCCTTCTGGAAGGGTTCGAGCGCGTTCACGGTCTTGATGAGGGTGGACTTGCCCGAGCCCGAGGGCCCGCACACCACCACCACGTCGCCCTTGGAGATGCTCACCGAACAATCGTTGAGCACCTGCACCGGGCCGTACCACTTGGACACGTTCTTGATTTCAATCATTTTTTCGGACATTTCTTTCTCCGGTTCAGCCACTCGATTAGCGAATGATGGCAATCTTCTTGTGGAGGCGCTTGACGAGCCACGACAAGGCATAGCACATGATGAAGTAAACGACGGCCGCGAGCAGGTAGGCCTCGATCGGGCGGCCGAAGTTCTTGCCCGCGGTCTCGAAGCCCTTGAGCATGTCGTAGGCGCCGATGGCGTAGACCAGCGAGGTGTCCTGGAACAGGATGATGGTCTGCGTGAGCAGCACCGGCAGCATGTTGCGGAAGGCCTGCGGCAGCACCACCAGGCGCATGTTCTGCCCGTAGGTCATGCCGACCGCCTGGCCCGCATGCACCTGGCCGCGCGGGATCGACTGGATGCCCGCGCGCATGATCTCGCTGAAGTAGGCCGCCTCGAACGCGATGAAGGTGATCACGGCCGAGATCTCGGAGCGGTAGTTCGAGCCGATGGAGCCGAAGGCCGCGTAGAACGAAGCCGGGACCAGGAGGAAGAACCACAGGATCACCATCACCAGCGGAATGCTGCGCATGCCGTTGACGTAGATGGCGGCCGGCGCGTCGAGCCATTTCTTGCCCGACAGGCGCATGAGCGCCAGCACGGTGCCGAAGAGCACGCCGCCAATGGTGGCGACGATCGTCAGCATGATGCTGAAGTAGAAGCCCTTGACGACGAAGTTGCTGATGACGTCCCAGTTATAGAACGACAGGTCGAGATTCATCATGTCAGTGTCCCCCGCCGCCGCTGGCCGAGACGATGAAGCCCGGCACGCGCGTCTTCTTCTCGACGAAAGCCATCAGGCGATTGATCGTAAAGGCCGAGATCACGTAGAGGCCCGTCACCGCCAGGTACACCTCGATGCCGCGCGAGGTTTCTTCCTGCGCCTGCATGGCGAACATCGTGAGTTCGGTCACCGACACGGCAAACGCCACCGACGAGTTCTTGAAGATGTTCATCGTTTCGCTGGTGAGCGGCGGAATGATGATGCGGTAGGCCATTGGCAAGATCACGTAGCGGTAGTACTGCGGCGTGGTGAAGCCCACCGCCATGCCCGCATAGCGCTGGCCCTTGGGCAGCGCCTGGATGCCCGAGCGCACCTGCTCGGCAATACGCGCCGAGGTGAAGAAGCCCAATGCCAGCACCACCAGCACGAAGCTCGGCACGCCCTTCATGACCGGCACCATCGCCGGGATGACGTGGTACCAGAGGAAGATCTGCACCAGCAGGGGGATGTTGCGGAACAGCTCGACCCAGGCATTGCCGAAACGCACCAGCCACGGGCTGTTGGGCAAGGTGCGGATGATGCCGACGAGCGAACCCAGCACCAGCGCGACGACGAGCGCCAGCAGGGCGACCGACACGGTCCAGCCCCATGCGGACAGCATCCACTCCCAGTAGGTCGGGTACTTCCCGCCCGGGTCTTGCAAGAAGACCTGCCAATCCCAGTTTGATCCCATCGGGGACTCTCCTTCTTTCAGATTTCCAGACTGCTAGCTTGCAGAGGCCGTGCCCGCGCGCCGCATTTGCGAAAACAAACGCCCGCCGGGGGCGGCGGGCGTTGCGCGGATGACCTTGCCGTGTTTACTTCTTGGCGGCGTATTCTTCCATCGGCTTGTCGTTCGGGTTGGCCCAGGCCGACTTGGTGGCGTCGGACAGCGGCAGGTTCACCGTGACGTTGGCCGGGGGAATCGGCTTCAGGAACCACTTGTCCCAGAGCTTGGCGAGGTCGCCGTTCTTGATCTGCGACTTGATGCTGTCGTCCACCACCTTCTTGAAGGCGGGGTCGTCCTTGCGGATCATGATGGCGATGGGCTCGACGCTGAGCACTTCGCCGACGATCTTGTAGTCGGCAGGCGACTTCGACTTGGCGATGTTCGAAGCCAGGATGGAACCGTCCATCACGAAGGCGTCGGCGCGGCCCGATTCGAGCAGCAGGAAGCTGTCGGAGTGGTCCTTGCCATAGAGCTCCTTGAAGTCGATGCCGCCGGCGCGCTCGTTCTTGCGCAGGGTCTGGACCGACGTGGTGCCGGTGGTCGTGGCCACGGTCTTGCCGTTGAGGTCCTTGATCGAGGTGATGCCCGAATTGGCCTTGACCGCGATACGCACTTCCTCGACGTAGGTGGTCACTGCGAAGGAGACGTCCTTCTGGCGCGTGGCGTTGTTGGTGGTGGAGCCGCACTCGAGGTCGACCGTGCCGTTCTGCACCAGCGGCACGCGGTTTTGCGAGGTCACGGGCTGGAACTTGGTTTCCATCTTGGCGAGGCCCAGGTGCTTCTGGATGTCGCGGATGATGTTGGCGCAGACGTCGTAGTGGAAACCGGTGTACTGGCCGTTGCCCAGCGTGTACGAAAGACCGGAGGACTCGCGCACACCCTCGGTGATGCTGCCCGAGGCCTTGATCTTGGCCAGGGTGTCAGTGGCCTGTGCAAAGGCGCTGCCTGCGGCCAGTGCCGCGATTGCCAATGCCAATACTTGCTTGTTCATATGGAAAACTCCTGAGGGTGACTATGAGATACAGATACAACGAAATTCTAGACATTCACGTCATGGGGAATACCCGGGCCAACCCGGTGCATTCTCGATGACGACCGCACCGGCCGCGCGCATCGAAGCGCTGTGGTGGTGCAGGTGAACCCTTTGGCATTGTCCGACTTTCACTAAGCAGCCTTTGTGCCCGAGGGCTCGGCAGCCGGCGGCACCGGCGCGGACAGGCGCACGGGCTGGGTCAGGTTTTCGGGCACGAGCAGCGCCTCCATCTCGGCGCGCGTCATGATGCCGAGCGATTCGGCCACCAGGTCGATGGGCCCGCCGGTGGCCAGCGCGGTTTTGGCAATCAGCGCCGCCTTTTCATAGCCGATCAGCGGATTGAGCGCGGTGACCAGCGTGACCGACTCCCGCACCCGCTTGGCCAGGAACTCGCGGTTCGCCTCGATGCCGTCGACGCAGTTCTGCCGCAGCGTGGTGCAGGCGTTGCCCAGGTGCTGGATGCTCTTGAACAGGCTCCACCCCATGATCGGCTCGAAGGCATTGAGCTGCAGCTGGCCGGCCTCCGACGCCATGGTGACCGTGATGTCGTTGCCGATGACCTCGAAAGCCACCTGGTTCATCACTTCGGGGATCACCGGGTTTACCTTGCCGGGCATGATCGACGAGCCGGCCTGGCGCGCCGGCAGGCGGATTTCGCCGAAGCCCGCCTGCGGCCCGCTCGACAGCAGGCGCAGGTCGTTGCAGGTCTTGCTCAGTTTGCACGCCACGCGCTTGAGCACGCCCGACAGCTGCACGAACGCGCCAGTGTCCTGCGTGGCCTCGATGAGGTTGGCCGACTGCTTGAGCGGCACGCCGGTCTGCTCGGCCAGGTACTGGCAGGCGAGGTTGGCGTAGCCATGCGGCGCGTTGATGCCGGTGCCGATGGCGGTGGCGCCGAGATTGATTTCCTCGATGAGCGCGCGCGCCTCGCCGAGCCTGGCCTCGTCCTCGCCGATCATGATGGCGTAGGTCAGAAACTCCTGGCCCAGCGTCATGGGCACGGCGTCCTGCAGCTGGGTGCGGCCGATCTTGAGGATGTCCTTGAACTCGAGCGCCTTGGCCTCGAAGCTCTTGCGCAGCGCGGCCATGGATTCGAGCAGCCGGCCAATGGCAAACCACAGCGCCAGCCGCACCGCCGTCGGGTAGACGTCGTTGGTGCTCTGCGAGGCATTCACGTGGTCGTTGGGGTGCAGCACGTCGTAGCGGCCTTTTTCGTGGCCGAGCTTCTCCAACGCGAGGTTGCAGATCACCTCGTTGGCGTTCATGTTGGTCGATGTGCCCGCGCCGCCCTGGATCACGTCGACCACGAATTCGTCCAGCAGCTTGCCGTCGATGAGGTCCTCGCAGGCCAGGATGATCGCGGCGGCGCGGTCGCGGTCGATGGCGCCGAGGTCGGCATTGGCGCGCGTGGCCGCCTTTTTGACGAAGGCCAGCGCGCGCACCAGCTCGGGCATGGCCGAGACGCGGGTCCCGGAAATGGCGAAGTTCTCGACGGCGCGCGCCGTGTGCACGCCCCAGTAGGCAAGGGCAGGAATCTGCTTCTCGCCGAGAAAGTCGTGTTCGGTCCTGAAATTGGGGCTCATACAGATTCCTCGGCTAAAAAAAAGCACGCGTGTGGCGCGTGCCGGAAGATTGCTGTGTGACAGCGGCAAAAACTGCCGCGACTGTAGGGGCGACACGCCCGCAACGCCAATGCCGTTTGCGGGGGGTGCCATGCGCGGCATTTATAGATTGTGCAGCGCACAAATCCAGCCCGTCAATCGATCGACGTCAGCGCGGCGGCTGGGCGCCGACCAGATACGACCACAGCGCGTCGGCCGTGCGCTTGGGCTGCAGGCTGTCGGAGGGCGAAGCCTTCGCGGAGCGGCCGCCACCGGTCTTCACGGGCGCCGGCGCGCCGGGTCGCTCGCGGTAGGCGCGGATCTCCATCGTCGCCTCGAGGCTGTCGATTTCGGGCGGCAGCGCGCTCACGAGCTTGCGCGACTTGATCTCCTTGCGTACCGCGCTTTGCGGCAGAAAGGCGATGCCATGGCCTTCGAGCGCCATGACCTTCAGGCCCTCGGCCATGTCGGTTTCATAGACCCGGTCGAGGTGGATGGCGGTGCCCGACTCCTTCAGCAGCTGGTCGACCACGCGGCCCAGGTAGGCGCCGGGCGCGTAGCCCAGGTAAGGCAGCGGCTGGCCCGGCCGGCCGGGCAGGCGGAAGCGCGGCGCGCCGTCGGCATCGGCCTTGACCCAGGGCGCCACGGTTTCCTCGCCCAGGCTGACCATCTCGTACTTGTTGGCGTCGAGCTGCAGCGGCTGCGAGGGGTGGTGGTAGGCAATCAGCAGGTCGCAGCTGCCTTCCACCAGGCGCAGCACGGCGTCGTGCACGTTGAGCGCGATGAGCCGGCTCTTGATGGGACCGAAATGCTCGCGCAGGCTGGTCACCCAGGAAGGGAAGAAAGTGAAGGCCAGGGTGTGGGGCACCGCGATCTCGATCACGTCCTGCCCGGCCGCCGAATGGCCGCGCAGCATGGCGCGGGTGCTCTGCAGCGATTGCAGCATCTCGATTGCCTGGCTGTAGAGCGTCTGGCCCGCGGGGGTGAGGCGCGTGGGGTAGGAACTGCGGTCGACCAGGTCGGTGCCGGCCCAGCCCTCGAGCGCCTGGATGCGGCGGGAGAACGCGGGCTGCGTCACGTGCCTCAATTGGGCCGAGCGGCTGAAGCTGCGCGTTTCCGCCAGGCTGATGAAGTCTTCTAGCCACTTTGTTTCCATACGCGGCGATTATGCGAGCGTCGCGCCATACTGGGCTCCCCCTCCTTTTCCCGCATTCGCCATGGCTCCAGCCGATCTGCTCGACCTCAGCGCTACCGAACTTTCCCGCCGCATCGCGGCCCGCAGCGTGTCCTGCCTTGAGCTGATGCAGGCCTCGCTGGCCCGCATCGAGGCGCTCAACCCGCGCTTCAACGCCATTGTTTCGCTGTGCGAACCCGAGGCGCTGCTGGCCGAAGCAGGCGAACGCGACGCCGAGCTGGCGCGCGGCGAACGGCGCGGCTGGATGCATGGTTTTCCCCTGGCGGTGAAGGACCTGAGCCACGCGGCCGGCCTGCCGACCTCCATGGGCTCGCCGCTTTCGCCGCGCTCCCCGGCACGGGCCGACAGCCTGCACGTCGCGCGCATGCGCGAGGCCGGCGCCATCGTGATCGGCAAGACCAACACGCCCGAATTCGGCCTCGGTTCGCACACCTACAACACGGTGTTCGGCATCACCCGCAACGCCTATGCGCCCGAGCGCAGCGCCGGCGGCAGCAGCGGCGGCGCTGCCGTGGCGCTGGCCCTGGGCATGCTGCCGGTGGCCGACGGCAGCGACATGATGGGCTCGCTGCGCAACCCGGCCGCATTCAACAACGTCATCGGCATGCGGCCCTCGCGCGGACGCGTGCCGGGCGATCCCGAACAGGAGCTCTTCTTTCAGCAGCTGGGCACCGAAGGGCCGATGGGCCGGACGGTGGAAGACACCGCGCGGCTGCTGGCGGTGCAAGCGGGCTTCGACGCGCGCGTGCCGCTGTCGTCGCCGCAGCCGCTGCCCTCGCCCGATGCGCTGCAGCTCGATGCCGACGCGCAGGGCCTGCGCATCGGCTGGCTCGGCAGCATCTGGCCCGAGCTGCCGCTCGCGCCCGGCATCCGCGAACTGGGTGAACGCGCGCTGGGCGCCTTCCGCACCCTCGGCTGCGAGGTCGAGCCCTGCACGCTCGACGTGCCGCGCGAGCACAACTGGAGCGCCTGGCTGCGGCTGCGGCAATTGCTGGTCGGCGGCAAGCTCGGCGCCTACCTGAGCGACCCGAAGCTGTTTGCACAGCTCAAGCCCGAGGCGCAATGGGAAATCGAGCAGAGCCGGCATCTCGATGCGGCCTCGCTGTACCAGGCCTCGCTCTATCGATCGAACGTGTACCGCGCGTTCCTCAAGCTCTTCGAGCGCTTCGATTTCGTGCTGGCGCCAACGGCGCAGGTGTTCCCGTTCGATGCCGAACTGCACTGGCCCGCCGAAGTGGCCGGCGTGCCAAGCGACACCTATCACCGGTGGATGGAGATCGTCACGCCTTTCACGCTGGCAGGGTTGCCGACGCTGAACGTGCGCGCGGGTTTCGGCGAGGGTGGCTTGCCGATGGGGCTGCAGCTCGCGGGGCCGATCCATGCGGATCTCGACGTGCTGCGGCTCGGGCATGCGTATGACCAGGCGTGCGGCTGGGCGTCTCATCGCCCTCCGGCCCTGGCTTGATCACTCCCTCCCCTTCCGGGGGAGGGCTGGGGTGGGGGCAAGCGGCGCATCCATCGGGCGCCCTGCCCGCCCCCATCCCAGCCTTCCCCCAGAGGGGGAAGGAGCAAGACCTCAGATGGGGGAAATGACCCCGCGCCCCGCAAAGTGCCCATCGGCATTCGCGAGGAAGCGGTTCACCGATGCCTGCGTGGCCTCCGGCGACCAGCCCGCCATGTGCGGCGTCAGCAGCACGTTGTCCAGGCCGACCAGCGGCTCGGGCCGCTTGGGCTCGCTTTCGTACACGTCGAGGCCCGCGCCTGCGATGCGGTTCTGGCGCAGCGCAGCGGCCAGCGCCTCGGTATCGACCACGCTGCCGCGCCCGATGCTGACCAGAAAGCCCTGCGGCCCGAGCGCGTCGAGCACTTCGGCATTGACGAGGTGGCGCGTGGCCGGACCGCCGGGCGCGGCCAGCACCAGGAAGTCGGCCCAGGCGGCAAGCGACTTCAGGTCGCCGAAGTAGCGGTGCGTTGCGCCTTCGCGCGGCTTGCGGTTGTGATAGCCGATCTCCATGTCGAACGCAGCCGCGCGCCTGGCGATCTTCTGGCCGATGGTGCCGAGCCCGAGGATGCCGAGCTTCTTGCCCGACACGTTCGGCGGCTGCGGAATTTCTTCGCGCCACACGCCTTCGCGGCACAGCCGGTCGAGCTGGCGAAAGCCGCGAACGATGCTGATCAGCATGCCGAAGGCGTGGTCGGCCACGCAGTCGTCATTGGTGCCGGCGCCATTGGCCGTGACGATGCCGCGTGCACGCGTCACTTCGAGCGGAATGCCCTCGTAGCCCGCGCCCATGCAGCAGATCAGCTCGAGCGCCGGCATGGCCGCGATCTCTTCGGGCGTGATGCCGATCACGCCGATGGTCAGCACCGCACGAAATTTCTTGCCGTGCTCCGCGATGGCGGCGGCGCGCGCGGCGGCGTCGAAGGCATAGGTCATGTCGTAGACCTCGGCAATCTGTGCCTGGTGGGCGCTCGAAAGGCTGTTGAGCACCAGCAGGGGAATCTTGGTCGACACGTCTGAACTCCTGGATCGGTAAAAAACAAAGGAACGAATGATCGGGCTACAGCATCGGTACCGCTTCGCTCTTCTGCAAAGCCCACATCTGCGCATACCGGCCCTGCCTGGCGAGCAGCTCGGCATGCGTGCCGCGCTCGACGATCACGCCCGCCTCGAGCACCAGGATCTCGTGCGCATCGACCACCGTCGACAGGCGGTGCGCGATCACCAGCGTGGTCTTGTCCTGCGCCGCGCTCCTGAGCTCCGATTGAATGGCGCGCTCGTTGGCCGAATCGAGCGCCGAGGTGGCCTCGTCGAAGATCACGATCGGCGGGTTCTTGAGCAGCGTGCGCGCAATGGCCACGCGCTGCTTCTCTCCGCCCGACAGCTTGAGGCCGCGCTCGCCCACGGTGGTTTCATAGCCCTTGGGCGTGGCCGAGATGAAGTCGTGGATGCGCGCCGCACGCGCGGCGTTTTCCACCTCTTCGCGGGTGGACCCGGGGCGGCCGTAGGCAATGTTGTATTCGACCGTGTCGTTGAACAGCACCGTGTCCTGCGGCACGATGCCGATGGCGCGCCGCACGCTCGATTGCTGCACTTCGCGGATGTCTTCGCCGCCGATGGTGATGCGGCCCTGCTGCACGTCGTAGAAGCGATACAGCAGCCGCGCCAGCGTGGACTTGCCCGAGCCCGAAGGGCCGACCACGGCCACCGTCTTGCCCGCGGGAATTTCGAAACTCACGTGCTTGAGGATGGGGCGCGCGGGCTCGTAGGCAAAGCTGACGTCTTCGAAGCGCACGGTGGAGTCGACGCCGTTGCGCTCTCCCGGAGGGAGAGGGTGCAAGGACAAGGGCTGCGCGCCCGGCGCATCGCGCACCTCGCGCTCCTTCTCCATCAGCACGAACATCTTATCCAGGTCGGTCAGGCTCTGCTTGATCTCGCGGTAGATCACGCCCAGAAAATTGAGCGGAATGTAGAGCTGGATCATGAAGGCGTTGACCATCACCAGGTCGCCGAGCGTCATGCGCCCTTCGACCACGCCCGAGGTGGCGCGCCACAGCATCAGCACCAGGCTGACCGCGATGATCAGCTGCTGCCCGGCGTTGAGCATGCTCAGCGTACGCTGGCTCTTGATGGCCGCCTTGCGGTAGCGGTCCAGGCTGGCGTCGTAGCGCTTCGCCTCGAACTCCTCGTTGTTGAAGTACTTGACGGTTTCGTAGTTCAAGAGCGAATCGACCGCGCGGCTCTGGGCCATCGAGTCGAGCTCGTTCATGGTCTTGCGGAACTGGGTGCGCCACTCGGTCACCGTCACCGTGAAGGTGATGTACAGCACCAGCGCCGCACCCGTGATCCAGACGAACAGCGAGTCGAACTTCACGCCCAGGATGGTGAGCACCAGCGCCAGCTCGATGATGGTCGGCACGATGCTGTAGAGCGACATCGAAATGAGCGAGTGCACGCCGCGCGTGCCGCGCTCGATGTCGCGCGTCATGCCGCCGGTCTGGCGCTCCAGGTGGAAGCGCAGGCTCAGCGAGTGCAGATGGCCGAACACCTCCAGCGCAATCTGCCGTGCCGTGCCCTCGGTGGCCTTGGCGAAGATCAGCTCGCGCAATTCGCCGAAGAGCGCAGTCGAAAACCGCAGCAGGCCGTAGGCCAGCAAGAGCCCGATGGGTACGATCAAGAGCGCCTGGGCCATGTCCGGCTTGGGCGTCATCGTGTCGATGAGGTTCTTGAGCAGCACCGGCACGCCCACGTTGGCCACCTTGGCGCCCACCATGAAGCCGAGCGCGGCGATCACCCGCCACTTGTATTGCCACAGATAGGGAAAGAGGCGGCGCAGCGTCGCCCAGTCGGAGCGGTCGCTGCGCGCCGGCGCGTGGCCGGCGACGGGATGGGAAGGAGGAGGTAGGGCTTCGCCGCTGCGGCGCATGGGGGACAATCGTGGTTGCTTTGTTTGTTCCAGATTGTGCCCATGTCCGATATTTCCAGCGCCGCCGCCGCCCTCAAGAGCCTGCCCACCGACATGGAGCTGGTGCTCAAGGTCATTCCGATGCCGGCCGACTGCAACGCCAATGGCGACATCTTCGGCGGCTGGGTCATGGCTCAGTGCGACCTGGCCGGCTCGGTCATTCCCGCCCGCTATGCCAAGGGGCGCCAGGCCACGGTGGCGGTGAACGAATTCATCTTCAAGCAGCCAGTGCGCCTCGGCGACATTCTTTCGTTCTATTCGAAGCTGGTGCGTGTCGGGCGCACCTCGGTCACGGTCACGGTCGAGGTTTTTGCCGAGCGTTTCCTGGCCCAGGGTGAGTACATCAAGGTGACGCAGGCCACCTTCACCTACGTGGCCATCGACGACAACGGCCGCCCCAGGCCCATCGAACAGCAGCCCTGAGCGCGCTCGCTCAGAGGCCCGGGTCGTGCACGCGCTCGAAGCGCTCGAACTCGCGGTTGATCCAGCGCCCGTCGCGCCGTTCGGTGCGGCGGATGTAGACGGCCTGCACGATGTCCCGGGTGTGGGCGTCGATTTCGATCGGGCCGCGCGGGCTCTCGAGCCGCAGCCCCCGGAAAGCATCCACCAGCCGTTCGCCGCCGATGCCGCCGCGCGCGGCCGGCGAACTCATCGCGGCGTCGGCGGCGGCGAGCGCATCGTGGGCCGCCACGGCGAAATAGCCGGGCCGCAGGTGGCTGCCGTACTCGGCCTCGAAGGTGCCGGTGAAGCGGCGGTTGGCCGCGGATTCGTGGGCTGACGAATAGTGATGGCTGGTGACCAGCCCGTCGGCCAGCTCGCCGATGCCTTCGAGGTAGTGGTCGTCGGTGGCGTCCCCGGTCGCGAGCAGGCGGATGCCGGTGTCGGCCATGCCGCGGTCGCGCCAGAACTTGAGAAAGGTGGTGGGCATCTGCCCCGAAGGCAGGAAGAAGAACACCGCCTGCGGCTTGAGTTCGCGCAGGCGCAGCATGTAGGCCGAATAGTCGAGCGTATTGAGCGGCACGCGGAGCATCGCGCCGACCTGGCCGCCGCCGGCGGTGATGCCCGCGACAAAGGTGCTTTCGGCATCGAAGCCCGAGGCGTAGTCGGCCACCACGGTGCAGACGTTGCGCAGGCCCTGCTGGAGCGCCCAGCTCGCCAGCGGCAGCGTAACCTGGGCGATGGTGAACGACACCCGCACCGCAAACGGGCAGCGCGCCGTGAGGCCCGAAGAGGCCGCATTCATCACCAGCAGGGGCACCTTGGCCTGCGTGGCCACGGCGCCGACGGCATAGGCGTTGGAACTGAAGTCCAGGCCCGCCAGCAGGTCGACCCGTTCGCTCTCGACCAGGTCTTGCGCATGGCGGCGCGCCTGCTCGGGCGCGCTGCCCGGCACGTCGCGGCGCAGCAATTCGACCGGCCTCCCGGCGATGGTCTGGTTGTGGGCCGCGAGCCAGACCGACATGCCGGCATCGAACTGGCGCCCACCGCCCGAATAAGGACCGGACCAGGAGCCGATGAGCCCGATGCGCAGGGGACGCACGCGCGCCAAGGCCAGCGAAGGCGCCGCCAAGGTGCCCGCAAGCACACCCAAAGTACGCCGGCGCGCAAGGTCGATTGCTACTTTTTCAGTAGCATCACTCGCCGATTGGACGGGCGTTTCAAGCGATCTTGTCTCGAAGACTTGCACGCCGGACAGTGTACGCGGCCACTGTCTTCGGGCCAACGCGGAGTGACCCTCACTCCATCAGACCTTGGAGAAATCCGGCTTGCGTTTCTCCATGAAGGCGCCGAAAGCCTCGCGCGCGGCGGGTTCGCGCAGCATGCGGCCGAAGCTCGCGCCCTCTTCGCCCATGCGCTCGAGCACGGCGGGCATCTGGGCCTTCTTCAGCAGGCGCTTGGTTTCGACCAGCGCGCTCAGCGGCTTGGCCGCGAGCTTGCGGGCCTGCACCTGCGCGATGGCATTGGCTTCGGTCGGCGGCACGATGCGGTTGACCAGGCCCACTTCGAGCGCGGCCTCGGCCATGAAGGGCTCGCCCAGCAGCAGTGCCTCGGCCGCGCGGTGGTAGCCCAGCATCTGCGGCACCAGCAGGCTCGACGCCGCTTCGGGGCACAGGCCCAGGTTCACGAAAGGCATCGAGAAGGCCGCGTTGTCGCCCGCGTAGACCAGGTCGCAATGGAACAGCATCGTGGTGCCGATGCCCACGGCCGGGCCGCAGACGGCCGCGACGATGGGTTTGGGGAAGGTCGCGATGCCGCGCAGGAAGCGGAACACCGGCGAATCCTGGCCGGCGGGCGGTGCATTGAGGAAGTCGCCGATGTCGTTGCCCGCGCTGAAGATCGTCGGATCGCCCTGGATCAGCACGCAGCGCACGGCCGCATCGCTCTCGGCCGCAGCCAGCGCGTCGGCCAGCTCGGCGTACATGTTGCCGGTGATCGAGTTCTTCTTGTCGAGGCGGTTGAAGGTCAGGGTCATCACACCGGCTTCGGTGTGGACGAGGATGTCGGTCATGGGAATGGTCCTTGGGTAAAACGGGTGATGGCGATGCAATCAGGCGTCGAGGGCTTCGCGCACGAAATCCAGGCGGTCCTGGCCCCAGAACATCTGGTCGCCGACGAACATGGTGGGCGCGCCGAACACGCCGCGCTCCACGGCCTCCTGCGTGACGGCTTTCAGGCGGTCTTTCACTTCCTGCGAGGCGGCCAACGCCAGCAGGGCAGTGGCGTCGAAGCCCGCATTCTGGAGCACGGCGCCGACGGTGGCGGGGTCGTTCATGTTCTTCGGCTCGACCCACATCGCATCGAAGATGGCGTCGACGTAAGCGCCGAAGCGCGCCGGCTCCTTCATCTGGATGCCGGTGGCGCCGCGCATCAGCAGCAGCGTGTTGATGGGGAAATGCGGGTTGTGCACGAAGGGCACGCCGTAGCGTTTGGCAAAGCGCTGCAGGTCGATGGTCATGTACGGCGCCTTGGGCACGATCTCCGCCGGCGAACGGTTTCCCGTGGCCTGAAACACGCCGCCGAGCAGCATGGGCTTCCAGACCAGTCGGGCGCCGGTGTCGGCGCACACGTGCGGCAGCTGCGTGGCGGCCAGGTAGGCGGCGGGGCTGCCGAAGTCGAAATAGAAGTCGACGGATTGGGTCATGGGTGTCTCCTTATTGCGCACAAGGCAACGAGCGGCATCTCAGAACTTCTCGGACCAGGGACGCAGGTCAAGCTCGTGCGTCCAGGCATCGCGCGGCTGCGAATGCAGCATCCAGTAGCTGTCGGCAATGTGCTCGGGGTTCAGGATGCCGTCGCTCTCCTTCAGTGCATAGCGCTCGGGAAAATTGCTGCGGATGAACTCGGTGTCGATGGCGCCGTCGACCACCACGTGCGCGACGTGGATGCCCTGCGGCCCCAGCTCGCGCGCCATCGACTGCGCCAATGCGCGAAGTGCCATTTTCGCGCCGGAGAAGGCGCCGAAATTGGCCGCGCCGCGCAGCGATGCCGTGGCGCCGGTGAAGATGATCGTGCCGCGATGCCCGCCCTTCGGGAGTTCGCGCGCCACCATGCGCTTGGCCACTTCGCGCCCATTGAGAAAGCCCGAGAAGCAGGCCATCTCCCACACCTTGAAGTACTTGCGCGCGGACTCGGTGAGGATGCTCTCGGGCACGTTTGCGCCAATGTTGAACACCATCACCTCGATCGGCCCGATGGTCGATTCGATCTGCTCGACCAGCGCGACCACTTCTTCTTCCTTGCGCGCGTCGCAGGCAAAGGCATGGGCGCGGCCGCCGTCGGCCTCGATCTGCGCGACCAGCGGCTGCAGCTTGTCCAGGCTGCGGCGCGTGACGCACGCGGCGAACCCTTCGCGCGCGAAGCGGCGTGCGATTGCGCCGCCGGTGGCGTCGCCGGCGCCGACGATGAGTGCGGTCTTTTGCATGGTCGTTCTCGCTATTCCTTGTAGTAGACGATCTGATTGGAAGTCGCGAGCAACGTGCCCTTCTCGCTCCACAGATGCGCCGCCTGGTCGAAGAAGCCGTTGAAGAACTGCTGCCCCGCCGCCCGGCCCAGCAGGTAGCCCGTGCCGGCCTCGGCCAATTGCGCCGGTCCGGCATGGAAGTAGGTGGTGATCGAGACCGTGCCCGCCGGTACGCGCGTTGCGCGGCGCAGCCAGACGCGCGGATAGAACACGTCGCTCATCGCCGCCAGCGAGCAGAAGTCGAGCGGCCGCTCTTGCGCTTCGCGCAGCCACATCCGGGTTTCGCTGTGATGCAGGCTCTCGTCCCATTTGGCAGGAATGCCGCCGCTGAACGGACGCATCTCGTACCGGTCGAGCCAGGCCACGCCCGAAGGTCCGATGCTGAGGCGTTCGACTGACTCAGGGCTGGGCGCCTCGGGCATCGGCATGTCGCTTGCGCCCCAGGTGTCGCGCCGCGCGGCGGTGACCACCGTGGCGGTGGTCGTCATGTTCGGCACGCCGCCGGCGCCAGCCTGCGTGATCTGCACGGTCCAGTGCTGGGTCGAACGGTTGGTGCGCACGGCCGTGGCCTGCACGTCGAACGCGCCGGCTTCGAGCGCGGCCGCGAAGTTGACGGTCAGCGCAATGGGCGTACCCAGCAGGTCCGGATGCCGCAGCACCGACTGCAGCGCAATGGCCGCAGTGGCGCCGCCGAAGGGCCCGACCATGTTCCAGTAGTCCGGACTGGTGGCGCCGGTGAAATGGCCGACGCGGATGTCGCTGTGCTGCAGCGCGATGGCTTTGTCGAAGGGGTGCGTGCTCATGGCTGCAGTGTGCCTCCGGTGAATGGCGTCACGCAGTCGTGTGCGGGACGCTGGCTTGCTGCACCGCGGTAAGCGCAGCCAGCCGGTGCAGCTTGTCGAGCATGCTCGGCCAGAGGCTCTGGCTGAACTGCTCGCGAAAGAAACCGAAGTGGCCGATGCGCCGCGCCTGCACGTCGGCCGGCGCGATGCGCTCGATCACGCTCGGCGCGCCCGCGTAGAAGCTCACGAGGCTCTCGGTGCCCGCGAGCGTCATGAGCTCGTCATCGGTGATCGACAGCGCGAGCACCGGAAAGCGCACGCGCCCATAGCTCTGCAACGCGCGCTCGCCTTCGGCGCCGACGCTGTAGCGCGGATGGAGGCACCAGCGCCGCCACTGCAGGATCACGCCGCGCGGCAGGTCGCCGACCTTCTTGAGCTTGCGGCCCGGGAAGTAGCCGCACAGCCGCGTGACGAGCGGCACCAGCACGAACCAGAAGTAGAGGATGCTGCGCTTGAGCTTCGGCGCGTTCTCGCGCCAATAGCCGCTGCCCGCGGCGATGCTGACGAGGCCGTCGACCTGCTCCGGCCGCTGCAGGAAGCCCGGCAGCTGCGCGCCGAGGCTGTGGCCGAGAAGATAGAGCGGCTGCCCGGGCAGCGCGGCCTTGGCGGTGTCGATGACCGCCTCGTAGTCGCGCGCCCAGTCGAACAGGTCGGCCTCGAAGCCGCGCAGCGAGGCGCCGCTGCGCGAATCGCCGCTGCCGCGGTAGTCGAAGGTCCACACCTGCAGCCCCTGCTGCGCGAGCCACTGCGCAAAGGGCTCGTAAAAGGACTGCCGCACACCCATGGCACCGCCGATGACGATGCTGGCACGGGGTTCGCCAGCCGGCTCGTAGCGGCGCACCGCCAGTTGCACGCCGCCGTCGCCCGAAAGTTTTTGCGCTTGCATGGGTTTGCCTCTTTCTTCGTGATCGATCACCGCCCCGCGGCGTAGCGAGCGGGATGAGATGCAAGGCGCGGGTGGCGGAAAACCGGAGCGACCTTCAGGGTCGTGAGGATTTTCCGACGGGCCCCGCAACGCCGCAGATCGCCCGCGCAGTAGCCGCTAGACGCGTTCGAAAATGCCTGCTGCGCCCTGCCCCATGCCCACGCACATCGTGACCATGCCGTACTTCAGGTTTTCGCGCCGCAGCGCATGCACCACGGTCGCCGCGCGAATGGCGCCGGTCGCACCGAGCGGATGGCCCAGCGCGATCGCCCCGCCCATGGGATTGACCTTGCTTGGATCGAGCCCCAGCGTGTTGATGACTGCGAGCGATTGCGCAGCAAAGGCTTCGTTGAGCTCGAACCAGTCGATGTCCTCGTGCTTGAGCCCCGCATAGCGCAGCGCAGCCGGAATCGCCTCGATCGGGCCGATGCCCATGATGTGCGGCGGCACGCCCTTGCTCGCAAAGCTCACGAAGCGTGCGAGCGGCGTGAGGCCGTACTGCTTGACCGCCTTCTCGCTCGCGAGGATGAGTGCGCCCGCGCCGTCGGAGGTCTGCGAGCTGTTGCCCGCCGTGACGGTGCCGCGCGCGGCAAACACGGTGCGCAGCTTGGCCAGGCCTTCGAGGCTGGTGTCGGGGCGTGCGCCTTCGTCGAGACTCACCGTGCGCGTCTTCGCGATCGACTCGCCGGTCTCCAGGTTCGGCGTGCGGTCGGTCACTTCGATGGGCGTGATCTCGTCCGTGAACTTGCCGGCCTTCTGCGCGGCCAGTGCCTTCTGGTGCGAGGCGAGCGCGAACTCGTCCTGCGCCTCGCGGCTCACCTTCCACTGCTGCGCGACCTTCTCGGCCGTGAGGCCCATGCCGTAGGCAATGCCCACGTCGCCTTCGCGCTCGAAGATCGAGGGCGACAGCGAGGGCGCGTTGCCCATCATCGGCACCATGCTCATGCTTTCGACACCGGCCGCGATCATCACGTCGGCCTCACCGACGCGGATGCGGTCCGCCGCCATCTGCACGGCCGACAGGCCCGATGCGCAGAATCGGTTCACGGTGATGCCGCCGATGCTCGTGGGCAAGCCCGCCAGCACCGCGCCGATGCGCGCAACGTTCAGGCCCTGCTGGGATTCGGGAATCGCGCAGCCGCAGATGATGTCTTCGATAGCCTTGGGGTCGAGGCCCGGCACCGCGGCAAGCGCAGCCTTGAGCGTGGTCGCGAGCAGGTCGTCGGGGCGGTAGTTGCGGAAGTAGCCGCGGTGCGACTTGCCGATGGGCGTGCGGGTGGCGGAGACGATGTAGGCGTCTTGGATTTGTTTCATGACCTTCAGTCCTTGTATCTTGTCTTGCTCATTCGTCCGATGCGACGATGGTTGGCTGTCTTGCTCCCTCTCCCGCTTGCGGGAGAGGGCTGGGGTGAGGGTTGTCTGCCTGCAGCGCTTGCAGAATCCGTTCTCGAACTGCATCCGTCTGCGCCAGCACTTCGTTGTTCCAGAACCGGAGCACGCGAAAACCCTGCGCTTCCATGAAACGAGTCCGGCTCTCGTCGTACTCGGCAGCTTCCACATGTTGCCCGCCGTCCAGTTCAACGATCAGCTTCGCTTCGAGGCACGCGAAGTCTGCGAAGTACGGGCCGATCGGGCGCTGACGGCGGAACTTGTGATTGGCCAGGCGGCGGTCGCGCAGGTGGTACCAGAGAAGGGACTCGGCGTCGGTGGGGGCTTCGCGCAAGGCTCTTGCCCTCACCCTAGCCCTCTCCCGCTCGCGGGAGAGGGGACCAGAGGCGCCGAGGTCTTCGCTCATGGTCTTTGCTGCGTCAGTTCCGCACCGGCTTCCCCGTACTCAGCATCCCCATGATCCGCTCCTGTGTCTTCGGATGCACGATCAGCGAGCAGAACGCCTTGCGTTCCAGCGTCATCAGGTATTCCTCGGTCACGAGCGAGCCCGCGTCCACGTCGCCGCCCGTCACCACATTGGCGATCAGACTCGCGATGTGGAAGTCGTGCGCGCTGATGAAGCCGCCGTCGCGCATGTTGACGAGTTGCCCCTTGATGGTCGCGGCGCCGCTGCGGCCCGCCACGCGGAAGCTGCGGCGCAGCGGTGCGCGGTAGCCGGCGTCGGCCATGGCCTTGGCCTGTTGCAGCGCCACATAGAGCAGCTCGTCCTTGTTCGGCACGATCACGTCGCTATCGAGCAGGTAGCCCAGCTTCTTCGAATCGAGCGCACCGGTGCCGACCTTGGCCATGGCCGCGGCGGTGAAACCTTCGGTGAGGAACGGCAGCAGGTCGGTGCCGGTGGAAGCCGCGGCGTTCTCGGCCGCACGGCGTGCGATGTAGGTCAGGCCGCCCGCGCCGGGGATCAGGCCCACGCCCACTTCGACCAGGCCGATATAGCTTTCCATCGCCGCCACGCGCCGGGCCGAATGAACGGCCAGCTCGCAGCCGCCGCCCAGCGCCATGCCGCGCACGGCCGAGATCACCGGCACGCTGGCATAGCGAATCTTGAGCATCACGTTCTGCAGCTCTTCTTCCGCGCCTTCGACCGCGCCGATGCCGGCGACCACGAAGGCCGGCAGCATCGCCTGCAGGTCGGCGCCGACCGAGAACATCTCGTCGGGCGACCAGATCACCAGTCCCTTGTATTCGGCTTCGGCCAGGTCCACCGCGGCGCCCAGCGCTTCGGCCACGTCGGGGCTGATGGCGTGCATCTTCGAATGGATGCTCGCGATGAGCACTTCACCGTCGAGCGTCCACACGCGCACATCGCCTTCATCGCTGATCGTGATGCCCGCCATGTTGGCATCGGCCGCGTTCGCGCCCAGCACGCTTTCGGGGAACAGCTGGCGGTCATGCACCGGCAGCTTGCGCTGCGGTACGAACTTGTTCTGCGATGCGCTCCACGAGCCTTCGGGCGTGTGTACACCACCCGCTTCGGCCACAGGGCCTTCGAACACCCACTTCGGCAGCGGCGCGCTGCTCAGCGCCTTGCCGGCGTCGATGTCTTCCTGCACCCACCTGGCGACCTGCGCCCAGCCGGCCTCCTGCCAGAGCTCGAACGGACCCTGCTTCATGCCGAAGCCCCAGCGCATCGCATAGTCGATGTCGCGCGCGCTCTCAGCAATGGTCTCCAGATGCACAGCCGAGTAGTGGAAGCTGTCGCGCAGAATGGCCCAGAGAAACTGGCCCTGCGGTCCTTCGCTCTCGCGCAGCAGCTTCAGGCGCTCGCCCGCTGGCTTCTTGAGCATGCGGCCGTACACCTCGTCAGCCTTGGCGCCGGCGGGCACGTACTCGCCGCTCTGGAGGTCGAAGCGCAGGATGTCGCGGCCGGCCTTCTTGAAGAAGCCCGCCTTGGTCTTCTGGCCGAGGTTGCCCAGTTCGAGCAGCTTCGCGAGCACCGGCGGCGTCGAGAAGTTGGCGTAGAAGGGATCGGCCTCTGCGTCGAGGTTGTCCTGCAGCGTCTTCACGACGTGCGCCATGGTGTCGAGGCCCACCACGTCGGCGGTGCGGAAGGTGCCCGAGCTGGCGCGGCCGAGCTTCTTGCCGGTGAGGTCGTCCACCACGTCGGGCGTCAAACCGAACTTCTCGACTTCCTTCAGCGTGGCCAGCATGCCGGCGATGCCGACGCGGTTGGCGATGAAGTTGGGCGTGTCGTGCGCGCGCACCACGCCCTTGCCGAGCGTGCTGGTGACGAAGGCCTCGAGGTCGTCGAGCACCTGCGGCTCGGTGGTGGGCGTGTTGATCAGTTCCACCAGGAACATGTAGCGCGGCGGGTTGAAGAAGTGAATGCCGCAGAAGCGCGGCTTCAGCGCTTCGGGCAGAGCCTCGCTGAGCTTGGTGATCGAAAGGCCCGAGGTGTTGGATGCCAGGATCGAGTGCTTCGAAACGTGCGGCGCGATCTTCTTGTAGAGATCGAGCTTCCAGTCCATGCGCTCGGCAATGGCTTCGATGATGAGGTCGCACTCGCCGAGCTTGGCGAGGTCGTCCTCGTAGTTGGCTTGCTCGATCAACACCGCATCGGCCACGTCGCCGAGCGGCGCGGGCTTGAGCTTCTTGAGGTTGTCGATGGCGCGCGTGACGATGCCGTTCTTCGCGGCACCTTGAGCGACCGCACCGGTCGCGTCCTTGGCCGCCAGGTCGAACAGCACCACAGGCACGCGCACGTTGACGAGGTGGGCGGCAATCTGCGCGCCCATCACGCCGGCGCCGAGCACGGCGACCTTCTTCACTTGAAATCGGGACATGTTGATTGGTATTTCTTGGATTGAAAACGCGGCGGTCTACTGGACGCGGAGCCAGGTCTGGGTGCGCCAAAAGGGGCCGAGGTAGCCGCGCACTTCGAGCTTCTTGCCGCCGTCGATGGGCGTGAAGCTCGCGCGGTATTCCTTGCCGTTCTCGGGGTCGAGGATCTTTCCGCCTTCCCAGACGTCCTTGCCCTCGGCCTTTTTGCCGCCGCGGATGATGTCGAGCCCGGTGATGGGCTTGCCCTTGCGGTCGTCACTGCATTCGTCGCAGATCGCGTCGGGCTTGGCGTCCCTCCGGAGCGACTTCTCGATGCGGCCGATGAGCGCGCCGTTGGATTCGCCGATGCGGATCTCGGCCTTGGCCTCGCCGGTCTTGTCGTCGACGTTGCGCCACAGGCCCACCGGCGTGCTCTGCGCCATGGCCGAGGCAGCGGCGACGGTGAACAAGACGGCTGCAAGCGTTGCTTTCATGAGCGGCTTTCGGTTGAATGTCGAGGAAAGACCCGTGGGCCTCAAGCCAGTGCCGCTTCGGTGTCCATCAACACTTTGCTGCCGGCGCGCGCGGTGCGCATCAGCGTCGCGGTCTCGGGGAACAGCTTGGCGAAGTAGAAGCGCGCGGTCTGCAGCTTGGCAACGTAGAACGGGTCGGTGTTGCCGGCGGCAATTTCGCGCAGCGCCACCTGGGCCATGCGGGCGAACAGGTAGCCGAACACGAAGTGGCCGGCCACGCGCAGGTAGTCCACCGCGGCGGCGCCCACTTCGTCGGGGTTCTGGAAGCCCTTGAAGCCGATTTCGGTCGTGAACTTGGTGAGCTGGTCGCCCAGGCCCGCGATCGGGTTGATGAACTCGGCCATCTTCTCGTTCACGCCTTCTTCTTCCACCAGCTTGGCAACCAGCTTGCCGAACTTCTTGAGCGACGCGCCGTTGTTGCCCAGCACCTTGCGGCCCAGCAGGTCCAGAGACTGGATGGTGTTGGTGCCTTCATAGATCATGTTGATGCGGTTGTCCCGCACGAACTGCTCCATGCCCCATTCCTTGATGAAGCCGTGGCCGCCGAACACCTGCATGCACGAATTGGTCGCGATGTGGCCGTTGTCGGTGATGAAGGCCTTGACGATGGGCGTGAGCAGCGCGACCAGTTCGCCGGAGTCCTTGCGCACCTTCTCGTCGGGGTGGTTGTGTTCCTTGTCGAGCAGCAACGTGCAGAAGATCTGCAGCGCGCGGCCGCCTTCGGCATACGCCTTGGCCGTGAGCAGCATCTTGCGCACGTCGGGGTGCACGATGATCGGGTCGGCTTCCTTGTCCTTGGCTTTCGTGCCCGAGAGCGAACGCATCTGCGTGCGGTCCTTGGCGTAGGCCAGTGCATTCTGATAAGCCACTTCGGTCAGGCCGAGCGACTGGTTGCCCACGCCCAGGCGTGCAGCGTTCATCATCACGAACATCGCGGCCAGGCCCTTGTTGGGCTCGCCCACCAGCGTGCCGGTGGCACCTTCGATCACGATCTGCGCGGTGGCGTTGCCGTGGATGCCCATCTTGTGCTCCAGGCCGGCGCAGAAGATCGGGTTGCGCTCGCCGAGCGAACCGTCGGCCTTGACCTTGAACTTCGGCACCACGAACAGGCTGATGCCTTTGCTGCCCTTGGGCGCATCGGGCAGTCGGGCCAGCACCAGGTGAATGATGTTGTCCGTCATGTCGTGCTCGCCGGCCGAGATGAATATCTTGCTGCCGGTGATGCGGTAGCTGCCGTCGGGCTGCGGCTCGGCCTTGGTGCGCAAGAGGCCCAGGTCGGTGCCGCAATGGGGTTCGGTCAGGCACATGGTGCCGGTCCATTCGCCGCTCGTGAGCTTGGGCAGGTAGGTCTTCTTCTGCTCGTCGGTGCCGTGGGCTGCCAGCGCCTCATACGCGCCGTGCGAGAGGCCGGGGTACATGGTCCAGGCCTGGTTCGCGCTGTTGAGCATTTCGAACAGGCACTGGTTCACCACGAAGGGCAGGCCCTGGCCGCCGAAGGCCGGGTCGCACGACAGCGCGGGCCAGCCGCCTTCAACGTACTTGGCGTAGGCGTCCTTGAAGCCCTTGGGGGTCTTCACTTCATGCGTGGTCTTGTCGAGCTTGCAGCCCTCTTCGTCGCCGCTGATGTTGAGCGGGAACGTGACTTCGGCGGCGAATTTGCCGGCTTCTTCGATCACCGCGTTGATGGTGTCGGCATCGGTCTCGGCATGGGCCGGAAGCGCCTTGAGTTCATCAGCGACGTTGAGCACTTCGTGCAGCACGAACTGCATGTCGCGTACGGGTGGGTTGTAGGTAGGCATCCGGAACTCTCCTGGTCGAAAACTGGAAAAAAAGAAAAGGGAAGAACGAAAAAAACGGGCGCTCAGCGCACCGGCTTGAGCCGGCGGGAAGCGGAAGGCTTGGCCTTGGCGGAGGCCGTTTCGGCCGGCGGTGCTTCGGGCGTGGCGCTGCGCGCCAGGATGTTGTCGAAGCCAACGTTGGCGCGGCCGATGGAGCCGGGCACTTGGAGAAAACGCGCTTCGTAGTGCAGCGCGAGGATCAGCCCGTGGATCTCGAAAGCGAGCTGGCGCTCGTCGGCGTCGGCGCGCAGATGGCCTTCGCTCTTGGACTGCACGATGGCGCGCAGAACGGCCGCCTGCCAGATGCTGACCGACTCCACGAGCGCATCGCGCACCGGGCCGGGACGGTCGTCGAATTCGGAAGCGCCGCTGATGTAGATGCATCCCGAGTCGATTTCGGCTGAGGTGCGCTTCATCCAATTGGCGAACATGGCGCGCAGCCGCGGCAGGCCGCGCGGCGCCTCAAGGGCCGGAAAGAACACCTCTTGCTCGAAGCGCGCGTGATACTCGCGCACCACGGAGATCTGCAGTTCCTCGCGCGAGCCGAAGTGGGCGAACACGCCCGACTTGCTCATTTTGGTGATCTCGGCCACGGCACCGATCGACAGGCCCTCCAGTCCGATCTGCGCTGCCAGCGCCAGCGCCGCGTCGACGATGACGGCCTTGGTCTGCTGGCCCTTCTGGGCGGCGCGGACCGGCTTGGCGGAAACGGCATTGACGGACATCGTGGAAGCTCCGAATAAAACGAACGGTCGTTCTATTTTGCAGGGGCTTTGCACTTTTTGCTGTCAATGTCCTTCCGCGGTTGAAGGTTAATCGATGCGGGGCGGGGCCGCCACTGCCCCGATCGCCCGGATCAGAATTCCTGCGACACGGGCCGCAGCACCACCTCGTTGATGTCCACGTTCGCAGGCTGCTCCACGGCGTAGACCACGGCGCGTGCCACGGAGTCGGCCGGAATCTGGTTCGCCTCGTAGAACGCCTTCACGCCGGCCGCGCTCTCGGCGTCGCTGCTGCCGAACTTCAGCTCCGAATCCACCGCGCCGGGCGACACGATGGTCACGCGCACGCCGCTGTTGCCCATTTCAACGCGCAGCCCTTCGGAGATGGCGCGCACCGCGTGCTTGGTTGCGCTGTAGACGGTGCCGATCGGCGTGAACACCTTCAGCCCCGCGATGGACGCCACGTTGACGATGTGGCCGCTGCCCTGCGCCTGCATGTGCGGCAGCACCGCGGCAATGCCGTAGAGCACGCCCTTGATGTTGACGTCGATGGTGCGGTCCCACTCGTCGACCTTGAGCTTCTCGAGCGGCGACAGCGGCATCACGCCCGCGTTGTTGACCAGCACGTCGATGCGGCCGAAGGCTTCGACGGTGGCGGCCGCGAGCTTTTCCAGGTCGGCGCGCTTCGCCACGTCGGTGGCGACGGCGATGGCTTCGCCGCCGGCTTCGCGGATTTCGGCGACCACCTTGTCGAGCCGGTCGGTGCGGCGTGCCGCGAGCACCACCTTTGCGCCGCGCGCGGCCAGGTGGCGCGCGGTCGATTCGCCAAGCCCGCTGCTCGCGCCGGTGACGATGGCGACCTTGCCGCGGATGTTGTCTTGAACGGATGTCATGGGAATTCCTTTCGGGTGTGTTGAAGAAGAACAAGAAGTGCATGCAGTGTGGAAAATCCACACGTTCCCGTAAATGAAACTCTGGCGACTTCAGAATTCCCCATTTCGGAATACACCTCCTCTTGAAAGTACCCCCGTGGCCAACCGTCTCGAAGCCCTGCGCGTGTTCTGCACCGCCGCCGCTGCCGCCAACTTCCGCGAAGCCGCCGCGCGCCTGTCCGTCTCGCCGCAGGTGGTGACGCGCGCGGTGCGCGAACTCGAAGAAGAGCTGGGCGAGCCCTTGTTCCACCGCAGCACGCGCGGCGTGCAGCTCACCGACTTCGGGCGGCAGCTGGCGGAGCGTGCGCGCGCGGCCGTGGGCGGCGTCGATGAGCTGTTCCACCAGATCGACCGGCGCACGCTGTCCCGCCACGCGGGCACCGTGCGGGTCACGGCCCCGCACATGTATGCGCGGCTCATACCGCAAGCGCTCGCTCCGCTGCTGGCAACGCACCCCGGGCTGGTGCTCGACCTGCGCCTGTCCGAGCAGCATGCCGATGTGGTGGACGAGCAGATCGACATCGGCATCCGCGTCGGCCCGATGCGCGACGCGCGCTTTGTTGCGCGAACCGTCGGGAAAATGCCGCTGCATGTGGTGGCGGCACCGGCGCTCATCGAAAGGGTCGGCACGCCCCAGAGCCTCGATGCGCTTTCGGCGCTGCCGCTCACCGCACTGATCGACCTGAGCTCGGGTCGTCCCTGGCCGTGGGCGTTCAGCAAGCGGCGAGTCGTCACTGTGACGTCACCGGCTTTCGTGACTGACGACATCGATGCCGAATGTGCCGCCGTGCTGGCCGGTGTGGGCTTCGGCCAGCTCATTGCGCCGCTGGCCGAACCCTGGCTGCAATCGGGCGCGCTGGTGTCCGTGCTGGAGGCCGAAGCGCCGGAGCCATGGCCGATCAACGTCTACCGTCCGCAGCGTGCGCCGGTGCCCGCGCGCGTGCGGCTGGTGTATGACGAGCTGATCCGGGTGCTGCGCTGAGGGCGTTACGGCGCGCAAACAAAAAAGCGCAACGAGCTCCCGCCCGCCGCGCCGTTTTATGGGCCTATTTATTTAAAGCTTGAAAGGCACCACTTCCTGGCGCTGCTCGCCCAGGCCTTCGATGCCCAGCGTCATCACGTCGCCCTTCTTCAGATAGAGCGGCGGCTTCATGCCAAGGCCGACGCCGGGTGGCGTGCCGGTGGTGATGACGTCGCCGGGCAGGAGCGTCATGAACTGGCTCAGGTAGCTCACGATCTTGGCAATGCTGAAGATCATGGTTTTGGTGCTGCCGGTCTGCATGCGGTTGCCGTTGAGGTCGAGCCACATCGACAGCTTTTGCGGGTTGGGCACTTCGTCGCGCGTGACAAGCCACGGGCCGAGGGGGCCGAAGGTGTCGCAACCCTTGCCCTTGTCCCAGGTGCCGCCGCGCTCGATCTGGAACTCGCGCTCGCTCACGTCGTTGATGGTGCAGTAGCCGGCCACGAAGTTGAGCGCATCCTTTTGCGAGACATAGCGCGCGCGCGTGCCGATGACCACGCCGAGCTCGACTTCCCAGTCGCTCTTGACCGAGTTCTTGGGCAGCATGACGGGATCGTTCGGGCCCTGGATGCAGCTGGTCGCCTTCATGAAGACCACCGGCTCCGCGGGGATCGGCAGGCCCGATTCGGCCGCGTGGTCGGCGTAGTTCAGGCCGATGGCAATGAACTTGCCGACATTGGCCACGGGGCTGCCGAAACGCGGCTTGCCCCTGACCAGCGGCAGCTTGTCGACCTTCTGCTTCTGCAGCTTGGCAAGCGCAGCATCGCCGAGTTGCTCGGGCCCGATGTCCTTGACCACCGCGCTCAGGTCGCGCAGACGGCCTTCGCTGTCGATGAGGCCGGGCTTTTCCTTGCCGGGGTTGCCATAGCGAACGAGTTTCATGTTGTCCTTTCTTGTGAGACTGATTTAACTGGTTAGTAGGTGGAGCGGCCGCCGGAGAGGTCGAACACGGCGCCGGTGGAGAACGAGCAATCTTCGGTGCAAAGCCAGCCGACCATCGCGGCCACCTCCTCCACCGTGCCGAAGCGGCCCATGGGAATTTTCGAGAGCATGAACGCGATGTGCTCGGGTGTCATCTGGTCGAAGATGGCGGTCTTCACTGCCGCGGGCGTCACGCAGTTGACGCGGATGCCGGTGTCGGCGAGTTCCTTCCCCAGCGACTTGGTGAGCGCAATCACGGCGGCCTTGCTCGCACTGTAGGCGCTGGCGTTCGGGTTGCCCTCTTTTCCTGCGACGGAAGCAATGTTGACGATACGGCCGTAGCCCTGCCTTCGCATCTGCGCCACCACTTCGCGGCAACAGAGAAAGACGCCGTTGACGTTGACGTCCATCACCTGCCGCCAGTCGTCGACCGGGTAGTCCCACAGCTTGACGTTGGGGCCGGTGATGCCGGCGCTGTTGACCAGCGCATCGATGCGCGGCGCGTGCGCCAGCGTGGCCGCCACGGCAGCGGCGACCGAAGGCTGCTGCGCCACGTCGACCTTCACCGCGAAGGCCTTGCTGCCCAGCGCAGTGCAAGTCTGGCGGGCCGCGGCCTCGTCGCGGTCCCAGAGGGTGACGCTGCCGCCCGATGCGATCAGCCGCTGTGCAATACCGAAACCCAGCCCCGCCGCGCCGCCGGTCACCACCGCATGGCGGCCGGCGAAGTCGAGCTGGTTCATATGGTGAGGCCGCCGTCGACCGTGAAGGCCTGGCCGGTAGCGAACACCGATTCATCGCTCGCGAGGAACACCACCACGGGCGCGATTTCTTCGGCCTGCGCGAGCCGCCCCATGGGTTGGCGTGCGATGAACGCCTTGCGCGCCGCCTCGGGATCGTCGTTGGCGTTGATGCGCTCGCCGAGGGACGGCGTATCGACTGTGCCGGGGCAGACGGCGTTGCAGCGGATGCCACGCGTCACGAAGTCGGCCGCCACGCTCTTGGTGAGGCCGAGCACCGCCGCCTTGGTGGTGCCGTACACGAAGCGGTTGGGCAGACCCTTCATGCTGGAGCAGACGCTCGCCATGTTGATGATGCTGCCGCGCCCGGCCGCCAGCATGCCGGGCAGCGCGGCCTGGATGGTCCAGAACTGCGCGCGCACGTTGAGGTTGAACGCGAACTCCAGGTCTTTGTCGGTGGCGTCGAGCGCAGTGCCGTTGTGCACCACGCCGGCGCAGTTGAACAGCACGTCGAGCGCGGGAAGACTCTTGAAGAAGGCGCCGATCGCATCCTTGTCGAGCACATCGAGCCTGGCGGTGTGCACGTTGGCCACGCCGGCGTAGCGCTCGAGCAGCTTCTCGTTGACGTCGGTGGCCCACACCTGGGCGCCCTCGGCGGCCATGGCGAGCACGCTCGCGTGGCCGATGCCTTGTCCGGCCGCCGTGACGAGCGCGGTCTTGCCCTTGAGTCTCATGCATGTCTCCTTGAAAGGTGGAAGCGGCCGTTCAGGGTTTGGCCCGATGGCGACGGCGCGGTACGGACCGTATTCTGAATTGGCCTTACCACTTGTCCAATTCAGGACAACCCTTAACGCCTGCCCACCCCGTGCCGCTCCAGACCGTCGAACCCCAGCGCCTGTACCGCCAAATTGCCGACCAGCTCCGAGGGCTGATCGGCAAGGGCGAATTCGCGGTCGGCGCGCGGCTGCCGGCCGAACGCGACCTGGCCAAGCAGCTCGGCGTGAGCCGGCCTTCGGTCCGCGAGGCGCTGATTGCGCTCGAGGTCGAAGGCTGGGTCGAGGTTCGCACGGGTTCGGGGGTGTACGTGCTCGACCGGTCGCATCGCGTGAGCAAGCCGGTGGCGCCCACCGAATGGGGCCCGCTGGAGCTGATTCGCGCGCGCCGCGTGATCGAGGGCGAGACCGCCGCCATTGCAGCCACCGTTGGCAAGCGCAAGGACATCGACGCCATGAGCCGCGCCATCGAAACGATGCGCGGGCTCGCCGACCGCGAAATACTGCCGCTCGAAGGCGACCGCGCATTCCACGTGGCCATCGTCAACGCCAGCGGCAACACGGTGCTGGTGGAAACGGTGCAAAGCTTCTGGGATTCGCGCAACGGACCGATCTTCACGCGGCTGGGCGGCTACTTCGAAACGGTGGCCTCCTGGCGCTCGGCCATTGCCGAGCACGAGGCCATCCGCGACGCGGTGGCCGCGCGCGACGCCGAGGCTGCGCGCGCCGCGATGCACGCCCACATGGACAACTCGCACCAACGATTCAGCGCGAGCTGGCGCCGCGCAAAAGCCTCCTGAATCGCCAGCATTTCCTTCATCAAGATGTTCTTCCAACCCCACAACACGAGTTCACGATGAATCCCTTCATTCGCCTGCATCCGGCCGACGATGTCGTGATCGCGCGCAGCCAGCTGGTCGGCGGCGCCAAGGTCGAAGACTTCGCCGTGCGCGGCCTGATTCCCGCCGGGCACAAGGTGGCAACGCGTGCCATTGCCGCCGGCGAACCGGTGCGCCGCTACAACCAGATCATCGGCTTTGCGAGCAAGCCGATTGCGGCCGGCGAGCACGTGCACACGCACAACCTCGACATGGGTCCCGACAAGGGGGACTTCGAGCGCGACTATGCGTTTGGCGCCGACGTGAAGCCCGCGCCCCCGAAGCGCGAGGCGACCTTCATGGGCATCAGGCGCGCCGACGGACGCGTGGCCACGCGCAACTACATCGGCGTGCTCACGAGCGTGAACTGTTCGGCCACCGCGGCACGCGCCATTGCCGATCACTTCTCGCGCAAGACCAATCCCTCGGCGCTGGCCGACTACCCGAACGTCGACGGCATCGTGGCGCTCACGCATGGCACGGGCTGCGGCATGGACACGCAGGGCATGGGCATGCAGATCCTGGAACGCACGCTCACGGGCTATGCCACGCACCCGAACTTCGCGGGCGTGCTGGTGGTGGGCCTGGGCTGCGAGGCGAACCAGATCAACGCCTGGCTCGCGACCGGCCACCTGGCCGAGGGCGAGAACTTTCGCACCTTCAACATCCAGGACACCGGCGGCACACGCAAGACGGTGGAGAAAGGCATCGCGCTGATCAACGAGATGCTGCCGCGCGCCAATGCGGTGAAGCGCGAGCCCTGCAGCGCGGCGCACATCACGATCGGGCTGCAATGCGGCGGCTCTGACGGCTACTCCGGCATCAGCGCCAATCCGGCGCTGGGGGCGGCAGTCGACCTGCTGGTGGCGCACGGCGGCACGGCCATCCTCAGCGAGACGCCCGAGGTCTATGGCGCCGAGCATCTGCTGACGCGCCGGGCCGTCAGGCGCGAGGTCGGCCAGAAGCTGGTGGACCGCATCAAGTGGTGGGAGCACTACACCGAGATCAACGAAGGCGAGATGAACAACAACCCCTCGCCGGGCAACAAGGCGGGCGGCCTCACGACCATCCTCGAAAAGTCGCTTGGCGCGGTGGCCAAGGGCGGCACGAGCAACCTCGAGGCGGTGTACGAATACGCCGAACCTGTCACGGCGCACGGCTTCGTCTACATGGACACGCCGGGCTACGACCCTGTGAGCGCCACCGGACAGGTGGCCGGCGGCGCGAACGTCATCTGCTTCACGACCGGGCGCGGCTCGGCCTACGGCTGCGCGCCCTCGCCTTCGCTCAAGCTCGCGACCAACTCGGCGCTGTGGCAGCGGCAGGAAGAGGACATGGACATCAACTGCGGCGAGATCGTGGATGGCAGCAGCTCGATCCAGGAGATGGGCCAGCGCATCTTCGAACTGGTGCTCGCGACAGCGTCCGGCGAACCCTCGAAGAGCGAGAAACATGGCTACGGCCAGAACGAATTCGTGCCGTGGCAAGTCGGCGCCGTGATGTAGCTCACCCCCAGGCTGCGCGCACTTCGTGTCGCTTCGCCCTCCCCCTCTCCGGGGGCAACACCAGCGGCCCGGCAAAGCCGGTTCCGCGGTGTTCCACGAACGGGCGTTGCTGCGCAGCCCTTGAACAAACCCATGGAGTCAATTGATGCCCAAGACCCTTCCCGCCGCAGCGTTGCGATCGCAATGCGCCCAAATTCTGACTGCCGCCGGCAGCACACCCACCGAAGCCGCGCAGGTGGCCGGCAACCTGGTGCTGGCCAACCTGAGCGGCCATGATTCGCACGGCGTGGGCATGCTGCCGCGCTATGTCGATGCGGTGGCCGAGGGCGGGCTCGTGCCCAATGCATCGGTCAAGGTCAATGCCGACATCGGCACGATGCTCGCGATCGACGGCCAGCATGGCTATGGCCAGATCGTCGGCGTGCAGGCGACGGAGCTCGGCATCGCACGCGCCAAGCAGCACGGCAGCTGTATCTTCACGCTTGCGAATGCGCATCACCTGGGCCGCATCGGGCACTTTGCCGAAATGGCGGCGGCCGAGGGCCTGGTCTCGATGCACTTCGTCAACGTGCTGTCGCGGCCCGTGGTGGCACCATGGGGCGGCGGCGACGGGCGATTCGGCACCAATCCTTGCTGCATCGGCATTCCGCTGGCGGGGGCCGAGCCCTTCCTGCTCGACTTTGCGACCAGCCGGGTCGCCCAGGGCAAGATGCGCGTCGCCCACAACAAGGGCGAACGGGTGCCCGACGGCTACCTGATCGACGAGCGCGGCGCGCCCACCAACGACCCCGGCGTGGTGGTGGTGCCGCAGGCCAACGGCCTCTTCGGCGCGCTGATGACCTTCGGCGAGCACAAGGGCTACGGCATGGCGATGGCGTGCGAACTGCTTGGCGGTGCGCTCAGCGGTGGCGGAACCTGGCACCGCCCGGCCGACACCGCCCGCACGGTGCTCAACGGCATGCTGACGATCCTGATCGACCCCGGCAAGCTGGGAACCCAGGCCAGCTTCGAGCAGGAGGCGACCGCCTTTGTCGACTGGCTCAGGCAGAGCCCGCCGGGCGCCGGCTTCGACCAGGTGCAGATCGCCGGCGAGCCGGAGCGCGCGGCGCGCGTCGCACGCGAGCGCGAAGGCATCTGGCTCGACGATGCAACGTGGGGAGAAATCGTCGCGGCCGGTTCGAAGGTGGGCGTGGCCGTCGCGTAGAAACCAGCCTGCCTGCGCGGCTAACGGCGTGCGCTGCGCGACTTCTGGCTCAGCACGATCGCAATGCCGCCCAGGATGGCCACCGACGCAGCCGCCAGCCGCGGCGTGATCGCCTCCGACAGCAGCAGCACGCCGCCGATCGCGGCCAGGAGCGGCACCGACAGCTGCACGGTGGCTGCCTGCATGGCCGAAAGCCGGGCCAGCGCCGCATACCAGACGACATAGCCCAGGCCCGAGGTCAGGGCGCCGGACGCCACGGCCAGCGCGATGCCGGTCGCGTCGGCATGGGCGCGGGCGATGAAAACCAGGCTCAGCGCCAGGGCCAGCGGCACGGCCCGCAAGAAGTTGCGCGCCGTGGCGGCCAGCGGGTCGGCCACGCCGCGGCCGCGCAGCGAATACACGCCCCACGCCACGCCGGCGACGGCCATCAGCACGGCGCCCAGGAGCGGCGGCGCGGCGACCCCCGGCAACACCAGGTAGACGAGCCCGCCCGCGGCCAGCACGAAGCCGAGCCATGCAACCGGTCCGAAGCGCTCGCCGGAGCCCAGGCCCGCGCCGAGCATGGTGAGCTGCACCGCACCGAACAGGATCAGCGCGCCCGTTCCCGCCGGCAGGCTGAGGTAGGCGAACGAAAAAAACGCGACGTAGGCGAACAGCATGGCGGCGGCGAGCCAATCGACACGGGCGGGCGAAGGCGGCCGCGCCCTGAGCCGCACGACGAGGGCCAGCGTGAGCGCGCCTGAAACCAGCCGGATGCTGCCGAAGCTGGCCGGATCGATGCCCTCATGCTGCAGCGCCAGCCTGCACAACAGCGAATTGGCCGCGAACGCGACCATGGCCGCCGCGGTGAGGACGATGGTCTGCAGGAGGGACGGGGCGCCGCGCGCCTCGGACACGGCTTCAGACATGCGATGCCACCATGAAGACGGCCCAGCCCAGCAGCGCGAACCCGAGCGGCGCGCTCAGGCGATGGCCCCAGGGAACGTTCTTTTCCAATGCCATGACGACGGCCAGCAGAAGCATCCAGCCGAGGCTGCCGGTTCCGAGCGCGAACATCAGCAGCATCAGCGCCCAGCAGCAGCCGACGCAAAACAGGCCGTGGTGCATGCCCAGCGCAAAGGCGTGGCGTGTCTGCGCCTGTCCGCGCCAATGCTCGATGACGAAGCTCAAAGGCGTGCGGCATTTTTCGAGGCACTGGTGCTTGAGGCGGCTGAACTGGAAAGCGCCCGCCAGCGCGATGGTCGCGGCGCCGATCACCCAGCCGTGCCAGGCCAGCGTGGGCGCGCTCGCGAGCAGCGCCAGCACCGCGCTATGGAGCCCGTGCGCCAGCAGCCCGAAGGCACCCCACACCGCCATGTAGCCGAGCCCCAGCATCACGAGCAGGCGCGCATGGTCCGGGCGCCCCGTGGTCAACCGATCGAAGGCGTTGAACAGCGGCAGCGTGGTCGGCAGCATCATGGCCGCCGTCATGAGGATCCATGCCGCGGCGTAGAGCACCGCGGGCACGATCACGCCGCCGGCGGGAATGGCCTGGCACAGGAACGCAGCCGGGCCCGAGACGGTCCAGTCGCCGTGTTCGAGATAGCGCCCGTAGGGGCTGCGCGCCCAGGCCCACAGCACGAGCCACGCGAGCGTGGCGAGCGCGGCAAGAACCGGCAGGAACACGCGGCGGTGGCGGACGGCGTGGCGCAGCGGCGAGCCGGCCATCGGGATCATGAGTCGAAGACGAAGGTGCTCTGCAGGGCGTTGTGGTTCTTGATGTCGAGATCGATGCCGAGGGCGGCGTTCTTCGAGCGGTAGGTCGGGGCCTTGCCGACGAACACCGGCGCGCCCGGAACCGTCGAGAACACGGTGTCCGAAAGCGTGGTCTGTCCGCCGGTCGCGCCGCGGTAGGGTTCGAGTTCGGCGTAGTAGTCCTTGCCGATTTCCAGCTCGCCCTTGCCTTCGTTCACGGTGAAGCGAATGGGCGCCCGCTCGACCGACACCACCTGGCCGATGAGCGCGGCCAAGTCGGCGATCGGCCCGCCGGCCTTCCCGGTGTAGACCTTGAGGAGCGCTTCCTCTTGCTCCTTGGAGGCCTTGTCGTCGACGAAGATCGCCGCCGTCCAGTTGCCTTCGAGGATGTTTCCGGGCACATGTGCCACGGCGGCGATGGTGTTGCCGCCCACATCGACGCCGTCGATGGTTCCCTTGTCGATGCGCCAGGCGACGATGGTGTCGCAGGTGCCGTTGTCGGGGTCCTCGCCGATCCAGCAGGGACACAGGACGTTGCAGTTGCACACTTCCAGCAGGCGACCTTCCAGGTGATAGCTCATACGAACCTCCGTTCAGAAGCCACACAAACACGGACTTGTCGCCGCGATTCAGCGGCAAGGGGGCACTGATCGTACGCTTCGCAACAAGGCAAGTCGAGTGCGGCGCGCGGTCCCGCGCCATCCCCTGGGTACCCTCCCGGGCCGCCGCGGGTCAGCTGGGGCGCGGGCTAGTCAGCTGCATCGCAACGAGCTGTCGTCTCGATAGGCGGCCGATCGCCAGGATCGCCACCTGGCTGCGCCTCGCCTTAGCCGACGATCAGCGCGATCGTGGCTTCGAGATGCTCCGAAGGCGCGCGTCGGAAGCCCGAGCGGGTGAAGCGCTGCAACTGGCCGACCACGAAGGCCGTGAGCGCCGCAGCGCGCACCTGGGCGTCCACCGTGGGCGTGGTCGAGCCGTCCGCCGTGGCGGCGCCGCGCAACACCTGGCGCAAGGTGGCTTCGATCTTGTCGAAGAACTGGTTCATGCGCTGCTGGAGCCGCTCGTTCTCGAACACCAGCGCATCGCCCACCATGACGCGCGTCATGCCGGGGTTGCGCTCGGCAAACTGCACCAGCAGCGTCAGGATTCTTGCGGCCTGCTGGCCCCCCGTTGCACCCTCGCGCTCGAGGATCTGGTTCACCAGCGTGAAGACGCTTTGCTCGATGAAATCGATCAGGCCCTCGAACATCTGGGCCTTGCTCGCGAAATGGCGATAGAGCGCAGCTTCGCTCACGTCCAGCCGCGCAGCCAGTGCCGCGGTCGTCACCCGCTCGGCGCCGGGTTGTTCGAGCATGGACGCCAGCGCCTGCAGTATCTGCACGCGCCGCTCCCCAGGCTTGGGTCGCTTTCGCACCGGAGCGGCAGTGGTCAGCGTCTCTGTCTGGGTTTCTACGCCGGGATAGCTTGTCTCTTCGTTCTGCATGGGAGCGCGTGCAAAGATGTAATCAATTGATTCTCGCACAGGGGCGCCTGCAGTGAGCGCGTGCAAACCAATCCCCAAAAAGCTCGTACAGAATCAGGCTCTGCAAACAGGAAAGAGTTCACATGGCCCAAGGCAGCGTTCTGGTGACCGGAGGTGCAGGCTTCATCGGCAGCCACACCTGCGTGGCGCTGGCCACTGCGGGATACACGCCGGTCATTCTCGACAACCTTGGCAACAGCGACGTCCGCGTGCTGGAGCGGTTGCGCCAGATCACCGGCAGCGCGCCGCGGCTGATCGAGGGCGACGTGCGCGACAGGGCTCTTCTAGACGGCGTGCTGGGCAACGAACGCTTCTCGGCCGTGATCCATTTTGCGGGCCTCAAGGCCGTCGGCGACTCGGTGGCCGACCCGCTCACCTACTACGACAACAACGTACATGGAAGCCTGGTGCTCGCCTCGGCGATGCAGCAGGCAGGCGTCCATACGCTGATTTTTTCGTCGTCGGCCACGGTGTACGGCGAACCCGACCATTCGCCCATTCCGGAAGACGCGCCCTGCAGGCCGGCCAACCCCTACGGGCGCTCGAAGCGCATGGTGGAAGAAGCGCTGATCGATCTGCACCGCGCCGAGCCAAGCTGGCGCATTGCGCTGCTGCGGTATTTCAACCCAGTGGGCGCGCATGAGAGCGGCCTCATCGGCGAACATCCGCAAGGCAAGCCAAACAACCTGATGCCCTTCGTGTGCCAGGTGGCGGTGGGGCAGCGCGACAAGCTGCTCATTCACGGCAACGACTATCCGACGCCCGACGGCACCGGCGTGCGCGACTACGTACACGTGATGGACCTGGCCGAGGGGCACGTCGAGGCCTTGCGGTACGCGGAGAAACAAGCGGGCCTGGTCACGTTGAATCTCGGCACCGGCCGCGGTGCCTCGGTGCTCGAGGTGGTGCATGCGTTCGAACGCGCGAGTGGGCGGATGCTGCCTTACGAGATCGGCCCGCGCCGGCCGGGCGACGTGCCCGCGTACTGGGGCGATCCGTCGCTCGCAGAAGCAACATTGGGCTGGCGTGCGCAACGCGGGCTCGATCAGATGTGCGCGGACAGTTGGCGGTGGCAGCAGGGGAACCCGAACGGGTACGACACTGCAGCCATCGATCGCTGACCACATTGGCGGCATTGCAGCGAGAGCCGACGAGGCACGCGCTGGGATCAAAACGGCGCGTTGTCCTTCAGGCTGCGGTACTTCGAATTGATTACGCTGGTAACGAACGCATACCTCCGTATCGAGTAAGCCAAGGCTCAAACAGCCTGTTACCCCCTGCAGCTCTTTCATAGCTGCTTCTCTCGGTATTCTGAATCGACGGGATTTCTGCACGCCAGAGAACCCCAGCTACCGCTTCACCTTTGAACACTTGGGAGAATGACTTTGTCTATCGATCAAGCACGATATACCCATTGGGCCGCAGCGCGCCGGTTTCCATCTTTTGCGGATGACGCATACCGGGCCTGGACTGAAGAAGGCGCATCGTGTCTGCAAGCGCAAAAGGCGGCGCTGGGTATCGAACTGGCGAGTCTCCCCTACCAGCACGGCATCAGCTTCGCCATCGCTGACAACGGCGATGACGAAGAACTACGCGACTCGTTGGCGTCGCTTTCAGTCCAATGGTGCCATCGATTCGATGCGGTGGTGGCGTGCCAGCCCTCGCGTGCCGCAACTGTCAACGCGGCGCTCCTGTGCGTCAAGGATTCGGTCAATGTTCGCCTCGTCGTTTCGGGCGCATCGGCAAGCCGCACCGAGTTGCTGAAAATCGCGCTGGAGCATTCGGCTGAAACCTTTTTCGGAGTGATCCTGGCAGGCGACCGGCTCGCTCCGTCAGCCGTTTCCTCCCTGCAGCTCGCATTGGCAAACCGGCCGGAGGCGGTGGTCGTGTATTCGGACGAAGACTGGATCACCGAGGACGGCATCCGCTGCAAGCCGCGGTTCAAATCAGCTTGGGATCCGGAGGCGCAACTGGGGTTTGATCTGCTGGATGGCCTGTGCGTGATGAAGCGCGCAAACGCTCTGGACGCCGGGGGTTTTGGCTCCGAGTTCGAACCGGCCGCACTCTACGATCTGCATTGCAGAGTGGCCATGCCATTGCATTGCAGCCAGATCCGTCATGTGCCCTCGGTGCTGTATCACCGGCGGATACCACCGGTCCTGAATGCGCGCGACACCGCGGACGCCATCGAGACCTACGCGGCGGCCGCCAGGCGGGTCGCCTCGGCAGCGGCCTTCCAACAGACAGGGACCGCAGTCGATGTTCGGCCGTCGCCCATCGCGGAGTTTGTCAACCACGTTCGCAGGCCGCTACCCAACCCTGCGCCCCGGGTGAGTGTGCTTGTGCCGACCCGCGACCGTGCGAGCCTGGTCAGGACCTGCCTGAATGGTTTGCTCGAGCAAACCGACTATCCCGACTTCGAAGTCATCATTCTCGACAACGACAGCATCGAGCCGGCGACCATGGCCTTGTTCGCGGAACTACGCGGTGATCCTCGCGTTCGCGTGCTGCGCGTTCCCGGCCCTTTCAATTTTTCGGCCATCAACAATGCAGGCGCACAAGCTTCGACTGGCGAGGTGCTGCTTTTCCTGAACAACGACATCGAAGTGCTGGATGCCGGGTGGCTGCGCGAAATGGTTGGCGAAGTCATGCGGCCGGACATTGGCTGCGTGGGCGCAAAGCTCCTCTACGGCAACGGCACCGTCCAGCACGCCGGCGTCATCCTGCAGCGCGGACCGCTCGCAATGCATGTGTGCCGCACAGACGACGCCACGGACTCCGGAGTGGACGGGCGTCTTGCGGGCACGCGAGGGTACCTGGCGGTGACCGGGGCCTGCCTCGCCGTTCGCCGCGCGGTGTTCGAGCAGGTCGGGGGATTTGACGGCGAGCATCTGGCGGTGGCCTTCAACGACGTTGACCTTTGCCTCAAGGTGAGCGATGCGGGGTACCGCAACATCTGCACGCCATTTGCATCCCTGCTGCACCTTGAAAGCGCGTCGCGCGGACACGACCACGCTTCGGAAGAAAAGCAGAAGCGAGCCCGGCGCGAGCAGGACTACACCAGCGCCAAGTGGATCGATCGCTTCGAAAACGACCCCTATCACAACCCGAATGTGCTGCTGGACTGGCTCACCGGCGCCCAGTTGGCAAACAACGTCGATCCACGCTGGCAGCTCGCACGCTGACACCGGCAGTTTCATCAAACCGAATCTAGCGGAGGCTCGGACGCGTCTGGGCGAGAACAATGAAAGAACCCACCATCATTCTTCCGACGATCGACAAATCGCTCGACGTTCTGACGCACCCTGTGCTGGATCCACTCTTCTGGACACCGCACCTGCTCGGCAAGGCGAGCGCCTGGTGGACCCATACGCCGTTTGCGTTCTGGATCGTGGCCGCATGCAGGCCAGGCTTGCTGGTGGAGCTCGGCACGCACAACGGCGTGTCGTATGCCGCCTTTTGCGAAGCCGTGGCCCGGCTCAAGTCGGCGACGCGCTGCTACGCGGTCGATACCTGGGCCGGCGACGAGCACGCCGGACATTTCGACTCGCAGGTCTACTACGAGCTCCGTGATTTTCACGACAAGCACTTCAGCTCGTTCTCCGAACTTCTCAAGTCGACCTTCGACGACGCACTGCCCTATTTCCCCGAGGGCTCCATCGACCTGCTTCACATTGACGGCTTCCATACCTACGAGGCGGTCAAGCACGACTTCGAGACCTGGCTTCCCAAGCTGTCAGACAAGGCCGTGGTCCTGTTCCATGACACGAATGTTCGCAGTGGCAATTTCGGAGTCTTCCGCTTTTTCGCAGAGCAGTCACAAAACTACCCCTCTTTCGAGTTCCTGCATGGGCATGGCCTCGGCATCCTGGCGGTCGGAAAGCACGCACCTGCGGCAGCCATGGCGTTGTGCAACCTGGAACCGGAACAGGCAGATGCCGCCAGGACCCGCTTTGCGCATCTGGGCGCGCGCTGGTTCGTCACCACACGCGAGCAGCTCGGTTCGGCCGAACTGAATCAGCGCATCCATGAGACCAATGCCCTTCGGGCCCCTGTTGAAGCCGAACTTGCCCAAGTGGCGGCAGCCCGGCTCGCCGAAGCCGAAGCCCGCGCACGCGCCGAGGGTGAAGTAATCGCGTTGTCCCATGAGGTTGCCGATAAGGCCGCTCAACTGGAGGCGTTGACAAAGCAGGCGGGCGATGCGGGAGCCAAGGCGGCCCAGGCGGAAGCTGCTGCTCGGGCGACGAGCTTCGCACACGAGCAGGCAAGCAGGCGCGTGGCGGAGCTACGGAATGTCGTGACCCAGTTGGCAACCGACCTCAACAAGGCGCGAGAAGATTTGAAGGAAGCCGGCGAAGAGATCACTATTCAAAAGCGGGCGGTGCTCGCACGGAAAGACTTCGCCAACTCCCTGATCGAACGTTTTACGCGCCTTCGGATCGATCCCTCTTTGAGGGTGAAGGCCAAGATGCGTAAGCGTCTCCGGCTGCTTGCCAAGCGCCTTGCCGGCCGGCGTGTCGATCTTGCGACAGTAGAGACCGTTAGATTCTCACCCTACTTCGATCGGGACTGGTATCTGAACACCTACCCCGACGTGGCGACCTCTGGCGTAGACCCTGCGGAACACTACGTCGCCTACGGTGCAAGCGAAGGTCGCGACCCTGGTCCGTGGTTCTCCGGCTCCGAATACACAGCGCACTACGCGGACGCAGCGGGCTTCAATCCTCTGCTTCACTACATGCTGGTCGGTGCGCGGGAAGGCCGGCGCGCCGGCCTGCGCGGGGACGACAAGGAAGACTCGGTTCTGCCCCCGTTGCCGAGCCGGGCCTTCTCGATCTTCTACGTTTCCGGCGAGGCGGATACGCCAGGCCATCAATATCGCGTGGCGCGCTACCTGGAGGCAGCACGCATGAATGGCGTCGCGGCCGAGTGGGTGCGGCAGGACCAGCTCGAAACGCAGCTCCAGCTGACTTCAAGGCACGACGTGATGATCCTCTGGCGCACTCAGTGGAGTCCCGTTCTCGAAAAAGCCATAGGGCTGATGCATACGCAAGGCAAGAAGGTGGTGTTCGACATCGACGACCTGATGATCGAACCGGATCTGGCCGATACCAAGGTGATCGATGGCATCAGGTCCAACGCCCACCCGGAAGAAGCGGTGCGCGAGCTCTTCGCAAGCGTGCGCAGGGCCATGCTCGCGGCCGACGTGTGCGTTGCGAGCACCCAGGAGCTGGCCTACCACATGCGCTGCGCGGGCAAGACCACCCATGTGTTGTTGAATGGTTTCGACGACCAGACTTTCGAACTGTCCAGGCGCAGTGCAACGCAATGGCGTAGCGCGCGGCCCGACAACCTGGTGCGGATCGGCTACGCCGGCGGATCGCGAACGCATCAGCGCGACCTGGGGCTTGCCATCGAGGCGATTGCGCGCCTGCTCCGCGAAAACGAGCTGTGCCGCCTGGTGCTGTTCCAGACCGAATCGGGCATGCGCCTGGTCGACGTGGAGGAATACCCCGCGATGGCCGGCCTGGAGCACCGCATCGAGTGGCGGCCCTTCCAGACACTGGAAACGCTGCCGCGGGAAATAGCGCGCTTCGACATCAACATTGCGCCGCTCGAATTCGGCAATCCATTCTGCGAAGCCAAGAGCGAATTGAAATTCTTCGAAGCCGCGCTGGTCGATGTTCCGACCATCGCTTCTCCGACCGGCCCCTTCACGCGGGCGATGGAACATGGCGTCTCGGGTTTTCTGGCGACCACCGCCGACGACTGGTATCACTACCTTTCAACCCTTGCCGGGGACCAGGCGCTCAGGGCGAGCATCGGTTCGGCGGCCTTCCTGCGCGCCATGGCTTCGTATGGACCTCTGCAGCGCGCCGCGCAGTTCGGCCGCGTGCTTGACCAGCTGCAAGGCGACGCCCTGGCCGCACGGGCCTTTGCGCTCGACGCACGCGTTCGCTCGGCGCCGGTTCGCCGGCCCAGCCTGATGCCTCTGAAAGTGCTGTTCGAACACAGGGCCGGCGAGAGCGAGCTCGCAGAGGTCTCGGTCGTCATTCCGCTCTACAACTACGAACAGTTCATCACCGAAGCACTGGAATCCGTCCGGGCACAGACACTGGCGGTACTGGACCTCGTGGTGGTGGACGACTGCTCGACCGACGATTCGCTGAACACAGTGCTGGCATGGGTCCGGCAGCACGCCACGCGCTTCAACCGCGTGGTGGTCGCGCAGCATGAGTCGAACTGCGGCCTGGGCTTGACGCGCAACGCTGGCTTCCATCTGGCGGACAGTTGCTACGTGCTTCCCCTGGACGCGGACAACCGGCTGCGGGCAAAGTGCTGCGAAGAACTGCGCCGCGCCCTCCGCGCCGAGCGCGTCGCATTCGTCTATCCGACCATCCAGCACTTCGGCGCCTCCAGCGCCATGCTCGGCGAAGCCTCCTACGAGCCGCAGCGCTTCGTGGCGGGCAACTACATCGACGCAATGGCGCTCGTCTCGAAGGAAGCGTGGGCGATCGTCGGTGGCTACAACCACGTTCGCCACGGATGGGAGGACTACGACTTCTGGTGCCGGCTCGCCGAGCAAGGCCAGCGCGGATTCCGGGAACCGCAAACGCTCGCGGACTACCGCGTGCATGCGGGTTCGATGATCAAGGCCGAGACGACGGTTCCAGAGAACTATCGCCGCCTGATCGAGAACTTCAAGGCCCAGCATCCCTGGGTGTCGCTGATCGACGAGCGGCTTGCCCGCAAACCGCCGGCCCTGCAGGTGCGCCTGGGCGACGACACTGTGAAGTCGCGGCTTCAAACGCTGCTTCCGATACTTCGCTGTCCCAAGACGGGACTCAAGTTGGCGCACGACGCGGAGCGGGGCACCCTGGTGACCGTGGACGGCTGGAGGACCTGGCCCATCTTCCAAGGCCGACCGGTTCTTTGCGAGGAACTCGGCGAGCCCGAGGTGAAGCCCGTCGATCATGTCAGCAACCCGCTGCCGCCCGAAGCTCTGAAGCTTGCAAAGAGCACCAAGGGATGGGTCCTGAATCTCAGCGGCGGAGGCTCGCAGGAGAAAATCGAGAACGTGGTCGAGGTCGAGTACAGCCTGTTCAGGCATACGGACGTGGTTGCGGACGCCCACGTGCTCCCGTTCGACGACGGAGTCTTCGACGCGGCGATCGTCATGAACGCCTTCGAGCACTATCGCGAACCGCAGAAGGTGGCGGCGGAGCTCCTGCGGGTACTGAAGCCCGGTGGCCGCATCCTGGTTCGGACCGCGTTCATGCAGCCGCTGCACGAACGGCCGTGGCACTTCTTCAACTGCACCCGGTACGGGCTGGAGCAGTGGTTTCGGGAGTTCGAAGCCGAGCGAGTCCGGGTGTCGGAGAATTTTTCGCCCAACCACGCCGTCAGCTGGCTCGCGTCGGAGTGCGAGCAGGCGCTTCGCGCCAACGTGTCCGACGAAGCCGCCGAGCGCTTCCGGGATGCCTCCACGGGCGAACTCGTGGACTTGTGGCGCGATCCCTCGCTGCGCAGCACGCCCCTCTGGACCGATTTCGAAAAGCTGCCCCAGTCGGTGCAGGAAGTTGGCGCCGCGGGCTTCGAATTCCTGGGCCGGAAACCCGCGGTTGCCAGGGTGAACGGCTAGATCCGACGGCCCACCAGCCCGGAAGCGCCCTCAGCGCGCGCGAATCATCGTGCCGTAGGCCTGGTCGGTCAGAATTTCGAGCAGCATGGCGTGCGGCACGCGGCCGTCGATGATGTGCACCGCGTTCACGCCGCTCTTGGCCGCATCGAGCGCGCCCTCGATCTTGGGCAGCATGCCGCCAGAAATGGTGCCGTCCGCGAACAGGTCGTCGATTTCGCGTGCGCTCAGGTTGGTGAGCAGCTTGCCGTCCTTGTCGAGCACGCCGGGGGTGTTGGTCAGGAGCATGAGCTTCTCTGCCTTGAGCACGGTGGCGAGCTTGCCGGCGACGACGTCGGCATTGATGTTGTAGCTCTCGTTCTCCTCGCCAAAGCCGATGGGGCTGACGACGGGGATGAAGGCGTCGTCCTGCAGTGCCTTGACCACGCTGGGGTCGATGGAGACGATGTCGCCCACCTGGCCCACGTCATGGTGCAGGTTGGGGTCAGAGCGGTCCGCCATCTTGAGCTTTTGCGCCCGGATCATGCCGCCGTCGCGCCCGGTCAGGCCCACGGCCTTGCCGCCGGCCTGGTTGATCAGGCCCACGATATCCTGCTGCACTTCGCCGGCCAGCACCCACTCGACCACTTCCATGGTTTCGGCGTCGGTGACGCGCATGCCCTGGATGAAGCTGCCCTTCTTGCCCAGGCGGTTGAGCGCCGCCTCGATCTGCGGGCCGCCGCCGTGCACCACCACCGGGTTCATGCCGACCAGCTTGAGCAGCACCACGTCTTCCGCGAAGTCGGCCTGCAGTGCCGGGTCGGTCATGGCGTTGCCGCCGTACTTGATGACGATGGTCTTGCCGTGGAACTTGCGGATGTACGGCAAGGCCTGGGCCAGGATCTCGGCCTTGTCGCGCGGGGGGATGTTGAGGACGGGGTCGGTCATGGGCGATCAGGCTCCAAAGCGAAGGACGATGAGAAGAAATTCTCGCAAAGAAAGCGCGGTCAGGGGCGCAACCAGCGCGGCACCTTGAAGCGCACGATCATGAGGTAGGCGCCCACATAGGTCGTGACAAACAGCAGGCAGAACAGCATGAGCACGATGGTGTTGTTCCAGAACAGCACGGCCGGCACCACCGACAGCGCCGCAAACATCCACAGATACGGCGAAGTCCTGTTGTTGCGTGCAAGCAATTGCCGGGCTTCGTCGTCGGCAAATGCCACCCGCACGATGCGGCGGAAGATCAACTGGTGAAAGTGCAGGGCATCGGCCGTGCCGGGCGACTGCCCGCGCGCCAACTTGCGGTAGATGGAAAACAGCGTCTCCCACACGGGGTAGATCAGCAGCAGCATCGGGAACCACGGCGAAACGACGCGGTGCCGCTGCACCAGCGTCACGCAGGCCACGGCAATGACCATGCCCCACACGTAGGCGCCGCCGTCGCCGGCAAAGATCTTGCCGCGCGGATAGTTCCAGATCAGGAAACCGACGGTGGCGCCCACCAGGCACACCATCATGGCCGCCAGTTGGCGATCGCCCACCTGCAGGGCCACGTGCGAAATGGCCAGGCAGACCAGCACCGCCACGGTGCCCGCGAGGCCGTTGTAGCCGTCGATGATGTTGAAGGCATGCGGCAGGCCTCCGATGGCCAGGGCCGCGAACAGCACGGCGCCATACGGAACCATGGCCAGCCACCCGTCGACCGTCTCGATGCCGGTGCGCGACAGGCTGAGCCCGAGCACCCAGCAGGCGAGCAAGGCGGATCCGATGGTGAGCCCCAGCCGGTAGCGCACCCTGACGTTCTGGGTGACGTCTTCGACGATGCCCGCGAGCACCGCCGGCGCAATGCACAGCAGCGTGAGCATCGACGTCTTGACCGGCCAGGACACGTTGAACGGATCCGTCCCGGTGATGCCGGAAGCCAGCCAGGCCGCGCCCATGCCGAGCAGGATGCCCGCCCCGCCGAGCCGCGGCACGTGCCCCCTGTGGAAGCGCTGGGGCATGTCGGTGCCGTAGAGCCGGGCATGCCTGCGCGCGCGGCGCATGAACAGCTGGACCGCAAAGGCGGAGACGAAAAAACTGATGACGATCAGAGCAATCATGTGTGGGTGTTGGGGAACCCTAGAATTCCCGAGCGAAATTAGACCATGCCAGCGCCCTCCCCCTCCCAACCCCCGATCACCGTCTCGATCGTCAGCCACGGCCAGCTCGCGCTGGTGCTGCCGCTGCTCGAGCAACTCGACCGCTTCAGCCGGGCCTCGACCGCCAAGGTAGTGCTCACGCTGAACATCCCCGAACCCGACCTGCTGGCCGGCCTGGAATGGGGGTTTGCCATCGAGCGCATCGAAAACGCGAGCCCCAAGGGTTTTGGGGCCAACCACAACCAGGCGTTCGAGCGCTGCGACACGCCATGGTTCCTGGTGCTCAACCCGGACATCCGCTTCGATGGCGACGTGCTGGCCCCGCTGCTCGCACAGGCCGCGCCGGATGCCGGCCTCTTGACGCCGCGCATTCTGGAGCCGGGCAAGCGCACCCCCGAGCAGCACCGCGCGATCATCACGCCGCTCGAGATCCTCACCCGGCGCAAGCCCGGTTATGTGCGCCCGGCGGTGCCGGCCTGGATTCCGGGCCTGTTCATGCTGTTTCGAAGCGACGCCTACCGCCAGATCGGCGGCTTCGACGAACGTTTCTTCATGTACGGCGAAGACTTCGACATCTGCGCAAGGACCCAGCTGGCAGGCTGGAAGCTGCAGGTGGGGGAAGACCTGCTCGCACGCCACGAGGCCCAGCGCGCCAGCCGCAGCAGCAAGAAGCACCTTTACTGGCACGTGACCAGCCTGATAAAGGTGTGGAGCTCGGCGGTGTTCTGGCGCTACCTGCGGGCGCGCCCTCGCCAGCCCTGAAAAAGGCGCTTCTGCGTTTGCGAAGACAATCCGGGGCCGGGAAGCCCGCAGCAGAGCCGCTTTCCCATCCCACACGACAACGATGACGACAACCAGCAGCCCGACATCCCCGCAGGAACACGCCCACCTGGTTCACCCCAAATACCGACCCGACATCGACGGCCTGCGCGCCGTCGCGGTGCTTTCGGTGCTCGGCTACCACGCGTTTCCGCAGTGGATCAAGGGCGGCTTCATCGGTGTCGACATCTTCTTCGTCATCTCGGGTTTCCTGATCACGACGATCATCCTGGGCAGCTTCGAGGGCGACGGATTCAGCTACCGCGAGTTCTACGCGCGGCGGGTGAAGCGCATCTTTCCGGCGCTGGTCCTGGTGCTGGCGGCAACCTTTGCCTTCGGCTGGTATGCGCTGCTGCCGCACGAATGGGAGCAGCTCGGCAAGCATGTGGCGGCGGGTGCCGGCTTCGTCTCGAACTTCGCCTTCTGGAGCGAGGCCGGCTACTTCGACAATGCGGCCGAGACCAAGCCGCTGCTGCATCTCTGGTCGCTGGCCATCGAAGAGCAGTTCTACATCTTCTGGCCCGTGCTGCTGGGCCTGGCGTGGAAGCGCAAGTGGCGCGTGCTCGCGGTCGTGGGGGCCGTGGCGGCCCTGTCGTTCCTGTTGAACGTCTCGACGATCCACAGCCACCGCACGGCGGCGTTCTATTCGCCGCTGTCGCGCTTCTGGGAACTGATGATCGGCGGCATGCTGGCGTACATGCGGCTGCACCGGCCCCTGCCTAAGCCGGGCTGGGGCCGCCATGCGCAGTCGATTGCCGGGCTGGTGCTGATCGGCCTGGGTCTCGCCTACATCCGCGGCAACAAGGCTTTTCCGGGGTTCTGGGCCATCCTGCCCACGCTGGGTGCGTTCTACTGCATTGCGGCCGGCCCGACCGGCGTGCTCAACCGCTACGTGCTCGCCTCCAGGCCGATGGTGTGGATCGGCCTGATCAGTTATCCGCTCTACCTTTGGCATTGGCCGTTGCTCGTGTTCGCGCGCATCGTGGAAGGTGGCCTGCCATCCGAAGCCCTGCGCGCCTTTCTGTTGGCGACAGCGGTTCTGCTGGCCTGGATCACCTACCGATTTGTCGAACGCCCGGCACGGGCCTCGTCAGCGCCGCGCATGGTGCGCACGCTCGGCGCAGCCGTGGCCTGCTTGGCTGTGCTCGGTGTCTTCGCTCTGACGAGCCGGCTCACAGGCCGCCTGGACGACTCTTACTTCGACACGGTCGAGGCGGCACGAAAGAACTGGGTGTTCGGGGAGGGCCTAACCCCGGCAAAACTGAAAAGCGGACAGACCGTCTTTCGGGTTGGCTCCGGCAAGGAGCGTGTCTTGATCATGGGCGACAGCCACGTCCAGCAATATGCGATCCGTGCCGCACAACTGGCGAAGGATCCAGCGCAGCAGCTGAACTCGATCACGTTCGCAACCGCACCGGGATGTCCTTTCGTTCCGGGTATTTTTCGCGATGCCACGCCGGGCTGCGACGAGTTGCGAACGGCCTTCATCGATTACGCTTTGACCGACGATGTCGACACCGTCGTGATCGGGGGATGCTGGAACTGCTATTTCATGGACCAGGCCCAGCCGGCCACGGGCGCGCTCAGCGAAGAAGGGTTCTACTTCCGCGCAGGCCCACAAAAACTCCTCTTCCGCGAAGGCAGCGGGGTGGACGCATCGCTGGCCTCGCTGGAGATTCTGCTGAAACGCATCGCTTCGAGGAAGAAGGTCTACCTGCTGCTGGACAACCCGATCGGGCTGGAATTCAGTCCCGAGCATCTGATCAGCGGCCATCGGCTCGGCACCATGCACGTCGGGCGGATGACCCCTCACATTGCGCTTCGCACAACGCAGAACAACCTCAACCAGCGCATGGCCGAGATCGCCAACAGCAGCGGTGCATCGATTGTTGATCCGCTGCCTTTCCTGTGCCCCGAGAATCACTGCATCCGGGCACTGGCCGACGGGACGCCGGTGTACAAAGATCGCGACCATTTTCGATCGGACTACGCTCGGACATTGCCCTACCTCGACGACATCCTGCTCGAGCGCCACGGCCGATGAAGGCAAGGTCGGCCGCTCAGTTCGCCCGGACACCAGGCGCCATCAGTCGAGCAGGCGCCTGACCGTGCGCAGCCCCGGCACCTTGGTCAGGGAACCGATCGCCGCCACCGTCGAAGGCGAAACGCGGCGCAGCAGGAAGATGACCATGCGCAGCTTGAGCTTGGACTTGCGGCCCACCGATGGATTGGCGAGGACCACCGTGGCGTACTGCTCCAGGATGTCGAGCATCTCGGCGCGGTATTCGTTGTCGTGCTTGGCCGAATCGATCGCGTGGTCGACGAAGTACGCCTGGAAACGCGGCACCAGGTAATCGCGCAGGTAGTACAGCGAGCGCCGCGGCTCGTCCGGAAAGGCCGCGGCCAGCTTCATGAAATACCTGAAACGGCTGCGGACCATGCGAACGCCGAACGAAGTGCTGGCGGTGTGGATGCACCAGACCGTCACGGCCCGATCGACGAAATGGTTGGTGTAGCCTTTCCTGAAGATCCTCAGAAAAAGATCATCGTCTTCATACCCCGTGAACTGCGGATCGAACCCTCCAACAGCATCGAAGGCGGTTCGGCTGATCAGGCTGGCCGATGGCAGGACGAACATGTCGTGGCGCAGCAGGTCGAAGAGATCCGTTTTGGGGTGCGATTTGGCGCCCAGCTTGACCACACCAGTCCGGACCACATTGGCGTCCGCATCGGCCTCGTAGAGATCCGCATAGACAAAGCCGAACCGCGCCTCCTTAGCGGGAATCGCTTCGACCAGTATCTCAATGTGATTAGGCAGATAAAAATCATCCTGGTCGAGAAAGCAGATGTACTCGGACGTGGAAGCAGCCACTCCGGCGTTGCGCGCCGAGCCCTGGCCGCCGTTCTCCTTGTCCAGGATGCGGAAGGGATAACGGGCCGCGAGTGTGTCAAGCGCCGCGCGCTCTTCAGGCCGGGAGCCGTCGTTGACCACGATCACTTCGTTCGCCGGCACGGACTGTTCGAACACGCTGCGAACCGAACGCTCGATGAAATCGGCGCCGTTGTAGAACGGGATGATCACCACCACGGTGGGCGCAACCCCGGTGCCGCTGGCGACGGATGTTGGAGAGGAATTCATTGGGGTCATTGTTTTTCTGGAAGAACGCGGTTCGGTGGCAGGCGAGCCTACACAGATTCGAACAGATCGCGAACCACACCCCGAAAGCCGCGGCCGAACTTGTCGTAGCGCCCGGTCATGGCTTCGCGAAGGATCGGCAGGCAACGGGCGATCCGCGATGCGGGCAACGCGGCGCGAAAGCGCTGATGTTCGATCTTGCTGCGCACCTTCGCGAGAATCTCTGGCGAGACCGCGTCTCCGAATTCCTGCAGCCGCGCGAGGAGCAATTCGGCCTTGAAGGCCCGCTCGACGTGCGTGCTGCCCCTGGAAGCCAGGGCCTTTCGCACCTTGGCTGCAAAGGTGTCGCGCCGCGCCCCGATCTGGTTCGACTCGTGCTGGCGATAGTCGATCAGCGGCTGCTCCAGCAGGTCGACTCGCCCGATGGCCGAGGCGATGATTCCCAGCCATTCGTCGTGCACCCATTCGACTGGCAGGGGCAGTGCGTGCTCGAGCAGCGAGCGGCGAAACACCGTGGTCGCGCCGGTCACGAGGTTGCGCCGAAGGAACACGTCGAATGCGTTTCCGCCATGGATGCGCTCGATTTCGGATGGCGTGACCTCGAGCGCATGAAAAAGCGTATGGCCCAGGTCGCGACGTTCGGCATCGACCAGGCGTGCATCGGTGTGCAAGAGCAGCAGCTTCGGATCGCGTTCGAAAAGCGGCACCATCTGCGCGAGGCGGTCAGGGAGCCAGACGTCGTCCTGGTCGCTGAGCGCGATGAGGCCGCTGGTGCAGGCGCCGATCGCCTGCTCGAAGTTCTTGACCACGCGCAACGCCGGCCTGTTCTCGAAAATGCGCAGGGCCACAGGATGCTCCGGCCGCTCGGCTGCGCACTCGGCCACCGCAGCGCGCACCACCTCCACCGAGCCGTCAGTCGATGCGTCGTCGGACAGCACGATTTCCACCGGTGGCAAGGTCTGCAGGCAGATGCTTCGCACCTGTTCGCGCAGGAAACGCGCGCCGTTGTGGGTGCAAAGGGCGACGGAAACAAAGGGGGGTGTTGGCGCGGCGGCGTTCGGGCCTGCTGTCATGTCGAAGGGGGGAGCCAAGGGGTTCGGGGCGGCCAAGCGTAGCTGAAATCCTCGGCGGCGAGGCTCAGGTTGGGGTTGTAAGCGGGGTCGGCCTTCAGCAGCGCGCCCCAGCGCCGGCGCATGAACTGCTCTTCACGAAGAAAGCGCTGCAGCGCCGGCCCGGAGAAATCCGAAACACGCGTCGCCGATTCGTGATGGAACAGTTCGGCCTCAGGCGTCCAGACGTTGCGGTAACCGGCTTCGCGAAGGCGCAGGCAGAAGTCGATGTCGTTGAAGGCCACCGTGAGGTGTTCCTCGTCGAGTCCTCCCACTTGCTCGTAAAGCGCCTTGCGCACAACCAGGCAGGCGGCAGTCACGGCGCTGAAAGACTGCGCAAGCTGCGCACGCCCGCCATGGCCGGGATCCGAACGAGCCAAGTGCTTGTGGGCGTGGCCTGCGATGCCGCCGACACCCAGAATCACGCCCCCGTGCTGGACAGTCGTGTCGGGATAAAGCAGCTTCGCGCCGACAGCGCCCACTCCCGGCTGCAAGGCAATCGACACCATCTCCGCGAGCCAGCCGGGCGAGATGACCTCAATGTCGTTGTTGAGCAGCGCGACAAGTTCGCCCTGCGCCCTCGCAACTGCCGCGTTGTTCAGCGCCGAATAGTTGAACGCACGATCGTCACGGATGACGGTGATGCCCTGCTGCGCATTCAGCGCGGCGAAGTAGGCAAGCGCTTCAGGGTCGTCCGATCCGTTGTCGACCAGAAGAATTTCGTAGTTCGGATAGTCTGTCTCGAGCACGATGCTCTCGATGCACTGCCGTACCAGCGGCAGCGCGTTGCGCGTCGGGATGATCAGCGAAACCAGCGGCGGCGAAGATGGCAACGCATAACGGGTGCGATAGCCAAACTGCGTGGCCTCGGCCCTGGCTGCGGTGGCCGTTCGCATGAAATGGGCATTCAATACGGCAACGCCTCCAGGCCGACCACCGAACTCGACCTCAGAAGCACGGCGGTGGGCGAGCACGTATGGGATGTGGCGTATCTGCTCGCTGCCAACCCGCTCCACACAGCGCAGCGCGAGGTCATAGCCCTGCTCGGGGGGCGGCAGCTCCGCACGAACTCCGCCGGATTCATCGAACAGGTGGGCCTCGATGGCAACCCACGAAGCAAAGAGATTGCGGCTGAGGAAAAGGTCCGGATTCCAGTCGGGCTTGAAAAAAGGATTGATGCGCCGACCGTTCGCATCCAGCTCGTCTTCATCGGCATAGATCAGGCGGGCCTCGGGGTGCGCAGTGCTCTGTTGGGCGATGACCCAGAGTGCATGCGACGGCAATGTGCAGCCTGGTTCGATCCAGATGACCCAGTCGGCGGAGGCCGCCGCATTGAAGCCCTGGGGCAAGGATCCGGCCGGCATTTGCGTCCATTCGCTGTACAACTGCGCGTCGAGTGTGCCTTCGCTCAGTTCGCCTGCGGGCAGCAGCAGCAAACGCTGGCGTTTCGGCGATGCATCGATTTCGCGGCGCCTGCGATCGGTGTCGGCCAGATCGATCCTGTCGTAACGCTCGACCCAATCCGCGTAATCTCCTCGTTCTTCGACCTGCGGCAAGGGTGCACCGCGCACGACCCGCTGAAGATACCGGCTGGCCCAGCGCAGCGGCGCCGTGATGCGCCAACTGGTGGACTGCTGCATCTCCAATAACCGCGTTTCGAGGGACTGCGTCTCGTGCTCGAGCAAGGCGATCCGGCGTTGAAGCTGCGCACTGCTCAAGCCGTTTTCAAGCCCTCTTCGCCGAATATGGGGCTGCGCGGCTGGCAGCGTGGGCTTACTGAACATTGCTCGAGGTCACAAAAATAGAGGCTTCCACTGGTTACGGGCCCTTTGGAGCAAGGCCGGTAAAATTATCCCCTTCTTCACACTCCTATAAAAAATGCACGTACTTTCAGTTGTGCTCTCGGGGGGGGCAGGCTCCCGACTTTGGCCAGCATCACGGCAGGCGTTTCCAAAACCTTTTATGAAGCTGGGCGGCTCTACGCTGCTGCAGCAGGCCATCGAACGCGGCCAAGCCTGCGGCACCGGTGATCTGATGATTGTTACGAACAAGGATCATCTCTTCCTGACCAAGGACGTGCTGGGCCAAATGGCCGACCCGCCGGACGCCACGCTGCTTCTCGAGCCGAAGGGCCGCAATACGGGTCCCGCCATCGCGCTCGCGGCGCTGCAATGCATCGAGAAATTCGGTGGCGAAACCGTGATGCTCGTGCTGTCCGCCGATCACCTCGTGCCCGATGTCGAAGCCTTCGTCGCGAGTGCCAGTCAGGCTTTCAAACTTGCCACGCAAGGAGCGCTGGTTGTATTCGGCATCAGCCCGACGAGTCCGGACACCGGCTTCGGCTATATCGAAGTGGCCCAGGTCTCGCGGTCGAGTCAACCGGCCAAGCGCTTTGTCGAGAAGCCTGATTTGCAGACCGCACAGGAGTATCTGGCTACCGGACGCTATTACTGGAACAGCGGGATGTTCTGCTTCACGGCAAACGCCATAGTGGCCGCCTTTGAGAAGTACGCGCCCGAACTGCTGGACGCCGCCAAAAAAGCGCTGAAGAGCTCGGCGCACCAAGGCAACACCATCCAGTTCGATTTGCATGCCTTCGGACTCCAGCCCGACATCAGCATCGACTACGCAGTGATGGAGCCGGCCGACAACGTGCACGTGGTTCCGGCCAAGTTCCAATGGAGCGACGTGGGCTCCTGGCCTGCGGTGGCAAAAGCCCAGCCCCAAGATGCGAGCGGCAACACCATGCCATCAGACGTCGTGGCGATCGACACCACCGGCACCCATGTGCAGGTCGACAGCCATATTCCGAAACTGGTGGCGACGCTGGGCGTTCACGACCTCGTCATTGTCGACACTCCCGACGCGCTGCTGGTTGCCCACAAGAACAGCGCCCAGGAAGTCAAAAAGATCGTCGACACGCTGAAGTCTCGCAAGCACGAGGCGGTTCATCTGCCCTCCGTGGTGCACCGCCCATGGGGCACCTATGCAACACTCAAGGAAGAAGATAGCTACAAGGTCAAGCGAATCACGGTCAAACCCGGAGAATCGCTGTCTTTGCAGTATCACCACCAGCGCTCCGAGCATTGGGTGGTGGTGCAAGGGCGGGGCATCGTGCAGATCGGCGACATCGAACATGTCACCGGGCCGGGCGAATACCGCCATATCCCATTGAAGGAGAAACATCGTTTGACCAACATCGGCGAAGAACTATTGGTGCTTATCGAAGTCCAGTGCGGTGTTTACCTTGGCGAGGACGATATCGTCAGGCTCGCAGACACCTACGGACGCGCATGACCCAAGAAATTCACTCAAATCTCCACCGTAGCGCCCTATCCGACTGGTGGGAAGGGACGCGCCGCACCGACATCTGGTGGACGCTGGCCTGGTTTGACATCGTTCTTCGCTATCGGCGTTCGATGCTCGGCCCGCTCTGGCTCACGCTGAGCATGGGAGCAATGATTGGCGGCATGGGTCCGCTCTATAGCTCGCTTTTCGGCACGGAACTTTCAAAGTTCTTTCCTCACCTTGCACTCGGAATCATCTTCTGGGCCTTTTTTTCCAGCGTGGTCTCCGAAGCGTGCAACGCGTTCGTGGGCTCGTCCAACTACCTGAAGCAGGGCTACTTTCCGATCAGCCTTTTTGTCTGGCGAAGCATTGCGCGCAACCTGATCCAGTTTGCCCACCAGATCATCCTGTATGTGCCGGTCGCTCTCTGGGCGGGCATTTCGCTGTCTTGGTCGGCACTGCTGATCGTTCCCGCGATGGTGATCGCGGTCATCAATGCACATGCGATCGGCCTGCTGCTTGGGCTGATCTGCACCCGTTTTCGCGACGTGACGCAGATCGTGAACAGCATCATGCAGATGCTGATGTTCCTGACACCGGTTTTTTGGCTGCCCGAAAGCCTGCCGCAACGCGCCCAATACGTTTTGTGGAACCCTTTTGCACAAATGCTTGATCTGCTGCGTACGCCGCTGATGGGCGGCGTGGCGGAGATGCACAGCTGGTTCGGCATCCTGGCGTGGACCGCGGTGAGCGTTGTTGGGTCCACACTGCTCTTCATCAAGTACCGCCGCCGCGTTGTTTACTGGCTCTGATCTATGGCATCCATTTCACTCAAGAACGTCGCCGTCAATTTCCCCATTTACGGTGCGGGCGCAGCCTCACTGAAGAAGACGCTTGCGGCCTCCGTGACGGGCGGGCGTTTTGGCAAAGAGACCGGTGTTACCGTGGTCCAGGCCCTCAGCGACATCAATCTCGAACTGCGCAGCGGTGATCGGTTGGGTCTCATTGGGCACAACGGCGCCGGCAAGTCGACCTTGCTGCGCACCCTGGCGGGCGTTTACGAACCCTCGGCAGGTGAGTTCCGGCGGGAAGGGAGCGTGTCGAGCCTTATCGATCCATCACTGGGCATCGAGATGGACGCGACGGGTGTAGAGAACATCATGCTGCGCGGCCTGGTGATGGGCATGAGCAAGAAGGAGATCGACGAGCGTACGCCCGAGATTTGCGAATTCAGCGGACTCGGCCAGTATGTGGACATGCCTGTGCGCACCTACTCCACCGGCATGATGATGCGCCTGGCTTTTTCTATCTCGACCAGCGTCGAGGCAGACATCCTGCTCATGGACGAATGGCTGTCCGTAGGCGACGCCGAGTTCACCGAGAAAGCCGAGCAGCGCATGCGAGACGTGGTGTCCAAATCGGGCATTCTGGTGCTCGCCTCGCACTCGCCTGACCTGATTGCCAAAGAGTGCAACAAGGTTGTGAAACTAAACCATGGCCGCTTGGAGGCGGTGGACATGGAAGCGTATATGGCCGAGCGCGCACGACTCGCGGCTTGACCGCGTAAGTGGTAACGGGGCCGCGAACACGCCCCGTAGCTCCTTTACTCAGCTCTTCGAATCTGTCCGGAGCGTCGCTCGAATTTCGGCCAGCCGTGCCGCGGCCTTCTGGCCCGCCATTTTCAAAGACAGATCAATGGCCGCGCGCGCTTTGCCGCGTGCACCGACCTCCTTGGCCCACACCCGGTCTTCATACAAGCGCCGCATGAGTTGGGCCGCGTGCTCTGTGGATGGCTCGGCCCACTCCAGCTTCTCGTCGTAAGGCGGAATCGGACGACCGAGTTTCACCAGCTTGTAGGGCACCAGCAGGCTGTCATCCTCGCTCATGAAATCGACGTTGCCAGAGTAGTTGGTGGCAATGACCGGCTTGCCCATCAGCATCGCCTCGGCCATCGTCAGGCCTAGACCTTCGCTGCGATGCAGTGATACGTAAGCGTCGCACGCATCCATCAGCGACAGCACTTCGTCGGGGCTGTAGACCTGATCGATCACCACGATGTTATGGCCCGCTGCAGCGGCGCGCAGTTCCTTCAGTTGCGCCGGATGACGGTCACCGAATGACGTCTTCAGCACCAGCGTGGCGTCTTCCTGCGGGGAAAACGCGGCCTTGAATGCGTTGATCAAGCCAAGCGGATTCTTCCGCTCCATGACGCTCATCATGTGGAACGTGAACAGGAACGTGAAGCTTCCATCCTTCAGGCCGAAGTACTTGCGCTCTCGCTGCTGGTAAGCACCCAGCGCAACGCCGGGGAATATGGTGCGCACCGGGATGGAGAGCCGATCACGCAGGCCCTTGGCAACGAATTCAGTGGCCGTCCACACTTCATCGACCTTGGCAGCCGCATCGAGCCACGAATCCGGAATGGAGTCGAACTCCCAGTACCAGTAGGCAATGCGATAAGTGCGCGGCAAGTGCTCGTTCAGATCGCTGCGGCTATAGGCCTCGTTGAAGAACGGCTCGGGCTGTGTGTGGATGATGGTCGTTTCAAAATCTTCAAAATCGCGGAACTGCGCGTGAACCGGATCGTCTTTCTTGTCGGTTCGAAGGTCACGCAGCGCGGTCTGCACGCCGACTTCTCGCAGGCCCTTGACCAGCGCCTCCACGGAGACCCGAAGACCAGACGGATACGAAAAATGTCCGATGACATTCACGCCGAGCGTCGTCATCTCGGCTGCCACGGCCTCTTTGTCGAGGCCGGCGCACCATGCCCGCACTTCTTCAGTCTGCATGGCTTCTGACGACTGCAGCCAGTCGATCAACGCCTTCGCGGACTCGATATCGTCAAGGGCTTCGGGGTGGACACGCTGCCATTGCTCGCGCGCCCGATACGCAGACCGAAGCTGGCGGGCAGGCGCCATATCGATCGGCCAACGCACCGGGTCGGCCCACAGATCAGCCACGCGATAGTTGGCGCGGAACCATGCGGCAAAGGCGCGGCGGCCGAAAACCGTCAGGCCATCCGGATAGAGTTTTTGCCATTCCGGGGTGAACTCATAGGCCTTGACCAGTTCGGCCTCCGGCCTTTCAGCGGCTGTCCAGAACAACCACCAGACTTCTTCGAGCCTCAAACCCGCGCTGCGCCGGCCATGCTGCATGAACCAATGGAACAGCTCGCGCCTTCCAATCGGCAGCAAGCCGTGCGGCAGCAACGCGCGGACGTCCGAGTGAAAGAGAAACGCCTGCCGCGCCCGGATCGCCAAGTCCTCCGACCACATCGCACGAATCGCGGCGAGCGCATCCTTGCCCAGTCCGAAACGATCCGTACCCTCTGCTTCGAGCCAGCCGACAAACGCACCTTCCGGGCCTTCGGACAGTGCAGCTGGGAAGCGCAGGCGGATGTCGGGGCATGTACGCAAGAGATCCAGGCACCATCGCGCTGCAGACCAGACATCGCGCACGCCATGCGCCGGCTGGGGCGTCCAGATCACGCATTCGCGCGGCAGCATGGCAACCGCCAGGCATGCGCCATCGCTCGAAAGGTCGAGCGTCTGCACCTGCGGCCTGGGCGAGCCGAATTCGCGAAGGCTGGCCTTGAGCTTCTCGCGAACCGAGGGCGCTGCGCCAACTCGAAGGGTCGGAATCGCGTGGTTAGCGTCAAGCTCGGGGTGAAGATAGGGGTCTTCGTCGATACCCAGGGTGCGAATGTCATCGGCCATTCGACGCATATCGATCTGGGGGTTACTGTTGCCCCGTGTCGCGCCTTCGTGGTGCACAAGGCGTGCCTGCGGTACATATGCAATGCGATAACCAGCTCGCCAGACCTGCAGGCAGAGTGCGACGTCGCTCATTGCAATCAGGTACGACTCGTCGAATCCGCCCACTCGCTCAAAGGCATCGCGCTGCACCATCTGGCAGGCGCCCATGATCGAAAGCCAGTTCCGGGCGTGATCCGGCGAACCGAACACGCCCCAACCAAGCCGTTCAGCACTGCGATACATCAGGCCGCAAAGGTGAATGCCGACGCCCACACCGCCGTGCTGCAGTTCGCCTGACGGGAACACCAGCTTGGCACCGACCACGCCCACGCCGGGCCGCATTGCCACGCGCACCATTTCGTGCAGCCAATCGGGCGAAACGATTTCGATGTCGTTGTTCAGGAACAGCAGGATTTCGCCGCGCGAAAACGCCGCCCCATGGTTGCACGCGGCAGAGTAGTTGAAGGTCTTGTTGAAATGAACGATGCGGACGCTCGGCTCAGCGGCAAGTTCGGCGTAGTACGCCAGCGTTTCCGGCTCGTTAGAACCGGTGTCCACTATGATGATTTCCTTGTTCGGATAAGCCGTTTCCCGGAGCAGCCCACCCACAGACATGCGCAGCAGGTGGTCCTTGTTTTTCGACGGAATCACGATCGAGACGAGCGGCGGCTTATCGATGGCCCAGGTCGCGTGATGGGTACCGTCGGGCTGCGTCTGGACTGATGCGTCAATGCCTTTCTGCGCCCAGTATTTGCGCAGGGCCACGCGCTGCATCGCAGCCTCGGCCGAGTCAGCGGATGGCCGTTCCCGGCGACCGCCACCGGTCGCGCGATGGCACAGCACCTTGGGAATGCGGGTGATGGCCTGGGAGAAATCGCTCACGCGAAGGTTCAGATCCCATTCGGAACCGGCGCCCAGCGCGGGGTCGATTCCTCCCGCAGCCTCGACCAGCTGCCGGCGCAACAGCGTCAAGCGTCCGAAGTAGTTGAAGGCATAAAGCAGCTCCGGCGACCAGTTCGGCTTGAAGTAAGGCTGGGCGCGGCCGCCTTCGACCGACCACTCGTCTTCATCGCAGTAGAGGATGTCGCTGGCCGGCGATTCAATGAACGCATTGGCGATTTCGACTGCGGCGCCGGGTGCGATGACGTCTCCGGCATCAAGCACTGCGACGAAATCACCATTGACGAGCGAAAGGCATGCGGCAAGCGCTTCGGCGCCGTTCTTGCCAGAAGCAGATACCGAGACGATGCGAGGCTCTTCATCCTGCAGCACTCGCAGCGCGTTATCGAGCGCTCCGGCGTCATCACCGGATACAGCGATGACGAGCTGCCACTCGGGAAAGCTTTGCGCCTGGATCGACTTCACCGTCGCGGTCAGCATCTCAAGCTGTGCACTGCTTGCACAAAGCAGAAAGCTCAACCTGGGTATTGCCGATAGGTCACCGAGCAAGGCAGAGCGCCTTTCGTGCTCGTCAATCCATTGCCGATAGGAGTTCTGGGAGCTGTGGCTGGCTTCAGCGCCGACCACGGGCACGAAAAAGGACGCATTCGCCTCACCCGTACTGCGGCGCTCCTTGAGAAAATTAAGCCGTTGCGGCATGCGCCAGGGCGTCGCAACCCACCAGGTGGCCTTAGCCGCGCGGCGCAGATGACCTCGCCACGCAGGAGGAATCGCGGCAGACACTTTGCGCAACGGTGCCGTCAGCCGCCAGGATGCCGAGTTGAGCAGCGCGTTTTGATGCTGCAGTGCCAACGCCGCGCGCTCATTTGCCGCTTCGATCTGAGCCTCAATCGATTCATCGCTGCTTTGCACGAGTCGTTCCTGCAACTCCAGCCGCAATTTAAGGGCGGCTATCTGCCGCTCTGCTTCGGCGAGTTTTTCTGCGTCTCGTGGTGTGTGGCTCATACTTGCTTGTATATCTCGATCATTTGTCGGGCTGTCCCGTCCGATGAGCCAGTCCTTGCTCCCTGCGTCGGACACGCCACCTTCGAGTCATGTCAGGCGCGCTACACATTTATTATCCCCATGGACCGTTGGCTTTAAGCCACACACGCCTTCAACTATGTTGCACTTTTGGCCTCCTGGCCTTCTGTGTTACCTGAGGTATCCGCGCATCTATGCGAGTGCTCTCCGCGATAGGCGCACATCCTTGTTGGGAGCAAGTTACGTAACCAAATATGCGTTGGAGAGGCGCCGTTTTGATTTGGCAGAATCCAGTCTTCAACCCGTCGACCGTTCAACGCTCCCCAGATGGATGGCTCGATTCGCCGCGCGCGCGGCCATTTAGACAATACAGAGAAGGTTCTCATGAAAAAACATGCCGTTGTCACGGGCATCACGGGCCAAGACGGCGCTTACTTGGCCGAGTTGCTGCTTGCCAAAGGGTACGTCGTCTACGGCACCTATCGGCGCACCAGTTCGGTCAATTTCTGGCGCATCGAGGAACTTGGGATTCAGAACAACCCCGACCTGCACCTGGTGGAGTACGACCTGACCGATCTGGGAAGCTCGATCGAACTGCTCCGCCAAGCTGAACCCGTCGAGGTCTACAACCTCGCGGCTCAGAGCTTCGTAGGGGTGAGCTTCAATCAACCTGTGGCAACTGCCCAGATCACCGGCGTTGGGGCCCTGCATCTGCTGGAAGCCATTCGCCTCGTCAACCCGAAGATTCGCTTCTATCAAGCGTCCACCTCCGAGATGTTTGGCAAGGTGCAGGCCATTCCGCAGGTGGAAGACACACCTTTCTATCCGCGCAGCCCCTACGGCGTTGCCAAGCTGTATGCCCACTGGATGACCATCAACTACCGCGAGAGCTATGACATCTTTGGCTGCAGCGGCATTCTCTTCAACCACGAAAGCCCACTGCGCGGCCGCGAATTCGTGACGCGGAAGATCACCGACAGCGTCGCCAAGATCAAGCTTGGCAAGCTAGACGTGCTGGAGCTCGGAAACCTCGATGCCAAGCGGGATTGGGGCTTTGCAAAGGAATACGTCGAGGGCATGTGGCGCATGCTTCAGGTCGACACACCCGACACATACGTGCTAGCGACCAACCGTACCGAAACCGTTCGCGACTTCGTTCGCATGGCATTCAAGGGCGCAGACATTGCCGTGGACTTCAAGGGCAGTGGAGAGGGCGAATCGGCCGTAGACACTGCCACGGGTAAGACCGTCATGCGAATCAACCCAAAATTCCATCGCCCTGCGGAAGTCGAACTGCTGATCGGGAACCCGGCCAAGGCCAAGACCCAACTCGGCTGGGAACCGAAAACCACGCTCGAGGAACTTTGCCAGATGATGGTTGAAGCAGACCTGCGCCGCAACCGCCAGGGCTTCTCGTTTTGAGAATCCTGCTCACCGGTGCCGAGGGTTTCACCGGCCGGCATTTCATCGAACGCGCATCGGCCAGGGGACACTCGGTCATTGCGCTGCGGTCTGATCTCATGGACGACGAAGCACTTCGCCAGGAGGCGCTCGAGGTTTCCCCTGACGCGGTGGTCCACCTGGCGGCGATCAGCTTCGTCGGGCATGCGGATGAAAAGGCTTTTTACGCCGTCAATGTGGTCGGTACCACGAACCTGCTCGATGCGCTTGCCAAGCTGCCCGTTCGGCCCCATCGCGTGCTTCTGGCCAGCAGCGCGAACATCTATGGCAACACGGAAGCATCGCCGATCAGCGAAATGCAACCACCCGCGCCCGTCAATCATTACGCCATGAGCAAGCTCGCCATGGAATACATGGCCCGGACATATGAAGATCGCCTGAATCTGGTAATCACTCGCCCTTTCAACTACACAGGGCCAGGCCAAGATGTGAACTTTCTAATTCCCAAATTGGCCAAGCACTTCGCTAGCCGAGCACCTTCTATCGCGCTCGGCAACATCCATGTGGAGCGCGAGTTCAACGATGTTCGCATGGTCTGCAGTGCGTACCTGGCTTTGCTCGCGCATGGTGAGCCGGGCACCGCCTACAACGTCTGCTCAGGTCAACCCTACGAACTTCAGCATGTTATTGACGCTTTCACTCACATCACGGGTCACAAACTGCAAGTTTTGGTGAATCCGGCCTTCGTCCGAGGCAATGAAGTACATCGGCTTTGTGGCAACCCCGCAAGGTTGAATGCATTGCTATCAAAACACGGAGTCGAGCTAGAAATGCCCGCCTTGACGGAAACGCTGCAGCGCATGCTCTCAGCTTTCGATGGAAATCTCACAACCATATAGTCTCCCCGCGAGGCGGTGATGTGCCTCTTGCCCGCATTCAATTCGGGCCAAGAATCACCTGCAGACTGGCGGGTCAAGACGCCAGATGCAGAGGCACCGACGTTATGAAGCGATGACGAATTCAGAAGTTGCTGCGCCGCGCCGTTTGCGTCCTCATTGCTCTGCGTGACCTCGCGAGTTCCTCCAACAGGCACCACGCGGTCCATGAAATTCGGCCGGCCTCTTGAATGTTGACCGTTGCCCGTAGTTTTACCGTGCAAATTCTCCTCATCACAAATGACATATCCCGACCCCGGTAACCTCTTGAAGAGATATACGACTATTGTCGATCTTGATGAAAAAAGAGTTGCTGAGCTTTCCGATTGCCATGGACTGCCTAAACTTGCGGAATCGCTAGAAAACATTAACTTTAGCTCTGCTTTCGTGGATGGCACATGCATCAGAAGATATTTGGCCGACTGTCTTCAGCAAGGAAGCTTCGAGATAATCTGCCCTCGAAGCGGCCGAAGGATTGCTGCCGAATTTTCCGTCGTACTTCGTGACAAAAGTACATTCGTTATTTTCGACGGGCTTGTTCTTGGAATAGGACATTTGGGACTTGGATTTCCCATCATGGCAATAATCTTCCCTGAGGAAGGTTTATTTCTGAAACTCATTGACGACTACTGGGGAGTGCAGGAACGGCATCTCCCAATGCTAGCCGACGTAATATCCGCCATGCGCCCGGGTCCAAGTAAAGGCATTACTTTGGTATCGGGAGACGCAAACTTCGCGCATCACGCGTGGAATCAGTTATCAGTACTTCAATCCATCGTTGATGGTGGAGTGAAGTGCACGGCTCAACTTATCAGCACACATGAACCGCTAGGGCCCATGCCCAAGCTTTTTCCAGAGTTGTCGCACTGGACTATGCATCGAGTTCCCGATTGGGAATTGGAACATATAAATCAATTCGGAAAGATGGTCTTGCCCCTTGGCGGCACCTTCGTACAACAAAGGTTGGTCGAACGGTTGCTGCATTTTGCTGTCACGCTACCCAAGGCAAGCGAAATCGAATCCCTTTTTTCTCGCGTCGAGAAGTATGAAGGACCAATATTATGGATGAGCGTTCGGACCCGAAATCGTACAGCACTCAATCAAACAGAAGCGTTGATTGAGATAGGGACACGCTTTCTTTCCATTTGTCCAACAGGATCGATTATCTTAGATGGCCACTCTTTTGCGGATGATCTCGCAACCAACCCGGGCTATGCCCCCGCGGCTCAGAGAGAAGTTGTCACAGAAGATCTCCAAGTTGCGCACATCGTAGCAAACAAGCTACGCTCTGAGAAGGGCGCGCATGTTCGAGTGGAATTTGCGGTGGGTTTGACGATTTCCGAAACAATATTGCTGGCACAGTACGCCACCTTTTATTTCTGCCATCATGGGACCGTTCAGCACAAAATAGGCTGGTTCACTTCATGTTCAGGCGTGGTGCACTGCAACAGGCGAACCACGCAAGCTTTACCGGCTCATTATGTTAAAAATCAGTCCGAAATAGCTTCTCTTCCCGCCTACACCCCTCTCGAACTGATCGATGCGCCAGACCACATTCAATCTGAGGAGGCATTGCAACAAGCGTTAAAAACGGAAAATTATCGATTTGTAAGCATCGCCGCAATCGGTGATTTTGTCGTAGACGAGATGGAAAAACATTGGGCCACATTAACCAAGGGACGGGTTATGCAAAATCAAATTCAAAATAACATTGAACTTCACGCCGAAGGTTACGCCGAAAAGCAGCAACCACCGCGTAGAAACAGTCTACGTCTTGGGCTGAAGCGCTTGTACAAGAAATTAAACGGATCCAGTCAATCGACAGCGCTTGGGCAGGCACCCTTGAAAGAATTGCGTCGCGAAATCCTAGACTCCGGTGAGTTTGATTGGAAGTTTTATGCTTTGTCCTACACAGATGTGCCACACGACGCGGAAGCCGCGCTAAGCCATTTCATCACGATCGGGCTGGAGCAAGGCCGACATCCAAGCCTCAGGTTCAGTCCCGCTGAATACTTAGCGGCAAACTCGGACGTCGGGTCTATTGCGAAGACATTTTTGCACTACATCCGAAGCGGCCATAAAGAATCTCGAAGCCTGGGAAGGGTGCCTGCGGCTTTGGATTATGAACGTGCGGCAACCCAAATTCGAGACAGTGGCCTATTTGACGAGGAGGAATATCTCAGACGACTGCCAGCCGCCAAAGCAACACCGTGGGATCCAGTGATGCACTATTTAGCCGTCGGGTCTAAATTCAGCGTCGAACCGCTTAAAGAATATTCCCTGAATCGATATGTCGCACTCTATCCCGACTTGCGCAACGCCGAAGTTAATCCGTTGATTCACTGGCTGAGCCATGGTTGCATAGAAGGCAGGAAACTACCCACCCATTCGGAAATTCATAAGTGGGTGGACAGTAGGTGGACGTACCCGCTGCCCGATGATGAGGTGAACTTCGAAATCATGGCCGGCGAGGCCTTTTTCTGCGCGCACGGCTTTAACTTTGTTAATCGCGAGACGAAGGGTCATTTCAGAGAGTGCATTGAAACTCTTATGCAAAAATTCCCGGGATCAAGCACGACAAAGAAGCCAGTAAAAGCATCAATAATAATTCCCGTTTATGGGCAGCTTGATTATGTCTTGAATTGCCTAGACTCCTTGGCGGGTCATAAATCGGAACATACCTTCGAAATTATTGTTTGCGACGACGCGTCTCCTGACGAAGGCCAGATGCTCGAGCTCAAAAGGATTCCATGGATACGGTATGTTCGCCGGCCTGAGAATGGCGGATTCATAGAGTGCTGTAATTTTGCCGCCGCGCTCGCAGAGGGTGAAATCTTTGTTTTCCTGAATAGTGACACGCGCGTAGTTGATGGTTGGCTCGACGAACTCATCTGGAGTCTTGAAAACTTGAAAGATGCAGGGCTGGTTGGTTCAAAATTATTGAATGCCGACGGGAGTCTACAAGAAGCAGGTGGGATCATTTGGCGAGATGGTTCTGCTTATAACTACGGTCGCGGCGACAATTCAAATCAGCCGCGCTATTGCTTCGCCCGCCCAGCAGACTACATCTCGGGTGCATCAATTGCTATTCGAGGAGTACTCTGGCGGCAATTGAACGGGTTTGACTCGCATTTCAGTCCCGCCTACTGCGAGGACGTTGATCTTGCATTCAGGGTGCGCGAACAGGGGCACCAGGTCTGGTTTCAACCGCTCTCTCGTGTAATTCACTACGAAGGAATTACGCATGGCCGAAGCACCGCCACGGGTGTCAAAGCATATCAGGTGGAAAATCTAAGGAAAGTGCGAGAGAGATATAGCGATGTCATATCGACCCACCCTGCTGTAGGAGCAAGTCTTTATGAGGCTTCAATGCACCGCTCCCGCAAGCGGATGATAGTTTTGGATGCATTAACGCCGACTCCAGACCAGGATTCCGGCTCAATTATGACGTTCGAAACCATGCAGATTTATCGGGAACTAGGCTTTGAACAGCATTTTTTACCCATGCATTCTCCGTTTTGGATGCCGAAGTACACCTTTAATCTTCAGAGAGCGGGGGTTTGCTGCCACTACCAACCATTTACAAGCCGCGTGGCGGAGATCGGCGCACAATGTGGCGGCTTCGATTTAGCGCTCATTTATCGACATGAGGTCGCTAATATGACCTATGACGACGTACGAGAATTTATGCCGACAGCGCCTGTAATTTTCGCGAACGTGGATCTACACTATTTGCGCGAGTCGAGAGGCGCTCAAATGACTGGGGATGAGCGCGGAACCTTTCGCGCTCAAATCACGAAATCCAGCGAGCTTCGAATGTTTGCCGAAGCTGACGCGTCATTCGTTCATACGGCAGTGGAACGAGAAATCGTCAACACAGAATTACCGAAAAGCCCGGAAAACATCATTTTATTTCCGTGGCTGGCCGAGTCGGTTGAAGTTCTAACTGATTTTCAACAGCGAAAAGACATCATGTTTTTAGGGAATTTTCCTCATACACCGAATGTGGATTCAATTCTCTATTTCGTTCAGGAGATGTGGCCGCATATAGAACCGAATCTTCCTGCGGACGCGAGGTTGCTGGTGGTTGGCAACAAACCTCCTCCAGAGGTCATGGCACTTGCATCCGATCGCATCATCGTTACCGGATTTGTGGAGGACTTGACACCTCACTTTGCAATGTCAAGAGTCTTCGTGGCGCCCCTGCGTTTTGGGGCCGGCATTAAAGGGAAGATCATAAATTCCTTCGCGCATGGAGTGCCTTGCGTGGCGTCTACTATTGCCGCTGAGGGCATTGCAGGAGCAAAGGACTCTCACCTGTTGGTGCAAGATGACCCACTTGATTTTGCGAGGGACGTTATTAATCTGTATTCAGACGAGGCCAAATGGCACTTTATGCAGGCGGCGGGGCTCGAGTTTTTGAGAAAAAATTACTCTCGCTCGCGTGCCACTGAGATATGCACGGAGGGTCTGCAAGTCGCCAGTCGTGTTTGGATGCGCCGACAGGAGCATCAACGATCTGCAGCATTGCGAAAAATAATGATTAAGAACGGAGATTTAACCGAATAAAGCTTCTCGTCGCTCGATGGACAGTCCGCCCCTCAATCTGCGCTTGGGGCTGGTGCCCCATCGCATGGAGGATTACAAGGGTCTTCGACTAATCGAAGATCTCGGCTTGCTTCAACGAAACACCGGCCTGATCCTTCGCGGACAGCACAGGCGCCATTCCAATTTCCGGCCACTCGATACCAATGTTCGCGTCGTTCCATGCAATGCAACGTTCGTACGCCGGCGCGTAGTACTCAGTGGTCTTGTAGAGAAAATCCGCGCTCTCGCTGAGCACCAGGAACGCGTGCGCGAATCCGGCCGGCACCCAGAGCTGCTTATGATTTTCTTCGGTCAACTCGACGCCAACCCATTTGGCGAAGGTGGGCGACGATCTGCGAATGTCGACCGCCACATCAAACACCGAGCCGCGCACAGCCCGCACCAGCTTTCCTTGCGGCTGCTGCACCTGGTAATGCAGTCCCCGAAGCACGCCCTTCACAGAGCGCGAATGGTTGTCCTGCACGAACTCGACATGCCGCCCGACGGCCTCATCGAACGCCTTGCCGTTGAAGCTCTCGTAGAAAAACCCGCGCGCATCGCCGAAGACCTTCGGCTCGATGATCAGCACTTCAGGAATTGCGGTGGGTGTGGCCTTCACGAGCGCACCTCCTCAGCCAGCAGGTGGTTCAGGTACTTGCCGTAGCCGTTCTTCTGCAGCGGCGCAGCAAGCCTTGCCAACTGTTCCCGGTCGATGAAGCCATGGCGCCATGCGATTTCTTCCGGACAGGCGATCTTCAGGCCCTGCCGGTGCTCCAGCGTTGCGATGAACTGCCCCGCTTCCAGCAGGCTCTCGTGCGTGCCGGTATCGAGCCACGCATAACCGCGTTGCATGATCTGCACGTTCAGCTGGTTGCGATCCAGATAGGCTTGGTTGACGGCCGTGATCTCGAGCTCGCCACGCGCGCTGGGCTTCACGGCCTTGGCAATGTCGACCACCTGGTTGTCGTAGAAATAGAGACCGGTCACCGCGTAGCTGCTCTTGGGCTGGGCCGGTTTTTCCTCGATGCTGCTGGCCTTGCCCTCGGCATCGAAGGCCACCACGCCATAGCGCTCAGGGTCGTGCACGTGGTACGCAAACACGGTGGCGCCGGATTGCTTCGAATCGGCATCGGCGAGCAGATGCGCAAAGTCGTGGCCATAAAAGATGTTGTCGCCCAGCACCAGCGCGCTCGGCGAATTTCCTACGAATTTGTCGCCGATGATGAAGGCCTGTGCCAGGCCATCGGGGCTCGGTTGCACCGCGTACTGCAGGTTGATGCCCCACTGGCTGCCGTCGCCCAGCAGTTGCTGAAAACGCGGCGTGTCCTGCGGCGTGCTGATGATCAGGATGTCGCGCATTCCACCGAGCATCAGCGTGCTGAGCGGGTAGTAGATCATCGGCTTGTCGTACACCGGCAGTAGTTGCTTGCTGAGTGCGAGCGTGGCCGGGTGCAGCCGGGTTCCGGAGCCGCCGGCCAGGATGATGCCCTTGCGTTGCGTTGTCGTCTTCGTGGTCATTGTTGTATTTCTCTCCTTGCTTTCTTTGCTTTGCCGCGCTCGGCGTGTTGTTTAAAGGGTTTCGCGCAGCATGCGGGCCACGCCCTGCTGCCAAGGGGGCAGCATCAGGCCGAAGGTGGCCTGCAGCTTGCGCGTGTCGAGCCGCGAGTTGGCGGGGCGCGTGGCGGGGGTGGGAAAGGCGCTGGTGGGCACAGCATCGACTTCCGCGGGGCCGGCCTTGAGTTCGGCGCCGGCCTGCTGGGCCTGCTCGAGCACGAAGCGCGCATAGCCGCACCAGGTGGTCTCACCGCCGGCTACCGCGTGATAGAGCCCGGCCTTGGCCGGGTCTTGCAGGGTGGCGCGGATTGCGTGTGCCGTGACATCGGCCAGCAGTTCGGCGCCGGTGGGGGCGCCAAACTGATCGTCGATGACGGTCAGGCGATCCCGCTCCTTGGCGATCCGCAGCATGGTCTTGGCAAAATTGCCGCCGCGCGCCGCATACACCCAGCTGGTGCGAAGGATCAGGTGTCTGGCGCAGTGAGCGGCCACCAGCTGCTCGCCTTCGAGCTTGGTGCGCCCGTACACGCTGAGGGGGCCGGTGGCGTCGTCTTCTTTCCAGGGCTTGCTTCCGCTGCCGTCGAAGACGTAGTCGGTGGAGTAGTGCACCATGAGCGCGCCGATCTGCTGGGCCGCCTGGGCCACCACGCCGGGCGAGGTGGCGTTGAGCTTGCGCGCAAAGTCGGGCTCGCTCTCGGCCTTGTCGACCGCGGTGTGGGCCGCGGCGTTGACGATGACGTCGGGACGAACCTTGAGCACGGTCTCGGCCAGTTGCTCGGGGCGGCTGAAGTCGGCATGCAGGTCGGTGCTGTCGAAATCGAGCGCCACCAGTTCGCCCAGCGGTGCGAGGCTGCGCTGCAGCTCCCATCCAACCTGCCCACCCTTGCCCAGCAGCAGCAACTTCATGCCGCGGCCTTGGCCGCGGGCGCGGCGTCGTATTGCTTCTCGACCCATTCGCGGTAGGCGCCGCTTTGCACGTTGCGCACCCATTCGGCGTTGGCAAGGTACCACTCAACGGTCTTGCGAATGCCGCTGTCGAAGGTTTCGGCGGGCTTCCAGCCGAGTTCGCGTTCGAGCTTGCGCGCGTCGATGGCGTAGCGGCGGTCGTGGCCCGGCCGATCGGTGACGTAGCTGATCTGCTCCTTGTAAGGCTTGCCGTCGGCGCGCGGGCGCAGTTCGTCGAGCAAGGCGCACACGGTGTTGACGATCTCGATGTTGGGCTTCTCGTTCCAGCCGCCGACGTTGTAGGTCTCGCCGAGCTTGCCGCCCTCGAGCACGCGGCGGATGGCGCTGCAGTGGTCCTTCACGTAGAGCCAGTCGCGCACCTGCATGCCGTCGCCGTACACCGGCAGCGGCTTGCCGGCCAGGGCGTTGACGATCATCAGCGGGATGAGTTTCTCGGGAAAGTGGAACGGCCCGTAGTTGTTGGAGCAGTTGGTGGTGACCACTGGCAGGCCGTAGGTGTGGTGCCAGGCGCGCACGAGGTGGTCGCTGGCGGCCTTGCTGGCCGAGTAGGGGCTGTTGGGCTCGTACTTGTTCTCTTCGGTGAAGGCCGGGTCGGTCTTGGAAAGCGAGCCGTAGACCTCGTCGGTCGACACATGCAGGAAGCGGAACGCGGCCTTCTGGTCGGCCGGCAGCGCGCTCCAGTAACCCCGCACGGACTCGAGCAGGCGGAAGGTGCCAAGCACGTTGGTCTGCACGAAATCTTCGGGGCCGTGGATGGAACGATCTACGTGCGATTCCGCGGCAAAGTTCACGATAGCGCGCGGTTTGTGCTCAGCCAGCAAGCGGTCGACCAGGGCGCTGTCGCCGATGTCGCCCTGCACAAAGATATGCCGTGGATCGCTTTTGAGCGACGCGAGCGTTTCGAGGTTGCCGGCGTAGGTGAGTTTGTCGAGATTCACGACCGGCTCGTCGCTCTGCGAGATCCAGTCGAGTACGAAATTGGCGCCAATAAAGCCGGCGCCGCCGGTTACCAGAATCATGAGTCCCCCGAAGTTGTCGAACAATCGCCCTCAGGCGAATCTGTCCCGTGATTATCCCATTGGACCGAATTACCAAAATCGAGGGGTAGGCAGCTCGGCGCGTGCGCCTACAATAGCCCCACTGCAGGAGAGCAGGTAGCGCTTTTTGCTACCTCACCGAAGGCGCAAACTCCCATAAACGCTCAGGTCGGCCCCACGGATTCTTGAAGTTCTTCTTTCAAAGAGTTTCGGCATGGGGCCTGTACTGCACCAACTGATACGCCGTCTGGAGAGCCATCACCTTGCGTGATGCACCGAAGGAGCAAACCCGCTGCGGGCGCAGCGGGTGAATCTCTCAGGTACCAAGGACAGGGGGAGCGGCAACTTGGACGGCGGTCGTCCGGTTGCTTGCTATTGAATCAGTAGCACACCAAGCCCGCCGTTCAAGCGCCAACTTCCAAAAGGTACTTGAAATGCGCGTGATCGTTCTCGGCGCCGGCTTGCTCGGCGTGACCTCGGCTTACTACCTCCAGCAACTCGGCCACGAAGTGACCGTCATCGACCGGCAGGCCACGCCGGCCGCCGAAACCAGCTTTGCCAACGGCGGGCAGATCTCCGTGAGCCACGCGGAACCCTGGGCCAACCCGAGCGCACCGCTCAAGGTGCTGCAATGGCTGGGCAGGGAAGACGCCCCGCTGCTCTTTCGCATTCGCGCCGACATGCGCCAGTGGCTCTGGGGTTTGCAGTTTCTGCGCGAATGCACCCCGGCACGCACGCGGCACAACATCGAGCAGATCGTGCGCCTGGGCACCTACAGCCGCGAAATGTTGCAGCAGTTGCGTCGCGATACCGGTCTCAGCTACGACCAGCGCACGCAGGGCATCCTGCACTTCTATACGACGCAGAAGGAGTTCGACGGTGCCCTCGCGCCTGCCGAGCAGATGCGCGCATTGGGCTGCGAGCGGCTGGTGATCTCGGCCGACGAGGCGGTGAAGATCGAGCCAGCGCTGGCCCACATCCGCCCGAAGCTGGCCGGCGCGACGTATACCGCCGAGGATGAATCGGGCGACGCCAACCGCTTCGCGCGCGAACTGGTCGCGCTGGCGATGGCGGCCGGCGTGAAGTTCCTCATGAGCCACACCGTCACTGCGCTGCGCGAGACCGGCGGCAGCATCGACCACGTCGAAGCCACCGACAGCGAAGGCCGTTTCCAGCGCATCCGCGGCGATGCCTTCGTGCTGGCGATGGGCTCGCTCAGCCCGATCGTTGCCGCGCCGCTGGGCATCCGGCTGCCGATCTATCCGGCCAAGGGCTATTCGGTGACTTTGCCGGTCAAAGACGCCTCCAAGGCGCACCAGGTTTCGCTGACCGACGACGAATACAAGCTCGTGTTCTCGCGCTACACCTCGGCCAGCGGCGATCGCCTGCGCATCGCCGGCACGGCCGAGCTCAACGGCTACGACCGCGATCTGAACCGCGTGCGCTGCGAAGCCATCGTGCGGCGCGTCGAAGAACTCTTTCCGGGTGCCGGCGACACCACGCAGGCCCAATTCTGGACTGGCCTGCGCCCCGCGACGCCCAGCAACGTACCGATGATCGGCAAGACAAAGCTGCCCAACCTGTTCCTCAACACCGGCCACGGCACGCTCGGCTGGACGCATGCCTGCGGCTCGGGCAAGTCGATCGCGCGCATCGTGAGCGGGCTTGTGCCGGAGGTGGATTTCGCGTTCACAGGAATGCCTGCGCCCGCGGCGCGCGTGCTGCAGCCGGCTTGAACGAGCGCCAAGCGGCGGTTCCGGGGTTCAGTCCTTGCCGGTAAATACCGTCAGCACCCCCGTATACCCATACAGGTGGTGCCGGGCGATCTCGCCCGCCGCAAAGAAACCGACCAGCGGCACGTCGCCCAGTGCATGCCGCACGATCTGCAGTTCGGCGCCTGGCGCGCCGAAGTGCGGTCCGCCGCGTCCCGAGCAACTCACGTACACGGCCCCAGCAATGCGGCGCGCCGGATGCGGCGCTGCCTCGGCCTCGCCGGCCGCCACGGCGCGGGCGGTGGCCAGCGTCTGCTCCTCGGGCTCCAGCTCTTCGCGGATTTCCGCGCAGATGCGCATCAGGTCGGCGCGTGCGGCCTGCGCATTGCGCCGGCAGAAGGTCAGGCGCATGCCGGCTTCGGCCACGTCGGCAATGGCGATGCCGCGGCGCGTGGGGTCCAGGCCGATGATGTGGCGCACCAGCACGTCGGCGCCCAGATCACCGGTGCGGCGGATGCCGTCGCTGCCCGCATCGGAAAGGCCCACCAGGGTGGCGCGCACGGCGTCGATGGCTTCCTGCGGCCGCTCGAGCGACACCTGCAGGTCGGCCAGCAGCACGTCGAGCGCCGGTTCGCCGTCGAGCTTGAGCAACAGATTGCCGTCCGCCTCGGTGATCTCGCGCTCGCGCCCCGCGCCCGCGCGCAGCGGCTGGCAGCCTTGGGTGACACGCGACACCAGCCGCACGCCCTCGCCGAACACCACGCCCGACAAGCCACCCGAGAACACGCCGCCCGCCGCGCCGTGCCCGCGGATGTTGCCGTTGCCGCCCACCGCGAACTGCAGCGCGCCCGCGCGGCCCGACGAGAGCCCGCCGAACAGGTAGCCGGTGTCGGTGCGGCCGGCCATTTCGCCGATGAGTTCCGTCAGGTCGGGCGTCGCGGGGTCCGCATGCACCAGCGCCGTGTGCGCCTCGAAACCGCTCATCTCCGAATTGCCCAGCGGCGCCACGCCCGAGAACACGCGGTACTGGTCGCTTGGCAGCGCGCAGAGCATCAGGCAGAGGCCGGGCTCGTCGAAATACTCGGCATTGTTGGCCGACACACCGATGCCGACCGTGCCCGACCAATCGGTGACCTCGGGAAGCTCGGCGCTCAGGTGATCGAGGATGTCTTGCGCGTCGGACGCGTAGTGGTCGGTGATGTACAGCAACCCCAGCGTCGGCGACGACGCGTAGTCGGGCAGTGCCATCTGCGCCCGCAGCTGCGCCAGCACGAGGCCGGCCGCCATGCGCCATTGCGGATGGGTGGCATGGCCGGAAGGAAACAACTTCATGATGCGTGCCAACCCGTTCTCTTCAAACAAAAATGCGTTCGTGTATGGCGTCAGCGCCGGCTGGCCGTTCGCTTTCGCGCGGCGCCCGGCGCCTTCTTCTTCGCGGCGGGCGTTGCTGCCGCTTTCTTGGCCGCAGGCTTGGGAGGAGCGGAAGCCGCCGGCTTGCCCATCACCTTGTCTACCGCATCGGCCACGGGCTGGGCCATGGCCGGCACCTTGAGCTGGGCTGCATCCTGCAGCGCCGAGCTGGCAATCTGCTGAAACTGCTCGGTCAGCGAGCCCCACCATTGCATCGGATCCACCACCCCGCCGTTGCCGGCCGAAGCGCCGGTGGACGACGCCGGCTTGCTGCGCGCCTTCCTGGCGGGCGCCGGTGCTTCCGTCGGTGCGTCTTCATCCGGCTCGGCTTCGGGCTCGGGCTCGACCGGCGCAGCAGCAGCGGCAGGCGCCACGGCGGCCGCCTGCTTGGTGAACGCGTTGGCGATATCTTCCATCCGCACGTTCATGCCGCGCAAGGTCGAAAGTGTCATCTTTTGCACCTCGAGCGCCTGGATGGTGGCCTTGAGCGCATGACCGTTCTGTTCGAGCCAGTACTGCACCGTCTTGAGCTCCTGGATGCGCTTGTCGACTTCTTCGACGCTTAGCGTGGGCGCCACCCAGCTTGCAAGCCCGGGCAACCCTGGCGCTGCGCCGCCACCCGAACCACCGGCTGCACCGCCGGCAAGATTCTTCAGAAAATCGAATCCAGGAACAAATTGGCTGAAGTCGAAGGGTTGGCTGGCGTTGCTCATGCGGCGGTCTCCGGGTTGGGTTTTCTTGTGATGCCAGCTTACTCCAAGGCATCCCTCTTTTGGACTCGCGAACGCTCACGTCATGCGAGGCAAAACCCCCGTCAAAGCTCGGCGCGGACCTTGCTGAAGACTTTCCAGAATGCCGCGTCCTGCGAGGTCGCGAAATTGATCCGCATCATCGTGCTCGGCGGCCGCCGCGCATGGAACAGCGAACCCGGCGCCAGCAGGTAGCCCTGGTCGAGCATGCGCTGCGTGAGCGCGTCGGTGTCCACGCCGGTATCGACCCAGCCGAAGAGGCCCGCCGGTTCCGATGCGAAGGTGCAGCCGTGCGACATGGCGAGCTTCACCGCACGTCCGCGCGCGCCGTCGAGCCGGATGCGTATGCGCTCGGCATGCCGCCGCAGTTGCCCCTGGTCGATGCACCATGAAAGCGCCCGCTCGAACAGGGTGGGCGTGGTGAGGGTGGCCAGCAGCTTGGTTTCGAGCAGCCGCTCTTTCAGTTCAGGCGAGGCGGCCAGGAAACCGATGCGCCAGTTGGGCGCCAGGATCTTCGCAAAACCGCTGACGTAGATGGTGCGCTGCAGCCCGTCGAGCGCGCTGAGCCGCGTGGCGTGCTCGGGCGCCAGATGGCTGTAGGTGTCGTCCTCGACGATGTGAAAGTCATGCGCGTTGGCCAGCTTGAGCACGCGGTGCGCACTGCCCGGCGTGAGGCTGTAGCCGGTTGGGTTGTGCAGCACGCTCACGCTCACGAAGAGCTTGGGGCTGTGTAGCGCGCAGTACTGCGCCATCACATCCAGGTCGGGGCCGTCGGCACGGCGCGGCACCGGCAGGATCCGCATGCCCAGTGCCTCGAGCCGCGCGAACTCCAGCGCCCAGCCGGGCTCCTCGACCATGACCGGATCGCCCGCGCGCAGCAGCGTGCGGCTCACGATGTCCAGCGCATGCGTGGCGCCCACGGTCGTCACGATCTGGTCGGGCGCGGCGGGCACGTTGATGCCCATGAGCTTGTTCGACAGGCTGCGGCGCAGCGCGGCGTCGCCGGAGGGCTCCCCGTACTGGAGCGACAGCTCCTGCAGCACGGCTGTACTGGTCATGCGGCGCACCGCCGTCGGCATGAAGGTCGACGACATCCACTCCGGCGGAAACACGCCCATGCCCGGCTGCGGCTTGTCGCTCGGCCGGTGAAACATGCTGCGGATGAGCGAGCTTGCATCGGCCGGCACGCGCGAGGCCATCATCTGCGCGACCATGGGGGCCGCGTTGGGCGGTCGCCCTTCCTGCGCGGGCGCCGAATCGCGCACGTAGAACCCGCGCTGCCGGCGCGCCTCGACCAGGCCCTGGGCCAGCAACTGGTCGTAGGCCGCCACCACCGTGTAGGGGCTCACGCCCTGCTGGCGCGCGCATTCGCGCACCGAGGGCAGGCGCGCGCCAGGCGGCAGCAGCCGGGTGCGGATGCGTTCAGCCAGCCGGCCGGCCAATTGCCCGGTGAGCGACTGGGTGGAGGTTCGTGTCAGCATCGGCTTGGGCTTCTGTGTCGAAAGGCAGACCAATACAGTTTTGGAATATGTTCGATCAACTGTATTGGAACTGTAATGGTCGCAAAGTTTAGAGTGTATGCAATGAACTGGCAAGAATTCACCGCGCTGCTGGTGCTGGCCACGGCGATGAGTTTCTCGCCCGGCCCCAACACCACGCTTTCCACCGCTCTGGCGGCCAACGGGGGCCTGCCGCGCGCCATGCGCTTCGTGGTGGCGGTGCCGGTCGGCTGGACACTGCTGCTGGTTCTTTGCGCGGCCGGCATCGGTGCGTTGGTGGTGGCGGTGCCTCCGCTGCGCCTGGGCATCAAGGCGCTGGGCGTGGGCTACCTGCTGTGGCTGGCCTACAAGCTCAGCGGCAGCGGCACGCTCGGCCGCGCGGACAGCGCCAGCCTGAATATCGGCTTCGGCCAGGGCGTGATGCTTCAGTTCGTCAACATCAAGGCCTGGCTGCTCGCGCTCACACTGGTGGCGGGCTGGATCGCGGGGCAGCCCGACGCGCTCGGCCGCTTCGCCATCGTCGCGCCGGTGATGCTGGTCTACGCCTTCGCCAGCAATTTCGTCTACGCACTGGCGGGTGCGCTGCTGCGCGACTGGCTGTCCAAGGGCAAGCGCCTGCTGTGGTTCAACCGTGCGATGGGCCTGGTGCTGGTGCTCACGGCCTGGTGGATGCTGAGCGTATGAGCCGCATCAAGGACGAGACCCTGGGCATGTGGCTCGGCGTGATCGGCGTGGCGTTGTTCGCTGTCACCTTGCCGATGACGCGGCTGGCCACCGGCACGCAGGGCGCACCGCAGCTCTCGCCCTGGTTCGTCACGCTCGGGCGCGCCGCCTTGGCGGGCATTCTCTCGACGGTCTTCCTGCTCGCCACGCGCTCGCCCCGGCCCGCGCCGCAGCAGTGGAAGCCCCTGGGCATGGCGGTGCTCGGCAACGTGATCGGCTATCCGCTGCTGCTGGCCTATGCATTGCGCGTGGTCACGGCCAGCCATGCGGCGGTGGTGACGGCGCTGCTGCCGCTCGTCACCGCGGCGGTCGCCGCCCTGGTGCTGCACCAGCGGGCACGGCTCGGCTTCTGGCTGTGCGCTATCGCTGGCAGCGTGCTGGTCGTTCTTTTCTCGCTGCTGCGTGCCAGCCAGAACGGCCATGGCTTCGGTTTCGAGTGGGCCGACCTGCTGCTGGTGGGCGCGGTGATCGCGGCGTCGTTCGGCTACATCTACGGCGCGCAGGTCACGCCGTCGCTCGGCGCCGAGCGCGTGATCTGCTGGGTCTGCGTCATGGCGCTGCCCGTCACCTTGCCGGCCACGCTGGCCCTGTGGCCGGAGGAACCCATCGCCACGTCGGCCTGGCTAGGCTTCGTCTATGTCGGCGTGTTCTCGATGTGGATCGGCTTCTTTGCCTGGTACCGCGGCCTGGCGCTGGGCGGTGCATTGCGCGTGAGCCAGACCCAGCTGCTGCAGCCCTTTCTCTCGATAATTGCCTCCATTCCGCTGCTGGGCGAGCCGCTCGATGTGGTTACCCTGGGCTTTGCCATTGCCGTGGTCTGCACGGTGATGCTCGGCAAGCGCCTTTCGCAGCCGCAGCCCGCACAGGCCGTTTCGCCGCGCGCTGCGCGTGCCGAACAATCCTGAACACTTTCGCCTCTCACCTCACCCGCCTGAAAGAAGAACCCATGAACTGGAAACTCGCCGCCCGCGCCGCCAAGATGAATCCGTCGGTGCTGCGTGAAATCCTCAAGGTCACCGAGCGCCCCGGCATCATCAGCCTGGCCGGCGGCCTGCCCTCGCCCAAGACCTTTCCGATCCAGGCCTTTGCCGACGCCTGCGCCGAGGTGCTGCACAACGACGGCCAGGCGGCCCTGCAATATGCCGCGAGCGAAGGCTATGCGCCGCTGCGCCAGGCGGTGGCCGACATGCTGCCGTGGAACGTCGATCCCGCGCAGGTGCTCATCACCACCGGCTCGCAGCAGGGCCTCGACCTGGTGGCCAAAGTGCTGCTCGACCCGGGCAGCAAGGTGCTGGTCGAAACGCCCACCTACCTCGGCGCGCTGCAGGCCTTCGGCCCGATGGAGCCACAGCCCGTGAGCGTGGCCAGCGACGACGACGGCGTGATCGTCGATGACCTGATCGCCAAGGCACGCGCGACCGGCGGGCGCGCTTCGGATGACGCCGCGCGCTTCGTCTACCTGCTGCCCAATTTCCAGAATCCCACCGGCCGCACCATGACCGAAGAGCGCCGCGCGGCCGTGTCGGCCGCTGCGGCCGCAGCCGGCCTGCCGATCGTCGAGGACAACCCCTACGGCGAACTGTGGTTCGACGAAGCCCCACCGCTGCCGCTGACCGCTCGCAACCCCGAAGGCTGCATCTACCTGGGCTCGTTCTCGAAGGTGCTGGCACCGGGCCTCCGCCTGGGCTTTCTCGTCGCACCGAAGGCCATCTACCCGAAGCTGCTGCAGGCCAAGCAGGCGGTCGACCTGCACACGCCCATCTTCACGCAGCGCATGGTCTCGGCCGTGATGAAAGACAACTTTCTCGAGCGCCACGTGCCCACGATCCGCGCGCTCTACAAGCGCCAGCGCGACGCGATGATGGCGGCGCTCACGCGCGAGATGGCCGGCCTGGACGTGAAGTTCAACGCACCCAAGGGCGGTATGTTCCTGTGGGCGCGCCTGCCCGAGGGCATCGACACCGTGGCGCTGCTGCCCAAGGCGGTGGAGCGCAACGTGGCCTTCGTGCCGGGCGCGCCCTTCTATGCCGGCCAGGGCGATCCGCGGACACTGCGCCTGTCGTTCGTCACGGCCAGCGTCGAAGAAATCGATGTCGCCATCGCCGCGCTGGCCCTGACGCTGCGCGAAGAACTCGCGCTACTCGGCGAGCGCAAGCTCGCGCCCGAACCCGTCTGAGCCACGATACGGGGCAGACCACGATGCACATCGCCATCCTCACATTCGACGGCTTCAACGAACTCGACTCGCTGATTGCGCTCGGGGTGCTCAACCGCATCAAGAAGCCGGGCTGGCGCGTGACGCTGGCCGCGCCCAGCGCCACGGTCACTTCGATGAACGGCGTCACCGTGCATGCGAGTTCCACGCTCGAGGCGGCCATTGACGCCGAGGCGGTGCTCGTCGGCAGCGGCATCCGCACACGAGAAATTGCGGCCGATCCCGCCATCATGGGCGTGCTGCGACGGCTCGACGCCGGGCGGCAGCTGATCGGCGCGCAATGCTCCGGCACCCTGCTGCTCGCCAAGCTGGGCCTGCTGGGCGCGGTGCCGGCGTGCACCGACCTCACGACCAAGCCCTGGGTGCAAGAGGCCGGCGTCGAGGTGCTGAACCAGCCGTTCTTCGCCAAGGGCAACGTGGCCACCGCCGGCGGCTGCCTGTCGGCGCCCTACCTCGCGGCCTGGCTCATCGCGCGCAGCGAAGGCATCGAGGCCGCGACGAGTGCGCTGCACTACGTCGCGCCGGTCGGCGAGAAAGAAGACTACGTGGCACGCGCCCTGCGCAACATCGAGCCCTATCTCCCCTCGGTTCCGGCAGCCACGGCCGCAGCTGCCTGAAGTAAGCATTGCAGGGCACCCCATGATCAGCCTCGCCACGCTCGCGCTCTTCCTCCTGGCCGTCCTGGCGTTGTTCCTGTCGCCGGGGCCGAACATGGCCTTCGTGCTCTCGCACGGCGTGGCGCATGGACCGCGCGGCGGTTTCGCGGCGGCGCTCGGCATCTCATCGGCCGACCTGGTTCACACGCTCTTCGCCGCCACCGGCGTCACCGCGCTGGTGGCGGCCTGGCCGCCCTCCTTCGACCTGCTGCGGTATGCCGGCGCGGTGTACCTGCTGTGGCTGGCGGTGCAGGCCCTTCGCAGCAACGGTGGCCTCCCGGCGGGTGCGCGGGTGCAGCCGTCCGCCTTCGCGCGCATCGTGCGCATGGCGTTCCTCAACAACCTCGTCAATCCGAAGGCGCTGCTGTTCTTCATGGTGTTTCTGCCGCAGTTCGTCGACCCGGCGCATGGCAGCGTGCCCTTGCAACTGGTGCAGCTCGGCGTCATGCTCTCGGCAGCCGCGCTCGCGTTCAACACGCTGCTCGGCGCATGCAGCGGGCAGGTCGGCCGTTGGCTGCAGCGCCGACCGGGGGCTGAAAAATTCCAGCGCGGCCTGCTGGCCCTGGTGATGGTCGGCCTGGCGATTCGCCTGCTGCTGCTCGACCGTCCTTCCATGCCATCTGCCCTGTCCGCCACACCTGTCCAAGGAAGCTGAACACATGCTCAACATCTGGGGCCGCATCAGTTCGATCAACGTGCGCAAAGTCGTCTGGTGCGCGCAGGAGCTCGGGCTCGACTTTCAACGCACCGAAGCCGGTGGCCGGTTCGGCGTGGTGCAGACGCCCGAATACCTTGCGCTCAACCCGAACGCGATGGTGCCCACCATCGACGACGGCGAAGGCAGCGAGCGCGTCACGCTCTGGGAATCGAACGTGATCGTGCGCTACCTGTGCGCCAAGCACTCCCACGGCAAGCTCTACCCCAGCGACCTGCCCGCGCGCTTCGACGCCGAGCGCTGGATGGACTGGCAGCAGACCACGCTGAACCGCGCGAGCCGCGACGCCTTCGTGCAATGGGTGCGCACGGCCCCGGCCGAACGCGAACCGGCGCTCATCGCCGCCTCCGTCCATGCGAGCGAAGCCCTGTTCGCGATGCTCGACGCCCACCTTGCACGGCGGCCCTTCATGGCGGGCGACCGCTTCACCATGGCCGACATTCCCATCGGCTGCGAAGCCCACCGCTGGTTCGGCCTGCCACCGGCCGAATACCAGCGCCCCAGCTGGCCGAACCTCGAACGCTGGTACGGCGAACTGATCTCCCGTCCGGGCACGCGCGGCGTGCTCGATCTCCCGCTCGAATGACACCCATGAAACCCCGCCCGTTCAAACAAGTCGACGTCTTCACCGCAACGCCTTACCTCGGCAACCCGCTCGCCGTGGTGCTCGACGGCACCGGGATCGACGACGCCGCGATGCAGCGCTTCGCTCAGTGGACGAACCTGTCCGAAACCACCTTCCTGCTGCCGCCGACCGACCCGACGGCCGACTACCGCGTGCGCATCTTCACGCCCGGCGGCGAGCTGCCTTTCGCGGGCCACCCGACCATCGGCAGCTGCCATGCCTGGCTGCAGGCCGGCGGCAAGCCCAAGGCGGCGGGCCGGGTCGTGCAGCAGTGCGCGGCCGGCCTGGTGCCGCTGCGCCGCGAGGGCGGGCGCCTGGCGTTCTCGGCCCCGCCGCTCAAGCGCAGCGCCCCCAGCCCCACGCTGCTGGCCAAGGTGGCGGGTGCGCTGGGCCTGAAGGCGCAGCAGATCGTCGCGGCCCAGGTGCTCGACAACGGCCCCGTCTGGTTCGGCCTGCTGCTCAGCGATGCGGACACCGTGCTGCGCCTGGCGCCGGACCACCGCATGCTCAAGGAACTGGGCGTCAAGGCCGGCGTGGCGGGCGTGCCCGTGGCAGAGGGCTCGTCGATGCTGATCGGCCGGTCGAACCGCGAGGCACGCGCTTTTGGCGGCAAGGCCTCGGCCGAAGCCGACGACGGCCCGAAGATCGACCTGGAGGTGCGAGCCTTTGCCGCGCCCATCGGCGTCGAGGAAGACCCGGTCACCGGCAGTCTCAACGCCAGCCTCGCCGAATGGCTGATCGCCGACGGCCACATGCCGGGGCGCTACGTGGCCGCGCAAGGCCAGTGCCTCGGACGAGCCGGGCGCGTGTACATCGAGCGCGACGGCGACGGCAAGGTGTGGGTCGGCGGCGATGCCGTGACCTGCGTCGACGGCCAGGTAACGCTGTAAGGCAAGGCACCATGCACGCGCAACTCGACCACCTGGTGATCGCCGCCGCTTCGCTGGCCGAGGGCGTGGCGTGGTGCGAGGCCACCCTGGGCGTGACGCCGGGCCCCGGCGGTTCGCATCCGCTGATGGGCACGCACAACCGGCTGCTGAACATTGCGAGCGCGGCCTTTCCCCAGGCCTACCTCGAGATCATCGCCATCGAGCCTGGCAAGCGGCCGTCGCGCCGCGGCACGCGCCGCTGGTTCGACCTGGACGACGCCGCGCTGCAGGCGGGCCTCTTGCAGCACGGGCCGCGGCTGGTGCACTTCGTTGCGCGCGTGGCCGACGCGCACGCCGCGCTGCGGGCGCTGGCGCACGACGAACACGCGCACATCGACCGCGGCCACTTGCTCGAAGCCTCACGCGACACGCCCGCCGGCCGGCTCGAGTGGCAGATCACGGTGCGCGACGACGGCCAGCGGCTGTTCTATGGCGCGCTGCCCACGCTGATCCAGTGGGGGCCGGTGCACCCCACCGACGCCATGCCCGCCTCGGGCCTGGCGATGCGATCGCTGCACGCCACGCATCCGCGCGCGGCCGCCCTGGATGCCGCACTGTCGGCCATCGGCATGTCCGGCATGGCCGTGCAGTCCGGCGCACCCAATCTCGTGGCCGTGCTCGACACGCCCCACGGCCCCGTCACGCTTCAATCCGAAGGGCTCTGACCGACATGCTGACCTTGACCGAAATCGCCTGGTTCGCGCTTGCCTCCATGCTGCTCGCGCTCACGCCGGGGCCGAACATGATCTATTGCGTGTCGCGCACGCTGATCCAGGGCCGCCGCGCCGGGCTGGTCTCCCTCGGCGGCGTGATGATGGCTTTCCTGGCCCACCTGTTCGCGGCCGCGCTCGGGCTCACCGCGCTGCTGCTGGCCGTGCCGGTCGCGTTCGACGCCATCCGCCTTGCCGGCGCCGCCTATCTGCTGTGGCTGGCATGGCAAGCGGTCAAGCCCGGCGGCAATGCGCCCTTCGAGGCGCGCGCGCTGCCGGCCGACCCGCCGGGCAAGCTGTTTCGCATGGGTTTTCTCACCAACCTGCTGAACCCGAAGGTCGCGATGTTCTACCTCTCGTTCTTTCCGCAGTTCATCCATCCCGAGCGGGGCTCGGTGCTGCTGCAGAGCATGCAGCTGGGCATGGCGCAGATGGCGAGCAGCGCCGCGGTCAATACCGTCGTGATCTTCGGCGCCGCAAGCATCACGGCCGTGCTGTCGCAAAGCGCCGGCTGGCTGCGCGCGCAGCGGTACGTGATGGGCAGCGTGCTGGCCGCGCTGGCGGTGCGAGTCGCACTGACAGAACGCAAATAAAAAGGCCGCCCGTGAGGTTCACCCGCGACGAAATCGAATCCGCGCAGCGCACCGTCGGCGCCGCCATGCCGCCCACGCCCCAGTACGCATGGCCGCTGCTCGCGCAGCGCCTCGGCAGCGCGGTGTGGGCCAAGCACGAGAACCACACGCCCGCAGGCGCCTTCAAGATCCGCGGCGGGCTCACTTACTTCGAAACGCTGGCGCGCGAGCAGCCGGGCGTGCGCCATGCCATCAGCGCTACGCGCGGAAACCACGGCCAGTCGGTCGGCTTCGCGGCCCGGCGGCACGGGCTCGCGGCCACCATCGTGGTGCCGCATGGCAACTCGATCGAGAAGAATGCCGCCATGCGCGCCCTGGGCGTGCAGCTGGTCGAGCATGGCGACGACTTCCAGGCGGCTGCCGAGCATGCGGCCATGCTCGCCGAGCGCGACGGCATGCATCGCGTGCCGTCGTTCCACCGCGAGCTGGTGCGCGGCGTGTCGACCGCGTACGTCGAATTCTTCAGCGCACTGAAAGACGCGCCGCCCGACGTGCTGTTCGTGCCCATCGGTCTGGGCTCCGGTTTTGCCGCCGCAGCCGCCGCGCGGGCGCATTGCGGCGTGTCGACCAGGCTCGTCGGCGTGGTGTCGGCGCATGCCACGGCTTACCGCGATTCCTTCCGCGCCGGCCGGCCCGTCGAGTCGCCGGCCAACACGCGGCTGGCCGACGGCATGGCCTGCCGCACGCCGGTGCCCGAATCGGTCGAGGTGATCCTGCGCGAAGCCGACGACGTGATCACCGTCACCGACGACGAGATTGCCGAGGCCATGCGCATTCTCTTCAGCGACACCCACAACGTGGCCGAAGGCGCCGGCGCCGCGGCGCTGGCAGGCGCGCTTCAGCAGCGGGAGCGCTGGCGCGGCAAGACGGTGGGCATCTGCGTGAGCGGTGGCAATGTCGATTCCGGCATGTTTGCCGGCGTGCTGGCCCGCAACAATTCCTGACCCAGAAAGTCAGGGCAGCGGCTGCGTATTGGCCGTGTCCAGCGGCAGGCGCGACACCTCGGCCAGCAGCAGCGCGAGTTGCTGCGCCGCCGCATCGACCACCGCCTGCCCGCGCGGTGCCGTCGCGGCGGCCGCGTTGCCCGCGGCGCCCTCTGCGTTGTAGTCCTCCATGGCCCAGCCGAGCTTGGCGCTCTTGCCGTTGCCGAGGATCGCGTAGTCGGCCGCGCGCTGCTGCGAGGTGGAGCGGAAGTTCTTCGCCTCGCCCATGCGCACCTGCTGCGGCGCGAGCGCCAGCATCATCGAGGTCTCGATGTCGCCGGCATGCACGCCGAAGCGGTGTTCGTCCGCGCCGAACTGCGCGCCCGCATCGCCCAGCGGCAGGTTGAACCAGCTCACGCTGTAGACGATGAGCCCGTGTGCCGCGCGCAACTCGCGCGCCACCATGTCCATCGCACCCACATGGCCGCCGTGCGCGTTGAACAGCACCAGCTTCTTCACGCCGGCGCGCGCCACACCGGCGCCGATCTCGTTCCACATGCGGATCACGGTCTCGGCCGACAGCGTGAGCGTGCCCGCGAAACGCGCGTGCTCGGGGCTCAGGCCGATCTGCTGCGTCGGCAGGAACAGCACCGGCAATTCCGCCGGCAGCAGCGGCAGCGCCGCCGCCACGATGCCGTCTGCCAGCACCGTGTCCACGCCCATCGGCAGATGGGGCCCGTGCTGCTCGGTGGCGCCGAGCGGCAGCACCGCGACCGTGGCTGCCACATCGAGCGCGGCGAAGTCGCGCGTCGTCAGTTGAGACCAGTAGCGGGGCAGGGATACCGGGGATGCGTTCATCCGCCGATCTTAGAGCGGTGATTCAATCCACGCGACCCCGCGCCACGCGGCGCTCTTCCCTCCTCTCTTTCAACGCTACAAGGACTCTCACATGGACCTCCAGCTCCAGGACCGGCACGTTCTGATCACCGGCGGCAGCAAGGGCATCGGCCTGGCTTGCGCGTTGGGCTTCCTGCGCGAGGGCGCGCGCGTGAGCCTGGTGTCGCGCGATCTGCAGAACCTGGAACAGGGCCGCAAGACGCTGGTCGAGGCGTTTGCCGAGGCCGAAGGCCGGGTCTCGGTGCATGCCGCCGACCTCAAGGACCCGGCCGGTGCTGTGGCCGCGCTCGATGCGGCCGAGCAGGCCTTCGGCCCGGTCGACGTGCTGGTCAATTCCGCCGGCGCCGCGCGCCGCACACCGCCCGACGAGCTGAACGCCACCGCCTGGCACGACGCCATGGACGCCAAGTACTTCACCTACATCCACATGATCGATCCGGTGGTGAAACGCATGGGCCAGCGCGGCCGAGGCGCCATCGTCAACGTGATCGGACAGGGCGGCAAGGTGGCGAGCCCGGTCCACATGGCCGGCGGCGCGGCCAACGCCGCGCTGATGCTGGTGAGCGCCGGCATGGCCGCGGCCTACGCGGCCAAGGGCGTGCGCGTGAACGCCGTAAACCCCGGCCTCACGCTGACCGAGCGGCTGCAGGAAGGCCTGAAGGCGGATGCGAAGCTGCAGGGCATCGGCAGCGACGAGGCGCTGGAGCGCGCCAAGGCCCGGCTCCCGCTCGGACGCATCGCCGCGCCGGAAGAGATTGCCAATGCCGTCGTGTTCCTGGCATCGCCAAAGGCGAGCTACATCACCGGCGCGATCGTCGCGATGGATGGCGCGGTCACGCCCATGATCTAAACGGCGGCGGTCAGCGCCTCGAACTTCAGCGCCAGAAAGTCCACCAGCGCCCGCACGCGCGCCGGCACGAAGCGCCCGCTCGGCAGCAACGCATGCAGCGGATAGGGCTCGGTATCCCACTCGGGCAGCAGGTGCACCAGCCGGCCGCTGCGGATGTCGTTGCGCACGTCGAGCGCCGACTTCAGCGTGATGCCGCGCCCCGCCACGGCCCACTCGCGCGCCAGCGAGGCGTCGTCCACGCTGCGGTCGCCCTTGACCCGCACTTCGGTCCACTGCCCGTTCTGCGCAAAGCGCCACGTGCGGTGGCGGCGCCCGCCGCGGTCGAAGGTGAGGCAGTTGTGGTGCACCAGGTCTTGCGGCGTCTTCGGCGCGGCATGGCGGCGCAGGTAACCGGGCGACGCGGTGAGCAGCGGATTGGTCAGGGCAAAGGGCCGCGCCACCAGGCGTGAATCGGCCAGCGCACCGTAGCGCAGCGCCACGTCGACCTCGTCGCGGGTCACGTCGAGCAGCCGGTCGCCCACGGAAAGAGAGAGCTGGACGCCCGGGTGCAGCGCGAGGAATTCGTCGAACCAGGGCAGCAGCGTGCTGCGCGTGAGGTCCGACGGAGCGGCCACGCGCAGGGTGCCGACCAGTTCGCCGCGATCGGCGGTGACCAGCGATTCGCCTTCGTCGAGCAGTTCGAAGGCGCGCACCGCGTAGTCGAGCAAGGTCTGGCCCTGCGAAGTCAGGCGCATGGCGCGGGTCGAGCGCTCGAAGAGCCGCGCGCCGAGCTGCGTTTCCAGCCGCTTGAGCGTGGCACTGGCGGCGGCCGGCGTCATGCCCAGCGCATGGGCGGCGGCCGTGAGCGTACCGCCGCGCGCCGTCTGCACCAGCACCTGCAGGTCCGAGAGATTTTCAATCTTCATTTGAAAGTGTTGCTGATCTGGACGGTCTTATCAATTTTTGATTGCCATCCTACAGTGACGCCATCCATTCAAGAAAGGTCACCCGACATGAAAGCCATCGGCTACTACCAAGCCCTCCCCATCGACAACCCGGAGTCGCTGCAGGACATCGAACTGCCCGCGCCCGTGGCCGGCCCGCGCGACCTGCTGGTGCGGGTGAAGGCCATCTCGGTCAACCCGGTCGACACCAAGGTGCGCAAGAACATGGCGCCCGAGGCCGGCCAGGCCAAGGTGCTGGGCTGGGATGCCGCCGGCACCGTCGAGGCCATCGGCGCCGGGGTCGAGAACTTCAAGGTCGGCGACCGCGTCTACTACGCCGGCTCGATCGTCCGGCCCGGCGCCAATTCGGAACTGCACGCGGTCGACGAGCGCATCGCCGCCCTCGCGCCCAGGAGCCTCGACGACGCGCAGGCCGCCGCGCTGCCGCTCACCACCATCACCGCGTACGAGCTGCTGTTCGACCGCCTCAGGGTGCCGAAGAACGGCGGAGCGGGACAGACGCTGCTCGTGACCGGCGGGGCCGGCGGCGTGGGTTCGATCCTGATCCAGCTTGCGCGCCAGCTCACGCAGTTGCGCGTGGTGGCCACGGCCTCGCGGGCCGAGACGCGGGCCTGGTGCCTGGCGCTCGGCGCGCACGTGGTCATCGACCATTCGAAGCCGCTCGCGGCCGAACTCAAGGCCGCCGGCATCGGCGAGGTCGACATGGTTGCGAGCCTCACGCAGACCGGCCAGCACTACGCGCAGATCATCGAAAGCCTCAAGCCCCAGGGCCAGCTCGCGGTGATCGACGACCTGCCGTCGCTCGACGTGATGCCGCTCAAGACCAAGTGCATCTCGCTGCACTGGGAAATGATGTTCGCGCGCTCGCGCTTCGAAACGCCGGACATCGCCGAGCAGGGCGCGCTGCTGGCTGAAGTGGCGGCGCTGGTCGATGCGGGCCGCATCCGCACGACCGCCAACGCGAGCTTCGGCACCATCAATGCGGCCAACCTCAGGAAGGCGCATGCGCTCATCGAGAGCGGCACTGCGCAGGGCAAGGTGGTGCTCGCGGGGTTCTGAGCACAATCGGCATATGGCCGACAGCATCCAGCCCCCGATCGAATTCGAAACCCCGCGCCTGCGGTTGCGCCAGTGGCGCGAGAGCGATTTCGCGCCTTTTGCCGCGCTCGCGGCCGACCCGGAAGTCATGGCATTCCTGCTGCCGCTTCCCACTCGCGCCGACAGCGATGCGCTGGCGGCGAGCCTCCAGGCACGCATCGCCGCCAACGGCTGGGGCTTATGGGCCGTCGAGCACAAGGATTCGGGCGGGTTCGCGGGGTTCACGGGCCTGAACGCGCCGCTGGCCACGCTGCCCTTTTCACCGTGCGTCGAGATCGGCTGGCGCTTCGCGCGCCAGTGGTGGGGTCAGGGGCTCGCGACCGAGGCGGCGCGCGGCGCCCTGCAAGTCGGCTTCGAGCGGCTCGGGCTCGACGAGATCGTGGCGTTCACGGCGCTCGGCAATCTCCGCTCGGCGGCCGTGATGGAACGTATCGGCATGCATGAAGACCTGCCCGGCGCTTTCGATCACCCGAGCGTGCCCGAGGGGCACGCGCTGCGCCGGCACCGGCTGTTTCGAATCGGCCGCCCGCGGCGCTAGAAGCCAGACGCCATTGCGGCCTACTGCGGCTTTGCCCGCGTGACGCGCCAGACCACGTTGCCCACGTCGTCCGCCACCAGCAGCGCGCCGTTCTTGTCGAGCGCCACGCCCACCGGCCGGCCCTGCGCCTTTTCGTCTGCCGTGAGAAAGCCGGTCAGCACGTCGACCGGCGGCCCGCTCGGGTTGCCGCCGATGAAGGGCACGAACACCACCTTGTAGCCCGACTTGGGCTTGCGGTTCCACGAGCCGTGTTCGCCGATGAAGGCGCCGCTCGCGAATTCGGCGGGCATGCCGCGGCCGTCGGAAAACACCAGCCCCAGCGGCGCAACGTGCGAGCCGAGCGCGTAGTCGGGCACGAGGGCCTTGGCCACCAGGTCGGGCTTCTGCGGCGTGACGCGCGCATCCACGTGGTTGCCGAAGTAGCTCCAGGGCCAGCCGTAGAAGGCGCCGTCTTTCACGGAGGTCAGGTAGTCGGGCACGAGGTCGCTGCCGATTTCGTCGCGCTCGTTGACCACGGTCCACAGCGCCTTGGTCTCGGGGTGCCAGGCCAGGCCGTTCGGGTTGCGCAGGCCGCTCGCGAACAGGCGTTTTGTGCCGGTCTTCACGTCGACCTCCCAGATGGCGGCGCGGCCTTCTTCGGCCGCAAGCCCGTTCTCGCCGATGTTGCTGTTGGAGCCGACCGTGACGTAGAGCTTGGTGCCGTCGGGATTGGCGATCACGTTCTTGGTCCAGTGGTGGTTGATGCCCGCCGGCAGCGGCGTGACCACCGTGGGCGTGGCGCTGGCCGAGGTCTGGCCTTCGGTGTAGGGCACCTTGACGAGCGCGTCGGCGTTGGCGATGAAAAGCTCGTTGCCGACCAGCGCCATGCCGAAGGGCGAACTCAGGTTCGACAGGAATACGTGCCGCACTTCGGCCGCGCCGTCTCCGTCGGCATCGCGCAGCAGCGTGATGCGGTTGGGGCTCGGCACGCCCGCGCCTGCGCGGCTCATGACCTTGCCCATGACCCAGTTGCGGATCTTGGCCATAGGACCGCCGCCGTCGCCGCTGCCTTCGGGCTTGGGCGGCTTGTTGCTTTCGGCCACCAGCACGTCGCCGTTGGGCAGGGTATAGACCCAGCGCGGATGGTCCAGCCCGCGCGCCAGCGCATTCACGCGCAGGCCGTCGGCGGCCTTGGGCCCGGCGGCGTCCGACCACCCTACCGCGGTGGCCACGTTGACGGTGGGAATCAGGGTCCTGTTGGGCTGGGCCAGTTGCGGCCGCGGTCCGATGGTGGCTTCGGGGGGCAGCTTGGCGGCTTCGCCGCAGCCCGCCAGCGCCAGCGCCGCGGCCACGGCGGCCATGGAGACCAGGGAAGAAACGGCGATGTTCGGTACCTTCATTCGCTCTCCTCGGTTGTCGCGGCATGCCGGCCGCTTTGAAGCAGATCATGCGGACGGCGCCGGCAAGGGCTGTCGGTCATGGGCGCTTTTTGGCGTGGGCGCACCCCATTGGCGCATCGCCGCTACCATCGGCCGCATGACCGACGACCTGTTCCGTGCCGACGCCTACCTGCGCACCTGCGAAGCCCGCATTCTGCGCATCGACGAGACCGGCGTCGTGCTGGACCGCACCGTGTTCTATCCGCTGGGCGGCGGGCAGGCCGGCGACTCCGGCGTGCTGGCGCTGGCCGATGGCCGCGAAATCGCCATTGCCGACACCCGAAAGGCGAAGAACGAGGAAGGCCAGCCCACCGCCGAGTTCGTTCACGTGCCGGCCCCTGGGCAGGCCGAACTGCTCGCCGCGCTGAAACCCGGCGACACGGTGACGGCGCGCCTCGACTGGGAGCGCCGCCACCGGCTGATGCGCTTTCACACCGCCAGCCACCTGCTGTGCCACCTCGTGCCGGTGCCGGTCAACGGCTGCTCGATCACGCCCGACTACGCGCGCATCGACTTTCACATGACCGATCCGCTCGACAAGGAAGCGCTGACCGCCGGCCTCGCGCGGCTGGTGGGCGCGGCGCATCCGCTGACCGTGGGCGCCATCACCGACGAGGAGCTCGACGCGAATCCGGCGCTGGTGAAGAGCATGAGCGTGCAGCCACCGCGCGGCACGGGCACCGTGCGCACCATCCGCATCGGCGGCGAGGGCGGTGCGCAGATCGATTTCCAGCCCTGCGGCGGCACGCATGTTGCAAACACTTCCGAGATTGGCGCGGTGGTGGTCACCAAAATCGAGAAAAAGAGCGCCAACAGCCGCCGCGTGGTGCTGGGCTGGGCCGCTTGAGGCCCCATGAATACCCGGAACTTCGCACCGCCCGCCTGCTCCGACTCACCGGCATGATCTTTTCCCGCTTCTTTCATCTGGCTACGTTTCTGGTAGCAACCGCCGCAGCCTGCATGCCGGCTGCGGCCCAATTGGCATCCAAGCCGGGTGCCGTGGTCACCACCCCCCACGTGCGCGCCGAACTGGTCGCGCACGCGCCCCAAGGCGTGGCGCCGGGCGCGCCGGTCTGGGTCGGGCTGCAGATCACCCACCAGCCCGAGTGGCACACCTACTGGAAGAACGCCGGCGATTCCGGCCTGCCCACCGAACTGAACTGGACGCTGCCGCCGGGCGTGGCGGCCGGCGACATCGCCTGGCCGGTGCCAAAGAAGATTCCGGTCGGCAGCCTGGCCAACTACGGCTACGAGGGCACGGTGCTGCTGCCGGTGCCGCTCGAGGTGTCGAGCAATTTCAAGCCGCCGCTGGCCCTTGGCACCGGGGCTTCAGCGCTCGACGTCCGGCTCAAGGCCACGTGGCTGGTGTGCCGCAAGGAATGCATTCCCGAGGAAGGCGAATTCACCCTCGCGCTGCCGCTGCAGGGCTCGACTGCGCTGCACAAGGCCGATTTCGACGCGGCCCAGGCGGCCCAGCCGCAACCGCTCGCCAAGCCGGGCGCCGTCGAGGTCAATGGCAACAACCTGCAAGTGCGCCTCGAAGGCCTGCCCGCCGCCGCACAGGGCAAGACCCTTGGCTTCTTCCCCGAAACGCCCGAACTGATCCGCACCGCCGCGGAGTCGGGCAAGGACTGGAGGCAAAGCTGGCAAGGCGCCACCTGGACCGCCACGCTGCCGCTGGCCGAACAGCGCAGCGCCAGCCCGGCGACGCTGCCGCTGGTGGTGGCGCTGGCCGAGCCCGACCGGCAGCCGGGCCAACCGGTGGCCTGGCGCACCGAGGCCCCGGTCGGCGGCACCTGGCCCGCGGCCGCCGCGCCGCGCGCCGAAGTGTCGCCCGCGCTGCAGGCCGCGCTGGCCGCCAATGCAGCGAACGCGGCCAATGCCGGCGCGCCGGCCTCGCCCACGGCGTTGCCGCCCCAGCCCGCGGGCACCTTCGTCCTCGCGTTGCTGGGCGCCCTGCTCGGTGGCCTGCTGCTGAACCTCATGCCCTGCGTGTTCCCGATCCTGGCCATCAAGGTGCTGGGCTTCGCACGGCAGGCCGGCAATCGCAGCGCCCACCGCACGGCGGGGCTGGCCTACACCGCGGGCGTGATGCTCTCGTTCCTCGCGCTCGGCGGCGCCATGCTGGCGCTGCGCGCGGCGGGCGCCCAGCTCGGCTGGGGCTTCCAGCTGCAATCGCCAGCCGTGGTGGCCGCGCTGGCGGCGCTGTTCACGCTGATCGGGCTCAACCTGGTGGGCGTGTTCGAGTTCGGCCGTGCGGCGCCTTCGTCGCTGTGTTCCGCGCAGGCCAAGCACCCGATCGCCAACGACTTCCTGTCGGGCGTCCTGGCTGTGGTGATCGCATCGCCCTGCACCGCGCCGTTCATGGGCGCTTCGCTCGGCTTTGCCATCGGGCTCCCGGCCGTCCAGGCCCTGCTGCTGTTCGCGGCGCTGGGCCTGGGGCTGGCGCTGCCGTACCTGGTCGCCGGCTTCATTCCGGCCGTGGCGCGGCTGCTGCCCAAGCCCGGCCCGTGGATGGGCACCCTGCGCCGGCTGCTGGCGTTCCCGATGTTCGCCACCGTGGCCTGGCTGGTCTGGGTGCTGGGCCAGCAAAGCGGCATCGACGGTGCGGGCACGCTGCTCGCGCTGCTGGTGTGCATGGCCGCCATCGTCTGGGCGCTGACGCTGCGCGGCCGCACGCGGCTCGTGATTGCCACGGTGCTGGTCGCCTTCACGGCGGTGCTCACCGCGGCCATCGGCCGCAACGTGATGCAGACGGTGGAGCCCGCCAGGCTCGCGTCCAATGCCGGCCAGCGCTGGCAGCCGTGGTCGACCGAGCGCGTGGCCGAACTCACCGGCGCCGGGCGGCCCGTGTTCATCGACTTCACCGCCGCATGGTGCGTGACCTGCCAGTACAACAAGAAGGCCACGCTCGCGGATGCCGATCTGCTGGCCGACTTCGACAGCAAGAAGGTCGCGATGCTGCGGGCCGACTGGACGCGCCGCGATCCCGCCATCACCGCCGCCCTGACCTCGTTCGGGCGCAGCGGCGTGCCGCTGTACGTGCTGCAGGCGCCCGGCAAGCCGCCGATCGTGCTGACCGAGATTCTGGGCAAGGACGAGGTGCGCGCGGCGCTCGCCGCGCTTTGACCCCGGCGTGACATGGGTTGTCACATGCACGTGAGCAAAGCGCTCTAAGCTGTCGCCGTCGTTCGTTTTTTTCTTTTGGAGTTCAAGCTGGCCATGTCACTTTCGCCATCGTCCGACTCGCGTTCCATTCGCGCCGCGCGCCACGCCCGCGCCGCCCTCAGCCGCGCCTCGCGCCGCGCCGTGGTGGCCGCCGCCGTGGCCCTGGGTGCCACCTTCCTGATGGGCAACCACGCCTTCGCCGCGCCCGCCGTGGGCCAGCAGGCGCCCGACTTCGTTGCCGTGGACACCAGCGGCGCCAAGCACAAGCTCTCCGACTTCGCGGGCAAGTTCGTGGTGCTCGAGTGGACCAACCCGGGCTGCCCGTTCGTGCGCAAGCACTACAACAGCGGCAACATGCCCGCCACGCAGAAGGCCGCCACGGCCCAGGGCGTGGTCTGGCTGTCGGTCAACTCCACCGAGCGTGCGGCCAGCGACTACCTGCAGCCCGCCGCGCTCGACGCATGGATGAAGTCGCAAAAGGCGTCGCCCACCGCGGTGCTGATGGACGAAGACGGCGTGATCGGCCAGGCCTACGGCGCGCGCACCACGCCGCACATCTTCATCATCGATCCCAAGGGCATGCTGGTGTACGCGGGCGGCATCGACAGCATCGCGTCGGCCCGGCCCGACGACATCAAGGCCGCGACCAACTACGTGAACCAGGCGCTGGGCGAAGTCTTTGGCGGCAAACCGATCTCGGCGGCCTCGACGCGGCCCTACGGCTGCTCGGTCAAGTACAAGAGCTGAAGCAGAACAGTCGCGCAGTGACAGCTACCTGACTCGCACGGTCAGGCAGCGGTCGGGAACCCCGGCCTACCCTTGGCGCATTACATCGCCCAAGGGGACAACGAGATGAATCCTGCGCACTCCGACGCGCAACCGGGCACGGCCGCCCGCGCCCTTTCTTCAAGCACCGGCTCCTCCTCGAAACTGGCCACCGTCCTGCGCGTGACGGGCGGCAATTTCATGGAGATGTTCGACTTCTTCCTGTTCGGCTTCTACGCCACGCAGATCTCGAAGGCATTCTTCCCGGCCGGCGACGAGTTCGCCTCGCTGATGCTGACGTTCATGACCTTCGGCGCGGGCTTCCTGATGCGGCCGCTGGGCGCGATTTTTCTCGGTGCGTATGTCGACCGCGTGGGGCGGCGCAAGGGCCTGATCGTCACGCTCGCGCTCATGGCGCTCGGCACGCTGCTCATCGCCTGCGTACCGGCCTACGCCACCATCGGCTTCGCGGCGCCGCTGCTGGTGCTCGTCGGCCGGCTGCTGCAGGGTTTTTCGGCCGGCGTGGAACTGGGCGGCGTCTCGGTCTATTTGTCGGAGATGGCCACGCCGGGGCGCAAGGGCTTCTACGTGAGTTGGCAGTCGGCCAGCCAGCAGGTGGCGATCATCGTGGCGGCGGCACTGGGCTATTGGCTCAACGTGACCTTCACCTCGCAGCAGATCGGCGACTTCTACTGGCGCATTCCGTTCTTCGTCGGCTGCCTGATCGTGCCGGTGCTCTTCGTCATCCGGCGCTCTCTGCAGGAGACCGAGGAGTTCATGGCGCGCAAGCACCGGCCCGACGCACGCGAGATCTTCCAGTCGATGGTGGCCAACTGGGGCCTCGTGGTGGCGGGAATGATGCTGGTGTCGATGACCACGGTGTCGTTCTACCTGATCACGGTCTACACGCCCACCTTCGGCAAGTCGGTGCTGCACCTGAGCACGACCGATGCGCTGATTGTCACGCTGTGCGTGGCCGTCTCGAACTTCATCTGGCTGCCGGTGATGGGCTCGCTGTCCGACCGCGTCGGCCGCAAGCCGCTCTTGATCCTGTTCACGGTGCTGACCATCTTCACCGCGTACCCGTCGCTCAAATGGCTGGTGGGCGCCCCGAGCTTCGGGCGCATGCTCGAGGTCGAGCTGTGGCTGTCGTTCCTTTATGCCAGCTACAACGGTGCGATGGTGGTGGCACTGACCGAGGTGATGCCGGTCAATGTGCGCACCGCGGGCTTCTCGCTGGCCTACAGCCTTGCGACGGCGCTGTTCGGCGGGTTCACGCCGGCCATTGCCACCGGCCTCATCGAGATGACGGGCGACAAGGGCGCGCCGGGGCTGTGGATGACGGCGGCCGCCGTTTGCGGGCTGGTGGCAACGCTGGTGCTGTACCGGCGCAGTGCGGCCAAGTCGCCGCCCGTGGGAGTGCCGGCGGTCTGAGCGCACGGCCGCCACCGGTCGGCTTCCGGGATAACCGCGGGCGCGCGGGCACGGGCCCCTGCGACAATCGGGACATGCCTTTCGCCCCATTGCAAAACGACACTTTCCTGCGGGCCTGCTGGCGCCAGGCCACAGACCACACGCCCGTCTGGCTCATGCGCCAGGCCGGGCGCTACCTGCCCGAATACGTGGCCACCCGCGCCAAGGCCGGCAGCTTCATGGGACTGGCGACCAACGTCGACTACGCGACCGAAGTCACGCTGCAGCCGCTCGCGCGCTATCCGCTCGATGCGGCCATCCTGTTTTCGGACATCCTCACCGTGCCCGACGCCATGGGCCTGGGCCTGTCGTTCGAGGCCGGCGAAGGCCCGCGCTTCGCGCGCCCGGTGCAGAGCGAAGCGGCCGTTGCGGCGCTCGAAGTGCCCGACATGGCCAAGCTGCGCTACGTGTTCGACGCCGTGGCGTCGATCCGCAAGGCGCTCGATGGCCGGGTGCCGCTGATCGGCTTCTCGGGCAGCCCCTGGACGCTCGCCTGCTACATGGTGGAAGGTGCGGGCTCGAGCGACTACCGGCTCGTGAAGAGCATGCTCTACGGCCGCCCCGACCTGATGCACCGCCTGCTCGCAGTGAATGCCGATTCGGTGGCCACTTATCTCAATGCGCAGATCGACGCCGGCGCGCAGGCCGTGATGGTGTTCGACAGCTGGGGCGGCGTGCTGGCCGACGGCGCGTTCCAGGAATTCAGCCTCGCCTACACGGCGCGCGTGCTGGCCGGCCTGAAGCGCAACGGCGCCGACGGGCAACCCGTGCCGCGCATCGTGTTCACCAAGGGCGGCGGCCTGTGGCTCGAGGCCATGCGCGCGCTCGACTGCGAAGTGCTCGGCGTCGACTGGACCGTGAACCTCGCGGCCGCGCGTCGGCTGGTGGGCGAAGGCGACAAGGCCAAGGCCCTGCAAGGCAACATCGATCCCAACGTGCTGTTCGCGCCGCCCGCGCAGATCGAAGCCGAGGTGGCCAAGGTGCTGAACGCTTTCGGCAAGCCGCACACCGATGCCGGCGTGCCCGGGCCGACCCACATCTTCAACCTGGGCCATGGCATCAGCCAGTTCACGCCGCCGGACCACGTGGCAGCGCTGGTGCAGGCGGTGCACGCCCAATCGCGCGCCCTGCGCGGCTGAGGGCTGAGGGCTGAGGGCTGAGGGCTGATACTTGTGTAACCGCGCGGGCGGGCTGCGCCAGGACGCTCGCGGCGTTGAAAATCCAATCCAAGCCGTTTGTCAAGCGTAAAAACGGTGTAGGAGGCCCGACTTATGCACAAAACATGTGCTGCACTGCGCCAGAACATCTGAAGAGCCTCGCTCTTTGCTTCCAAACCAATAGCAGCCGTAAGTTGTTGATTCATATAGGATTTGGATTTTGCTTTTTTTGAGGGCAACCCAGTCAGACGCTTGATCTGTAAGGCTTGCGGGCGTGTCGAGCCCTGTTGTCAACAAAGTTATCCACAGAAACTCTGGACGACTGTCAAACCGCTGAAAAATCAACAACTTAAGTGGTTTTGCTCAAAGTCGCATTAACAAACCTTGCCAACAAGGACGCCCATTTCTCCCCCCGTCGAAGCCCCCGAAACGGAAACAGCAACACCGGCCAGCGCACCCGCAGCGATGGCCTGGCGGCTCGACGTCGCGGTGCAAACGCCCGCGCATGCCGCCCTTGGCGATCTGCTGAGCTACACCGGCGCGGCGCCGCTCGCGCCCGGCACGCTGGTGCGGGTGCCGCTGGGCCGGCGCGAGGTGCTGGGCGTGGTCTGGAACGAGGCAAGCTCGCTGGACGGCGCCGAGCCCGACATGGCGCTCAAGCCCGTCGGCGCGGCTCTGGATGCGCTGTCGCCTCTCGGTGAAGCCTGGCGCGACCTGGTCGCCTTTGCCGCGCGCTACTACCAGCGCTCGATCGGCGAAATCGCCCTGGCCGCCCTGCCGCCGCAACTGCGCGACCTGACGACGACCCAACTGGCGCGCCGCCTCAAACGCAAGGCGACGACCGGCCCCGTGGCCGCCACCGACGAAGCCGCCAACCTGATCGCGCTGAGCCCCGAGCAGACGGCCGCCCTGGCCCGCATCGAAGCCGAGACGGGCACCTTCCTGCTGGTCGGCAGCACCGGCAGCGGCAAGACCGAGGTCTACCTGCGCTGCGTGGCGGACCTGCTCGCGCGCGATGCCGGCGCGCAGGCGCTGGTGATGGTGCCCGAGATCAACCTGACGCCGCAGCTCGAAGCACGCTTCAAGGCGCGTTTCGGCGACGAGGCGGTGGTGTCGCTGCACAGCGGCATGACCAACCCGCAGCGGCTCGCGAGCTGGCTCGGGGCGCACAGCGGCGCCGCGCGCATCGTGCTGGGCACGCGCATGGCGGTGTTTGCGTCGATACCGGGGCTGAAGCTCATCGTGGTCGACGAGGAGCACGACCCCAGCTACAAGCAGCAGGAAGGCGCACGCTATTCGGCGCGCGACCTTGCCGTGTGGCGCGGCCAGCGCGAAGGCGCAAAAGTCATCCTGGGCTCGGCCACGCCCTCGCTCGAAAGCTGGCACCAGAGCCGCCCCGCCGAGGGCGAAGACCCGGGCGGGCGCTATGTGCGGCTGGCCATGCCGTCGCGCATTGGCGCGGGCGAGCTGCCCGCGGTGCGGCTCGTGGACACGAACCTGCAGCCGCCCAAGACCGTGCTCTCGGGCGCGCTGCTCGACGCCATCGGCCAGCGCATTGCGCGCGGCGAGCAGAGCATGGTGTTCCTGAACCGCCGCGGCTACGCGCCGGTTCTGGCCTGCGCCGATTGCGGCTGGAAGAGCGAATGCCCGCATTGCAGCGCCTACCGTGTGTTCCACAAGATCGACCGCACGCTGCGCTGCCACCACTGCGGCTTTACCGAGCGCGTGCCGCGCGCCTGCCCGTCCTGCGGCAATCCCGACATCGCACCCGTCGGCCGCGGCACCGAGCGGCTCGAAGAACACCTGGCCGAACTGTTCGCGGCGGTGAAGCGGCCCGACGGCACTGCGGTGCGCATCGCGCGCATCGATGCCGACAGCACCAAGAAGCAGGGCGCGCTCGAATCGCAGCTGGCGGCCGTGCATTCGGGCGAGGTCGACGTGCTGGTCGGCACGCAGATGATCGCCAAGGGGCATGACTTTCGCCGCATCACCCTGGTGGCGGCGGTGAACCCCGACGGCGCGCTGTTCTCCAGCGACTTTCGCGCACCCGAGCGGCTGTTCAGCCTGCTGATGCAATCGGCGGGCCGCGCCGGCCGCGACGCTGCGTACCTGGCGGCCCAAGGCGCCACGGCCGAGATGTGGATCCAGACGCACCATGCGCAGCACCCGCTTTTTGCCGCGCTGCGCAGGCACGACTACACCGCTTTCGCCCGGCAGCAGCTGGAGGAGCGGGCCGCGGCCGGCATGCCGCCGTTCGCATTCCAGGCCCTGCTGCGGGCCGATGCGCGCACGCAGGAGGCCGCCCAGGCTTTCTTGAATGCCGCGAGCGCGGCCGCCGATGCCCTCGAAGGCGCCGACCGCGTGGTGCGCTATCCGGCGGTGCCGCTTGCCATCCAGCGCGTGGCCAACGTGGAAAGAGCCCAGATGCTCATCGAAAGCCCCTCGCGCGCGGCGCTGCAGCGCCTGCTGGCCGGGTGGCAGCCGCTCTTGCACGCGTTGCGGCGCACGCCCGAAGGCAAGGGCGTGATCCGCTGGCTCGTCGACGTCGATCCGCACAGCATCTGAGCCGTGCGCGCCGCGCGGTCAGTGGTGCAGGCCTGCGGGCTCCTTGCCGACGTCGATATAGCGCAGTTCGGAGCTGCGGCGCCGCGCGATGCTGCCGGGCCATGCGAACACCACCAGGCTGAGGGCGCCCAGGGCCAGCGAAGTGCCGGTGCCGAGCTCGCCGGCGTGCCAGAACCAGCTCACGCCAGCAACCCATGCCAGCCACAACAGGACACGAACAAGTATTGTCATCGTGCTACCCATTCATACTTTGATTTGCAAACACTCTAGCAGGTGCAATGAAAACACAAGTATTCATCTGAAGTAATAACGGTAATACCAGTAGGTATGTCTTACGGCCAGTCGCAAAGCGGGAAATATTCTGAAAAAGAAGTTGACTGACCCCTCGCGCGCTGCGCAAGCTGTCGCTGTGCGAAGCCCATTTCGGCTCCGCGCATCAAGCAAGCACGCTGGTTTGCAGGGGTTGTCGTGAAACTGCCTTTATCTCTCGGTTCGGCTCTTTTGTTCGCATGCCTCGCATGCCCGGCGGCCGAACTCGAACTGCAGGGCAGCCGGCTGGTGGTGTCGGGCATGCTCGACGGCAGCACCGTCAAGACCTTCACCCAGTACCTTGCCAAGGGCACCGTGCGCACCGTGGTGTTCGAGGATTCGTTCGGCGGCACCGCCGAGGCGGCCGGCGCCTATGCCGACGCCATCCGCTCGAGCGGCGTGGACACCGAGGTCCGCGGCCAGTGCATGGCCGCATGCGCCTACGCCTTTCTGGCCGGCAAGACGCACCGCTTCGACTACGGCCTGCAGGTGAACGGCGTGCTGCTGCCCGTGGCAACCAGGCCCTCGGCGACCGAACTGGCGTCGCGCTGGCGCGGCGACGAAGCCCACAAGACGCTGGCGGAATTCACGCCCATCTCGGCGGCAATCCCGGCCAGGCAGCCGGAGGCCAGCACCGGGTCGGCCAAGGACAACTGGCAGCCCGACCATGGCGTGCTCTTCACGGCCAGCCCCACGCTCTTCGGGCTCGTCTACAACGCGTTCTATTGCGACGGCAGCCAGGGCCGCGATTTCTCCAAGTGCGAGCGCCTGCCGGACGCCGACCCCTTCAAGCTCGGCGTACTGACCCCCTGACGGCCTGAGGCCGGGGCGCGCCGGTTCAGCGCAGCAGCCCCACCGCCAGCGGAAAACTGAAGAAGGTCGCCACCGTCGTCCACAGGATGATGCGCGCGATGCGGCCGTTGTCGGCTCCGAAGCGCTCGGCCAGCATCGACACGTTGCTGGCGCTCGGCAGCGCCGCCACCAGCACGATGACCACCAGCGCCGACGACGAGAGCGGCAGGCCGAGTGCGATGGCGCCCTGCCCCAGCGCCCAGACCAGCACCGGATGCGCGAGCAGCTTGACCAGCACCACCGGCAGCACGTCGGCCAGCGGCGCCTTGGGCGGAACGGCCGACCGGGTGCCCATGGCCGCCGCCACCGCCGCGCTGGCCCCGTGCTCCCGCGCAAGCAAGGCCGACCGCGCCAACACCGCGCCAATGGTGAAGAGCGCCACCGGCGAAGCCGCATCGGCCAGCATGGCGATGGTGCGCTCCACCGGCCCCGGCAGGCGCCAGCGCGCGGCCGACAGCAGCACGCCCAGCAGGATCGACCACGGCATCGGATTGACCAGCACGCCGCGCAGCGCCTGGCGTGCCGCCTGCCGGGGGCCGCGCTGCGCCGCACCGCCGCCGCCACTGACTCCGTCGAGGCGCGACAGCGCAATGCACAGCGACGAGGTCACGACCAGATCGAAGGCGATGGTGATGATGATCGGTCCCGCGGCCTCTGCACCGAGCAGCGCCACCAGGAGCGGCACGCCCATGAAGCCGGTGTTCGGAAAGGCGGCCACCAGCGCGCCGAAGGCACCGTCGTTCCAGCCGATGCGTGCATTGCGGGTGAAGACCACCACGCCCGCCACCACGGCCAGCGCGCTCAGGCCCCAGACCAGCGCGACGCTGCCGTCGAGCAGCTGCCCGATCGGCGTGCCGGCGCCAAATCGCAACAACATGCAAGGCAGCGCGAAGTACAGAACGAAGGTGTTGAGACCCGGAATCGCATCGAGCGGCAGGACGCGGGCGCGCGCGGCGCCATAGCCGGCCGCGATCAAGGCGAAGAAAGGAAAAGTTACGAGAAATACAGCGAGCACGGCCCCATTGTCGTTGCGTCTCGCATCGTGAACTCTGGCGGCCCCTCCGGAAACATGCGCCCCGTATCATTGCGCGCTTTGCGTCCGCCGTTCTCCCGCGGGCCTTCCGTTCCCACTCTCCATGTCTTCCGGTCTCAATCTCGCGCAACAAGAAGCGGTCAATTACCTGCACGGGCCCTGCCTCGTGCTGGCGGGCGCGGGTTCGGGCAAGACGCGCGTCATCACGCACAAGATCGGCCGGCTCATCCAGGCCGGGCTGGAGCCCAAGCGCATCGCGGCCATCACCTTCACCAACAAGGCCGCCAGCGAAATGCGCGAACGCGCCAAGGGGCTGATCGGGCGCGACGCCAAGCACGTGGTGATCTGCACCTTTCACGCGCTGGGCGTGCGCATGATGCGAGAAGACGGCGCCGTGCTGGGCCTGAAGCCCGCCTTCAGCATTCTCGACGGCGACGACGTCACCAAGATCCTGAAGGACGCCGGCGGCACGACCGATACGGCCACCGCGCGCATCTGGCAGTGGACCATCAGCAAGTGGAAGAACATGGGCCTCAATGCCGCAGACGCCGAAGCGGCCGCGGCGGACGACAACGAGCGCATCACCGCGCGCATCATGTCGCGCTACGAAGAGCGGCTCACGGCCTACCAGAGCGTCGACTTCGACGACCTCATCGGCATGCCGCTCAAGCTGTTGCGCGATTTCGACGAGGTGCGCGCCAAGTGGCAGGCCGCGCTGGGCCACATCCTGGTGGACGAATACCAGGACACCAATGCCACCCAATATGAAGTGCTGAAGGCGCTGGCCGGCGAGCGCGGCCGCTTCACCGCGGTGGGCGACGACGACCAGTCGATCTACGGCTGGCGCGGCGCCACGCTGGACAACCTGCGCAAGCTGCCGGTCGACTTCCCGACCCTGAAGGTCATCAAGCTCGAGCAGAACTACCGTTCGACCAGCGCGATCCTCCGTGCGGCCAACAACGTGATCGGCCCCAACCCCAAGCTGTTTCCGAAGACGCTGTTCTCCGAGCTCGGCGAAGGCGAGCCGGTGCGCATCGTCGATGCCGACTCCGAGGCGCACGAGGCCGAGCGCGCCGTGGCGCGCATCGTCAGCCTGCGCGCGGGCGATGCCGTCACGCAAGGCAAGCAGTACAAGGAGTTCCGCGATTTCGCGATCCTCTACCGCGCCAACCACCAGGCACGCGTGTTCGAGCAGGCGCTGCGCAAGGCGCAGATCCCCTACAAGGTGTCGGGCGGCCAGAGCTTCTTCGACCGCGCCGAAATCAAGGACCTGTGCGGCTGGTTCCGCCTGTGGGTCAACAACGACGACGACCCCGCGTTCCTGCGCGCCATCACCACGCCCAAGCGCGGCATCGGCCACACCACGCTCGCGAGCCTCGGCACCTTTGCCAGCCAGTACAAGCTGAGCCTGTTCGAGGCGCTGTTCAGCCCGTCGCTGCCGAGCGTCATGCCCAAGCGCACACTCGAGGGCATCCACGAGTTCGGCCGCTACATCAACGACCTGGAATACCGCGCGCGCCGCACCATGGGCGCCGAAGATTCGCGCACCTTCATGCTCGACTGGTTGAAGGAGATCGACTACGAGAAGCACCTGTACGACGGCGAGGACAGCGAGCAGGCAGCGGCAGCGCGCTGGACCAACGTGCTGGAGTTCGTCGACTGGATGTCGCAGCGCGCGGGCGGCGGCCTCGACGATGCCTCGGGCGCCAACGACAACATTGAAGGCGAGCGCAAGAGCCTGCTCGAGGTGGCGCAGACCATCTCGCTGCTCTCCACCATCAGCGAGCGCGAGCAGGACCAGAACGTGGTGACGCTCTCCACGTTGCATGCATCCAAGGGCCTCGAATGGCCGCACGTGATGCTGATCGGCGTGACCGAGGGCCTGCTGCCCTTCAAGCTCGAAGACGACAACGGCCGACAACTCAAGGTGAGCGACGAGACGCTGCAGCGGCTGCAGGAAGAGCGCCGCCTGATGTACGTGGGCATCACCCGGGCGCAGCGCAGCCTGGCGGTGAGCTGGACCAAGAAGCGCAAGCAGGGCCGCGAGATGGTGCCCTGCGTGCCGAGCCGCTTCATCGCCGAGATGGGCCTGGACAAGACCACCACCCGCGAAGACCCGCGCGAAAAACTCAAGGCACTGCGCGCCGAGTTCGCGCGCAAGGCCCAGGACAGCGCGGCCGCCGCCGCAGCAGCCGCCTCCGCACCATGAAGACACCGTTCGCTCTTCTCCTCGTGGCGGCGCTCTGCACGGCATGCGCCGGCCCCGCGGGCCCGCACACGGCAGAGGCCGGCTGCCCGGCCACCGCGCGGGACCTGCCCATCGAGGCGCTCTATGGCGACTGGCAGGCGCGCTTCGACGGCCTGCCCGATGCGGCCCTGGTGCGGCTCGGCAAGCACCCCGAGTACGCGGGCGTGCGCGGCACCATCACGCGCACGGCAGCCCTACCTTCGGCGCGCACTTCCGTGGCCCAGCTCGCGGGCGACGTCGACGACGAGGGCGAACTTGCCATCGACGAATCGCTCGACGGCCGCAGCATCAGCGGCGTGTGGTCGGGCTCGCTGCAGCCGGACTCGTGCGGCCGCGAGTTCAAGGGCACATGGCGCAATGCCGCCGACGACAGCACACATCCCTTCACTCTGAAAAAGACGGAACGGACCCGAGAGAAATGAACGCAATCCATCTACGCACCACGCTGGCCGCAGGCCTGCTGCTGGCTCCCGGCCTCTTTGCGGCGCCGGTGCACGCACAAGCGGTCGACAGGCCGCGCAGCCCGCTGGCCGATGCCCAACTGACCTGGCAGCAATGCGCCGCGCTCAGCAACAACAAAGAAGCGCGCCTGGCCTGCTTCGACCGCTGGACCCAGCAGCAGACGCTGCCTTCGGTCTCGGTGCCGGTGGCGCCGCCCGTGCTGGCCAGCACGCAGCCGCCTCCGCCGGTGGACGCCTCGATTCCGGCCACCCGCGTGGTTTCGGTCGCCACCAGCGAAGGCTGCCGCGACCGGCAGTATTCGATCCTGTCTCGCTTCTGGGAACTCGAGAACGGCACTGATTGCGGCGCCTTCGTGTTCCGCGGCTATCGGCCGCTGAACGTGTCGGCCTCGGCCGCCAGCAGCAAGCCCGAGACGCCCACGTCGCCCTCCAACGGCCACACCGCGTCCGACGTGGCCTACCAGGCCAACGAAATGCGCATCGGCCTTTCCGTGCGTACCAAGGTCGCTCAGGGCCTGCTCACGCAGAACGAGCCGGCCAAGAAGGACTCGCTGTGGTTCGCGTACTCGCAGCAGTCGACCTGGCAGCTGTTCAACGGCTCGGTCTCGCGGCCGTTCCGCACCACCGACCACGAGCCCGAGCTGATGTACGTCTATCCGCTCGACTTCAACCTGCCCGGTGGCTGGCGCTGGCGCTACGCGGGCGTGGGCGTGGTGCACCAGTCGAATGGCCAGAGCCTGCCGCTGTCGCGCAGTTGGAACCGCGTGTACCTGATGGGCGGTGCCGAGCTCGACGACCGCTTCAGCATCACCGGGCGCATCTGGCAGCGGATGTCGGAAGATGCGGCAAAGGACGACAACCCCGACATCTCCAACTACATCGGCCGCGCCGAAGTCACGGGCCGCTGGAACTTCAACCGCGACAACACCCTGGGCATCACGGTGCGCAACAACCTGCGCGACACCGGCCGCGGATCGGTCCGGCTCGAATGGCTCAAGGCCATCGGCGACTCGACCGCGAGCAACCTGCGCTTCCACACGCAGCTGTTCCATGGCTACGGCGACACGCTGGTCGACTACAACCGCAAGCGCACGGTGCTCAGCATCGGCCTGAGCCTGGTGGATTTCTAGTCCGCCTCAAGAGGAGGTGTCGCCGGCGGCGTGCTACGCCGCCTTCGACTGAAGCGGCGGCTCCAGCAGGCGTTCGAGCAATGCCGCGAGCTTGTCGACGTCGACCGGCTTCGTCAGGTGGGCGCGAAAGCCGGCTTCGAGGCTGGTTTCCCGGTCGCTGGCCTGGCCGTAGCCGGTCACGGCGATCAGCGGCGGCGGGTTGATCAACTCCGCGCGCAAGCGCCTGGCAACCTCGTGGCCGCTCAGGTCCGGCAGCCCGATGTCCAGCAGCACGATGTCCGGGTCGTGCGCCTTGACGGCCTCGATGGCGGCGAGCCCTCCATGCGCAATGCTGGACGTGTAGCCGAGCGCCTCCAGCAGCAGCGCCATGGTCTCGGCCGCGTCCACGTTGTCGTCCACCACCAGCACGCGCTGCTCTCCCAAGGGCCGGGGCTGCGCCTCGAGCGTGGCAATCGGCGCCTGTGCGATGGGAAACTGCACCACGAACTCGCTGCCCTCGCCCGTTCTTCCGGTGCTGAAGGCGCTCACCCGGCCTCCATGCAGCGTCGTCAGCTGCTGCACGAGGCTGAGCCCCAGGCCCAGTCCGCCCTGGGTTCTTGCCATGTTCTGCTCGCCCTGCACGAAAAGGTCGAAGATGCGGTGCAGGTCCTTGGGCTGGATGCCGGGCCCGTCGTCGCGCACGCTGATGTCGGCATCGGTGCCGCTCTGCGAGAGCGACACATGGATGTTGCCGCCGTCCTGCGTGAATTTGGCCGCGTTGTGGATCAGGTTGCTCACGATCTGGATGACCCGAGCGCTGTCTCCGGCAATCCATGGATCCGCGTCCCGCATCTCCAGGTGCAGGGCCTGCGCCTTGCCTTCGATCAGCGGGCGCGCTGCCTCGATGGCCTGGGCAATGGCGTCGCGCAGCCGCACCGGCTTGTTTTCGAGCAGGATCTTGCCGCTCGTGATGCGGCCCACGTCGAGGAGATCATCGACCAGCCTCGTCATCTGCCTGAGCTGCCGGCCGATGATGTCGCGGGTGTGCGCAACCACCGCTGAATCCGTCTTTTCGCGCTTGAGGAGCTCGAGCGCATTCGAGATCGGCGCCAGCGGATTGCGCAGTTCATGCCCGAGCATGGCAAGAAAGTTCGTCACGCGGCGCCCCTCGTCCTCGAGCGCCGTGACGCGGCGCCGCTCCGTCAGGTCGCGCGTGACCTTGGCGAACCCGCGGTGCTTGCCGGTGGCGTCGTGCAGCGCGGTGATCACCACGCTGGCCCAGAACCGGCTGCCGTCCTTGCGGATGCGCCAGCCTTCGTCCTCGAACCGCCCGTCCCGAAGCGCATAGCGCAACTCCTGTTCCGGCCAGCCGCTCGCGGCCAGCTCGGCCGGGTAGAACTTGGAAAAGTGCTGCCCGATGATCTCCGACGCCTCGTAGCCCTTGTTCTTCTGCGCACCAAGATTCCAGCTCACGATGTGGCCACCAGGGTCGAGCATGAAGATCGCGTAGTCCTTCACGCCTTCGACCAGGAGCCGGAACCGCTCCTCGCTCAGGCGCAGCATCTCGTCCTGGCGGCGCCGCTCGCTGAGATCCCGGGTGATCACGGAGTAGCCGCGGATTTCGCCGCCCGGACCGGTCATCGGCGTGATGACGACGCTGGCCCAGAACCGCGTGCCGTCCTTGCGCAGGCGCCAGCCCTCTTCTTCGAGATGGCCGGCGTCACGCGCCGTCGCCAGCGCGTGGTCCGGCCGGTTCTGGTCGAGCAGCTCGCTCGGGTAGAGCAGCGAGAAGTGGCGCCCGAGCACTTCCGGCGGCTCGTACCCGTTGAGCTTTCTCGCTCCGTCGTTCCAGCTGACGAAGATGCCGCCGGGATCCAGCACGGTGATGGCGTAGTCGGTGACCGTCTCGACCATCAGCCGGTAGTCGGCGTCGGTCAGAGTGCGTTGGTTGAGTGGTGCACCCCCACCGCCGTGTTCTGCCATTGCTTTTTGTCCGTGAAAGTACTGCCCGTGAAAGTACCGCCGCCAATTCTGTGCAGCAGCAGATACCTTCCGCGTAGGACAAGGCCGAGATTGCGGGCGGTGTCGGCCCGACGGGCGCGCGGCCTCAGGCGCTGTAAGGCTCTTGGCGCGGCCACGAGGCGCCGGGCCTGGCTTCAGCCCTGGGCGCGGCCATCATGAAGCGGTTCTTGCCCTCTTTCTTGGCCGCATACAACGCGGTGTCGGCGCGCACGAACAAGGAAGCGAAGTCCTCGTCTTCTTCCGACAGCGCGACGCCGATGCTGGTCGTCGCATGCAGGGTGCGGCCGGGCAGGTTGAAGGCCGGCCGCATGGCGGCCAGCACCTTGCCCGCGACCACCTGCGCTTCGGCGGCACCGGCCACGCCTTCGAGAAGGATCACGAATTCGTCGCCGGCGTAGCGTGCCGCCATGTCGGTGTCGCGCACGCTCTGCCGGAGCCGGCGGCCGAACTCCCTCAGCACCGCATCGCCCGCCGCATGGCCCAGCGAATCGTTGATGGTCTTGAAATAGTCGATGTCCAGGAACAGCAGGCACACCGACAGCCCCGCGCGCCGCGACCTGGCCATGGCGTCGCGCACATGCTCTTCGAACGACCGGCGGTTGGGCAGGCCCGTGAGCGCATCTTCGCGCGCAAGAACGTCCAGCTGCAGCTGCTTTTGCTTCAGGTCGCTGACGTCGTTCGCCAGCACGTACAGGCCGACGACCTCGCCCTCGGCATTCTTCTGCGGCAGATAGGTTGTCTGCAGGGTCCGCTCGCCGATCAGCAGCCGGGCCGTCTGCTCGAAAGACACCACCTCGCCCGCGAAGGCGCGTGCCAGCAGGGGCTTGCGCATTTCGTAGTGCGCATCGCCGATGAACTCCCGGATGGGCCGGTTCATCATCGCATCCGGCGATATGCCGAGCCAGGTCTGGTAGCGGCCGTTGCAGAAGACCACCCGCTCCTCGCGGTCCAGTTCGGTCAGGAGCGCCGGGACGTTGTCGGTCAGGCCCCGCAGGCGGCGCTCGCTCTCGGCGCTTCGCATTTCGGCCTGCTTGCGCTCGGTGATGTCGAAGGTCATGCCATAGAAGCCGCGCACGGTGCCGTCGGTGTTGCGGTCGGGGACGTAGTGCGACTGGTACCATTTTTGGCCGACGCCGCGTGCGGGATCACCCTTCTTCTCGAAGGTGACCGCTTCTCCGGCGAGCACGCGGCGGACGTAGGGCTCGACCACCTCGAAATCCTCGGCGCCGCGCACGTCGGGCAGCAGCTTTCCCACCAGCTCGATGCCGTCGAACAAGGCCCGCAGATGCGCGTTCACGAAGGTGAAGCGCAGCGACGCATCCACGTGGGACACCAGCGCCGGAAGGTTGTCGGTGATGGTGCGTACCCGGGCCTCGCCGGCCGCCCGCTCGCGCTCGGCCACCTTCTGGCGCGTGATGTCGAAGGTCATCACGTAAAAGCCGGCCAGCACGCCGTCGTCGCGAATATCGGGCGCAAGATGGCACTCGAAGAAGCCTTCCTTGCCGTTGCGGTCGTAGGTGCCCTCCGCACGCGTCGGCGTTCCCGCGAGCACCTTGGCAATGTGCGGAACGAGCTGCTGGTAGACCGGATCGGGCAGCGACTCCTGCATGGTCATGCGCCCGATGTCGGCCCGCGTCCTGCCGCGCATGCCGAGCCCCGCCTTGTTGGCGAACAGGCAGCGCTGCTCGCTGTCGAAGTAGGCAACCACCGCCGGCAGGTTGTCGGTCACGTCGCGCAGGAATCTTTCGCTCGCCTGCACCCGTTCCTGAGATGCCTGGCGCTCCTGCATCAGCGAATCGAAGGTGTGCGACAGGTCGCCGACCTCGTCCCCGGGAGGCGCCTCCTTCATGGGCGCATAGGCCGCAGCCGCGCGCGAGACCTGCATGTGCTCGCGCAGCCGGGACAAGGGCGCGAGCTGCGAACGCGCGGTCACGAAGGCAATGGTGCCGGCCACGAACGTCAGCAGCAATACGCCGGCCCATGCGAAGCGCTCGATCTGCTCGATCCGGGCAAAGGCTTCGTCGCGCGGATACATCGCGCCCAGCACCCAGTTGGTCTGGCGGATCGGCTTGAAGGCGTAGAGCCCGCGCACGCCCTTGCGGTTCACGGCATCTATCGTGCCCTCGTGGCCGGCAATGGCGCGCTCCGCGGCGGCATTGCTCCTGCCATCGGCGTTGACGTGCTGGAGCAGCCTGGACTTGTCGGGATGGTCGACGACGATGCCGTCCGTGTTGGTGATGAACATGTAGCCCGTCTTGCCGAATTTCACGTTGGCAAGTTCACCGAGGAAGTTCTGCTCCTTCAGGTTGATCGAGGCGGCGATGACGTAGGCCACGTTGCCCTGCCGGTCCAGCACCGGTTCGGTCATGGCGATCTGCGCCAAGCCGTTCAGCCGATTGCGGTAGGGCTCGGAGATCACGCCGGCCTTGGCTGCCATCGTGCGCTGGAAGTACTCGCGGTCCTTGATGTTGACCCGCCCGATCTGGTGCGCGCCGTTCAGGTTGGCGACCAGCTTGCCGTCGACGTCCACGAAGGCGACGTTGTCGAAGGCCTCTTTCAGCGACTCGTGCCGCATGACGAGGTCCTGCAGCCCGTCGGCACTGGTGAAATTGTGGCTCTCGACGCTGTCGCCAAAGGTCTTGAGCAGGGTGCGGCGGCTCAGGAACTTCTGGTCCACCGCGTCGGCAATGGCCGATATGCGTTCGAGCTGCTCGTCGGCAATGGCGGCCTGCATGTTCCGCTTGATGAAGTAGAGCGCAGCGGTGGTCACCCCGAAGGTCGTCAGGAAAACGATCGCAACCACGCCCGCGGACAGACGAGCGCGCAGGCTGAAACGCGGCTGGCTGGAGCGTGGGAGGCTGAGAGGAAGGCGCATCGTGTGAACTCGCTCAGCGCGGCATGCGTTCAGTCGGCCATCGCGAGGTCCAGCTGTGCTTCGAATTGTTCGATCGGCACCGGCCTGCTGAACAGATAGCCCTGGCACAGCATGGCTCCGTGTGCCTGAAGAAACTCGAACTGCTGATGCGTTTCGACGCCCTCCGCCACGATCTGGAGGTCCAGGTTGCGGGCCATCCCGATGATGGCCTGGATGATCAGTTCGACCTTCGGATCGACCCCGATGTTCTGCACGAAGAACTTGTCGACCTTGATCTGGTTCAACGGCAGCTGCGTCATGTAGGAAAGCGACGAATACCCGGTGCCGAAGTCGTCCATGGAGAAGTGGATTCCCATGGCCGCGAGCAGCTGCATCTTGCCGATCGTTTCGGTCACCTTGTCCTGCAGCAGGCTTTCCGTGAGCTCCAGTTTCAGCCTCGTCGGGTCGGCGCCGGTTCTCCGGATCACCTCGCAGACCCGGTCGGCGAAGTCGTCGGTGCGGAACTGGCGCGCGCTGACATTGACCGCCAGCTGCAGGTGCCGGCGCCTCGGATCGTGGCTCCAGCGCTCCAGTTGCACGCATGCGGTCTCGAGCACCCACATGCCGATCGGCACGATCAACCCGGTTTCCTCGGCCAGTTCGATGAAGCCTCCGGGATTCACCAATCCCTTCACCGGATGCTGCCAGCGGATGAGCACCTCGGCGGCCACGATGTGGCCTTCCGACGTGACCTGGCTTTGGTAGTGCAGCAAGAACTGCTGGCCTTCCAGCGCCGCATGCAGTTCGCTCTCCAGCGTCGCGCGGGCCGTGATGGCCGTCTGCATGGCGACCTCGAAGAACCGCAGCGCGTCGCCGCCCGCCGACTTGGCGTAGTACATGGCGATGTCCGCCTGCTTCAGCAGGTCTTCCAGCGATTGATGCGTGGCGTTGAAGACCACGGCACCGATGCTGCACGTGCTGTGGTACTGGTGGTTGTCGAGCTGGAACGACTGGTTCAGCGCCGTGAGAATGGCCTCGCCGCTGGCGTTGGTCTGCATCGCGGCAACGGCCGGGTCTTCGCTGAGGTTTTCGAGCAGCACCACGAATTCGTCGCCACCGAGCCGCGCAACGGTGCTGCCTTCGCCCAGGCAGCCCTGAAGCCGGACGGCAACCTGCTTCAGCAGCTCATCGCCGATGGTGTGCCCGAGTGCATCGTTGAGCGTCTTGAAGTCGTCCAGGTCGAGAAACAGCAATGCCCCGTGCCGCGACCGCCGGGTGTTGGAGTCGATGCTGGCTTGCAGCCGATGGAGCAGCAGCCGGCGATTGGGCAGGCCCGTCAGGATGTCGTAGAAGGCGAGGTGCTCGATCTCGCGCGCCGCCAGCTTGCTGTCGGTGATGTTGCGCAGGATGACGATGAACCGCGCGTCGATGCCTTCACCGATCAGCTTGCGCGAAACGGAAATCTCGAACCAGAGCGCGCCTTTGGGGCCCCTGCTTTCGAATTGCCTGCCGGACGAGAATCCGAACTCGAAAGCGTCGCGCAGCGCCACCATCACTTCGGCGGCGGCATTGGCCGGCAACAGTTCGGACATCAGCTTGCCGACCGGCTCTCGCACTTTGATGGAGGACCTCGGGCGGCGCGGCGAATGGAAGTGGTAGCACCGGCCATCGATGCCGGCTTCGAGCAGCACGTCGGGCAATGCGTCCAATGTGGCCTGCAACTGCGCCTTGCCTTCGAGGATGTCCGCGAGATGGCGCCTCTTCTCGGTGACGTCGCGGTAGACGCACACCAGGCCGCCGTCCGGCGTGGGACTTTTCACCGCAAGAATCACCTGGCCATTCGGCAAGACGAGTTCCTGCTCGTTTTGTGCCTGCAGGTGGCGCACGTTCTGGTCGTCGATCTCCTGGAACGTCGCCCGCGGCAAAAGCAATGTCTCGGTCCAGGGAAAATAGTCCACGAAGCGGCGGTTCCACGTGACGATGCGGCCGTCGGGGTCGAGCAGCACGAAGCCGTCCACCATGGATTCGAGGGCCTGGTCCAGCGTGGCCTTGGAGCGAAGCAGGTCGCCCCGGGCACGCCATTGCCGGCGCAGCTGCAGATGGGCGAAGTAGCTGACGGCAAGAATCATCAGCGTGAAGGCCAGCGCCGTACCCAGGATCAGATCGCGCTCCCTGCGCCAATCCTCCAGCGCAAAAGTGAGCGGGATGCCCGCGACGATCAGCAGGTTCCGTTGCAGCGTGGGGCGGGCCACGACGATGGCGGGAGTGCCGCTGAGCCGTGCAAGCATCCGCCGCGGACTCCCGTCGCTGATCTGGTCGGTCACCGCGGGGCTGATGGACCGGCCGGCAAGGTCGTCGCGCGGCGGCATGCTGGCCAAGAGCGGCCCCGCTTCGCGCTCCAGCGTGACCTCGAGCCCCTTGATACTCGCGCCCTGCGCAAGAATGGTGGTGAGCATCGACACCTGCACTTCGGCCACCGCCACCAGCCGGCTGCCGTCGGCGAGCCGGAGCACACGCCCGAAGTACAGCACCTGCTGCGATGTCGCCAGGCTGACCGAAGGCGCGCTGATCGCCAGCAGGGATCCCGGCCGGTTCAGGAGCTCTTTCAGGAATCCGTCGGGCAGCTGTACCGCCAGCCCGGCGCCCCGGCGATCGGAAGACCCGACGACCGCACCGTCCGGCTTCAGGAAAGCAAGGTACCGCACCAGCAGGCTCTGGCGCACGATGGTCTCGACCAATTGCGCCGTCTCGGGTTGCGCAATATCCGCCGCAACGTTGGCTTCGGTGGATTTGCGCAGAAACTGCCCCATGCCCGCGAGCAGCATGTCCACGGCCAGAAGGCTTCGGTTGAGCGCGGCTTCCGACGCGCCGACGAACCGCTTGGCCTCGATCTCGCTTTCGGCAATCGCCTTCTGGTAGGTCTGCCACATCGTCAGGGCGGCAATCGACAGAACGGCGCCGAGAAACAGCGCCGCAACCCCATAGACGAAGGCGGTGATGCGGCGGGGCAGCGGCTTGTTCACTGTCCGACGGGTGCCTTGATGCCCACCACGGGGCCGGCGGTCTGGTTCCAGACCTCCGCGCACACCGCCCCGCACCGCTGCACCCATCGCGTCAATACGCTCGTGGCGAAGATGTCGCGCCTGCGGCGCTCGTCATCCGCCGAAGGGCGTGCCTCCACCATGGCGCCCTTGGTGCCTTTCACGCATGTCGAAGCGCCTGTGTTGCACGCAATGCCGTTGCCGGTGTCGCGCTCCGATTCGGCCCACACCGCGGTCTCGAGCTTGGGAAGTTCGCTTTTCAACAGGAGCTTCAAGTCCGGAGGAAGGGCGTTCCATGCATCGATGTTGGCGCCGAACACGGCGATGCCCCAGCTGATGGGCATTGTGTAGAGAGAGTTGGTGATCTTGTGCAGGCCCAGCGTGTTGCCGGACATGGCACCGGTGATCGCGCATTCGGTGTTTTCCGAACTCATGTTGGCCATGAGTTCGGCAAATTCGGTGAACACCGGGACCCCCTTCAGGGCTCGGACGAAGTCGGCCTGCGTGCTGCCCGAAACGCGAATGCGCCGCCCTGCCAAGTCCGAGAGCTGCTTCACGGGCTGCTTGCAGAAGATCACCTGGGCCGGATAGACATACACCGCAAGAACCTCGACGCCATGGCGCTCGCGCAGCGTTTTTTCCAGATAAGGCCTGAAAGCGGCGATCACCCGGCGCAAGGTCGGCATGTCGGGGTTCAGGCCCGCGATGTCCGGGGTACCCAGTTCAGGGTACTCATTGCTGATCTGGGTCAGCAGCGCGGTCCCGAACGGAATGACGCCCAGCCGCATGAGGTTGAGCATTTCCGGGCCGGGAACGCCGGCCTGGTTGAACGGAACAATGCTCGCGCTGTATTTGCCGCCGCTCAATCGCGCCAGATCCTTGCTCCAGAAGGGTTCCTCCTGAAGCGTGTACTGGCTCACGCTGGCCAGGCCACCCACGATCCGCAGCCTTTGCGCGGGCGCGGCCTGCTGGGCCTCGCTGTTTGTCGCTGCGAAAGCCAGAAAAAGAGCGGCAACCTGCGCCATCCACACGACGCGTTGCCAAGCAGCAGAAGATGCTTCGCCGGACTTCATGGCCCGGATCATGATGCCGAATTGCGCCTTAAGTCACAATTTTTTTACAAAAGACCACGATTCTGGCATCCCGCCCATCGATGTTCGCGAGAGCGCGTTGCGTACAGGGCACAGGGCTACCATCCGCAGGCCCGGGAGCCGAAATTCCGGAACCGCGGACCATTTCATCCAGATTCCAGACCGATGCCAGCGCCCGACCTTTCCAGCCGCCAGTTGCGCGCGTTCACCGCCCTGGCCGAGCAGCGTAATTTCACGCGGGCGGCACAGACCTGCCATCTGTCGCAACCCGCGTTCAGCGCGCTGATCCGCACGCTGGAAGAGACGCTCGGCGCCCGCCTGTTCGACCGCGACACCCGCAGCGTGCAACTCACGCCCGAGGGCCGGCTGTTCGAGCCTTCGGCGCGGCGCCTGCTGGACGACATGCAAGGCGCCATCGGCGACCTTGCCGACCACGCCCAGCGGCGCAAGGGCCGCGTGAGCGTGGCGGCGCTGCCCTCGCTCGCGGCCGGATGGCTGCCCGCCATCCTCGCGGAATTCATGCACCAGTGGCCCGGCATCACGGTCGAGCTGCACGACGCGCTGTCGGACGCCTGCATTGCGCAGCTTCGCAGCCACCAGGCGGACTTCGCGCTGGCGGCCACGGGGGCCGGTGCGGCCGCGGCCAGCGACCTGCGTGGGCGCAAGCTCTGCGACGACCGTTTTCACCTCGTGTGCCGCAAGGACCATCCGCTGGCCGGCGCACGCAGGCTCACGGCAAAGCAGCTCGCGCCCTGGCCCTTCATCCAGATGGCTCGCAACAGCAGCGTGCGCCAGTCGCTCGATGCGGCCCTGCACCCGCTCCGGCTCAACGCGGTGTTCGAGGTCGAGCACCTGGCCACGGTGATGGGCCTGGTGGAGGCGGGCATCGGCATCAGCGTGGTGCCGGAGCTCACGCTTTTTCACTTCCGGCGCGACACCCTGGTGACACGGCCGCTGCCGCTGCCCGGCCTGACGCGGTCCATCTACCTGGTGCAGCGGCGGGAAGGGAGCCTGTCGGTGGCGGCCCAGACGCTGCACGATTTGATCCTTGCGCGGCTGGGCACCCTCAACTGAAGAAGTCCTGAAAAAGAAAACGGCCCCGAAGGGCCGTCGTCGCAGCAGCAGCCTTGCAGCCGCCGCGAACTTGCGCGTTGCGCGATTTACTTCTTGGCCTTCTTGGCGGGAGCGGCGGCCTTCTTTGCCGGCGCTGCCTTCTTGGCGGCAGGCTTGGCTGCTGCCTTGTCGGCCTTGCGCTTTGCAGCCTTGGGGTCGATGGCGGCCTTGAACGCTGCGCCCGGCACGAACTTGGGCACCTTCTGCGCGGCGATCTTGATCTTCGCGCCGGCTTGCGGGTTGAAGCCGGTGCGCGCGGCGCGGGCCACTTGCTTGAAGGTGCCGAAGCCGATGAGCTGCACGGGGTCGCCCTTCTTCACTGCGGCGATGATGGAGCCGGTAACGGTTTCCAGGATGCGGGCGGCTTCAGCCTTGCTGACGGTGTGGGCGGTGGCGATCTTTTCGACCAGTTCGATACGGTTCACTTGAAAATTTCCTTTGGATTGTTCTCGTCATGTTGCCAATGACGGCGCAGCGGCTGAGGCCGTCTGCAAGCGGCGCGGAGTGTAGCGCACGCGGCGGCCTCCAAAGATCGGAGGCGCTTTTGCAGCCCCGCAAAGACCGCTTTCCCGGGTGCTTTCAGATTGCTTCCTTGATGGCATCCGTCAGGTATCGCACGAAGGCTTTTCCCGCATCGGGCAGCGAACGGCCCGCCAACGTCTCGACCTCCAGGTGGCGCTCGTTCATTTCGCGGTCTTTCAGCGCAATGGCGACCAGCGCCTTGGATTTCAGCTGCGTGCGGATCGACAACTCGCCATAGAAGGCGATGCTGCCGCCGCCCGCGGCCGCAAAACTGACCAGCGCATTCGCATGGTTGCTGGACATGGCCTGCACGTAGCGCAGCCCTTGCCTGCTGCAGCTGATGTCGAGCAGTTGGCAGATGGAGCTGTCCTGCGGCGGCAGCCCGAGCGGATAGGCCACCACCTGGCGCAAGGAGAGCTGGCGCTGCGCCGCCAGCGGATGGTCGTTGGCCATCACCGCGAGGATCGGGCTCGGGTGGCGCAGCTCGATCTTGATGCCCGGCTCGGGCAGCGCGCTCAAGGTGATGCCGACATCGGCCTCGCCATCGCGGATGCGGCCGGGAATCTCGCGCGGCGAGCAGACTTCCAGATGGAAGCGGATGCCCTCGTGCTTGCTGCGAAAGCGCGAGATCAGCGTGGGCAGGAAGTCGAACGCGAAGCCTTCGGTGCTGGCCACCCGCACACGCCCGCTGCGCAAGCCGCGCAAGCCCTGGATGTCGCTCGCGACCCGCTCGATGTCTTGTTGCACCCGCTTGGCATGCGCGGCCAGCAGCTCGCCGGCCGCGTTGGGCACCATGCCCCGTGCGTGCCGGTCGAACAGCAAGGTGTCGAGCTCGCGCTCCAGGCGCGCCACCTGCCGGCTCACGGCCGAAGGCGCCACGTTGAGCCTGGTTGCGGCCTCCTTCACCGAGCCGGTTCGCACGACCTCCAGAAAGTACCGGACCGCCGTCTCCTGAAGTGCGTGAAGCGACATGGATTCTCCTGGGCAGCTGTTATCGGAAACCGCGGTGCGTGGATTGCCAAAACGGCAATCCACAATTCTAAACATTGCGCTTGTGGCAGGGGACTTCGGCTCCTAGGATGAAACTGCCTTCCCGCTTCACGCTTTCGCAGCCTCGCCTTTTATTGCAGCGTCCCGTCCCCTCAGGAGAACTCTTCATGAAACGCTTTCCCGCTTTCGCCAGCATGGTGCTGATGTCCTGCCTCGCACTGTCGACTCTGGCAGCGGCTGCCGCGGAGACCGGATTTCCGACGCGGCCGGTCACGCTCGTGATTCCCTTTCCGCCCGGCGGCGCCACCGACGTGAACGGGCGCGTGATCGCCCAGCGCCTGGGCAAGGAGCTCGGGCAGCCCGTGGTCATCGAGAACCGCGCGGGTGCCGGCACGGTGATCGGGGCGAGCTACGTTTCCAAGGCCGCGCCGGACGGCTACACGCTGCTGATCAGCTCGGGCACCACGTTCACCGTCAACCCGGCCATCCGCTCGAATCTTCCGTACGACCCGGTCAAGGGCTTCGACCAGATCGGCCTGGTCGGACGCGTCGGCCTCATCCTGCTCGCGAACAGCGAAGTGCCGGTGAAGACGGTCAAGGAATTCGTCGACTACGTGAAGGCATCGCCCGGCAAGTATTCGTACGCGTCGTACGGCACCGGCACCACATCGCAGTTCACGGGAGAAACCATCCTCCACGTCGCGGGCCTCAAGATGACGCACGTTCCGTACAAGGGCAGCGCCCCGGCCATGACGGACCTGATGGGCGGCCAGGTTCCGTTCAGCATCGACACGGTGAGCGCCGCCATCCCCCAGCTCAAGAACGGCAAGATCAAGGCCATTGCGGTGACCACGGCCAAGCGCTCCGCCCTGTTGCCCGACGTGCCCACCCTGGCGGAAAGCGGCTACCCCGACATCAACATGGACAGCTGGCTGGTGGTGTCGGCGCCGAAGGGCCTGCCTGCCGAGGTGAAGGCCAAGCTCGAGAAGGCGCTGGCCGCAACCATGGCCGACGCCGACACCCGGGCCAAGCTGACCGCCCAGGGCCTGGAGCCGGCCTACAGCAATTCGGCCGCCGTGAGCGAACTGATCAGCAAGGAACTGCCCTTGATGCGCGCCATTGCCGCGCGCGCCAACATCACCTCCGACTAGATGAACGCCCCCCGAAGCGCCTTCGGCGCCTCCCCCCACTGGGGGGCGCACCCGGCGGCCGGGCAAAGCCCGATCCGCGGGTGCACTGGACCGGGCCCCTTGGAACAACCACCGACATGAGCACTCGCACCGAATTGATCGAACAATCCGCCGTCGAACTGCGCCGCCTCATTGGCAGCAAGGCGGTCTCGCCGGTCGAGCTACTGGAGGCCTGCATCGCGCAGATCGAGCGAGTGAACCCGTTCGTCAATGCCGTGACTGCCACCTGCTTCGATCGCGCGAGAGCCGAAGCCAAGGCCGCTGAAGCGGCCGTGATGCGCGGCGACTCGCTGGGCCTGCTGCACGGCCTTCCGCTCGGCGTGAAGGACCTGGAGCCCACCGAAGGCCTGCTCACCACCTGGGGCTCCGCGATCTTCCGCGACCACGTGCCGCAGGAAGACATCGAACTGGTGGCCCGCCTTCGCAAGGCCGGCGCCATCGTGGCGGGCAAGACCAACGTTCCCGAGATGGGCGCCGGCGCCAACTCGCGCAACGACGTGTGGGGCGCCACCGGCAACCCGTTCAACCCGAACCTGAATGCCGGGGGCTCTTCCGGCGGTTCGGCGGCGGCGCTGGCCTGCGACATGCTGCCCGTGTGCACCGGCTCCGACACCGGCGGCTCGCTGCGGATACCGGCCGCCAAGTGCGGCGTTGTGGGCTTTCGGCCTTCACCAGGCATCGTGCCCAGCGTGCGAAAGCTGCTGGGCTGGACACCCATCTCCGTCGTCGGCCCCATGGGGCGCACCGTAGCAGACGCCTGCCTGCAGATGGCGGCCTCCGCGGGCATGCACGCCGGCGACCCGCTGAGCTACCCGCTGGACCCGCTGTCTTTTTTGAAGCCGGCGGACGTCGACCTGAGCAGGCTTCGGGTGGCGTGGACCGAAGACTTCGGCGTCTGCGCGGTGGACGACGGCATCCGCGCCACGATGCGCCGCAAGATCGACGCCATGCGGCACCTGTTCAAGCGCTGCGACAAGATCGAGCTGGACCTGGGCGAAGCGCACCGCTGCTTCGACGTGCTGCGTGCCGAAGCCTTCGTGGCGGGCATGCAGGCCGCCTACCAGCGCGACCCGGCCAGCCTGGGACCCAACTCGCGCGCGAACTACGAGATGGGCGCGCAGATGAGCCTGCTCGACAGCGCCTGGGCGCAGGCCGAGCAGACCCGGCTCATCAAGCGCTTTCAAGCGACCTTTGCCGACTACGACCTGATTCTTTCGCCCACCACGCCCGTGTCGCCGTTCCCGTGGACGCAGCTGTACGCGGACACCATCAATGGCGAGAAGCAGGCCAACTACTACCGCTGGCTGGCGTTGACGTATGTGGTCACGCTGACGACGCATCCCGCGCTTTCGCTGCCCTGCGGCATCGATCACGCGGACATGCCGTTCGGGCTGCAGATCATCGGCGGTTTCCGCGCCGACCACCAGGTGCTGGGCGCCGCGCATGCCATGGAAATGGCATTCGCAGCCGATGGACAACTGCGCCGCCCGCGCCCCGACCTTTCGGCTTTGCGCATGGCGGAACCTGCGCTCACCTCCATCGTCACGACACCGCCGGGCCCGCATGGCGGCAGCCCTGCGGCTGTGGCCCGGCCAGCAGTTTCCGCCGTCTGAGAAAACCGCGCCAAACTGAAAAAGCCCCCGGCTCTGCGAAGAACCGGGGGCTTTTTTTGGCTTGGCGTTCAGCGGCTGGCGGGGGCTGCGCGATTGGACGTCAGCGACACCGACGGAAAGCGGATCAGCGGACGCCCGTTGAGCTCCTGCAGCTTCCGGTTGTTGTGGGCATAGCGCGCGCGGAACTGCGCAATCTGTGCCGGAGACAGCGACACCGGCGTCTGCAGCACATACCACTCGACGTTCTCAGTCAGCGGCGGCGTGGTCAGCGAGCCCAGGTAGTGGTAGTAGGCCTTGTCCTTGGGCAGGAGAACGGAGATGTCGGCCTTGGACAGCTCGCCGTGGCCTTCCTTCTCGAGCGCCGTCAGCACCTTGGCCGCCAGCGGATTGGCCGCGCCTTCGCGGTACATGACACCCACCACGGCCAGGCGACCGTCCACGGCACGGAACACGAAATGCCCCTCGAGCGGGAAGTGCTTGCCGTCCACCGTGTGCTCGCTCTCGGCATGGAAGTGGAACTGCAGCAGTTTGAAGTGCCGGCCGCGAATCATGGCGTCCGGCCCCTTCGCCTCGACCTCCACCGCATGGCCGTTGTCGACGACGTCGAGCTCCGCGCGAGCGTTGCTCAGGCGAATGTCTTGTGGCTCGAGCGCATCGCCAGCCTTGGCTTCACCGGTAGGAATATCGATCGGCGACTGGGCGCTGTCGTGAACCGCCTTCCAGTTTTCCTGGTGGTCGTAGTCGAGCGCCTGGGCGTGGACCGTTGAAGTCGCGAGCAGCGCAACCGTCAGGAGATGGCGAAAAACAGGAGGCATGGGCAGGGGTTTCAAGAGAGTTTGCGAGATCTAGAGGTGCAAGTTCGGGCAGCGCCAGGGCGCAGCCTCTTGACCTTGACATGATGTCAACCGTGAAACTGACGATTGTCCGGATGCCAACCTGACCCGAGGCTGACCGCAAGCGCGACTGCGGCACGCGCAATTTCATGGTTTCCCGCTGGAGAATTCGAATGAACGACACGCGTTCCAATTCCAAAGATCATCATCATCACGAAGGCCATCGTGCGCCGGTGAACCGAGGAAAGCCAAACGCGCCGGACGCGGCGGTCGGATCGCCGGGCACCATCTACACCTGCCCGATGCATCCGGAAATCCGGCAGGACCACCCCGGCAACTGCCCCAAGTGCGGCATGACGCTGGAGCCCGAGATGCCGAGCCTCGATGAAAAGGAAGACCCGGAGTTGCGCGACTTCAAGCGGCGATTCGTCTGGACCTTGCCGCTCACCATCGCGGTCACCGTGCTCGGCATGGCTGGACACCGCCTGCAATGGTTCGAAATGGCGACGCAGAGCTGGATCGAACTGGTGCTTGCCGTTCCCGTGGTGCTGTGGGGCGGGTGGCCCTTCTTCGAGCGTGCGGTGCAATCCGCGGTGAACCGAAGCCCGAACATGTGGACGCTCATCGGCCTGGGCACCGCCGCCGCGTTCGTCTACAGCGTGGTGGCCACGGCGGCGCCGCGCGTGTTTCCCGATTCGTTCATGTCGATGGGCCGCGTGGCGGTGTACTTCGAGGCGGCCGCGGTGATCATCTCGCTCACCCTGCTCGGCCAGATTCTCGAACTCAAGGCGCGTTCGCAAACCTCGGCGGCCATCAAGTCGCTGCTGGGCCTTGCACCCAAGACGGCACGCCGCATCAAGGCCGATGGCGTTGAAGAAGATGTTCCTATCGCGCATGTGCATGTCGGCGACAAGCTGCGCGTCCGGCCCGGCGAAAAGGTGCCGGTGGACGGCGTGGTGGTCGAGGGCATCAGCGCTGTCGACGAATCCATGCTCACGGGCGAACCGCTGCCGGTCACCAAGCGCGTCGGGGACAAGCTCATCGGCGCGACGCTGAACACCAGCGGGTCGCTGGTGATGCAGTCGGAGAAGGTCGGCTCGCAGACCTTGCTCGCAAGCATCGTGCAGATGGTGGTGCAGGCCCAGCGCTCCAGGGCGCCGATGCAGCGCATGGCCGACCGGGTGGCCGGCTACTTCGTCATGACCGTGATCGGCATCGCGGTGCTGACCTTCTTTGCATGGGGCTTCTTCGGGCCGGCTCCGAGCTGGACCCACGGGCTCATCAATGCCGTGGCGGTGCTCATCATCGCCTGCCCCTGTGCACTCGGCCTGGCCACGCCGATGTCGATCATGGTGGCCACCGGCAAGGCGGCCACGCAGGGCGTGCTGTTCCGCGATGCGGCCGCCATCGAGAGCTTCCGCAAGGTCGACGCGCTCATCGTCGACAAGACCGGCACACTGACCGAGGGCAAGCCGCGGTTCGACCGCGCGGTGGCCACGTCCGGCTTCACCGAGGACGAAGTGCTGCGCCTCGCGGCCAGCCTCGACCAGGGGAGCGAGCATCCATTGGCGCATGCCATCGTGCAGGCGGCGCGCGAGCGCAACCTTGCGCTGGGCACGGCGGACGAGTTCGAATCCGCCAGCGGCATCGGCGTGAGCGGCAGCGTCGGCGGCAAGAGGCTGGCGCTCGGCAACACTGCGCTGATGGATCAACTGGGCGTTGCGGTCAGCGATCTCAAGCCGCAGGCCGAGGCCCTGCGCGCCGAAGGGGCCAGCGTGATGTTCCTCGCCGCCGACGGCAAGCTGGCCGGCCTGCTCGCCGTGTCCGATCCGGTCAAGGCCACCACCGCGGAGGCATTGCAGGCGCTCAAGGCTTCGGGCATGCGCGTGATCATGGCCACCGGCGACGGCCTGACCACCGCCCACGCGGTGGCCGCCAGGCTGGGCATCGACGAGGTGCACGGCGAAGTCAAGCCCGCCGACAAGCTGGCGTTGGTGGACCGGCTGCAGCGCGAAGGACGCATCGTCGCCATGGCCGGCGACGGCATCAACGATGCGCCCGCGCTCGCCAAGGCCGACGTGGGCGTGGCGATGGGGACCGGCACCGACGTGGCCATGAACAGCGCCCAGGTCACGCTGGTCAAGGGCGACCTGCGCGGCATCGCGCAGGCGCGCATCGTCTCCGAGCAGACCATCGCCAACATGAAGCAGAACCTGGGCTTTGCCTTCATCTACAACGCGCTGGGCGTGCCCTTGGCCGCCGGCGTGCTGTATCCGTTCACGGGATGGCTGCTGTCGCCGATGATCGCGGCCCTGGCGATGAGCCTGAGCTCGGCGTCGGTCATCACCAATGCGCTGCGGCTGAGAGCGAGCGGGCCCGTCAAGCTGCCGGTCGAGTAGCGCCTGCCGAGGTGCCGAACGGCCAATTCAAGCAGCATTCGAATTCCGCCTACAGACATTCCGCCGCAACTTGTGCAAGTTGAGCGCATGACACAACCCATCGAACTCATCATCGAGGAGCCAACCCTCGGTTCATATGTCTGGCGCCTGCTCGAAACCGACACGGAGGGAGCGAATCCCAAAGTGCTGCGCGACGCCTTCGACGCGGCGGACACTTATGAAGCCGCACTGGCCGCCGGGCAACGTGCGCTGCAGACTGAAATTCGACGACGAGCCGCACCCGCCCACGCCGAGAACGCATGATCCGCCGGCAGGCCTCATGAAGCGGTGAGGCCTGCCGCGCGTGCTGGAGCGGCACTTGATTTCCTTCGATACGTAAGATCGGACTGGGCCCTCGCCTGCGAGCACAGGCGAGCCGCCCCCTTTCACAACGACAAAGGAGATCTACCGATGCAGAACGGAAACCGTCATCGCCGCCAATTCCTGAAGTCCGCTGCGGGATCAGGATTGGCGGCCCTCACGGGCCTGGCCGATGCGCAATCTTTTGAATTCAAGCCCAACCAGCGCTATCCGGATCCGTCGGTGCTGATCCTGGATCCGAGCTTTGCGAAGTACCGCATCTACAGCAGCACCATCGAGCAGGTGGGCACCGGCATGCGCTGGGCGGAGGGCCCGGTGTACTTTCCCGAGGGCGGCTACCTGCTGTGCAGCGACATTCCGAACAACCGGATCATGAAGTACGACGAGAAGACCGGCAGGTTCACGGTGCACAAGCAGAACGCCAACTTCGCCAACGGCAACACCCGCGATCGCCAGGGCCGGCTCGTCACCTGCGAACACTCGGTCACGCGCCGCGTGGTGCGCACCGAGAAGGACGGCCGCATGACGGTGCTGGCCGACAGTTTCGATGGCAAGAAGCTCAACGCGCCCAACGACGTGGTCGTGAGGTCGGACGACACCGTGTGGTTCACCGATCCGATCTTCGGCATCAACGGCGAGTGGGAAGGCTCCAGGGCGGCGCCGGAACAGCCGACGACCAACGTCTATCGCATCGCCACGGACGGCAAGCTCACCGCGGTGATCACCGATCTCGTGAACCCGAACGGCCTCGCGTTTTCTCCCGACGAGAAGAAGCTCTACGTGGTCGAGTGGAAAGGCACGCCTCACCGCAGCATCTGGAGCTACGACGTTTCATCCGACGGTGCCAGCGTGTCGAACAAGACCAAGCTGATCGACGCGGACGGCCCGGGTGCGCTCGACGGATTTCGCGTCGACCGCGACGGCAACCTCTGGTGCGGCTGGGGCTTCAGCGGCGCATTCGCGCCGGAGCCAACCGACATCGGCGGCGGAATGAAGGCCCATCTGCCGCTCGGAAAGTCGGAGGAGCTCGATGGCGTGAAGGTCTTCAACCCACAGGGCAAGCCGATCGGCTTCATCCGGCTGCCGGAGCGCTGTGCCAACCTCGAGTTCGGCGGGCCGAAGCGCAACCGCCTCTACATGGCGAGCAGCCATTCGCTCTATGCGCTTTACGTGGAGTCGCACGGAGCGGTTTAGCCATGGGCGGCCCGATGCGGTGCTACGCCACCAGCGACGCAATCTCCGCCGCACTCAGCGCACCGTGGTAGATCCGGAAGTCGTCGAGCCGGCCGCGCAGGAATGGATCGGCTGAATACTGCGAACGACCGAGAAAGTTCTGCGTGGTCTCTCCGAGATCGAAGGGCGCCAGCGTCATCTGCGCATTGCTCCCGGCCACGGCGCCGTCGACATACAGCGTGCCGAGCGCGCCGGACAGAGTGACGGCCACATGCACCCAGCGGCCGGTGGGCAGCGGCGACGAGCCTTCGATCATCTGCGTGTTGTAGCCGTGGACGGTGGAGATCGCATAGCGCACCGTGCCCGCGCCGCTGCGCGGCGTCAGCATCATGTAGCGGCGCTCGCCGGAGCCCAGATCGAACACACGCGACCACGTCGAGATGGCGTCCAGGTACACCCAGCACGCGATCGTGAAGTCGGCCAGGTTCTTCACCGGCGCCGCCGGCAGGTTGACGCTGGCCGCCGCGCTGGCCAGGGCGACCGCGCCGCCCTCGTGCCCAGCCACCCATCCCGCACCGCCCGCGAGTTCGCTTGCGGCGAAGCGGCCCGCCGTATCGGCGGCCGAAGTGCCCTGCGCCTCGTCGAACTTGAGCTGCATCAGCAGCTCGGCCTTGATGGCGGCCCTTGCCTCGGTGGAAGGGGCGCTCTCTCCGCCCGCGTTCACGGCCACCACCACGTAGTGCCACACCTCTCCCGCAGCGACGGCACCGTCGGTGAAGGTGAGCGTATCGGTGATGCCCGAGGTCACAGTGGCGTAGGGCCCGCCCGCAACGGCCGCGCGCTTGACCGTGTAGCTCAGCGCACCGGTGCTGCCCCACCAGGACAACACGACCTGCGCTCCGCGCACCCGGGCCGTGAGCCCGGTCGGCGGCACGAGCGTGGCGAGCGGGTCGCGCGTGTAGGTCAGCGTTCCGAAGCCCAGTTGATCGCCGTTGTTGCCGTCTCCCTCGGGACGCATCTGCGCGACTTGCAGGGCGGTGTAAGGGGTCGCGATGCCCAGGCGGTTCGCATAGTGGTTGTGTACGCTCTCCCAGATTCCTCGGCGGTGCCCCTGGCCTCCGGTCGACAACACGGACTGCGTGCCCTGCCTGTTGACGTTGGTGAAGAAGGGCACCGTGTAGAAGGCGCCGGCGCCATCCAGAAGATTGGACTTGGCCACGTACTCGGCGCCCGCGAGGAAGCGATTGTTCTCGTAGCCGTAGATGTCGTCGCCCTGGTTCCACGCCATCTCGCAGAACGCCCCGGCAAGGCCGATGCCGAGCGTGCAGTGCCCCTGGTCGCGCCCGCTCTCCTGCCACTGGCCGAGGTAGCCGGGATGCACGTGATAGACCGCCTGCAGGCCCGCGCCGTTGCCCTGGCCCGTCTTGTAGTAACTCAGCGCCTCGTCGTAGATGTCCGGCCGGTCGCAGAGCACGCCGATGGCCAGCATCGAGGCCATGGCGCACTGGTCCCAGTTGGCCCAGTAGTTGGTGATCTGGGCGCCGTTGTGGACGGTGAGGAAGTGGTGGTTGATCGGATAGAAGATGTCCAGCATCATGGTCTGGAAGCGCGCGAAATCGGCCGGCGCCCAGCCTGGGTAGGTGCGCATGATCTCGGCCGCGTTCGCGAATTGGTAGCCGTAGATGCCCGCCGCGAGAAAGCGGTCCGCATTGCCCGTGACCTCTTTGAGCGTGGAGGACCACTCGTTCAGGAAGACCACGGCCAGGTCGGCATAGCGCGTGTCCTGCGAGACCTTCCAGCGCAGCGCGAGTTGGTAGGAGCGTGCGACGTCGATGAAGAACTGCGCGAAGTTCTGGCCCTCGCCACCTCTCACCACCGTGACCAGCGGACGCGGTTTCGCACCGAGTTGCGCGCGGCCGCTGCCTGTCAACGCATTCCAGCCGGCCAGCCATGGTTGCGCCTTGTCCTTGACCTTCTGGCGCATGCGCTCGAAGTCGGCCTCCGTGTGAAGAAGGCCGGGGTGGACGAACTTTCGGAGTTGGGATGGAGATGGCGACGGTGCCGGAGCGGGTACTGATTCGGCAGCGGAATCCGTTGCCGCAGCGGGCGCAGCAACTGGCGCCGCCGAGGCGTCCTGCGGCGCCGCGGCCACGGTGCCGAAGCTGCCCGCCCCCAGGCCACCGCCTCCTCCGCCGCCGCCACACGCGGTCGTGCCGAGCGCGACCAGGCTCACCGCCCCCATGCAGAAAGCACGTCGATCTAGAGGAATGTTGTTTTCGCTGTCTTGTGGATGCATGTCGAATGGCGATGGTTAGAAATTGTTACTGCAACATGCATGCCAATCGGCCGATGAAATCTTTTCCATTCGTTGATCGCGCTTGGCGAGCATGACGACGTGCCGCGGGCGCGTCAGAAATGACAATCGGCGTCACATCGAGCCGCCGATGGGCTCAGGAATGTCACTTGGCGGAGCCAGGGGTAGAGTGAGCCTGCAGCTTTTGTCTCGAGTTCGAATCGATTGCCACACCTCGACGCGCTTCTTCTCGCCGCCTTGCGTACTGCACCGCGCCGGTACCGCATGCTGTCTTTGCCACACAACGCTGAAGCAGCCGTGGCAAGCGGCGCCGACGTCGCGCTTGCCTTCGCGATCGAAGACGCCTGCCTCGCGGTACGGCGGCATCTACCGCCGTCGCCGCACTCGCAAGAGACGTTCACCTGGGCACTGGCGCAGTTGATTCGGCAGGCACTCGCAACGGACGGCGGCGACCCGGCCTTTCAGGCGATCGTGCTGCAGGCGCGGGATGCAACGGTTCACGAACACGTGCAGCTGCGCAGAAGGCGCGCGGCCGATCAGCGCGCCGTGAGAACCGCGACCGATGCGATCGCGCATCCCGGCAAGCTGCGCCGCATGCCCACCGGCGAGGCGCGCGAGGCACTGGCGCGGCTGCACGCGCGGGCAGCGGCGGGCTCCTGGGCAGCGCTGGCGCAAGCTGTCGAACGCGCGCTCGCGCAGGATCTTTCCGAACAGCCGGAACTGCGGGCACCACTCAACACCATGCTCTCCAGCCCGGCGCTGGCACGACTCCAACGCGGCGACGAATTGCTTCGCCTCGACGCCGTGCAGCGCTACCAGGCACTGTGCGAACGGCGTGGGCCGCTGGCGGGCAGCCATGCCGCTGCCGCCGAAGGCCGCACGTCGGCGCGCGAGGGCGAAAGGGCCGAGCAGGCCGCCGCCGAGGCATTCGGCAAGATGGCCGAGTTGCTGAATCGCCACCACGAAGGGACAGCTGCCTACCGCGTGGTGCGCAGTCTTCGAACGCCGCGCGGGTTTCCGGGAGCGGCGAACAAGGCCAAGGAAGAGTGGGACGCCGCCCTCTTGCGGAGTGAACCGGGCGCTGCTGCCGAACTGGTTCTTCTCGCCGAGATCAAGGCGTCGCCCAGTGCGGCGGCATCCGACTTTCCTCGCCTGCTGCGCGGACTGCGACGGCTCGCGCACGCAAGTGCCGACGCGGTCTACGCCTTTGCATCGGTCGATGGCGAGGCACGCGTTCTCGGAGCCTCGCTTCGCGAGCTCGAACCCGCCGGCCATTCACTGCCGGGGCACGTGATCTATTGCTGCTCGGCTGCGGCCGAGCCGCCGCCGCAGGTATTGAGTGCAGCGAGCAAGGCCGTGCTGCTCGCCGAGCCCGCGAGCCTCGCCTTCGCGGAGCAAATTGCGCGCGGTGAATCGCCGCCGCATGCCGCTCTCGCTCCCGTATGGAATGAACTCCAGAATGCGCCGCGCTTGCGGGCCGCGCTGCATCAGTACGAAACCGCGGTAAAAGCCCGGGCCGCGATGCTGCGTCCCGACGACCTGCTGGCGGCCGTGGAGCGAAGCCTTGGTCAATCCTGAGTGGCCAGTTCCCCTTCGCCACGGCGCGACGGCCCTCGCTGGGCGCAACGTACAAGTCCCAACGGCTCAGGCCTTCGGGCGAATGTGGATCTCCGGAAACCTGTCGTCGTAAAAGGCGATGCGGTCCTTCAGGGCCTTGTGTTCGTCGTACGGGCGTTCATAGGTCCAGCCCGCGTCGTCGATCTGCCGTTCGCCCAGGCTCAAGCTGTAGTAGCTCGCATGGCCCTTGAACGGACATTCTGAAATGGTCTGCGAGCGCTTCAGCTTGTCCATGCGAACGTCAGTGCGCGGAAAGTAGTAGCGATCCGGAGACCTGTCTTCGACCACCTTGATGACGTCTCGCGAATTGGCGACGACGACGCCTTCAACCTCGACTTCCATGGGCTGTTGAAGCTGCTCCTCCCGCACTTGGTGATCGGGCCATTTGCGGTGTCCTGGCGATTTGCTCATTTCGCACTCCTGGGTTGTTCGAGATACCTCTTGAACCAGTCGCGTGCCAACACGGAAACGGCGCCGAGCGCGTCGGGCTCCTCGAACAGGTGGGTTGCGCCGGGCACGATCGACAGCCGCTTCTCGCTGTGCAGCGCCGCGAGCGCTTGCCAGTTCATGTCGATCACCGGCCCATCGTTGCCGCCGACGATCAACAGCGTGGGCGCCCGCACGCGCACCAGAGCCGCTCCGGCGAGGTCCGGCCGGCCGCCGCGCGACACCACCGCATCGACCGTGTCGGGCCGCTCGGCGGCGGCCACCAGCGCAGCGCCGGCACCGGTGCTGGCGCCGAAATAGCCGATCCGCAGCGCCGCGGTTCTTTCATGCACGCGCAGCCAATCGGTCAACCCGACGAGCCGATCGGCCAAGAGGCCGATGTCAAAACGCAATTCGCGCGTGCGTTCATCCACGGCTTCTTCGTCGGAGGTCAGAAGATCGACCAGCATCGTCGCGAGCTTGGCGTCATTGAGCCGCTCGGCGACCTCCCGGTTGCGCGGACTGAAGCGGCTGCTGCCGCTGCCGTGCGCGAACAACACGATGCCTCGGGCCGCGACGGGCAAGCTCAGATCGGCTTCGAGCGAGACAGTTTTGACGCGGACTCGAAGCGTCTGCCGTTCGATGAGGCTGGCTTGGGAAGACATTTCGATTTTCTCGTGCGCGAAACAACCTTGCCTCGCACATGAGCCACTCTATTTTTCAGGCGCACGCTTTCTGTAGGGTGATGCTCACATCGGCGTAGGTGAAGCGGACCGTTGCATCTTGAAAAAGGGCGAAGGCCGAACGGCAGCAGCGAGCGCCAAAGCAAAAAGCCCTTGATCCTGGGAGGATCAAGGGCTTCGAATTTGGTGGCCTGGGGCGGAATCGAACCACCGACACGCGGATTTTCAATCCGCTGCTCTACCAACTGAGCTACCGGGCCTTGGTGTGCAGCCTTAAATTATACAGCGCTTCTGCGGCCTCTCGAAAGATCGACCCCAAGTTGTTTGAGCTTGCGATAAAGATGGGTCCGCTCAAGGCCGGTCTTCTCGGCCACGCGGGTCATGGAACCGTTTTCCATGGCAAGGTGGAATTCGAAGTAGGCCTTCTCGAAGCCGTCGCGCGCATCGCGCAGCGGGCGGTCCAGGTCGAAGCTCTGGGTCGATTGCGGCCCGGCATCGGGCACCGGCACGGCCGCCAGCGAGGCCAGCAGCAGGCTGTCGCCCGTGGTGGTGATGGCGGCCGACGGGTTGACGCCCGCGGCCGGGGGAACAACGCCCGCGGCTGCGCGCCTTGCACTCTCGCGCGCGAGCCCCTGCTCCACGGCCTTGAGCAGCTTCTGCAGGGTGATGGGTTTTTCGAGGAATGCGAAGGCGCCGATGCGCGTTGCATCGACCGCCGTGTCGATGGTGGCGTGGCCACTCATCATGATGACGGGCATGCTCAAGAGCCCGGCCGTGGACCACTCCTTGAGGAGCGTGACGCCGTCCGTGTCGGGCATCCAGATGTCGAGCAGCACGAGGTCGGGTCGTGCGCGTTGCCGTGCGGCGCGTGCTTCGGCCGCGTTTTCGGCGAGCTCCACGTTGTGGCCTTCGTCATTGAGAATTTCGAAGAGCAGGTCCCTAATACCCAGCTCGTCATCGACCACGAGAATGTTTGCCATGAGTGCTGCTTGTCTTGTGCGCTGGTATCTGAATGATGTGTATGGGTGTCCGCCAGCCTATCCGTCGCCTGGAGGCGATGGATTCTTTCGCGCTCAGGCGGCGGAAGACTTCGAATCTTCGGTGTGAGCGGCCGCTGCCTGCGACTCGCCTGCCAGCGCGAATGATAGCGAGACTTGCGCCCCTGCTACAGCCCCATCGACAACACGGTTGGAAAGCTCGATGCGCGCGCCGTGTTCGTCCGCGATTTTCTTGACCACGGCCAGCCCCAGACCGGTACCTTTTGTTTTCGTGGTGACGTAGGGCTCGAAGGCGCGCTTGAGGATGTTTTCGGCAAAGCCGGGGCCGCTATCTTGCACGGTGAGGCGCACGCGCTGGCCCGAATCGCCGAGGCGGGTGCGAATGACGACTTCGCCGGCACGCCCGGTGCTGCTGGCGGCGGCCTCGGCGGCGTCCTGCGCGTTCTGCAGCAGGTTGTGGATGACCTGGCGGATCTGCTGCGCGTCGCCGCGGATCGGCGGGCAGCGCTCGTCCAGCTCGGAGCGCAGCGCAATGGGGGCGTTGTCGGCGCCGTAGAGCTGGAGCACGTCGACCAGCAGGGCATTGAGGTCGACCGGCTTGAGATCGGCCGCGGGCAGGCGGGCGTAGTCGCGGAACTCGTTGACCAGGCGCTTCATCGCGTCGACCTGGTCGACGATGGTCTTGACCGACTTGACCAGCACGGCCTGCTCGGGCGGAGCGACCTTGCCGGAGAGCTTCATCTCGAGCCGCTCGGCCGAAAGCTGGATGGGCGTCAGCGGGTTCTTGATTTCGTGCGCCAGGCGGCGCGCGACTTCGCCCCAGGCCTGGGCGCGCTGGGCCGACACGATCTCGGAGATGTCGTCGAACACCAGCAGCCGGGCGGCGCCGGGCAGCTCGGCGCCGCGCGCAACGATGTTGATGGCGCTGTCCTGCTGCGGCAGATCGATGCCGGTGGCGTGCAGCTCGAAGGCGTGCTGCCAGTGGTCGAGGCCGTGCTGCAGGCGCTCGACCTGGAATTCGTCGAACTGCTGCTGCACGCTGTTGCCGAAGTCGGCCAGCCCGGGCACCTGGGCGAGCGGCATGCCCTCGTAAGCCGCCAGCGGGGCGCGCAGCACACGCGTGGCACCGGGGTTGGTGGACAGTATGGTGCCCTTGGCGTCGAGCACGATCACGCCCGAGGTCAGGTTGTCCAGAATGGTCTGCAAGTTGGCGCGGGCGGCGTCGAGCTGGCCCATGGTTTTTTCGACCGCGCCGCGGGCATCGGCCAGTTGCTGGGTCATGACGGCAAAGGAGCGCGTGAGGCCGCCCAGCTCGTCCTTTCCTTGCAGCACGGTGGTGGGCCGCAGGTCGCCGGCGGCCACCTGGCGAACACCGTCGGCCAGCACGAGCAGCGGCCGCGCCAGCTGGTTGCCGAACAGCACCGCCAGCAGCACGGCGCCGAACACGGCCAGGAACAGGCTCAGCGTGAGGGTGCCGATGTACATCCGCCTGAGGCCTTCGCGAGCCAACGCCCGCTCCTGGTATTCGCGGTTGGCCTCCTGCACGGCGAGCGCATTGGCCACCACGGCGGGTGGCAGCGGCTGCGTGACCTGCAGAAAGCGCGGCGCGGTGTCGAAGTCGAAGCCCGGGCGCTGCACCATGGCCAGCGCGCGCACGCTGGCGGGAGGCAGGGTGGCGCCCGGCGGTGCCGTTTCGTCCAGGCCTTCGATGTGGGCGATGGCGCGGTCGCCCCGCGCCTGCCGCAGCTGCTGGCTGGTCGGCCGCTCGGGGTTGAGCTGGAAGCGCGAGGTACCCGCACTGGCCACGAGCTGCCCGGTGCCGGTCCAGAGCACCACGTCGGACGCCTGGAGCTGGTCGCGAATGCGCTCCAGGACCAGGCCGGCGCTCGCGTCGGGCACCTGGACCAGCTGCGCGCTGGCCACGCGCGTCTTGGCGGCCAGATCGTCGGAGAGCGAATCGAGCGTGGCGCGGCCCAGGTTCAGGCCGGCATCGAGCGCGCCTTCGACCTTGACGTCGAACCAGCTTTCGATCGACCGTGCGACGAACTGGTAGGACACCACGTAGACCAGCGCGCCGGGCACGACGCCCACCAGCGCGAAGATGGCCGCCAGCTTGATGAGCAGGCGGCTGCCGAACTTGCCCTGGCGCAAGCGCCGCAACAGGCGGAACGCGACCCAGCCGATCACCAGCACCAGCAGCACCGCCACCACCACGTTGATACCGAAAAGCCGTACGTAATAGCGCTCGTACAGCGCGCGGTTATTGGTGGCTTGCGCCAGCAGGAACATCAGCACCAGGCCGATGGCCGTGACCAGCGCGGCGCCCACGCCAACGGCCCAGCGGATCGCGCGCGCGCGGCGGGCGGCGGGGCTGGCCGCTGCGCCGCTGCGCGGTTTGGTGCTCACCGCTGCTTCTCCAGGGTCAGCTTGGCGCTGCGCTCGGCCACGATGTTCCAGTCGGCCTGCCCGACCACGCCGATCTGGAACGGGCGCGGCAGCTGCGAAGTGTCGAGCCGGAAGCGGAACACGACCTGGTGCGTGGGATCGTCGCCGATCTCGGCCGCATCGCCCAGCCGCAGCCGGCCTACGCGCTTGACGGCGTCCATGGCGTCGGCAAGGCTGTCGAAGTTCTGGTTCAGCGAGACGCCGAATCCTGCGGTGCCGGTGATGGGCACGGGCGACACATTGAGCCGCCAGCGGCGCGTGAGAGGCTGGTAGGCAAGCCGCATGTGGCGCGTGACCTGGGCCACCTTGCGGTCGGTCCAGTACCAGCGCTCATGAAAAACCTCGGCCTCGGCCACGAAATAGATGGCAATGCCCTTGTCGAGCACCTCCTCGACCAACGAGGGCAGCTCGAACTGCACGGCCGCGGTGAGGTAGACACCGTCGTCGGCCTGCTCGAGGCGCATCTGGGTGACCGACGCAGCGGCGCGCCCTTGCGCGGCCGCGGTGAGGGGCAGCCAGCTCAGCAACAGCACGCAGGCCATCAGCAGCGCCGCCAATGCCGTGGCGCCGCGCCACCCGCGGGGCTCAGCGCGGGCGTTTTTCAAGCAGGGCGTAGAAGAAGCCGTCGTGGTCACCTGAGGCATTGTCCGGGACGGCGCGGGCATTCGCCCCGCTTTGGGGAAGCAAATGGCCTGGCGATGCCTTCAATCGGGCGTCGGTGTTGTGCGCAAGAAACGCATCGATTTGTTGCGAGCCCTCTTCCCGGAACACGGAACAGGTGCAATAGAGCAGCCGCCCGCCGGGCCTGACCAGCGGCCAGAGCGCCGCCAGCAAGGCCGCCTGCTGGACGGCGAGCTGGGCCGTGTCGCTCTCGCGGCGCAGCCAGCGCACGTCGGGGTGGCGCCGGACGATGCCCGACGCCGTGCAGGGCGCATCGAGCAGAATGGCGTCGAAGAGCGTGCCGTCCCACCATGCGGACGGCCGCGCGGCATCGGCCACCACCACCTTGGCGGACAGCCCGAGCCGGCCCAGGGTTTCGTCGATGCGCCGGCTGCGTACCGCGTCGACTTCGAGGGCCGTCACCTCGACGGCCTCCGGACCGGCAAACTCCAGCAGGTGCGCGGTCTTGCCGCCCGGTGCCGCGCAGGCATCGAGCACGCGCAGCGGCGCGGCGCCGGCCGCGGGGAGCATCCCTTCGAGCAGCAGCGGCGCCGCCATCTGGGCGGCTGCGTCCTGCACCGAGCATTCGCCGTCCGCGAAGCCCGGCAGCTGCTGCACCGGCCGGGCGCGCACCAGCTGCAGGCCGGCCGCTCCCACGCGCACCGCCGCCAGGCCGACGGCCTCCAGCGCGAGCTGGTATGAGGCAACCGTGGTCTTCTGCAGATTGACGCGCAGGGTCATCGGTGCGTGGGCGTTGTCGGCCGTGAGCACGCGCTGCCAATCGCGCGAGTGGTCGCGCTTGAGCCGCTCGATCCACCAGCGCGGGTGGTTCCACTGTGCGACCGGTTCATGGTCGGTGGCGGCCACGAGCTCATCGCGTTCGCGCAGGAAGCGGCGCAGGCAGGCGTTGATGAAACTGGCCTGTGCGCGCGTGGCCGGGTTGCGCTTTGCCGCCTCGACCGCCTGGTCAACCAGCGTGAAGGGCTCGTAAGGGGCGTGCTGCGCATCCCAGGCCAGTGCCAATGCGGTGCACAGCAAGGCGTCGGGCAACGGCGGCGGCGTACGCTTGGCGAGGTGGCGGCGCAACGCCTCTGCGCGGCCCAGCCAGCGCAGCACCTGGAAGCCGAGCGCCTGCACGCCCGGCCGCATGGCCGGCTCCACCGCTTCGAAGGCGACGGTGCCCGAGCTGCCGGCGCGAATCGACGCCAGCGCCACGGCAGTCAACTGCAGCTGGCGCCAGAGCGGGGGTTGCAGCAGCGGCGAGGGGCTGCTGCCTGGATGATCGGAAGATAGTTCTGGCAAGTTGGGGCGATGGTAACGGGCCGGCAAGACGCACAAAGCCGCGCGGATCAAGAAAGAAGAAGGCGTTTCCCGGCGATTCGAAAATCAGAGCAGGGGCGCGGCCGGTCGCAAACGCACCATCCATGCAACCAGCAAGGCCGGAAACTGGACGATGGCTGCGTTGTACTGTTCCACCGCCAGGTTGAATTGGCTGCGAGCGATTTCCGCCGCGGCCGAAGGCTCAGGCCAGGCCACGGGCTCCGCCGTGCCGGACGACGTGGCACCAGCCCCGTTTCCGGTACTGCTCGGCAGCAGCGGCGCGGGCCGCGAGAGCGTTCCGTCCGCGTCGAAGACCGTGACCGCATCCGGATGCTGGCGCTGCCATGCGGAGATCAGCACCTGCAGCGCCGTGGCCAGCGCGGCCATGCCGCCCGGATCGAGCGGATGCAGCCGGGTCGCGCCCAGCAGCGTGGCCAGCTGGGTGGCGGCGGCCTGCAGCGGTGCCACCGCCGAAGAATGGCCGGGCGACGGCGCATCTTTTTCGGGCACGGTGGCCGCGATGCTGGCCAGGACGAAGTCCAGCTGCTTTCGAAGCGCTGCATCGAGCGTGGCGTAGGCCTGGAGCACGGCGGCGCGCAGGCGCACCAGCCTGTTGTAGGCCCCCACGAACCAGAACAACAGCACGGCAACGACGATCCAGCTGGCAAGCGAATCGGGCAATGCGCTCATCGGCAAAAACACTTCATGGAAAAAACGGCTCAAAGAAAAACGCCCCCCAACCGGATTCGGTCGGGGGGCGTCGGATACCGGTCATGGCCGGTGATGCTAACCAGTTATTCGGACGCGGCGCCTTCGCTGGCGTCGGCCGTGCTGGAAACATCGCTGGTCGAACCGGCCAGTTCAGCGGCTTCGGATTCGGCGATGGCGCGGCGCTCGGCCTCGTCCATCTGATCCTTGACCTTGCGTGCCTGGTGGTACGCCATGCCGGTGCCCGCGGGAATCAGGCGGCCGACGATGACGTTTTCCTTCAGGCCGCGCAGCTCGTCGCGCTTGCCCATGATCGCGGCTTCGGTCAGCACGCGCGTCGTTTCCTGGAACGAAGCGGCCGAGATGAACGAGTCGGTCGAGAGCGATGCCTTCGTGATACCCAGCAGCAGGTTGGTGAACGTGGCGGGCAGCTTGCCGTCGGCGCGCAGGGCGTCGTTGGTGTTGAGCATTTCGCTGCGTTCGACCTGTTCGCCGGAGATGTAGCTCGTATCGCCGATGTTGTCGACCACGACGCGGCGCAGCATCTGGCGAACGATCACCTCGATGTGCTTGTCGTTGATCTTCACACCCTGCAAACGGTACACGTCCTGCACTTCGTCCACGATGTAGCGCGCGAGTTCTTCCGAACCCAAGAGGCGCAGGATGTCCTGCGGGTCCGCCGGACCGTCGACCACGCTTTCGCCCTTGTTCACCACCTGGCCTTCGTGCACCAGGATGTTCTTTTCCTTCGGCACGAGGTCTTCCCAGACCGTGCCTTCCGGATCGGTGATCTGCATGCGGATCTTGCCCTTGGTCTCTTTACCGAACGACACGGTACCGGTCATTTCGGCCAGCATGCCCTTGTCCTTCGGCGAACGGGCTTCGAACAGCTCGGCAACGCGCGGCAGACCGCCGGTGATGTCGCGGGTCTTCTGGCCTTCGACCGGAATACGCGCCAGCACTTCGCCGGGGCCCACGTCCTGGCCGTCGCGGATCTGCACCAGCGAGCCGATCGGGAAGCCGATGGTCACCGAGTGATCGGTGCCCGGGATCTTCACTTCGGCGCCGGAGGCGTCGATGAGCTTCACCTGCGGGCGCACGACCTTGGCAGCGCCGCGGCGCTTCGGGTCGATCACGACCAGGGTCGACAGGCCGGTCACTTCGTCCACCTGCTTGGCAACCGTGAGGCCTTCCTCGACGTTCTCGAACTGCGTCTTGCCGGCGAACTCGGTGATGATGGGCCGCGTCAGTGGATCCCAGTTGGCGAGCACGTGGCCGGCCTTGATCTGCTGGTCGGCCTTGACGGCCAGGGTCGCACCGTACGGCACCTTGTGGCGCTCGCGCTCGCGGCCGTGTTCGTCATGGATGACGATCTCGCCCGAACGTGCAATCACCACCAGCTCGTTCTTGCTGTTGGTCACGTAGCGCATCGTGGCGTTGAAGCCGATCGTGCCGTTGGACTTGGCTTCGACGCTCGAGGCCACGGCCGCACGCGATGCCGCGCCACCGATGTGGAACGTACGCATCGTGAGCTGCGTGCCGGGTTCGCCGATCGACTGCGCCGCGATCACACCGACGGCTTCGCCGATGTTGATCAGGCCGCCGCGGCCCAGGTCGCGGCCGTAGCAGGTCGCGCAGATGCCGAAGCGGGTTTCGCAGGTCAGCGCGGTACGCACCTTGACCTCGTCGACGCCTTGCGCCTCGAGCTCTTCGATGTTGTCCTCGTCGAACATCTCACCGGCCTTCAGCAGCACCGAACGGTTTTCCGGGTGCAGCACGTCGTCCGCCGCCGAGCGGCCGAGGATACGGTCGCGCAGCGATTCGATCACTTCACCGCCTTCGACGATGGCGCGCATCAGGTAGCCGCCGTGCGTGCCGCAGTCCTGCTCGGTCACCACCAGGTCTTGCGTCACGTCGACCAGACGACGGGTCAGGTAACCCGAGTTCGCGGTCTTCAGTGCCGTGTCAGCCAGACCCTTACGGGCACCGTGGGTGGAGATGAAGTACTCCAGCACGTTCAGGCCTTCGCGGAAGTTCGCGGTAATGGGCGTCTCGATGATCGAGCCGTCCGGCTTGGCCATCAGGCCCCGCATACCGGCCACCTGGCGAATCTGCGCCGCGGAACCGCGGGCGCCGGAGTCGGCCATCATGTAGATGGAGTTGAACGACTCCTGCTCCACTTCCTTGCCGTGGCGGTCGATGACCTTCTGCTTGGACAGCTTGGACATCATGACCTTCGACACTTCGTCGCCGGCCTTGCCCCAGATGTCCACCACCTTGTTGTAGCGCTCGCCGGAAGTCACGAGACCCGAGACGTACTGCTGCTCGATCTCCTTCACTTCCTTGGCGGAGCGCTCGATGATGCCGTGCTTTTCAGCAGGCACCAGCATGTCGTCGATGGCGATCGAGATACCGGCCTTGGTTGCCAGGCGGAAGCCGTTCTGCAGCAGCTTGTCGGCAAACACCACGGTCTCTTTCAGGCCGCACTTGCGGAACGAGACGTTGATGAGCTTGGAAATTTCCTTCTTCTTCAGCGCCTTGTTGATGTTCGAGAACGGCAGGCCCTTCGGCAGGATCTCGGACAGCAGCGCGCGGCCCACGGTGGTGTCCACCAGCGACGTGGAAGGCGTGAACTCGCCCGTTTCCTTGTCCTTGGTGTACTCCGTGATGCGCACGGCGACCTTGGCGGTCAGCTCGACCACGTTGGCGTCGAGCGCGCGCTGGACTTCACCGATGTCGGAGAAGATCAGGCCCTCGCCCTTGGCGTTGATGCGGTCGCGGGTCGTGTAGTACAGACCCAGCACCACGTCCTGCGAAGGAACGATCGACGGTTCGCCCGAAGCCGGGAACAGCACGTTGTTGGAGGCCAGCATCAGCGTGCGGGCTTCCATCTGCGCTTCCACCGACAGCGGCACGTGAACGGCCATCTGGTCGCCGTCGAAGTCGGCGTTGAACGCCGCGCAAACCAGCGGGTGCAGCTGGATCGCCTTGCCTTCGATCAGGATCGGCTCGAACGCCTGGATGCCCAAACGGTGCAGCGTAGGCGCACGGTTCAGCATGACCGGGTGTTCCTTGATCACTTCTTCCAGGATGTCCCAGACCACCGGCGTGCCGGATTCGACTTCCTTCTTGGCAGCCTTGATCGTGGTCGCGATGCCCATGGCTTCGAGGCGCGAGAAGATGAAAGGCTTGAACAGCTCGAGCGCCATCAGCTTCGGCAGGCCGCACTGGTGCAGCTTGAGCGTCGGGCCCACCACGATGACCGAACGGCCCGAGTAGTCGACGCGCTTGCCCAGCAGATTCTGGCGGAAGCGGCCGCTCTTGCCCTTGATCATGTCGGCCAGCGACTTGAGTGCGCGCTTGTTGGCGCCCGTCATGGCCTTGCCGCGGCGGCCGTTGTCCAGCAGCGAGTCGACAGCTTCTTGCAGCATCCGCTTTTCGTTGCGCGCGATGATTTCCGGAGCCTTGAGCTCCAAGAGGCGGCGCAGGCGCGAATTGCGGTTGATGACGCGGCGGTACAGGTCGTTCAGGTCGGAGGTCGCAAAGCGGCCGCCGTCCAGCGGCACCAGCGGACGCAGGTCCGGCGGCAGCACGGGCAGCACGTCCAGCACCATCCACTCGGGCTTGATGCCCGACTTGCGGAAGGCTTCCAGCACCTTGAGGCGCTTGGAGTTCTTCTTGACCTTGACTTCGGAGCCGGTCAGGTCGCCGCGCAGGCGTTCGATCTCGCTGTCGAGTTCGATCCCTTCGAGCAGGTCCTTGATGCCTTCGGCGCCCATCTTGGCGACGAATTCGTCGCCGTATTCCTTGCGCTTCGCGTCATAGTCGTCCTCGGACATGATGCCGAACTTCTTCAGCGGGGTCATGCCGGGGTCGGTGATCACGTAGGCTTCGAAGTACAGCACGCGTTCGATGTCGCGCAGGGTCATGTCGAGCACGAGGCCCAGGCGCGACGGCAGCGACTTCAGGAACCAGATGTGCGCGCAGGGCGCGGCCAGGTCGATGTGGCCCATGCGCTCGCGGCGCACCTTGGTCTGCGTGACTTCAACGCCGCACTTCTCGCAGATCACGCCGCGGTGCTTCAGGCGCTTGTACTTGCCGCACAGGCACTCGTAGTCCTTGATGGGGCCGAAGATCTTGGCGCAGAAGAGACCGTCGCGCTCGGGCTTGAACGTGCGGTAGTTGATCGTCTCAGGCTTCTTCACCTCGCCGAAAGACCACGAACGGATCTTCTCGGGCGAAGCCATGCCGATCTTGATGGCATCGAAATGCTCATCGGGTGTGAACTGCTTGAACAGGTCGAGTAGCGATTTCATGTGACTCTTTCCTCTTCTGATTACGAACGCTCGAGCTCGATGTCGAGACCCAGCGAACGGATTTCCTTGACCAGCACGTTGAACGATTCCGGCATGCCGGCTTCGATCGTGTGCTCGCCCTTGACGATGCTTTCGTACACCTTGGTACGGCCTTGCACGTCGTCGGACTTCACGGTCAGCATTTCCTGCAGGACGTAGGCGGCGCCGTAAGCTTCCAGCGCCCACACTTCCATTTCACCGAAACGCTGGCCGCCGAACTGCGCCTTGCCGCCCAGCGGCTGCTGCGTGACCAGCGAGTACGGGCCGGTCGAGCGGGCGTGCATCTTGTCGTCCACCAAGTGGTGCAGCTTCAAGAAGTGCATGTAGCCCACGGTGACGGGACGCTCGAACTGGTCGCCGGTGCGGCCGTCGTACAGGTAGGCCTGCGTGCGCGTATCGGTCAGGCCCTTGAGCTTGGCGATGTCGTCCGGATAGGCGAGCTTCAGCATGCCGCGGATTTCTTCTTCCGAGGCACCGTCGAACACCGGCGTCGCAAAGGTTGCGCCGCTGGTGAGGTTCTCCGCCATCTCGAGCAGGTCGGTGTCGCTCAGCTTGCTGAGGTCTTCCTTGCGGCCCGAACCGTTGTACAGCTGCTCCATGAACTTGCGCAGCTCGGCCACCTTGGCTTCTTGCTGCAGCAGGTCGCCGATGCGCTGGCCGATGCCCTTGCCGGCCCAGCCCAGGTGCACTTCGAGCACCTGGCCCACGTTCATCCGCGAAGGCACGCCCAGCGGATTCAGGCAGATGTCGCACGGCGTACCGTCGGCCATGTGGGGCATGTCTTCGACCGGAACGATCTTCGACACCACACCCTTGTTGCCGTGACGGCCGGCCATCTTGTCGCCGGGTTGCAGGCGGCGCTTGACGGCCAGGTAGACCTTGACCATCTTGAGCACGCCCGCGGGCAGCTCGTCGCCCTGCGTGAGCTTCTTGCGCTTTTCTTCGAACGCGAGGTCGAAGCTGTGGCGCGTCTGCTCGAGCGAGTTCTTGATCGACTCGAGTTGCGTTGCCACTTCGTCGTCCGCCGGGCGGATGTCGAACCAGTGGAACTTCTCGACCGACGACAGGTAGGCCTTGTCGAGCTTGGTGCCCTTGGCCAGCTTGTTCGGGCCGCCGTTGGCGACCTTGCCGGTCAGGAGCTTCTCGATACGGTCGAACGCGTCGGCTTCGACGATGCGAAGCTGGTCGTTCAGGTCGAGGCGGAAGCGCTTCAGCTCGTCGTCGATGATCTGCTGGGCGCGCTTGTCGCGCGTGATGCCTTCGCGGGTGAACACCTGCACGTCGATCACGGTGCCTTGCGAGCCCTGGTCCACACGCAGCGAGGTGTCCTTCACGTCGGAAGCCTTCTCGCCGAAGATGGCGCGAAGCAGCTTCTCTTCAGGCGTCAGCGTGGTCTCGCCCTTCGGCGTGACCTTGCCCACCAGCGTGTCGCCCGGCTGCACTTCGGCGCCGACATAGATGATGCCGGATTCGTCGAGGCGGTTGAGCTGCTGCTCGGCCAGGTTCGGAATGTCGCGCGTGATTTCTTCGGCACCCAGCTTGGTGTCGCGAGCCATCACCACCAGTTCCTCGATGTGGATCGAGGTGTAGCGGTCTTCGGCGACGACGCGTTCCGAGATCAGGATCGAGTCTTCGAAGTTGTAGCCGTTCCAGGGCATGAACGCGATCAGCATGTTCTGGCCGAGGGCCAGTTCGCCGAGGTCGGTCGATGCACCGTCGGCCACCACGTCGCCCTTGGCGATCTTGTCGCCGCGCTTGACGATCGGACGCTGGTGGATGTTGGTGTTCTGGTTCGAACGCTGATACTTGATCAGGTTGTAGATGTCCACACCGACTTCACCGGCTGCCGCTTCGGCGTCGTTCACGCGCACCACGATGCGGGTCGCGTCGACGTAATCGACGATACCGCCACGGGTGGCCGTGACCACGGTGCCGGAGTCGACCGCGGAAACGCGCTCGATACCGGTACCGACCATCGGCTTCTCTGGGCGAAGCACGGGCACGGCCTGACGCTGCATGTTGGCGCCCATCAGCGCGCGGTTCGCGTCGTCGTGCTCCAGGAACGGCACGAGGGAGGCGGCCACCGACACGATCTGCGCGGGCGACACGTCCATGTACTGGATGCGCTCGGCACCGACCAGGATCGATTCGCCGGCTTCACGCGCCGAGACCAGGTCGCCGGTCAGCTTGCCGTCCTTGTCCAGGACCGCATTGGCCTGGGCGATGACGTACTTGCCTTCTTCGATGGCCGAGAGGTAGTCGATCTCGTTGGTGACCTTGCTGTCGGCCACGCGGCGGTACGGCGTCTCGATGAAGCCGTATTCGTTCAGGCGGGCGTACAGGGCCAGCGAGTTGATCAGGCCGATGTTCGGGCCTTCAGGCGTTTCGATCGGGCACACGCGGCCGTAATGGGTCACGTGCACGTCGCGCACTTCGAAGCCTGCACGTTCGCGCGTCAAACCGCCCGGGCCAAGGGCCGACACACGGCGCTTGTGGGTGATTTCGGACAGCGGGTTCGTCTGGTCCATGAACTGCGACAGCTGCGAGGCGCCGAAGAATTCCTTCAGCGCGGCCGAGATCGGCTTGCTGTTGATCAGGTCGTGCGGCATCAGCGGCTCTTGCTCCGCCTGGCCCAGACGTTCCTTCACGGCCTTCTCGATGCGGGCGAGGCCGGTACGGTACTGGTTCTCGGCCAGTTCGCCGACGCAACGCACGCGGCGGTTTCCCAGGTGGTCGATGTCGTCGACTTCGCCGTTGCCGTTGCGCAGGTCCACGAGGATCTTGACCACGGCCAGGATGTCTTCGTTGGTCAACACCATCGGGCCGGTCGATTCGTCGCGGCCGACCTTGGCGTTGAACTTCATGCGGCCGACGCGCGACAGGTCGTACGTGTCCGGGTTGTAGAACAGGCGCTGGAACAGGGCCTGCACGGCGTCTTCCGTCGGCGGCTCGCCGGGGCGCATCATGCGGTAGATGGCCACGCGGGCTGCGAACTCGTCCACCGTCTCGTCGATGCGCAGGGTCTGCGAGATGTACGCGCCCTGGTCGAGTTCGTTGGTGTAGATCACCTGGATGTCCTGCACGCCGGCCGTGCGCAGCTTCTTCAGCAGCGCTTCGGTCAGTTCGTCGTTGGCCTTGGCCAGGATTTCGCCGGAGTCAGCGTCGACGATGTTGCGGGCGATGACGCGGCCGACCAGGAAGTCTTCCGGCACGCTGATGTGCGTGGTGGCCGACTGCTCGAGTTCACGGGTGTGGCGCGCGGTGACGCGCTTGTCCTTGGCGACCACGACCTTGCCCGACTTGTCGGTGATGTCGAAGCGCGCGACTTCGCCGCGCAGGCGCTCGGGAACGAATTCCATCTGCGCGCCGCTGTCCATCAGGCGGAAGTTGTCGTTCACGAAGAAGTTCGCGAGGATCGACTCCGGGTTCAGGCCGATGGCCTTCAGCAGGATCGTGACCGGCATCTTGCGGCGGCGGTCGACGCGGAAGTACAGCATGTCCTTCGGGTCGAACTCGAAGTCGAGCCACGAACCGCGGTAGGGAATCACGCGGGCCGAGAACAGGAGCTTGCCCGAGCTGTGCGTCTTGCCCTTGTCGTGTTCGAAGAACACGCCGGGCGAACGGTGCAGCTGCGAGACGATCACGCGCTCGGTGCCGTTGATGATGAAGGAACCCTTTTCGGTCATGAGCGGCACTTCGCCCATGTAGACCTCTTGTTCCTTCACTTCCTTGACCACCTTCGACTGCGAGGTCGACGACTCGCGGTCATAGATGATGAGCTGCACCTTGGCGCGCACGGCCGAGGCGAAGGTCAGGCCACGGGTCTGGCACTCGCGCACGTCGAAGGCGGGCTTCGCGAGGTTGTACTCGAGGAACTTCATCTCGACAAAACCGTTGTGCGAGACGATCGGGAACGCGGCGTCGAACGCGGCCTGCAGGCCTTCGACGGTGCGTTGTTTGGGAGGAATGCCAGCTTGCAGGAACGCGGTGTACGCGTCTTTCTGCATCTGCAGCAGGTAGGGAATTTCTACGACGCTGTCGCGGTTACCGAAACTTTTTCGGATGCGCTTGCGTTCGGTGTAACTGTACGCGGACGATTGGGCCATGAGAGCTCCGGAGCTTGAGATCTTCAGCGACTTGTCAGCAGTGCCGAGGCACCACTGCTTGGCGGCTGGCCACTACCAGCCGTTGGCGGACAGCGATGCGTTGCACATCGCCCGAACCAAGGGGTCTTCTGCAGTCGGGGTCAGAAGACACTCAAAAACGTCTTGGCTTTTGCTTTTCCGTCGACCTGAAGGTCTCCGGGAAAGCCGGCGCCAAGCCGGCTTTTGGGTGCGCTCTGAAAGCGGCAAAGGCTGGAGGGCCTTTTCAGGCACCTCCAGCCCTCTAGGGGGTCTGAATTACTTCAGTTCCACCTTGGCGCCGGCTTCTTCCAGCTTCTTCTTGGCGGCTTCAGCGTCAGCCTTGGACAGGGCTTCCTTGACAGCCTTGGGAGCGGCTTCCACCAGGTCCTTGGCTTCCTTGAGGCCCAGGCCGGTGATTTCGCGCACGGCCTTGATGACCGACACCTTGTTCGCGCCGACATCGGCCAGCACGACATTGAATTCGGTTTGTTCTTCGGCCACTGCGGCGGCGGGGCCTGCAGCTGCGGGACCTGCCATGGCGGCAGCGCTCACGCCAAACTTCTCTTCGATGGCTTTCACCAGTTCGTTGAGTTCCAGGACCGTCATGCTGTCAAGCGCGGTCAGAAATGCGTCTTTATCGAATGCCATTTTTGTTTCCTAACAATTGGGTTGAATATTTCAAACGCAAGCCGGCTTATGCGGGCTGCGCCTCGGCTTCTGCCGGTGCATCGGCTGCGGGTGCTGCTGCGCCTTCCCCACGCTTCGCGGCCAGCGCCGCGAGAACGCGTGCCGTACGGGAAATCGGGGATTGCATCAAGCCCAGCAACTGCGCCAACAGCACTTCCTTCGAAGGGATGCTTGCGAGCTGCTTCACGCCGTTCACATCCAGGGCCTTGCCGCCGAACGCACCACCGCGAATCACCAACTTGTCGTTGGTCTTCGCGAAGTCGGCCACCACCTTGGCGGCGGCCACTGCGTCTTCGGAAAAGCCGTAGATCAGCGGGCCGGTCATCTGGTCGCCAATGACTTCGAATGCGCTACCAGCGACAGCACGGCGTGCCAGCGTGTTCTTCAACACGCTGAGGTTCACACCCTTGCTGCGCGCTTCGCTGCGCAGTTTGGTCATATCGGCAACCGTGATGCCACGGTATTCCGCCAGCACGAGCGTTTGAGCTTTTGCGGCGAGGCTGGTCACATCACTGATGACCGCTTCTTTCTCACTGCGATTCAGACTCAAGGTCTACTCCTTTTAATGCGACCTTCGGCCGGGGCCTCGGATCGCGCTTCATGCAGCGACCAACTGTTAGGAACAAAAAATCAAATTCCTTGCAGTGGGGTCGCCATCTGCGCTGATTGCCGGACAAAAGGTCCGGCTATTAAGTGCAGGCAACCCTGCACACCAGCGGTCTTGGATGGCTCACGGCAACCGAAGCTGCCGCGACCCACCACATTCGCCCTGCTCCTTTCGGAGCCGGGCCAATCTCTTTAGCTCGCCGAGATGGTTTGCGTGTCCACGCGGACACCCAGACCCATGGTCGACGACACAGCCACCTTGCGCAGGAACACGCCCTTGCTGGTCGCCGGCTTGGCCTTGACCAGCGCGTCGATCAGCGCAACCAGGTTGCCTTGCAGCTTGTCGGTGTCGAACGAGCGACGGCCGATCGTGCCGTGGATGATGCCGGCCTTGTCGACGCGGAACTGGACCTGGCCAGCCTTGGCGTTCTTCACGGCCGTGGCGACGTCCGGGGTCACCGTGCCAACCTTGGGGTTGGGCATCAGGCCGCGCGGGCCGAGGATCTGACCGAGCGTACCGACCACGCGCATGGCATCGGGGGCAGCGATCACGACGTCGAAAGGCATGTCGCCAGCCTTGACCATGGCAGCCAGGTCGTCCATGCCGACGATGTCGGCGCCGGCGGCCTTGGCTTCTTCAGCCTTGGCGCCCTGGGCGAACACAGCCACGCGCTTGGTCTTGCCGGTGCCGTTGGGCAGCACGACGGCGCCACGCACGACCTGGTCCGACTTCTTCGCGTCGATGCCGAGCTGCACGGCCACGTCGATCGATTCGTCGAACTTGGCGGTGGCGGCGTCCTTCACGAGGCCGATGGCTTCAACGAGGGCGTACAGCTTGTTGCTGTCGACCTTGCCTGCGAGCGCTTTTTGCTTCTTGGTGATCTTGGCCATTTACACGCCCTCCACATTCACGCCCATCGAACGGGCAGAGCCGGCGATGGTGCGAACTGCTGCGTCCAGATCGGCTGCAGTCAGGTCCTTCATCTTGGCCTTGGCAATTTCCTCGAGCTGTGCGCGCGTGATCTTGCCGACCTTGTCAGTGTGCGGACGGGCCGAACCCTTGTCCAGCTTGATGGCCTTCTTGATCAAGGTGATCGCCGGCGGCGTCTTGATGATGAAGGTGAAGCTCTTGTCAGCGAACGCGGTGATGACCACCGGCAGCGGCAGACCAGGCTCGACGCTCTGGGTCTGCGCGTTGAACGCCTTGCAGAACTCCATGATGTTCAAACCACGCTGGCCCAGTGCGGGACCGATGGGTGGTGACGGGTTGGCCTTACCAGCTGGCACTTGCAGCTTGATGAAGCCGACGATTTTTTTCGCCATGCTTTGCTCCTTGCGGGTGATATCGCCTTGGCTCTCGCCGCAGCTCCCCGGGGTTTAACGACTCTTCGATCAAGGCCGCGCGCCGAGTCGGACAACGCGCAGCCGGAAATGGTTCCGGCCCGAAGACCGGAAGGGGCTCAGGTCTTTTCGACCTGGCTGAATTCGAGTTCCACAGGCGTTGCGCGGCCGAAGATCATGACCGACACGCTGACCTTGCTCTTCTCGTAGTTGACTTCTTCGACCGTGCCGTTGAAGTCGGTGAACGGGCCTTCCTTGACGCGCACGAATTCGCCGACGGTGAACTCGACCTTGTGGCGCGGCTTCTCGGTGCCCTGCTGCATCTGGTTGACGATGTCCTCGACCTCTTTCTGCGAGATCGGGGCCGGGCGATTCTTGGCGCCGCCCACGAAGCCCGTCACCTTGTTGGTGTGCTTCACCAGGTGCCAGCTCTCGTCGTCCATGATCATTTCGACCAGCACGTAGCCCGGGAAGAAGCGGCGCTCGGTGGTGCGCTTCTGGCCGTTCTTGATTTCGACCACTTCTTCGGTCGGAACCAGGATGCGGCCGAACTTGTCCTGCATGCCGGCGCGGTTGATGCGCTCGGTGATGTTGCGCTCGACAGCCTTCTCCATGCCCGAATAGGCATGCACCACGTACCAACGCAGATCGGGGTTGGCGGCGGGAGCCAGCACGGAAGTGCTTTCTTCTTCCGGCGTGCCCGGGGTGGTGTCAACTGCGTTCACTGGATCAGCGGTCATTTATTTTCTCCAGCCCAGAATGAGGTCGAAAAACACCCATTCGAGCGTCTTGTCGGTGAGCCAGAGGAAGACGGACATGATTGCCACGAAGGCAAACACATAAGCCGTCATCTGCATCGCTTCCTTGCGGGTCGGCCAGACGACCTTCTTGACCTCGCGCCATGAGTCGCGGCCAAAGGCCCACAACTGGCGGCCATTCTCCGAACTGCCGAATGCGCCCACGGCCGCGGCCAGACCGACCAGCAGCGCAGCCCATTGCACCAGCGAGCCTTGGCGCGACAGCAGATAGAACGCCACGATGGCGCCCACTGCCAGCACCACCGCCGCAGCCAGTTTGGCTTTGTCGGCACCCGTGCTCACGGTTTCGATTTGAGAAGTGGCCATGTTCGGCTGATTTCCTGTGGCCTTTCGGCCTTCAATTCAATGCGTCTTTTTGAGACGCCGAAGCCCATCGGGTTGCGATGGGCTTTTTTTGCCTTCCGCCGGTGCACGACGGGGCTTTTTCGGAGGCGCCACCTAGGTGGCAGGGGCAGTAGGAATCGAACCTACAACCTTCGGTTTTGGAGACCGACGCTCTGCCAATTGAGCTATACCCCTCCGGTACTCTTTACGCTCGGCTTAGATGTCGAGGATCTTGGCCACGACGCCCGAACCCACGGTACGGCCGCCTTCGCGGATGGCGAAGCGCAGGCCTTCTTCCATCGCGATCGGGTTGATCAGCTTCACGGTGATGCTGACGTTGTCGCCAGGCATGACCATTTCCTTGTCCTTGGGCAGCTCGATCGCGCCGGTCACGTCCGTCGTGCGGAAGTAGAACTGCGGACGGTAGTTGTTGAAGAACGGCGTGTGACGGCCACCTTCGTCCTTGGACAGCACGTACACCTCGGCGGTGAAGTGGGTGTGCGGCTTGATCGAGCCGGGCTTGCACAGCACTTGGCCGCGCTCGACTTCTTCGCGCTTGGTGCCGCGCAGCAGCACGCCGACGTTGTCGCCCGCCTGGCCTTGGTCCAGCAGCTTGCGGAACATTTCCACGCCGGTGCAGGTGGTCTTGACGGTCGGGCGGATGCCGACGATCTCGATTTCCTCGCCGACCTTGATCACGCCGCGCTCGACGGCGCCGGTCACGACGGTGCCGCGGCCGGAGATCGAGAACACGTCTTCCACGGGCATCAGGAAGGTGCCGTCCACGGCGCGCTCGGGCGTCGGGATGTAGGTATCGAGGGCTTCGGCCAGCTTCATGATGGCTTCTTCACCCAGCTTGCCCTTGTCGCCTTCCAGGGCGAGCTTGGCCGAGCCGTGGATGATGGGGGTGTCGTCGCCCGGGAATTCGTACTTGTCCAGCAGCTCGCGCACTTCCATTTCAACGAGTTCGAGCAGTTCGGCGTCGTCGACCATGTCGCACTTGTTCAGGAACACGATGATGTAGCCCACACCGACCTGACGGGCCAGCAGGATGTGCTCGCGGGTCTGGGGCATGGGGCCGTCGGCGGCCGAGCACACGAGAATGGCGCCGTCCATCTGGGCCGCGCCGGTGATCATGTTCTTGACGTAGTCGGCGTGGCCGGGGCAGTCGACGTGAGCGTAGTGGCGGTTGGCCGTTTCGTACTCGACGTGGGCGGTGTTGATGGTGATGCCGCGGGCCTTTTCTTCGGGCGCCGCGTCGATCTGGTCGTAGGCCTTGGCTTCGCCGCCGAACTTGGCCGACAGCACCGTGGCGATGGCCGCCGTCAGCGTGGTCTTGCCGTGGTCGACGTGACCGATCGTGCCCACGTTCACGTGCGGCTTGGTGCGGGTGAATTTACCTTTTGCCATTTTTCGACTCCGAAAAAAACGATTTCAACGTATGCAGATGGGTTGCAAACCTGCTGTTGCAACCCCCAGAAACTGGTGCCCTTTGCGGGAATCGGACCCGCGACCTCTCCCTTACCAAGGGAGTGCTCTACCACTGAGCCAAAAGGGCTTTTGTCTAACCAATCGCTTCCGGCGTCGAACCGGGTCTCTGGAGCGGGAGACGGGAATCGAACCCGCGTCATCAGCTTGGAAGGCTGGGGTTCTACCATTGAACTACTCCCGCATCGGGGGCACTCCAAGGCACCCAAAGCGCTAGATCCAATCGCTCTTTCTTAGAAACCAAATTCATCGCTGGTGGAGAGGGCTGGATTCGAACCAGCGTACTCGTAAGAGGGCAGATTTACAGTCTGCTGCCATTAACCACTCGGCCACCTCTCCGGCGAACCTCGAAATATAGCACGGTTTTGTGACTACACAGAACCCCCAGCACCAAGAAGAAGCGTGAGGAACTGCACGAGGCGGAACTGCGGGGATTATCCGCGAATTCAGCCGGCCGCCTGGCGCGCCTCCCGCCACGCACGCGCCTCGCCGAAATGTCCGCAGCCGATGAAGGGCGCAGGCGGGCGCAACGCGGAAAGCGGCGACGGATGATTCGATATCAGCACCTTATGGCGCCCAACATCGATCAACGCACGCTTACTTTGTGCGTGCGAACCCCAGAGCATAAAAACAACAGGTTTCTCGCCGGCTGATACATGGCGGATGACCGCATCGGTCAGCACTTCCCAGCCACGGCCCGAATGGCTGGCGGGCTGCCCTTCCTCGACCGTGAGGCAGGTGTTGAGCAGCAGCACGCCGTGGGTCGCCCATTTCACCAGGCTGCCGCCCGGATTCGGGAATGGCGGAGGCGGCGTGCCGAGGTCGCGCTGGAGCTCCTTGAAGATGTTGCGCAGCGAGGGCGGCAGCGCCACGCCGGGCGCCACCGAGAACGCGAGCCCTTCCGCCTGGCCGCGCCCGTGGTACGGATCCTGGCCCAGGATGACGACGCGCACGTCCTCGGGCGGCGTCAGCTCCAGCGCCCGCAGCGGTTGCGGCGGAAAGATCACGGCGCCGGCATCGAGGCGCTCGCGCAGGAAGCTGCGCAGCTTCACCCCCACGACGCTGCCGAAAAACTCGTCGACCAGCGGCTGCCAGCCCGGTGCCACGGGCCAGTCGGCCGGATCGCTGCTGGACAGCTGGTCCGGCCGGCTCATTTGAACAATGCGGCGAGCGCCTCGCCGGGTTCCTTGGCACGCATGAAGGCCTCGCCGACCAGGAAGGCGTGGACGCCCGCCGCGCGCAGCGTGGCCACGTCTTCACGCGTGGCAATGCCCGATTCCGTTACTGCCAGCCGGTCGGCCGGCAGTTGGGGAAGCAAATCGATGGTGGCCTGGATCGACACCTCGAAATTGCGCAAGTTGCGGTTGTTCACGCCGACGAGCGGCGTCTTGAGCTTGAGTGCGCGCTCGAGTTCGGCCGCGTCGTGCACTTCGACCAGCACCGCCATGCCGAGGCCGCGCGCAATGGCTTCGTAGTCCTTCATCTGCGCGTCGTCGAGCACAGCGGCAATCAACAGGATCGCATCGGCGCCCATCGCACGCGATTCGTAGATCTGGTAGGCGTCGACGATGAAGTCCTTGCGAAGCACGGGCAGGTCGCACGAGGCACGGGCCTGCTTCAGATAGTCGACGCTGCCCTGGAAAAACTGCTTGTCGGTGAGCACCGAAAGACAGGCGGCGCTGATCTCGCCGTCGCCCTCGGCATAGCTCTGGGCAATGTCGGCCGGAATGAAGTCTTCGCGCAGCACGCCCTTGCTCGGGCTGGCTTTCTTGACCTCGGCGATCACCGCGGCGTGGCCGGCAGCGATCTTGGCGCGCAGCGCGCCTTCGAAATCGCGCGTCAGCACGCGGCTCTCGGCGTCGAAGCGCACCGCTTCGAGCGGGCTTCTTTTTTGCGCCGCAGCAATTTCCTGCCGCTTGACGGCAACGATCTTGTCGAGGATGTCGGACATGTTCTGTGTTCCCAGCAATCTGTTGCGGCTCAAACGGCCGTGGAGGCCTTGACGAGTTCGGCCAGCTTGGCCCGGGCGGCGCCCGATGCAATCGCCTCGCGTGCGCGTTCGATGCCCTTGGCGATCGAATCGACCACGTTGGCCGCATACAGCGCCGCGCCGGCGTTGAGCAGCACGATGTCCAGCGCCGGGCCGGCCTGGTTGTCGAGCACCCCCAGCAGCATGGCCTTCGACTGCTCGGGCGTTTCCACGCGCAGCGCGCGGTTGCTCGACATGGCAAAGCCGAAGTCTTCGGGGTGCAGTTCGTATTCGCGGATCTCGCCATCCTTGAGTTCGCCCACCATGGTGGCGGCGCCGAGCGAGATTTCGTCCATGCCGTCGCGACCGTACACCACCATGGCGTGCTCGGTGCCCAGGCGCTGCAGCGCACGCACCTGGATGCCCACAAGGTCGGGGTGGAACACGCCCATCAGGATGTTCGGCGCACCCGCCGGATTGGTCAGCGGACCGAGGATGTTGAAGATGGTCTTGATGCCCAATTCCTTACGCACCGGCGCGACGTTCTTCATGGCCGGATGGTGGTTGGGCGCGAACATGAAGCCGATGCCCACCTCTTCGATGGAGCGTGCGATCTGCTCCGGCTGCAGGTTGATGTTGACCCCGAGCGACTCCAGCACGTCGGCGCTGCCCGACTTGCTCGACACGCTGCGCCCGCCATGCTTGCTCACCTTGGCCCCCGCCGCGGCCGCGACGAACATCGAGCAGGTCGAGATGTTGAAGGTGTGCGAGCCGTCGCCGCCGGTGCCGACGATGTCGACCAGGTGCGTGGTGTCCTTCACCGGCACCTTGGTCGACACCTCGCGCATCACCTGCGCGGCCGCCGTGATCTCGCCGATGGTTTCCTTCTTGACGCGCAGGCCGGTGATCAGCGCCGCCATCATCACGGGCGAGCACTCGCCGCTCATGATGAGCCGCACGATGTGCAGCATCTCGTCGTGGAAGACCTCGCGGTGCTCGATGGTGCGCTGCAGCGCTTCCTGGGGAGTGATCATGGGAAGTCTCCTGGGTGTTTGTCAGTGTCCGGCGCGAACCGCCGGCGCGTCCGTGAACGCAAGCTTGAGGCCGAAGCCGATGAAGAGGACGCCCGCCGCGCGATCGAGCCAGTGCATGCCTTTTTGCACGGCGCCGCGGCGCGCCATCCAGCCAGCCGCCACGGCCCAGCCCACGTTGACGGGGATCGCATTGAGGTTGAACAGCACGCCCAGCAGCACGAAGTACAGGGCCTTGTTGTCCGCACCAGGCGCGATGAACTGCGGCACGAAAGCCAGGAAGAACAACGCCACCTTGGGGTTGAGCACGTTCGTCCAGAACCCGCCGAGGAAGATCGCCTTGAGGCTGCGTTCCCCGCTCACCGCGGCCGCGGCCTTGTCCAGGTCTGCGGGCGGCGCCGCGCGAGACAGCACCATGCGCACGCCAAGGTAGAGCAGATAGGCCGCACCGACGTACTTGAGCACCGTGAAGGCCGCCGCAGACGTGGCCATCAGGGTGCCGACGCCGACTGCGGCGGCAAAGATGTGAACGAAGCAGCCGGCGGTGATGCCGAGCCCGGCGACGGTGCCGGCGCGCACGCCGGAGCGCAGCGAATTCGTCACGACGTAGAGCACGTCGGGGCCCGGAGTGAGGTTCAGCAGCCAGCCGGCGGCGATGAAAGCGAGCAGATGCGGGAGATCGGGCATCGCACGGCTCCTCGAGGTTCAGGCGTTGAAGAAGCCGCGGATGGCGGCAACGGCGCGGTCCACGCCGGCGGCATCGACATCGAGGTGCGTGACGAAGCGCAGCCGATAGAGCCCGGTCGCAAGAATGCCCTGCTGGTTCAGGTGCGCCAGCAGCTCCGCCGAACGCGCCTGCGCCGCGCCCGTGAGATCGACGAACACGATGTTCGTGTGCGGCGCCTCGACCTTCAGGCCCTCGATGCCTTCGAGCCCCTCCGCCAGGCGCCGGGCCGATGCATGGTCTTCAGCCAGCCGGTCGACGTGGTGGTCGAGCGCATGCGAAGCCGCCGCGGCAAGCAGGCCGGCTTGCCGCATGCCGCCGCCCGCCATCTTGCGGATACGGTGCGCCCGCGCGATGAACTCGCGCGAACCGGCCAGCGCCGAGCCGATGGGTGCCCCAAGGCCCTTGCTGAAGCAGACCGAGGCGCTGTCGAAGCATTGCGCGATGCGGCGTGCTTCGGCGCGGATGTCGCTGCGCTTGTTCAGCGCCGCCTGCGCCGTTGCGGCGTTGAAGAGGCGGGCCCCGTCCAGGTGCCGCTGCAGCCCCTTGCTCCTGGCCAGATCGGTCGCGGCCTGCACGTATTCAAAAGGCAGCAGCTTGCCGCCCAGCGTGTTCTCCAGCGCCAGCAGCCGCGTGCGTGCAAAGTGCGCGTCGTCGGGCTTGACGGCCGCTTCGATCTGCGCGAGCGGCAGCGTGCCGTCGGGCGCATGGTCGAGAGGCTGCGGCTGCACGCTGCCGAACACCGCAGCGCCGCCGCCTTCCCAACGGTAGCAATGCGCCTGCTGGCCGACGATGTATTCGTCGCCCCGACCGCAATGGGAGAGGATCGCGCACAGGTTGCTCTGCGTGCCGGTGGGCACGAAGAGCGCCGCCTCGAAGCCCAGCAGCGCGGCGATCTTTTCCTGCAGCGCGTTGACGCTCGGGTCGGTGCCGAAGACGTCGTCGCCGAGCGGCGCCGCCATCATGGCCTCGCGCATCGCCGGGGTGGGCTGCGTGACGGTGTCGCTGCGCAGATCGACGATGGAATGAGAGGTCGACATGTCTTTGGATCCTTAGCGGGAATACCGCGGAACCGGCTCTGCCGGGCCGCTGGTATTGCCCCCGGCGAGGGGGTTGGCGAAGCGACAAGAAGTGCGCGAAGGCTGGGGGAGAGCCATGCTGGTCAATCCAGGAAGTTCTTGAGCATGGCGTGGCCGTGCTCAGTGAGGATCGATTCGGGGTGGAACTGCACGCCCTCGATGCGCACGTCGTGTGCAAAGCCGGTGTGCCGCACGCCCATGATCTCGCCGTCGTCGGTCCAGGCGGTGATCGCCAATTCCTTCGGGCAGCTTTCGCGCTCGATGGACAGCGAGTGATAGCGGTTGACGGTGAACTTCTCGGGCAGCCCCGCGAACACGCCTTCCTGCGTGGTCGTGATCTCGCTGGTCTTGCCGTGCATCAGCTGCTGCGCGCGCACGATCTTGCCGCCGAAGGCCGCGCCGATGGCCTGGTGGCCGAGACACACGCCAAGAATCGGCAGCTTGCCCGCGAATTCCTTGATGGCCGCCACCGAAACGCCCGCTTCCGCCGGCGAACAAGGGCCCGGCGACACCACGAGCCGCGTGACACCCGAGGCGATCAGCTCGCCGATCTGCGCCACGCTGATCTCGTCGTTGCGGTGCACCTGAACATCCGCACCCAGCTCGCCCAGGTACTGGACGATGTTGTAGGTGAAGGAATCGTAGTTGTCGATCATCAGCAGTTTCATGGCTTGCTCACAATCCGGTGCACGCCCTTGACGACGGGGAACACGTTGAAGTTGATCAATAGGCCCAGCTTGAGGCCCGAGAGCCGCAGCGCGGCGAGCACCTGCGCGCGGTGCAGGTCGGTCAGCACGTCGACCGCCTTGAGCTCGACGATGACCGACTGCTCGACCACGAAAGCCGCGCGATACACCTCGCCAAGCGAACGGCCCTTGTAGCTCGCCGACAGCGCCACGCCCTGCGCAAAGCCGATCTCGCGCTCGGCGAGTTCGATGGCCAGGGCCGCGGCGTAGGCGTCTTCACTCAGGCCCGTGCCGAGCACGCGCTGAACCTCGACGGCGGCGCCGATGATTTCGTGCGAGAAATCGTTCTGGATGTCCGGTACGTTGCTCATTCCAGTCCCTCCTCGACCAACTCGGCGGCGCGCAGCAGTGCGCGCGCCTTGGCTTCCGTTTCTTTCCACTCCAGCTCGGGCACCGAATCGGCGACCACGCCGGCCGCGGCCTGCACGTGCAGCATCTGATCCTTCACGATGCCGGTGCGGATGGCGATGGCCACGTCCATGTCGCCCGCATAGCTGATGTAGCCGCAGGCGCCGCCGTAGAGGCCGCGCTTGGTGGGCTCCAGCTGGTCGATGAGTTCCATCGCGTGCACCTTGGGCGCGCCGGTGAGCGTGCCGGCCGGGAACGTGGCCTTGAGCACGTCGATGGCGGTCATGCCGTCTTTCAGCGTGCCCTCGACATTGCTCACGATGTGCATCACGTGGCTGTAGCGCTCCACCGCAAAGGCCTCGGTCACCTTCACGGTACCGGTCTTGGCGATGCGGCCGATGTCGTTGCGCGCGAGGTCGATCAGCATCACGTGCTCGGCGCGCTCCTTCGGGTCGTTGATGAGTTCTTCCTCGGCCGCCTTGTCGAGCTCCAGCGAGGCGCCGCGCGGGCGCGTGCCGGCCAGCGGGCGGATGGTGATCTTCTGCTCGCCCTCGCCGGTGTTCTCCTGGCGCACCAGGATTTCGGGCGAGGCCCCCACCACGTGGAAATCGCCCAGGTGGTAGTAGTACATGTAGGGCGACGGATTCAGCGAACGCAGCGCGCGGTACAGCGACAGCGGCGACTCGGTGTAGCGCTTGCTGATGCGCTGCCCCACCTGCACCTGCATGAAGTCGCCGGCGGCGATCATCTCCTTGGCGCGCTCCACGGCCGCGAGGTAGTCGGCCTTGGCAAAGCTGCGCTCGGGCGGATGCGGCTGCGTGGGCTTCACCACGGGCGCGCTCACCGAATACTTGAGCTTTTCCTTCAGCTCGCGCAGGCGGCGCTTGCCCGTCGCATAGGCCTCGGGCTGCTTCGGATCGGCATAGACGATCAGGTAGAGCTTGCCCGAGAGGTTGTCGATGACGGCAAGCTCTTCGCACTGCAGCAGCAGGATGTCGGGGCAGCCCAGCGCATCGGGCGGACAGCTTTTTTCGAGCTTGCGCTCGATGTGGCGCACCGTGTCGTAGCCGAAGTAGCCAGCAAGGCCGCCGCAAAAACGCGGCAGGCCCGGCCGCAGCGCCACCTTGAAGCGCTTCTGGTACTCGGCAACAAAATCCAGCGGATTGCCCGCGGCGGTCTCGACCACGTGGCCGTCGGTCACCACCTCGGTCACGGCCTCGGCGCCGAAGCCCGACGCGCGCAGCAGTGTGCGAGCCGGCAGTCCGATGAAGCTGTAGCGCCCGAAGCGCTCGCCGCCCACCACCGATTCGAGCAGGAAGCTGTGCTTGCCGCCGCCCTGCGAATGAGCCAGCTTGAGGTAGAGGGAAAGAGGCGTTTCGAGGTCGGCAAAGGCCTCGGCCATCAGCGGAATACGGTTGTAGCCCTGGGCGCTGAGGCTCTTGAATTCAAGTTCGGTGATCACGGATTCGTTCTCCAATTGCCTCCGGCGCTCGAGTTCGGCCGGTGGCAAGGTCATTCACTGGTGGTCCGGAGTCGATGAGCGATCCGGTACCGCGGGCGCACGGCGTGCGCCGTGCAATCAAACAGTCAGCGATGTATGGCGACGCCAGGGCCAGGCTCCCCGGCTGCCTTCACCTGTTTGAATGATGTGATGAACGAACATGGAACGTGGAGTTTAGCCCACGAAAACGCCGCCGCGTGCAACAGCTCGCTTCAGGGTTCCCCCGAGGGGGACGGGGTAGAACGAAAAGATACATTAGCACGATCGTTCGCAAATCGAGGAGATCCTTTGGCCGCACCTTCGCTCCCGACCCCGTCGTTCTCCCGCCTGGCCGCCCTGGCCTTCGCTTCGGCCGTGCTCGGCGCCTCGGCCGCCCAGGTCGACGTGGCCGGCGTCAAGCTGAACGACACCCTCGACCTGCGCGGCAGCACCCTGCAGCTCAATGGCGCGGGCGTGCGCTACAAGGCCGTGTTCAAGGTCTACGCGGCGGGGTTCTACTTGGGCAAGAAAGTCTCCACGCCCGAAGAAGCGCTGGCCGCGCCGGGCCCCAAGCGCGTGGCAATCACCATGTTGCGCGACATCGAGGCCAACGAGCTCGGCAAGCTCTTCACCAAGGGCGTGGAAGAAAACTCGCCCAAGAGCGAAATGGTCAACCTCATTCCGGGGCTGCTTCGCATGGGCCAGATGTTCGCCGACCAGAAGCAGCTCAAGGCCGGCGACACCTTCACCATCGACTGGCTGCCCGGCACGGGCACGGTGATCACCGTGCGCGGCGTGGCGCAGCCCGACCCGATCAAGGAACAGGCCTTCTTCAACGCGCTGCTGCGCATCTGGCTCGGCCCCGTGCCGGCCGACTGGAAACTGAAGGACGCGCTGCTCGGAAAGCAGCCGTAGCCGCGGCCTTCCGGCTCAGGCCGCCGCGCGATCGAGTTCGGCGAGCGAATCCACGAAGCCGTCGGCATCCACGCCGCGCACCGGCTCGCCATGGTTGTAGCCATAGGTCACGAGCAGCACCGGACAGCCGGCCGCACGCGCGGCCTTGGCGTCGTTGCTCGAGTCGCCGATCATCAACGTGCGCGCAGGAACGGTGCCCAGCGCTTCGCAGGTCTTCAAGAGCGGCAGCGGGTCCGGCTTCTTGCGCGCGAAGGCATCGCCACCGAAGGCGAACTCGAAGAAGCCATCGAGCCCCTTGGTGGCCAGCAGCGGCTTGGCGAACGAAGTCGGCTTGTTGGTGAGGCAGGCCAGGCGCAGGCCGCGCGACCGAAGTGCCTTGAGCCCCTCGACCACGCCCGGGTACACCGCCGAGTGCTGTCCGTTGATGGCCAGGTAGTGGTGCTGGTAGCGCTCCCAGGCCCGGTCGAACAGCGCTTGCGCCTGTGCCTGCAGCGCCTCCGCGCCGGCACCCGCCGCGGCGCCTTCGCTGGAAGACATCACATGCGCCAGCGCCGAAAGAATCAGGTGCTCCGAACCCTTGCCCACCATTTTCTCGATGGCTGCCGGAGCCACTGGCGGCAACGAGAGGTCGGCGAGCATGTGGTTCAGCGACACCGCAAAATCGCCGAGCGTGTCGACCATGGTGCCGTCGAGATCGACGATGGCGGCATCGAAGCGGGTGGGGTCGAAGCTAATAGAGTTCAAGACAAGCGAATGGAGTTGCGAAAACCATCCGTCACTTTACAGAACATCGAAAAGCAGAGTTCGGAGCATGTCGAGGACCCCGGACCATGGACAGAAGCGGCGCGACCCCGGCTTGGCCTGTTCAGGCCGATGGCCGGAACCCGGAAAGGGCAAACATCCTTGCCTTGAGGGCCTCGATGAATGCGATCACGCGCGCGGGCCTGTAGATGCCGGGAGGCAGCGCGACATGAATGGCGATGGGTTCGAGCCACCAGTTCGCCAGCACACGCTGCACCCGGCCGGTCTTGAGGTCTTCCTGGCACATCCAGGGGGCCGCCGCGCCGATACCGGCTCCATTGAGAATCGCGCGGTAGCTCGACAGCAGGCTGTCGGTCTGGATCGGCGTGTCGAGCATCACCATGCGGGAGCGGCCCGATCGATCCAGCATGCGCACGTTGCCGGTCACGTAGGGCACGAGCCCGACGCAGGGCAACTGCGAAAGGCGCGCGATGCTGACGGGCCCCAGCTTCCTGAGCAATTCAGGCGTGGCGATCAGCACGCGTTCCATCGTGCCGAGCTTGCGGCTCACCAATCCAGGATCGCGCACCTCGCCCACGCAGACCCAGCAATCCGCTCCCCATGCGGTCAGGTCGAGCACCCGATCGGTCAGCGTGAGTTCGACGCGCAACGCGGGATGTGCCGCGCGCAGGTCGGTCACCGCGTCGGTCAGGAAGCCCGTTCCGTACCCCGAAGGGCCGATCACGCGCAGCGTGCCTTCGGGCCGGCTCTGCCCGCCCTTCAGGCGTTGCGACAGGCCTGACCAGCGGTCGCCGAGGTCGCGGGCCTCGACGAGCAGCGAGCGCCCTTCGTCGGTGAGCGAAAAGCTTGCGGTCGTGCGCAGCGCAAGCTTGCAGCCGAGCAGCCGCTCCAGTTCGAGCAGCCGCCGGCTGACCGTGGGCTGCGTCGTGCCCAGCAGCCGCGCCGCCTTGCTGAGCGATCCGCTCTCGCCGATCTTCTGGAAAGTGTCGAGCAGGTCGAGCCGGTCATGTACGTGCTTCATACGGCGAACGTATAGCACTTCATCACTCCATGCGTCTACCGCAAAGCGGCCGCGATTCGTATCGTCGGGTCATGAACACCTCGAACTCCCCCGCGACCGGCATCGCCCGGATCGGTGACGAGCCCAAGGGCGGCTCCGTCCTCGGCTTCTACGCACCCAAGGGGTCGGCCCGTCCGCCGCGCGTCGCCCGCGGCGAAGGCATCTTTCTGTGGGATGCGAACGGCAAGCGCTATCTCGACGCAACCGCCGGCGCCGTCGTCGCGAACATAGGCCACGGCAATCCGCGCGTGCTGGCCGCGATGACCGAACAGGCATCGAAGGTGACCTTCGCGTATCCGCGCTTTTTCGAGAGCGAGCACAACATCGCGCTGGCCGACCGCGTCTGCGGACTCGCGGGCGAAGGCTTCGACCGCGCATTTTTCGTATCGGGTGGATCGGAGGCCAACGAGGCTGCGATCAAGCTCGCGCGCCAGTACGCGGTCGTGACCGGCCAGGGCAGCCGCTCGAAGGTGATCTCGCGCGATCCGAGCTACCACGGCTCGACGCTCGGCGCGCTGGCGGTCACGGGCGATGCCAACACGCTCAACCTGTACGGCCCGATGGTCCGCCCGATGCCCAAGGTGCCGGCGCCCTTGTCATACCGCTTGCCCGATGGCCATACGGTCGAGTCGCACGAGAAGGCATGCGCCGACGCGCTCGAACAAACCATCCTGCGCGAAGGCCCGGAGACGGTGCTGGCCTTCATCCTCGAACCCATCGGCGGCCTCTCGACCGGCGCGGTGGTTTCCTCGGCGGCGTACTTCCAGCGCGTGCGCGAGATCTGCGACCGCCATGGCGTGCTGGTGATCTTCGACGAAATCATGAGCGGCGCCGGCCGCACCGGCGCCTTCCTTGCCGCGCACCACTGGGAGGGCGCGCGCCCCGACCTCGTCACGCTCGCCAAGGGCCTGGCCGCCGGCTACACGCCGCTCGGTTGCCTGCTCGCACCGAACAGGGTGGTCGATGCGATTGCGGGTGCCGGCGGCTTCGTGCACGGCCACACCTACTTCACGAATCCGCTGTCGTGCGCGGTCGCGCGCGCGGTGGTCGACGAGGTCGTGCGGCAAGACCTCGTGACCCGCGCGCGCGACATGGGCGAACTGCTGATGGCACGCCTGCGCGACATCGCATCGCACTCGCCGATCGTCGGCGACGTGCGCGGCAAGGGCCTGCTCACGGCCATCGAGATCGTCTCGGACAAGGCCACGCGCAGCCAGCTGCCGGTCGCTTTCAACGCACCTGCGCGGCTCACCGAGCACGGCTTGAAGCATGGCATCGCGCTCTACAACCGCCGGGCGAACCTCGGCGCTTTCGGCGATTTCCAGATGATCACGCCGCCGCTCACGATCACCGAAACGGAGATCGACGAGCTGGCCGACCTGCTCGAAAAGTCGCTGGCCGATCTCGCCGACGAGATCGCACGCAAGGGCCTCGCGCACTGAACCCGGCGACCGCACCGATTTCGCAACCCCACCCAGGAAAGCCTCCGATGAAGCTCTCGTTCACTCTCAGGGCCACGCTCGCCTGCGCCGCATTGGCCTTCGCCGCCGCGGCCGCGGCACAGATCAACACCGCGCACGGCCCGCTGAAGCTCATCGTCGGCTACCCGGCTGGCGGCTCGGCCGACGTGCAGGCACGCACGCTCGCCGACAAGCTGGCCGCCGAACTCGGCACGACCGTCGTCGTCGACAACCGCACCGGCGCGGGCGGCGCGATCGCGGCCGACTACGTTCGCACGGCGCCGGCGGACGGACTCACCGTGTTGCTCGCCAACATGCACATGATGGTCATGCTGCCGCTCACCACGAAGTCGGTGCGCTACGACCCGGTCAGGGACTTCAAGCCCGTCGGCCGCATCGCGAGCTTCTACGTAGGCATCGCTGTCCCCGCGGAGCTGCCGGCCAAGGATGTGAAGCAATGGCTCGACATTGCCGCCAAGGACCCGAAGAAGGCCAACTACGGCGTGCCCGCTCCGGGCAGCGTCGCGCAATTCATAGGCTACCGCTTGGGCAGCGATGCCAAGGCGGGCCTCGTGGCCGCGCCCTACCGAGGGGCGGCGCCGCTGGTGCAAGACCTGCTCGGCAACCAGATCTCGGCCGGCATCATTCCCATTGCCGATCTCGTCGCGCACCAGCAGTCGGGCAAGCTCAAGGTGCTGGCGGTGAATGGCGCCAAACGCGCCGCATTGCTGCCCGACGTGCCGACGCTCAAGGAACTCGGCCAGCCGCACTTCGACAACCTGGAATGGACCGGCCTCTTCGTGCCGGCCGGCACGCCGCGGCCCATCGTCGACCAGCTGCATGCGGCACTCGGCAAGGCGCTTGCCAACAAGGACGTGCAGGAACGGCTGCTGAAGCTCAGCAGCGATCCGAATCCGAGCACGCCCGAAGAACTCTCGGCCCTCATCGCCGACGACATCAAGCGCTGGGGACCGGTGGTGAAGGCCTCGGGCTTCACGTCGGAATGACAGCGACCGCCCCGCACCCGATCCCGCCGCACAAACCGCTGCAGCTGCCCGGCCTCCACGGCTACGCCGATGCCAAGACGGTGGCGGCGGGCGATCTCGTCCGCTTTCACGTCAGCAGCGACGTGCCTTACGAATTCGCGGTCTGCCGGCTGGGCAGCGACGTCGAAGGACGCAGCGACGACGTGGCGCTCGAAGCGTTCGCGCCGCATCGGGCGCGCGTTCAGCCGATCCACCCCGGCTCCTACGTGCATGTCGAACGTGGTTTGCCGGCCGGCCTGCCGCTGCGCGGATTGAGCTTCGAATGCTGGATCAAGCCCTGGACGGTCGACGTCAGGCAGACCATCGTCAGCCAGCACGACGACCTCGCGCACCGCGGCTTTGCGCTCTTCATCGAACCAGGGGGCGCGCTGTCGTTCCACCTGGGAGACAACGCCGCGCCATCGCACGGCCGGCTCGCGACGCGTCGTTGGCAGCACATTGCCGCCACGTGGAACGGCGAGTTCGCGACGCTCTGCATCGATGGGGTGTGCGTGGCGGAGTGGCCCGCACTGCAGGCCGTCGAGCCCGCCACCGCGCCGCTGCGGCTCGGCGCAAGCGCCATCGACGGCCAGGCCGACCTGTTCCTCGAGGCCGACCTCGTCATGCCGGCGCTGTACGACCGGGCGCTGTCGGCCGGCGAAATTGCCGCGCGCCGCGAGCAACGCGGCTTGCAGATCGCAACGGGCCGTTCGGTGCTCGCCTGCTGGCCGCTGCGGGAAGAGCGCGGGTCGCAAGTGGCCGATGCCAGCGGGCATCAACGCACCGGCCGCATCGTCAACCACGCAACCTGGATGATCGTCGGCCCGGCCTTCGAGCCCGGCAAGGTAGGCCACTGCGAAGAAGACGAATCTCCCTACGACCCGCTCCACGATCCGACGCGCGGGCACGGCCTGCGTTTTGCCGGCGACGATCTCTACGATTGCCGCTGGGACGCGGTGCACGAATTCCGCGTTCCCGGCGACGCCAGGTCGGGCGTGTACGTCGGACGCGCGCGCTTCGACATCGAAGGCCGCAAGGCGGATTACGACATCACCTTCATCGTGCGCAAGCCGGCGCACGCGGCGCCGGCCCCCATCCTCGTGCTGTGCGCGGTCAACAGCTGGCTCGCCTACGCCACCACGCCATTCGCGAAGAACGTGGTCGACGATCCGGTGTGGCCGCGCCGTTCGGAGGGCCTGGAGAACAGCCATCCCGAAGCGCCGGCCTACAGCAGCTACGTCTACCACCGCCACGGCCAGCCCTGCTACCAGGTCGGCCTGCGCATGCCCTGGCCCAATGCCAGCCCCAATGCGCTCTACGACCCGGCCGCGAGCGGCTTCAGCCAGTGGACGCGGCTCGAACGCCACCTGCACGTGTGGCTCGACAAGCAGGGCTACGACTACGACGTGATCGGCGACATCGACCTGCACCGCGACCCGTCTCTGCTTGCGCGCTACAAGACCGTCTTCATCAACGGCCACAGCGAATACTGGTCGCTGCCCGGCGTGGAGGGGCTGGACGATTTCCTGAGGCGCGGCGGCAGCGCGGTCGTGCTGTCGGGCAACACCATGTACCTGCGCGTGAGCTACGACGAGGACTTCACCGTCATGGAACAGCGGAAGGTGAACGGGCCCGATCACGACGACGCCAGGCCGCCCGTCGGCCCGCCGGCAGGCGCGTTCGGCGAGCAGTACCACAGCCAGGACTGGGCGCGCGGCGGACGGCTCAAGGCATCGGGCCGGCCGGCCGCCGGCATCATCGGCCTCGAAACCGCGGGTTGGGCCTTCGCCGATGGCGACGACTTCGGCGTCTACCACGTCGAGCTGCCGGCGCATGCGCTCTTCAACGAGCCGCAGCCGCTGGGCCTCGGCAAGGGCGAAACCTTCGGCCACGCGCCCGGCGGCGGGTTGCCGCGCGCCATCGGGCACGAGTGGGACCTGACCCTCTCGAGCCTCGCGAAGATGACGAAGCGGCTCCCCACGGGCGCTTCCCTGCCCGTCGCGCAAGAGGGCATCGAAGTCATCGCCAAGGGCATCCGGCGCGTCCCGGGCAAGTCGGACGCCTATCTCGACTACTACTCGAGGCTCACCGAATCGCTCGACGGACTCTCGGCCGAAATGATCTATTGGGAGCGGCCGCAAGGCGGGCGCGTGTTTCATGCGGGCGCAGTCGGCGCGGCCTGGGTGATCGGCAGCGACCCGCTCTTCGGAAAACTGCTCGGCAATGTGCTGCATCGTTTCGGCGTGGCACCCACGAATCTCACGCGAGCCCGCACCAGCAAGACTGCACCGTGACCAGGGCGCGGAACGATGCCGGCCAATCCGCGCTGGACGAGAACGTTCATCTGATGTTCATGCAGAAGCCCGCACCGCGCCGCTACAGTGCCTCATGTTCCGACTCCGCCTTTCCCTCGCATTTGCCGTTCTCGTCGCGCTGGTCTGCATCCAGGCCGGCTTCGTCTACTGGGGATCGAACCGGGTCAACGACTACGCCCAGCACAGCCGGCTGGCCAGCGACATCCTGTCGGAACTGCTGGAACTCTCGGCCAGCAAGCAGCGGCTGCGGGTCTGGGCGTCCCAGCAGCTGATGGGTGCGAACGCATCGCCCGAGGTGCGCGACAGCCAGCTGGCGCGCATGCAGGCCAGCACGGAAACGCTCAGGCAGTTCGCGCGCCGCGACCTTTCCCTGTGGGGCGGGATCGCGGAACGCGAAGGCGTGCCCATCCCGCCGGAAGTCGTCGAGCTGGTCGCCGTCAGCGACCTGCTCAACGACAACATCGCCGCGGTCCGCGCCCGACTGCTGAAACTCGCACCGCTGGAGCGTGGCGCCGAGTTCGCCAGCGTCTGGCAGGAGCTGAACGAAGTCTTCGACAAGGCACGCGGCCGTGATCTGCGCGAGTTGATCAACGGCGCCATCGAGCGGCAGCGCAACGTGATGCCGGTTGCCCGCGCGGCGACCGAGCGGGGCCTGGACCAATTGCGCCAGCAGGCCATCGGCCTCGCGGCCCTCACGCTGGCGGCCGCCGTCCTGCTGGCGCTGTACCTGAACCAGCGGCTGCAGCGGCCGCTGGACCGTCTGCTCGAAGGCACGCGGGCCTTGCGGGCCGGCGCACTCGACCACCGCATCGCGCTGGGTTCGCGCGACGAGTTCGACCGGGTTGCCGAACATTTCAATGCGATGGCCGCCGAACTGCAGCGGCACCGGCTCGACGCCGATGCCGCGCGCCGCCGGCTCGAGGAGGCCGTTCTGGAGCGCACCAGCGAGCTGAGCGCCGCGCACGAAACCCTGCAACAGATCGACCAGCGGCGCCGCCAGCTTCTCGCCGATCTCAGCCACGAGCTTCGCACGCCGGCCACGGCCATCCGCGGCGAGGCGGAGATCGCGCTGCGCGGCGCAGACAAGCCGCTTGCCGAGTACCGGCAGACGCTGACGCGCATCGTGGGTGGCGTGAAGCAGCTCACCGGCGTGATCGACGACCTGCTCCTGGTCGCCAAGGCCGAGGCCGACCAGCTGGCGATGCACGTCGACGCGGTCGACCTCTCGGAGCTGCTGGGCGACGCCACCGAAATGGCCGAGGCGCTGGGTGCGCGGCACAACGTTCGCGTTCAGCTCGAGCCCCCCGGCGCCGAGGCGCCCGCGGTCACGCTGCAGGCCGATGCCGACCGTCTCCGGCAGGCCCTCGTCATCGTGCTCGACAACGCGGTGCGCTATTCGCGCAGTGACGGGACGGTGCAGGTGAGCTGGCAGCTGATCGACGGCCGCGTGCAGGTGGTGGTGGCCGATGAGGGGATCGGCATCGACGAGGACGAGTTGCCGAAGGTGTTCGATCGCTTCGTCCGCGGTCGCCGCGCACGCATTCATCGGGCCGACGGCACCGGCATCGGGCTGTCGATCGCGCAGGCCATCGTGCATGCCCATCACGGCCGCATCGACATCGCTAGCATTCCCTCGCACGGCACCACGGTGCGGATCGAACTGCCGTGCCAATTTTCCGTCCGGACCCAACGAACATGAACATCCTGGTTGTCGAAGACGACGCGCGCGTCGCCGACTTTCTGCTGCGGGGCCTGAGCGCCGAGGGTTACCGCGTGCAGCTGGCGCGCACCGGCCCCGAAGGCCTCGAACTCGCGCGCAGCAACGAGCTGTCCGTGCTCCTGCTGGACCTGATGCTTCCCGGCCTGAGCGGCCTGGAGCTGTGCCAGACGCTGCGCGCCGAAGGCAACCATGTGCCGGTCCTGATGCTCACGGCGTTGAGCAACACCGAGGACAAGGTGAGCGGCCTGCGCCTGGGCGCCGACGACTACCTCACCAAGCCCTTTGCGTTCGAGGAGCTCCTGGCGCGCATCGAGGCCCTGCTTCGCCGCGGCCGGGAGCAAAGGCCAAGGGCCACCACGCTGCAGGTGGCAGACCTCGTTCTCGACCGGGAGCGCATGGAGGTGACCCGTGCCGGCAAGCTCGTCCCGCTCACGGCCAAGGAGCTTGCCTTCCTCGAACTGTTGATGGCGGCGCCCGGCCGTGTCTACAGCCGGGAGCGCATCCTTTCCAATGTGTGGGGCACGAACGAAGATCCGCTCACCAACATCGTCGACGTGTATGTACGTCGCCTGCGCGCCAAGATCGACGACGGCCATCCCGTTGCGTTGTTGAAGACGGTGCGCGGCCTGGGCTATCGGCTGGACGCGGAGCCGGGCTGAGGCGGTTCATCCGATATTCATGTGCGCGTCACCCGGGGTTCATCGCGAAGCCCCGGTGGCGTTCATGGAGAGACCGAAGAATGAAGTCCTGTATCGCAAGACGATGCAGCGCCGGTGATGCCGGCGATTGACTACCCATTGCAAAAGGAAAACTCCATGAATGTGCTTCGTACGCTCTCCCTCTCGGCAACCACCGCGGCAGTCCTCGCCATTTCAACCTCTGCCTTTGCGCAGACGCCGGCAGCGGGGATCTGCGTGCCAGCGACCGAGCCGCAGATCGCGGCGCTGTTCGACCGCTGGAACGACTCGCTGCGCACGCTGGATGCCGACAAGGTCGTTGCCAACTACGCAGTCGACGGCGTACTGCTGCCGACCGTCTCGAACCAGCCGCGCACCAATCCGGCCGAGGTCCGCGACTACTTCGTCAAGTTCCTGAAGGACGCGCCGCAGGGCACGATCGACCACCGCATCATCAAGATCGGTTGCAACGTGGCGCAGGACGTCGGCACCTACACCTTCAAGTTCAAGGACGGCAAGAAAGTGCATGCCCGCTACACCTACGTCTACGAGTGGGTCAACGGCCAATGGCTGATCGCTCACCACCACTCTTCGGCGATGCCCGAGGTCACCGCGCGCAAGTAACCCCCTTCATCCCTGGCGCCCGGAGGCCGGGCGCCAGGGAGATGCTTTCCGCCGGGCGTGAGCGCGGTCAGGGCAGGAGTTCGAACTTGAGTTCCGCCAGCGGCATGACCTTTTCTTCGCGCGTCATCTTGTATTCGGTGTTCGGGCCGAGCCACTTCGCCCAGATCTTGTCGAGCTCGCCCGACTTCTCCAGCGCGTAGAGCGCGCCGTTCACCTTGGCCAGCAGCGCCGGCTCGTCCTTCTTCATGCCGACGCCGATGGGCTGCAGCACCATCGGTTCCTTGATCATCTTCAGCGCCACGCCTTCGGTCTTCGACTGGTTGACCAGCTTGGTGATGGTCATCGTGTTCGCAACCATGCCGACCGACTTGTTTTGCTGCACCGCCATGAAGGCCGAGCCCGTGTCCTGGAAGGTGACCGGCTCGGAGCCGTTCATCTTGATCGACAGCTCGGAGGTCGAGCCCTTGGTCGAGCTCAGGCGCTTGCCCTTGAAGTCGGCCTTGGCCGTGCCCGGGTCGGAAGCCTTCACCGCCAGCATTTCCTTGGCCACGTAGTACGGGTCGCTGAACTGGATCTGTTCGCCGCGGCTCTTGGTGTAGGCCAGGTTGGCGACGGTCACGTCGACGCGCCCGAGCTTGACCTCGGGCACGCGCGCCTCCACCGACAACGGCGTGACCTTGGCCGCGAGGCCGAGTTCCTTGGCCAGCGCATTGCACAGGTCGACGTCGTGGCCCACCATCTCGCGCGTCTTCGGATCGGGGGCGGCGAAGGGCGGCACGTCGGCGAAGGTGCCGCAGCGCAGTTCCTTGCGCTGGCTGATGTCGCTCCACTGGTCGGCGAGGGCCAGCAAAGGCGCGGCGCAAAGGCAGGCGCCAATGGCGGCAAGACGGAAAGCGGTTCTGTTCGACATGCTGGACTCCTGGATAAATTCGAGGGGATGAAGAAAACGACGATCAATCAGTGCGCGCGCAAGTCCGACAGGAAGCGCTGCGCGCGCGGATGCTGCGGGCTGGTGAAAAAGGTCTCGGGGTCGGCCTTCTCGAGAATGCGGCCCGCGTCCATGAACCAGACGCGGTCGGCCACTTCGCGGGCGAAGTTCATCTCGTGCGTGACGCACATCATGGTCATGCCGTCGTTGGCAAGGCTGCGCATCACCGACAGCACCTCGCCCACCATCTCGGGGTCGAGCGCGCTGGTGGGTTCGTCGAACAACATGGCGGGCGGCTCCATGGCCAGCGCGCGGGCAATCGCCACGCGTTGCTGCTGCCCACCCGAAAGCTGCGCCGGGTAGGCGCCGGCCTTGTTCGACAGGCCCACGCGCTCGAGCAGCTGCGCCGCCCTTGCCTTCGCCTCGGCCCGCTTAACGCCGAGCACGCGCACGGGCGACAGCATGATGTTCTCCAGCACCGAGAGATGCGGAAACAGGTTGAAGCTCTGGAACACGAAGCCGATGCGGCTGCGCAGCTTGTTGAGCGCCGCGCTGCTCATGGGCGCGTGGATGTCGTGGCCGTCGAACAGCAGCTGCCCCGACTTCACTTCTTCCAGCCGGTTGACGGTGCGGATCAGGGTGGACTTGCCGGAGCCCGAAGGCCCGCAGACCACCACCACCTCGCCCTTCTTCACCTCGGCGTTGACGTCGGCGAGCGCCTGGTAGTCGCCATACCACTTGTTGATGTTGGAGAACAGGATCATGGTGTCATCCCCTGCGGGATGTGGAACGGGTTTCATGGATCTGTCTCCTTGTTTTCCTGTCGATGGCCGTCGGGCGCGGCCTTACGGATTCACCACCACCGGTGGCGGCAGCGACACACCGTCTTCGGATGTCTTCGCAGTGGCTGCGCCGAGCCGCTTGTGGGCCACGCGCCGCTCCAGCCACAGCGCCAGCTGGGTCAGGCTGAAGCAGACGACGTAGTACGTCATCGCCAGGATGAAGAACACCTGGAACGGCTTGGTCAGCAGCTGGTTGTTGATCTGGTTGGCCGCGAAGGTCAGCTCCTGCACGTTGATCACGTAGCCCAGCGTGGTCTCCTTGATGGTGGAGATGAACTGGCTCAGCATGCTCGGCAGCATGTTATAGAGCGCCTGCGGCAGGATCACGAACCACATGGTGCCCAGGTGGCTGTGGCCGAGCGCGCGTGCCGCTTCGGTCTGTCCCTTGGGCAGGGCCTGGATGCCGGCGCGCACCACCTCCGACAGGTAGGCGCCCTCGTAGATCACCAGCGTGCACAGCATGGTGGTGAAGCCCGACACATCCCGACCGATCAGGATCGGCACCAGGAAGTAGACCCACAGGATCACCATCAGGAGCGGCACGCCGCGCACCACGTAGACCAGCACCGTGGCCGGCCAGCGCAGCAGGCGCCAGGGCGACAGCCGCGCGAGCGCCAGCAGCACCGAGAGCGGAAACGCCAGCACGATGCCCAGCACCGACAGGATCAGCGTGGCGACGATGCCGCCGAGCGGGCCGCTCGGATACTGGCCGATGAGCAGCAGTAGCCAGTTGTCGCGAAGGATTTCAAAGACGCTGAACATGGCCTACCTCGCTCCCACGATGCGGTAGCGCCGCGACAGCCAGCCGCCCACCGCCATGATGAGCAGCGAGCACACTAGGTACAGCACCGTTGCCATGCTGTAGGCCTCGAAGGTGCGAAAGCTCTGGCTTTCGATTTCCTTCACCGCATGGGTCAGCTCGGCCACGCCGATGGCCATGGCCAGGCTGCTGTTCTTGAACAGCGACACGCTGTGGTTCACCAGTGCTGGCACCGCGTTGCGGATGGCCTGCGGCAGCATCACGTGGCGCATCGAGCCGATGTAGCCATGGCCCAGCGCGCGCGCGGCCTCGGCCTGGCCGGCCGGGATGGAGCGCAGGCCCGAGCGCATGTCTTCGCTGAAATAGGCGGCCTGGCAGAGTCCGAGCGCGACGATCGAGAGAATCGTTTCCGCGTTGTGCGCCGAGAGCCAGCCCTGCAGCGCATCGGGCAGCAGGCTGAAGATGCCGAAGTACCAGAGCATGAGCTGCACCAGCGTCGGCACGTTGCGGTGATAGGAGACATAGCCGGCCACCACGCGTTCGGCCAGCCGGCTCGGCGTGAGGCGCACGACCAGCAACACGACCGCCATGGCCATGGCCAGCAGCCAGGAACCGGCCGCGATCTTCAGCGTCTCCTGCAGCCCGTGCCAGAGCATCGCACCGAACTCCGGTTTCAGCAGGATCGCCAGCAGGTCGAAGTCCTTCATGCGCGGTTCCTTTGCCTGGCTTGTGGACGTGGTGCCACTCAGGCCTGCGGCGCTTCCGGCCGCGTGGTCGAGAGCCCGCCGGGCACCTGCAGCGTGGGCGTGATTTCCATGTGGCCCACGTTGACCGCAATGGGCGCCGCAATCGCAAAGGCGATGGCGTTCGCGATGTCCTCGGCCTGCGGCAGCTCGTAGCCTTCGACGAAGCGCTTGTAGGTTTCTTCGGAGTCGCCGTGCACGTGCGCGAAGATGTCGGTGGCCACGCGCCCCGGACAGATCTCGGTCACCCGCACCCGCTTGCCGAAGACGTCGATGCGCAGCTGGCGCGACAGCATGCTCACGGCCGCCTTGGTCGCGTGGTAGGTGCTGTTGCCGCCGAAGTTGTAGGCCGCTGCAATGGAGCTGATGTTGACCACGTGGCCGCGGTCGCGTGCGGCCATGCCGGGCACCACGAGGCGGCACAGGTGCAGCACGGCGCGCAGGTTCACGTCGACCAGCAGGTCGATGCCCTCGGCGTCGGCCTTGAGGATCGAGCCGGGGCGGTCCACGCCGGCGTTGTTGACCAGCACGTCGAACTCCACCTCCTGCGTGAGGCGGGTGATGCCGGCGAGGTCGCTCACGTCGATGGCGTGTGCAATGCAGCCGGTGCGCGCGGCCAGGTCGGCCAGCTTGTCGGCGCTGCGCGCCAGCGCATGGACCTGGAGGCCTTCCTTGCAGAGGCGTTCGACGACGGCGGCGCCGATGCCCGAGGAGGCCCCCGTCACCAGCGCGGTCTTGTAGTCAGAGAACGGCATCTTTGTTTCTTTCGTTGGAACTGGAGATCGCTGCTTTGCGTTGAATTCACTGTATCGACCGCTTCTTCGCGGCGCCAAGACGGATTGGCTGTGGAGCGATAAGCCGCCCTTATGTTGCCCCGTGTTCGTGCGTACGACCTAGGGTAAGCACCATGTCCGGGCTCCGGAGCTTTCTGTGGCTATTGGTCCGACTGCTTCGAGATGGGCACCACGCGCCCCGCCTGCTCGACCACGCCGCGCACGGCCCGGGCCAGGTCCACCGCCCCGGGCGTGTCGCCGTGCAGCAGGATCGAATGCGCGCGCATCGGGATCTTCCGGCCGCTGTAGCTGGTGACGGTGCCCTCCTCCAGCAGCTGGCGCACGCGCGCCAGCACCGCGCTCCGGTCGTGGATCACCGAATCGGGCAGCTTGCGCGGCACCAGGAGGCCGTCGTCGTCGCAGGCGCGGTCGGCCAGGAAGGTGGTGCGCACGCGCAGGCCGCAGCGCGCGGCGGCATCCTCGATGGCGCGGCTGGCGGAAGAGCTGACGATGAGCGTCGGATCGAAATCCGCCACCGCGCGCACCAGCGGTTCGGCAAACGCCGCATCGGCCGCGGCCATGTTGCCGAGCGCGCCGTGAAAGCTCATGTGCGTCATGCGGTGGCCGGCGGTGCGCGCCATGCCGTCCAGCGCGCTCAGCTGGTAGAGAACGTAGGCGACGAGTTCCTTCGGCTCGATCTGCATCGGCCGGCGGCCGAACCCGAGCAGGTCCGGAAAGCCCACGTGCGCCCCCACGTCGACGCCCCGCGCGCGCGCCATGCGCACGGTGCGGTCCATGATGACCGGATCGCCCGCATGAAAGCCGCAGGCCACGTTGGCGGAAGAAACGATGTCCAGCAGCGCTTCGTCCTCGCCCATGCGCCAGGGGCCGAAGCCCTCGCCGAGATCTGCATTCAGGTCGATGTCCATGGGGTGTCCTTGCTCGTCAGAGGGGATGCAAATGCAGTTCGACCAGCGGCGTGCCGTAGCCGACAGGGAGGCCATGGCCAACGCACATGGCGGCAATCTCGCCGGCCTCGGCCGTGACCACCGGCAGAAAGAGCGGCCCGATCTGCAGCAGGCCGACGGTCTGCCCGGCCGGCACGTGCTCGCCGATGCGAGCCAGCGGTGCGCCGGCCAGCGGGTGGCCGTGCAGGAACACCCCCACCGAGGGCGCCCGGACCACGGCTGGCTCGACGGCAGCGGCCTCTCGCGCATCGGATGCCGGCAGAACCACGATGTCGTCGCCCTGCCGCCCCAGCCGCAAGCTTCCGTGCGGCGTGCGCAATTCGAACAGGCCGATGTCCGTGTCGGCCAGCCACGCGGCGAACTGGCTGGCTTGCAGCACGACGTCTTGCATGTCAGCGCCTTGCCGCGGGTGCGCCGCGGTGCAGTTCCACCATGCGCGCCACCTTGTCGAGCCAGGCGCGCACTTCGTCGAGGGCGGCCACGGCCTCGTCCCAGCCGGTTTCGATGAAGCGCACGCGGCTGCCGATCGGCGCCTGGCCGAGGCGCCACATGTCGGCCTCGATCACCGTGCCGAACTTGGGGTAGCCGCCCGAGGGCTGGGCGTCTCGCATCTGGATGATCGGCTGCCCGCTGTGCGGCACCTGGATCACGCCCGGCACGATGCCGTGCGAGCGCAGTTCCATCGGCGCGATGGGGCGCAGCGCCTCGCCCTCCAGGCGGTAGCCGTAGCGGTCGCTCTGCGAGGTGATCTTCCATTCGCCGGCCCAGAAGGCGGCACGCGACGCGGGTTCGAAGCCCATGTATTCGGCCGCTGGCAAGACGCGCACCGCCGCCACGCCGCCCTGCTGCAGCGGCAGTGCGAGCGCGGGCGGCACCAGGCCGAAGCCGGTCTTGCACGCGGCGCCCGCGCCTGCCGCGCGCAGCACGTCGCCCCGGCGCAGCGCGCGCCCTTCGTGGCCACCGAAGGCGCCGCGCAGCTGCGTGCTGCGCGAGCCCAGTACTTCGGGCACGTCGACCCCGCCGGCCAGGCACAGCATGGCGCGGCTGCCGCGCTGCGCGCCGCCTTGCGGCAGGCCCAGCGTCAGCACCTGCCCGGCCCGCGCCTGGTGGACCCACCAGGGCAAGAGCGGCTGGTCGTCCAGCCGGGCCGCGCAATCGGCGCCGGTCAACGCAAAGGCGCAGTCCTCGCCGAAGCGCACCTTGAAGGGAAACACCGGCACTTCGATGGCGGCCGCGTCGAGCGCATTGCCCAGCAGCAGGTTGCCGGCCGCGAGCGCCAGGTTGTCCATGGCGCCCGAGGTGCCGACGCCCCAGCGCAGGCTGCCGGTGCGCCCCAGGTCCTGCACGGTGGCGAGCGCCGCCGATGAAAGCACTTCGATCATCGGACGATGCCCTCCACGCGAAAACGGATCATGTCGCCCGGCTGCAGCGCCGCCGGCGGGTCCTGCGCGGGATCGAAGAAGGACATCGAGGTGCTGCCGATGGTGTTCCAGCCGCTGGGCCCGGCCGAGGCCGACACGCCGGTCTGCGCGCCGCCGATCGACACCGCGCCGCCCGGAATGCTCAGCACCGGCACCTTGCGGCGCGGCGTGGCGATGCGCGCGTCCATGCCGCCCAGGTAGCAGTAGCCCGGATGGCTGCCGAGCGCGTACACCGGATAGAGCGGCGCGCTGTGCAGCTCGACGATCCGCTCGATGCTGAGGCCCGTGTGCGCCACCACGTCGGCCATGTGCGGACCGCCCGCGCCGCCGTAGACCACGGGCAACTCGACCACCCGGCCCTCCCGCGGCAGCGCGATGGCCGCATCCCACGCATCGCGCAGGCGTGCCTCCAGGGCTTCGAGCGCGCCGAGGCCGCGCGGCGGGCGCAGGAAGGTCAGCATCAGGTTGTTCATGCCCGGCACGGCTTCGCGAATCTCAGGCCAGGCCTGTGCCTCGTGCGCCAGCGCCCAGATGCGCTGCTGCGAGTCGAGGTTCATCTCGCCGGGCGCCTCGAAGAGCAGCGCGGTCGTGCCCAGCAGGCTGAGGGATGGGCGCTGCGCGATCACGCCGCATTCCTTTGCTGCAGCCAGCGTTCGAGGTGATGGATGTCCACGCCGCCGACGGCAAAGCCCTCGTCGCGCAGCAGTTCGCGGTGCAGCGGCACGTTGGTGGCGATGCCGTCGATGCGCATCTCGGCGAGCGCCAAGCGCATGCGGTCGAGCGCATCAGTGCGCGTGGCGCCGTGCACGATCAGCTTGGCGATCATCGAGTCGTAGTAAGGCGGCACGCGGTAGCCGGCGTTGGCATGCGAATCGACACGCACGCCGAAGCCGCCCGGCACCTGCCAGCCGGTGATGCGGCCGGGCGCGGGTGCAAAGGTCTCGGGGTTCTCGGCGTTGATGCGGCACTCGATCGCGTGGCCCTGGCATCGCACCTCGTGCTGCGCCAGCGCAAGGCGCTCGCCGCGCGCCATGCGCAACTGCTGCTGCACGATGTCTACCCCGGCGGTCATCTCGGTCACCGGGTGCTCGACCTGCAGGCGGGTGTTCATCTCGATGAAATAGAAGGCGCCCTTCTCGTAGAGGAACTCGAAGGTGCCCACGCCGCAATAGCCGATCTGCCGGCAGGCGGCGGCGCAGCGCTCGCCCACCTCGGCCATCAGCGCGTCGTCGATGCCGGGCGCCGGCGCCTCCTCGATCACCTTCTGGTGGCGGCGCTGCAGCGAGCAGTCGCGGCTGCCCAGCCACACGGCATTGCCGTGGCTGTCGGCCAGCACCTGGATCTCGACGTGGCGCGGGTGCAGCAGGAACTTCTCGATGTAGACCTCGGGGTTGCCGAAGGCCTGGCGCGCTTCCTCGCGCGTCAATGCCATCGCGTTCAGCAGCGCCGCCTCGTCGTGCACCACGCGCATGCCGCGCCCGCCGCCGCCGCCCGCCGCCTTGACGATCACCGGGTAGCCGATCTCGCGGGCGATGGCCTGCACGGCGGCCGGGTCTTCAGGCAGACCTTCGTCGGGCCCCGGCACGCAGGGCACGCCAGCCTTGCGCATCGCGCGCTTGGCCGAGACCTTGTCGCCCATGGTGCGGATGCAGGCGGCGCTGGGGCCGATGAAGACCAGGCCGGCCTCTTCCACGCGCGCAGCAAAACCCGCGTTCTCCGACAGGAAGCCGTAGCCCGGGTGGATGGCCTGCGCCCCGCTGACTTCAGCAGCGAAGAGGATGGCGGACTGGTTCAGGTAGCTCTGCCCCGGCGCGGAGGGCCCGATGCACAGCGCCTGGTCGGCCTGCGCGACGTAGCTGGCTTCGCCGTCGGCTTCGGAATGCGCGACCACGGTCCTGAGGCCCAGGCCGCGGCAGGCGCGCAGGATGCGCAAGGCGATCTCGCCGCGGTTGGCAATGAGGACGGTATCGAACATCGCGCGCCCTTCCTCAACCGAAGCGGAACAGGGGCTGCCCCGCATCCACTTCCTGGCCCGACCGCACCAGCACGGCCTGCACGGTGGCGGCAGCGTCGGCGCGGACTTCGTTGAACATCTTCATGGCCTCGATCACGCAGAGCAGCTGCCCGGCCTCGACGGCCTGACCCGGCTGCACGAAGGGCGGCTCCCCGGGGGCGGGCTGCAGGTGCGCCACGCCGTAGAGCGGCGCGAGGCATTCGGCCGGGGCGGCCTCCGGCAGCGCCGGTTCCGCGGACACCGCGGCGCGCGCCTGGCGCGCAGCGGCCGGGCGCCGCGCGGTGGGCGCGGCCCTCAGGGCCGACTGCTTCACCAGCCGCAGCGTGCTGCCGTCTTCGCTGTACTCCAGCTCCGCAAGATCCGATGCGGCGAGTGCGTCGATGAGCGTCTTGATCTGTTCCTGCTTCATGCCGGGCCTGCCTGTGGCGACAGAACATCCTTGGTGGCCGACGCATTCCGCGAACGCGTGACGGCAGGCATGAAAGGTAACGGGCCGCGGGCGCAAAGCCCAAGACGGAATGGCTGTGCCGGGATAAGGCCGGCTTATGACGGCACGTTACGACAGCGCGGCGAGACCGGGTTCGGGCGTGGCCGCAAAGGTGCCTGCGAGGTCGACCACCAGCTCGAGCAGGATGCTCTTCACCGCCTGCGCCGGCTCCGAGAGCGGCAGGTGGTCCGACTGGCACAGCGCCAGCGGCGCCTCGATGACCGGGTCGACGATCTGGAATTGCCAGGCACCGCAGGACGCCACCACTTCGCGCGCCATCGATGCCGGCAGGATGGTGGCGCCCAGCCCGTCGGCAATGGCCGCCGTCAGGGTGAAGGCCGATTCGATCTCGGCCACCACGCGCGGCACCATGCCCGCACGCACGAAAGCCGCATCGACCAGCTTGCGCACCACGTTGTAGGGGCGCGGCAGGAAGAGCTCGATGTCGCGCAGGTCGGCCAGCTTCACCGGCTGCGCCGGCGCCGGCATCGCGGCCGGCCCGACCAGGAACAGCGGCTCCTTGAGCAGCGGCTGGAAGCTGAGGCCATGGATGGCCTTGTCGCCGTAGAGCACGGCCAGGTCCATGCGGCCGTTCATGATGAGCTCGCTCAGCGTGGTGCCGTAGTTCTCGTTCAGGTAGAGCAGGATGCCGGGGTGGCGGGCGCGCACGGTGCGCAGCAGCGGCAGCGAGAGCGCCGAGGCCGCCGTGCCGGGCGCAAGACCGACCGACACCTGGCCCGACAGCCCTTCGCCGGCCGCTTCCATGTCGACGCGCGCCTGCTCGCACTGGCGCAGGATGATCTGTGCATGCCGGTACAGCACCTTGCCGGCCTCGGTGGGCGTGACGCCGCGCTTGGTGCGCACGAGCAGCTGCTGGCGCACCTCGCCCTCGAGCGTGGCCAGTTGCTGGCTCAGCGCGGGCTGGGCGATGAAAAGAACCTCGGCCGCCTGCGTCAGGCTGCCGATGTCCACGATCTTCACGAAATATTTGAGGCGTCGCAGGTTCACGCCTTGTCCCCCAAGCAAAAGCCGAGCCTAGCACCGCCCCCGCATGGCCGGTATAGGCGCTCACCATAAGCTGCGCCTATACGACCAGTGAAAAGTCGTCTTGGCCTCGCCTGTTCGATCTGCGTACCGTTCGGTCCATGCAATCCCAGACACAGGAAGTCACGTGACCACGTCCCGCATTGCCGCCCGCGTGCGGCGCATCAAGCCCTCGCCCAGCACATCGGCCGCCGACCGCGCCAACGAGCTGCGCCGCCAGGGCAAGTCGATCGTGAACCTCGTGGTGGGCGAGCCCGACTTCGACACGCCGCCCCACATCCGGCAGGCCGCGGCCGCCGCCATCGAGAAAGGCGCGACGCGCTACACGCTGATGGCCGGCACGGTGGAGCTGCGGCAGGCCATCGCCGCCAAGCTGGAACGCGAGAACGGCCTGCGCTATGCACTGAACGAGATCATCGCCACCAGCGGCGCCAAGAGCGCGATCTACAACGCCTTCGCGATCACGCTGGAGCCGGGCAACGAGGTGATCATTCCCGCGCCCTACTGGGTGTCGTACCCCGACATGGTGCTGGCCTGCGAAGGCACGCCGGTCACCGTGGCCTGCCCCGAAGCCAACGGCTTCAAGCTGGCGCCCGCGCAGCTGGAGGCCGCGATCACGCCGCGCACGCGCTGGCTGCTGATCAACTCGCCCAGCAACCCGACCGGTGCCAGCTACACGGCCGACGAATACCGCGCGCTGGCCGAGGTGCTGCAGCGCCATCCGCACGTGATGGTGATGACCGACGACATCTACGAGCACATCCGCTTCGACGGCCAGGCCACGCCGCATCTGCTCGCGGTGGCGCCCGCGCTGCGCGAGCGCACGCTGGTGGTCAACGGCGTCTCCAAGACCTATGCGATGACGGGCTGGCGCATCGGCTATGCGGCCGGGCCGGCGGATCTGGTCCAGGCGCTGGACACGCTGCTGTCGCAGTCCACCGGCAACTGCTGCTCGGTGAGCCAGGCGGCCGCCGCGGCCGCCATGAATGGCGACCAGGGTTTTGTGGCCGAGAGCGTGGCGGTCTACAAGCAGCGCCGCGACCGCACGCTCGCGCTCATCAACGACATCCCCGGCCTGCGCTGCACCCCGCCACCCGGCGCCTTCTACCTCTACGTCCACTGCGGCGGCCTGATCGGCAAGACCACGCCCCAGGGCAAGCGCCTGGAACAAGACGGCGACGTGGTGATGTACCTGCTGGAGAGCGAGGGCGTGGCCGTGGTCGCGGGCACCGCCTACGGGCTGTCGCCCTACTTTCGTCTTTCCATCGCCACCGCCATCGAGACGCTGGAAGAAGGCTGCGCGCGCATCGCGCGGGCCGTGGCCGCCCTGCGCTGAAGCGTGCCTGAATTACCGAGGACAACACCCATGCCCTACAAAGCCATCCGCAAGAACCCGTCGGCCCCGCAAGTGGCACCGGAGATCATCGCCGCGCTGCACGACATCCCGGTCGCCGCGCTGAGCGACAACATGCACCGCAACATCGGCAGCGTCGGCCTTGAGCCCTACCACCGCCCGGGACACAAGACCATGGCGGGCACGGCAGTCACCGTGAAGACGCGCGGCGGCGACAACTTCACGATGATGCGGGCTTTCGAGTTCTGCCGCCCCGGCGACGTGCTCGTGATCGATGCGGGCGGCGACGTGACCAATGCGGTGATCGGCGGCATCCTGTCGTTCTATGCCGCAACCATCGGCACCGTGGGCGTGGTGCTCGACGGCGCCATCCGCGACGTGGCCGAGATCCGCGGTCGCGACTTTCCGGTGTACGCGCGCGGCGTCAACCACCGCGGCCCGTACAAGGACGGCCCGGGCGAGATCAACGTGCCCGTCTCGGTGGGCGGCATGGTGGTGAACCCCGGCGACATCGTGGTGGGCGACCAGGACGGCCTGATGGCCTTCGCGCGCGACGAAGCCGAGTTGCTCATCGAGAAGGCCCATGCGCACCTGGCCACGGAGGCCCGCACGATCCAGGCCATGAAGGAAGGCCGGTGGGACCGCTCCTTCCTCGATGCGCTCGAGGCCCGCTGCGCCAACTGAGGCGCAACAGGGCGCGCATCCCGGACGGTCGCGAGTTGGTGCGGAGCCGTCCCTCTTCGTCAAATCACGACTTCTTCGTCTGATCGCGCAACTGCTTGATCTGGTCGTGGTTGCGCTTGGCACCATCGGCCTGCTGCTGGATCAGGGCGCGCACGTCGGCCGGCAGATCGGCCTTCAGCGCCTTGCGGTAGCGCGCCACCGCAGCGTCTTCGCCGCGCTCGCACTCTTCGAGCATCGAGTGCGCGCTGTTGGCGCCCACCGCGCCCTTCACGTGCACCCAGCCGCGGTGCATGGCGCCGGTCACCGTGCCGCCTTCGTCGGGCGAACCGCCGAAACGCCGGATGAGCTGGACCAGTTCTCCCGCAGCCTTGGCGCAATCGGCCGAGCGGCCCTGGAAGACCTGCTTGAGCTGCGGCGAGTCGACCTCCTCGGCGCAAACGCGGAAGCCGTATTCACCGTCGCGCGAGGTTTCGAGCAGGTCGTTCAGCACCTTGACCACGTCTTCGGTGGTGGCGGTGTCGGCAGTGTTCGTGAAATTGGCCATGTCATGACTCCTTCATTCATGGGCCTCGTTGAAATCGAGGCGGGTTGAAAAATCGCCAGCAAAAGGGGGTGCCGGGAGGCAGCCGCAATGCGCTGGTTCCAAATGAAATGGTGGTCGAGCGAACAGGGGCCGGTGTCGGTTTCGCCCGACGTCCGCTGTAAGCGTTCTTCGGGCACAGCCAGGGTCGGCTCGTTCCTGCACTGCGAGCGAATCGCTCGCAGGCATGCAACCGGCGCGGGAATGCTGTCCCTGCCTACAGCGGCGCACCGGCATGCGGAAGAAAAGGGTTTGCAGCGTTCTTTCTTTTCGAGGATTCCTATGACTTCCACCACGCAGATTGACGGCCGTATCGTGGGCACTGTCGAGTTCCGTGCGGGCGACGGTCCGAACCTGAAGATCCCCGAGGGGAACTGCCAGATCCTCATGGCCGACGACAGCGTCGTGGTCACCTGGCAGGAAGGCGGCCAGTCGCTGACCGCGGCCATTCCCAAGATCGAATTCGATCGCTACATCCAGGAGGGCGCCGTCGTGCTGGGCCGGGGCTGACAGCGCAGCCCGCTCACTCCTCGCGCATGCTGCTGGCCCGCGCGTCGAGTGCCTGCGTGTAGGACGCGGCTTCCTCCGGCGACATGGAGCCTTCCAGTTCGGCCAGTTCAAGCCGCTCGAAGTCGTAGGAAATCCATTCGAACAAGTGGGACTTCGGCATGGTGCCGAGGCTGTCGCTGTCGCTCCACGATTGCAGGCGCATGGGTGCGCTTTCCAGCAACATGCGCAGATAGAGCGCTCGCCTGACCTTGACTCTTGCAATCTGGCGCGGATCGTCGATCAGGAGCCGCAACTCCGCGAGCACCCGCTCCCAGTGCAGCACCCGGCGGTGCGCCTCGTCCATCAGGATGTCGTAGGGCGAAAGCAGATCCGGCCCCTGCTGCCTGGCGCGAAGGAATTCCCGCGCGATGCGTGCATAGGCAAGCTGCTGGAGACTCTGAAGCGCGCAATCAAGAGGGCCGTGCATGGTGCGACACACCGGACTCGCCTCCATCGGGCTTGTCCATGGCCTCCTTCGGTGGTGAAAAAGAATGGATGGGCTCGACCGCCAGACTGGACGTTCGAAGCACTGACTTGCGTAGGAAAGGGGCGCATCCGGGCAGCAGTCATTCGCGGAGATTTCACACCCCGCGCAACGTGGCGTGCGGATGCAGCGGATGCGCCAGCGTGTCGGCGATGAGCCGCAGCGCCTGGTCGCACTGCTCGCGCGACATCGGGCCGCCCAGGCAGATGCGCACGGCATCGGGCGGATCGCCATCGGTCGAAAACGCCGCGCTCGCCACCACGCCGACGTTCTGCGTGCGCAGGTAGGAGGCAAACTCCACCGGGCTCCAGCCGGGCGTGAGCGGCAGCCAGGCGTGAAAGCCTTCGGGATGCGCTTGCAGCCCGCTGGCGCCCAGGTGGCGTGCCGCCAGTGCCTGCCGCGCCGCCGATTCGCTTCGCACCGCCTGCAGCATGGCCTCGGCGGTGCCGTCTTCCACCCACAGCGTGGTCAGCGCATTGGTGATGGGCGAGGCCATCACGGTGGTGGCTCGCATCGCGCCGGCCAGCCGCTGCGACTGGACCACCGTGGGCGAACAGACGTAGGCGCTGCGCAGGCCCGCGCCAAAGCACTTGGAGAAGCCGCTCACGTAGTAGGTGAGCCCCGGTGCCAGCGTGGCCAGCGCGGCGGGGGTCTGGCGCGGCAGCATGCCGTAGGCGTCGTCCTCGATGATCGGCACCGCATAGCGCAGCGCCACGTCGGCCAGCGCCTCGCGCCGCGCGCGCGAGACGGTGCCGGCGGTCGGGTTCAGCAATGTGGGGTTGCAATACAGCGCCTTGGGCTTGAGCGTCTTGCAGGCGTGCTCGAAGGCGTCGGCAATGGGGCCGTCGTCGTCCAGCTGCAGCGCCTGCAGTTGCACGCCCAGCTGCGCCGCGATGGCCTTCACGCCCGGATAGGTGAGCGACTCCACGCAGACCAGCTCGCCCGGCCGCGCCAGCTGCGAGAACAGCGCCGTGAGCACGCTGTGGATGCCCGGGCACACGAGGATGCGATCGATGCCCGCGCCGGGCACGAAAGGCCGCAGCCAGCGCATCGCGGCCTCGCGGTCGTGCGCAGTGCCGCCGAAGTCCTGGTAGCGCAGCAGGTCGTGCAGGTCCGCCCCTGCAAAAGCCCTGCTTGCGCTGTCGTGCAGGCGCGCCATCAGGTGCTCGTCGTCGGGCTCGGGCGGCATGTTCATGGTCATCTCGGCCCCGCTGCCGCCGCGCAGCCGCAGGCTCGGGCTGCCCGAGCGGATGAAGGTGCCGGTGCCGGCGCGCGAATCGATCAAGCCGCGCTTGCGCGCCTCGGCATAGCCGCGCGCCACGGTCGTGTAGTTGAGCCCCAGGTCGGCCGCGAGTTCGCGCAGCGTGGGCAGGCGGTCGCGCACGGCAAGGCGTCCGGTCTTGATGTCGTCGGCAATCAGCTCGGCCAGCAACAGGTAGGCGGGCCTGGTGGTGTTGCGCAGCTGCTTGCGCCAGTGGGTGGTGATCGTATTCATCGGAGGAGTTGATTGCATCCATTGATTGCATCCAGCCACCGGTCGGCACGCAGGAATCGCGCCCGCTCCATAGGAACCGAATGCTTCGATCAGGTGCGATCAACCCCATTGATCGGGTGCATTGATCGCATGGCGGATGCGTCTTTCCGGTGCGGAGAGCGCCTTGCCGAAGGGTTGCGCACCGGTCTTTTCGGGTGCCGAAAAAATTTCTATCCACTGGCGGCCCGCGCCGCCGCGTGTTGATCGCGCGTTGATCGCACGCCCCGCTCCGGGCGCTGGCACATCGCCTGCGAAGAGTAGGACACGCAAGACCTGCGTTCAACCCCTCAACCGGAGTACCCCATGCCCAAAGTCACCCGCCCCCGCAACGAGAAAGGCGAGTTCCTCGTCGACTACGAAGAGAAGGTGTTCGAAGACGTCAAGGCCGAGCCTGGCGAGAAAGCGCTCGTCACCTTCCACACGGTGGCCTTCGAGGGCTCGATCGGCTTCGTCAACCTGCTGCAGGCCACGCGGCTCAGGCGCAAGGGCTACGAGACGTCGGTCCTGCTCTACGGCCCCGGCGTGACGCTGGGCGTGCAGCGCGGCTTTCCGACGCTGGGCGACGAGGCCTTTCCGGGCCACCAGAACTTCAACAAGCAGATCAGCAAGTTCATGGAAGAAGGCGGCAAGGTCTACGCCTGCCGCTTCGCGCTGCAGGCGCTGTACGGCCATGGCGAAGGCGCGCTCATCGAAGGCATCAAGCCGATCAATCCGCTCGACGTGCTGGACATCGTGCTGCTGCACAAGAAGGCCGGCGCGGTCATCCTCGACACCTGGACGCTGTAAGGCGGGACCCGAGCGATGGCTTCCCCACCCCGCATCGTGCGTGCCGCGGCGATCCAGATCGCGCCCGACTTCGACCGCCCCGACGGCACGCTCGACCGGGTGTGCGGCGCCATCGACGAGGCCGCCGCCAAGGGCGCGCAGCTGGCGGTATTTCCCGAAACCTTCGTGCCCTACTACCCCTACTTCAGCTTCGTGCTGCCGCCGGTGCTGCAGGGCGCGCCGCACCTGCGGCTGGCGGAGCGCGCGGTCGTCGTGCCGGGGCCGGTCACACAGGCCGTGGCCGAACGTGCGCGTGCGCGCCACATGGTCGTGGTGCTGGGCGTGAACGAGCGCGACCACGGCAGCCTCTACAACACGCAGCTGGTGTTCGACGCCGACGGCACGCTGCTGCTCAAGCGCCGCAAGATCACGCCCACTTATCACGAGCGCATGGTGTGGGGCCAGGGCGACGGCGCCGGCCTCAAGGTGGTCGACACCGCCGTCGGCCGCGTCGGCGCGCTGGCCTGCTGGGAGCACTACAACCCGCTCGCGCGGTACGCGCTGATGGCGCAGCATGAAGAAATCCACTGCGCGCAATTCCCGGGCTCGCTGGTGGGGCCGATCTTCGCGGAGCAGATGGAAGTGACCATCCGCCACCACGCGCTCGAGTCGGGCTGCTTCGTGGTGAACGCCACCGGCTGGCTCAGCGACGAGCAGATCCGCAGCGTCACGCCCGATGCCAACCTGCAGAAGGCGCTGCGCGGCGGCTGCCACACCGCCATCGTCTCGCCCGAAGGCAAGCACCTGGCGCCGCCGCTCACCGAGGGCGAAGGCATGGTGGTCGCCGACCTCGACATGGCGCTGATCGCCAAGCGCAAGCGAATGATGGATTCGGTCGGCCACTACGCGCGGCCCGAGCTGCTGTCCCTCGCCATCAACGACCGGCCGGCAGAGACCACCGTGCCCATGCATGCCGCTTTCCCCACCCCCACCGTTCCACGGAGCCCCGACCATGACCATCGCCACGACGACCCCGCCGGACAGCCGGCAGCTGATGACCGAGCTCCAGTCCTTCGGGTTGCGGCTGGTTGATCCTTCGGCCGGCGCGGCCAGCCGCCGCGGCGGCGCGGGCCCCTCCGACCACAAGGCCGTGACCGTGGACGGCCACACGATCATGGTGCCGGTCCACACCTCCAGCGCCTGGCATTCGCCCTTCACGGCCGAGGCGCCCGATGCAGAGGGCATGAGCCGCGTGATGCGCGGCAGCATTCCCATTGCGCGCATCAGCTTTCCGAAGCAGCCGCGCTTCTACGCGATGCAGACCTTCGACGGCGTGCCCTATTCGCACATCGCCACGCTGCACGGAAGCGACGTGCTCGCCACCACCGTGCTGCAGACCTGCATCCGCTACGAGAGCCGCAAGAAGAGCTGCAAGTTCTGCGCAATCGGCCAGTCGCTCGCGGCCGGCCGCACCATCGCGCGCAAGACGCCCGAACAACTCGCCGAGGTGGCGCGCGCCGCCGTGCTGCTCGACGGCGTGAAGCACATGGTGATGACCACCGGCACGCCCAACGCCACCGACCGCGGCGCGGCCATCCTCTGCGAGAGCGCCTTCGCAATCAAGGCCGCGGTCGACATTCCGATCCAGGGCCAGTGCGAGCCGCCCGACGACGACCAGTGGTTCCACCGCATGAAGGCCGCGGGCATCGACACGCTGGGCATGCACCTCGAAGTGGTCACGCCCGAGGTGCGCGAACGCATCATGCCGGGCAAGGCCACGGTGCCGATCTCGCGCTACATGAGCGCGTTCGAGGCGGCGGTGGGCGTGTTCGGGCGCGGCCAGGTCAGCACCTACATCCTGGCCGGCCTGGGCGACACGCGCGAAGCCATCCTCGACATCTGCGACCAGTTGCTCGCGCGCGGCGTGTATCCCTTCGTGGTGCCCTTCGTGCCGATCAGCGGCACGCCGCTCGAGGACCATCCCGCGCCTTCGCCGGAGTTCATGAGATCGGTGCTCGCGCCGCTCGGCGAGCGCGTGGTGAATGCCGGCCTGCGGTCGGCCGACATCAAGGCCGGCTGCGGCAAGTGCGGCGCGTGCTCGTCGCTCTCGATCTACGAAAAAGAAAGCGAAAGCTGAACATGCTGTGCATCGACGACCTCAGCGAACTCGACCTGCACTACGCCCCAGTCGAATACCTGGTGCGGGAAGCCGCGCAGCAGTGGGAGCGCGACGAAGCCATGGCCCTGCGCCGTGCGGTGTTCTGCATCGAGCAGGGCATCTTCGCGCGCGACGACCGCGATGCCATCGACGGCCATGCCCACCTGCTGGCGGCCATGTCGTGCAACGGCGGCATGCCCGAACAGGTGGTCGGCACGGTGCGCATCCATCGCGGCGCAGCACCCGGCGAATGGTGGGGCTCGCGCCTCGCGGTGCATCCCGCCTTCCGCAGCCAGGGCCACCTGGGCGCCACGCTGATACGGCTCGCGGTGTCGCGCGCCAACGCGCTGGGCTGCAGCACCTTTCTTGCGCAGGTGCAGATGCAGAACGTGCCGCTCTTTCGCAAGCTGGGCTGGCAGATGCTCGAGGAGACCTCGATCCACGGGCGCCCGCATGCGCGCATGCAGGCCGACCTGGACTTCTATCCGCCCTGCCACGATCCCGTGAGCGGCTTCGTCACGCGCGCGAAGGTGCTGTCATGACGAATGTCCACGCCATTGCCGAAGCCCTGCGCGCCTCGCGCGGCTTTGCGCACAAGCGCGACATCAGCGACGTGGTGTCGGCCCTCGGCCGCTCGCTGCCGGGCGGCCACGCGGCGCTGGCACAGGCCGTGCCCATCGGCGACGACTGCGCGGCCATTCCCGACGGCCACGGCGGCTACCTGCTGTTCGCGATCGAAGGCATGGTGGAAGACTTCATTGTGCGCATGCCGTGGTTCGCAGGCTACTGCGGCGTGATGGTCAACGTGAGCGACATCTATGCGATGGGCGGCCGACCGACGGCGGTGGTCGATGCACTGTGGAGCACCGGCATGAGCCCAGCCGACGACGTGCTGCGCGGCATGGCGGAGGCGTCGGTGCGTTACGGCGTGCCGGTGGTGGGCGGCCACAGCAACAACCGCAGCGAACGGCCGCAGCTGGCGGTGGCCATCCTCGGCCATGCGCGGCGGCTTCTGACGAGCTTCGATGCGAAGCCCGGCGACCTGCTGGTGATGGCGGCCGACCTGCGCGGCGCCTACGAGGAGCCCTTTCCCTACTGGAATGCATCGACCTCGGCACCGGCCGCGCGGCTGCGCGCCGACCTCGAAGTGCTGCCCTCCATTGCGGAGGACGGCCTCAGCCGCGCCGCCAAGGACATCAGCATGGCCGGCGCGGTGGGCACGGCCATGATGCTGCTCGAATGCTCGGGCGTCGGCGCAACCATCGACATCGATGCGCTGCCCAGGCCCGCGGGAGTTCCGCCGATGCGCTGGCTCTCGTCCTTTCCGAGCTACGGCTTCGTGCTCAGCGTGGCGCCGGCGCAGGTGGCGCAGGTGCTGAGCCGCTTCGCCGCGCGCGACATCGCCTGCGCGGTGGTCGGCGAAGTCGATGCGACCCGGCAGGTGCGATTGCGGGCCGGCGGCGAGGAGGCCCTGCTGTGGGACTTCGGCAGCGATGCCTTCATCCAGCCGCCGCAGGAGGCGCTCGCATGCCCGTGATGCACTTCCGGGTCCGCTGGCCCGATGCCAGCGAAACACGCTGCTACTCGCCCTCTTCCGTGGTGCAGGACTTCCTTGCGCCCGGCCGGCGCTATGCGCTCGACGATTTTCTCCAGCACAGCCGCGAAGCGCTCGCCATGGCCTCCGAACGCGTGCGCGCCAAGTACGGCTTCGCGTGTTCGCAGGCCATGGACCAGCTCGCCGAGATCGAGCACATCGCCGCGCGCTTCGCCGATGCGGCCAACGCCGAAGTCACCGTCGTCGCTTTCGACTGATGTCTCCCCTCCTCCAGAGAAAGAAGAATCCCATGTCCTATCCCTATGGCGGGCGCAGCCACTACAGCGTCATCATCGTCGGCGGCGGCCAGGCCGGACTCTCGCTGAGCCACTGCCTGCAGCAGCGCGGCATCGACCACCTCGTGATCGAGAAGCGCAGCCTGGTGCACAGCTGGCGCACCCAGCGCTGGGACTCGTTCTGCCTGGTCACGCCCAACTGGCAGTGCCAGCTGCCGGGCTGGTCCTACGGCGGCGACGATCCGCACGGCTTCATGGTGAAGGACCAGATCAACGAATGGCTGGCCGGCTTCGTCGCGCAGGTGAAGGCGCCGGCCATCGAAGGCGTCACGGTCGAACGCGTGTCGCGCGTGCCGGGCACGGGCGAGCGAAGCCATGACCGCTTCGCCGTGCAGACCGATGCGGGCAGCTACACCGCCGACCAGGTCGTCGTGGCCTCGGGCGGCTACCACCGCCCGATCGTGCCGCGCCTGGCCGAGAAGTTGCCCGCGAGCGTGGTGCAGTACCACTCGGCGCAGTACCGCAACCCCGCGCAGCTGCCCGAAGGCGCGGTGCTGGTGGTGGGCTGCGGACAATCGGGCGCGCAGATCGCCGAAGACCTGCACCTGGCCGGACGCAAGGTCTACGTGGCCACCGGCGACGCACCGCGCTGCGCCCGCTTCTACCGCGGACGCGAAGTGGTCGACTGGCTCGCCGACATGAAGTATTACGACATGCCGGTGACCGAGCATCCGCTGCGCGAAGGCGTGCGAGACAACACCAACCACTACGTGACCGGCCGCGACGGCGGGCGCGACATCGACCTGCGGCGCTTCGCACTGGAGGGCATGGAACTCTTCGGCCTGCTCGAGGGCCTGGATGGCGGCGTGCTCGCGTTCAAGCCCAACCTGCGCGACAACCTCGACCGCGCGGACAGCGTCTACAACCGCATCAACGCGTCGATCGACGGGCACATTGCGGCCCGGGACATCGAGGCACCGCCGCCTTCGGTCTACACGCCGGTGTGGGAACCGCCCGAGGAACGCACGCGGCTCAACCTGGAGGAGGCGGGCATCACGAGCGTGCTGTGGTGCATCGGCTTCTCGCCCGACTTCGAGTGGGTGGATGCGCCGGTGTTCAACGGACGTGGCTCGCCGGTGCACCAGCGCGGCGTCACGGCCGTGCCCGGCCTCTACTTTTTGGGCTTGCCCTGGCTGCACACCTGGGGTTCAGGCCGCTTCTCGGGCGTGGCGCGCGATGCGGAGTTTCTTGCTGAAGCGATTGCGCAGAAGAGGACGTTGGCGGCAGCGGGAGGTCAACCCGGCGATGAAGACGCAGCCGAGGCCGCCGCGCAGCTGCGCGCGGCTTAGGCCTGCTGCGCCTCGGTCAGCGCCTGCGCAGCCACCACCGCTTCGGTGCGGTTGCGCACATTCAGCGCGCGGAAGATCGCGGCCAGATGGATCTTGACCGTGCCTTCGCTGATGCCGAGGCTGCGGCCGATGAGCTTGTTGGGCTTGCCCTGCGAGAGTAGCTGCAGCACCTCGACCTGGCGCTCGGTGAGCACGCTGCGCAGGTGCTCCAGCGTTGCCGATGATGCGCCCGGGGAGCGCGCCTCGCCGTTCTGCGTGGGCGCCACGCCGGCCACGATGCCCGGCGGCAGCGCCGTCAGCATCATGGGCGGCACGTAGACGCCGCCGGCCAGCACCAGCCGCACGGCCGACAGCATGACCTCGGGCGAATACGCCTTGGGAATGAATCCGAGCACACCGCGTTCGAGCGCGCTGCGCATGATGGCCGGGTCTTCGTAGCCGGAAAGCACGATGACGGGCACGGCCGGATGGCGGCGGCGGATTTCGTCGATGTGGGCCTGCCCGTCGGCGCCGGGCATGTTGAGGTCGATCAGGGCCAGGTCGAGCTCGTCGGTTGCACCGGCAAGCAGTTCGTCGACGCTCATCGCCAGGACGAACTCGATGCCGGGCTCGAGCTCCGACAACTTGGCTTTGACCGCCTCGATGACGAGCCGGTGGTCGTCGGCGATCAGAATTTTCATGGCATGTCCCAGTCCCAGCGTGCATTGAACTCAGCGGAAGCAGAAGATACCGGCGATTGCCCCGCACAGCAAGGCCGGTTTGCCCGACGAACGGCATAGACCCCAAGCGATATGGCGCCCGCCGCGCCGCGTTTGGAAGAATGAACGCCTATTCGAAGGAACCGGGGACATGCGCATGTGCCATCGCTGCAGACGCCGGTGCAAGGCATCCCTCGCCATGCAAGCGCAGTGAACGGGCGCGGTTCATGGCCCGGCTGCTCGACTGTTTTTCGGCATTCTTTTCATTCGGCCTGGCTCTCGACGCATCGATTGCCGCCGGCCGCAGCACGCTCTCCCATGACGCCGCGCAGCAACAGGCCCGCCACCTGCTGGATGCGGCGCGCGCCTGTGCCGCCGCATCGGACACGCCCGCGCCGCAGGTCGAATCGGCCGCCTTTGCCATGGTGGCCTGGATCGACGAGATCCTGGCGCGCCATCCCGCGGCGGCAAGCAGTGCCGCACCGCTGCAGGTGCAACTCTTCAATTCGAACAACGCGCACAGCGAGTTCTTCCATCACCTGTCGGCACTGACCGCGCAGGACGACGAGGTGCGCGAGGTCTACTGGCATGCGCTGGTGCATGGTTTCAAGGGCCAGTATTACTTCGAGAACGGCGACCGGGGCGAGCTCGGCAAGCTGAAGGACCTGCACGCGCGCCAGCTGCGGCTGCGGCCGCTGGCGCTCGGCAGCCTGGTGCAGGACCGCATCACGCCGCAACCCTACCGCGTGGCGGACCCGCCCGGGCCGCACGACACGCGGCGCCGCGACCGCGCATTGCTGCGCGCCAACGCCGCGCTCGCGTTGCTGCTGCCGCTTGTCTATCTGCTGTGGTGGCTGTGGCCGGCCGGCCCGGCCGCGGTGGAGCCGAGCCTGGGCCAGCGCATCGAGCAGCACCTGCAGACCTACGCATGCGCCGACCTCGCGGCCGCCGCGGACAAGGACGGCAACCTGCGCGTGAGCGGCTTCGTCTCGCTGCCCGCGGACCTGAAAAGAGTCGAGCACGAGGTGGCCGCGATGCCGGGGGTCAAGTCGCCCGCGTTCGACGTCGAGCTGCGCCTGTGGCCGCACTGCGAGGTGTTCGCCATCCTGAAGCCCTACCAGCTGCGAAACCGCGACAAGGCCTACGGACTGGATGTGGAAGCCCTCACGGCCCGGAACGGCCAGCTGCGCGAAGGCGACAGCGTGCGCGTGCAGGTGGCGGCACCGAACCACGACAGCTACCTGTGGGTCGACTACTACACGGTCGATGGTTCGGTCATGCACCTGAACGCCGGCCAGGTGGCCACGCGGCTGCGCGCCGGCGAAAAGCTCGAGCTGGGCCGCGAGGTGCCCTCCAGCTGGCTCGTGGGTCCGCCCTTCGGCAGCGTGCTGATCACGGTGCTCTCGTCCCCCACGCCGTTCAACGAAACCGCCGACCGGCCGCCTTTCGAACTGGCCTCGGCCTATCTGCTGCGCCTGCGCGAGGCACTCGCTGCCAACAAGGGCGGAGACCGGCTGATCGCGGATTTCGTGTCGCTCGACACCGCCGCGCGCTGAGAAGAAGCAAGAACCGCCAAGCCATCGCCATGACCGCCGCGCCGTCGCCCGCCCTTCTCTTCTGGCTGCTGCTGTTGCTGTGCCTGATCGGCTTCATGCTGCTGTACGGCACCGTGCGCGACGCGGGCCGCGGTGCGCGGCGGCGCGCACTGCGGCGGCGAATCGATGCCCTGGGCCCGCCGGCCGCCGAAACCGACGAGGCCGCCGTCGAAGCCGTGCGCGATGCCATGTCGCAGGCCCGTCAGGCCCTGCGCCAGCCTCCGCGGCAGCGCAGCGGCCCGGCGCCGTGGTTTCTCTTCCTGGGCGACGCGGCGGCCAATCTGCCGGGCCTGCTGGCGGCGGCGCACGCCGAGCGGCTCGTGCCTTCGGGCAGCGAGCCTTTCGGCGAACCGTACTGGCGCTGGTGGCTCACCGGTTCGATGGCCGCCATCGAACTCCATCCGACGGCTGTCAGCGAAGCGGCCGCGGCGCCGCACACGCGCGGCCTCTGGTTGCAGGCGTTGCTGGCGCTGGCCGAGCGGCGCGACCGCCTGCCGCTCAACGGGCTGGTGGTGTGCGTCGCCGCGAGCGAGCTGCAGCGCGCGGACCCCGGAACGATGAAGCCACTCGCGGCCCGGATACGCCGCCAGCTCGAAGAGGCCGGCGACACCCTGCGCCTGCAGTTGCCCGTCTACCTCGTCGTGACCGGCCTCGAACAGCTGGCCGGCTATGCCACGCTGCGCGGCGCGCTGCCTCCCGAGGTGCTGGCGCAAGCCATCGGCCATCGGCTGGCCGAGCCGCATGGCGGCAACGACGCGGCGGCCGCGCGGCTCGATGCCTTGTTCGACCCCATGGCGCGGCAATTGCACGCGCTGCGCATGGCGTTGCTGCGCGAACAGCCGAGCGCTTCGGGCCGGCTTGCGATCCATGAATTCGTCGAGGCGATGCGGGCGCTGCAACCCGCGCTGCGCCAGGTGGCGGACGCCTTGTTCGAAAGCCAGGGCCGGGGTTCGCGCGGGCTTCGGTGGCGCGGCCTCTACTTCACGGCCGCTGCATCAGGGGCCGCCGGCGGCGCGTTCGTGAACGATCTGTTCGCGCACTTCCTGCCGGCCGACCAGCCGCTCGTGCGGCCCGGCCGGCCTGCGGCTTCGAGCGGAAGCGCGGCACCCCCATGAACGCTCCGCGCGCGGGGCTATTTGCTTTCGACGCGGATCTGGCGGGCGCCGAAGGTCACCGTCATGGCCTGGGCTTTGCCGGTTTGCACGGGGCGCACTTCGCGCCAGCGCGCACGATCCAGATCACGGAACGCCGCCATGACGCCAATGGCCTTGGCATCGGGCGGCAGGGTGAGATCGAGCTTGCGGGTCTCGCCGGGGCGCAGCAGCATTTCTTCGCGCTGCACGAGCTCTGCGCCCAGCGTGGCCTGGTCTTTTTCGAACAGCGAGAAGAAATCCGCGCCTTCGAACGGGCCGGGCGACTTCAATGCATACACGCGCACCGTGAGCGGCGAAGCGCGGCCGCGCGCATCGGGGTTGGCATCGGCACCTGCAGCCAGCGTGATCGACACCGTCGTGACCACGGGCTTGGGTGCGCAGCCTGCGAGCAGCACACCCGTCAACACCAGGCCAGAGGCCAGTGCAAGGCGCCGCGAAACCGCGGCAGGAGTGCGTCCATAGGACGAATGGTGTGTACCCAGCGTGCGCATGCTATTCCCTTCGTTGCATTGACCGGTTCCGACGCATCTTTGATTATCACCAGCCAACTCGAACAGGCAACATGCTGACCAACGAACTTGTCGAAGCCCTGCTCACGCCCATCGGCGAGGCATCGCCGTGCGGCGACGACCTGGAGTACGACGCAGCCTTTACCGCGCTGGCGGCGTCCTCGCAGGGCAAGCCCGAGCAGCAGTTCGGCGACACCGTCATACCGGCGGTGGAGCCGGAGTGGCGCGACGTGGCCGAACAGTCCGACGCGATCCTGCGCCGGAGCAAGGACGTGCGCGCCGCGGTGCTGCTCTTGCGCGCCTCCACGCGGCTGCAGGGCGTGGCCGGCTTCATCGCGGGCCTTCAATTGCTGATCGGTTTGTTCGACCGCTTCTGGGACGGCATACATCCAACGCTCGATGCCGACGACGACAACGACCCCACGATGCGCCTCAACGCGCTGGCACCGCTGTGGGACGAGAACATGGTGCTGCGCGACCTGTACGACGCGCAGGTGGGCGTGGCGCCCGGTGTCGGCCCGATCCGCGTACGCGACATTGCCATTGCGAGCAACGCGCTGACCGCCGTCGGCGGCGATCCGACCTATTCGATGTCGCAGATCCAGGGCGGCCTCGAAGCGATCCAGGCGGAGCGCCCCGAACTCCTGCAGGCGGCCGTGAGCGTGCCCGCCCTGGTGGAGCGCCTGCAGGCGCTGCTGGTCGAGCGCACCGGCCGCGCCGACGCCGTCGACCTCGCCCCGCTGCGCAGCATTGGCCGCGTGCTGCAGCGGGCCTGCAGCCTTGCGAGCGGCGCCCCCGAAGAGGTGGACGCCGCCGGCGATGCCGGCCCCGATGAAACGCAGGGCGCGGCTTCTCCGCGCTCGGCCGCCGCGCGCGGCGAGATCCAGAACCGGCAGGACGCCGTGCAGATGCTCGACCGCGTGATCCGCTATCTCGAACAGGCCGAGCCCGGCAATCCGGCGCCGCTGCTGATCGAGCGCGCGAAGAAGCTCATTGGCGTGAGCTTCCTCGAGATCATGGCCAACCTCGCGCCCAACGCGATGGACACCATCGAGAACGTGACCGGCAAGCGCCCGTCCGAATAAGCCCGCCTCATTCTTTCCGTTTGCCAGTTTTATCGACCCGTCCCATTCACACCCGCAAGGAGCACTTCCATGGCCAAGAGCAGTCAGAAATTCATCGCCAGAAACCGGGCGCCCCGGGTACAGATCGAGTACGACGTCGAACTCTACGGCGCCGAGAAAAAGATCCAGCTGCCCTTCGTGATGGGCGTGCTGGCCGACCTCTCCGGCAAGCCGGTCGATCCGCTGGCACCGGTAGCCGATCGCAAGTTTCTCGAGATCGACACCGACAACTTCGACTCGCGCATGAAGGCCATGAAGCCGCGCGCGGCGTTCTCGGTGCCCAACACCCTCACCGGCGATGGCGACCTGAAGGTCGACATCACCTTCGAGAACATGGAGGACTTCTCGCCCGCCGCGGTGGCGAAGAAGGTCGATGCGCTCAGCAAGCTGCTCGAAGCGCGCACGCAGCTGTCGAACCTGGTGACCTACATGGACGGCAAGGGCGGCGCCGAAGACCTGCTGGCCAAGGTGCTGGAAGACCCGGCGCTGCTGGCCACCCTGGCTGCCAGCAAGAAACCCGAAGACGGCACCGCGCCCGCCGCCTGACCAACACCACCGGACCACCAGGAGAAAGCATCATGGCAGAAGCACTCGAGCAGCAGAGCGCACTCAAGGACGTTGCGTACGCGGGAAGCGACTTTTCATCGCTCCTGCAAAAGGAATTCAAACCCCGCAGCGACGAGGCCAAGAGCGCCGTCGAGGCGGCCGTTCTCACGCTCGCGCAGCAGGCGCTGAGCAACAGCACGGTCATCGGCAAGGACGTGACCAAGTCGATCCAGGCCATGATCGCGGCCATCGACAAGAAGCTCACCGACCAGGTCAATGCGATTCTTCACAACGAGGATTTCCAGAAGCTCGAAAGCGCCTGGCGCGGCCTGCACTACATGGTGAACAACACCGAGTCGGACGAGCACCTGAAGATCCGCGTGATGGACATCTCCAAGAAGGACCTGAGCAAGACGCTCAAGAAATTCAAGGGCGCCGCCTGGGACCAGAGCCCGCTGTTCAAGAAGGTCTACGAGCAGGAGTACGGCCAGTTCGGCGGCGAGCCTTTCGGTGCGCTGGTGGGCGACTACCACTTCGACCAGAGCCCGCCCGACGTCGAGCTGCTGGGCGAGATGGCCAAGATCGCGGCCTCCGCGCATGCGCCCTTCATCACCGGCGCCAGCTCCAACCTGATGCAGATGGAGTCGTGGCAGGAGCTCGCCAATCCGCGCGACCTGACCAAGATCTTCTCGACGCCCGAGTATGCCGGCTGGCGGTCGCTGCGCGAATCGGACGACGCCAAGTACCTGGGCCTGTGCATGCCGCGCTTCCTGGCGCGCACGCCCTACGGCGCCAACACCAATCCGGTGGAAGAGTTCGACTTCGAGGAAGACACGGCCGGCGCCGACCACAGCAAGTATGCCTGGGCCAATGCGGCCTACGCCATGGCCACCAACATCAACCGTTCTTACAAGCTCTACGGCTGGGGCTCACGCATCCGCGGCATCGAGTCGGGCGGCGCGGTGGAGAACCTGCCGCTGCACACCTTCCCGAGCGACGATGGCGGCGTGGACCAGAAGTGCCCGACCGAGATCGCCATCAGCGACCGGCGCGAGGCCGAACTCTCCAAGGCCGGCTTGCTCTCGCTCATCCACCGCAAGAACTCCGACTTCGCGGCCTTCATCGGAGCCCAGTCGCTGCACAAGCCCGCGGAATACGACGACCCGGACGCCACGGCCAACGCCAACCTGGCGGCGCGCCTGCCCTACCTGTTTGCCTGCAACCGCTTTGCGCACTACCTGAAGTGCATCGTGCGCGACAAGGTCGGCAGCTTCAAGGAGCGCGACGACATGCAGCGCTGGCTCAACAAATGGATCATGAACTACGTCGACGGGGACCCGGTCAACTCGTCCGAGGAAACCAAGGCCCGCAAGCCGCTGGCCGCGGCCGAGGTGGTGGTGGAAGAGGTCGAGGGCAACCCCGGCTACTACACCTCCAAGTTCTTCCTGCGCCCGCACTACCAGCTCGAAGGCCTCACCGTCTCCCTGCGCCTGGTGTCCAAGCTGCCGTCCGCCAAGGGCGGCAAATAACCGGCGGCATATGCCTTTGGTGGGCCTTTGAAAACCAGGCTCATCGCTCGTTCTCTCCATAGCTCCCGGGCAACAACGCTCTCGCACCGCCCGGAAGCCCTGTCTTTTTCTGACTCACACAACTGAAAGGTAAGCATCATGGCTGCAGACATGTTTTTGAAGCTCGAAGGCGTCGACGGTGAATCCAAGGACGATTCGCACAAGAAGGAAATCGACGTTCTCGCCTGGAGCTGGGGCGCGAGCCAATCCGGCACCGGCCACGTGGGCGGCGGTTCGGGCGCCGGCAAGGTGAGTGTGCAGGATCTCTCGGTCACCAAGTACGTCGATTCCTCCTCGCACCTGCTGCTTCTGGACTGCTGCAACGGCCAGCACATCAAGAAGGGCACGCTGGTGGTCCGCAAGGCCGGTGCCACGCCGCTCGAATACATCAAGCTCACGATGGAAGACATCATCGTCAGCAACGTCCACACCGGCGGCAGCGGCGGCGAAGACCGCCTCACCGAAACCGTCACGCTGAACTTCTCGAAGTTCAAGTACGAGTACACGCCCCAGAAGTCCGACGGTTCCGGCGACGGCACCAAGGAAACCGGCTGGGACATCGCGGCCAACAAGAAGGTCTGAACGCGCGTCTCCGGCTGCCGCTCGCGGCCGGAGGCCGCTTCAACAACCTTCGAGCCGGAGACACGCGATGGCAACACTCAACGCCAAGGCCCTGCAGTGGGCCAGTGCACAGGTCGGCAAGCAGATCGGCGCGGGCGAATGCTGGGACCTGGCCAACAAGGCCCTGCTCCAGGCCGGCGCCGGCACCTCGTCGGACTTCGGTCCGATGGGCGACGACGCCGACTACGTCTGGGGCGACGAGGTCGCGCTCAAGGATGCCCTGCCCGGCGACATCCTCCAGTACCGCGACTACGAGATGACGACGACGACCACCACCGACGTCACCTTTTCCGACGACTCGGGCTGGGTGGACAGTCCCACCGTGACGGTCGGCCACCCGCACCACACCTCGATCCTCTCCAAGAACCCGGGCACCGGCGCCATCACGGTGCTGGAGCAGAACTACATGGGGAACAAGGAGGCGGTGCGTTCGAGCACGATCCGCTGGAAGGGCAACTCGACCTCGACCACCACCCGCAAGCAGATGAAGCGCCAGGACAACGGCAAGCTGGAATCGGCCCTGGTGGTGGTGACGGTGGACGTGACCGTGACGGGCACGCTCAAGGCCTACCGGCCCAAGAAGCCCTGAGTCTCTGAGAACGCCTGCCGACGGACAGACGCGGCACTGCGCGTCTAGTCCGCCGGCTTTTCAGTCGGTTCCAGGCCCGCCGGCATCGTCACTTCGCCGCCCGCCGGCAGCAGGCGCGTCGCATCGCCGTCGTCCGCAATCACCCACAGCGTGAGCACCGTGTAGTTGTCGTGCCCGGGCTTGGCGTGCGACTTGATCTGCGTGTCGAGCAGTTCGGTCCACTGGCTGGGCGTGCGCGAAGCGTGCAGCGTGTCGACCAGCGCTTCGTCGCCCAGGGGCTCCCAGACGCCGTCGCTGCACAGCAGCAGCACGTCGCCGGGCAACAGGCGCATGCGGTCCGACACCGTGATGTCGGGCGCCTCTTCCACCGAGCCGAGCGCCGACAGCAGCATGTTGCGCTGCGGGTGCAGGCGCGCGCCCTCCTCGTCGAGCATGCCCCCTGCCACCATCTGCTGCACCAGGCTGTGGTCGGTGGTGCGCGCCACCACCGCGCCGCCGCGGAACAGGTAGGCCCGGCTGTCGCCGCTGTGCACCCAGGCGAGCACCTGCTGCTCCAGGTCGATGGCCGCGAACACGATGGTCGAGCGCATGCCGGCCAGCTTGCCGCCTTCGGCCTGCCGCGCGACCACGTCGAGGTTGGCCTGCTCGACCAGCGCGCGCAGGCTCGCTTCGTCCAGGCTCGGCGCGGCCGAGAAGCCGGCCAGCATGCTGGTGCGCGCCGTGGCCGCCGCCACGTCGCCGCCGCCATGGCCGCCCGCGCCGTCGGCCACCAGGCACGCGACATAGCGCTCGTCGTGCCAGTGGCCATGCACGTCTTCGTTGTAGTTGCGGCCGCCCTGCCGGGACAGCGTGACGATTTCGATTTCCAAGCGGAGTGCCTTTTGCTTCTGTGTCGGGGGGGTCAGTTGCCAGCGGGCGGCACGTCGGCTTTCAAGCGCGCCATCTGTTCTTCGTAGGCCTCCAGAAAGGCCTTGCCGAAGAGGTTGTGGAAGTCGTCTTCGGCCTCGCTCGCGATGCCACCATAGAGCGCCACGAACTGGTCCCAGAGCTTGGCCTTCCGGTTGGCGCTGAACAACGCGTCGAGCGCCGACCTGGAAGCGATCTTCTTCTCGAGTTCTTCGGGCTCGAAGCGTGCGATGACGTGCGCCAGCGCCGCGCGCATGCCCACCATCACGCCGAACTGGTGGGCGCGCAGGTCGTTGAAGGCATCGCGCATCGCGGCTTCGGGTGGCATGAAGCCGCGCACGCCCGGGCCCAGCAGGTGCGCGAGCGCGACCTCCACCGTGGGCGAGAACTTGAGCGGGTTGTTGGCCTGCGACGCGATCATGGTGACCTCGGCGCGCACCTCGCGCTTGAACTCCTGGCGCGTGAGCAGCAGCTGCAGTGTGCCCTCGGTGGCGCTGCGAAGAATCGAGCCGATGCGCTCCATGAGGCCGGGCGTGAGCATCTCGGGCGGCTGGTGCGTGCTGGCAAGGCCGCGCAGGAAGGCGGCGAGCAGTTCGTCGTCAGAGGCCATGCGCTGCGCTGCCGGCGCCGCAGCCTTGGCGGCTGGCGCTGCCGCGGATTGCGGCAGCGATTGCGGCTGCGGCCGCGGCGCGGGAGGCGCCGGTTGCGGCAACGGCTCGATCGGGTCGAGCAGCGAAACCTCCGGCCCGCTGATGCGGATCGGCTGGCCCGTGATGTCGTCGAACTGCGGCAGCTCCGCCCTCGGCGTGGCGGGTGGTGGCGGCGGCGGAGGCGCGGTGATCGCCTTCGGCGGCGTGAAGCCGAACTGGTCGATGGGGAGGTGATCCGCGCGCGGCACCGGGGTGGCCGGCGCGGCGCGCTGCAGCGCCGCCAGCGGATCGGCGTCCGAGGCCGTGTTGGGTTGCAGCAGCGGGTCGGCCAGCGGAGAGAGCGCGAGCGGATCGCCGCCGATGCCGCCTCCACCGCCCATGCCGCCGAACAGCTCGTCGATGCCGGCGGCCTTGCCTTGCGCGGGCGGTGCGCCCAGGTCCGAAAAATCATCGAGCGCACCGAAGTTCGTGCCCGGTGCCGACGACGGCGATGGAGAAGAAGACGCAGGCCCCAGCAGATTGGCAAAGGGATCGATCTGCGCGGCTTGCGCATTGCGCGAGCCGCTTTGCATCGGATCGGGGAACAGCAGCGAGTCGGCGGACGCGGCCGAAGCAGCGGCAGGCGCCCTGGGCGAGGCGGCAGGTCCCGACGGTGGCGGCGGAGGCGCAAGCCCGGCCAGCAGGTCCGCAAAGGGATCGTCACTCGACACCGCTGCCGTGGATGCGGGGGCTGCTGCTTTCATCACCGTGTTCGGCACCGCCAGCGACGGAGGTGCGACGCCAGCTACCGCGCGCACGCGAAGCTCGAAGCTTCCCACCACGAGCTGCGTGCCGTCGGTGAGCGCCGCCTCCTTGCCCGAGCCCAGCGGCACACCGTTGCACTGCATCGGATTGCTGCCGCGGTCGATGACGAAATACTGGCCGTCGCGGCACAGCACCTGCGCATGCACGCGCGACACCGTGCGGTCGGGATCGACCAGCACCAGCGTGTTGGTGTCCGCACGTCCGATGGTGCCCCCGTTGGGGCCGAAATCGGCGGCAATGGCCTGCCCCGCCGGGGCGCCTTGCCGGGTGATGACAGCAATATGGATCATGAATCGGCCCCCGAGGCTCTATGCCCTTCTACGCCCGAACACAGCCCGCGCGTGCACGGGCGAAAAAACTCAGAAGGAGTATTCATTCCGTGGGGCGGGTTGGCAATCTCGCCTTAAGAGGTATGTCTTTATTGCGATGGCGCCTTACGCCACCTTGTCGAGCCAGCGCTGCTGTCGCCAGGCAGGCGCGCTGGTCGCAAAAAGCGGCGCTCCGGCGTCGAGCAGGCACAGGTGCAGCGCTGCCGCCACGCGCTGCCGCTGGAAGCCCTCGCGCAGCACGCCGGCGCATGAGGAGGCCGACACCGGCTGCCCCATGAAGTGGCGCCCCCCGGGCACGAACCGCGACTGGTTTGCAAGCCACCATTGGCGGATCTTCCCTACATCGGGCCAGGGCAAGGCAATGTCCTCCGGGAGTTCGACGTTTTCATCGTCGGGGTCTTCGGTGGGGCCGTCTTCGAAATCATCGGGCGGCGGGATTTCCATCTGCTCCAGGTTGAAGTCGACGCCGGTGATGGTGACGAACGCTTCGGCCGCAATCCGCGCGATGGCAGGATGCGCCATCTGCTCGATGAGCCATGGCACGTAGCGCGCGTCGCCGATGAATCCCGAACCGATGATGCGCAGGCGCTGCGCCTCGGGCAGTGTGGCACTTTCGAGCAGCAGCGCGTGGCCCGGCGCGACCTCCATCGCCTGCAGCGCAAGCTGGAACGCACGCGGCTGGCGCGGCCCGCTCTTCAGCGCGAAGGCCGCGAGCACGTCGAGTGCCTGCCCCCGGTCGCCGAACAGCACCGCCGCCCATGCGGCCCAGAAGCGCAGCTCGGGCTTGGTCTCGCCGAGCAGCGACTGCACCTGCGGCAACAGATCGGCACGGCCCAGCTCGCCGGCTGCGCGCAGCGCACGGATGCGCACGCTGTCCGGCGCACCCGCGATCAGTTGCCCGAGCACGGGCCCCGGATCGCGTCGATGCAGCGCGCAAGCCGCCAAGCCGAGCTTCTGCCGCAGCGGCGAGGCGTCGTCGAGCAACGCCTTGGCACGGCCGCCGAGATACTTCGGCTCGACCCAGCCGAGCGCGGAGACCAGGCCGGGCACGACCTCGGGCAAATCTTTTGCACGTTCGACCAGATCGTCGAAGCGGCCATCGACCGCTTCGATGGCGAGCACGGCGGCAACGAAGAAGTCTTCGGGGCCTTCGTTGTCGGTGAGCGCCAGTGCATGCTCCCAGCCTTCTTCGCCGGCAACGCGCAGGCCGTCGATGTGAGCGGCGAGGCGTTCGTCGAGGTCGGCGAATTGCTGGGGCGAGTAGTTGGGCGCGTGAACCGCGCTGGCGCGTTGCAGCCAGAGGAAGGCGGCTTCGTCGGCGTGCTCGGCGACGACTGGAAGCAGCGTGTCGGATTCCACGGGACGGGCTCCTACTCGAAGTGCAGCCGCACGATGGGCAGCGTCTCGTGCCAGGCGCAGCAGAGATTGACGATGAGATCCCACGCCTCGGCGTCCGCGTTGTCCCAGATCCATTCGTGATAGTGGATCGTGCGCGGATCATTGAACATGGCCTGCGCGCCGCTGACTTCCACCGCCTCGTCGGGATCGGAGGGATACGCAAGCGTGAGCGCATCCCACAGCGCAAGGGTTTCGAGCAGGCCCTGCCGGGCTTCGGGCGGCACCGGCTGCGCGAATTCGATCTCGACCAGCAATGCGTAGTTGCCGCCCATGTCCTCCGGAAACTCGACGACGAATGGCAGCTGCGGGACGGCTGCCGGGCGCAAGCCGCTCTCGGTCATCAGATCGAGTCCGTCGCGGCCCAGCACGGCATGTGCCGATCGGAAGAATATCTCGTGATGGTGGCAATCCGCCAGCATGCCGCCCAGCACGGCGAAGGCCGCGATCGCGATGTCGTCGACCTCCAGCCTTGCGTGGACCGATGCGGTGCTGGTCCGAACTTCAACGCGCACGGGATGGCGCAGGCGCCCCGGGAAGAAGTATCCCGCGCCGACGGCCTTGAGGAAGACTCGGATGCGGCGCTCCACGAGTTCGATGGCGCCCTCGGGTCCTTCGGCCACTGCAACATCGATTGCGATGGGGCCGGAGTAGCGTTCAGACGAAGAAACGTCGAAGCCAGTCATGCGCATCCTCTTCGGACATGCCGTTGATCGCCAGATCATCGAGCGCTTCGTCGGGTGCCGTCACGGGTGCGACGAGCTGGCCTGCGGCGTGGTAGGCGGGCAGCAGATTCTGGCGGTTCACGTCGCCGAGCTGCGGCGCATCGCCGGCACGCAACATCACACCGCCCTTGCCGAGAGGAAGCACGGACACATCGGCGGGAGCGCGGTGTGCCAGTGCTGCTTGGCCGCCAAGAATCTCGGCCATTTCGGCCTCAAGGAACGTCAACCAGTTCACCGCGACCAAGCCCCGGTCGGCCGCATTCGACAACGTGATGGCATCGCCATACCCGAGACCCGGATGGCGGCGAAGAAGCGGTGCAGCCCATGCGCAGACCTCCCGCTCCAACGAAATATCCGTCTCCTCCCAGACAAGAGAGTATCCGCAGTGGCCACCCTTGAACGGAAACTCCGCCAGGGCGTTCTGGACCAGCCCCATCACTTCCTCCGGCTCGCTGCCCCACTCGACCGGCAGCATCATTCGCACCACGAAGCACGGCGGCTTGAAGACGCCTAGCAGCGATATCTTCACGGCCGGAGGACGGATGTTGCGCGCCGATTCGCCAGAGTGAGCCAAGAAACCAAGCATCTTGGTGGCAAAAAGGCGTGGGTCGGAGAACCAGTGATGGGGGCCATCGAGCACGCCCGCGTCGAAGGTCCGGGAGCGCTTCATGTCGCCGGTGCGATAGAAGCGAAGGTGATCGCTGAACGCCTCGGTGAACGCGCGCAGGAATCTCTCGAAACCCGCACCGCTGGCCGGCGCGCCGTAGGCGAACGCGACGACCTCGAGGCACGGCATCGCCAGGACATGATCGCCCTTCTCGAACGTGAATCGGGACCAATCCATGGTTCTACCTTTCATGTGCAAACGCAGTCATTTTCAACATCCATGACCGTCACCTTCTTCGCTGTGCCCGACTTCTTCATCATGGCTGCCTGATTGTCCGTAAGGGAGTCTCCCGGAAACTTGACCTCGATGATCTTGGTCACCTTGCTGAGTGCCACCGTCCCTTTTTCCACGGCCTTCTTGGCACCGGTCAGCACGATGTCCCATTTGACGAATCCCGATCCGCTGCCGGTTGCCGCGCCCCACTTTCCGATGAAATCCCCGCCGATCTCCTGCGAAGCCTCGGTGATCAGTCCCGCCTGGCGCCCGCGCGGCTTGGGGTCGAGGCGATTGCGCATGAGATTCTGGAATTTTGACGTGGGCGTTTTCCCTTTCTTCACGTCTGCCGCGTCTTTCTTCTTCTTGTCGTCCATCGCCTTGCAGGCCGCATCACAGAGCTTGTCGGCCAACGCCTTGCCGACCGCATCGGCGAAGGGCTGCTGCGCCTCTCCCCCCAGATTCGCCGCGTTCTCCGAGTTGTGGAACATCTTGTCCGAGAGGCGGGCGGTGTTCTTCCCGTCCATCTTCACATCGAAGGAGTAGAGGATCCAGGTCGCCTCCTTCATGAAGGTGCTGGACTTCACTCCGCCCGCCACGCCCGCGTTGTCGCCGTTGGAGATGGCGAACTTCGAACCTTTGTTCGCAGCCATCGCCTTGTCGCCCTTGACGGTCGTGGTGCCGCTCGACAGCGTGATCGAGTTCGCAATGTTCGGATAGGGAACGGGCACGGGCCCACCGGGGCTTGGCGTTTTGCACACATCAGGAATCGTCGCTGTGCTGATGCCGATGCTGAACTTGTGGACCAGCGTGAGACTGGTGCCATTGACCCTGATGGTGACTGGCACGGCTCAGCCCCCTACTGGATCGGCGCAGCGCACCAGCACTGCCCCGCGTTCGCCCGACTCGGAACTGCCCCACACCATCGACAGCGGCCCCTTGGCGTAGCGCTTGCGATTGGCGATGATCGCCAACGCGACGTGCAGCAGCGAGCCCGCCGCACCCACGTCGCCCCAGCAGTCGGCTGGCGCGACAAAGCCCGACGCTGCACGAAAGTGCTCCCCAGTGCGCAGCGCGGCGAAGCCGAACTCGTCGGCGCGGTAGGGCTCCCCGTTGAGATCGCAGAACACGTTGTGCACCTGCTCGCCAGGTGCCAGGGCCTGAAGCGCCGCACGAAAGGCCTGGGTCAGGCCCTCGCCGATGCACACCGCCTCGGTCTTGATGAGCTTGGACTCCATGCCGATGCCGACCGAAACCACCTCGCCCAGTGGCGCGAGGCCACAGCGCTGCACCAGGTCGGATGTGCCGAGGAGTACCGCGCCCGCAGCCTCCCCGGGGATAAAGCCCCAGGCGTTATTGAGCGGCCCACCGCCGTGCAACTGATCACAGGCTTCCACCCATTCCAGCGTCTCGGGCGACAGGTAGGAATCGACGCCGGCCACCAGGCAAGCATCGAAGGCCCCGCGGGCGCAACCCACCTCGGCGGCAGACAGCGCCAGACAGCCAGCGGCGTGCCCCAACTCGAAGAGCGCGGTGCGCCCGAAGTCGCCGGGCAGTTGCTCTCCGATGGCTTTCAGCAACTCTCTGACGAGGGTGTCGGGCCGGCCCGGTCGTGATGGCGGCAGTGCCAATGCAAGGCCAAGGCACAACGGCAAGTCTCGTCCTGCCTGCGCCAGCGGCACCAATGCTTCGCCCATGGCTGGCAACAGCAATGCGGCCAAGCGCGCGGCACCGTCGAGGCCCACATCGAGCCAGGGTGCCCGCGCGACACGCATCGGCTCGCCAGCCGTGTCGACCATGAACGGATGCTCGGAAAAGCCACACACGCCGGCCCTCGTTGCCGCGGCGCTGGCCCACACGTTGCGCCCGATCGGCGTACTGGCGCCGAGCCCGAGGATGTGCAATGTGCTGCCGGCCATGCTCAAGCCACCATTGCCTGCCCGGACGCGATCTCGCCCAGGCGCAGCAGGCGCTTCTCCACGATGCGCGTCTCCAGCAGCTTGTGCACCTTGGGATGGCAAGGCAACGCGCTGTGCCAAACCAGTGCTACGCGCGATCGATCCGGCTCGACGATCACCGTGTGCAGCACAGGGCGTTCGTGCGGCATCCGCTGACCGTCGGAGAAAAAGGTCTCCAGGCCCAGAATCACCCGCGGCAGTTCGAAGCGCAGCACCTCCCCATGCGGCCACACATTGATCAGCACGACCGGCTCACCGCCCACCAGGAACTGCGGCGCCTGCTGATCCCCCGGCGCGCACTGATAGTGCCGGTCATCAAAATCCACCGGCAGCAACGGCAACCGATCCCGCTGCCACGCCTCGTCGTACGTCCCCGCAAACCCCGCGCGCGGCTGCCAGTGGTTGCACAGCGGGCCGAAACCCGCAGGCTCGGGCCGGTCGCTCCACGTCCGCACGCATTGGTCCGGGTACTCGATGTTGGGCAGCCGCAGGCCTTCCGCATGCATAGCCTCCGTCACAAAGCCCGTGCCCACGGGGTTGCGCACGTCGAACTGCGGCAACGGCGCGTTGCGCGTCCACGGATCGACGCCGCCGTATGCGCGCTCCCACACCAGCGGCATGGCGCTGAAAGGCTCGGGCTCCGATGGCGCGCCGCCCAGCCACACGCGGTCGCCGGTCACGCGCAGTCGCTTGGCGATGGGGCCGACGCGCAGGCCCACGTCGAGCTGCGTCACGGGCGCGCCGCCGGGCGCATGCGCGTGGCCGATCAGCACCACGTCGGTCGTCTGCTTGGTGCGCACCAGGTCCATCTCGTAGAGCAGGCTCGGCTGGGGCGCGGCCTCGTCGACGAAGACGGGCGCCTGCGCGACGGGTGGCTGCTCGGGTGCGACGCTTGTCTCGCCATCGGGTGAAATGTCGAAGCTGCACTTCACCGCCACCAACCAGATCTCCGCACCGTCGCGGTCGCGCACCCAGGTGCGTTCGGCGGCATAGGGCGTTCGGTTGTCGAGCTGCCACATGGCGCATGCCTTTTCAGTTGATGCCCACGTAGGCGCCCTTGACGCGATTGGCGCCGCGCGAGCGCGAGAGCACGTAGTTGCCGTTGATCAGTACCTTGCCCGCGCGTGTGAGCACGATGCTGGCGTCGCCGCAGCGCAGCTCGATGCGCTCGCGCGCCTGGAGCACGACGCGCTCGCCGTCGACGTTGGCGTAAGCGCCCGCCTCGCGCGCTTGCGATGCGTCGGTGTGCGGCGGCTGCACGCGCCCGACGATGACGGGGTGCCGCGCTTCGCCCTGCTCAAAGGCCACGACGATGGCCGCGCCGGCATCGCCGGGTGCCAGGCCGACGGTCGAGAGCGCCTGCACCGGCGCCATGCCTTCGCCCAGGGTGACCAGGAAGCGCCCCTCGGCATCGAAGCCTGCAAAGATGGCCACCGCCACGCCTTGGCCCGACAGCTTCGACCAGGCCGCCACGCTCTGCAGCACGCTGCGCGCGCTCTGGAGATCGGTGTGGTCTTCCACGGCTCAGTCCTCTCCCAGGTTGGAGCCCTTGATCTTGATCGAGCCGCCGGCCTTGAAAGACGCGCTGCCGTCGGCCTTGATGGTGATCTTGGCGCCCTTGATGGTGATGCCGCTGGCGTTCATGACGATCTTGCTGCCGCCGGCCTTGAGCATGATGGTGGGTGCCTCGACCATGCAGATGGCGCCCGCCTTGATCTTGATCGGCCCCTTCGATGTCTCGGAGATCACCGCAGCCGACAGCTTGTGCGGACCGCCGACGGAGATCGACTGCAGGGCACCCACGCTGACTTTCTGCACGCCGCCCACGCTGACGATCTGCGCGCCGCCCACCGTCACGGCCTGCACGCCGCCGACGTTGATGGCCTCGCCGGCGCCCACGCTGTGCATGCGCCCCGCGCCCACGGTGTGCGCCTCAGCCACCGAGATGGTGGTGGTCTGCATGCCGTTCACGGTGTGGCTGCGCCCGCCGTTGATGGTCACGGTTTCGCCGCCGTTCACGGTTTCGGTCCGGTGGCCGCCAATGGTGATGGTTTCAGTGCCGCCCACCGACTCCTCGCGGTTTGCACCCACGGAAATCGTCTGGTTGGCCCCGATGCTCTGGGTCTGGTTGCTGCCCACGGTCTCCGAGTCGTCGACATCGACGGCGTCGGTGCGGTTGTTGTGCACGGTCGTCGTCTGGTCGTGCTCCACCGTGGTGTTCATGTCGTACTGGCCGTGGATCGTCACCTTCTCCTTGCCGGCGGTATCGTCCATCGACAGTTCGTTGTAGCCCTTGCCCTTGTGCGTATTCGACTTGATGCCGCTCACCACGGCGCCCGCCGGCAGGCCATAGGGCGACATCGACTCGCCGTTGTAGAAACGCCCGACGATGATGGGCTGGTCAGGATCGCCATCGAGAAAGTCGACGATCACTTCCTGGCCGATGCGCGGGATGCTGATGGCCCCCCAGCTCTTGCCAGCCCATGGGTGCGACACGCGCACCCAGCAAGAGCTGTTCTCGTCGTTCTTTCCGTAGCGGTCCCAATGGAACTGCACCTTCACGCGGCCATGCTCCTCGGTCCAGATCTGTTCGCCGCTTCGCCCCACGACGATGGCGGTCTGCGGTCCGCGCATGGCGACACGCGGCGTGAGACGCGGGGGGCGCCAAGGCGCGTCGAGCGGCATCACGGTCATGAGAAAGGCGCTGGTGCCGCGCTCGGCAGCATGCAGGGCGGGCGTCCCGGCCACCATGTCGCGCAGCATTGCAAGCATTCCATCGTTGACCGGATCGTCTTCGAGCGCCTCGTGCAGCACCTCGTCAACCGGGCGCCGGATCTCGTCGAAGGCGATGGACTCATAGCCAGGGTGGCTGGCCGCGAAAGTGCAGGCGCCGATGATGTAGTCGCCATTGCGCGTGGTGTCGGGGTCGCCCTCGAAGGTGAAGCTGCGGCCCGCCGTCACATCGGGCCAGGTGGTCAGCGCCCAGTGGCGCTGACGGCGGCCGATGAGTTCGTCCAGCCGTACCTGCGCCAGGTTGTCGGTGTCGTCGGTCGCGGTGTAGCCGCCCGGAAATTCGAACACCTCGAGATCGGACAGCTCGTGCGTGTCCGGGTCGCCCCTGTCGGCTCGCAGTTCCTTGCTGATGACCTTGAAGTCGCGATCTCGCGAAGCAAAGCGGCCCGACTCGAACTGGCGCGCGCTGACCCAGCGCGTGATCTCGTTGAAGCGCGCCTCGGTGGCGTGGGTGGCTGCGTATTGCAGCGTGTCCGCGGCGGGGAGTTTGTCGTGCGCGAGCGTGCTCGTGTCCGACAGATGCATGGTGCCGGGCGCATCGTGCGCGTCGAACCAATAGTAGATTCCCTCCTCTTCCAGAAGCCGCGAAAGGAACTGGTAGTCGCTCTCCTGATACTGCACGCAGTAGGTATGCGGCGTGTGCGAGCCGATCACCTTGCCCGACTTGATCTTCTTGAGACCGCTGATCCTGCTGTCCTCGAGCACCGCGTCGACCACGCCGAGCACCGGCTTTTCCTGCAGGATGCGCGAATTGATGCGCTTGGTCAGCAGCCAGAACCACGAACGCAGGCTGATGCGGTATTCGAAGTAGCGCCCGATCTGCGCCACGCGCGAGAAGCGCACCGCGTGGCCCTGGCAGTGGCGCTCGTGCTTGCCGTTGTCCTTGTCGGTGAATTCGATCACCACGTCGAACGATCGGCCAAGAATGTCCTTGGCGTCGATCGTCTCGTTCTCGGCCAACACCGTCAACTCGTAGGCCGACGGGCGCGCGAGCACTTCGTGCCCCACAATGCGCCAGAACTTCAGCTTGTCGCTGACGGGCGAATCGCTTTTTATGCTGAACTCGTGGTCGGCCATGGCGTTCGGCTCTGAGCCTCTCCTTTCCGTCCCTATCTCCCACACTTTCTAGTTGTCCGGCGCACCCCGCATGCGGCGCGCCGTGGCGGCACCAGGCCCCTCAGGGCGCCAGCAATACAACGAGCGGTTGGCTCGGCACGGTGCGCACGCCCGGGCAGTTGGTGCTGTTCTGCAGCGAGACGCTGGTGAGCCGTGTGGCGGGCATGCCGTTCCACAGCACCGTGAAGGCGCCGGTGAGATGGCGGCTCGGTCCCATCACGGTGCCCGACGCGACGCCCAGCAGCACGCCGGAGTTGTCGCCGTTGGTCATCGGAATCGTGGTGCCCAGGTTGTGGGCCGGGCCGCCCATGATCAGGATCGTGGGGCAATTCGGAATCGCCATCGGCCCCATGGCGATGTTCGGATAGGGCACCGGAATCGGCGACGGCGCGGCGGGCGTGATGCAGACATCGGGAAAGCCCATGTCGGTCCCCATCAGTTGGCAGTTGGCGAACATGCTGTGCTCCGCTTCTTTCTTCTTCAGCCGAAGTGGATCTGCGCGCCGCGCGCCTTGATGAGCTCGCGGCCGTTCACCAGCGTGTGCTCGCCTTCGAGGCGAAGCAGCTGCTTCGCCTCGCACTCGAGGTGCGTGGCTGCCACGCGGTCGATGCCGTCGGTGGTGCGCAGGTAATGCCGGCTGAAATGCTGCACCCGCTCCATGACTGACGACAGCACCGAACCCACCACCTTGATGCTGGTGCCGATCAGGTGAAACTCGCGGCCAACCAAGTCGGCGGTGTCGGTGGCCACGCGGGTCTTTTGCGCCGCGATGTCGAGTTCCTCGGACTTGAGGCCGACGCGCGCGGCCTCAAGTTCCAGCGCGCCGCCGTCCACCGCGATGCGCAGGTTGCCCGCGCAACGCAGCACGTTGGCGGTGCCCTCCTCGCGCTGCAGCACCGCCATGATCCAGACCTCTTGAGGGGCGATGCGCAGGCAGGCCACGCTGTCGCCGGCAGCGGGCTCGAGCAGGCAACTGGCAGCGCGCCGCGCGCGCAGCTGCAGGTCGCCGCTGATGACGACCTGCGCGCCGCCGGCATCTGTGCCGACGATGCCCACGCACCATTCGCCGGTGATGGCCTTGGAGGGTTCGCGCCGCCGGCGGGCTCGAGGCGCGGCATGTTCGAGTGTGGTGGTTTCGGTCATTGCATGTTTCCCTATCTGTCGATTCGTCGGATCAGGCGGCCAGCGGCTGCCATCGCTCGGATTCCGCCAGCTCCGGGTCGGATTCGAGCGCGCGTGCGCGGTCGGTCATTTGTGCGTTCCCGGTGTTGGCGCCATGCAGCACCGTGCGCAACAGGGTGGCGCCTCGCAGGTCGGCCCCGCCGAGGTCGGCATGGCGGAAGTCGGCATAGGTCAACTCCGCGCCGGTGAAGTTCGCACCGCGCAGTTTCGCGCCCGCGAAATGCGTCTGGTAGAGGTCGCAGCCGGCGAAGTTGGCCTCTGCCAGCGCGGCGCCGGTGAAGAGTGCTTGCCGCATGCGCGCGCCCGAGAAATCAGCACCCTTGCCCGTGGCTTCGCAGAAGATGGTCGACGGTGCCACCGCCTTCGCGAAGCTCGCGCCTTCGAGGTTCGCATTCTGGAAATTGCACTGCTGCAGCGTGATGCCGCCGAGATCCGCCCCGCGGAGGTCGGCCGACGCGAACTGGCATCCGTCGAGCGTCAGGCTCGCGAATGACATGCGCTTGAGCGAGGTATTGGAGAACACGTTGCGCAGCATTCGCGCCCCTGCCCACGTGAGGTGCGAAAGGTCGCATTCGGTCACGGCGGTGTATTGCCAGCTCGTGTCGTCGGCGCACACGTCAAGCAAGACCGACTGACTGAACACCGCCGAATCGAGGCAGGCGCCGCGCAGGTTGGCATGGCCCATCTTGCATTTCGACACCGTAGCCATCGACAGCACGGCCTGTGCGAGTTGCGCATGCGTCATGTCGCATTCGGTGAACACCGCACCATGAAGGTTGGCCTGGCGCAAGTCCGCATGGTCAAGCACGCAGCGATTGAACAGCGCCTTGCGCAGGTTGGCGCCCGAAGCGATCGCACCGCGCAGGTCGCACTGGTCGAACACGGTTTCGCGCAGGTCGGCCCCACGAAAATCGGCCTCGGCGAACCTGACCTTGGAGAAAGTTGCTCCGCCCAGCACAAGCCCGGCGTACCGCCCCTTGCCGAGATCGAGACCTTGCAGGGCCTCCCCGATGCCGACGGCAATGCTCAACAGTTCCGGACTCATGCGACCGCCTGTTGTTCGTGCGTCAGACGGGGCCAGGTACGCGCCCTCTTCAGCAGCGCACCGTCGAAACTGGTCGAACCATCGAGCCGCACGCGGCTGAGGTCGGCGCCGAAGAGGTTGCTACGCCGCAGATCGGCACCGCGCAGATCGGCTTTCTGCAATATCGCGTCGGTGAAATTCACGCCAGAGAGCAATGCCTTCCTGCAGTCGGCCTTGTGCATCAGGGTGCCTTTGGCGCTTGCAAGCCGCAGGTCCGCCCCCTCGAGTCGTGCGCCGCCGAAATTGGCGCCATCCAGCACCGCGCGAACCAGCTTCGCGCCGCGCAGGTCCGATGCGCCGAAATTGAACTGGCGCAGGTTGGCCCCGCTCATGTCCGTGCCGACAAGACTGGAGTCCTTGACCGCTACGGCGCCGGCACATTGCGCAGCCACCATGTTCGCCCCATCCAGCTTGCAGGTCGCGAAGGTGGCGCTTGCGATGCTCGCGGCATGCATATCGACGCCCGAAAGGTCCGATTCCAGGAAATTGCAGACAGACAGATCCGCACCGGGCCAACGCATCCCCCTGATATCCAGCTTGTAGAAAGTCTGACCCGCAAGTTGGGCACCCTCCCAATCCGCGTCACCCCAGGTCGTCTCCAGCAGATTGGCCTTGGCGAACCGGGCCCGGCGCATCTGCGTGCCGGCGAATGCGCAATGCATCAGCACCGCCTCGGTGAAATCCGAGTCGTCGAAAACGCCGCGGGCCAGAATGGCCTTTCCCAGGTTGGCCTTGTCGAATTTCGCACCGATCGCAATCACGCCTTCGAGATTGGCGTGGGCCAGCACCGCGCCCGACAGATCGGCGTTCGACAGGTTGGAATTCCTGAAATCGACACTCTCCAGCCAGGCGCCTTCGAAGTTCGCCTCGCGCAGATCGAGGCCGGACAAATCAGCACCGGTGAAGTCGATGCCGGCAAAGAACTTGATGCCGGCTTGAACGGCACGCGACACCTCGTCCCGCAGCGTTGCCGCCTCATCGGGCGGCATTGCAAACGCCGGTAGCTGCATGTGCGCGGACTGCAGGTAGCCCATGCGGTGAGCGTCTTCGATCTGGCGCAGCTTGGGAAGCACCGGCTGAAGGTCGATGGGCCGGGTACCGGCCGCGGCCTGCGCGTGCATCTGGGCCAGGTGCTTCTCGGCGTCGTACCGGGGCGGCCCGCGATGCTGCAGCTTCGCCAGGTCGATCTTGTTTTCTTCCGATATCGCCAGCGCTTTCTCCAGCACCGTGACGGCATCCTCGACGGCAGCCCACTGCTGCGCCTGCGCTTCCTGCATCTTCTTTTCGAGGTACGGCGGTAGCTCGTCGCCCGTCGGAACCTTTTCGCGCGGAGGCATCCGGATGCCCAGGGCATCCGGGTCTTTCCCCAATGCGGTGGCCTTTTCACGCGCGAGCTCCACATCGATCTGCGCACGGCGGTACTGGGCTTCTCCCTGCAGGCCCGCCATTTCGAAAGGCGCCTTGGCGGCTTCCACGTCGGGGTCCAGGGTGCTGACACCAGCGGGCAGCAGGTCGCTGTCGATGATGGCGTAGATAGCCCCCATTTTCGGGTCGGCCCGTTTCGCCGCAGCATCGATGTAGTGGTGATCGTCCCTGGCTTCCGCCAGGCGCTCGACCGCGCCCATCAGGCTGACCACGTCGGAACCATCGTCAGTGTCCACCTCGGCAAGCCCCTGGAAGATCGCGATGCAGCGCTCCGCGTGCGGAAAGAACCACACCGTGGTCAGCCGTAGCGGCACTTCCCGGATCTTGGGTTCAGCGCCTTCGACCTTGTAGCCGGCGAACACGCGTGCCCGCATGCCCGGCAACCGACCCTCGATGCGCGGCTTTTCGGGATGCATGTGATCGAACGCGAACGCCTCGTCGCCGATCAGCGCCGTGTCCATCCACTGATCGGCCGGCGCCAGATTGAAATAACGCCAATCGGTATCGGGAGCGAAGCCGGGCGCGTGCTCGCGCAGGTAGTCCGCGTCATAGGTGCCGCGATACTGCACGCGTTGCGGATGCATCACATCCAATGCACCGAAACCCGCCGGAACGATGGCCTGGTCAGGACGCTGCAACCGGTCTTGCGGCAGTTCGGTGTTCGGCAGCCAGGTCACGCTGTCCTTGGCTTGCCTCCCTCTACCCTGGCTGTTGGATGCGAAGTCTGGGCCGCCATAGGCCGCGGACCAATCCAGCGAAAGAGACTCGAAGGCCTGCGGCGCACTGGCACGCCCGCCGTCCCAGTAGCGCTCGCCAAAAACCAGTACGGTCTTTTCCCGTGCACCGAGGCGGGCGCGTACCGCGCAGGCCTCAGGCCTGTCGCGGGGCGGAAAGGCCTTGCCGTGCACCAGGAACTCCGGGGTCAGCTTGGCAACGCCCTCGTCGATCAGGGGTTGTGCCATTTCCTTCCCGAGGAACGACCACATCGATTGCTCCGACCAGAGGGTGCCGTTCTTGTCCTGCGCAAAAGGCAGGTGCAGGCAAGCAGTGATGGACAAGCCGTAGCGCTTGCGGAATTCGATTGGCCGCGTCGAGAGTCCGAGGGCTTGAGGCTTGAGCACTTGCATGAGGCGTGGGCTCAGTTGGCATCGGGGTCGGGCATCGCTCTGCCGAGCGCATCCGCTTGCGAAGCGGCACCTTGGCCGCCCAGCATGTCGGAGCCGACCTGCGCCACCACACCGATGCCGAGTGTTGCAACAAGACCCACCTTGGCGTCGGTTGCACGGCGCCGCGTAATGCGGGAAAGGGCCGACAGCCTGTCGGCAAGTCCCGGCACCGCCGGGTCCTGAGCCGCCGCCTCTTCCGCGGCTTTCTGCAGCTTGTCGGCCGCCTTCGCATACTGCTCGAAAGTGGCAAGCACATCGACGATGGCGGATCCGGCGCCTGCCACGGCGCCGAGCCCAGCGGCCACCGCAGCGCCCATGCCCGCAGCCGCACCTCCGGCTCCGGGTGTGAAGCAGGCCAGCGCGGACTGTCTGAAGCTGGACGTCTTCTGTTCGATGCCGGCGGCAGCGACCGTCTCCAACTTCAGACCCGCGGTGTTGTCCATCTGCAGCCCCAGGAAGTTGGAGAGGCTCGCCGCAAGCGCGGTTTCCATGTTCAAGCCAATGAAGGTGGATCGGGCCATGCCGATGTTCGCTTCGCTGTTGTTGCCGATGTACCCGCTGCTGTTGGCGCCAAGCACCGTGGTGTTGGAGCCGATGGAAACGGCGTCGATGTCGCCCGCGGCCATCATGTCGATGCCGGTGTTGCTCATCAGCTTGATCTTGTTGGCCATCAAGGCCAGGGGCCCGGTGGGCACCGTGATGTACTTCGAGCTCGATCCGGTCACCAGCCAATCGATGTGCGCGGCCTCGAAGCTCATCTTCGCAGCCTTGTAGGTCAGGTTGCCGCTGACGGTGATGGTCTGGTTGCCGGTCACGCTGCGGGTTTCTCCGGCGCGCGAGATGTCGCTGCGCGCGCCGATCACCTCATGCGTGCCAGTGCCCTTCACTTTGAGCATGTCATTGGCATCGACAAAGGTGTCGCGGTTGCCCACCACCTGGTTGTTCTGCTTGCCCTTGACCGTGTTCGTCTGGTCGACCGCCACCATGTTGGTGTCGTTGCGCGTCACCGTGCTCTTGCGGTCGCGGTCCACGTGGTTCGTCTGGTCGCGCTTGACGGTGACCGACTGGTCGCGGTCGACCGTGGTCGAATCATCCAGCTCCACGCTGCGGCTCATGTTCCGCTCGGCGTGGATGTTGATGTTCTCTTCGCCCTTCTTGTCCTCGAACATGATCTCGTTGTAGTTCGAGGCGCCGCCGCCGGGCGTGGAGCGGGTCTTGAAGCCGCTTTGCGAGGGCGACTTGTACGGGATCGGCTGGTCGTCGTTGTAGACGCGGCCCACGATGATGGGGCGGTCGGGGTCGCCGTTCAGAAAGTCGACGATCACTTCCTGGCCGATGCGCGGAATGAAATAGCCGCCCCAGCCCTTGCCGGCCCAGGGCTGCGACACGCGCACCCAGCAGGTCGACTTCTCGTTGCTCTCGTCGTAGCGATCCCAATGAAAGTGCACCTTCACGCGGCCGTGGTCGTCCACGTGGTACTCGTCGCCCTTGGGGCCCACCACGATCGCGATCTGCGGGCCGGGCATGGTCACGCGCGGCGTGAGGCGCGGCGCGCGGTAGGGGCGATCCACCGGAATCACGGTCAGCAGGAAGGCGCTCGTGCCCGGTTGCGCGGTGTGCAGCATGGGCGTGCCGGCAATCAGTTCTTCCAGCACCTGCAGCGTGTCGGCGTTCACCGCGTCGTCGCGCAACGCCTCGGACAGCACGCTGTGGATCGGCTGCTCGGCGGCGCTGGCCGCCACGCTCTCGTAGCCGGGATGGCTGGCCATGAAGGTGCAGGCGGCGATGATGTAGTCGCCGTCGCGCGCGCCATCCGGGTCGCCCTCGAACTTGAAGCTGCGGCCCGCGGCCACGTCGGGCCAGTTGGTCAGGGCCCAGTGGCGGTCGCGGCGCGCGTTGAGTTCGTCGCCGCGCAGCTTGGCCCGGTTCTCGGCGTCATCGCCGCTGAAGTAGCCGCCGGGAAACTCGAACACTTCGAGGCCCGCCAGCTCATGATCGTCGGACACGTCGATGGCGGCGCCCAGCTTCTTCTTGATGGCCTTGAAGTCGCTGTCGCGCGAATCCTGCTTGCCCGTATGGAAATGGCGCGCACTCACCCAGCGCGAGATCTCGTTGTAGCGCGCCTCGCTCGCATCGCTGCCCGCATGGCGCAGGGTGTCGGCCACGGACAACTTCTCGTGCGCCATGTCGCTCGCGTCCGACAGGTGCATGGTTCCCGGTGCATCGTGCGCGTCGAACCAGTAGTAGATGCCTTCGTCCTCGAGCAGTCGCGAGATGAACTGATAGTCCGTTTCCTGGTGCTGTACGCAGTAGCGCCGCGGGTTGTGCGTGCCGATGACGTTGTCGGACTTGGTCTTCTTGAAGCGCTTGATCGGACTGTCTTCGAACACCGCATCGAGCACCTCGAGCACCTTCTTGTCCTGCAGGATGCGGGAGTTGCTGCGCTTGGTGAGAAGCCAGAACCACGAGCGCAGCGTGATGCGGTATTCAAAATGCCGGCCCACGTGCCCCGCGCGCACGAAACGCACCGCATGCCCCTGGCAGTGCCGCTCGTGCTTGCCGCCGTCCTTGTCCTGGAATTCGATGACCACGTCGAAGGCTCGGCCAAGGATGTCCTTGGCGTCGAGCGCCCGGTTCTTCGACAGCACCGTGAGCTCATAGGCCGAAGGCCGCGCGAGCGCCTCGTGGCCCACGATGCGCCAGAACATCAGCTCCTTGTTGGCGGGTGAATCGCTCTCGATGCGGAACTCGTGGTCGGCCATTTCGGGGGTCTCTTGTTGAAGCTTCAATCGAAGGCGTAAGTGAAGTCGGCGTCTTTCACGTCGAGCGCCACGCGGCGGATCTCGCCGCCGGAAGCCAGCCGCTGCAGGTACTCGACCGAGATGGTCGGCAGCACGGTGTTGGTCAGGATCGCGTCGATCACGCGGCCACCCGACTCCGGGTCCTGGCAGCGCGCGACCACCTGCTCGACCACCGCCTCGCTGTACTCGAAGGGCACGCCGTGGTTGGTCTCGACGCGCTTCTTGATGCGGCCCAGTTGCAGCCGCACGATCTTCTTCATCATCTCGGGCGACAGCGGGTAATAGGGAATGGTGACGATGCGGCCCAGCAGTGCGGGCGGGAACACCTTCATCAGCGGCGCCTTCAGCGCATCGGCCAGCGCGTTGGAATCGGGCAGCAGCTCGGGGTCGCGGCACATGCTCATCACCAGCTCGCTGCCGGCATTGGTGGTGAGCAGGATGATCGTGTTCTTGAAGTCGATCATGCGGCCCTCGCCGTCTTCCATCCAGCCCTTGTCGAACACCTGGAAGAAGATCTCGTGCACGTCGGGGTGGGCCTTCTCCACCTCGTCGAGCAGCACCACGCTGTAGGGCCGGCGGCGCACGGCCTCGGTCAGGATGCCGCCCTCGCCATAGCCCACGTAGCCGGGCGGCGCGCCCTTGAGCGTGGAGACGGTGTGTGCCTCCTGGAACTCGCTCATGTTGATGGTGATGATGTTCTGCTCACCGCCGTAGAGCGCCTCGGCCAAAGCCAGCGCGGTCTCGGTCTTGCCGACGCCGGAGGTGCCGCAGAGCATGAACACGCCGATCGGCTTTTGCGGGTTGTCGAGCCGCGCGCGCGAGGTCTGGATGCGGCGCGCGATCATTTCGAGGCCGTGCTTCTGGCCGATGACGCGCTGGTTGAGCGTGTCCGCCAGCTTGAGCACCGCCTCGACTTCGTTCTTCACCATGCGGCCGACGGGAATACCGGTCCAGTCGGCGACTACCGAGGCCACGGCCTGCTCATCGACCGAAGGCAGGATGAGCGGCGACTCGCCCTGCACCGCATGGATCTTGGCTTGCAGCACATGCAGTTCTTCAAGCAGCGCGGCCCGGTCTTCGCTCCCTCCCCCACTGGGGGAGGGCTGGGGTGGGGGTACGTCGGCCTTTGCACCGCCCTCGGCGGATGCAGTGTCCACCGGCTTGCTGCCCGCACGCAATTTGCTGCGCAACTCAAGCAACCTGTCGACCAGCCCCTTCTCCTCCTGCCAGCGCGCATTGAGCGCATCGAGCTGCACCTTCGATTCGGCCAGCAGTGCCGACACCTGCGCGGCGCGCTTGGTCACATCGATGCCAATGGCTTCTTCGCGGCCGATGATCTCCTGCTCGACCGTGAGGCCCTCGATGCGGCGCATGCAGTCTTCCACTTCAGGCGGCGTGGCGTGCTGCGACACGGCCACCCGGGCGCAGGCGGTGTCCAGCAGGCTCACGGCCTTGTCGGGCAACTGGCGCGCAGGAATGTAGCGGTGCGACAGCTTCACAGCCGCCTCGATCGCCTCGTCGAGCAACTGCACGCGGTGGTGCTTCTCGAGCACGCTGGCCACGCCGCGCAGCATGAGAATGGCCTTCACCTCGTCGGGCTCGGGCACCTGCACGACCTGGAAGCGCCGCGTGAGCGCCGGGTCTTTCTCGATGTATTTCTTGTACTCGGCCCAGGTGGTGGCGCCGATGGTGCGCAGGTTGCCGCGCGCGAGTGCAGGCTTCAGCAGGTTGGCCGCATCGCCGGTGCCGGCCGCGCCGCCCGCGCCCACCAGCGTGTGGATCTCGTCGATGAAAAGAATGATGGGCGTCGGCGAGCTCTGCACTTCGTCGATCACCTGGCGCAGGCGCTGCTCGAACTCGCCCTTCATGCTCGCGCCCGCCTGCAAGAGGCCGATGTCGAGCGTGAGCAGCTTCACGTCTTTCAGCTGCGGCGGCACGTCGCCGCGCGCCAGGCGCTGCGCGAAGCCTTCCACCACCGCGGTCTTGCCGACGCCGGCCTCACCCGTCAACAGCGGGTTGTTCTGGCGGCGCCGCATCAGGATGTCGACGATCTGGCGGATCTCCTCGTCCCGCCCGGTCACCGGATCCATCTCTCCCTTCTTCGCCTTCTCGGTCAGGTCGACAGCAAATTTCTTGAGGGCATCGCCCTTGCCCATGGCGGCGGGCGCCATGGCGCCGGAATCTTCGCCGGGCGCTCCGCTGCCCATGCCGGTGCCGTCCTGCGCACGCATGTGCGATTCGGGCGAAGGGTCGCAGATCTTCACGAAGTTGTCGGCCAGGTCCTCGACCTTCACCTTCTCGAACTGCTTCGACAAACCGAAGAGCGGGTTGCGCAGGCTCTGCGTCTTCAGCATGCCGACGAGGATGTAGCCGGTGCGCACCTGCGCCTCGCCGAACTGCAGCGTGGCGTAGGTCCATGCACGCTCGATGGCGTTCTCGATGTGCGGAGAAAAATCGCTGATGGCGGTGGCGCCGCGCGGCAGGCGGTCGAGCGCGGCCGTCATGTCCTTGGCAATCACCGACACGTCGAGCCCGTAATGCTGGATCACGCGGTGCAGGTCGGAGTCCTGCACCTGCAGCAGCTGGGCGAACCAGTGCTCCAGCTCCACGTACGGATTACCGCGCATCTTGCAGAACACCGTGGCGCCTTCGATGGCCTTGTAGGCCAACGAGTTGAGCTTGCCGAAAAGGGCGGTGCGACTGATTTCACTCATGGAAGACTCCGTATCTGTTGAAGACGATTCATGCTGGAAAATTCGAAGTTCTGCGAGCCGTGCCCGGCGTCAATGTGCAGAAAGCCTTGCGCTGGCCAGCCAACCCTGCACGTCCTGCCCCGCTTCACGGCGCGGAACGATCGGCTCGATGCGAACGGCACCGAATCCGGGGGCCGCAAGACAGGCCTCCACATGCGCAGCCGCATGGCGGTAGCGGCCGCTGCCTTCGAGCCTGAAGTCGTCCCGCCCCCCGGACATGGCCTCGACCGTGAACACCACTCCGCCTCCCGGACGCAGCGCGCGCGCGGCTGCCGCCAGCACCTCGTGCAGGTCGCCGAAGTAGCACAGGGTGTCAGCCGATATCACCAGGTCGAACCGGCCGGGCTGGGTGTGCAGGTAGTGGGTGAGCTCGGCCTTGTGCAGCACGTCGTAGCCGCCGCGTTGCTCCGCGCGCTGCAGCATGCCGGCCGACAGGTCGCAGCCAGCCAGGTGCGCGGCCCAGGGCCGCAGCAGCGGGGCGCAGAGTCCGGTGCCGCAGCCGGCATCGACCACGGCCAGGCTCGCGGCCGGCGCGCCATGCATTTCCTGCACCGCGTGCGCCACCAGCTCGGGCGCGCGGTAGTGCAGCTTCTCCAGGCTGGCGTCGAAGCTTCCGGCGTAGCTGTCGAACACGGTCTCTACATAGCCGTCGCTGGCGCGCGCGGGCGCATGCCCCTCGCAGGCGGCCAGCAGGTGCGTGACCACGGGATTGCCTGGATCTTCGGCCAGCCACTCCCGGTACATGCCGAGGGCCTGCTCGTTCTCGCCGAGCAGTTCCAGAGCACGAATCACCTGCGAGCGGGCGCTCAGGTTGCGCGGCTGCAGCAACACCGCCCGGCTGTTGGCGATGACGCTCTCATGGATGCGTCCCTGCTCCATCAGTGCGATCGACAAGTTGTACCAGGCCTCGCTGAATTCCGGCCGCAGTTCGATCGCCTGCCGGCTGACGCGCTCGGCGGCTTGCCAGTGGCCCTTCCGGCGTTCGAGCGATGCGATATTGCTCAGCGCATGGGCGCCTTCGTCGCCTCCTTTCGCGAAGGAGACGCTGTTGCCGTAGGCGAGCATCGCATCGTCGATGCGGCCCGTCTCGACCAGCAGGTTGCCCAGGTTGTTCCAGGCACCGCTTTGCGCGGGTTGCAGCGTGAGCGACCGCCCGATCAACGCGATGCTCTCGTTGCTGCGGCCTTGCGCATGGCGCAGCAGGCCCTGGTAGTGCAGGGCGTCGGGGTCGGCCGGCTCGGCCTCCAGGATGCGGTCGAGCAATTCGCCCGCCGCGTCCAGCTTTTGCGCCTTGATCAGGGCCGCGGCTTGCGCCAGCGCGGCCGCGTGCGTCATCGTGTCCGGAAGCGCGGGCGTCGTTGTCATGCGGCGGCTCCCACGGTGGCCTGGGCGGTACGGGCGGCCATCGGGCGGCTGCCTATGCGCACGTCCGCCGCATCCTTGGCGCGCGGGCGCTGTCCGAGCCAAGCGATCCATCCGAGGCGCGGCGCGTTGCCCTTGGCTTGCCCGAGACGCGTAGGCGGCACCTGCGCGCCTTGCAGCGCAAGCTGTGCGTCCCACTCGAGTTCGTCGCCGAGCAGCTGCTGCATCCAGCGCTGCAGCACGGGCTGCGCATCGCCGGTGGGAAGAAACATGCGGTACTGGTCGATCGAGAGCGGACCCACATGCAACCGCACACGATGCTGCCGGTCCCATGCGCGCGTGCCGAGCATGGCGCCCATGCCCATCGAGCGCGACGCCTCGCCCTGGCCGAGTCGGGTGAGTTCGCCGGCGGGCAGGCTCATCCAGTGGCCGACCCAGCGCTCCAGCTTCACCGGCACGCCGAAGTAGCTGCACAGCACCGACTCGACGCTCTCCGCGTTGTGCACGCGGCGCGCCAGCCAGCCCGAGAAATGCAGCCGCGCATCGTCATGGATCTCGTCGCGGCCGGTGCGCCCCGGCATGCCCATGCCCACGAGCGCGCCCACCTGCAGCCGAAAGCGGTCTTCGCCCGGACGGTCGAGCGCCACCGCCGGCCGCGCCTGGGCCCAGGCACGGTAGAAATGCAGCGAGAAGCGATGCAGGAAGCTGTCGAGAAAAGCCAGCCACGTCGGATCGCCATGGTTCAGGCTGCGCTCGCGGATGAAGTCGCTCAGGTGCACCGGCAGCGGACCGTTGGGCCCCACGTAGCTGAAGAAGTGCTGCCGCAGGCGCGGCGGCGAGTCGGCGGTCGCGGGCTCGAAGCGGCTGAAGCTGGCCGGCGCGAACGACAGCGAGGGCTCCTGCCCCACGCGCACCGGCTCGGCACTCGGCAGCAGCGCGCGGCCCCAGCGCGGCGTGGTGCCGGCCACCGATTCGAGCCGCCGCATCACCGCGAAGTAGTCGAAGGACCAGGGCTCGGCCGACCACGCGCGCAGCGCGCCGTCGACGCGGCCGGCTACAGAATCTGGCGTGTCCCGCACAGCGGCCTCCATCGCATGTTCTCGCCCTTGCCCGCCACGCGCAGCACGGTCTCGACGAAGTGATTGACCTCCACGTGGCGCGCCAGGTAGCGCGACAGCACCGCGCCGAACAGGAAGACGCTGTGGCCGTGAAAGGCGTCCTTGTCGACCTCGACCGTCACTTCGAGCCCGCGTCCGAACGCGATCGGTCCCTTGAGCGGCAGCCGGCGCGCCACGGGCTTGCTCTTCACCGACAAGAGGCCACGCACCTGGCCCTGGCGCATCTCGTCGGCATGCACGGCGTAGAGCATCAGCGTTTCGCGCAGCGCGGCCGCGCCCTGCTCCGGCGTGCTGTCGGAGATGGAAAGGTAGTTGAGCGCCAGGTGGTCGAGCACGCGCCATCCGAGCCCCTGGCTCACCACCGGCGACACCGGGCGCGAAGGCCCGCGCACCATGCGCACGCGCTGCGCCGGAAACGAATCGATGCAGTCGAAGTCGTTCTCGCGGCCGAGCGGCATCAGGAGCGGCAGGTCGCGGTTGGTGCACAGCGCGGACACGGCCAGCTGCCGCAGCGCGGCCGAATAAGGCGCTTGCTGCGGATCGACGATCTGCATGTAGACCTCGGAGCCGATGTGGCTGCTGCGATGGCCTTCGGTGCGCTGCCGCACCGAGAGCATGCGCGGCTCGCGCGTGGTCGTGAAGTAGGCCGGGTGGCTGTGCCGCGTGCCGTGAAAGGCCGAATAGAAAGGCCGGAAGAGCTGCTCTGCCGCGGCGGCATCGGCACCGGGCGCGCCGTGGCCGACCACCTCGGTCACCGTGTGCACCTCGAAGTCTTGCGGCCGCGTGCGGTCGGGCACCAGGTGGAACTGGCTCACGCCTTCGGTCAGCGGCACGCGGTCGAGCCGCTTGTTGAACAGGTTGACGATGGGTACGCAGTGCAGCTGCACGTTGTCCACGCCCACCAGCTTTTCGAGCGCCGCATCGCCGCGCGAGAACAGCAGCACCAGCTCGACGTCGGACACCGCCATGGTGGACAGCAGCGCCTGCAGGCCCGAGATGCGAATGAACTGGAAGCGCTGCGGAAACGCGAAGTACTCCTGCAGCAGCCGGAAGCCCGAGAAGCCGGTGGCGGTGACCGGCAGCAGCGCCTCGTCGTCCTCGAAGCCCACGGCGCCGATGGCGCTCGCCGGCAGGTTCTGCGCCGCGCCCTGCAGCGCGCCGGTGGGCGACAAGGGCCGCACCATCACGCCGATGGGCTGCCCCAGCGCGCATTCGTGCAGCTGCCACGCCACGTCTTCGGCGCCGCCCAGGTGCAGCACCAGGTCGTCGATGACGATCTGGTTGAACTTGAGGCCCGCGGTGGCATGCAGGCCGATGCGCAACCCGCCGCGAATCGCACGCGACTGCGGGTGCGTGTTGAGCGGCAGGTCCGGCGCATAGGTGAAGTACTGCGCGCGCTGCACCTCGATCGGCCAGAGCCGCAGCGCGCTCGCGGTGCGGAACTCGCAATGCGTGTTCTGCCCCACCGCCTGCCGCGCGCGCAGCCCGCTGCCGCGCGGCAGCGTGGGCCCGGTGGCCAGGTTGGCATCGTCGGGGTCGTTCGCGAACGAGGCCACGGCCATGGCCGGCGTGGGCGCCAAAAAGTTGGGGTAGACGATGTCGAGCAGGTGGCCCGTGAAGCGCGGGTATTCGGCATCGAGCTTGAGGTTGACGCGCGCCGAGAGAAAGGCCGTGGCCTCGATCAGCCGCTCCACATACGGATCGGCGACCTCCTGGCCCTCGATGCCCAGGCGGTGCGCGATCTTGGGAAACGCGCGGGCGAACTCCGAGGAGCTCTCGCGAAAGTAGCGCAGCTCCTGCTCGTAGAGGTTCAGCAACCGGGGGTCCACGGCATCACTCCAGTAAAAGCCGCGGGCTCATGATCTTTGTGTCATGTCCACGATCTCGATGCGGCCTTCCTCGAGGTCGACGCGGCTTCGCATCAGGAATTCGAGCGGCACGGGCTGCGCCCAAAGCATGCCGCGGATCTGCAGGCCAATGCTGTTGTGGGAGTCCAATGCTGAGCCTTCCATGACGAGTTCGACTTCGAGGGTGCGGGGCAGGATTCGTGGCTCGAACTGCAGGATTGCGTTCTTCAAAGCCTGTTCCATGCTGACACGCTGCACCGACGAGGTGAACTGGCCAGACAGCATAGGCAATCCGTAATTGATGACCGAGCGCGCGGCATTCGGGTACTGCCTGTCGTCCATTGCAAGGCCGTAGCCGGTGGCGTTGAACAGCCAGCTCAGGTCGCGCAGCACGGCCTGGCGCAGCGCCTGCTTGGTCAGCGTGCGCTTGTCGTCGCTCTCGCGCTTTTCGTCGGGCGCATGGTCCACCAGCCGGTCGAGCAGCGAGGGCTGCAGGCGCTCCTGGGCCGTGAGGTCAACCACGTTGGCCGCCTTGTTCCGACGCGCCCTCCTCCTCCACCGGCACCGCCGGATTGAAGAGAATCTCGCGCACGTCCATCAGCGCGTATTCGCCCGCATCGCTGCCGAGCACGCGCTGGCCGCTCCCTGCCCACACCTCGGGCCGCAGCTCGCGCCACTCGGTCTTGCGCGCAAGCAGCAGTTCGCCGTCCTGGCTCTTCTCGGTGCCTTCGTAGCGGGTGGGAATGAGCGCCAGCGTCTCGCCGCCGTTTTCGAGCAGCAGGTGTGCGGGCATCCAGACGCAGTCGCGCAGGTCTTCGGGCGCTTCGATCTTGATGTGCGCGAGGCGCGCGTACGGAATCCAGTAGTACTTGCCGTTGACGAAAGCCTCGAGCACGGGGCCCAGGCGCATGTCGGCATCGGCCAGCCATTCGAAGGGCACGCCGTCGATGGTGCCGCCGATGGCGGGCGCGGCATCGAAGGCGCGCTGGCGCAGGTCTTCGGCCAGCTCGACTTCGCCGCGGCCCTGCCGCAACAGCGATTCGATGAGAAGGGCCAGCCATTCGTCCGGCTGGCCGAAGATCATGGGCGTGCGCGTGCCCGCGAACACTTCGGCGCGCAGGCCCTCGCAGCGCACGGCCTCGCCGTAGACCTGCTTCATGGGCACGGCCAGCGCGTCGAGCTCGGCCGCCACGGTGAGCTGGTTGAGCGCGCGCTCCCACTGCCCCAGCACGCAGAGCAATTGCGCCATGAAGACGCGCTGCTTGCTGTCTGATGGCTTGGCGCGAACCTCGTCGCTCAATGCCTTGAGGGCAGCGGCGGGGTCGGCAGACTTGATGAGTTCGGCAGAGGTGCTCATGGTGTTCTCCGTTTCGGCCGGCTCAGTTGCCGCTGAAGGTGCAGGTGCGCACCGCGCCGCGCGCACCGGTTTTCTGCTGCGGCGCCGAGCGGATTTCCAGCTTGGTGTAGTGGAAGAAGATGATGTCGCACGGCCGCTTGGGCGTGCCGCCCGTGACGATGGCGTGGCAGTCGACCCGCGCGCCTTCGAGCACGAACTCCAGGTGCGACTGCAAGTCCTTGGAGCTGTCGCCGCCGGCCTTGAAGACCGACACCGTCACCTTGAGGTCGCTTTCCTGGTTCTTCAGCAGGCTGGCGATGGAGGCCGTGGCGGCATCGCAGTCGCGGATGACGATGAACGAATAGCTGCGCAGCTTGCCCTTGGTCGAGCCCGGCGGAATGACCACGTCGGACTTGTACGAGTAGCCGCCGATTTCCATGCGCTGCTTGCCGTCTTCATACGTGCGCGCCGACTCGCCTTCGATCGGCGAGCCCTTGCTCTCGATCATCATCGAGAAGTCGTTGCCCGATTCGCCCGACAGGTAGTCGAGCAGGCGCAGTGCCTCGTCGGGGTCCAGTTTTCCATCGTAGGTCCAGCTCATGTCGATCTCCTGAGAACAAAAACAGTTACTTGGCGGGCGGCGCATCGCCCGCCCAATGCACCATGGCGGCAAAGGTCTGCCGGGCCTTGCCCTCGGACAGCTGCCCGCGCACGCGGACTTCGGGCGCAGCCGCTTCCACCGGCCCCGCGCCGAAGAGGCGCGGGCTGCTGTAGGGGCTGGCCGTGGAAGCCAGCACCAGCAGGCGGCCCCCGGGTGCGTCGAACCATGGCAGCTCGAAGCGTTTGTTGGCGGGCGCGCCCTGCGTGCCGCGTTCGAAGCGGTTGGTCTCGCCCGGGTCGTCGGGGTAGACCGCGCGCAGGCCGCCCTGCGCGTCGACGCCCACCACCACCATGTCGATTGAATGGCCGCTGGCATTGCGCACACTGAGCGCCGCACGCTCGCCACTGCGAAGCGGCAGCAGCGACGCGCCGGCCTTCTGCACCGGCTCGCTGCGCACCAGGCGCTCGCTGCTCCAGATTTCGAGAACGGCCTCGAGTCCGTCGACCTGCGCACTGCTGCCGTTGCCGAGTGCGGAGAGCTGGGTCCACCACTTCAGGCGGGCCAGGGCCTCGAGCCGGCGGCGCAGTGCGGCCTGGTCGGGCAACACCTGGATGGCAGCCTCCGAGCCGCTCCTGAGTGCGGGCGAAAGCACTTCGATGCGCTGGCCTGCCGCGCCGAGATCGGTCCAGCGCACATCGGCCGGGGCCTCTCCGGGCGCCGGGGCATGGCCGGCCGAAACGACCGAAGCCGGATAGTCCAGGTTCATGCGCGGCGGCAACAAGCCCTTGTCGCTGCGCACGCGCAGTGCGAGCGCGGGCGGCGGTGCGAGCGGCGCGGCGCTCCAGGAAGCGGCGCCCGAGAGGGCGCGCAGCGCGGGCGGCACCGCCACGCGCGCGGAGTCGATATTGGCCTGGAGCAGCCGCGCCTGCGCGCTGCGAACGGTGCCGTCTTCCATCGTGGCCGCGAGCCGCACTTCCTGCTGCGGCTGCAGTCCGTCGATGAGACCGGCCTGCAGCGTGAGGGTGTCGCCGCTGCGCTGCGCGCGCCACACCGGCCGCGTCGAGGCGGCCACGGCGCTGTTGGCGAACAGCTGCGCATCGAGATTGCCTTCGGCCACCGGCGAAGGCAGTTCGCGCGTGGGAAAGCGCTGCGCGAGTTCGTCGATGACCGGCGGATAGAAGGAGAGCACGCCGTCGAAAAGCTCGCGCCAGGTGGCGGGCCTGCGCTCGAGCGCGCCGACCACGGCCCAGGTGAGCAAGCCCTGCGGCTGCGCGCCGCGGCTCTTGCGCGGCAGGCGAAGCTCCGGCGTGATCTGGTGGCTCTCCGACGCGAAGAACGCCACATAGCGTGCCCGCGCCACCCTCTCCGAAGCAGGCGGTGCGGATGGCGCAGGCGCCTCGGCCGCTGCCGTTGCCGTTGCCGTTGCCGTGGGTGCGGCGCCGCGCAGCTGCGCGGCGCGCAGGCCGCGCCAGCGTACTTCGTCGTCGGCCGGGCCTTCGGCCGTGGCGGTTGCCGCGCCGGCATTGGCGCTGCGTGTCATCGAGGTGGCGGCGCAGGTGTCGAACACCGACCACACGAACACGTTGCGCGCGAGAAAGGCCTGCACCCAGGCGTCGAAGTCCACGTCGCGCACGCCGCCGGCCAGCACGGTGTCCACGCCCACCGCGCCGCGCACGTCGCGCGCCAGGAAGTTCTCGGCCAGGCCGTCGGGCTCCTGGTAGCGCTTGGTGCCGTCGCGCCAGCGTGCGCCATGGCCGGAGAAATACAGCAGCACGAAGTCGCCGCTTTTCGATTGCGCGAGCAAGCGGCCCAGCGCCTCGTGGATGGCGCGGGATTCAGGCAGCGCCGCGCCGCTGACGCCATCGGCCAGCACCGTGATGTCGGGCGCCGCGAAGCCCTGCTTCAGCAGGGCCTCGCGCATCAGCATCACGTCGTTGCGGGGCGCCTGAAGCCAGAGCGACTGCGGTTGATTGACGAGCTCGGAAACGCCGACGAGCAAGGCGCGTTGGGCAGCGAAGACGGCGTTGCCGGAGACCAGCAGCGCCAAGGTCAACAGCAGCCGCGAGAAAAGCGATCGCATGGCTCCTTCCCCTTCCGGGGGAAGGTTGGGATGGGGGCAGGCAGAGCGCCCGATGGATACGCCGCTTGCCCCCACCCCTGCCCTCCCCCAGAGGGGGAGGGAGAAAGACAAGTGCGCCGTGCACGTCATGGACGCTCCGTGGCCGGGCCGGCCGACTGCACCAGCGGCGAAGCCGCCAGCACCGCCTGGGCTTGCACCGGATCGGACACCCGCAGGCGCCATGCGCCCTGGGTGCCGGGGCCGCCCACCACCTCGGCCGAGATCGACTGCAACAGCCGGCCGGCTTCGTCGATGCGCACGCCGTCTTTCCAGCGCACGACCAGGTTCGCCGGCGCAGCCGCAGGCGCGGCCGGCACGGCGCGAAAGCGCACTTCCTCGTCTTCCGCCGGGCGTCCGCCGGGCAGGCCGACGTTCTGCACCACCACGACCAGCGCAAGCACCGCGAACGCAGGCCGCACCCAGCCCTCGGCGCCGAACCAGCGGCGGATGCTGCCCCACCAGCCGCCCTCGGGCCTGGGCTGCGGCGTTGCGCGCGGCGCGGTTGGTGCAACCGATGCGCTGCTCGAACCCGGCTGCAGTGCCGTGCTCAGCTGCGACGCGGCATCGCGATAGATCGCCTGGTATTCGGCGCGCGGGTCTTTCTCGCCCAGCGGCGTGCCGCAGAGCACCGAGAAGACGCCGCCCACGGTGCGCAATGCGATGCGTCCCGGTTCGGGCGCAATGGCCAGCGGCACTTGCGCGGCCCATTCGTCGTGCACCGCGCGGATGGCGGCCAGCCGCGTGGCCGAGACCTCGCCGAGCACGCGCGCGCAAAGCTGCGGGCTGGGTTCGAGCGTGAGCACGTTCCACGCCTGGATCAATCCGAAGGCGGGCTCGAAGGGCTCGTCGTCGGGCTCGAGCAATACGTCGTACGCACCGGCCCAGTCGGCCTCGCCCGCAGCCATCCAGCCCTGCCAGAGCTGGCCGTGGATGCAGCGGTCGAGCAGCACGCCGAGCAGGCGCCCTTCGACCACCACGCTGACGAGGCGGCCCGGCGCCCAGCGTGCCGTAAAGGCGCGCTGGGCGACAGCCTCGCGGCGCCGGGCCAATTCGGAGAGCGGAAGCACGAGATCGAGCACGGCGCGCGGCGTGCCGGCCGCGGCGCGGGCGGCCGTGCCCGGCATGGCCACGACGGCGTCGCGGCCGGAGGCGTCGGGCACCGGGGGCGCGGCGCCCCCGGACTGGAACGCACTTCGGATCACGCTGAGGGGGGGCCAGAGGTCGGTGTGCATGGCGGTCTGTTCCTGAATGGCTATGTCTTCAGGCATAAGACGCTTCAGCACCGAGGATTTTGAAAACCTGCAGGATCGCCGCCATGTTCCCGGGCTCGATGGCAATGCCCAGCGTCTGCTGGATCCAGCCGCCCAGGCGGGTCTTGGCGTAGTCGGCGGTCAGTCCTTCGCGCTTGTGCACCAGGCCCAGCCGGCCCGCGCGGTAGTGGTAGGAGGCAATGGCATGGCGCGAGGCAATGCCCGAGAGGCCGCCTTCGGCTTCCTTGCCGAAACCCTCGCACAGCAGGATGCGCTCGGGCTCGGGCAGCTCGGCGATGAAGGCACGCGCGGCGAGCTGCACCGCGCCCGCACTCAGGCCGTGTTCCGCCAGGCAGCCGTCCGGATCTTCATCCGCGCCCAGCGCGTCTTCGAGCTGCGCCTCGGTGACCTGGTCGCCGATCGACAACTTGCGGCGGAACGAACTCGCGCGCGTGCAGTCGATCAGGTAGCGCCGGAAGTAGGCGCACAAGGCAAAGGCGCTCGAGGGCGCGCTGTGGCCCGCGCGTTCGTCGGCCTCGTCGGGATCGGCATCGAGCCGCAGCACCTTCACATAGATGAACTGCGCCACCAGCTCCTGCCGGCCCTCGCCCAGCACCTGGAGCTCGGGCGGATTGCAGGCCACGAGCGCATCGCCGACGATGCGGTACATGGTGCCCATGTCGTCCGGGGACAGCGTCTGCCGGCGCCGCCAGAGGCGGACGAGCGCAGTGCTTTCCGCGGACGAAAGGGTTTCTTGCATGGCGAAGCGAACCAGGCGATCGGGAGCGATCGGACTAGTCGTCCACGCACACGCCTTCGGTCGGCACCAGGCATTGCGGCAGGCCGGCGCCCACCGGGCCGCCGCGCGTGCGGATGGCCGAGGACACCGCCGCGGAGGCCACGGCCAGGCCGCGCGGCAGCAGGATCCAGAGCTGGCCGCGCTCCTTCATGCGGCGCGCGTTGGTGGCGGCCTGCTGGCCGTTGCCGAAGAAATAGTCGGCCCGCACCGCGCCGCGAATCGCGCCGCCGGTGTCCTGCGCAATGGTCAGCCGCTGCATGGGCGCGCCGGTGCCGGGCGCGCGGGTGGAGACGAACACCGGGTAGCCGAGCGGCGTGCTGCGCGGGTCCACCGCGATCGAGCGGCCCGCCGAAAGCGGCACGCCGAACGCACCCACCGGCCCGCCCGAAGGCGACGTCGACTCCTTGAAGAACACGTAGCTCGGGTCCTGGATGCCGGAGCCGATGACCGGACCGGCCGCGCGCCGCCCCGGCACCACGACCGCGCCGCTGGCGACGGGCCGTGCGAGCGTGAAGCCGCGCGTGCGGATGGTGCTGGTCGAGGTGCCGCCCACGTCGTCGTCCTCGTCGCCGTCGTCGAGCTGCAGCTCGATGGACGAACCGCGCACCTTGACCGGCGTGCGCGGCTTTCCGTTGGCCGCCTGCGCCAGGGTGGGACGGAAGGGCTGGCCGTTCTGCTCGGCATAGGCCACGCGAATGATGTCGCCGTTGGCCAGCTTGATGCGGCCCGAGCCCTGGATCTGCATTTCGTAGAGCGCGGTGGCGCTGCTCACGAAGGCCAGCACCTTGGCATTGGGCGCGCCCTTGGTCTCGATCTCTTCGCGCGTGTAGTAGGGCAGCAGCTGCTTGCCCTCGATGCGCAGGCGGACCTTGCGGTCGAGCGTGTCGCGCGTGAGGGCCGAGAGGTCGAGCGCATAGAGGCCCGGCGCGCCCATGTCGCGCGTGCTGAGGCCGGTCTGCACCACCACGTTGCGGCCTTCCACACGCGCCGCCACGGTGCCGCTGCCGGCCGGCAGCTTGCGCACGTCGGCAAACAGCATGTCTTCGGGCTGGCCGTAGACCGGATAGATGTACGGCGCCGCGTACTGCCGGCTGCCCGGGATCTCGGGCTCGAAGTAACCGGTGACCACGCCGTCGGGCTTGCGGTCGTCATCGCGGATCTGGTAGGCCGAGAACTCCTGCTCGAAGAAGGCGCGAATGGCGGTGCTGTTCTTGCTGTCGACCCGAAGAGCCCGCGCGCACACGTCCTTCCACTCCGCGCCGCGGCCGGTGAGCACCTTGCAGCTGCCGAGGAAGGCGGGCCAGCTCTCGGAGAAATCGTCGCGCGCCCAGCCCGGCACGGCATCGAAGCTGACCGAGGTGTAGGTGGCCAGCTGGGTCGAGAAGGTGCGCGCCTGGCCGGCCACGCTCGACCCGGTGGAGGCCGGCCGTGGCGTGCCGGCCGATGCCGCCGTAGTGTCGGGCGCAGCGGTGCCTGCGTTGGGATTGACGTTGGCGTTGGCATTGGCTGCAGGCGGCGTGTTGGCGCAGCCCGCGGCAAGCACGGCCGCGGCGGCGGCAACCCAGCGAAGGGCGGAAATGAAAATCGGCGACTGCGTGTACATGAAAGCCTCCTTGTCCGAAAAGACGGCCCAGCGGGCCAACGCTCTACAGACGATTACTTCTCGACGATTTTGAAATTCGCGACGCCGTAGACGTCGTTGCATGGGGTGCTGGGCGCGCAAGCGGGCTTGCCCAGCAAGGGCGACGGCCCTGTGCCGCGGCTGGCTTCGAGCGCCGCCAGCACGGGCAGCGGAAACTGCGGAAACACGCCGTCGTTCTGCATGCCCGAGGCGCTGAAGTCGCGCTCGTGCTGGCTGACGAGCACCGCGAACTGGTTGGTGCCGGCCGGTCCGCCGGCATCCATCGGCCATGAGGCGCGCGGCAGCGACAGCGGGCTGTTCGCGGTGATCTTGTTGTACTTGTCGAGCAGGTTGGGGAACAGCAGGAACATCTCGCCGCCGCTGGACAGCAGGAACACGTAGACGAAACCCTCGCGCTTGCTGCGGACCTCGAAGGCCAGCTTGTCCTTGCCTATCGCCACTTCGGGCTTCTTCGGCGTGGCCGTCACGTCGAATCCCGGCGCCGCGCCGGCCGCGAGCGACTGCAGGGATTCGAGCGGCGTACGGGGCGTGGGCGGAGGCGGGGGAGGCGGCGGTGGGGGCGCCTGGGTCACACGGGGCTCGGGCGGCGGCGGTGTTGCAACTGCCACCTGCTTGCCGCCATCGCCCTCCGCGCCCGCGGTGCGGCCCTGGTACCACCACCAGCCACCACCCGCCACAGCGGCGAGCACGGCCACCGAGGCGATCGCGGCCACGGCCTTGCCGTTCTTTGCGTTCGCACCGGCACCCGCGCCTGGAGCGGGTGCAGGCGCGGGTATCGCCTTGCCGCGGCCGATGGTCGTCGGCAGGTCGGCGTTGCTGTTGGTGCGAGCGCCCGAGCCCGGCGGCGTGGTCCGCGGCGTCGGCGCGATGCTGTGGCCCACCTCCAGGTCGAGCGCGGCGCGAAACTCGGCCATCGACTGCGGCCGCGACTCGGGCCGCACGCCCAGGCCCGCGTCGATGGCCTGCAGGAGCCGCAGGCTGTAGCGCTGGCGCAGGATCTCGTTGCCCGCCAGCGGCACATAGCTGTCGGACAACAGCCGCGCCACCGAAGGCGGCGGCGCGCGGCCGCACACGGCCACGTGCATCACCGCCGCCAGTGCGTAGACGTCGGTCCATGCGCCCTGCGACATGTCGGGCATTTCGGCGTACTGCTCGATGGGCGCGTAGCCGGGCTTCAGGATGACGGTGATCGCCTGCGTCTTGTCGGTGATCACGCGGCGCGCGGCCCCGAAGTCGAGCACCACCGGCCGGCCGGAACCTTCGAGCAGGATGATGTTGTCCGGCGCGATGTCGCGGTGGTAGCAGTTGGCGCTGTGCATCACCGCCAGCGCCTGCGTCACGCCGTCCATGATGCGGATCAGCCACGCCTCGTCCACACCCGCGGGAATGGACACCAGCGCCTGGCGCAGCGTGTCGCCGCGGTAGAACGGCATCACCATGTAGGTGGTGCCGCGCTCCTGCCAGAAACGGTAGACCTTCAGCAGCGAGGCATGGTCGAACTGCGCGAGCAGGCGGGCTTCGTTGATGAAGCTGCGCATGCCGAGGTCGAAGGTTTCCCTGTGTCGCTCAGACAGGGGGACCACTGTTCCGTCCTGCTGCCTGGTCGACAGCGAAGTCGGCAGGTATTCCTTGATGGCGACGACGCGCTCGAGGGTGTGGTCCCAGGCTTCGTAGACGACGCCGAAGCCGCCTTGGCCTACGACGCGGGTGATTTCGAATTCTGCTAGGCGGCTGCCTACGGGGAGGAGGCCGGCTTCGTTGGCTTCCGTGGCGGGGCCGGTGACCGGGGCGTTGGACAAGGTTGTCGGCTTGGCCGTGATGACGGTGGCCGAGGTGTCTTGTTCGTTGCCCGCGGGTTGTTGGGCTGGCCTTGACATGACCTGTGTGCGGTCGTCTTCGGGGGGCGTGTTTTCTTCGGTCATTGGCTGGCTCCCGTTTGAACGTCGACGGGTGCTTGATTTCCGAGGCCGGGTGTCGCCCCGGCGGGCGACTCACTTTCTTTTGCTTCGCCAAAAGAAAGTAAGCAAAGAAAAGGCGACCCCACTGTCTGCGACCCTTCGCTGCGCTGCGGGCAACCTGCGGTGCTCGGGTTTCGCGGGGTCTCGCAGAACTCGCTTCGCTCAAACAGCTGCGAGCCCTGATCCGCGAAACCCTGCGCTCCTCGGCGCATACAGAGGGGCTTGGAGACCGAACGGGCCTTTGCTTCGCTCGGCCACCAAGCCACCGCAGGCGCGTAGCGCCTGCGGTGGTTGGTATCGAATTGAGTTTTGTATTGGGGCCGAGCGAGAGCGAAGGCTGCCCGCTCCCACCCCTTCTGTATGCGCCGAGGAGCGCAGATGGAGGCGGGATCAGGGCCGCAGCTGTTTGAGCGAAGCGAGTTCTGCGGACCCCCGCCGGAGTCGAGCACCGCAGGTTGCCCGTAGCGAAGCGAAGGGACGCAGACAGTAGGGGTCGCCTTTCTTTGCTTACTTTCTTTGGCGAAGCAAAGAAAGTGAGTCGCCCGCCGGGGCGAGACCCGGCCTCGGACAACAAAAGAAAGCAAGGACTTCATTCCCCACCCCCAACAAACAAAGCCTCGAACTGCCCATCCAAAGGCAACCCGGCAACCACCATTCGAGCAGTCCCATCAGCGCCCGGATCACTCATCCACAACGAACCCCCAGCCCCCGGCAACACCAAAGACTCCACCGCACCAACGTGCACGTCACCGGCAGCAGCAGCAGCAACAAACAACCGCTCAAGCACAGCATCGAACCGCAGCGCATCCAGATCCCCCTCAAGCCCTTCGAGCGCAGCCAGAGTCCCGCGCGACCACCAGCGCAACGCAACTTGCAGCGCATCCCCCCGCAGCACCTCTCCCGCAGAAGCATTCAGCTCGACAGCGATAGTGAACGGAAAGTACCGCCCCACCCCATCCACCGAAGGCATCAACACACCAATCCACGCCCCCTCGCCGGCAACCTGCGGCCCCAAAGCAAAACACCAGATCGGCGCCTCCAGGTAGTGCGCAGTCCAGTCAGCATGACGATCCTTCAACCGCGCCAAACCACGCTGCAGCCACTGGTCCCACACGGAACGAAACGACTCAGGCAAGCGCCGATGCGCAAAGTCCCCCATGCCCGGCAACTTGCCGAACCACCCCGGCAGCGCATCTGGAGAAGAAGTCACAACCCCTCCGGACAGGAGAACTCGCGCAGTTCCTTCAAACGGATCGGATGCTGCACGCTGTTCGTCGTCACCTCGAAGCGCGTCTTGCGCGGACCGACCTGGAAAGTGATGAAGAATTTTTCGGGTGCATCGCCGGCTTCGAGCTGGCCGTCGTCGAGCGCGCGGAACAGCGCCCACGGCCCATCGACTGCCGACCCCGAACTGCCGGTGGTCGAAGGCGGGCTCACCTGGATACGTACCTGGTTGCTGCCCTTCGGGCCGGGCCACTGCACGGCCATGGGCACCACGGGGCCGTGCGCGTACTTCACCAGTTGGCCGTCCACGTCCAGAATGAATTGCGTGATGCCCGCATCCATCTCCACCGGCTTGAAGTCCAGCCGCATCGAAGGGCCGCGGCCGCCGCCGCGGAAGAAGATGTCCTTGATGCGCGCGGCACGCTCGAACTGCGCCAGCGCCTGCGTGGTGACGGCGCCGCGCTCGGCCACGGGCTTGTAGCGCCACGGCTTGGTGCTGGTGTCGACCAATGCGGCCAGCCGCTTCTGGAAGAAATCGTCCATCAGGCCGCCGGCGCCGAACATCTGGCCGAAGTCTTCGGGCAGCACGTCGCGCTTGCTGCTGCCCACGAAGGGGTAGCGGCCTGCGATGGCGCGGTTGCAGAACTCGGTCACGGGGCGCAGGTCCTGGCTCAGGTTGCCGCGCTCGGCCACCTGGGCCTGCGCGGCGCCCGACTGGCTCAGGTTCTCGACCATCGTGCGCACCGGCTCGGGCAAGCGGCCCGCGTCGGACTTGAGCTTGCCGGCCACGTCGCCGGGCGGCGGCGAGGTGCGGCCCTTCACGGCCGTGTCGACGGCGTTGAGGTACACGTACACCTCGTTGAAGAGCTTGAGCGCGTCATCGATGGGCGCAGGCTGGTTCGGCGCAACGGGCGTGACCAGGCGGCGCAGCGGTTCGAAGCGGTCGTCCACGATGCTCTCGATGCGCTTGCCGCTGGCCACCGCCTTGTTCGGATCGCCGCCGAACAGGTCTTCCAGGCCCTTGCGGGTGTTGGCGACCGTCGCGGTGGCCTTGCTCACCACGTCCTTGGGCTGGTCGGCCGGAATGAGCGTGGTTTCCTTCACCACCGCACGCAGAAAGTTCGCAAGCGGAGAGCCCACGCCCGAGAGAATGCGCGCGGCCTCGATGTTCTTCTCGAGCCCGCTGGCGCGGATCAGCCGCACGTCGGCCAGCAGCGTCTCCCACACCTTGACGTATTCCGCCAGGTAGAGCCGGCGCACGCGGTCGGTCAGCGCGCCAAGGGCGGCCACGTCGCGCATGCGGTCGGCGGCGCCGCGGTCTTGCCCGAGCACCCACGGGTCTTCCTGCGCGAGCAGGCCGGTGAGCACCGTCACCTCGTTCTGGAAGCGCTTGTGGTATCCGTCGTAGGTAAACATGCCCGGCACGCCTTCGGTCAGCGGCTTGCCGCTGATGCGCTCGAACACCAGCGGCGCCGAGGGGCCCGCGGCGGTGGCGATGCTGAACCCCGGAATGTCCTTGGTGGCGCGCTGGCGTTTGAGGCGGCTGAACACGCGCTGCTCCAGCGGATAGCTCGCGAGCACGGCGCGCACGCTGCGCACCAGGTTCTCGTCCATCTTGAGCGGCGAGCGCGGCGGGCCTTGGGCGATGAGCACGTCGAGCTGGTCTTCGAGCGCCTGGCGCTGGTCTTCGGGAATGCCGCGGTCCAGGCTGCGCGCCCAGTCGAGCGTGATCCAGGCCTTGAGCGCCTCGGCATCGAAGTGCTCGGGCTGGTAGAGCATCAGGTAGCTCTTGAGCGCCTCGTACGTGTATTCGAGGTTGTCCTTCTGCGCGGTGCGCAGCTGGTCTTCGATGCGCTTGGCAATCTGCGGCAGGAAGGCATCGTTGAGCGCGCGCTGGTGCGTGAGCATGGCGGCCGCATCGAGCTTGTCGCCCTGGTAGAGGCCGAGCGTCATCGACAGCGGCTCGTTGCCCTGGCGGTTGTCGGGCGTCTTCCAGATGTCGCGCAGGCCCTGCAGCACCGGCGCCACCTCGACCAGGTTCTGCACCCGCGAAGGCAGAGCCGCGAGGTTCTGGCGCGCGGGCTCGACACGCGCCTCGACCGACTTCAGGTAGTTGACGTTCTGCAGCGTGCTGTAGCCCCAGCTCGCGAGCAGCGCGAGCGTGACCAGCGTCATGGCCGCCACGCCGGCCATGCGCAGCGTGTGGCGCCGGCGTTCCAGCTTCACGTTGGCGCCGGCCAGGCGCTGCTCGGGAAACACCACCTCGCGCAGCAGCGCGGTGAGAAAGTAGCTGCGGCCGCTCGACTTCTGCGGCGCCAGCATGGCGCGCTCCAGGCCGAAGCTGCGCGCGAGGCTGCCCATCACGCGGTCGATCGGGCTGCCTTCCTGCGTGCCGCTGGTGAAGTACACGCCGCGCACCCACGGCGGCTGCGCAAAGCGCGAGCCGGTAAAAACCTGGTCGAGCAGGTCGGACAGCATCGAGCCGATGGAACCGAACTGCGCCGGAAAGCCGAAGATCGCCGCGCGGCGCGTGCCATCGGTCTCGCGCTGCATGCGGGCAATGAGCCCGTCGTTGACGCGGTTGTGCAGCAGCGCGAACTCGCGGTTGAAGGCGGTGGAAAGGCCCTTGTCGTCGGCCTGCACGTTCTCGTCGGCCGGCAGCGTGAAGCCGAACACCTGCGCGCGCTGCTCCTTTCCGAGGTCGTCGAAGTAGTCGGTGAAGCCGTACAGCAGATCGCTCTTGGTGACGAGCACATACACCGGCAGCCGCGTGGTGAGCTTCGCATCGAGCTCGAGCAGTCGCGCTCGGATCGACGCCGCCAGCTGCGTGCGCTGCTCGGGGCCCTGGCTCAGCAGGTCGGCCACGCTCACGGTCAGGAACACGCCGTTCAGCGGGCGGCGCGGGCGCGCTTTCTTCAAGAGGCCGAGGAAGCCTTCCCATGCGCTCTTGTCTTCCGATTGGTGGCTGTCCTGCGTGGTGTAGCGGCCGGCGGTGTCGATGAGCACGGCCTCGTCGGTGAACCACCAGTCGCAGTTGCGCGTGCCGCCCACGCCGCGGATGGCGCCGGGGCCGAACTTCTCGGCCAGCGGAAACGAAAGGCCCGAGTTGACCAGCGCCGTGGTCTTGCCCGCGCCGGGCGCGCCGATGAAGACGTACCACGGCAGGTCGTACAGGTAGCTGCCGCCGGAAATGGAAAGCCAATCGCGCCAGCCGGGCTTCTTGCCGGCCGCATGCAGGCGCATCTGCTTGAGTGTGGCCACGGCGTCGCTGAAGCGCGTGTCGAGGATCTTCTGCTCGCCGTTGACCGGCGCATCGGTCTTGGCGGCAGGCGCCTTCATGAGGCCGTCGGTCAGGTGCTGGCTCGCACGGCGCGCGCGCCACCGGCGGTAGAGCGCGCGCAGCACCACGATGAGCACGATGGCGCCGATCAGCAGCGCGCGCGCAAGCTCGCTTTCGAGCGGCGCCCATGCGCCGATCTTCACCAGCGGGCCGATCCACCAGATCAGCAGCGCAACGATGACCAGCGCGAGGATGGTCAGCAGCACCGGGCTGAACAGGAAGCCGAAGATTTTCTTGATCATTTCGTCACTCCCGCCGCAGCGACCCGGTCCGGCTCGGACAACAGAACGATGTCGACGCGCCGGTTGCGCGCGCGGTTGGCCGGCGTGTCGTTGGCGGCCACGGGTTCGGCGTCGGCCTTGCCGTCGGAGCGCATGCGCGCCGGGTCGACCAGCGTGGTGAGCGCGCCCTTCACCGCATCGGCGCGCGCGGCCGACAGATGCCAGTTGGACGGATAGCGCAGCGAACGGATCGGCTGGTTGTCGGAGTGGCCGGTGATCAGCACCTCGCCCTTTACTTCAGCCAGCGCCTGGCCGATGCGGCGCAGCACCGGCAGCGAAGCCGCCATCGGCTCGGCGCTGCCGGAGCCGAAGAAGGAATCGCCGCGCAGGCGCACCACGCTGCGGTCGGCCTCGTCGGTCACGGTGACCAGGCCCTGCTTGATCTCGGGCTCGAGAAAGCGCGCAAGCCGCGGCGTCTTGGCCGGCGCGGCGGGCGGCGCGATCTGGAGGTTGGGCACGCGCAGGCCCAACACGGCGGCATAGGTGGTGTCGGAGCGGTAATTGAGCGTGAGCCGCAGGCCGAACCACGCCAATGCCAGCAGCAGCGCGAAGCCGGCCGCGAACACCCACAGCGGCAGCGATTCGCGCAGCCGCACCGTGCCGGCGCCCTGCCCGCGCCAATGCGGCGAAAGCTCGGCTTCGAGCGGCGGGCGGTCCTTCGCAATGAGGTCGGCCAGGCGCTGGCGCACCGAGTCGAGCTGCGCGCGACCGTTGTCGACCACGCGGTAGCGGCCCTCGAAGCCGAGCGCGAGCACGCTGTAGATCAGCTCCAGCAGCTGCCGGTGCGTGGGCACGTCCTGCGCGAGCTTGGCGAGCAGCTGGAACACCTTCTCGCCGCCCCAGGTCTCGTTGTGGAACTGCACCAGCAGGCTCTGCTTGTTCCAGCCGGCCTGCACGCCCCAGGGTGTGTTGGCCACGGCTTCATCCAGTGCGGTGCACAGCACGTAGCGCGCGGCCAGCACCGACTCGTTGCTCACGCCCGCGCGACGCGCGGCGGCATCGAACTGGTTCACCGCTTCGGCGGTGGAGGCGCGCAGGGCTGGCACGTTGGGCGGCTGCACGAGGTTGCGCAGCTTGCCGATCAGCACCAGCAGCTTGCCGGCCGCCGACACCAGCGGATTGAGCAGGCCGATCTCGCCGAGCTCCACCGCGGGCGTCGGATCCGCGCCGCCGAAGAAAGGCGCAGGCGCGGCAGCGGGCGGCGGCGTACCCGCCGGCGTGCGCGGCTTGGGCTTGATGACCGTGCGCTCCGACTCAAAAGCGGCGAAGGGGTCTGGTGTGGTCATGATGGTGTTCCGTTTCCGTCAGCCCGGTGCGGCTAGGAACGAATGGCCCAGAACGCGAGGTCGAGGCCGGGAAAGTCGCCCGCGATATGCATCGCGATGCCGCCCGATTGCTCCAGCTGGCGCCACAGGTCGCTGTTGCGCGTTTCGAGCTCGAAGTAGTTGGCACCGGTGTGGAAAGGGATCTGGCGCGGCGCCACTGGCATGGGCGTGAGCGTGACGCCCGGGAGCGCCAGGTTGACCAGGTCGCGGATGCGCTCGACCGGGCCGATCTTGACTTGCGTGGGAAAGCGCGCGCGCAGCGCTTCGCTCGGCATGTTGGCGTTCACCGCGAGCACGAAGGTGGCCTTGCGCTGCAGCTCGACGTCGGTGACCACCGCCACGCGCACGCCGTGCTTGCGGTCATGCAGGTCGATGCGGATGGCCGACTGCTCCAGCACCATCGAGAGGCTGCGCCGCAGGTCGTCCATCAGTGGACGGAAGCTCAGCGCCAGGTCGTCGTGGATGTAGGGGCCAAAGCGCGCCACGCGGCGCGAATCGCGAAAGCTCGCGAGATCGCCCGCCAGCCCGAGCGCATGCTCGAAGAAATGCTGCGGGTGCAGCATGGCGCTCTTGGCCAGGTGCGCAAAGATCGCTTCATTGCGGTTGACCGTCTGCAGCAGCATGAAGTCGGCGATCTCGGCCACGCCGCCGGTGCCACCCTGCGTCATGCGACCGGCCAGCGCCTCGCCGCGCTGGCGCATGAGGCCCAGCAGCTCGTCGAGCCAGGCCCGGATCACGGCATGGCCCGCCACGTCGAGCAGCGGCGGCAGCATGGCGCGGTCGAGCTGCACCTGGTTGTCGACCCGGCGCTCGACCACGCGGGCCACGCCCAGGGTGGTCCACGCGTCGGTCGCTTCGCTGGCGCGCATCAGGCGCGTATGAAGCTGGCCCAGTTGCAGCATGGCGGTGCGCTCGCCGGCGGTGTTGGAGTCGGGCACTTCGGACTCGAGCACGCGGTGGCGCACCAGCTCTTCGTATTCCTCGGCATCGGCCTCGCGGGCACCGGCGCGGCGCAGCGGCAGCGCCAGCATCACGGCCTCGTCACGCATGGTGGGCGGAATGTCGATGGGCTCGGGCAGCGGATCGACCGCCGGCATGTCGAACACGGTGCCGTCGCCGAAGATGCCCACCGCGCGCACCAGTGCCAGCTTGCCCAGCGTGAGCGCGGCCTGATCGATCTCGATCTCCGCGAAGCCCCAGGCATAAGGCGTGGTGGAACGCAACAGCACATGCCGCGCATGGTCGCCATGACGCTCGCTCTGCTGCAGGTGCTGGGGCTGCAGCAGCATCCCCTCGCTCCAGACCACTTTTGTTCGCCAACTCATCCGCACTCCGTCAAAGGCAAGGGCTGCCCGAAAGAAGCACGGAGTTTCCGGCGCAGAGGGCCGGCGGCAAATCCGCCTAACGGCCTAGGCGGGGCATTTGGAGCTACCGCGAAGGGACTAGATGCTCGTTCCCCTGTTGCTGCGCCCGCTGGTGCTCCTGCTGCTCCTGGTGTTTGTCAGCCTGCTGCTGTTGCACGAACTGCTGCGCCTGCGCCCATCCCTGGCTCGTCTGCTGCACCGAAACATCGGCACTCTCCACCGGCACGCCCGCCACCTTCATCCACACCGTGCCCAGCGGCCCCTGCGCCATCCAGACGTCCTTGCCACTGGTGCCGATGTCCACGCCATCGATGCGCTCCAAGCCGCTGCGGCAGGCCTGCACCGCCAGGCACGCGGCCATGTTGTCCGTGCGCTGGTCGGAGGAGCGGCCCATCCTGGCATCGAGCGCGCGCATGTGTTCCCGGGCCTGCTGGAACAGTTCGTAGCCCGGGTGGCCGGGGTGGTCGATCCGAAGCTCAGGGCGAGAAGCGGCCGCGGGAGGTTGCGCGGCCTGCCTCTGGTCGCTCTCATCGCGCCGCTCCAGGCCGCTTTGCCCGCGCTGGCCGGCCATGCGTGCCATCTGCTCCCGCATTTCAGCCAATTCGGCCTGCGCCGCGGCCACCTGGGCTTGCGCCGCCGCAATGTCTGCGGCAGTGGATGGGGCCATCGGCTGGGCATGTGTGGGCGTGGCGGCTCGCCGTTCGGCAGGGGCAGGCCGCACAGGGTTGGCATGATCCTGTGCCACAGGCGCCATCGCATGCTCCCCTCGGGTTGGGGGCGGAGTCTGTATGGCGGGGACAGGCGGCGCGGGCTGTCTCTGCACCGGCGCCTCCTCCAGCAGATGCCTGTGCGTACGGTCCTGCGTGCGTTCCACCGAAGGCTGCAGCGTCCTTTGAGGGCTCGGCTCGTTCCTGAACCGCTCCCTGTCCTGCGCCTGCGCGATGCCCAGGCCACGCATCAGGTCCTGCTCCTGCGCCTGGTGCATCCGGTACAGCGGGCTGCCTTTGGCGTGGTGGGTCGCATCGAGCTTACCCACCGGCTGCAATGAGCCCTGAGAAATCTGCTCGGGTTCGTCGCGGCGCTTGTGCGCCTCGGCAAAGCTCATGCCGCCGGGCGTGCGTGTCACGCGCTGTTCGTGCGTGGTGATGCGTTCGATCTGCTGAGGTGTCAGATGGCCGCTCGTGGGCTGAGGCGGTGTGGGCATCTGCTGGCGTGTGGCATTGGGCTCCTCGCGCGCATGGCCTTGGGCGGCGTGGGTGAAGGCGGCCGGCACCGGGCCGTGTTGTTTCCATCCATACTGAGCGTAGGCGTCCAGATAGCGCTGCGCGATGGCTTGTGGGCTGTGGACGATGTTGTCCGCGATGACGCGCTGTGCCGCTGCGTCCAGTTGCCGGCCCTGCTCCGGGCTGGCCGTGACCGTGCGCTGAACCGGCATGCCGTGGGTCATGGGCGTGGGCGCTTCGGCGGTCTGCCGCGTCCAGGCATGGCTTTGCGGATCGCGTGTCCACGGCTGGCCGGCGCCGATGCCGGGGCGCACCGTTTCGCCGATGCTCTCGGGCGCTTGCCTGAACGGGTCTTGGGGTGCGGGCGGGTGGGCCAGCGCCAGTTCGACGGCGGTGCTGCTGGCCTTGTAGTTCAGCTCGTCGGCCAAGCGGGGCGCGGCGTGCAGCAGGTGGTTCCTGTAGCCTGCACCCTCAGGAGGTCCCTGAGGGCCGAACTCACCGGGCCGGGGCAGACGGGTCCAGCCCTGCGCGGGCTGGCTGGGGTCGAGGTTCCAGTCGTTGCCGTCGCTGCCGCGCTGGTTGTAGATGCGGGCGCGATCCACCACATCCATGATCTTGTCGCCGGCCACGGCGCCCACGAAGCCGCCGGCCAAGCCTGCGACCAGGGCCCCGGGGCCGGTCTCGATGCCGGCTGCCGCTGCTGCCGAACCCACGGCCATGGCGCCACCGGCCATGCCGAGGTTGCGGCCCGCGAAGTGCATCACCTGCGACTGGGCACCGGTGAGATTGTTCTGGTCGAGCAGGTTCTTGGTGTCTTGGCCGGTGGTGACGGCGTCGTGGGCCAGAGCGGCGGTGCCGAAGACCTTCAGGCCGAGTGCAACACGTGCAGCGCCGGGCTCGATGCGAACGCTGCGGTCGACCGCGGCGGTTTCGGTGGCGACGCGCTCTACTCTTGGCGCCACACCCTGCGCCTGGCGCTCGGGCGGGAGGTTCTTCGCTGTCTCCAAGTTGATCTTGGGGTTGCGTTCGAGGGTGTCGGGCAACCTTCTATGGAAGTCCTGCTGGGTGCGAGCGTCCTTTGCTGTGTCGCGCGTGATCTTGGGGTCGGCCATGCGGGCCTCGCGCGCCTGCTCCAAAGCAGCACCGGGCTTCAGAGGGCTGGTGTGGCTGTCGTACAGCTGCGCGCCTTCCCGGTTGTAGATGCGAATGCGCGCGCCGGTTTGCTCCTGCACCTTGTCGAGGTTGGCTGGCAGTGCCTTGTAGGCGGCATCATGAAACTCGCCAGGAACGTGGCGGCCGTAGCCTTTCTGGTCGAGTGATTCTGTGAAGCGCCGATCAACACCCAGTTCGCTCTCCAGCCGGTGCGTGGCAACAACGCGCACCTCGACGCTGTAGCCCTTGGCCTGCAATCCTTTGATGGTCTGGATGGCGCCGTCTGCATTGCCCAATGTGGTGTCAACGATCAGGTTGCGCCGTCCCGCGACGGCAGCATCGCGCAGTTCACCGGCCCAGCGGCTCGCGTCGTAGTGCGTGTGGCCCGACCAGGTGTAGGGATGGGCTTCGCGAAGCTTCTTGAAGTCGGGATGGAGTTCGCGCTGGGCATCCGGGTCGATGGGGACGATGTTGTCGGAGAACTCAAACTGCGCAGCCTTGACAAGATTGCCCTTGCCGGCGCCGGGCTGGCCCGCCAGAACGATGGCGTGAGGGCGTGCTTGAGGTGTTGTTTCAGGCAGAGCGCTTCTGGGTACAACACGTTCCGCGAAGACACGGCGATGGGTTTCGGGATCGAGTTTGCCGGTGGGGTCGCTCATTCGAACGCCCCCTTATAGGTCTCGAAGTAGTCCCGCAATTCGGGGAGGCTCCGGGGGCGGCCTGCGACTACCAGCGCGTCGTACTTGATCTTGGCCCGATAGATTGCCTGCGAATCGCCGGTTTGCTCGGCCTCCTTGAGGGCTTCGTAGGCGTCGGAATAGAGGGCGCTGAGGGTGTCTTCGAGGCGCCAGATGGCCCATTCAAAGGGCGGAATCGAGGCAGGGCCGTCCATGACGACCTTGGTAAGAACATCCTGAATTTCCTGAATCAGCTCCGGATAGTCCTTGAGCGTCTCGCGCAGGAACTGCGGCACAGGAGGCTGGGGAATTGAATGTGTCCAGATCATGAATTTCCCTTTCCGCGCTCATTTGCGCGGCTGTTTTATTGATGGATGTGTGACGATCAAGCGTACATCCGAGAAGACGCTGCACGATCTCATCGCCTGCCTAACCAGCCGCGTTGCGCGGATGGATTTCACGATCACGATCACGATCAATCGTTCATTGGCGCGAGTAGGTTCCAGATCCCGATAAGTCCGATGCTGTCAACGGAGATATCCAGCCAAGCGCCGTGCGCCTTGCTCAGCGCGGGGCGGTAGAAGCCGCGCGCAATGCCTCGACCTGTTCCTTATAGGTCTGCTCGACGCGCCGCAGCCGCTGCTCGCGCGCCGCCTCGTTGACCCACGCGGCGGCCATGGCGCGCTGTTTGCCGAGCTCGTATTCGAGCAATGCCTCGGGCAGCAGCGCGCTGTCGTCGGCCGGGGCATAACCGTAGGCCGCGCGCAGCGTCTTGAGCACCTCGCGCTCGGCGTCTCCGCGCGGGCCCTTGCCCTGGCCATAGCCGACCAGGAAGGCTTGCAGCCGGGCCTGGAACTCGGGCGGATAGGCGCGCCGCACCACCATCTGCGCACCGGGCGGCGGCTCGGACTCCCAGACGACGTGAAGCCGCGCGGCCTCGACCGGGAACTGCTCCCTGAAGCGCTCGAAGTCCGTCGTGTTGTTGGTGGCCACGTCGGCGTCGCCATTGGCCACGGCGAGCGCGGTGGCCTGGTGGTTGCCGACGACCTCGCCACGGAAACGCGTCTCCAGTTCGATGTTGCGGGGCAGGAAGAGCTGGCTTTGCGGAACGAGGAATCCGGTCACCGAACGGCTGTCGCCGCGCGCCAGCCGCCAGCGCTCGGGTTCGGCCAGCACGGCTTCCAGCGTGTTGGGCACGCCGGCCTTGCGCGTCAGCAGCACCGCGCGGTGCATCGGCATGCCGGGGCGGCGCGCGATTTGCGCCACCACTTTCATGCGCTGCTGCATCACGGCGTCGAGCGCCATCTTGGCCGACAGAAAAGCCATGTCGATCTCGTCGCGCTTGATGGCGCGGTCGAGCTCTTCGTAAGACGCCACCGAATAGGCGCTCACGGGTACGCCGATGGCCTGGCTCAAGTCGGCCATCAGCGGCATCCACAAGGCGCGCGATTCGACGGTGCCGCCCAGCGGCAGCACGCCGAAGCGGATCGACGCGACCGGCGCCGCCTTGTGAGCGCCCACTGCGCCGCCCTGCGCCAGAGAACCGGCGGCCGCGGCGGCCAGCGCCGTCGCCACCGCAAACAGGCGGAGGACGCGCGAAAACGCCATGGGCAACATCAGGGCGACAGATCCCGCAAGACGGTGACCTGCTCCGCGTAGCTGGTTTCGATGCGCTGCAAACGCGCCTGTCGCGCCGCGTCGTTGACCCACTGCGCGGTCATGGCGTTTTGCTTGGCCAGCTGGTAGGCGAGCTTGGCGGCGGGCTGCAGCGAACTGTTGTCCGCGGCCACGAAACCGGCCAGGTCGTGCAGCGACTTGAGCACCAGGCGTTCGCCGTCGCCGCGCGGGCCCTTGGCGCGCCCGTAGCCGATCAGGAAGGCCTGCACCCGGCTGCGCAACTCGGGCGGGTATTCGCGCCGCACCACGATCTGCGCATGCGGAATGAGCTCGGATTCCCACAGCACCTCCAGCCGCTGGGCCTCGGCCGGAAAGCGCTGCTTGAAGCGCTCGAAATCGGCCGTGTTGTTGGTGGCCACGTCGGCTTCGTTGTTGGCCACGGCCAGCGCCGTCGTCTGGTGGGTGCCCACGATCTCGCTCAGGAAGCGCGTCTCCATCGCGATGTGGTTGGGCAAAAAGAACTGCAGCTGCGGCACGATGAAGCCCGACACCGACTGCCGCTCCCCGCGCGCGAGGCGCCAGCGTTCCGGCTCCGCGAGCAGACTTTTCTTGGTGTTGAACGGCGGCGTCTTGCGGGTCAGCAGCAACGCGCGGTAGCCGGGCAGCCCGTCGTGCCGCACCACCTGCGCCACCACCTTCATGCGGCGCTGGGTGACGGCGTCCAGCGCCATCTTCCCGGACAGGAACGCCATGTCGACCTCGTCGCGCTGAATGGCCTGCTCGAGCGCTTCGTACGAGTTGACCGACAGCACGCTCACGGGCCGTGCAATGGCGCGGCTCAATTCGGCCAGGAGGGGATCCCAGTCGCTGCGCGATTCGAAGGCGCCGCCGAGCGGCAGGATGCCGAAGCGCACCGGCGCATCGGGCAGGAGCGCAGGCTGGGCCGCTGCCGGCAGAGATACCAGGGGCAGCACGGCGAGCAGCGTCAACAGGGCGGCGCCTCTTCGCACCACGGCGGCGGCACGCCAGAATCGCGCGCAACGGCGGGTGGCGCGAAACGCGTCAGGAGTGCCGGAAGCCTTCCGGACGCTGCATAAGGAGGCCTGCATTTTTTGACACGTAGACAGGGGGCCGCTGCGGACCAGCGGGTCTAACATCCGTAAAGCGACGCAATTAGATACCAAGTACGGGTTATTTTCGTGATGTTTTTCCCATATTTCGCTAGCGCAGCCAGTCCCCTAAGCTTGACAGCCATGCTTCCAATGCCCTCATGAACTGGAACTTCCACGTCCTGCGAGGGCTCGCCCGCCTCACGTTCGCGCAGCAGCTGATCCTGCTCGCGCTGGTGCCTGCCACCGCGGCCACGCTGGCGGCCATTGCCGTTCTGACGCGCCAGCACCTGGACAACCTGACCGAGCTGATGCGCGCCAATGCCCAGACGGTGGCACTGCAGGTCGCCACGGCGGCCCAGGCCCCGCTGGTGCGCATGGACCGCCGCATCCTGCAGCGCACGGCCCAGTCGGGTACCTACCAGCCGCACGTGCAGCAGGTGCAGATCTGGTCGGACGACGGCGAGATCGTGGCCAACTCCGAAACGGTCGACCGCGCTCGCGGCGAAGGCCTGCAGGTGGTGGTGCCGATCGTGAGCGAAGAGGGCAAGCAGAGCGGCAAGGTGATGGTCGAGATGAGCCTGGACGCCGTGCAGCACGCACGGCGCTCGGTGTGGCTCAACGTGGTGCTGGTGCTGGCCGTCAGCCTGGTGGGCGTGGGGCTGGCGGGCTGGTGGGCGGCGCGGCGCATCAGCGAGCCGATCCGCGCGCTGGGCAAGGCCGTCGACCGCCTGGGCGCGGGCGAGGCCGCGAGCGTGGCCATCGAGGGCACCTCCGAAGTCCGACATCTGCAGCATGGCTTCAACCAGGCGGCGCGCGCGCTGGCCGAAAGCCACCGGCTGCTGCAAAGCCGCATCAGCGAGGCCACGGCCGAACTGGCGCGCAAGAACCAGCAGCTCGAAGTCGCGAGCCAGGCCAAGACCCGCCTGCTGGCCGCGGCCAGCCATGACCTGCGCCAGCCGCTGCACGCGCTCACGCTGTTCTCCGACGGCCTGGCCAACGGCGAGACCGACCCCGTGCGCCTGCAGCGCATCGGCCACATCCGCGAATGCGTGGATTCGCTCGACCGGCTGTTCTCGGAACTGCTCAACCTCTCGCAACTCGATGCCGGCGTGCTGCAGCCGCAGTGGGCGGACTTTCCGCTGGATCAGCTGTTCGACGAGATCAGCCGCAACTTCCGGCCGGTGGCCGAGCAGCAGGGCCTGCGCCTGGTGGCGCGCAAGACCGACCTCTGGGTGCGCTGCGACTACGTGATGCTCTCGCGCATTCTCAACAACCTGGTGTCGAACTCGCTGCGCCACACCATCGAGGGCGGCGTGCTGATCGGCGCCCGGCGGCGCGGCCGGGGCGTGCGCATCGACGTGGTCGACACCGGCGTGGGCATCGCGGTGCAGCACCAGGCACGGGTGTTCGAAGAGTTCTATCAAGTGGAAAGCACCGGCCGCCAGGCGCCCCGTGGGCAGCGCGGCATGGGCCTGGGGCTGGCCACCGTGCAACGCCTGGCCGACCTGCTCAACACCCGCGTGGAGCTGACCTCCAGGCCGCACAAGGGAACCTGCGTGCGCGTGGTGGTGCGTTCGGCACCCGCCGCGCTGCCGGCGCTCGATGCCACGCCCGCCATCGGCGCCATCGAGGAGGAGGCCAGCCTCGAGCAGCTGCGCATCCTCGTGATCGACGACGAGCGCACCATTCTCGAAGGCCTCACCGTGGTCCTGACCAACTGGGGCGCCGAGGTCATGGCGGCGCAGACACGCGCAGAAGCGCTGGCGCTGGCCGATGCGTGGGAGCAGCCGCCCGACGTGGTGGTGAGCGACCTGCTGCTGCAAGGGGGCGACAACGGGCTCGACGTGATCGCCGCGCTCGAGCGCCACCCGCGCGGCATCGGCCCGGGCACGGCGCGCCTGCTGGTCACGGGCGAGACCAAGCCCGACCGGCTGCGCGAAGTGGCGAGCGCCGGCATCGCGGTGCTCTACAAGCCGGTTTCGCCGCGCGTGCTGCGCCAGGCGATCCAGGCGCAACGCGCGGTTGCACTGCTGAGCGCCGACGCCTGAGGCCCCTTCGCGGGGCCCTAGTCCATCGGACATAGGCCAAGCAGCTGCCGCACTGTGCACTTCGTCACGCTGGCAAGCGGTGGCGGGTGCCGACATAAGCCCTCCGCCTTATCGCGCGAAGCAGAGGGCTTCCGTACATTGGGTACTGCCCCTTGCTGCAGAGGCAGTCCATGTTTGTCGCCGTGAACCCTTTCATCTCGCTCTTCCGGAAACGGCTGCACCGCGGCGCCCGCATCGCGCTCGCCATGGGCGCGGCGCTGCTCGCCGCCCACACCCCGGCCGCCGCTCTCACGGTGTTGATGGGGGACGAGCTCGCGGCGCACTCGGAGTTCGTTCAGTATCTTCGCGCGGGCCAGGAGCCCGGGTCCCGCTTCGACCTGGTGCGGCTTTCGCCGGGCGGCGCGGACACGCCGCAAGCCACGGAGACGGCCAGCACCGAACCCGAGCGCAGCGCCAATGCCAGCGTCAACGCCGGCGTGCGCACGCGCAGCCTGCGCGCGCTGGCGTCGGACGCCAACCTCACGATGGCGGTCGGCATGCCGGCCGCGCGCGCCGCGCTCGAACGGCCGGGCCAGCAGCCGCTGGTGCTCGCCATGCTGAGCCGGCTCGACTACGAGAACCTGCGCGCCACCAGCCCCGCGCTGCGCCGTGGCGACCGTCGCGTGGGCGTGCTGCTGCGCGACCCGGCCATGGCCGACCAGCTCGCCCTGGTGGGCGCGGTGCTGCCGCAGAAGCAGCGCATCGGCGTGGTCGCCACGCCCGAATCGGAGCCGCTGGTGCGCGAGCTGCAGCGCGCCGCGCAGGGCGGCAGCCCGCCGTGGGACGTGCAGGTCGAATACGCGCCCGACGCCAAATCGCTGGCCGCATCGCTGCGCGCGGTGGTGCCGCGCAGCGATGCGCTGATGGTGCTGCCCGACCTGATCGGCGACAGCCAGGCCGCCACGCTCTCGGTGCTGCGCGCCGGCGCGGAGGCGGGCCTGCCGGTGTTCGGCGCCAGCGAAGGGCTGGTGCGCTCGGGCGGGCTTGCCGCGGCGGTGTCGACGCCCGCGCAGCTGGCGCAGCAGGCGCGGCTGCTCGGGCAGAAGCTCGCCAGCAGCGGCGGCGGCGCGAGTCCGCTGGTGGAGTCGGCCACGCCCGCCGCCGTGCGCGTCAACGCCACCGTGGCGCGCGGACTCGGACTGCGCTTGCCGGAGGAGCGGGAACTGGCCGAGCGGCTCACCGTCACGCGATGAGCGACAAGCTGCCGCCCGAAGGCACGCGCGCCGACATCACCTCGCCGCCGCCACAGTCCGCGCCCAAGCTGATGGTGCGCGGCAACCTGCAGCGCGACCTGTTCCGGCTCGGCGTGGTGCCGTGCGCCGCGGTGGCGCTCGCGCTCACCGGCTGGTTCACCCACAGCCGGCTGCAAACGCTCGAGGCGGCCTTCGACGCCGAGGGCCAGGCCGTGGCGCGCCAGGTGGCGGCCATGTCCGACCTGAGCCTCTATGCCGGCGACCTGCCGGCGCTGCAGAACGTGGCCAACGCCGCGCTGCGCGGCGGGCAGGTGATGCGGGTCGAGATCAGCAACAGCGCCGGCGTCTTCGTGACGGCCGGGCCCAAGGCGTCGTCGCTCGCGCAGCTGCGCATGTTCACCTCGCCGGTCACGCTGCGCGAAGCCTCGCGCGCCAGCGCCTTCGCGCCCGCGGGCTCCACCGCGGCGGGTGAAACGCCCATCGGTCTGGTGCAGACCTTTCGCGACACGACCGCCTATGCACGCGAGCGCAGCCGCTCCCTCATGGCGGGCATCGGCATTGCGCTGGTCGCCCTGCTCGCGGCCTGGGCCTCGGTGCGCCACATGGCGCGCACCGTGGCACGGCCGCTGCGACGGGTGTCGCGCACGGTGGCCGCGCTGGAGGCCGGGCATTTCGAGGCGCGCTGCGACGTGGTCGAGGGCGATTCGCACCACGCGCCGCCGGTGGCCGGCAGGGGCGACTCGCACGAACTCGCGGTGCTCGCGCGCGACATCGACCGGCTGGCCGAGCGGCTGCAGAGCAACCGCCGCATCAGCGAGGAGCGCGTGCGCGAAGCCACGGCGGTGGCGCTGCAGCGCATGGCCGAGGCCGAACAGGCGGCGCTGTCGCGTGCTCGGTTCCTGGCCGCAGCCAGCCACGACCTGCGCCAGCCGCTGCATGCCATGGGGCTTTTTATCGACGGCCTGCTGCCGGGCGCCAGCCCCGCGCAGCGCCCGGCCGTGCTGCGCCTGCAGGAGAGCACCGAGTTCATGGGCGTGCTGCTCGACGACCTGCTCGAAATCTCCCGCCTCGATGCCCAGGTGCTGACCCCCACGATCACCAAGGTGCCGCTGGCCGCGCTGTTCGACCAGCTCGATGCGCAGCATGCGGCCACCGCGTCGGAAACCCGCGTGCGGCTGCGCTGGAGCGACCGCGGCCTTGCGGTGCGCAGCGACGCGGCGCTGCTGCAGCGCATCGTCGGCAACCTGGTGGCCAACGCGCTGCGCCATGCCCCTTCGGGCGGCACCGTGCTGGTGGCCGCGCGGCGCAGCCGCAAGGACGGCGACAACGTCCGCATCGAGGTGCGCGACAACGGCGTGGGCATTGCGCCCATCCACCAGGGCCGGATCTTCGAGGAGTTCTACCAGGTGGCCAACACCGAGCGCGACCGCCGCCGCGGCTTCGGGCTGGGCCTGGCCATCTGCGCGCGCATTGCCGCGCTGCTCGGCACCCGCATCACGGTGCGATCGGCGCTGCAGGCCGGCAGCACCTTTGCGCTCACCGTGCCCGCGGCCCATGCCGACGAGGCCACCACGCCCGCGCCGCTGCCCGTGGCGCTCACGCCCCTCGCAGGCCTGCACTGCATGGTGATCGACGACGACCCGGTCATCCTCGACGGCAGCCGCGCCCTGCTGGAGCAATGGGGCTGCCAGGTCGAATGCGTTTCCACCGGCGCCGAGGCCATCGCGCGGCTGGGCACGGGCGACCTGCATTTCGATGCCGTGCTGTGCGACCTGCAACTGGCCGGCGACGACGACGGCATGGACGTGATCACCGCCGCCAAGCGGCTGCAGCCCGACGCGCTGGCCGTGCTCGTCTCCGGCGCCACCGGGCCCGAGGTGCTGCAGCGCCTGCGGCATGGCGGCGTGATGCTGTTGACCAAGCCGGTCGCGCCGGCCAAGCTGCGCGCACTGCTCACCACGCGGCGGCATGCGGCCACACCGGCCTGAACGCCCACCTACCGAATCTCATCACCGATGCTCGACCTTGCCGCCCTGAAAGACATCCGGCCCTTCGTCGCCACGCCAAACTACAACGGCGCGCTGACCTCGATCTACGTGCGCAGCCTGCTCGGCCTCGTGAACCTCGCCTGGACCCACGGCTTTTCGATGCAGACGCGCTTCCTCGACGGCGACAGCCTGATTCCGCGCGCACGCAACCGGCTGGTCGCCGAGTTCATGGCCGACACGCGCTGGACGCATCTGTTCTGGATCGATGCCGACATCGGCTTCGAGCCCGCAGCGGCGTTGCGGCTGCTGCTGGCCGGCCGCGACGTGGTGGCCGGTGTCTATCCGCTCAAGGAGGACGGCTGGCCCGCCGGTGGCCTGCGCGAGGCCTTGCCCGCGGGCAGCACGCGCGCCGACTTCGAGGCTCGGCATGCGCGCTTTCCGGCCAACGCATGGACCGGCGCGCGCGCAATCGATGACGACGGTTTCGTCGAGGTGCTCGATGCGCCCACGGGCTTCATGCTGATCGCGCGCTCGGTGTTCGAGCGCCTGGCCGACGCCCGGCCCGACCTGCGCTACACGCCCGAGCCGTCGCGCGATGCCGCGGCGCAAGCGTGGCCGCACTACCGGTTCTTCGACCTGCTGGCCGAGCCCGGCAATGGCCGCTACCTGAGCGAGGACTATGCGTTCTGCCGTCGCTGGCAGGCGCTGGGCGGCAAGGTCCACATCGATGCGCAGTCCGACCTGGCGCACCAGGGCCTGCGCACCTACACGGGCCGCTTCGGCGCTGCGGGCTAGCCCCTAGAAATCGGCGCAGCCGTTGCGCTTCTCGGAGTCGACGCAACTCGTGAGATTCGGCCGCGAGCGCACGCGCGACCATTCGCGCGCCAGCACGTCGTTGCCCTGCGAAGCGCGGTCGCCTTCCAGCGGGCCCGTCGCGAAGCAGATCGGTGGCGGACCGATGTTGCGGTCGTAGAGCCAGGTGGTCGGCAGTTCGCGGATCACGTCGACCTGCGGAATCTGCGGAAAGCCGCCGACCGTGAGCGTTCCCGGCACCACATTGACCAGATAGCCTTCGGCCGAGGTAAAGCTGCCGTTGATCGCATAGGCGCCGGGCGGGCTCGACCGCGTGGCCGCGGTGCCCACCGCACCGTTGAAGCCGGCGCCGCGGTCGCCGAGGATCAGGCCCGTGATGCTCCAGGTGAAGAGCGGGTTGTTCAGGCCGGCCGGTCGGGACGCATTGCCGATCACGACGGTGGCGGTCGGCCGCTGCGCATAGATGAAGTGGTTGTCGCCCGGCGACACGGTCACGCCGCACAGGCCCAGGTAGGCGCAGTTGTAGAGATTCGGCAGCAGGCCCGAGCCGGCGATGCCGCCGCGCGTTTCACCGACCCAGGTGTCGGCCCACACCCGCCACGGTGCGCCGCCCAGGCTGGCACCACCCACGTTCTGGAAGCGCGCCGCGGCAACCAGGTCGGTGCCGGAGGTGCTGCTCACCGCCGTGCCGAGTTGCAGGTCGCCGCTCAGCGTGCGCACGAACACCGTGTCCGCGGCCATCGAGCCGGCCGACACCACCTGCGGCGCGTTGCCGGCCGCGTCGTAGCCGATGATCGACACGGGGCCGACGCGCAGCTCGTCCACATCCTGGTAGCGGAACGCGCCTGCCGCCCCCCCGCCCAGCGTGTTCGCGCTCACGTTGTTGGCCGCCCGGTCGAGCAGCACGCTGCCGCCGGTGGAAAGGGCCAGCAGCGTGCCGGCCGTGATCGGCGCCGCCGCGGTCTGCGTGATGTTGCCGGCCGACACCAGGCCCACGCGCGGCGCCGTGATGGGGGCCTGCAGTGCGATGTTGCCGCCGCCCCCATTCTGCAGCGTGAGGCCCGAGGCCAGGGCGAGCGGCCCCACGACGTTGATGTCGGCCGCATGCGCATTGCTGCCCGCCACCACGGCGTTGCCGGCCGAGATGCGGGAGAACTCGTCGGCCGACACCGCGAAGCCCGTGCTGGCCGTGCCGCCGAGCGTGATCGGCGTCGCAACCTGGTCGAAGGCCGTGCCGTCGGCAGCCACGCCGCCGGGACGAAGGTTGACGACGTTGCCCGCGCTCGCGGTGCCATCGATGACCAGCGCATCGGTGCTGCCGTCGTTGCTGGCGCGCAGCACGACGTTGCCGCCGGCCGAAGACACGGAGACGCCCGCGAGCACCGTTGGGAACACGCCCGGCACGGGCGCCACGGGCCCGAGCCGCACGCCGGCGCCGTTGCCCTCGGCCTGGCCCGTGATCTCGATGCTGCCGCTGCCGGTGGTCGCGATCCGCGAGCCGTTGCGCAGCAGCACTCCGTCCCCTCCAGTGCCCGGACCGGCTGCGCCGGCCTGGCGCAGGCCGCGCACCGCGATGTTGCCGTCGACCGAGCGAAGCACCGCGTTATTGAGCACCACGCCATGGCCCGGGTTCTCGCTGCTGTTGCCCGAGAAGTTACCGATGCCGCGCAGCGTGATGTTGCCGCTGGTGGTCGAGATGTCGGTCTGCCGGTTCGGCGAGCCGGTGACCGTGAAGCGCGAGCCGAGCCGCACGCCACTGGTGTTGGCGCCGATGCCCGTGATGTCGACGTTGCCGGTCGAGGTGGCGATCTGCACGCCGCTGATGTTGACCGCCGCTTCCGTGAAGCCGCCGCCCGATGGCCCGCTGGTGTTGCCGAAGATCGTCACGGAGCCGCCCGCACCGGCATCGGTGCGGCCGACGCGCGTGTCGATGACGTTGCCGTTGAGGTTCACGCTCGGGCCCGCCCCCGAGGCCGACCAGGCGCCGTTCATCACCACATTGCCGCCGTTGGTGTAGATGTCGCCGCTGTAGCTCACCTGTCCGCCACCGGTCGCGGCACCCCCGCCGTTGACGTCGGTGTTGAACACCACGTCGAGCGGCCCGCCGGCGCCCGAGGACTCGATCACCACGTTGGCGTCGCCGCGCACGCTGCGGTGGGCGTCGAGCTGGAAGGTCAACGGACCGTTGGCGGTGCTGTAGTTGATGCGCACGCCGTTGAACATCCGGATGTCGCCATCCGTGGGCGAACCCGCCCCGGGATCGCCAGTCGTGATGCGCACGCTGGTGCCGCCGTTCAGGGCCGCATTGATGTCGCCGTCCTGGATCGTGCTGGCCGCGAGCGGTTCGAAGGGGTTGGTCGGCAGCGTGCCGGCCGCGGCACCGGGAACGATGTCGACATTGAACGGGTCGATGAGCCAGGTGCCCGCGGTGCCGGCAGGCGCGGCGGCGTCCACGCGCAGCCCGTCGATGCTGAAGCCGCCGCCGAGCCCATCGGCGGGCGCGGCGAAACCACCGGAAGTTTCGATGAAGCCGCCGTTTCCGCCGCCCGCGCCGCCGCGCGCCGAGATGCTGCCGAAGGCACGCAGGGTGCGCTCGGCCAGCACGCGAACGTCGCCGCCGCTGCCGGATGCAACGGCGTCTGCGCGCAGGATCGAACCGGCGCCGAACGCGATCGCGCCGGTATCGCCGATTTCGGTCACCGCGTTCGCATAAAGGCGGATGCGCCCGCCGCCCGCGCTGCCGCTCGCGTCGAGGACGCCGCGGTCGTCGTTTCCGGGCGGCGGTGGCGGTGGCTCCACGGGCGCGGAAACGTCGATGATGAGCGGAGGCGTGTAAGGCACCAGACCGATCGCGCGGCCCTTGATGTCGATGGTGCCACCCGTGAGGCCGGCGCCATTGCCCGCCGCGGACACCAGGCCGCCCGTCATGCGCACGCCCTCGGACGACAGGCCGCTGTCCAAGATGATTTCGCCGTTGCGCGAAGCCATGGAGTCGGCTCGCAGCACGCCGCGGAAATTGACCACGCCGTTCGACACTTCCGAGCCGCTCGTCGCCACCAGCGCCACACGGCCGCCGTTGGCCTGCATGGTGCCGCTGTTCGCCACGCCGCTGTATAGGCCTGGCGTCACCCGCAGCGTGGTGAGCCCGTCGCCGGCAAAGTCGAGCGTGACGGTCTCGCCCGACGCCATGGCGGCCGTGCCGCCGTCGGCAATGATGCTGCCGCTGTTGAATACCCGCGATCCGATGAGCGCCGCGGTGCCGCCGCTGCCCACCAGCGTGATGTTGCCCTGGTTGTCCACGGTGCCGAATGCGCCGTCCGGCTGCCTGAACTCAAGTTTGGACGCACCGGCCATGAAATCGGCGTTGCTGGTGGACATGTCCAGTGTCGAAGCGACCAGCCCGCCGACGCTGACCGACGAACCCTTCGAGAACGTCACGCCGGCCGGGTTGACCAGGAAGACGCGGCCATTCGCGTTGAGCGATCCGGCAATGGTCGAGGCCTCTCCGCCGATCACGCGGTTCAGCAGCACGCTGCTGGCGCTCGGCTGCGCAACGTTGACCGTGGCGCCCGTCGAAATGGAGAAGGTGTTCCACTGCGCGATGGCACGGGCCGTCGTCTGGTTGATGTTCATCGTCGCGGCGTTTGGCGTCGCGGTGGTCACGCCTCCGGCAATGGCCGAGAAACCGGTGGGCAGGGTCTGGGCCAGCGCGGGCGCCAGGCCCAGGCACACCAGCGCGAGCGCGACGGGGCGCAGCTGCAGGCGCGGTTGGAATCGTGGGGAACGGTTGTGCATTGCCATGTCAGAACACCTTTTGCGCCTGCACGTACAAACGCGGGTTGCGGCCACCGCCATCGGTCTGCGCGGGCCGTGTGCCGTCACGCCAGGCGAGCGTCGCGCTGATCGAGAAGTTGCCGGGCCGGGCCCATGAGAGGCCGATGCCGAAACCCCGCAGGCTGTGGCGGTTGGCGGAGGTGTCGAACGGTGAAGGATCGCGCACGATCTTTCCGCGCGCGGCGTCGTAGAACACGAAGGGCGTGAGCTCCGAGTTGAGGGACCAGCGCCATTCGACGATGCCGATCGCGCCCTCGTCCACCAGCAACTCCCCGGACGGGTAGGCGCGCACCGCGCGCGCACCGCCCAGCGAGAGCTTCTCGGAGGCATCCAGGTTTTTGCTGGCCCATTGCCCGCCGACCGACACATAGAGCGAATGGTTCGGCACGATGGCCTGCAGCCGCGAGAGCTGGAAAGTCAGCTTGGTGTAGCCGCCCTCGGTGTGATTGCCTGCGATGCTCTGGTCGAACGCGCGGCTCTGCTCATCGCGGATCGAGAGGTCGCCGCGGTAGAGCGTGCCCGAGCTGGCCCAGTAGCCGCCGCCGAACATCTCGTCGCGCCGCTCCCAGGCCCAGCCGAGGCCAAAGCCGTGCACGCGCTTCTTCGAGGTGAAATCGACCGCATTCATCTCGTCGGTCAGGTTCTTTACGTCGGCACCCAGGCGCAGGAACAGGTTCTGCTGGCGCTGGCGGATGAGCGGGTAGTTGAGCGAGAAATCGAGCACGTCCGCCTTGCCCTGCGCGCCGAGCTCGGCGAACTCGCCGCCAAGCTCGTAGTTGACGCGCGCGAGCCCGAGGCCGGCGCGCAGGCCGCTGGTGCCGATGGGTGCCTCATAGGCCACGCGGCCGAATTGCAGCCCGCTGTTGTTGGACACCATCGCACGCATGTCGAGGTTGTCGCCGATGCCGAAGGGGCTGAGCCAGCGCGCGGTGCCGCCGACGCGAAAGCGCCCCGATTCCTTGGTGCCGTGGTTGTCGGCCTCGGCCGTGAAGGCCCAGCGCGGCGCCGCGACGACTTCGACCGAAAGATCGGTGGTGCCAGGCTGCGTGCCTTCCTGCAGCCCCGACGAAACCTTGATGCCCGGCTGGTCCGACAGCAGCAGCATCGAGCGCTCGTAAGCCGGTGCGCTCACGGCTTCGCCAGGCCGCAGCGGCGCGAGGAAGCCGCGCACGCGCGCCTCGCTGAGGGGCGCATCGGGCGCTACCGTCACGTCGACCTTGCCGAGCCGGCCTTCGATGACGCTGATCTCGACGACGCCGTCGCGCACGGTCTGCACCGGCACCACGGCCTGCGCGAGAAAGTAGCCGCGCTCCTTGTAGCGCGCGGTGATGGCTTGCGCCAGGCTTTCGAGATCGCCGAGCGTGACATTGCGTCCGATGTAGGGCGCGGTGATCGACTGCAGTTCCTCGTTGGTCAGTGCCTTCGCGCCGTTGAGGCGCAGGTCGTTGAGCTTGAACGAGGCGGCGGGCGGTTGCGGCGGCGCGGGCAGGCTTTGCGGCGCGACAGTGCCCGTGGCCTGGGCGACCGGGCGGTCGCAGGTGCCGCATGGGTCCTTGGTCGGCAGCAAGGTATTGACTTCGGGCTCGGCCGCGTGCGCGCGCTGGGCTGCGACCAGCAACGTTGCCCCCACCAGGGCAGTGACCGCAAAGGCAATGGGCGTGGATCGTTGGCGAACGCGCATCTCAGTGCTCCACCGCGTGTTGTGCTGCGGATTGCTTGTGTTCTGGGTGCTTTTTCATGTCAACTCCCCACCGTGAGGCGCCAGTTGCCGATCAGGTTGAACGGGGCCCAGAAGAAGGGATGGGACATCTTGGGATCCTTCAGCACGGCCAGCTGTCCGGCCTGCATCGCCTTCTGGATGTCGCGGCCCTTGGACAGCTCGCCGTAGAGCGTGCCCATGAGCACGGCGGTCGCGTCGTCCGACACGGGCCACAGCGAAGCAATCAGGCTCGAACTGCCGGCGGAAAGAAAGGAGCGCGTGAAGCCCAGCACCTCATCGCCCTGCGCGATGCGCCCCAGCCCCGACTCGCAGGCCGAGAGCGTGACCAGCGCCGTGCCGTCCATCGGCAGGCCGAGGATTTCGTGCGCCTCGAGAAAGTTCTGCTTGCCGCCTTCGTTGGCCAGCAGGATGCGCGAGTACAGCGGATCGACCGCGTCGGCCTCGGCATGGGCCGCCACGTGCATCAGCGGCGAACGCGCGGACATGTCGCGGAACTGCGTCTTGGTGGCCGCGGCGCCCATGTACACGGTGTTGCGCGGGAACAGTTGCGCGAGCTGCTTCACTTCGATCTCGGCGCCCGGCAGGTCGTACTTGTCTTCGATGCGCGGATTGCCGAAGGCAGTGAGCGATGCGCTCACGCGCGGCGTGCGCTGCGCCAGCTGCACGGCGATGCTGATCGACGGTGCGACGGCCACTGGATGCTGCTCAATGACGTAGCGGCCGTTCAAGCGCAGCGCCTGGAACGGCAGGTAGTGCAGCGGCCCATGGGGCACCACGATGAGCCGCTGCCCCGGCACGAGGCCGAGCGGGCCGAGCAGCGCCGCGCCGAGCTTCTCGGCATTGGTGATGGCGGTGCGGCGGCCGCGCACGATCGAGTTGCGAAACACCTCGACCAGTTCGGTGAGTTCGTCGCGGCGCACCGCCACGGTCTTGGCCTCGATGCCGGAGGGGCTCACGACCCACACCAGCAGCCGGTCGGGCAGCGAATGGAACTGCACCACGCGCTCGTCGGGCGCCAGGGCGCCCTGCAGCGTGGCCAGGTCGACGATGTTCGCGGCCCGGTCGCTGATCTTCGCGCGGCCGCGCACCGCGTCGAGCAGCGCGCGCGAGCGGCTGCGCTCGCTCACTTCGAAGGCCTGGCGCGCATCGCCCGCGTCGCTGTAGATCGACACGCCGCGCTCGAACACCGATTGCAGGTCCGAGAACAGGCCCATCTTGAATTCTTCGCTGCGGAATCTCGCGCGCACCTGGTCGACGCCGCCCAGCGCGCGCGCCATGGCTTCGGCCGCGGCCTGCTTCTGGCCCAGCGCGAGTTCGCTGCGCGCCACGCCGTCCCAGGCCCAGAGGCGGTAGTACTCGGTGTCGGTGCCCACTTGGCGCGCGGTGAGCGCGCGGTACAGGTCGCGGGCCTCGGCCGGCTTGTTCTCGGCCAGCAGCAGCCGCGCGCGGGTGCGGTCGAGCTGCGCGGTGAGCGGCGCATCCTTGGGCGGCGCCATGCTGCCGAGCGTCTCGCGCGCCCTTGCGGCATCGCCCGATTCGATGAGCGCATTGACGAGCGAGGCCTGCACCAGCGGCGCATAGCGCGGCGAGCTGTTGGCCAGCGCTTCGTCATAGCTGAGCACGGCGCCGGCGTAGTCGCCGCGGCGCGTGCGCACGTCGCCGATCACCTTCTGCACCGGGCCGACCACCAGCTTGGGGTCGCGCGCCGGGTGCCTGAGCGCCTCGCGCGCAAACTCCTCGGCCTTGTCGAGCTGGCCCGAATAGCTGTAGACGATGGCCAGGTCGCGGTTGGCCATGGCCATGAGGTTCGGATCGCGCGTGGCATTGGCCAGGTGCAGCGCCTTGCTCGCGGCGCGCACGCTCTGGCGGAATTCACCGGCCTCGGCCAAGGCCACCGCCTGGCTGCAGTACTGGTAGCCGGAGAGCTTGACGGCGTCTTGCCCGTAGAGCACCGCGCCCTCGCTGGTCAGTGCCAGCAAAGTGTCGGTGTCCTCAAGCCGGGCCTGTTCGGCCTTGCTGGCCGCGGCCTCGGCGTTGGGCGCCTGCTGCTGTTGTGCCGATGCCAACGGCCCATGGCCCAGCAGAAGAATGCCAGCCAGCCCGAGGGCACCCGCGACTCCTGCACGACGTGCCGAGCGCCCCCATCCCGTTCTCGAAAACCACGTCATTGGACCCCCGCGCGCGGCCCGTGTGCCCGCGGTTGCGGGGGTCGACGTCGCGGAAGTGCGCGCCGTTCAGGCCTCGTGGGGAAAGTCTAGAAGCGGCCCTGCGCCCCGCCTATTCGCAAGACGGTCTAGCGCAAAAGGACTATTTCATGCGGGGACCGAATCGATGTCGGTGCGGTCCCAATGGCGATGCTTGGCGATCGCGGCAATGAAGTCCTGCGCGATCTGCGTGGCCGCAGTGGCGTCTCCGAGGTTGGTCACCGGGGTGGCGGCCACCACCACGCCGGGAGGCAGGCTGCCCGGTGGCGTGTCGGCGGCAATGCCCAGTGTCGACAGCAGCCGCACGCCCTCGCCCACGGTGCAGATGGCCTTGCAATGCTTGTAGGCCTCGAGCACGAAGTGCACGGCATCGCCCGTGCCCGCGAGCGCCGCGGCGCCCAGGCTGCCGCCGGGCACCAGCACGGCATCGAACATCACCGAAGGTGCGTTGGCAAAGGTCATGTCAATGTCGATCTGCCGCTTCGATGCGCTGGCAACAGTGCCCAGGCGCGGGCCGACCACCTTGCAGCGCGCGCCGGCCTGCTCGAGCGCATCGCGGATCGGCTTGAGCGATGCGGAGTCGATACCGTCCGCCACCAGGATCGCGATCTTGCGCGTGCGGATCGAGCCGTCGCCGGTGTCGGCCATGCTGAGCGCGGGCGATTCCTCGATCGGCAATGTCATGCGGTGTTCACGAAAGCCTGCGCGGCCCGCGGCGGCCTTGGCGTCAGGCGCACCGATGCCCAGCGGCTCGGCCACGCGGCGCGCGAGCTTCTCGTCGACGTGCGCGAGGTTGTCGACCATGCGCTGCCGGATCGCCGGCACATCCACCTTCGAAAGCTCGAAGCGGAAGGCCGCCACGATGTGCTCCTTCTCGGCTGCGCTCTGGCTGTTGAAGAACAGCCGCGCCTGCGTGAAGTGGTCGTCGAACGTGGGGCTGCGCCGGCGCACCTTGGTCCCCCCGGTCTCATCGGGATACGCCTGGAAGCCGACGCTGCCGCCGTCGACCCTGAACTCCTTGCCGTCGCCGAGCGAATTGGGCTCGTAGGCCACCTGGCCGCGCGAGATGGTCTGGCGGTGCATGCCGTCGCGCTGGAAATTGTGGAACGGGCACACGCTCTTGTTGATGGGCAGCTCGTGAAAGTTCGCGCCGCCCAGCCGCGAGATCTGCGTGTCGGTGTACGAGAACAGGCGGCCCTGCAGCAGCGGATCGTTGCTGAAGTCGATGCCGGGCACCACGTGCCCCGGATGGAACGCGACCTGCTCGGTTTCCGCAAAGAAGTTGTCGGGGTTGCGGTTGAGCACCAGCCGGCCGATGCGCTGCACGGGCACCATCTCTTCGGGAATGAGCTTGGTCGGGTCCAGCAGGTCGAAGCCGAGCGACTGCGCCTTGTCCGGCGCGATGAGCTGCACGCCCAGTTCCCATTCGGGAAAGTCGCCGCGCTCGATGGCCTCCCACAGGTCGCGGCGGTGAAAGTCGGGGTCCTTGCCCGCGATCTTCTGCGCTTCGTCCCACGCCAGGCCATGGATGCCGAGCTTCGGCTTCCAGTGGAACTTCACGAAGTGGCTCTCGCCGCGGTTGTTGACGAAGCGGAAGGTGTGCACGCCGAAGCCTTCCATCATCCGCAGGCTGCGCGGAATGGCACGGTCCGACATCGCCCACATCAGCATGTGGGTGCTCTCGGGCATCAGCGAGACGAAGTCCCAGAAGGTGTCGTGCGCGCTCGCGGCCTGCGGCATTTCGTGGTGCGGCTCGGGCTTGACGGCGTGGATGAGGTCGGGGAACTTCATCGCGTCCTGGATGAAGAACACCGGCATGTTGTTGCCCACGAGGTCGTAATTGCCTTCGCGGGTGTAGAACTTGACGGCAAAGCCGCGCACGTCGCGCACCGTGTCGGCCGAACCGCGCGAGCCGGCCACGGTCGAGAAACGCACGAAAACGGGCGTTTTCGCATCCGGGTCCTGCAGGAAGTCGGCCGAGGTGAACTGCGACATCGACTTGTAGACCTGGAAGAAGCCGTGTGCCGCGGAGCCGCGCGCGTGCACCGCGCGCTCGGGAATGCGCTCGTGGTCGAAGTGCGTGATCTTCTCGCGCAGGATGAAATCTTCGAGCAGCGTGGGCCCGCGCAACCCGGCCTTGAGCGAGTTGTGGTTGTCGGGAATCTGAAGACCCTGGTTGGTCGTCAGATTGGGCGCATGATCGGTCGCGAAGCCATCGAGTTGCTGCTGCTTGGCATTGCTGCCATCCGTGGCCTTTGACCGGCGTCCGGCGGCGGCCTTGTTCTGAGGCGTCATCGATGATCTTTCATGGGAGGGTCAACTTCGTTGTCGATAAAAAGGTCCAGCACGTTCACCAGCGCAATCAGGCAAATGAAGCCCGCCACGGCGGCCACCACCCAAAAAAGGATTTCATCTCCCCAGGCACCGGTGAGTGAATCGAACAGCGAAGAAAACTCCATGATTCGCTCCAGCAGATCAGATTTCAATGACTCGATGCTTGCGCTGCAGCCTCCATGAAGCGACCAAAGCGAGATCGCGAGGCGGTTGCGAGCGAATCCAAAGGTTATGTTTTTCTCACACTGTTACCCGTAGTGGCGGCTCGCCCTCGGGTGTGGGAGAGGCGGCGCCAAAAAGGTAGGAGCGCACCGACACCCCCTGGCCCCCGCCTACGGCGCCTGGCGTATCCGCCCGCGTGCCGCGGCACGAGGCTCTCGATAGCATCGGCGCAGACGGCATGAAGCCTGCTTGCACGACACCGACAACACACGATTCACACACAGGGAAAAAGCAAATGCAGATCAGGATCGGTTTCGACATCGAGCTCGCCGTCACGGCACCCACGGCCTTGATCTACATGCTGCAGGTTCATCCCTCGCGCGCGGCGGATCTCCAGGACGGCGAGCACATCACCATCACCCCGGCGCTGCACACCGACTACTTCATGGACAGCTTCGACAACCACTGCGCGCGCGTGCGCATTCCCGCGGGCGTGACGAGCGTGCGGCTGCGCAACCATGCGGTGGTGTTCGATCCCGGCTGGGCCGACCCGGTGGACTACGGCGCCGTCGAACACGCGGCGGCCGACCTGCCGGTGTCGGCGCTGCCCTTCCTGCTGCCGAGCCGCTATTGCGAGGTCGACAGCGAACTGCTGCAGTTCGCATGGGACACCTTCGGCAGCGTGGCGCCGGGCTGGCACCGCGTGCAGGCCATCTGCAGCTTCGTGCACGAGCACCTGCGCTTCGACTACCAGACCGCGCGGCCCACGCGCACCGCGCTCGAGGGCTTTCGCGAGCACACGGGCGTGTGCAGGGACTTTGCCCACCTGGCCATCACGCTGTGCCGCTGCATGAACATTCCGGCGCGCTATGCCACGGGCTATCTCGGGGACATCGGCATTCCGCCCGTGCCGTATCCGATGGACTTCAGCGCCTGGTTCGAGGTGTACCTGGGCGAGCGCTGGCACACCTTCGACGCGCGCCACAACGTGCCGCGCATCGGGCGCATCGTGATTGCGCGCGGACGCGATGCGGCCGACGTGCCGATCACCATGGTGTTCGGCGTCAACTCGTTGCAGCGCTTCGAAGTGACGACCGACGAAATCCCGCAGTAGGCCCCGTGCGCTACGGCAGGTAGCCCAGCGTCCGCATCGCAGCGCCCAGCGCCGTGCGGCTGCGTTCCATCGCATTCCAGGGCGTGTTGCCGACGGCCAGTCGCTCGCCGATGTTGGCAACCGTCCAGTGCGCGGCACTACCCAGGTCCGGCAGCTCTTCCCAGGCCAGCGGCACCGACACGCCCAGGCCCGGGCGGGCGCGCGCCGACCAGGCACTGGCGGTGGTGGCCCCGAAGCCGTTGCGAAGATAGTCCGCAAAGATCTTGCCCACGCGGTTGCGCGGACCGCTCTTGGCGACGAATCGCTCCGGCACGGTGCGCGCCAGGTGCTCGACGATGGCGCGCGAGAAGCCCCGGACCTCGTCCCAGCCGAACTGGCGCCGGAGCGGCACCACCACGTGCAGCCCCTTGCCGCCGCTGGTCTTCACGAACGCCGGCAGGCCCAGTTCGTCCAGCAGCACGTGCACCAGCAGTGCCGCCTCCTGCATCTGCTGCCAGTCGACGCCTTCGCCCGGATCGAGGTCGAAGGTCATGCGGTCGGGCTTGCCGAGGGCGCGCGAGGTGGCGTTCCAGGTGTGCAGCTCGATGGTGTTGAACTGCGCGGCGCCCAGCAATGCCTGCGCGGTGTCGATCTGCAGCAGCGGGTCGTGCCCCGGATCCAGTGCCGGATCGAGCAGCTTGATTCCGGCGATGTCGCTGTGCTGCGCGTGTTTCTGGAAGAACAGCTCGCCGCCCACGCCCTCCGGCGCGCGCACCAGCGCCACGGGGCGGCCCTCGAGGTGCGGCAGGATCAACGGCGCCACGGTGGCGTAGTAGGCCGCGAGCTCGCCCTTGGTGATGCCGCTCGCGGCATCGATCACGCGCTCGGCATGGGTGATGCGCGGCAGAGGTGCCTTTTTCGAGACTGCCATGGCCTCCAGACTTTCGCCCGGGGCCGTTGCGCGATGTAGGAGCGCGGCGGCGCGCGCCGTAGGGCCCAGGCCGGTATTTTTTCCCTCCCCTCCCGGGGAGGGCTGGGATGGGGGCATGCGGCGTGCCCACCGAGCGCTCTGCCTGCCCCCATCCCAGCCTTCCCCCAGAGGGGGAAGGAGGGATGCTTCAGGCCGATGCGACGTTGGCGGCGCTGGCCACGGGGCCGAGCACGCGTTCGCTCGGACGCGCGAAGTAGAACCATTCGGCGCCGGGCAGCGCCAGCGCATTGGGAAAGACGATGAACCCGTCGTCCGGCGCGCTCACCAGCGTGCCGTCGTGGCGCATGCCGATGGGCTCGCCGCGCTGCACCGGATCGAAGGTGGCCCAGTCGCGCACGAAGCTGTCTTCCTCATCGAGCCGGTCCGTCACGCTCGAAAGGCGCAGCAATTGGGGCGGCCTGGGCGGCTCGATCGCCAACCCTGGCGGCAGCGGCGCCATGCCGAGCAGCGCGAGGGCGCGGCGAATGGCGCGCCACGCCACCTCGGGCGCCTGCGGGTCCCGGTGCTGGCCGCATTCGAGCGTGACGCCATAGCCGCCGCAGTTGCGGATGTATTCGTTGGTGCCGCGGCCGAAGTCGAGCGCGTCGTCGCCGACCGCAGCGCCGGCCGCGCGCTGCGCGAGTCCGGCGGCGTAGATGTCGAGCCAGCCTTCCACCACGATGGGCGTGCCCAGGTGCAGTGCGAGCAGCCCCTCCTCGCTGGCGCGGGCAAAGGGCTCCAGCTGGCCGGCGTTGTCTCGCGGGCCAATCATCGCGAAGGCCTCGCCCTCGCTCTGGAAGGAGTGCAGGTCGAGCAGCACGTCGTGCCGCTCGATGACCGGACACAGCAGGTTGGTCACGCGGCCTTCATAGTCGGCAGGCGCCTCGCTCGGCTTGAACAGGCGGTTGAGGTTGCGCTCGCCTTCGCGCTGCAGGCGCCGCCGCGCGAGCGGATTGGCCACGGGCACAAGGGTGAGCTGGCCTTGCAGCAGCTGGAGCGAGCCGCTGTCGAGTTCGGCCAACACGCGCTCGATGCCCACGGTGCCGCAGGTTTCGTCGCCATGCACCCCGCCCATCACGAGCAGCCGGGGACCGGGGTTCAGCGAGGCCACGGTGTGGATGCGCAGGCTGTCGGTGGCGGCGCCGGCAAAAGGATCGGAGGACATGCGGGCGATTATTGCGGAGGCCTTGCCCTTGGCGCAAAGCTGCTACTCGTTTCATAGCGGCGCAATCATCCACATGACCCGCAAGCAAGGCCGCCCGAGGTCCGGCGCGGGGGGCCTACAGGGCATGCCTCGCCTGTCCTACCGGAAGCGCGCCGGGTGCCATGCAGGCTTCAGCCTGACCCCATCGAGAAGGAAAGCGCCATGACCAGCAGCAAGCCCCGTCCGAAGGAACCCAGCACCCCGGAAGACCCGGTGCGGGACGCCGGCGGCGGCGACACCAAGATCGAACAGGGCGGCGATTCGGCGCCGCGCCTGCCCCACGAACATGACCAGTCTTCGGACAGCCAGGAAGCGCAGGACGGGCAGCCGCCCGAGGTGGGCCGCAGGGGCCATGACGACATCGAGCGCGGCACGGTCGACACCGACCGCGGCCCCGTGACGGACCGCGTCTACAACGACAAGGTCAAGCGCTGAGCCGGACTTACTTCTTGCCCACGCCGGCGAGCTGCTCGCGCATCGACGAGATCACCGCGCCGTAGTCCTTGGCGTTGAAAATCGCGCTGCCGGCCACGAAGGTGTCGGCGCCGGCCGAAGCCACGCGCGCAATGTTGTCGGCCTTGATGCCGCCGTCCACCTCCAGGCGGATGTCGCGGCCGCTCTGCTCGATGCGCTTGCGCGCGAGTTCGATCTTGCGCAGCGCCGAATCGATGAAGCTCTGCCCGCCAAAGCCGGGGTTCACCGACATGATCAGGATCAGGTCGATGTCGTCGATGGCCCAGTCGAGCGCTTCCAGGCCCAGGCCGGGGTTGAACACCAGCCCCGCCTTGCAGCCCGCGCCCTTGATGGCCTGGATGCTGCGGTTCACGTGCGGCGAGGCATCGGGGTGAAAGCTGATGTAGTCGGCGCCCGCTTCCGCGAAAGATGCGGCCAGCGCGTCGACCGGCTGGATCATCAGGTGCACGTCGATCGGCACCGGCTCCCCGTCCGCCGTCTTGGCGTAGGGCTTCAGGGCCTTGCAGATCATCGGTCCGAAGGTCAGGTTCGGCACGTAATGGTTGTCCATCACGTCGAAATGGATCCAGTCGGCGCCGGCGGCGATGACTTTGCCCAGTTCGTCGCCCAGATGGGCGAAATCGGCGGAAAGAATGGAGGGGGCGATGCGGAACGGCGTGCTCATGCGCCGATTGTCGCAGCCGGCGCAAAACCCGGAAAGCAGCGCAAGAGAAGGCTCCAGTTACCATCGCGCGCATGCCGCAAAGCCCCATCAGTGTCCAAGTAGAGCCGCGCTATCTCGCGGACCAGTCCTCGCCGAAGGACAAGATCTACACCTTTGCCTACACCGTCACCCTGACCAACGTGGGCGAAATCGGTGCCCAGCTCATTGCCCGCCACTGGCTCATCAACGACGCCTCGGGCCATGCCCAGGAGGTCAAGGGCCTGGGCGTGATCGGCCAGCAGCCGCTCCTGGCGCCAGGCGAATCGTTCCGCTATACCAGCGGCTGCCGCCTGCAGGCGCCGAGCGGCACCATGCACGGAAGCTATTTCGTGGTGACCGAGGACGGCGAGCGCTTCGACGTGCCGATTCCGATGTTCGTGCTGGAGGCGGACATCGGCGGCGCACCGGTCTCGCGCGTATTGCATTAGTACTCTCGGGGGCAACACCAGCGGCCCGGCAAAGCCGGTTCCGCAGTGTTTCTGGCCTGACTCCTTTCTTCATCAGGGGATCGGCAGAAACCGCCTTTGTCCTGCATCGCCGGGATGGCACCATGCGACACTGTCGGCCGGGCAGCCCTCGCTTCGGTGAGCGGTGGCGCCCATTCCAGGGAGTGGGCGCGCTCGACGTGCGCGTGGGTTTTCTATTTCGCTTTTCGTCTGGCGCTGCGCGCGCACGGCGTCAACCTCGGTGACTGCGTGCGCATCCGCGGCGCGATCCGTGCACGCTGGCGCAGCCGGTCCATCAGCTTTTTTCTACCTGCATGAATCTGACGAGTCTCTTCAACGACCTGCTGGGCTTCTGGTCCGAGTGGCTGCGCCCTTCGGCGGGCCTGCCGACCGTGCTGTGGTCGCTCCTCTTGGCCGCGGCCGCCGCCTCCGGTCACCTGGTGCAGCGCTACCTGGGCTTGCCCAAGGTGGTGGGCTATTCGGCGGTCGGCGCGGTGGTCGGCCTGGCCGGCTTCGAAGGCGCCATCTGGCCGCTGCGCGGCATCAGCCTGTTTCTGCTGGAACTGGGCGCGGCCGTGGTGCTGTTCGAGGCCGGTGGCCGGCTGCCGCTGCGCTGGTTCCGCCACAACCCGATGGTGCTGGTGCAAAGCCTGCTCGAAGCCACGCTCACCTACTTCGGCGTGTTCTGGATGCTGCAGCTGCTGGGCCTGCCCGATCCGGTGGCCAACCCGATCGCGCTGATGGCCATCGTGGCATCGCCGGCGGTGCTGAGCCGCGTGATCATCGACACCCGCGCCTCGGGGCCGGTGACCGAACGCGCCATGACGCTGGCCACGCTCAACACCTTCTATGCGCTGACGCTCGGCTATGCGCAGGCCGGCCTGATCGAGCGGGCGCCGCAGACGCTGCTGCAAAAGCTCTATCCGGTGGCGGTGGTGCTCGGCCTTTCGTTCGTGATCGGCGGCATCCTGGCGCTGGCGCTGCGCACGGCCCTGCGCTTCATGAGCCCGACGAGCGAGAACACCTCGATCCTGCTGCTCGCGCTCATCGCCGCCGCCAGCGCCCTCACGGCCCACGTCGGCGGCTCCGCCCCGCTGGCCGCGCTGATCGGCGGGGTGCTGCTCAAGACGCTCAACCCCAAGCCCTGGGCCTGGCAGCGGCAGCTCGGCACGGCCTCGTCGCTGCTCACCATGCTGATGTTCGTGCTGGTGTCCATCGTGGCGGCGCAGGCCGACTGGACCCTGCCGGTGGCCAGCGTGGTGCTGGCGGTGATCGGCATCCGCCTGTTCGCCAAGATCGCCGGCGTGGCCATTGCCAACCCGGGCAGCGGCGCTAGCTGGAACCAGGCTTTCTGGGTCGGCTGCGCGATGTCGCCACTGTCGTCGATCGCGCTGCTCATCGCTTCGAACTTCACCACCGCGTCGCCACTGCTCGGCACCATGATCACGCAGGTGGCCCTGCCCTCGATTCTCCTGATGGAAGTCCTGGGTGCCGTGATCGCCACCGTGGCCATCCATGCGGTGGGCGAAAGCTCGGTGCCCTGGACGCCCCAGGCCTTCAGCACCACGGAGGACACGCAGCGATGACCGCGGCCATGGCTTTTCCCGACAACTCCAACATGTCCAACGCGGCGGACAGCGACGACTTCCGTTCCGCACCGCTGCCCGTGGACCCCGCGCGCCGCGTGGTCAAGCTCGAGCCCTTCAACCACTCCGAAGCGCTGTCGCTCGGCGTGGAGCTGGAGCTGCAGCTCGTCAACACGCACGACTACGACCTTGCGCCCTACGCCGAAGACATGCTGCGGCTGATGGCGCAGACGCCGCTCCCCGGCAGCGTGGTGCCCGAGATGACCTCGAGCATGATCGAGATCTCGACCGACATCTGCCACTCGGCGCAGGACGTGATCACGCAGCTCTCGCCCATTCGCGAGGCGCTGATCAAGAATGCCGACAAGCTCAACATCGCGGTGGTGGGCGGCGGCACGCATGCGTTCCAGCAATGGCACGAGCGGCGCATCTACGACAAGCCGCGTTTTCGCGAGCTGTCGGAGCTCTACGGCTACCTGAGCAAGCAGTTCACCATCTTCGGGCAGCACGTGCACATCGGCTGCCCCGACGCCGATGCGGCGCTGCTGATGCTGCACCGCATGTCGCGCTACATCCCGCACTTCATCGCGCTGTCGGCCTCGTCGCCGTTCGTGCAGGGGCAGGACACGCAGTTCGACTCGGCCCGGCTCAATTCGGTGTTCGCGTTTCCGCTCTCGGGCCGCGCGCCCTTCACCTTGAGCTGGAAAGAGTTCGAGGCCTATTTCGAGCGCATGACCCGCACCGGCGTCGTGCGCAGCATGAAAGACTTCTATTGGGACATCCGGCCCAAGCCGGAGTTCGGCACCATCGAGATCCGCGTGTTCGACACGCCGCTCACCGTCGAGCGCGCGGCCGCGCTGGCGGGCTACGTACAGTCGCTTGCCGCGTGGTTTCTGCAGGAGCAGCCCTTCGAGCCGACGGAAGACGACTACCTCGTCTACACCTACAACCGCTTCCAGGCCTGCCGCTTCGGACTCGACGCGGTGTACGTGGACCCGGCCAGCGGCCAGCACATGCCGCTGCGCGACCACATCCTCATGACGATGACGCAGCTCGAATGGCACAGTGAGGCGCTCAACGCCACGCAGGCCCTGGGCGAACTGCGCACCAGCGTCGAAGCCAACCGCAACGATGCGCGATGGCTGCGCGAGAAGCAGGGCAAGGAGCGCCTGCTGGCCGAGGTGGTGCGGCAGGCAGCGCTGCGCTTCCGCGGCGCCGCCTGATCGATCTGATTCAGGCGGCCACGACCTCCTGCGAGAACTGCCTGCGGTACGCGGTGGGCGAGGTCTTGAACGCCGCGACGAAGTGCTTTCGCAGCGATACCGCCGAGCCGAAACCCGCATCGGTGGCCACGCGCTCGACGGGGTGGCCGGTGGTCTCCAGCAGCCGCTGGGCCAGCGCCAGGCGCTGGTTCTGCAGCCATTGGCCGACCGTGGTGCCGGTGGCTTCACGAAAGCGCCGCGTGAAAGTGCGCCGGCTCATCAGCGCACGCCTGGCCAGGCTGTCCAGCTCATGCGGGCTGTGGAGATGGCGGCCCAGCCATTCGAGCAGCGGCGCGAGGCGGTCGCTCTCGGCCGCGGCAGGCACCGGCCGTTCGATGTACTGGGCCTGCCCACCCTCTCGGTGCGGCGCAACGACCATGCGCCGCGCGGCACGGTTCGCCGCCTCGGCGCCGTAGCGTACGCGCAGCAGGTGAAGGCAGCAGTCGATGCCCGCGGCCGTGCCCGCGGAAGTGAGCACGTCGCCATCGTCGACATACAGCACCTCGGGTTGCAGCATGACCTTCGGATATTGCCTTGCAAAGGCTTCGGCCAGGTTCCAGTGCGTGGTGGCCGGGCGGCCGTCGAGCAGGCCCGCCTCGGCCAGCACGAAGGCCCCCAGGCACAGCCCGACCACGATGGCGCCGCGGCGGTGCGCCGCCTGCAATGCACGAATGAGCGCGGGCGGTGCGGGCCTCCCATCGTCGCGCCATGAAGGCACCACCACGATCTGCGCCCGCCGGATGGCTTCGAGCCCATGCGTCACCACGAGTGTGAAACCCGCGTTGGTTTGCAGTTGGCCTGGCTGAGCGGCGCACACCTGGAGACGAAAACGCGGGGCGCCCGATTCGGTACGGTCTTCGCCGAAGACCATGCACGGCACGGACAGGTGGAAGGGGCTGATGCCGTCGAAAGCCACGACGGCGATGGTTTCGGCGGGTTTGCGTTGCATGGCCCGATCTTATCGATGAATGGCTTCCGGGCCACTTTCTCGCATGCGCCCCGGCGGGAACAATCACCTCATTCCACAACACATCCAACGGAGCAGAAAGACCATGAGCAACACCACCGCACCGCGCCGCGCCCTCGTCGTGATCGACGTGCAGAACGAGTATTTCGAAGGCGGCGGATTGCCGATCGAATACCCGCCCGTCGAGCAGTCGCTGCCGAACATCGCCCGGGCCATGGACGCGGCCCATGCCGCCGGCACGCCCGTGGTGGTGGTTCGCCACCATGCGCCCAAGGGCGCCCCGGTGTTCCGGGCCGACACGCACAACGGCCAGCTGCATCCGGAAATCGCCAGGCGGCCGCACGACCACCTGATCACCAAGGCCTTCCCGAGCGTCTTCACCGGCACCGACTTTGCCGACTGGCTCGCGCGCCACGAGATCGACACGCTGAGCGTGGCCGGCTACATGACCCAGAACTGCGATGCATCGACCGTGTTCGAGGCGATGCACCGCGGGCTGAACGTGGAGTTCCTGTCGGATGCCACCGGCGCGCTGCCTTATTCGAATGCGGCCGGTCAGGTGAGCGCCGAGGAGATCCACCGCGTGTTCAGCGTCGTGTTCCACAGCAATTTCGCAGCCGTGACGAGCACCGAGGCCTGGATCGCTGCCATGCAGGGCGGGCAGGCGATCGAGAAGGACAACGTGGTGATGTCCAACCGGCGCGCGCGGGCATGAGTGTCGTAGCGCTTATGCTCGCCCCATGGGTGAATTCGACCTGATCGCACGCTACTTCAAACGCCCCGCCAAGCGCTCTCCGCTCGGCGTGGGCGACGACTGCGCATTGCTCGCACCGGCGCCCGGCATGCAGCTCGCCGTGTCCTCGGACATGCTGGTCGAAGGCCGGCACTTTCTCTCGACCGTCGATCCGGTGCGGCTTGGCCACAAGGCGTTGGCCGTGAACCTCAGCGACCTTGCAGCCTGCGGCGCCAGGCCGCTGGCCTTCACGCTCGCGCTGGCACTGCCCGGTGTCGACGAGCCCTGGCTCGAAGGCTTCTCGCGCGGGCTCTTTGCGCTGGCCGACGAACACGGCTGCGAACTCGTGGGCGGCGACACCACGCGTGGGCCGCTCAACATCTGCATTACGGTGTTCGGCGAGGTGCCCACCGGCGCGGCGCTGCTGCGATCGGGCGCGCGCACCGGCGACGACATCTGGGTCAGCGGCACGCTCGGCGACGCACGGCTCGCGCTCGAGGTGTTTCGCGGCACGCTCGCACTGCCGGGCGATGTGTTCGCAGCGGCGCGGATGCGCATGGAGCAGCCCACGCCGCGCGTGGCACTGGGCCTCGCCCTGCGCGGCACGGCTTCCGCGGCGGTGGACGTGAGCGATGGGCTCGTCGGCGACCTGGGCCACATCCTGGCGTCGAGCCGGGTGGGCGCCACGCTCGACGCCGATGCGGCCGCGTCCGTCGTGGCGGCCGCCGCGGGCTCGGGCCTCGGCACCGACGTGCTGCGCACCTGCGCGCTCTCGGGCGGCGACGACTACGAGCTGGTCTTCACCGCGGCGCCTTCAGCGCGTGCCGCGGTCGAGCAAGCCGGCAAGGAGAGCGCCACGCGCGTCACGCGCATCGGCCGCATCGAGGCCGATGCCGGCCTGCGCATCGTGGACGCCAGCGGGGCACCGATTGCCCAGCGATTCGGCTCCTTCGACCACTTCGCGTGATCAGGATCCGCGGACCATTGCCTGCATTTTGGTCTGGGCAGCGTTGATGGCCTTCGAATGGCCATTGAGGTCCTGCAGCATCTTGTTGAGTTCTGCCTGCACGGCCGGATCGCTCACGGTCATGGACGCGCCCGACACCTGGATCTTCGACTTGTTCTTTTCGAGATAGTCGCCCACCGCGAGCGCGCCGTCGAACACGGAATCGAGCGCGGGGAACACCTCCTTGAAGGTGGCGGCCGGTGCCGCGACGGTCTTTTCATAAGCCTTGTCGTAGACCTGCTTCAGGTCGTCCGGCTGCTTGAGCCCGGCATGCGCGGCGTCGGCCTTGGCCAGCTCCTTGTCGAGCGCGGTGCGCAGGCCGCCCAGGCCGTCCTTGGCAGCCTTGAGGTCGTCGCGGCGCGATGCCAGGTCGGCCACCGATCGCAGCGCGCCCTTGGCCATCACCTGGCTCATCGGCTGGCCGACCGACTTGTTCATGCCTTCGTTGAAATCGGCAATCACCGCGTAGTGCTGCGCATAGTCGCCGAAAGAGGCTTTCTCGTCGGCCGTGAGCGTGGGCACGCGCAGGCCCGGCTTGTCGAGCACGCGGGTCTGCAGGAAGCCGATGAAGGCGGTGCGCTGTTCCGCCTCCTTGCTGCCGCAGGCGGCGAGCAGCACGCTGAACGCGAGGCACAGCCACAAGGCGTTGAAACGGACCAGGGTTCTTTTCATGATGACCATGCCTTCGCTTGAGAATGAGCCGCCGAGCATACGATGGCCGACGACGCCGGCGAATACGTCGGACGGCATGCAGCGGTCTACGGTGGCCTACAGCGATTGCTTCAGCACGTCGATGAAGCTGCGCGCCGCGGCCGACAGCGAATGCCCGCGCTTGGTGACCACCGAGACGTCGCGCGACACGCGCGGCGCGCTGAGCATCTTGATCACCAGCGACGGATCGCCCGCCGCCCGTGCAAAGGCCGAGGGCATGATCGACGCACCCATGCCGCAGGCCGTCATCCACAGCGCGGTCGAGAGGAACGACACCTCGTTGACCACGTCCAGCGCCACGCCGGCTTCGGCCGCGGTGCCGTCGATGAGCGGCCGAACGCCATAGCCGGGACGCACGGTGATCACGGGGTGGCGGCCGAGATCGGTCCAGCGGACCACGCGCGCCTTGGCCAGCGGATGGTCGCTGCGGCACACCAGCGCGAGGTGGTCGCGCATCAGGCGCTCCGTCTCGACCTCGGCGCCGGGCCGCTCGGGCGTGCCGATGCCGAAATCCACATGCTCGCCGAGGATGCGCGAAATGAACTGGTCGGGCGCGCAGTCGTTCACCAGCACGCGCACCTTGGGGTGCTGCTGGCTGAATATGCGCAGCGCGTCGGGCAGCAGCATCGCGGCGAGCGTCGGCGTGATGGCCAGCGTCACGCGCCCGCGCTCGAGCGTGGCCAGTTCGCGAAAGTCGGCCGAGAGCGAATCGACGTCGCGCAGCACGCGCTCGACCGTGGCGAGCATCTCTTCCGCCGCGGCCGTGGGCTTGAGCGAGCGCGTGGTGCGGTCGAACAGCCGCGTGCCCAGTCCTTCCTCCAGCTGGCGGATCAGCATGCTCACCGCCGACTGCGTCACGAACAGCCGCTGCGCCGCAGCGCTGAGCTTGCGCAGCTGGTGGACGGCGAGAAAAGCGCGCAGCTGGCGGATCGTAGGACTGAAGTTCGTATTCATCAGAAAAGATGATATTTCATTCGGAATTTCTTGATTTACGAATGAATGCGGGCATCGTTCAATCCGCATCAAACCAAAACTACATGACATCAAGGGGATGCGATGACGGCAACGACGGCCCGCAGGGCACGGCACGAACTTCGCCGGCAGATGCTGCTGGCCGCGGCCTGCGCGCTCTTCGCCAGCCCCTTGCCCGCGCAGGCCCAAGCCCCGGCCGGCGACTTTCCGAACAAACCGATTCGCGTGGTGGTGACCTTTCCGCCCGGCGGCAGCGCCGACGGCGTGGTGCGCATGCTGGTGCCGCGGCTGAACGAGAAGCTCGGCCAGCAGGTGGTGGTGGACAACCGGCCCGGGGCCGGCGGCAACGTGGGTCTCTCGCTGGTGGCCAAGGCGCCGGCCGATGGCTACACGCTGGGCGTGGGCGCGGCCGGTGCGCTGTCGGCCAACACGAGCCTGTATCCGCAGATGCCCTTCGATCCGCTCAAGGACTTCAAGCCGGTGGGCATGCTCGCGGCCATTCCCTTCGTGATCGTAGGTCACCCCTCCGTGGGCGCCAGGACGCAGGCCGAACTGATCGCGCTTGCCAAGGCCAAGCCGGGCTCGCTTTCCGTGGGCCACGGCGGCAACGGCACGGCCATGCATCTGTCGGCCGCGTTGTTCTCGCAGATGGCCGGGATCAAGCTGGTGGAAGTGCCCTACCGCGGCTCCGGGCCGGCCGCGCTCGATGCGCTGGCGGGCCAGGTTCCGCTTGCGGTGGTGGACCTGCCCTCGGCGCTGCAGCAGATCAAGGCGGGCAAGCTGATCGCTTTCGCGGTGACGAGCCCCGAGCGGCTGCCGATGCTGCCCGACGTGCCGACGGTGGCCGAGGCCGGGCTGCCCGGCTATGACTCCACCGGCTGGTTCGGCGTGGTGGCTCCCGCGGGCACGCCGGCCGCCGTGGTGGCAAGGCTCAATGCCGAGATCAACGCCGCACTGGCGGACGAACAGAACAAGGCCGCGATGCGCAACCTGGGCGTGGAACCCGCGCCGGGCTCGCCCGAGGCCTTCGATGCCTACATTCGCGCCGAAACGAAGAAGTGGGCCAGGGTGATCCAGGACGCCCGCATCAAGCTCGACTGAAAGCCTGGAGAAGCCATGACAGACAAGACGCTCGATGCCGACGTGCTGATCGTCGGCGCCGGCCCGGTGGGGCTCACGCTCGCGATGGACCTGGCCTCGCACGGCGTCTCGGTGGTCATCTGCGAAACCCGCCATTTCGCCGAGCCGCCGAGCGTGAAGTGCAATCATGTTTCCTCGCGCACCATGGAGCAGTTCCGGCGCCTTGGCGTGGCGCAGCAGTTGCGCGATGCGGGGCTGCCCGCGGACTATCCCAACGACGTGGCGTTTCGCACCAGCGTGACCGGCATGGAGCTCTCGCGCATTCCCATTCCGTGCCGGCGCGACCGCTACACCGAGACCGAAGGGCCCGACGCCTGGTGGCCCACGCCCGAACCGCCGCACCGCATCAACCAGATCTACCTGGAGCCGATCCTGCTCAAGCACACGGCCGCCCTGCCCGGCGTGCAGCTGCTCAACCGCACCCAGTTCACGGCGTTCACGCAGGACAGCGATGGCGTGAGCGCGGTGGCCACCGATCTCGACAGCCACGCGACGCGCCACATCCGCTGCCGCTACCTGGTGGGCTGCGACGGCGGTGGCTCCGCGGTGCGCAAGCAGATCGGCGCCAGGCTCGAGGGCACGGCCGTGATCCAGCGCGTGCAGTCGACCCTCATCCGCGCACCGCAGCTGCGCGCGCTGATTCCCGGCAAGCCGGCCTGGTCCTACTACGCGATGAACCCTCGCCGCTGCGGCACGATGTTTGCCATCGACGGGCATGAGACCTGGCTGGTGCACAACCACCTGAACGCCGAGGAGCCCGAGTTCGATTCGGTCGACCGCGACCAGGCGCTGCGCAGCATCCTCGGCGTCGGGCCCGAGTTCTCGTACGACCTCATCAGCAAGGAAGACTGGATCGGCCGCCGCCTGGTGGCCAACCGGTTCCGCGAAGGCCGCGTGTTCCTGGCGGGCGATGCGGCGCACCTGTGGGTGCCGTACGCGGGCTACGGCATGAACGCAGGCATTGCCGATGCGCTCAACCTCTCGTGGCTGCTCGCGGCCTCTGTGAGGGGCTGGGGCGACGAAGGCATTCTCGATGCGTACGAAGCCGAGCGCCTGCCGATCACCGAGCAGGTGTCGAACTTCGCGATGGACCATGCGCAGAAGATGATCCGCGCGCGCCGCGCCGTGCCGCAGGACATCGAGGCGCCCGGCCCCGAAGGCGATGCGCTGCGCGCCGAGCTCGGACGCGAGGCCTACGAACTCAACGTGCAGCAGTTCTGCTGCGCAGGCCTGAATTTCGGCTACTTCTATGGCGGCTCGCCAATCATCGTGGCCGATGGCGAGCACGCGCCGCCGGCCTATTCGATGGGCGGCTTCACCCCTTCCACCGTGCCGGGCTGCCGCGCGCCGCATTTCTGGCTGGCCGACGGCCGCTCGCTCTACGACGCGTTCGGCCCGGGCTACACGCTGCTGCGTTTCGACCGCAGCGCGGACGTGTCGGCGCTCGAGCGCGCGGCACGCGCCTACGGCATGCCGCTGGCCGTGGTCGACATCGACGCCGCGGAGGTGCCGCGCGCCTACATGCACCGCCTGGTGCTGTGCCGCGCCGACCAGCACGTGGCCTGGCGCGGCGCCCATGTGCCACCCGACGCCTACGAGCTGGTGGCGCTGCTGCGCGGAGAAGCGCGGCGCCTTGCGGGCCAGAGGCGGCAGCTCCGATGGGAAGGCGTGGTGGCCTGAAGGGCGCCGTCCGTCATCGGCGGCGTGGCGCAACGAAGCGGGCAACCAGCCATGCCGCCAGCGCGGGCGCGACTGCAAAGCTCGCGAACAACCATAGCGCGGCCGATCGGGCGCCCGCGGCACCGCCCGGCTCCGAGAGGCCGGCTGCGTTTGCCACCAGCCCCGCCACCGCCGCGCCCACGGCCATGCCGTAGAGCTGCACGGTCGTGATCGAGGCGGAGGCCAGGCCCTCCTGTCCGGCCGGAGCGAGCGACATCACGCGCGTGACCAGGTGCGGCCATCCGATACCCACGCCCAGCCCGACGGCCGCCAGTGCAAGGCCGGCCAGCAGCGCTTCGAGTCCCGGCCCGAAGCGGCCGGGCGCGGGCAGCAACAACGCGAGCGCGGCCAGCCCCAGCGTGCAGGCCACCGGCCCCGCGCGCAGCATGCGGTCGGCGCCCGCGCCGCCGCGGCCCGACGACAGCAGCGAACCCACGCTCCAGCCGCCGGCCATCGCGGCCGTGAGATAGCCTGCCGACAATGGCGAATGGCCGTGCAGCAATTGCAGGAAGTACGGCACGAAGATCTCGGTGGTGGTGCCGATCAACAGCAGCACCACGCTCGCATAGATGGCGCCCATGGGCGCGCGCACCGCGTAGGCGCCGGTGGGCAGCAGCCGCACCGCGGCGTGCCGGTCGATCCGCGTGGCGGCCACGCCGAGCGCCAGACCCAGCGCCACGCCCGCGGCCTGCCAGGCGAGCGCCGGCAGGAACTCGCTCGCCGCAATCACCAGCACCGATGCCGCGAGCAAGCCGATCTGCACTGCGGGAATGCGCGGCATGCGGGCCGCGCGCTCGTGCCGTACGCCGGCCGCGGGCCGCAGCTGCACCATGACCAGCAGCGCCTGCAGCGCCGCCAGCGGCAGCAGCGACCAGAAGGCCCAGCGCCAGTGCCCCGCCTCTGCGAACAGGCCGCCCACCGCGGGCCCGCAGAGCGTGGCCACGCCCCACATGCCCGACACCAGCGCCACCGCGCGAGGCCACAGCCGCGGCGCGAACACCAATTGGATGAGCGCATAGCTCAGCGCCGCGAGCAAGCCACCGCCCAGCCCCTGCACCGTGCGGCCCACCAGCAGCCAGGACATGCCCGGTGCGAGCGCGCAGGCCATCGAGCCCGCGGTGAATGCCGCCAGCGCCACCAGGCAGGCGCCGCGCGGCCCCAGCCTGGCGAGCAGCCGCACGGACAGCGTGGCGCCGAGGATCGATCCCACCACGAACAGCGTGGTGCTCCAGGCATACCAGTCGAGTCCGCCGATTTCGTTCACCACCGACGGCAGCACGGTGGTCACGATGTGCACGTTGACCGCATGCAGCGCGACGCCGCCCGTGAGAGCCACGGCGCGCCAGCCGTTGCGCCCGCGGAACAGGTCGCTCCAGGCGGCGGTGGCAGGCAGCGGGCGCAGCCGCGAGGAAGGGTCGGCGACGGCAGGGGAGTCGGATGAGGCAGCGGTCATTTGGCGCGGTCCGTGGCGGACGATCGGGAGCGAAGCAAGGCCCGGATACTAGGCCTCTGCCCTGAATTAAACAAGCTATTGCTTTGATAAATAGAGGGTCTTGGACAGGCCCCCGAATGCGCGACACTCTGGCCTTGATGCAAGCTGCCTCTTCCCCTTCTTCTTCCTCCTCCGCAGGCGCCATGCCGCAAGCCACGCCCCGCCCGACAACAGGCTTCCTGCTGTCTCACCCGGCGCATTTCATCGCCCTCGGCTTCGGCTCGGGGCTGCCGCGCATCGCGCCCGGCACCGTCGGCACGCTGTGGGCCTGGGCGGCCTTTGCCGTGATGCAGCTCTGGCTCTCGCCCGCCACCATCGGTTGGGTCATCCTGGCCTCGCTGCCCATCGGCTGGTGGGCCTGCAGCGTCACGGCACGCGACATGGGCGTGGCGGACCCGGGCAGCATCGTGTGGGACGAGGTGATCGCGTTCTGGATCGTTCTCTGGCTGGTCACGCCGGCGGGCCTGCTCGCGCAGGCGGTGGCGTTCGGCCTGTTCCGCTTCTTCGACGCGGCCAAGCCCGGTCCGGTGGCCTGGGCCGACGGGTTGTTCAAGCAACGCGATGCCACCGAGGTGCGCTGGTGGCGCGCCGGTTTCGGCATCATCCTGGACGACCTGGTGGCGGCGTTCTGCACGCTGCTGGTCATCGCGCTCTGGCGCGCATGGTGAACTTCATGGAACCGTCCTTGCCGTCGAACTTTCTTGCCGACCAGGCCACGCCCGCGCTGGTGGCGACCACGGCCGACCTGCTGCTGAAGAAGGGCTGGATGCTGGCCACGGCCGAAAGCTGCACCGGCGGACTCATTGCGGGCGCGTGCACCGAACTCGCCGGCTCCAGCACGTGGTTCGAGCGCGGCTTCGTCACCTATTCGAATGCGGCCAAGACCGAGCTGCTCGGCGTCGATGCGGCGCTGATCGAAGCCCATGGCGCGGTCAGCGAAGCGGTGGCGCGCGCCATGGCCGAAGGCGCCATCGCGCGATCGGCGGCCCAGGCCGCAGTGGCGGTGACCGGCGTGGCCGGCCCGACCGGCGGCAGCCCCGAAAAGCCGGTCGGCACCGTGTGGTTCGGCTGGTCGGTCGGCGGGCAGGTTCGCACCGAGCGCCGCCGCTTCGAGGGCGACCGCGCCGCGGTGCGCGCGGCCACGGTGCACTACGCGCTCCAGACATTGGTGGGCCTGCTCGGCCCGCACCCCGACACAACAAAAGAGGCCCCATGACATGACAGCAGCAGCCAATGCCCAGACCATCGAACGCTTCTACGAGGCTTTTGCATGGCTCGACGCCCCCGCCATGGCCGCCTGCTATGCCAGCGACGCGGCGTTCGACGACGAGGCCTTTTCGCTGCGCGGCCGGCGCCAGGTGGGCGGCATGTGGCGCATGCTGTGCGATGCCACCCGGGCCAAGGGCGCCGACGTCTGGCGCCTGACCTGGCGCGACGTGCACGCCGACGAAACCAGCGGCCAGGCCCACTGGGACGCGCACTACCGCTTCAGCGCCACCGGCCGGCTGGTCGACAACAGCGTGGATTCGCGCTTCGGCTTCACGCCCGACGGGCTGATTGCCACGCAGCGCGACAGCTTTGCGTTCTGGACCTGGTCGCGCCAGGCCTTGGGCGCCCCCGGTCTTCTGCTTGGCTGGACACCGATGCTGCGCACCAAGGTACGCACCACCGCGGCCGCCAACCTCGCCACCTATCTCGCACGCCAGCCATGAGCAACAGCAACCTCGTCATCACCAACAACGAAGCCCAGCACCGCTACGAAGCCACGCTCGAGGGCCAGCTCGCGGCCTACGCCGAATACAACCTGCTGACCGACGCCATCATGTTCACCCACACCGAGGTGCTGCCCGAGCACGAGGGCAAGGGTGTGGGCTCGGGCATTGCGCGCTACGTGCTCGATGAGGCACGCGCCAAGGGCCTGCACGTGATCCCGGTGTGCCAGTTCATCGCGGGCTACATCCGCAAGCACCGCGAATACGCGGACCTCGTGCGGCCCGACATCCAGCGCGCCTTCAAGATCTGAGGACTTGGGCCTTTGGCGCGGGCAGCCAGGCGAAGGCCGCGATGCCCAGCACCAGCAGCAGGGCAATGGTGGCCAGCACGGCCGTGAGCGGATCGCCGCCATGCGCCGCGGCCACCGAGGCCGCCACGCCGGTGCCCCACTGCATGAGCGCCACGCCGAGGAACATCGCCATGGTGAACACCGCCATCGCGCGGCCCGTGAGCGTGACCGGATAGGCCACGCGCACGTCGGCGTATTGCCAGACGATGAAGCCCGAGAGCATGCCGATGAGCACCATGCCGCCGATGTCCAGCCAAGCCGAATGCGTGAAGGCGATGAGCGCAAACAGGCCCGCATAGCCGAGCGCGCAGGCCACGATCCAGCGGCGGCGCGCAGGGCCGTCGCGGTCCAGGCGCCCGAACAGCGGCGCACCGAAGAGCGAGATCACCGACACTGCCAGCGCGACGTTGCCGCTCTGCACCAGCGAATAGCCGTGGCGCTCCATCATGAGCGGCCCGAGCCACAAGCCGCGCAGCGAGATGAACGCCGCGTAGGTCACGGCGCCGAGCAGGACGATGCCCAGCGTGTGCGGCATGGCCAGCAGCGCGCCGAACTGGCGGATGGCCTCGGGAATGGATTCATTCGTCCGTGGAACGGCCGACGCGGGCTCGTGCACCCAGTGCCAGATCGCGAGCCAAGCCAGCGCCGAGGCCACGGCCAGCACCAGGAACCCGGCGCGCCAGGAATACGCCTGCACCAGCCACGCGAGCGGCGTGCCTGTCACCAGCATGCCGACGCCGCCGATGGCCAGCACCAGGCCCGACACGGTGGCAAAGCGTGCCGCCGGAAAGTGCCGCGCGATGAACACGGTGCACACCAGGAAGGCCGGCGCGCAGCCGATGCCGATCAGCGCCTGCCCCGCCACCAGCACCAGGTAGCTGGGCGCCACCGCCGACAGCAGCGCGCCCGCAATGGCGATCGGAAAGGCGACGAGCACCGTGCGCCGCACGCCGTGCAGATCGATGCCGATGCCCATGAAGAGCTGCATCGCGCCAAAGGCGAAATGGAATGCCCCCGAGAAAATGCCGAGTGCCTGGGCCGAGAGCCTGAAGTCGGCCTGCAGCGGGCTCGCCATGATGGCGCCCACGGTGCGAAAGGCCTGGCTCAGCGCCACCCCGGCGCAAAGCGCCAGCACCATGGCCCACGCCGCGCGCGGCGTCAGCGCTGCGCTGGCCGGCCTGGTGTCAGGCACCGTGGCACTTCTTGTATTTTTTTCCGCTGCCGCAGGGACAGGGATCGTTGCGGCCGGGGGTCGCTTCCTTGCGGATGGTCTCGACCTTCGGCCCCAGGCTCTTCCAGAGCTGGCGCAGGTCGTACACGGCCCAGATGGCGGCGCCGAAATCGTCCAGCCGCTGCTGGCTCACGCTGGGCGGGCCGTCGTCGCTGAACATCGAGAGCGTGGGCTTGGCCTTGTCGTCCTCGGTCAGCGCGACGATGTTGTCGAGCGCATCGTCGAGCATCTGCGCGGCGTCCTTGTCGCGCGGGGTGGCCCAGTCTTCGGGCCAGTTTTCGACCGCGTACATGAAGCCCAGCGCCCAGACCTGCGCGAAGGAGGGAATTTCGTCGCCCTCGACCGCGGCGCGCTCTTCCTCGGGCAGCGAGGCGATGGCGCCGCGGGTGTCGAGCACTTCGGGCTGCCAGCTGCGTTCGTCGTCGAGCGACTGCACGTCGGCGTCCAGCCCCTCCTCGATTTCGAGCCAGCGGCGCTTCCAGTTCCAGACGAACTCCATGTGCTGGGCCGGCACGAAGCCGTCGCCCAGCAGCACGGGCCAGTATTCGGCGGGCTCGATGGGCCGGCGGGTGCAGATCAGCGCGGCCATGAAGCCTTCGCAGAACTCCCACTGGGGAATTTCCTCGTCATGCTCGCGCATGGCGTCGAGCGCCTGGTCGAGGGCGTCGAAATCGTCGGGGCCGAGGGGGGCGGGGGCGGGTGCTGCGGCCTGGGGGGTGTCGTTGGTGGTCGTCATCATGGCAAGTTCGGGGCAGCCCTCTATGATGCAGCAGGCTCCGGCAGTCCACTCATCTCCATGCCCACGATTATTCCGTTTCCAACGCGTTACAGCGCCTTTGCCCTGTGCGTGGCGGGCCTGGCCGCCAGCCTGGTCGCCGTGCTGGTGTCCCCGCACCTGTGGGCCGCCTGGGTGGCGCTGGTGGTTTTTGCGGTACTCAGCGGCACCGGCGTGCACGACCTGCGGCAGACGCGCCACGCGATCCTGCGCAACTATCCGGTGATCGGCCACCTGCGCTTCCTGCTGGAATTCATCCGGCCGGAAATGCGCCAGTATTTCATCGAGAGCGATTCCGAGGCGGCGCCGTTTTCGCGCGCGCAACGCTCGCTGGTGTACCAGCGCGCCAAGGGCGACCCCGACAACCGCCCTTTCGGCACGCAACTCAACGTGACGATCGCGGGCTACGAGTGGATCAACCACTCCATGCAGCCGACCCGGCTCGATAATCACGATTTCCGCATCGTGATCGGCGGCACGCCGCAGCCGGCGGAGGCCAATCCGGCCCAGGTTTGCACCCAGCCCTACAGCGCGAGCGTGTTCAACATCTCGGCCATGAGCTTCGGCGCGCTGTCGGCCAACGCGATCCTCGCGCTCAACCAGGGCGCCAGGATGGGCGGCTTTGCGCACGACACCGGCGAAGGCTCCATTTCGCAGCACCACCGCGTGCATGGCGGCGACCTGATCTGGGAAATTGGCTCGGGCTACTTCGGCTGCCGCAACGAGGACGGCAGCTTCAACGCCGAGCGTTTCAGCGCCAACGCGCGCGATCCGCAGGTGAAGATGATCGAGCTCAAGCTGAGCCAGGGCGCCAAGCCCGGCCACGGCGGCGTGCTGCCGGCACCCAAGGTCACGCCCGAAATTGCGGCCGCACGGGGCGTGCGGGTGGGCGTGGACTGCATCTCGCCCGCCTCGCACGGCGCTTTCTCCACGCCGGTCGAGATGATGCATTTCATCGCCAGGCTGCGCGAGCTGTCGGGCGGCAAGCCCACGGGGTTCAAGTTCTGCCTCGGCCATCCGTGGGAGTGGTTCGCGATCGTCAAGGCCATGCAGGCGACCGGCATCACGCCCGACTTCATCGTGGTCGACGGCGCCGAGGGCGGCACGGGCGCGGCACCGGTCGAGTTCAGCGACCACGTGGGCGCGCCGCTGCAGGAGGGCCTGCTGCTGGTGCACAACACGCTCATCGGCGTGAACCTGCGCCACCGCATCAAGCTGGGCTGCGCCGGCAAGGTGATCACGGCCTTCGACGTGGCGCGCATGATGGCGCTGGGCGCCGACTGGTGCAACGCGGCGCGCGGCTTCATGATGGCCCTGGGCTGCATCCAGGCGCAAAGCTGCCACACGGGCCATTGCCCCACGGGCGTGACCACGCAGGACCCGGTGCGCCAGCAGGCGCTGGTGGTGCCGACCAAGGCCGACCGCGTTCGCAACTTCCATCGCAGCACGCTGCACGCGCTGCAGGAGCTGGTGCAGGCCGCCGGCCTGGACCATCCGCAGCAGATCACCGCGCACCACATCGTGCGGCGCATCTCCGACACCGAAGTGCGCCTGCTCAGCAACCTGGTGATGCAGGTGCAGCCGGGCGCGTTGCTGGGCCCGCTCGACAAGCAGCACAACGTGTTCCGCACCTACTGGCCGCTGGCCAGTGCCGAGAGCTTTCAGCCCGTGACGCAGGGGCCGCACGGCCTGGTGTCGAACCTGCCGCTGGCCGCATGAATCCCCTGCGACGCGGCGCTTCGGCGCGGCCGCACAGCGCCAAGGGGGCGGCCTCGGCGCCCGCCCCCCTCGACGCGCAGCCCTTTGCACCGGCACCGGGCGACTACGCCGAGTTCCTGCGCGTCACGCTGCCCAAGCAGCAGAAGAACGTGGCCAGCCACCGCCTGGGCAGCGAGCGAGTCTGGCTCAAGAAGGCCGGCCCGCGCCATGGCAAGTGGGGCTACCGCGTGATGGCGGCGGTTGCGCGCATGGCGCGGCTGGACATCATCAAGCCGGTGCCCAACCCGGGCGGCGAGGCCGCCATTGCCACCGAGGCGCGGCGCCTCAGGCAGTTGGCGGCCGCGGGCCTGCGGGTGCCCGCGGTGCTGGCGCAGCAGCCGGACGGCCTGCTGATCTCCGACCTGGGCGAAAGCGGCCGCACCACCGTCGTGCTGCAGGAGCGGCTCGACCAGGCTGCGGCGGCCGGGCCCGCCGCGCTGCTCGCGGTCTGGCGCGAAGGGCTGGCCGCCATTGCGCAGGTGCACGTACGCGGCCAGCACCTGAGCCAGGCCTTCGACCGCAACCTGGTGCAGTGCCCCGACGGGGTCATCGGCTACATCGACTTCGAGGACGACCCGGCTGAAGTCATGACGCTGGCCGAGTGCCAGGCGCGCGACTGGCTCAGCTACCTGCACTCCACGGCCATGATGCTGGAGGCCGCCGCGCCCGAAGCCGCCGGCCTGCACTGGCACGCCGCGCTCGCCGACGTGGGCGAGGACGTGCGCCAGCGCATCGCCGAGGCGGCGCGGCGCATGAAGTGGGCGCAGAAGCTGCCAGCGAGCCGCCGCTGGGGCCGCGACACGCAGCGCGTGCGCGCGGTGGCGCGGCTCCTGGGGCGCTGGCACGGCGCGCCGCCGCCCTCCGTCGGCTAGGGCGCCAGCACCGCCTGCACCACCACGCCTTGCGCGGCGAGGCGCTTGCGCATGGTCAGCACGGCCTGGTCCTTGCTGAGCAGCCGTGCGCGCCGCGCGACCGCGAGGTCGATGAAGACCTGATCGTCGGGGTCCTTGCAGACGCAAGAGGCGCGTGGCGGCGCCTCCGCAACCAGTTGCACCCGCTCGTCGAAGGACGCGAGAACGGCCTCTGCCGCCAGGTTCCTGCGCGCCAGGCGCGCCGCGATGAGCGGATAGCCGAGCACCCGCGCAAGCTCGCTGCGCATGGCGGCAGTCGCCAGCCAGCGCAGTTCGCTGGCCGCAAGAGCGGCGGCCAGCGGCAGGCAGTCGGGGTTGTCGAACACCAGCAAATCGAGCGCGATGTTGGTGTCGATGACAACGAAGGCGCCCGGCGCGGCGTTTGCTTCTTCTGGAGAAATGAAAATTTGTGCGTTTGGAATAACCCCGATGTTGCACCATGCGCCATCGCAAGGCACAAACCGTATCGTCCATTCACAATCTGCTGCCCCGGGCCGTCACGGCGCCTTTCGAGACTTCCGAATGATGAAACGACCTTCCCTGCTGTTGCTTGCCCTTCTGGCCGGCCCGCTGGCCCATGCGGAGTGGCTCACCCTGACCGGTTCGGCCGGGGAAGCGACCAACAGCTATGTGCAGGTCGACCCCACCAGCGTGGTGGTGGACGGAAGCAAGCGGCTCGTGGCGGTACGCATCAGCCTGGCCGAGCCCCGCACCAGCCAGGAGGGCCTCAAGTTCCGGTCTGTCGCGGCAAAGGCGAGCGTGGACTGCGACGCCCGCAAGGCACGCTACGTGAGCGCCACCTACTTCGGGCAGCCGAATTTCGTCGGGCCGCCGCTGGCGGTGCGGGAGTTCGACGAAACCGATGTCCGTCCGATGAAATTCGACGGCCTGCCGGGGGACCTGGCGGCCAGGACGGTGAACGCGGCGTGCGGCGTGGGCGTGAAGTAACCGCCCACCGGATCGCCCGCTTACCTACCTACTTTCTGGCCGAGCCGGCCACCATGTCGAAGCGGAACAGGCGGCATTCGATGGGCCCGTTCCACATCGGCACGCGGCGCGACTCCTTGAGCCGCATGCGCTTGGGCAGTTTCAGGTCGGGCGTGAGCACCCAGGCGGTCCAGCCGGGGTAGTTCTTCTTCCAGTGCGTGGCGAGCTGCGGAAAGAACTCGCCGCCGTCTTCACCTTCGCCGCCGCCTTCGCCATTCTCATTGCCGGCCGTCTGCGCGGCCTCGCGGGCGCCGAAGCGCGCGACGCCGCCGACCTCGATCCGCTCGCCGTAGGGCGGGTTGAGCATGATCACGCCGCCCTCGGCCGGGGGCATGCGTTGCAGCGCATCGCCGCCGCGAAACTCGATGGCGTCGGCCACGCCGGCACGCTCCGCGTTGCGCTCGGCAAAGTCGACCATGCGGTGCGACACGTCGGAGCCGAAGATCGCGACCTCTCGCACGGAGGCCGACGATGCGGCGCCCTGCTTGATCGCCTCCCACACGTGGGCCTGGAACGGCAGCAGCTTCTCGAAGCCGAAGCGCCGCAGCGATCCGGCCGGGATGCCGCGCGCAATCTGCGCCGCCTCGATGGCGATGGTGCCGCTGCCGCAGCAGGGGTCGTACAGCGGCTCGGCGGCCACCTGGCCGGTTTCGGGGTTCCACCAGCCGCTGGCAGCCAGCATGGCGGCGGCCAGCGTTTCCTTCAGCGGCGCGTCGCCCTTGTCCTGCCGCCAGCCGCGCTTGAAGAGCGGCTCGCCCGAGGTGTCGATGTAGAGCGTGCAGTGCTCGGTGGTCAGGTGGGCGAACACGCGGCAGTCGGGCCACTGCGTCTCGATGCTGGGGCGCACGCCGTTGGCCTTGGCGCGAAAGCGGTCGGCAATCGCGTCCTTGATGCGCAGCGTGGCGAAGTTCAGGCTCTGCAGCGGGCTGTGCTGCGCCGTGGTCTCGATCTTGAAGGTCTGCTTGGGCGTGAACCAGATCTCCCAGGCCACGCCGCTCGCGATGGCGTACAGGTCGTTCTCGCTGCGGTAGGGCGCATGGGCCAGCTCGACCAGCACGCGCTGCGCGAGCCGGCTGTGCAGGTTGAGCTTGAGCGCGTCGCGCCACTCGGCGCGCACCCGCACGCCCCCGCGCAGCGTGAGCAGGTCTTGCCCGACGCGGCCCGTGAGCGCGTGGACTTCCTGCGCCAGGAATTCCTCGACGCCGGCGGCGCAAGGCAGAAAAAGAGAAAGATCGTTCACAAGGGGTTTGCCATCATCATCGGCCGGCTGGGGAAACGCCATTGTCGCCGCGCCCGGCCGCTTCTCTATATAGTGGCTCGGCCGATGAATTCCACCACCGCGCCCATGGTTGCTCCGGTTGTTGCCGGAAACGACCGCTTTGCGATCGAGTGCGAGGTGCTGCGGCTCTCGGTCCGGCCCATCGGCCCGGTGCTGCTGGTGCAATACCTGCTGAACTGCGGCGTGGCGGCCCTCTTCGCCTGGCAATACTCGCTCGCTCATGCGCTGGTGTGGATCTCGCTGATCACGTTGGTGACGGTCATGCGCGGCTTCTTTCCCCAGCGCCTGCCCGATCCCTTCACGCCCGAGAATTTGCGCGAGGCACAGCGCCTGCACACCGTGCGCACCGGCATCTGGGAGCTGGCGCACGGACTGGCCGGCGTGCTGCTGTTCAACACGGGCCACGCCGAGCAGCAGCTGCTGCTCGCGCTGATGCTGATGGGAATGACGCTCTCGTCGGCGTTCTCGGTCTCGTTCTACACGCCGGCCACGCAGCTGGCGATCACGCTGCTGCTGGCGCCCGTGATCCTCACCGGGCTGTGGCTCGGCGCGCCGACGATGATGGCCGTGTCGGTGATCGGCATCGGCCTGACCGCGATGATGTGGAAGCTGGTGGCCGAACGCTCGCGCCAGCTCGAGGAAAACATCGGCCTGCGCCTCAACGAGCGCAGCTTGCGCGAGCAGGCGCTGGCCGGCCTGCGCGCCTCCGAACGGGCCCAGGCCGAGCGGCTGCGCTTCTTCTCGGCCGCCAACCACGACCTGCGCCAGCCGGTGATGGCCATCGGCCTGCAGACCGAGGTACTGCGCCAGCAGCTGAACAACGGCGCCGACGCGCCGCTGGTGCAGCACACGGTGGCGTCGCTCGCGCGAGCGCAGCAGGCGCTCGAAGGCCTCACCAACCAGCTGCTCGAAATCGGCCGCATCGAGGCGGCGGCCGATCCGCTGCAGCCGGTGGCGGTGTCGCTGGCGCCGCTCTTGCGCGAGCTGGCGCGCCAGTTCGGCCACGGCCGCGTCAGGTTGCGCTGCCCGGCCGACGCGGTGGCCTGGGCCGATGCCGTCTCGCTGCGCCGCGTGCTGGCCAACCTGGTCGACAACGCCGTCAAGTTCACGCCGCGCGGCCGGGTGCTGCTGGCGGTGCGGGCGCGCCGGCGCGACACCGGGCGCGCCTGGCGCGTCGAGGTGCGCGACAGCGGCATCGGCATTCCCGTGGACTCGCAGGAGCGGGTGTTCGGCGACTTCGAGCAGGTCGGCAATGTCGAACGCAACCTGCAGCGCGGCCACGGGCTGGGCCTGGCGATCGTGCGGCGGCTGGCGGGGCAGCTCGGCATCGAGGTGTCGCTGCGCTCGGCGCCGGGGCGTGGTTCGGTGTTCGGCTTCGAGCTGCCCGCGGCGCCTGCCGATGCGCCGGTGCCGCCGGCTCCTTCGCCGCTGCCGCAACCACCGTCCGACGCGGCGGCGCGCGCATTGCATCCGGGCCTTGCCGTGCTGGTGGTGGAAGACAACGCCGTGGTGGCCGAAAGCCTCAGTGCGCTGCTGAGGCAATGGCAGCTTGCGCCGCGCGTCTACGGCAGCGCGGCCGAGGCGCTGGCGCTGGCCGACCTGCGCGCGCTCGACGCGGCGCTGTGCGACATCCGGCTGCCGGGCGGGCTCGACGGCATCGCGTTGGCGGAACGGCTGCAGCGGCAAAAGCCGTCGCTCACCATCGCGCTGATCTCGGCCGACATCGGCGAAGCCACCCATCGGCTGGCCGCGGAGCGCGGCTGGCACGCGCTGCGCAAGCCGGTGCAGCCGGCCGAGCTGCATGCGGTGCTGCTGCAGGCGCAGCAGGCGTCATCGGGGCACTGACCCCGCCGGCCATGGGCCTGGCACGGCTCGTGCGGTGCCTTCGCCGCTTCCGATATATGCTCCGCGCACAGGCCGCTGGTCCTGCTTCCGATGCCTGCCTACATACCTCCATCTTCCGCCACCGCCATTGCCGAAACGCCCGCGGACCTGCGCTATGGCCCGGTGGCCATGGCGCTGCACTGGCTGCTCGCGGCCATGATCGTCGGCTCGCTGGGTGTCGGGCTCTACATGACCGGCCTGCCGCTGTCGCCGGCCCGCATCAAGCTCTACAACTGGCACAAATGGGCCGGGGTGACGATCCTGCTGCTGTCGGCCCTGCGGCTCTTGTGGCGGCTGCGCCATCCGCCGCCGCCGCTGCCGTCGCATGCGGCCGCCACCATGCCGCGCTGGCAGCGCACTGGCTACCGGGCGAGTCACGCGCTGATGTACCTGCTGTTCCTCGCGGTGCCGCTGTTCGGCTGGGCCTACAGTTCGGCGCTCGGGTTTCCGGTCGTGTGGTTCGGCGTGCTGCCGCTGCCGGATCTCATGCCGGTCGACAAGGAACTGGCCGAGGCCGTGCTGAAGCCGCTGCACAAGGGCAGCGCGTTCACGCTGGCCGCGGTGGCGCTGCTGCACGTGGCGGCGGTGCTCAAGCACCACTGGATCGACCGCGACGGCATCTTGAAACGCATGTGGCCCGCGCCACGCCAGGAATCCGCCAGATGAACCGAGTCTTCCGTCTCTTTCTCGCGGCCGCCGCGTTCGCCGCCCTGGCGCCCGCAGGTGCCGAGCCCGCAACGGCGACCCGGCTCGTGGCCGACAAGAGCCAGATCGCCTTCGTCAGCAAGCAGATGGGCGTGCCGGTGGAAGGCACGTTCAAGAAATTCGACGCGCAGGTGGCATTCGACCCGAGGAAGCCCGAAGGCGGCACCGTCGCGCTGCAGATCGACACGGGGAGCGCATCGCTCGGCGTGCCGATGAGCGACGCCGAACTGCCCAAGGCCCCGTGGTTCGACACCGGGCATTTTCCGCAGGCCAGCTTCCAGTCGAGCGCCATCAAGGCGCTGGGCGAAGGCCGGTTCGAGATGGCGGGCAAGCTCACCATCAAGAACATTTCGCGGCAGGTCACGGTGCCGGTGACCATTGCGCCATCGGGCGGCTACGCGGTGGCGACCGGAAGCTTTACGATCCAGCGGCTCGACTACAAGGTGGGCGACGGCGAATGGACCGACACCTCGGTGGTCGGCAACGACGTGCAGGTTCGCTTCAAGTTCACGCTCGCGGGCCTCGCTCCGCTTTGAGCCCCTTTTTTGTCCTCTCAACTGATTTTGTTTTCACGCCAAGCACGCCCATTGCCATGAAGAAGCTCTTCCTCGCTGCCGCGCTGTCTGCAGCGACCCTTGCCACCCCCGCCCTGGCGCAGGAATACACGGCGCCGCCCGTGGCCGCCAAGCCCGCGGGCGGCCCGGTAAAGAACGCCAGCTACGTGATCGACCCGACCCACACCTTCGTGATGTACGAGATGGGGCACTACGGCACCACCACCAACCGCGGCCGCTTCAGCACCAAGGACGGCTCGGTGCAGATCGACGGCAGCGGCAGCAGCGGCAAGGTCGACATCACGATGGACATCAGCTCCATCAACACCGGCGTCGACCTGCTCAACCGCCACGTGCAAAGCAAGGACTTCTTCAACGTGGCCGAGTTTCCGACCGGCCGCTTCGTGGCGGACCGCATCGAATTCAGCGGCGACAAGGTGGTCGACGTGCCGGGCACGCTCACGCTGATGGGCCAGACCAGGCCGGTCACGCTCAAGGCCGTGCGCTTCAACTGCTACCTGAACCCGCTCATCAACCGCCAGGTCTGCGGCGGCGACTTCGAAACCACGGTGCAGCGCAGCGACTGGGGCATCACCTGGGGGCTGAACTTCGGCTTCGAGAACAAGGTGAAGCTGCTGGTGCAGGTCGAAGCGGTCAACGTGCAGCAATAGGGAACATGAACGGCCGGCCTACAGCAGGCTCTCGGGCGTGAGCGGCGCCAGCAGCTCGAGCATGGCGCGGTCCCAGAAGCCGGAGTCGGGCTCTTCGTTCAGCACGGTGGTCTTGCCGGCGTCCTCGCTGATCCACTCGATGCGCGACTTGCTGCCGTCCTCGGCAAAGCGCAGGCGATAAGCGCCCTGCTGCTTGAGCACGTCGATGAGCTTGAGCGCCTGCTGCGCCATCTCGGGGCTGCGGATGAAAAGGCCGATCTCGGTGTTGTGCGTTTCGGAGCGCGGATCGAAATTCATCGAGCCGACGAAGAGAATGCTCCGGTCGATCACGGCCGACTTGGCGTGCAGCCGGCCGACCGAGGTGCCGAAGAGGCCGAGCCGCACGCTGCGCCGGGTGCGCGTGGTGCTGAGCTCGTACAGGTCGGCCCCCAGCTTCAGCATGTCGGGCCGGTAGCGGCGGTAGGCCGTGTGAACCAGCGGCTCGTCGGTGGCGGCGAGCGAATTGGTGACCACGCTGATCTTCACGTTGCGCCGGCGGATCTCGCGCATCACCTCCAGGCCGGCCTCGCCCGGAATCAGGTAGGGCGAGACGATGGTCACCTCGGAGCGCGCGCGGCGCATCTGCTCCACCACGTTGTAGCGCACGCTGTCGACGTCGAGCAGCGGCACGCCGCCATAGGACGCCGTCTTGCCGATCACGCGGTCGGGCGAATCGGCGTAGGCCTCGGCAAGGGCCCAGATCAGGCCGAGCTTGCCGGTGGCAAGGTCCTCGGCCATCGGGCTGTAGCCGAGCAGGTCGTTGGGGGCGGGCCGCGGCGGCGGCGGCGTGGTGTCGGGGCCGGTGGCGGCTTCGAAGCGCTTTTGCAGTTCTTCGCGCGAAAGGCCCGTGGCCACCACCGACTGGATCGGCCGCACGTACACGCTGTTCCAGTACTGGTCGAACAGGGTGCCGAGACGCGGCATCAGCGCGCCGGTCACGAAGGTGTCGAGATCGAGAAAATTCTCGCCCGCCGTGCGCCTGAAGTACTGGTTGCCGATGTTGCGGCCGCCCGCCACCGCCATCGCGCCGTCGGCGATGAAGAGCTTGTTGTGCATGCGCCGGTTGACGCGGCTGAAGTCGAAGAGCGAGGCCGCGAAGCGCTTGAGCAGACTGCCGCGCCCGGCTGGAAACGGGTTGAAGAGGCGCAGTTCGACGTTCGGCGTGGCGGCCAGGCCGAGCAGCAGTTCGTCCTCGCCCGAAGTGTAGAGGTCGTCCATCAAGAGCCGCACGCGCACGCCCCGCTCCGCCGCATCGCGCAGGGTGCGCAGCAGGTAGCGGCCGGTCTCGTCGTTCTCGATTTGGTAGTACTGCACGTCGAGCGTGCGCTGGGCGCGCCGCGCGAGTTGGATGCGCGTGTCGAAGGCGAAATCGCCGCCCGGCATCAGGCGAAAACCGCTGAGATCGAGGTCGGGCTGCGCGGCCAGCGCGATCTTGCCGAGCGCGGTGTCGGCCGACACCGCCATGGCCCGGGTGGGTGGGCGCGGCGCTTCGTCGGGCAGGGTGGCGCAGCCGGCAACGAGCAGCGCCACCGCCACGGCCAAGACCCAGTGCCCACAGCGCGACAGCAGGCGGCGAGGGGCCATCGACGGCTTTCTACAGCGCCTTGCGGAGGTTGGCGGGCGCGATGCGCAGCGCCTCGCGGTACTTGGCCACGGTGCGCCGCGCGCATTCGATGCCCTGCTCCTTGAGCATCTCGGAAATCTGGCTGTCGGACAGCGGTTTCTTGATGCTCTCGGAACTCACGAACTGCTTGATCAGCGCGCGCACCGCGGTGCTCGACGCATTGCCGCCGGTCTCGGTGCCAAGCGCGGAGCCGAAGAAGTACTTGAGCTCGACGGTGCCGAAGGGCGTGGCCATGTACTTGGCGGTGGTCACGCGCGAGATGGTCGATTCGTGCAGGCCGAGCTCGTCGGCGATCTCGCGCAGCACCAGCGGCCGCATCGCGAGTTCACCGTGCACGAAGTAGCTCTTTTGCCGCTCGACGATGGCGTTGGAGACGCGCAGGATGGTGTCGAAGCGCTGCTGGATGTTCTTGATGAACCAGCGTGCCTCCTGCAGCCGCTGCGACAGCGCCTGGCTGCCCTCGCCCTTGTGCGACTTGAGCGCCCCGGCATAGATGTCGTGCACGCGCAGGCGCGGCATCACCTCGGGGTTGAGCATGACGCGGAACTTGACGTTGGTGCCGCGGCCGATCTTGGTGACGATCACGTCGGGGATCACGATGTTGCGCTCGACATCGACAAAACGGCGGCCCGGCTTGGGCTCCAGGCGCGAAATGATCTGCAGCGCCGAGCGAACCAGCTCTTCGTTGGTGCGGGTGAGCGTGGCCAGGCGCTTGAAGTCGCGCCGCGCGAGCAGCTCCATCGGCTGCTTGCAGATGGCGATGGCGGTCTTGCGGACCAGGGCGTGTTCTTCGGTTTCGTCTTCGCTGGCGAGCGCGCGCAGCTGGATGCCGAGGCATTCGCCCAGGTCGCGCGCGCCGACGCCGGCCGGCTCCAGGCTTTGCAGCAGGCCGAGCGCCACCTGGAAGTGATGCACCAGCTCGTCGAACTGGTCGTTGTCGTCGCCCGCGAGGCCCGAGGCCAGCGCCGGCAGCGAATCTTCGAGGTAGCCGTCGTCGTTGAGCGATTCGATCAGGAAGCGCAGCGCGGCGCAGTCGTTCTCGTTGAGCCGCAGGCTCAGCGCCTGCCGGTGCAGGAAGGACTGCAGCGACTCCTGGCTGCGCGCGAGTTCGGTGGCGTCGGCGCGCTCGTCGTCGCCCAGGTTGTTCTGGCGCGCGGGAGCATCGCTGCCCCACTCGCTGTCGTCCGGCGCCATGTCGACGGTGCCGTCGCCTTCCCAGTCGGGCTCGCGCTCGGTGGCGTCGGCGGCGGGAACGTCGGTTTCGGCCGCGGCCGTGGTTTCGCTGGAGGTGGTGGCCGCGCTGCTCGCCGGAGCCGAGGCGAAGTCGCTCTCGCCGGCCTCGCCCGATGATTCATCGCGCGGCATCGGGGTATCGATGGCATCGAGGCCGAATTCCTCGCGCGCCGCTTCTTCCGCGGTGCGTTCGAGGAACGGGTTCTCGTCGAGCATCTGCTCGACCTCCTGGCTCAGTTCGAGCGTGGAGAGCTGCAGCAGCCGGATCGACTGCTGCAGCTGCGGTGTGAGCGCCAGATGCTGCGAAACGCGAAGGGACAGCCCTTGCTTCATGGAGACCGGCTCCTCCCTTACATCCGGAAGTGCTCGCCAAGGTACACCCTGCGTACTTCGGCGTTGTCGACGATCTCCGAGGGTGTGCCTTGTGCCAGCACATGCCCGTCGCTGATGATGAACGCGTGATCGCAGATGCCCAGCGTTTCACGCACGTTGTGGTCGGTGATGAGCACGCCGATGCCGCGCTCCTTCAGGAAGCTGATGATCCGCTGGATCTCGATCACCGCGATGGGGTCGATGCCGGCAAAGGGCTCGTCCAGCAGGATGAAGCGCGGCTGGGTGGCCAGCGCGCGGGCAATTTCGACCCGGCGCCGCTCGCCGCCGGAGAGCGCGAGCGCGGGGGAATCGCGCAGATGGTCCACGCGCAGGTCGGCCAGCAGCCCCGAGAGCCGCTCTTCGGTGCGCTGCTTCGACAGGGGCGCGGGCTTGCCGTTGCCATCGGGCTCGCGCTGGAGCTCGAGCACGGCACGCACGTTTTCCTCGACCGTGAGCTTGCGGAAGATCGAGGCTTCCTGCGGCAGGTAGCTCAGGCCCATGCGGGCGCGCCGGTGGATCGGCATGTGCGCAATGGGTTCGCCGTCGATGGTGATCTCGCCGGCGTCGGCCCGCACCAGGCCCACGATCATGTAGAACGAAGTGGTCTTGCCGGCGCCGTTGGGGCCCAGGAGCCCCACGACTTCGCCCTTTTGAACGTCGAGCGAGACATCCTTGACGACCTTGCGGCTACCGTAGCTTTTTTGCAGGCCGCGCACCACCAGGCGGCTGCCCGGCGTGCCATCGGCGGTGTGGCTTCCAGCGGTTTCTATCACTTGCGCCCTTCCCCTTCGCTGCCGCTGAGCGTGGTGCTCGGCCGCAGGCCGGCACCGGGTGCCGGCTGGGGCGCTGCTGGCGCGGCCCGTCCGCCGGCCGGCGCCGAGGCGCCTGGCGCGGGCGCCGTGGCGCTCTTGGGCGTCAGGATGGTCTTCACCCGCCCACCGCCCGCGGGGGCATTCACCCCGGTGTTGGGCGGCACGGTGGAACCGTTGACCGTGTAGGTGTCGTTGCTCTGGTCGTAGACGATGAGCGCGCCGCTGCTTTCGTCGTTTGGCGTGGCGCCCAGCAGGCGGCGCATCACGGCATTGCGGATGAACTTGACGTTGTCGGCGCGGCTGTCGTACTCGATGACCTCCGATTCGCCCTCGATCCACTCGTCGGGCGCATTGCGCTTCTGCTTGTAGTAGGCCCGCTTGCCGGGAGCCGCCGTGACCACCCCGTACTGGTAGCCCTCGGCGTCCTGCCGAACGTCGATGCGCGCGCCGCGGATGATGATCGTGCCCTTGGTGACCAGCACGTTCCCCGTGAACACGCTCGTCTGCTTGAGGTCGTCATAACGCATGGCGTCGGACTCGATGTTCATCGGCTTGGTGCGGTCGGCCGTCTCGGCCAGGGCGCCCGAGGCGAGACCGGCCAGCAACAGCGCGCCAACACTCAGGCGAGCCAGGCGGCCGAAGCGGCGAACAAGAGGAGTGGTGTTGGAGTAGGAGTGCAATGTCATAGAGGCACGAAACTTGCTCTGCATTGTATGCGGCAGATGGCGCCAGCCCTGCACGCACGGATGAAAAAGCCCGCCAAAGCGGGCTTGACATCCATCCGGAAACACCGCGAAACCGGCTCTGCCGGCCGCAGGTGATACCCCCTGCAAAAGGGGGTCAGCCCTTCTTGGCTTCGCCGATCAGGAAGTTGGCGACCTGGAGCGCCTTGGTCATGTTGCCGGCCGTTTCGCCGTCCACATACCAGCGGCCGGCAATTGCCAGGGCCGGAACGCCGGCCACCCTGTAGGCGTCGGTCATCTGCGAGGCGCGCTTCGCCTTGCTGGCCACGCCGAACGAAGTAAACACCTCCTTGAACTTGGCGCCGTCCAGGCCGTTGGCGGTGGCCCAGGCAATGATGTTGGCGTCGCCGTTCACGTTCTGACGCTGCTTGTGGATCGCGTCGAACACCTTCGGCTGGAATTCGTCGACCTTGCCCAGCGTTTCGAGCGCGTAGTACAGGCGCTGCTTGGCTTCGACGTCGTTGCCCACGAAAGGCACGGGCACGCGGCGGAATGCCACTTCCTTCGGCGCCGTCTTGAGCCAGGCTTCGAGCTGCGGCTCGAAATCGTTGCAGTGCGGGCAGTTGTACGAGAAGAACTCGATCACTTCGATCTTGCCCGCGGGCGCATCGACCGCCACGCGCTTGTCGAGCACCAGGTACTCGGTTCCGGCCTTGGGCACGCGCGCCTGGGCGTGCGCGGTGTTGCCGGCCAGGGAAAGCAGCCCGAGCGAGGTGGCGGCCAGCGAAAAGTCACGACGTTTCATTGAAAGAGTTCTCCTGTTGGGTACGGCAGACTGAGCCGGCGCGCCGCGCGGAGTTCCCGCATGCGGCTTGCCCAGGACAATCCGGGTTGGCGGCGGCCCGTGCCGCGCGGCAAAGCTTAAAGAATATTCGTGACCGCCGCTCGCGGAGGCCGCGGCCGGCGGTTCGCGGGGGCGTCAGCGCTGGACGCGCACCAGCGCGGATTCGAGGCCGCCGCCGTCGAGCCGCTCTTTCAGGCGGTCGGCATCGTCCTTTTTGCTGAACGGACCCGCGCGCACCCGGTAGACCGTGCGACCGGCCTGCTCGCGCTCGGTGACCCGGGCCTCGACACCCATCAGCGACAGCTTGGCGCGCTGGGCCTCGGCGTCCTCGGTGGTGCGGAAGGCGCCGGCCTGCACGAAATACATGAACGGGTCGGCCCCCGCTGCGGCGCCGTTGTTGCTGCTTGGCGCGGCGGAAGCAGTGGTGGTGCTGCCATTGTTGCCACCGGCGCGCGCACGGGCAAGGTCGCCCAGCGGATCGTTCGAAGGCGGCAGCGAATTGGCTTCGGCCGGCACCGGCGCCGGACGCGGGGGCTTGGGCGGCGCCACGACCACCGGCACCGGGGGAGCAGGCGGCGGCGCGGTGGCCGGTGCCACGGCCGTGGTGTCGCCGCCGGCCGGCGCGGCCGGAGCGGGGGCGACCGGCTTGGGTGCGCCAGCCTTGCCTGCCAGGGGCGCGTTGGGATCCCAATCGCGGTTCTTGCGGGCCTCGGCTTCGTCCTGCTCGGCGCCGCCGCGCTGGGTCTTGGTCACGAACGGGATCGGCACCTTGGTCACGTAGACCGCAATGCCCAGCGCGACACCCAACCCCAGCACCAGGCCGATGATGAGCCCGATGACGATGTTGCCGCGTTGTCTGGTTGTCTTCTTCATGGTGTTTTCACATCTTGCTCGGCGCACTGACGCCGAGAATCGCGAGGCCATTGTGCAGCACCTGCGCGGTGGCGGCGACGAGCGCGAGCCGCGCCAGCTTGACCGGTTCTTCATCGACCAGGATGCGCTCGGCGTCGTAGTAGCTGTGGTAGCAGGCCGCCAGTTCGCGCAGGTAGAAAGTGACGTCGTGCGGCGCGAAATCCTTCGCGGCGGCCGTGAGCATGGCGGGGTACTTGGCGAGCAGCAGCATGAGCGCCTGTGCGGCCGGGCTCTCGAGCGGCGACAGGTCGACGTTCTTGAGCGTGGCGGGGTCGCCGCCCCAGCCGGCCAGCACCGAGCAGATGCGCGCATGGGCGTACTGCACGTAGTACACCGGGTTATCGTTGTTCTTGGTCACGGCCAGGTCGACGTCGAAGGTGTATTCGGTGTCGGGCTTGCGGCTCAGGAGGAAGAAGCGCACGGCATCGGTGCTGGTCCACTCGATCAGGTCGCGCAAGGTGACGTAGCTGCCCGCGCGCTTGCTGATCTTGACCTCTTCGCCGCCCTTCATCACGCGCACCATGGTGTGCAGCACGTAGTCGGGATAGCCCGCGGGAATGCCGACGCCCGCGGCCTGGAGCCCGGCGCGCACGCGCGCGATGGTGCCGTGGTGGTCGGTGCCCTGGATGTTGACCACCTTGTGGAAGCCGCGCTCCCACTTGGCGATGTGATAAGCGACGTCAGGGACGAAGTACGTATACGTACCGTCCTGCTTCTTCATCACGCGGTCCTTGTCGTCGCCGTAGTCGGTCGACTTGAGCCACAGCGCGCCGTCCTGCTCGTAGGTCTTGCCGGCGGCCACGAGCTTTTGCACCGCGGCCTCGACGCGGCCGCTGGTGTACAGGCTGGACTCGAGGTAGTAGTTGTCGAAGCGCACGCGGAAGGCCTGCAGGTCGAGGTCTTGCTCCCGGCGCAGGTAGGCCACGGCAAATTCGCGGATCGAGTCGAGGTCGTCGATGTCGCCGCTGGCGGTGTATTCGCGGTCGTCCGACTTGACGGTCTTCCTGGCCTTGAAGTCTTCGGCGATGTCGGCGATGTAGTCGCCGTTGTAGGCCGGGGCCTTTTCGCCGCTCGGCCATTCGGGGTCGCCGGGCTTGAAGCCGCGGGCGCGCAGCTGGGTGCTGTTGGCCAGCGTCTGGATCTGCACGCCGGCGTCGTTGTAATAGAACTCGCGCCAGACGGTGTCGCCCTGGGAAGCGCGCAGGTTGCAGATGGCGTCGCCCAACGCGGCCTGGCGGCCGTGGCCGACGTGCAGCGGGCCGGTCGGGTTGGCGGAGACGAACTCGACCAGCACCTTTTCGCCGGTGGCGGGCTGCTGGCCGAAGGTGTCGGCCGCGTTCAGCACCTCGCGCACGATCTGCTGCTTGGCAGAGGTCTTGAGGCGGATGTTCAGAAAGCCGGGGCCGGCGATCTCGATGGCTTCGACCCACTGGCCGAACACGGGGGTGGCGAGCAGCGCGGCGCTGAGCTCTTCGGCGAGTTCACGGGGCTTGCGCCCGAGCGGCTTGGCGAGTTGCATGGCGGCCGTGCTGGCGAAGTCGCCATGGGCGGCCACCTTGGGCGACTCGAACGCGGCTTTGGAGCCGGCGCCGGGCGAGAGGGATTCGAGCGTGTTCGCGAGCGCCGCGAGCAGCTCCTGTTTGACCAATAGCATCTGCGGATTTTACCGGGGGCAAACCCGGGCGCCGGCGGCGATGGTCATCCGGCGGCCGATGTGGACCGTTAGTGTGAGCAGCCCCGGGGCGGGGCACCTGTCACAAACACCCTGCAAGGACATATCACCATGAAGAAGCTCCTTTCCCTGGTCGCCCTGGGCGCCTGCCTTTCGTTCGGCGCCGCACAGGCACAAGACAAGGCCCCCGCGCCTGCGGTCGCCCCGGCTGCCAAGCCCGCCACCCCGGCAACGCCAGCCACTCCGGCCATGCCGGCCGCCAAGGCGCCGGCAGCACCCGCCACTCCAGCAACGCCAGCCACCCCCGCCACGCCGGCGGCCAAGGCCCCGACCGCCCAGCAAAGCAAGATGACGACCTGCAACCAGGAAGCCGGCGACAAGAAGGGCGACGAGCGCAAGGCCTTCATGAAGAGCTGCCTGAGCGCCAAGCCGGTCATGACTGCCAAGCCGACCCAGCAGGAAAAGATGAAGACCTGCAATGCCGACCAGAAGGCCAAGACCCTGAAGGGCGATGCCCGCAAGGCCTTCATGAAGGAATGCCTGAGCGCCTGAGCGCCAGGGCCTGATCGCTCCCACAAAGGGCCCCGCACGCGCTTCGCGCCGGCGGGGCTTTTTCATGGGCGCTACTTGAGCACGCCCAGGAGATTGTTGAAATCGTCGGTCCAGGGGCGGGCGTCTTCGGGCATCGCGATGGGCGAGGCCACCGCGCGCAGGGGTTCGCGCGCCAGCACGGCGGGATCGCGCGCCACCAGCACCCAGTCGGTCGGATTGAGCCACTTCGAGGCTTCCGCGTCGTCGCTGACCAGCACGGCGTGCAAGCCCTTGACCTGCGCGATCCGCGCCACCACCGGCGCCAGCCCGAGGAATCGGTTGGTCACGTGAAAGGCCACGATGCCGTCCGGCTTCATGTGCCGCAGGTAGACGTCCATGGCCTCAGCCGTGAGCAGGTGAACCGGCACCGCGTCGCCCGAGAAGGCGTCGACCGCGAGCAGGTCGAAGCCCTGCGGCGGCTCGCGCTCCAGCGCCAGCCGCGCATCGCCGAGCACGCGCTCGATGCGCGCGGGGCTGTCGCGCAGAAAGGTGAATTCGCTGTCCGCCAGTTCGAACACCTGCGGATTGATCTCGTAGATCCGATAGACGTCGCCGCTGCGGCCGTAGCTTGCGAGCGTGCCGGCGCCCAGGCCGATCAGCCCGACGCGGCGCGGTCCGGCCGGCGCGGCGGCCATGGCGCGGCCGACGCCCGAGGTGGCGCCATAGTAGGTGGTGGGCTCGCTTCGGCGCGACGGCGCGAGGAACTGTTCGCCATGCTTGATGGAGCCATGGGACAGCAGGCGCACGTTGTCCGCCGGGTCGGTGCGGCGCACGTCGAAGGTGATCAGCGCGCCATAGAAATTGCGCAGCAGGTGGCGCGCGTCCGATCTGTCGCTGCCGATCTGCACGATCAGGAAGAAGGCGCAGCAGGCGGCCAGCGCCACGCTGAACACCCGCAGCCAGGTGCGCCGGCGCAGCACGGCGGCGGCCGCCAGCGCCGTCAGCATCAGGCCGATGCCCAGCTCGTAGTACGCCGGCAGCACGTGCGGCGCCACCAGCCCCACCGTCGCGCCGCCCATGGCGCCGCCCAGCGAGAGCATCAGGTAGAAGCGGGTGAGGTAGCGCGGCGCCGGCCGCAGCCTTGCCGTTTCTCCGTGCAGGAACATGCACAGCACGAACAAGCCGCCGACATAGATCGGCAGCCCCGTGCGCACATCGGAGCCGATGTGGTGCTGCAGGCCAAAGGCGCAAAGCAGCAGCACGCCCGCCGCCAGCGGCAGGAAGACGCCGCGCCGGTACCAGCGGTCGCTCTCGAAGCACAGCACGAAAGTGAACAGATACAGAGAGAGCGGCAATATCCAGAGAAACGGAACCGCGGCGACGTTCTGCGTGATGTGGTTGGTCACGGCCAGCAACAGCCACGAGGCCAGTGCCGGCAACACGAGCCAGAGCACGCCGTCGGTCCAGCGCGGCGGCCGGTCGCTGCCGTCGGCCGCGGCCTGGCCCGCCGCTGCCGGGGATGGCGCGGCCTCCGGCCAGCGGCGCGCCACGAGCAGGGTCGTGCCGGCGCAAAGCACCACGAACACGCCGTAGCCCCACGACCATCCCAGCGCCTGCTGCAGCAGCGAACTGCGGGGCTCGATCAGCACCGGATAGCACAGCAGCGACAGCAGCGATGCGAGGTTCGACAGCGAGAAGTACCGGTACACCTGCGCGCCCCAGGGCGTGCGCGCCACCCACGACTGCACCAGCGGCCCGGTGGTCGAAAGCAGGAAGTACGGCAGGCCGATGGTCGCGAACAGCAGGCCCAGGATCAGCCACGTCGGGTCTTCGGTGCCGGTGGGCTTCCAGGCCGCGCCCACCACGAGCGGAAGGAACGCCAGGCTCGCGAGCAGCAGTCCCACGTGCAGCGCGGCCTGCGCCCGCACGCGAAGATGGCGCGTGATCCAGTCGGAGTACGCATAGCCCGCGAGCAGCACGACCTGGAAGAACACCATGCAGATCGACCACACGGCGGCCGAGCCGCCGAACCAGGGCAGGATCTGCTTGGCGATCAGCGGCTGGACCAGGAACAGCAGGAACGCGCTGCTGAAGATGGTGCCTGCAAACAGAAGCTGGATGCCGGCGCGTCCCATGGGGGGCCTACTTGCCGAAACCGCGCGCGAGGAACACGGCCACCAGCGGGATCAGCGCGATCAGGTGCGCCTGCACCATGACCAGCTTGCGCGTCTTCTTGATGTCGTCCTCGGCCGGCAGCGTGCCGTTGGCGCGCAGCGCCTTGCGCCAGCGCAGGTAGGTCAGTGTCGGAAAGATCGAGAGCACGCCGATGACGATGAACAGCCCCAGCTTCACGTGCAGCAGCGGATTGGTCCAGTACCAGGCCGTGCCCTTCACACCCCACACGGTGCGCGCGATGCCGGTGGCCAGCACGGTCACTGCGGCCATGCCGTAGACCATGTCGATCCTGGCGAGCCGCTCCACCACGGCGGCATTGAGCCACTGCACGCGGCACAGCGCCGCTTCGCTGGAGATGAACACGACCATTGTGAGAATGGCCAGCAAGTGCAGGTAGGCAAGGATGGCTTCGAGGGTCATCGTCGGCTTTCTTCTCTTCCGTTCTCTTCAGTGGGGTTGCAAATGCTTGCACATTGTGCCGCCCCTCGCGCGCTTTACCCCCGTCCGCCCCAGAATTCCGGACGTCCGTAGTGCGCCTTGAGGAAATCAAGCCACAGTCGCACCCGAAGCGGCAGGTGCTTGGTGCCGGTGAAGACTGCGTAGATGCCGTTTGGCGGCGCGGCAAATTCATCGAGCAGCGGCACCAGCAGGCCGGCATCGATCTCGGCCTCCACCTCCCAGGTGCTGCGCCACGCAATGCCGTGCCCGGCCAGGCACCAGTCGTGCAGCACCTGGCCGTCGGAACAGTCCAGCGGGCCGTCGGGGCGCAGATAGATCAATTCCTCGCCGCCGTCTTCGGTGGGGACACGGAATGCCCAGCCGCGCGTTTGCGAGGCATCGCTCGAGAGCGTGAGGCAGGCAAAGCGCGAGAGCTCGCTCGGATGCCGCGGCATGCCGTGGCGGCGCACGAACTCCGGCGTGGCGACGCAGCGGCGGCGGTTGTCGGCAAGCCGCACGCTCACCAAAGACGAATCGGGCATGTCGCCCACGCGCACCGCGCAGTCGAAGCTTTCGCCGCGCACGTCGACCACGCGGTCGCTCAGGTTGAGCGAAATCGTGACCTCGGGGTGCAGCGCATGAAAGCGCGGCACCAGCGGCGCCACGTGGCGGCGGCCGAAGCCGGCCGGCGCCGTCACGCGCAGGTGGCCGCTGGCCTTGACGCCGCCGGCGCTCACGCTGGCCTCGGCGTTGGCGAATTCGGTCAACAGGCGCTGGCAGTCCTCGAGAAAGGCGCTGCCTTCGTGCGTGAGGGTGATGCGCCGTGTGGTGCGCACCAGCAGCTTCACGCCCAGCCGCGCTTCGAGCGCGTCGAGCCGCCGCCCCATGATGGCGGGCGCCACGCCCTCGGCCTTGGCCGCGGCCGTGAGACCGCCGCGGGTTGCCACCGAGACGAAGGATTCGAGTTGCTTCAGGCGGTCCATGGCGCCCGAACTATATCGCCCGGGGTTTCGCGCGGGTTCAGCGGGCGACGCCGGCCCTGCGCGCTTCGAAGGCGGAAATCTCCTCGTCGCTGTAGCCCACCTCGCGCAGCAGCTCGCCGGTGTGCTCGCCGATGTGCGGCGGCTGCATGCGGATGCCCGGGCGCTCGCCACCGATCGTGAACGGCATCAGCGGCACCTTGGCCATGTCGCCGTCGTTCATGCGCACGGGCGCGAGTCCGCCGGTAGCGTTGAGGTGCGGGTCGTCGAACAGGTCCTGCGGCTTGGTGATGGGCGCGAAGGGCAGCTCGTTCTTCTCGAACACCGCGCTGAGCTCGGCCGCGCTGTAGCCTGCGAGGTGCGAGCGCAGGATCGGCATCATCCAGTCGCGCGCGAGCACGCGGTCGTTGTTACTCTGCAGGCGCGGATCGGCCAGCATCTCTTCCAGGCCGAAGGCCTTGCAGAAGATGGCCCACTGCTTGTCGCTCACCACGGCGAGGAAGATCTGCTCGCCGTCCTTCACGGTGAACACGTCGTACACCGCCCAGGCCGAGATGCGGCTGGGCATCGGGTCGGCCGCCTTGCCGGTCGCGGCGAACTGCATCATGTGCTGCGCCACCAGGAACACGTTGTTCTCGAACAGCGCGGACTGCACCTCGCAGCCCTTGCCGGTGAGCTCGCGCTGGCGCAGCGCGGCCATCGCACCGATGGCGCCGAACATGCCGCCCATGATGTCGTTGACGCTGGTGCCCGCGCGCAGCGGGTCGCCGGCGCGGCCGGTCATGTAGGCCAGGCCACCCATCATCTGCACCACCTCGTCAAGGGCCGTGCGATGGTCGTACGGGCCCGGCAAAAAGCCCTTGTGGCTCACATAGATGAGGCGCGGGTGGAGCTTGGCGAGCGTCTCGTAGTCGAGCCCCAGCTTCTTCATGGTGCCGGGCTTGAAGTTCTCGCTGACGATGTCGGCGGTGGCGACGAGGCGCAGCGCGGCCTCCACGCCTTCGGGCGATTTGAGGTCGAGCGCGATGCTTTTCTTGTTGCGGTTGAAGGTCGGGAAGAAGCCTGCGCCCGAGCCGAGCAGGCGGCGCGTGCTGTCGCCCTCGATGGGCTCGACCTTGATGACTTCGGCACCCAAGTCGGCCAGCAGCAGGCCGCAGGTCGGGCCCATGACCATGTGGGTGAACTCGACGACGCGAATGCCGGCATAGGGCAGAGGATTTGGCAAAGCTTGGGATTCAACCATGTGCAGAGGTTTCCTGTTGGACAAAGCCCTTGGGCAGGCCGGCTTCGGGCGTCATGCCATAGACCGGTTCGCCGGGCAGGCCGGCCATGAGCGGCGCACGCGCCGCGATGAGTTTCTGGATGTCGATGCCGGTGCGCACGCCCATGGCCTCGAACATGAACACGAGGTCTTCGGTCACGGCATTGCCCGAGGCGCCCGGCGCATAGGGGCAGCCGCCGAGGCCGCCGAGCGAGGCGTCGAAGGTGCGCACGCCTTCGTCCCAGGCGGCAAGGCAGTTGGCAATGCCGAGGCCGCGCGTGTTGTGCATGTGGGCGGCGCCGGCGTGGCGGCCGAGCTCGGCGCGCAGCCGCTTGAAGAGCCGGCGCACCTGCGCGGGGTTGGCATAGCCCACGGTGTCGGACAGGCCCGACTCGTCGGCACCAGCCTCGATGCATTGCGCGGCCAGGCGGATCACGTCGTCTTCGGGCACCAGCCCCTGCAGCGTGCAGCCGAAGGCGGTGGAGATGCCGGCTTCGAGCTTCACACGCGGCGCGATGGCGCGGCGCAGATCCGAGATGGCACGCACTTCATCGACCATTTCGGTCGGCGTCTTGCGCACGTTGGCCAGCGAATGCGCCACGCTGGCCGACACCGGCATCGTGAGCTTGTGCACGCCGGCTTCGAGCGCCGCCTCTGCGCCCTTGCGGTTGGGCACCAACGCCATCACCACGAGGCCGGGCAGCGTGACGGCGTGGCGCACCACCTCGGCGGCGTCGGCCATCTGCGGCAGCAGCTTCGCCGGCACGAAGGACGCGACCTCGATCTCGCGCACACCAGCGGCGTAGAGCGCATCGATCCAGCGCAGCTTGTCGGCCGTGGGCATGGTGGCCTTGACCGACTGCAAGCCGTCGCGCGGGCCGACCTCGCTGATGAGGACGTCGGGGGGTGTCATCGGATTTGTCTCCTTGCAGGATCGCTTGACTGTTCTATCTTACAGAACTATATTCCGTTAAACAGAATTAGACCGTCGATCCACAAGGCTGTCAAGCCGATCCCTTCCCTTCTCATGCCCCGCAAAGCCCAAGCCGAATCCGTGTCCGACCTCAACGCCGCCCCCGGGGGTGCCGCCGCGGTCGACCGCGCGCTGAGCCTCCTCTCGGCCTTCCAGCCCGGCGACGAGGCGCTGTCGCTGGCGCAGTTTGCGCAGCGCACGCAGCTTTACAAGAGCACGGTGCTGCGCCTCCTGGCGTCGCTGGAACATGCGCGGCTGATCCGCCGCCAGGAAGATGGCCGCTATGCGCTGGGCGCAGAGGTCGCGCGCCTGCATGGCCTGTATGCGGCGTCGCTTTCGCTCGACCGCGTCGTGCTGCCGGTGCTGCGCGCGCTGGCCGCCGCTACCGGCGAGAGCGCGGCCTACCACGTGCGGCAGGACCAGGGCGAAAGCTGGGTTCGGCTGTGCCAGTTCCGCGTCGATTCGTCGCACGTGGTGCGCGACCACGTGCGCGCGGGCGACGTGCTGTCCAACGACCGGGGTGCCGGGGCGCGGGTGCTGATCGCCTTCGGGCCGGAGGCCGAGCGGCCGAGCGGCGGCAGGGAACGCAAGCTGTACGACACCATTCGCGCGCAGGGCTACTGCGCATTGGTGGGCGACCGCACCGCCGAGCTGGCAGGCATTTCGGCGCCGGTGTTCCATGCCGACGGCCGCCTGGCCGCGGCGCTCACGCTGACGATGCCCACGCACCGCTACGACGAGCGCCACATCGAGCCGGTGCGCGCCGCGGCACGCGAACTCAGCAGCCTGATCTGACACCGGAATGCAGGCAGCCTCCTGCGATTACCTTCATTTTTGTCACCGATAAATCCCACTTTCGGCCCTTACTCACCGACAAAGTATCGAATAAAGTCACTGCATCGAAGACTCCGGGCCGATCGCATCGACAGCAGCCAGTACGAATGCGCTCGTGTTCTTCTTCTGACAGACACCGTCCCTCAACTGATCCAGCATCCGAATTGCACCGCTTTCCAGGAGAAAAAACATGACCGCCCGCACCACCGCCCACGGACTCCAGGTTGCGACCGAGCTCCACCGCTTCATCGAAGACAAGGTCCTGCCTGCCAGCGGCGTGGCGAGCGACGTCTTCTGGAAGGGCTTCGACGCCATCGTGCACGACCTCGCGCCGAAGAACGTCGCGCTGCTGGCCGAGCGCGACCGCCTGCAGACCGAGCTCGACGCCTGGCACAAGAAGAACCCCGGCCCGATCACCGACATGCCGGCGTACCGCGCCTTCCTCGAGAAGATCGGCTACCTGCTGCCTCAGCCCAAGGGCGCGAAGGCCACCACGGCCAACGTCGATTCCGAACTCGCCTTGCAGGCCGGCCCGCAGCTGGTGGTGCCCATCCTCAATGCCCGCTACGCGCTCAATGCCGCCAACGCGCGCTGGGGCTCGCTGTACGACGCGCTGTATGGCACCGACGCCATTCCCGAAACCGATGGCGCCGAAAAGGGCAAGGGCTACAACCCCGTGCGCGGCGCCAAGGTGATCGAGTTTGCGCGCAACGTGCTCGACCAGGCCGCGCCGCTCGAAAACGGTTCGCACAAGATGGCGACCGGCTACAGCGTGAAGGACGGCCAGCTGCACATCGCGCTGCAAAGCAGCGGCACCGCGCTGCGCGATCCCTCCGCCTTCGTCGGCTACCAGGGCGACGCGGCATCGCCGTCGTCGGTGCTGCTGAAGCACAACGGCATCCACCTCGACATCCGCATCGACCGCACCACGCCCATCGGCAAGGGCGACGCGGCGGGGGTGAGCGACCTCGTGCTCGAAGCCGCGCTCTCGACCATCCTCGACCTCGAAGACTCGGTGGCCGTGGTCGATGCGGCCGACAAGGTCATCGCATATGCGAACTGGCTCGGCATCGTGCAGGGCACGCTCACCGAAGACGTGGCCAAGGGCGGCAAGACCTTCACGCGCGGCCTCAACCCCGACCGCGAATACACCGGCGCCGACGGCCAGCCCGTGAAGCTGCACGGCCGCTCGCTCATGTTCCTGCGCAACGTGGGCCACCTGATGACCAACCCTGCCGTGCTGTATGCGGACGGCAAGGAAATCCCCGAAGGCATCCTCGATGCCGTGGTGACGACCACCATCGCGATGATCGACCTGAAGCGCAAGGGCAACTCGCGCACCGGCAGCATCTACATCGTCAAGCCCAAGATGCACGGCCCGGCCGAAGTGGCCTTTGCGAGCGAGCTGTTCGGCCGCGTCGAGCAGTTGCTCGGCCTCGCCGCCAACACCGTGAAGCTCGGCATCATGGACGAGGAGCGCCGCACCAGCGTCAACCTCAAGGCCTGCATTGCCGAGGCCGCCGCGCGCGTGGCCTTCATCAACACCGGCTTCCTCGACCGCACCGGCGACGAGATGCACACCGCCATGCACGGCGGCCCGATGATCCGCAAGGGCGACATGAAGTCGAGCGCGTGGATCGGCGCCTATGAAAAGAACAACGTGCTGGTCGGCCTCTCGTGCGGCCTGCGCGGCAAGGCCCAGATCGGCAAGGGCATGTGGGCCATGCCCGACCTGATGGCGGCCATGCTCGAGCAGAAGATCGGCCACCCCAAGGCCGGCGCCAACACCGCCTGGGTGCCCTCGCCCACCGCCGCCACGCTGCATGCGCTGCACTACCACCAGGTCAGCGTCACGGCCGTGCAGCAAGAGCTCGAGAAGATCGACGCCGATGCCGAACGCGACAACATCCTGAACGCGCTGCTGCAGGTGCCCATCGCACCGCAAGCCAACTGGACCGACGCCGAAAAGCAGCAGGAGATCGACAACAACGTGCAGGGCATCCTCGGCTACGTGGTGCGCTGGATCGACCAGGGCGTGGGCTGCTCCAAGGTGCCCGACATCCACAACGTGGGCCTGATGGAAGACCGCGCCACGCTGCGCATCTCGAGCCAGCACATCGCCAACTGGCTGCTGCACGGCGTGGTGACCAAGGCGCAGGTCGACGAGACCTTCCAGCGCATGGCCAAGGTGGTCGACGAGCAGAACGCGGGCGACCCGGTGTACCAGCCGATGGCCGGCCGCTTCGACACCTCGGCCGCGTACAAGGCGGCGCAAGACCTGGTGTTCAAGGGCATCGAGCAGCCGAGCGGCTACACCGAGCCGCTGCTGCATGCATGGCGCTTGAAGGTGAAGGGCGAAGCCTGAAGCCACCGCGCCGATGACTGAATGAAAGCCGGGCTCCTGCAGCCCGGCTTTTTTTTATTCGAGCGCCCGGTCGCCGAGACGGGCCCGCACCTCGCGGCGGCCGAGCTGCCGCTTGGCCGCCGCGTACACGTCGCCGCGCCCGTACATGCCGACGTGGGTGGGCAGGCCCGGCGCGGGACGCTGGGTTGCGCCACTGCGCGTGACGAGGCAGCGGCGCAGCACGTCGTAGCATTTTTCTTCCGGCTTCGCGCCGCCCGACCTTTCGGGAAACGCGGCGAGCGTGACCTCGAACCAGCAGCCGTCCAGGCGGTGCCACTGCGTGGCCTCGTCGATCACGTGATAGACCGCGTAGGGCGTGTCACCCCGCCGCTCGGCCCAGCTGCCGTAGCGTGCCTTTCGCGCCGCACGCGCCTCGTGCAGCCGCCGGTTGGGCAAGAGGATGCCCGTGAGCGGGTGCACGAACAACTCGACGCGTGCAGCTTCGCCGAGCGGCACGCGGCCACCGCGCCCCCACCGGGACTCGCTCACCCACACCTCGCAGCCTCGCATCGCAGCGTCGCGCGCGACGAAATCGTCGATGTGCTCGAAGATGTGCGCCTGCACCGTGCTGCGGCGGTCGATGCCGCTGCAGAGCTCCGCATACACCTTGTCCCACGGCCGGTGCACCTGCTTGTGCAGCCAGCGCTTCAGGGGTGCGAGGTTCTCGTTGAGCCACTTCGGATGGCCATAGCCCTGCGTCATGCCCAGGTGCGAACCGCGTTCCCTGCTGTTGCGCCACTTGCGCCCGTCGCCCTGCACACCGCCGCCTCGGCGCGGCCGCTCGACGATGACTTTGTCCATGTCTTCACGCATGGTCAGCCCTCCCGCCCGAGGCTTCGCGCTGCCTTCTGCAATGCGACCTTCTGCGCACGCCGCTCCGCGCGGTGCGTGCGCAGGTGGCGCCCTGCGCCCTGGCTCGATTCGCGGTGCGCCATCGCGGCCACCACAGGATTGCGCGGCGCCGCGGACGGCACCGAAAAGTAAAACCGGCCCAGGCGCTTCTGATCGTCGCGGGCCTTTCGTTGAGCACTCATGTGCGCACACTCCAAAAACAAAAAGGCCCCGGCGAATGGCTGCGCGGGGCCTTTGTCGATGGGCCTCGGCGGATGCGTGGATGCACATCCGGCCGGGGCGGTCGGTGTGCGGGTCAGGTGTTCAGAAAACGGTTCATTGAATGCAGTTGTCGCCCAGGAGGTTGGTCGTCGCCAGGCGCGGATGGAAAACTGTTGCTGAAAAACGAAGGGCGGATTCTGGCGAGCACGCGCGCGGTGCGCAAGCGGCGCGTGAATGGCTGTGGCGCAAAGCCGACGCGGATGCGTTCGCGAATCCAATCGCGCATTCGCTCCGTATGGGTGTTGAGCGCATCGCGCTTCCGAACTGTCGGCGGTCGCCGCAGAGGTCTTTCGAGAACATTCTTACCAGGAGCCTTTCAATGAAAAAACTCGTGATTGCAGTGGGCGTTTCGGTCTTGCTCGGCGCTTGCGCGGGCGGCATGGGCATGAGCGGCAGCAACGCCACGGCGCCCCACCCCATGGTGGGCGGCGCCGCGATGCTTCCGACAAAAGACATCGTCGACAACGCCGTGAACTCGAAGGACCACACCACGCTGGTCGCCGCGGTGAAGGCCGCGGACCTGGTGGGCACGCTGAAGAGCCCCGGTCCCTTCACCGTGTTTGCGCCGACGAATGCGGCCTTTTCCGCGCTGCCGGCCGGCACGGTCGACACCCTGCTCAAGCCCGAGAACAAGCCCACGCTCACCAAGGTGCTGACCTACCACGTGGTGCCCGGCAGGATGGACGGTGCGGCCCTCATGAGCGCCATCAAGGCAGGCGGTGGCAAGGCCACGCTGAAGACCGCGAGCGGCGGCATGCTGACCGCGACGATGAGCGGCAGCAACGTGATGATGAGCGATTCCAAGGGCGGCACGGCGACGGTGACCATCGCCAATGTCTACCAGTCGAACGGCGTGATCCACGTGGTCGACAAGGTGCTGCTGCCGGGCTGAACGTTCTCCCGCAGGAGGCTTTGCGCGGCGGGCCTGGTCAGGTTCGCTGCGCCGCCTCGGCTTCGTCGCGCAGCCACTGCGCGAACTCCTGCGCATCGCGGTTGCCCGCTGCGCGCCGCGAGGTTTCGATGAAGTAGCCGCGATGCGAGGCCACGCCTTCGCCAAGCGGCGCCACGAGCCGCCCGCCCTGCACCAGTTCGCGCAGCAGCGGCAGCCGGCCGATCACCACGCCCTGGCCCGCCACCGCGGCGGCCACCGCATCGGCGTACTGGGTGAAGCGCAGCGTGCTCTTCATGCGCAAGTCGTCCAACCCCATCACCCGGAGCCAGGGCTCCCAGTCAACGGTGGGGGCCTCGCCGTGGTCGGGGTATTCCACGGTCAGCAAGGTGAGCTTCGAAAAATCCGATGGCTCGCGCAGCGAGGCGGCGAGTTGCGGTGAACACAGCGGGATCACCGATTCCTCGAACAGCGCCGGACCGATGCCGCGGCCGATCGGCACGAAGCGCACCGCCAGGTCGATGCGGCTGCTCTCCAGGTCGAGCACGTCCAGCGTGGCCGACACCCGCACGTCGACCTGCGGATGGCTGACGGTGAAGCGTGCCAGCCTCGGAATGAGCCAGAGCGAGGCGAAGCCCGGCGTGCTGGTGATCGCCACCTGCCGCGGCGCGGAACTGGCACGCACCCGCGCCGTGGCATCGCGCAGGCGCTCAAGACTGTCGGTCACGGCCCGCTGCATGACGCCGCCGGCCTCGGTGAGCGCCAGCGCGCGGTGGCGCCGCTCGAACAGCAGCACGCCCAGGCTGGCTTCGAGCTGCTGGATCTGCCGGCTCACGGCCGACTGGGTGAGGTGCAGCTCGCCGGCCGCCAGCGTGAAGCTCAGCCGGCGCGCCGCGGCCTCGAAACTGCGCAGCAGATCGAGCGGCGGAAGTTCGCCGGTCGGCGTTTTCGCATTCTCTGGATGCATGCAACGAGTTCCGAATGACCGCGTGTAAGAGGGAGGTCAACTCACTATATTCATTCGTATCACGAATGCAATGGAGCTTGCCATGAGCACCCACCCGAACCCTTCTTCCCGTTTCCACGTCAGCCTGCCGACCCGTTCCATCTTTGCCGTGCCCGACGGCGCCGGCGTGGGCATCGAATGCCGCAGCGGCTCGGTCTGGGTCACGCTCGACCGCGACCCGCGCGACATCGTGCTGGCGCCGGGCGAACGCTTCGAGGGCACCGAACACCGGCGCGTGCTGGTCTCCGCGCTGGAGGCTTCGTGCATCACCGTCTCGGACGCGCAGCCCGCGGCCATGCCGCTGCCGGCGCCGGCAGGCCGCCGGTCGCCTTGGCGACTGCGGCCTCTCGGGTTGTCCCCGGCTTGACCTGAAGACCCCCGGCATCGAACCTCGATGCCATGGACTTTCCACGCACCGAACGCCGCCGCCCCGATGGGCGGCTTTTTTGCGTTGGGAGCGCGGATCCGGCTGTTTTCTTATCGAGAAGGACATGACCATGGCAGAGGCATACATCGTGGCCGCCGCGCGCACGGCCGGCGGCCGGCGCGGCGGCAAGCTCGCGGGCTGGCATCCGGCCGACCTGGCGGCGCAGGTGATCGACGCATTGATGGCGAAGAGCGGCATCGACCCGGCGGCGGTGGAAGACGTGATCCTCGGCTGCGTGAGCCAGGTGGGCGAGCAGGCGACCAACGTCGCGCGCAACGCGGTGCTGGCATCGAAGCTGCCCGAATCGGTGCCGGGCACCTCGGTCGACCGGCAATGCGGCTCGTCGCAGCAGGCGCTGCACTTCGCGGCGCAGGCCGTGATGTCGGGCAGCATGGACGCGGTGATTGCGGGCGGCGTCGAAAGCATGACGCGCGTGCCCATGTTCACCCCCAACGCGCTGCCAGCCAAGGCGGGCCTGGGCACCTACATGAGCCCGGCCATGAAGAGGCGCTACCCGGGCGTGGAGTTCAGCCAGTTCGCGGGCGCCGAGATGATCGCCAGGAACTACGGCATCGAGAAAGAAACGCTCGATCGCTATGCGCTCGAAAGCCACCGCCGCGCGATCGTCGCGAGCCGCGAGGGCGCCTTCGACGACGAGATCGTGCCGATCGAGATTCTCTCGGCCGATGGCACGGGCACCGGCGAACGGCACGCGGTGGACGAAGGCATCCGCTTCGACGCCACGCTCGAAGGCATCGCGGGCGTCAAGCTGATTGCCGAGGGCGGGCGCTGCACGGCCGCCACCGCGAGCCAGATCTGCGACGGTGCGAGCGGCGTGCTGGTGGTGAACGAACGTGGCCTGAAGGCCCTGGGCGTGAAGCCGCTCGCGCGCATCCACCACATGAGCGTGATGGGGCACGACCCGGTGATCATGCTGGAAGCACCGCTGCCCGCCACCCTGCATGCGCTGAAAAAGGCCGGCATGCGCATCCAGGACATCGACCTCTATGAAGTGAACGAGGCTTTCGCGCCCGTGCCGATCGCGTGGCTGGAGGCGCTGGAGGCCGATCCGGCGCGGCTCAACGTGAACGGCGGCGCCATTGCGCTCGGCCATCCGCTGGGCGCCTCGGGCACCAAGCTCATGACCACGCTGATCCACGCACTGGGCCGGCGCGGCAAGCGCTACGGCCTGCAGACGATGTGCGAAGGCGGCGGCATGGCCAACGTCACCATCGTGGAAAGGCTCTGATGAACACACAACAGCCTTATGTGCTCTACGAGCTGGCCGACGGCATCGCCACGCTCACGCTGAACCTGCCGGCCAAGCTGAACCCGATCGCGCGCGAACTGCAGATCGAACTGCGCGACACGCTGGAGCGCATCCGCGATGACCGCGCGGTGCGCGTCGTGATCCTGACCGGCGCCGGCAAGGCCTTTTGCGTGGGCGCCGATCTGAGTGCGATGGCGCCCGCAGACGAAGGCAAGTCGCTCGGCACGCAGACGGCGGAGTGGATGCAGTCGCTCAGCAACCCGCTGATCGAAACCCTGCGCACGCTGCCCGTGCCCGTGGTGGCCGCGGTCAACGGCGCCGCAGCCGGCGCGGGGGTGGGCCTGGCGCTTGCGGCCGACGTGACGATTGCCGCGCGCAGCGCCTACTTCTACCTGCCCTTCTTGCCCAAGCTCGGCATCGTGCCGGATCTGGGCTGCACCTGGGCCATTCCGCGGCGGGCCGGCAGGGCGCGCGCCATGGGCATGGCGCTGCTCGACGAGCGCCTGAGCGCGGGACGCGCGGTGCAGTGGGGCCTGATCTGGGCCTGCGCCGACGACGAGCAGCTGCTCGACGAAGCACGCGCGATCGCAGGGCGGCTCGCACGCCTGCCGGCGCATGCGGTGCTGGAAGCGCGCGAAGCCTTCGAGGCCTCCGAACGCCACACGCTGAAGGAACAGCTGCACTATGAAAGCGAACGCCAGCGCGAGCTGATCGACCGCCCCAGCTTCCGCGAAGGCGTGAGCGCGTTCCTGCAGAAGCGGCCTCCGGTCTTCGAGAGCCGGTGACATGCGCCCCCACGCTCGTCACTTCGTGTATTCGCTGCCCCCCGAGGGGGCGCAGGCCTTCCTTGGGGCGGCCCGGCGGAAAGCCTGAGCACCATGACCCTGATCCAACGCACGCTTTTCGACGCCGACCACGAAGCCTTTCGCGACAGCTTCCGCCGCTTCATGGACAAGGAAATCGCGCCCTTCCACGAGGCGTGGGAGGAGCAAGGCTACGTGGACCGCGCCGTCTGGTCGAAGGCCGGCGAGAACGGCTTTCTCTGCATGGCGCTGCCCGAAGAATATGGCGGCGCGGGCGCCGACCTGCTCTATTCGGTGATCCAGTTCGAGGAACTCTGGGCGCGCGGCTTCACGGGCATCGGCTTCGGGCTGCACAGCGAGATCGTGGCGCCGTACATCCTGCGCTACGGCACCGAGGAACAGAAGCAGCGCCATCTGCCCAGGCTCGCGAGCGGCGAGATGGTCGGCGCCATCGCAATGAGCGAGCCCGGCGCGGGCAGCGACCTGCAGGCGGTCAAGACCAGCGCGTTGAAGCAGCCCGACGGCAGCTACCTGCTCAACGGCAGCAAGACCTTCATCACCAACGGCTGGCATGCCGACCTCGTGATCGTGGTGGCCAAGACCGACCCGGCCGCCGGCGCGAAAGGCACCAGCCTGTTCCTGGTCGAGCGCGGCACGCCGGGCTTCGAAAAGGGCAAGCGGCTCAAGAAGCTGGGGCTGAAGGCGCAGGACACTTCCGAGCTGTTCTTCAACGACGTGCATCTGCCGGCCGATGCGCTGCTCGGCGATGCCGCGCAGCTGAACCGCGGCTTCGTCTGCCTGATGGAGCAGTTGCCGTGGGAGCGGCTGCAGATCGCGATCAGCGCGGTGGCCGCATCGCAGGCCGCCATCGACCAGACCGTGGCCTATGTGAAGGACCGCAAGGTGTTCGGCCAGCCGGTGGGCAACTACCAGAACACGCGCTACACGCTGGCCGAGCTGCAGACCGAGGTGCAGGTGGCGCAGGTGTTCGTCGACAAGTGCATCGAGCTGCTGATGGCCGAAAAGCTCGATACCGCCACTGCCAGCATGGCCAAGTACTGGACCACCGACCTGCAGTGCAAGGTGATGGACGAATGCGTGCAGCTGCACGGCGGCTACGGCTTCATGTGGGAATACCCGATCACGCGCGCGTATGCCGACGCGCGGGTGCAGCGCATCTATGGTGGCACCAACGAGATCATGAAGGAAGTGATCACGCGCTCGATGGGGCTCGGCGGGCGCTGAAACCGAGGGGCACTGGCGCCCGGCGAAGGGCTGCGGGAGAATGGCCGCATGCCCATCCTCAACGCCTTCTACGCCCAGTCGGGCGGCGTCACCTCGGTCATCAACGCGTCCGCCTGCGGCGTGATCGAGACGGCACGAAAACACCCGGACCGCATCGGCCAGCTCTATGCCGGGCGCAACGGCATCATCGGCGCGCTGACCGAAGACCTGATCGACACCGGCGCCGAACCGGCCGAAGCCATTGCGGCGCTGCGCACCACGCCCGCGGGCGCTTTCGGCTCATGCCGCTACAAGCTCAAGTCGCTCGAAAAGAACCGGCGCGAATACGAGCGCCTCATCGAGGTGTTCAAGGCGCACGGCATCGGCTACTTCTTCTACAACGGCGGCGGCGATTCGGCCGACACCTGCTTCAAGGTGAGCCAGCTGTCGCAGTCGCTCGGCTATCCGCTGCAGGCCATCCACGTGCCCAAGACCATCGACAACGATTTGCCGCTGACCGACTGCTGCCCCGGCTTCGGCTCGGTGGCCAAGTACGTGGCGGTGTCCACGCTCGAAGCCTCGTTCGACGTGCGCTCGATGGCGGCCACCTCGACCAAGGTGTTCGTGCTCGAGGTGATGGGGCGGCATGCGGGCTGGATTGCCGCGGCGGGCGGGCTGGCGGCGGACCACGGCATTCCGGTGGTGGTGCTGTTCCCCGAGATCGAATTCGACAAGGCCCGCTTTCTCGCGCGGGTCGATGAGCTGGTGAAGCAGCACGGCTACTGCTCGGTGGTGGTGTCCGAGGGCTGCCACTACCCGGACGGCACCTTCCTGGCCGAGCAAGGCACGCGCGACGCTTTCGGCCATGCGCAGCTCGGCGGCGCCGCGCCCGTGGTGGCGCAGATGGTCAAGGACGCGCTGGGCCACAAGTTCCATTGGGCGGTGGCCGACTACCTGCAGCGCGCGGCACGGCACATTGCCTCGGCCACCGACGTGAAGCAGGCCTACGAGTTGGGGCAGCGCGCGGTCGAGCTCGCGCTCGAAGGCCGCAACGCGGTGATGCCGACCATCGAGCGCACCTCCGACGCGCCCTATGCCTACCGCATCGGCAGCGCGCCGCTCGATGCGGTGGCCAACGTCGAGAAGCCGATGCCGCGCGACTTCATCTCGGACGACGGCTGGGGCATCACCGACAAGTGCAGGCTCTACCTGCTGCCGCTGATCGAGGGCGAGGATTACCCCGCCTACCGCAACGGACTGCCGGTGTACACCACCTTGCGCAACGTCGCCGTGGCGAAGAAGCTGCCGGTTTTCGAGCTCGCCTGATGCGCACGGTAGCCGCCCTGGACACCATCGACGCCACGCGCTGTCCGCTGTGCGGCGAAGAAAACCGCTGCGCCATGGAAGTCGCGCGCGAAACCGGCCAGGCGCAACCACCCTGCTGGTGCATGGCGACCGACTTCCGCAATGCGCCGCTCGCATCGCTGCCGGCAGCATCGCGCGGCAAGGCCTGCATCTGCGCCCGCTGCGCCGCGGGAACGCCTGCCGCCGCGTCTCAGGACTGAGCGGGGTTCTGCTGCTGGCCTTGCGCCTGTGACTGCCCCTGCGCCGGGGCAGGCCCGGCGGCCGGCGCGGGAGGCTCGGGCTGCGGCGGAAGCGGCACGTCCGGAGCGGCCGCGGCCGATACCGTCGTGTCGCGCTGCTGCGTGACCACGCAATGGATGAACTGGAGCTTGCCCACGGCCGCGCGCGGCAGCACGAAGGGGTAGTAGTCGGGCTGCCCCATGCTGCGTGAGAGTTCGTTGAGCACGTTGGTGAGCAGCACCCAGCCGTTGAGAAAGTCCAGGAACTTGGTCGCGCCGGGGTGCTCGGGCTGCCATAGGTCGTCGGTGGAGAACAGGTCGCTCGCGAGCTCCACGTTGGTGGCGTCCACGCCAAAGCTCATGGCCGTGTCGGTGGTGTCGGCCATGTGCAGGTAATGGGCCCAGGTTTCGGCCCAGTCTTCCCACGGATGCATGCTCGCGTAGCTGCTCACGAAGCGGTTGAACCAGTCGGTTGGGGGGCCCTGTTCATAGTGCGTCTGCAGTGCCGCGGTGTAGTCGGCCCGCTCGTCGCCGAAGAGCGCGCGAAACTCCTCGAGCCAAGGCGTGGGCTGCACCAGCAAGTCCCAGTAGTAGTGTCCGATCTCATGGCGGAAATGGCCGAGCAGCGTGCGGTAGGGCTCGCGCATCTCGGCCCGGATGCGTTCGCGCACCGCGTCTTCGGCCTCTTCGGCGTTGAGGGTGATCACGCCGTGTTCATGCCCCGTCATCACATGCGGGGCGCCCGGCATGTTGCCGAGAAAGTCGAACGCCAGGCCGTGCACCGGATCGGCGTGGCGGCTGACCACTGGCAGCCCGAGCGCCAGCAACTGCGAGATGAGCCTGCGCTTCGCGTGCTCGAGCTTGCGCCAGAGTTCGCCGTTCCGTTCCACCGACAGATCGGGAATGGTGCGGGTGACGCTGCAGGACAGGCAAAAGCCGGGCGCGAGCCCGTCGGTGTTGAAGGCAGGGTCGTCGCCTTCGCGCGGGGCCGGCACCATCCAGTTGCAGCTGGCGGCGGTCAGGAGGTTGGCGCAGCGGCGGTATCTCTTGCCGTCCGGATTGCCGAACACGGTGAAGGTGTCGGGCTCGACGGCTTGGCCTTCGCTCTCGCTCTCCCCCTCGCCCTCGCCCTCCGTTCGGGCTTCGGCCTCGCCCTGGACCGGCGACAACGGCACCACGCCGAGCCGGTCGATCACATACCCGAGCGGCGTGTGGCAGGCCAGGCACTGGCTGTTGCGCAGGAACACCGGACGCCCGCACTGGCAGCGGTAGGCGCGGCTGACGGTCGGCGCCGCAAGCTCGGACGCGAGGTTGGGCGCCGCGACCGGATCGGAGGCATTGGCTGGAGCGCCGGGTCGAGGGTTCATGTCGTTGTTCTGAGGGGCAAGGCGGGACAGCGCATGCATTGTGGAGCGGCCGGGCGCATGCCTCGCCGCGCAAAGACCGATATGCTTGTAGGACGACGGACCCGCATCCAGGCCGGGCCGCCGTCTCATGACCCCCAATCCCCCGCCAGAAGCCGCACCGCCGGCCCCGCCCACCCTTGGAACGATGCGCGAACGCTACGGCCCGCGCTACCGCTGGTACCTGCTGCTTTCGGTCATGGTGGGGGTGATGGCGTCGATCATGTCCTCGACCATCGTCAACGTGGCGATCCCGGGCATGAGCCACCACTTCTCGCTCGGCCAGGAGCGGGCGCAATGGGTGAGCTCGGGCTTCATGGTGGCCATGACAGTCTCGATGCTGACCACGCCCTGGCTGCTGTCGCGCTACGGCTACCGGCGCACTTACTCGGGCACCATGGCGCTTCTGCTCGCGGGCGGCATTGCGGGCGGCGTGGCCAACGACTTCTCGCTGGTGCTACTGGCGCGCGTGGCCGAAGGGCTGGCGGCGGGCGTGGTGCAGCCCATTCCCGCCATCATCATCCTGCGCGCCTTCGAGCCCCATGAGCAGGGGCGCGCCAGCGGCATCTTCGGCATGGGCGTGGTGCTGGCGCCGGCCATCGGCCCCAGCATCGGCGGCGTGCTGGTCGACCTGTTCGGCTGGCGCTCGATCTTCTTCATGGTGGTGCCCTTCTGCCTGGCCTCGCTGTGGCTGGCCTACAAGTTCGTGCCCACCACGGCGCCCGGCGGTGTGGCTGCCACGCGCGGCAGCGGGCTCGACTGGCGCGGCCTGGCGCTGGGCACCGTGGGCACGCTCTGCTTGCTGAACGGGCTGGTCGAGCTGCGCGGCGATTCGCCGCTGCAGGCCGGCCTGCTGCTGGCCGGCGCGGTGCTGGCTTTTGCCGGCTTCGTCTGGTGGCAGCGCCGGATCGCGGCCGGCGGCGGCGAACCGCTGATGAACCTGGGGCTCTTCCAGTATCGGCAGTTCGCCATGGGCAGCGTGGTCGCCTTCATCTACGGCACGGCGCTGTTCGGCTCGACCTACCTCTTGCCCGTGTACATGCAGGTCGGGCTGCAGCTGTCGGCCTCGCACGTGGGCACCATCCTGCTGCCGGCGGGCATCGTGCTGGCCGTGACCATTGCCGGCGTGGGCCGGCTGGCCGACCGGCAGCCGACGTGGCTGCTGGTGAGCATCGGGCTGGCGCTGCTGGCGGCCTCCTTCGCGCTGATGATGGTGCTCCGGCTCGACAGCGCGCTCTGGCTGCTGGTGGCGTTTGCCATCATCGGGCGCATCGGGCTCGGCTTCATCCTGCCTTCGCTCAACCTCGGCTCGATGCGGCCGCTGGCCAAGCCGCTGATTCCGCAGGGCGCCAGCGCGATCAACTTCCTGCGCATGCTGGGCGGCGCGGCCGGCGTGAGCCTGTGCGCCATCGTGCTCGAGTGGCGCCTGGCAGCGCATGGCGATTCGCTGGCCAATGCCGCAACCAGCCCCGCGCGGCTGGCGGCCTTCGACGAGGTGTTTCTGATGCTGGCCGCGCTGTGCGCGCTGGCCATTTGCGCTGCGTGGCAGTTGCGCCGACCAAACAGCTAGGGTTACTCCCAATGTAATACCTAAGCATCCATCGTTTCTAATTGTTAATGTTGTTAGTTAATGATGGAATGGGCTACTCATGCAACGCAGAAGTTTTGTCGCCTCCACGGCGGTTTTCGCCGCGGGCCTGGCTCGTCTGTCATCCGCACAAGCCGCCGAAGTTGGCGTGAGCGACAGCGAGATCCTGCTCGGTAGCTCGGCCGTCCTGAGCGGCCCGCTCGGCTCGCAGATCAAGGTGGTGCACAACGGCGCGGCGCTGGCCTTCGACGCCATCAACGAACAGGGCGGCGTGGGCGGACGCAAGATCAAGCTGATCGCGCTGGACGACGAACTGAAACCCGAGAAAGCGCTGGAGAACTACGGCAAGCTGCTGAGCGACCACAAGGTGTTCGCGTTCTTCGGCTGCGTGGGCTCAGGCACCACAGCCGCCGCATCCAAGCTGCTGCAGCAAAGCGGCGCCCCCAGCGTCGGCGGCTATGGCGTGGGCGACAGCGCCCGCGAACGCGTGGCGGGCTCGGCGTACTTCGTGCGCGCCAGCAATGCACGCGAGGCGCAGGCGCTGGTCGAGCACCTGATCACCATCGGCGTGAACAAGATCGCGATTGCCCACCTGGACAATCCCGGCGGCGTCGAGGCTGTGAAGCTGATCGAGGCGGCCATGGCCACGCACAAGCAGACTCCGACGGCGGTGGTATCGGTCAAGGGCGACGGCTCGACCTCCGCCGCCGCAGGCAAGGCACTGGCGGACAGCCGTCCGCAGGCCGTGCTGATGTACCTGGCCGGCACGGTGGCCGGCGAGGTGATCAAGTCCACCTACGAGGCCGGCAGCAAGCCGATGTTCTATGGCATGTCGGTCGTCCCGGGCGAGATCACGGCCAAGGTGGTGCAACTGCAGGCCAGCGGGCTGGCCATCTCGCAGGTCATGCCGTACCCCTGGGGCGAAGTCGAAACGGTGACGCGCGACTACCGCCGGCTGGCCGAACGCGCCCAGGTGCCGGTGGGCTACGGCAGCTTCGAGGGCTATCTGAACGGCCTGGTGATGATCGAGGCGCTCAAGCGCACCGGGCGCGACCTGACGCGCGCGCGCCTGCACGCGACGCTGCGCGCGTTCAAGCTGCGCCTGGCCGGCATGGACATCGACTTTTCGACCGGCGCCACCACCGGCTCGCGCTTCATCGAAATGGTGCGCGTCACGCCCGAAGGCCGATTCGTGCGCTGAACGGGCGGGCGGGTTCGCCCGGCGGCTGGCACACGCGCTTTAATAGCGCCATGTGCCAACTGCTTGGAATGAACTGCAACACGCCCACGGACGTGACCTTCAGCTTTACGGGCTTCGCCCAGCGCGGGGGCCGCACCGACCACCACGCCGACGGCTGGGGCATCGCGTTTTTCGAGGACCGGGGGCTGCGCCACTTCGTGGATCACATGCCGGCGAGCGAGTCGCCGGTGGCCGAGCTGATCCGGCGCTACCCCATCCAGAGCCGCAACGTCATTGCGCACATCCGCAAGGCGACACAGGGCGCCATCAACCTGCAGAACTGCCACCCCTTCGTGCGCGAGCTGTGGGGCCGCTACTGGGTGTTTGCGCACAACGGCGACCTGAAGGACTTCAGGCCGCGCCTGCACGGCAACTTCCACCCGGTGGGCAACACCGACAGCGAGCACGCCTTCTGCTGGCTGATGCAGGAACTGGCCAAGTCGCACGCAGGCGTGCCGAGCATCGAGGAGCTCACGCTCACGCTGCGCGAACTGGCGCCGCAGCTTGCGGGACACGGCACCTTCAACTTCATGCTGTCGAACGGCCAGGCGCTCTGGGCCCACGCTTCGACCCACCTCTGGTACGTGGAGCGCCGCCATCCGTTCGTGACGGCGCAGCTGTCGGACGAAGACCTGGAGATCGACTTTGCCAAGCACACCACGCCCAATGACCGCGTGGCGGTGGTGGTGACCGCGCCGCTCACCACCAACGAGCACTGGACCGCGTTCGCGCCCGGCGAACTGCACGTGTTCGTGGACGGACAGCGGGCGCCGTTCTGAACCGGGCCGGCCTCAGCCGCCGGCCAGCTGCGCCTCCAGCGCATCGATGAACATGGCCGGCACGTCGAAGCCGGTCTGTTCGGTGATCTCCTGGAAGCAGGTCGGGCTGGTCACGTTGATCTCGGTCACGGAGTCGCCGATCACGTCGAGCCCGATCAGGAGCAGGCCGCGCGGCGCCAGGGCCCGGCCCACGGTTTCCGCGATCTCGCGGTTGCGCGGCGTGAGCGGCTGCGCCACGCCCTTGCCGCCGGCCGCCAAGTTGCCACGCACCTCGGAGCCCTGCGGAATGCGCGCCAGCACGAACGGCGCCGGCTCGCCCGCGATGATCAGGATGCGCTTGTCGCCCTGCACGATGTCAGGCACGAAGCGCTGCACCATGATGGTTTCGGCGCCGTTCTTGTTGAGCGTCTCGACAATGGAGCCGAGGTTCAGCCCGTCCTGCCGGACGCGGAAGATGCCCATGCCGCCCATGCCGTCGAGCGGCTTCAAAATGATGTCGCCGTGCTCGGCATGGAAGTCGCGCACGGCCTGGGCGCTGCGCGTGACCAGCGTGGGCGTGGTGAACTGCGGAAACTCCATGATCGCGAGCTTCTCGGGGTGGTCGCGCAGCGAGCGCGGCTTGTTGACCACGCGCGCGCCTTCGCGCTCGGCCTGTTCGAGCAGGTGGGTGGCGTAGATGTACTCGGCGTCAAAGGGCGGGTCCTTGCGCATCAGCACCGCGTCGAATTCCTTCAGCGCCTTCGATTCGCAGATGTCCTCGCGGTACCAGGCCTTGCTGTCTCCGGTGAGCGTGATCTGCTGCACGTTGGCCGTTACCATGCCGCCCGACACCCACTGCAGGTCTTCCGGCAGGCAGGCCGCGATGCGGTGCCCGCGGCGCTGCGCCTCGCGCATCATCGAGAACGTGGTGTCCTTGTAGATCTTGAAGTGGTCGAGCGGATCGGCGACGAAGAGAATGTTTTTCATCTGGGAGTCTTTCCGGCGCCGGGTGTGGCCGCCATGTTGATGTCTGGCGCGATGTTGCCGGAAGCGGCGATGCCCTTGCCGGCGGAGGCCTTTGTGCGCCATCGGGCGATTGTGCCGGGGCCGCCGGGACCGCAACGCCGAAGAGATTCGGCGCAGGATTTGCTTTGGCCCCTCATGCCTTCCGCCATGCACTGCCGTGGCTCCAAATGGAGAACCCATGACCGCCCTTGCTTCGCTCGATGCACTGCCCGTCCCTTCCACGCCGGCCGAGGTGGTCGACGAATTCCTTCGCCTGGTGATGATCCCGGACCCGCAATCGGCCTCCCGCCACACCGCGCCCGGCATCCGCATCCGCTTCACCGGCAACCGCGAAATGCATGCGCCCGGCGACACCTCGGCCTTCAATGCGAAGCGCTACGCCTGGGTCAAGAAGAAGATCGAACGCACCGAAGTGGTCGCAGGCGGCACGCCCGACGAAACGGTGGTCTACAGCCTCGGCACGCTCTACGGCGCGTGGCCCGACGGCACGGCGTTCGAGGGCAATCGCTATGTCGACCGCTACGTGGTGCGCCACGGGCTCATCGTGCAGATGGACGTGTGGAACGACAGCGCCGAATGGCTGCTGGTGCGCGCCGGGCTCGCGGTACTGTGAGGCACGGCACATGACGGCACGCTGGCCCAACCTGCTGCCCGCGCACGGCCGCTTCGACTACAGCCCCATCACACGGCGGCCCGACTATGCGTGGCCCAACGGCGCGCGCCTGGCCGTGTACCTGGGCTTCAACATCGAGCATTTCGCGTTCGGCGACGGCTTGGGCGCATGCATCGGCCCGGCCTCGCCAGAGCCCGACGTGCTGAACCACGGCTGGCGCGAATACGGCAACCGCGTAGGCGCGTGGCGCTGCCTCGAACTGTTCGATGCGCTGGCACTGCCGACGGGCGCGCTCATCAACACCGCGCTGTACGACCATTGTCCGGAGGTGGTGCGGGCCTTCGTCGCGCGCGGCGACGAACTGATCGGCCACGGCCACAGCAACGCGGAGCGCCAGGGCGCATGGGACGAAACGCAAGAGCGCGCACTGCTGCTGCGTTGCCGCGAACGCATGCAGCAGGAGAGCGGCAAGGCACCTGCCGGATGGTTGTCGCCGTGGATATCGGAAAGCGCGGTCACGCCCGACCTGCTGGCCGAAACCGGCTATGGCTACACGCTCAACTGGTGCCATGACGACCAGCCGGTGCGCATGCGCACACGGGGCGGCGGCTCGATATGGTCGGTGCCCTATCCGCAGGAGCTCAACGACATCCCGATGATCATGGGCCGCTCGATGGATGCAAAGGACTTCGCCGCGATGGTCGTCGACAACTTCGACGAGATGCGCGAGCAATCACGCGCGCAGCCGCTGGTGATGGGGCTCGCGCTGCATCCCTACATCGTGGGCCAGCCTTACCGGCTGCGCCATCTGCGCACGGCGCTCGCGCACATCGCGCGTGCCCGCGACCGCGGCGACATCTGGGTCACCACGCCGGGCGCCATTGCATCGCACATGCAGCAGCTGGCGGCGGATCGGCCCGCGGACTTTGCATGAGGAAGGCGGCGCGCGTGAACACAGCGGCCGCGCAGTCCCTCAGATCTCGATCTTCGACCCGAGCTCGACCACGGCGTTGTTCGGCAACCCGAGGAATGCCGCCGCGCCGCTCGCGTTGTGATGCATCTGCGCGAACAGCTTTTCGCGCCACGGCGCCATGCCGCTGCCCAGCGTGGGAATGACGACGTCGCGCGAGAGGAAGTAGCTCGTCGTCATCGGCTCCAGCTGGCAGCCGCGCATGCGCGCGTTGTCGAGCGCACGCGGCAGGTCGATGTCGTTCTTGAAACCGTAGTGCACGATGACCTGCCAGCAATGGTGGCCTAGGGCGTCGATCTCGATGCGCTTGTTCATCGGGATCCAGGGCACTTCGTGGTTGCGCACCGTGACGAACAGGTTCTGCTCGTGCAGCACCTTGTTGTGCTTCAGGTTGTGCAGCAGCGCGTTGGGCACCACGCCGGGTTCGGCGGTGAGAAACACCGCGGTGCCGTCGACGCGCGCGGGCGGGTTCTCGAACACCGAGTCGAGGAAGGCCTGCAGCTCGATGGCATCGGCGCGCTGCACCTCGCCCATCAGGCGCCGGCCTTCCTTCCAGGTGATCATGAGCGTGAACACCGCGCCGCCGATCACCAGCGGGAACCAGCCGCCCTCGAACAGCTTGAGCAGGTTCGATGCAAAGAACAGGAAGTCGACCACGAAGAAGACCGCGGTCGATGCAATGCACAGCGCCAGCGGCAGCTTCCAGGCGTAGCGGATCACGAAGAAGGTCAGCACCGTGGTGATGAGCATGTCGGTGGTCACCGCAATGCCGTACGCGGCGGCCAGGCTGCTCGACGAACGGAACATGACGACCGCGAGCACGATGGCGACGAACAGCCCCCAGTTGACCAGCGGAATGTAGATCTGGCCCGCCGTGCGCACGCTGGTGTGCTCGATGTTCAGGCGCGGGAGGTAGCCCAACTGGATGACCTGGCGCGTGACGCTGAAGGCACCGGTGATCAGCGCCTGGGAGGCAATGACCGTGGCCGCCGTGGCCAGCAGCACCAGCGGGATGAGCGCCCATTCGGGCGCCATCATGAAGAAGGGGTTCTTCACGGCCTCGGGGTTCTCGAGCAGCAGTGCGCCCTGGCCGAAGTAGTTGAGCGTGAGCGCCGGCATCACGACCGTGAACCACGCCACGCGGATCGGCCGCTTGCCGAAGTGGCCGAGGTCGGCATAGAGCGCCTCGGCACCCGTCACGCACAGCACCGTGGCGCCCAGCAGGATGAAGGCCGTGCCCGGGTTGTCCCACATGAACTTCAGCGCGAACCAGGGATTCAGCGACTTGAGGATCTCGGGATGGTGGATGATCTGCGACACGCCGAGCACCGCGATGACGAGGAACCACACCAGCGTGATTGGGCCGAAGAACTTGCCGATGCCCGCCGTGCCGCGCTTTTGCACCACGAAGAGGCAGAACAGCACCACCAGCGTGACTGGCAGCACATAGTGCTTGAAGTGGGGGGACACCACTTCGAGACCCTCGACGGCGGAAAGCACCGAGATGGCCGGCGTGATGACGCCGTCGCCATAGAAGAGCGAGGTGCCGAAGATGCCCACCAGCAGCAGCACGTTGCGCAGCCTTGGCTTGTCGGCCACCGCGCGCGAAGCCAGCGCCAGCATGGCGACCAGGCCGCCCTCGCCTTCGTTGTCGGCCCGCAGCACCAGCACCACGTACTTGATCGACACGATGACGGTGAGCGTCCAGAAGAACATCGACAGGATGCCGTAGACGTTTTCGACAGTGAAAGGCAGGTGGCCGTGGCCGAACACTTCCTTGACTGCATACAACACGCTGGTGCCGATGTCGCCATAGACGACACCGATGGTGCCGATGATCAAGGCGGCGGCGGAAGAAGATTTGGGAGGTGACACGAAGTCGATGGGAAAAAGGGCAGGCTGCAAGCGCGTAACCGGAGGTCACACGCACCGAGACGCAGCAGCGGTGGAATCAATTTCCAGTCGCCGCGCACATCCCTTCCGCCCTTTTGTTTCCTTTGCTGTGGGGCCGCTATTTTGCCGCCGACCGCCGCCGCCGCAAGCCGCCCCGGAAAATCATTCGTAGATTTCGGCGTCCGGATCGGTGGCTTCCATCTCGTAACTCGCCGCAACCATGGCCAGGCGGCCCACCACGCCATACATGTAGAAGCGGTTCGGCGCGCTCGCGCCGGGCTTGGCGCCGGGCTGCGGCAAGTGCGCACTCTCGGAAAAAGCCAGCGGCACGAAGCTCGCGCCCGGAGACTTCAGGTTCTCGTCGGGGTTGCGCTCGGCATGCACGCGGTAGAAGCCGCCCACCACGTAGCGGTCCATCATGTAGACCACCGGCTCGGCCACGCCGTTGTGCACCCGCTCGTTGGTCAGCACGCCTTCCTGCACGATCACCTCGCCGGGCTCGCGCAGTTCCCGGGCCGCACCAGCAGCCTTGCCCAACGAAGCGCCGCGTGGCTTGCCGACCAGGGCTTCGACCTCCTTGGCGTCCCGGATCGTGATCACGCCCGGGCCCTCGGCGCCGGTGTCGCCCTTGACGACCACGAAGGGCTTTTCGTTGATGCCGTATTCCTTGTACTTGCGCCGGACCTTGGTCAGCACCGCATCCACGTGGCTGGTCAGCACGTCGATGCCGCGGCCTTCGGCGAAATCGACGCTATCGCCCCGCGCATAAATGGGGTTGATCAGCCAGGGATCGATGCCCAGCAGCTTGCCGAAGCGCTTGGACAGCTCTTCGTAGCTGTGCAGGTGGTTGCTCTTGCGGCGCACCGACCAGCCCGCATGCAGCGGCGGCAGCAGGTATTGCTCGTGCAGGTCTTCGAGGATGCCCGGCGTGCCGGCCGACAGCTCGTTGTTGAGCAGGATGGTGCAGGGATCGAAATTCTTGAGCCCGAGGCGGCGCTTGCTGCGCACCACGGGCTCCAGGCACACCGTTTCGCCGTTGGGCAGCTCGATCTTCTTGGGCGACTTGATCGCCGGATCGATGGAGCCCACCCGCACGTTGAGTCCCGCCATGTGGAAGATGCGCACCAGTTGCGCGACGTTGGCGAGGTAGAAGGTGTTCTTCGAGTGGTTCTCGGGAATGACGAGCAGGTTGCGCGCTTCCGGACAGATCTTTTCGATGGCGGCCTGCGCGGCCTGCACCGCGAGGGGCAGCATCTCCTTGGTGAGATTGTTCCAGCCGCCGGGGAACAGATTGGTGTCGACCGGCGCCAGCTTGAAGCCGGCGTTGCGGATGTCGACCGCGCTGTAGAACGGCGGCGTGTGCTCCATCCATTCGAGCCGAAACCAGCGCTCGATGGCGGGCGTCGAGTCGAGTACCCGCTGCTCCAGTTCGTTGATCGGGCCGGTCAGGGCGGTGACGAGATGCGGAACCATGCGGCGGCCTTGTTGGATTTGTACTTGAAAGGTAGAGCGGAATTGTAGGATTTGGGGGTGGCCGCCCCAATGACAAGACTACGTACAGCGGACTTGGTTCAGTCCGCCTGCTCACCGGGCATCAACTGCGCACTTCGCCCTGCCCCAGCACCACGTACTTGAGCGAGGTCAGCCCTTCGATGCCGACCGGTCCGCGCGCGTGAAATTTGTCGGTGCTGATGCCGATCTCGGCTCCCAGGCCGAACTCGAAACCGTCCGCGAAGCGGGTGCTCGCATTGACCATGACGCTGGCCGAATCGACCTCGCGCAGGAAACGCTGCGCATGCACGTGGTCGCGCGTGACGATGGCGTCGGTGTGGTGGCTCGAGTAGCGGTTGATGTGCGCAATGGCCTCGTCGACCCCTTCGACCACCTTGATGCTGATCACGGCGGCAAGGTATTCCTCGGACCAGTCGGACTCGACCGCGTCGATGATTCTTGCGCCCGAACCGAGGGTGTCGTCGGCGCGCAGGATGCGGGCCGCGACCGGGTCGCAGCGCATTTCCACGCCCTTGGCCGCGAAGATGGCCGCGATGCGGGGCAGGAAATCTTCCGCCACCGCGGCCGACACCAGGAGGCCTTCGGCCGCATTGCAGGGGCTGTATTTCTGCGTCTTGGCGTTGTCGACGATGCGCAGCGCCATTTCGAACTCGGCCGTGTCGTCCACATAGACATGGCAGTTGCCGTCGAGGTGCTTGATGACCGGCACCTTGGCATCGCGGCTGATGCGCTCGATCAGGCCCTTGCCGCCGCGCGGAATGATCACGTCCACGAACTCGGGCATGGCGATCAGCCGTCCCACGGCCTCGCGGTCGGTGGTCTGCACCAGCTGCACCGCATCCACCGGCAGGCCGGCTTCGGACAGCGCCCCGGACACCAGCAACGCCAGCGCCTTGTTCGACTCGATGGCTTCGGAGCCGCCGCGCAGGATGGCTGCGTTGCCGCTCTTGATGGCGAGGCTCGCGGCCTCGATGGTCACGTTGGGGCGGCTCTCGTAGATCATGCCGAAGACGCCGATCGGCACGCGCATCTGGCCCACGCGGATGCCGCTGGGCTGCTGCTTCATGCCGATGATCTCGCCGATCACGTCGGCCATGCCGGCCAGCTGCTCGCAGCCCAGGGCCACGGTCTCGATGACCTTGGGCGTGAGTTTCAGGCGGTCGACCATCGGCGCGGAAAGGCCGGCGGCCATGGCGCGCGCCAGGTCTTTCTCGTTGGCCTCGGCCAAGGCCGGGCCGGCTTCGCGCAGGCGCCGGGCCAGCGCCTTCAATGCTCTGTTTTTGGTAGCTGCATCCGCACGGGCCATGAGGAATGCAGCGGCTTTTGCCTGCAGGCCGAGGGCCTGCATGTGCTCGCTGACGTTGAACGCATTCATGCCGGCATTTTCCTGCATTTGGATCAACCCCGGGCTTTGGACCCTTGCCGTGTTGTCCCCTCTCCCTCCGGGAGAGGGCTAGGGTGAGGGCCGCGGCACTCGAAAACGCGCGATGTGATGACGGCCGCCGGCCCTCATCCCAACCCTCTCCCGGAGGAAGAGGGAGCTGGACCGCTGCTGCAGGCGCGGCACAACATCAAGGCCAATCGCTGCAAAGCCTGCCAGCCGCTCGCGGGCCAGTCGGGCTGCTTCAGCCCCTTGCAGATGCCGTCCACCACATGCGCGGCGCGCAGCAGCCGCGCCAGCATTCGGTCGTCCAGCCGCGGCAGCACGCGTTCGAAGGCGCGCTCGCGCGGACCCCAGATGCGGTTTTCGCGCAGCGCCATGGGGAGCGGCCGGCCCGAGGCCATGGCATCTTTCACGCGCTTGAGCGCGCGGATGTCCTCGGCCAGCGTGTAGTGCACCAGCACCTCGGCCTCGCCCTCGGCCTGCAGGCCGTCGAGCATGCGCGCCACCCGCTGCGGATTGCCGGCCAGGACGGCCTCCGAGAGCTTGAACACGTCGTAGCGGGCCACGTTGTTGACCGCGCCTTCGACCTGCTCCCAGCTCAGCTCGCCCGCGGGGTGCAGCAAGGCGAGCTTCTGGATTTCCTGGTGCGCGGCCAGCAGGTTGCCCTCGACGCGGTCGGCAAAGAACTGCAGCGTGCGCTGCCCCTCGTCGCCCGGCATCACGCGCTGGCCCTGCAAGCCCAGGCGCTGCGCGATCCATTGCGGCAAGGCTGCGCGTTCGATCGGGTCGACCTGCAGGGTCGCGCCGTTGTTCTCGAGCGCCGAAAACCAGGCGCCGGTGCGCGTGGCCTTGTCCAGCCGCGGCAGCATCACCAAGGTAAGCGTGCTGTCGTTGCCCTGTGCCGCCTCGGCCAACTGCTGCAGCGCCGTGCTGCCGTCCTTGCCGGGCTTGCCCGAGGGAATTCGTATCTCGACGATCTGCTTGTCGGCAAAGAGCGAAAGCGAGCCGCCGGCCGCGAGCACCGCGCTCCAGTCGAAGTGCGCGCCGGCCACGGTGTACGAGCTGCGCTCCGTGTAGCCCTGCACGCGCGCCGCGGCACGGATGGCGTCCGCCGCCTCTTGCGCGAGCAGCGGCTCGTCGCCGTGGATCGTGTAGAGGGACTTCAGCCCCTTCTGCAGATGGGAGCCCAGTTGGGCGCTGGCAAGTTGCATCGCAGGGCAGAGGCCTCGGCCTAGATTTCCTTGACGGCCGCCAGGCGGCGCATCAGCTGCTGCGCGATGTCGGCCTGCATGTCGCGGTACAGCAGCTCGGCCTCGCCTTCCTTGGCGAGCGCATTGGTTTCGTTGAAGCTCAGGTCGCGCGTCTGCGAAACCTCGGTGGGCGCCAGCAGAACCTTGCCGCCCGGCGTGCGCAGGCTGAAGCGAACGCGCAATTGCAGCTGCAACTCGCGCAGCAGGCCCGCCGAATTGGTCGAGATCACGATGCGGTCGCGGTTCTCGCCCAGGATCTCGAGGATCGCGTCGGCGGTCTGCGCCTCGGTGGCCGGCACCAGCGTGACGGTGCCCGCGGCCCGCATTTCGCGCCGCACCCGGTTGATCAGCTCCGAATTGCCCGACAGCGACAGCGTCTTGAACGCGAACACCGGCGCCTTGCGCAGTTCGAACCCGCAGCCGGCCAGGCCGAGGCTGGCGCCCGCCGCGGCGAGACCCAGGAAAAAGCCGCGGCGCGGCAGCGAGGCGATGCGATTGTTCATGCTTCTATCGTTCAAATGACCACGTTGACCAGGCGTCCGGGAACCACGATGACGCGCTTGGGCGACGCACCTTCGGCGAACTTGACGAAGTCGTCGCACGAAAGCGCGAGTTCCTCGATCTCGGCCTTGGAGGCGCCGGCCGGCACGCGCAGCGCGCCGCGCAGCTTGCCGTTGACCTGGAGCATGAGTTCGATCTCGTCCTGTTCGAGCGCACCGACGTCCACCACCGGCCAGGGTGCGTCGAGCAGATCGCCCAGCTCCTTGTCGTAGCCGAGCTGTTGCCAGAGCTGGCAGGCGATGTGCGGCGTGGCCGGGTAGAGGCAGCGCAGCAGGATGCCGAAACCTTCGCGCAGCGCGGCCGCATCGGCAGGGCTGCCGTCCGGCTTGAAGCCTTCGAGCGCGTTGAGCAGCTTCATCGCGCCCGACACCACGGTGTTGTATTGCATGCGCTGGTAGTCGTAGTCGACCTGGCGCAGCAGGGTGTGCACTTCGCGGCGCAGCGCCTGGGCGGCCTTGCCGAAGGCCTTGCCCTTCACTGCCGCGGGCTGCACGTCGGACTGCGCCACGCCGAAGTTCCAGACCCGGCGCAGGAACCGGTAGCTGCCTTCGACGGCCGCGTCGTTCCACTCGAGCGTGGCTTCGGGCGGCGCGGTGAACATGGTGTACAGGCGCGCGGTGTCGGCGCCGTACTTTTCGATCAGGTCCTGCGGGTCGACGCCGTTGCGCTCGCTCTTGCCCATCTTGCCGACACCGCCGTACTCGACCTTGGTGCCGTCGGCGGTGGTGCCGCCGACGATGCGGCCCTGCGCGTCCAGCACGGGAGTGACCTCCAGCGGCGGGTGGTAGTTCTTGCCACCCTTCTCGTCGCGGTGGTAGTAGATGTGGTTCAGCACCATGCCCTGCGTGAGCAGCTTGCTGAAAGGCTCGTCGACCTTCACGAGGCCCAGGTCGCGCATCACCTTGGTCCAGAAGCGCGCATACAGCAGGTGAAGAATCGCGTGCTCGATGCCGCCGATGTACTGGTCCATCGGCATCCAGTAATCGGCACCCTCGGCGACCATGGCCTGGTCGTTCTTCGGGTCGCAGTAGCGCATGAAGTACCACGACGAATCGACGAAGGTGTCCATCGTGTCGGTCTCGCGCCGCGCGGCCTTGCCGCAGACCGGGCACACCACGCCGGCGTGGAAGCCTTCGTGCTTGGCGAGCGGGTTGCCGGAGCCGTCGGGCACGCAGTCGGTCGGCAGCACCACGGGCAGGTCCTTCTCGGGGACCGGCACCGCGCCGTGCTCGTCGCAATGGATGATCGGGATCGGCGTGCCCCAGTAGCGCTGGCGGCTCACGCCCCAGTCGCGCAGGCGCCAGGTGGTCTGCATTTCGCCCAGGCCCCTCTGGCTCAGTGCATGCGCCACGGCGGTCACGGCTTCCTTGTAGGTCATGCCGCTGAAGTTGTCGGAATTGATGGTCACGCCGCGCTGCTTGTCGCCGTACCAGTCCTGCCACTTGTGATAGTCGAAGTGCGGCTCGTCGTCGACCAGCACCACCTGGATGATCTCGATGCGGTACTTGTTGGCAAAGGCGAAGTCGCGCTCGTCGTGCGCGGGCACGCCCATCACGGCGCCGTCGCCGTAGTTGATGAGCACGTAGTTGCCGACCCACACCGGCACCTGCTCGTCGGTGATCGGATGCGTCACGGTCAGGCCCGTGGGCACGCCCTTCTTCTCCTGCGTGGCGAGCTCGGCCTCGGTGGTGCCGCCGGCCTTGCATTCCTCGATGAAGGCCGCGACCTTGGGATCGAGCGTGGCGGCGTGCACGGCCAGCGGATGCTCGGGCGCCACGGCGCAGAAGGTGACCCCCATGATGGTGTCGGCGCGCGTGGTGAACACGTACATGCGGCCATCCTGGATCAGCTTGCCGCTCGCATCCTTGATGTCATGCGTGAAGGCGAAGCGCACGCCCTCGCTCTTGCCGATCCAGTTCTCCTGCATCAGCTTGACGCGCTCGGGCCAGCCCGGCAGCTTGTGCTGGGTGTGCTCGAGCAGTTCCTCGGCGTAGTCGCTGATCTTCAGGTAGTAGCCCGGGATCTCGCGGCGCTCGACCGTGGCACCGGTGCGCCAGCCCTTGCCGTCGATGACCTGCTCGTTGGCCAGCACGGTCTGGTCGACCGGGTCCCAGTTGACGACCTGGGTCTTGCGGTAGGCAATGCCCTTTTCGAGCATCTTCAGGAACAACCACTGGTTCCACTTGTAGTAGCTCGGATCGCAGGTGGCGATCTCGCGGCTCCAGTCGATGGCCAGGCCCATGGCCTGGAGCTGGCCGCGCATGTAGTCGATGTTCTCGTAGGTCCACTTGGCCGGCGGCACGCCGTTCTTGAGCGCCGCGTTCTCGGCCGGCAGGCCGAAGGCGTCCCAGCCCATGGGCATCAGCACGTTGTAGCCGCTCATGCGCAGGTAGCGCGTGAGCATGTCGTTGATGGTGTAGTTGCGCACATGGCCCATGTGCAGCTTGCCGCTGGGGTACGGCAGCATCGAGCAGGCGTAGTACTTCTTGCGGCTCGCGTCCTCGGTGACGCGGTAGGCATCGGCGGCGCTCCATTGCGCCTGGGCAGCGGACTCGACGTCGCTGGGTTTGTAGCTGGGGTTCATGACGGTTCGGCAGAGCCCGGCTCGGAGCGGCCGGGGAAGGCGGATTATCGCGCCCGGGCGGCCTCCCGGGCCGGCAGACTCTAGACTTGAGGCACGTAACCTGCGTGTTGCGCGGGTAACGCCTGCCCTCCGGCAGGTTTTTCGCACCGCCTGGAATGCCATGAAACTGCTCCTGAAATACCTGACACTGGGCCTCGCGGCCGCCGCCAGCCTGGCCGTGATGCCGCTCCACGCGCAGCAGAACAACGACAAGCCGCTGCGCATCGTGGTGCCCTTCGCGGCCGGCGGGGCGCAGGACGTGATCGCCCGCTACCTGGGCGCCAAGCTCGGCGACAAGCTGGGCGCCACCGTCATCGTGGACAACAAGGCGGGCGCGGGCGGCATCGTGGCGGCCGACGCGGTGGCCAAGGCGACCGACGGCGCCACCGTGCTGCTGGCCACCGGCGGCGCCATCACCATCGCGCCTCATCTCCAGGCGAAGCTGCCCTACGACCCCGTGCACGACCTGGCGCCCGTGGCCCTGGTCGGCGACACGCCGATGACCCTGGCCGTTCGCGCCGAAAGCCCCTACAAGACCTTGGCCGACGTGCTGCGCGATGCCAAGGCCAAGCCGGGGCAGGTGACCTATGCCTCCACGGGCAACGGCACGGTGTCGCACCTCACGGGCGCGCTGCTGGCACAGGCGAGCGGCGTGAACCTGCTGCATGTGCCCTACCGCGGTGCGGCACCGGCGCTGACCGACCTGCTGGGCGGCCAGGTGGCGCTGATCGTCACCAGCGCGGCCTCCATCGAGCCGATGGTCGCGAGCGGCAAGGCGCGGGTGCTCGGCACCTTCTCGCGCGCGGCGCTGCCCAGCCTCGGCACGCCGCCCACCGTCGCCGAGGCGGCGGGGCTCGCGGGCATGGACGTGCCGGTATGGGTCGGCGTGATGGCGCCCGCGCGCATGCCGGCGGCCAGCGTCGAGAAACTTTCCGCGGCGCTGGTCGAGGTGTGCAACCTGCCCGAAACCAGGCAGCGCTTCGCCCAGCTCGGCGCGGTGAACACCTGCGGCAGCGGCGCGGCGCTGGGCAAGGTGATCGCCGAAGACAGCCAGCGCTGGGCCAAAGTAATCAAGCAGGGCGGGATCAAGGTTGAGTGACGTGGCTCTCCCCCAGGCTTCGCGCACTTCGTGTCGCTTCTCCCTCCCCCTCACCGGGGGCAACACCGGCGGCCCGGCAGAGCCGGTTCCGCGGTGTTCGCGAAGGGGGCCCGCAGGATGACGGTGGCTGGCGGCCTGTATCGGGTCGGCATCGCGGGCACCGGAGCGATTGCGTTGGCCAGTGCGGCGTGGCTCCGGCAGGCAGGCCACGACGTCATGCTCTGGTCGCCGGGCGGCCGGGGCGCTGAGGCCTTGCGCACGCAACCGCTGGAAGCCATCGGCGTGCAGCCGTGCAGCGTCACGGTCGACGTCGCCGACGATGCAGCGCAGCTTTGCCACGCCTCGGACGTGCTGCTGCTTGCGCTGCCGGTCAATGGCCACCGGCGCGTGATGGATGCGCTATTGCCCTTCCTGCGCGATGGGCAGACGGCGATCGTCAGCTCGATGGCCTCGCTGTCGTCGCTCTACCTTTACGAAAGCGCACGGCGTGCGGGCCGGCGGATCACCGTCGCGAGCTTTGGCACCACGGTGCTGACCGCGCGCCGGGAATCGGGCACCGAGGTGCGGGTGATGACGCGGCGCCAGGCGGTCGGCGTGTCCGCCCTGCCGGGTGCCGGCATCGCCGGGGTGCTCGAACTGTGCGCCGCGTTGTTCGGCGGCGGCTTCTTCGCGCAGCAAAACACGCTCGCCAGCGCGTTGGCCAACGTCAACCCGCAGTCCCACGGCCCACTGGCCGTCTTCAACTGGACCCGCATCGAGCGTGCCGAAAACTGGCCGCAGTACCACTGCATGACGCCCGGGGTGTCCCGCGCGATCGAGGCGCTGGACCTGGAACGACGCGCCGTGGCCCAAGCCTTTGGCATCGAACTCGGTCCCATCGAAGAACACTTCGGGCGCTCCTTCGGCACCACGTCGACGCGGCTCGAAGACATCGCCGCCGAATTGCATGCGAAGCGCGGCGGCCCGCCCGGGCCCGTGCGCACCGACACCCGCTATGTGTCCGAAGACATGCCCTACGGCCTGGCTTTCGTGGAGGCGTTGGGCAGGATTGCCGGCGTGCCCACGCCAGCGACCCGCACCATCGTGGATGCCGCCTCGCTGGTCAACGGCATCGACTACCGGCAGCAGAACGACCTGCTGGAGCCGCTCGGCCTCGCCCGTGAGACCGTGGCCGGGCTGCTCGCCCGCCTATGACGCTGCCGCCGCGGGAAAGACCGGCTCGCCCAGGTTGAGCATCAGGCGGTTGGCCCAGGCGAAGAGTGCCACGGAGTGGATCAGGTCGAGGATCTCGAGTTCGCTCAGCCCCGCTTCTTTCAGCGTCCGCACGTCCTCGGCCGACACCTTGTCGGGCTCGGCGCCGAGACGGATCGAGAATTCGACGATCGCCTTCTCGCGCGCCGTGGTGCCCGCGGAAGCCGGCTCCTCGAACACCTGCGAGATCACGTCGTTGCGCTTGGCAAGCTGCTCGAAGCGCTGCGCATGCACCGAGGCGCAGTACACGCAGCCATTGACGCGCGACTCCACCGTGGCACCCAGCTCGCGTTCGGCCCGCGGCATGCCTCCCGGCGCAAACATGATCGCGTTGAAGGCGATGGAGCGCTGCAGCAGCATCTCGGGCTGGTGCGCCAGCACCAAAAAATAGGGCGAGGTGCGCGCTTGCGGGCTCATCTCGTCGAGCGCTGCCAGCTGAGCCGGCGTGGCCGTGGCGACAACGACCGGATCGAGCCAGGGCTTCCAGCTCAGCACCTCGTTGGTGAAACCGTTGATGCGAATCGGCGCGGTCATGGCGATACCTCCGCGGCGGCCAGCGCCTGAAGGCCCGCGACCACGCGGACCTGGTAGGACAAGAAGGCGATCAGCTGGCCCAGCGCGACGATGGCGGGCGTCGAAAGCCCCGCCTCGGCCAGCGCGTCGACCGAGGCCTTGTCGCCCTCGATGGGACGCTCGATCAGGCTGGCGGTGAATGCCAGCACCGTGCCGAGGCGCGCATCCGCCACCGGGGCGCCGCTTCCCACGGCCGCGACCAACTCGCGGTCCGCGCCCTCGGCCAGCAGTCGCTCGCGGTAATGCGCGGCAAGCGTCGCGGCTTTGGAGACGCTGCAGGCGTGCAGCGCAACCAGCAGGCGCTCTGCCACCGACAGGCCCTCGACGGTGGGTGAAAACATCGCGTCGTAGCTGCCCTGCGTGGCCGCCACGACCTTGTCGCGCTGCAGCCGCAGTGTGCGGGTGGCCTGGCCGGGCGCCAGCGGCACCGTGGCGTCGATCACGTCGATCGAAGGAGATGCGTCGTAGGAAGTTGTCATGCGCTTCGAAAAATGAGGGTCTGCAATTCAGGTCCGTTCGGCGGGCGGCGGCGCGGGCACCCATTCGTCGCCGAACAGTTCGGGCTCGCTGTAGGCCTCGAGGTTGGCGAAGTGGTGCTCGAAGTCTTCGCGGTAGAACAGGCTGGCCACGCCGCTCGCGAGCCGCCTGGCGCCTTCGCTGATCGCGGGAATGTCGCCCGACACCGTGCCGTGCGACAGGGCCGCGGGGTAGCAGAAGCAATGGATGCGGTCGAGCCCCGGGCATTCGCCCGCCGCGCGCGGCTGGAATTCGAACGCCGGCCCGAGATCGGGCGAATCGGCCAGTTCCTGATCTTCGTCGCCGGGCGCCGGCACGAAGCGGTCTTTCCACGTGCGCACGTGCGACGCAATGGCGTCGAACTCGGGACGGCCGTTCCAGTCGATCTTGAAGCCGGTCGAGACAATGAGAAAGTCGAACACGAACTCGCCCTTGGGCGTGGCCACGCGCATCGACGTGCCCTGCGGCTCGATTGAGAGCACGGGGCAGCCGAAGTTGAAGAACGCGTTCGGAAACCGGGAGACGCGAAGCGTGCTGCCATGCGGCGGCGGCACGTTCGCCACGTTGATGTAGTGGCGGATGCGCCACTTGAACTCATCGGGCAGGTCGTAGTGGCCCTGCGTCAGGCCCGGCACGCCGGCGCCCTTGCCCTTGTTGACGCGCGGCAGGTCGGGCCGGCGGATCAGCAGTTCGACGCTGTGCGCGCCGGCCTCCAGTGCGGTGGCCGCGCTGTCCATGGCCGACGAGCCCGCGCCGATCACGCCCACGCGCAGCCCGGCCAGCCTGCCGTAGTCCATGGCGTCGGACGAGTGCGCCCATTGCGAGCGCGGCAGCGCGTTGACAAAGGCGGGAACGGCGGGGCCGCCAAGGCCATCGCGGCCGGTGGCAAGAACGACGCGGCGTGCCAGCACCTGCTGCGTTCCGGCGGGGGTGCGCAGTTCCAGCCGCACCAGCGCCGCATCGGGCAGCGGCCGAATCCCGGTGACGGCGGTGTCGTTGCGCACGTCCACGTTCATCACGCGGCGGTACCAGGACAGGTAGTCCATCCACTGGAGACGCGGGATCTTGTCCATCGCCTCCCAGGCCTCGGCACCGAACTGGGCCTCGAACCATGCACGGAAGGTCAGCGCGGGCAGGCCCAGCGCCGGCCCGGTCAGTTCCTTGGGGGAACGCAGGGTTTCCATGCGCGCCGTGGTGGCCCACGGGCCTTCGTTGCCCGCCGGCGAGCGGTCGAAGACGACGGCCCGGATGCCTTGCTGCGCCAGGGCCGCGGCGGCCGCCAGGCCCGCCTGCCCACCGCCGATGATGGCCACGTCCAGCACCGGCTGGCCCGCGTGCTCGCGAACGGGCAGCCAGGCGCGCGCGGGCCAGCCGAGGCACTCCAGGTCCTTGGCAAGCCGCTGCTCGAGCGCGGCAAGGCCTTCTGCCGATGGAGAAAGTGCGGGGGAAGCGGAGTCGGTGGTCATCTTGCGGAAACGGAACTGAAAGCCAGGGTTCACATTCTGGAAACCCGCGCCCAGTGTAGAAAGCTTTTTGAGGAGCGCCGGCCGAGCCTTGCATGGATCGGGCCCGGATCTCGCATGCCACAATGATTTTCAGACCACAGGGACAGCATGCGCAGCAATCACGGCAGCAACAGCGAATGGTGGCGCGGCGCGGTGATCTACCAGATCTACCCGCGCAGCTTCATGGACAGCAACGGCGATGGTATCGGCGACCTTCCCGGCATCACTTCACGGCTCGAGCACGTCGCGGGCCTGGGGGTCGATGCGATCTGGGTGTCGCCCTTCTTCCGCTCGCCGATGAAGGACTTCGGCTACGACGTGGCCGACTACCGCGACGTCGATCCGATCTTCGGCACCCTGGCCGATTTCGATGAAATGCTGGCGCGCGCCCATGCGCTGGACCTGAAGATCATCATCGACCAGGTGCTCTCGCACACCTCCGACGAGCACGCCTGGTTCGCCGAAAGCCGCGCGAGCCGCGACAACCCCAAGGCCGACTGGTACGTGTGGGCCGACCCGCGGCCCGACGGCACGCCGCCCACCAACTGGCTCTCGGTCTTCGGCGGCTCGGCCTGGCAATGGGATTCGCGCCGCCGGCAGTACTATCTGCACAGCTTCCTCAAGGAACAGCCCGACCTGAACTTCCATTGCGCCGAGGTGCAGGAAGCCTTGCTGGGCGAAGTGCGCTTCTGGTGCGAGCGTGGGGTGGACGGCTTCCGCTTCGACGCCTGCAACCACCAGTTCCACGACGCGCTCTTGCGCGACAACCCGCCGGCCAGCGCCGCATCGGTCGATGAAGTGAGCACCGTCCGGGCCGACAACCCCTACGCGATGCAGCAGCACCTGTACGACAAGAGCCAGACGGAGAACCTGCTCTTTCTCGAAAACCTGCGCCAGCTCCTCGACGGCTACGGCGCCGTCGCGCTCGGCGAGGTGGGCGACGAGAATGCGCCGCCGGTGATGGCGCAGTACACCGAACTGGGCAGGCGCCTGCATCTGGCCTACAGCTTCAGCCTGCTGACGGCCGAGCACAGCGCCAGCCATCTGCGCCACCAGGTCGAGACGCTCGACCATGCCCTCGCGCCCACGGGCGGCTGGGGCTGCTGGGCCGTGTCCAACCACGACGTGCCGCGCGTGGCCACGCGCTGGAGCGGCGGTGCGTCCGAAGACACCCGGCGCGACCGGCTCTGGCTCACACTGCTGCTCACGCTGCGCGGCAGCGCCAGCATCTACCAGGGCGAGGAACTGGGCCTGCCCGAGGCCGAGGTGCCGTTCGAACTGCTGCAAGACCCGTACGGCCGCGCGTTCTGGCCCGAGTTCAAGGGCCGCGACGGCTGCCGCACGCCCATGCCCTGGAAGGCGGACGAGCTGCACGCCGGCTTCACCACCGGCGGGCCGTGGCTGCCGGTCCACGGCCGCCACTTGCCGCTGGCCGTCGACCGACAGACCAGCGACCCCGACTCGATGCTCGTGTTCAGCCGTGCACTGCTGCGCTGGCGCCGCAGCCAGCCGCTGCTGCGCACGGGCAGCATCACCTTCTTCGATGCGCCCGAGCCGGTGCTGTGGTTCGAGCGGCGCGACGGGAAGCGGTCGCTGCAGGCGATCTTCAACCTCGGGGGCGAGTCCGTGTCGGTCGCGCTGCGCGAGCCGCTAGAGCCGCTGCCGGGCCATCCGCATCCACCGTCGGCCGACGCGCGCCTGCAGGCCGATGGCGAAAAAAGGCGCATGCTGAGGCTGGCGCCCTACGGCGTCTTTTTCGGTCGACCCGCTGGCGAAGAAGAACAACGGATTTGAAGGACATGCCCCCGATGCAACTGCCCGAACGCGAAGTCCACGCGCTGATGCGCGCCGAGCATGGCGATCCGTTCGCGGTGCTGGGTCCTCACGAGACACGCGACGGGCTGGCAGTGCGCGCGCTCTTGCCCGGCGCGCAGAGCGTGGCCGTGATGCACACGCGCACGGGCTGGCCGCTGTCCGTGCTGTCGCGGCATGAAGGCTCCGACCTGTTCACGGGCCTCGTGCCGGCGGCCGAGGCGCTGCTGGGCTATTCGTTCCAGGTCGACTGGGGCACGCACACCTCGCGGCTCGACGACCCCTACCGCTTTCCTTTCGTGCTCGGCGACACCGACGTGTGGCTGCTGGCCGAGGGCACGCACCTGCGGCCCTGGGAGCGGTTGGGCGCGCATCTGCGCGAGATCGACGGCGTGAAGGGCGTGGCCTTTGCGGTCTGGGCGCCCAATGCGCGGCGCGTGTCGGTGGTCGGCGACTTCAACAACTGGGACGGCCGGCGCCACATGATGCGGCTGCGCCGTGAATGCGGCGTGTGGGAAATCTTTGCGCCGCAGGTGGCCACGGGCGACAGCTACGAGTTCGAGATTCTCTCGGCGGAGGGCGAGGTGCTGCGCAAGGCCGACCCCTTCGCCTTCTCCGCGCGCCTGCGGCCCGAAACGGCCTGCGTGGTGGCGCCGCTGCCCGCGCCGGTGGCCATGCCGCCCGAGCGCGCCGCCGCCAACGGCCGCCATGCGCCGATGAGCATCTACGAAGTGCACCTGGGCTCGTGGCGGCGCAAGAACGGCCATGAATGGCTGGACTACCGCGAGCTGGCCGACACGCTGGTGCCCTACGCGCGCGACATGGGCTTCACGCACATCGAGCTGCTGCCGGTGAGCGAGCACCCGTTCGACGGCTCATGGGGCTACCAGCCCATCGGTCTGTATGCACCCACCTCGCGCTTCGGGACGCCCGGCGACTTTCGGCATTTCGTCGAAGCCGCGCACGCCGCGGGGCTGGGCGTGATCCTCGACTGGGTGCCCGCGCACTTTCCCACCGATGCGCACGGCCTGGGTCGCTTCGACGGCACCGCGCTGTATGAATACGCCGATCCGCGCGAAGGCTTCCACAACGACTGGAAGACGCTCATCTTCAACTACGGCCGCACGGAGGTGCGCAACTACCTGGTCGGCAATGCGCTCTACTGGCTCGAGCGCTATGGCGTGGATGGCCTGCGCGTCGATGCGGTGGCCTCCATGCTCTACCGCGACTACAGCCGCAAGCCCGGCGAATGGGTGCCCAACGCATACGGCGGGCGCGAGAACCTCGAGGCCATCGACTTCTTGCGCCGCATGAACCGCGTGGTGGGCGTGGAGCGCCCGGGCGCCGTCACGCTGGCCGAGGAGTCGACCAGTTTCCCCGGCGTGACGCGGCCGCCCGAAGACGGCGGGCTGGGCTTTCACTACAAATGGAACATGGGCTGGATGAACGACACGCTGGCCTATGCCGGCACCGACCCGGTCCATCGCAAGCACCATCACCAGCAGATCACTTTCGGGCTGATGTATGCGCACAGCGAGAACTTCGTGCTGCCGCTCTCACACGACGAAGTGGTGCACGGCAAGGGCTCGATGTTCGGGCGCATGCCCGGCGACGAGTGGCAGAAGTACGCGGGGCTGCGCAATCTCTACGGCTACCTCTGGGCCTACCCCGGAAAAAAGCTGCTGTTCATGGGTGGCGAATTCGCCCAGGGGGCCGAATGGAACGCCGACCGCAGCCTCGATTGGCACCTGCTGGAGCACGCGTCGCACCAGGGCGTGCGGCGGCTGGTGCGCGACCTGAACAACGTGTACCGGCACTTCCCCGCGCTGTACGAGCTGGACACAGAAAGGGCCGGCTTCGAGTGGATCGTGCACGACGACTGGGAGCAGTCGGTGTTCGCCTTCGTGCGAAAGGCCCGCGACGGCTCCTTCGTGGTGGCCGTGTGCAACTTCACGCCGCTGCCGCGGCATGGCTACCGGCTCGGGGTGCCCGCCGCGGGCGCGTACCGCGAAGCCATCAACACCGATGGCGCGGTGTACGGCGGCAGCGGCGTGGGCAATGGCGTGGTCCAGAGTTTGCCGGCTCCCTGGCACGGCAAGGACCATTCGATTTCCATCAGCGTGCCACCGCTGGCGACCGTGATGTGGGTGCTGGCCTGACACGATGCTGAACACGGGTGCTCCCTTTCCCCTTGGCGCGACGCTCTCGCCGAATGGCGTGAACTTCGCGCTCGTCGCGCCGAACGCCGAGGCCGTCGAGCTCTGCCTGTTCGACGGCACGGGACAGCACGAGCAGCAGCGCATCCGGCTGCCTGCTTTCACCGATGGCGTCTGGCACGGCCTGCTGCCGAGCGGACGCGCCGGGCTGGTCTATGGCTATCGCGTGCACGGCCCGTGGGCGCCGCACGCGGGGCAGCGCTTCAACGCCGCCCGGGTGCTGCTCGATCCGCATGCGCGCGAGATCGTCGGCCGCTACGACGGCAGCGATCTGTTCCTGGGGCACGACCCTGCCGATCCGCATCAGCGGAACACGCGCGACAACGGCGCCGTCGCGCTCAAGGCCCGCGTGGCGTTGCCCGCCGGCAGCTCGGCCGTACCGGGCCATGCCCGTATCGCGGCCGGAGACCGCGTGCTTTACGAACTGCACGTGCGCGGGCTGACGCGCCTGCATCCCGGCGTGCCCGCCGCCTTGCGCGGCACCTACGCTGGCCTCGCCGAACCCATGGTGCTCGACCATCTGCAGCGCCTCGGCGTCACCACGCTGAGCCTGATGCCGGTGCAGCACCGGGCCGACGAACAACGGCTGCTCCGCATGGGGCTCAGCAACTACTGGGGCTACAACACCGTCGGCTGGTTCGCGCCCGAGGCACGCTACTGGAGCGGCCGCGCCGGCACCACGCCAGCGAGCGAGTTCCGCGCCATGGCCGACGCGGTGCATGCGCGCGGCATGGAGCTGGTGATCGACGTGGTCTACAACCACAGCGCCGAGACCGACGAGTTCGGCCCCACGCTCTCGCTGCGCGGCATCGACAACGCGCTGTACTACCACCTGCGCTCCGACGACCGCGCGCTCTATGCCAACTGGACCGGCTGCGGCAATTGCCTCAACCTGGCCGAGCCGCGCGTGCTGCAACTGGTGATGGACAGCCTGCGCCACTGGACCTGCGAGCTCGGCGTCGACGGCTTCCGCTTCGACCTTGCGCCGGTGCTGGGGCGGGGCACGAGCGGCGATTTCGATCCGCGCGCGCCCTTCTTCGCGGCCGTTGCGCAAGACCCTGTGCTGTCTCGCACGCTGCTGATCGCGGAGCCCTGGGACATCGGGCCGGGCGGCTACCGGCTCGGCGAATTCCCGCCGGGCTGGCTCGAATGGAACGACCGCTACCGCGACACGCAGCGCGGCTTCTGGCTGCGGCAAGGGCGCGACGGCGCCACCGGCCTGGGCGACTTCGCGCACCGCTTCACTGCGTCGAGCGCGCAGTTCGCCCACCATGGCCGCGCACCCACGGCCAGCGTCAACTTCATCACCGCGCACGACGGCTTCACGCTGCGCGACCTGCTGAGCTACGAAAAGCGGCACAACCTGGCCAACGGGGAGCACAACCGCGACGGCCATGCCCACAACCTGAGCAACAACTGCGGCATCGAAGGGCCGACCGACGACCCCGCCGTGCAGGCCGAGCGCAGCCGGCTGCAGCGCGCACTGCTCGCCACCCTGCTGCTCTCGCAGGGCACGCCCATGCTGCTGGCGGGTGACGAGCTCGGCCACAGCCAGCAGGGCAACAACAACGCCTATTGCCAGGACAACGAAACCACGTGGCTCGCATGGATCGGCACCCACGACGCCGCCAGCGAAGCCGCGCACCTGAGCGCCTTCGTGGCCCGGCTCATTGCGCTGCGCCGGGAAGCGCCCGCCCTGCGCAGCACGCACTGGTGGCCGGCCGAACCGCCCGAGGGAGCGGCGGGCATCCGCTGGCTGCGGCCGGACGGCGCGCCGATGCAGGGGGCCGACTGGAACGGCGGCACGGCACTTGCAATCCATTTCGAAGCCCCGGTCACGAACGAGGGCCACTGGCTGGTGCTGGTGAACGCGGGGCCGGAGGCCATGTCTTTCGCGCTGCCCGCGGGCGCCTGGCAGTGCCGGCTGGCGACCGATCCGGCGCTGGACCCCGGCGCCGCCTCGCAGGCGCCCCAGGCCGGCACGGTAAAAGTACCTCGTTCAGGCCTCTGGATTGCAAGAAGGTAGGAGCCAGCCGCGCGGGGCGGTGCTAGGCTGATCGCGAAACCCTGACGACGAAACCGAACGAACCGAAGAACGAACGGAGACACAAGATGGACAACAACAGCAGCACCACGCCGCAGGCGCCCCTGCAGGCGCATCAACTGGTCCGCCGCACCATCGCACTGGTGCTGGCCGGCGGACGCGGCTCCCGCCTCAAGCAGCTGACCGACCGGCGCGCCAAGCCGGCGGTGTACTTCGGCGGCAAGTTCCGCATCATCGACTTCGCGCTTTCGAACTGCCTCAACTCGGGCATCCGCCGCATGGCCGTGGTCACGCAATACAAGTCGCACTCGCTCATGCGCCACCTGCAGCGCGGCTGGAGCTTCCTGCGCGCCGAGCTCAACGAAATGGTCGACGTGCTGCCCGCGCAGCAGCGCACGGGCGACGAGCACTGGTACCGCGGCACGGCCGATGCGGTGTTCCAGAACCTGGACATCATCCAGACCCGCTCGACCCGGCACGACTACGTGGTGGTGCTGGCCGGCGACCACATCTACAAGATGGACTACTCGATCATGGTCAAGGACCACGCCGAGCGCGGCCTGGGCTGCACGGTCGGCTGCATCGAGGTGCCGCGCATGGAGGCCACGGCCTTTGGCGTGATGGCCATCGACGACGGCCGCCAGATCACCGCCTTTCTCGAAAAGCCGGCCGATCCGCCCGCCATGCCGGGCCACCCCGACGTGGCGCTGGCCAGCATGGGCATCTACGTGTTCGATTCCGAATACCTCTACCAGCTGCTCGAGGAAGACGCCGCCAACCCGAATTCGAGCCACGATTTCGGCAAGGACATCATTCCGCGCGCGGTGGCGCAGGGCCGCGCGCTGGCGCATCCCTTCGGCATGTCGTGCGTCACGCGGGCCTCGCGCGGGCCAGGCGCCAAGGCCTACTGGCGCGACGTGGGCACGATTGATGCATTCTGGGCAGCCAACCTCGATCTGGCCTCGATCACCCCCGAACTCGACATCTATGACACAGACTGGCCCATCTGGACCTACCAGCGGCAGTTGCCGCCGGCCAAGTTCGTGCTCGATCGCGACGGCAAGCACGGCATGACCGTCAACACCATCGTCTCGGGCGGCTGCATCGTCTCGGGCTCCAAGGTCAGCAGTTCGGTGCTGTTCTCGGGCGTACGCATCCATTCGTTCTGCGAAATCAACGAGGCCGTGCTGCTGCCCGACGTGGAAGTCGGCCGCGGCTGCAAGCTCAACCGGGTGGTGATCGACCGCGGCTGCGTCATTCCCGACGAGATGGTCATCGGCGAAGACGCCGAGGCCGATGCCGCGCACTTCGAGCGCACCGAGGCCGGCGTGGTGCTGGTCACGCGCGAGATGCTCAAGCGACTGGCCGCCTGAGGCCGCACCGTCCCACGATGCGAATACTCCAGGTCAGCGCCGAACTTTTTCCCCTGCTCAAGACCGGCGGCCTTGCCGACGTGGCCGGTGCCTTGCCGATCGCCCTCATGGCGGCCGACCAGGACGCGCGGGTGCTGCTGCCGGGCTTCCCGGCCATCCTGGCGGGCCTGCGCGAGCCGGCGCCGGTGGCCGAGTTCGACGCGCCCTGGGGCGAGCGCTTCGTGCTGCGCGCGGGCCGCATCGTCATCGACGGCAACCCGCCGATCCCCGCCTACGTGATCGACGCACCGGCGCTGTACGACCGGCCCGGCAATCCCTACGAAGACACCACACGCCAGCCCTATGGCGACAATCACCGGCGCTTCGCGCTGCTGGGCTGGGCGGCGGCGCTGCTTGCACAGGGGCTCGATCCATCGTGGCGGCCCGAGGTCGTGCATGCGCACGACTGGCATGCGGGCCTCGCGCCGGCCTACCTGCACTTTGCGCGCGAGGCCGGTGCGCCCCATGTCGGCAGCGTGTTCACCGTGCACAACCTGGCCTACCAGGGCATCTCCGCGCCCTGGAACTTCGTCGATCTCGGCCTGCCCGCGCCGGCCTTCCACATGGACGGACTCGAATACCACGGCCAGCTGTCGTTCATGAAGGGCGGCCTCTACTATGCAGACCGCCTGACCACCGTGAGCCCGACCTACGCGCGCGAGATCCAGACACCCGAGCAGGGTTTCGGCCTGGACGGCCTGCTGCGGCTGCGCGGCGACGCGCTCACGGGCATCCTCAATGCGGTCGACGACCAGGTCTGGAATCCGTCCACCGATGCAGCGCTTGTTCAGGGCTTCCACACGCCCGAAGGCCGCCACATGGCCGGCAAGGCGCGCTGCAAGGCGGTGCTGCAACACCAGTTGGGCCTGGCCGAACGCGCCGACGCGCCGCTTTTCATCCTCGTGAGCCGGCTCACCGAGCAGAAGGGCCTGCGCCTGGTGCTCGGCGGCCTCGACGCGCTGATCGCCCAGGGCGGCCAGCTGGCGCTGCTGGGCAGCGGCGACGCCCGGCTGGAGCATGCTTTCCGCGAGCGCGCGGCAGCGGCGCCGCAGTCGGTCAGCGTCACCATCGGCTACAACGAAACGCTGGCGCACCAGCTCTTCGGCGGCGGCGACGTGACGCTGGTGCCATCGCTCTTCGAACCCTGCGGCCTCACGCAGATGTATGGCCTGAAATACGGCTGCCTGCCGCTGGTGCGTCGCGTCGGCGGCCTGGCCGATACGGTGGTCGACTGCACGCTCGAAGACATCGCCAGCGGCGACGCCACCGGTTTTGTCTTCGACCGTTTCGACGACGCTGACTACGGCCGTGCGCTGCGTCGTGCCTTCGCGCTTTACCAGCACGCGCCAGACTGGCGCCGCGTGCGCGGCACTGCCATGCGGCGCCCGGCCGATTGGGCCACCGCGGCGGCCCAGTACATCGAGGTCTACCGGCAGGCGCTCGAGCCAGCCGGCACCTGATCTGCACCACGGCGCCACAACCCCTGAACCCCACAACCTTTCATCGAAGCCCATGACCATCAAAGACTTCGCCTACGACCATCCCGACCGCGACGTGGCCGCGTTCAAGCGCGCAGTCGCCAACAAGCTCATCTATGCCGTCGGCAAGGACCCCGTCGCCGCCAGCCAGGACGACTGGCTGCACGCCACGGCGCTCGCGGTGCGCGACCAGCTGGTCGAGCGCTGGATGGCGACCACGCGCGCCAACTATGCGCAGGACCTGAAGCGCGTCTACTACCTCTCGATGGAGTTCCTGATCGGGCGCACCTTCACCAATGCGCTGCTGGCGGTCGACCTCTACGACACCGTGCGCGATGCGCTGGCCGACTTCGGCGTCGACGTGGCGGCGCTGGCCGAGCGCGAGCCTGACGCGGCGCTCGGCAACGGCGGCCTCGGCCGGCTCGCGGCCTGCTTCCTCGACTCCATGGCCACGCTCGGCGTGCCAGGCATGGGCTACGGCATCCGCTACGAATACGGCATGTTCCGCCAGCGCATCGTCGACGGCCAGCAGGTCGAGACGCCCGACTACTGGCTCACGCGCGGCAACCCCTGGGAGTTCCAGCGGCCCGAGGTGAACTACCGCGTGCGCTTCGGCGGCCACGTGCAAAGGCGCGAGGGAAAGAACGCCCCCTACGGCGCGGCCGACTGGGTCGACACGCACGATGTGCTGGCCGTGGCTTACGACACCATCATTCCGGGCTACGGCACACAGGCCACCAACACCTTGCGGCTCTGGTCGGCGCGGGCCACCGAAGAAATCGACCTCTCGGCCTTCAACCGCGGCAACTACATGGCGGCGGTGGAGAGCAAGAACCACTCCGAGAACGTCTCGCGCGTGCTCTACCCGGACGACTCCACGCCCTCGGGCCGCGAGCTGCGGCTGCACCAGGAGTATTTTTTCTGCAGCGCGAGCATGCAAGACCTGCTGCGCCGCTACCTGCGCAACCACAAGACCTTCGACCAGCTGGCCGAGAAGGTCAGCATCCACCTGAACGACACGCACCCGGTGCTCGCGGTGCCCGAGCTCATGCGCCTGTTGCTCGACGAGCACGGCCTGGCGTGGGACGTGGCGTGGACCCACACGCAGAAGGTGTTCAGCTACACCAACCACACGCTGATGCACGAGGCGCTGGAAACCTGGCCGGTCGAGATGCTCGGCCGCATCCTGCCGCGGCACCTGCAGATCATCTACGACATGAATGCGAAGTTTCTCGCGGCCGTGACGCAGAAGGCGGGAAACGACGTCGAGCTGCTGCGCCGGCTGTCGCTGGTCGACGAAGCGGGCGAGCGCCGCGTGCGCATGGCCTACGTGGCGGTGCTCGCAAGCCACTCGATCAACGGCGTGTCGGGCCTGCATTCGGAACTCATGAAGCAGTCGATCTTTGCCGACTTCGCGAAGATCTTTCCCGAGCGCTTCAACAACAAGACCAACGGCGTCACGCCGCGGCGCTGGCTCGCGCAGGCCAACCCGCCGCTCGCCGGCCTGCTCGACCAGCGGCTGGGCAAGGGCTGGCGGCGCGACCTCTCGCAGCTCGAGGCGCTGCGGCCGATGGCGGCCCAGCCCGCCTTCGCGCGCGCCTTCAGGCATGCCAAGCGCGAGAACAAGCTGCGGCTGGCCAACTGGGTGGAGCAGCACATGGATATCGTGGTCGACACCGACGCAATGTTCGACGTGCAGGTGAAGCGCATCCACGAGTACAAGCGGCAGCTGCTCAACGTGCTGCACGTGATCACGCGCTACCACCGCATCCTCGATGCGCAGGCGGCGGGCGGGCCGATCGACATCGTGCCGCGCGTGGTGGTGTTCGCGGGCAAGGCCGCCTCGGCCTACCAGATGGCGAAGCTCGTGATACGGCTGATCAACGACGTGGCCAAAACCATCAACAGCGACACGCGCGTGGGCAAGCTGCTGAAGGTGGTGTTCCTGCCCAACTACAGCGTGAGCCTGGCCGAGGTGATCATGCCCGCGGCCGACCTGTCGGAGCAGATCTCGACGGCCGGCACTGAGGCCTCGGGTACCGGCAACATGAAGTTCGCGCTCAATGGCGCACTCACCATCGGCACGCTCGACGGCGCCAACGTGGAAATGCGCGACAACGTGGGCGCCGAGAACATCTTCATCTTCGGCAACACCACGCCCGAAGTGGCCGACATCCGCGCGCACGGCTACCAGCCGCGCGACATCTACGAAGAGAACGCCGAACTCAAGCGCGTGCTCGATGCGATTCGCGATGGGGAGTTTTCCGCCGGCGAGCCCTCCCGCTACCAGGGCATCTACGACGCGCTGGTGAACTGGGGCGACCACTACCTGCTGCTGGCCGACTACGCGAGCTATGTCGCGAAGCAGGCCGAAGTCGATGCGCTCTACCGCGACCCGGATGCCTGGACGCACATGGCCATCCTGAACGTGGCGGGCATGGGCGCGTTCTCGTCGGACCGCACCATTGCGCAGTACGCGCACGAGATCTGGCACACCAAGCCGGTGGTGCTCGGCTGACCACGCGGCGTTGCGGCGCCGGCCGGTGCTTCAGCCGATGCGCAGCGGCGGCGCCCGCCGCCGTATCGGCTGCGTCTTGACGATGGCCGTGTGCGTCTCGGCCTTGTCGACGATGCGGTCCAGCACCTGGTCGAGCTGCTCGATGGAGCGCACGAACAAGCGCGCGATGTAGCAGTCTTCGCCCGTGACCTTGTCGCACTCGCTGAATTCGGGCGTGCTTTCGATCAATGCCTGAACGGCATGCAGGTGGCCGGGCAAGGGCCGGATGCGAACGATGGCCTGCAGCTGGTAGCCCAGCGCCTTGGGATCGATCTCGACCGTGTAGCCGCGGATGACCCGGCGCTCTTCGAGCCGCCGAAGGCGCTCCGAGACACTTGGCGAAGACATGCCGACCCGGGCCGCCAGGTCTTTCAGCGAGATGCGCGCATCCTGCTGCATGACCTCGAGAATCTTTTGTTCGACTTCGTCCAGCATTTTTTCGATCCTTTGGCGATATCGCGGCCCCGCCTTGTTTTGTGAGCCTCGAATGGATTCTTCCCTTCGAAAAATCATAGGCTCGATGCGGCTTCGATGGCAACCTGAGACTTGCTCCAACAAGACCCCGGATCATGCAAAGACAACTGCGCGGCGCGCTCGAGATGAGTGCGGCCATGGTCATTTCCGGAACCATCGGCTGGTTCGTCATCCGCTCGGGCCAGCCGCTGGTCGACCTGCTGTTCTGGCGCTGCGCTTTCGGCGCTGCCACGCTGCTCGCGGTCTGCGCCGCGCTCGGCCTTCTTCGCAGGCGGCTGCTGACGCTTCGCGTGGTGGCGCTGGCCGCCTTGGGCGGCGCTGCGCTGGTGCTCAACTGGCTGCTGATCTTCGCGTCGTTCTCGCATGCGTCGATTTCCATCGCAACGGCGGTCTACAACACCCAGCCCTTCATGCTGGTGGGTCTCGGCGCGCTGTTCTTCTCGGAGCGATTGACGGCGACCAAGCTGGGCTGGCTGGGCATTGCGTTTGCCGGCGTCCTGCTGATTGCCGAGGCCAAGCCGGGTGGCGGCGCCAACGGTGCCTCGTATTTCCTGGGCATCCTGATGGCCCTGGGCGCTGCGTTTTTCTATGCCATTGCGGCCGTCGTCGCCAAGCAGCTCGACGGCACGCCACCTCACCTGATCGCGCTGGTACAGGTCTGTGTGGGCATCGTGCTGCTCGCCCCGTTCGCCAACCTGGCAGAGCTGCCCACGGATGCGGGCGTGTGGGGCACGCACCTGGCCATGGGCGTCGTCTACACCGGGCTCGTCTTCACGCTGCTCTATGGAGCGATCCAGAAGCTTCCGACGCACATGGCCGGCGCGCTGTCCTTCATCTATCCCGTGGTGGCCATCGGCGTGGATTACCTGGCGTTCGGCCAGCGGCTGCATCCCGCGCAGCTTTTCGGCGCGACCGCGATCCTGCTGGCGGCCGCGGGCATGACGCTGGGCTGGACGCTACCGGGTCTGAAGAAGCGCGAAGCCCCGGCGCCCGATTGAATCGATCGCCCTTTTGGCTTCAGCGCGGATTCGGCGGTGCCGGGTTTGCGGCACCCGCATCGGTCACGAACCCGATGCGGCTCAAGCCTGCCTTGTTGGCAATGCCCATCAGCGCCACCACCCTGCCGTAGGGCACGGTCTGGTCGGCGCGCAGCTGAACTTCAGTGTCCTTGCTGTCGGCCGCGGCTTTCTGCAGGCGGGCGGCCAGCTCTTCGTCGGTAACCGCCTGGTCGTTGAAGAAGATCTTGCCCGAGGCATCGACCGACACGCTCACGAACTTGGGCGTGTCGTTGGGCTGGCCGGCGTCGGTCTGCGGCAGGTCGAGCTTGATCGAACTGGCCATCAGCGGCGCGGTGATGATGAAGATCACCAGCAGCACCAGCATCACGTCGACCAGCGGCGTGACGTTGATGTCGGACAGCGGCCGCTGTCCACCGGCGCCCGTCGCGCGCCCTCCGCCAGCGGCACTGCTGCCCAGCGAGGTGCGACCGAAGGCCATGGCTCTGCGCTCCGCCGGGGTTAGGCCGAGACCGGCATGGGCCGCGCGGGCGGCGGCGCAGCGGGTACCGGCGCGCTGCCGAAGCTGCCGAGCAGGTCGTGCGCAAAGCCCTCGAGCTCGGCTTCGATGCGGCCGATGACGCGGCCGAAGACGTTGTAGGCCAGCACGGCCGGAATGGCCACGGCCAGGCCGAACGCCGTCATCACCAGGGCCTCGCCCACGGGGCCGGCCACCTTGTCGATGGTGAAGCCGCCGGTCTGGCCGGCAATGCCCGACAGCGCGCCGTAGATGCCCCACACGGTGCCGAGCAAACCCACGAAGGGCGCGGTGGCGCCGACGGTGGCCAGCAGGATCTGGCCGGACTGCAGTCGCCGCAGCGCGCCGTGCAACGCGCCGCGCAGGGCTCGCGTGAGCCGCTGGTTGCGATCGCCGGTGGTGCCGCCGAGCGTTGCACCGCCTGCCTCTGCAGTTGCCGCATTCTTGATGGCGCTTACCGCAGGCCCCACCAGCGTGGCGCGGTCGAAGGCCTTGAGCCGCTGCTCCGCATCGGTGAGCGTGGCCGATTGCCAGAACGCGGCAATGCTGCGCAGCACGTCGCGCGTGCCGCCGCGCAGCAGCCAGGCCTTCCAGAGAATCACCACCCAGCTGGAGATCGACATCGCCAGCAGCAGCGCCGCCACTGAACGACTGACGCCGTCGCCCTGGGTCAGCAGTTCGAGCACGCTCATCGGGTTTGTTTCAGCGCAGGCCGAGCACGTCGAACATGTCGAACAGGCCTGCCTTCTGGCCGGCCAGGAAGCGCACCGCACGCAGCGCGCCCTCGGCGTAGGTGACGCGGCTGGCCGACTTGTGGGTGATTTCGATGCGCTCGCCGGTGCCCGCGAACAGCACGGTGTGGTCGCCGACGATGTCGCCGCCGCGAATGGCGGAGAAGCCGATGGTGGAAGGGTCGCGCGCGCCGGTGATGCCTTCGCGTGCGTAGACCGCGCATTCCTTCAGGTCGCGGCCCAGCGCCTCGGCGATGACCTCGCCCATCTTGAGCGCGGTGCCCGAGGGCGCATCGACCTTGTGGCGGTGGTGCGCCTCGATGATCTCGATGTCGTAGCCGGTCGACAGCGCCTTGGCGGCCATTTCGAGCAGCTTGAAGGTGACGTTGACGCCCACGCTCATGTTGGGCGCCATCATGATCGCGATGTCCTTCGCGATTTCGGCGATCTCGGCCTTCTGCTCGTCGCTGAAGCCGGTGGTGCCGATGACCGCCTGCACGCCCAGTTCGCGGCAGATGGCGAGGTGCGCGAGCGTGCCTTCGGGACGGGTGAAGTCGATCAGCACCTGCGCGTCCTGCAGGCCGGTGCGCAGGTCGGACACGATGGGCACGCCGCTCGTGAAGCCGAGGAACGCGGCCGCATCGGCGCCGATGGCGTTGCTGCCCGCCACGTCGAGCGCGCCGGCCAGGCGGCAATCGGGCGCCTCGCGCACTGCCTCGATCAGCATGTGGCCCATGCGGCCCGACGCTCCCGCGATCGCGATGCGCCGGAGGGCAGGCGTGGAAGACTCGGAAATGGAAGAAGAAGAGGAAGAAATGGTTTCAGTCACGCGGATTCAGCCTTCGAAATGGGGCATGGAGACCGGGACGCGCCCGCCCGACTCGACGGGTGAGCCCGCCCTCGCTCGCTCGTTCGCTGTCTGGCGCGTGCTCAGCGCGCCGCTTCGAGCGGGGGGTATGCGGCCGGCAACGGCGGCAGGTTGGTGGCCGTCGTGGTGGCGTCGGCCTTCTTGGCGTCTTCCTTGGGCGTAAATTTCTTGAGCTCTTCTTCCGACGCCTCGAGCGGCGGAACCTTGCCGCTCTTCTTGCGGGTGTCGAGCGTGGCGACGAATTCTTCTTCGCTGGGCATCGAGTCGCCTTCGTAGCGGTCGAGCAGCTCGCCCTTGAAGAAGACGGTCAGGCGGCGTTCCTGCGGATCGACGCCCTGGCGCTTGATCGTGAAGACGTAGTCCCAGCGATCCTTGTGGAAGACATCGGTCAAGAGCGAGGTGCCGAGAATTTCACGCACCTGCTGGCGCGACATGCCGGGCTTGAGCGCCTCGACCTGTTCCTTGGACACGAAATTTCCCTGGACCACTTCGACCTTGTAGGGCGTGATGGCCGACAGCGCACCACGCGTGCGGTCGCTGAAGCCGCTGCAGGCGCCGAGGCAGAACGTCGCGGCGACGGCCGCAGCCAGCAGCCAGGGACGGCGTTGGAGAATGGCAGGCATGGGAGAAAAGGGGGGTAGCGATATGATCGGCCATTGTAGCGGCTGGCCCTTTTAGGGCCCATCCGCAGCCCAGGGCGCAGGAACCATCATGGCCAACATCGACGAACTCAAGAATACCGGCCTCAAGGCCACATTGCCACGCCTGAAGATCCTCGAGATCTTCCAGACCGGCAGCCAGCGCCACATGACGGCCGAAGACGTGTTTCGCGTGCTTTTGAACGAGCACTCCGACATCGGCCTGGCCACGGTCTACCGCGTGCTGACCCAGTTCGAGCAGGCCGGCATCCTGGAGCGCAGCCATTTCGAAAGCGGCAAGGCGGTGTACGAGCTCAACGAAGGCACGCACCACGACCACCTGATCTGCACGTCGTGCGGCAAGGTCGAGGAGTTCTACGACGCCGAAATCGAGCGCCGCCAGCAGATGATTTCAAAGGACAAGGGCTGGATCCTGCAGGATCACGCCATGTCCCTCTACGGCCTGTGCGGCGACTGCGCGAGCAAAAGGTAGCGGCAAACGCCCCTCAGTCCCCGTCGCGGCCGTTTTCCATGGCCTTGTGGTGGCGCGCCACGAAATCGGCATAGGTGTCGATGCCGCGCAGCTGCAGGATCGAATTGCGCACCGCCGCTTCCACCAGCACGGCGATGTTGCGGCCGGCCACCACCTGGATGATGACCTTGCGCACCGGGATGCCCAGCACGTCCTGCGTGAGCGGCGCCGAGGGCATGCGCTCGTAGTCGCGCTCGAAGCTGTCGCGCCGCACCAGGTGCACGATGAGCTTGAGCCGCATCTTCCGGCGCACGGCCGTCTCGCCGAAGATGGCGCGGATGTCGAGCAGGCCGATGCCGCGCACTTCCAGCAGGTTGAGCAGCAGGTCGGGGCAGCGCCCCTCGATGGTGTTCTGGTTGATGCGGTAGAGGTCGACCGCGTCGTCGGCAACCAGCCCGTTGCCGCGCGAGATCAGCTCCAGCCCGAGTTCGCTTTTGCCGAGCCCCGATTCGCCGGTGATCATGACCCCCATGCCCAGGATGTCCATGAACACCCCGTGCATCGAGGTGCGTTCCGCGAAATGCTTGGACAGGTAGGCCCGCAGCAGGTCGATCACGAAGGCCGAAGACTCGCGGGTGGCGAACAGCGGCAGCTGGGCGCGCTCGCAAATCGATAGCAACTCGTCCGGCGCGGCCTGGCCGTCGGCGAGCACCAGCATCGGCGGTTCGAGCGTGACGATGCGGGCGATGCGACGCGCGCAGTCTTCCTGGCTGCCGCGCGTCAGGTAGGTCACCTCGCGGGCACCGAGGATCTGAACGCGATAGGGATGGATGTAATTGAGGTAACCGACCAGATCGGCAGCCGACTGGGCGCGGCTGATGACCTCGGGGTCGAATTGGCGTTCGGAAGCACCCAGGCCGGCGAGCCATTCCCAGCGGAGCGATCCGCGGAATTCCTCGAACATGGCGTCGGCACTGATGACGGTCGGCTTCATGCGTAGGGGAGTCGGCGCTCAGCGCCCAGTTTGGAGCAGCCCAGAATACCGCGAAGCGGCTCTGCCGGGGCGACGACCACCTCTACGCGACCTGCGTCGATTGCCAGTTGGCAATGAGTCCGTGCAGCGCAGCCGCATCGGTGCTCGACTTGATCTGCTCGCGCAGACCGGCGTCGCTCAGCAATTCGGCAATTTCGGAGAGGATTTCGAGGTGTTTCTGCGTGGCCGCTTCGGGCACCAGCAGGAAGATCAGCAGCCCGACGGGCTGCTCGTCCGGCGCATCGAACCCGATGGGGTTGGCGAGCTGGAAGACCGCGGCCATCGGCGCCTTCAGGCCCTTGATGCGGCCATGCGGAATGGCAACCCCGTGCCCGAGACCGGTGGAACCGAGGCGCTCGCGCGCAAACAGGCTGTCGGTGATCAGGGCGCGGCCGAGGCCATGAAGGCTTTCGAACAGCAAGCCCGCTTCTTCGAAAGCACGCTTCTTGCTGGTAGCGTCAACGCTCACAAGCACTTGAGCGGGCGGCAGGATGGACGCGAGGCGATTCATGGTGGGGGAAGTCGGGGGCGATTATGCACCCGCTTGGTAAAAACCCCAATCCTGTTACTTACTTTTAGGCTACATGTTGCCCAGAGGCCTCGCGGCGCCGGGGCGCAAGAACAAAAACCGGGCAACAAAAAGCCGCCCGAAGGCGGCTTGTCGCAGGGGCCGCGAAGCCCTTGCCCGTGGCTACCTACATCACGCGCTTGGGTGCCGCGTGATGGTGGTCCTGCAGACGGTCCTTGTGGCGCACCACTTGGCGGTCGAGCTTGTCGACCAGTTCATCGACCGCAGCGTAGAGATCAGCGTGGCTCGACTCCGCGAACATGTCATTGCCCTTGACGTGAATGTTGCATTCCGCCCGTTGGCGGCGTTCCTTTTCCTTCTGCTTTTCCACCGTGAGGAGCACCTTCACATCGACCACCTGGTCGAAGTGCCGTGTGATCCGATCCAGCTTGCTCGTGACGTAAGTCCGCAAAGCAGGTGTGACGTCGAGGTGATGACCGCTGATCGTCAAATTCATGAATGACCTCCTGAGAATTGACGGTTGGGAAAATGACCCCGCTCCGGAATGAAGCGTGGCCGGCGAAATCAGATGTGGGTCGGGGGGAGAAGAGAAAAGAGGGGAAAGGAAAAGAGGGGAAAGAGGGGAGGAAAGAGGCAAGGTCGATTCACTATGCCCAAGCTGTCACGGTATTGCAATAGTCGGGCTTTCCACCGGGGCATGCGCAAGCGGCCCGGCGCCACTTCGCTACAGCTTCCATAGCTGCCGGCGCACGCGGGCCCGCCGCTGCGGCGCTTTGGCAGCAAGTGTTTCAGTGCGTCACCAGCGGTGACCCTGCCAGGCGGAGGGCCTGCGGTTTCAGCTCCAGGCGGCGCGCATGCGGTTGCGCAGATCGATCACGGCGGCCGGTGGCGGCACGGCGGGTGCACGCGCGGGCGGCGCGGGCCAGGTCTGCTGTTCGAAGCCCGCAAGATCCGCCTCGGTGATGAAGCGCGTGCGGTTGGCGTACAGATGGCGGTCTCCCCGCACGGCCTGCTGCGTCACGTAGAAACGCTGCGGCACCAGCAGGTGCAGATGGTCGCGTGCGCGGGTCATCGCCACGTAGAGCAGCCGCCGTTCCTCTTCGAGTTCATGCGCGCCCTGCGCCACGTCGGCCGGCAGGCAGCCGTCGACCACGTTGAGCACATGCACGGAGTTCCATTCCTGCCCTTTCGCCGAGTGGATGGTGGAAAGGATGAGGTAGTCCTCGTCGAGCGAGGGCGGGCCCGGCCGGTCGCTCGTCGCCTCGGGCGGATCGAGCGTGAGCTCGGTCAGGAAGCGCTCGCGCGAGGCATAGCCCGACGCCAGCCGCGCCAGCTGCTCGACGTCGCCGCGCCGCACGCCGGAAGGGTCGTCGTAGAGCCGCTCGAGATGCGGCAGGTACCAGCGCACCGCCAGTTCCACGTCGGCCGGCCATGCCAGCGCAGGCGCGCACAGCGCCGCGTAGGCCTCGGCGAACACCGCCCATTCGGCGCGCGCGGCCGAGGGCGGCACGAACTCGCGCACCGCCGCCACCGGGTCGGCCGCCTGGTCCATGGCGTCGAGCAGCCGCGCGCCCGTGGCGGGCCCGATGCCCGGGATGAGCTGCGTGACGCGAAAACCCGCCATGCGGCCGCGCGGGTTTTCGGCAAAGCGCAGCACCGCGAGCAGGTCCTTCACATGCGAGGCCTCGAGGAACTTGAGGCCGCCGTATTTCACGAACGGGATGTTGCGGCGGGCCAGCTCGAGTTCGAGCGGCGCACTGTGCGTGGAAGCGCGAAACAGCACCGCTTGCGACTTGAGCGCGAGGCCGCCCTCGCGGTGCGCCAGCACCTTGTCGGCCACCCAGACCGCCTGCTGCGCCTCGTCGGGCACCAGCACCAGTTGGGGCCTGCCCGCCGAGGGCTTGTCGGTCCAGAGGGTCTTGGCATGCCGCTCGGCGGCCTGCGCGATGACCCGGTTCGAGACGTCGAGGATCGGCTGCGTGGAGCGGTAGTTGCGCTCCAGCGTGACCACCCGCGCGGCCTGCGAAAACTGCAACGGAAAGTCGAGGATGTTACGCACCGTTGCGCCGCGAAACGAGTAAATCGACTGCGCGTCGTCGCCCACCACCGTCACGCCCCGGCCATCGGGCTTGAGCGCAAGAAGAATCGAGGCCTGGAGCAGGTTGGTGTCCTGGTACTCGTCGACCAGCACGTGGTCGAAACGCGCGCCGACCAGTCCGGCGAGCGCCGGCTCGGCCACCATGCCGGCCCAATAGAGCAGCAGGTCGTCGTAGTCGAGCACGTTCTGCTGCTGCTTGGCCTCCACGTAGGCGCCGAACAGGCGCTTGAGCTCGGCCTCCCATTCTGCGCACCACGGAAAAGCTTCCGCAAGCACATCGGCCAGCGGGGCGCGCGTGTTGACGCAGCGCGAGTAGATCGAAAGGCAGGTGCCCTTGCGCGGAAAACGGTTCACGCTCGACGACAGGCCGAGCTCGTGCCGCACCAGGCCCATCAGGTCCTCGGCGTCGCCGCGGTCGTGGATCGTGAAGTGGTCGTCGAGGCCGATGTGCGCGGCGTACTCGCGCAGCAGGCGCGCCCCGATGCCGTGGAAGGTGCCGGCCCACGGCAGCGCGGGTGGCTTTTCTGACTTGAGTCCGAGGACGCGCGCCAGCACTTGGCCCGCGCGGCGCTCCATTTCAAGCGCCGCGCGGCGCGAGAAGGTCAAAAGCAGCAGGCGCTGCGGGTCGACGCCGCCGGCGATCAGGTGCGCCACCCGGTGCGCCAGCGTGCTGGTCTTGCCGGAGCCCGCACCGGCAATCACCAGCAGCGGACGTTCGTCCAGGTGTTCGACCGCGGCGCGCTGCTCGTCGTTGAGCGTAGAGAGCGCCGCGGCCAGGCGCTCGGCCTGGGTGGCACCGGCGGCGGAAAAAACAGGGAGCGCAGCGGTCTGCATGGCCGCAACTTTACTGTATGTCCATCCAGATCGGCAGCCTCCCGTCACATGGCCGATGACATAATCGCGCCTCGCTGCAACTGGAGACCGCACCTTGGAAACCGCCCCGTCTCGGCAGCTTTCAACTCCCCTCTGACGCCTTGCCTGCGCGGGACCGGGAATTGAAAGCGCCCCTTCCCTCGCCCCATCGCCTCAGCCATTTCACGGGAGTGAGCCCATGCTCAATATCTTTACGCTCGCCAACGGCCGCCTCGTCCAGGAAGAGATCGAAGCGCTCGAGGAGCTTTCCAAGTTCCAGCCGATCTGGGTCGACCTCGAATCGCCCACCCTCGAAGAGAAGCGCTGGATCAAGCAGTACTACGGCCTTTCGATTCCCGAGGACGCGATGGACGAGGACATCGAGGAGTCGGCGCGCTTCTATGAAGAAGACAACGGCGAACTGCACATCCGCTCCGACTTCCTGATCGACGACGACGAAGACCCGCGGTCGGTGCGCGTGGCGTTCATCCTGAACCAGCACAACACCGAACTGCGCAGCCGCGGCGTGCTGTTCTCGATCCACGACGAAGACGTGCCCGTGTTCCGCCTGCTGCGCATGCGCGCACGCCGCGCGCCGGGACTCATCGAGGACGCGAAGGAAGTGCTGCTCAAGCTGTTCGACGCCGACGCCGAATACTCGGCCGACACGCTCGAGAACATCTACGACGAACTCGAAGTGGCCGGCAAGAAGGTGCTCGAAGGCAACGTCAGCGACGAGCTGGCCGGCGAAGTTCTGGCGGCGATCGCGCGCCAGGAAGACTTGAACGGCCGCATCCGCCGCAACGTGATGGACACGCGCCGCGCGGTGAGCTTCATGATGCGCAGCCGCATGCTCAACGCCGAGCAGTTCGAGGAGGCGCGGCAGATCCTGCGCGACATCGAATCGCTCGACAACCACACGGCCTTCCTGTTCGACAAGATCAACTTCCTGATGGATGCGACCGTCGGTTTCATCAACATCAACCAGAACAAGACCATCAAGATCTTCTCGGTGGCCAGCGTGGCGCTGCTGCCGCCCACGCTGATCGCGAGCATCTACGGCATGAACTTCAAGTTCATGCCCGAGCTCGACTGGTCGCTGGGCTATCCGTATGCGCTGGCATTGATGGCGGCCAGCGCGCTGGTGCCGATGTGGTACTTCCGCCGGCGCGGCTGGCTCAAGTAGCAGCGGGCGTTACCGAGGAAGAAGGCAGCGTGGCCAGCCACGCATCGACCAGCGCAAGGCTGTAGCGGCTCGCCACCTCGACAACGAAGCGCGCGAAGTCGCCATGCGCGGCGTCGTCGGCGCGGTCCGAAATCGTCCGCATTGCTGCGAACGGCACGCCATAGTCGTGGCACGCCTGCGCCATGGCGGCTCCTTCCATCTCGACCGCGAGCGCGTCGGGCAGGTCGCGCCGCAGCGCCTCGCTCTCGGCGCTGGTCGACACGAAGCGGTCGCCGCTCACCAGCAGGCCGCGGTGCACCTTGGGCGCTTGAATGCCGAACTCGTCGACGGCCTGCTGGCCGATCAACGCCACCGGGTCGCGCAGCACACCGGCCGCCACCTCCGCCAGCGCATTGCCAATGGCCGCGTCGGCCGCGAAGCGCGCCATGCCCGAGAGCGGCACCTCGTACTTCGGAAAGATCGGCGAGGCGTCGAGGTCGTGCTGCAGCAGTTCCGACGCGACCACCACGTCGCCCACGTTCACGCCCGGCGCAAGCCCGCCGGCAACGCCCGTGAACACGATGGCCCGCACGCCGAAGCGCTCGAGCAGCACCGTGGCCGTGACCGCAGCGGCCACCTTGCCAATGCGCGACAGCACCGCGACCACCGGCTGGCCGTGCAGATGGCCGACCCAGAAGTCGCGGCCCGCGACGCGCACGCGCTGCTCGTCCGGCATCTGCGCGAGGAGCGCGCTGAGCTCCTCGTGCATTGCAGCGACGATGGCAAACGGTGCATCGCTCATCGGCTACTTGATGTCGACGCCATAGAAGGTGTGGCGGCCGAAGGGACTGAGCTTGAAGTCGACGACTTCCTTGCGCACCGGCTTCAGCTGCACCGCATGCGCGATGGTGAACCACGGCGCCTGTTCCTTGAAGATGACCTGCGCCTTCTTGTAGAGCGCATCGCGGTCGGCCTGCTTGGTTGCGCTCTTGGCCTTCAGCACCAGGTCTTCATACGGCTGGTAGCAGAACTTGGAGATGTTGCTGCCGCTCGCCGACTTGGCCGAGGCGCAGCCCAGCAGCGTGTAGAGGAAATTGTCCGGGTCGCCGTTGTCGCCGGTCCAGCCCAGCATGCCCATCTGGTGCTCGCCGGCCTGCAGGCGCTTGCGGTATTCGCCCCACTCGAAGCTCTTGATCTCGGCCTTGACGTTGATCTTGGCGAGATCGGCCTGCATCAATTCGGCAATGCGCTTGGCGTTCGGGTTGTAGGGCCGCTGCACCGGCATGGCCCACAGGTCGGTCGAGAAGCCATCGGGAAAACCGGCCTGCGCCAGCAGCTTCTTCGCGGCCTCGGGATCGTAGGGGTCGTCCTTGACCGCGTCGTTGTAGGACCACAGCGTGGGCGGGATCGGGTTCTTCGCGGCCACGCCGGTCGACAGGTACACGCCGTCGATGATCGCCTTCTTGTTGATCGCCATGTTGATGGCCTTGCGCACGCGCACGTCGTCAAAGGGCTTCTTGGTGGTGTTGTACGAGAGGTAGCCCACGTTGAGGCCGGGCTGCTCGAGCACCTGCACGTTCGGGTCCTTGCGGATCGCATCGAGGTCGGCCGGGTTCGGGTACGGCATGACGTGGCATTCGCCCTTCTGCAGCTTGGCCCAGCGCACCGAGGCATCGGGCGTGATCGCGAACACGAGGTCGTCGATCTTCGCCTTGCCGCCCCAGTACTGCGGGAAGGCCTTGAAGCGGATGACCGCATCCTTCTGGTATTGCACGAGGTAGAACGGTCCGGTGCCGACCGGGTCCTGGTCGACCTTCTCCGGCGTGCCGGCCTTCAGCATGGCGATGGCGTATTCCTTCGACTGGATGCCGGCGTACTGCATCGCGAGGTTGGCCAGGAACGGCGCCTCGGCCTGGTTGAGCACGATCTTCACCGTGTACTCGTCGACGCGGTCGACCGACTTCAAGAGCTTGGGCATGCCCATGTCGTTGAAGTAGGAGTGGTTCTGGCTCGTGACCTTGAAGAAGGGGTCGCTCTCCTTCCACTGCCGTTCGAGCATGAAGATGAAGTCGTCGGCGTTGAAGTCGCGCGTGGGCTTGAAAGTCTTGCTGGTGCTGTGCCACTTGACGCCCTTGCGCAGGTGGAAGGTGTACTGCGTGCCATCGGCCGAGATGTCCCATTTTTCTGCCAGGCCGGGCACGACCTTGGTGCCGCCGCGCTCGAACTCGACGATGGTGTTGTAGACCTGCGTGGTCACGTCGAACGAGGTGCCGGTGGTGTTCACGCCCGGATAGAAGTTCTCGGGGCTGCCCTCCGAACAGTAGACCAGCGTCTTGGCGGACACGGCGCCGGAGGCGAGGGTGAGCACGGCAAGTGCCGTCGGCGCGAGCAGCGCGGCAAGCTTTGGCAAGCGGCGCGAAATGGATGGCTGGGTCTTCATGGCAACTCCTTGGGACACGGGTTGAAGTGAACTAGGTTTTCATCGCCAGAGGCGCGACGAACGGCGGAGACAACGGCAAGTCGGCGCGCACCGGCGCAGCGCCTTCGAGAAACTTCTCGGCGTAGTGGCAGGCCACCAGCCGCTCGTCGAGCGCGCGCAGCAAGGGCCGCTCTTCGCGGCAGCGCTCTGTCACGTGCGGGCAGCGCGTGCTGAAGACGCAGCCGGGCGGCGGATTCAGCGGCGATGGCAGCTCGCCCTTGAGCACGATGCGCTGGCTGCTGAGCCCGGGCGTGGACGCCAGCAGCGCCTGCGTGTAGGGATGCAGCGGCCGCGCGAAGATGCGCGCCTTCGGGCCCTGCTCCACCGCATGGCCGAGGTACATCACCAGCACGTCGTGCGCGATGTGCCGCACCACGCCCAGGTCGTGCGAAATGAAGAGGTAGGCCAGGCCGAGTTCGGCCTGCAGGTCGGCCAGCAGGTTCAGCACCTGCGCCTGGATCGACACGTCGAGCGCCGACACCGGCTCGTCGGCTACCAGGAGGCGCGGCTCCAGCATGAGCGCGCGCGCAATGGCAATGCGCTGGCGCTGCCCGCCCGAGAACATGTGCGGATAGCGGTTGGCGTACTCGGGCCGCAGGCCCACGCGCGCGAGCATCTCGCGCGCCTTGGCAGCGCGCTCGGTCTTGCCGAGCGTGGTGTTGATGGCCAGCGGATCTTCGAGCACGGTGGAGATCTTCTTGCGCGGATTGAGCGAGCCATAGGGGTTCTGGAACACCAGCTGAACGGCCTGACGCAGCTCGCGCCGGCGCTCGGCGGGCGGGTCCACCGCATCGTGGCCGACCAGCGTGAGCTGCCCGGCCGTCGGCTTCTCGATCAGCGCGACCATGCGCGCGAGCGTGGACTTGCCGCAACCCGATTCGCCGACCACCGCCAGCGTGCGGCCGCGCTCGATGCGAAACGAGATATCGCCCACCGCGCGCAGCTGCGCAGGCGCGCGGAACATGCCGCGCCGTACGGCGTAGGTGCGCTGCAGGTTGCGCGCATCGACGACCACATCGCCCAGTGCGGCGCTCACGGCAGCACCTCCATGGCTTGCGACCGCGGCCGGTCTGCCTCGATGGCGGCCAGCCGCCCCGGCTCGCCGAGCGGAAAATGGCAGCGCACTTCGGCGCCCGGTTGAGACGCGACCGCACGCAGCGCCGGCCGCACGTTGCAGGCCTTCGTCGTCACGTAGCTGCAGCGCGGCGCGAACAGGCAACCGGTGGGCCGGTCGTGCACGCCGGGCACCACGCCCGCGATGGTGGCAAGCCGCCCCTCGGGCGCCGCGCGCTCGGGCAACGCGGCCAGCAGGGCCTCGGTATAGGGGTGTTGCGGATTCGCGAAGAGCCGGTCGACGCGCTGCTGCTCCATCACCTGGCCCGCATACATGACGGCAATGCGCTGCGCCATTTCGCTCACCACGCCCATGTTGTGCGTGATGAGCACCAGCGCCATGCCGCGCTCTTTCTGCAGGTCGCGCAGCAGGTCGAGGATCTGTGCCTGGATCGTCACGTCGAGCGCGGTGGTCGGCTCGTCGGCGATCAAGAGGCGCGGATTGCAGGCAATGGCCATCGCGATCATCACGCGCTGGTTCATGCCGCCCGAAAGCTGGTGCGGGTAGCTGCCAAGGCGCGACGACGCGGCGGGTATGCCGACCTGTTCGAGCAGTTCGGTCGCGCGCTTCTTTGCCGTGCGCCGGTCCAGGTGCAGATGCAGCCGCAGCGTTTCCATCAGCTGGAAGCCGATGGTGAAGCAGGGGTTGAGGCTGGTGGTCGGCTCCTGGAAGATCATCGCGACCTCCTTGCCGACCAGCGCGCGGCGGGCCTTGTCGGAAATGCCGAGCAGCTCCTTGCCCGCAAAGCGCATGTGGTCCGCGCGCACCCGGCCCGGAAAGCCGACGAGGCCCATCAGCGCCATCATGGTCACGCTCTTGCCCGAGCCCGATTCGCCGACGATGCCAAGGACCTCGCCCTCCTCGAGCGTGAGGCTCACGCCGTCGACGGCATGCAGCACGCCGCCTTGCGTGGGGAACTCCACATGCAGGTCCTTGATGTCCAGCAGCATGTTCATCTCTTGAGCTTCGGGTCGAGCGCGTCGCGCAGGCCGTCGCCCAGCAGGTTGAAGGCCAGCACGGCCGCGAGGATGGCCAGGCCCGGGAAGGTGACGACCCACCAGGCGCGCAGCACGAACTCGCGCGCATCGGCCAGCATCGTTCCCCATTCGGGTGACGGCGGCTGCGCGCCGAGGCCCAGGAAGCCGAGCGCGGCCGCATCGAGAATGGCCGTGGAGATGCCGAGCGAGGCCTGCACGATGAGCGGTGCCGCGCAGTTGGGCAGCACCTCGCTGAACATCAGGCGCAGCGTGCCGGCGCCGCTCACGCGTGCCGCCGTGACGTAGTCGCGCGACACTTCGGCGATAACGGCCGCGCGGGTGATGCGCACGTAGTGCGGCAGCACCACGATCGCCACGGCGAGCATCGCGTTGACCAGCCCCGGCCCGAGGATGGCCACGATCACGATGGCCAGCAGCAGGCTCGGCAGCGTGAGCACGATGTCCATCAGCCGCATGATCGCGATCTCCAGCACGCCGCGAAAGAACCCCGCAATCAGGCCGAGCACGATGCCCGTCACCACCGAGAGCGCCACCACGGCAACGCCGATCGACAGCGAGAGCCGCGCGCCGTGCATGAGGCGCGAAAGAATGTCGCGCCCGATGGCGTCGGTGCCCAGCAGGTAGCTCATTGAGCCGCCCTGCTGCCAGGCCGGCGGCTGCAGGAAGACGGCGCTGTTGGTTTCGTTCGGCGCATGCGGCGCAATCCACGGCGCGAACAGCGCCACGAGCAGCAGCACCACGATGGTGGCGAGTCCGATGACCGCGCCGCGGTTGGCGGAGAAGGAGGTCCAGAACTCGCGCCAGGGCCCGGGCGGCGCCTTGCTCGCACCGGACGGGGACATGATGTCGGTCGAGGCCATGTTCAGCGCCGGATCCTGGGGTTGATGACGCCGTAGGTCACATCGACCAGCAGGTTGACCAGCATCACGATGCCGCCCAGCAGCAGCATGCCGCCCTGCAGCACAGGGTAGTCGCGCCGGCCGATCGCTTCGATGAGCCACTTGCCGACGCCGGGCCAGGAGAAGATGGTTTCGGTGAGGATGGCGCCCGTGAAGAGCACGCCCACCTGGAGGCCGATCACCGTGACCACGGGGATCAGCGCGTTGCGCAATGCATGCAGCGCCACCACGCGAAAGCGCGAGAGGCCCTTGGCGCGCGCGGTGCGAATGTAGTCTTCGCCCAGGACCTCGAGCATGGCCGAACGCGTCATGCGTGCGATGACCGCCAGCGGCACGGTGCCGAGCACGATGGCCGGAAGAATCAGGTGGTGCAGGGCCGACCAGAAGGCATCGGTGTCGCCCGCGCGCAGTGCGTCGATCAGCAGGAAGCCGGTCTCGGGCTCGACGAAATATTGCACCGCAATGCGGCCCGACACCGGCGTCCAGCCCAGCTGCACCGAGAAGAACAGGATCAGCAGCAGCCCCCACCAGAAGATCGGCATCGAATAGCCGGTGAGCGAGGTGGCCATCACGCCATGGTCGAAGATGGAATTGCGCCGCACCGCCGCAAGAATGCCGGCCGGAAGCCCCAGCACCAGCGCAAAGACAATCGCGCACACGCCGAGCTCGACGGTGGCGGGAAACAGCGCGAGAAACTCGCTTGCGACCGATTCCTGCGTGATGATCGATTTGCCCAGATCGCCATGCAGCACACGGCCGATGTAGATGCCGTATTGCACGATCACCGGCTTGTCGAAGCCATAGGCCGTGCGCAGCTGGGCGTGGCGCGCGGGGTCGATCCCGCGCTCGCCGGCCATGGTTTCAATCGGGTCGCCCGGCACCAGCCGGATGAGAAAGAAGGCGAGCAGCGTCATGCCGATGAAGGTCGGCACCAGCAAGCTCACCCGAGTGAGTAGGAAGCGAAGCATCGACCCGCAATATGCAAGATCGATGCCGCGGCCCTACCCGGGCCGAACCCTTACTTTCTGGCTTCCCGCAGTTCGCGCCGCAGGATCTTGCCGACCGGCGTCTTCGGCAGCTCGGTGCGGAACTCGACGGTTCGGGGCTGCTTGTAACCCGTAAGGTTCGCTCTGCAGTATTCGCGCACCTGCGCTTCGGTCAGCGACTCGTCCTTCTTGACGAGCACGAGCTTGACGGCTTCGCCCGTCTTGTCGTCGCTCACGCCCACGGCCGCGCATTCGAGCACGCCCGGAATCTGCGCCACCACGTCTTCGATCTCGTTCGGGTACACGTTGAAGCCCGAGACCAGGATCATGTCCTTCTTGCGGTCGACCACCTTGAAGTAGCCGCGTTCGTCGACCACGCCGATGTCGCCGCTCTTGAAGTACCCGTCCGGCGTCATGACCTTGGCGGTTTCGTCGGGGCGCTGCCAGTAGCCGGCCATCACCTGCGGGCCCTTGATCGCGATTTCGCCGGGCTGGCCCGGCGGCACTTCGCGGCCATCGTCGTCGAGCAGCTTGAGCCAGGTGCTCGGCAGCGGCAGGCCGATGGTGGCGGTGTAGGCCTTGCTGTTGGTCGGGTTGCAGGTGGCCGAGGGCGAGGTCTCGGAAAGGCCGTAGCCCTCGCAGATCGGGCAGCCGGTTTTCTCGAGCCAGAGCTTGGCGACCGCGGCCTGCACGGCCATGCCGCCGCCGACCGAGACCTTGAGGTTCTTCCAGTTGACGGTGTTGAAGTCAGGATGGTTGGCCAGGCCGTTGAACAGCGTGTTGACCGCGGGAAAGCTGTGGATCGTGTGCTTGGAGAGCTCCTTGAGCACACCCGCCAGGTCGCGCGGATTCGGGATCAGGATCAGCTTGCCGCCCGTGCGCATGCTCAGCATCATGCCCACCGTGAAGGCGAAGATGTGATAAAGCGGCAGCGCGCAAACGCCCGTGGGCTGCTCGCCGGCCGGCACCTGCGCCATGACGGGCTCGTTCCAGGCTTCGGACTGCAGCACGTTGGCGATCACGTTGCGGTGCAGCAGCACCGCGCCCTTCGAAACGCCGGTGGTGCCGCCGGTGTACTGCAGCACGGCCACGTCGTCAGGGCCGATGACCGGCACCTGCAGGGTGCGGCCCGCGCCCTGGTCGAGCGCATCGTTGAAGCGCACCGCACCCGGCAGGCTGAAGTGCGGCACCAGCTTCTTCACGTTGCGAACCACGTAGTTGACGAGCGCGCCTTTCAGGAAACCGAGCCGGTCGCCCATGGCCGCGAGCACGATGTGCTTGATGGGCGTGGCTGCGATGCACTGCTGCAGCGTGGTGCCGAAGTTCTCCATGATGACGATGGCCTTCGCCCCCGAGTCCTTGAGCTGGTGCTCGAGTTCGCGCGGCGTGTACAGCGGGTTCACGTTCACCAGGATCAGGCCGGCGCGCAGGATGGCCGCCACCGCGATCGGGTACTGCGGGCAGTTGGGCATCATCACGGCCACGCGATCGCCCTTGACCAGGCCCAGCCCTTGCAGGTAGGCCCCGAAAGCCTTGCTCAGCTTGTCGGTTTCCCTGTAGCTCATGTCCTTGCCCATGAAGCTGTAGGCGGTGCGGTCGGCGTACTTGGTAAAGCTCTCTTCCATGAGTGCCACCAGCGACGGGTATTGCGAAGGGTCGATATCGGCAGGCATGCCTTGCGGGTAGCTGCTGAGCCAGGGACGATCGGTCATGGATGTGTCTCCTCCAAATCGAGTTATCTGAAAACGAAAACGGCGCACTTGATGGCGCCGCGATGATCTGGCCCGCACTGCGCGGGCGCGGACCTTCTGCCTATTCGATGGCCTTGCCCATATCTTCCACTACTTTTTTCGCATCGCCAAAGACCATCATGGTCTTGTCCATGTAGAAGAGCTCGTTGTCCAGGCCGGCATAGCCCGCCGCCATGGAGCGTTTGTTCACGATCACCGTCTTGGCCTTGTAGGCTTCCAGGATCGGCATGCCGTAGATCGGCGTGCCCTTTTGCAGCGCGGCCGGGTTCACCACGTCGTTGGCGCCCAGGATGATCGCCACGTCCGCCTGCGCGAACTCGCCGTTGATGTCTTCCATCTCGAACACCTGGTCGTAGGGCACCTCGGCCTCGGCCAGCAGCACGTTCATGTGGCCCGGCATGCGGCCCGCCACCGGGTGGATCGCGTACTTCACCGTCACCCCCTTGTGGGTGAGCTTCTCGGCCAGTTCGTTCACCGCATGTTGCGCACGCGCCACCGCCAGGCCGTAGCCCGGCACGATGATCACGGTCTCGGCGTTGGACAGCATGTAGGCCGCATCGTCGGCGCTGCCGCTCTTGACCGGCCGCTGCTCCTTGGCGCCGCCGGCCGCGCTGACCGCCTCGCCGCCGAAGCCGCCCAGGATCACGTTGAAGAACGAGCGGTTCATGGCCTTGCACATGATGTAGCTCAGGATCGCGCCCGAAGAGCCCACCAGCGAACCGGCCACGATCAGCATCGCGTTGTTCAGGCTGAAACCGATGCCCGCGGCCGCCCAGCCGGAGTAGCTGTTGAGCATCGACACCACCACCGGCATGTCGGCGCCGCCGATCGGGATGATGATGAGCACGCCCATCACGAAGGCCAGCGCCAGCATCGCGAAGAAGGCCGGCCAGCTTTCGGTGAACATGAACACCAGCCCGAGGCCGACCATGGCCAGGCCGAGCACGAGGTTCAGCATGTGCTGGCCCGCGAACTGCACCGGCGCCCCCTGGAACAGCCGGAACTTGTAGGTGCCCGAGAGCTTGCCGAAGGCGATCACCGAGCCGCTGAAGGTGATGGCGCCGATGGCCGCGCCCAGGAACAGCTCGAGCCGGTTGCCGGTGGGAATGGGCGCGCCCTTGGCGATGCCTTCGAGCATGGCCGCGGGTTCGACCACGGCCGCGACCGCGATGAACACCGCCGCCAGGCCGATCATGCTGTGGAAGAAGGCCACCAGCTCGGGCATCTTGGTCATCTCGACCGTCTTGGCGCGGTAGGCGCCATAGCCGCCGCCCACCACCAGCCCCAGCAGCACCCAGGCCAGGCCCATGAGGTGGCCGCCGGCCAGGTTGTAGATCAGCGCGCCGGTGGTCACCACCGCGATGGCCATGCCGGCCATGCCGAACATGTTGCCGCGGATGGACGTGGTGGGATGGGACAGGCCCTTCAAGGCCTGGATGAAGCAGACGCTGGCAACCAGGTAGAGCAGCGTGACGACGTTCATGCTCATTGGGCGGCTCCCGCTTCAGCCTTGGGTGCGGCCTTTTTCTCTTTTTTCTTGAACATCTCGAGCATGCGCCGCGTGACGAGGAAGCCGCCGAAGATGTTCACCGCCGCGAGCGCAACCGCGAGCACGCCCATGGTCTTGCCCAGAGCGGTTTCGGTGAGCGCGGCCGCCAGCATGGCGCCCACGATCACGATGGCCGAGATGGCGTTGGTCACGGCCATCAGCGGCGTGTGCAGCGCGGGCGTGACGGTCCACACCACGTGGTAGCCCACGTAGATGGCCAGCACGAAGATGATCAGGTTGATGACGGTGTGGGAAACGGGATCCATGGGTTCTTCTCCTCGCGTGAGTGCCGGGGGGTGGCGGCTTATTTCTTCGTGACCTGGCCGTCGTGCGCGACGCGGCAGGCGGCGACGATGTCGTCCTCGAGGTCGATCTTGAGCCCGCCCTCCTTGGTGACGATGAGCTTGAGGAAGTCGAGCACGTTGCGCGCATAGAGCGCCGACGCGTCGGCCGCCACCAGCGCCGCAAGATTGGTCTCGCCCACGATGGTCACGCCGTGCTTCACCACGGTCTTGTCGGCTTCCGACAAGGGGCAGTTGCCGCCCTTCATCTCTCCGTTCACGTCGGGCCCCTTGCCGGCCGCGATGTCGACGATCACCGAACCGGGCTTCATCGACTTGACCATGTCCTCGGTGATGAGGGTGGGTGCGGCGCGCCCCGGGATGAGTGCGGTGCTGATGACGATGTCGGCCAGCGCCACGCGCTTGGCCACCTCGACCTGCTGGCGCGCGAGCCAGCTGGCGGGCATGGGCTTGGCGTAGCCGCCGACGCCGACCGCGGCTTCTTTTTCTTCGTCGGTGTCGTAGGACACCTCGATGAACTTGCCGCCGAGCGATTCGATCTGCTCCTTCACGCTCGGGCGCACGTCGGAAGCTTCGATGACGGCGCCCAGGCGCTTGGCGGTGGCAATGGCCTGCAGGCCCGCCACGCCGACGCCCAGGATGACGACGCGCGCCGCCTTCACGGTGCCGGCGGCGGTCATCAGCATGGGGAAGAAGCGCTGGTACTTGTCGGCCGCGATCATCACGGCCTTGTAACCGGCGATGTTGGCCTGCGATGAGAGCACATCCATGCTCTGGGCGCGGGTGGTGCGCGGCGCGGCTTCGAGCGCGAAGGCCGTGAGGCCGGCACCGGCCAGGCGCTGCAGGCCGGCCGCATCGAACGGGTTGAGCATGCCGATGACCACGGTGCCCGGCTTCATGAGCGCGGTTTCCGCCTCGCCGGGCGTGCGCACCTTGAGCACCATGTCGGCCCCGAAGGCGCCTGCCCCGTCGACGATCTCGGCACCGGCGGCCTGGTAGGCGGCATCGGTGACGCTGGCCGCAATCCCCGCCCCCGACTGCACGCGAACCGCGTGCCCCGTGGCGACAAGTTTCTTCACCGTCTCGGGCGTAACGGCCACACGGGTTTCGCCGGCCGTCGTCTCGGCAGGCACGCCTATCAGCATAGAGATCTCCTCAGGGCAAGGGCAATACGGAACGCGGGCAGAGCTTACAGCAAGATTACAGATGCCACTGTCGCCTAAATCTGCATGCCGATTCGCCTCCTGATGACCGCCGTCATTGCATTTATAGCTACATAAATGCTAGCGGGCGCCGAAACCCGGACCGAATCCCGCCGCGCGCGGCGCCCCATGCATTCGCCGGACCGCAGCGCATCGAGCCGCGCAAGAATGTCAATTATTTTTCATTTGTCGCCAAGTGCGCTTAATTTCTCCGAATATCGCCGATATCGTGCATTTGTTGCATGCACGCCGACCTTCCCGGGCAAGTAGATCGATAGACTTCCTTTTATTCGGCGGCCCGCAGAGGCTGTCAACATGAAGGGGCACGGAATTGCGTATTGCGGTACTTGATCACGAGGCCGATCAGGCTCTCTGCCAGGCCATGGCGGGTTTTGGACACGAATGCCACCCCTACACCGAAGGGCGAATCCTGTTGCAGGACTTGCGCCGGCAAACCTTCGATCTCCTCATCCTGGATTGGCGCCTGCCCGACATCCCGGGCATCGACGTGGTGAGGTCGGTACGCAACGAACTCAGGAGTCGCTTGCCGATTCTTTTCGTCACCGACCAGCACGACGATGCCGACGCGGTCGACGGGCTCAACGCCGGCGCCGACGACTTCATGACCAATCCCGTTCGGGCCAGCGAGCTCGAGGCCCGCGTCAATGCGTTGCTGCGCCGCTCCTATCCGTCTCAGCACGATGCGGAGCTCGTGTTCGGCGACTACCACTTCTACCCGCAGGCGCGCACCCTCAAGGTCAGGGGCGTCAAGGTCGAACTGAAGAACCGCGAGTACGAACTGGCCCTGTTCCTGTTCCAGAACCTCGGCCGCATGCTCTCGCGCGAGCACCTGCACGAAGCCGTGTGGGGCGCCGGCGTGGAAGCCCTTTCGCGGTCGCTGGACACTCACGTGTCCCGCCTTCGAACCAAGCTGGGCTTGCGCCCCGAGAACGGATTTCTGCTGCTGGCCATCTATGGGCTGGGTTACCGGCTGGAAGCCGTCGAGGCCAATACGCTGGCGGAATGCCTTTCGCGCTAGACGCAAGACAGCAATAGTGCGGCGCAGCCGGCTGCGTCGTCCGGCACAGCCGGACAGACGCGACTGACACCCGGGGAATCTATGGAGCGATACTGTCTCCAATCGCTCTCTCCCCACTTGCCCGCGCGACATATGACGAAATTCCGCTGGAAACCCAACGTCACCGTGGCAGCGGTGATCGAGCAGGACGGCAAGTTCCTGCTGGTCGAGGAGCTGACGGCCCAGGGCCTCAAGCTCAACACGCCGGCGGGACACCTCGACCCTGGTGAATCGCCCATCGAAGGGTGTGCCCGCGAAACGCTCGAGGAAACCGCCCACGCCTTCACGCCCACCGCGCTGATCGGCATCTACATGGCGCGTTCGAGCCATCGGACGGGCCGGAACGAAGACGATGTGATCTACATGCGCTTTGCCTTTGCCGGTATTCTTGGCCCACAGGAAACCGGGCGCGCCCTCGACGAAGGCATCGTCCGCACCGTCTGGATGAGCGCCGACGAAATCCGCGCCAGCGTGCCGCGGCACCGCAGTCCGCTGCTGCTGGAGTCCGTCGAAGACCATCTGGCCGGACGGCGCTACCCGCTCGATCTGATCCACGTCCACGATTCGGTGCGCTGACGGCTGCCGCGCACCGGTTTCAGGCGGTCAGACGATGACTCCGCCGCCGAGGCAGCGCTCGCCGTCATAAAGCACGGCCGATTGTCCCGGCGTGACCGCCCACTGGGGCTCGCCGAAGCGAAGGCCGAAGACCCCCGCGGCATAGGCCTCGTCTTCCATCTCGTCCATCTGGCAGGCCGCATCGGCCTGCCGGTAGCGCGCCTTGGATCCGTAGCCGCCCGGTGCGGGCGCCTCGCCCGAGACCCAGCTCGCGTCCCCTGCCGTCAGCGCGGACGACAGCAGCCAGGGGTGGTCATGCCCTTGCACCACCCGCAGCGTGTTTTTCTCGACGTCCTTGCGCGCCACGAACCATGGCGAATGGTCGCCCGAGCCGCGCTGGGCGCCCTTCTCCTTGACGCCGCCAATGCCCAGCCCCTGCCGCTGGCCCAGCGTGTAGAAGCTCAGGCCCTGGTGTTCGCCGAGCTTGCGGCCGCGGTCGTCCCTGATCGGCCCCGGCTCCTTCGAGATGTAGCGGTTGAGGAACTCGCGGAACGGCCGCTCGCCGATGAAGCAGATGCCGGTCGAATCTTTCTTCTTGGCGTTGGGCAGGCCGATTTCTTCCGCGATGCGGCGCACCTCGGTCTTGTGCAGCTCGCCCACGGGGAACAGCGTCTTCGACAGCTGCGCCTGGTTCAGCCGGTGCAGGAAGTAGCTCTGGTCCTTGGACGGATCGAGCCCCTTGAGCAGTTCGTGCTTGCCGGTGGCTTCGTTCAGCCGCACGCGGGCGTAGTGGCCGGTCGCGATCTTCTCGGCGCCCAGGCGCATGGCGTGGTCGAGAAAGGCCTTGAACTTGATCTCGGCATTGCACAGCACGTCGGGGTTGGGCGTGCGGCCGGCCTTGTACTCGCGCAGGAACTCGGCGAACACGCGGTCCTTGTAGTCGGCCGCGAAATTGACGTGCTCGATCTCGATGCCCAGCACGTCGGCCACGCTGGCGGCGTCCACGAAGTCGATGTTCGACGAGCAGTACTCGCTGTCGTCGTCGTCTTCCCAGTTCTTCATGAAGATGCCGACCACTTCGTGCCCCTGCTGCTTGAGCAGGTGCGCCGTCACGGCGGAATCCACCCCGCCGCTCAGTCCCACCACGATCCGTTGCTTTGCTGCCATACGCCCACCAATAAGCCCGCCATTGTCCCAGCCCCGCGCCAGGCCCGGCGGCGTGGGGGAATCAGCCCTGCCCGCGCAGCCCGGCCAGCAGCTCGTAGGAGCGCAGCCGCGCCACGTGGTCGAACACCTGCGAGGTGATCATCAGCTCGTCGGCACCGGTGCGCTCGATGAAGGCCTGCACGCCTTCGCGCACCTTGGCGGGTGAACCCACGGCCGAGCAGGACAGCACCGAGTCGAGCAGCGCGTTTTCCGCCGGGCCCACCTTCTGCCGATAGTTTTCGACGGGCGGCGGCAAGCGCCCCGGCCGTCCGCTGCGCAGGTTCACGAAGGCCTGCTGCCATGACGTGGCGCGAAATTCGGCCTCTTCGTCGGTGTCGGCCACGAACACGTTGAAGCCCAGCATCACGTGCGGTTTCTGCAGTTGCGCCGACGGCTTGAAGGTCTCGCGGTAGATCTGGATGGCCTGCATGAGCTGCTGCGGCGCGAAGTGCGAGGCAAAGGCGTAGGGCAAGCCCAGGTGCGCGGCCAGCTGCGCGCCGAAGGTGCTCGATCCGAGAATCCACACCGGCACCTCGAGCCCCGCGCCAGGCACCGCGCGCACGGGCTGCTGCGGCGTCTTGGACATGAAATCCATCAGCTCGACCACGTCCTGCGGAAACTGGTCGGCATCGGATTCGAGATTGCGGCGCAGGGCGCGCGCGGTGCGCTGGTCGGAGCCGGGCGCGCGGCCCAGGCCAAGATCGATGCGCCCCGGGTACAGCGACTCCAGCGTGCCGAACTGCTCCGCGATCACCAGCGGCGAATGGTTGGGCAGCATCACGCCGCCCGCGCCGATGCGGATCGTCGACGTGCCAGCGCCAACGTAGGCGAGAAGCACCGCGGTGGCCGCGCTGGCAATGCCCGGCATGCCGTGATGCTCGGCCAGCCAGTAGCGCCGGTAGCCCAGCTTCTCTCCGTGCTGCGCGAGCGAGAGCGAGTTGCGGAACGACTGCGCGGCGTCGCTGCCTTCGGTGATGGGCGAGAGATCGAGGATCGAGAACGGAATCATGGGCCGGATGATGGCGTGATCCGGCCATCCCTGCTCGTGCAGGCTATTCCGCGCTCTGGTAGACAGCTTCCACTGTTGCAAAGTCGCGCGCCTGCTGCTGGATGCTCACCTCGAAAGGCGCGCTCTCGCCGGGGGCGATGGCCGGCAGGTTCTCCACCATCTTGAAGCCGGTGAGCCGGCCCTCGCGGTCGCGCAGGCTGACCCATACGCGGGCCTTGCGCACGATGCCAGTGCCGGGGTTCTTCACGCTGCCCTTGATGTCCACCGCCTTGTAGGAAAAGCGCTGGCTGAAGTTGAGCAGCACGCTGCCCGTGGTGGCTCGGGTGCTGTCTATGGTGACCTCCAGCGGCGTGCGCGGGCCGGGCAGCGCCGCGCGCCGCATCGGTTTCCATTCGACGCGGGTCTGCGTGATGCGGTCGGCGCGCGACGGATCGATCTGCACCGGAAAGCGCTCGCCCGGATACAGGTACGCCGGGCCGCCGAGCACGGTCGTGCCGTCGAGCTTGCTGCCGTCGAAGCGCGAGACCACCGCCGCGGGGGCGATGGCGATCTGGTCCTTGCTGCGATTCACGAGCTCGGTCATGTAGGTGCGCTGGCGAATCGTGTTGAGCCCCGGGATCAGCGGCAGCAGCTCCAGCTGGGCCGGGTCGAAGCGCTCGCTCTCGTCGGCCAGCAGGTCTTCGGTGCCCATGCGCAGCTCGGGATTGAAAACCTCCGGCGCGCCCACGGCACGGATCACGCGGTCGGGGCTCTGCACCGCCACGCGCGCGCCATCGGCCTCGAGCGTGCTGTAGCCGATGCGGTAGTCCCACGCGGCCACCGCCGCGCTGCGGCCGAAACGGCGAATGCCGATGTCCATCGACGTGCGTGCGCCGGGCTTCAGTTCGCTCGCCTGCGCGTAGCCGTGGCCGATGCCGATCACGTTTCCCGCGTCGTCGTACAGCGTCACCAGGGCTTCGATGCCGGCCAGCGTGGCGCCGTTGTCCTTTCCATTGGCGATGCGCCCGACCAGCCGGGCCGCGTCCGTGCCCTGCTGCACCAGCCGCACGCGCTCGAAGACCAGCCGCGCCCCCTCCGCCGAGCGGTACGGCGCCGAGAGACGCTGCACCTGCAGCTCCTGGCGGGTTGCGGTTGTTGCTCTTGGCAGATCGATCAGCACCGGTGCGCTCTCGCCCGGCTGGAGCACGCCGATGGGCAATGACTCGCTGCGTTCTTCGAGCCGGGTATCGCCGTCGTAGAACACCGCCTTGATGTTGGCGCGCTCCAGCGGCTTGCCGGTTTCGTTGCGCGCCACCACCAGCAGCCTGGCCTGCGCCGAGCCGCCGCTGCCCACCAGCACCTGGCGCGGTTCGCCGAGCCGGAGCCCGTCGACCGGGATCGTGCGATCGGCCACCGAAGCCCTTGCGGGCTGCGCTCGGGGCCGCTCGTCGCGCGCGGAGATCAGGCTCGCCACCATGGCCACCAGCCCCACGCCGAGCACCGCCGCCACGGCGATGCCCGCATTGCGCATGACCATCTTCTGCTTCAGCGCCTGCTCTTGCGCGAGGCGCTCTCCCGCCGCGTTCTTCACCTGGTCGAGCACGCGGTCGAGCCGGTCGGACACGTTGTCCTCCACCAGCGTCACCGACCCGCAGTGCTGGCAGGCGTACTGGTTCAGGCCGGTGCGTTTCAGCGCGTTGCTGCCGCACTCGCCGCACTTGAGCGTCTGGAGGTCGATGGTCATGAAGCGGTTTCCGTGTTCTTCTTGTTATCCGCGGCGGCCAGCCACGCGGCAAGCCCGTCGCGGCGCAGGCACTCGGCAAGTGCGAGCTGCAACTGCGCGCCTTCGTGCAGGTCTTGCTCGGTGGTTTCGTAATGCACCTGGTAGAGCGCCTCACCCTCGGCCTCGCCCATGCCGTGCAGCGCGGCCACGCGGCTGGCAAGGTCGGAGGTCTCCTGCGGCTTGAGGCGCGTGAAGGCCTGGCGCAGGTCGGGCAGGTGCGCCACGAAGGCTTCGGCGTCCCAGCCTTGCACCAGGCCGTCGAGGCCTTCGAGCAGCGCGGGCAGGCGCAGCAGCAGCTCGGGCGCGGCGGCCATCACCCCATTGAGAAAACGCACCGCTTCGCGCGGCTCTGCGCCCGCGCCGAATCGCTGCCGCACCACGGTGTCGAGCGCATGCTCGTCCCAGTGCCCGTCGAGGTACAGCAGGGCCGAAGCGGCGCCCGCCACGGCGGGGGCGGTCAGCGCGCCGGTCGCGAAGCGCTCGAGCTGCGCACGCAGCAGGTCAAGGTCGACGGCATTGCCGTCGGCTTCTTCCAGCTCGCTCTGCAGCGAGGCCAACAGACGCCCGAGCTCGCGCAGCGAGAGCAGTTGCTTCACCGCACCGGCCTCACCCTCTTCGGGGCACTCGCCCACATCGGGCAGCAGGAAGAGCGCCGCGGGCCATACCCGTTCCAGCAGGCTGCGCAGTTGCGGATGCTGCTGCACGCCCAGCGGCTCTCGCGCACGCCACAGCGTGACGAGCCGATGCCCGCAGTCGACCACCGAGCCGAGCGCGGCATCTTCGTCGAGGTGCGTGGAAAGCATCGAAAGCAGTTGAGGCAGGCGCGACTGCAGCCCGACCAGGCAGGCGCGCAGCAACAGCGTCACCGCCGCGCTCGCGCTGCGTCCACGGCCCTGGTCGGAGAGCGCGATTTCTTCCTTGCGCAACTTGGCCATGCACACGGCCTCCACGCTCGCGCCGTCGGCTGCGAGCTCGATCAGCCGCGCCTCCACCAGCGGCGACCAGGCGGCACGCCACTCTTCGAACAGCAGGTGCAGGCGGCTGTTGCCAAGAAAATCCGGCCCCGCGAGCCAGGTACCGAGCCCCGCATCGAGGTACGCCATGGCATGGAAGAAGCGGCTGCGCTCGCGGTGCGAAGGCTTGCGATAAAGGTCCAGCCGCGCCACGCGTGCGGTGCTGTCGTCCAGCCGCACGCCGGCCTGGCGCGCGAGCCGCCGCGCATCCTCGATCAGCGGCGGCGAGCCGGCCGATGGCGGCACGTCGCCCATGCGCGTGCCGCTCAGGAAATTGCGCAGGTCGGCCGTGAAGCCGCGCGTGCCTTCGTCGATCGCACCCTTGATGAAGCAGGAGCGGATCGCATCGAGCAGGTCCTGGCGGCCCGGCCCCGCATTGCCGCGCAGCGCCGCGAGCCGCATGGCCTGCGCGGCGGCGGCCTGCACCAGCGCGGTGGACACCGCATCGACCTGGTCCTGCGTGCGGGTCCGGCGCGCGAAGCGGGTCAGGCTGTCGAGCGTCACCGCGGTGAACGGATCGGCGTCTCCGGCTTCGAGGCGTTCCCACACCTGCTGGTAGTAGCCGGGCGAGGGCATGCCCGAGGCATAGCCGTTGAGCGCGTCGAGCCGCTCGAAGCTGTAGCGGATCAGCCAGGCATCGGCCGGCGCATCCTTGCCGGCGGGTGCCTTCGAGGGTTTGGCCTTCTGCCACTGGTCGACGAGTTCGAGCGTGTGGAAGCCGCCGGTGACGACCACGATCGGCCCCTCGACCTCGTTGCGCCAGCGGCGAATGTGCGCCGCCATGTGGCGCTCGCGCGGCAGGCTCAGTTCGGCCTCGAGCACCTCGGGCTCGTAGTCGAGCCGCGCCACGGCGCACCAGCTGAACACATCGGAGAAGAAGGCGCGCCAGTCGCCGAGCGCGGCCGTGGTGCGCAGTTCGAAGAGCCGGTCCCACAGCTCCTGGTGGTCGGCGCAGCCGAGCTGCGAGACCATCGCGTTCAGGTAGCGGCTGTGTGCGAAGTGGCGTTCTTCCATCAAGCTGCGCGCGGCATCGCGTGCGTCGCCCTCATCGCTCTCGTCGTCATCGCGGTGCCAGGCCTTGTCGCTCCAGGGAAGATCGATCAGCCCGAGCCGCGCGCCGAGCGCCGCGCCTTCGCGCACGGCGATCCACTCGGGGCTGTAGTCGCAGAACGGAAAGAAGGATGTGCGCGATTCGGTGCGCGTTTTCTCTTCCGCATCGGCGTCGTCGACCGGCACCTGGCGCGTGCTCTGGCACAGCCAGGCGACAGGGGCCTTGGTCTGTTCATGCAGCAGCAGCGGCATCAGCGCAGCCAGGTCGTCCGGCCCCTCGATCAGCACGGCCGCCGGCTTGATCTCGCGCAGCAGCCCGCGCAATGCGAAGGCGCAGGCCGGGCTGTGATGCCGCACCGGCACGAAGAACACGCCCTCCTCGCCGAACAGCCGGCCGCGCGAGGCCTCCAGCGCGGCGGGAAGCGCCTGAGCCGGCTCTATTGCCACAGCGCGCGCGCCGCGTCGTGAAAGGTCTTCCATTGCGCGTCGCGCTTGCCGCGCTCGCGCACCACGGTGTCGAAGTAGTGGCGCACGCGCTTCACGTCGTCGGTGCTGTCCTTCAGCACCACGCCCTGCAGCTGGCCCGCGATCTCGCGGGCGGTGAGCTTGCCGTCGTTGAAATGGCGCGCCTGCAGGGCCGCCGCGTAGGCCACGTTCACGGCCTCGGCGGTGGACATCACGGCATCGAGGCCCTTGATGGCCGTACCGTCCTGCGTCTGGCCCGCGCGCAGCTCCTGGAAGGTGGTGACCAGCAGCGCCACCACGTCGCGCGGCACATCGACCGGCGACTCGCCGCCGCCGTCCAGTTCGCGCTGCAGCTGCGCCATCACCAGTTCGACCTCGAAGGCATGGTCGCGGATCGGCTTCACCGTTTCGAAGTTGAAGCGGCGCTTGAGTGCCGACGACATCTCGTGCACGCCGCGGTCGCGCAGGTTGGCGGTCGCGATGATGTTGAAGCCGCGCTGGGCGTACAGCCGCGCGTCGTCGCCCAGCTCGGGAATCATGAGCTGCTTGTCGCTCATCAGCGAGATCAACACGTCCTGGATCTCGGGCGGGCAGCGCGTGATTTCCTCGAAGCGCACCAGCTTGCCCGCGCGCATCGCCTGGTAGAGCGGCGACGGCACCAGCGCGCGCTGGCTCGGCCCTTCGGCCAGCAGCAACGCGTAGTTCCAGCTGTATTTGATGTGGTCTTCGGTGGTGCCGGCCGTGCCCTGCACCGTGAGACCCGAATCGCCGCTGATCGCGGCCGCGAGCAGTTCCGAGAGCAACGACTTCGCGGTGCCCGGCTCGCCCACGAGCATCAGCCCCTGATGGCCCATGAGCGTGACGATGGCACGGTCCACCAACGGATCGTCGCCGTAGAACTTGCGGCTCACCCGCAGTTTCTCGTCGCCGAGGATGAAGCGCCGCACCGCGCGCGGCGAGAGCTTCCATCCGGTGGGCCGCGCATCGGCGTCGGCCGCGTGCAGGCGCGCGAGTTCGTCCGCATAGCGTGCCTCGGGGGCCAGGCGCACGGCCTGGGTAGCGGGGGAGGAAGACGGTGAAGTGCCGGTGCTCATGGTGTTGTTGCTGCTGGTTTTTCGCTGCGGGTCAGCCCTTGGCGATCGTAGCCGCTGGTGTGGCGGCGAGTGAGGCCTGCAGCGCCTCGCGCAGCGCATGGGCGGTGGCCAGCAGTCGGGAACGCAGCCAGAAGTCGATGGCATCGATGCGGCGCGGCGGCTGCCAGGCCCCGGCGCTCACACCGACGGGCTTCGCTTGCGCCATTGGCCGAGGTCGGCCTCGATGCGCTCGTTGATGTTGCCGCTCCAGCGCGCCTCGAAGCCGGCCGCGCGCAGCAACTCGACGATGCGGTGGCCGACCACCACGGTGTTGGCCTCGCGCTGCTCGATCTGCGCAATCATGCCGCCGCTGAACGCCAGATGCAGCCGGCCGGTGCGTACCGCCGCGTCGAGGTCCTGCGAGTGATAGAAGCAGCAGCCGCGGATGCCGGAAGCAAGACGCCCGGCAGCGCGCCACTGCTCGCGCACATCGTCATGGCCGTCGGACAGCGTGTTGCCGGCGTGGTGCAGCGCGATGATCTTTTCGCCGCGCAGCTGGGCGAACACGGCTTCGAGCCGGTCGTACTCCGTTTGCGCTGGCCACCCGGCCTCGGCGGTGCGCTTGGCGGCGCAGATGCGCCCGGCTTCGGCCTTTACCCAGGCCCGGTCCTCGCTCGTGAGCTCGTCGGGGTCGAGGTACTCATCGGTGATCATCCACTCGACATCGGCATCGGAATAGAAGCCGCCCCACACGAGATCGTGGATGCGTCCGCGCGTATCTTCAGGGTCGAGTGTGAGAGCCATGCGTGTAGGGTTGCCGCCTCAGCGGCAACGAATCATGCTTTCTTTTCCGTGGCAGGAGCGCCCGCCTGATTTTCGCGTGTCCGCACCGCAACGGCACAGTAAGACGAAAGCATGAAGCCGGCCTACCATGGCATCTTCTTTTCCCAGTCCGCGTCGAATCCGGCGCAGGCCTGGGCAATGGCCAGGTAGTCTGCATAGGCCTCGGCCAGGAGCACCGGCGGCACGCCCGAGAGCGGCAGCGCCCGGTCGCCGTAGCCGCGGGTCTTCATGTCCTCGAAGCCCAGGGTCTTGAGCGCGGCGGGCACGTTTTCTTCCGGCAGGGTGTTGCCGGAAAAGTCGATGGCCACGCGCACGCCGGCCGACGAGAACTCCTTGGTGTACTGGTAGAAGAAGCCGCCGTCCTCGGCCTGCGCACGCTGGTAACCGAGCTTGGCGAAGCTGCCGCGCAGCGTGAAGGTGTCGCTGATCCAGCCAAGTCGGTCCTTGATCTCGCTCACCGGATGGCCCTTGTCGTCGGTGAAGGCAACGGCCGGCGGCTTGCGTGTCATCTGCGCGAAGAGCGGCGCGAGCTTGTAGTCCTTGAAGTGCTTGTTCCAGGCGGTCGCCGTGGCCTCGTCGACCAGCGAGGCATGGCCCAGACGCAGCTGGCTGTCGGCCGCGAGCTCGACCTCGTCGTCCTGGGTGTCGATCAGGCTGCCGTCCTCGGTGGGGCGGAAGCTGCCGCGAACCACGCCTTCCGCGTCCAGTTCGAGCCACACCAGCCGCTGTATCAGCCGCCCGGCAATCGGGTGCCGGTGCAGGTATTCGCGCCACTCGGCCTGGGGCCAGACGCGGCCGGTGCACATGGCCTCGAACAGGCGCGCGGTCTGCAGGTCGATGACCTGCTTGAGCTCTTTCTTGCTGGTCGAGAATTGCGCCTTCGCGTCCTTGATGAGCGCGGGGTCGTCGTTCTGGCGCGGCTCGGGCAGCGCCTTGACGACCTTGCCCTCGGGGTTGCGCAGTTCGGGCTTCATCGCGGCGTCGAGCACCACGGTGAAGACACGGTCGCCGTACGCGAGTTCGAGCTTGCCGGTGTCGTCCAGGCCCGCGGTGGGAATGGTGCGGTCGGCCAGCTGGTCTTGCGTCCAGCCGTTGCGGTCGGCAATTTGCTGCACCAGCGCGCGCGCCTTCTCCTGGACCGAGGCGGTGCGGTAGCGGCGCGAGATGCCCAGCAGCAGCTGGATCACCACCGGGTCGTTGCCCGGCGCCACGCCTTCGAGCATGGCTTCGATCTGCGAGCGGCGCTGGTAGTGGTCGCGCATGTACTGCTGCAGCAGCGTGACCACCTCGTGGCCCGGCGCGTGCGCGGTGAGGGCCAGGATGCCCTTCTCGCCGATGGCGCTGCCGAGGTATTCGCTCATCTTTTCGCGCTTGCATTCCTCGAAGACCTGCTCCTGCGTCTTCTGGAAGTCGGTCTCGTAGTACTGCTTGTGCTCGGCCTTGGCGTTCTGGTAGCGCTGCTGGTTGCCCTGGTAGCGCTGCGGCGCGTTGGCGTTGGCGTGCGCGATGCCTTCGTCGAGCGAGGGGTGGCGTGTGTCCTGCGCGATGAATTGGCGCAGCACCAGGCTGCCGATGGCCTGGCGGCTGACCGCATCGAGCAAGCCGAGGTAGCGCGTGAGCAGCGCATTGCCGCCCGGCTCCTTGAGCTTGCAGGCGAGCACCACCCACCAGCGCATGATCTCGGGCTCGACCGCGCTGCCGTCCTGCCATTTGCAGGCGGGCAGCGCATCGAGCGAGAACCACGCGAGGCCGGCCGGCGGCTTGGCCTTCAGGCCCTTCTTCGCCTCGGCCAGCAGGATCGCGGGCGCGAGGCGCGGCGAGATGTCGTCGCCCAGCGCTTCGAGCGCCGTGAGATAGGCGGCGCGCACGGTCTCGCGCGTTTCCTTCTCCAGGCCCTTGGTGATGGCGGGCACGGCCTCGGCGTATTTGAGTTCGGCCAGCCAGTTGGCAGCCTCGATGCGCACCTCGCTCTTGGTGGCGTCGAGCGACTCGACCACGCGCCGGCCGATGTCCGGCAGCATCGACAGCGCCTTTTGCGCGGCGGCGCGGTGCGTCTTGCCTTCGCCGAGGGCCAGTTCCATCACGCGCGGCAGCCAGCGCGCCTGCACGGTCGGGAAGATGGCCAGCGTGCGCAGCGTGGCGTTCAGGTCGAGCTGGGTCTGGCGGCCTTCGCGCTTGGGCGGGGCGACGAGGCCCAGGCCTTCGTCGATGTACTCGGGGTGTTCCGCGAAAAAAGGCCACACGCGGTCGGCCGGCAACACCTCGACCGCCGAGGCCTGGTTCCAGTACTGGAAAAGCGCGGTGTGGGCCACGTCGTCGATCGGCATGCCGGAACGCTTCAGCAGCTCGGCCAGCGCGCGCAGGTCGACCGAGCCCACGGGTTGGCGGCCGAGCCACTTGTGGAAGCCGTCGTCGAACCAGAAGCTGGTCCAGTGGCGCGACACGGCCAGCCAGCGGATCAGGTGCGGCATGCCAAAGCCCGGCAGCGCCTGCAGGCGGTTGCCGAAACTCACGACCTGCTGAAGCTGGCTGTTCTTCACGCGGTTCTGGTCGTGCTTGCTGCCCTGGCCGTTGAGCACTCGCACGGCCACGCGCATGTCCTCGTCGGTGAGCTTCTTGTGGCCGGCATAGCTGTCCTGGCGCCACTTGTACTTGTACGTTTGCTTGGAGGCCTTGTTCTCCTCGATCTCGGCCTCGGCCGCGATGCGGCTCTTCTCGAGCAGTTCGATGCGGTTGGCGATGAGCAGTTGCACGGCCTCTTCGCCGAGCGGCAGGTCTTCGAACGGCTGCCAGGCCGGCGGCTCGGGCAGTTCGAGCTCGCCCGCATCGCCGGCCGCGTCGAGCCGCGACATGGCCGAGCGGATGGCCTGCTGCACGGCCTTGCTGGTCTCGGTTTCGGCGGCCGCGGCAAGCAGGGCGCGAGCGGCGTCGCCGGGCAGGCGCGCGAGCAGCTCGGCCGCTTGCGTGCGCTGAATGGTGTCGCCGTCTTTCAGCAACTGCCCCAGCAGTTCGAGCCGCTGCGCCTCGGCAATGCCTTCAAGGTGCGGCGTAGCCTCGGCGCGCACCGTCTTGCTGCCATCGATGGCCAGGCGAACGAACAGCGGCGCGAAGTCGTTCAGCAGCGTCTTGTCCTTGCCGATGCGCTTGGCCAGCAGCACGCGGCCCGCAGCCGAGAGCTGGGCGGGCAGCGCCTCGGTGACTTCACGGTGGCTGCGCATGTAGTCGGCCACGGCGGAGGCTTCGACGAGACCGTCGAGCCGGTCGTGGTACCAGCTGTCGAGGCCCTTGCGCTCGAAGACTTCCTGCAGGGCGAGCTTCGCATCGAGCCCTTCATGCGCGAGCAGGGCTGCAATGAGATGCACGTTCCATGCGGGACGGTGCTTGGCAAGGTCGCGGTCGCTGGTGTTGGAGCCGCCCTTGTTGAAGCTCGCGAACACCGCGTCGTTGACGAGGTACTGGAGCCAGTCGGGCACGGCCGCGCCCGGGTGCTCGAGCGACTGGCCGCCATCGGCCGCCGCGAGCAGCTTGCCCAGCCGCACCAGCGCATTGAGCGGCGGCGTCTCGGCGCTCACGCTGGCGTAGAAGCGGCCGCGCTGCTCGAGGCTCTGGTTGCCGATCTTCTCCAACGGCTTGTTCTGGTGGTTGCTGAAGCCCCAGCGCAGGCGGCCGGGATCGCCGAGCAGCGTGCCGGGTTCGAAGGCGCGGGCCGCCTGCAGGTCGAGCAGCACGGTTTCCTGCGTGCCTTCGACCAGGAATGCGGTGGCCTTGGCCGGCAGTTCCTTGCCTGCTTTCTCGAAACATGCGACGGCCTGCTCCAGCAGACTCGCTTGCTCGCGCGTGAGGCCTCCCTCGGCCCTGGGGCTGGCGCCGCCCGTGACGGCGCCCAAGATCTTGTCCAGAAATCCCATGCGTTCTCCTCAAAGCAACCGACGATTTTGGCAGTTGGCGATGACGCTTTGACCACCGCCCGCCCTGTGGAAACAACCGAAGCCAAAGGTTCTAAGCCAGCTGCACTTCCTTGAGTTCCGAGAGCCCGTCGAGCTCGCCGAGCAGCTGGCAGAGAAAGCCCAGCTTCAGCAGCGGCACCGCGGCCGGCGCGGCCAGGTGCGCGCGCAGGGCATTCGACAACACCTCGAGGCCGACCGAGCCGGCGCGGTCGAGCACGTCATGCAGGCGTTGCCGTTGCGGCGCCGTCAACGCCATGCGGCCGGTCGCGGCCTGCGTCTCGGCCACGTCGATCACCGGCGCGAGCAGGCGCGCCGACAGCGTGGGCGCGGCCACGGGCGCCGCCTGCCGCTGCTGGCGTGCCTCGAACAAGCGCAGGATGCGGTTGGCCAGCGAGGTGGTGCGCGCGGCCTCCTGGGCGAAGTCGAGCGACACCGCCTGCAGCTTCTTCTTCGCATCGCTGCTCAGCACGGCGATGGGCATCAGCTCGGTGTTCGCGGCGGAGCGCTCGATGCGCACCAGCACCGCATGCACCGGCGCGCGGCGCGCGGTGAAGCGGTCGAGGCTGTCGACGCGCTGCCGGTGCTCGGGCCCGACCGGAATGCCCAGCCGCAGCCACTGGCCCGCATCGTCCTGCACCAGCCAGTCGAGCCGCTGCTGCGCTTCATCGAGCACGGGCGGGCGGGTACCGGCGGGGCGCAGCAGCACCGCATCGAAGGGCTCGGCCGCAAGGCCGGTGGCGGCGCGCAGGCGCTCGCCGAGTTCGGACCAGTTGCCGCAGCCGATGGCCTGCAGCCGCGGATCGTCGGCCGTCCATGCGGGCAAGGGCTGGGCGCGCGTGGCGCCACCGAGCGCCAGGCGGCCGTCTTCGGCGAGGCGAGGTTGTTCGAGCCGCAGAGCGGCTTCGCACACGCTTTGCGCGGCGCCCGCGCCCGACCACAGCGCGTTCACAGACCATGCGCCGCTGCGCGTGAAGGCGGTGTCGCTGCCATCGGGCCGCGCCAGCGAAGCCTGCAGCACGCGCGCGCCGGCCAGGTCCCAGAAGGCCACGGTGAGCCCACGCGCGCCGCCGCGCGTCTGCCACCAGTGGGCGCCGAGCGGCAGCAGCTCGAGCGCGGAGGACTCGTCGAAATCGCGGCGCAGCCGGCCGCGCAAGGCCACGGCAAGATCGCCTTCGGCCCGCGCGAGCGCCGCGCACAGCGCATGGATGCGCGCCATGAGCGCGAAGGCATCGCGCTCTTCGGCGCGGTGGTCGCGGCGCACCAGCAGATCGACCGTGCCGCCGAGGTTGCGCAGCAAGGCCGCGAGACGCGGCAGGCCCTCGCCGCGCGCGGACATGTTGAGCGCCAGCAAGCGCGCCGAGGTCAGTTCGCTCACATGCGAGAGGCCGCCCGTCAACAGCTCCTGCAGCATCGATTCGACTTGCAGCAGGAAGGCCCGCTCGCGGTCGCCGAGGCGCGCGGTGTCTTCGACCGGCGCGGGCCGCGCGCCTTCAGGCCATGCGAAGGGCTGGCCGTGCGCGCTGCGCAGCGCGGCGATGGCGATCAGGTGCACAGCCTTGCGCTCGGCGGCCGGCACCTCGGACACCATGCCCGCGTAGCCCGCGCCCGCCACCCAGCGGCACGAGGCGCCGAGCTCGGGCAGGTCCATGACGAGCGCCCCGCCCTGCACCCGCCATTCGACGACGCTGCTGACGGCGGCCGCGGCACGGCGCACGGCGGCCACGCCCGCGGCCTTGAAGAGCGCGGCGGCGTCGAGCGCGAGGATTTCCGCGAGCGGGTCAGGAGCGGCGGGCGTTGGCTTTTCTTCCTCCCGGGTTGCGGACGCCCCGGCCGCATCGCCCGATGCCACCGGCTCCAGCGCACGCAGCCACAGGGCCGCGCCGAGGATGTGCTTGCAGATGCCCGGCGCCTGGCAGTCGCAGCGCGCCTGCTGCGGGCCGCGCGCATCGAGCTGCACCCGCTGGCTATCGGCCATCACCACACCACGGTCGGCGCCCTCTTCTGCCCATCCGACCTTGCCCGCCTCCACGTCCTTTGCGGCGCGCCGCAGCAGGCCGGGGTTCGCGAGCGTGGCCAGCGTGTCGTCGTCGTAGGCGCGGTAGCCGTCGTGCCAGGCCATCAGTTCATGACCTCGGCGAGCCAGTGCGCAAAATGCGTGGGCGTGAGGGCCGCCACGTGCATGCCCTTGTCGGCCAGCCGCTGCGCCATCTGCCGGTCGTACACCGGGTTGGCCGACTCGTCGAGCGCGGCCAGGCCGAGCAGCCTGACGCGTGCCTGCGCCATGCGCTGCACGGCAGCCAGCAACGGACCGGGCGCGGCGCCTTCCATGAAGTCGCTGATGAGCGCGAACACCGTGCGCTGCGGGTTGCCGACCAGCGACTCGCAGTACGCCACCGCGCGGCCGATGTCGGTGCCGCCGCCGAGCTGCACCGTGAGCAGCACCTCGACCGGGTCGTGCGCCATGTGCGTGAGGTCGACCACCGCGGTGTCGAACACCACGAGCTTCACGCGCACCGCGGGCAGCGAACTCATGATGCCGGCGATGACGGCGCTGTAGATCACCGAATCCATCATCGAGCCGCTCTGGTCCACGCACAGCACCACATCCCAGGGCAGGTTGCGCTTCACGCGCGCGTTGAAGCGCGGGTGCTCGATGACGAGCTGCTTGCGCTCGACGTCGTAGTGCTTCAGGTTGGCCGCGATGGTGGCGCGCGCATCGAAGTTCTGCGCGCTCTTGATGTGCGAGCGCCGCATGCGGTTGCGCCGGCCGACGAGCGCGTTGATGAAGTCGTTCTTGAGCTTGCGGGTGATCTCGTCGACGGTCTTCTGGATCACCTCGCGCACCGCATCGCGCATCTGGCCCGACAACCGCCCACGCATGCCGAGCAGTGCCTTGGCAAGCCCGGGCGTGGCGTCGAGCGAGCGCAGCACGGCCGGGTCGGCGAGCAGATCGGTGAGCTGGTAGCGGTCGATGGCCTGCGTCTGCATGCGCTCGAACACCTCTTGCGGAAAGAGCTTGCGCGAACGGTTGAGCCAGTCGACAGCGCGCAGCTGGCTGGGATCGAGCGAGCCCGGGCCGCCGCTGGATCTGGCGAGGCCGCGGCCTTCGTATTCGCGGCCGTAGAGATATTCGAGGGCCTGGTCGAGCTTCCAGTCGCCGGACGAAAACTGCGTTTGCGCCAGGGGTTGCGCCGCATAGCGGCCGAGGATCAGGCGCCAGCGGCGCAGGGTTTCTTCGGACGACATGCGCAATGCGTTCGCAAGGACAGGGGTGGAAGGAACAGGTCGATGGAGAGGGGCGAAGGCAGCTTATCAGACGGCCGCGCATGGCATGCTCGGCGCCTTTCCCGCCTCTTCTTCATGACCCGGCTTCATCCGTCCGTCGCATTGATCGCCCATCTGTCCGGACACTCGCCGGGCTATGGCTTTGTCTCATCCGACGGCCGCTACCAGGCCGCGGAAGTCGGCGGCGGCACCTTGATCGTCGACCTGCAGGAGCGGCGGCACCACCGGGCGACCGGCGTGTACCCGCGCGGTTTCGAAGGCACCACGCTGGAAGTGGAAGGCGAGGAAACAGCCACGGCCTACCTGCCCGCCTGGACCGATTTCCAGCGGATTTCCCTCGACAACGCGCCGGCGGATTTCTGGTCGCCATGGCCCGACCCGCGGATGGCCGGCGCGGCTCCGCTGGCCGAGGTGCAGCCAGCCGAATGGACCTCGGGCGCACCGGCCGTCACGGAACGCGTGCGCCGGTCGGCCGGCGACTGGATCGCATGGCTGGTCGCGCTGGCCGTGCTGGCTTTCTTCGCGCTCTTCGGGTTCAACGCCATCACCTGGGCGCTGGCCGGCGGATGGAAGTGGCTCTGGCTGGCGGTGGGCCTGCCGGTGTTTGGCATCTTCTCGGTATTGACGGTGGTCTTCGTCGTGACGACGCTGCGCGAGCGCCGCCGGGTGCGCATCGCGCTGCAAGACCTGTCGCTGGAGCGCGGCGAAGGCTTTCGGGTCGGCGAACCGCTCGAACTGCGGCTGCTGGGGACCGTGCCCGCACCGCAGGCCGGCGAGCGCACGGCCGCGCCGGAACGTATCGGCGCGCGGCTGATGCGGCAATCGGTCCGCAGCGACCCCGAGGGCGGCTGGACATGGGTGGACGAATGCTGCGACGAAACCGTGATGACCTGCGATCACACCGCACGCGCAGGCCGGGTGCGCTTTGCCGGCGAGCTTTGCGCGCACGCCGCACTGGGCGATGCGAGCCAGGACGCATCGGCGCAGTGGTCGGTCGAGCTGCACGACCCGGCGGAGGGGGACGGCGTGCCCTTCTTCGTCGCGCGCCTCCGATTGCTGCCTGCACGGGCAATGGACAAATAAAAGGCCGGCCCCGCTTTCGCAGGGCCGGCCTTCTTGAGGGTTGGCGCTCGCAGAGCGCCAGGGCCGATCGGATTACAGCGGCAGTGCGTCACCGCGAGCTGCAGCGCGGGCTGCGGCACGCACCGTGGCGCGGTCCACCGTGCCGGCCACGATGGGGGCGACGTGAGCCGAAGCGCCTTCGGCGTACGGGTCGGCGGAGCGGGCAGCGGCCACGGCATCGGCGCGGACCGCATCACGGCTGGTCGACGAAACGAACACTTGGGCCGGGCCTGCATTGGCGCCGGTGGCATAGGGGTTGGCGCTGTGCGCGGCAACCACGGCTTGGCTGGCCACTTCAGCGCGGCTGGCGGCAGCCGTCAGTGAGTGCACGCCTTCGTAGGTTTCAGCGTGGGCGGCGCCGGCAACGGCCATGAGAGCAACAGCAACGGCGGAGAGGATCTTCGAGACGGTCATTTTGATTTCCTTCAATTCAGTTCAGTTTTGACTTTGGATGATTTCGAACCGGTCTTGGGTGGGTCACCGTCCCTCTTGGGGGGCGGCCACCTCGCTCGGGGCCCTGTTCACCCAGATCGGCTTGGGGGCCGGTCTGTGAGATGAATTGTGCGCCGCCATCTAAGTAAAAACCCTCATCAAAAAGAACCGCGGCGTTCACGGAATGGAAACAATCTCCCGTTCCTGCACCGCGCAAACGCCGCCCTTGCCGCGGTCGCCGCGAATGAAGGCCGCCGCGCCTCAGCGACGCACGCCCGCAAAAAGCCCGTTGATCTCGCCGGCCGGGATCATCTCGGCGGCCATGGTGCGAAAGCCGGCGCCGTTGCTGTTGTTGCCGCCGCTGTCGAACGCTTCAGCGGCAATGCGGCCGAGCACGCCGAGCGCTGCCTGCAGGGGCCCGCAGCCCAGGCTGATGCGCCGCGCGCCGGCACTGGCGAGAACCTCGACCGATGGCGCCTTGGCGTGGCCGGCATACACGTTCAGGGGCAGCGGCACCGCGGCCGCAAGGCCGGCGATCTCCTCCAGGCTTGCCATGCCCGGCACGAAGATGCCGTCGGCGCCCGCCGACGCGTAGAGCCGCGCGCGCCGCAGCGTGTCTTGGTAGCGCGCCGCGGGATCGTCGTTGGCGACGAAGTAGGTGTCGGTGCGCGCATTGATGAACAGCCGCGCATCCGTCTTGCGCAGTGCCTGGATGCGCTCGCAAAGGATTTCGGGCGGCGCGAGATCGCGCGTGCCAGGCAGCGTGCCGTCTTCGATGTTGATGCCCGCCACGCCCATGTCGACCAGCGAGCGCACGACATCGCACACGGCCTGGGTGCTGTCGCCAAAACCGCGTTCGATGTCGACGGTGACCGGAACGCCCGCCACGCGGCAGATGCGCGCACAGGCCGCGAGCAGTTCGTCCAACGGCATGCGCTCGCCATCCGCATAGCCCATCGACCAGGCGATGCCGGCGCTGGTCGTGCCGATGGCTTGCGCGCCCGCGCGCTCGACGATGCGCGCGCTGACCGCGTCCCAGGCGTTCACCAGCACCAAGGGGCGCGGGCCGGCGTGCAGCCGATGGAAGAGTTCTGCATGTTGCTGTTGTCGTGTTTCGATAGATGTCATAGGCGTGACCTGGATACGTTGCGGAACGAGAAGACAAGCCAAGCGTAAAGGCGCCCCGCCTCCAGCACTTGGAAAAAACTGCTGTCCGCATGCGCTCCGGCTACAGTAGCTGCCCCAAACCGGTCATCCAGCCCTTCGGCCCGGCGCCAAGCGAGGCTGGACACCGCATACCCAACACAAGGAACATCCGCCATGGGCGCACAGTGGAAAGCAAAACACAAGGACCTGGCCGCCAATGCCAAGGGCCGCCTGTTCGGAAAACTGGCCAAGGAAATCATGGTCGCCGCGCGCAGCGGTGCCGATCCGGCCTCGAATGCGCGCCTGCGGCTGGTCGTGGAGCAGGCCCGCAAGGTCTCGATGCCCAAGGACACCCTGGACCGCGCCATCAAGAAAGGCGCCGGGCTCACCGGCGAGGCGGTGCACTTCGAACACGTGATCTACGAAGGTTTTGCGCCGCACCAGGTGCCTGTGATGGTCGAATGCCTGACGGACAACGTAAACCGCACCGCGCCTGAAATGCGCGTTCTGTTCCGCAAGGGCCAACTGGGCACCTCGGGCTCGGTGTCATGGGATTTCGACCACGTCGGCATGATCGAAGCCGAGCCCTCGCGCCCGGATGCCGACGCCGAAGTGGCGGCCATCGAGGCGGGCGCGCAAGACTTCGAGCCGGCCAGCGAAAGCGGCGCCACCGTGTTCCTGACCGACCCCACCGACCTGGACCTCGTGAGCCGCGCGCTGCCGGCCCAGGGCTTCACGGTGCTGTCGGCCAAGCTGGGCTACAAGCCGAAGAACCCGGTCGACCCGGCCAGCCTGAGCGCCGAGCACCTGGAAGAAGTCGAAGTCTTCCTGGCCGCCATCGACGCCAACGACGACGTGCAGAACGTGTTCGTGGGCCTCGCGGGCTGAGCCGCGAGCCTATGCCCGCGCCGCCTGCCCCTCGCGCTTGAGCGGCAACCACAGCGTGAACAGCGTGCCCGCCGGCCCCGAGCGCCACGAGACCGCGCCACTGATGGCCTGCGCCCGCCGCAGCTGGTTCTGCATGCCCCGCCCGCCGGCGGCGCCCATGGCCTTGTCGACATCGAAGCCCTGGCCGTTGTCCTCGATGGTCACGCGCACACCGGACGCCTCCGCCACGGTGCCCACCCGGATCTCGGTGGCACGGGTATGGCGCAGCACGTTGGCGATGCTCTCCTGGACGATGCGCAGGATCTGCAGCGCGCTCGTGGGGTCGAGCCAGTCCAGTGCCGGAAGCTCCTGCACGTTCCAGCGCAAGGCGACACCCGAACTCTCCAGACGCGGCCCGAGCCGATAGCGCAGCGTCGCGAGCAGCAGCAGCAGGTCGTCTTCGAGGGGCTCCATCGAATCGATGGTCAGCTTCAGGTCGTCGAGACAGCCCTTGAGCAACTGCGAAACGCTGTCGCCGCTCATGCCGCCGCCCTCCACCGAGCGGATGGCGCTGATCAGCGAGGAGCCGAGCCCGTCGTGCATGTCCTGCATCAGGCGCTGGCGCTCGTCGCTGATGGTCTGCAGCCTTTCGACCTCGCGCAGCCGCTGGTGGCTGAGCTCGAGCTCGGCCTCGCGGGCCTGCAAACGCTGCGCCAGGCTGGCGTTGACGCGCTCCACCTCTGCAATGGCGCTGACGTAGCGCCGGTACATCAGCACCCCGAAGACGCTGAAGGTGGCCGCATTGGTGTAGGCGCCAAGGTACCAGCCTTCGGGGCTGATGAAGTTGTTCTGCAGCAGCCAGTCGGACACGCCCAGCAGCACGCACACGCCGATGCCGACCGCCACCAGCCGCCCTTCGCTGGATCGGCGCCAGGCGCTGACGCCGCCGACCAGCGCCACGGCCACGCCCATCGATGCCGCGCCGATGTAGATCAACGGCGTCACCTGCGGCGTGTTTCTCAATATGGCCAGGCCCGGCAGCGTCAAAAGGCCGATCAACGCCGTCCAGCCCACCACCGCGAAGCTCAGCCACCTGAGCGGACGGCCATGCAACTGCCGCAGCGCGAAATGCACCACCGCCACCAGCCAGAACAGGGAGTTGACCGTCAGCCAGGCGAACCAGTCGTTGGCAACCGGAACGTCGACATAGAAATGCAGGCCCCGAAGGAAGGACGTGGTCGCGAGGTTGAAGAACAGCAGGTAGCCCGTCTCATGGCTGCGCCTGAACCACACGAAGAGCGAGAACACGCCCACGGCCATGAAGGCCGTACTGAGCATGGCCGGCAGGTCCTGCTGGAGCCACTGGCGCATTCGATAGCGCCCTTCGAGCGCGTCGGCAGGCCCCAGCCAGAGCGATGAAACCGCCACCTGCGCGCCTCGCGTGTGCTCCATCCGAAGGAGGATCTCGCGCAGCGGCTCGCCGTCGGGCGCCTTGTTCAGCAAGATCCACAACGGCGTGCGGGTGCTGTTCCACAACGGACCCCGCACCTGGGCGCGATGAACCAACCGCCCGTTGGCATAGACGGCAATGGTGCCGTCCGTCTTGATCCGCGCGCCATACAACGCGAGCGGCGCCGAAGTGCCGGGCAAGTCGCGCGGCGAAAGCCGCAGCCAGGTGATGCGGGTCGGGCCCGCCGATGCGCTGCCGCCGGCCTGGCGCAGCAGGGCGATGGGCGGAGCCAGGGGCAGCTCGACGGCTTGCCAGGTGGCCGGCAAGGCATCGCTTTGCACGGCGAGCGGCAGTTCGCGGAAGCCCGGTGCCTCTTCCACCTGCCAGTCGGCATGCGTCATGTGGATGGCCGAGGGCTCTTCTCCGACGCCGGGCGCGGCAAAGAAGGCCACCATGGCCACCAGCAGCGCCACGGAAACAAGAAGCACCCCGCTCGCCCAGAAAGAAGCCGGGCGATAGCTGGAGAAGTGTTCGAGCAGCCGCGCGTGCAGCCGACGCGCGAATGTGGAACTCATTGGCGCGCGGCCTGCATCCGGTTCAGGAAAACGCCAGCGGGAGCGGGAATGTCCTCGGCGAGCCGCACGGCTGAAGCAGCGATGGAACAGCTTCAGCCATGGGTCGATTCAACTCAGAACGGAATATCGTCGTCCATGTCGTCGAAGCCCGACGACGATTTGGCCGGTGCCTGGCGCGGCGCGGCGGCCGGAGCGCGGGGTGCCGCGGCCGGTGCACGAGGAGCGTAGCCGCCACCACCACCGCCGCCACCCGCGCCTTGCGAGTAACCACCGCCTCCGCCACCACCTTGCGAGTAGCCGCCGTCGTCCTCGGGACCGCCCGAGGGGCCGCCCTGGCCCTGGCGGCTGCCCAGCATCTGCATCTGGTCGGCGCGGATTTCGGTGGTGTACTTTTCGATGCCGTCCTTGTCGGTCCACTTGCGCGTGCGCAGGCTGCCTTCGACATACACCTGCGAGCCCTTGCGCAGGTACTGGCCGGCGATTTCGGCCAGCCGGCCGTTGAAAACGATGCGGTGCCATTCGGTGGCTTCGCGCATTTCGCCGCTTTGCTTGTCTTTCCAGCGATCGGTGGTGGCCACGGTGACGTTTGCGACCTGATCGCCGCTTGGGAAGGTACGCATTTCGGGATCGCGACCCAAGTTGCCCACGACGATGACTTTATTGACCGATGCCATATGCACTGCCCCTGATATGTAGATGAAGGAGGAGGAAGAGAACCCTAGATTGTGCCCGATGCCGACCCGCCGGGCGGAGCCGGCAGGCACCCGCGAGGCGCCGCCCGTCAAAACCGCCACAACCCGCCCCCTCGCCATGAAAAGGCAGGCGGACTATCATGCTCGGTTGCCCTCGGACGATCGAACCCTTGAAATCCCCCGCCACTGAAGACCCGGAACGCGACGCCTATCTTGGCGCCGTACTCGCGCAGCAGCGCATCAGCATCCGCGGTGCGCGCACGCACAACCTGAAGAACGTCGACCTCGACATTCCGCGCAACAAGCTGGTGGTGATCACCGGCCTGTCGGGCTCGGGCAAGTCGAGCCTGGCCTTCGACACGCTGTATGCCGAAGGGCAGCGGCGCTACGTCGAAAGCCTCTCGGCCTATGCGCGGCAGTTCCTGCAGCTCATGGACAAGCCCGACGTGGACGTGATCGAGGGCCTGTCGCCCGCCATCAGCATCGAGCAGAAGGCCACCAGCCACAACCCGCGCTCCACCGTGGGCACGGTGACCGAGATCCACGACTACCTGCGCCTTCTGTATGCGCGCGCCGGCACGCCCTACTGCCCCGACCATCACCTGCCGCTGCAGGCACAGACGGTGTCGCAGATGGTCGACGCCACGCTCGCCATCCCCGACGAGCCGCGCCTCATGATCCTCGCGCCCGTGGCGCGCGAGAAGAAGGGCGAGTTCCTCGAGCTCTTCGCCGAGATGCAGGCGGCCGGCTACGTGCGCTTCCGCGTCGACGGGCAAACGTACGAATACAACGACCTGCCCAAGCTCAAGAAGACCGAGAAGCACGACATCGACGTGGTGATCGACCGGCTGCGCGCGCGGCCCGACATGCAGCAGCGCTTGGCCGAAAGCTTCGAGGCCGCGCTGCGGCTCGCCGAAGGCCGGGCCATCGCGCTCGAGCTGGGCGCCGAAGGTGCGGCCGACAAGGAGCACCTGTTCAACGCCAAGTTCGCCTGCCCGATCTGCCACTACTCGCTGTCGGAGTTGGAGCCGCGCCTGTTCTCGTTCAACTCGCCCGTGGGCGCCTGCCCGAGCTGCGACGGCCTCGGCCACCGCGAGGTGTTCGACCCGGCGCGCGTGGTGGCCTTTCCCACCCTCTCGCTCGCGAGCGGCGCCATCAAGGGCTGGGACCGCCGCAACGGCTACTACTTCAGCATGATCGAGAGCGTTGCGAAGCACTACAAGTTCGACGTCGACGCGCCCTTCGAATCATTGCCCGCCTCGGTGCAGCAGGTGCTGCTGCAGGGCTCGGCGGCCGAAGAGATCAAGTTCAACTACACCATGGAGTCGGGCAACTTCGCGGGCAAGAAGCTCACGAAGAAGCATCCCTTCGAGGGCATCATCCCGAACATGGCGCGGCGCTACCGCGAGACCGATTCGGTGATGGTGCGCGAAGACCTCGCGCGCTTTCGCAACCTGCAGCCGTGCCCCGATTGCGGCGGCTCGCGCCTCCGGCCCGAAGCGCGCAACGTGTTCCTGGTGGACGAGTCGGCTCGCCCGGCCGACGGCGGCGAGCCTCCGCGCATGGCGATCTTCGAGCTCAGCCACCTCACCTTGCGCGATTCGCTCGCCTGGTTCCAGACGCTCAAGCTGCGCGGCGCCAAGGCCGACATCGCCGACAAGGTGGTGCGCGAGATCGGCCTCCGGCTCAAGTTCCTGAACGACGTGGGCCTGAACTACCTGAGCCTGGACCGCAGCGCCGAAACCCTCTCGGGCGGCGAGGCGCAGCGCATCCGGCTGGCGTCGCAGATCGGCTCGGGCCTCACCGGCGTGATGTACGTGCTCGACGAGCCCAGCATCGGCCTGCACCAGCGCGACAACGACCGTCTCATCGGCACGCTGAAGCACCTGCGCGACATCGGCAACAGCGTGATCGTGGTCGAGCATGACGAGGACATGATCCACGCCGCCGACCACGTGATCGACATGGGCCCCGGCGCGGGCATCCACGGCGGCCGCGTGATGGCGCAGGGCAGCTATGCCCAGGTGGCGGCCAACCCCGATTCGCTGACCGGCCAGTACCTTTCGGGCGCGAAGAAGATCGAAGTGCCCAAGCGCCGCACCGCCTGGCTGCCTGTGGTGAAGAAGCCCGCCTTCAACGAAGGCAAGAAGGCCTCGCGTTTTCCGCAGAGCCCCGCGGCCGAACGGCGCGCCGCGCGCGAAGCGGCCCACCTGGCCTCGCAGACCGACCTGCAGGAAATCCGCGTGGTGGGCGCCACCGGCAACAACCTGAAGAACGTGAGCGTGGCCTTTCCGGTCGGCCTCCTGACCTGCGTCACGGGCGTCTCGGGCTCGGGCAAGTCGACGCTGGTGAACGACACGCTCTACACCGCCGTGGCGCGCACGCTCTACCGCGCGCACGAGGAACCGGCGGCGCACGAATCGGTCGAGGGCATCGAGTATTTCGACAAGGTCATCAACGTCGACCAGAGCCCCATCGGCCGCACGCCGCGCAGCAACCCGGCCACCTACACGGGCCTCTTTACGCCGATCCGCGAGCTGATGGCCGAGACCAACACCGCGCGCGAGCGCGGCTACGGCCCGGGACGCTTCAGCTTCAACGTGGCCGGCGGACGCTGCGAGGCCTGCCAGGGCGACGGCGTGGTGAAGGTCGAGATGCACTTCCTGCCCGACGTGTACGTGCCCTGCGAGGTGTGCCACGGCCAGCGCTACAACCGCGAGACGCTCGAGGTGCTGTACAAGGGCAAGAACATCGCCCAGATCCTCGAGATGACGGTCGAGACCGCGCACGAATTTTTGAAGGCCGTGCCGACCATCGAGCGCAAGCTCCGCACGCTGCTCGACGTGGGCCTCTCCTACATCAAGCTCGGCCAGTCGGCCACCACGCTGTCGGGCGGCGAGGCGCAGCGCGTGAAGCTCGCGCTGGAGCTCAGCAAGCGCGACACCGGACGCACGCTCTACATCCTCGACGAGCCGACCACGGGCCTGCACTTTGCCGACATCGAACTGCTGCTGAAGGTGCTGCACCAGCTGCGCGACGCGGGCAACACCATCGTCGTGATCGAGCACAACCTGGACGTCATCAAGACGGCCGACTGGCTCATCGACATGGGCCCCGAGGGCGGCGCCGGCGGCGGCACGGTGGTGGGCGAAGGCACGCCGGAAGACATCGCGGCCAACGAGGCGAGCCACACGGGGCGCTACCTCAAGCGGCTGCTGTAGCCGGCCCGCCTTCTGCACGAATGCGCGGGCCGCGCCACAATCGCGGCCCATGCCTTCCTTTACGCCGCGCCAGTTCGTCCTGCTCGTTCTCCTGACCCTTGCATGGGGTCTCAACTGGCCCGTGATGAAGCTCGGCGTGGCGGACTATCCGCCGCTGGCCTTCCGCGCGCTCTCGATCTGGCTCGGCGTGCCGGTGCTGGGCCTCGCGCTGGTGATCATGAAGGTGCCGTTCCGCGTGCCGCGCCGCGCATGGCCCGAGCTGGTGTGGCTGGGCGCCACCAACATGTTCATCTGGCACGCCTGCATCATCCTTGCGGTGAAGGCGCTTTCGGGCGGGCGCGCGGCCATCCTGGGCTACACGATGCCGGTGTTCTCCGCCGTCATCGGCGCGGTGCTGTTCTCGGCCGTGCTCACGCGGCGCTCCTGGATCGGCGTGGGCGCTTGCGCCATCGGCGTCGGGTTGCTGCTGTGGCACGAGCTCACCGACCTCGCGGGCCGGCCCGGCTATGTGGCGCTCGCATTGGTGGCGGCTGCGACATGGGCGCTGGGCACGCAGCTGCTGCGCCGCTCGCGCATCGGGCTTGCGACGCTCACGCTCTCGTTCTGGATGACGGCGATGACAGCCGTGGTGATGACGGTGCTCACGCTGCTGTTCGAGCGCGGCCAGTGGCGGTGGCCGGGCTCGGTGACCTGGGGCTCGATCCTCTACAACGCGGTGCTGATCTTCGGCTTTGCGCACGCCGCCTGGTTCTACCTGGCGCGCGGGCTGCCGCCGGTGGCTTCGACCTTGAGCGTGATGTTCATTCCCGTGCTCGGCGTGTTCAGCGGCGCCGTGTGGCTCGGCGAAGTCGTGCACTGGCAGGACTGGGTGGCGGTCGCGCTGATGATGGTGGCCATCGCCTCCGTGCTGTGGCCTTCGCGTAGCAGCTCCGCCAAGGCCTGAAGAAGAAAAGCTCAGGTCGTCGTCTGCACGTGCAGGCGGCTGGTCTTGCAGCGGTGCAGCGCGCGGTAGTGCTCCAGCGGCCGGCCGTTGGCGCCGTAGGCAATCGACTCGATGCGCAGCAGCGGCTCGGGCTGCGGCAGGTCGAGCAGCTTGCAGGTTTCGGCATCGGGCAGCACGGCGTCGATCCAGCGTTCGGCGCGCACCAGGCGCAGGCCGTATTGCCGGCGCAGCACGTCGTAGAGCGAGCGGTCTTCCAGCCGCGCGCGGTGCAGGCCCGGCGCCAGGTCGGCCGGCACCACGGTCTCGACCAGCAGGCGCAGCTCGCCGTCGACACTGCGCAGGCGCTTGAGCGCCACCACCTGCTGCGTGTCGTCGGCCAGGCCTAGCGATGCGGCCTCGTGCTCGGTGGGGGTGCGCAACTCCTGGGTGATGATCTGCGTGCGCACCGAGCGGCCCTTGCGTTCCATTTCGTCGGAGAAGCCCAGCACGGTGGAAACGAAATCCTCGTCGCGTTCGCGTGCCGAGACGAAGGCGCCACGGCCCTTGATCTTGTAGATGAGGTTGTTGCGCACCAGGTCGGCCAGGGCTTCCCGCACCACGATGCGCGAGATGCCGAACTGTTCGCCGAGCTCCGCCTCGGAGGGCAGCTTGGCGCCGATGGGCAGCGCGCCCTGCAGTATCTGCAGGCGAATGGCATCGCGGAACTGGGCCCACAGCGGTGATTCGGAATTGCGGTCGAGCACGGTCGACATCTCGTTGGGACTGTTCACTTTTTAAGCCTGGCCAAGGACTGAGCTGGCCATCAATGATGCATTGAAAGAGGGTTCCTCGCCGGCCGCCGCCGGCTGGAGCCGGACGCCGTGCCGGTCCCGCAGCGCGGTGGCGCAGGCGCAGAGTTCGTTGTGCGCACGCACCGCGTCCCAGCCCAGCGCCTCGGCCGCCACTGCCGCAATTTCGGACAGCGCGGCATCGGTCACGAGGCCGCGAATGGCCAGCAGCGTGCGGCGGACCACGAGGTCGTCGAGATGCACCACGCCGGTTTCGAGGCACAGGTACGAGAGCTCGGCGGCCGAATAGTCCGGCGCGTGTTGCAGGGGCACGTCGCCCGAGGCCGCGAGGCGCTGCGCGAGCGGCAATGCCTTGGAGCCGTAGCGGCCCAGCAAGGCCAGCGCGCGTGCACGGCTCATGCCGGAGGCGGCGGCCATCTTGTCGGCAAAGCGCTCGGTCGCCGCCGCATCGGCCGGCAGCTCGGCGCCGCCGCCGATGGGCAGCAGCTCTGTCGATGCGGTGCGCGAGCGGCCCAGCAGCTGCAGCACTTCGTTGGTAGCCTCTTCGGCCAGCGAGCGAAAGGTGGTCCACTTGCCGCCGACGAGTCCGACGATGGCAATGTCCCGCGTGGCGTTCGGCGGATCGACCACCACCGAATGGTCGCGCGAAATCTGGCCCGGCTTGTCGGCATCCGAACGCGCGAGCGGCCGCACGCCGACATAGGTGTAGACCACGTCGCCGCGCCCGAAGGCCATGTTCGGGAAGACCTCGCGCAGCACGTCGATCAGATAGTCGACCTCGGCCGGCTCGGTGACGATCTGATCCGGGTCTTCGACCGGGATGTCGGTGGAGCCAACCAGCACGCGGTCGAGAAACGGATAGACGATGCAGACGCGGCCGTCGACCGCCTCGAAGTAGGCCATGCGGCCATCGAGCGCATCGCGCAGCGCGGGATGGTCGAGCACTAGGTGCGATCCCTTGGTGCCCATCACGCGCGGGCCCGCGCCGCCGAGCACCGCAGCGCTGCGGTCGAGCCAGGCGCCGGTGGCGTTCACCACGGTGTCTGCCGTGACGCGAACGAGCATGCCGGTGATTTCGTCGCGCAGCGTGAGGATGTTGCCGGCGCAGCCCATCACGCGGCAGTAGTTCGCGGCCGCCGAGCGCGGCTGGTCGCGGCAGCCATCGCCTATCAGTTCGAGGATGAGCCACTCGGGATGGCTGATCCAGGCATCGAAGAAGGTGGCGGTCCAGCGGATGGCCGCGCGGAACAGGCCGCGGTCCGCCGACGGCACGCGGCTGATGCGGTGGCCAGGCATCACGCGCTGGCGGCGGCCCAGCAGGTCGTAGAGCCGCAAGCCCAGCGCCACGGCCAGCAGGCCGCGCGTGCGCTGCGGCGGCGTGCGGCCGAAGAACTTGAGCGCGCTGCTCATCAGGCCGCCGAAGAAATTCGCAAGCGGCACCACCGTCTTGAGTGGGCGCACCAGGTGCGGCGCGTTGCGCAGCAGCAGGTTGCGCTCGCGCGTGGCCTCGGCCACGAGCGAGAAGCTGCCGTTCTCCAGGTAGCGCAGGCCGCCGTGGATCATGCGCGAGGGCGCGCTGCTGGCGCCGGCGCCGAAGTCGCCCTTGTCGACGATGAGGCAATCGACGCGCTGCAGCGAAAGATCGCGGAACACGCCGACGCCGTTGATGCCGGCGCCCACGATGACGGTCGAGAAATGGCGCCCCGCCAGCGAAGCCGGACGCACGAAGGGAAGTTGCCAGGCGCTCATAGAAAAACCTCCGCGCTGCGCGCTGCGGTGCGAGCGCCTTCGGGCGGCCGGGCGGCGCTCATTTCACGTCGCCCGCGATGTGGGTGAATACAAGTGACATGCTGTCGATCAGTTCGTTGAAACCGGCGTTGAAATCTGCATGGGCGCTGGCGTCCCGTGCGTCGGGTTCGATCACCTCGCAGGGTGCGAGCAGGGCACTGCCCGGCGCTGCGTCATCGAAGCCCTGCGACATGGCGGCGTAGAGCGCGGCGCCGCGCGCGCCGGTCTCGTCGTCGGCGCAGCGCTCGACCGGGCGCCCGAGAAAGGCCGCCAGCAGGCGCACGAGGCGCGCATCGCCCGCGCCGCCGCCGAGCACCGTCGTCTCGCTCACCGCGAGGCCGGCTGCGGCAAGGCGCGCCATGTGCCGCGCATGCAGCGCCGCCACAGCATCGACCACGGCGCGCGCCATGTCGGCGCGCGTGTGGTGGCTCTTGAGCCCCACGAAGCCCGCGGTCACGCCGCCACCGCCGTTGACGAAAGGCAGGAAGCGCAGGCCGCTGGCGCCCAGCGGCACCGTCATGGCCAGGTCGACCACCGCGCGCGCATCGGGCAGCGCGAGCACGCCGGCCAGCCACGCGATGTTGGCCATCGAGGACGGGCTGTTCTCCATGTAGAGCCGTTCGTGCGTGCGGCCAAAATTCACGATGGAGGCGACGGCCGGCTTGGGCTCCATCACAGGCCCGATGACCGCGTTCACGCACCAGGTGCCGAACACCGACACCGCGCGGCCACGCCCTTCCGCGCAGATCGCGGTCATCGATGCAAGCAGGTCGATCGCGCCCATCGCCACCGGAATGCCGGCAGGCAATCCGCACAGCGCGGCCTCGGAAGGCCGCAGCGTTCCGATCACGCTGCCGCTGGGCACGATCGGACCGAAAGCATGCGGCCCAAGCTCGGCAAGGCCCGACGCGTCGAAGGCCGCCTGCGACCAGGTGCCGGTGGCGAGAGACACCAGGCCGGCGGTGCTCGCATCGCTGGCATCGGTGGCGATCTCGCCGGTCAGAAGAAAGCCGAGGTAGTCCTTGGCGAACAGCAGGCGGCGCAGTTCGCCGCGCTGCACGGCATCGGCGCCCAGCAGCTCGGCCGTAATGACCGTGGGCTGCCCGGGCCAGGGACTGCAGCCCACCTCTTCGAACAGCCTGGCGCCGTGGCTCGCCGCCAGGGCGCGCGCACGGGCATCGGCGCGCTGGTCGGTCGAGGCGACGGCACGGCCGCCCACGAGCTGGTCATTGGCGTCTAGCGCGTAGAGGCCGGCGCCGTGCCCGGTGCAGGCCATGGCACGAACCTCGGCCGTGCGCGGGCCCAGCTGGTTGGCAACATCGCGCAGCACGTGGGTCAGCGCGGCGCGGATCGCCGTCGCTCCCACTTCGCAGCCGCCACCGGGCAGGCGGTCGTGCGGCAGGGGCATGCGGGACAAGGCAATGGTGCGGCCGCTGCCGGCTTCGAGGGCCAGCGCCTTCAGGCTGCTCGAGCCCATGTCGACGCCGATCAATATGTTTGGCTTCATGTCATAACAGCTTCGGCGAGTTGAAAGCAGCTCGCCAGTAGCGTTTCCCCTAGTTATCGCGGCAAACAACCCGCGATTACATTCTACCTGTCATAACAACTGTCGTGACAATGAGGTCCCGAAGATCTGCCCGCAAAGCAGGTCGCAAGCTCTGCCAGTCAACGCGAGGAGACACAAGATGAGGCGAAATTTCCTGAAGTCCGCTGCAGCCGCCGGTATCGGCCTGGCCGGCACCAGCGCATTTGCGCAGTCCACCCCCACGGCCGCCGCCACCGGATTGCGCGGCAACGCCAGCGACGTCTACGTGATGAACGTGATGGTGTCTGGCGTCGAATACTGGTTTCCGGTCTACGAAATGATGAAGCAACTCGGCCGCACGCTGGGGGTGCGCACGCGCTACACCGGCACGCCCGAGTACGACGTCAACAAACAGCTGGCCTCGTTCGAGCAGGAGCTGGCGCGCAAGCCCGCGGGCATCCTGCTGCACCCGATGAACCCCGACCCGTTCATCGAGCCGATCAACCGGGCAGTGGCCATGGGCATTCCGGTCGTGACCTTCGCGGCCGATTCGCCCAACTCGAAGCGCGCCTCCTTCGTCACCTCGGACAACGACCGCGAGGGCACGCAGGCGGCCGACGCGATTGCCGCGGCGCTGGGCGGCAAGGGCGAATACGCCGTCCTCGAGAACCCCGGCCAGGACAACCACGACCGGCGCATCGCGGCCTTCGTCAACCGCATGAAGACCAAGCACGCGGGCATGAAGCTGGTCGGCCGCGCCGCCAGCAACCAGGACCCGAGCAAGGCCTACCAGGCGGTGCTGAGCCTGGCGCAGGCCAACCCGAACCTGGGCGCGCTGTTCATGCCCGAAGCCAACTCGGCCCTGGGTGCCGCGCAGGCCAAGATCGAATCGAAGAAGAACATCCGCGTGATGTGCTGCGACGTGAACGCCAAGATCCTGGACATGATCAAGGCCGGCGACGTGTTCGGCGCCATCAACCCCAACCAGGGCATGCAGGGCTACATGGGCATGATGATGCTGTTTCTGGCCAAGAACCCCTCGCTCATCGACCCGATGAACGACGCCAAGCGCAACGGCACCAATCCCATGTCGGTGCCCTTCCTGGACAACGGCCTGTCGGTGGTCAGCAAGGCCAACGCCGACGACTTCTACTGGGACAAGTATCTCGCCCGCCGCGGCACCAAGGGAATCGGCGAGTGAGCACCTTGCTCGAACTTCGCGGCATCAGCAAGCGCTTCGGCGCTTCGCGCGCGCTCTCGGGCGTGGACTTCTCGCTGCATGCTGGCGAGATCCACGCCCTGTGCGGCGAGAACGGCGCGGGCAAGTCGACGCTGATGAACATCATCGACGGCATCCATCGCCCCGACGAAGGCGACATCGTGCTGAACGGCGAGAAAGTGGTCATCGACGGCCCGGCGCACGCCATGCGCCTGGGCATCGGCCTGGTGCACCAGGAGATCGCGCTGTGCGCCGACGCCACCGTGGCCGAGAACATCTTCATGCCGGAGATCAACGCCGGCAAAGAGGCCTGGATGAACTACGCCAGCCTGAACGCGCGCGCCGCCAAGGTGCTGGCGCGGCTGGGGCAGGACATCGACCCGAGCGCGCCCGTGCGCGAGCTGAGCATCTCGAGCCAGCAGCTGGTGGAGATTGCCAAGGCGCTCACGCTGGACTGCAAGGTGCTGATCCTCGACGAGCCCACGGCCGCGCTGACCGACAACGAATCGGCCGCCCTCTTCCGCGTGCTGCACGACCTGAAGGCGCAGGGCATCGGCATCATCTACATCAGCCACCGCATGGCGGAGATCTTCACGCACGGCGACCGGGTCACCGTGCTGCGCGATGGCCGCAACGTGCACTGCGGCCCGCTGGCCGGCATGACCGCCGACGAGCTGGTTCGCCGCATGGTGGGACGCGAGCTTGGCAACTACTACCCACCCAAGCAAGAGCCCGCCGAATCGGCCGGCCCGGTGCTCGAGGTGAGCGACATCGCCGATGGCGAGCGCGTGCACGGCATCTCGTTTGCGCTGAAGCGCGGCGAGATCCTCGGCATTGCCGGGCTCATGGGCGCCGGCCGCAGCGAACTGGCCGAGACCATGTGCGGCCTGCGCGCCGCCACGCGCGGCACGGTGCGCCTGCACGGCAAGGCGCTTTCTATTCGCAAGTACAGCGATGCGCTGCGCGAGGGCATCGCCTATCTCAGCGAAGACCGCAAGGCTGCGGGCGTGTATCTCGACCTGCCGATCGCACAGAACATCTCGTCGATGGCGCTGCGGCGCGTGAGCTCCGGCTGGGGCCTGCTGCAGCGCTCGGCCGAACACCGCCTGGCGCGCGAACTGGGCGCCAAGCTCAACCTCAAGTCGGACGGCGTGGCCATCGAGGTGTCGAGCCTGTCGGGCGGCAACCAGCAGAAGGTGGCCATTGCCAAGCTGCTGGCCACCAACCCCAAGGTGCTGCTGATGGACGAGCCCACGCGCGGTGTCGACGTGGGTGCCAAGTCCGAGATCCATCACATCCTGCGCGAGCTCGCGAACCAGGGTGTGGGCGTGATCGTGATCTCTTCGGAGCTGCCCGAGATCATCGGCCTGTGCGACCGCGCGCTGGTGATCCGCGACGGCCGGCTGGCCGGCGAATTGAATTCCAACGAAATGACGGAGGAAGCCCTGCTGCGGCTGGCCTCCGGACTCTGCGAACAGGAAACAGCATGAACTACCCGGCAGAACTCGATGCGGGCCATCCACCGCGCCAGTCAGGCGGCGGCCCCGTGAAGCCCGCCAACAAGCTCACGAGCATGCGGGAAGCCGGGCTGCTTCTCATCATCGCGGTGCTGTGCGTGGCGATGAGCTTCGCGTCGCCCTACTTCCTCACCTGGGACAACATCCGCGCGATGCTGCTGTCCTTCTCCATCGAAGGCATCGTGGTGGTGGGCATGACCATTCTGCTGATCGTCGGCGGCATCGATCTTTCGGTGGGCTCGGTGGTCTGCTTCGCGATGGTGGTAACGGGCAAGCTCTTTCTGATGGGCGTGGACCCGTGGCTCGCGAGCCTGGTGGCCATCGGCGCGAGCGGGCTCGTCGGCGCGATGATCGGCGGCTGCGTCACGCGCATCGGCCTGAACCACTTCATTGCCTCGCTGGCCTTCATGGTGATCGTGCGCGGGCTCTGCCTTGCGCTCACGCAGGGCACGCCGCAGTCGCTGTTCTCGCTGCCGGCCGAATTCAAGTTCATCGGGCAGGGCACGCTGTTCGGCATTCCAGCGGTGATCCTGATCTTCGTGGCGATCGTCATCGTGAGCGACTTCGTGCTGCGCCGATCGACCTTGCTGCGGCGCGTGTTCTACACCGGCAGCAACGAGAAGGCCGCGCTGTATTCGGGCATTCGCGTGGGCCGCGTCAAGTTCTGGGTCACGGTGCTGTGCTCGGCTTCGGCGGGCTTGGCCGGCGTGATCTACACGGCCCGCTTCGGCGCGGCCACGCCCACCTTCGGCATGGGCATGGAACTCAACGTGATTGCCGCCGCGGTGATCGGCGGCGCGAGCCTCAAGGGCGGCTCCGGCACGGTGCTGGGCGCGGTGCTGGGCCTGGCACTGCTGTCGGTGGTGACCAGCTCGCTGATCCTGCTGGACGTATCGCCCTACTGGCAGGACGTGATCAAGGGCCTGATCCTGCTCGCGGCCGTGACCATCGACCACCTCCTGAACACGAGAAAGACAACGCGATGATGATGATGAAGAAGACAACGCTGGGCCCGTCGGGCATCGAATGCTCGGCCATCGGCCTGGGCACCTGGGCCATGGGCGGATGGATGTGGGGCGGCGGCGACAACGCGGCGGCCGTGGAGGCCATCCAGGCCTCGCTGGACGCGGGCGTGAACCTGATCGACACCGCACCGGCCTACGGCCTCGGCCGCTCCGAAAGCATCGTGGGCACCGCACTCAAGGGGCGCCGCCAGGAAGCCGTGATTGCCACCAAATGCGGCCTGGTCTGGCACACCCGGCAAGGCACGCACTTCTTCGAAGAAGACGGTCACCCGGTGCACCGCTTCCTAGGCCGTGAATCGATCTTCCATGAATGCGAAGAGAGCCTCAAGCGCCTGCAGACCGACTACATCGATCTCTACATCACGCACTGGCAGGACAGCACCACGCCCGTGGCCGAGACCATGGACGCGCTGCTCGAGCTCAAGAAGCAGGGAAAGATCCGCGCCATCGGCGTGAGCAACGTCAGCCCCGAAACGCTCACCGAATACCTGCGCTACGGCCCTGTCGATGCGGCGCAGGAGCGCTACAGCCTGATCGACCGCGAGATCGAAGAGACTCTGGCTCCCCTGTGCAGCGAATACAAGGTGGCGGTGCTGGGCTATTCGTCGCTGGCGCTGGGCCTGCTCGCCGGTCCGATCGATCCCGGACGCGAATTCAAGGGCGACGACCAGCGCGCGGCCAACCCGCGCTTCAGCGAAGCCAACCGCTCCAGGCTCAAGGGTTTCTTCGAAGAGCTCGACCCGCTGCGCACGCAGCTGGGTTGCTCGTTCGGTCAACTGATGATCGCGTGGACCATCGCCAGCGGCACCGTCTCGGTGGCGCTGTGCGGCGCGCGCGTGCGCCAGCAGGCGATCGAGAACGCCGGCGCCGGTGCCGTCCAGCTGGGAGACGACGCCCTGCGGCTGATCGACGCCGCGGCAAAGCGCCATCTCGGCAATCTCGCCTGACACCCCTGTCATTTCCGATCCCAACAAGGAGTTCTTTCCAAATGTCGAAGGACAAAGACGCGCGGCTCAACCGGCTGCTGAACAACGGCCGCTGCCTGGACATTGCGCTCGACCACGGGGTGTGCAACGAGCCCTCGTTCCTCAACGGGCTGGAAGACATGCCCGAGGTCATCGACAAGCTCGTGCCCGCCGGCCCCGATGCCATCCAGCTCAACTACGGCCAGGCCGACCTGCTGCAGCAGCGCCCTGGCCGCGACAAGCCCGCGCTCGTGATGCGCATCGACATGGGCAACCCCTACAACGCCACCGCGCATCGCGTGATGTGGGCCGTGCTGCAGAACGAGCACGACCCGGTGTTGCCCGCCGTGCAGCGCGACGCGGCCTGCGTCGTCGTGAATCTTTTCATGCTGCCGAACGAGCCCGATCTGTTCCGCCAGTGCGTGCAGAACATCGCGCGCGTGCGCGCCGACTGCGACCGCTATGGCATGCCGCTGATGATCGAGCCGCTGGTGATGCAATCGCCCACCCCCGGCAGCCGCTACCAGGTCGACGGCGACGCCGAAAAAATCGTCACGCTGGTGCGCCTCGCGCGCGAGATGGGCGCCGACATCGTCAAGGCCGATCCGACCAGCGACCCCACCGACTTCCACCGCGTGGTGCAGGCCGCGCGCTGCCCCGTGCTCGTGCGCGGCGGGGGGCGCGAAGACCTGCAGCAGGTGTTCGCGCGTTCGCGCGTGCTGATGGACCAGGGCGCCGTCGGCATGGTGTACGGGCGCAACGTCTACCAGCACGCGAATCCTTCGGCGGTGGTGAGTGCGCTGATGGCCATGATCCACCGCGGTGCGAGTGCCGAGGCGGCCTGGGCTCTCTACGAATCGAGCGGCGCCAACTAAGACAAAGAAAAGCGCCGGCGCAAGAACACAACAAGAAGTCAGCACGGCAGGCGATGGACCCGTCGCCTGCCGGGGTGCGTCCTGCGCGCGCATCGGAGAACGGTCGAGGAATGGGTTGCCCTGCGAACTTCTAACAACCTGGAGGCGACGATGAAGATCCGGTATTTCCTGATGGCGTTCCTGGCCCCGCTCGTCACATTGCTGACGCATGCGGCGATCACCGGGGTCAGTCCGATGACGACCCTGAGCAACATGGCGACGGCGGTTTCCGAAGCCGTCGCGGACCCGCTCCCGCTGCAGGGGCCGGGCCTGGGCAACCTCACCTACACCTCGGCGGAACTGTTCAAGCCGGTGTCGATGATCACCAGCGCCGCGCACCCGCTCGATCCGGCGCACAGCAGCGCCTACGAGTCGCGCGAGGTACCCGCCACTTACCCGGGCCGCAAGGACTACGGCATGAACGCGGGCATCATGGTCAACGGCTACTTCCTCACCTCCTTCGCGCCGGACAGCGGCCTCGGCCCGGGCGGCTTCCTGCTGTACGACGTGTCGAACCCGCGCCAGATCCAGCTCGTCAAGAAGATCTACGAGCCCGAAGGCCGCACCCAGGAGTTCCGCGAAACGCACTCCTTCGGCACCGCGAAGATCGGCGGCAAGACCTACGTGGTGCTGCCGAGCATCAACGGCGTCGAGTTCTGGGACTTCACCGACATCAACGACATCAAGCAGGTGAAGAAGCTGGCACTGCCCGGCGTCAACGCCGGCGACTACGAGAACGTGGCCTGGCAGCTTTGGTGGCAGGCGCCCTACCTGTATGTGGCATCGGCGGGCCGGGGCATGTTCATCGTCGATGCGAGGGACCCCGCGAACGCCGTGGTTGCGAACCGCGGCGCCGGCAAGCCCAACCCTGTGCCCACCGGCGAACTCGGCGGCTTTCGCGTCGGCCCGATCTTCACGATGGGCAACCACATGGTGTTGACCGCCATGGAAAGCAACGGCGGTTTCGCGAGCCTGGACATCTCCGACCCGCTCAACCCCAAGGTGCTCGATTCCATCGTGGGCACCACGCCGTTCTACTACGCGACCTGCTTCGACGGCAAAAGCGTGCATACCTCCGCGCGCAACAGCGGCGCCAAGATGTACAGCTACGACCTGAGCGACCGTTCGCGCTTCGTGGCCGAGGACAACCGGCTGGTCATCGACGAACAGCTGTACTGCGCCACGCAGGACAACTACGTGATCCAGGGCGCCCAGACCCGCATCCACAAGGTCGACGTGAGCAATCCGCTGAACCACGTGGAGGTGGGCCGCGGCAGCATCCTGCGTGAGGACGATCCGAACTTCTCGCATTCGGACAACGGCCAGGTCGCGATGTTCGGCAATCTCGTCTTCGTGGGCAACGACCACGGCTCGGGCAGCGGCTTCATCGTGCATGCGGTGGACCCCGACACCACCAAGCCGGAAGTGAAGCAGGTCTCGCCCGCCAATGGCGCGAAGCAGCAGGCGCTGACGTCCCGCATCGGCCTGGGCATGACGGACAGCATCCGGCCCGAGAGCGTGAACTCCAACACCTTCATCGTGCGCCCGGTGGGCGGCAACACGCTGGCGGGCACCTACAGCGTGCAGTTGGGCATCGTCAACTTCCACCCCGAGCAGCCGCTGCTGCCGGGCACGAGCTATGAAGTGTTCCTGCCCGCCAACGGCGTGAAGGACTATGCGGGCAACGCCATCGGCGTGGACTACAAGTCGACCTTCAACACCGGCAACGCGACCGACATCAACCTGATGCACTACTGGACGCTGGCCGGCAACCTCTCCGACCAGATCGGCAACAACAACGGCACGCCGGCGTCGGGCGACGCGTTCGAGAGCATCGGCATGAACTTCGCGAACCGCACCGCCGGTGTGCCGCTGAAGAACGATTCCGTGGCCACCGTGCTCGGCGGCACCGCATCGATGAGTTTCTACATGAAGACCACGCAGGCGGGCGGGGCGAACTCGTGGACCGCGCCCGGCATCTTCGGGCGCGACCAGTCGGGCGGCGCGGACGATGTGTTCTGGGGCTGGCTCGACAACAGCGGGCGCATCAAGCTGTCGGTGGGCAACCATGCCGGCACCACCTCCACGGCGGCAGTGAACGACGGCAACTGGCACCACGTGGTGTTGACGCGCGACGCGGCCTCCGGCGCGCAGGCGGTGTACGTCGACGGCGTGAAGACCACCTCCGCCGGCCTCACGGGCAACAAGGGCCTCACAAACAAGTTCAGCGTGCTGGGGCAGATCCAGGGCAACGCGGCGCTCTTCAAGGGCACGCTGGCGGAAGTGCGCGTCTACGGCCGCGTGCTCTCCGACACCGAGGTGAGCACGCTGCGCGGGCAGACCATCATCGGCGACCCCGGCATCGGCGGCGGGCCGAAGATCGTCAACGGCCAACTGGTGTTCAACCCGGCCACGCTGGGCAGCAGCGGCGCGCAGTTCCGCTGGAACTTCGGCGATGGCACGCAGACGGCCTACGCGAGCCAGCCGAACTACACCTACACCTACACGCGCCCCGGCCACTACACGGTGACGCTGACGGTGAAGGACGCGAACGGCCGCGAGACCTTCTACACCTACATCGTCACGGTGATCGCCCCGGTCACGGCGCGGGCGCCCACGCACACCACCAACATCGCGGGCGATGCGAACTCGGTGTACGCGGTGAATCCCGACAGCGGCACGGTCGCCGCCATCGACGCCCAGACCCTGGCCAAGCGCTGGGAAACGCGCGTCGGCGACGAGCCGAAGACGCTGGCCGTGGGCCCCGACGGCCGCATCTGGGTCACGGTGCAGGGCGAGGACAAGCTGGTGGCGCTCAGCGCGGCCGACGGCAGCCTCTCGGCCACCGTGCCGCTCGCCTACGGCAGCGGCCCCTACGGCGTGGCCTTCACGCCCGACGGCGCCAAGGGCCTGCTGACGCTGGAGAGCAAGGCGGTGCTGATGAGCTTCGACCCGAGCAACGGCGCCACCACCGGCGCGGTCGCGCTCGAAGGCAACCTGCGCGGCATCGCGGTGAGCTCCGACGCACAGGTGGCCTACGTCACGCGCTTCAAGTCGAAGATGACCGGCGGCCAGCTGCACAAGGTGAACCTGCAGAGCATGAGCGCCATGACCACCATCGCGCTGCCGGTGGACACCACCACGGTGGACACCGAGAGCCGTGCGCGCGGCGTGGCCAACTACCTGAGCCAGGTGGTGATCTCGCCGGACGGCGCGCGGGCGGTGCTGCCTTCGAAGAAGGACAACATCGTGCGCGGCAAGTTCAGGGACGGCAACAACCTGGCGCACGACCAGACGGTGCGCTCCATCCTCTCGCAGGTCAACCTGCAGACGGCCGCGGAAGTGTTCGCCGAGCAGATCGACTTCGACGACCGCGCACCGGCACGCGCCGCGCTGTTCTCGCCGTCGGGCGACTACCTCTTCGTCGCGCAGATGGAAGGCAACCGCGTGGCCATCGTCGATCCGTACAGCCGCGCGGTGCGGGGCGAGATCAACGCCAGCAGCGCGCCTCACGGCCTGTACCTGGACGCGGTGCGCAAGCGCCTGTTCGTCAACAACTTCCTCGCGCGCTCGGTGTCGGTGCATGACGTGGCCTCGGTGCTGTCATCGGAATCGGCGGCGCCGATCTTCCTGCAGAACGTGGTGACGGTCGCGCAGGAGCCGATGGCGGCCGCGGCGCTGCGCGGCAAACAGGTGTTCTACAACGCGTCGGACCGGCGCATGAGCAAGGACAACTACCTCTCCTGCGCGAGCTGCCACGCCGACGGCGGCGACGACGGCATGGTGTGGGACTTCACCCAGCGCGGCGAGGGGCTGCGGCGCACCATCAGCCTCATGGGCCGCCGCGGCCTGGGGCACGGCAAGCTGCACTGGACGGCCAACTTCGACGAAGTGCAGGACTTCGAGAACGACATCCGCAACGAGTTCGGCGGCACCGGCTTCCTGACGAATGCGGACTTCGCGGCCACGTCCGACCCACTGGGCACGCCCAAGGCCGGCAAGAACGCGCAGCTCGACGACATGGCGGCCTACCTCAGCTCGCTGAACAAGTACATGCGCAGCCCGGCGCGTGCAGCGGACGGCAGCCTGAGCGTCGATGCGGCGCGGGGCCAGGCGCTGTTCACCTCGGCGCAGTGCGTGACCTGCCACTCGGGCGGCACCTTGCGCGACGGCATCCGGCACGACGTGGGCACGATCCAGGCCTCTTCGGGCAAGGGCATGAACCAACCGCTGGCGGGTGTGGGCTTCGACACGCCGACGCTGTCGGGCACCTGGAATACCACGGCCTTCTTCCACAACGGACAGGCCGCGACGCTGCAGGACGTGCTCACCAGCGGCCACGGCAACGCCAACAGCCTGCCCGCGGCCGACCAGGTGGCGATCCGCGAGTACGTGCGGTCGCAGGACACGGCCCCGGCCGTCGTCACGCGCGTCCGCTCGGACCTGAATCCGACGATGTGCGTGAACATCAAGGGCGTGTCCACCGCCAGCGGCGCGACGGCGGTGCAATGGCCGTGCGGCAATGCAAGCAACGAGAAGTTCACGGTGAACAGCCTCACCGGCGGCTATGTGCAGTTCGTGGCCGAGCACAGCGGCCTGTGCCTGGCGCAGAACGGCACCGCGACGACGAATGCACCGGTGGTGCAGCTGGCCTGCACGGCGGGCAACACGACCCAATGGAGCCTGGTGGGCGGATCGATCCGCAACCGCGCCTCGGGTTCCTGCCTCGACGTACCCAACGGTTCCACCACGCAGGACACCGCATTGATCACGTGGACCTGCAACGGCGGCAACAACCAGAACTGGACGCAGCTTCCGTAGCGCCCGCGATGCTTCGCGAGAGCCGGCCGTTTTCACGGCCGGCTTTTTTCGTGCCGCCCATGACCTCCCACGTCATGGACCGCATGCACCCGCTCTGGGAAAGTACCTCCATCGATCAAACATCAACCACCAGGAGAAAACACCATGACCGGCTTCAACATCCTTCCCCTCGCAGTCGCCCTGCTCATAGGCGTTGCCGCCCTCGGCTCCTGCCTGGGCATTGGGCTGGTCGGCCAGAAGTTTCTCGAGAGCACGGCGCGCCAGCCCGAGCTGGTCGACACGCTGCAGACCAAGTTCTTCCTGGTGGCGGGCGTGACCGACGGCGCATTCATCATCGCGACGGGCATCGGCCTCTGGTTTGCCACTGCAAATCCGTTCGGCTGAGCCAGCGCGGGCCCTTGGAAAAAGGGCTCCCGCGCACCAGGAAGTGACACGAGGCATTGGCACCATTCGTGCTAGCACCGTTGACACCAAATTGTTTATGGTTAAAGTATTTAGCTATCAACGGTTTGATGTCTTCGGTGCTGCATGGCGCGGCACCGGGGCGTCGTTTCACCCTTTCTTTGCCCGGAGAATCCATGAGCCATCCGTCCCCGAAGTCGTCCGCGCTGCCGCGCACCCTGCTTTCGCTGCTGCTCTGTGGCGCAGCCCTTGGTGGCGGGGCATCCGCCATGGCCGCTTCCGTCAAAGTGGGCCTGGCGCTCGACATCTCGGGCCCGTTCGCGGCCTTGGGCGCCGAGGCGCGCGACGGTTTTGCGCTCGGCATCAAGCAGCTGGGCGGCAAGCTCGGTGGACAGGACGTCGAGTTCGTGCAGGCCGACATGGCCGGCAGCCCCGACCAGGCCAAGCAGCTGGTCGACCGCATGATCCAGCGCGACAAGATCGACATCTTCAGCGGCCCCATCGGCTCCAACGTGGCGCTGGCCGTGGGCCCGACGCTGTTCAACGCCAAGGTGCCGTACCTCTCGGCCAATGCCGGCCCGAGCCAGTTCGCAGGTGCCCAATGCAATGCGTACTTCTTCGGCACCGCCTACCAGAACGACCAGTTCCACGAGGCCGCCGGCAAGTTCGCACAAGACCGCGGCTTCAAGAAGACGGTGCTCATTGCGCCCAACTATCCCGCCGGCAAGGACGCGCTCGGCGGCTTCAAGCGCCAGTTCAAGGGCCAGGTGGCCGACGAGCTCTACACCAAGCTCGGCCAGATCGACTACGCCGCCGAACTCGCGCAGCTGCGCGCGGCCAAGCCCGACTCGATCTACTTCTTCCTGCCCGGCGCGATGGGCATCAACTTCATCAAGCAGTTCGTGGGCGCAGGCTTGTCGAAAGACATCACGCTGGTGACCAGCGGCTTCTCGGCCGACGAGGACGTGATCGGTGCCGTGGGCGAGCCGATGCTCGGTTTGTTCAACACCTCGCACTGGGCGCACGACCTGGACAACGCGGCCAACAAGGCTTTCGTGGCCGCGTTCCGCAAGGAATACAACGGCCGCTATCCGTCGGTGTATGCGGCGCAGGCCTATGACGCGCTCCTTGCGATGGATGCCGCCGTGAAGCAGGCCGGCGGCAACGCGCAGAACCGCGAAGCCGTGGTGGCCGCACTGAAGAAGGCCAACTACGCCTCGACGCGCGGCAACTTCAAGTACGCGAACAACCACTATCCGGTCGAGAACTTCTACCTGCGCGTGATCGGCAAGGACGCGCAGGGCAAGGTCACGAACAAGCTGATCAACACCGTACTGACCAACTACGGGGACAGCTACGCCGACAAGTGCCCCCTCAAGTGAGCGGCATCCTCGTTCTCGAGCAGCTGCTCAATGGCCTCGGCTATGGGTTGATGCTGTTCCTGCTGGCGGCGGGGCTCACGCTGGTGTTCGGCATCATGGACGTGCTGAACCTCGCGCATGGCTCGCTCTTCATGTCGGGCGCCTACGTGGCGGCCGAGGCGCACACGCGCACCGGCTCGTTCACGGCGGCCATCGTGATTGCGGTCGCCGTCACGGTAGTGGTGGCGCTGCTGCTCGAAGTGCTGCTGATGCGCCGCCTCTACACACGCGACCATCTGGCGCAGGTGCTCGCCACTTTCGGCGTGATCCTGGTGGCGGACGACATCGTGACGATGGCCTGGGGACCCTCGCCCGTGATGGCGCCGACACCCGCAGCGCTTTCGGGGCCGGTGAACCTGATGGACGGCCTGCCGTACCCGGCGTACCGGCTGGTCATCCTGGTCGGCGGAATGCTGGTGGCGCTCGCTCTGTACCTGCTGGTCAACCACACGCGCATCGGCATGCGAGTGCGCGCGGGCGCCTCCGACCGGCCGATGGCCGAGCTGATGGGCGTGCGCGTGGGCCGCATCTTCAACGGCGTGTTCCTGCTCGGTGCGGCGCTGGCCGCGCTGGCCGGCGCGCTCATGGGGCCGATCGTCGCGGTGCAGGTCGGCATGGGCGAGGCCATCTTGATCCCCGCGCTGGTGGTGCTGGTGATCGGCGGCATCGGTTCGGTGCGCGGCGCCTTCGTGGCCGCACTGCTGGTGGGCGTGGTCGACACCATCGGGCGCGCCTTCGTGCCGATGCTGCTGCGCGCCACGCTGCCGCCCGCCACGGCCGCCGACCTGGGGCCGCTGTTCGCCGAAGTTGCGATGTACGCGCTGATGGTGATTGTTCTGATCTTCCGGCCTTCAGGGCTGTTCTCGGCACGCGCATGAAGTCTTCCTCTCGCTATATCGGTCTCGGGCTGCTCCTGCTGCTGCTCGCGGCCTTTCCGCTGGTCGCGCCCGTGTTCGGGCTCGAGTTCTACATCGGCTTCGTGCGGCGCGTGCTCGTGGTGGCACTGGCCGCCGCCAGCCTCAACTTCATCCTCGGCTTCGGCGGCATGGTCGCGCTCGGGCATGCGGGCTTCATCGGCATGGGCGCCTACACGGTGGTGGCGCTCAGCGACGCGGGCGTGGTGTCGGCCTGGGTGATGTGGCCGGCGGCCGCGCTCGTCGCCGGCCTCGTCGCGGCGCTGATCGGCACGGTGGCGCTGCGCACGCGCGGCGTCTACTTCATCATGACCACGCTGGCCTTCGCGCAGATGCTGTACTTCGTGGTGGTGTCGCTGCGCCGCTATGGCGGCGACGACGGCTACACGCTGATGAGCCGGCCCACGCTGCTTCCCGGGCTGGACCTGGGCAACGAGTCGAACTTCTACTGGGTGGTGCTGGCGCTGGTCGCGCTTGCGCTCTGGTGGCTGCACCGCGCGACGCAATCGCGCTTCGGCCATGCGCTGATGGGCATCCGCGACAACGAGACGCGCATGCGGGCGCTGGGCTATCCGGTGTTCAGGCTGCAGCTGGTGGCCTTTGCGATTGCCGGCGCCATCGCAGGGCTGGCGGGCGCGCTGCTCGCGGGTGGCAATGGCTTCGTGAGCCCGGCGACGATGCACTGGACGCAGTCGGCCACGCTGCTGGTGATGGTCGTCATCGGCGGGCTCGGGCGCAGCTGGGGCGGGCCTGTGGGCGCCGTCGTGTGGCTCGTGCTCGAAGAGTTCCTGAAGCAGCACACGGAGCATTGGCACATGCCGCTCGGCCTGTTGCTGATTGCTGTCGCGTTGTGGGCACCGAAGGGGCTTGCTGCTCTCTATCGACGCCGCTTGCCCCTCACCCCAACCCTCTCCCCACAGGGGCGAGGGAGCAAGGCAACAACATGAGCCTTTTCAGAATCGAAGGGTTGGTCAAGCGCTTCGGCGGCTTGCTCGCGACCGACCATGTGAACCTCACGGTGGAGCGAGGCGAAGTGCATGCGCTCATCGGGCCGAACGGCGCGGGCAAGACCACGCTGGTGAACCTGATCACCGGGCTGCTCAAGGCCGACGCCGGGCGCATCCTGCTCGACGAGAAGGACATCACCGGCCTCAAGGACCACCAGCGCGTGGCAGCCGGCATGTCGCGCTGCTTCCAGGTGACGCGCGTCTTCGCCAAGGAAACCGTGCACGACAACCTCATGCTTGCGGCGCAGGCCCATGCGGGCAGCAGCCTGCGCTTCATGGCACCGCGCGCGACCGAACGCGGCCTGGTCGAACGCGCGATGGCGCTGGCCGACCGCGTGGGGCTGGGCGGCGAACGCCACCGCATCGCGGGCACCTTGCCGCACGGCGCACAGCGCGCGCTCGACGTGGCGCTGGCGCTCGCGGCCGAACCCAAGCTGCTGCTGCTCGACGAGCCGATGGCCGGCATGGGCCCCGACGAATCCGCGCGCATGGTCGAGCTGATCGAATCGCTGCGCGAATCGATGGCCATCCTGCTGATCGAGCACGACATGGACGCAGTGTTCCGCCTCGCCGACCGGCTCACGGTGCTGGTGCAGGGCCGCGTGCTGATGAGCGGCACGGCCGACGAAGTGCGCGGGCATCCCGACGTGCAGGCGGTCTATCTCGGAACGGAAGCAGAAGGGCACGCATGAACGCAACGACCATCACATTGCTCGATGCGAAATCCATCGAGGCCGGCTACGGCGCCAGCCAGGTTCTGTTCGGCATCGACCTTCATATCCGGCCCGGCGAAGTGCTTGCGCTGCTCGGCCGCAACGGCATGGGCAAGAGCACGCTGCTGAAGGTGCTGACCGGCATGCTCGCGCCGATGCGCGGCAGCGTGCATTTCGGCGGCGACGCCATCGGCGGCCACAAGCCCGACGCCATCGCGCGGCGCGGCGTCGCCATCGTGCCCGAAGGCCGGCATGTGTTCCCGAACCTCAGCGTGGACGAGCACCTGCGCGCCTTTGCACGGCCACGCCCGGGCAGCGCGCCACGCTGGACGATCGAGGCGCTGTACGGCCTGTTTCCGCGCCTTGCCGAACGCAAGGCCAATGCGGGCAACCAGCTGTCGGGCGGCGAGCAGCAGATGCTGGCGATTGCGCGCGCGCTGTCGACGCATCCGCGCCTTCTGATCCTCGACGAAGCCACCGAAGGCCTGGCCCCGGTGATCCGCGAAGAGATCTGGCATTGCATTGCCACGCTCAAGGCCGAGGGCGAAGCGATCCTGGTGGTCGACAAGTACGTGCAGCGCCTGCTGCCGCTGGCCGACCGTCACGTGATCCTCGAACGAGGGCGCGTGGTGTGGCAGGGCGACTCGGCCGCGCTGGACGCCGACCGTTCGCTGTGGACGCGCTACCTGGGCGTGTAGGTCTGCACGCGCTCCCGTGGACGGCACGCGAGGAAGCTGACCCACGTCACGTTCTCGCGGCCGATCCACTGCCTGTCCCATTCCGTGCGCAGGCCGGCCGCTGCGAGCTCTTCGGCAAACCGGTCTTTCGCCCAGTACACGGTCTGGTAGTCGCCATTCGTCTCACCTTCGCCGATGCGCATGGCCACGAGGAAGACGCCGCCGGGCTCGAGGGCGTCAAACACCTTGCGCAGGACCGGCGCGACCTGCGCGCGATCGACATGGATCAGCACGGCCATCGCGAGGATGGCGCTGTAGGGCCCGCCCAGCGCATCCGTCACGACGTTGAGCAGCTCGCCCTTCTTGCCGCGCTCCGCCTGCAGATGGAGAAAGGCCTGCGTCGCATCGGTGCGCCTGACGATCCCGCCCAGGGACTCGACGAAGTCGGCGTCCCGCCCCGTGCCGGAACCGATCTCGAGCACGGTGCCGCCGGCGGGGACGAGCGCCATCATCCGGCGCAGCGCGTCCTCGATCTCGGGCGGCGGGTGGTCCGCCACGATCGCGTCGTATTCGCGCGCGGAGTCTTCGTAGGACTGGACGGTGCGGCGCATGTTCGTCAGCACCGGAGCGGGAATTTTCATGAGAGCCTTTCCGGTCCATCGGACATCCGACGGGAACCGGAAAGGCTAGGTCCAAGGCACCACCCGGCTCATGGGGAAAATCACCTAAAACCCACGCCTTACACCGGCGCGGCGTCCAGCCGCAGGATCAGGTCGCGGCTGGCCTGGTTGAGCCCGATGGCATCCACTTTGCGCAGCCGCTCGACCGCCTTCATCAGCGCGGCCACGGCGGTCGCGACGCGCTGGACATGCGCTGAAGGCGGGGGGACATTCGAGGAGCAAGGCACCCGTCGGCGGGAGCGCGCCCTGAAGAACTCTAGAACTCTAGACCGCAGGCAAAGTCGCCTGCATCGAAGCACGCCGGTTGAACGCATCGAACCACTTCGCCGTGTTCAGCGCCTGGGCTCGCCAGTCGACCGAAGGAAAACGGAAGTCCATGTACCCCAGCGCACAGCCGAAGGCGATGGTGCCGATGTCGACGCGGTCGCCAAACGAAGGCGCGGCCGTTTCGAGCCATTCGACACCGGTACGCACCTTGGCGAGTTGCCCCTCGGTCCATTCGTTCCAGCGTAGCGCCTCCGGGCGCAGCATCGTTTCATAGCGCGCGAGCAATGCAGCGGCGGTCATGCCGTCGGCCAGCGCGAGTTCCGTCAGGCGCGCCCAGCGCTCGGCGCCTTCCGCCGGGAACAACGCACCCGACTGCGTGGCGTTGAGGTACTCGCAGATCACGCGGCTGTCGAACAGTGCCTGCCCGTCATCGCACAGAAAGGTCGGCACCTGGCCGAGCGGGTTCTTCGGAAGAATGGTGGCATCGCGCTTCACCGGACCGGCGGCGCTCGGCAGTTTTTCGATGCGGTCGGCAATGCCCAGTTCGTGGGCCACGACCATGCATTTGCGCACGAAGGGGGAAGCCGGCGAGTAGAAGATCTTCATGTCGATGCAGGTCCTTGAATTGTTTTCAGCGCTTCACGCGCAGCATGCCTTCTTGCGCCGTGGAGGCCACCAGCCGCCCGTCGCGCGTGAACAGGCTGCCGCGGCACAGGCCGCGTGCACCGCTCGCGCTTGGCGAGTCGAGCACGTAGAGCAGCCAATCGTCCATGCGGAAATCGCGGTGGAACCACATCGCGTGGTCGAGGCTCGCGGGACGCACCTGGCCGCTCATGAAGCTCAGGCCGTGCGGCAGCATCGCGGCGCGCAGCAGCCCGTGGTCGGAAGCGTAGGCCAGCAGCGCACGGTGCACGACCGGGTCGTCGGGCAGCGGCGCAATGGCGCGCATCCAGATGGCGCTTTCGGACGGGCGCACCTCCGGCGTCAGCAGGTCGTCGGCCTCGACGCGGCGGTATTCGATGCCGTGCGGCTCCAGGCCCTTGATGCGCCAGCGCTCGGGCAGGCGGTCGCCGAGCGCAAGGCGCTGGTCGAGTTCGCTCACCAGCCCCTCGGGGCCCACGACGGTGGGCATGGCGGACTGGTGCTCGACGCCGTCGTCCACCGTCTGGAAGGAGGCCGACATCTCGAAGATGATGCGCTCCTGCTGGCGCGCCACCACGTGCCGCGTGGTGAAGCTGCGGCCGTCGCGCACGCGGTCCACGCTGTATTCGATCGGCGCATGCTCGCCCGGCAGCAGGAAGTAGGCGTGCATGGAATGCACCGGCCGGTCGGCGCCGACCGTGAGGCTTGCGGCCGCGAGCGACTGGCCGAGCACCTGGCCGCCGAACACGGCGGGCGTGCCGATGTCTTCGCTCTGGGCCAGGAACTTGTCGCCCCCAAGGGGTTCGAGCTGCATGAGCGCGACGAGTTCGTCGACAAGGCGGGCGGCGGTGGCGGGATCGGTGGTCATCGGGAGAGGCGCGTTCAACGCAGAGGAAGCAACCCTCAACCATAGCAAAGGCCGGGCCCGCGGGCTGTCGCGGGGCGGTCAACACCACGCCGCAGGATCAGCGATCGAGATCGGCGCCGTCGGCGACCAGCTTCTTTTGCAGCGCAGGCATGTCGACGTCCGCGAACTTCGAGCTGTCGCCCAGCGAAGCCGCTGCCGTACCCGCTGCCTGCCCCATGACAAAGCAGCCGCCGCTCGCGCGCGCGGCCGACTGGCCTTCATGCGTCATGGCGGCGCAGCGGCCGGCCACCAGCAGGTTGTCGATCCGGCGCGGCACCAGCATGCGCCAGGGCAGCTGGTTGTAGGTGCGGTTGTCGTCGCGCGGAAAGGCCCATTCGATGCGGCCGTCGGCATGCATTTCCATCGGCCAGGCGTTGATGCCGATGCTGTCGTCGAAGCTGGCCGACGACAGTATGTCTTCGCCCGTGAGTGCGTACAGGCCCTCGATGCGGCGCGTTTCGCGAATGCCGACCTGCGGCGCGATCTCCACGATGGCCGACTCGGCGAAGCCCGGCACCTCGGCCTTCATGAACTTGAAGTATTCGGCAATCTGGCGCCGGCCTTCGAGCTCGCCCTCGGTGAGCTCGCGCGCATCGACGCCGTTCATCGCACGGCCGGCCGCGTTGCGGATCTGCGTGACGTTGGCACGCCATTCGCGTGGGTCGATGTTGGGCCGCAGGATCGCGCCTTCGCGCGGGAACTTGTAGGCGCCGGGCTTTTGCGCCTGTACCCGCTCCATCAGATCGTTGATGGCCTTGAATTCGCCCACGGCCGCGAGCGCCGGCTGCGCATCCACCTGGCCGACGCGAAACATCGTGGTCGGGAAGAGGCCGCTGCCATGGCCGTCGCCCACTTCGAAAGGCACGCCTGCAAAGGCCGCCACGTCGGCGTCGCCGCTGGCATCGACAAAGGCATTGGCGCGAATCGCCTGCCGGCCCGACTTGGTCTCGACCACCAGCGCCGCAATGCGGTCGCCGTCGCGAATCACCGCCGCCGCCCAGGCGTGGAACAGCAGGTGCACGCCGGCATCGAGCAGCAACTGGTCCGCCGCGATCTTGTAGGCCGAGGTGTCGTAGGAGCGCACGCGGATGCGGCCCTGCATGCCGTCCTGCGGCTTGTTGAGGCCACCCAGCGCGTCGATGCGCGCCAGCAGGTCGTCGGTCACGCCGCGCACCAGCTGCGTCATCTGGCCGTCGCGCTTGCCGTACAGGCCCGCGAAGTTGGTCACGCCGCCCGCGGTGCCCATCCCGCCGAGAAAGCCGTAGCGCTCCACCAGCAGCGTGCTGGCACCGTGGCGCGCCGCGCTGACGGCCGCGGCAATGCCGGCGGGCCCGCCGCCGACCACCACCACGTCGTATTCGCCGAACACCGGCAGCTCGCGCGCCGGCTCGGTCAGGGTCTTGCTGTGCTGGACGGCTGTCATCACTGGATCTTGATGCCGCGGGTCGCGATGATCTTGCTCATGATTGCCGCTTCTTCCTTGACGCGCAGGCGCATGCCGTCGGGCGAGGTGCCCACCGCCTGCCAGCCCTGCTCGAAGAGCTTCTGGCGCACTTCGGGCTGCTTCATGATCACTTCGAGTTCGCGGCTGATGCGGGCCTGCGCCGTCTTCGAGAGGTTGGCGGGGCCGAGCAGCGCCACCCACACTTCGAGCGAGAAGTCGCGCACGCCGGCGTCGGCCAGCGGCGGCAGCTCGGGCACCAGCGCGCTGCGGCCGCCCGTGAGGCCGATGGCCTTGAGCTTGCCGGCGCGCACCTGCGGCATGGCCACGCCCGGGGGAATGAGGGCCATCTGCACCTGGTCGCCGAGCATCGCGGTCACGACCTGAGGATTGCCCTGGTAGGGCACGTGCTCAGGATTGAAACCGGCCACGCGGCTCTTGAGCAGCTCCATGCCCAGGTGCCCGACCGAGCCCACGCCCACCGAACCGTAGTTCCACTTGTCGCCGCCCTTGCGTGCCGCATCGAGGAAGGCCGCGCCCGAAGGCAGGTTGTTCTGCGCCACCAGCACCAGCGGCGCCGTGGCAATCAGCGAGAGGTAGGTGAAATCTTTCGCCGGGTCGTAGGGCAGCCGCGGGTACAGCATCTTCGACGAGGTGAGATTGCCGTTGATGACGATGCCCAGCGTGTGGTCGTCGGTGGCCTTGGCCACCATGTCGGCCGCGATGTTGCCCGAGGCGCCGGGCTTGTTGTCCACCACGACCGGCTGGCCCAGCGCCTTGGCCAGCGGCTCGGCGATGGTGCGGGCGGCGATGTCGGGCGTGGAGCCGCCCGGAAAACCCACGAGCAGGCGAATCGGCTTGGTCGGCCAGGCGTTGTTCTGCGCCTGGGCCGCCAGCGGCAGCGCGGCGGCGGCTGCCAGGCCGCAGGCGATCAGGAGGGCTCTCTTGGATGCGTGCATGGAAGAAGGTGAAAAAGAAGACTGTGAAAAAACGTAATGGTACTGATGGGCGCCGCTACTCGAGGCTGATGTTGCCCCGGCGCACCAGTTCGCCGTACACCTTGGACTTGGCCTCGGCGTTGCGCTCGATCTCCTCGGGCGACCAGGCCAGCGGCTCGAACGCGAAGGTGTCGAAGCGGGCGCGGATTTCGGGGTCTGCAATGACCTTGGCCACGTCGGCGTTGATCTTGGCCTTGACCGCCGCCGGCACGCCCTTGGGCGCAAGCAGCGAGACGAAGGAATTCACCTCGAGCGAGGCCGGGCCACCGGCTTCCGCCATGGTCGGCACGTCGGGCAGCTGCGGAATGCGCTTGGGCGCCGCGATGGCCAGGTAGCGCAGCTTGCCGGCCTTGTAGATGCCCTGGCTCGACGGAATGCTGGCAAAGCTCCACGGCACGTCGCCCGTGCCCACGTTCGAGAACAGCTGCGACACCTCGCGGTACGGCGCATGCCGCATGCGGATGCCCGTGAGCGCCTCCAGCTGCTGCGCGCCCAGGTGGCCCGGGCTGCCCACGCCCCACGAGCCGTAGACGATGGCTTCGGGGTTGGCCTTGGCGTCGGCGATCAGGTCGCTCATGTTCTTCCACTTCGACTCGCTGGACACCGCCACGAAAAACGGCGTGCGAAACAGCGAGGCCACGGGGTCGAAGTGCTGCAGCGTCACGAAGTTGCGCGACTTGTACAGATGCGGCAGCGCGGCGATGTGTTCGCTGTCGAGCTGCAGCAGCGTGTAGCCATCGGGCGCGGCGCGCCGCGCCTGGTCGATGGCGATGAAGCCGCCGCCGCCGGGCTTGTTGTCGATCACCACGCGCTGGTTCCACAGGCGCGAGAGCTTGTCGGACACCAGCCGCAGCACCGCGTCGGGCCCGCTGCCGGCGGCAAAGGGCGTGACCAGCGTTACCGGCTTGCTCGGAAAGTCGCTGGCCTGCGCCAGGGCGGCACCGCTGGCCGAAAGGGCGATGAGCCCCGTCCACAGTGCGCGTGAGATGTTGTTGTTCATGGTCCTTTGTCTCCTGGGCCTGTGGCCTCAAATGGTGATGGTGGAAGAAATCCGTGCGATTCAGTGCGCTGAAATCACCGCGGCCGAGCAGCCCGGTCGCGCGTCGTCCAGGCAATGCTCGGGCCGCCAGGCATAGAGCCATTCGACCGCATCGTAGAAGCGTTCGGGCGTACGGCCTACCCAGAGGCTGTTGCGCACCAGCCGCTCCACGCCCTTGGCGTGATAGAGCCGGCCCATCTCGCGCACCGAAAGCACCACGCGGGCGGTGCGTGGAATGCGCGCGGCCTCGTAAAGCTTGAAGGCGGCCGGCATGTCGAAATCGCAGGCCTGCACCGCGGCGCCCAGTGTCACCGCGTCTTCGAGCGCCATGCAAGCGCCCTGCGCGAGGTACTGCATCATCGGATGGGCCGCATCGCCAAGCAGCGTGGCCGGGCCGTCGCTCCAGCGCTCCACCGGATCGCGGTCGGCCGTGCTCCAGCGGCGCCACGACGTGGGCCGGTCGAGCAACTGGCGCGGGCGCGCATGCACGCCCTCGAAGTAGGAGAGAACTTCTTCCCTGCTGCCCTCGGAAACGCCCCACTCTTCCTTGTCGCGGCTGTGGAAGGTGACGACCAGGTTGTATTGCTCGCCATGGCGCAACGGATAGTGCACCAGGTGGCAGTTGGGACCGGCCCAGACCACGGGTGCGTTCCAGCGCAGGTCGGCCGGCATGTCGGCCACCGGCACCACCGCGCGGTACACCACATGGCCCGAGGCGCGTGCCTCGTCGCCGACGAGTCTGGCGCGCACGACCGATTTCACGCCGTCGCAACCCACGATGGCGTCGGCCTTGAAACGCCGGCCGTCGCGCGTGGTGACGACCACGCCTTGCGTTCCGCCTTGGCCGATGTCGATGGCCTCGACCTGTGCCGAGGTGTGGAAGCGGATCAGGGGATGCTGCTTCACCGCCTCGTGGATGGCACCGTGCAGGTCGGCGCGGTGGCTCACCGCGTACGGATTTTTGAAGCGCGCGCGAAAGGCCTCGCCCACGGGCACCGAGGCCACCTCGCCGCAATCGACCGCATCCATCATCACGAGCCGGTCGGTGAAGACCGAACTCTGGCGCACCGCCTCGCCCACGCCCAGCGCGTCGAGAGCGGCGAAGGCATTGGGACCGAGCTGCAGGCCGGCCCCGATCTCGCCGATGGTGGCGCTCTGCTCCAGCAGGTCGATGGAAACACCGAGGCGCGCCAGCGACAGTGCCGCGGCCATGCCGCCGATGCCGCCGCCGACGAGCAGCACGGTGGGGGGATTCTTCGGGGGAGATGTGCTCATGGTGGGCCTCTGCGCAATGCTCGATCAGTCGATTCGCACGGTGAGCAAGGGGAGCTTGTCGATGCTCACCTTGAGGATCTGGCCCGGCTTCACCGCGCCCACGCCTTCGGGCGTGCCCGTGAAGATCAGGTCGCCGGGCTGCAGCGTGAAGAGCGTCGAGAGATTGGCGATCACCTCGTTGACGGACCAGATCAGGTGCGTGATGTCGCTGTTCTGGCGCACCTGGCCGTCGACCTCGAGCGTGATGGCGCCGGCATTGATCTCGCCCACGTCGGCAAAGGTGCGAAGCGGCGCGATGGGCGCCGAGAAGTCGAAGGCCTTGCCGATCTCCCACGGACGGCCCTGTTCGCGCATCTTCATCTGCAGGTCGCGGCGCGTCATGTCCAGGCCCACGGCATAGCCGTGGATGTGGCTGGCCGCCTGCTCCACCGCGATGTCCTTGCCGCCCTTGCCGATGGCCACCACCAGCTCGGCTTCGTAGTGGTAGTTGCTCGTGAGCGGCGGGTATGGAATGGCGCCGGTTTCACCTTCGGCCACGGGCACCACGGAGGCGTCGTCGTTGGGCTTGCAGAAGAAGAACGGCGGCTCGCGGTCGGGGTCGAAGCCCATCTCGCGCGCATGCGCCGCGTAGTTGCGGCCCACGCAGTAGACCCGGCGCACCGGGAACAGGTCGCTCGAACCGGCGATGGGCAGGCCGACGATGGAAGGAGGCGTGAAGACGAAGGACATGAAGGCTCCTGCCGCGCGGCGGCACAGGGTCAAGACAAGGACGGAAGAAAGAAAGAAAAAATGAGGTCCGGCCGGCTCTCAGGCCTCGTCGAGGAAGGCTTCGCGCAAGATGCCCATGGCCTGCTGCACGGGACGGTCGGAGAAGCTGAAGAGCACCACGTCTTCGCCGGATGCCGAGAGGCGCAGCGGCGCCCAGGAGGGCACGACGAAGGTGTCGCGCGGGCCGAACTCGAAGCGCTGGCCCGCGATGTCGGCGCTGCCGCGGCCTTCGACCACGCTGTAGACGGTGCCGTCGGTGGCGCGGTGCGTCTTGCCCGCAAAGCCCTTGGGCAGCAGTTGCAGCTGGGTGCCGATGGTGGGCATCGGCGCGCCGCCGGTCAGCGGGTTGATGTAGCGCAGCTTGTGGCCCAGCCAGGCATCGGGCGCTTCCTGCTTCTGCAGCAGGGCCAGCGCCTCGCGGCTGCGGGCATAGGGGTAGTTGAAGATCGGCGAGGTGGCCGACACGTGGTCGTGACGCACCGGCACCATGTTGTGTCCGAAGCGCGCGAGGCTGTTGCCCTCGGGGCGCGCCACGTGCTGCACCTTGGCGTCGTCGTTCTCGGCAAAGCCGGCATCGAAGAAACGCAGCATCGGAATGTCGAGCCCGTCGAGCCAGACCACCGGCTCCACCGTGCCGCCGACGCCCTCGTTGCCGTGGTCGTGCCAGGCCCACGACGGCGTGATGATGAAGTCGCCCGGGTACATGGTGGTGCGCTCGCCGCCCACCGTGGTGTAGGCCCCCTTGCCGTCGACGATGAAGCGCAGTGCCGACTGCACGTGGCGGTGCGAGGGCGCCACCTCGCCCGGCATGATGAGCTGCAGGCCGGCGTAGAGCGACTGCGTGATCGACGAATTGCCGGGCAGCGCGGGGTTCTCGAGCACCAGCACGCGGCGCACCGCTTCCTCGGCGGTGATGAGGTCCGCCGACTCCATCAGCAACGGCCGGATTTCGTCGTAGCGCCAGAGCGCCGGCACGCAGGGCGTGGCGGGCTCGCGCGGCACCAGCGCATGCAGCGACTCCCACAGCGGCGTGAGGTGGAGCGGACGGATGCGCTCGTAATAGCCGCGGCGCTCCGCGGCGTTGGCAGGCGCTGTGGCGGCAGGTTTCTTGGCAGTGGGATTCATGGCGGTTCCGGCCCTCGCGTGGCCGTTGTCTCCGGGAAAAGGCTATCTTCCACCGGTACTACTATTGGCGCAATCGAGACAAGGCGATAGCCTCGATCTGGTTTTTTGATAATGGTGGCGGCAAAGGAGTTGTTTCATGGCCCAGCTCGATCTCGAATGGCTGCGGGTGTTCGACGAGGTCTACAAGACCGCCAACGTGTCGAGTGCGGCCGGGCGGCTCGGCATTGCGCAGTCGGTGGCCAGCACCGCCCTGGCCCGGCTGCGCACGCATTTCGGCGACAAGCTGTTCGTGCGCACCTCGCGCGGCATGGAGCCGACGCCCTACGCGCGGCAGATCCAGCCGCTAATGCAGGACGTCCTCGACCGGCTGAACCGGGCCAAGGGCGGGCGCGCCAGCTTCGACCCCGCCACCGCGGCACGCAGCTTTCGCATCTGCATGACCGACATCAGCGAGGTGGTGCTGCTGCCGGGCCTGCTCGGCCACCTGCGGCATGCGGCGCCGGGGGTGCGCATCGAGACCGAGATCATTTCCACCGAGAGCGCGCGCCGGCTCGAGGACGGCGCGGTCGACCTGGCAGTGGGCTTCATGCCGCAGCTGGACGCGGGCTTCTACCAGCAGACGCTCTTCATGCAGAACTTCGTCTGCCTGGCAGCGCGCAACCATCCGCGCATTGGCCAGCGGCTCACGCGCAAGCGCTTCGAGGCCGAGGCGCACGCGGTGGTGGCTTCGTCGGGCACCGGCCACGCCATCGTCGACAAGACCATCGCCCGGCTGGGGCTGAAGCGCAACGTGGTGACCAGCCTGTCGAGCTTTCTGAGCGTGGCGCGCATCGTGGCGCATACCGAACTCATCGTGATCGTGCCCAGCATCCTCGGCAAGGTGCTGGCCACGCAGGAACCGGTGAAGCTGCTGGAGCCGCCCTTCGAGCTGCCGGCCTACGCCGTCAAGCAGCACTGGCACGAGCGCTTCCATGCCGACGCCGGCAACGCCTGGCTCCGGCTCACCCTGGCGGAACTGTTCGGCGGCGGCTGAACGTGCGTGCCATGGCGACCGGCGGCGAGCCGCCCAGGGGCCGGTCGCTCGCATAATTGAGGTTCCCACCCATCAGCCCACGAAAAAGGCGGCGTATGTCTTCCATCACCCTTCGCTTTCTGGCCGAGCCCAGCACCGTCAACTTCGGCGGCAAGGTCCATGGCGGCACGGTCATGAAATGGATCGACGAAGCGGGCTACGCCTGCGCCACCAGTTGGGCCAAGCGCTATTGCGTGACGGCCTTCATCGGCAGCATCCGCTTTCACCACCCGATCATGATCGGCGACCTGGTCGAGGTCGAGGCCCGGCTGGCCTACACCGGCACCACCAGCATGAACATCTCGGTCGAGGTGCGCAGCGGCGACATGAAGGGCGGCACCATGGACAAGACCACCGAATGCCTGATCGTCTTCGTCTCGGTCGATTCGCACGGCCGCCCCCTACCGGTGCAGCCCTTCGTGCCCGGCACGCCGGGTGAAATGGCTCTGGCCGAACGGGCCAAGACCCACCTCGAGGCAAGCCGCGCTGCTGGAAAAGCCTAGCGGCTTGCAGCCCCCATCAGGCTCGATTCGTAGACATGAAGCTCTAACGGGAAGGGCGTGGAGCGGATAGAGTAGCCCGATAGTTTTCACAGGAACATCCGCATGGCTACCCAGGACGACGATCACGGCAACAAGGGCTCCGACCGGATCAAGGATTCCGCGCAGCAGATCTGGCTGGCGGGACTCGGCGCCTTCGCCAAGATGCAGCAGGAAGGCAGCAAGGCTTTCGAGGCGCTGGTGAAAGACGGCGCCGGCATGCAGAAGAAAACCCAGGCAGCCGCCGAAGAAACGCTGACCCAGGCGCAAACGCGCATGGCCGGCTTCGCGAGCGAATTCGGCACCAAGGCCGCGGGCCAATGGGGCAAGCTCGAGAACATCTTCGAAGAGCGCGTGGCGCGCGCCCTCGAGAAGCTCGGCCTGCCTTCGGCCGCGGACCATGCCGCGCTGCAGGCGCGCGTGGCGGCCCTCGAGGTCGAACTGCAGCGCATGCAGGGCAAGGGCACCGCCGCTCCGGCACGCACCGCGAGCCGCAAGACGGCCGGCCGCAGCGCGGCATCCCCGGCGTCGGCCACCAAGAAGACCGTTCGGCGCAGCACCAAGGCCGGCTGACCGCCGCCTCGAGCTTCCTTTTTGCGGCGGCGCACAACGGCGGCGCTGCAAAAACATGGCCCTCCCAGTTTGTGGCGCGGGGCACATACGCTAGAGTGTCCTCAAAAGACAAACGGGGACTGACATGGCCAAGAAGGCGCCACGCCGCACAGCGCAACGCATTCTCGAAGCCGCACTCGAGCTGTTCAACCGCTTCGGCGAGCCCAACGTCTCCACCACGCTGGTGGCGGGCGAGCTCAACATCAGCCCCGGCAATCTCTACTACCACTATCCCGCCAAGGAAGAGCTGATCAACAAGCTCTACGAAGGCTACGAGGCCGAGCTCAACGAGCTCCTGCACGCCAGCGAAGGCGTGCACGATGTGGAAGACGCCTGGTTCTTCATGCACAGCCTGTTCGAGCTGATCTGGCGCTATCGCTTTCTCTACCGCGACCTGAACGACCTGCTGAGCAAGAACCGGCATCTCGAAACGCAGTTCCAGCTCGTGCTCAAGAACAAGGCCCGCGCCATCCGCGTGCTCATCGCGGGTTTGAGCCGGGCCGGCCACCTGGAGATCGACGCCCACGAGGTCGACACGCTCGCCCAGAGCATGGTGGTGGTGCTGACCTACTGGCTCAGCTACGAATACGTGCGCAACCCGCGCGAGGCACTGGAACCCGCGCATGCCCAGGGTGCGCTGATGCGCGGCGGCCGGCACACGCTCCAGCTGCTCGCGCCCTACCTCGGCCCTGAACAGCGGCGGCATTTGCTGACACTGAGCCATGCCTACAGCGGCGATGATGCGGACAGCGCGCCGCCTCCGGCCGCGCCAGTCGATTTGGCAGCCCAGTCCTAGACCATGCCCCATCCAGACTTCAAGCCGCTCTCGCTGATGTCCGCCAGCCCGGTTGCCACGACAGCGGACCCTTGGACGCCGCTGCCCTATGCCGACGTGCCGCGCTACGACGCGCGGAACCTTCTTGCGCATTGGCCCCGCCTGCACGCCGGCCACGCCGTGCCGCCGCCGGCCGAGGGACACCCGCTGGCCGAAGGCTGGGCGCTGTACCACAACGGTGAGTTCCAGCGCGCCGCCGCGCTCGGCCTGCTGCACGGCGCAGAAGGCCTGGTGCTGGCCAACCAGGCCACCGCCATCTATGCCAACTACCTGGAGCCGCGCGAATCGGTCCGGCTTTCGATGTTCCGCCAGGTGATCGAGCGCGCTGGCGCGCAGGTTGCCTCCGATCCCGGCAACTGCCACGCGCTCTACTGGCAGGCCTATGCGCTCGGCCGCTACAGCCAGGGAATCAGCGTGGCGCGCGCGCTGGCGCAGGGCCTCGGCAGCAAGCTCAAGGGCGCACTCGAACGGGTGATCGAGCTGCAGCCGGACCATGCCGACGCGCACATCGCGCTGGCCGCCTTCCATGCCGAGGTGATCGACAAGGTGGGCGCGCTGGTCGGCCGCATGACGTACGGCGTGCGCGCCGAGATGTCGGTCGAGCTGTTCGAGCGCGGGCTCGAGCTGCACCCCCACTCGTCCAGCGCGCTGATGGAGTACGGCCGCGCGCTGCTCATGCTGCGCGGCGACGCCTACCTGGGCGAGGCCACGCAGCTGTACGAAAAAGCCGCGGCACTGCTGCCCGCGGACGCCAAGGAACGGCTCGACGTGGAGCTGGCGCGGGCGGGGCTGTCGGACTGAGCACCGCCCCTCGACGGGCGCCACCGGTACTGCCGGGTACCGCGCACTTTAAGATGTGGCCGTTCGCTTTTTCAATTCCTATTTTTCACCGCCATGTCTGACCTCAACGCCCAATTCGAAACTGCCCAGGCCAATTCCAAGCTGCTGGCGGAGCGCCCCGACAACCCGACGCTGCTCAAGATCTACGGCCTCTTCAAACAGGCCACCGAAGGCGACAACACCGCCAAGAAGCCCAGCTTCAGCGACATCGTCGCGCGCGCCAAGTGGGACGCCTGGACCGCGCAAAAAGGCCTTGGCGCCGACGAAGCCAAGCAGAAATACATCGACCTGATCGAATCGCTGCGAGGCTGACCCCCACCCATTCGACCGCTCAGCCGACGATCCCGCGCGCGTGCAGCGCGGCGATCTGCTCGGCGCTGAGGCCGATCTCCTTCAGCACGGCATCGGTGTCCGCGCCCAGCGCGGGCGCGTTGTGCCGATGGCTGGCCGGCGTGAGCGACAGCTTGGGCACGAAGCCGGGCACCGCGAGCGCGCTGCCATCGGCCATCTGCACCTGCTGCAGCATGCCGCGCGCGGCATAGTGCGGGTCGGCGGCAATATCGGCGATGGTGTAGATGCGCCCGCCCGGCACCTGGGCCGCGGCCAGCGCGGCCAGCACCTCGTCCACCGTGCGCTGCGCGGTCCAGTCGCCGATGGCGGCGTCGAGCCTTTCCACCTGCGCCACCCTGCCCGTGTTGCCGGCCAGCGCCGGATCGGCGGCGAGGTCGGGCCGGCCGATGCATTCCATCAGCCGGCGAAAGATGCTGTCGCCGTTGCCCGCCACGATGGCATAGCCGCCGTCGGCGCAGCGGTAGGCGTTGGTGGGCGCAATGCCGGGCAGCGCGCTGCCGGCCGCCTCGCGCACCGCACCGAACGCCCCGTATTCGGGCAGCAGGCTTTCCATGCAGTTGAAGACAGCCTCGTAGAGCGCCACGTCGACCACCTGGCCCCTGCCCTTCGGATGCTCGGCGCTGACGGTGGCATGGCGGTGCTGCATTGCCATCAGCACGCCGATCACGCCGTGCAGCGATGCCAGCGTGTCGCCGATCGACACGCCCACGCGCACCGGCACGCGGCCGGGCTCGCCCGTGAGGTGACGCAGCCCGCCCATCGCCTCGGCCACCACGCCGAAGCCCGGCCGGTCGCGGTAGGGGCCGGTCTGGCCATAGCCGCTGATGCGCAGCATCACGAGCGCGGGATTGCCGGCCAGCAGCTCGTCGGGGCCGAGGCCCCAGCCTTCCATCGCGCCGGGGCGGAAGTTCTCGATCAGCACGTCGGCCTCGGCCGCCAGCTGCCGCACGATGGCCTGCGCTTCGGCCTGGCGCAGGTCGAGCGCGAGCGAACGCTTGTTGCGCGACTGCACCTGCCACCAGACCGAGGTGCCGTTCTTCAGCAGCCGCCATGTGCGCAGCGGATCGCCGGCGCCGGGCGGCTCGATCTTGATCACCTCGGCGCCGAAGTCGGCCAGCGTGCGCGCGGCGAAGGGGCCGGCGATCAGTTGCCCGAGTTCGATCACCTTGAGTCCGGCCAGCGGGCCCGCGGCGGTCGGCGCAGCGGGGAAAGAAGAGGTGTTCGTCATGGCGCCAGAGTGTGCCGTGCCGCCGCCGGCCTTCGCTCTGGTGGCGAACCGTGGCGCTTCGATGATCGGCGGCTAGACCATCGCCTGAAGAACCCGCTCACGCGAAGCGCGTGCCGCCTTTGGGAGCTTCGAGCAGCGCATCGAGGTTGCGCGAGATCTTCTGCTCGATCTGCTGGCTGAAGCTCGCGAACAGAAAACCCAGCGTCGCCTCCAGCTTGAAGGTGCGGGCCGTGACCTCCACCGTGCCGTCGATGCCCGCGCGGCTGAACTGCGCCAGGTCGCGGTCCTTGCCTTCGGTGTAGGTGCATTCCAGGCCGTAGTCCTGCTCCACCTGCTGGATCCACTGGCGCGCGACCTCGCGGGCGCTGGCAATGCCCAGCGCGTGGTTTCGTTCGATAAGGATGTCAGGCACCGTGATCTTCTCCGTTGTTGTCGTGACTTGAATTCGTCTGCTGGATTCCGGTGGCCGTTTGCAATGCGTGCCGCCGCTCATCGGTGGTCGGCAATGCGGCGATGCGGCGAACCTCCTTGTAGAAGCGCGGCCAGTTGCGGCTCTCGCGTTCGAACAGCGCCTCGAAGGCGGGAACCAGGTCGTCGTAGGCAGCCTGGGCTCCAAAGGCGGCATTGTTCGCGCGGGCCACCCAGCCATCGTAGGCGCCTTGGCGCGGGCCCTGCCATTCTGCGCGAAGCCTTGCGTAGCGCTCGCGGAAATCGTCCATGGCCGCTTTCTTCATGGCGTCGACCGCCGCCCAATCGCCCGCCTTGGCCTCCTTCGATTCGTACGCCTGGTTCAGCGCGCGGCGCGTATCGAGCGCCAGTGCGCGAAACTGCCGGCGCTGGGCGTCGAAGCGCGCGTACTCGCTGCGCGCCGTCTCGCTGGCCTCGCGCTGCAGCCACATCGCACCGCCGATGCGCTCCACTGCCGTGGCATACGACTCGTTGAAGACCGTGTCGCCGGGCACGTAGAGCACCTGGTGCGCGAGCTCGTGAAACACGATGCGGGCCAGTTCGCCTTCGGGATAGCCGATGAAGGTGGAAAGCAGCGGATCGCCGCCGGCCCAGTTCATCCACCCCAGCGTGGAATACGCGGGCACCGGGTACACCGCCGTTTCCATGCCCTTGCCCCGCTGCGCGTCGGCTTCGGCCCTGGCCGCGGCCTCGTCGTAGTAGCCGCGGTAGCCCACGCAACCCGCCACCGGGAAGCACCAGTTCTTGAGCATGAGCGAATACGGCGGCGCGGCCACCACGTTCCACACGGCCGCGGGTCGGCGCAGGTCGGCGTACGACTTGTAGCTGGGGTTGTCGGGCAAGCCCAGCTCGGTCACGGCAAAGCGCCGGATGCGCTGCGCGAGTTCGAGCTTGGCCTTGAGCGGCTCGGAAACGGCCGGGTCCGCGAGCCATTCGGGCACCGGCTTGGCGACCCGCATGATGCCGATGTGACCGTTGGCCGATTGCCAGTAGTAGCCCAGGTCGGCGCAGCCGCCGAGCAGCAACAGCGCGGCGGCGGCTGCGGTGAATGCGGGCGCGGCCCTCACGCCAACCCGCCCCCCGCGGGCGAAGGAACGAGACGCTCGACCTGCACCAGGCAGTCGTAGAAGGTCGGGCCGCGGCCGATGTCGGTCAGGCGCTGGCTGGTGAGCTGGTTGACGTTGGTGCCGTCCATGCCGAGCTTGCGCCACCAGATGCCCATGCCGTGCACCACGCCGGGCCGCGCGCGGCGCGAGACTTCGGCGCGGCAGCGGTGCTCGCCGCGATGGTTGAAGACGCGCACGGTGGCGCCGTTCTCGATGCCGCGCGCGGCGGCGTCGGCCTCGTGGATCTCGAGCAGCGGCTCGCCCTCGATGGCGCGCAGGCTCGTCACGTTGACGAACGTCGAATTGAGGAAATTGCGCGCCGGCGGCGAGATCATGGCCAGCGGAAACTCGGCGGAGCTGCCCGCCGCTTCGTAGTTGGGCACGTGGTCGGGCAGCCCGTCCATGCCTTGCGCCTGGAGCCGCTCGCTGAAGAATTCGCAGCGGCCCGAAGGTGTCGGAAACTTGCCGTCGGCAAAGGGTGCTTCAGGCAGCTTCAGGCTGGTGAAGCCCTGCGCCAGCAGCTGCCCGTAGTCGATCACGCCCGGCGCAAACGCGCTGCGGCACAGCGTCTCGTCGTCGTCCGAGAAGCAGGGCTCGTCGAAGCCCATGCGGCGCGCGAGTTCGCGAAACACCCAGGCGTTGCTGCGCGCCTCGCCGCGCGGCGCCACCGCGGGACGGTTCAGCAGCACGTCGGTGTGGCCGTAGCTGCAGTGGATGTCCCAGTGCTCGAGCTGGGTGGTGGCGGGGAGCAGGTAGTCGGCGTAGTCGGCGGTGTCGGTGCGGAACTGCTCCAGCACTACCGTGAAGAGGTCTTCGCGCGCGAAGCCCGCCACCACCTTGCCCGACTCGGGCGCCACCGCGACCGGGTTGCTGTTGTAGACCACGATGGCCTTCACCGGCCTGGCCTCGTCGAGCAGCGCATCGCCGATGGTGCTCATGTTCACGGTGCGCGGCTGGCGGCCCGCGAGCAGGTCGGGGCGCTGCAGCGCGGCGCGGTCGGCCGGAAAGTGGCCCGAACTGCTCAACAGGAGCCCGCCGGCCCGGTCGCGCCAAGCGCCCACCAGCGCGGGCAGGCAGGCGATGGCACGCGCCGCGTTGCCGCCGCCGCGCACGCGCTGCATGCCGTAGTTCAGGCGGATCGCGGCCGGCCTGGTGGTGCCATAGGCCTCTGCCAGCGCCACGATCTGCGCCTCGGGCACGCCGCACACGGCGGCGGCGCGCGCAGGCGGCCACTGCAGTGCGCGCTCCCGCAACTGCTCCCAGCCCAGCGTGTGGCTGGCGATGTAGTCGTGGTCGAGCCAGTCGTGCACGATGAGTTCGTGCATCAGCGCCAAGGCCAGCGCGGCATCGGTGCCGGGCAGCAATGCGATGTGCTCGTCGCACTTGTCGGCGGTTTCGGTCTTGCGCGGATCGATGCACACCAGCCGCGCGCCGGCGCGCTTGGCGGCCTGCGCATGGCGCCAGAAGTGCAGGTTGCTGGCAATGGAGTTGCTGCCCCAGATCAGGATCAGCTTCGCCTCGGCGAAGAATTCGATCCGCATGCCGACCTTGGCGCCCAGCGTGTGGACCATCGCTTCGCCGCCCGCCATGGAGCAGATGGTGCGATCCAGCAGCGAGGCGCCCAACTTGTGGAAAAAACGACGGTCCATCGACTCGCCCTGGACCAAACCCATGGTGCCGGCGTAACTGTACGGCACAATTGTGTCTGGATTTGTCTGCAATGCGCGAAGATGCGCGGCGATGTCGTCAAGCGCGGCCTCCCAGCTCACGGGCTCGAACTGGCCGCTGCCCTTGGGGCCGGTCCGTTTCAGGGGCTGAACGAGCCGCTCGGCATGCTCGTTGCGTTCGATGTAGCGCGAGACCTTGGTGCAAAGAACGCCAGCCGTGTGCGAATGGGCCGGATTGCCCTGCAGCTTCACGGCCACGCCGTCCTGGACGGTGGTGACAAGGGCGCAGGTATCCGGGCAGTCGTGCGGACACGCGCCCAGAACCACGGAAGTTGGGGTGGGGAGAACAGCTGTTGTGGAGACCGGGGCATCGACCATCCGGCAAGTCTAAAGTTTTCCAGGTTTGGCGCGCCAGCGCGCAAAAAAGAGGTTTTCACCATGATGAATCGCAGACATTTTTCCGTTGCCGCGGGCGCGGCGGCGCTGGGCGGCTTCCAGCTGGCCAGGGCACAGGGCGAAACGCCGCTCGTGCTGGGCCAGTCGGCCCCGTTCACCGGGCCGGCCGCGCAGCTCGGCATCCAGTTTCACCAGGGCGCCAAGCTGTTCCTGGACCAGTACAACGCGCAGTCCGGCCGGCGCGCGGTGGTGATCAAGAACCTGGACGACGGCTACGAGCCCGACCGCTGCGCCGCCAACACGCAGAAGCTGATCGAAGAGGACGTGTTCGCGCTCTTCGGCTATATCGGCACGCCCACCAGCCTGGCCGCGCTGCCGCTGGCGGTGAAGGACAAGGTGCCCTTCATCGCGCCGTTCACCGGTGCGATGTCGCTGCGCGAACCGTTCCACAAGAACGTGTTCCACCTGCGCGCCTCGTACAACGACGAGACCGCGCTCATCGTGAAGCAGCTCACCCACCTCCACCTGAAGAAGATCGCGGTCTTCTACCAGAACGACGCCTACGGCAAGGCCGGGCTCGACGGCGTGACCCTGGCTCTTTCGCAGCAGGACCTGAAGCCGGTGGCGCTGGCCACGGTGGAGCGCAATTCGGTCGACGTGGCGGCGGCGGTGAAAAGCATCGTGGCCGCAAAGCCCGATGCGGTGGTCCAGGTGGGCGCCTACAAGGCATGCGCCGCCTTCATCCGCCAGGCGCGCAAGGCGGGCTACGGCGGCACGTTCTTCAACGTGTCCTTCGTGGGCACCCAGGCGCTGGCCGACGAACTTGGCAAGGAGGGCGCGGGCGTCATGGTGACGCAGGTGGTGCCCTCGCCCTACAACCCGGCCAACGCGATCACGCGCGAGTTCAGCGACGCGGTGAAAAAAGCCGGTGCCAGCGCCAGCGCCAATTTCTCGAGCATGGAAGGCTACCTTGCCGCCAAGGTGCTGACCGAGGGCCTGCGCCGCGCGCCGGGCAAGGCCACGCGCGACAGTCTCATCACGGGGCTCGAAAGCATCGACCGGCAGCAGTTCGGCGGCTTCGAGGTGTCTTTCTCGGCCAAGAATCACGTGGCATCGAAGTTCGTCGAACTGTCGATGATCACGGCCGACGGCCGGGTCAGGACCTGATCCCCGGCCCCGCCGGCTTCAGGCGCCCAGGCCGTCCACGGCCTGGAACATGGCCTGGCGGGCCTGGCTGACGACCTGGCCGCGCCAGGCGTCGGTGTCGGTGTAGAAGGCCTCGTGCATGCGCGCGCGGATGCCGTCGGCCAGGTCGGCCGGCGCCTCGGGGTGCTTGTGCAGCCAGTGGTCGGCGCGCAGGGCGTTCATCACATCCAGCAGCGGCAGCGTGCCGTACTCGAGCGCAATGCCGGTGTACTCGGCCGCCGGGCACTCCTGGTACACCGCTTCGCACATCAGGCCGCGCAACGGCGCCGAGGTGGAGGAGCCGTCGTAGATCGACGTGACCGGCGCCGCGGGCGTGCCCCACCAATCGTTGGCGCGGGCATGGGCCGCCTTGTCGTCCTTGCCGGCAAAGATGCGCTCGCCGATGCCGCTCGGGCCGAGCCCGGTGTGCAGGTCGATCCAGCCCAGCCGGCGGGCGCCGCCCGCATGGCGTCGCAGCACGTTGCGCAGCGTCTTGTTGCCCCAGGTCTCGGCCTTGCCGCCAAAGAAGAGCCCGTCGTCGAACTGGTATTGCCCGCCGCTCACGGCGGCCTGGAATGCGGCGACGCCGTGCTTGCCGACCCACTTCTCCAGGGCCGCCTGGTTTTCCGGCGTGGGCGGCCAGGTCTCGGGCACCAGCAGCGGATGCAGCTTGGCGTAGGCTTCGTTGGCGGGCAGCGGCTTCGAGAAATCGACGAAATTGCGGTTCAGGTCGACGCCTTCGTGCGTGACGCGCCGCCCGAACGAAAAGCCGTGCGGATTGAGCGCGTGCACATAGAGCACCGCCACGCCCTGGGCGCGCGCCTTCTCGCGCCATTCGGCGTCGTGCAGCGCAAACACCTGCACGCCGCTGCCGCAATGGCCTTCGGCGCCGTGGCAGGCGCTGGAGACGATCAGCAGGCGCTCGGCATTGGCAGCGCCGTCGAGCGCCACGTCCATCGAGAGCTCTTCGCCGTCCTGCCCCTTGCCCGGATGCGCATGCGGCTCGACCGCAAGGCCGGCACTCACGCAGGCCCGCAGGAACTTCTGGCGCGCCTGCGCGTAGCGGGGCGAAAACGCCTCGCCGATGCCGATCAAGGCGCTGCTCCCCCGGGTTCCAGGAATTGCTCGGCCAGTTGCACCCAGCAGGTGGCGCCCAGCGGAATCAGGTCGTCATTGAAGTCGTAGCTCGCGTTGTGCAGCGTGCACGGCCCTTCGCCGTGGTGCACGTCGCGGTGCGCACCGTCGCCGTTGCCGATGAAGGCATAGGCGCCGGGCTTGGCCTGCAGCATGAAGGCGAAGTCTTCCGAGGTCATGGCGGCCTCCTGCCGCAGCACGTTCTCGGCCCCCACGATCCCGCCCATCACGCGGCGCGCAAAGTTGGCTTCGGCCTCGGTGTTGATGGTGGGCGGGTAGTAGCGCTCGAAGCGGAAGTCGCAGGTCGCGCCATGCGCGGCGCAGATGTGCTCGGCGATCAGCTTCATGCGCGCCTCGATCATGTCGAGCACTTCGATCGAGAAGGTGCGCACCGTGCCCGTCATCTCGCAGTTGTCGGGGATCACGTTGTTGATTTCACCCGCATGGATGGTGGTGACCGAGATCACGGCCGAGTCGGTCGGCTTCATCTTGCGCGTGAGAATGGTCTGGAACGCCTGCACGATCTCGCAGGCGATCGGCACCGGGTCGATGCCGGTCTGCGGCAGCGCGGCATGGCCGCCCTTGCCGATGACGTTGACGTAGAACTTGTTGCCCGAGGCCATCACCGGTCCGGGGCTCACCGCGAACTGGCCGGCCTTCATGCCGGGCCAGTTGTGCATGCCGAACACGGCGTCCATGGGGAACTGCTCGAACAGCCCTTCCTTGATCATCTCGCGGGCACCGCCGCCGCCCTCTTCGGCCGGCTGGAAGATCAGGTAGACCGTGCCATCGAAATTGCGGTGCTTTGCGAGGTGCTGCGCCGCGGCCAGCAGCATGGCGGTATGGCCGTCGTGCCCGCAGGCGTGCATCTTGCCGTGGTGCTTGCTGGCGTGGGCGAAGGTGTTGAGCTCGGTGACGGGCAGCGCGTCCATGTCGGCGCGCAGGCCGACGGCGCGGCTGCTGGTGCCGTTCTTGACGATGCCAACCACACCGGTGGTGCCCAGGCCGCGGTGAATGGGAATGCCCCACTCGGTGAGCTTGCCTGCCACCACGTCGGCGGTGCGGACTTCTTCGAAGCAGAGTTCGGGATGGGCGTGGAGGTCACGTCGGACGGCGGCGATGCCGGCCGCCTGCGTGACGAGCGAATCGATGAGTTTCATGGGGGCACAGTCTAGGCTTTGCAAAGACCTCCGCAAAGACCGTGCCGGGCAAACCCCCAGGCCGTACTCAGCGACCGAGGCTCTTCAGATACTCGGCGCGCGCGGCGATCGCGGTGTCGGTGAAGTCGGTGAAAACGCCGTCCACGCCCAGCTTGTAATACACGCCATACTCGTTCTTGCCGTCCTTGTTGTAGTCGGCCGCGAGCCGGCGCGACTCGTTGCGGAAGGTAAACGGGTGCACGAAAAGCCCCGCCTTGTGGGCATCGGCAATGAGCGTGGTGGGCGCGATGGAGGTGGCGTCGGCGTCGTTGATCTTGCCGTCCTTGTTGACGTCCACCGGCTTGCCGTCGGCGCCGATGGTGCCCTTGACGCTCACGATGTAGCGCTTCCAGGGGCCGATGCCGTCGGCATAGGTCTTGATCTCGGCCAGGCCCGCGGGCGTGACCATGGCGTCGAAGTTGCGCTTGTCGCCGGCCTTGGTCCAGTCATAGGGGCGGTCGCTCGGCACGGCAAAGGTCACGGCGCCGGTCTTCAGGTCGACGCTGTCGCCATCGATCAGCTGGATCAGCCGGGTATTGAGGCCCTTGCTCTTCATGTACTTGAGGCTGCCCGGCTCGAAGGACTGCACGTAGATGGGCGCGGTCTTGCTGTTCCAGCCGGCGGCGTTGATGGCCGCGATGACCTTGTCTTCCATCGGCAGCCCGAGGTCGCGGAAGTAGGTCGGGTTCTTGGTCTCTGGGTAGATCGCGATGGTGCGGCCGGTTTCCTTCGACTTGGCCTTGGCGAAGTCGATGATCTCCTGGAAGGTCACGACCTTGAACTTGCCATTGAACTCCTGCGGCCGCTCGGCGTCGGTCGAGATGCCGCCCAGCGTCTTGATCTCGGCCAGCGTGAAGTCGTTGCTGAACCAGCCGGTCTGGGTTTCGCCGTCGACCTTGATGGTCTTCTTGCGCGAGGCGAAGCGGGGGTGCTTGGCCACGTCGGTGCTGATGGCCAGGTTGGGGTCATGGCGGGCGATGATCACGCCGTCCTTGGTGGAGACCAGGTCCATCTCGATCACGTCGGCGCCGAGTTCGATGGCGCGCGCATAGGATTCGAGCGTCTGCTCCGGCAGCAAGCCGGAAGCGCCGCGATGCGCGATGACCAGCGGCGGCTGGCCGTCGAGCGTCTGCAGCTTCCCGGACGAGCCGGGGCCGGTGGTGCTGCAAGCCGCCAGGCAAAGGGCGGCGGTCGCGGTGAGGGCGATCTGAACAGTGCGCATCGTCTTTTTCTCCATCCAAAAGAGGCGCAGGGTACCCGCTCCGCATGACAGCAAGGGCGCTCGGCGGCGCGGGGCACCGACTTCTTGGACAATCTGTTGCATGCCCCATACGCTTTCCCCTCAAAGCCTCGCACTGGCCCAGACGCTGGTGCGCATGAACACCGTCAGCGCAAACAGCAACCTCCAGCTGATCGACCTCGCGCAAAGCCACCTGGCCGCCCTGGGCGTGAAGAGCCGCATCACCTACAACGCCGAACGCACCAAGGCCAACCTGTTTGCCACGCTCGGCGAAGGCAAGCCGGCCGGCGTCATCATTTCGGGCCACACGGACACGGTGCCCTGGGACGGGCAGGACTGGAGCGTCGACCCACTCTCCGCCACGGTGAAGGACGAGCGCCTCTACGGCCGCGGCTCGGCCGACATGAAGAGCTTCATCGCGATTGCGCTGTCCAATGCCGGGCGTTTCCTGGAAAGCGATTCGCCCTTCGCGGTGCACTTCGCCTTCAGCTATGAAGAAGAGATCGGCTGCTTCGGCGTGAAGGAACTCATCGCCGACATGCGCGACGCCGGCATCAAGCCCATCGCCTGCATCGTGGGCGAGCCCACCAGCATGGTGCCGGCCATCGCGCACAAGGGCGTGTACCGCTACCGCTGCTGCGTGCGCGGCAAGGAGGCGCATTCGTCGCTCACGCCGCACTCAGTCAATGCCATCGAGATGGCGGCGCGCGTGGTCGGCAAGGTGCGCGACATGGCCGAAGGCTTCGAGCGCAGCGAGCCGCGCTACGAGGGCTTCGACGTGCCCTTCAGCACCGCGAGCGTGGGCCAGTTCCACGGCGGCATTGCCGACAACGTGGTGCCGCGCGATGCCGAGTTCCGCTATGAATTCCGCGACCTGCCGACGGCCGACGCAAAGAAGATGCAGGACGAGGTCGTCTCCTATGCCGGCAGCCTCGAAGCGTCGATGAAGAAGGTGGCGCCCGATGCGGGCTTCCGCTTCGAGACCATCTGCGAGATTCCGAGCTTCCTCGGCGCGGCGGGCGATCCGGTCACACAGCTCGCGCAGCGCCTCTCGGGCGAAGAGCGCACCACGCTGGTGGCTTTCGGCACCGAGGCGGGCCTGTTCAAGAACGCCGGCATCCCCACCGTGGTGTGCGGCCCGGGCAGCATCAACCAGGCGCACCAGCCCGACGAGTTCGTGAGCCTCGAGCAGCTGGGGCGCTGTGAGCTCTTCATGGAGCGCCTCGCCTCGACGCCGAAGATCGGCTGATGGCGGCGCTCACGGGCTCGCATCGGACCGCATGAAGCGCGTCGCGCTCGGCCTGCTGTGCGCCGCCGCGCTGCTTTATGCGCTGGCCAGCGCGCTGCACGGGCTGCACCCGGCCTGGGGCTACGTGGCCGCCTTTGCCGAGGCCGCGATGGTCGGCGCCATTGCCGACTGGTTCGCGGTGGTGGCGCTGTTTCGGCATCCGCTCGGCTTGCCGATTCCGCACACCGCGATCATCCCGAGCAACAAGGATCGCATCGGCGCCAAGTTGGCGGGCTTCATCTGCAACAACTTCCTGAGCACGGCGCAGGTGCTTGCCAAGCTGCGGCAGTTCGATGCGGCCGGCCGGCTGGCCGACTGGCTCGCGCGCCCGGCCAGCGGCGAGAAGCTCGGCGAATGGGGCGTGGCGGCGGCGCGCTACGGCCTTTCCGCATTCGACGACGAGCGCGTGCGCGCCTTCATGGGACGCGCCGCCGCGGCAGGCCTCGGGAAGATCGACCTCTCTCGCCTGATGGGCCAGGCGCTGGACGCCCTCACGGCGGGCGGACGCCATCAGGCGCTGCTCGACGACGTGCTGCAGCAGGTGGCCGGCCTGCTCGATGGAGAAGAGGTTCAGTCGCACATCACGGAGGCCATTGCGCGCGAGATCAAGACGCTGCGCTACGTGGGCCTGGACCAGGTGGCGGCCAAGCTCGCGACGCGCAAGATCGTGGCGGCCGTGGCGCGCACCATCGCCGAACTGGCGGCCGAGCCCGACCACCCCATGCGCAAGCGCTTCGATCACTTCGTGGACGACTTCGTGGTGCGGCTCAAGCTCGACCCCGAGTTCCAGCAGCGCGGCGAGCAGATCCGCGCCGAGCTGATGGCGCACCCCGCGCTGGGCGACTACCTGCATGGAATCTGGGGCGAGCTCCTGGCCTGGCTGCATGACGATCTCGGCCGCGGCGATTCGACGATCCGCCGGCGCATCGCGTCGATGGCGGGCGCACTGGGCCAGCGGCTGCAGGCCGACGAGGCGATCCGCCACTGGATCAACGAGCAGATCGAAGCGGCCGCGCCGCTGGCCATCGAGCGCTATCGCGAGGACATCCGCCGCTACATCGAGGAGCGCGTCGGCGAATGGAACGCGAGCGAGATGACCGACGAGCTGGAGCGCCACATCGGGCGCGACCTGCAGTTCATCCGGATCAACGGCACGCTGGTGGGCGGCTTGGTGGGGCTCCTGATTCACACGGTGACGCAGCTGCTGCGCGGGTGAACAGTGCGCGGATGCGGGTAATCCGCAGCGAACGAAAGTGCGCATGTCCCGGGAGAGATTGCGCCGCCTCCCCGTCCTCCTTCTAGACTGCTCGCGCATCCACCAGAAGGAGAAGACATGTCCCGTCGCCCGTTTTGCGCCGCCGCGCTGATTGCCATGTTCGCGCTGCTGGGCGCCTGCGGAAGCCTCGCACCGAAGCCGCCGCCCACCAGGCCCGCGTCGTGGTCCGAGCCCGAAGCGCTGGTGCCGCCGTCCTCGTTCGCAGGGGTTCATGGGCTGACCATCGACCAGAAGGGCCGGCTGCTCGCAGGCTCGGTGCTCGGCAATACGCTGTGGGAAGTCGACCGCAACACCGGCGCCGCCAAGGTCCTGGTCGACGCGCCGGAAGGCCAGGCCGACGACATCGCGGTCGGTCCCAAGGGCGAGCTGGCGTGGACCAACTACCTCATGGGCATGCTGCGCTACCGCGAGAACGACGGCGCGCCGATGCGCGTGCTCGCCAAGGACCTGCCCGGCCTCAACTCGCTGGACTTCGACCGCCGCAACCACAAGCTCTACGCCTCGCAGGTGTTTTTGGGCGATGCGCTGTGGGAGATCGACCGCATGGGCCAGAAGCCGCCGCGGCTCATCAAGAAGGACATGGGCGGTTTCAACGGCTTCGAGGTCGGCCCGGACGGCATGCTCTACGGCCCGCTGTGGTTCAAGGGCCAGGTGGTGAAGATCGACCCGGCCAACGGCAACATGACCGTGATCGCCGACGGCTTCAAGATTCCCGCGGCCGCCAACCTCGACGGCAAGGGCAACCTCTGGGTGGTCGATGCGCGCAGCGGCGAGCTGGTGCGGGTCGACCTGGCCAGCGGCCGGAAGACCGTCGCCAAGCAGTTGCGCCCCTCCCTCGACAACCTCGCCATCGCGTCCGACGGCACGATCTACGTGTCGAACATGGCGAACAACGAAATCCAGGCCTTCGACCCCGCCACCGGAGCGCTGCGCACGCTCACCAGCGGCAAGCTCGCGGCGCCGGCCGGCCTCAAGATCGACGGCCACACGCTCTGGGTGGCGGACGTGTTCGGCTTCCGCCAGGTGAACGTGCGTACCGGCGAAGTGCGCGACGTGTTCCGCATGCAGCGCGATCCCGAGCTCGACTACCCCTTCGCGATCGGCGTCTCGGGCACGCTCTTCGCGCTGACCTCGTGGTTCACGGGCACGGTGCAGTTGGTCGATCGCCAGACCCTCAGGACCGTGGAAACCATCCACGGACTGAAGGCGCCTTTCGATGCGATCCCCATGCCCGATGGCAGCGTGATCTATGCCGAGATTGCCACCGGCACCATCACCCGCGCGCGAGGCCTTCGCTTCGCGGAGAAGCAAGTGCTCGCCAGCGGACTGGGCGGGCCGGTGCAGATGATCGTCGGGCGGGACGGGGCGCTCTACGTGACCGAGGCGGCCGGCAAGCTGACCCGCATTCCGCTTGACGCCAGCGCCCCGCTGCGCGCCGTTGCCGAGGGTCTGGCCTTGCCCGAGGGCGTGGCGCAAACGCCCTGGGGCAGCTTCATCGTGGCCGAAAGCGCGGCGCGCCGGCTGGTGGAAATCGACCCCGCCAACGGATCGCGCCGCACGGTGGCGGAAAACCTGCCGATCGGGCTGGCCGCCAGCCCCGGCTTGCCGCCGCCTTACGTGGTCACAGGGGTCGCGGTGGGCAGCGACGGAACCATCTACATGTCAGCCGACCGGAACAACGCGATTTATCGGATCCGCCCGAAAAACTGAGGCGCCGACAAGGCATGAAGAAGTGATTTACTTTTAAAAACAAGTATTACAAACTCCTCGGCGGGCGTCTCGTTACACCTTTTGGCCAGCCGGCCGTCGGCGGCGAGTCGTTCTCTTTGGAGATAAAAACATGACTCCCCTCGTCGTAGGCCAACTGCTGTCGCCCGAGTATTCGCTCGGGCTGGTGGCACTCTCGTTCCTCATCTCGTTCGCAGGTTCCCTGGTGGCGCTGATCTGTGCGGGGCGCATGGTTGGCGCCGACGGCAAACCCAATCTCGCGGTCGTGGCGTGCGCCGCGGTGGCGCTGGGGGGCATTGGCATCTGGTCGATGCATTTCATCGGCATGCTGGCGTACCGGCTGCCGGTCGGCATTTCGTACAACGTGCCGCTGACCGTGGTGTCGCTCGTGGCAGCCATCCTGATCTCGGGCATTGCGCTGTACCTGGCGGGCGGCCGGCGCAAATTCAGCAAGACCGGCTGGCTGGCCGGCAGCCTGCTGGCCGGCGTGGGCGTCTGCGTGATGCACTACATGGGCATGTTCGCAATGAACATGCGCGCTTCGATGGACTTCGACCCCACCATCGTGGCGCTGTCGGTGGCCATTGCGATCACCGCGGCCGGCGCGGCCCTGTGGCTGGCCTTCAACCTGCGCCGGCTGAGCCACCAGATCGCCGCCGCCGCGGTGATGGGGGTTGCCGTCTGCACCATGCACTACGTGGGCATGAGCGCCGCCAGCATGATCTGCATCGCGGCCGCGCCCACCGATGCACTGGCCATCGGCGGCAACTACATGGGCCTGACGGTGTTCGGCACGGCCGGTGCGGTGCTGATCTTCATCTACTGGGTGATCACGGGCTCCAGCCTGGACGCACCCGCTGCGCCGCAGCGGGCCCGCACCAGCTAATTGGCGCAAGCCGGGCGCGCATCGGCGCCCTAGAGTCGGTGCAGAGCGAAAGCGTTCTGCACTGACTCCTCCATGCCCGCCATCGAATCCCGGCTGCACACGGCCAGCGAATCCTTCCAGGCCCACCGCGCCGGCATGCTCGCGCTGCTCGGGCAGGTGCGGTCGCACGAGGCCCGCTCGGTGGCGGCCTCGAATGCCTCGGCCGAGCGCTTTGCCAGGCGTGGCCAGCTGCTGCCGCGCGAACGGCTCGCGCTGCTGCTCGACACCGGCGCGCCCTTTCTGCCGCTGGCCTCGCTCGCGGGGCTGGGCCACGACAACGAAGACCTCGGCAAGAGCGTGCCCGGTGGCGGCGTGATCGCGGGCATCGGCCGGGTCTCGGGCGTGCGCTGCATGGTCAGCGCGTCCGACTCGGGCATCGACGCGGGCGCGCTGCAGCCCATGGGCCTGGACAAGCAATTGCGCGTGCAGGAGATCGCGCTCGAAAACAAGCTGCCGTATGTCCAGCTGGTGGAAAGCGCGGGTGCCAATCTCATGCAATACCGCGTGCAGGACTTCGTGCGCGGTGGCGGCATCTTCCGCAACCTGGCGCGGCTCTCCGCCGCGGGGCTGCCGGTGGTGACGGTGACGCACGGCTCGTCCACCGCGGGCGGCGCTTACCAGACGGGGCTTTCAGACTACATCGTGATGGTGCGGGATCGCACCCGCGCCTTCCTGGCGGGGCCGCCGCTGCTCAAGGCTGCCACCGGCGAGATCGCGACCGAGGAAGAGCTGGGCGGCGCCGTGATGCATACCCACGTCTCCGGCCTTGGCGACTACCTGGCCGAGGACGACCGCGACGCGATCCGCATCGCGCGCTCGATTCTCGGCGGCATCGACTGGGCGCGCGACGAGGCGCCGCGCCGCTTTGCGCCGCCGCTGTACGAGGCCGAAGAACTGCTCGGCATCATGCCGGGCGATGGACGGCGGCCGGTGGACATGCGCGAGGTCATCGCGCGCATTGCCGACGGCTCCGAGTTCCTCGAATTCAGCGCGCACTATGGCAGCGCCACGGTGTGCGGGCACATGCGGCTCGAAGGCCACGCCGTGGGCATCGTCACCAACAACGGGCCCATCGACTCCGATGGTGCGACCAAGGCCACGCACTTCATCCAGGCCTGCTGCCAGTCGCGCACGCCCATCGTCTACCTGCAGAACATCACCGGCTACATGGTGGGCCGCGCGCATGAAGAGGCCGGCATCATCAAGCACGGCGCCAAGATGATCCAGGCCGTGACCAGCGCCACCGTGCCGCAGGTCACGCTGCATTGCGGCGCCTCTTACGGCGCAGGCAACTACGGCATGTGCGGCCGCGGCTTTGCGCCGCGCTTCTGCTTTTCGTGGCCCAACGCGCGCACCGCGGTGATGGGCGGCGAGCAGGCTGCACAGACCATGGCCATCGTGATGGAAGCCGGAATGTCTCGCAAGGGAACGGTCGACCGCGCGAAGATCGATGCCATGCAGCGGCAGATCGTCGAGCGCTTCGAGCGCCAGACCAGCGTGTTCACCACCAGCGCGCTGCTGCTCGACGACGGCGTGATCGACCCGCGCGACACACGCGCGGTGCTGGCGGAAGTGCTTGCTGTCTGCCGCGACGCCGATGCGCGCGTGCCGCAGGCAATGCAGTTTTCGGTGGCGCGGCCATGAGCTTCAACAAGATCCTCATCGCCAACCGCGGCGAAATCGCGGTGCGCGTGATGCGCACGGCGCGTGCCATGGGCTATCACACGGTGGCCGTGTATTCGAGCGCGGACGCAGAAGCCGAGCATGTGCGGCAAGCCGACCAGGCCGTGTGCATCGGCGAGCCGCTGCCCGCGCAAAGCTACCTGAACATCGCCGCCATCATCGAGGCCGCGCACGCCAGCGGCGCCAAGGCGGTGCACCCGGGCTACGGCTTCCTGGCCGAGAACGCGGAGTTCGCGCAGGCCTGCCTGGATGCGGGGCTGGTCTTCATCGGCCCCTCGCCCGCGGCCATTCGCGCCATGGGCGACAAGGCCGGTGCCAAGCGCCTGATGCAGGCGGCCGGCGTGCCGTGCATTCCGGGCTATCAAGGCGAGGACCAGCGCACCGCCACGCTCGCCGCGGAGGCGGCACGCATCGGCTGGCCGGTGATGATCAAGGCGACGGCGGGGGGCGGCGGACGCGGCATGCGGTTCGTGCCTTCGGCTGCGGCGTTTGCCGAACTGCTGCAAAGCGCGCAGTCCGAAGCACTCCATGCTTTCGGCGACGCAACCGTGATCCTGGAGCGCGCAATCGTTGCACCGCGGCATATCGAGATCCAGGTGTTTGCCGACCGGCACGGCCACGCCATCCATTTCGGCGAGCGCGACTGCTCGGTGCAGCGGCGGCATCAGAAGGTGATCGAGGAATCGCCCTCGCCGGCCGTGTCCGCTGCCTTGCGCGAACGCATGGGTGCGACGGCCGTGGCGGCGGCCAAGGCCATCGGCTACGAAGGCGCGGGCACGCTCGAGTTCCTGCTCGACGCCGAGGGCCAGTACTGGTTCATGGAAATGAACACGAGGCTGCAGGTGGAACACCCGGTGACCGAAGCGGTGACGGGGCTCGACCTGGTCGAGCTCCAGCTGCGCGTTGCGGCCGGCGAGCCGCTGCCCCTTGATCAGGACGGCGTGCGCATGAGCGGCCATGCGATCGAGGTGCGGCTCTGCGCCGAAGACCCGCAGCAGGGCTTCATGCCGCAAAGCGGCACGCTCGCCGCATGGCGGCCTTCGCCGGCCCTGCGCGTCGAGCACGCGCTGCGTGATGGCGCGGCGGTGCCGCCTTTCTACGACTCGATGATCGCCAAGCTCGTGGCGCACGGCCGCACGCGCGACGAAGCGAGACGGCGGCTGATCGCAGGGCTGCAGGACACGGTGGCATTGGGCATCGCAACCAACCAGCAACTCTTGCAGCGCGCCCTGTCGCACCCTGTGTTTGCCGACGGCAAGGCGACGACGGCGTTCATTGCCGAGCACGCCGATGCATTGCTCGCGCCTGATGCCGCCACGGAAGACCGCGCCGTATGGCTGGCCGCGCTGCTGCTTCAGCTGGGCGAGCGCGGATGGCCTTCGCCGATTGCGCACACGCTGCCCAACGCCCTGCGTTTTTCGCTCAACGGCAAGGTGCACGCGGTGCGGGTGACGCCGCGGGGTTCGGGCCGTTTCGATGTCGCGCTCGATGCAGCGCCGCCGGCCCGGATCGAGTTGCTGTCGCTGCCCGGCGATGGCAGCGTGCGCTTTTCGTGCGGCGGCGTCTCGGAGCAGGCTATGGCAGTGCGCGCATCCGCCGATCGCTTGTGGTTCCACTTTCGCGGCCAGGCCTTCGAACTGCAGGACCTCACGCATGTCGCCGTGCCCCGCGCCGATGCCGCGGCCGGCGACGGCCTGCTGCGCGCCTCGATGAACGGCCGCGTCATCGCGCTGCTGGTGGCCGAGGGTGATGCCGTCGCCGCCGGCCAGCCGCTCGTCACGCTCGAAGCGATGAAGATGGAACATGTGCATTGCGCGCCGCGCGCCGGCCGCGTTGCCGCGCTGCACGTGGCGCTGGGCGCGCAGGTGGCCGCGCGCCATGTGGTGGCGGAGATTGCGGACGCATGACGGCGCACACTGCGCTTGTCCAGTTTTTCCGGAAGCCTTTCGAATGAATGCATCTTCCCGCTACCGTTCCGTGTTCGCGCCCGGGCTGTTCGCCGGGCAGGTGATCGTCGTCACCGGCGGCGGCTCGGGCATCGGCCGCTGCACGGCACACGAACTCGCATCGCTGGGTGCAGAGGTGGTGCTGGTCGGCCGCAAGGCCGAAAAGCTGCAGCAGGTGCAGGCCGAGATCGCCGAGGCAGGTGGCAAGGCAGGCATCCAGGCCTTCGACATCCGGCAGGAAGAGGCGGTGCGCACGGCGGTCGCCGACATCGTTGCGACGCATGGCCGCATCGACGGGCTCGTCAACAACGCGGGCGGCCAGTACATCACGCCGCTCGCGGCCATTTCGGCCAAGGGCTGGGAGGCGGTGATCCACACCAACCTCACGGGCGGCTTCCTCGTCGCGCGCGAATGCTTCGTGCAAAGCATGCAGGCGCACGGCGGTGCCATCGTCAACATCGTGGCCGACATGTGGGGCTCCATGCCCAACATGGGCCACAGCGGCGCCGCGCGCGCGGGCATGGTGAGCTTCACCGAAACGGCCGCGCTCGAATGGGCCGCGAGCGGCGTGCGCGTGAACGCCGTGGCGCCGGGCTACATCGCGTCGAGCGGCATGGACCACTACCCGCCCGAGGCCGGCGACATGCTGCGCGCGATGCGCAACACCGTGCCCGCGGGCCGCTTCGGCAACGAGGCCGAGACCTCGGCCGCCATCGCCTTCCTGCTGAGCCCGGCGGCGAGCTTCATCAGCGGCAGCGTGCTGCGCGTGGACGGCGCACGGCCGCAGGTGCGCATGGGCTGGCCGATGGCGCTGCCCGACGCACAGGCGCGGCAGCGCGCGGCGGTGCGTCCTTTCGACGGCTTTCACCTGGCCGAGACGCCGCGCGTGTTCCAGGACGGCGGCGAATCACCGAGCGATTGATTGGAGACAACCGCATGCAGTACACCCACGAACATCTCGAGATCCAGAAGACGCTGCGCCGCTTCATCGACGACGAGATCAATCCGCACGTCGACGAATGGGAAGAGGCCGAGATCTTTCCCGCGCACGAGGTCTTCAGGAAGCTCGGCAACCTGGGCATGCTGGGCCTCAACAAGCCCGAGGAATTCGGCGGCGCAGGGCTGGACTATTCGTATGCGATGGCCATGGCCGAGGCGCTGGGCCACGTGAGCTGCGGCGGCGTGCCGATGGCGATCGGCGTGCAGACCGACATGTGCACGCCCGCACTCGCGCGCTTCGGCAGCGACGAACTACGGCGCGAGTTCCTGGCGCCCGCCATCGCGGGCGACACGGTCGGCTGCATCGGCGTGAGCGAGCCCGGCGCGGGCAGCGACGTGGCGGGCCTGAAGAGCCATGCGCGCAAGGACGGCGGCGACTACCTCATCAGCGGCCAGAAGATGTGGATCACCAACAGCCTGCAGGCCGACTGGATGTGCATGCTGGTCAACACCGGCGACGGACCGGTGCATCGCAACAAGTCGCTCGTGATGGTGCCCATGGACAGCCCCGGCATCGAGAAGGCGAAGAAGATCCGCAAGATCGGCATGCATTCGAGCGACACGGGGCTCATCTACTTCGACAACGTTCGCGTGCCGCAGCGCTATCGCATCGGCGAAGAAGGCCAGGGCTTCGTCTACCAGATGCAGCAGTTCCAGGAAGAGCGCCTGTGGGCCGCCGCGAGTTCGCTCGAACCGATGGAGGACTGCATCGCCCAGACCATCGCATGGGCGCAGGAGCGCAAGATGTTCGGGGCCACGCTGGCCGACCAGCAGTGGGTGCAGTTCAAGCTGGCCGAGCTCAAGACCGAAGTGGAGGCGCTGCGCGCCCTCACCTACCGCGCCTGCGACCTGCACGTGCAAGGCGAGGACGTGCTCGAGCTGGCGTCGATGGCCAAGCTGAAGACCGGCCGGCTCACGCGCCAGGTGGCCGACACCTGCCTGCAGTTCTGGGGCGGCATGGGCTTCACGCTCGAGAACCGCGTCTCGCGCCTGTACCGCGACGGCCGGCTGGGCTCCATCGGCGGCGGTGCGGACGAGGTGATGCTCGGCATCCTCGCGAAGACCATGGGCATCGCCAAGCGGCCGCCGCGCGGCTGAAGCGCGATGGACGCCGAACTGCAAGCCGACCGCGCGGCGCTCGCCGACACGGTGCGGCGCTTTGCCGAAAACGAGATCGCGCCGAATGTCGAAGCCTGGGACGACGCGGGCGAATTTCCGCGCGCGCTCTATGCGCGCGCCGCGGAACTCGGGCTGCTCGGTCTCGGCTATCCCGAAGCGTTCGGCGGTACGCCAGCTTCGTATGCGCTCAAGCTCCCGGCGTGGATCGCTCTCGCGCGGCACGGCAAAAGCGGCGGCGTGCTCGCGAGCCTGTTCTCGCACAACATCGGCCTGCCGCCGGTGGTGCTGCATGCGAGCGACGCCGTGCGCGCCGAGGTCGTGCCGGCCGTGCTGCGCGGCGAGAAGATCTCGGCGCTTGCCATCACCGAGCCCGGCGGCGGCTCCGACGTGGCGGCGCTGCGCACCACGGCAAGACGCGACGGAGAACACTACTTGGTGAATGGCGAAAAGACCTTCATCACCTCGGGCATGCGCGCCGACTGGATCACGGTGGCCGTGCGCACCGGCGAAGGGCGCGGTACGGGCGGCATCTCGATGCTGCTGGTGCCCGGCGATGCGGCCGGCCTCACGCGCACGCGCCTCGCGAAGATGGGCTGGTGGTGCTCCGACACCGCGCAGCTGCATTTCGACAACGTGCGCGTGCCCGCGCGCTACCTGCTCGGCGAAGAAGGCGCGGGTTTTCGCATGGTCATGGGCAACTTCAACGGCGAGCGCATCGGCCTCGCGGCCGGCGCGCTCGGCTTCGCAGAGGCCTGCCTCGACGAGGCGCTGGCGTGGTCGCGCGAGCGCAAGACCTTCGGCGCTGCGCTCATCGAGCACCAGGCGGTGCGCCACAAGCTGGTGGACATGCAGATGCGCATCGCCTCGACCGAGGCCTGGCTCGAAGCGGTGTCGGCCGAAGGCGATGCACTCGAGGCGGCGGGCCGTTTCAACGCGCCCGAGTGGGTCGCAAAGGTCTGCATGCTCAAGAACCACGCCACGCAGACCATGCAGTTCTGCGCCGACCAGGCCGTGCAGATCCTCGGCGGCATGGGCTTCATGCGCGGCACGGTGAGCGAGCGCATCTACCGCGAAGTGAAGGTCATGATGATCGGCGGTGGCGCCGAGGAGATCATGAAGGAGCTGGCCGCCCGGCAGCTGGGCTGGCTCTAGTCCTGGGGTCAGTCGTTCTGCTCGCTTTCGCCTGGCCGGCCCGCGGCCAGTGCGTTCGCCGCGCGCAGCTTGTCCTTCTTGCTCGGCCGCGTGCCCTTGATGCCGCCAGTGCCCGAGGCATCGACCATCGGCACGGCGGCCTCGGTCGGCTCGAAGCCTTCGATGCGCTCGCGCGGAAGACTCAGGCCCTGGCGCTTTTCGATCAGGCGGAAGTGCGCCTCGGTGGCCGCGCTCACGAAGCTGATGGCCAGCCCGCTCTCGCCAGCGCGGCCAGTGCGGCCGATGCGGTGGATGTAGTCGGTGGGCGAACGCGGCAGGTCGTAGTTGATCACCACCGGGAGCTGCGCAATGTCGATGCCGCGTGCGGCCAGGTCGGTGGCAATCACCACGTCCCACCGGCTCTCCTTGAACTGCGCGAGGATGCCGGTGCGCGTGCCCTGCGCGATGTCGCCGTGGAAGGGCACGGCGTAGACGCCGTTCTTGTAGAGCTTCTCGGCCACGGTCTGCGCCGCATGCTGCGTGGCGACGAAGACCAGCACGCGGCCCCACTCGTTTTCTTTCAGCAGGTGGCGCAGCAGCTGCGTGCGTCGGTTGGCGTCGACCTCGATCACGCGCTGCACGATGGCGGGCTCGGTGCCGGGCTCGCCCTGCACGTCGATCACCGCCGGTTCCTTCAGCGTGCCGTCGGCCAGCGCCTGGATGGCGGGCGGGAAGGTGGCGGAGAACAGCAGGTTCTGGCGCCGCGGCGGCAGCAGCGCGAGGATGCGGCCCAGTTCCTCGGCAAAGCCGAGGTCGAACAGGCGGTCGGCCTCGTCGAGCACGAGCACGGACACGGCGTTGAGCTTCAGCGCGTTGTGGTCCACCAGGTCGAGCAGGCGGCCCGGCGTGGCCACCACGATGTCGGCGCCGCCGCGCAGGCTCATCATCTGCGGGTTGATCGACACGCCGCCGAAGGCAATGGCGATCTTGAGCCGCTCGGGCAGGTGCTGCGCCAGGCTGCGCATCGTCTCGCCGACCTGGGCCGCGAGTTCGCGCGTGGGCACGAGCACCAGCGCGCGCACGCGACGCGGCGTTTGCGCAGGTTCGGCGGCCAGGCGCTGCAGCAGCGGGAGGGAAAATGCGGCGGTCTTGCCGGAACCGGTCTGCGCCGAACCCCGGACGTCGCGGCCTTGCAGAATGGCGGGAATGGCCGCAGCCTGGATGGCGGTCGGCGCGGCATAGCCGCTTTCGGCGGCGGCCTGCACGAGCGCGGGGGCCAGGCCCAGTGAGTCGAATGGCATGTGGAGAGGCAGAGAGAGATGAAACCGGAAGCCGTGAAGCAGATTTGAAGAAGAGAGCGATCGAATGGCAACGATGAAAAGCAATCAGGCCAGCGCCCTGGTGTACTCCACCGAGGCGGGCGGCCGCATGTGCCCCGATTGCCGCGCGCCGATGGCGCAGTGCCGCTGCAAGGAAAACAAGGCGCGCATTCCGGCCACCGATGGCATTGTGCGTGTATCGCACGAGACCAAGGGCCGCAAAGGCAAGGGCGTGACCGTGGTCAAGGGCCTCGCGCTCGATGCGGCCGCGCTCGCGGCCGTGGGCAAGCAGCTCAAGACGGCCTGCGGCTCGGGCGGCACCGTGAAGGACGGCACCATCGAGATCCAGGGCGATCACCGTGAACTGGTGATCGCCGCCCTTGTGAAGCAGGGCCACACGGTCAAGCGTGCGGGAGGCTGAAGCGTATGAAACCCGAAGACCTGCAGCGTCTCGTCACGCTCGAAATGCCCTTTGGCAAACACAAGGGCACATTGATTGCCGATTTGCCCGGAAATTATCTGAATTGGTTTGCGCGCGAGGGTTTTCCCTCGGGCGAGATCGGCCGGCTGCTCCATTTGATGCATGAAATAGACCACAACGGGCTTTCCGGCCTGCTCCAACCGTTGCGAAACCGCCCGTCAGGACGTGATGTTTCGTAATAACAGCGGATTTCGCCACGCTTTTTCCAGTTCGGCTTGATAATCCGGCCTACGTGTCTGTGAGCATGCTCCCGTGCACGTAATTCGGTGATCGGTCAGTTTCGCGCCACAGCGCATTTGTTTGTTGTGATTCTGGGACTCCATCGCTTTGTATTGTTGGTTTGAATTAGGAGTCCCTCAATGGGCAAGAAACTCTACGTAGGCAACCTCGCCTACTCCGTGCGTGATAACGACCTGGAACAGGCTTTCGGCGAGTTCGGCTCGATCGTCAGCGCCAAGGTCATGATGGAACGCGACACCGGCCGCTCCAAGGGCTTCGGTTTCGTGGAAATGGGCACCGACGCTGAAGCGCTGGCTGCCGTTGAAGCCATGAACGGCCATTCGCTCCAGGGCCGCGCCCTGACCGTGAACGAAGCACGTCCGATGGAAGCTCGTCCCCCCCGTACCGGTGGTGGCGGCGGCTACGGCGGCGGCGGCGGTGGTGGTGGTTACGGCGGTGGTGGCGGCGGCGGCTACGGTGGCGGCGGCGGCGGCGGTGGCCGCAGCGGTGGTGGCGGCGGCTACGGCGGCGGCGGCGGTGGCCGCGGCGGCTACTAAGCCCTCACGCGCTTTCCCGCACTCATCAAGAGAGCCCCGGCTCTCTGAATGAAAAAAAAAGCTCCTTCGGGAGCTTTTTTCGTTTCCGCCGGTCCGCAGCGGTGCTGCTGCTTGGCGGCGTGGCTGCTCGTCGAGCCGGGCGCGAAGAGAAGCCTTTCGTCAAGGGATAGGCTCCGCGAGCGTCAGCGCATGAGCAGTTGCCAGGCCATGCCGGCCAATGCGGAGGCGAGCACCACCGGGATCACACCGGCCTTGAAGCGGAAAAGCGCGATGGCCGCAATGACGCCGATGACCGCGGAGGGAATCTCGAAGGGGCCTGACAAGCCCGCGGGCCAGAGCACGTGGTAGGCGAAGAAGACCGCCAGGTTGACGATCACGCCGACCACGGCCGCGGTGATGGCGGTCAGCGGGGCGGTGAACTTCAGGTTGCCGTGGGTCGACTCGATGAAAGGGCCGCCCAGCAAAATGAACAGGAACGACGGCAGGAAGGTGAAGAAGGTCACCACCGCCGCCGCTGCCGCGCCGGCCGCGAACAGCGCATGCGGGCCGAACAGCGCCTGCCCCCAGCCACCGACGAAACCCACGAACGACACCACCATGATCAATGGGCCGGGCGTGGTTTCTCCGAGCGCCAGTCCGTCGATCATCTGCGTGGCGCTGAGCCAGTGGTAGTGGTCGACCGCCCCCTGGAACACGTAGGGCAGCACCGCATAGGCGCCGCCGAAGGTCAGCAGTGCCGCCTTGGTGAAGAACCAGGCCATCTGCGTGAGTGCGCCGCTCCATCCGTACAGCGCCGTGAGCGCGCCCAGGGCGCCAAGCCACAGCAAGAGAAACACCGCCAGCACGCGCGCGAATCGGCCCCAGCCGAAAAGCGCGTGCGGCGGCGTCGGGGTGTCGTCATCGATCAGCGCCGGGCCGGACGATGCCGCGGCGGCTCCGTGTCCGCCGCCCGGTGCAAAGTACGCCGGCGCGAACCGGCTGCCGAAGTAGCCGACGGCTCCGGCGGCAAGCACGATCAGCGGAAATGGCAGGCGTAGCGCAAAGATCGCCACGAAGGCGGCCACCGCAATCGCCCAGAGCCATGCGTTCTTGAGCACCCGCGAGCCGATGCGCCAGGCGGCGAACAGCACGATGGCCGTCACCGCTGGCTTCACACCGTAGAGCAGGCCCGCCACGGCCGGCACGTTGCCGTAGGCCATGTAGGCCCACGACAGCGCAATCAGGATGAAGAGCGAGGGCAGCACGAAGAGCACGCCCGCCGCAATACCGCCCCAGGTGCGGTGCATGAGCCAGCCGATGTAGGTCGCCAGCTGCTGGGCTTCGGGGCCGGGCAGCAGCATGCAGTAGTTGAGCGCATGCAGAAAGCGCTTCTCCGAGATCCAGCGTCGGCGCTCGACCAGCTCCTGGTGCATCAACGCAATCTGTCCGGCCGGGCCGCCGAAGCTGATGAAGCCGAGCTTGAGCCAGTAGCCGAAGGCCTGCCAGAAGCTGACGGGAGCGGGTGGTTCGACGGCGGGCTCTGGCAATGCCATGAAATGAGGCTTTCTCGTTTTTTTTCGCTATTTCAGGAATGCGTCGTAGGCGGTCTTCAAGATCAGCGCGCTCACGACGACGATGAACACCACCCGCACGAAGCCTGCCCCGTGCTTCAGGGCAACACGCGTACCCAGCAAGCTGCCGGCCACGTTGGCCACCGCCATCACCAGCCCATAGTGCCACCAGACATGCCCCTTGAGCGCCAGCAGCAGCAGGGCCGCGGCATTGGTGAGCGTGTTGATGACCTTGGCCGAGGCCGACGCGTTCAGGAAGTCATAACCCATCCAGCGCACGAACAGGAAGACGAGAAAGCTGCCCGCGCCGGGGCCGAAGAACCCGTCATAGAAGCCGATCGACAGCCCGATGGCGCAGGCCGCCAGCGTTTCGGCTCGGCCGCTGAAACGCGGGACATGATTGCGCCCCAGGTCCTTGCGCACCACCGTGTAGATCAGCACTCCGACGAGCACGATGGGCAGCGCCCGGCGCAAGAAATCGCCAGGGAACACCGTCACGCCCCAGGCGCCCAGCATGGATCCCGCGAAACCGAGCACCGCAGCCGGCCACAGGGCGCCCCAGCGCATCTGGACCCGCTGGCTGAATTGGGCCGCCGCGGCCGCCGTGCCCCAAATCGAAGCACTTTTGTTGGTGCCCAGCAACGTGGCTGGCGGCGCGCCCGGGAAGACCGCAAAAAGCGCCGGCACGAGGATCAGTCCGCCACCGCCTACGATCGAATCGACAAAGCCCGCGAGCAGCGAGGCGCCCGTTACCACCAGCATTTCCATGGCTGGATTGTCGCACCCGTAGCGCTATCAAAAAGGGAGCTTCATCCAAAGGTGTGACGGGCGCAGGCGCTCTCTTTGGCCAGAGAGAAACGCCAGGGCCGGCGCCATGCGGCGGGCATAAAAAAGGCGCCGACCAGCGGCGCCTTTCAAGTTCAAGCACGGCTTCTCGAACGGAAGCCTTGAAGAATTTTTGTTGTAGACCGAATTTGTCTCCTCGGACCCTCGGCAGTACGAGCTTGGCCCGTTCGCGAGTGGGCAGACTTTAGGGGGTGCACCGGCTCAGTGCATTGGGAATAACCCGCTTTTCCTTACCTCCGCAGGCCTCTTCCCATACAAAAGTGTTTCCACGCGTTAATGAGGTGCGTCCCACGATGTGGCACGACTTGTGCACGCAAACGGACGAGCCATTCCTGGAGGACCGCCCCATGTCCATGTCCGAAAGCGATCGCATTGCCCTCGCCGCGCGCCTTCATGTCGCGCTGCGGCGAAAGCATGGACGCGTGACCGACACCGAATGGATGGCCACCAACGCCGAGTACGCCGCGGAGATCGTGCGCATGACGCGCGCACATGCCGCCGAGACCAAGGACGAGGATCTCTATCTGCTCGCCACCCGCCTCGAGCAGGCCATGGAGCCATTGGCGCGCGCCGCACGGCTGGCGGCACGTGCGCCCGACGGCAATCCGCCGAACCCGCTGCCGCGCTACGCGGGCGGACTGGGCTGATTCCTTCTTCCTCTTTCAGCCGGCAGCGAGAGCGGCCTTGCGGATCGACTGCAGCGTGCTGACCGGCGTGATGGCTTCCGGGTCGAGCAGGCAATGCAGGATCGCGGGCTTGCCGCTCGCACGCGCCCGCGCCAGCGCGGGGCCGAACTCCTCGGTGCTGGCCACGCGCTCGCCATGGCCGCCGAACACCTCGGCGTAGCCACGGAAGTCGGGGTTCTTGAGCTGCGTGGCGCTCACGCGGCCGGGATAGTGCTTTTCCTGGTGCATGCGGATGGTGCCGTACATGGCGTTGTCGAGCAGCACCACGATGATCGGAAGCCCGTACTGCACGGCGGTGGCGAACTCCTGTCCATGCATCATGAAGTCGCCGTCGCCCGCGAACACCACCACCTCGCGCTGCGGCCACAGCCGCTTGGCGCCCACGCCCGCCGGCAGGCCATAGCCCATCGATCCGCTGGTGGGCGCCAGCTGGCTCGCAAACGCGCGAAACGGCCAGAAGCGGTGCACCCAGGTCGCGAAGTTGCCCGCGCCGTTGCAGAAGATGGTGTCGGCCGGCAGCACTTCGCGCAGGTGCTGCATCACTTCACCCATCTGCAGCGGGCCCGGAATGCGGATGGGCGCCGGATCGCTCCAGCGCAGGAAGTCTTCGCGTGCGGCCTGGGTCTCGGCCTGCCACACGGGCGCTGAAGCCGGGCGCAGCGCGGACACGGCTTCGGCGAAAGCCTGCGGCGTGGCATGGATGCCCAGCGCCGGGCGGTAGAGCTTGCCGAGCTCGTCGGCATCGGCGTGCACATGCACCAGGGCCTGCCTGGGCTGCGGAATCGCGAGCAGCTCATAACCTTGCGACGGCACTTCGGACAGGCGCCCGCCCACCAGCAGCACCAGGTCGGCATTGCGGATGCGCTCGAGCATGCGCGGATTCGCGCCCAGGCCCAGGTCGCCCGCGTAGCAGGGATGATCGGCCGACAGCAGCATCTGGCGGCGGAACGAGCAGTACACCGGCAGCGAGAAAGCCTCGGCGAAACCGGCGAACTGCAGGGCCGCGGCTTCGGACCAGCGGCTGCCGCCCAGGATGACCACGGGCCGCTGCGCCTCTGACAAGCGCTGTTGCAACTCGGCGATCTGCACCGCACCGGGATGGGTTTCAACCACCGCGTAGGGCTGCGCATCGGCCACCGTGGCGGCTTCGGTCAGCATGTCTTCGGGCAGCGCGATCACCACCGGCCCCGGCCGGCCCGACGTGGCGACATGGAAGGCGCGCGAGACCAGCTCGGGCACCCGCGCGGGATCGTCGATCTGCACCACCCACTTGGCCATGGTGCCGAACACCGCACCGTAGTCCAGCTCCTGGAAGGCTTCGCGGCCCAGCGCCTCGCGCGCGACCTGGCCCACGAAGAGCAGCAGCGGCGTCGAATCCTGGTGCGCGATGTGCACGCCGGCCGCCGCATTGGTGGCGCCCGGACCGCGCGTGACGAAGCACACGCCCGGCTTGCCCGTGAGCTTGCCCTGCGCCTCGGCCATCATCGTGGCGCCGCCTTCCTGGCGGCACACCGTCACGTCGATGGATGCGTCGTGCAGCGCGTCGAGCACGGCCAGGAAACTTTCACCGGGCACGCAGAAGAGCTGCTCGACGCCGTGGGTGATGAGCTGGTCGACCAGGATCTGGCCGCCGGTGCGGGAAGAAGTCATGCTGTGTCCAATGCAATGAAGGTCTTGGTATTCGCTCCTTCCCCCTCTGGGGGAAGGTTGGGATGGGGGCAGACGGCGTCAACCACGCCGACGGTGACAGACACGCCGCCTGCCCCCACCCCTGCCCTCCCCCGGAAGGGGAGGGAGAAATTCATGTGAGAGCTTCGCATGCCGCGGCAATGCGTGCACACGCCTCCTCGAGCTGCGCCATCGACGTGGCATACGAAATGCGGAAATACGGCGCCAGCCCGAACACGCTGCCCGGCACCACCGCCACTTCGAAATCCTGCAGCAGGTAGTTGCAGAAGTCGCTGTCGGTCTGCAGCAGCACGCCGCCGCGGGTGCGCCGACCAAGGACGCCGGCGCAGCTCGCAAAGGTATAGAAGGCGCCTTCGGGCACGCGGCAATGCAGCCCCGGCGCTCGGTTCAACGCGGCCACCACGAAATCGCGCCGCGCCTGGAAATCGGCGCACCGCTCGGCCACGATGTCCTGAGGACCGGTCAGCGCCTCGATCGCGGCGGCCTGGCTCACCGACGACGGGCACGAGGTCGACTGGCTCTGCACCACCGCCATGGCCGCGATCAGCGCGCGCGGCCCGGCACCGTAGCCCAGGCGCCAGCCGGTCATCGCATAGGCCTTCGAAACACCGTTGACGGTAAGCGTGCGTTCCCGCAGCCGCGGCTCCACGGCCACCGGCGTGGCGAAAGCCAGGCCGTCGTAGAGGATGTGTTCGTAGATGTCGTCGGCCAGTACCCACACCTTGGGATGCCGCAGCAGCACTTCGCACAGCGGCGCGAGCTGCGCCGCGCTGTAGGCTGCGCCGCTCGGGTTCGACGGCGAGTTCAGAAAGAGCCAGCGCGTGCGCGGCGTGATGGCCGCCTCGAGCTGCGCTGCCTCCAGCCGGAAGCCGTGCTCTGCGCTGCAAGGCACGCTCACCGGCACGCCGCCGCAGATCTGCACGATGTCCGCGTAAGAGGTCCAGTAAGGCGCGGGCAGGATCACCTCGTCGCCCGGATTCAGGCTGGCCATCAGCGCGTTGAAGATCACCTGCTTGGCGCCCGCGCCCACGCTGATTTCATTCAACGCAAAGTCCAGCGCGTTGTCGCGCTTGAACTTGAGCTGCACCGCGGCCTTCATGGCCGGGCTGCCGTCGAGCACGGTGTAGCGCGTGTCGCCGCGCTCCATCGCGCGGGCCGCAGCCGCGCGAATGTGCTCGGGCGTGTCGACGTCCGGCTCGCCCGCGCCCAGCACGATCACCGGCCGGCCGGCGCGCTTGAGTGCGTTGGCATGGTCGGTGATGCGCAGGATTTCCGACACGCCGATGGCGCGCACACGCTGTGCGGGCTCGAACGCGGAGGACGAAGAAAGCGCGGAATCGAGAACGGCGGATGTCACTTCGCGTAGGCCTCCAGCGGCTTGTCGTTGGGCTCGGCGATGAGCTGCTTCAAGGCCGTGCTCATCGGCAGGTTGAGGCTGGTGTTCTTCGGCGGAATGGGCGCGACGAACCACTTGGTGTAGATCTTCTCGAGCTCGCCGCTCTTCATGAGACGGCGCAGCGCATCGTCCACCGCGGTCTTGAAGGCCGGGTCGTCCTTGCGGAACAACAGCGCGATGGGCTCGGAGCCCAGCGCATCGCCGACGATGCGGTAGGCGGCCGGGTTCTTCGCGTTGGCGATGATGCCGGCGAGCAGGTTGTCGTCGAGCACAAAGGCATCGGCGCGGCCCGACTCCATCAGCAGGAAGCTCTCGAGGTGGTCCTTGCCGAGCATCGTGGTGATGGTGGTGTTCTGCGCGCGCTCGCGCTTGCGCAGCAGCTGCACGGCAGTGGTGCCGGTGGACGCCGACACGGTGCGGCCCGCCAATTGGTCGAGCGAGCTGATGCCCGAATCGACGCGCGTGGCCATGCGCACCTCGCTCACATAGGTGGTGAGCGCAAACGCAACCTGCTGCTGGCGCGCGGTGTTGTTGGTGGTGGGGCCGCAGCCGATGTCGAGCGTGCCGTTCTGCACCAGCGGGATGGTGTTCTGCGCCGTCACGGCCATGTATTCGAGCCGGGCAGAGGGCGCGATGTCCTTCAGCACGCGCTCGCAGAGCTCGACGTGGTAGCCCACGTATTTGTCGTTCGCGCCCAGCATGTAGGCCATGGGCGGCGAGGCCTCGCGCACGCCGAGCACGGCCTTGCCGCTGCTCTTGATCTTGTCGAGCGTGCCGCCGGTGGGGGCCTGCTGCGCCGAAGCGCCGAATGCGAGCGCGAGCAGCGCTGCGGCGATGGCGAGGGTCTTCAATTGCATCTTCATCTTCTCTGTCTCCTTGGTTGTTTTTCCGGGGCACGCACGGCCGCTGTCTTGCCGCTGCGGCGAAACGCCGCGCGGCAAGAACAGAAGGCCGGAGTCGATCAGTCGTTGATCTCGAAGGTCACGCCTTGCGCGAGCGGCAACGCGGTCGAGTAGTTGATGGTGTTGGTCGCGCGGCGCATGTACGCCTTCCAGCTGTCGGAGCCGGCTTCGCGGCCACCGCCGGTTTCCTTCTCGCCGCCGAAGGCACCGCCGATCTCAGCGCCACTCGGTCCGATGTTGACGTTGGCAATGCCGCAGTCGGAGCCGGCGCTCGACAGGAAACGCTCGGCCTCGCGCACGTTGAGCGTGAAGATCGACGACGACAGGCCCGCGCCCACCGCGTTGTGCCATTCGATGGCGTCGTCGAGCGCGCTGTAGCGCACCACGTAGAGAATGGGCGCGAAGGTCTCGCGCAGCACCGGGCCGTCATGCGACTTCAGTTCCACCAGCGCCGGGCGCACGTAATAGGCGTCTTTCGTGCCGATGCCGTCGACCCGCTGGCCGCCATGCACCGTGGCGCCGATCTCGCGGCATTCGCCCAAGGCCTTCTGCATGCCGTCGAAGGCGGCGCGGTCGATCAGCGGCCCCACCAACGTGCCGGCCTCGCGCGGATCGCCCACCTGAACGTTGCCGTACACCTTGGCGAGCTTGGGCACCAGCGCGTCGTACACGCTGTCGTGCACGAAGAGCCTGCGCAGCGTGGTGCAGCGCTGGCCGGCCGTGCCCATGGCCGAGAACGCGATGGCGCGCAGCGTGAGGTCCAGGTCGGCCGAAGGCGTGACGATGGCCGCGTTGTTGCCGCCCAGTTCGAGAATGGCGCGGGCAAAGCGCGCGGCCAGCTTCGGCCCCACCTGGCGGCCCATCGCGGTGGAACCGGTGGCCGAAAGAATGGGCACGCGGTGGTCGTCGACCAGCACCTCGCCGATGTCGCGCTGGCCCAGCAACAGGCCGAGCAGGCCTTCGGGCGCATCGCCGAAACGCGCGATGGCACGCTGCGCAATGGCGTGCGTGGCCAGCGCGGTGAGCGGCGTCTTTTCAGACGGCTTCCACACCACCGAATCGCCGCACACCAGCGCCAGCGCCGCATTCCACGACCACACGGCCACCGGAAAGTTGAAGGCCGAGATCACGCCGCACACGCCCAGCGGATGCCAAGTTTCCATCATGCGGTGCTCGGCGCGCTCGGTGGCGAGCGTGAGGCCGTAGAGCTGGCGCGAGAGGCCGACCGCGAAGTCGCAGATGTCGATCATTTCCTGCACCTCGCCCGCGCCTTCGGACGGGATCTTGCCGGCCTCCAGCGTGACGAGCCGGCCGAGGTCGCCCTTGGCGGCGCGCAGCTCTTCGCCCAGCAGGCGCACCAGCTCGCCGCGGCGCGGCGCCGGCACGTTGCGCCACGCCTTGAAGGCCTCGTGCGCCTGGCCGATGGCCGCGGCCGCTTCGGCGGCGCTGGTCTGCGGCACCTGTGCAATCACCTCGCCGGTGACCGGCGAGCGCACCGTCAGTTCGCCGCCGGTGCAGGCGGAACCGGGAACGCCGAGGCGCTGCAGCAGCTGCTCGATTTCGGCGGCGACGGAAAGGGAGGATTTGGCTTCTGGCATGGGCGCTCCGGGTGGAGAAGAAAGAACAGAACGAAGGGAGACGGGACGCGGCAACAGGTCAATATCTGCGAATCCCGCGCGCTTGCATAGCGAAAAAACGGAAGGACTTGGTGCGTTTCATGAAGGACCTCAGCAGCCCTTCATGCTCGCAGCGCACCAACACAGGCTCAGGCCGAGGGCCCCGGCGCCTCGGGCAAGCTGATGCGCTGCCCTGCCGGCGAACCCGCGAGGCTCTGCGCCGGCCGCCGCAAGGTCGCGTCGAAGGGATTGATCTTCGGCCCGATGGCCGCCGCCTCGCGCTTGAGCAGCTCCACCACCGTGGGCATGCGGTCGGCATTGAGCCGGTCGGCGATGGTGCCCACGCTCAGCGCGGCCACGGCACGGCCCTCGCGGTCGAGGACGGGCACCGCCACGCCGGCCATGCCTTCGAGCAGGCCGGTGTTGCGCCCCGCGTAGCCGGCCTGGCGCACGCGCTCGATCTCGGTGCGCAGGTAAACCTCGTCGTACACGCCGTACTCCCGCACGCGCGAGAGGTTGAAGCGAATCACTTCCTCGCGCTCGGCCTCGGGCAGAAAGGCCAGGATCGCGAGCGCGCCCTGCCCCACGCCCAGCGCAATGCGCCCACCGATGTCTCCGGTGAACGAGCGGATGGGGAACGGCCCTTCGCTGCGGTCGAGGCAGATCGCGTCGAAGCCGCTGCGCGCCAAGAGAAAGATGCTGTCGCCCAGGCTCGCGCACAGGCGCAGCAGCACGGGGCGGCAAATAGAGCGCAGGTCGCCGGGGTTGCCGGCGCTGGCCGCGAGCGCGAAGAAATCGATGCTCAGGCGATAGAGCTTGCTGCGCTCGTCCTGTTCGACCATGCCCTCGGCCATGAGCGACTGCAGCAGCCGGTGCGTGGTGGCCTGGGTAAGGCCCACAGAACGTGCGATCTGGGTCACGCGGCCGCCTTCGGCCTGCACTGCACCGAGCGCGCGGATCACCGAAAAGACACGCGGCACGCCGCCGCTGGCCGCCGAGGGGGTTTCCATACCTTGCTCCTGTGGAATTCTTGAGATCTATTCCTTTCATGATATTCCATTCATCGGAATAAATATGAAAAAGATTCTGATTAATGGAATACCCGAGGCGAACTGGCGTGATCGTTGCAATAGAGTGAATTGAAAGTTCTCTCTTGTCCATGGCGTGCACCAAGGTGCTGCACGCCATCCACGACCGCGCAGAAAGGCCCTTCCATGTCATTCCTACGGCTCACCGACGTGACCAAGTTCTACGGCGCCACGCGCGCCGTGTCGGCCATGAACCTCACGGTGGAGAAGGGCGAGTTCGTCTCGCTGCTCGGCCCTTCGGGCTGCGGCAAGACCACGACGCTGCAGATGATCGCGGGCTTCGAGGCGGTCTCCAGCGGGCGCATCGAGCTGGCGGGCAAGGACATCACGCATGCCAAGGCCAACACGCGCGGCCTGGGCATCGTGTTCCAGACCTACGCCCTCTTTCCGCACATGACCGTGGCCGACAACGTGAGCTTCGGCCTAGAGATGCGCAAGATGCCGAAGTCCGAACGCATCGAGCGGGTGAAGCAGGCGCTGGCGCTGGTTCATCTCGAAGCGCACGCCACGCGCTACCCGCGCGAGCTCTCGGGCGGGCAGCGCCAGCGGGTGGCGCTGGCGCGCGCGCTGGTGATCGAGCCGCCGGTGCTGCTGCTGGACGAGCCGCTGTCCAACCTCGACGCCAAGCTGCGCGAAGAGATGCAGTTCGAGCTGCGCCAGATCCAGCGCAAGGTCGGCACCACCACGGTGATGGTCACGCACGACCAGAGCGAGGCCATGTCCATCAGCGACCGCGTGGTGGTGATGGAAGGCGGCTGCGCCACGCAGATCGACCATCCGCACCGCGTGTACGAGCACCCGAGCACGCGCTTCATCTCCACCTTCGTGGGCAAGGCCAACCTGCTGAATGGCCGCGTCACGGCCTGCGGCGCGCGCAGCTGCCATGTCGCGGTCGGCGCGCTCGCGGTCGAGGTGGACGACACCGGCTACAGCTCGGGCGCGGCCGTGCTGATGAGCGTGCGGCCCGAGAAGCTGCAGCTGGTGGAGGCCGGCCGCGGCCGGCTCGACGGCACGGTGCAGGAACGCTTCTTCCTCGGCAGCCAGTGGCTTTATCGCCTGAGCACGCACGCCGGCGACCTGACGGTGCTGAGCCCCAACGACGGCCGCGACGCGCTCGACGAAGGCAGCGACGCCGGCATCGACTGGCCCGCGCATTGCACGCGCCTGCTGCCGGCCGACGAGGCGGTGGCGGCGTGAGCGGTTCGACCCGCAAGGCGGCCACGCCGTGGTGGCTGTCGGGCCCCGCGCTGCTGCTGTTCGCGGCCCTGCTGCTGGTGCCGCTCGCGCTCACCGCCGTGCTGTCGTTCAACGTCTACGACCCGGCCACCGGGCCGAAAGCCGGCGAGTTCACGCTCGAGCACTACGCGCAGGTTTTCACCGACTCGTACTACCACGGCATCTTCTGGCGCACCTTCTGGATCTCGGGCGTCGTCACGCTGATCTGCGTGCTGGTCGGCGCGCCCGAGGCCTATGTGCTGAGCCGCATGCGCAACCCGTGGCGCTCGGTGCTGCTCTTGGTGGTGCTGGCGCCGCTGCTCGTTTCGGTGGTGGTGCGCGCCTTCGGTTGGAGCATGCTGCTCGGACCCGAGGGCGCGGTGAACGGCCTGCTGCGGCTGGTCGGCATCGGGCCGGTGAAGATGCTCTACACCGAGATCGCGGTGATCGTGGCGCTGGTGCACGTGATGCTGCCCTTCATGGTGATTCCGGTCTGGACCTCGCTGCAGAAGCTCGACGCGGGCGTGGAGAACGCGGCGCTGTCGCTCAGGGCCTCGCCCTTCACCACGCTCAGGCGCATCGTGCTGCCGCAGGTGATGCCGGGCATTCTCTCGGGCAGCCTGATCGTGTTCGGCCTGGCCGCCAGTTCGTTCGCGATTCCGGGGTTGCTCGGCGGGCGTCGATTGAAGATGGTCGCCACCGTCGTTTACGACGAATACCTGCACGAACTCAACTGGCCCCTCGGCGCCGCCGTTGCGCTGGTTCTGCTGGCAGCGAATCTCGTCGTGATGCTGAGCTACAACCGCCTCGTCGAAGGCCGCTACAAAAAGGCACTGGGGTGATCAGATGAGCAAGAACGGCCCCCTCGCCCTCGCGTTCAACGCGCTCGTCATCACCTTCATGCTGGCGCCGCTCGTGGTGGTGTGCATCGTCGCGTTCACGCCCGAGAACACATTGACCATTCCGACCACGCACTTCTCGCTGCGCTGGTTCAAGGCGGTGTTCGCGCACCCGGACTTCATGCAGTCGTTCTGGAACAGCCTGTGGCTCGCGCTGGCCTCGGCCACCATCGCCACGCTGATCGCGGTGCCGGCCGGCATGGCGATCACGCGCTACGCGTTCCCGGGGCGCGACTTCCTCAACGGACTGTTCCTCTCGCCGCTGATCATTCCGCACCTGGTGCTGGGCGTGGCGCTGCTGCGCCTCTTTGCGCTGGTGGGCGGCACGGGCAGCTTCGGCTGGCTGGTGATGGCGCATGCGCTGATCGTCACGCCCTACACGCTGCGCCTCGTGGTGGCCGCGCTCGTGGGCTTCGACCGCAGCGCCGAGCAGGCCGCGCTCTCGCTGGGCGCGAGCCAGGCCACGATGTTCCGGCGCATCACGCTGCCGATGATCCTGCCGGGCGTCACGGGCGGCTGGCTGCTGGCCTTCATCAACAGCTTCGATGAAGTGACGATGTCGATCTTCGTCACCTCGCCCAGCACGGTGACGCTGCCGGTGCGCATGTACATGTATGCCACGGAGTCGATCGATCCGCTGATGGCGGCGGTGTCGGCGCTGATGGTGGCGGTGACGGCCATCGCGATGGTGGTGCTCGACCGCGTCTACGGGCTGGACCGCGTGCTGGTGGGGCGCCGATAGATGAGCCTTCCGCCTCTTCATCAACCGCTGCTGCACCGCGTGGCCGAGACCGGCCGCGCCGCGGTGCTCTTCACGCTCGACGGCGAGCCCGCCTCCGCGCTCGCGGGCGACACGGTGCTCACGGCCGTGCTCACGCAGGCCGCCCAGTTGCGGCGCAACGAATTCAGCGGCGCACCGCGCGCGGGCTTCTGCATGATGGGCGCCTGCCAGGATTGCTGGATCGCCACCGAGCAAGGCGAGCGCCTGCGCGCCTGCTCCACCTTCATTGCGCCGGGCATGGCGCTGGTCACCGGAAGGAGCGGCGCATGACGGCTTCCTCTTCCGCATTGCGGCCGGTGATCGTCGGCGCGGGCCCGGCGGGCGTGCGCGCCGCAGAGGCGCTGGTGGCCCACGGTGTGCGGCCAACGGTGATCGACGAAGCTTCGCGCGCCGGCGGCCAGATCTACCGGCGCCCGCCCGCGAGCCTGGCCCAGCGCAGCGCGCAGGCACTCTACGGGTTCGAGGCACGCCGTGCCGATGCGGTGCACGCGGCCTTCGACGCGCTGCGGGATCGCATCGACTACCGCCCCGACAGCCTGGTGTGGAACGCGCACGGCGGCCGGCTCGACGTGCTGCACGGCCCGACGCGCAGCACCTCCGGCGTGCCCTACGGCCAGCTGATCGTTGCCACCGGCGCCACCGACCGCGTGCTGCCGGTGCCCGGCTGGACACTGCCCGGCGTCTACACGCTGGGCGGCGCGCAGGTCGCACTCAAGTTCCAGGGCTGCGCCATCGGGCAGCGCGTGGTGTTCATGGGCACCGGCCCGTTGCTTTACCTGGTGGCCTATCAGTACGCAAAGGCCGGCGCGAAGGTGGCCGCAGTGCTCGACACGGCGCGGCTCGCCGACCAGCTGGCCGCCACGCCCGCGATGCTCCGTCAACCCGCGGTGTTCGCAAAAGGCGTGTACTACGTGGCCTGGCTGCGCGCGCATGGCGTGGCGCTGCACGGCGGCGTGCGGCCGTTGCGCGTGCTCGGCGACGCCGCCGAAAGCCGCGTGGCCGGCGTGGCGTGGCACGACGGCCGCGAAGAACGCACGCTGCCCTGCGATGCCGTCGGCTTCGGCTATGCGCTGCGCTCCGAAACCCAGCTGGCCGATCTGCTCGGCTGCCGCTTCGAATTTGCACCGCTGCACCGCGCCCACCTGCCGGTGCGCGATGCGGCCGGCCGTTCCAGCGTGCAGGGCGTGTACCTCGCGGGCGACGGCGCCGGCATCATGGGTGCCGATGCGGCCGAATGGGCCGGCGAACGCGCCGCGCTCGCGCTGCTGGCCGACCATGGCGTCGCCGTCGACCCCGCGCGCGCCGAAACGCTCGAACGCAAGCTCCACAAGCTCGGCGGATTTCGCGAGGGGCTGGAACGCGCCTTCCCGGTGCCGCACGACTGGGCCGCGCAAGCGCCCGACGAACTGGTGGTCTGCCGCTGCGAGAACATCACGGCCGGCACGCTGCGCCAGGCCGTTTCCGTCAACGGCGCCGACGAAATGAACCGCCTCAAGGCCCTGTCGCGCGTTGGCATGGGCCGTTGCCAGGGCCGCATGTGCGGCGTGGCCGCGGCCGAGATCCTCGCGCACGCCACGGGGCTGCCATTGCAGCAGGTCGGACGGCTGCGCGGGCAGGCGCCGATCAAGCCGATTCCGATCCAGCTCGCCGTGCGCGAGTCCGCTGAAGGCGCTGGCGCATGAGTTCGATCAAGACCCTGCGCACCGACGTGGCCATTGTCGGCGGCGGCATCGTCGGCTCTTCGGCCGCGCTCGCGCTGCGGCAGATGGGCATCGGCGTGGCGCTGCTGGAGCGCGACCTCTGCGGCTCGCGCTCCAGCGGTGTGAACTTCGGCGGCGTGCGGCGCCAGGGGCGCCCGCTGAGCCAGTTGCCGCTCGCGCAACGCGCGCACCAAATCTGGGGCGGCCTGCCTTCGCTGATCGGCACCGACGGCGAATATCTGCGCTCGGGCCATTTCAAGATCGCGCGCAGCGAGTCGGACATGGCCTCGCTTGAACGCTACCGCTCCCAAAGCCTGGACTTCGACCTCGGGCTCGAATTGATCTCCGATGCCCGACTGCGCGAGCGCTGCCCGTGGCTCGGTGCGCGCGCTGTCGGCGGCTCGCTGTGCGTGGAAGACGGGCAGGCCAATCCGCGGCTGGTGTCGCCGGCCTTCGCGCTCGCGGCGCAGCACGCGGGCGCGCAAGTCTTCGAGCGCCACGCGGTCGAAGAAGTGGCGCACGACGGCGCGATGTTCATGCTGCGCTCGGGCAATGCGCTCGAAGTGCACGCGCCCGTGCTGCTCAACTGCGCGGGCGCCTGGTCCGGCCCGATCGCGACCCGATTCGACGAAACCGTGCCGCTGCGCTCGGGCAACCCCGTGATGGTGGTGACCGAGCCGATGCCGCATTTCATGGACTGGAGCCTCGGCGTGGAGGGCGGCGGCATCTACGGCCGGCAGGTGGCGCGCGGCAACCTCGTGCTCGGCGGCGGCGCGGGCATCGCGGTCGACGCCGACCGCGCCCGCGCCGGCAGCGACGCCATCGCCACGCTCGCGGCACAGGCCATCGAGCTGCTGCCCGCGCTGCGCCACGCGCACTTCATCCGCACCTGGAGCGGCACCGAAGGCTACCTGCCCGACCGCGAGCCGGTGCTCGGGCCCAGCCGCACCACGCCCGGGCTGTTCCATGGCTTCGGCTTTTCGGGCGCGGGCTTCCAGATCGGCCCCGCGGCTGGAGAAGTGCTGGCCGAACTGGTGCGCGACGGCCGCAGCAGCACGCCGATCCAGGCCTTTTCGATCGAACGCTTCTTTGCAGAAGAACCAACCACCCCCACCCCACCCTGAAAGGAAAACACCATGTTCCGTTTCCAGAAGACCTTTTTCTCTCTTCGCCGGACCGTGCTCGGTGCGGCGGCGGTTGCCGCGCTCGCGGCCGGCGGCGCGGCCGGCGCGCAGACCAAGACGCTCTACATCGGCATGAACGGCGGCACCATGGAGAAGGCGTACACGCAGTACGTGTTCCCAGCCTTCGAGAAGCTCCATGGCGCCAAGGTGGTGGTGGTGCCGGGCACCTCGTCCGACATCCTCGCGAAGGCGCAGGCCAACAAGGACCGGCCGCAGATGCACGTGATGTTCCTGGACGACGGCATCATGGTGCGCGCCATCGGCATGGGTCTGTGCCAGAAGCAGCGGTCCAATCCGTCGCTCGCAGAAATCTACCCGGCTGCGCGCTTCAAGGACGACATGGCCAGCGGCGTGAGCCTGGGCATGACGGGCCTGGCCTACAACGCGAAGATGTTCAAGGAAAAGGGCTGGGCCGCGCCCACGTCGTGGATGGACCTGGCCGACCCCAAGTACAAGGGCAAGGTGGTGTTCCAGTCGATGTCTTCATCGTCGTTCGGGCTGCATGGCTTCCTGATGTTCAACCGCATCCAGGGCGGCAACGACAAGAACGTGGAGCCCGGCTTCAAGGCCTGGCCCACCAGCATTGGCCCGAACGTGCTCGAGTACATCCCGAGTTCGGCCAAGCTGTCGGAAATGGTGCAGACCGGCGAAGCCGCGATCTTCCCGCTCACGCCTACGGCCGTGGCCGCGCTGAAGACCAAGGGCATACCGGTGGAATACGCGCCGCCGAAGGAAGGCGCGGTGGTGCTGATGGTGGGCCAGTGCGTGATTGCGAACAACAGCGAGCCCGAGCTGTCGCAGAAGCTCGCCGAGTTCCTGCTGAGCCCGCTGGCTCAGGCCAATGTGTTGCAGTACGGCGCGCAAATTCCCACCAACCCCAAGGCTCCGGCCGTGGGCGATGGCGTGAAGCAGGTGGCCGACATCAACCAGTGGATGAAGACCGCGGTCACCATTGACTGGGACAGCATCAATGCGAACCGTCCTGCTTGGAATGCGCGTTGGAACAAGACGATCGAGAAGTGATTGGCCTCGGACGTTCGGGGCGCGCTCCCGCCGACGGGGTACCTTGCTCCGCGAATGTCCCCCGGCCTGCGGCCTCCTCCTTTATTTCGCTGCGCAAGGCACCCCATCGACGTGAGCGTTATGCGCGACGGTCGTTGATCGGCGGAACACCGGCAGCGTGCCCCAGTGCACAGGGCATCGGGTGCTCCCCGCAGCGAAATAAAGGAGGAGCCGAAGGCGGGGGACATTCGCGGAGGGGAGTACCCGGTGGCCTTTGCACGCGCCCTGAACAGCAGCGCCCCGAACAACAGCGCCCCGAAACAGCAACAGCCCCGAACAAACGCCTCAGCGATTCGCTTCCAGAATCCACCCCGCAGCCTTCTCGGCCATCATCAACGTCGGGCTGTTCGTGTTGCCGCTGGTGATGGTGGGCATCGCACCCGCGTCGACCACGCGCAGGCCCTGCACCCCGCGCACACGCAGCTTCGAATCGAGCACCGCCATCGGGTCGCCGTCGGCGCCCATCCGGGTAGTGCCGACCGGATGGAAGATGGTGGTCGCGATGTCGCCGGCCAGGCGCGCCAGGTCTTCGTCGCTCTGGTACTGCACGCCGGGCTTCCATTCCTCGGGCTTGTACTTGGCAAGCGCGGGCTGCGAGGCGATGCGGCGTGTCACGCGCAGCGAATCGGCCGCCACCTTGCGGTCTTCGTCGGTGCTCAGGTAGTTGGGCGCAATCGCGGGCGCATCCTGGAAGCGCGGGCTCTTGATGCGCACGGTGCCGCGGCTCGTGGGGTTGAGGTTGCACACGCTCGCGGTAAAGGCCGGAAAGCTGTGCAGCGGCTCGCCGAAGGCATCGAGCGACAGCGGCTGCACGTGGTACTCGAGGTTGGGCCACTCATGATCGGGCGAGCTGCGCGTGAAGGCGCCGAGTTGCGAGGGCGCCATGCTCATCGGCCCGCTGCGCTTCATCAGGTATTCGAGCCCGATCTTCGCCTTGCCGTACATGGACGAAGCCAGCACGTTGAGCGTGGGCGCGCCGTTGATCTTGTAGACCGCGCGAATCTGCAGGTGGTCCTGCAGGTTGGCGCCGACGCCGGGCGCATCGAGCACCACATCGATGCCGTGCTGGCGCAGCAACTCTGCCGGGCCAATGCCCGAAAGCTGCAGGATCTGCGGCGAGCCGATGCTGCCGGCGCAGAGCACCACCTCGCGCGTGGCGTGCGCCGTCACCATCTCGTGGCCGTCCCACACCTGCACGCCGGTGCAGCGCCGGCTGCCGTCGGGCTGGGTCTCGATGATCAGCTTGGTGACATGCGCGTTGACCCACATCTCGAAGTTGGGCCGGCCGTAGCAGACCGGCCGCAGGAAGGCCTTGGCGGTGTTCCAGCGCCAGCCGTTCTTCTGGTTGACCTGGAAGTAGCCGACGCCTTCGTTGCTGCCGCGGTTGAAGTCGGTGCTGTGCGGCACGCCGGCCTCCACAGCGGCTTCGGCAAAGGCTTCGAGGATGTCCCAGCGCAGCCGCTGCTTCTCCACCCGCCATTCGCCGCCGGCACCGTGCATCTCGTCGGCGCCAAGGTAGTAGTCCTCGTGCTTCTTGAAATCGGGCAGCACGTTTTCCCAGCGCCAGGCGTCGTCGCCCGTGAGCTGCGCCCACTGGTCGTAGTCTCGTGACTGGCCGCGCATGTAGATCATGCCGTTGATGCTGGAGCAGCCGCCCAGCGTCTTTCCGCGCGGGTAGCGCAGCGTGCGCCCATTGAGCCCCGCGTCGGGCTCGGTGCTGTAGAGCCAGTCGGTGCGCGGATTGCCGATGCAGTACAGGTAGCCCACCGGAATGTGGATCCAGTGGTAGTCGTCCTTGCGGCCGGCCTCGATCAGCAGCGTGCGCTGTTGCGATTTGCGGGTCAGCCGGTTGCACATCAGGGCGCCCGCCGTGCCACCGCCGATGACGATGTAGTCGAATGTGTTGTCGTTGCTCATGGCGGCTGCTTGTCTCCGAGGACGATATTTTTGATACTCATGGCGCCATGAGGCGCCCCAGGCCGAAGTTTCACCAGGCCACGCTTAAAAAGCCAATGATTTCGGCGCAAGTAGCTTATAAATTGGTCTTATATGACTGCCGCCGGCTTGGACCTCCAGATCTTGCGCGCCTTCGTGCACGCGGCGCGCGAAGGCAGCGTGTCGCGCGCGGCCGAGCGGCTGCACCTCACGCAGCCGGCGGTGAGCCTGCAGCTCAAGCGCCTGGCCGAGGAAACCGGGCTCCAACTCTTCACGCGCACGCCACACGGGCTCGCACTCACGGCCGACGGCGCGGCATTGCTGCCACAGGCCGAGCGCGTGCTCGCGGCCGTGGGAGACATGCAGCAGGCCGCGCGCAACCTGCAGGGCACGGTGCGCGGGGCGCTGCGCATCGGCACCATCCTCGATCCGGAGTTCACCCGTCTCGGCGTGTTCTTGCGCGAACTGGTGGAATCGGCCCCGCAGATCGAAACCGAGCTGCGCCACGGCATGAGCGGCACGGTGCTGGCGCAGGTGCTGCGCGGCGAGCTCGACGTGGGGTTTCACCTCGACACGGACGAAGGCGACGCCGCCGCGCCAGCGCTGCTCGCGGCGCGCACGCTCACGCGCTTCACCTACCGCGTGGTCGCGCCCGCGGGCTGGGGCCCGCAGGTGCTGGGCCGCGACTGGAAGGCGCTGGCCGCGCTGCCCTGGCTCGCCACGCCGCCCGAGTCCGCACACCATCGGTTGCTCGACAAAGTGTTCGGCCCGCTCGGGCTTTCACCGCGACGCGCGGCGTTGGTCGACCAGGAAGCCTCGATGCTCGACCTGCTGAAGTCGGGCGTGGGCCTGAGCCTCTTGCGCGACTCGATCGCCATCCGCGAGAGCCAGTCGCACGGCCTCGTGATGGCCGACCGCGTTCAGCTCGACTGCGCGCTGCGCTTCGTCTCGCTGGCGGCGCGGCGCAACGAGCCCGTGATCGCGAGCGCATGGAACGCGCTGGCACGGGCCTGGCACTGACCGCAAAAAAGCCGCGAATGTTCCATCGGACGGCGTTCCGCCCTACGCAAACCGGAGCCGCAATGCACGAAGAAAGCCGATTCATCCGGTTACGATGCGCCCATCGAGACCGCCTCTTTTTCTTACTTCGCCCTGCACCGCCGCATCATGTCCCTAGCAACTTCGACTGCCGACGCACCAGCCGCCGACAGCGTGTTGCCGCGCGTCGAAGAGCGCGAGCAGGACGGCCGCCGCTGGACCGTGGCCAGCGGCCGCTGGACCACGCTGGCCATGTCGTCGCGCCCCTCGTGGCAGGCGCTCACCAAGGACCTGGCGGACGCGCCCCCGGCTGAAGACCGCGCCTGGGACCTGCGCCCCATCGAGCAGCTCGACCACATCGGCGCGCAGCTGCTGTGGGAGCACTGGCACCACGACTGGCCGGCCACGCTCGAGATGTCGCCGCAGCACAAGGCGGTGCTCGACCAGGTGGCCCTGTACACCGTGGGAACGCCCGACGAGCCGCCGCCCACGCTGGCCGAGCGGCTGCGGCATTTCTCGCACACCGGCCCGCGCGCGCTGGAGGTAATGCGCGATTTCGTCGGGTTGATCGGCCAGCTCGCGCTGGATACCTTCACGCTCGTGCGCGCGCCGCACCGCGCGCCCTGGCGGGATTTTTCGGGGCATCTCTATCAGTTCGGCGCCACGGCGCTGCACATCACGGCGCTGGTGGGCCTGTTGATCGGCGTGGTGCTGGCCTACCTGATCTCGCAGCAGCTGCGCCAATACGGCGCCGAGGCCTTCGTGGTCAACATCCTCGGGCTGTCGCTGATCCGGGAGCTCGGGCCGGTGCTTGCGGCGGTGCTGATCGCCGGGCGCTCGGGCTCGGCCATCACGGCGCAGATCGGGGTGATGCGCGTGACCGAAGAGCTGGACGCCATGCGCGTGATGGGCATTCCGCACGGCTTCAGGCTGGTGATGCCGCGCGTGATGGCGCTGGCCATCGCCATGCCGCTGATCAGCCTCTGGACCTCGATGGCGGCGCTCGTGGGCGGCATGCTCGCGGCCGACGCCGCACTCGACATCTCGCCTTCGTACTTTCTGTCGGCGCTGCCGCGCGCGGTGCCGATCGCGAACCTCTGGCTCGCGCTGGCGAAGTCGGCGGTGTTCGGCATTCTGATTGCGCTGATCGGCTGCTACTTCGGCATGAAGGTGAAGCCCAACACCGAAAGCCTGGGGCGCGGCACCACCTCGTCGGTCGTGACCTCGATCACCGCGGTGATCTTGGTCGACGCGCTGTTCGCGGTGCTGTTCAAGGGCGTGGGGTTCCGGGCATGAGCCGCCGCCCGGCCGCTCCGAAGGAGGCTCGCACCGGAGTGCGAAGCGCGGAGGTATTCGAATGAGCGAATCCTCAACCACTGTCGTTGTCGACATCCGCAAGCTCTGGACGGTGTTCAAGAACGCCGACGGCGAGGTCGTGGTGCACCGCGACCTCGACCTGCACATCGAGCGCGGCGAGGTGCTCTCACTGGTCGGCGGATCGGGCACCGGCAAGACGGTGCTGCTGCGCCAGATCCTCGGCCTCGAAAAGCCATCGAAGGGCACGGTCGAGGTGCTGGGCCGGGCGCCCGGCGAGCTCAGCGCCAAGGGCGCGGCCAACGTGGGCATGCTGTTCCAGCATGGCGCGCTGTTCTCGGCCTTCAGCGTGCTCGAGAACATTGCCTTTCCGCTGCGCGAGCTCAAGCTTTTGCCCGACGAGCTGATCCGCAACGCAGCGCTGGTCAAGCTGCAGATGGTGGGCCTGGAGCCCCGGCACGCCAACATGAGCCCGGCGGACTTGTCGGGCGGCATGATCAAGCGCGTGGCGCTGGCGCGCGCGCTCATCATGGATCCGCCGCTGCTGCTGCTCGACGAACCCACGGCCGGCCTCGACCCCGAATCCTCCGACAGCTTCTGCGACCTGCTGCGCGGCCTGCACCGCGAACTGGGGCTGACGGTGGTGATGGTCACGCACGACCTGGACACGCTGTTCGACCTGAGCACCCGCATCGCGGTGCTGGCCGACCACAAGGTGATCACCAGCGGATCGGCACGCGAAGTCATCACGTATCCGCATCCGTTCATCCACGAATATTTTCTGGGAGGGCGCGGCCAGCGTGCCCTGGAGGCCCTGCATGACAAACCCGCCAAAGCCCCGCCGCCACCCGTCGGCGCGGGCCACTGAAAGGTAACCACATCATGGAAAACAAAGCCCATGCCATTGCCGCCGGTGCCTTCGTGCTCGGCCTCATCGCCGTGCTCGTGGGGCTGGTGGTCTGGTTCACGCGCGACAACACCGTGCGCAACATCTACGAACTCTCCACCCGCGACGCGGTCAGCGGCCTGCAGCCGCAGGCCATGGTGCGCTACCGCGGCATCGCGGTCGGCAAGGTGGCGTCGATCGACTTCGACCCCAAGGTGAAGGGCAACGTGCGCGTGCGCATCAGCGTCGACGAGCGCGTGCCGCTCACCACCTCGAGCTTTGCCACGCTGAGCTACCAGGGCGTGACCGGCCTGGCCTTCATCGCGCTGGACGACAAGGGCGAATCGAACGTCGCGCTCAAGCCCAACAACGACGATCCGCCGCGCATTCCGCTCAAGCCGTCGATGCTGGCGCAGCTGCAGGACCGAGGCGAATCGATCATCAACCAGGTCGAGGAAGTGACCAGGCGCGCCAACACCCTGCTGGGAGACGACAACCAGAAGCGGACGGCCGACGCGCTCGAAAACATCGCGGCGGCCTCAGCCAGCGCCAACACGCTCATCAAGCAGCTCGATAACACGGTGAAGACCGGGTTGAACCCCGCGCTGGCAGCGCTTCCAGAGACGATGACCACGGTGAAGAAGGCGGCCGGCGACGTCTCGCGCGTGGCCAACAACTTCAACACCACCGTCGGCCGATTGAACGCGCCGGACGGCCCGGTCGAGCGGCTGAGCGACGGCACCAAGGCGCTGGCGCAGGCGGTCGATTCCTTCAATGCCGCCACGCTGCCGCGCGTGAACCGCGTGGCCGACGACACCTCCCGCGCAGTGCGCCGGCTCGGCCGCGCGGCGGACGGCATCAACGACAACCCGCAATCGCTGCTGTTCGGCAGTGGCGGCACCGCCGCGGGGCCCGGGGAGCCTGGCTTCTCGGCGCCGCCGGCCACCAATTCCCTGGCACGCCCCTGAAGGTGATGACAACCATGAAGAACAATGCCACTCGCACTCCGGCGCTTGCCGCCGCCGGCCTGGCGCTGCTGATGATTGCCGGCTGCGGCGCGCTGCCGGACAAGCCAGTGCGCGCCACGCTGTACGACTTCGGGCCCGGTGCTGCCGCGCCGGCCACCGCCGCCCAGCCGCCCGCGGCCGCACTGCCCACGCTCGCGCTGGCCGAGATCGAGAGCAACACCCGGCTCGACGGCACGCAGATTCTTTATCGGCTCGGCTATGCCGATGCCAACGAACTGCGCCCCTACGGCCAGTCGCGCTGGAGCCTGCCGCCGGCGCAGCTGCTGCGCCAGCGGCTGCGCGATGCGCTCGCCGAGCGGCGCACCGTGCTCGGCCCGGAAGAAAGCGCAACCCTCGCGCGCGCCGAGGGCAAGGTGCCCGACACGCTGCGCATCTCGCTCGACGAGTTCAGCCACTACTTCGAATCGGCCGGCAGCAGTGTCGGCCTGGTCCGGCTGCGCGCCACGCTGATCCGCGGCGGCAGCGGCGGCGACCGCGTGGTGGGCCAGCGCACCTTCACCGTGCGCCGTCCGGCGCCGAGCGCCGACGCGCCAGGCGGCGTCAAGGCGCTGGCCGCGGCCACCGATGCGGCCGTGGCAGACGTCGTGCAGTGGGTGGACCAGCAGGCGCGGCCGTAAGCTCGGTTCACAAGGCAAGGCGAATTTTCATCACCGGAGGAGACCCACATGAACGCAACACGCATCATCGGCATCCTGCTCGTCGTCGCAGGCATCGCGGGGCTCGGGCTCGGCGGCTTCAGCTTCACGAAGGAAACGCACCAGGCCAAGCTGGGCCCGCTGGAGTTCTCGGTGAAGGAGAAACAGCAGGTCAACTTCCCCGCCTGGGCGAGCGTGGCCGCCATCGTGGTGGGCGGCGCGCTGGTGCTGCTGGGCGGCAAGAAGGGCTGAGCCGCTGATCCGGGTCGGGACGCCCGAATCGCGGGACGAGCCCGGGGTCAGGGACCCGATTTTCCGGAACCGTTTTTTCCGGCAGGCGTTGCCCCCAGCCGCCCGGAGACCGTGCCCGCGCAGGCCTTGAGCGCGCGTGCGATTTCGCCGTCCCAGGCGGTGTCGAAGATGGCGGCCGGGCCGATGGCCGTGACCGACAGCACGATGGCGCCCGTGTGGTCGAACACCGGCGCCGCCATGGCGCTCACGCCCTCGATCACCTCGCCTTCGGAGCGGCTGATGCCGTGCACCCGCACTTCCTCGAGTTGGCGCTCGAACTCGCTCCACGAGGGCAGGGGCGGCTGCGGCGGCATGCCGGCCTCTGGCGGCTGCTCGCCGGCCTTGCGCTGCTTCTGCCGCTGGCGCTCGGCATCGAGCAGCTGCCTGACCGTGTCGGCAGCGAGATAGGCGGCAAAGATGCGGCCCGAGGCCGTGTTGGTGAGTGAGAACACCGTGCCGTGCCGCATGTTCACGTGCACCGGCGATGGCGATTCGGCTGTTCGCACGATGGTGGCGCCGCGCGCGCCCCAGACCGCCAGCGCCACCGTGTGGCCGATGCGCTGGGCCACCTCGGCAATGAGCGGCGTGGCAATGTGCACCGGGTCGGCCTGCTGCAGGCTGATGAGCCCCAGTTGCAAGGCCAGCGGGCCGAGCAGATAGTGGCCGCTGGCGCGGTCCTGCTCGATCAGGCCGAGCCGCCCGAAGCTCACCATGTAGGGATGAGCCTTGGCGGCCGTCATGTCGGCTTCCCGCGCCAGGTCTTTCAGCGCCATCGGCCGGCCGTGGTGCACCAGCGCGCGCAGCAGCTGGCCACCCACCTCGATGCTCTGGATGCCGCGCTGGGCGGCGCGGTCGGTGTCACTGGCTGTCATGGCCGCCTTGGCGTCTGATTGTTCGTTCATGAAGAAGGGATTAGACATTAACCGATCTGGGGCTTACACTTCGGAAATTCGTTAACCGTGAATTCATTTGCTTTAGACGAATTCAAATTCATCCCACCACCCGACGGAGACACACCAATGAGCCAAGCCAAGAAGTTCGCCAGCCAGGCTGACATGGAAGAAAAGAAGATCACCTTCAGCCAGATCTCGGAACACGCCTGGGCCTACACCGCCGAGGGCGACCCCAACACCGGCATCGTCATTGGCGACGATTGCGTGCTGGTGGCCGACACCCAGGCCACGCCCGCCATGGCGGCCGATGTGGTGCGCCGCATCCGCGAAGTGACCGACAAGCCCATCAAGTACGTGGTGCTCACGCACTACCACGCGGTGCGGGTGCTGGGCGCGGCCGGCTACGGTGCCGAACACATCCTGGCCAGCCAGGACACGCGCGACCTGATCGTGGAGCGCGGCGAAGCAGACAAGGCCAGCGAGATCGGCCGCTTTCCGCGCCTGTTCCAGAACGTCGAAACCGTGCCGCCGGGCCTGACCTGGCCCACCATGACCTTCACCGGCAAGATGACGCTGTGGCTGGGCAAGCTCGAGGTGCAACTGATCCAGCTGGGCCGCGGCCACACCAAGGGCGACACCGTCGTGTGGCTGCCCGAGGAGCGCACGCTGCTCTCGGGCGACCTGGTCGAATTCGGCGCCACGCCGTACGCGGGCGACGCCTACTTCCAGGACTGGCCGCAGACGCTGGACAACATCGCCGCGCTCAAGCCCGCCGCGTTGGTGCCCGGCCGCGGCGCCGCGCTCACCACGCCCGCCGAAGTGGCCGAGGGCCTGACGGGCACGCGCGACTTCATCTCCGACGTGTACGCCAGCGTGCAAGAGGGCGTGAAGGCCGGCCGCGACCTGAACACGGTCTACAAGGACACCTACGCGAAGCTCAAGCCCAAGTACAGCCAGTGGGTGATCTTCGACCACTGCATGCCCTTCGACGTGAGCCGCGCGTACGACGAAGCCTCGGGCCATGCGGATCCGCGCGTGTGGACGGCCGAGCGCGACATCGAGATGTGGAAGGCGCTGGAAGGCTGATCGGCCTTGCTCCCTCCCCCTCCGGGGGAGGGCTGGGGTGGGGGGCAGGCAGAGCGCCAATTTCGAACGCCGCCGAGCCCCCATCCCAGCCTTCCCCCAAAGGGGGAAGGAGCAAGACAAAGACACGGAGACAACACGTGATCGACTATCAAAGCCTGCGCTTCGACTACAAGCGCCACGCCGACCAGGACGCGGCCACGCCCGCCCGTCACCCGGTGGTGATCGTCGGCGCCGGCCCGGTCGGCCTCGCGCTGGCCATCGACCTTGCGCTGCGCAAAATTCCGGTGGTGCTGCTCGACAACGACAACACCCTGTCCAGCGGCTCGCGCGCCATCTGCTTTGCCAAGCGCACGCTCGAGGTGTTCGACCGCCTCGGCTGCGGCGACCGCATGGTCGACAAGGGCGTGTCGTGGCACGTGGGCAAGGTGTTCTTCCACGACGAGCAGGTCTACCGCTTCGACCTGCTGCCCGAGCCCGGCCACGAGCGCCCGGCCTTCATCAACCTGCAGCAGTATTACGTCGAGGGCTACCTCGTCGAGCGCGCCGCGGCGCTGGCGCTGATCGACCTGCGCTGGAACAACAAGGTCACGGGCATCGCGCAGGGCGGCGACGCGGCGATGCTCACGGTGGAGACGCCCGAGGGCAGCTACCAGCTGGCGGCCGACTACGTCGGCGCCTGCGACGGCTCGCGCTCCAACCTGCGGCAACTGATGGGCCTTGAAGCCAAGGGGCGCGTGTTCCGCGACCGCTTCCTGATCGCGGACATCACGATGGATGCGGACCTGCCTACAGAGCGCCGCTTCTGGTTCGCCCCCCCATTCCACCCCGGCCAGAGCGTGCTGCTGCACAAGCAGGCCGACGGCATGTGGCGCGTCGACTTCCAGCTCGGCTGGGACGCCGATCCGGTGGAAGAACGCAAGCCCGAGAACATCACGCCGCGCGTGCGCGCGCTGCTCGACAGCATCGGCTTCGAGGGCGTGCAGTTCCAGATCGGCTGGGCCAGCGTCTACACCTTTGCATGCCAGCGCATGGAGCACTTCCGCCATGGCCGCGTGCTGTTCGCGGGCGACTCGGCGCATGGCGTGTCGCCCTTCGGTGCGCGCGGCGCCAACTCGGGCGTGCAGGACGCCGACAACCTCGCCTGGAAGCTCGCGGCCGTGCTCGCGGGCGACGCGCCCGATGCGCTGCTCGACAGCTATGCAAGCGAGCGCGAACACGCGGCCGACGAGAACATCCGCAACTCCACGCGCGCCACCGACTTCATCACGCCCAAGAGCGAAGTGAGCCGCCTGTTCCGCGACGCGGTGCTGGAGCTCACCAAGCGCCATGCCTTCGCGCGCACGCTGGTCAACAGCGGGCGGCTCTCGGTGCCCGCCGTGCTGCGCGATTCGCCGCTCAACACGCCCGATGCCGATGTGTTCAAGGGTGCGATGGTGCCGGGCGCCGCGGCGGTCGATGCGCCGCTCGTGCGGGCCGACGGCAGCACCGGCTGGCTGCTGCGCGAATGCCATGCGGTGCGGTTCACCGCGCTGGTGTTCGGCACGGGCGAGGCGGCCGAACGCAGCCTGCAGGCGCTGAAGGCCTGCGACTTTCCGCTGCACATCGTGCGCGTGCAAGGCGCGTCGCCCGAAGGCGAACTTGCCACGCAGCGTTACGACGCGCAGCCCGGCACCGTCTATCTGCTGCGGCCCGACCAGCATGTGTGCGCGCGCTGGCGGCATCCCACGGCAGAGAACATCCGCGCCGCCATCGACCACGCACTGGCAAAGGCTTGAGCACCACTATGCAACAGCAACACCACCTGAACACCGCGCCGAACCTCGACGCGCCCGACGATTTCTACGAAGCGCTGATCGAGGCGCACCAGGGGCTTTCCACCGAAGAGAGCCACGCCTACAACGCGCGCCTCGTGCTGGTGCTGGCCAACCACGTCGGCTCGCTCGCCGTGCTGCGCGAAGCGCTCGACGCAGCGAAGCAAGACCATCCACAAGCCATCCCGTGAGGAAGGACACCATGACCACCGCAACCCCCGCCACCGAACGGCTCTATCAAAGCGGCTTCGGCAACGAGTACGCCAGCGAGGCCGTCGCGGGCGCCCTGCCGCAGGGCCGCAACAACCCGCAGCGCGCGCCGTTCGACCTGTACACCGAACTGCTCTCGGGCACGGCCTTTACCGCGCCGCGCCGCGAAAACCGCCGCACCTGGCTCTACCGCCGCCAGCCCTCGGTGGTGTCGGGCCGCTACCAGCCGTATGCGCAGGCGCACTGGACCACCGGCGCCGACCGCGAGATCGCGCTGCCGCCCGAGCCGCTGCGCTGGCATCCGCTTCCGCTCGACGGCGCGGCCGAGGCCGACTTCATCGACGGCATGCACACGATCGCGGCCAACGGCGACGCCGAAGCGCAGGTGGGCATCGGCTCGCTCATGTACCTGGCGGGCCGCTCGATGGAGCGCCGCGCCTTCGTCAACGCCGACGGCGAGATGCTCGTCGTGCCGCAGCAGGGCCGCCTCGTGATCACGACCGAACTCGGCGTGCTCGACGTGAAGCCCGGCGAAATCGCCGTGCTGCCGCGCGGCATGGCATTCAAGGTGGCGCTGCCGGATGGGCTTTCCCGCGGCTATGCCTGCGAGAACTACGGGGCGCATTTCCGCCTGCCCGAACTCGGCCCCATCGGCTCCAACGGCCTGGCCAACGCGCGCGACTTCCAGGCGCCCGTGGCGGCTTTCGAGGACGACGGCGGCGCCTACGAACTCGTCAAGAAGTTCGGCGGCCGCTTCTGGAAGGCGCCGACGAAGCAGTCGCCCTTCAACGTGGTCGCATGGCACGGCAACCTGGCGCCGGTGAAGTACGACACGGCCAATTTCATGGTCATCGGCTCGATCAGCTTCGACCATCCCGATCCCTCGATCTTCACCGTGCTGACCTCGCCCACCGACACGCCCGGCACCGCGAACTGCGACTTCGTGATCTTCCCGCCGCGCTGGATGGTGATGGAGAACACCTTCCGTCCGCCATGGTTCCACCGCAACTTGATGAGCGAGTTCATGGGCCTGGTGCTGGGCGAGTACGACGCCAAGCCGGGCGGCTTCAAGCCCGGCGGCGCGAGCCTGCACAACTGCATGGTGCCGCACGGGCCCGACGAGGAAGCCTTCGACAAGGCCGCGCACTCCGACCTGAAGCCGCACAAGCTGGACAACACGCTGGCCTTCATGTTCGAGAGCCGCTTTCGCTTCATTCCGACGAACTTCGCGCTCCAGAGCCCGGCGCTCGACTCCGACTACGCGGACTGCTGGGCCGGCCTCCAGGATCAGTTCAAGGCGTGACGTTGTTCGAGCGAACCGACATTACAGAAAGACATTCATGACCATCGCATTGAACGCCACCCACGACCCGAAGCTGCGCAGCTGGGTCGCCTCGGCCAACGAGCCCGGCTGCGACTTCCCGATCCAGAACCTGCCCTTCGGACGCTTCCGCACTGCCGGCAGCAGCGAAGGCTTTCGCATCGGCGTGGCCATCGGCGACCAGGTGCTCGACCTCCGGGCCGCAGGCCTGGCCGGCACCGACGACATGAACGCGCTGATGAGCGCCAGCGCGAAGGACCGCCAGGCCCTGCGCGCCGCCATCTCGGCCGGCCTTGCCGAAGGCAACGGCAAAGAGGCCGCATGGTCGAAGGCGCTGCTACCGCAGGCCAGGGCCGAAATGACCGTGCCCTGCCGCATCGGCGACTACACCGACTTCTACACCGGCATCCATCACGCGACCACCATCGGCAAGCTGTTCCGTCCCGACCAGCCGCTGATGCCCAACTACAAGTGGGTGCCCATCGGCTATCACGGCCGCGCCTCGTCCATCGGCGTGAGCGGGCAGGTCTTCAAGCGCCCGCAGGGGCAGACCAAGGCGCCGGATGCGGCAGAACCGAGCTTCGGCCCGTCGAAGCGGCTCGACTACGAACTGGAGCTTGGCTTCTTTGTCGGCCGCGGCAATGCGCTCGGCGAGCCGATCGCGATCGGCGAGGCTGAGGACCATCTGTTCGGTGTGACCCTGCTCAACGACTGGTCGGCGCGCGACCTGCAGGCCTGGGAATACCAGCCGCTCGGGCCGTTCCTCTCGAAGAACTTCGCGAGCACGCTCTCGCCGTGGATCGTGACGATGGAAGCGCTGGCGCCTTTCCGCGCCAGGTTCGAGCGCCAGGCGGGAGACCCGCAGCCGCTGCCGTATCTCGATGCGCCGTCCAATCGCGAAAGCGGCGCGCTCGACATCACGCTCGAAGTGCTGCTGCAGACGGCGAAGATGCGCACCGCGGGCGAAGCTCCCATGCGCCTCACGCGCGGCAACACCACCGAGGCCGCCTACTGGACCGCCGCGCAGCTCGTCGCGCACCACACGGTGAACGGCTGCAACCTGCAGCCCGGCGACCTGCTGGGCTCGGGCACGCTCTCGGGCCCCAAGCCCGACGAGGCTGGTTCGCTGATAGAGCTCACGCTGGGCGGCAAGCAGGCAATCACCTTGCCCAACGGCGAGAAGCGCACCTTTCTCGAAGACGGCGACACGCTGGTCATGCGCGGCTACTGCGAGCGCGCGGGGGCAGTGCGCATCGGGCTGGGGGAAGTCAGCGGCACGGTGGTGCCCTGAGGTTCATCCCCTCCCCGCGTTGTTCCCTCTCCCTCTGGGAGAGGGCTAGGGTGAGGGCAGGCGGCCGTCGTATGGGCGCCGCACTTTATCGGCGGCACAGTGCCCTCACCCCAACCCTCTCCCAGAGGGAGAGGGAGCAAGATCAGGGTGCGGTTACAGCGGTGGCCGCAGCCGGCCACGCCACTTCGCTGGCCACGCGCGGCTTGCCCATGGGGGCGGCGGCCTTGCCGACCTTGATGGCGGCCATGTCGGCTTCGCTCGGGTACTGGTCCAGCAGCCAGTAGTCGAACACGCGGCGCGCGATGGGTGCCGCGGCACCGGCGCCCCAGCCTGCGTTCTCGACGATCACCGCCAGGGCGATCTTCGGATCGTTGACCGGCGCAAAAGCCATGAACAAGGCGTGGTCGCGCTGGTGCTCCTCGAGCGCGCGCGCGTTGTACTTGGTGTTCTGCGCCTGCGTCACGGCCTGCGCAGTGCCCGTCTTGCCGGCCGCCTGGTAGCTGGCGCCGGCGAACACGCCGCGCGCCGTACCGCTGGTGACCACGCTGGTGAGGCCCTCCCGAATGACCGCGACGTTGGCTGCGGTGTAGCCGAGGTTCTCGGCCGGCGGCTGGGGCACTGGCGCCACTTCCCCGCTCACCGTGTTGCGCGTGGCCAGCACCAGATGCGGTTTGTGCTTCATGCCGCCGTCGGCCACGATGGCCGTGGCCTGCGCCAGTTGCAGCATGGTGAAGGTGTTGTAGCCCTGACCGATACCGAGCGAGATGGTCTCGCCCGCATACCATTTCTTCTGCTCCGGCCGCTTGTAGGCGTTGCGCTTCCATTCGGTGCTCGGCAGCACGCCGCGCACTTCGCCGCCCAGGTCGATGCCGGTGATCTGCCCGAAGCCCATCGGTTTCATGAAGTCGTGGATCAAATCCACGCCCATCTCGTTGGCCAGCGAGTAGTAATAGATGTTGCTCGACACCTGGATCGAGCGCCGCATGTCGACGCCGCCCAGGTTTCCTTCGGGGCTGCCGAAGCGGTGCCCGCCGAAATTGAAGTAGCCGGGGTCGTTCACCACCACGTTCGGGCCGCGCTTGCCAGTCTGCAGCGCCGCCAGCGCCATGAAGGGCTTGTAGGTCGAGCCGGGCGGGTAGGTGCCGCGCAGGGCGCGGTTGAGCAGCGGCTTGTCGAGCGATTCGCTGAGCTCTTTCCAGCTTTCGGTGTCGATGCCTTCGACGAACAGGTTGGGGTCGAAGGTCGGCTTGCTCACGAAGGCCAGCACCTCGCCGGTCTTGGGGTCGATGGCCACCAGCGCGCCGCGGCGATCGCCGAACATGTCTTCCACCAGCTTCTGCAGCTTGATGTCGAGCGACAGCATCACGGTGTTGCCGGGGGTGGCCGGATGGCTCGCAAGCCGGCGTATCGCGCGGCCGCCGGCCGAGGTTTCCATCTGCTCGACGCCGGTCTGGCCGTGTAGCGTCTTCTCGTAGCTTTGCTCGATGCCGAGCTTGCCGATGTAGTCGGTGCCCTTGTAGTTGGCCTGGTCTTCCTCGGCCCAGTCTTCCATCGCGGTCTTCTCGCGCTGGTTGATGCGGCCGATGTAGCCGAGCACGTGCGAGGCGATCTCGGCATGCGGGTAGTTGCGGAACAGCCGCGCCTTGATCTCCACGCCCGGGAAGCGGTAGCGCTGCGCCGCGAAACGCGCCACCTCCTCGTCGCTCAGGCGGGTGCGGATCGGAATGGAGTCGAAGCTGCGCGAGTCTTCACGCAGCCGCTTGAAGCGGCGGCGGTCGCGCGGCGAGACCTCGAGCACCTGCGTCAGGCTCTCGATGGTCTCCTCGACGTCGCCCACCTTGGAGGGCGTGATCTCCAGCGTGTAGGCCGAATAGTTCGAGGCCAGCACGATGCCGTTGCGGTCGAGGATGAGGCCGCGGTTGGGCACCACGGGCACGATGGCCGTGCGGTTGCTCTCGGCCTGCTCGGCCAGGTCTTCATGCCGCACCACCTGCAGGTACACCAGCCGCGCGCCGAGCAGGCTGAAGGCGAAGAGCACCACCATGCCGATCACGATCACGCGGCGCTTGAAGCGCGCGAGGTCGGCGGCAACGTTGCGGATCTCGGTCATGGCGGCGTGAGCTTAGGCGCGTGCAAGTGCGATGGCAAATCCAAAGGCAAATGCGAGCTTTGGCTTAAAGAGGACGGTTCTCGTCGGGTTCGGGGGTGCGGCGCTGGGGCGCAAGCAACAGGGCGGTCGCCAAGGGCCACAACACGGCTTCGATGGCCGGCGAGATGAGCACCGTCCAACCCGGAAACACACCGCCGCCGATCATGCGCGTGACGACCTCGATCAGCTGCGAAACTGCAAAGAGCGGCAGCACCTGCAACGCCTGCGACGCCACCGGATACCAGAGCAGGCGCCGGTGGATGGTGATCGCGAAGAAGCCCAGCGTGGTGTAGGACAGCGCGTGCTGGCCCAGCATGGAGGCCTGGTGCACGTCCATGCACAGGCCGAACACGAAGGCTGCGCCAATGCCCACGCGCATCGGCTGGTGCACGCCCCAGAACACGATGGCCAGGGCCAGCAGATCGGGCATCCACGCGGCCCGGCCGATCGGGATCATGTTGATGAGCAGCGCCACCACGAGGCTGGCCCACATGAACAGCGGGCTCACGGGCAGCAGGAGCTGCTGTTGTCCGGGACGCTTGATCATCGGGCGTGCTCCGCGGGTTTCTTCTCGGCCTTGTCGCCCTTGTTGTCCGCCTTGGCGGGCTTGGCCTCTGACTTCTTGCGCACCGCGGCGGCGGGCGCGGCGGGGGGCGGTGCCGAGGGCGTGCCCGTGGGCGCCAGCACCAGCACGTAGCGCGCGGCCGTCACGCGGGCCAGCGGCACGCAGTAGATGCGTGCAAAGGCGGAGTCGGCGCGCCGTTCGATGCGCTCGATCTTCGCCACCGGCAGGCCCGGCGGATAGACGCCGTCGACACCGCTGGTGGAGAGCAGGTCGCCCTCCTGCAGATCGGCATTGGCGGCCATGAAGCGCAGCTCGAGCCCGCCCCCGTGCGCCGACGCGTCGCCGAAGGCCACGCTGCGCACGCCGGTGCGGGTGTTCTGCACCGGGATGGAAAGATCGCGGTCGATCACCAGCGTGATTTCGCTGGTGAAAGGCAGCACCTGCGTCACCTGGCCGAGCACGCCGTGCGCGTCGATCACGGGCGAGCCGGGCGCCACGCCCTGCGTGAGCCCCTGGTCGATGACGATCTTGCGCGTGTACGGATCGGCCGCGTCATAGAGCACCTCGGCCGCGCGGCCCGGCGCCTGGGTGGTCTGGCGCAGTTCGAGCAGCGCGCGCAGCCGCGCGTTGTCCTGCGCCAGCGTGTCGGCCTGGCTCGCGCGCTCGGCCTGCAGCATGAGCGCCTTGCGGGCCTCGTTCTCGTTGCGCTGCGCGGTCTGGAGGTCTTCGAGATAGCGGCCGCCGCCGATCGCCAGCTGCACCGGCTTGAGCGCCAACCATTGCACCGGGTAGAGCACCGCGCCGACGGCGGCGCGAAGGGGCTGCACGAGATGGAAGCGCGCGTCGGCCACCATCAGGAACAGCGCCAGCGCGCCGAAGAAGATCAGCTTGCTCAGCGCCGACTGCCCCTGGTTGAACAGGGGCGGGGCTGTGCGATCGAGCGTGCCCAAGGGCATGGTTCAAGCCTGGCCGTGCAACGTCAGATGGCAAAAAGGCCGGCCTGCGCAAGCAGAGCCGGCCGATGATGGCGGTGACGCATTCACTCGCTCGTGAAAATGCTTCCCAAGCGGTCCATGCGCTCGAGGGCAATGCCGCAACCGCGCACCACGCAGGTCAGCGGGTCTTCGGCCACCAGTACCGGCAGTCCGGTTTCCTCGGCCAGCAGGCGGTCGAGGTCGCGCAGCAGGGCGCCGCCGCCGGTCAGCATCATGCCGCGCTCGGCGATGTCGGCGCCGAGTTCGGGCGGCGTCTGCTCCAGCGCGTTCTTCACGGCCGAGACGATGTTGTTGAGCGGATCGGTCAGGGCTTCCAGCACTTCGTTGCTGCTGATGGTGAAGCTGCGCGGCACGCCTTCGGACAGGTTGCGGCCCTTGACTTCCATCTCCTTGACCTCGGAGCCCGGGAAGGCCGAGCCGATGTTCTTCTTGATGACTTCGGCCGTCGGCTCGCCGATCAGCATGCCGTAGTTGCGGCGGATGTAGTTGATGATGGCTTCGTCGAAGCGGTCGCCGCCGACGCGCACGGAGCCCTTGTAGACCATGCCGCCCAGGCTGATGACGCCCACCTCGGTGGTGCCGCCGCCGATGTCGACCACCATCGAGCCCGAAGCCTCGCTCACGGGCAGGCCGGCGCCGATGGCCGCGGCCATGGGTTCTTCGATGAGGTAGACGGAAGTAGCACCGGCCGCTTCGGCCGCGTCCTTAATGGCGCGACGCTCGACCTGGGTGGAGCCGCAAGGCACGCAGATGATGATTCGCGGGCTGGGCGTGAGCAGCGTGCGCGGGTGCACCATCTTGATGAACTGCTTGATCATCTGCTCGGTGATCACGAAGTCGGCAATCACGCCGTCCTTCATCGGGCGGATCGCCTCGATGTTGCCGGGCACCTTGCCCAGCATTGCCTTGGCCTCGCGGCCGACGGCCTGGATCACCTTCTTGCCGTGGGGGCCGCCTTCGTGGCGGATGGCGACCACCGAGGGTTCGTCCAGCACGATGCCCTTGTTGCGGGCAAATATCAGTGTGTTGGCGGTGCCGAGGTCGATCGCAAGGTCGGTGGAAAAGTACCGACGGAAAGCTCCAAACATGTGCGGAATCCTCTGGAGCACGGCCTGCGCGTCGGCAGGTCGTCGCTCTGTTTTTGGGTCGTGTGACGGGGTGTATTGATCGTTTTTGGCGCAAAAGCCGGCGCGTTCGCGGGGGTTGCGGCAAAGGCGGGATAATACCTGAATCCCCTCTGAATCCCGTGTCAGCACCCCCTCCGGCGTGCATTACCTCCGGTTTTTTTGGCCGGTTTCATCCATGTCCCTTTCCGCTTCAGATATTGCACGCATTGCCTCGCTGGCACGGCTGCAGCTTGCTCCCGACGAAAGCGAGCGCATGCTCAGCCAGATCAACGGCTTCTTTGACCTGGTCGAGCGCATGCGCTCCGTCGACACCACCGGCGTCGAGCCGCTGGCCCACCCGGTGGCGGCCGTCCAGGATGTCACGCTGCGCCTGCGCGACGACGTGGTGAGCGAACCCGACAACCGCGAAGCCAACCAGAAGAGCGCCCCGGCCGTCGAAGCCGGCCTGTTCCTCGTGCCGAAGGTGATCGAATGAGCGGCGAATTGCACCAGTTGGGCGTGGTCGCCCTCGCCAAGGCCCTGGCCGAGCGCAAGGTTTCCGCCGTCGAGACCGCGCAGGTTTTCCTCGGACGCATGAAGGCGCACGAAGCACTGGGTACTTTTGTAGACGTCAACGAGGAGGTCACGCTGGCCCAGGCTCGTGCCGCCGACACCCGGATCGCCAAGGGCAACGCGCCCGCGCTGGCCGGCGTGCCCATTGCGCACAAGGACATCTTCGTCACCACCGATTTCGCCACCACCGCCGGCTCGAAGATGCTCGCGGGCTACCGCTCGCCCTTCGACGCGACCGTGGTGCGCCGCCTGGCCGAGGCCGGCGCGGTCACGCTCGGCAAGCTGAGCTGCGACGAATTCGCGATGGGCTCGGCCAACGAGAACGTCGCCGTGCCCGCCGTGGGCCACGACAAGGCCGTGCCGGTGCAGAACCCCTGGAACCGCGAACACATTCCGGGCGGCTCCTCGGGCGCCAGCGCGGCCGCCGTGGCGGCGCGCCTCGCGCCAGCGGCCACCGGCACCGACACCGGCGGCTCGATCCGCCAGCCGGCCTCGTTCTGCGGCGTCACGGGCATCAAGCCCACCTACGGCCGCGCCTCGCGCTACGGCATGGTGGCCTTCGCATCGAGCCTCGACCAGGCCGGCCCGATGGCCCGCTCGGCCGAAGACTGCGCGCTGCTGCTGTCGGCCTTCTGCGGCCCCGACCTGGACCGCGATTCGACCTCGCTCGACAAGCCCGCCGAGAACTTCGGCCGCTCGCTCGGCGACTCGCTCGAAGGCCTGCGCATCGGCGTGCCGAAGGAGTTCTTCGGCGAAGGCGTCGCGCCCGGCGTGCGCGCCGCCATCGATGCGGCGCTCGCGCAATACGAGAAGCTCGGCGCGAAGCGCGTCGAAGTCACGCTGCCGCTCACCGAGCTGTCGATTCCGGTGTATTACATCCTGGCCGCGGCCGAAGCCTCGAGCAACCTGAGCCGCTTCGACGGCGTCAAGTTCGGCCACCGCGCCAGCCAGTACAAGGATCTGGCCGACATGTACGAGCGCACGCGCGCCGAAGGCTTCGGCGACGAGGTGAAGCGCCGCATCATGATCGGCACCTACGTGCTGTCGCACGGCTACTACGACGCGTACTACCTGCAGGCGCAGAAGGTGCGCCGCATCATTGCCGACGATTTTCAGCAGGCCTTCAAGCAGTGCGACGTGATCGCCGGCCCCGCCGCGCCGACCACTGCCTGGAAGATCGGCGAACACGGCGGCGACCCGGTGGCCGACTATCTCGCCGACATCTTCACGCTGCCCGCGTCGCTGGCCGGCCTTCCCGGCATGAGCGTGCCCGCGGGCTTCGATGCGGGCATGCCCGTGGGCCTGCAATTGATCGGCAACTACTTCGCCGAAGCGAAGCTGCTGAACGCGGCCCACCGCTTCCAGCAGGCCACCGACTGGCACACGCGCACGCCGGAGGGCTTTTAAGATGAGCGAACCCGTGAATACTTTCGAAGCACAGCAACAAGGCCGCCCGACCGGCCCGCTGGTGCGCGGCTATGAAGTCATCATCGGCTTCGAGACGCACGCGCAACTGTCGACCGCGAGCAAGATCTTCAGCCGCGCCTCCACCGCCTTTGGCGCCGAGCCCAACACGCAGGCCTCCGCGGTGGACCTGGCGCTGCCCGGCACGCTGCCGGTGATGAACAAGGGCGCCGTCGAGCGCGCCATCAAGCTGGGCCTGGCGCTCGGCTCGCACATTGCGCCGCGCAGCGTGTTCGCGCGCAAGAACTATTTCTACCCCGACCTGCCCAAGGGCTACCAGATCAGCCAGTACGAGATCCCGGTCGTGCAGGGCGGCTCGGTCTCGTTCTTTCTGGGCGAAGAAAAGAAGACCGTGCGCCTGGTGCGTGCCCACCTCGAGGAAGACGCGGGCAAGTCGCTGCACGAAGACTTCATCGGCCAGAGCGGCATCGACCTGAACCGCGCCGGCACGCCGCTCTTGGAGATCGTGACCGAGCCCGACATGCGCTCCACCGCCGAGGCCGTGGCCTATGCGCGCGAGCTGCACAAGATCGTCACCTGGATCGGCATCTGCGACGGCAACATGCAGGAAGGCAGCTTCCGCTGCGACGCCAACGTGTCGGTGCGCAGGCCCGGCGAAAAGCTCGGCACGCGGCGCGAGATCAAGAACCTGAACAGCTTCAAGTTCATGCAGCAGGCCATCGACTACGAGATCAACTCGCAGATCAACGAGCTGGAAGACGGCCGCAAGATCGAGCAGGCCACCGTGCTGTTCGACCCCGATACCGGCGAGACGCGCACCATGCGCACCAAGGAAGACGCGGCCGACTACCGCTACTTTCCCGACCCGGACCTGCCGCCGCTGGCCATCGAGCCCGAATGGATCGAGCGCGTGCGCGCCACCATGCCCGAACTGCCGCGCGCCATGGCCGAGCGCTACGTGCGCGACCACGGCATGTCGGAATACGACGCGGCGCAGCTCACGCAGAGCCCCGCGCTCGCACGCTACTTCGACGATGCGGTGAAAGCAGGCGCCACTCCCAAGCTCGCAAGCAACTGGATCACCGGCGAGATGGCGCGCCGCCTGAACGCACAGGAAATCGGCATCGAGGCCGCGCCGGTCACGGCGCAGCAACTGGCCCAGCTGGTGAAGCGCATTGCCGACGGCACGCTGCCCAACAACGCCGCGCGCCAGGTGTTCGAGGCGCTCTGGACCGGCGAAGGCAGCGAGGTGGACGCCATCATCGAAGCCAAGGACCTGAAGCCGATGAGCGACACCGGCGCGCTCGACAAGATCCTGGACGAGGTCATCGCCAAGAACCAGAAGAACGTCGACGAATACCGCGCCGGCAAGGAAAAGGCCCTCAACGGCCTCGTGGGCCAGGTCATGAAGGCCAGCGGCGGCAAGGCGAACCCCGCCCAAGTCACCGAACTTCTGAAGGCAAAACTGGCCTGATCGGCCGGCGGCGAGCTACTTGCCGCCGCCGTTCTGGGGGGACCAGATCTGTCTTAAGCGCGCGCGCTCCTCGTCGAAGCGCGCGTTCACGCGCCTCTTCTCGTCTTCCTGCTCGCCGATGAAGCGGTTCTGCACCGCCACGCTCTGCGTGTTGTCCTCGAGCTTGCGGCGCACGGCGCCCGGCGCCTTGCTGACGTCGTGCTTGTAGAACTCGAGCTCCTCCTCGACCTTCTTGCGGTCCTCGGCGAGCTCCTCCAGGCGCTTCCTGGCCGCCTGGATCACCGCATCGATCTGCACCAGCGCCTCGCCCCGCTCGCGGTCATGCACCGTGGCATTGGGATAGCGCACCAGCAGTGCGCGCTCGCGCCGGCGCTCGTCGAGCTGGCGCGCGGCCTGCAGCGCCGCTTCGCGGGCGCGGTCTTCGCGCTCAGCCAACTCGCGGGGGGTATATGTCGGCTCGACGCGCCGGCGCGTGGTGCCGCTCGGATTCAGTTCGCGCTGCTCCCGGTCGGTGCATTCGGCAATCGGACGGTCGGCCGTGAGGGTGCGGCCGCGGGCGTCGGTGCAGGTATAGATACTGGCGGGTGCCTGCGTTGCAGGCTGCGCCGGCACTTCGGCGGGCAACATCAGCAGCACCGCCGCCATCGACAGCAGCAGCGCCGCTGCGGCAAGCGGCCGCACGGTCTGGTTCTCGAGCTTGCGCACAGGCATGGGGGCGGGCCTCAGCGGGCGCCGTAGCGCGCGCGGTAGGCGAGCACGCGCTCCCGGTGCGTACCCAGGTCGGCGGCGGCATGGCTGCCCGACAGGTAGTTCAGGAGGTCGTCGAGCGTGGCAATGGCCACCACCGCCAGGCCCAGCTGGTTGCGCACGTACTGCACCGCGCTGTGGTCCACGTCCACGCCGTTCTCGGTGGCTTTTTCCTGCCGGTCGAGCGCAATGGCGACGGCGTGCGGCGTGGCGCCCGCGGCCTCGATGGCGGCGATCGATTCGCGCACCGCGGTGCCGGCCGACATCACGTCGTCGACGATCAGCACCCGGCCCTTGAGCGGCGCGCCCACCAGGTTGCCGCCTTCGCCGTGCGCCTTGGCTTCCTTGCGGTTGTAGGCAAAGGGGTAGTTGCGGCCGCGCCGGGCCAGTTCGGCGGCCACCGTGGCGCCCAGCGGAATGCCCTTGTAGGCGGGGCCGAAGATCATGTCGAACTCGACACCGCTCTCGATCAGTCGGTCTGCATAGAATCCGGCGAGCCGCGCGATCTTGGCGCCGTCGTCGAAGAGGCCCGAATTGAAGAAATAGGGGCTCAGCCGGCCGGCCTTGGTCTTGAACTCGCCAAAGCGCAGCACGCCCGCGTCGAGTGCAAACTGAACGAAGTCCTGTGCCACCGCACTGCTTTCCACACCATCTACAGCCATCGGAATTTCCTTGTGTTCAAACTGACCAGCCTCAATCTCAATGGCCTGCGTTCGGCCGCCACGAAAGGGGTGGCGGACTGGGTGGCCGAACTTGCGCCGGATTGTATTTGCATGCAGGAAATCCGGGTCCAGGCGAGCGACATCGAGGGCCGCTTCGAAGAAATGGCGGGGCTCAAGGGCCACTTTCATTTCGCCGAGAAAAAAGGCTACGCCGGCACCGCGATCTACACGAAACACGCGCCCAGCGACGTGGTCGTGGGCTGGGGCGACGCCGAATTCGACGCCGAAGGCCGGTATCTCGAACTGCGCTTCGACACGCCGGGGCGCAAGCTGTCGATCATCAGCTGCTACTTTCCGAGCGGAAGCTCGGGCGAGGAGCGGCAGGAAGCCAAGTTCCGGTTCCTGAAGGGCTTCTTCCCGCACCTCGTGGCGCTCAAGAAAAAGCGCGAATTCATCCTCTGCGGCGACATCAACATCGCGCACAAGGAGATCGACCTCAAGAACTGGCGCGGCAACCAGAAGAACAGCGGCTTCCTGCCCGAGGAGCGTGCCTGGATGACGCGGCTGCTCGACGCCGGCACCGACGGTGCGGGCCTGGTCGACGTCTATCGCATGCTCAAGCCTGAGACCACGGCCGAGGCCTACACATGGTGGAGCAACCGCGGCCAGGCCTACGCCAACAACGTGGGGTGGCGGCTCGACTACCACCTGGCCACGCCAGCGCTCGGCGCCCTCGCACGCACCGAGCAGATCTACAAGACCATCAAGTTCAGCGATCACGCGCCCATCACGGTCGAGTACGACTTCAAGCTCTGACGGATCAGCGCGGCGCGGCCGTCTTGCCGGCATGCCGCGCCAGGTGCACCTGGTGCAGCGTGATCTTGCGCACCTCGGCCTGGCTGGTCTCGATGTGCGCGCGCAGCAGCATCGCGGCCTGGTCTCCGCGGTTGGCGCGAACGGCCTTCAGGATCTTCGCGTGCTCGTCGTAGGTGGCGTCGATGCGCGGCTGCTGGGTGAAGTCGAGCCGGCGGATGATGCGGATGCGGTCGGTCACGTCGCTGTGCACGCGCGCCATCTCGGCGTTGCCCGCGGCGGCCACGAGCGCGCAATGAAAAGCCTCGTCCCATTGCGCCACCTGCGCGGTGTCGCTGCTGCGCTGGGCCACCGGCACGAGCCAGATATCGGCCAGCGCATCGAGCAGGCTGCGGTCGACACGGCGGTCGGCTTCGCAGAGGCGATGCACGGCGGTGGTCTCCAGCACCATGCGCAGGTCGTAGAGCTGCTCGAACTGGTCGAAGTCGAAGGGCAGCACGCGCCAGCCGCTGCGGAACAGCACTTCGACGAACCCCTCCTGCTGGAGGCGGAACAGCGCCTGCCGCACGGGCGTGCGCGAGACGCCGAGCCGCTCGCTGATCTCGTTCTCGGTGAAGCGGTCGCCGGGCACGAGGATGAAATCGGCCACGTCGCGCTTGAGCTGCGCGTAGACCTCGTCGGCGCGGGTGCGAAAAACGGTTGTCGCGCCAGCGGCGGGAACGGCGGATGCGGGTGAGGCGGAGCGGGAACGAACGGTAGGCACGTATGGAATAGTAGTCGCTGTCATTGCCCGCCGCGAAGCGCCGCCAAGAGCGCGGCGCTCGGCGCGGTCCAGCCGACGATGCCACCCTGGGCACGGACCATGTCGAGCGTGGCGGCCTTGAAGGCCGGAAAGTAGCTCTCGGTGCAGTCTTCGAGCAAGAGGCAGTCGTAGCCGCGGTCGTTGGCTTCGCGCATCGAGGTCTGCACGCAGACTTCGGTGGTGACGCCGCCGAACAGCAGGTGCGTGATGCCGCGCTGTTGCAGCAGTTCATGCAAGCCGGTGGCATAGAACGCGCCCTTGCCGGGCTTGTCGATGACGATCTCGCCGCCGATGGGGGCGAGCGCCTCGATGATCTGGTTGCCCGGTTCGCCGGCCACGAGAATCCGGCCCATCGGGCCTTCGTCGCCGATGCGCAGCGCAGGGTTGCCGCGGTTGCGTTTGGCGGGCGGGCAATCGGAGAGGTCGGGCTTGTGCGCCTCCCGGGTGTGCACCACGAGGCCGCCTGCTTCCCGCCATGCCTGCAGCGCCGTCTTTGTCGCGGGAACAATCGCTTCGAGCAAGGACACGTCGTTGCCCAGTGTTTCGCCGAAGCCGCCGGGTTCGATGAAGTCGCGCTGCATGTCGATGAGGACCAGGGCGGTGTTCTTGATCTCGAGCTCGTAGGGGAAGGGGGTGGCTTCTTCTATGCGCATGGTGTTGCTCTTTAATTCAAAGGGCCGCTCATGCCGCAGCCTTCAGTGGCTCGTGGTGCCCACCGCCCATGTGCGCCCCGATCACATGCCTTTCGGCGCCCGCGGCCGAGGTCTCGAACACGATCCGTCCCTCGCTCATCACGACGATGCGGTCGGCCAGTTCCAGCAGCTCGTCGAGGTCTTCGCTGATGAGAAGCACCGCCCCGCCCTTCTCGCGCACCTGCACGATGCGCTCGTGGATTTCGGCCACGGCGGCGAAGTCGAGGCCGAACACGGGATTGGCCGCGATCAGCACGTTGATGTCGCCGGCGAGCTCCCGCGCCAGCACCGCGCGCTGCACGTTGCCGCCCGAGAGGCTGCGAATCGCGGCGCCCTCGCCCTGCGTCTTGACGCCGTATTCGGCAATCCACTCGCGCGCGCGGCTGCGCCAGAACGGAAAATTCAACACCCCGCCGCGCGACAACGGGGGTCTGTCGAAATCGCGCAGCGCCATGTTCTCCGCCACACTGAGGTCGCCCACGCAGGCATTGCGCAGCGGCTCCTCGGGCAGGCTGCGCACCTTGAGGCTGCGGTTCTCTGCGCGCCGCGCGCTGTACGCTTGGCCCATGACGCTCACCTTGCCGGCGAGCCGCGGACGCTGCCCGACCAGAGCCTCGACCAGTTCGCGCTGACCGTTGCCCGAGACGCCCGCCACGCCGAGGATTTCACCCGCGCGCACGGAAAGGGCCAGGTCGTGCAGCGCCAAGGTGCCGCGGTCGCCCTGCGCCTTGAGTCCTTCGACCTTCAATGCAATGGGCGCCGCAGCGGGCACGGGCTTTCTGGCGACGGGTGATGCAGCCGGTGCCGAAACCGCAGCGTCCTCGCCGCCCATCATGGCCCCTGCCAACCGCGCAGGGCTCGTGTCCGCCACGCGGCAATGGTGCACCGCCTTGCCGCGGCGCAGCACCGTCACGCTGTCGGCATAGGCCATCACCTCGCGGAACTTGTGCGTGATGATGAGCACGGTGCACAGGCCGCTCTTCGCGAACTCGCGCACGTGGCCGAGCACCTCGTCGGCCTCCTGCGGCGTGAGCACCGAGGTCGGTTCGTCGAGGATCAGGAGGCGCGGCTTCAGGTAGAGCTGCTTGAGCAGTTCGAGCTTCTGCTTTTCGCCCGCCGCAAGCTCCGAGGGCCGCACGTCGAGGTCGAGGCTGAAGGGCGTGGTCGCCAGAAAGGCCTTGAGCTCGGCCCGCTTCGCCTTCCAGTCGATCAGCGCGGGTGTCTTGCCGCCCGCGAGCAGCAGGTTCTCGGCCACCGTCATGCCCGGCGCCAGCGTGAAGTGCTGGTACACCATGCCGATGCCGAGCGCGCGCGCCACGATGGGGTTGGCAATGTCCTGCTCGCGGCCGTCGATCAGGATGCTGCCCTCTTCCGCGCGCTGGAAGCCGGCGACGCACTTCACCAGCGTGCTCTTGCCCGCGCCGTTCTCGCCGAGCAGCGCATGCACCGTGCCGGGCTCCACGCGCATCGTCACGCGGTCCATCGCGGTGAAGGCGCCGAAGCGCTTGGTCAGCTCGTAGGTGTCGAGCGCGAGCGCGCCGCTGCCGCTCGGCAGCGCACCAATGGCGTGGGGGGCGTGCGGGGCATGGGTGGCGGCGGAAGAAGCGGTCATGGCCGCATCAGCCCAGCGCACTCAACAGCGCCTGCGAGGTGGCATGCGCACCGAACACGCCACCCTGCATCGTGATCATCTTCAGCGCCGCCAGGTGGTTGCCATGGTCGGTGGCGGCGGTGCAGTCGGACAACAGCAGGCATTCGAAGCCGCGGTCGTTGGCATCGCGCATCGTCGTGTGCACGCATACGTCGGTGGTGATGCCCGCGAGAATCAGGTTCTCGATGCCGCGCGTGCGCAGGATCAGCTCCAGGTCCGTCGCGTAGAACGAGCCCTTGCCGGGCTTGTCGATCACCACCTCGCCGAACAGCGGCGCGAGTTCCGGAATGATCTCCCAGCCCGGCTCGCCTCGCACCAGGATGCGCCCGCACGGCCCGTCGTCGCCGATGCCCACGCCGCCGGCACCGATCTGCCGCGAGCGCCAGCGCTTGTTGGCGGGCAGGTCGGCCAGGTCCGGCCGATGGCCTTCGCGCGTGTGAATGACGTGATAGCCCAGCGGCCGCAGCGCAGCCAGCGTGCGCGCAATCGGTTGGATCGGTGCCTGCACCAGCGAGAGGTCGTAGCCCATCACGTCGACGTAGCCGCCCTTTCCGCAGAAGTCGGTCTGCATGTCGATGACGATGAGCGCGGTGTTGTCGGGCCGCAGCGCGCCGTTGTAGGGCCAGGCATAAGGCTCGGCGGCAATGTGACGGGCGATCATGGCATTCAGCTCCTTGTCGATGAAAGTTCGCCGGGGCTTCCGGCGGCTGCCGTGCCCGGCTTGCAGGTGAGCACCAGGATCACCAGCGTGAGCACGTAAGGCACGGTGTTGAACAGGTGGTAGCCCCAGCCGACGCCGATGGACTGCAGCGCGGGCCCGATGGCGCCCGCGCCGCCGAAGAGCAAGGCCGCGCCGATGCAGCGCAGCGGGCTCCAGCGCGCGAAGATCACCAGCGCCACCGCAATCAGGCCCTGGCCGCTCGAGATGCCTTCGTTCCAGCTGCCCGGATAGAACAGCGTGAGCGACGCGCCGCCGAGCCCGGCAATGAAGCCGCCCGCCGTCGTCGCCGCGATGCGCAGGCCCGACACCGAATAGCCGAGCGCGCGCGTGGCCTGCGCCGAATCGCCGGCCATGCGCACCAGCAAGCCGGCGCGCGTGCGGGCAAAGCCCCACCAGAGCAGCACGGCCAGCACCACGCCCACGGGCACCAGCGCATTGAGCTGCAAGGCGGAACGCACCACCGGGTTGTCGCTCCAGAAGCCCAGTGGTATCGCGGGAATCTGCGGCGCCTGCGGCTGGATGAGCGGCTTGCCGAGGTAGAACGCGAGCCCCGTGCCGAGCAGCATCAAGGCGATGCCGGTCGCTACGTCGTTCACGCGGTCGAGCGAGCACAGGAGTCCGTGGAGCAGCGCAAGCAGCGCGCCCGCCACCGCGCCGATCAGCACGCCGAGCCAGGCCGAATCGGTGAGATATGCGCCGCCGAAGGCCGCCATGGCCGAGAGCACCAGCACGCCTTCGAGCCCGAGGTTGATGCGGCCCGACTTTTCGGTGAGGCATTCGCCCAGGCTCACGAACAGGAAGGGCGCGCCCACGCGCAAGGCGCCGCCGACGATGCCGGCGACCAGGGCGATCCACTGGTCCGCGGTCATGGGGCAACCTCCGCACTGCGCACTGCGGCATCCGCCTTGGGAGCGGCCCTGCGGCTCATCAATGCCTTCCAGTCGACCATGCGCAGCCCCTCGCTCGCGAGAATGAGCACGAAGGCGATGCCCTGCAGCACCAGCACCGAGGCATCGGGCAGCCCGAGACGACGCTGCAACAGGCTGCCGGCGGCCCCGAAGCCGCCGAAGAGAATGGCGACCGGCACGATGGCCACCGGGTTGTGCCGCGCGATGAAGGACACGAGGATGCCCGCATAGCCGTAGCCCGCGATCAGCGAGGCATTGGCGTTGGTGTGCACCGCCGCCACCTCGACCGCGCCCGCGAGCCCCGCGCAGGCGCCGCCCAAACCGCAGGCGCCGAGGATGAGCCGCGTGGCCGGCAGGCCGACGAGCTGCGCGGTGCGCGGATTGCCGCCCACCACGCGCACTGAAAAGCCCGAGGCCGTGGCGCGCAGCCACCACCCGAGTCCCAGGCACGCCACCACGCCGATGGCCAGGCCCCAGTGCACGTCAGAGCCGCCGATACCGCCGATCAGCAATCCGGCGTCCAGCGCGTAGGTAGAGGGTTTGTTGAGGCTCGCCGGATCGCGCAGCGGCCCTTCGACCAGGTGCTTGAAGATGCCGATCGCGATGTAGGCCAGGAGCAGGCTGCTGATGGTTTCGTTGATGCCGCGGTACTGGCGCAGCCAGCCCGCGAAGGCGATCCACAGCGCGCCGGCCAGTGCGCCGGCGAGGCAGACCACCGCCGTGCCCACCACGTTGCCGGGCAACGGCACCGCATGCGCAAGCGCCGCCGAGGCCAGGCTGCCCAGCACCAGTGCGCCTTCGCCGCCGATGACGATGAGCCCCGCGCGCGCGGGCAGCGCCACGCACAGGGCGGTGAGCATCAGCGGCGCGGCGCGCTGCAGGGTGTTCTGCCACGAGAACCAGTCGCCGAACGCGCCCTTGAACAGCGTCGCCCAGACCTCCACCGGATCGACCCCGGCAAAGGCCACTAGCACGCCGAACAACAGCAGCGCCGCCGCAATGGCGAACACCGGCAGGGCGAATTCCTTGAGCGCGTGGCGCATGGCGATGAAGCGGCGCGAATCAGGCCGAACCGATGACGCCTTCGACGAGGTAGTTCATCTTTTCCAGCTCGAGGTCGGTCTGCTTGAGCACCTTGCCGGCCGGCACCACGACGGCGCCCTTGTTGTCCTTGATGCCGTCCTTGAAGATGTCGAAGGTGCCCGCGATCATCTTGGCCTTGATCTCGTCGGCCTGCTTCTTCGCGGCGTCCGGCACCATGGGGCCGTAGGCGGACATCTTCACGTAGCCTTCCTTCAGGCCGCCGCGCAGGAAGTTGGGGTGCGGCTTGCCGCTTTGCGCGGCTTCGATGGCGGTCTTGTAGGCGGTGAGCCAGTTCCACTCGGCACCGGTGAGGTACGCGTTGGGCGCCAGCTTGGCCTGGCTCGCGTGGTAGCCGCAGACCATCTTGCCGCGCTTGGCCGCCGTTTCGACCACCACCTTGGGGCCGTCGACGTGCATGGTGAACACGTCGCAGCCCTGATCGGCCAGGCTGTTGGTGGCTTCGGCTTCCTTCACGGCCATCGACCAGTCGCCCGTGAAGATCACGCTGCAGGTGATGTTCGGCTTGACCGAGCGCGCGCCGAGCGTGAAGGCATTGATGTTTCGCAGCACCTGCGGGATCGGCTTGGCGGCGACGAAGGCGATCTTGTTGCTCTTGGTCATGTGCGCCGCGATCACGCCGTTCAAAAACTGGCATTCGTCGATGTAGCCGAAGAAGCTGCCGGCGTTCTTGGGGTGCTTGCCTTCGGTCCAGAGGCCGCCGCAATGCGAGAAGCGCACGTCGGGGTTCTTGGGCGCCACCGCGAGGATGTGCGGATCGAAGTAGCCGAACGACGTGGGGAAGAGCAGCTTGGCACCGTCCTGCGAGATCATGCCGGCCATGGTCTTCTGCACGGCGGCGGTCTCGGGCACGTTCTCTTCTTCGACCACCTTGACGCCGGGCAGCTTCTTGACTTCGGCCGCGGCCATGGCGTGCGCCTGGTTGTAGCCGTAGTCGTCGCGCGCACCGACGTAGATCACGCCGACGGTCAGCGGCTTGGCCTGTGCACCGGCAAGGGCGCTCCAGCCCCCCAGGGTGCCGGCAGCGCCAAGCGCGGCCAGGGATTTGAGGGAATCGCGGCGGTTGATGGGGCTGGTCATGGCATTCTCCGATCTTGGATACAAGTTGGGGTGCAAAAAATGTGCCTGCGTGTTCAGTCCATCAGGCTCACGTGCGCGGCGACCACGCGCCAGCCGTCGGCGGTACGCAGCCAGGTCTGGCTCTGGCGGCCGGTCTGGCGGCTGCCTTCGCGGCGGAACTCGACGTTGGCGGTCGCAAAGTCGCGGCCGTAGGTGGTGATGACGGTGCGCAGCAGCTCGCGCGGCGGGCTCTGCAGCGGCAACGATGCGCGGAAGGCGCTGATGTCGGCGTGGCCGTAGTGGGTCTCCGAGAAGCCGTAGCGCAGCGTGTGCGGGCTGTTCCAGAACAACTCGTCGAGCACGGCGCGCTGGTTCGTCACCAGCGCTTCTTCGTAGCGCGCGAACACGGCCGTCACTTCGGTGAGCACCTCGGGAATGTTGATCTCCGGGGTCATCGGCGAACCTCGCGCTGGAAGATGTCCAGGCTGAGCTTCTTCATCGCGACGAAGCTGTCGCTGCTCAGCGTCTCCAGGGTGCGCGGCCGGGCATCGCCGTAGCGCAGGATCTCGGCCACCTTGGTCGGCCGCTTGGTCAGGAGCAGCACCTCGTCGGCCAGGTACACGGCCTCTTCGAGGTCGTGCGACACCAGGAGCATGGTGGTGCCGGTCTGCATGAACACCTCCTGCAGCTTCTCGCGGATGAAGAGCGTCATCTCGAAGTCGAGCGCCGAAAACGGCTCATCGAGAAACAGCACCTCGGGGTTGGGCGCGAGCGCCCGCATGATCGATGCGGTCTGCTGCTGGCCGCCCGAAAGCTCGTAGGGAAATCGCTTCAGGTCGAACTTGACGTCGAACGACGCCACCAGCTCTTCCATGCGGCGGTCGACCTCGGCCTTGCTGCGTCCTTCGAGCTTCAGCGGGTAGGCGATGTTGTCGATGGTGCGCATCCACGGGAACATCGCCTCGCGGTAGTTCTGGAACACGTAGCCGATCTTGGTGTCCTTGCGCTGCTTGCCGTCGAACAGGATCTCGCCCGAGTCGATGGGAACCAGCCCCGCGATCATGTTGATGAGCGTGGACTTGCCGCAGCCGTTGGGCCCGAACACCGAGACGATCCTGTGCTTGGGAATGTCGAGGTCGAAGTTCTCGTACAGCGGCCAGCCCGCAAAGTACTTGGTGAGCCCGCGAATGGTGATGTGCGTGCCGGCCGGGCCGGGCTTGAAGACGGGCCTGGGCACGTCGGCATACACCGGGCCGTTGACGACGATGTCGGGCGTCACTTTCATCTTCCGCTCCAGTGCACGATGCGGCGCTCGGCAATGAGAAAGAGGATGTTGAGCGCATAGCCCAGGGCGCCCGCCGCAAGAATGGCCGCGTACATGCTTTTCACGTTGAGCACCTGCTGCGCATCGATGATGCGGTGGCCCAGGCCGGTGTCGGAGCCGATGAACATCTCGGCCACGATGACGATCACCAGTGCCATCGACACCGCCGAGCGCAGGCCCACGAAGCTGGGCTGCAGGCTTTCCCACACCAGCACGTCCTTGAAGATCTGCCAGCGCGAGGCGCCCATGACGCGCGCGGCCATCACGCGCTGCTTGCGTGCGTTGATCACGCCGTAGGCGCTGTTGAACACCACGATCAGCAGCGCGCCGAAAGCTGCGATGGCCACCTTGTTGACGTCCGACACGCCGAAGATCAGGAGGAACAGCGGAATCAGCGCGGACGATGGCGTGGAGCGGAAGAAGTCGATCAGGAATTCGACGCTGCGGTAGGCTTTCTCGTTGCTGCCGAGCAGCACGCCCAGCGGCACGCCGACCACCGCTGCAATGGCAAAGGCCTGCAGCGTGCGCCACACGGTCATTGCGAAGTCGGTGAGCAGCGGCCCGCCCGCGAGCCCCGTGATGAGCGCCGCAACGGTGTCGGCGGGGGTGGGCAGCAGGATCGGCTTGATGAAGCCGAGCCGCACCGCCACGTCCCACACGATGAACAGCACCACGGGTCCGATGAAGGGCAGCAGCCGGTCGCGCAGCGGCGGCTTGGGCGCCGCCGCATTGGCGCCGGCGGCCGGCGGTGTCCACGGCGCGGCCGTGGTCGTGCTTGCGTCGGCCATGATCAAGCCTTGTAGAGCAGGCCGTCCACCAGCACCTTTTTCTCGAAGATGCCTTTTTCGGTGAACAGGTCGTAGAACTTCTGGAAGTACGCCACGTCGCTCGGCTTGAACTCGTTGTAGAGCATGTACGAGGCGAGTGGCACTTCGGCCGTGAGGCTGCCTTCGATGGCGGTGTAGCCCTTCATGTGCTGGCGCGCATCGTCCGGCTTGGTGCGCACCAGCTCCACGCCGCGTGCATAGGCGGCGATGTATTTCTTTGTCACTTCGGGGTTCTTCTTGATGAACTCGCTCGTGAGGCTGGCCGCACCGCCGTGCCACGGCGCCATCGGGTCGCCGAGGATGTACTTGGCCACCACGCCGGCCTCGATGACGCGCGTGGTGCCGTTCATGCGGCCGACGGTGCCGGTCGGCTCCAGCGTGTAGCAGGCATCGACCTGGCCCGCAACCAGCGCGGCCACGTGCTGGCCGATGGGAAGTTCGCTCACGACCGCGCCCTTGGCGCCCGCGCGTTCGAGCATGGTCTTGCAGAGAGTCACGTTCTGGATGCCGGGGCCGGACGCGATCTTCTTGCCGGCCAGCTCGGCCATGGTCTTGATCGGACTGTCCTTGGCGACGATGAATTCGTCGAGCACGAACTTGGCGTTGCTCGGGTTGGTGCAGAAGATCTTGAAGAGCCCCGGCTGCGCGATCTCGCCGATGGCGAGGTTGGCCGAGCCGGTGCCGTTGGAGCTGCCGTCGCAGCGGCCCGCCAGCATGCCTTCCATGACCTGCTGCGCACCCGCGAATTTGAGCGGCTCCACGTCGAGCCCCGCTTCCTTGAAGTAGCCGCGGTCGATCGCGGCAAAGAAGGGCAGGCCGGCGGCCACGGGCCAGAAGCCGATGCGGATCTTCGGTGCGGCTTGCGCGCGCACGATGGCGGGCGCGGCCAGCACGGCCAGCCCCGCGGCACCGGCCTGCAACAACTGGCGGCGCGAGGCGGCGGCGGGTGATTTCTCAGGGGTGCTCATGAAGACTCCTCGATCGGTCAGGTTGGAATGGCTTGGGAAGAAGCGGTGCGGCTCGCGATGTAGGCGCGCCAGCCGCCGTGGTGGCTCACGTCTTCCGCATCGGCCAGTGCGTGGCCTTCGCAGATGAAGCCGTGCACCCAGTTGCCGTCGGCAAGCTCGACGCTGCCCAGGCCCAGCGGCGGCGGAATCAGCGCCAGGAAGCTGCCGACCTGCGCGAGCGGAACGCACCACACTTCGAGCGCAATGGCCGTTCCGCCGCCGGCGCTGCGTTGCAGCCCCGGCTTGGGCGGCACGGTGCCCGGCAAGGCATGCAGGCGGTAGCGCGGCGAGGTGGTGGTGGCGCGCAGCAGCGTGGCGCCGCGTTCGGTGAGCTGCGCGTTGAGCGGCATGCCCGAAAGATGCGCGCCGACGACGGCGATCGGCATGGTCTGCGCCGCCGGAGCACCCAGGCCAGGCACGGGCTTGGGCTCAGGCAGCGGCAACCCCGTGGCGCCCTGCGAAAGGCCGGTGGCGTGGTGATAGCGCTGGCCCAGATCGGCCAGCGCGAGATCGCTGCCGCAAGGGCCGATCAGCGTGATGCCGAAGGGCAGGCCGTCGGCGCGAATGGCGCTGGGCACCGAGATCGCGGCATAGTCGAGCAGATTGACGAAGTTGGTGTACGCGCCCAGGTTGCGATTGAGCACGACCGGGTCGGCGCGCATCTGTTCGCGCGTGTAGTGCGTGGGCGCGGTCGGCACCAGCAGCACGTCGATGCCGCGCCACATCGGTTCGGCCTGCCGCGCGAGCGCGCGCAGCCGGGTTTGCGCCTCGAACACGTCGGCGGCGTCGTAGCCGCGGCCGCTCTCGAGAATGCCGCGCACCGGTTCGATCACCTGGGAGCCGTGCGCATCGAAGAACTCGCGCACCGCGGCATAGCGCTCGGCCACCAGCGCGCTTTCGTAGAGCAGCGCGGCGGCCTCGGCCAGCGGTGCATATGGGATCGTCACGGCCGTGCCGCCGAGGGCAACGAGCCGGGCCTGTGCATCGCGAAAGGCCTCTTCGGCCACGCCGTCGCCGAAGAAGCTCAGGGTGTCGGGCACGCCGAACCGGAAGGCCGAGGGGAACGGATCGCTGCGCAGCGCAAGCCCCCTCGAATAGGGGTCGCGCGCGTCGGGCCCGGCGGCCGCCAGGAGCACGTCGACGGCCAGGGCCACGGTGCGCGCGAAGATCGACACGCAGTCCGCACTCTGGGCGGCAGGCACCACGCCAAAGGCGCTCAGCAAGCCGCGCGAGGGCTTGATGCCGACGATGTTGTTGAGCCCGGCGGGCACCCGGCCCGAGCCTGCGGTGTCGGTGCCGAGCGCGAAATCGACCTCGCCGGCGGCCACCACATAGGCCGAACCCGAGCTGGAGCCGCCCGAGACATAACGCGGATCGAAGGCATTGGGCACTTCGCCATAGGGAGAGCGGGTGCCGTTCAGGCCGCAGGCGAACTGGTCGAGGTTGGTCTTGCCAAGCAGCGATGCACCGGCATCGAGCAGTTTCTGCACCGCCGCCGCGTGTGCCGAGGGCCTGCGGTCGAAGGCCGGACAGGCCGCCGTGGTGGGCACGCCGGCCACGTCGATGTTGTCCTTGACGGCAAAGCGCAGGCCGGCGAGCGGGCCGCTGCCGGTGTCCGCACCGGGCACGGGTTGCGCGAAGCGTGCGATCCACGCCGCAGCAGCCGATCCGTTTTTTTCATGCACCATCATAAGGCATCCAAACTTGTGTACAAGTCGAGATGCAAGCAATGTGCCAGGAGGATCGGGATCGTCCTTCACAAGTCGTGGTTGGGGTTTTGCCCCCTCTCCCTCCGGGAGAGGGTTGGGGTGAGGGCTCCGTGGCTCCGTGCCCCGACGAAGCGCGGCTCAGATGTGACGGCCGCCGCCCTCACCCCAGCCCTCTCCCAGAGGGAGAGGGAGTCAGACAATCAGCCGCGCCCTCTTCCAGAAGAGGTGGGGCTCACACCTCAGCCTCGCTTGGCTTCGCGGTAGAGCTTTTCCACCTTCGGCAGATTGGCTTCGAGCTGCTGGATGCGGTCCGGTCCGCTCGGGTGGGTGGACAGGAAACTCAGCCCGCCCTGGTTCTTGGAGGCCGCGGCCATCTTCTTCCAGAGCGACACCGAGGACTGGGGGTCGTAGCCCGCGCGGGCCGCGAGCTCCAGGCCGACGAGATCGGCCTCGGTCTCGTCGCTGCGGCTGAACTTCAGCGTGAGCAGCTGCGTGCCGGCACGGGCCGCCAGATCGCCCATCTGGCCGAGGCCCAGCAGCTGCGCACCGATGGAGAGCGCGGCGCCGGTGCCGGCGCTCTTGGCCAGGCGGGCACGCGCATGCTCGCGCAGCGCATGGGCCATTTCATGCCCCATCACCATCGCAACCTCGTCTTCGCTGAGCTTGAGCTGCTCCAGAATGCCGGTGAAGAAAGCGATCTTGCCGCCGGGCATGCAGAAGGCGTTGATCTGCTTGCTGCCGATGAGGTTGACCTCCCATTTCCACTGGCGCGCCCGCGTGTTCCACGGCGTGGCGAAGGGAATCAGGCGGTTCGCGATGGTGCGCAGCCGCTGCAGCTGCGCGTTGCCGTCGCCGGCGAGCGCCCCCTTGGCGCGCGCCTTTTCGAGCAACTGGCCGTACTGCTGCACGCCGGCGGCCTCGATGCGGTCGGCCGGCACCAGGTTGCGCGCCATCGACGCATTGCCCACGTTCACCTGCGCCAGCGCCGGGCCGGTCAGCACCGCGCCGGCCGCCGCAAGCAGAAAAGCCCGCCGCGGCTGCCAGGCCGAGGAGCGGGAGGCCAAAGCCGCGGAAGAAACGAAGGACTCGCATCGTGTGCACATGCGCGGATCATAGGAACAAACGCGGCAAAAAGACCGCTCGGCGCCAAGCGCACCCTCATGGACAATCCGGGGCTCATGTCTGCCCAGCCCGCCGAAACTTCCACCGCCCCCTCCCTGCCCTGGCGCGACGCGCTGAAGGTCTACCTCGAGCCCGCCACGCTGCGCATGCTGGCGCTCGGCTTTTCCGCCGGGCTGCCGCTGCTGCTGGTGCTGGGCACGCTGAGTTTTCGCCTGCGCGAGGCGGGTATCGACCGCACCACCATCGGCTACCTGAGCTGGGTCGGCCTGGCCTACGGCTTCAAGTGGGTCTGGGCGCCGCTGGTCGACCGGCTGCCGCTGCCGCCGCTGACCACGCTGCTCGGGCGCCGGCGCGGCTGGCTGCTGCTGGCGCAGGGGGTGGTGATCGCGGGGCTGATCGGCATGGCGCTGAACGATCCGCGCCAGGGTCTCGTGCCGCTGATCTGGTGCGCGCTGCTGGTGGCCTTCGGCTCGGCCACGCAGGACATCGCGCTCGACGCTTTCCGCATCGAATCGGCCGAAACCCGCAAGCAGGCCGCGCTCGCGGCTGCCTATCAAACCGGCTACCGGCTCGCGATGATCTGGGCCGGCGCCGGCGTGCTGTGGGTCGCGGCCTGGGCCGAGGTGGCTCCGGCCGCGGCCGTCACCGGCGCGGCGGCCTACCAGAACGGCGCCTGGAAAACGGCCTACTTGGTGATGGCGGCCTCGATGGCGGTCGGCGTGCTCACGGTGCTGCTGTCGCCCGAGCCCGTGCGGCGCGTGCTGCCCAAGGCGAAGAACGCCACCGAATGGCTGCAAAGCGTGCTGATAGAGCCCTTTGCCGATTTCATTCGCCGCTACAAGTGGCAGGCCGCGCTGATCCTCTCGCTGATTGCGATCTACCGCATCAGCGACGTGGTGATGGGCATCATGGCCAACCCGTTCTACGTGGACATGGGCTTCACCAAGGACGAAGTGGCCACGGTCAGCAAGATCTACGGCGTGGTCATGACGCTGGCAGGCGCCTTCGTGGGCGGCGTGCTGTCGATGCGCCTGGGCGTGATGCGGGTGCTGATGCTGGGCGCGGTGCTCAGCGCCGCGAGCAACCTGCTCTTTGCCTGGCTGGCCTCGCGCGGGCATGACCTGACGGCGCTGATCGCGGTGGTGTCGGCCGACAACCTGGCGGGCGGCATCGCCTCGGCAGCGTTCATCGCCTACCTGTCGAGCCTCACGAACATCAGCTACTCGGCCACGCAGTACGCCCTGTTCAGCTCGCTGATGCTGCTGCTGCCGAAGTTCATTGCCGGCTACTCGGGCGTGTTTGTCGACGCCTACGGCTACGCCCAGTTCTTCACCGCCACCGCCCTCCTGGGCGTGCCGGTGCTGCTGCTGGTGGCGCTGGCCGCCCGCATCACCACGACCACAGGCCCCGCCGAGCGTCAATAGAGCACGGGCCTTATAGGAAAAGAGCTGACGCGGCCCGGCCCGCTCAACTGGTAGGCTTTCACAATTCGTTTACCTTTCCGGTTACCTTTCGCCTCGCTGATACAAAAGCGTTTTCACCTTCTGCCTGCCAACCCACAAGCAACGTGCCGCCCCGCATTTCTCCTCTTCAGATCAGCGCCTTCACGGCCACTTCGGCCGTCGGCGTCGGCAAGGAGCCGCTCGCCGAGGCACTCGCTCACTCGCGCAGCGGCCTGCGCGCCAACGATTTCGGCGATGCGCCGCTGCCCACGTGGATCGGCCGCGTCGACGGGCTCGAAGACATCCGCCTGCCGGAAGCGCTGGCTTCCTGGGACTGCCGCAACAACCGGCTCGCCTGGCTGGGCCTGCATGCGGACGGGTTCCTCGAAGCCGTGGCCGCCGCGCGGGCCAGGTACGGCGCCTCGCGCATCGCGCTGATCCTGGGCACCTCGACGTCCAGCATCGGCGAAACGGAGCTGGCCTATACGCAGCTCGATGCCGATGGCCTCTTTCCCCAGAACCAGCGCCGGGCGGCGGTGCATACGCCGCATTCGCTGGCCATGTTCGTGCAGCAAGTGCTCGGGCTCACCGGGCCCAGCGAGACGATTTCCACCGCCTGCTCGTCGAGCGCCAAGGTGTTTGCCTCGGCCGAGCGGCTGATCCGCCTCGGGCTGGCCGACGCCGCGGTGGTGGGCGGGGTCGACACGCTGTGCGGCAGCGTGCTGTTCGGCTTCAACTCGCTCGAGCTGGTCTCGAACGAACCGTGCCGGCCCTTCGACGCCGGCCGCAAGGGCATCAGCCTCGGCGAGGCGGCCGGCTTTGCGCTGGTGGAGCGCGTGCAGGACGAGGCCGGCGCGCCGTTGCGGCTGCTCGGCTACGGCGAAGCCAGCGATGCGCACCACATGTCGACGCCGCATCCCGAAGGCCTGGGCGCCGAACGCGCGCTCGACGAGGCGCTGGCGCGCGCGGGACTGGCGCCCGACGCCATCGACTACATCAACATGCACGGCACGGCGAGCCAGAAGAACGACGAGGTCGAAGGCGCACTGGTGGCGCGGCGCTTTCCGGCGCGCACCCATGCCAGCTCGACCAAGGGCTTCATGGGCCACACGCTGGGCGCGGCGGGCATCGTCGAATCGGTGATCAGCCTGCTGGCGATCGAGCGCGGCCTGATGCCGGGCACCGTGAACACCAACCAGCTCGACGCGGGCTTCGGGCCGCAGATCAGGCTGCAGCCTGCGCATGGCGAGGTGCGCTACGCGCTGACCAATTCCTTCGGTTTCGGCGGCAACAACTGCTCGCTGGTGTTCGGCAAGGCCGCCCCATGACCGCCACCCGCCAGGCCCCGAAGCCGCCCACTCTCTACATCGAAGGCCCGGCCTTCTGGACGCCCACCCTGCCGGGCTGGGACGCCGCCCGCGCCGCCTTCCGTGGCGAAGGCGCGCTGGCCGACCCGCCCGCCAAGCGCCCGTCGCCGCAGGTGCTGGCGCCGGCCGAGCGCCGCCGCGCGCCCGACACCGTGGCCCTCGCGCTCGAGGTGGCCGCCGCATCGATGGCCGGCTCGGGCCGCAACGCCGCCGACGTGCCCTGCGTGTTCGTGTCGGCGCATGGGGATCTCTCGATCAACGACTACATGTGCAGCACGCTGGCCACCGACCCCACGGTGCTGTCGCCGACGCGCTTTCACAACTCGGTGCACAACGCGGCCGTGGGCTACTGGACCATCGGCACCGGCTGCATGGCGGCCAGCAACTCCATCTCGGCCTACGAAAACAGCTTTGCCGCCGGCCTGCTCGAAGCGGCGGTGCAATGCGCGGCCGACCAGTCGCCGGTGCTGCTGGTGGGCTACGACACGCCCACCGTGGGCGCGCTGACCTCGGTGACCGACAGCCAGGGCCTCCTGGCCGTGGCGCTGGTGATCGCGCCCGAGCGCACGGCGCGCACCGTGGCGGCTCTCGATTGGTCGCTGCAGGAAAGCGGCGGCGCCGCTGTGCCGGCGCCCCTTTCTTCCGATGCCGCGAAAACGCTGGTGCACATCAATCCGATGGCCCATGCGCTCGGCCTGTTCGAATCGCTGGCGCGCGTGGAGGCCGACCCGCCGGCGCTCGAACTGCCGCTGTCTTCTTCCACCCTTTCACTGCGGCTGCAACTGCGGCCGATCCGGGACTGAAGCTCCATGACCGGCACTGCGCAACGATATGACGCAGTGATCATGGGCGGCGGGCTCGCGGGGCTGACCCTGGCCCTGCAGTTGAAGCAGCGCTTCGATGACATCGACGTGCTGGTGCTGGAACGGCGCAGCCATCCGGTGCCGCACGCGGCCCACAAGGTGGGCGAATCGTCGGTGGAGATCGGCGCGCACTACTTCGACACGGTGCTGGGCCTCAAGCCCCACATGGACAGCGCGCAGCTGCGCAAGTTCGGCTTCCGCTTCTTCTTCAGCGAAGGCCGGCGCGACATCGACCAGGTGACCGAGATCGGCGCCAGCCGCTACCTGGCCGTTCCCAGCTACCAGATCGACCGCGGCATCTTCGAGAACTACCTTGCCCAGGAGGCCGTGCGGCGCGGCGTGCGCTTCGACGATGCCGCGCTGGTGCGCCGCGTCGATCTGGCCCAGGGCGCCGATGCGCCGCACCGCCTGGAGTGGTCGCGCGGCAACGAAACCCACAGCGCCGAGGCGCGCTGGCTGATCGATGCCTGCGGGCGCGCCGGCCTGCTCAAGCGCAAGCTCGGGCTCGCCGAGGCCAACGCGCACGAGGTGAACGCCGTGTGGTTTCGCATCGGCGAGCGCATTTCCATCGACGAATGGAGCGACGACACGGCCTGGCGCGGGCGCTGCGACCCTCAGGCGCGCTGGCTTTCGACCAACCACCTGGTGGGTGCCGGCTACTGGGCCTGGCTGATTCCGCTGGCTTCGGGCTCGCACTCGGTGGGCATCGTGGCCGACCCGAAGCTGCATCCGCTCGACACCATCGACACCTTCGAAAAAGCCATGCAGTGGTTTGCCACCTACCAGCCGAGGCTGTACGACGCGCTCGACGGCAAGCGGCACCTCTTGCAGGACTTTGCCTTCCTCAAGCACTTTTCGCACGGCTGCAAGCAGGTGTTCTCGGGCCAGCGGTGGGCGTTGACGGGCGAGGCGGGGCTGTTTCTCGACCCCTTCTATTCGCCCGGCAGCGACTTCATCGCGATCAGCAACACCTACATCACCGACCTGGTGGCGCACGACCGCGCGGGCCGCTCGCTCGAAGCGCGCGCGCAGCTCTACGACCAGATCTACCACTCCTTCTACGAAAGCACGCTGGCGCTCTACCAGGACCAGTACCCGCTGTTCGGCGACCCCGAGGTGCTGCCGGTGAAAGTGATCTGGGACTACGCCTACTACTGGGGCGTGCTCTCGCAGATCTTCTTTCAGCAGCGGCTCACCGACCTGATGCTGCTGGGCAGCCTGAAGGAAGAGTTGCAGCACTGCCAGCGCCTGAACCTGGCGGTGCAGCAACTGCTGCGCGCATGGTCCGCCGCCAGCCCCCGGCGCAACGCCCCGGTCATGCTCGATCAGGCCGCCATGCCGTGGTTCGCCGAACTCAACCGCAGCCTCAAGGACCAGCGCCTGGATGACGCCGCCTTCAAGGCGCGCATCCGGGCTTCGACCTTTCAGCTGCACCAGCTGGCCGGCGAAATCCTGGCGCGGGCGCGCGCGGACAATGCGGAACTGGCCGGCTGCAACCTTCCCGCCATCCTCGAAGAAAGCATGACCACGCCGCCGGCCGACGCACCGGTCGGCGCCATGCTTTTCGCGGCACCCCGGGTTGACATCCGGACGCCTGGTTTACCCAACTTTACGGAGCGTTCAAGCCCCGTTGCCCCCCGTGGACGACCATGAAGCGCATGAGCACCCCCCAACTCCTGATGATCGAAGACGACGCCCGCCTGGCACACATGGTGGGCGAATACCTGACGCAGTCGGGATTCCTCTTCTCGCATGCCGGCGACGGCGCCAGCGGCCTCGAGCAGCTGCAGCAGCACGCGCCCGACCTGGTGATCCTCGACCTGATGCTGCCCGACACCGACGGCCTCGAGATCTGCCGCCGCATCCGTTCGTTGCCCGCGCCCGCCTCGAAGGTGTCGGTGCTGATGCTCACCGCCAAGGGCGACCCGATGGACCGCATCATCGGCCTGGAAATCGGCGCCGACGACTACCTGCCCAAGCCCTTCGAGCCGCGTGAGCTGCTGGCCCGCATCCGCGCGGTGCTGCGCCGGCGCAGCGAGAACAACGCCGACACCGAAGCCAGCACGGTGATGCGCTTCGGCACGCTCGAGATCGACCGCAACGCACGCACCGTGGCGGTGGGCGGCGCGCTGGCCGACCTCACCTCCTACCAGTTCGACCTGCTGGTGGCCATGGCCGAGCGCGCGGGCCGCGTGCTCACGCGCGACCAGATCATGGAAGCGGTGCGCGGCCGCGAGCTCGAAGCCTTCGACCGCTCGATCGACGTGCACATGGGCCGCATCCGCGCCGCGATCGAAGTCGACGCCAAGAACCCGAAGCGCATCCTCACCGTGCGCGGCGTGGGCTACGTCTTCGCCAAGCAGCAAGATTGATTTGATGCTTCGCAATTTGTATTCGCGCCACCTCTACGTGCGCATCTGGCTCGCGGTGGTGGGCGGCGTCGTCATCCTCACGCTGATGGCCAACTGGATCGTGCGCGAGGCGGCGGAGGCCGAGCGCGAGCGCCTGGCACCGGTGCCGCGCAACGTGGTGGTGCTCGACGCGCAGGACCGACCCATCGGCAGCGGCAAGGCCCTGCGGGTGCCGGGCCAGGGCCTGGAGTTCGACGTGACGCTCGCCGACGGCAAGGCCATCACGCTGCGCGTGGCGCCGCGCGACCGCCCCTCGGGCACCGGCGGGTTCGCGCCCTGGCGCACGCCTTTCGGGCTGGGCTGGATGATCGCGCTCGTGGGCATTGCCGTGGCCCTGGGCGTGTACCCCATCGTGCGGCGGCTTACCCAGCGGCTGGAAACATTGCAGCGCGGCGTGCAACGCTGGGGGGAAGGCGATCTCTCGGTGCGCGTGACCGAAGAAGGGCAGGACGAAGTGGCTGATCTCTCCAAACGTTTCAACGCATCGGCCGAACGCATCGAAAAACTGGTGCGCTCGCACAAATCGTTGCTGGCCAACGCATCGCACGAGCTGCGCTCGCCACTCACCCGCATCCGCATGGGCCTGGAGCTGATGGGCGAGCGCCCGAGCCCCGCAGCGCGCGACGAGATCTCTCGCAACATCGGCGAGCTGGACCAGCTCATCGACGAGATCCTGCTGGCCAGCCGGCTCGACGCCAGCGAGGCCGACATGGGCACCATCGAGGCGGTCGACCTCACCGGGCTCGCGGCCGAGGAGTGCTCGCAGGTGGATGCCGAGCTCGACCTGGTGGAAGGCACCGACAACGCCAAGCTCACCGTGCCCGGCGTCTCGCGCCTGCTGCGCCGCGCGATCCGCAACCTGCTCGAGAACGCACGCCGCTATGGCGCCGGCGAAATCTCGGTCGAGCTCGGCAGCGCCAACGGCTTTGCCACCGTGCGCGTGAACGACCGAGGCCCCGGCGTGCCGGCGGCCTTGCGCGAACGCATCTTCGAGCCCTTCTACCGGCTGCCCGGCGCCAGCGAGCGCAACGGCGGCGTCGGCCTCGGGCTGGCGCTGGTGAAGTCGATTGCCGAGCGCCACGGCGGCAGCGTGCGCTGCGAAGAGCGGCCGGGCGGCGGCGCCAGCTTCGTCATCCGGCTGCCGGTGGCCAGCGGCAGCTGACCGGGCGACGGGCGCCCAGTCAGGTTGGGCCAGCGGGGCCCACCTAAAATCCCGCCCCTATGCAGAGATCGCACATCGTCAGGCCCGCGGCCATGTTCTGGGGGCTGGTGGTGTTCATGCCCGTCGGCGTCACCTACCTTGCGGCCCTGCTGCTGCTCGCCACCATGGGGCTGGCCGGCGGCTACCGTGAACGCTATGCGCGGCTTCGTGCCAACCCGCTGTGGTGGCCGATGGTGGCGTACCTGGCCTGGACCTTCATCGTGCTGGCCATTGGCCCGCACTACCCCGAGACGGGCTCGAACCTGTTCCACGGGCTGCGCATCGGCCTCACCATCTTGATGGCCATGGCGCTCACCCGCGAGGAAGCGATCTGGGCGCTGCGCGGCTTCCTGCTGATCGCAGCGCTGAACGTGCTGCTGATCGTGGCCCACTACGCCTTCGGCTTTCCGATCTGGTCGCCGCTGCGCGCGGTGGTCATGGAAGTGGGCAACAAGTCGATCAGCAACGCGCTGCTTTTCAGCGTGGTGGCGTCCACGGCCGCCGTGTGGGGCATTGCGCAGATCGCCGCGCACAGGCCGCTGCGTGCCGTCCCCGCCTTCATGCTGGTGCTCGGGCTGGGCCTGGTGGTGGCGCTGCCGCTGACCTCGCGCACCTCGGTGCTCGCCCTGATGCTGGTGATTCCGGTGGTGTGCATCCACCAATGGCGCAGCCACCTCAAGATGCTGGTGAGCGCGCTGTTGCTGGGTGCCGTGGTGCTGGCGGCCGGGCTCTATCAGTTGCCGCAGCTCCAGCACAAGGTCGAGACCGGCGTCGAGGAAATCGAGAAGGCGCAGGCCGGCGAGATCTTCAAGGGCAGCTGGGTCATCCGCTACTACATGTACCGCGACACCGGCCTCATGATCGCCGACCGGCCGCTCACCGGCTGGGGCATCGGCGGCTGGACCGACCAGTGGCACAAGCGCGGCCCGGTGCTCTTCGCCGATTCGAACATGCCGCACAACGACTTCCTGTGGGTCGGCGCGCAGGGGGGGCTGCCGGCCTTGCTAAGCCTGTTGGTCATCATGGTCGGCGCCGTCTGGCAGGCATGGAAAAGGCCCGACATCGCGGGCCGCTACGCGCTCGCCGCCACGTTGATCGCGCTGATCGCGTCGAGCGTGAACTCGGCGATGCGCGACGCGCAGATCGGCCTGGCGCTGCTGTGGATCGCGATGGTCTACCTGCGGCTCGCGCAGGAACCGCGGGATGCCCAGCCCTGGCGCGACCTGTGGCCGAGCCGCCACATCGCAGCGGCGCTCGATGAGGCCCCGCCGCAAGCCAGCTAGCTAACGACGGCTGCTGTGCCTGGCTTCGGCCGCCGCGAATTGCCGGACGACCCGCAACAGCCGGTAGCCGGCGCCGAAACGGCCCAGCAGGCCGCGAACGGTCAATGCCGGGACGAGACCGTCTCGCCCGCCTTCAGGCGATAGACGGTGCCGCAGTACGGGCACTTGGCTTCACCGGTGCGTGCCACGTCCAGGTAGACCTTGGGGTGGGTGTCCCAGAGCTTCATGTCCGCCTTGGGGCTAGGGCAGAACACGCCGCCCTGATGGTTGAGCTCCCTGGCCAGGAGTTCGACGACTGCGTTGGTAGGCATGGGTTTTCTCAGACTTTCGTGAGCCAGTGGGCGTACTTGGGATTCTTGCCGTTCACGATGTCGAAGAAGGCCGCCTGGATCTTCTCGGTGATCGGGCCGCGCGAGCCGCCGTCGCCGCGGTTGCCGATCTCGACGCGGTCGAGTTCGCGAATGGGTGTCACTTCGGCGGCGGTGCCGGTGAAGAAGGCTTCGTCGGAAATGTAGACCTCGTCGCGCGTGATGCGCTTTTGCACGAGTTCGATGCCCAGATCCTTGCACACGTGCAGGATGGTGTTGCGCGTGATGCCGTTGAGCGCGCCGGCCGACAGGTCGGGCGTGTAGACCACGCCGCCCTTGATCACGAAGATGTTCTCGCCCGCGCCTTCGGAGACGAAGCCGCTCGCGTCGAGCAGCAGCGCTTCGTCGTAGCCGTCGTCCAGCGCTTCCATGTTGGCGAGGATGGAGTTGGTGTAGTTGCTCACCGACTTGGCCTGCGTCATGGTGATGTTGACGTGGTGGCGGGTGTAGCTGGAGGTCTTCACGCGGATGCCGCGCCGCATGCCCTCTTCGCCCAGGTAGGCACCCCAGGACCAGGCCGCGACCATGGCGTGGACCCGGTTGCCCTTGGGGCTCACGCCCAGCTTTTCGGAGCCGATCCAGATCAGCGGGCGCAGGTAGCAGCTTTCGAGCTTGTTCTCGCGCACGACCTGCTTCTGGGCTTCATTCAGCTGTTCTGGCGTGAAGGGAATCTTCATGCGCAGGATCTTGGCGCTGTTGAACAGGCGCTCGGTGTGCTCGGCCAGGCGAAAGATGGACGTGCCGCCATCTGCCGTCTTGTAGGCGCGCACGCCCTCGAAGGCGCCGCAGCCGTAGTGCAGCGTGTGGCTCAGCACGTGGATCTTGGCGTCGCGCCAGTCCACGAGTTCGCCGTCCATCCAGATCTTGCCGTCACGGTCGTCCAGCGAGGGGGGGATCGAGCTCATTTCCTGATTCCTTTGTTTGGGAAGCGGTGTGGGGGTGCGACGGAGAGGAAGTCGCAAAAGCTTGCGATTTTACGGCCGACCCCGGAACGGGGTGCCCGACAATGGCCGGTTGTCCAAACCAGTGGAAAAAGGGTTTCCGTGTCCGTATTCAAGAACGTCATCGTCTATCGCATCGAACCTGCCTGGTCCCAAACATTGACCGAGGTGGAAGAAGGTCTCGGCAAGCAGCGCTTCGAGCCCTGCGGCCCCTCGCAGGAAAAGTCCGCCGGCTGGGTCGAGCCCCGCGGCGAGGCCAACGGCCCCCTGGCCGAATCCATCGGCGGCCAGTGGCTGGTCGAATACATGATCGAGAGCAAGGCCGTCCCCGGCTCCGTGGTGCGTCGCAAGCTCGACGAGCGCTGCGCGCAAATCGAGGCCACCACCGGCCGCAAGCCCGGCAAGAAGGAAAAGAAGGAGCTCAAGGAAGACATCACCCTCGAGCTGCTGCCAATGGCCTTCACGCGCAGCGCCCGCGTGGCCGTGTGGATCGACCAGGCCGAGCGCCGCCTCGTGATCAACAGCGCCAATGCCGCCCGCGCCGACGAAGTGGTCACCAGCCTCGTGAAGTCGCTCGACGGCTTTGCGGTGGCCCTCATCAACACGCAGATCGAACCGGCCGCGGCCATGGCCAACTGGCTGCTCACGCAGGAGCCACCGGCCGGCTTCACCATCGACCGCGAGTGCGAGCTCAAGGCCTCGGACGATTCCAAGGCCGTGGTGCGCTACGCCAAGCACCCGCTCGACATCGAGGAAGTGCAAAAGCACATCACCGACGGCAAGCGCCCCACGCGCCTGGCGCTCACGTGGGACGACCGCGTGTCCTTCGAGCTGACGCACGGCATGCTGATCCGCAAGATCGTGTTCCTCGAAGGCACGGGCGATGGTGCCTCGGGTGGCAAGAAGGAAGACAACTTCGACGCCGACGTGGCCATTGCCACCGGCGAACTCGGCCAGCTGGTGCCGGCGCTGCTCGACGCGCTGGGCGGCGAAGCGGCATTCTCGGGCGCTCCGACGGACGAAACCGCGAAGCCGGCGGCAGCACCTGCCGCCGCCGCACCCACCACCTCGACGCCGGCCGACGCCGTCGAGGAAGAAGAAGACGCGCCGTTCTGAAGGAAGGCGCCCCGCCCGGCTTGCCTGATCAGCTCGCCGGCGTTTCTGTTTCTTCTTCGGGCGCCGCCTCGGGCCGCGTCAGCGTCCAGCTCTGCAGCTTGCCGCCGTTGAACACGGCGTCGACATACGAGCCGCCCGTATCGGTCCAGCGGTAGAGCTCGGGCTGTTCGTCCTTGGGCGAACGCAGCTCGCCGAGCGCGCGCGTCATCGCAATGACGTGCATCAAGGTGGCGCCCTTCTTGAGCCTGGCGTTCAGCATCACCGCGCTGGCGACATAACCCACGGGCCGGTCGGCCGCCCGCTTGAGCACCTGCATCGCGCGGTTGAAGTGCAGCAGCAAAAACATCACGATCGCGCCGCCAGTCAGCGCCACGCCGGCCCAGCCGTAGCTACGCCACGCGAGCCCGAGAAGAACGATGCCGCCCACGGGCACCAGCAGTTTCTGAAAATTCATGGGGCGCATTGTCGCCGCCCGGCGATCCTCGCCTCGCCGGCGTCATTCGAAAGTTCGCATCCGGATCGAGGGCGCTTTTCTTGCCGCACCGGCAAGGCAGGCGGCAGTAGCGGCCGTGGCTACCGCCGGGCGCGCGGCGCGGTACTCATTGCGAAAAGCACGCGGCCCGGTGACGCCAGCCGGCACATTTCACCGCACGGGCATTTGCCCGGGCCACTGAAAAGCGTATGAATAGTCCGCGTCCTGCCAGCTTCATTCGTCTCACCCTCGCCGCCACGCTCACGGCCACCGTCCTCAGCGGTTGCTACGTGGTGCCACTCGGACAACCCGCACCCGCGGCGCCGGCCTCGCAGGCTTACGCCGTTGCACCGGGTCCGGTGGCGCAGAGCTTCAGTGCGCGGCTGTATCCGTCGAACGCCGAAGCGGCGCGCTACGGAACCGTCTCGGGCACGGTGACCAACGACATGAACGGCCGCGGCCATTTCAATGCGCAGATCGGTGGGGAGCTGTATCAGGGAGAGGCGACCCGGGTTGCGGGCTCGCGAGGTGCCGGCCTGGCGAACGCCAGCGGCAATCGCGGCGGCAACCTGAGTTGCCAGTACACGATGAACTCGGCCACGTTGGGCAGCGGCCAATGCGTGCTCAACGGCGGACCGGCGTTCACGATGCACATCGGGGGGTAGGGAGGGTGGCCCGGCGCGCCAGTGGTGCGCCGGGCATTTTTTCCCGCAGTGAATTCAATCGAGGCGGCGGACCACGTCCATCGCCTCTTCGATGCGGTCGACGGCGTGGATGGTCAGGCCCTCGATCTCTTTCGATCCCTTGCGCGGCGCATTGGCCTTGGGCACCACGGCCACGCTGAAGCCGAGCTTGGCGGCTTCGCGCAGGCGCTCCTGCCCGCGCGGCGCGGGGCGCACCTCGCCCGCCAGGCCCACTTCGCCGAATGCGATGAAGCCCTTGGGCAGCGGCTTGCCGCGCAGGCTCGAGGTGATGGCCAGCATCACGGCCAGGTCGGCCGCCGGTTCGCTGATGCGCACACCGCCCACGGCGTTGACGAACACGTCCTGGTCCATGCAGGCCACGCCCGCGTGGCGGTGCAGCACGGCCAGCAGCATGGCAAGGCGGTCGCGGTCCAGCCCCACCGAGAGGCGGCGCGGGCTCGGTCCGCCGTTGTCGACCAGCGCCTGGATTTCCACCAGCATCGGCCGCGTGCCTTCGAGCGTCACCAGCACCACGCTGCCGGGCACCGGCTCGGCATGCTGGCTCAGGAAGATCGCGCTCGGATTGGCCACGCCCTTCAGGCCGCGCTCGGTCATGGCGAACACGCCGATCTCGTTCACGGCGCCAAAGCGATTCTTGATGGCGCGCACGAGGCGGAAGCTCGAATGCGTGTCGCCCTCGAAGTACAGCACCGTGTCGACCATGTGCTCGAGCACGCGCGGGCCGGCGAGCGCGCCCTCTTTCGTGACGTGGCCCACCAGCACCACGGCCGTGCCGCTGGTCTTGGCAAAGCGCGTGAGGTGGGCCGCGCATTCGCGCACCTGCGCCACCGAGCCCGGTGCGGAGGTGAGCTGGTCGGAGTACACCGTCTGGATCGAATCGATCACCGCGATGGCCGGTCGCGTGGCGTCGAGCGTGGCGATGATCTTCTCGAGCTGGATCTCGGCCAGCACCTGCACCTGCGAATGGTCGAGGCCGAGCCGCCGCGAGCGCAGCGCCACCTGCGCGCCGCTTTCCTCGCCGGTGACGTAGAGCGCGTTCTGCCCCGCGCGCTGCAGCGCATCGACCGCCTGCAGCAGCAAGGTCGACTTGCCGATGCCCGGATCGCCGCCGATGAGCGTGACGCCGCCCGACACGATGCCGCCGCCCAGCACGCGGTCGAGTTCTTCCAGGCCGGTGGGCGTGCGCTCGATGTCGGTTGCTTCTATTTCCGACAGCGTGGCGAGTTCGGACGCGCCCGCGAGCGAGGTGTATTGCGTGCCGAAGCGGTTGTTGGCCGGGCCGCTGCTGCTGCCCGCGACCTGCTCGATGAGTGTGTTCCAAGCGCCGCAGCTCGGGCATTTGCCGAGCCACTTGGGGCTGGTGCCGCCGCATTCGCTGCAGACAAATAGTGTTTTTTCCTTGGCCATGCGGGGAGTTTAGGTGTCCGCACAAACCCTGATGGAAAACGGCTAGGAAAGAAATTCCAAATCATTTAACATGTTAACTAATTCAGCGAGACACAGCTTTTGAGCACCACCTTCACTCACCGCAATCTGCCGCGCCTGCTGCTGCAGGCCCGCGAAGCCGTGATGGCCCACACGCGGCCCAGCCTGCGCGAGCACGCGCTGTCCGACCAGCAATGGCGCGTGCTGCGCGTGCTCGGCGAGCACGGCGCGGTCGAAACCGGCCACGTGGCGCGCGAGGCCTTCATCCTCGGCCCCAGCCTCACCGGCGTGCTCGCACGCATGGAGCGCGACAAGCTCATCACGCGCAGCCGCGACCCCGAGGACCAGCGCCGCACCGTGGTCGAAGCCACGGCGCATGGCATGAAGCTGGTGAAGCGCCTGTCGACCAGCATCGAGGCGCACTACAACTGGATGGAAAAGTCGCTCGGCAAGGCCAAGCTCACGCAGCTCTACGGGCTGCTCGACGAACTCATTGCACTGGAGCAGCCCTCATGAGCAGCGGCGCCCCGCATTACCTTCCGACAGGCACCGTGTACGGCACGCTGCTGAACTTTCGCGCCGAGTTCGACGCGCTCGCGCCGCAGATGGCAGAGCCGCCCTACAAGGCGCCGCCGAAAGCGCCGGTGCTCTACGTGAAGACCGCCAACACCTGGAGCCCGCACGGCAGCGCCATCGCTGTGCCTTCGTCCGTACCCGAAGTGGAGATCGGCGCCAGCATCGGCATGGTGATCGGCGCCGAGGGCGACGTGGAAGGCTTCGTGCTGATGAACGATCTCTCGATTCCGCATGCGAGCTTCTTCCGCCCTCCCGTGAAGTTCAAGTGCGTGGACGGGTTCCTCGGCATCGGTCCGGTGCTGCGCGACGCGCAGGAGGTGGCCGACCCCGCGGGCTTTCGCGTCGAGGTGCGCATCAACGGTACGCTGAAGCAGTCGATCGATTTTTCGCAGCTCGTGCGTCCGGCGCAGCAGCTGCTGGCCGACGTCGGCGACTTCATGACGCTCGCGCACGGCGACGTGCTGATGCTGGGCTGCGACGCCGGCCGGCCGCTGGCCCGCGCGGGCGACCGCATCGAGATCTCCGCGCCGGGGTTCGAGACCCTGGCCAACACGCTGGTGCAGGAGGTGGCCGCATGAAGCACGCACGTGTCATTTACGAAGGCCGCGAACACACCGGCATCGCGCACGAATTCAATGGCGAACAAGATGCCGCCGTGCGCCTGGAAGACGGCCGCATCGTGCCGCAGGAGCAGCTCACATGGCTGCCGCCGCTCGCGCCGACCGTGCGTCCGCGCACCATCCTCGCGCTCGGCCTCAACTACGCCGACCACGCCAAGGAACTGGAGTTCAAGGCGCCCGAGGAACCGCTCGCGTTCGTCAAGGGCCAGAGCACGCTGACCGGCCACCGCCAGCGCACGCACCGCCCGGCCGGCGTGCAGTTCATGCACTACGAATGCGAGCTCGCCATCGTCGTCGGCAAGACGGCGCGCCGCGTGAAGCGCGATGACGCCTACGACTTCATCGGCGGCTACACCGTGGCCAACGACTACGCCATTCGCGACTACCTGGAGAACTGGTACCGCCCCAACCTGCGCGTGAAGAACCGCGACACCTGCACGCCGCTCGGACCCTGGTTCGTCGACGCGGCCGATGTGCCCGACCCGATGGCGCTCGCGCTCAAGACCACGGTGAACGGCACTGTCACGCAGCAGGGCAACACGCGCGACATGATCTTCGACGCGCCCTTTCTCATCGAGTATTTCAGCCGCTTCATGACGCTGTCGCCCGGCGACCTGATCCTGACGGGCACCCCCGATGGCGTGGTCGATTGCCGGCCCGGCGACGTGGTGGTGACCGAGATCGAGCGCATCGGCGCGCTGGTCAACACCATCGAGGGCACCTAGCGCCGCACTGCTTTTCCATACCAACGACAGAAGAGACAAACCCCATGACGACCAGGAACAAGCTAGCGCTCGCGGCGGCCCTGGTGGCTTTCGCCACCGCCACCTTCGCACCCCACGCACAGGCCCAGGCCTTCCCCGCCAAGCCCGTGCGCTGGGTGGTCGGTTATCCCGCGGGCGGCGGCACCGACTTTCTCGCGCGCACCGCCGGCGCGCAGCTTTCGCAGCAGCTGGGCCAGCCGGTGCTGGTGGACAACCGCCCCGGCGCGGGCGCCATCATCGCGTCGGAGAACGTGGCGCGCTCGCCCGGCGACGGCTACACCGTGTTCTCGGCCGACAACGGCGTGCTGGTGTACAACCCCGCGCTCTACAAGAAGCTGCCCTACGACGCGGAGAAAGACTTCGCGACCGTGGGCATGATGGGCCGCTCGACACTCGTCATCACGGCCGCACCCAACGCCGGCCTGGCCGACGCCAAGGCACTGATCGCCGCCCTGAAGGCATCGCCGGGCAAGTACAGCATCGCCACGCCGGGCACCGGCAGCCCGCATCACCTGGCGCTCGAATTGTTCCAGCGCGAAGCCGGCGTCTCGATGCTGCACGTGCCCTACAAGGGTGGCGCGCCCGCGCTGCAAGACCTGATGGGCGGGCAGGTGCCGCTGATGATGCTCGACCTGCCCAGCGGCGTGAGCGCGGTCAAGGCCGGCAAGGTGGTGCCGCTCATGACCATGGGCGCCGAACGCATCCCGCAGCTGCCCAACGTGCCGACCGCGAAGGAGCTGGGCTACGCGGGCGTCGAGGCCTACACCTGGCAAGGGCTCGTGGTGCCGGCTGCCACGCCGAAGGAGGTGCAGGCCCGGCTCGGCGCCGACCTGCAGAAGACCATGGCCGATGCCGGCGTGCGCCAGAAGCTCTACGACGCGGGCTGGGAGGCACGCCCCGCCGACGGCGCGGAGATGACGCGCTTCGTCGATGCGGAGCGCAAGAAGTGGCATGCCTTGATCAAGGCCCGCGACATCAAACTCGACTGACCCTCAGGGGACCCCATGCAACAGATTCATCACCTCATCGGCGGCAAGAGCGTCGCCGGTACCGACTACTTCGAGACCGTCAACCCCGCCACGCAAGAGGTGCTGGCCGAGGTGGCCTCCGGCGGCGAAGCCGAAGTGAACGCGGCCGTGGCCGCCGCCAAGGAGGCCTTTCCCAAGTGGGCCGGCATGCCCGCGACCGAACGCGCCAAGCTGGTCCGCAAGCTCGGCGAGCTGATCGCGAAGCACTTGCCCGAGATCGCGCGGACCGAGACCGACGACTGCGGCCAGGTGATCGCGCAGACCGGCAAGCAGCTGATTCCGCGCGCAGCCGACAACTTCTATTACTTCGCCGAGATGTGCACGCGCGTCGACGGCCACACCTACCCCACGCCCACGCACCTGAACTACACGCTGTTCCATCCGGTGGGCGTGTGCGCGCTGATCAGCCCGTGGAACGTGCCCTTCATGACTGCCACCTGGAAGGTCGCGCCCTGCCTCGCCTTCGGCAATACCGCGGTGCTGAAGATGAGCGAGCTCTCGCCGCTCACGGCCGCGCGCCTGGGCGAGCTCGCGCTCGAAGCGGGCATTCCGCCGGGCGTGCTGAACCTGGTGCACGGCTACGGCAAGGAGGCCGGCGAGCCGCTGGTTGCGCACCCCGACGTGCGCGCGATCTCGTTCACCGGCTCCACCGCCACGGGCAACCGCATCGTGAAGAGCGCGGGCCTGAAGAAGTTCAGCATGGAACTGGGCGGCAAGAGTCCGTTCGTGATCTTCGACGACGCCGACCTGGACCGTGCGCTCGACGCGGCGGTGTTCATGATCTTCAGCAACAACGGCGAGCGCTGCACCGCCGGCTCGCGCATCCTGGTGCAGCAGTCGATCTACGCGGACTTTGCAGCGAAGTTCGCCGAGCGCGCCAAGCGCATCACGGTGGGCGATCCGCTCGACGAGAAGACCATCGTCGGGCCGATGATTTCGCAGGCGCACCTGGCCAAGGTGCGCAGCTACATCGAGCTGGGCCCGAAGGAAGGCGCCACGCTGCTGTGCGGCGGACTCGAGGTTCCGGGCAACCTGCCCGAGCGCGTTCGGCGCGGCAACTACGTGATGCCGACGGTGTTCGCCGATGTCGACAACCGCATGCGGATTGCACAAGAGGAAATCTTCGGTCCGGTGGCCTGCCTGATTCCGTTCAAGGACGAGGCCGATGCGATCCGCCTTGCGAACGACATCGAGTACGGCCTCTCGAGTTACGTGTGGACCGAGAACATCGGCCGCGCGCACCGCGTGGCGGCCGCGGTGGAAGCTGGCATGTGCTTTGTCAACAGCCAGAACGTGCGGGACCTGCGTCAGCCCTTCGGCGGCACCAAAGCCTCGGGCACAGGTCGCGAAGGCGGCACTTGGAGCTACGAAGTGTTTTGCGAGCCGAAAAACGTTGCGGTTTCGATGGGTTCGCATCACATTCCGCATTGGGGGGTGTGAGATGAGTCCCCGGTTTTCTGTTCAACGCGCTGTGGATTCGGTGCTTTGTTCGTGGGGCGCTCCCGCCGACGGGGTACCTTGCTCCGCGAATGTCCCCCGGCCTGCGGCCTCCTCCTTTATTTCGCTGCGCAAGGCACCCCATCGACGGGATCGTTGGGCAGAGCGGTCGTTGATCAGCCAGCACAACGACAGCGCCCGGTGGGCACAGGGCGCCGGGTGCTCCCCGCAGCGAAATAAAGGAGGAGGCCGCAGGCCGGGGGACATTCGCGGAGGGGAGTACCCGGTGGCCTTTGCACGCGCCCTGAACAAAGATACAAGGTCACTGCAATGAGCCTCTACGCCATGCAGAAATTTCTGTTCGCCCTCAACCGCGATGCCAACGCGCAGCGCCGCTACGCCGAAGGCGGTGAAACACGTGTCGAGTTGCTGGCTGCCTATGACCTCAACGACGAAGAGCGCGAAGCCATCGACAAGGGCGACATCGGCAAGCTGTACGTACTGGGCTGCAACGGACAACTGCTGATGCACTTCGCACCACTGCTCGGCATCGCATGGGCCGACTACCTCGAAGCCATGCGCGAAGGCGTGCGCAAGTACGGTCCGGTGCGTGCAGGAATTTATGCCATGACAACGGGCACAGACGAAAAGGTGGCAGGCGTATGAGTCTCGTATTCGCAGGCGTTTGCAGCCACGCCCCCGGCATCACCGGCCGCGCCCACCTGGCCGATCCGGCGGTGAAGGACGAGTTCCACGCGCAGTTCCATCGCTTCGGCGAAGCAATGCGCGCCACGAAGCCCGATGCAGTGATCGTGGTCGCGGCCGAGCACTTCGCGAACTTCTTCATGAACAACATGCCGGCGTATGCAATGGGCATGGCCGACAGCTACGAAGGCCCGATCGAGGACCCGAAGTGGCTCGGCATTGAGAAGACGAAGGTGCCCGGTGATGCGGCGCTTTCGCAGCGCCTCATCCGCGAGGTGATGCAGACCGTGGACGTGGCCTACGCGGAAGAATGGAAATTCGACCACGGCATCATGGTGCCGCTCCACTTCTTGACGCCGAAGTTCGACACCACGGTCATCCCCGTGAACATCAACTGCCAGGGCCCGCCGCTCACGCCGCTGCACCGCGCCTGGGCCTTTGGCGAGGCATTGCGCCGCGCCTGCGACAAGGCGCCCGAACGCATTGCGCTGGTGGGCACGGGCGGCATCTCGCACTGGCCGGCCACGCCTGATTCGGGCAAGGTCAACGCCGAGTGGGACGCGGAGTTCATGCGCCGCTGGTGCGCCAACGACCGCGAGGCGCTGCTCTCGCAAGCCGACTACAACGACGAAGCCACCTACCGTGAAGCCGGCCAGGGCGGCTTCGAGATCCGCACCTTCCTGAGCGTGGCCGCGGCCGCGCGCGGCAAGGGCGAGATCCTGCACATGAAGGCCATACCGATCTTCGCGGTGACATGCACCGCCGCGACGATGTCGATCGAATGAACGGAACACGCACATGCCGCACCTCGTGATCCTCTACACGCCCAACATCGAAGCCGAAACCGACATGACGGCGCTTTGCCGCACGCTGGCCGACACCATGCTGAGGCAGCGCGACGAAGCCGGGCAGCCGGTGTTTCCCGTCGGCGGCACACGCGTGCTGGCCTACCCGGCCGCGCACCATGCGGTGGCCGACGGCAAGGCCGACTACGCCTTCGTGTACCTCAACATCCGCATGGCGGCCGGACGCTCCGAGGCCGTGAAGAAAAATGCCGGCGACGAACTGCTGGCGGACGTGCGCGCACATTTCGAGCCCATCTTCAGCAAACGCCATATCGGCATCACGCTGCAGATCGACGAAAGTCCGGGCCAGGTGTACGACGGCAAGCACAGCAACCTGCATCCCCTCTTCAACAAGCAGTAGTAAAGAAACCATGCTCACCGCCGACACCATTGCCAGGCTCGCGGCCGAGCTGCACGAAAGCGAAAAATCGCGCGTGCAGGTCGAGCACTTTTCCAAGCGCTTTCCCGAGATGACGCTGGAAGACGGCTATGCCATCTCGCGCGAATGGGTCAAGGCCAAGATCGCCGAGGGCCGCACCGTGAAAGGCCACAAGATCGGCCTCACCTCGCGCGCCATGCAGTTGTCCAGCCAGATCACCGAGCCCGACTACGGCACCTTGCTCGACGACATGTTCTTCGAGCAGGGCAGCGACATTCCGTTCAAGCGTTTCATCGCGCCGCGCATCGAGGTGGAGCTGGCCTTCATCCTCGGCAAGAAGCTACAGGGCCCGAACGTGACGATCTTCGACGTGCTGGCCGCCACCGACTACGTGGTGCCCGCCATCGAAATCATCGATGCGCGCATCGAACAGTTCGACCGCCACACCAAGGCGCCGCGCAAGGTGTTCGACACCATCGCCGACAACGCGGCCAACGCCGGCATCGTGATGGGCGGCCGGCCGGTGAAGCCCGACGCGGTCGACCTGCGCTGGGTGAGCGCGCTGCTCTACAAGAACGGCGTGATCGAGGAGTCGGGCGTGGCCGCGGCCGTGCTCAACCACCCCGCCACCGGCGTGGCCTGGCTCGCGAACAAGCTCGCGCCGTGGGACGAACACCTCGAAGCCGGCGAGGTGGTGCTCGGCGGCTCGTTCACCCGCCCGACTACCGCACTGCCGGGCGACACCTTCCATGCCGACTACGGCCCGCTCGGCAGCATTGCCTTCCGTTTTGTCTGAAAGACCTTCCATGCAAACACCGCTCAACACCTTCAAGCAGGCCATGCAGGCCGGCGAGCAGAAGATCGGCCTCTGGGTCGGCCTGGCCGACGGCTACGTGGCCGAGATTCTTGCCGGCACCGGCTACGACTGGCTGCTGATCGACGGCGAGCACGCGCCCAACGACGTGCGCTCGGTGCTCGCGCAGCTGCAGGGCATCTCCAGCGCATGGTCGGCACAGCCCGAGGCCGAGCGCTCACACCCCGTGGTGCGGGTTCCGGTGGGCGACACCACGCTGCTCAAGCAATACCTGGACATCGGTGCGCAGACCATCCTGGTGCCGATGGTCGACACCGCCGAACAGGCGGCGCGAATGGTGCAGGGCATGCGCTATCCGCCCGAAGGCATCCGCGGCATGGGCAGCGCTCTCGCGCGCGCCTCGCGCTGGCAGGCCTATCCCGGCTACCTGCACGAAGCCAATGCGCAGACCTGCCTGCTGGTGCAGGCCGAGACCGTCGAAGCAATGAAGAACCTCGATGCCATCGCGGCCACGCCGGGTGTGGACGGCGTGTTCATCGGGCCGGCCGACCTGTCGGCGTCGATGGGTTTCGTCGGCCAACCGAACCACCCCGAGGTGCAGGCCGTGATCGCCGACGCCATCGCACGCATCCGCAAGGCCGGCAAGGCGCCGGGCATTCTCTCGACCACCGAGGAGCAGGCGCGCAAATGGCTCGCGGCGGGCGCGCAGTTCGTGGCGGTGGGCGTCGACACCATCCTGCTCACGGCGGCGGCGAAGCAGCTGGCGGCGAAATACAAGAACGCCGCGGGCACCGTCACGCCCAACGGCTACTGAAATTCTTTTCGCACCGCGTCATGACCTCCCCGACCGATCCGAACAGCAAGCGCTTCCGCTCCGCCACCATCCGCGAAGGCACGATCCGCGCGACCACGCGCAGCTTTCTGCATGCGCTGGGCCAGGACGACGAGGACATCGCTCGGCCGCACATCGGCGTGTTCCACACCGGCGGCGAGATGAGCCCCTGCAACCTCAACCTGCGGGAGCAGGCGCAGCACGCCAAGACCGGCATCTATGCCGGAGGCGGCACGCCGCACGAATGCCCCGTGGTGTCGGTGAGCGACGGGCTCACCATGGCGCATTCGGGCATGCGCTTCTCGCTGATCTCGCGCGAGCTGATTGCCGACAGCGTCGAGGCCTCGACGCGCGGCCACCAATGGGATGGCATCTTTGCCATCGGCGCCTGCGACAAGAACCTGCCGGGTTTGATGATGGGCATGGTGCGCTGCAACGTGCCGAGCGTGTTCGTGCATGGCGGCTCGGCGCTGCCGGGGCAGATGCCCGGTCCCGACGGGCGCGACCTCAACGTGGTCGACACCTACGAGACCATCGGCAAGGTGCTGGCCGGCACCGCCACGCACGACGAACTCGACGCCATGAGCCGCGCCTGCCTGCCCACTGCCGGCGCCTGCGCGGGCCAGTTCACGGCCAACACCATGGGCATGGTGTCGGAGGCACTGGGCCTTGCGCCCATCGGCTCGAGCATGGTGCCCGCGGTGTTCAGCGAACGCGCGCCGCTGATGCGCCGCGCCGCGAAGAACCTCATGAAGGCGGTGATGGGCGACAGCCCCTTGCCGCGCGACATCGTGACGCGCAAGGCGCTTGAAAACGCCTGCGCCGTGGTGTCGGCCACGGGCGGCTCGACCAACGCCGCGCTGCACCTGCCGGCCATCGCGCACGAGGCGGGCATCAGGTTCCACCTGGACGACGTGGCCGAGATCTTCGCGCGCACGCCGCTCATTGCCGACCTGCGGCCGGGCGGGCAGTATCTGGCGCGCGACGTGTTCTACATCGGCGGCGCGGGCGTCATTCTTCGCACGCTGATGGAGCAGGGTTTTCTGCATGGCGACGCGCTCACCTTCACCGGCCGCACGATGGCCGAAGAGCTGGCCGGTGCCGCCGCGCCCGACGGCCGCGTGGTGCGCGCGGCCGGCAACCCGATCACGCGCGACGGCGGCCTGGCGGTGCTCAAGGGCAACCTCTGCCCGGACGGCGCGCTGCTCAAGACCGCAGGCCTCCAGACGCTGGTGCACCGCGGCCCGGCGCGCGTCTTCGAGTCCGAGGAAGAAGCCCAGGCGGCCGTGCAGAACCGCCGCTACGAAGCCGGCGACGTGATCGTGATCCGAAACGAAGGCCCGAAGGGAAGCCCCGGCATGCGCGAGATGCTGGGCATCACCGCCCTGCTCTACGGCCAGGGCATGGGCGACAAGGTGGCACTCCTGACCGACGGGCGTTTTTCGGGCGCCACGCGCGGCCTGTGCATCGGCTACGCGGGGCCCGAGGCAGCCGACGGCGGACCGATTGCGGCGCTGCGCGATGGCGACATCGTCGCCATCGACGCGCGGGCCGAGGCGCGCAGCATTTCGGTGGAACTGACGGCGGAAGACATCGCGCGCCGGCTCTCCGAACGTCAGGTAAACGCGGGGGCGCCCCACCGCGGCTTGCTGGAAAAATATGCCCTCACCGTGCGCCCCGCCTACCAGGGCGCAGTGACCCATTCGGGCGCAGTCACCTGGCTGCGCGACGAGTCATAGCCGTGAAATCACTATCAACACCCGGAGACAAACCATGACCTTCACCCGCCGCCAGTTGCTGCAGACCACCGGCGCCTCGGCGCTGCTCGCGAGCCTGGGCCAGCACGCCTTTGCGCAAGCCAGCATCGAAACCGCCACCATCGTCACCGGCTTTGCCGCCGGCGGCACCTCGGACACCACCTGCCGGCGCATCGCGCAGAAGCTCAGCCCCGAGTACGCGAAATCCGCCGTGGTCGAAAACCGCACCGGCGCGGGCGGGCAGATTGCCGTGAGCTACGTGAAAGGCCGTCCCGCCGATGGCACCACCATCCTGCAGACGCCGACCTCGATCCTCACGATCTACCCGCACATCTACAAGAAGCTGCCGTACGACCCGATGGTCGACCTCACGCCGGTCAGCATCGCGTGCATCTTCGACTTCGGCTTTGCGGTCGGGCCCTCGGTGCCGGCCAGCGTGAAGACGGTGCCCGAGTTCCTGGCCTGGGCCAAGGCCAACCCGGCCGGCGCCAACTTCGGTTCGCCCGCCGCGGGCTCCACGCCGCACCTCATCGGCGCGCTGCTGGGCAAGAAGGGCGGCGCCGAACTCAAGCACGCGGCCTACCGCGGCACGCAGCCGGCCATGCTCGACCTGCTGGGCGGCAACATCTCGGCCGTGTCGGGCCCCATCGGCGACATCACGCAGCATCTGGCCTCGGGCAAGGTGCGCATCCTGGGCGTTTCGGGCGCCAAGCGCAGCCGCTTCGCACCCGACGTGCCGACCTTCGGCGAGCAGGGCATCCACGACATGGCGCACAGCGAATGGTTCGCCTTCTTCCTGCCCGCCAAGGCATCGCCGGAACTGGTCGCGCGGCTGAACACCGCGATGAAGAACGCGCTCGCGCAGAAGGACGTGATCGACGGGCTCGGCACCTTCGGGCTGGAAGCCATGTCTTCCACGCCCGCGGAGCTGACCGAGCTGCTGAAGAAAGACACCGCCAAGTGGGCGCCGATCGTCAAGGAAGTCGGCTTCACCGCTGAAGGCTAACCGTATGAAGGAACTGCAATGAACACACTCGCCACTCCCGTGCCGCCATCGGCGCTGGTCCATCCCTCGATCCATCCGGACGAGCGCGCCGCGCGCGAACAGCTTGCGGCCTGCTACCGCGTGTTCGCGATGCTCGGCTGGACCGAGATGATCTACAACCACATCACGCTGCGGCTGCCCGACAGCGTGACGGGTGGAGCAAAGCAGTTCCTCATCAACCCTTTCGGGCTGCACTACAGCGAGGTCACGGCCAGCAACCTGGTGAAGATCGACCTGCAGGGCAAGGTGCTCGACGGTTCGAGCCATCCGGTGAACCCGGCCGGCTTCACCGTGCATGCGGCCATTCACGACGGCCTGCCCGGTGCCCACTGCGTGATGCACACGCACACCACGGCCGGCGTGGCCGTGGCCTGCCTGCAGGGCGGCCTGCAGCAGACCAATTTCTACACCGCGCAGCTGCACGGCATGGTGGCGTACCACGACTTCGAGGGCATCACCATCCATGCCGACGAAGGCCCGCGCCTGCTCAGGAGCATCGGCAACCGCAACGCCGTGATCCTGCGCAACCACGGCCTGCTGGCCTGGGGACAGACGCTGCCGCAGACCTTCGCGATTCTCTGGACGCTGCAACGCGCCTGCGAGATCCAGATGGCGACCTTCTCGATGGGTGCGGCCATTCCGGTGAGCGAGGACATCGCAGAGCGCTGCACGCGCGATGCGCTGCAGTTCAGCCCCGAGCATGGCGCGGGGCAGGATGTGTTCGATGCCCTGGTGCGCCAGGTGGACCGCATCGATCCGAGTTATTGCAACTGAGGCAGCCTCTTTCATGAAAATTTGCATCTACGGCGCCGGTGCCATCGGCGGTTGGATCGGCGCCGGCCTTGCGCGGGCCGGTGAACGCCTCAACGTGGTGGCGCGCGGCGCCACGCTCGACGCGCTGCAGCGCGATGGCCTTTCGCTCATGCGCGGCGACGTACGCACGCGCGTGCCCGTCAACGCGCAGGCCGAGCCCGAGTCGCTGGGCGTGCAGGACCTCGTGGTCATTGCCGTGAAGGCGCCTGCGCTGGCCGGCGTGGCCGAGCGCATCGGGCCGCTGATCGGGCCCGACACCCTCGTGCTGGTCGCAATGAACGGCGTGCCGTGGTGGTTCCTCGAAGGCGGCTTCGGCGGCGCCATCACCGGCCATCGGCTGGCGGCGGTGGACCCCGATGGCGCGATCGCCAGGGCCATTCCCACCCGCAACGTGATCGGCTGCGTGGTGCACGCCAGCTGCTCGCTCGACGGGCCCGGCGTGATACGGCATCACTTCGGCAACGGGCTGATCGTGGGCGAGCCTTCAGGCGAGGCCACGCCGCGTGTGCAAAAGCTCGTCGAGCTGCTCAAGAGCGCCGGCTTCGACACCACGCTGTCGCCGCAGATCCAGAAGGACGTGTGGTTCAAGCTCTGGGGCAACATGACGGTGAACCCGATCAGCGCGCTGACCGGCGCCACCACCGACCTGATCATGGGCGACGACTACGTGCGCGGCTTCATCTCGGCCGTGATGCTGGAGGCGAAGGACATCGGACGGCGCATCGGCATCGAGATCACGCAGAGCCCGGAAGACCGGCATGCGGTGACGATGAAGCTCGGCGCGTTCAAGACCTCGATGCTGCAGGACGTGGAAGCCGGGCGATCGGTGGAGCTCGATGCGCTGGTGACCGTGGTGCGCGAGCTGGGCGAGCTGACCGGGGTGGCCACGCCGTTCACCGACGCGCTGCTGGGCCTTGCCCGCTTGAAGCTGCGGCAGCTTGGCCTGTATTGATTGGGCGCTTCACGTCCAACCTCAACCCATCACAGGTTTTCGCGGCATCGTCACCCACCAGGCCGCCACCACGATCAGCAACCCGCCGATCCAGCCCCAGGCCCCGACCGTCTCCCCGAACCCATACACCGCGATCAATGCCCCGAACACCGGCTCGCTCCCCATCAGCAGCGACACCCGGCTCGGGCTCGAACGCGAGGCCGCATGGTTCTGCGCGAAGAACGCGAAGACCGTGCACAGCAGCACGAGGTAGGCCATGCCCCACCAGAAGGAGGCCGTGGCAGGCGGTACGTGCCACGCGCCCTTCGACACGGCGAGCGACAGCACCGCCGCGCCGAGCGCCATCACGCCCGACTGCACTGCCGTCAGCGTCAGCGCTGGCATCGAATGGCGGCCGGCGAGCCGTCGCGTCATGCAGACCATCACGGCGCGCAGGAAAGCGGCGATCACCATCAGGCCGTCGCCCCACCCCACCGAGATGTCCGCGGGCGAGGTGGCCGACAGCATTGCGGCGCCTGCCGCCGACAGGCCCGCTGCCCAGAACACGCGCTGTTCCGGCCGCTGCCCGAGCAGCCACCATTCGACCAAAGGCGTGAGCGCCACGCACAGGCTGATCAGGAACGCGGCGTTGCTCGCCGTGGTGAGCGACACGCCGAACGTCTCGCAGACGAAGATCGCCAGCAGGTTGGCGCCGAGCAGACCGCCCACCGCAACGCCTTGCCGCCATTGCACGTTGAAGAGCGGCTTGAGCGCCGGCAGCAGCACGACGAAGGTCAACCCGAAGCGCAGCGCGATGAACTCCAGCACGGGCAGCTGCTGCGTGGCCTGCTTGGCCACCGCATAGCTGCCACCCCACACGGCCGCCACGAGCAGCAGCATGATCTCGGCGGCGCCGATGCCGGCCCACTTTCTCTCGCCCCACGCGACCGGGGCGATGCCGCACACCTGCTTTGAATCCATACTGTCGGCCCACCGTCCTGAACAACTAAAGAAAGAATTGTTCCGGGCATCACACGGGCCGAACAGCCTTCGGCCGGAACAGGACCCTTGCGCCGTGGGAACGAATTCATTTCTCAAAGTGCTGCCGGAGATGGTGACCTTCCTGCGGGTCGCCGAGCTGGGCAGCTTCTCCGCGGCGGCTGATCTGCTGGGCATGACGCCCTCTGCCGCGAGCCGGCAGGTGAAGCGCCTGGAAAAGGAAATCGGCGTGCAGCTGATCCAGCGCACCACGCGCCAGCTGCGGCTGACCGAGCCCGGCGTCGAGGCCTTCGCGCGGTGCCGCGAACTGGTGCTGGCGGCGCAAGGCACGATGGACATTGCGCAGCAGTTCTCGAAGAAGCCGAGCGGGCTGGTGCGCGTCAGCGCGCCGAAGGCCTTCGCGCGGCGCGTGCTGCATCCGCACATCCTCGACTTCCTGCAGCGCCATCCCGAGGTCGACGTGCAGCTCATCGTGGACGACCGCGACATCGATCCAATCCGCGAAGGCGTGGACCTGGTGGTGCGGTTGACGACGAAGCCACCCGAAGGGCTGGTGGCACGGCAGCTGATGCCGGTCGCGCACATCCTGTGCGCCTCGCCGCGCTACCTGGCAGAGGGCAACGCCATCGAACACCCGCGCGACCTGCTCGCGCACAGCTGCCTCTCGCTCGGCGAGCACGAGCGCGACAACCATTGGCGCTTCAGGAAGGGCGACGAAGACGAAGCCGAGGTGGTGGTGCGGGGCCGCTATGTCTCCAACCACAGCGAGGTGCGGCTCGAAGCCGCGCTCGCGGGACTGGGCGTGGCCTGCGTGCCGGCCTTCATGGCACAGGAGGCCTTGGAGGACGGCCGCGTCGTGCGGGTGCTGGCCGGCTGGGAGTTCCAGGGCAACTACCGCGGGCACGCCTACATCCTCTATCCGCCCAGCCGCTTCACCGTGCCCAAGTGCCGGGTGCTGATCGACCATCTGCTGGATGCGCTGGCTGCCCAGGACGGCGGCCGGAAGAAGCTCAGTGCTTCTTCAGCAGGGCCCGCACGGCCTCGGGCAAGGAGTTGACCTGGGGCATGAAGTGGTCGAGCGCGGCGCCCAGAGCCACGGCGCAGACCACCGCGCCGAGCAGCGGCTTCCAGGTCAGCCGCACGGCGGCCATCAGCCAGCCCTCGCGCGCCACGCGCACCGCGGCGCGGGCCGACACGTACGAGAACGCCACTTCGACGGCCACGGCCAGCAGCGCGTCCCAGCTGAAGTAAAGCAGCACGAGCGAGCCGGCGCCGAGCACGATGGCGGTGCAGATCAGGAAGATGGCAACCACCGGCACCACGATGACCGCGCCTTCGTCGGCGCCGCCCGCGATGTCGAGTGCGCCGCTGGCGGCGTCGGACAGCGCGCTTCCCTCGGCGCTGCTTGCCGGGCTGCTGCCGCCCGCATCGAGCGCGAAGTCAGCCGCATCGGCGATGTCGCCCCCGTCGACGTTGAAGTCGGACCGGTTCTCGACCAGACGCCTGGCCCACCAGCGCAGCACCAGCAGGTAGCCGAGGTATCCCACGCCCAGCGTGAGGAAATAGCGCACCGCCAGCGACTGCACGTCGAGCACATGCATCTGCAATGCAGAGGCACCCCACATCAGCAGCAGCGTGAAGCTGCCGATGAGGATGCCATGCGTGCGCAGGCTGTAGTTGCGGTGCAGGTCGCGCTCGAGCTGCGTCTCCCACAGGCGCACCGAGCGCCAGTTGGAGAGCACCTTCATTCGTGGTCGGCGGGAGCGAAGGGCACGCGCGGCGCCACCGCGCACATGAGTTCGTAGCCGATGGTGCCGGCCGCCTGCGCGACCTCGTCGATGGGCAGCACCGCGCCGGTCACGGCCGAGCGGCCCCACAGCGTGACCTCGGCGCCGAACTTCGCGTCGGGCACGGGCGTGAGGTCGACGGTGACCATGTCCATGCTCACGCGGCCCAGCATGCGGGTGCGAACGCCGTTCACCAGCACCGGTGTGCCGGTGTTGCAGTGGCGCGGATAGCCGTCGGCATAGCCGACCGCGGCCACGCCGATGGAAAGCGGCCCGTCGGCCGTGAAGTTGGAGCCGTAGCCGATGGTGTCGCCGGCCTGGAGCGTCTGCACGCCGATCAATTTGGTCGACAGCGTCATGGTGGGCTGCAGCTGCCAGTGCGCGCTGTCGTGCTGAGGAAAGTCGGGCGCGCTGCCATACAGCAGGATGCCGGGGCGCACCCAGTCGCCCCGGGTCTGTTCGGCGTGGCGGAGGGTGGCGGCGCTGTTGGCAATGGAGCGCTCGCCCGGCAGGTCGTGCGTGACGCGCTCGAACACCGCCAGCTGGTGTGCGATGCCGCGCGCGCCGTCGGCGTCGCTGAAATGCGTCATCAGCGAAATCTCGTCGACTTGCGGCAGTGCGTTCAGGCGCGTCCAGGCGGAACCGAAGCGCTCGGGCGCGAAGCCCAGGCGGTTCATGCCGGAGTTCATCTTGAGGAACACGCGCTGCGGCTTGAGCGTCTTGTGGGCCGCGAGCATGTCGATCTGCTCGTCGCAGTGCACGGTGTGCCACAGGTCCAGCCGCGAGCACAGCTCCAGGTCGCGCGCATCGAACACGCCCTCGAGCAGCAGCACCGGGCCGCGCCAGCCAAGTGCGCGCACCCGTTCGGCCTCGGCCAGGTCGAGCAGGGCAAAGCCGTCGGCACCGCGCAGGCCCTCGTAGACGCGCTCGATGCCATGGCCGTAGGCATTGGCCTTGACCACGGCCCAGACGCGGGCATCGAGCGCGGCGCGGCGTGCCCGATCGAGGTTGTGGCGAAGCGCTGCGGTGTGAACAGTGGCGAGAATGGGACGCGGCATGGCAAATGTCGGATGGTGAAGACGGGGTTTTAGCATCTTCGCAAGCAGGGCTGTCCAGGTTGGCAACGCTGATTTCGCCGTCGTACCCCCATGCTATAACCGCCCATTCGCCAAACGTCGCAACACTTTCTCACTACTGCCAGCAACCTTCCTGGCCAGCCAGCCCATCGATGAAGCGCGGTTTCTACACGATCATGTCGGCCCAGTTCTTTTCGTCGCTGGCCGACAACGCGATCTTCGTCGTGGCTGTCGAGCTCATGCGAAGCACGGGAGCGGCCGAATGGCAGCGCGCGGCGCTGGTGCCGATCTTCGCTGTCTTCTACGTGGTGCTGGCGCCGCTGGTGGGCGCGTTCGCAGACGCCTTGCCCAAGGGGCGGGTGATGTTCATCAGCAACGCGATCAAGGTTGTCGGCTGCCTGATGATGCTGTTTGGCTCGCATCCGCTTCTGGCCTATTCGATCGTGGGGCTTGGCGCCGCGGCCTATTCGCCCGCCAAGTACGGCATCCTGACCGAGCTGCTGCCGGCTTCGCAGTTGGTAAAAGCCAACGGCTGGATCGAAGGCCTGACGATCGCTTCGATTCTCCTGGGCATCGTGCTCGGCGGTTCGCTGGTGGGCCATGCGGTCTCGACCCAGCTGCTGTCCATCGACCTGCCGCTGATCAACACCGGGGTCGATTCGCCGGCCGAGGCGGCCATCTCGGTGCTGATCTTCGTCTATGCACTGGCGGCCTGGTTCAACACGCGCATTCCGCACACCGGCGTCGAGATGCGGCCGCTGCGGGCCGATCCGGCGCACGGCCTGGGGCGCAACATGCTCTCGCTGCTGCCCGATTTCTGGCACTGCAACGCGCGCCTGTGGCGCGACAAGCTGGGCCAGATCTCGCTGTCCACCACCACGCTTTTCTGGGGCGCGGGCGCCAATCTCAAGTACATCGTGCTGGCCTGGGCCGCGCTCGCGCTCAACTACAACACCACGCAGGCCACGGCGCTCACCGGCGTGGTCACCATCGGCATGGCGGTGGGCGCCATCGTCGCCTCGATGCGCATGCGGCTGGACATGGCCACGCGCGTGATCCCCATGGGCATCGGCATGGGCCTGCTGGTGATCAGCATGAACCTGATCAGCAATGTCTGGATCGCCGTGCCCTTCCTCATCCTTCTGGGCGGGCTGGGCGGCTTCCTGGTGGTGCCGATGAACGCGCTGCTGCAGCACCGCGGCCACAACCTGATGGGCGCGGGCCGCTCGATTGCCGTGCAGAACTTCAACGAGCAGGCCTGCATCCTGCTGCTCGGCGGCTTCTACAGCGCCTGCACCGGCCTGGGCCTGTCGGCCTTCACGGCCATCGGCGCCTTCGGCGGCGTGGTGGCCGGCTGCATGTGGCTCATCCAGCGCTGGCATCATCACAACCTGCGCAAGTACCCCGAAGAAGTCGAGCACCTGCTCGCCATCGCCCGTAGCGACAAGCATCATTGACCTCCCCCAGGCTGCGCGCACTTCGTGTCGCTTCGCCCACCCCCTCACCGGGGGCAACACCGGTGGCCCGGCAAAGCCGGTTCCACGGTGTTCCACGAAAAGTCCGCCTCCCATGCCTGCTTTAGCACTGATTTTTAATGCCTTTGTCTGGGGCGTTTCCTGGTTCCCGTTCCGGCACATCGAAAGCCACGGGCTGCATCCCGTGTGGACCACTTGCCTGATCTACGTGGCGATCTCGCTCGTGATGGGGTTCTTTCGCCGGCATGCCTGGCGCGGCTTCGCGGCGTTTCCGATGCTGGTGGCGCTGGGCCTGGCGGCGGGTTTCACCAACCTCGGTTTCAACTGGGCCGTGACGCAGGGCGACGTGGTGCGCGTGGTGCTGCTGTTCTACCTGATGCCGCTGTGGAGCGTGCTGCTGGGCTGGGCGGTGCTGGGCGAGCGGCCCACGGCGGGTGCGCTCGCGCGGGTGGCGCTGGCGCTCACCGGCGTGGTCGTGGTGCTGAAGGCGCCGGGTGTCGACTGGCCGGTGCCTTCGAGCCTGCCGGACTGGCTGGGCGTGGCGGCCGGCTTCAGCTTTGCCGTGACCAACATCCTGCTGCGCCACTTGCACGGCGCGCCCGGCGAATCGCGTGCGCTGGCGATGTTCTGCGGCTGCGCGCTGGTGGCGGGCATCGCCGCGGCGAGCGGCACCCTGCTCGGTGCCTTCGCCTCGCCCCTGTCGGCCACGCCGGGCTGGATCGCGTGGGCCGCCTTGCTGGGCGTCGGCTTCGTGGTGGCCAATGTCTGCCTGCAATACGGCGCGGCCCGGCTGGCGGCCAGCGCCACGGCGGTGATCATGCTGTCGGAGGTGCTGTTCGCCAGCGTCTCTTCCGTGGCGCTCGGCGCGGCCCAGATGGATCCGCGCATCCTGGCCGGCGGCGCACTGATCGTGCTGGCGGCCGTGTGGTCGGCGTTTGCGCGAACGCCGGCAGAGGGCGATGATCGCCTTTCGTCTCCCACTTGAGGTACTTCCATGGCCAGCATCTACGACTTCGAAGCCAACCGTATCGACGGCAAGAACGTGAAGCTTTCCGCCTTCAAGGGCAAGGTGCTGCTGATCGTCAACACGGCCAGCCAATGCGGCTTCACGCCGCAGTTCGCGGGGCTCGAGGAACTGCACGAAAAGTACGCCGACAAGGGGCTCGTGGTGCTGGGCTTTCCGTCGAACCAGTTCGGCTCGCAGGACCCGGGCACCAACGAGGAAATCGGCGCCTTCTGCACCACCAACTACGGCGTGAGTTTTCCGATGATGGAAAAGATCGACGTCAACGGCAGCAATGCCACGCCGCTCTACCAGTGGCTCACCAAGGAGAAGCCCGGGCTCCTGGGCAGCACCGCCATCAAGTGGAACTTCACCAAGTTCCTGGTCGGGCGCGACGGGCAGGTGCTCCGGCGCTATGCGCCGCTCGACACGCCCGCCTCGCTCACGCGGGACATCGAGGCCGCGCTGGCGGCCGGCTGAGACGCTCGCTCAGAAGCGGAAGCTGGCGGTCTTGGAGCCGCCGCCCACCGTCACCGATTGGCTCTTGGCGTCGCCGCCGGTCGTGGTGGCGCTGATGGTGTAGCGGCCGGCCGGAATGTCGACCAGGCAGACCGGCCCGCTGGCGCGCCAGGTCAATGAAGGCGCACCGTCGGCACCCTTGATGTCGACCTGCACGTCCGCCAGATAGGCGCCGTCGGCGCGCGCGAAAAGCAGTGCCAGCGGATGGTCCTTCATGGCGGCGCGAATGGCGTTCGATTCGTCCGAGCCGATACCGCCGCAGACATAGCGCACCGCACCCTCGCCCTTCCACTGCGGCATGGCCGACTGTGCCTGTGCCCCGAAGGCGCCGGCCGCGCAGGCGCAGGCCAGCAAGGCACGCCGCAAGTTCTTCGAAACGATGAAAGCTTGAACGGAAGACATGGGGCTGACTCCTGGGAAAAACGGTGCAGCCATGATGCCGTGCGAGCGGCCCCCGCGCGAGTCGGACCAGGGCGCTCTTCGGTGTGCGATCAGGCCGTCGCCAGCAGCGCAGCGTCCAGCAATTCGACCCAGTGGCGCACAGGCGTCTCCTGGCTGCCGCTTTGCAGATGCGTGATGCAGCCGATGTTGGCCGAAGCGATGACGCTCGGCTGCAGTTGCTTCAGATGCCCGAGCTTGCGGTCGCGCAGCGGGTAGGCCAGTTCGGGCTGCAACACCGAGTAGGTGCCGGCCGAGCCGCAGCACAGGTGCGATTCGTTCATGGCCACGCGCACGTCGAAGCCCAGCGCGCGCAGATGCGTCTCGACCCCGCCGCGCAGCTTCTGGCCGTGCTGCAGCGTGCACGGCGGATGGTAGGCCACCACGCCGGCCGGCGCACGCACGCGAGCCTTCAGCGCAGGAACGAGGTCGGGCAGCAGTTCGCTCAAATCGCGCGTCATCTCGCTGATGCGCGCCGCCTTGGCGGCGTAGGCCGGGTCGTGCCGGAGGATGTGGCCGTACTCGCGCACCGTGACGCCGCAGCCCGAGGCGTTCATCACGATGGCTTCGACGCCGCCGCCTTCCGGGCCGCGCTCGACCTCCGGCCACCAGGCGTCGATGTTGGCGCGCATCTGCGCCTTGCCGCCCTCCTGGTCGTTGAGGTGGAACTTCACGGCGCCGCAGCAGCCGGCCTCCTTCGCGATCACCGTCTGGATGCCTGCCGCATCGAGCACGCGCGCGGTCGCGCTGTTGATGTTGGGCATCATCGACGGCTGCACGCAGCCCGCGAGCATCAGCACCTTGCGCGCATGTGTGGCGGTGGGCCAGGCGCCGGCCTCCTGCTTCGCGGGCACCTTGGCCTTGAGCGCCTCGGGCAACAGCCCGCGCACCGATTGGCCGAGCGCCATCGCGGGGCCGAAGAGCGGCGACGGCAGCCCTTCCTTCAGCAACCAGCGGGTGGCCGATTCCATGGCCGGGCGCGGCACTTTCTCGTCGACGATCTTGCGGCCGATGTCGACCAGGTGCCCGTACTGCACGCCGCTCGGGCAGGTGCTTTCGCAGTTGCGGCAGGTCAGGCAGCGGTCCAGGTGCAGCTGGGTGCTGCGCGTCGGCGCCTTGCCTTCGAGCACCTGCTTGATCAGGTAGATGCGGCCACGCGGCCCATCGAGCTCGTCGCCGAGCAGCTGGTAGGTGGGACAGGTGGCGGTGCAGAAGCCGCAGTGCACGCACTTGCGCAGGATGGCTTCGGCCTCGCGGCCGTCGTCGGTGTCGCGGAATTCGGGGGCGAGCTCGGTTTGCATGGCGAGAAATGAGGTGTCGAGTCGCTGGGGCTCAGGCGTCCGCGAGAAGCCGGGCGCGGTCGAAGAGGCCGTGGGGATCGAACTCACGCATCAGGGCATGGTGGATGCGCGCGATGGGGGCGCTCAAGGCGTCGAAGCGCCGGGCGCCGGCGCTAGCTGCCGCGACGGAAGCAGGGGGCATCCTGAACAGCGTCGCATGCCCACCTGCCGCATGCGCCGCTTCGCGGATGAGCGAAGCCTGTTCGGGCGGGGCCTTGTACCAGCGCTGTCCGCCGTGCCATTCGATCAGGGGCGCGCCGCCATTGCCCAGGGCGAGCACTGGCGCGGTCTGCGGCACCGACAGGCGCCAGAGCGCGGCGCCTGCGTCATCGGCAGTGAACCAGGGATGCTGCTGGTCGCGCAGCGATTGCCACCCGGCAGCGGCGGCGGCGTTGTCCACGCGCTCGCCGCCCAGTTGCGCGCAGGCGGCTTCCACCGCCGCGGCGGCGCCACGCAGGCGCAGCCACAACGTGCCGCTGCGCGCATCCTCGAACCAGCAGCTCGCATTCAATGGCAACGGCCGGCCGCCCCACTCGTTGAGCAGGCGCAGCGCATCGGCCTGGCTGCAGGAAAAGGCCAGCGTGGCCTCGGCGGGCGCAACGGGGAGCACCTTGAGACTCACTTCGGCAATCACGCCCAGCGTGCCGAGCGAGCCCGCGAGCACGCGCGAGACGTCGTAGCCCGCCACGTTCTTCATCACCTGGCCGCCGAAGCCGAGCACCTCGCCGCGGCCGTTGACCAGCGTGGCGCCCAGCACGTAGTCGCGCACCGCGCCCACGCTGGCGCGCGCGGGGCCGCTGAGACCGGCCGCCACCATGCCGCCCACGGTGCCTGCGCCACCAGCCGCGCCGAAATGCGGCGGCTCGAAAGACAGGCATTGCCCTTTCCCGGCCAGTGCGGCCTCGAGTTCGGCGAGCGGCGTGCCGGCACGCGCGGTGATGACCAGTTCGCTCGGTTCATAGCTCGTGATGCCGGTGAGCCCGGCAGTGCTCAAAGCCTCGCCCTGCGGCGGCTCGCCGTAAAAATCCTTGGTGCCGCCGCCGCGGATGCGAAGCGCCGTGGCATCGGCGGCCGCGGCGCGAATGCGCTCGACGATCTGGCTGAGTGCGGGTTCCATGTCTTTTTTTGCTCAGAAGCGCGGCAGATCGGGGTGCGGCAGCCTGCCGCCGCGCACCACCTGCTTGCCGTATTCGGCGCAGCGCTGCAGCGTGGGAATCGCCTTGCCGGGGTTCAGCAGCCCGGCCGGATCGAAGGCGCGCTTGACGCCGAACATCTGCTCGTTCTCGGCCGCGGTGAACTGCACGCACATGCTGTTGAGCTTTTCCACGCCCACGCCGTGCTCGCCCGACACGGTGCCGCCCATGGCCACGCTGGTCTCCAGAATGTCGGCGCCGAAGAGCTCGCAGCGATGCAGCTCGTCGGGGTCGTTGGCATCGAACAGCACCAGCGGGTGCAGGTTGCCGTCACCGGCATGGAACACGTTGCAGCAGCGCAGCTTGTATTTTTTTTCCATCTCCTGGATGGCCAGCAGGATGTCGGCCAGGCGCTTGCGCGGAATGGTGGAGTCCAGGCACATGTAGTCGGGGCTGATGCGGCCCGATGCCGGAAAGGCGTTCTTGCGGCCGCTCCAGAACTTCATGCGCTCGTCTTCGCTGGTGCTCACCGCAATGGCGGTGGCGCCGGAGGAGCGCAGCACGGCAGTCATGCGGCCGATTTCTTCTTCGACTTCTTCGGCCGTGCCGTCGGATTCGCACAGCAGGATCGCGGCCGCATCGAGGTCGTAGCCAGCGCGCACGAAGTCTTCGACCGCGGCGGTCATGGGCTTGTCCATCATCTCCAGGCCCGCCGGGATGATGCCGGCCGCAATCACCGCGGCCACCGCGTCGCCGGCTTTGCGCACGTCGTCGAAGCTGGCCATGATGCAGCGCGCGAGCTGCGGCTTGGGCACGAGCTTGACGGTGACCTCGGTGGTCACGGCCAGCATGCCTTCGCTGCCGATGACCAGCGCGAGCAGGTCGAGCCCCGGGGCGTCGAGCGCCTCGCCGCCGAATTCGACGGGCTCGCCCTCGGCTGTGAAGCCGCGCACGCGCAGCACGTTGTGCAGCGTGAGGCCGTACTTGAGGCAGTGCACGCCGCCCGAGTTCTCGGCCACGTTGCCGCCGATGGTGCAGGCGATCTGGCTCGACGGATCGGGTGCGTAGTAGAGGTTGAAGGGCGCGGCCGCTTCGCTGATGGCGAGGTTGCGCACGCCGCACTGCACAACGGCCGTGCGGCCCACGGGGTCGATCTTCAAGATGCGGTTGAACTTGGCGAGCGAGAGCGTCACGCCCAGCGCGTGCGGCATCGCGCCGCCCGAGAGCCCGGTGCCCGCGCCGCGCGCCACCACGGGCACGCCGAGCCCGTGGCAGGTCTTGAGCACCGCCGCCACCTGGGCCTCGGTTTCGGGCAGCGCCACCACCAGCGGCCGCTGCCGGTAGGCGGTGAGGCCGTCGCATTCATAGGGCGTGGTGTCCTCGGCATGCCAGATGAGCGCATGCGCCGGCAGGTGGGCCTGCAGGGCGCGCACGATCTGCGACTGGCGATCGCTTTTCTGCGGCGAGTCGTGCTGGACGGCGGTGAGCGGCGCGTTCATGTGTTGTATGTCTCGTGGTGCTTCGCACTCTACGCAAATGCGACGGCGCCGGGTTGAAGCTTTTTCGCGTCGGGCTTGAGAGAACTTCGCCGTGCGGCACGGGCCCACACCTTCTTCTCAGCGCAGGCTCTGCGCCAGCCAGTCGACAAAGGCGGCGCACTCCCACCGATCGAGCGTGCCGGGCTGCCAGCAGATGGTGTGGCGGTGTGGCGAAGGCACGGGCCGGTCGGAGAGCGGCACCAGGCGGCCCGATTCAAACCAGGCGGCGCCCATCTTCAGGCGCACCAGCGCCACGCCGAAGCCGCTCGCGGCTGCGTCGTAGACAAGGCCAAGATCGTTGAACTGGGAGCCGACGTGCGGCTCGGGCTGGTCGATGCCGCAGCTCGAGAACCAGGTGCCCCAGGGCTCGAGCGGGCTGCGGATCAGCCGTGCGCTCGCAATCTCGGCCGCGGTGCGGAAACCATTGAACGGGCCGAACTCGTTGAGGTAGCTCGGGCTGCAGGCGGGCACCACTTCTTCCTCGAGCAGCAGGCGGTGTTCGCAGTCGGCGTACGCGCCGCTGCCATAGCGCACTTCGAGATCGGCTTGCTCGGCCGTGACGTCGAGCAGCGGGATCGACACCTGCAGCACCAGTTCGATGTCGGGGTAGATGTTGCGGAACAATTCGAGCCGAGGCATCAGGAACACGCGGCTGAAGGTGGGCGTGACGGCGATGCGCAGGCGTGTCGCGCGCTGCTGCTTCGCCGCGTTGCCTCCGGGCGTGGCCTGCAGCGCTGCAAGGCCGGTGCGCACGTTGGCAAGGTAGGCCGCGCCGTCGGCAGTGAGACTGAAGTCGCTGCGTCCAAAGAGCTTGAAGCCCACATGCGATTCGAGCTGGCGGATGCGGTGGCTCACGGCGCTGGGCGTGACACACAGTTCGTCCGCGGCGCGGCTTGCATTGCGCAGCCGGGCCACGGCTTCGAAGGTCAGGAGGCACTGGATGGGTGGGATGTGCTGGAGGGCCATGTCTTTACCCTCTTCTGTCTTGTTCTTGGCGCTGTTGTTCTTGGCGCTGTTGTTCAGGGCGCTGTTGTTCAGGGCGCGTGCACAGGCCACCGGGTACTCCCCTCCGCGAATGTCCCCCGCCTTCGGCTCCTCCTTTATTTCGCTGCGGGGAGCACCCGGCGCCCTGTGCACACCGGGCGCTGCCGTTGTGCTGGCTGATCAACCACCGCTCTGACCAACGCTCCCGCTGGCGGGGTGCCTTGCGCAGCGAAATAAAGGAGGAGGCCGCAGGCCGGGGGACATTCGCGGAGCAAGGTACCCCGTCGGCGGGAGCGCCCCACGAATCATCCCCAACGCAACAGGCAGAAAGACAAGGTTTCAACCTAGTCCTCGAAGAAGTTGACAGGTAACCCGGGCGTTGCGACGCGCGTCGATATCACTCTGCCCGAGGCCGGGAGCCGCTCGATCTCGCTGGCAGGCCGACCCTTGCGCCCGCTGGTGACGAAGAGCGTCTTCAGGTCGTCGCCGCCGAAGCAGGGCATGGTCGGACACTGAACGGGGACGGGCACCGAGGCGACGATCTCGCCCGACGGCGCGAAGCGCAGCAGCTGTGCGCCTTCGAACATCGCAACCCAGTAGTGGCCCTCCGCATCGACGGTGGCGCCATCGGGCCGGCCTTCATAGCGCACGGGCGATTCAGGCGTCCAGCTTTCGGGCTTGGCCTCGAACTGGTGGAACACGCGCGCATGCGAGAGCGAATTGGCCTCGGCGTCCCAGTTCCAGGCGCACACCACGTGCGCGGCGGTGTCGGCCCAGTAGAGGGTGCGGGCATCGGGCGAGAACGCGAGCCCGTTGGCGGTGGTGGCCTCGTTGGCCATCTGCGTCAATGTGGGGGCCACGCCGGTGTCGGTACGGGCATCGAAGCAATAGAGCGCGGCGTTGGCGCGGTCCTTGGCCTCGTTGAGCGAACCGCCCCAGAAACGGCCCAGCGCATCGCATTTGCCGTCGTTGAAGCGCATGGTGCGCACGTCGTGTTCGACACGCGCCATCGCGACCAGCTCACCGCCCCATTCGCGGGCCCGGTAGATGCCGTCGCGCAGCGCGATCACGAGGCCGCCGCTCCTGGCCGGCGCCATGCAGCCGGGTTCGGTGGCCAAGCCCCAGCGCTCCACCCTGGCCGACGGCGTGCCGATGTCGCCGCGCGTGCGCAGCACCGCGCGCCCCGGGATATCGAGCCAGTAAAGCGCGCGTTCGTGCGGGTGCCAGAACGGCGATTCGCCGAGTTCGCAGAGGCTGTCTTCGAGGGTGGTCCACATGATCTCCGGATTGTGCATCCGCTGCCCCGAAGACAAAAAAAAGCCCGCTGGCGCCGAAGCGCTCGCGGGCTGAACATCCAAAGGAGACCTTGCTGAAAAAGGATTGCTTCTTGTGGTTCTTATAACCAGCCTTTGCGTCGTATGCCTTCTTCGTGGAACACCGAGGAACCGGCTTTGCCGGGCCTCTGGTGTTGCCCCCAGCAGGGGGGTTGGCGAAGCGACACGAAGTGCGCGAAGACTGGGGGGTTGCCTATTGCTTGGGGTTACCTGTTGTATGCGGTCTCGCCGTGCGAGGAGATGTCGAGGCCTTCGCGCTCTTCTTCTTCCGACACACGCAGACCGATGGTGAGGTCGGCGATCTTGAAGGCGATGAACGCCACCACGCCAGACCAGACGATGGTCAGCAGCACGCCCTTGAGCTGGATCCAGACCTGCGCGCCGATGCCGTTGGACACCACGCTGGCCGTGACCCAGTCGCCCACGAGGCCGGGGCCGCCGAGAGCCTGGGTGTTGAACACGCCGGTGAGCAGCGCGCCGACGATACCGCCGACACCGTGCACGCCGAACACGTCGAGCGAGTCGTCCGCGCCCAGCAGCTTCTTGAGGCCGTTGACGCCCCAGAGGCAGGCGAAGCCGGCGATGAAGCCGATGATGATGGCGCCCATCAGGCCGACGTTGCCGGCGGCCGGGGTGATGGCCACGAGGCCTGCAACGGCGCCCGAAGCGGCACCCAGCATCGAGGCCTTGCCGCGCATCAGTGCTTCACCGATGCACCATGCGAGCACCGCGGCTGCGGTGGCGGTGAAGGTGTTCATGAAGGCGAGTACGGCGCTGGTGCCGGCTTCGAGGGCCGAACCTGCATTGAAGCCGAACCAGCCAACCCACAGCAGCGAAGCGCCGACCATGGTGAGCGTGAGCGAATGCGGCGTGAAGGCTTCCTTGCCGTAGCCGACGCGCTTGCCGATCACAAAGGCACCGACCAGGCCGGCGACAGCGGCGTTGATGTGCACCACGGTACCGCCTGCGAAGTCGAGAGCGCCCCATTGCCAGATCAGGCCGGCCTTGGCGTTCTGTGCATCCACCACGTTGGCGGCGGTGTAGGCGTCCGGGCCCATCCAGAACCAGACCATGTGCGCGAGCGGCGCATAGCTGAAGGTGAACCAGATCACCATGAACAGCAGCACGGCCGAGAACTTGGCGCGCTCGGCGAAAGCACCCACGATCAGGCAGCAGGTGATGCCGGCGAAGGTGGCCTGGAAGGCGGCGAACAGCAGCTCGGGGATGTAGACGCCCTTGCTGAAGGTGGCGGCGGGCGCGAACACGCCAGTGGCCGGATCGAAGATCCCCTTCATGAAGAGCCGGTCGAATCCGCCGAAGAAGGCATTCCCCTCGGTGAACGCAAGGCTGTAGCCATAGATGAGCCACAGCACCACGATCATCGAGAAGGTGACCATCACCTGCATGAGCACCGACAGCATGTTCTTGCTGCGCACCAGGCCGCCGTAGAACAGGGCCAGGCCGGGGACGGTCATCATGATGACGAGCAGCGTGGACAGCATCATCCAGCTGGTGTCACCCTTGTTGAAAGAAGGAGCGGGAGCCGCGGCGGGCGCTGCCTCGGCGGCGGCAGGGGCTGCTGCAGCCGGGGCGGCAGCAGCAGGCGCGGCCGCGGGTGCCGGAGCAGCGGCAGCCGGTGCCGATGCAGCCGGCGCTTCCGCGGCGGGCGCGGGCGCCTGTGCGAAAGCGGCAGTGAGCACGCTCAAGCCGAGCGCAAGAGAGACAAGCAGTTTTTTCATAGTCGTTGTTCTTTCGAGCCTGGGCTGGTCAGAGGGCTTCGCGGCCCGTTTCGCCGGTGCGGATGCGCACGACCTGCTCGAGGTTGTAGACAAAAATCTTTCCATCGCCGATCTTGCCGGTGCGCGCCGCACCCTCGACGGCTTCGATCACGCGGTCGACGAGGTCGTCGGACACCGCCGCTTCGATCTTGACCTTGGGCAGGAAGTCGACCACGTACTCGGCGCCACGGTACAGCTCGGTGTGGCCCTTCTGGCGGCCAAAACCCTTGACTTCCGTGACCGTGATGCCTTGCACGCCGATGGCCGACAGTGCTTCGCGCACCTCGTCGAGCTTGAACGGTTTGATGATGGCTGTGACCAGCTTCATGACTTTCTCCTTCTTGGATGGAATGAATGGTGCGGCAGCTTGGGCCGCACCTTGTTCTTGTGCTTGTTTACAGCGTCTTGCTGAGCGTGACGATGAAGCGCGCCTTGTTCGGCGAGTAGGTCTGCTGGCCGAAGGTGCCGAAGCCGAAGTCGACGCCCGGGTTGCTCACCGCCAGGTAGGAGCTCTTCTTGTTGGCGCCCTGCACCGAGCCGGCCAGTGCCAGGCCGTTGCCGAAGTCATACGACACGCCCACGTTGTAGTCCACGTAGCTCTTGTAGCCCAGGCTGCGGATGTCGCTGGACATGCGGGTGTAGCCCACGGCGGCCTTCAGCGTGAGCTTGGGCACGATTTCCTTGCTGTAGGCCAGGTTCAGGTAGCCGGTGTTGCGGCCCTTCAGGCCCGAACCCGACTTGTAGCCGGCGTAGCCGAAGTAGTCCTTCGACACCGTGTGCGAGTACTTCAGGGTGAACGAGCCGACGGCTTCGTCGGCCCAGGTGCCCGCGCCGTACAGCTCGGTGGTGTTGCCGATGGAGTTGCCCGGGTAGATGTAGGTGAGTGCGCCCACGTCCAGGTCGAACGGGCCGGCCTTGAACTTGTAGCCGCCGTAGAGGTCGCTCTCGATGCTGTTGCCCTGCAGCCAGTTGACGCTGGAGTTCCAGTTGCCGACGTAGAAGCCGCTTTCGCCGAACGCGTAGTCGAAGCCGCCCTGGATGGCGGGCTTGAAGCCCTTGGTCTTCGCGTAATCGTTCTTCCCGATCATGTCCTGGTCCTGCCCGCGGAACTTGTAGTTGCTGGTCAGGGCCACGTTGCCCGTAAGTTGGGCGCTCGCCAGCATCGGCAGGGCGGCAAGGGCGGCCACGGCCATTGCCTGGGCGAATTTACGGTGCATCATCGAGACTCCTCGGGGTTGGTTGGAAGTTGGGGGGACACCGTTTCGTAGCAGGGAGCGTGCCAAAGTGCTCGTTCACCCTTCGAAGCGCCTGTGGCCCGCCGATCCACAAACCCCGATGAAAAATTACAAACGTTTCATGTGCGGGGCTTCCAGGCCCCGGCGGTGCACGAGCCCAACCCAAAATGGGAGCACCACAATGGGGAGAGTAATAAAAATGAGCCTGTCTTTGGTGCAAAGCCGTGCTTTGCTTGGGCTGGAAGCGGCCAGTGTCACGGTTGAGGTGCATTTGGCCAACGGCCTGCCGAGCTTCACGCTCGTCGGGCTGGCGGAAACCGAAGTCAAGGAAGCCCGCGAGCGCGTGCGGTCGGCCATCCAGAATGCCGGCCTCGAATTTCCGAACAACAAGCGCATCAGATGTAGTCAAGCGCTTTTTTTCTCAGCTGAGCAAGGTAGCGTCGTGACTACGCTTTCCCTCCCGTTTTGGGGTACGGAAAAACTTGGCCAATCGAATGTGGATAACTCTTGACCTAGGCGCGCTTGCTTTGCGCATGTAAATCCACGCCGGCAATCTCCGAATCCCTCCATCTAACTGCGGTTCTCTGCACGTTGGCCGTTTCGATCACCTCGAACTCCGGGTCGACGAATGACCCCAGGCTTGTATCGAACATCAGAGCAGCTGAGTTGCTCTGACCGTTAACCCTGCACTCCCAAAGCGCGCTGCACCTAGCCAGGGCGATCGAGTCCGTGCGGATCAGGTATTGCGGTAGGACAACATGGAGCTTGCTGCTCTCCCATCGCTGTCCCAGCAAGATACCCAGCGCGTCGCTGGCGCGCGTCGCCAAATAGCAGTTCCATCGCTGGAAGTCATCCTCGCCGACCGCCCTTGGAAGTACTTGGATATGCCACAACGGCACATTGAAGCACTGCTCGACGAAATGAAACTGCTGCACCTTCTGACCTTGATCCCCAGGAAACGGAGGAATGTGGATCTCAAAACGACTGTCGACACGAAACATTGGGAGGCCCTTATGTGGAAGATCGTCCGTGGTGCGATCGTATGCATTCGCGGACGATTTTGTCCATGCCGACCCCTTCGCCCCAACACGCGCTGGATCCTGCGCTGGTGGCGCTGGGAATGGCTATTCGCGCGACCCGCCAAGCGCGCGGACTCACGCAGGAGGAGTTAGCTCATAGGAGCAAGGTCGATAGGTCTTACATGAGCAGCATTGAGCGAGGGACTCAGAACCCCGGCGTCATGGTTGTGGTTCGCATTGCTGCCGGAATCGGGATTTCCGTGGCAGAACTGGCCGCAGAAGCCGGGCTGTAGAACAACCGCGGTCAGCCGGGCGCCTTAGCTCTTGAATTAGAGAAACGTGATCTCCCATGCGTTAGTCACCATCAGCGCCCGCGAGAAATCCGGGGCGAACGGCATAGCTTCCGCAGTCCTGGCCTCTGGTGGGAAAAAGCGGCCACAGTCAACCAGCGTCCTGTCGCTTGGCGATGCGGTCTCGCAAGAATGACCACGTGTGCTTTTCCGGCCCGCGAACCGGACTCCTTTGGGACTGTCACGGACTTCAAGCCACTTCAGCGCCGCGGCGGTCGGTGACAGGATACCGGTGGAAGGCGGCCCCTCTTCGCCAGTCAACGCCTTGCTTTGAGAGGGCACCGATTCAGTGATCTGCGAAACCCGCCGCGCAACGGCACGTCATCGATGACGCGCACTTCTTCCTCAGGCGCGACCGGCATCCTGCCAGTAGAGCCCGTTCTGGTCTTTGCTAGCGACCAGCCTCGAAATGGCAAACGGCCTGAAAGAGGAACTGCTGAACGGCAAGTCGGCCCGGCGCATCTTCTTGGCGGGGCCACGTTTCAACACCAGGCTGAGGCCGAATTCCACTGTGGGGATCGCCTTCGTGACGAGGCTCGTGCGCGCAGTCAAGACTGCCGTTGGCCGCGGATAGTGGCATTCCTTGGACGGCTTGGACAGGAAGGACGGCCAGCACACCATTCTTTGAAGGGGCAATCACTTCGCCCTTCGGCCGAGCCAGCAACCATTCCCGAAGCACTTGCAGCTTGGTCTGGTAGTCGGCAGCCCCCTGATGAAGGAATTCAAGCCAGTTCACAGAAACATAGGCTTCGTGGCCCGCCTCTGTGTAGCGCAATTCGAATGCCGCCGGAGTCGGCCTTCCCCCATCAACCTGAGCTGCACGGCATGTGCGAGCGACCGAATCAGTGAGTGGCAACGGCACTTCAGCGCGAGATGATTCTTGCTGCCTGCGTATGCTCCGCAATGAAGAAAGCAATCTGGCTCTTTCCCCAATGCCTCTGTGCACCTTCACCAGTACCAACGGAGATCGCAAAGTCTATTTCGTACCGGTTAGCAAAGCGAATGGTCAAACATGCACCATCCCTTTCCCAGGTGGCGATCAAACTTCCATCGGATTCGGCGCCCAGCAACGGGAGACTGGCCCATGGCTGGTGGCGCATGAATACTGAAAATGCCTCTCTGGAGAAATCATTCAGCGACTTTGAATAGTCCTCGAAGAACGCGTAATCCAGGGCAAGCAGCTTCCGTTCGACCGCTTGGAATCGATCCAACTCCTCCAAACCATTTCCGATCACGGCACCCGATGGCGGCACGCCGAACGCGCGAGGATCTTGAAAGGGCTGTCCAAAATTGGAGAGGCCACGTGAGGCAGGGTTGGGGAGCACCGCTTCGTATGTCATTTCTACTCCTGGAGTTCCCAAATCTTATGCATTTGACTGGATGTCAGGTCCTTGAACGCAGCAACCAAGAAATCATGGGCCACATTGATCCAGTCTTCGTACGACTCACCTTCGACCAACGCCGCGTGGGCAGTCAGCTCCAGCCTGATGGCATCATTGCCCGTTTGCACGTTTTTCGCGATTCCCAGTTGGACATCAAGTACCCCCTTTGCCTCTGGCAGAGGAAAATTCAGCATCCTGGAAAAGCCACTCGGCGGAGGCAAAAAACGTTCGTTTTTATTCCAGAAGAAGTCACACAACGATTGTTGCGCAATTTCCGTTGGCGAAGCTTCCTTTATTTCGATGAAATTGACATACGTGATTTCACCACCCGTCGTCTGGAAAGGACGACCCGTGAGCTCGACGGCGACCTCATTCAACAGCTCCCAGATGTCCAAACTCTCACGAAGCAAGGCCGGAAATCGGCCATATTGCACTCCGGCCGGCCGTTGCCGCCAGTTGTAATAGAAGCGATTTTGTTGGAGCTGAACCAGCATCGCCTGGTCGGCCGACACATACCAAACCCGTGGCTGCACGGTGCCTGGGTCCAGGAAAACAATCTCTTGGGGCGAGAACACCGGTTGGGTTTGCTCAACTTTCGGGAATCGATCACGGATCTTGCTCCAGAACGTTCCAAAGTAGGGCGCGACGAAGTCAGGCCGCTGGAGGAAGTGCCTTCCGAGCACAACTTCATTGACCGGCGGTTTTCCGAAAGTGATTTGGTCGGCCACGAGTGTCCCCATGCGGGCAACTGTAGCAAGAATTTTCGCGGAAGCTGAGAGTGCTTTAGAGCGAGGGCTGAGCGACCACCCCTCAATGCGCCTCGGCACATGCCGAACGGATCGCCCGAACATGGCCAAACCGATTCCATCCTCCATCGAGACCAATCGGATCCGGCTGGCTGTACCGCCCCGATGCGGCTGTTCAGGGGTGCGTGGAAAGGCGCGTGAGCGCAATCCAGCGTTTGAAGCTGGAGTCGGTCTCCTTGGCTGTCGCAGAACCAGTTCAGGACAGGCTCCTGAGCGATACCTGTAGAAAGCTCAGACTTCGCGATAGTCGGCAGCGGCGACCTGGATGTAGCCGCCCTTGCGCACCGTCTCCGGACCGATGGTCTTCGCGCCTGGAGACGGCACCTTGGACGCGGCGGTCGCCCAGTCGGACTCAAAGATCTTGGTGAAATAGTTCGCGATCGGCTTGTTGGTAAGCAAGATTCCGGCCTCTCGGTTCTTGCTTACTGCCGAATCCGACCAGTTCTGCGAGCTCACGAGCACGGTGGCGCCATCGACGATGATCATCTTGTTGTGGCAGTGGACGAACCGGTCCTCGTTGATAAACCGGATGTTGGCGCCGAGCATCAAGTTATACGTGTCTTTCAGGTGCTTGAGATTCAACTTCTCCTTGGGCACGTCTTTGGCGTCGAACAGCTTGCCCAGCACGATGCGGATGTCGAGGTCAGGATTGGCCTCGACAGCCTCGGCCACGGCGTCCAGCAGGATGGTGATGTCGGCCTGCGCGCCGCGGATGTACTGCTGCTCGATGAGGATGGATTTCCTGGCTGTGCGCAGGACGTCCGGCATCACGTCCATGTAGTTGTCGGGACTGAGCACGGGAAGGATCGGCAGGGGCTTATCCGCGCTGAACTGGAAACTCTTGCTCTTGAACAGGTCCTTGGGGATCTTCGTGGGCGCGGCCTCAACGAGGAACATCGGCTCCTCCGCACGGACCGCGCCTAGGGCTTCCGGGCCACTCAGCTCGAGCTCGATGTCCGAGCGCAGCACCTTCGTGAAGAAAGTGGCGAGCTTGCGTGACTTGATGGCCAAGCCCGTATCTCGGTTACCAGTGCGGAAGTTGTCCGGGTCTCCGCCGTCGAGCTCATTGAGAGGAATGCTGTGGTCGGAGTAATTGCCGCTTTGCACGAGCGTCCAGACGTCATCGATCACTATGAATTTCTGGTGACACGACGAGAAATACTTGGACCGCTGGCTGGAGCAGGCGGGTGCGGGCACACACTCAGCGCCCATTTCCTCCAGGGATTGCACAACTCGCTCTTCCTTCTGGCCGTCCAGGTCCAGCATGAGCGTGACCTCCACGCCACGTCCCAGGGCGTCGAGCACCAGCTTTTTCATGTACGTCGACGAAAAGTCGTAGATGCCGATGCGGATCGACTTCTTAGCAGCGTCGAAGAACTTCTTCGTCACCGCGTATGTGGAGTCCGGGGAAGCGTACGCGATGACTTCGTCGGTGACGTTCACCGGGCGTATGTTTGCGAGCCGCTCGTACTGCGACAACCTGCAGTTGCGCGGCACCAGTTCCAGTTCGAACTCCGCGGCCCTCACGGCCTGGGGGCCATCTTGCGGGAGCTTGCGTTCTACGAATGCGGGCATGTTCATCCTCTTCCTGCCATTGGCGGGTAAAAAGCGTCACTCCGGCTTGAAGGGTTCTGACTCCCGGACGACGAGCGGTACTTCTACTTCCTTGGTGCCCAGACTGACCTTCAGCTGGTTGGGCAAGCTTTTTCCGAACTTCTGCGGAACGTGAGCGATGAGGCAGAAGGCCTTGCCACCCTCCAGCGCGTCGACCTGCAGCGCATGCACGCCCTGGTCGAAGAGTTCTTGAGCGAACTGCTCGCGCGCCTTGTTGGCAGCCTTCTCGGTAGCCATCAGATCGGAGCTACGAATCGGAACCCCAGTGCCTTCTTCACGACACCGATGGGGTTGAACACGCTTCCATTGTTCGCACCCGCGAAGTGCAGGCCGACGATCTTTCCCGTGTCCTTGTCCACGACAAGCGATCCGGAGTCGCCCCCGCCCGTGTACCGGGTACACAGAACCTGATCGAGGAAGCCGATCTTGCCTACGCCCGGATACGTCAGCAGCACGCGGAAGTTGACGTCGATCACATTTCCTTCGGACTTACCCGTTGTTCGTCCTGACTTGACTACCGTCATTCCGCGTTTGGCGACCGCCATCTTCAGAGGGTAGGCCGCGCGATGGATCGCGAGGTCAAGATTCGGTACCTGCGCTTCATCGATCTCGGCGAGCGCAGCGTCCATCTGATTCCCGTAGCTGCCGCTCTTGTCGAACGGGAAAAACTCCGCAAGCCGTGCCACTTGGCTGTGGGCGAGTGTTCCGCCGTCATCGGGGCCTGGATATAGGACCGCGTCGCCGGCGGAGCCTTTGCCGCTATCGGCGAGCACGTGCGAGTTGCTCAGAATGTGGTACCTGCCGCCCTTGCGCACGATGGCGCCCACGGTGCCTGCGGTGATCTTGAAATGGCCAACACTGAAACCGCTCTGGATCGGCTTTTTTTTTCTTTGGGGAAGCGCCATCTCCGGCACCACCTCGCCGAGTTCCTTGACATCTGTGAACACAGCTTCGTCGCCAGGCATGTTGATGACGCCAGGAATAGCCTTGTCGACAGAGACCCGACTGGGCGGTTGCTTCTTCTTCACGTAGAAGCAAAGCGTGAGCTCTCCGGATGCGCGGTTCTCGACGAACTTCTCGCTAATGCCGATGGCGACGACGTTGTCGTCTTCGGCGGCGTGATTGACCTTCCTGAAGTGCGACGCGCGAACCGAACCCAACGTCTCGATCTGTGGGCCGCTCCCCATGGTGACGTAGTCGAGCGCCTGCAGAAGTTTTCGTTGAGTCGCAGCCATCGTTGCCCCTCCTGTCATTCTGCAGAGAATAGTACGAGCAGCGCGACCTGCTGTCTATCGCACGGCCGCACCCAGCTTTGTTGCCTGCGGTGATCCGTTTCAGCCGAAGGAGCATGGAGTTCCACGGCTCCCGCTCCACCAACGTGAGAAGCAAGGGCTGCAAGCGTTCAGCACCTCTACGCGGGCCGCATCTCTATCGACGAACCTCTGTGTTGGGGTGACTGGACGTGGACAAAATGGTTCCACCCTGAGTACGATCAGCCCACGGACGTTCTTTCACACCACAAGTCCAATGTGCCTTTACCTTGTTGCCTTGTGCAGGCTGGTCGTTTTCGCGGTGTTGGCGATAGCTATCGGCATGGTCGGGTACACCGTGGCTGATAACAACTAGCAGGAACAGTCATGCCCCCACGCACGAGCAAAACACTTCCGCCTCCACCAGGGGGATATGACAACTGGCTTGAGTACGCAATTGCGACGTTCGACGGGCACCGCGCTTCGCTGAATTTCATGTTTGACGATGAGCCGACCACAAAACAGGAGATCGAGGCGGCGGTCATCGAGGAATTCAATCTGCTGCGGCTTCGCGCAAACCTCCCCGCATTTGATTCTGCCGGTTCAAGCCGTGGCAAATGAAGGCTGCCTAACTAAGGGCGAAACTCTCGCCTCCCACACACCGTTTTCCGACGAGAAGCTACAGATCGCTGCCAACACACCTGGCGCGACTCGGCGAGCTGCTGCCCCATCGCTGGGCGCCAGGCAGCTGAAGACTGGGCGCTTCGACGTCAACACGCGTTCGCTACTATCCGGCACCAACGTTCCAGCAGAACGATCATTCCGCACGTCAGGGGCTGCAGAGTTACCCTCACGAAGCATCACGCAGTGATCAAAACGCAATTTGCACCGAAGCTGCGCGCCGATCTTCGGGAAGCCTCCAGGGAAGAGACTCGAGCGACAGGTTATTTCGGCGGCTTTGGCGACCCGTTTGTTTGTTCATCACCAAAGTACGCCGCTAGTTCGCGAGGTGTCAAGATCCTGCCATATTCGCTAATGACGAAGCGAGCCAACCAGTTCGTTTGGCCATACAGCCAGCTCGGAGCGAGTTTGCCCGCAATCCGTCCGACGAGGAACTTCAACCTACGCTTCTCGACCTGCCGCTGCACCCGCCATAGCTGCTCGCGGCGCTCCTTCGGAAACTCGATCCCCAAACGGTAGTCGATTGTGAGATCCAACTCTCGGCGCTCGATCACCTCTTCATCCAACGTCCCCCCCTCAAGTCGCGCACGGCTGTGCAGATCCACCACAGCCAATTCGTACTGTCGCTGTGTGAGACGCCGGCCATATGGGCCATGTTCCCCTGCCATGCACAACTTTCTACCAAAGAACTCAGCGAGTCCCATAGACTTTCGCTGCGGTACCCACGCCAAATGCTGCGTCGACAGCGTCTGGGTCCGCAAGTACTAGGCGCTCATCACGTCGGACGGCAAACATAGTTTCATAGGCGCCCTCGCTTAACGTGTTCGCGCAGTTATCCTGAAACCTCATGGTCATCTCGTTGAACGCAAGGACGAAGTCATGCGCTTTGAGCAGGCCGCGCAAGAACGCCCGCGACATCTGATAGTGGTCCATCTCAACTTCCACTTTCGCAGCCTTTAACTTAGCCATCGTCCCAGAATCTAATTTTTCTCTAAACTGAAGCGAAACCTCTCGTTCAAAGAGCCGGACATTGGCTTTCATCCAATCCAGCACAGCAACAGGGTCAGCCGGACGTTGTGAAGGACTGAGGCGATCATGGCTCCTGCTGGTGTTTTTCAACAGCAAGATGTCCTGTTTGCTCATCGCTTGAGCTGCAGACAGTCCGCCAGATTGACCACCCTTCTGCGGGACCCCGAGGCACGCCGGCAGATCCCCACTTACGTGGGCATGGTGGTTGAATAGCGAAGGTTTTCCGTAGGAGCCGAAGATCGATCGAGACAGAAAGTAGCCTCGGGCATTGCTCACTTGAATTTTTGCAGGGAATAGGATGCGGTTTGCCGCTTGATGGCAGACACCATTCACTAGGTAAGTTGTAATGCCTGCTCGCTCATTGGGTTCGGCAATCGCATCAGCGCGCTTGGTACTGCCTGTTCCGGTATTGAAAGGGGTTCCTCCTGCTTTCCCCCCCCAACAGGACCACCCCGTTGCGCCCGCCCCGCACTCGACATAGGTGTGATCTGCAGCTTTCAGGAACAACCTTGTCGGATATTTACTGGCGACCAAAGCTCCCATTGCATCCTCCGCTTGATGATCGGGGTGATATTGCACCAGATCCGGTATCAAATCCATCACAGACTGATTGATGGCACGGGCCCTCACCAAGGGTGAACCCACGGTTCGCCGCCGCCACGCTCCGGAATCGCCGCGGCGATCTTCCCCATTGCAAGATAAGCGCGGCCTCAAGGCCCTCCTGACACGAACGGCTTGAAAAGATCGATGGCGCTCAGACGTCAAGCACATGGCGCAGCGCATAGAACGGTATCCGACAAGTTGCGCCATCGCCTGTGCCGAGTTGGCCGGGCGTTGGTTTATGCCACACGATCACGTCACGCCAGTTGTGACTATCTCGGTCGTGAACGTCACGGTGCCTCCGCGTTGCAGCTCGCGCGTATGGGTTATCGCCCGGGCGGGTCCTGGTGGCGGCTCATAGGAAGCTTGCTCATCGTGCTGTTCCGCACGGTGATAGCCCTGCAGCGCCAGCCAGGGGATGCCTTCTTCCAGCGCCGTCGCCTGCATGCCCCTCATGGCGATGATCTTGCCGCGGCGCGCTTGACAGTCGTGGAAGTCCACGAAGTGCGCAGGCTGGCCAAGATTGAGTTTCGCGGGAGCGGCAATGCAACGATGGCGGTCGACCAGCATGCTCTCGATCAATGCCTTGAGCTGGAGAACTTGGGGGGCTGCTCGTGCCCTCGAGGGTTTCGATCAGCCGCGGGTCAGCGACCCTCCCTCGATCGACTGGTGCCCATGCGGCACACGGCGCCCAGCCTATGTCGCGTTGCTCCAAGCGTCTAACTCTTTAAGACAAACCCGCTCCCTTAGAGTGTTGTTCATTCAGAAGTCGACGCCCTCTCCCCAGATGCCTTTCAATTAGTGGCCTATGAGCTTGATCGACGGCGTACACATAATCGGCCGCGTGCTGCACCATCCTCTTGTTCGTCGCCTTGAGGAGTGCCTTTGGCGTCATCCCTTCGAGGAGCGAGTGGTAATGGGCGTTGCTGGTGCAGGAAAAAAGATGCCTTGGAGATATGGGTGCGACTAGGGCAAATGCGTTTTCCATCAGCTCACCGAAGTAGGAGACGGGTGCATCGCCAATGATGGTGCTCTCAACTTTCGCAGGCAGGGTAACAAGCGACCAGGCTGCCTCGTTAACCCACCGAACGTATTTCTCCGACCGAATTGCTTTGACGAATGTTTCCATTCCGTGGTCATCAAGCACATCCTTGAAGCGCGGTTGCAGCATCGTTTTGGCAGCTTCAGGTCGACCTGCGTGAGTGGCCATGCTCTCAAACTGAGTCAACAATTCACGACGTCCGATGTCACGGAACTGCTCGATCATCCAAGGTATGCGAACCAGTCCGGCCACCAAGAATCTCGCCCAGTCGTCACGCTGCTCTGCAGTTAGGGATGCCAGACCGCTCTTCAGCATCTGAGCATGTGCAATGGCTGCCGGGCCATCAACCAATTTCGCCAAAAACTCATTTTCGATCCTCGTATCAGGGTCGCTCTCGGAACGGCGCAAGGAGTAAAGATGCGCTTCGTGTGCCACTGCCCTTGAGCCAAGCCGATCATGTCGAAGACGCCCATCAGGCAAGATTTTGAAGACGCTTAACTTCTTGTCGGGGCCGCTGAGCCAAGTCTTGAGAAGAAAATCTGGAATGTAATGATGGTTGACATGGGTGGCCATGCAGCAATCCTAGCTTCACGCGCGATTGCGGACAGAAAGTTCATGAGCAATCAATCAGCCAAGCATGAAGGTAGATCGGGGTAATTACATGCCGAATCTCCGCCCGCCGCTGAAAAGACTTTAGCAACCGGGCATCAACATCAATGGTGACTACTTCACGCGGGAATAGTACTTTCCGCGCAAGATGTCTCGAACTTGTCGTGCGCTTGCACCCGACAGACTAGCGATCACCTCGGGAGCTCCGTTCCAGTTAAGGCCGTATTGGCGAATGCTAAGGATCTGTTCTCGACTGAGAGTTTTTGATCGATTGAGCACAACCCTCTCGTAGTACTCATCCGTTTGCCATCGGTCAGAGATCCAAGGTGCCGGGCTGCTTATCCGCTTTTTCTGAAGGACGTAATTCGTCGCTGCAAGGTTTCTCTCCTCAGCGGTTGCCGTAGATCGCTTTAAGAAGCCGAGTTTGTGAAGCAACTTGATGCCCGCAAACCCTCCTGGGATCATGTTCAGTCCCGCAGGATTGAGTGTCCGCTCGACAAGTTGCTCTTCAACCTGCATGGCTTCCCCGTATGTCAGATTTACATACTCAAGCTCGGAAGTAAGGCACAACCCGCATCGGACAATTTCAAACGATCCCATGCCCGCCTGGGCGATGCCTCCCTCGGGAAAGACAGATGCCAACGTGGTGTGAAAGAGCAACTCACTTCCTGTCAAAGCGTCACGTTGATGCTCTCGATAACGGGTTTGCCAGTTTCGTGAAGTTAGACCAATGTATCTCGCAGACTTGAACCTCTCACGTAGTTCTGAACCTGCGTGGTCCATCGGTGATATGTCATGTTCATAAATCATGTGCCCCTTCGTTGGATCACCCCAATGCTTCAGCACACACTGCAGCGGTAGGGAGATAACGCGACGGGAGAGCACATAGGTGTTTCCCGGTTCGGCCAAGCTCGTTGGTCGTGCGCCCGAGCAGCGGTCAAAGCTAACCAACAGCATTGGAGCCTGCGTGGACGTGTGACAGAAAGCGCAAAATGAGACCACGTGGTCTGCGGGGTCTGCTTCTTCATCGAAAGTTATGAACGAATAGGAAACAGCAGTTTTCACGGACGCGCCCTGCTTCAATCGACCCCACGACTTTGTATTGAAGCGAGTCGCCTTGTTGATGCGCGTCAGTCTTTCAATCGACCCGGCGATTCCTCCATTCTCACCTTGGTTGAGCCTATGAAGCGCAGCATCAATTTTCTCGACGCTAGTTGAAGGAACAGGCAGCAGGGCTAGCGCATTTTCACGCGATAAGAACTTGAGATTTGGGAGGATCACGCGCGGACTACCGGATGGAGTACTTGCAAAAGGCACGACGATTCCCGTTCTGGCGAATGAAAAGAATCACCGCAGATCCTCCCATTGACGATGGGTTTACGCATCGATCAGAGGCCCAGAGACTAGCCGCCCGGGTCGATTCAATGCCGTGTAAAGCCATGCGATCACATGACTGTCAAGCAATCCAGCAACGAACACTGATTTCCAGTTGTTGCGTCCCTCATGCTCTTCATCAAGCTCGCGCAGTTCGAGGACAAGTGTCCTACGCAAAGCCTTCGGAGAAGGCGGGCGCACTCTGAAATCTCGGATGATCGATGCGGGACGTCGGCACATCTTGGTCCATCGGGTCGCCAAGAAGCCCTGTATGTCCGTCTTGCTGATCACTGTCTCCAAGTGAAAGGCTACCGCGGCGTGCTCGGGTCTGGCCACTGGCAAGCGCAGCCTAACCGTCACTTTTGGCACACGGCCCAAATCATCAAATCGCGCCGCTATCAACCGTGATGCCAAGCACTTGTCGTAATAGGGATGTAGTACACGCTGCCCCGCGAGAGGACCAACCGTGTTCGTAGCGCGCTTCGTATTGCAGTTGCAAGCAGGAACCAGATTGCGCGAAAAGACAGCGAACTCTGGAGAACCGTCCTTTGGAAGCAAGTGATCTAGAGTGCCGCGATGTGTCGACCCGCACATCGGACAGATTTTGTGGGAATTCTCAGCTCTCAGCGTCTTGATAAATCCAAGCGCCGTTGGCGGGCTCTTGTAGTGCGCGCGCAAAAAGTCCTTCTGCTGATTCGTGAGACCAATCTGCTGGACAAAGTGGGCATTGCCCGACACAGCCTCATACTGTGCATACGCAGCAAGGAGTGCTGGTAGCGCCGGTAGGAGCTCAGGATAGCTCTTTACCTGGGTGTTGTTTGCCACGGCCGTCAAGGCACCGAAATCGTCTACTGCTGGTAGAGGTACAGAATTCACGAACCACCTCGCTCTTCGTTCGTCGCCCTGAGAACGTTCAGGAACTCCGAAGAGAGTTCGTTGCGGTAGCGTTCGTAGATCTCCTGCCACTGCATGTTCTGCGAGAGCAGCCGTTCTCGCAGGTCCGCGGCATGATCTGATTGGTCTTCTTCACCGAAGACGAAGACTGAGATCTCGCCGACATCGGCACCAAACGTCCGAAGCCTCGGCTTCTCCGCGGTGACGAATCGGCTCTCGTCAACCCTAAGCACAGTGACCTGCTCCGCGAACACTTCACGAACGAAATACGCTGAGTGAGTAGCGATGATTGCCGCCGACCCTGTCCGCTCCAACAACCCGTCGAGCAGCTTCACAAATCGGCTTATGAAGTTTGGGTGCAGATGCGTTTCCGGCTCGTCAAGCAGGATCAGCGATCCGTTCTCAATGTGGAGACTGACTTGAGCTGCAAACTTTATGAACGATATCTCGCCGCTGCTGAGCGGCAGGCCTTTCGCGCCGATCAAGCGCACCGGCTCCTTGCGTGGGTCGATGGACGCGAAACGCCTCAAGACCGTTGACTCGTTCCCGTTGCGGAATCCAGAGACGGGTTCAAAGGGTTGTTCTCCGCTGCGTGTAGGCAAGCAGATTTCCTCAGGCTTCGCCAACGCCTTGAGTGAGTCGAGAAAGATCATCCACCGGTCGAAGCCCTTTATGGACTCATCGGAGCGGGCGAGTTGAATCACGAGATCGCCGGCGTATTCGTTTCGCCTTGATCGTCTGGATCGATTGAGCGAAAAGCGTTGGTACTGAATCCTCGCGTGCTTCAGACGGTCAGAGGGAAACACCGACTCTGCCTCATTCGTCGGCGCGAAAGCAAGCAAGCGACTAACAGTGGGTCGCCCTCCATTTTTCTCTGTGAGTTCAGGTCCGCCCTTCAACGCCGCGCGAGCAAGACGTCCTAACGTTTGGCTCTTTCCAACGCCGTTCTTTCCGATTACAACAGCCATGCGCTTCGGCAATACTCCGCTATGGTCGAAACTGAACTCCAATTGATGCTCATTTTCATGCCCAGGCAACTGGAATCGCACGAATAACTCCTCTGACAGCCGCCCCAGTGTTTCAGCTTCCAAGCCTCGAAGAATGGAGCCCGCATTCTTGAAAGCGAAGAATGATTCGGCGTCTCGAACAAACGAGATTGCGAACACTTCAGTTGCGGCGGCCAACTCAAGGATCTGTGCGGTTGGATCGAACTCCCCGATCGCCACTAGATCTCTTACAGCTCGCAAGGCCTCCGAGCCATCTTCTGGACCAAAGGTCTGAACGACGGTCCGATAGGCTTGACTGTCTCGAAGCATGGTGAAGAATCGATGCTTGTCAGGGTCTGCGGGAACGACCAAGCGCGGCGTGCGAGCAAGTAGGTCTTTGAGGGTATCCGCCCCACTCGCTGCACCGCTGAGAAACCCAACAAAACCCGCCACGACCGCTTTCGCAGAGCCCTTTTTGCCCCGAATGGTGATGGTGACGTGAGACTGGTGCCCAAAGTCGTTCCATTCCTGCTGACTTGGAACTATGGAAATAGAGTAGGCAGGGCCGTCGTCATCCGGCCTGCCACTGAAGACAACACTGAATCGCCCTTCGCTCCCGGAACTAGCCACCTCGTCCTCCTCAAAAATCTAGCGGTTGTTGCAGCAGCAATGAAACTCGCAACCGTGACCTGAGTCGGCCATTGTCGTGGAATGTGCCATGCCTACAGCGCAGCTTTCAGGGCTTCGAAGTGCAGCGGGTCTTTCGATTCGATTAGCGATATTAGCTCGTCAACCGCGGCCTCGATGTCGCAGATCAAGTCCGTGTTGGTCGCGATGCGCTCAATGTTGTTGGCATGCGAGAAGTAGTGCAGCACTTTCAAAATGCGCTTGGCTTTCTCGATTCCGAATAGCTTCTCGGCTCGTTGATCCACGGTTCCACCGATGCCGTCGGGATACTTGGAATAGGTATAGAGCTCCACGAAGCGCCGCACGGCGTTGGGAATGTGCATCAGCACCTTGTAGTCCGACTTGTCCGTCGCGTTCCTGAATTCGTCGAGAACGGAGAACAAGAAGTGATATTCGGACGCATACTTGGACATTGAAACAGGCATGTTCTCAAAGGTCGACGCATCGGGCGAGATCCGCTTGACCAGATAGTTCGACGTTTTCTTTGGATTGATTGGTAGCTCGCGAAGTAGTCCGAAGAACTCAAAGTTGTGGGTCGAAAAGAAGACCTGTCGGCACTTTGTCTTCCACTCCCCGCCGGGGCCTCCAGCCTGCTCGAAGAACACCTCCCGTATCGTGGCAGCCACCTGGAAGATGTGGTTGCTGTCCAAGCTTGAGATCGGATCGTCGATGTAGACGATCGCCTTGTCGAAGTCCTTGAGTTCTTGGAGCTTGGTGAGGAAGAACGAAAAGGCGATGGCCGTCTTTTCCCCCTCGCTCAGATGCTTGGCGACGCTGCCGTCGCGACGCACGAGCTGAAACCGCTCCTCGCCTTGGAGCTCTATGACCTTGATCTGCACGCTGTCCGAGCCCAGCAGGTTATCGATGCGTCTGTTGATCTCCTCCCGGCCTTTCTGCGATTGACTAATCGTGGCTTCGAGCTCTTGCTTTTGCTTTTCCACCGCTTCGCCAAATGCTTTCAGCTTTCGCGCGCGTGCGTCGAAGCGCGCTCGCTTCCTCGCCCGGTCTTCCAGACTTTCTTTCTCGTGGAGTACCTGCGCGTAATGCAGCCTGGCGCGCTTGATTGCGTTGCGCTTCTCCTCCGGGAAATGACTCGCGAGTTGGTTGTGCTCGTGGATAATCTCATCTAGTGATGCGCCCGCGTTGATCCAAGCCTCCACGGCGGTTTGGTCAAGCGCCGCGTGTTCGCGGGACACGAAGAGCGCCGAGATCTTTTCTTGAAGTTCTTGTACAAGTCGAGCGGCGAGCTTGTCGTGGTCTTCGCTTGCTGCAAGGGCCGCATCGACCGCCGCCGCGTAACGATCGCGGAACTGAGCATTGAGAGCCAGGGAACTAGGCGGCGCAAACGCAACCCGCTGCTCGGAAACCCGCAGCATGAGCGACTCGAGTTTGCTTTTGAAGTCCGCCTGGTCCTTGGAGAAGTGATCCCGAAGCACCTTTACTCGCGCGGGATCCAACGGGTTGCCGCAGAACTCGCAGTTCTGCTTGTGCTCATGAAAAGGAAGCCCCGTCTCGATCCAGCGAGCAATCGCTGGATGCTGCGTCAGATATTCGATAGCGTTGGCCATCTCCGGCTTCTGCGCGAGCAGCTCTCCTGCTTCCTTCCACAGTTCAGGCAACATGCTCTTCGCGTCGAGAATGGCCAGCTCAGGCAATGCGTCGTGCTCCGAAGTCCGGACAAGCTTCGTGTCGGCCTCCAACTGCTCGTTCGACAGTTTGCAGTCGATGCCGAGGTTTACTACTGCCAGATCCCGTTCGAGTTGCGTCGCCGTGTAGATCTCCGTGAGCTGCAGCACCTCCTTGGTCACCGCCGCGGCTTTCTTCTTCAAGTCGGCCAATGCCTTGTCGTCCGCCGCGGCCTTGTTCTCCTGCTTTGCAGTCGCCTGATGGACCCGCTTCCGCAACTCGGCCAGATCGACGATCTTTTTCTGAGCCTCTTCAGACTCGGCCCCCAGAAGCAGGATAGGGCGGGCCATCGAGCCGCCGAAATTTAGATTGTCGTGGACGAAGTCCGAGTTAAAAACTCGAACGACGAGGCCACTCGTCTTCGCGTTGGTTTCGGTGACTTGCCCGACATCAGTGTCGACGCCGAATGCATAACCGCCGAGATCAAGCGGAAAGTCGCCCCGCTCTAAGTGAGAGAACACGCGCGACAGTGTCGTCTTGCCGGAGTAGTTCCATCCGTAGATGATGTTTTTAACCCCGAAGTCAGCAGTCCCCGAGGGCTGGGAATAATCGCCAAAAACTCCTAGCCGCTTGATCCTCTTAATGCCTTTGAACATCTCACTCCCTCCGCTTCGATAGGAAGCCGTTGAGCGCATGGCCCCGCATTGGCTTCGAGAATGCTTGCCTTCTATAAGCCTTCGAGCCTCTCAGAGACTTCCCTAGCTTTCAGTTCTCGCACAGACGCAAGGCTCTCAAGTTGTGCTGCACGCGGGCGGGCCTTCCCTTGCTCCCAGTGATAGATCGTCTGCCCCGAGACTCCCACCAGCTTGCCGTAGATTGCTGCCGATAGCCCGAGCCTGCTCCGGTGGGTGGCTAAACGCCCGGCGCTGAACCGACGCGCTATGGGGGCTGCAGACTCCTCGATGACCTCTTTTTTCAAAGCGCGCCACGCAGAGCCTTTGACGGTGAGTCGCAATTCTTTCTCCAGTGCCTCCACCCGTCGACGCAACGCGGCGATTGACGAGCGATAGTTCGCTGAGGCCTTCTTGAGTGCTTCGATTTCCGCGCGAACTTCTTTCCGGGCAACGCGCGAGATTTCGGCTTTGAGGATGGTCGCAATATTTGGCATGCCGGCATTGTGCATGCCTCATACTCGCAGCCTCGGCGTCGCATATGTCTCGTTCAAATGGACCCGGGGGCATCTGAGGGTTCACGCGCATGATTGCCTGCGAGTCGAGCGTTAGGATGCGCCCTGCATATTCCTCGTACGCCTCTCGAATGGAGCCAGCATGATCGTTGAATGCAGTTGCAATGCTGCCTTACCTCAGGGCGAGTCTTGGGCGGAACGATGGAACGGCCCCGACAAAGGCCTCATTTGCTCATGGCTCAGGGGAATCGAGAAGGCGAACGAATCTCCCGAAATGGCCGCACAGGCTTCGCGTGGTGAATTGCCAAGCCTCCCGTGGGTAGGCGGAGGAAAAGCCATCAAGGCGGGCAAGCGTGTAGGGACGCTGCACTACCTGGCCATGTGGCAAGGGCTACGTGGCGAGGACCTTTCCATCGATCTTGTTGCTGGAGACACGCGCACATGCACCTTGACCGGGATGGCGGTCACATTCACTGGCGATACCTCTGTAATCTGGAAGGCAGCAAGCGAACCCGGGGGCATCGAGTGATCAACATCTATCAGCGCCAGGCGACAGCCTTCCGAAACGAGATGCGCACCTCATGTGCGGCGCTGGTCGGCATCGTCCAGGGCATCATGTCTGACGGACATCTCAACGATGCGGAAATCGAGTTCCTCAAGTCATGGCTTAGCGGCGCGGAAACAGTTGCCCTGACGTGGCCAGGCACGGTGATCAAAGCCCAGGTCGAAAGCATCCTGGCGGACGGGCTTGTGACCGAGGAAGAACGCAGCCATCTCGCCGAGACCTTGCGTCAGCTTGTCGGCGGCAAGCTGGACGAGATTGCGGATGCGGGCTTCGTGACCGAGTTGCCAATCGATCGCTTGGAAGGGATCGAGGTTCCCAACAAGCTTTTTTGCTTTACCGGCGACTTCGTTTTCGGGCCGCGCAAGCTCTGTGAGCAGGCCATCGAGACGCGCGGCGGGACGATTGCAGGCGTCAGCAAGAAGCTGCACTACCTTGTGGTCGGTGGCCTCGGCAGTGCGGAATGGAAGCACGGTAGCTTCGGCACCAAGATCGAGAAAGCCATTCAGCACAAGGAAGCCGGCGTGCCCCTGTTCATCGTGCATGAAGACACTTGGGCCGCTTCATTGCGCGGCTGACAGCTGTATCAAGAAGCCAGCCTTGAGTCGGTACTGAATATCGACTGGATTCTCAACCCCGGTGGCAGTTCAGCGACATGGCCAGAGGCAAGGTGGTCGCCCGCGAGCTCACGTCTGTCACCCACTGTCCAATCCCCCTCCGAGTGAAAAAGCGAATGCTGCTCGGGTGACTGCGGGAGACCTGGCCCGGCCCAGTCGAGGACCGGCAGCGGCTGGCGGCGGGTTCGCGAGATCACGTGCCAAGAGCGCACTTCGACCCAAGGGAATCCCGCCGCATGAAAGGCCGCCTTCTTTTTCGCGCTGACTGTGTGGGTATGCCATATCTCGACCACCAGCAGGATCCGATGGGTGCGCATGCATCTCACGACAAGGTCGGGCACGAACCGGCTGCTTCCGATCCTGAGAGACTTCTCGGTCTCCACGGCAACCGCAGTGCTCAGATTCACAAGACAGGCAAAGGCTCGCCACGTGACCCCGGCATGGAACAGACCCATCAATCCTTCGCGCGCCTTCAACTCCATTGCAAGACGTTGGATCGCGCGCTCGTGCGGGGTACCACGCGGATCACGTGGGCGGGGATTTTGCTGCGTGCGCCGTGCCCGGTGCCGTTGGCGTGAATGTCTGAAGATTCGCGATGCCATGAGAAATCCTTGAGGTGCTGGAGGGCCTTATGCTCGGCACCATGACGATCGCTATGCAGTCCGAAACCCTCCCGGGACCCTCTCCGGAGGTCGTGCTTGACCCACAGGCGCAGGCTGCAACGGTAGTGCTCGCTTACCTCACGAACACGCAGTTGCCGCTTCGGCACAAGGCGTTCGAGGTCCTCAGAGAACTGGCAATCCAGACCATCGCGCGTGTGCAGGAAGGCAAATCGACCGATATCACGACACTGAATCTCAAGAGCGGTGTTGCACCTGAGGCCGCAAAGGAAGCCAGCGCATGGCTGAGCCCTCACTGGGCACGCCTGGTCAAAGAGGAAAAAGGCTGGACCGAGGGCATGATCGAGGCTGCTCGACGCAAGGGGTTGCAGTACATCCCGCGGCTCGAAAAGGTCCAAGGCAGCCCTTCGGTCTACCGAATCCAAGCTGATCCGGTCCCCCACGATGCGGCGCCGGAGCCGGTGCCGGCGATCCCCGAAGGCGGCATCTACTACACGACAGAAGCCGTCGCGGCGCCAGGCGCATTTCTTAGCAAGGCGCTGCGGACCGGCTTTGTTCGCTGGTCCGCTCCGATCCGGTGGTCGATCATGATTGTCATCATGTCGGCATTGATCAGCGTCCTGCTCCTGGCTTGGCTGTTGCTCTATGTCGGCGTTCGGATCTCTCGCCCTCTCAGTCCGGCCGACCTGACGAGCGTGGCTAGCGTTCTGCTGCTGGGACTGGGCGTCGTCTCACTGTTTCGCTTCTTCGGCGAGCTTTTCGAGCTGAGGATCGTGATGGCGCCCACATTGTTGATTCCCCTATCGAAGGACAACGTGACGCTGGAACTTCGGCGATCGGCCGACGGCGGCGTCGGCGGACTGATGTTCGCTCGCTATTCGTCTTCGTGCCCTGCCTGCAATGCTAGCGTCGAACTGTTCGATGGTGGCAAAGACTTCCCAGGGCGGATCGTGGGTCGTTGCAGACGTTCGGCGCGCGAGCACGTCTACAGCTTTGATCACGTCAGCAAGATCGGCCGTCCGTTGCGCGAAACAGCAATCTGAGCACCGCCATGTCCCGCCAGTACCTCGACGTCCCCTACCGTTCCAAGGATGCGGCCAAGGCCTTGGGCGCGCGTTTCGATGGCGCGGTCAAGCGCTGGTACGTCGAAGCCGGCGTCGACCTGGTTGCGTTCAGCGCCTGGCTGCCCCCGGGCATCACGCCCGATGCCAGCAGTTCCATGGGCGTGGCGCTCACGGACACGGCGACTACCGGCCTGGCCACCATCAAGAAGGGCATCCCGCTCTCCCGCCTGCTCAACGGCGTCGCGGCCGCGGTGACACAGGCGTTTGCCAGCGGCGTCTGGACCTTGGTCGAGGTCAATGAAGCCAGTGTGCGCAACGGGCATGTCTACCTGGAGCTTTCGGAGCGCGACGGCGCCGGCCAGCCGATCGCCAGGGCGCGCGCCATGATCTGGGCCGGCACCGCCTCCCGGATCCTTCCCGATTTCGAGAATGCCACTGGGGCGGTGATTGGCGCCGGCATCAAGCTGTTGGTGCGGGCGAAGCCTGTTTTCAAGGCGCGGTACGGACTCAGCCTCGAGATCGATGCCATCGACTCCGAGTACACCCTGGGCGACCTGGAAGCGCGCAAGAAGGAAATTCGTACCCGGCTGCAGCAGGAAGGCGTGTTCGACCGCAATCGCCGACTCCCGCCGCCCTGGGACTACGGCGTCGTCTTGGTCGTCGCGCCGCGGGAAGCGGCTGGCTTGGGCGATTTCAGGAAGGAAGCCGAACGACTGGAGCGGTTCGGTATCTGCCGCTTCGTCTACGCGCACAGCCGTTTTCAGGGCGAGGGCGCGGCCCGCGAGGTGGTCGCGGCCGCCTCGACGGCACTTCGCGAGTTGGGGGACGGCGAGCGGCCGGACGCCATCGTCATCATTCGCGGCGGCGGCGCGGTGAACGACCTCGCATGGCTGAACGACTACGAGCTTGCACGCTTCATCTGCGTTCAGGACGTCCCGGTGCTGACTGGCATCGGCCATGAACGCGATAGTACGTTGCCTGATGAGGTGGCCCATGCCCGCTTCGACACGCCCAGCAAGGTCATCGGTGGCATTGAACAACAGATCTTGCGCCGCGTGCGCGAAGCGCGGTCAGCCTGGGACACCATCCTTGCCGCCGGGACGCAAAGCGCTCGCACCGTCCGACTGACCATCGAACGTCACGAAGCGGGGATTAGAGCCGATGCCCGCGATCACCTGGCCCGCGCCAAGCAAGACAGCACGGCAAGCCTGAGCACGATCGCGGTGGGTTCCGTGCGGCGCGTTCATGACGCCTCCCGGCAAAGCCTGGCGCTGCTGAACGAGGTGCGGACCAATGCAATACGGGCGGTAGCGACGGCAAAGCAGGAGCTGCCCGTCCTGATGACCTCGATCCGCATCGATGCGCTGGCGAGCTTGAGCGCGGGAAGATCGGAGACCAGCGTGGCACTCAACACCGTCGTTGATCGCACAGCAGCGGCGACGCGCACGACAGCACAGGCGCTGGCCAACCGCATACAGCGCGTGGCGGAGCGGGCCGGTGGCGTTGTGCAGCAGGCCCGCAGCAGTGCCCAGGCCCTGATGCGCGAGATCACCGGACAAGGCCCCGAGAAGACGCTGGGTCGTGGTTTCGCGATCGTGCGCACCGACGAAGGCAAGACGGTGACGTCTAACATCCAGGCCCAAGAATCGCAGATGCTCACCATTCAGTTCAGGGATGGTTCGACCGAAGTTCGGACCAAGCCCTGCAAAGAAGGACAGTAGTCATGACCCAGAGAACCTTCAAAGACGCCTACGGGGTGTTGCAGAAACATGCCGAGACGCTGCGTGATCAGGCCGAACCGAATATCGATGATCTGCTGACAATCGTCACGGAATCGGTCGATGCCTACAAGGTGTGCCAAGAGCGCATTGATGCGGTCGAAGCCGCGCTGAAGGCCGCGCTGGACGGTGCAGGCGTAGGCGCAACGATGCAGGGCAGCGCTGCGGCAGCCAAGCCCGCAGAGGTCAACGCGGCCAGGGCGCCTTCCACCGCCCCAGCTGCGCGGAGCGCGCCCCCTCCAATGGGGATCGAACCGGACAATGACGACATACCGTTCTGAAAGCCGTCGATCGCGGAATGCTACGCGCTGGCTATCGATCCAACGCAGCTAATTGACGACACAGGCGCTGCCAAGATCCGACGTCTGGACCTTTTTGGTTGGCTTCTTTCCATGTTGGTTGCGCCTCTGCTGGACTAAATTATTTCAGTGCAGCAAGAGGATTTCGAGGCATCCCTGAGTATCCTTATCGCCTCGCGTGCTGAGCCCGATTCTCTCTGTACTCAATCAACTAGGCGAAAGAGTTTGAAAGAAGAACCCCAGAACCGCCATCAGAGTGCCACAGAAAAGGGAAAAGCGACGACCTTCGAAGCGCTGCTCCCGAAGCATCAAAAGGCCTACGCCGGCCTAGCGGTCGCAGATCAGCGGTTTAAGATTCTCTACATCATCCCCCACGGGGAGCAAGACTTGGCCGAAGCCAGTCCTTTCGGGATGTATACAGATGGGTTGCACAAGGCTGCAGGGCCGTTGCGATTGGCAGCAACACTGCCCGCCGACATACGCGAACCCTACTCCGGCTTGGACGTCGTGCTGCGCATGCGTCTATTCAAACTGATCTGGCCGTCGATTATTCCACTCGAGCTCGATGCGCTCTCCCTTTCGCTACCGATACTGCCGAGTCCATTTCAAGTTTTCTTGACCAACACGGCCGAGGTGGCGGCGGCTGTCGATGCGCTGATCGTAGGTTCACCAATTCCACGGCTGCACATCTCGGAAGTTTCCGGATCCCATCGTGTTTCAATGGCAGGCGCCGATCCACCCCGCTTGGATAGGTTTGTTCGGGACGTTCTGGAAGCACTTTCGAACGATCCGAAGAACGCCTTGTTTGCGCGCCAGGCGCGAGAAGCCATTAATGGAACACAGCGGCGTCGACAAAACTTCATTTCCCTCCGCCAAGGAGCCCACAACGTTGTCATTCCGAACGAACTCGCACTCGTCGCGTTCGGTCGAAAATTCAAAAAGATCGATCAAATTAGCGAGGGGATCGAGAAGCAAGAAAGGGATCCGCAACGCTATATCAGCCGGATATGCCTCGCTGCCGATGCAGTGGCCGAAGAACGCCGTTCACTGACGTTTGACCTACACCCTGATTTGATCGACTACAGGTTCGCGCTGGTCCTGCCTGGGGTCTACTGGGGGTTCCATCAAAACTGGCGCACATTTATACAGAAGTCCACCCCTGCAGATCGTGCGATGTTTCGGCAGTCGCTCACGGCGTTTCTTCATGCAGAGACGTATTTTGATGCTCCAGTTCAGATGAAAAAGGATGAGCCTGAAGCGGCTAGGTTCCATATGAGCACGATGATGATGCGGAGTCGCGACATGCAGAGCTTTACAGCTGGGCTGTCAGCAGTCGCATGTCAAACGTTGACGCCAATACTGCGAATAGAACCAAAGCTCAACAAGATTCGGGGAGAAGTGAAGCTGCTCGCACACTGCGTTCGCATGGAACCGCGTCATCACCAAGGTTGGAAAGAGTCGAGGCTGCTCCGTGCCTTAGGGAAAAAAATGCGAAGTCTGATCGCCCCAGACTTCCTCGAACGCCTGGACCGCGAATCCAAGCATGGCCGCATCGAAGGACTGAAACTCATTGCAGACTTGCCGCTTGAACTTCTCCCAACGAGGGGGCTACCAGTGAGTCTGCGCTTTGATGTTTCGCGCACCCCACCGATGCCAGGAAACCTCTTCATCCAGCATTGTCTTCGACCACCAATCACACTCCCATTCGCCGCATTCGACGAGATCTTGGTCGTGCGCTCTTTCGAGCCAACTGACCATTTGAAGACGCTGTTGGAATCGGCGATATCGCTTGTCGCGAGCGCAAGCGAGAGTAAACGGGTGAGTTACCGCTTCGTTGACGTCTCGACGCCGAACGAGTTTGCAGATGCGGTTCGGCACTTCGAGGGAGCAATGATGGTTTTCGACGGCCATGGCACCTACGACGCCGAGCTTGGAATGGGCTCACTGGTGGTGGGCGGCGAACCTCTCGATATGTGGGCACTCAGAGCGAAGTGCACTTTGCCACCGATCATCATGTTCAGCGCATGCGATACCCTGCCGATTGACGGAAGCCATAGCTCGGTCGCAAATGCGGTGTTCACGCTAGGAGCCCATACGGCGCTTGCCACGCTGTTTCCGATCGACGGAAGAAAAGCTGCCATGTTCAACGCCCGATTTCTTTATCGGCTCGAAGAGTTTCTCCCCGCCGCAATCGAAATTTCCCCTCGACTCACATGGCGAGAAGTTGTATCCGGAATGCTGCGCATGAGCCACTGCACGGACATCCTCTTCAGCATGCAGAAGCGCCTGTCCCTGGATCGTGCTGGGCGAGACAAAGCCCAACTCGAAGCAAACATGGCGATCAATGCACGACGTTCTGACTGGTACGAAGCATTTCTTAAAGAGCTTTCGAAGCAATGCTCTTGGTCCGTCGAGGCGCTGCACACTGATATCTCTGAAAATTTCGCTTTGACGGATGCAATGAAATATGTTCAGGTGGGAAACCCAGAGAACATCACGATTGTTAAGGAAGCGCATCTTTCAGTGCTTGATCGGTTGAATCAACACTGATTGATTCCTCTGATTGATGCGCAGCACATCTAGAACTCATGAGCATTTTTTCCGCGGGTCCAAGGTTAGATGCCGAACCGATTGGTGATCCCCGACGGCAAGCAGTTGCCTCGCTCCGCGGCTATGCATACCAGCTGCACGTCAGCGCGCTGGCCTGGATCGGACTGAAGACTGGGCAACAACTTTTTCTCGAGGTCGCCGAGGACTATGCAGTGGTCGCGGCCGACGCACTTAACGGTGTCCAAGTAAAGGACACTGCCGAGTCCGGTGCGCTGACCATCAACAACCAAGATGCCCTTGATGCACTGAACAGCTACGTCGATCTAGTCCATCGAAATCCAGATACCAAGGTAAGTCTTCGTTTTCTGACAACCGCAAGTCTGGGCCGAGAGCGCGATCGCGCTGACCGCGTGGGCGACGAAGGCGTCCTCGAGTATTGGAGGCAAGCCGCAGCGGGCTGCGACATAGGACCCCTGAGGCAGGCTTTGCTCAAGGCGCCAATCTCGGAGGCGGTCCGTAGGTTCATCGAAGCTCGCGAGGACACTCAATTGAGAGAGGAGCTTCTCAAACGCATCCATTGGGACTACAAGCAAAGCGGCCTGACGGAAGTGGCTGCTCAGCTCGAATCATCCCTGATCGAATTCGCATCGGAGAGGCTGCAGCTCTCGCCGACAGACTGTGCCGGTCTTGCCCAAGTCGTCGTCGCCGAGGTTCTCGAGGCAATCGTCAAGCCTGGATCTCGGCGAAGACTGGTGCTCGCCGACCTGCTAAGGGTATGCGAAGCGCACTCGAAGACAGCTATCTCGACCTCAACGCTGGCCCGTCTGCAACTTGCCGCGCAACTGCCGACTCAATCTACGACGGATCTCCGGTTCGCGCCGCTGCTGGAGTCCATAGAAGAAGTACCGCTTCCGGCGAGCATCGCCCCTCGACGACAACTGATCGCGAAGGCGCTGGCACAGCTGCGCCAGCAAGGGCTTCTATTTCTCGTCGGCGGAAGCGGGTTGGGCAAAACTCTTGCCGCGCGCTTGACCGCGACGGAGTACGGCGGGCGATGGCTCATCGTCGACTTCCGGGATGTTTCGATCTCGGAAGCGCAACGACGCCTGGCGGTGGTTTTCGCTCAGATCGCAATCAGCCAGGCAGATGGGATCATCTTTGACGATCTCAATGAGCTCGAAGATCCGGGTGTAAGTCACCAAATGGCGAGGGTCGTTGCCGCAATCAAGCGTCATGATGCCGTTTGCATCGTCACCAGCTACCGGCAGCCATCCACCGCGGTAGCAGATCGTCTGGGACAGACTTCTTTGGAGATGGCTCCTGTTGAGACACTTGGCTTCGAAGAAGTCAGAGATCTCGTCCAGCAAGCTGGCGGGGCATCAGAAAGATCCGCTGTACTCGCCTTCCTGTACAGCGGACGCGGACATCCTCAGCTTGTCCGAGCGTTCATCTCGATCGCACGGCGCGTAGGTTGGGCGACGCTGGAAAGCGATCCCGTGCCGGTCACGAAGGACATTCGCTCAGACCTCCAGTCCGAGCAGCGCCGTCTCCGCCAAACTCTTCTCGCGAAGTTCGACACAAGCACCCGAACCCTCCTTTACAGAATGACTCTGCTGATAGGTCGGTTTGACAGGTCACTTGCTCTACAGATGGCGGATGTTGCGCCACCCATCGCTCTTGCTGGTGAAAACCTCGAACAGCTCATCGGCCCATGGATCGACGAATTGGGTGCAAACCGTCTGCGCATATCCCCGTTGATGGACGGAGCGGGTGAAGAGGCCTTGGGCACAGCCGAACAGAAGGCGGTGCATCACCGCGCAGCCCAAGTCCTTGGGCAAGGCGATGCATTGGACGTAAGCAATGCCGAAGCCTTGTACGTCCATTCTCTCAAAGGCGAAGTGGACTACATGCTTCTGAAGGCGGGCCTTGCAATCGTGAGAGCGAACTCCCACAAGCTCAAGATGATTGCGGATTGGATGCCCAGCCTTTGCGGGGAATCTTTTCAGCGGCTCATCTGCCCTCGGAACGCCTATGTCTCGTCGACCTTGAGATTCGCTCAGGTCCTTCTGCTTTCAGCGCTTGAGGATGCCCCGCGCAGGCTTTCAGCGTGGAACACTCTTTGCCGCGAGATACTCGAACTTCGAGGAAGCAAAGCAGCGGACCTGCTTGAGTACATGGTGCTCAGCAAGGTCCTGATATTGCCTGGTCTCGCGCAAGTATTTCCCAATCCCGTGGAGCTGTTGGAACGCCACCAGGAGTTGACGCGATCTGATCCTCGATTCATCGCGCTGGAGTCCGATCTTCAAGAACAAAGACTGTCCGCCGACGGTACGTCGTTTAGTCTTCCCGGTCTTCTCTTTGTCACCCAGGCGATGGCGGTACCAACTGTGTCAAGGCAGCGATCGCTGTTTGTTGAATTGGGAAAGATCAACAAGGCCTCTCGCACCAGATACCTCGACGGACCACGCAAATCACCAGGTGGGCTGCGCACCATCGTCAATGCCGCCTGGCTCGCTGAAGCGAAGGCCCAGACCCTTGATTGGGCAGCCGCGGCGGATGCGTTCCAGGAACTTGCGACGCTCGCTGCCGCCTGGGAGTGCCGAGACCTTGCGCTGTCTTTTCACGTAGCGCGCTGCGTCATGCTTGATGAATACGGTAGCCAACCCGAACGTGCGCTCGAGGTCTTGGCGGAAGTTGAAGATTTGCTGGGGGCGGATCCGCTCCTCTCGAGGGCGCGGGCAAAGATCCACTTCAGAAATCGACGCTACGCGGATGCACTCTCCACCATTGAATACGCCCGCTCCGATCTGAACAAGCACGATCCACTGGAGCGCCTTTTTGTGTGCCGTGAGACTGCAATCAGCGCTGCGAACGTTGGAGACTGGATCAAGTGTGGCACTTGGCTGAGCGCAGCGCTGACTGCAGCGTCTGAACTCCAAAGCGAGAGCCTGAGGCCCATGTTGATCGGTCTGAGAGCCGATAACGCACTGTGCGCCTACAAGACAGGCGACCACGCGTTTGCGCTATCCGAGATGGCGGAAGTTCTGGTGCTATTGGGTGAGATCGAAAAGGACACGTCGACGCAGGCCATTTACTGCCATCGAGTGATTCACCATGGCATTCTCTGGATGTATTCGCAGGCTTTTGGCGGTCGCGGCGGCATCGAAGTTGACGGCCGACCTCCTCACATGGAGGCAGGAATGTGCAGCAATCCCGAGCCTCCCGAGGCTATTCGAGATCAACCTCGAGCGAGCAAGGTCACCGCATGGCACCTCATCGCAGCGATCGAGTCCCTCCATCTGGGCAGCAAGAAGGCGCGGGGGAATTTGGACAGAAGGCTTGATGGACGCGTCTATCCGAGCCTGGAGTTCATGACTCGTGTGAGCTTCGTGGAAAGCTCGATTCGACGACTGGAGTCTGTTGACTTCGCGCTGCTGATCTCATCGTGGCTTGCCGCATGCGCGCGGCTGTACAGCCATAGCGAAGAAATGCACAACAATTCCCCAGCCGCTCCGGTAGAAGGAGATCTGCCCAAAGTTTCGGAGGAACAGCTGAAGGACCGCAGGCTATCTGAGCACGCGCGAGATGCTGTCCTGTGCTTCGCGGTGAGGGCTGCCGTCGGCGGACACAGCGAGGCATTGAGTAGCCTCCGGGCCGAAGTGGGAAACGCGACAGGGGAAGTCGCGCCACTGCTGAATCTGATGTTCGAGGCAAAGGCGGATTCACCCGATAGAACGCAAGCGGCCTATATCTTGTCGGCGGTGCGCGACGTGGCCAGTGGACGCACGCTGTCTCATGATCAACTTTTTGCGGCGACGCTTCGGTTTATTCAGGCTTTAAGCGTCTCCAACTTTCGGCACGCGATCGAACCGCAAGTAGTCGAATGGGCTCAGCAGCGGTGGAAGGCCGCGTTAAGCGCTCGATTTGCCTTCAAGAACCCGAATGCGACTCTTCCTGCAGTGACGGCTGCGCTCCAACAAGAAGGCCTTGCAGCCATTGCTGGGACTCTTCTTGCAGCAGAGCCCGCACTCAATGTTCGCCTTCCCCCGGATTTCCGGCAATGGTTGCGCACCGTTTCTTAGCCGAACCATCAGTAGGCTGAACATGCATGGCGCCGTCGGAGCCCGAACGATGAAAATATCTTCTGAAGTCCAGTGAACAGCGATCCTCTTCCCCCGAATCGCCCGGATTGGAGTTTCGACATGCCATCGTCGGAGGAAGACTGACAGTCGAGAGATGCCGAGATGGGACGCGCCAGATGCGCTGATTTGGCCCTGGGCCCGTGAAAACTGCTGGGCGACGATCCGCCCCCCCCCGTTCATGGGATGTCAGAGCTGCCAGCTGCGATCTAGGCTTCCGTCCGCGAGTTGACTGATCTATGAAATCAGGCGGCGCTTGAGATCTATTCGCTCGCCAAATCCTCAATGTCCTTCACGGCGGGCGAATTACATGACAACACTTTTACCCCAGGCGATTCAAGTGCAGTTTCCTCTTGGCAGTGTGATCCCCTATGCGGGTCAAGTGGACGAGGCGAGCCGAAGAATCTTGGCAGACGCAGGATGGCTTGTCTGCGACGGTGCAGCGATTAGTCGCGTGGCGTACAAGGCCTTGTACGCGACCATCGGTGACATACACGGCCGTGGGGACGCAGTCTCGACGTTCAACCTACCCGACTATAGGGGGCGGTTCCTGCGAGGTGTGGATGACGGCGCTGCCCGTGACCCTGATGCCAATCAAAGGTTCGCAGCCAATCCAGGAGGCCTGCCAGGCAATGCTGTCGGATCTGTGCAAACTGACGCATTTCGCGCACATTCGCACGGAGTTATACAGATGATCGGTGACAACAATGTCGATGGTGTCGACAGTACGACTCGAAGAAGCGGCGATCATCACAATGAACCCCGTCAAAGTAACTTCGAAGGCGGCAATGAGACGCGGCCTATCAACGCCTATGTTCACTGGCTGATTCTTGTGGGGCCTCGCGCCTGAGTAGTCATTCGCGCAACAAGGCCTGGATGAACCGCTCGGGCTTGCCATTGGTCCTGGGCGTGTAGGGTCGGGTGCGGATGTGTTTGATGCCCATCGACGCAGCGGCCTGCGAAGGACTCGTCGGCTTAGCCGTTGTCGGGCATCACCTGCTGGACCTTGACGCCGAAGTTCTTGCAGTAGGCAGCGCTGCCAGCAGGAACGCGCGGGCGCTGTTGCCCTCTCGTCGGGCAGCATCTGGCTGAAGCCCACGCACCCATGGCCATTTCCCCGGTCACTTTCTGAATGGCAGGCCTATTGTTGTCTGCAAGAAGGACAGGGGCGGCCATGCAAACAGTCAAACATCTGCATGTTTGTTCGATTGGCTCCTGCGGCGCCAGTCTTCCTAGCTGTTTCCGGCATTTCGCGTCGGGAAGGCGCAGAAAAAAGGCCGGATGAGTCCGGCCGATTGCTTAGAAGAGGTTGTCGTATATCCAGATGAGTAGATCAACTAGGGCGAGTACGAAGTTCAAGATTTCAATGAATCTCATGATGTGATATTCCTTTTTGTTGTTGTGTCACAAGATCGCGACCTAGTACTTACCCTTTTGACCTTCCTGATTTCTGGTACAAACATATACGTTTGTCGGAAAATGAACCATGCCATACGGTGCTCCACCGCCCACACTCGAGTACTTGAAGGCTCAATGCATGATCAATCGACAAATGCAAGTGCGCGTCAGCGCGCATCGAGACTTTGAAGGCGAGGCGGCTCTGGCCTCAGTGACGAGCGGCGCTGCGTCAAAGAATGTGGCGCCTCGCTGGTACTACACGGTGGACTTCCACCAGTCCGGACGAGGATGGCTCGCGGTGTGTGAGGCTCGAAGCGCATTGAGGGTGCGCACGTGGGCGCGCCTTGATGACTGCATAAGAGTCCTGCGCGAGCGAGGGGTGAGCCACGCCGATCTGTATCTTTTGGCGCGTCCCCCGGAAATGCCGCCGCTACGGAAGTTAGAGCCCACCAGGGGCCGCTCTAGGCGTCGCGCGCCATCCTTGCCGCCGGATCCTCCTGGCAGCACTTAAGCCAGGCCTAGGTTTACTAGGTGCGCTTCGACTTCGCCAGTTCGAAATGCGCTGGAGCAGAGGTAACACAAGCTCGCAGTGATGCTGGCACGGTCTTCAGGATGGCCCTTTGGGTACTCTTTTGTTGCCGTAGCCAGACTCGGATGCCCGAGCTATTGCTCGGAAGATTTTCGTAGCCTTTTGTTTTCCATTTGTAGCTCGCGCACCCGCGCAGTCAATCGATCTACATGTGCCGCCGCATCCGTTCTTTCTCGCAAGGCCGCAGAGGTCTGGGCGGCGACAACGTACGAGTAGATCGAGTCAAAGCTTTTCTGGCCAAGCTTCATTGCGACCGCTGCGGCGACCGCGCTGCTGCTTGTATCCATGCCGCTCCTAGTGCGAACATCTAGCTCTTGCTCGATCTGATCGTTTGCGAATTTGGCGCGAAAGGCATGCAAAGCGGCCCCCTTAGGAGCACCTACGGCACGCATTGCCTTGCTGAATATTTGCGTGATTGCTCTTTCCGAAAGGGGATGCGCATCACGAGAAGAGAGAAAAATGCGATCCTGAGTCTGTGTCGGCGTCACCTTTTTTTGTTCCACCAACGGTGCTCGATATGCTTCGCAGAAATCGCAAATGCGTAGAGCGAGCCATACCGGAAATGGAAAATCGTGCTCATAAGAAAATTTTTGAGACGGCGGGCGAACCAAGACGACTGCTTGCAACTCTCGCTCGAGTTCAGCACGGTCGAATTGTTTAGTACATAAGGACGCAATGGATCCTCGGCGAAATCCGACTGCATCCGCAATCGCTAGGATCAGAGCGTTGCGGTGCGCCGCATACAAACTCTGCCCCGCGAAGAACTTATCTGTGATCGCGTCATGCGTCTCTGCCGTTGCGACATAGCCGGACCGAGTTTTTGATCCGGAGCCGGTGCGGCGAAATGAAACCGTCCCGCGGCCCACTGCAGTCGCGATAGCCGGTGTCTTGCCATGGAGGACAGTGCGCCGAATTGGTCGTGTGGCGCCGCAGTGTGGCAGTCGTCCTGATCCGACCATCCATCCGAGCCATGCATAGACGGCGCCAAGTTTATCGTTGACGGTTCGCTTCGCCTTGAGCTCATTGCCGCGCGAAGTCTTTCTCTTCAGAACCCTTTGAAGCTCATCATCGCGAAATTGCACTAGCACTGCATCGGATATCTCTTCAACGAGGATATTCTCGCGTTTTAGAAACGCCCAGAAGTTTAAGAGTTGGCCGATCCTCTTCTCCAGCGTTAGTCGGGATAGTTGCAGGTCAGTTGAAGCATGAAGAGAATAGTCAGTCAGTTCCGCGATAGTCGATCCCCGAGCCAAGTCATACGCGATGACAAACCAGCGATCCCGGATTCGAACCGGCGAAAGAGCAAAGTGTTTATTCATTCGCCGTCGATGGTGGAGCGAGCGTGAGTTTAGTAGGGCTCACGGTGGACGGATTTTTCTGTGCGCGAGCTTGCGCCAACTGCGCGTGGAGTTTTTTCACCATCTCTTTTGATTCGCGCTCAGTCGCTTCCCTGCGACTCGTCTCCAGCGCGAGTAAATCCTTCAGCCGCTGTACTTCTTGACGACTTGCAACGAGTTCGCGCTCGGCGATTTGCCGCATTGTCTTGGCCCCCTCAATCCGCCTTCGCAACGAGGCCACACTATGCTCTCGCCGCGACTCCACGGTTGGCGTCAAGAGAGCTTTGCGCAAGGCCGTGATCACGTCTTCGACATTTGTCATCAGTTGGCGGTGACGTTTCAAAGTGACGCCGGCGTTGCGACGGAAGGAGGGCAATTTTCCCTTCAGGTCTTGCGGCACGGCTTCTGTATCCCACAGATTAAATTGCCGAATCGTTGTTGGCAGTGCACCACTCTCGATGGCAACGGCCATATCGGGAGCCCACGCACTGCGGACGTGCTTCGGTCGAGTCGACTGCATTAGCGCTTCGGTGAGGATCGTGAGTTTCCGCCGAATATTCGCCTCAGCTTCGGCTGCGTTTAGATCAGCGATCGCCGGTTTGACACTGCGAGTTTTTAGAGGATGAATCTGCTTCATTGACGTAACTTAGTTGAGCAAGCCGCCGAGCGTGAAGCTCTATAAGCTTGCGAAGTAAAGCAAGATCAGCGATTCTGCGGACCCGTTGAAGCGACGGTTGATCACTGTTTTTGCGAAGCTCCAACTCCGCCTGGTCGTACTCTGCCTGGAGCGCACAAAGATGCTGTTGCGTAACCACGTGATAGGGACAGCGTGCGCATTTCGTGGGGTTTGCGTTTGAACGATCTAGGGCCCCAGAATCAATATCAAAGCAATGACCACGCAGCCGCGAAACACTTGTTCCCGCCATGCATGTACCGTGCGCCATAGGCCGTGGTTCATGTCCACGAGAGATGAGCGTTTTGCCCAACTGCTTCGCTCGTTCCCGCAGATCCAGCGCCGAGTACGAGATGCTTCTGCCCAATTGTTGGTGAAACCGCTGAACAAGGCGCGCGTATCCTCCTGAGAAAGTCGCACGCCCCCCGACCACGCTCTGGACAAAAAGCATCAGCTTCTCGTTGGCCACGTCCTTGAGATCGACATCGAGCGAATCCCGATCGGTCTCAATTTGGTTCCTTTGTGCAGGGGTCAGGCGACCATAAAGCGATACGCCGGTGTCGGCCACCGCTGTCCCAGCGGAGTCGGATACGTAGACACGCGTGTTCTCGATGTCTTGATGCTGCAACTGCTGGGACAGCGCCTGAAGGGTCGCGTTTTCGTATCGATAGTGAAAGATCAAAGCGTATGCGCGCCTCAACATGTGTGGTCGCAGTGACTGGAACAGCCAATCACGTTGGAGCCTCTCCAGACCTCGATCCATTCTGCGCATCGAATGAAAATCGAACGACCTTGGTATATTGTTTCCTACCGTTGTAGGGAAGCTAGGCATCGCGAAAACAGACTGAGGGGCGCCACCATTCGGATTGGCGCGGCCATCTTGATTGAGAGCGGCAAGGTCTCGCGCAATATTGGAGAAACTAGTTAAGGTGTCCACGGCGGTAGCGGTGAGCTGGCCAACGTAGAACGGGACACAGCCCCGAACGGTTTTTTTCGATGTAGAACGAACAGATGTACAGCCCAAGTTGTTTGTCCACGACGGACAGGCTTCCGGTTTGCAGTCCGATGACCGGGTGCTGTACTTCGTCCTTTCGCCGTGCGTTGAAAAGGGCGATCACGATGAAACAAGCTGCATAAAGCAGCTTCACCACCGAGTGCAAGCTGGTCACTCCGTCGAGTGCAACTGGATCTCGAAGCTTATCAACCTGCGTTACCTTGCAGGCCAAGGCCTCTTCTAAGGCTGGAAGCGACCTGCATGTTAAGAACATCGCGGATCTGGCCTTAGCGCTGATGTGCGGTTTTGGTAGCAGCTTGTATTTTTCGAAAAATTCCAGCAGTACGTCCTGAAGAAGCGGTGCTATCGATTCAATCCATCGCACTGCTCCTTTGAGCAGTGCGGCTGCATCGTCTGGCCCCAGGGACGGCGTGCGCGTCTCTTGTGACGACGCGAAGCGCTTCACGAAGGTCTCAACGCGAGGAAAGGGGCGGAACGAAAGCGATGCATTCGATCCATCGGCAAAGAGATTGATGATCGCTAGCTCGGACCTCAGCGCCGTTCTAGACCAGGCGACAGGCTCTCGATCGACTGGCTGTGGTTTGGTTATTTTCGGTTGCGTTGGAGCACCCAACCGTCGAGCAACGTACTCTTGCAGCCGATACACTTCGTGCAATCCAATATTGCAGTGCATCAAGCGCGCCAGCTTCCGCCCATCAAGTCTGTACTGACTTGAGTGCGAAGGAAGCCATAGCGCGTGGATATCGCCTGCCGACATGTCATCTAGAAGTCGATCGACGCGCGCATGAACATCAAGTGCCTCGATCCAGCCTCCGCTGGCGAGCTTGGTAGCGAGTGTTTCGTAGGCTTTGACAGTCCAATCGGACATCCGATATATCCCCGTCAGCCAGCCGAATTCAATGGTTTTAACCAAGCATCTGGCCCTGAGGATCAGGGTACGGTGCTGTGATTTGCTAGGCCGAGTGACACGCAATGAAGCATTTAGGCCCTGAATAACCGCCTCGCGAAGGTCCGGCCGATCTGCCACGGACGTGCCGTAGGGAACAAACGGCGTTGGCGCCAACCGCGCCTCGCGCAAATCGAACCTGCTGTATTCCAAATGCGGTGATGGCGCCCAGGGACGGTGAACTGCGATCTCCCCTTCGGGAGAGACAAGCAATCGATGCTTCCCTCCGATCCCAAGATCCCAAGGGACTTCGGTAGGACATGGGCCGGTTGGCCGCTCCTTGCGCCTCGCGCTATGCATTGGGGCCTCCCGCTTCGACGCGGCGCAATAGATGACCGTATGGTCCTTTCGACACAAAACCGTGGAGCGCCATATTGAACAACATCGCGGGAAGATGCTTCCCACGGAACGCATCAATGTTCTGGCTGGCGAGTCGCTGCCAGTTGTTCTCGTAAAACCGCATCGTCAATGCGATTTCTTCGATGCGAGGAGCGTCAAGCGTCAACTTGCTGTTAGGACAGCCGCCATCAATGTGACAGTTCTCGGCTTTACATACCCCATCTTGGAGCCAACTTGCGTTGGGCGGCTCAGCCGGTTGGGAACACATTGTTCCATCTCCGACGGGGTAAAGCATCTCTTCATCGAAACATGAGGCACGGGCCCCACCTACGCTGGCAATGCGATAGCGCACATTTTCCTCTAGCCTTCGCTGAAACTCCAAATTAATCGCGCAATTTAGTCGATTTAACAAGAGTTGATCAAGATAGTGCGCCGTTGTTCGAATGCTTGCATGCCCCCCAGAGCGCCTTGCTGCTTCTAAACCTCCTTCGCTCACATAAATTCTCGCCAGGCATTGCACTCTGATTTGCTCAAACGAAAATATGGGCAAGCTGTGCTTGTCTATTAAATTTTTTAGAGACGACGAAAAGCCGCTTAATATTTGCGTGTTTAGGCTATTGGATCGACGGGAAGCCATCCAAATCCGATTCTCATCTGACGCAATTCGGCCTAGGTTTTTTAGGTACATCACGCGCGAAAGAAGCATTTCGACGCAATCAAAGATAATCCCATCTCGCGGAAATATCCACACCTTTGGAGTTTGGCTATTTGTTCGAGATTTGAATCCTTGAATCAAAAATCCTGCCCCTTCTTTTTTGATGCAATCCATGGTCAGCTCAAGAACAGAAGAGACATTCCAGCAGGAATGAATCTGAAGCAAAATTAGGAAATACACGAGCAAATTCGAGGTTAGGAGATGTGGCGAACGGACCAGTGAGGCCAGTCGCTTTGCGGTGGCTACTCCGGTCTCCTTTGCCACGTACTCTAAGATCCGCCCCTGATCGACATAGGCCGCGAATAAGCTGGGACGAAAGGCGGGAGCAAGTGCGTGCCTTAGTAAAAATTCTCGGAGCAAATCGCGCTCGGAGAACTGGCGCACGCTTTTACGCCATACATCACCATGACGACCTGCTAGCTCGTCCCATTTTTCTTTCAACGCCAGATTTCTAGGCTCATTTGAGATTCTTTCAAGCCAATCGAAGACGCCAAACTGATCTCGGATTTCCTTGGTGCATGCATCTTGAATTTTTCTAAGGTCGCCATCGAGCCTCTTTTCAATTTTGGCCTTGAGTTCTCTAACCGTAGAATGACGGAGCGCCCCTACCGGCTCCCGATCTTCTTTGTGACCAGGAAAGCTCTGATCGCTGATCAACTGACGAGCTTTTGAAAAACTGAACTTGGTATGCGGATAAAACGATCGCAACATTGACACTTGCGGGCAGTCGCCACGTTGTTCGAGATAGGTTTTAACGTGCCGCCGGATTCCGTCAAACATTTGCCGGGACGAGTTAGCTGAAAGTTTTAGCAGGGCGATCGCTACTTCCAGTTCCTGATACGTATCGAGCAGATCATCAACTCGGAGCTCTCGAGGGTGTTGTCGAATTAACATCTTCCAAGAGTGATTCGTAGACAGCAGTCTTAAGCCTTTTAATATGATTTCGAGTTCGTTACTTTGGATGGGGTTAACGAAGCTTTTTTTTGAGACTGTTCGCAATAAATCCAGCAACCAAGTATCGATCGTTGCGCCAATCTCTTCCAAGTCAATAGTTTTGGATTTCAATTTGCGGTTGGCATATCGTGTGGCAACGGTTTGGATATCCATGATTACCTGGTGTGATGTACGTACGGGTAAGCGCAGGAGCCGCTGCCAGCTCTGGCTTCAGGCTTCCTTGATCATTTACAAGAGTACATCTGCCCTGACGGTCAATCTCGCCCCGGCCGACCTGCCCAAGGATTCCGGCCGTTTCGACCTGCCTATTGCGCTGGGCATCCTCGCCGCCAGCGAGCAGATCCAGGCCGCCCGCCTCGCGGGCCACGAATTTGCCGGCGAACTCTCTCTTTCGGGCGAGTTGCGGCCCGTGCGCGGCGCGCTGGCCATGGCGCTGGCCCTGCACACCCGCGGCATCGCCACGCGCCTGGTGCTGCCCACCGAGAGCGCGCAGGAAGCCGCGCTGGTGCCCGGCGGCGAGGTGTACGGCGCCAGGCACCTGCTGGACGTGGTGCGGCGCTTCATGGCCGAGGACGCGGCGCTGCAGCAGGCCGAGCCGCCCGCCGCGGACGGCTGGGCCCGGGTCCACGTCGCGGCCGCCGCGGCCATGCCGCTGTATGCCGACCTGGCCGACGTGAAGGGGCATGCAGGCGCCAGGCGCGCCCTCGAGATCGCGGCCGCGGGTGGGCACAGCCTGCTGATGGTCGGGGAGCCCGGCTCGGGCAAGTCCATGCTCGCGCAGCGCTTTGCCGGGCTGCTGCCGCCCATGAGCGTGGACGAGGCGCTCGAAAGCGCGGCGGTCGCCAGCCTGGGCGGCAGCTTCTCGACCGCGCGCTGGATGACCCGGCCGACTTCAGCGCCGCACCATACGTCGAGCGCCGTCGCGCTGGTGGGCGGCGGTGTAAGCGCGGTCGAGAAACACGAACGCATTTAAATAAATGCGAATCTGCGCTTTCGTCGGTATTTAAATGAGAGTGTGGCCAGGACTTCAGGCCAACCCGCCAAGTCTTGACGGCCGGCGTTTTCAAGACAGCGGTTTCGACGCTGAAGGCGATGCCGTACTGGAAGAATTGACGGTGCGTGCTTGGACAGGTTTGTACGAGCCCGCGCACCCGATTAGGCTAAGACGTGTTGGTCAATTTCGCCCCAAATCAGCATCCGAGCGAGAATGGAACTGCTATTTGGATTCCCGAGGGACCGATGAAATTCCAAGACCAACTGCTCCTGCCCGATGGCCAGACCTTGAAACACGTGAGCTCCAGAGAGAAGGGCTTCATGGGTGAAACAGATGTGGACACTTACGACGTAGTGGACGCTGCGGGCGCAGTCGTAGGACGCGTTGTCTACGAGAAACACATCGCAGTCAAAGGCTTCAAGGTTACTGAGCGCGTGGAGCAGCGCGATGCCACGGGCAAGATTGTCGTCGAAACGAGCTGGCACCCAAAGGACTAGCTGCTCTCAGTAAGCGCGATGAAGCTCACGACAGTTGCCGAGATTAATGCTCAAACGCTCAGAGATGATCCTCTGGCGGAATTTCAAGTATGGTGGGATGACATCCTGCCGGAAGATGCATCCGCACTGCTTGCCGTTCTTGAACGTGCTACGCGTGAAGAAGATGTTCAGCAGTATCTGCAGCAGAACCCGAAGCTGCTGATTCAACACCTCGGCGGAGGCCATGGTCGATGGGTAATTCCCAAACAGCGACTGGGCGCGGACCATGTGACCGATTTTCTTATTGGCGAGAAGCATTCCTTCGGCTTCGAATGGCAGGCTGTCGAGCTCGAGAGCCCATTACGACCGATGTTCAACAAGAGCGGCGACCCGTCCAGCTACCTGATCCACGCCATCAGGCAGATCCAGGACTGGCGAATCTGGCTGCATGCCAACCAGAACTACGCGAGCCGGCTGCGACGGGATAGCGGCCTCGGGCTCACAAGCGTTCGCGCAGACCTTCCTGGCTTGATCCTTATTGGTCGGCGTTCAGCGCTTCCGCCTGGCGTCGAGCAGAGGCGGCACCAGATGGCTCGCGAGCTGAACATCAAGATTCACACCTATGACTATCTGGTTGAATCGGTGAGCGGGCGCGCGTCGAGCCTTGCGACAGGGCGCTTGCGGTGGGATGAACGAGATCACCCTTGATATAGGGACAGCGAACACACGTTGATGCTGGGTCTTCGATGAAGAGGCTCGGCTTCCAGACGCCAGCTGAGATGTTCAACGAATTTTTCGCATCGACCGGTTGAAGTCGCCGCGCTGAGCTGAAGCCCCCTTGTGTGAGGCTCCTACTTCTAAGCTCCCGAGCCGAAGGCGGTTTGCCCGCGAACGTGCTTCTCCACCATGTACATCCCCATTCTCATGAAATCCCGCACCTGAAAGACCGACACGGCAGGAATTTTGAGGGCGAGTGTGTCACGCACAAACCCTGGTACGTTCGATACCCGACGCGTGACCTTTGAGGTAATGAAGTCAACGACGTATCCTGCAAAAAATAGTCGATAGCCTTGAAGGCCTCCCTCTGATAGCGGCATCGGAGTGAACATGAAATTTTCCAGGTCAGTGAGCTTCAGTTGCCCGGATGGGTCGACCAGCTTACGAACTCGATTTCCGATAACTGTTTCAGTTGGGGCTTTCCCGGCGCATAGGTCGACACGAATCTTTTCGAGCCCATCCTCAGGGAATTTCACAAGTGAGAACTCCTGCCGGGAACAGACAGCCGCGCGCCATACGATTGAAATGAGGAAGCATCGAAACGACTCGTACTCGAACGAGGGGACTGCGACGCTTTCCACTCCATCTGTGAATAGCTTTGCGGTCAAGCGCAGCTTCCGAATCCACGATGTTTCCCACTTTCCAAAATGTCCTTCGCAGTCAGAGCAAAGAAGGGGTTCCGACAGGCTGTCTTGGCTGTACGTCGCCCGTGTATTTGGATCAGTATCCATCGCGACGAGCTTCCCGTTGGATGGACGCTTCATCGCGCGGAAGTACGCGTTCGGAATAATATGAGAGACAACTAGTACTCGACGTTTTAGACAAAGAGCACAGTGCGTCACTGGGGCTGCTTCAGCGGGTGTCGGCAATGCTTGTTCGGTCATCATGATTCCAGGTCGAGTGCGATCAATGGCAGGTTCTACGAGCGGCGAGTTGACAGAACCGACCATGTTCGACCGTCGCCGAGTTCGAAATTCCAGGTCCCAGCCACTCCACGGCAAGCGTCTGGCCGAAGAATAACGGAGGCTGCACCGGACTAGGATCCGACTCCCGAGAGGAACTCATCACAATGCCCAACCAGATCCCCAACTCGGTGATCGGCGCCGTGTCGTCGGTCATCGCAGCTCACTACTACTCGCATTCAAAGCTCGACTCGCTCTTCCTCGAAGCCGGAGCGCCGGGGGATGTCCCGGGCGGGAACTGCGAGTCCAAGTGCTCGACTTGGCTGCGCAGCTGCAACGAAGCCCCAGACGTCGACGCGTTAACCGTGCTGGGTCGCATCATCCAGCCTTTCATGGATATTCCCGAGGCGGATTGCCATCCGGAGGTCGTCGTCGGCCAACAGCGAATTCGGGATGCCCTGGCGCGGAATCAGCTTGGGTATCGGTTCAACGGATATATCTCGTTGGCTGGTGCAAGCCCGGCCGCTCGCACGTTGGCCGACTACCTGCGGGCCGGAGACTACGCGTCGATTGACGCAGAGTTTGACCGTGCGCTCGGACAGTTGGATCGAGATCCGCACGCCGCCATCACTGCTGCTTGCTCGATCATTGAGGCAATTTGCAAGACATGCCTCGACACGCTTGGTGTGGAGCTTCCAACATCCCAAACCGTCGTGCCGCTGTGGCGCGCGGTTCAGCCGCACTTGGGCTTGAACATGAATCAGATCCTAAGCGACGATCAAAAGCGAATCCTTCAAGGCCTAGCCTCGGTGGTGGACGGCGTCGGGGCCTATCGGACGCACATTGGATCGGCTCATGGTCGTGGAGTGAACCCGCCGCCGATTGACGTCTCGGAGGCCAGGCTCGCAGTGAACGCAGCTCATACTCTCGTCGCCTTCGTCATGGAGAGATGGCAGGCAAAGACGAAGTCCCTGCCCGCGCCGTCGTAGGCGCCTTCGGGCACGCATCAGTGAGCAACAAGACAACACATGCTTGACGCAGTTGGGTGCTATCGCCCGATGCCGCGAGCTCGAGGAGCGGCGCGGCCTGCTGCGGCGTCAGTGCACCGGTGATTTCGTTGTTCTGGAAAAAGTCGTTGGATGTCGTCATGCCTGTCCGGCCACATATCGCCGTGGCCGCAAAGGGGCCAGCAATCCAGTGCGAGCCACATGGGCCCGCGCCATCTGCCTTGAATCCACGGCGTTGCCGCCGTGACGTCACCCCAAGGCTCGCGCGCGGTGCTTGAGGGGCAGTTTCAAGAGACGGGAGACAATGGCGAAACCCTACAGGGGGTTCAACCCGGAACTCGTTCTGGTGCAGCACTGGTAGGGCAAACTCCGCGCTCCGTGCTTGCTGCTCACCTGTCAATCCAATGAAAACGATTCAGCTGGAAGACCGAGGCTTTTTTTGGACCTCGGAAGAGGCCTTGGCGGCGGGCGAGGTCCCCGCTACGGCGGTCCCTGGCCTACTCACAATCGACACTGACGGGGGAATTCAGCTCGAACTCGACGGAATGTTCGCCGAGAGCGGGCATCCCTGGAAGGTCATCCTCGAGGACCAGCACGATGCTCTCAAGGACCGAGTCTGTTGGGGGCTGCTGAAAAAGAACAGCCAATACGTCAGGCTGAATGGTCTGCTGAAAAATGGCGGCTCCGCTCGATCGCGCGGGATCTCCTATGTGATCTACGTCGTTGAAGCATGCCTAGTCGCGGGCGGTCCGTTTCCAGACAGCGACATTGGGAACGACGTTCGGGAGCTTGAAGTCGATTTGGCTGGGTTTGAAAACTGGATCAGTCGTGGTGAACTGCAGCCAACGAAGACTCGTCGTACCCTCAGCGTTAAACACACAACCACTAAGCCGACACGCTATAAGCTCGACGATGGGGCCTTGGAATTTCGATCCGACATACTCGGTCCGGCAATTCCGCAGATTAGACGCCATAGCGTCGAACTCAAAACGCTGCACTCTGTATCTTGGGCTCCTCGAAAGCCAATGACGTTGGTGGCCGCGATTGAGCGGTATCGGGCTCTGCAGGACTTGCTGATTCTGCTGACCGGCTCGGATCGAACGCTCGAGTGGCCCACAGTCACGCTCGGCACGACGCGCCACCCTGCGACGGCCTACTTCCATCGGATCGGCGGGAAGTCCGAGCCGCCAGGCATACACCAACTTTTCACATTCTTCGAACAGCTAGCTCCGAAGTTCGGCGAACTCTATCAATGCTTCATAGAAATGCGCAGAGACATCGGTCCAGGCATCTTTCTTTATCTCGCAACTCGACGAGGGATGACCTTCTACGTTGAGCACCGCTTCGCGAGCTTGGTGTGGGGGCTGGAGTCACTCCATCGTAGGAGCAAGGCAGATCAACGCACCGCGCTCGACGAAAAGATTGCGCGGATTCTTGAAGCTGTCCAGCCAAGGGATAAGCGGTGGTTGAGGGGGCGCCTCGCGTTTGCCGGAGAGCCGTCGCTCGAAGAGCGTCTTTTTGACCTTTTTAGTTCTCTTCTTTTGCCTATGGACGTGCAGGAAGAGAAGATCAGAACGTTTGCAAAACGATGCGCCGACGTGCGCAATTTGATCTCTCACTTCGGAGGGCGTCGCGATGCTGATAGCGAATCACTCACGATGGAAGCTCAGGAATTGTCCGAAGTACTAGGGTTTATTTACCACCTGTTGTTGCTCCAGAAACTCGGCATTGAATCAGCCCGCTTACGTGCGCTCCTGTATGAGGCCCATGCAACATTTCGAGGGCGCCACTGGTGTCAACGGATCGGGCTCCTTGAACCGGCCAAAGCATGATCCGAGGGCAGGCTGATCGACCGTCCGCCAAGCTTCACCGTTCTAACCCCGTTACGGGCGAATGTTCTTGGAAGAGGTGAGTCAGGCGCTTTCCGCACGAGCCATGACTCATTAGATGGCCTCACGTATGCTTCGCCAGAATATTTGGAGAGTTAAGACGAATGGCGCACTTCCTGAGGGACAAGAAAATCCGCTCGGTCACCATGACCGAAGACACCGTGCGCGAGCTGTGTGACATCTTCTGGGCAAGGGTGGGCATCCCAACCCTGACGGTGAATCAGACCGAGGAAGTGAAGGCTGCGGTGTTCGTCATCCGCTTCGACAACCGCGGATATAAGGTGTACACGGCAGACGACGTAATTGCCTATTGGAAACAGGCCGCCAAAGTCGAAAGATTGGTTCTGACAACCGAATCGTTGCAGAGCATCAGGACCAATCGCGCGACGGGCTCTTTCTTGGAATTGAAGCTCGATGCTGGTGATGACAATGCCTGCTGGCTCGTGTCCTCATCCGAGAGCAAAGACTGGATGGACGGGTCATTTTCCGCGGTGGACGATTGCCTGAAGAAGTGCAACAACCACAGTGGGATAGTTCGAACTCCATGGACGCCGCTGCTGATTCAGGTCGTCGGCACGTTGCTTGTTCTGGCATTCAGCCTCTGGCAGGCCGTGAAACTCGCGCCTCGCTTAAACGTGGACAACCCCGCGCTGGTCGGTTTTATCGTCTTATTCTTTTTCTATCTGCCAATCTGGCAATTCCTCCACAACATTGCGGGCCGAGCAATTGGCGCAATGGCTCCCAACATCAAATTTTTCAGGCCGACGCGTAGCCTTCATTGGTTCGGCCAGGCACTGATCGGCATTGCCGTGACCTCCGCAATCGGCTTGGCAGGCGCCGGGCTCGTGAGCCTATTCGGAGAACTGATTAAGGTGTCTCCGTAGACCGGTAGACCGGTAGACCGTCACGTCGCCCACGCTGGCGCGTTGTCGGTAGTGCGTCGTCTCGATGCCGTCCATGCCGCTGGCTCCCTCATCTGCTCGCGCGGGGAATGTCGGGCTGCTCTCGCGTACGGCCGGTGCCGCGGACGCCTCGTCGCGGAGGTCAGATGCCAGAACACAGGGCTCTGGGTTGGTTGTCGTGGCCGCTACCCGTTGACGTGGCAATGGTCGCGAGCCATCGGGCATGCACCTACCCCTATAGGGGGGCTATTTGCTACGCTTGACCCATGACCGCACCAACACCCGAACCCGAAGCTGAACTCGAAATGCCATCCGAAATCGCTATGGCGCGCGTCGCAGCGCTGTTCGGTGGAGTCGACGCGGTAGTCAGGGCCAGCGAGCAGCGCCGGTCCGAGTTCATGGCAGTGTGGGATCGGGATTCCGCCGTTCTGGGCCGCGTCCTCCACGCGCATCTCGTCGTCGAGTACTTCTTGACTGAATACCTGAAGCACATGCACCCAACGCTCGATCTAGACCGGCTTCGGCTGCGGTACGAGCAGAAGGTGGGCATGCTCCCGGGCAGCAGCACTCTGCTGGGCACTATGAAGCCCGGACTGGGCGCGCTGGGCTCGATTCGAAATCGCATAGCTCATGTCCGGCAGGTCCAAATTTCCAAGGACGACGTGCAAGCGATCGTCAATGTGAAGTTCTATGCCGAGCTCATGCGCGCCGGCGGTGTAATCGACTTCTTCAAAGCTGAGCCGCTCGATGTCGTATTGAACTTTGCGCAGTGGGCGGCAAGCACCCTGCATTCGGGGACCGATCCGGCCAATGAGAAATGGACAGCCGCTTTTGATCCCAAAGTACCGGTGCCAGGCTTCGAGGTCTTCCTGCCGAAACACCCAAGGGAGGGTTTCGGAGGAGTCGGCCGCCCCAGCATGTACGGCTGACCTGCGCAACTCAAGCTGGCACGTTGTCCGCGGGTCGCTCCGTTTCGATGCCATCCATGCCCTGCCCACTCTCGCCAGTTCTCGCGGGGAAAGTCGGAGTGCAGGAGCGCGTGGCGCAAGAGGTCACGCTCGTCTTCGGACCGGTCTCGGGCTTGTCAATGCGGATCGTGCGCGCATCCGCCATCAAATTGGCCGACCATCCATGTGATAGATCCCGCGGATAGATTCAGGCGCGATAAGTCCTTGATGCTTGCAATACCCGACCAAGAGTGATCGGTGCAAGGCTGATTTTTTATCGACTGGATGAGAAGAATCGTTCGGTGCGAACACGTTTTCGTCCACAGACAGATTGGCCAAGGGGACATGGACCAAGACCGCAATCCCGACACCCCCAAATGCACGCGTTGCACGCTCAGAATAGAACCGGTCTGCACGTGCGGCTAGGTACACGTCGTCCAGGCTCGTCACAAGGTTGTCGAGGATGGGCTGGATGCCAGCATTGCGCGGCTTCAGCCCCTCCGAACGGATGGCCTCCAAGAAGGCTGAAGAGGTGAAGTGAGCCAGGGCGACGTGGGTGAAAGCATTGAAATCCTGCAACGAATCTGGGACTCGTACAGATCGCCATCCCGAGGACGGCAGGAGATCGCCAAGTTCAAAGCATGAGAGTAGTAGCACTGGAGTTGCCCTTCTGTTGTGCGTAGGTTTTGTTGGAAGCGAATCTGCGGGCCGCCTTACTCCGCCAAGACGCGCCGTTTGAACTCGCTCAAAACCCAGGCGGCAATCTCCTGAGGGCTCAATTCGTCGGCCAGCGCGTTCAGTTCGTCCGTCGTCCAAGCAATCGTTGCCCCAGCGTCCCGGTTCACCTCGGACGGCACGGTAGACGTCCAGCAGGGCTCGAACAACATTTGCCCAATCTGCTCCATGGTTGGCTCACCCGCCCCCAAGAGTTGCGCCACCACTTCCACGCTGATCTGTCCCTCCGGGAACTCGGCGACTCCCAGAGCCGCGCATCGCATTGCGCCTCCCGTCGCCCCATATTCGACGATCGTGGAAAGCCAAACCCAAAGGTCAGACCACGACGCGACACCGGCCGGTGCAGGCACTGCCATGCGACGGGCCACCTCACCGTCCTCGAGCGGACAGAACTCCCACCCGGGCAGGCAAGCCGGCAACGCTTGGCGCAGGTCGGCCAAGAATGACGGCTCAAGTCTGCGTTCATCGTAGTCATTCTGGCTCCCCATGATCTCCGCCGGCGGCAATCCTGCGGCGTCCGAGGGACCGATCGCGTACAAACATGCATCCTCATCTTCGGCATCGGTTCGATTGGCGCGAAAAGGCGCATGCGACGTTCGATGAATCGAGGTTTTCTTGAGATACGGAAAGGGATCCCCGTCGTCGTCGTCGCTGTACACCTCGAGCGCCACTTGGCTTCTGTCCGCCCATTGGTTCACGATCTTCGGCTTCCTCTCCTTCTTCTCACCTGGCCCGCGCTCCTTGCGCCCCCCCGACACCGGTGGCCGAGTCCTCAGCTGACCATCATCGATGCTGTAGTTGAGTCGCTCGAACGGATGAGGGTAGGTGCACCTGATCAGGCGCAGCGCGACGAAGGTTCGCTGCCCAGGCGTATCCAGCCACAGACCATCGACCGTGAGGTTCGTCTTACCCGTGAAGGGAAAGCCCATCCGAGGCTGCCAGTCGGTCTTGTTCAGCCCGGCGATGCGTCCCCCTTTGACCAGGGAAAAGAATGCCTTCTTGGCTTCGTCATCCAGAGCGATGCGCGCGACCGTCGGTGCGGCCGCCGCGGGCATCCCCATACCCAGAACGACGTTCGCCGCATTGCTGACCCGGCTGATGTACGCAGCGTGATATAGCCTCTGCTCGGCGTCCCCGCCTGCCATGACGCCCTCGAGCACCGATCCTGTCGCGCCAAAGTAGAAGCGAAACAGCTCCAGGCTTGGCACGACCAGCACGGTGCGTACGTCAACCTGAACACGGGTGACCCATGAGCGCGTGTGTTCGTTGTGCGCATTGAACACATTGAAGGGAAGGAGGTACGAGGTCGAACCTCCCGCAGGCGAATACGGGAGACCCGAAGGCAGGACCTCGGAGGTTTGTTCGTCGACGGCCATTTCCTTGAAGAGCATGCGCGTCAACGGCGCCGACTCGACACGAGCTCCATCCTTCCAGACCTCCCCGAGACGAATGTGCGGTAGGACCGCGATCGGGATTTCGATCTCCTGGCGCTCGTCGCTACTCCGCAGCATCCATCCCAGACCGGGACGCCAGAGCGAGCATGACACTTTCAGTGTGCGTTGCTCGGGCCCGAACTGCAGTGAGTTGCCGACGTTGCCAAACCAATCGATGCGAAGCGCGACGCCGTCTTCGCGCGCCAGTTCATCGAAAGCACTCATCCCGTCCCTCGCTCATCCTCTTTGGAGCGGAGATGGTAGCGCCGCCCCCCGTCCTCGACACAAGGCCATTGCGCGGCCAAGCTACTTGCTCCTGATCACCTGCGACTTGTCTACGGTAAATTCTGACCGCCGAGACAACATGCCGATATGTAGGCCGACAAGATGACCTCCCCCGAAGCTACTCAGTTCATTCAACAGGGTTTCACAACATTGGAACCGTCGGACTCCATGAAGGACTGGGCCAGGTCGGTTCTTCGAAGGGCCCAGAACGAACCACGCAAGAAAACGGGAACGCCTGGGTGGCACATCAACAATGGCGAGTTTCAGGTGGAAATGCCGCGGGACACCCGACTCCAGGAGCTCCTTACAGAGTTACTTAAGGAAGAACTCAGGATTCTTCCCAACGTTGCACAGCTATCGAGCCTGGCTGACGGCTACACGCCTGTGGGGCTCAACCGCCATGTCGATGGTGCCTATGCGGACGAACTTTCGTGGTTCGGACTGTTGGTCGGCATCCTGCTCGTAGAGGTGAAGTCTGGCGAGGACAATGGAGCGCTTCTCGTCTGGCCGGAATCACACCGCGTAACTCAATCTCGCTTCGATGGCCTTGAGAGACCGGTGACTCGCAAGAATGTGCGGGAGGCGATCCTTAGCCAAGAGGGCATCAACGGCGAGCCGCTCGAAATTACCGGCCCTCCAGGGACCGTGGTCGTATTGGACCATCGGACATACCATGGCATGCGAGCGCATCAACAGCCCGATTTTGTACGGCACATGATCTATTTTCGTCTACCAGACATGACATCGATTCCAGAGCAAGTCGTAGATGGACATCACTTTCTGCGACATGGTTAGCGCTCCCAACTGCGCGCCTTGTTCAGGGCGCAGGGCATAGCGCAAGCCCGAAGTTCTTGCGAGCGAGGTTCCAGTCGATGCTTGGCTCCCGAGGCTCGGGCTTTGCAACGAGGCGAGTACGCGCCCTTAGGCAGGCGCACAGATAGGAATCCGCCTCCTCCACGGAGAGCATGCTGACGACAGCCTCGAGCATCGTCGCCTTGCTCCAGCCGCTCAGCCCGCGCGCCGCGCCCCCTTGTTTGAGCTTCGCCGCCAGCTCCTCGCGGCAAAGCAGAGAACACATGGCATGAGCGCTGCGATGAGGATTGAGCCCCGCGGCTCGAGCCTGATGCAACTGCAGATCAGTGCGACGGCCCGTCGGGAGCATGACGCCCCACCACGCCGGCACCAACTCGAGCACAGCATCGAAGTGAGCAGGCACTGTGAGGATGTTCACCCTGGCGAATACCTTGCCATAGCCAGCGATTTGGCGAGGCAGGCGCGTCAGGCGGTCAGCGCCAGCCTTGATCTCGTAGCCCACGAGCTCTTCTCCAGCCGCAGCAAGGTCCGCTCGAACCGTGTTGCCTGGTAGGCAGAACTCGTCGACGACCAAAGCATCGGCGGCGATCAGCCCACTTCGCTTCAAGAGCGCCCGCAACTGGCAGTCCGAGGCGACGGACCACGTATCCAGCGGCAGACCCATGTACGAAGAGCAGAGGTAGTTCATTCATGCACTATGCAATAATATTTGCATGACCGTCAATGTTGCACTCCGACAAATCGAGAACTACATGACTGAGCACAATCTCACTCAGATTGAGCTTTCTCGAAGGACTGGCATTCCTCAGCCGACGCTCAGCCGGGCATTGCGCTCCCCACGCCGGCTCACGGATACGCACAGGCGTCTATGCAAATATGCAAATATCCCGCTAAAAGTAGACACCCCGGCTTCGACTGCGAGCGAGAGGTTGCAGCAGACCATTGCTGACGTCTGGGACGGCACCGAGCGCCACGCCGATGCGCTCATCCGGCTCCTGCGGGCCGCCTCCGAGATCTCGAGCGCATCAAGGGGCTAGACGCCAGGCCAACGTTCGGGACGCGCGATGTCGCTGAAGCGGACGCCGCATTGACCGAGCTGGACAGCCTGGTTGGACAAACGGCCCCGAGGAGAACACCATCGCCGGCTGATCACCCCTCAGGGAGCCAACGAGAGTGCGGCCCGAGCCGCAGTCAGAACGGGCGGGGGCCAATGTCGACATGTCGGAGATCGAAGAGCAGATTTCGCTCTGGCCATTTCACTTCAAACCACTTGAAGACGAGCTGCTGAGCATCTGGCTCATCCGCCTTGCGCACGCGCATGGCTACAAGGTGGAGCAGCTGTGCACCATGCTGCTCGGCCGCGGTCGCCGGCTGTGGAACTCGGACGTCGACAAGTTTCAGTCCCCGCTCCTGAGGGATGCACTCAAACGAGTGACCGGCATCACCGATGCCCAACTGGATGCGGTGAGCCTGCACTCCTTCGAAGGATACATCTCCGACTACTTCAACGCGCAAGGCGGCAGCTGCTGGGTCGTGCCCCTTCACATCTACCACCGGACTCGGAAGAGTCCAGGCCTGAGCTACTGCCCCGCATGCTTAGCCAGCGATAGCATTCCGTATTTTCGCCGCACTTGGCGCCTATCCTTCGCGACGGTCTGCCCTCGCCATGGGGTGGAGTTGTTGGACGCCTGCCCCGAATGCTCGGCTCCGCTCGCGCCACATCGCGTGGACATCGGACCCAACGGCTTCGTGCCTGGACCAGACCGGATCGTCTATTGCCCCGCCTGCGGACACGATCTGCGCAAGACGGCATCCAGCGCTGCCCAGCCGCTGCTGACGGAGTGGACGTCACGGCTTCTCGCTGCCAGTCGCGACGGCTACATCGGCTGGGGCGCACGCGAGGGCGTGCACTCGATCCTGTTCTTCAACGGCTTGCGCATGCTGGTCACCGCGATCAGAAAACGGGTGGTACATGCCGAAGGAAACGGCTCGCCGACGAGAAATTTCGACTTCCTTACCGTCGCACAACGACGCGAGACGATGATCCATGTGGTGACCGCCATCGCGCAAGGACCCGAAGGGCTGCAGGCCTATGCCCGCACGCACGGCATCAATATCAGCGATGTCCTGCACCCGCGGGAATCGGCACCATTCTGGTTGACCGAGGCACTGATCCCGATCATGCGCGTACAACACCCCAAGCGATCAAAGGAAGAAGTCACCGAGATCGCCCGCGTCGCCCGCAACCTGACCGGCGCACCACTGACACAGACGCAGATATGCCTGAAGTTCGGGGTGAATGTGGACGACGAGCGCGCGGATAGCTTGCGTCATTTCGTCAGCGACGATGCCTATGAGTTGCTGATGGCGAGTGTTGACCACAGAATCTCCCAGGAACACAAGCCGCAAGAGCGGATGGCGCTCTTGCAGGACAAGATGGTCTTCGCGTTGATGCGCGTGATGGGGTGGCCTGCCAGGCTAATCTGCCGGCTGACGGTCGACGAGTTGGGAACATTGCTGCCTCGGCCACAAGAAGACTCCCCAGTGGATTTCACAACGGAGCCTCGTGATATCGCCGCCGTCTGCTCACACTCGTGGTGGTTCATCGAAACGATTCGGCCGAACATTCCCGGAGCGCAGATTACAGATCGCCTGGTCGTCTCTCCCACGACTGCTAAGCCACTGGGAGGAAATGCATTGTGGAAGCGCTTTCATGACGCCGTTGCGGAGGCTTTTCTCACGGCGGAGATTCCTGATCTCATCGCGTTCAGAAGGGGCGCTCAATCTGCCGGGACTGTAGAGGATCGGGCGCCCTTGCATTCACGTGTCAACTGCACTTGAGCGAGCCAGGCAGAGCCGTAGTCTCCACCAAGCAACTGCGCCGAACCCGGCCGACCATTCATGCGGACGAGTCCACGCCGGCATTGATCTGTAACGACGCGGACGCCTTGACCGAATCAGGTTCGCTACTTGCGACCCGTAACAAGGTCGAGGACGATCACATCGATGAAAGGACGCCGTGCAAGTGGAATGCGATCAATGAGCATCGATCGCATCTCGGCACTGCTAGATGGCGCGGGCAGTCCGTCAGGATGGGCCCTGAGACGCTTGCGCGTTGCGGCGGCAAGTTTGCCAAACCAGAAGACGCAATAGATGCCACGCCCCTCACTCCGCCAGTCAATCAGGTACTGGGATTCGAGCTGGGAGTTCGCCGCATCCCAAACCTTGTCGTGCCATTGACCTTTTACTTCAATCGGCAATTGCATCGTCGATCCCACGGCGAAAGCCAAATCAGCCCGCTTGTCCCTCGGCATGTCCGCTTCGGTCATGCGCTTGACCGAATACATATCGGACAAACGCGTATCGACGATACCAGCCAAGCGGTCTCGGCATCGATTCTCGTCGTAGGGCTTGCCATTGTCTCCCCAGAAGTCACGAACTGGGTCCAGTTCGTCGCCCAAGAGCTTGCGCTGTACCTCATGAAGTTCCTCGACGATCAAGGCCCTCAGGTCATCGATGTTTGCGGGTGGCCCGCTGGTCAAAATAGCTCCCAACTCGTGTGGCGCGATTGGCTTGAAAGCTTCTTCGGCGCGCTTCTGGCGCTGTTCAGCCAGCCTGTGAAGTATTTCATCGGTATACGTATCCGTCGGTGCCTCGGCGAGTTCGCGCAATAGACCGACTGATTCATCGCTTGTGTCGTCGGCAATTCGCACGATGAGCGCTTGCAGGAAATCGGTTGCATCGAAGCCGTTCTTGGTGCCGGACGAAACATCTATGAGTGTTGTGAAGGGACAGGGGCGTCGGAACTCCGACACGATCCACTTCGCAATCGCAGGTGCAATATCCACGGCCGAACCTCGCCTGCGCGACTGGACCCTGTCGCGGAGCTCCCAGATGAATTCGGAATTTTCGTCTCCGATACCAGCGAGATGCGCCCGCACCTCATCGAATCTGTGTACGACATCGATCGCAAGCCAGGCCAAGGCCTGCTCATCGTCCCGAAAGATCCCATGATCGCGCTCACGGGAAGCGTCGATGATTTGTTCTTCGCCCCCTCGCATACTGGCTAGCAACGCGACGATCGCCATTTCTGTGGCCAGCGGAATATCGCGAAAGCGCGATAGCCAATCCCTGGCAAGCGAGCACCCAGCCTCCGACCAACCGGGCAACTGCGCCATGAACTGAATGTCGCTCTCGGCCTGGCGGCGCGCAGCCAGAAGCGGCTCAATCCATGTGCGCAAAAACTGCCTTTTTTCGTCGATAGACGGAGCTACAACACGCTCAATTGACGACCGGAGGGCAATGAGGTCATCCTCGTCGCCGCCGAACAAGTACCGTCGATCCATGCATAGCAAAAGGCCCGAACGGAGTACTTGATGAGAGAGGTCTCCGAAACCACGGCCACCCTTCTCGCGCGCGAGCAAACCTGCGATGAGTGGGTATGAGTAATTGAATACCTTCCCCTCCGCGTAGCTCGCTGCCAGATCGGCAAGCGACGGAAGGTCTGCTCGATGGAGAACGGCTTCGAATCCTGCCATGAACTCCTTTGCCAAGCGCTCATTGAAGAAGGCAGGCAAGCGTGCTTCCAGCGGCTTCTCGAAGTTGCCGTCATCCCACGCCCTGCGGCCCAGATAGACCTCCGCCGGCTCAAATACTTCCTGAAGGTCGCCTCGCCCGATCGCTTCGATGTTGGCTTCGTAAGCGCGATTGTTTTCGTCGCGTTGCGTCGTCAGTTCCATCGCTCTCTGGGCTGCATAGACTTCCTGCTCGATCTGCCATCCGTGCTTGCGTGGACGCAGCTTTGCACTCAGATGCACCCGCTGTCTACTCGACAGGTTGGGGAACTTGAGGGCTGCGTCAATGACCAGTGCATTGTCGGCACCGGGGCGAACGCTCAGGTCGACAAGATCCTGCCAGTCGTTGCGCTGCCGTCGGCTGATCCGCGGCTGCTCGGAAATTTCTTGCAGAAAGAAAGCCACGTCACGTGGATCCGCAGCGATCGAAATTGCCCTCCTGCTTAACTGATACTCCACATGCCGGAGTCGTTTTCTACGATTCACTCGCCAGATTCCATAGCGCTGCACCGCGCGCCTCAATTCATCGCGCGCACGTATCTCTGAGACCAGAGGCGCTTCGGCTTTTCTGGCGTAGAGGTCTTCCTTGCTTGCCGCTTCAAGCCATCTCCACAAGGCAGGGGCGTCTCTCGTCGATATCTGTCCACCTCGAAGCGCACGAAGTAGCAGCAAGGAAGTGAGTTTGGAAAAATCGCGATGCTCCTCAACATTGCCGGGAGAGGCGCTTGCGACAGTCGAGAAGAGCCAATGCAAGACAGCTTTGGCTCGTGCGGGGCTGAGGGCAGCAGCGAGTTGGTCGAATCTGTGGAGTCGAATCGGCCGCCGGCTTCTCGTCTTCGATGCAGGCAAATCGATAGGGCCAATCTCCGCCAACAAAGTTCTTGCCAAGAGTTCGTCCGACAGGTCGTACTGGATGTCGTCAGCTAAGCTTCTGGCCAGGCGGGCAGAGTCGTCGGCACGCTCCTCAAGCAATTTTTCAATGATCCCTTGCCAGAATGTGCGACCGCGAAGCGTCAACAGAGCTGCAATAGCCAGACGGCGTTCCGAGTAGTAACGATCCGCCGCAAGGACGATGCGTTCCAACTCCCGCGAAAGTCCCTCGACAATAGGTGACCCCTTGACCGATTCCAGGAGGAGCGAGCGCAAGTGAACGTTGCTCGTGGAATCGCCGATCGCCGACTCGATCCGAGACGCGAGTGCAGGCTGCGCCAAGCTCAACGCTGTGCGCGCGTCCCAGTCCTGCGCCCGAAAATGGGGGTCATCGCGAGCGAGTGCTTCAAGGGATTCAAGCAGCGCGGAAGCTTGCGCCACGTCAAGCGCGGCACTTTCCCCGTAACGCAGTAGCCCGAACGGATCGGCCGAGATGACCGCCGCAGCCAGCGGCGGGCTGTGAAACGCCAACCAGGCGTGTAGCCCACGAAGGCTCGATGGCACCGCACCGGCCCCTTGAAACTGCACTATGAGCCGCCGACGAGCTCGGCTCGTGGCTGCCTGATCAGCCAACCATTTAGCACCCAGAAACTCTGCGACGACGCGATGAATCGGGGCTGCCCGGTTCGCCCCCACACTCCTGAACAGCTTCGAAGAGATGACAACACGGGCCTTCTCACCTCCTGGAAGCCCCTCGAGCTCGGCAATCGGAATGTCCTCATTCAAAGCAACGCCTGCACCGGCAAGGCTGATCGCCTCCGCCCCTGCAAATATCGACGATGCCATCATCGCGCCAGCGGCCGAAAGTGCTTCCGCCTGAGTGAGCTTGGCGAGTGGCTCGCTCTGTCTTGATTCGTCAGACTCTGACCAACTCAACTCGCAGACATGCCGGAACAGATCGGCACGGGTAGTGGGCAGCCCCCGGCCACTATCGGCGACAGAACCAAGCAAGCCTAGCGTCAGAGGGTTCTTGTAGAGGGCTGAAAGGTTCTGCTCGTCCATCCGATTCAACACGGGATCTGCATCGCTCGCGAAACCGCGCATTGTCCAAAAGGTGCGTGCCTCGTCCCGGCTTAGTTCCTCGATGGATACGACGAGTGGACTGGCCCCATATATCTCCTTCAGATCGCACTCGGTTCTGGATTGCCATTCGCGCGCACGACACGAAAGGATGAATCGAGGACAGCCCGCACCTTCCAGACGCGCGAGGACCTTGTCAACGGCATCGCCTGCCGAACGGGCCATGGCTTCATCGAGTGCATCGATAAAAAGTGGATCCTTGCCGTTGACGAAGAAGCCGGGATTCATGCTGTTCATGAACCGCGAGGCCGATATGGGTGAGGCGCCGGCCCTTTCGCTCAGATGGCGAATCATTTCCGACTTGCCCATGCCAGGTTCACCAAGAATGACGATAGGCCGCTCGATCTCGAGCAGCTCGGCGTCCTGGATCACATCCATATTGGGCTCGCCCAACGCCCTGAGCCTGCGAGGGAAATAGGGCCTAGGGGTTGCATCAAATGCATCACTTGCCTGCAGCTGCGTTGCAATGCTCACTTGCGGGTTGTTCGACATACCGATTCGTTTCCTCCTGGCAGCTTGACTTCGACACGCACGAGGAAATCATAGGGCAGCTTCACGGAGAATCAGGCCTCGAGAACTGCACGGGGGGCAACGACTCATGCTGGCTGCAACTGCTCAGCCGCGGTGACTAGTTCACCAGATACCCCTGCCCTCCCAGATGGGCATGGCGGGACAGATCGACGGCCTCCTGGTCACCCGCTCGGCATCATGCAGTTCGGGCAGTCGCGCACTGATCCGCAAGAGTTCCAGACTATTCATTCTGTCGAGCGCCCCCTTCGCCCAAGCGTTAACGCCAAAAGGGTTTCAAGGAAGTATGCACGGCGCGACTTTCGTTCGCGGTGCAATTGACCTTCCATTTGGCGGCCCTCACCTTGACCCGAATGCTTCGCCAAAGCTTCGATACATCGAATCGAAGACGGGCGGGCAAGCTTGGTGCTGAGCATCGCCGATGAACTCCGCCTCTGAGGCGTGCTCTCGACACAATCATCAACGGCGCCGGCTCCGCTCCAGTAAGGCGCCCCTCCACCGAATAGCACTCCCCCGAGGAGCGACGTACTACACGATGCTCTTGCACTCCGCCTCCCGCGCGCGCTTGTCCGCGATCCACTTCCTGAGAATCCCCTCGGTAATAGCCTCGGCCTTGCACCGGATGGCCTGGACCGCACATTCACGGATCACGGTCGCAGTACCACCAATCTGCCGCTCGCTCTCGCCATAGATAAGGGCGGCCAGATCCGATCGATAGAGATTCGAAGGGCAACGCAACGGCAGCGTGGCCTCGAATAACGCCAGCAATTTCTTGTACGGAGCGTCATTCTCCCAAGGCGGCAGCGGTCGCTCAGGAAATCGTCCGATCAGTTCCTCGTCAGTAGATAAGGCCTGTCGTGCGGCGGCCGTGCCGGCAAGCACCAACGAGATCTGGCTCTCGTTGCTGATGTACTTAATGAGATTCATGATGTACGACGTCTTCTTGGAGGCGCCCGCCAGCATCTGGTGAACCTCGTCGATCATGAGGACTCTGGTCTCGACCTTCTCGAGAGCGTCGACCAAGCACGGGATTTTCGCCGCCGAGGTCATGCTGTTGCGAGGAATGATTCCCAACTGGAGCAGAGCCTTGTTGAGCAGAATTTCTTCGAACGGTCCTGGTGGCGCCTGCAGATAGAAAGTGGGCACATGGATCGCATCACCATCGGGACGGGCGCTCGCCGGATGCAACCTTCGGAACTTTTGAAGAATTTCGGTCTTCCCCGAATCGGTCGCACCAATGATCAGGAGATTGGGTGGACGATATACCTTCGGACGTGTCATCAGGTCTTCCATCTCTTCCAGAATCGCCTTGACACGTGCGGGTTCGAAGAAAGACGTTTTGTAGATGTGATTGATGCGAATTTCATCGGTTGCATCGAGCAGTTGCCTCGCCTCCGGCGCGAGTTTCCTTTCAGGTTCAGTCATATGCGCCCCCTAGTTCCTCAAGAATGTCGATTTCCGGCACGTACTCCGGCACCGCGGAAACCGGAGGCTCGGTGACTTCCGTGCGCGGCCGATCCGACGCCGGCGCACTGGCCTTTGCGGTATCCCTTTTCCGTTCGGCCTCGGCATTGCGGATCCTCTGTGCAGCCCGCCTTGTGGCAGTCCTAGATTTCTGCGCCTCGAGTACGATCTTGCGCATGTACTCGACGGCCTTGAAGATCAGTGGCTCGTTCGTCGTGGGTTTTCCTTCATCCCGCAGACGCCGCTTGGCGGCCTTGACCTGCCACAGGGTGACTGGCGGACGCGTGATGTCGCGATAGGGAACTTCGATGTAGACCTTGTGCCGGTCGTCGTAGAGCCAGATCTTGCTCAGGTCGCGTGGGTTGAAGCGGCAGATGAACTTCCGCGCATTACCATGATCCCCCTTGGTTCCGATGAGCGCGCGAATTCGAGGGGAGAACCAGTCGATGCTCCAGTTGCGGATGCCGTATCGCTGAACTGTGGCCTCGAAAAAGGGAAGCAGGTCCAACCGCAGCCTCTCAACATTCTCGATCGCTGGCGGAAGTCCCAGCGGAGGAAGTCCGTTCATGCCTTCGAGATGGAACTTCTCCCACTTATAGTGGGGAGACATCTTGTTCTCGTTGCCCCGGTGCTCATGCTGGTGGTAGATGCCCAGCACATACAGGGTGAACCACCGCTCCAACTCTCCGAGAGTCATAACCGCGTGGCCCTCCGAGTCGTAGTTCACCTTGTCATGCACGCTGGAGAAGGTCGTGCCTGGCACCTCCTCATGGATCTTCTTCATGAAGGTGCGAAAAGCTCGCTCGACAGTCCCTCCGTAGCGTGCCTTTCCCTTGGGTCGGAGCTCCGGCACGATGTTGTGCTCGCCACAGGCGTATCTCAGCATCTGGCCTCGGAACTCCGCCGCGTTGTCGGTATGGATCTTGCGCATGAATCCGCGACACGGCCAGGTGAACTCCTCGGGGATGTTCTTCTCCTTAAGCCAGTCTTCCTTCGGCAGAATGGACAGGAGCAGACACTGCCCTGTCGCATGGGAACCGGGATGGTCCAGCGAGATCGCAAAGCCGACGATCATCTTGGTACAGACGTCAATAGCGATAGTGAGATATGCACGGCCGATCGGCTTTCGCTCTTCATCGTCAACGAGGATTGCGTCCATCGGCGTGTGGTCCATCTGCACCACTGCCAGCGGATAATCCGCATTGGGGAAGGATCCGATCAAAGGGAGAAACTTCTCCTCTGCGCGCTTTTTTCCGTAACGGCGTGCCTCCACCACCTCCGGATCGAGTTGCCCGATGCGCGTGCGCAGAGATGAAATGTGCGGCACGTGCAGCCCCCGCGCCTGGCAGACCATCTTGACCTCGCGCGAAACCGTCGCCATGGACTTGCGGTTTTCGGTGAGGTAGTGCTTGTCGATGCACTCGTCCATCACCTCAAGGACCTCGGCTTCGAGTCGGCTCTTGCCTGCATCCTCGCGTTCCGGCCGAAGCAAGCATGACAGCCTTTGCGACTTCTTGTACTTCTCGACCCAGCGATAGATCGTCGAATGGTGCCGCCCCACCACCGTAGCGATCTTCTGCACCTCTTTGAGCGTGCGTTCGGCCTCGGGCAGTTCCAACAGATATTTGATATTGCGGTAGATCTCTTCCGCCCGCATCCATTTAGACGGGTCGATTCTGGCGAGATCGATCTTGCGCTCGCGCCCGACGTGCCGCACAGGGCGCACCTCGTTCAGATGCTTGGTGACAAAGTCGCCTTGCGCGTTCCTGAGCACCAGGTGCTCGAGGTCGACGTAGTCGACCACCTCGAGGACATCCTGCCCGAGGAGGACCGGTGTCCCGGGTGGCGTTCGAAACTCAGCGACGGCACTCATGTCAGGCCTGCGCGTCTGGCAGCCAGAACAGGGTGTCCAGGCGAATGGCCTGCGTGATATCGAACTGAATGCGCTTGCCGGCCACGAGGCACCACCAGGTCCAGATGATTTCGCTTCGTCGCGAAGCCGTCGGACGGAGGTGGTCGGTGACCGTGGTCAAGGAGGCGCTCGGAAAGTGAGCAAGGGCGTCAAGGACCGGCGCGACCTCGTGCTCGTACATCGCCGCGTGCCGGTACGACCAAAGAAAGCGGATGTTGTCCAGCTCTGGACCACGGATTGCATGCTCATCCAGTACCAACCAATCCCATCCGCGGGAATCGCAGTACGACTTCGCGGCCCGGAACTTGCGTCGCAGCCGCCGCCATTCCGTCGTCAGTTCCTCTCGATACTTGATCTCGCACAGAAGGGGGCGACGTACAGGCACGCCATTACGCGAAACGAACGAGGTCAGCACGTCCGGTGTATAGGGAATCCAGATACTCGGCGCGACCTCGTACTCCAGCGTCAACGGCTGGGTGACGAACCATTCGACCTCGGACTCCCAGGCCATGCGCATCAGGAAGTCGCGTTCAAGCGCAGACTCGTACCCTTGCCCATTCAACTTCCCCGTCATGCTGATTTCGGACACGGGAATACGCCGCGATGGCTGGGGTGGTTGCATGACGAACTGTGTTGAGTTGAGACCTCGTGAAAGGATCGCAAATCGAGAGCTCAGTCCGCTAGGTTGGCGACATGCGCATCTGTAAGGATTTGCTTCATGTACCTGGCGTGCCGAAGCCTCTGCCTACGACTTCACCGGTAGGTCGCTTGCATCACAGCATCCGCGTTTTGGCATTGAGGCGCAGCGTGACCGTCAGCCAGCGGAACGAGTTCGCCCCGTGTCCGCGACCGATCGGCGCGCGCCCTTACTTGGCGCGTACCGATCCGTCCAAGTGCTTGAAGAACTCGGATGGCTTCATTTCCAGTCCGGTGACGATCCGCATGATGTTCGTAAGCGACAGGTTGCGTTCACCTCGCTCAACACCCCCCATGTAACTCCGGTCAATGCCGATGTGGTCGGCAAATGCCTCCTGCGAATAGCCCCTGGCTTTGCGTTCGGCACGCACCCCGGCACCAAAAACCTCCAGGGGATTCTGAGCGGCCGCTCGCGTCTTCGTAGTCATGTCGCGATGTTCGGAGTACGCGGTCTAAAGCACTACGGCCAATAGGTACGCGGACTTTTAGAACGCGGACTATAAGTATCTTTTTGATATGATTTTTACCACCGCTTCCGGGCCGAGGCGTTGAGGCGCGCAGACTCACCGGAAGATTCATTGCGATGGATGCGGGGCCGCCCCCACAACAGGAATATCCGACCATGACACTCCCACTGCTGCTGATGCTCGCAGTCGCACTGGTTCTCTTCTACTGGGCCTGGATTGCATCGCCTCGGTCGATTCAGGCTGGGCGCGAGCAATTGCTTCGAGCACAAGGCCAGGCATCTGGCGCGACCTTTTTCCCAGTCGATCCCCGCCGCATGCTGGGCGATTGGGATGAAACCTGCATCCTGTTCGATCCGGATGCGCGCAAGGCCTGCATCGTCAGCGGTGGAAAGAAAGCCCGAACCGTCGATTTCGAGTACTTCAACACCTGGCAGCTCAAGTGGACCGAATATCCCAGGAACCCAGTGCTTCGCTTTCAGCACGTGCACTTCCTCTTCGAGACCAGGGACTTCGATCGCCCGACGATCCGCGTCGCCGTGCCCTCCAGGTCCGACGGCGAGGCATGGAACGCCAAGCTCTCGATCCTGATGCCCTGAATGCGCTGCTGAAGCAATGGACCTACCGATGTGAAGCTGCTCATCCTTTCGGACCTTCACCTCGAGTTCGGGACCTTTCTCGTCCCGAAGGTCGACTACGACGCAGTGATCCTTGCTGGGGACATTTTCGTCCCCGGTTCCAAGGCCATGCGCTGGGCCCGGCGGGCGGGGAACTTTGGGGAGACAGCCCCCATCGTGTTCGTGCCCGGCAACCATGAGTTCTACGAAGGTGTCCTCCAGACCTCGCTCAAGGAAATGGCGCTCACCGCGAGTTCGTGCAACGTGCATCTCCTGGCGCCCGGCGAGGCCGTGATCGCCGGCGTCCGCTTTCTGGGCTGCACGCTGTGGACAGACTTCGAACTGCCGATCCAGACCAAGACAGGGTCGCTGGTAGACACCGAACGGGCCACGAAGGCGGCCAAGGTCCGTCTCAACGACTACTCATCGATCCGGTGGGCCGAGGCGCAGGAATCCTCCGACGCACCCGTGGTAGCAGCCAAGTCAAGAAAGCGCCGCCTGGTCCCCGAGGACACACTGGCGCTCCACCAGAGTGACCGCGCCTGGCTGGCGCAGAAGCTGGCCGAGCCCTTCGACGGGCCAACGGTGGTTGTGACCCACCACGCCCCGCATCGAAACTCTCTCGCGCGGCACTATCAGTCCGACTGGCTGTCCGCATCTTTTGTGAGCGAGCTCCCAAGTTCCTTCTTCGAAGTGCCGTCACTCTGGGTGCATGGCCACATCCACGAGAGCTTTGACTATCAAGTGGGCAACTGCCGGGTGGTGTGCAATCCCCGTGGGTACTTGCGGCATGACCGCGGCCTGGAGAACAAGCAGTTCAACCCCGAACTCGTGGTCGATCTATGAGTGACATCCAGTCATCTACCCACACGATCCAGCAAGTGCTGGCTGCCGCGACTGCGGTCTCGGGTGGGGACCTCGAGGCGGCCATTCTCTGGTACAGGAACGAGCCACTCGCGCTGTTTGACAACAGGACCGCCGAGTCGCTGGTAGCCGAAGGGCGAGCTGCCGACGTGCTCAATCTCCTTGAGTCCTTCCAGGCCGGGTTTATTGGATGATGAAGCCCTTTGCTTGCCGTCTACCCATGGCAGAAGTGACGCTGACCCATGATGCCACCGGCTACACGGGCGATTCCAACGATTTGCTGTTCCTGGATATCGATGGTGTTCTTCATCCTGTCGGCGTGGACTACTCGTTCAGCAGCAGGTTCTTCAGCCATTTGCCGCGGCTGGAAGCGCTTCTTCGAGAGTTCGAGTCTGTCGACGTCATCATCTCGTCGGATTGGCGACTGGCCGAGAGCATCGAGCAGTTGCAGCGGTATTTCAGCGCTGACATTCGGCATCGGATCATCGGCGCGACGCCTCAGATTGCTCCTCATGTGGCGATCCACCATCGTCGTCAGCTGGAGATCCAGGCCTGGCTCGACGGGAACGGCCGTAGTGATGCAGAGTGGGTTGCGCTTGACGATTGGCCCTCGAACTTCGAAGCGGGCTTCGCGCGGCTCGTGCTCACGGATCCCGCGCGGGCATTCGATCAGGACAGCTTCCAGGAACTGCGCTCGCACTTCCTTCGGTTCGCGGCTGGCCGATGAACCGCCGTTCGGCATATGAAATGAAACCGCTCATCTCGTCGGACCTCCATGCGCGATCCGAGCACAACCAGTCGAAGCCCAAGCTCATGTTCTTCGGCGACCCGCACGGCGATCTCGATCCGGTGATTGCCGCGGTCGAGCGCTTTCAGCCTGAGGCGATCGTGCTGCTGGGCGACATCCAGGCGCGCCGGCCTCTGCACGTCGAGCTGAGGCCGATCCTGGATCTCACCGAGATCTGGTTCATCCACGGGAACCACGACACAGACTCCGACGCCGACTACGACAACCTGTTGGGATCGGACCTCGCCACCCGCAACCTGCACGCGCAGGTTGTCGAGATTGCCGGGTTCAAGGTCGCGGGCCTGGGCGGCATCTTCCGTAGCAAGATCTGGGATCCGCGGCGACCGATCGAGGAGGCGGCGTTCCAGTCAAGCGACGCCATGCGCCGCACCATGAAGCGCCAGGAACGGTGGCGCGACGGCATCGCCCGCAAGCACCGGTCCTCCATCTTCCCGGCCGACTTCCAACAACTGCTCAGGCACCAATCTGCCGACATCCTGGTGACGCATGAAGCGCCTGCGGTTCACCCGCACGGTTGGCGAGTGATCGACGAGCTCGCCGAGACGCTCGGTGTCCAACTGGTGGTCCACGGTCACCATCATCAAAACATCGACTATCTCGCAGAGGGAATGCAGACCAACGCGGCACCGTTTCGCGCCGTCGGGGTCGACATGGGCTCACACCTGGCGTGGCCGCGCGATGAGCCTGGGCCGGGAGGGCCTCTACAAGACGTGCTCGATCTCGCTACTCAGGTATTCGGCGCAGCGGCCCAAGCCTGGCTTGACAAGCCGCACGAGCTGCTCGACGGTCAAACGCCGGCGGCATTTGCTGTCGGGGGCGGCGCTGACAGAGTGCGATCGATCCTGATCGCGATTCAACACGGCGGTGTCGTATGAGGGCCGATGGATATGGGCTAGGAGATTCAGGATGATCCTGTTTCTCGACTTCGACGGCGTGCTGCATCCGGAGGGGGAAGATCACGCCCTCAACGGCGGCGCTGACTTCTGCTTCCTGCCACGCCTGGAGGCGTTGCTGCGCGAGTTCCCGCACGTGATGATTGTGATCAGTTCATCCTGGCGTGAGCAGCTTCTCTATGAGACTCTGCTGAAGCCGTTCTCCAGCGACATCCGGGCCCGGATTCTGGGGGCCACGCCACATTCGGGTTTTGGCCTTCCACCGCCATACGGGAAGCGTGAAGGAGAAATCCTTGCCTGGCTCCAGATCCACGATGCGGTCGACGAACCTTGGGTCGCACTCGACGATGCCTATTGGCAGTTCGACCACTGCAAGGACCACTTGGTGGTGTGTGGTTCGTTCACCGGCTTCGACTAGAAAGTGAGTGCCGGGCTTCGCGCGCGCTTTGACGAGGTGTCCCGATGAAAGTGCTGATTCTTTCCGACCTTCATCTCGAGTTCGCACCCTTCGATCCGGTGCCTGATCTCGAGTTCGATGCTGTCATCCTCGCCGGCGACATTCATTCGCCAGCGAAGCGCGCCGTCCAGTGGGCGGCGGATCGCTTCCGTGGCAAGTCCGTGGTTTACCTGCCCGGAAACCACGAGTACTACGATGGGCGCCTCGACACGACACTGGCTGAAGCACGTCGCGAAGCCGAAGGCAGCAATGTCCATTTGCTCGACGGTGACGAACTGGTGATCGACGGCGTGCGCTTCCTCGGCGCCACGCTGTGGACCGATTTCGCGCTCGCCATCGAGACGCCTGAAGGGCCGGTCAGCGATGTCGGGCGCGCCATGAAGATGGCGACCAATCTGCTGAACGACTACGCGCTGATCCGCACGTTCGACGAGGCGGCGGAGCCTGATACCTGGCGCTACAAGCAAGGAAGAAAGCTCCAGGCGGCGGACACGCTTCGGATTCATCAGGCGCAGCGCGCGTGGCTGCGAGACAGGCTTTCACAACCGTTCGCCGGACCGACAGTGGTCGTGACACACCACGCGCCTCATCGCGGCTCACTGGCGCAGCGTTACGCCGATGACTGGTCCTCGGGCGCCTTCGTCACCGAGCTCCCTGAAACCTTCTTCGATGTACCCGTACTCTGGGTTCACGGCCACACACATCAGTCGTTCAATTATCAAACCCGTTCTTGCCAGGTCGTGTGCAATCCGCGCGGCTATGTGAACTGGAGCGGCAGGATCGAGAACAAGGATTTCAATCCTGAATTGGTGATCCCCGTCTGAATCGCGGTGGACAAGGGGCATCAATGAACCGAACTACACAGAGGCCGCGATCAATGGAGCGACGCGTCATCGCGCTCGGTGCGCGTGAGATTGCGGAGCGACTGTCGCGAGAATCACACTAAGAACAACTGGACCTGATCCTCCGACCTCATAGCGCTTCATACCCGCACCAAGTTAGCCGTCCCTGCAATCAAGCCAGCAATGTGTCGGACGGTCTCAGCCTGCTGAAATCTTTGCACCGCAGTCCACTTTGGCTTTGACTCGCTCTCGACGAGCCTCGCGAGATCAATCTTCGCGATCCCCGGGACATCGGCGATATGCCTCAACCACAGAGTGAGTTTCGACGCGACCTCTTGATTTGTCTGCTCAAGGACAAATTTTTCGAGATTCAAGACGTACACGTCCAGCTCTGCGCAGAGCTTGGTTGGATGTTCGTTTTTCTCGATCGCGTCAGCGATTCCTGATGCGCAATCAGCTACAGACGCAAGTAGATCCGCAAGTCGCTGACGCGTGCGGTCATCCTTCTTGATCTTCAGGAGACCAACCGCCAGGTCCAGTAGCGTTTTCGGAAGCGATAGAAGAAAATCCACAGTACCTCCTGCTCAGCCTAAGCGGGGAGTTCCGGCCCTTACAACGGCTTGAAGATGGTTGCGCCTGACTCACGCAATCGGGAGTAGAACTCAACGGCATATCGATCCGTCATGCCTGCAACAAAGTCGCAGATCAAGCGCCGCTTTGAGTCAGTATCAGTCAGCCGTCCATACATGAGCTGGAGGTCATCCGGAAGCAACAGATGGCCCTCTTCCGAGTCCAGCGTATCGAATATGGTTCTCACAACTTCATAGCCCCGGTACTCCACCACCTTCAGACGGGGAGACATGATGGTCAGCAGGAAGTTCAGGTGTTTGAGCGTCTCGATCTTGATGCGGATATCACGATCGACAACTATCTTTGAGAATCGGATCTCCTTGCCCTTCAGCATCTCCACGCGCACTCCGCGCATGAAGCGTCCCACGAGTTCCGAAGAGAACTCGCATCGCGTCATCCCATCCGACGCAACCAGTTTGGACGTCTCGTAGCTTCCGAGGCTGCTGCTTGCTCCATGGGAGTCGACTTCATCAAGATTCAGCAGATCGTCGATTGCGCCAAAGACCTCGGCCTCTTCGACATTCGGAACCTCTGGCGCGATCTTCGCGAGCAATTTCGCAATAAGGTCAGGGCTGCCAAGAACCTTCGCACGCAGCTGAAGCGGGTGCGCAAACCCGCCCTTCATCGCATCCTCCAGGTCGTAGGTGGAGTAAGCAATGTCGTCTGCTATATCCATGATCTGACACTCGATGGTCTTGAATGGTCCACCCGATGACGGTACTCCCACATGCTCTTTGATGCTTTCGACCAACTGCTTCTCGCTGGCGTAGTACCCCTTCTCGAGAGACGCCCCTTTGTTGCGTCGCAGTGGAATCGGGTTGTCATACTTGAGCACGGCAGCGAGGCTGCGATAGGTGAGGTTCAGACCTAGTCGTCGATCACTACCATCTACAGAAATGCCGCAGACGTCCTTGTCCTCGGTAGCTCGAAGTGCCTTCTTTTCGACGCGCGCGAGAATTCGAAGAGTTTGAGCATTGCCCTCAAATCCCCCATTCTTCTTCATGCAGTCGTCGAGAGCATGCTCTCCGTTATGTCCGAACGGTGGATGCCCTAAATCATGTGCAATGCCTGCGAACTCGACAAGATCGACATTAATGGGATCACGCTTGAATGCGGGTTCCTTGGAATTGAGGAGTTGCGCAATTCCCTTTGCAATCTGCGCAACCTCCAGTGAGTGAGTGAGTCGATTGCGAAAGAAGTCCGACTCATGCCCAGGGAACAACTGAGTCTTCCCCTGAAGACGTCGGAAGCTCGGCGAGTGCAGCAGTCGCCCATAGTCACGACGGAAGGCTGAGCGGCCAACATCGTCTTCTTCCTTCTCGAGCTTTGCACGCTTGAAGTCGCGAGCCTTGTCGTAGAGCATCTCCCTCGTCTCCAAAAAAAAGCCACCCGCGGGTGGCCTGCTTTTACTTCTTCGATGGTTTACCTGGGACTGGAACTGGTTTCCCGGTCTCTTTTTTTGCTGGCAGTGTCGATGTTCCAGATGGCTTCGACGCATTCATGACAGCGTTGTAGTGATCAAAACGGCTGTGTGCGGCACGTCGAGCATTGGCCACAACGGCAAGTTCAGCTGTTTTCATAACACACTCCTCGATACGGCATTTGATTGTAGTGTGTAGCCCGCGCTCAGCATAGCCCCGGGGCAACAGCTCCGGTAGACGAATGGGCATCCTCGATGCATTTGCATCGCTTCCCCGGGATGTCGGTGCTCGCCCACGTTGCTTTGGATGGCGTGCAGCGCCGTCTCTGTCGTGCCGCAATACAGCTTTCCAGGATCCGGCGCGATCAACGGGCGCGCTAGAAATCACTGGACATCATCACCGGATTTCGCGATGATTTCGCATGCGCTATCCCGGTGGAAAAGGCAAGACCTTCCCTCACGTCATCAATTGCATGCCCCCTCATCGCGTCTACGTCGAGACGCATTTGGGAGGGGGAGCAGTCATGCGCCGAAAGAGGCCCGCCAAAGAGTCCATCGGCATCGACATCGACCCCCAGGTCATCGCTGCGCGGCGTGAAGATCTCGACCAGCCATGCCAGTTAATCTGTTCCAACGCGACGACCTGGTTGCAACAGCAGCGCTTCAAGGGGGATGAACTTGTCTATTGCGACCCCCCGTACCTTCGCTCGACGAGGCGCAGTGAGCGTGTGTATCGACATGAAATGTCCGAGCAACAGCACATCGACCTTCTCACCGTGCTGCGCAAACTACCCGGCCCAGTGATCCTCTCGGGTTATGCAAGTGATCTCTACGATGAGCTTCTGTGCGACTGGCGCACAGTAACTTTCCGGTCCAAAACTCACGCCGGCGTCCGCATTGAGACCTTGTGGATGAATTTCGACGCGCCTGCGCAACTGCACGACTACTCGTGCCTCGGATCAAATTTCCGCGAGCGGGAGGCCATCAGGCGCAGAGTCGCGAATCTTCAGGCGCGTATTGAACGTCTGCCGGATGTGGAGCGCGCATGCTTGGCCGCATGGCTTTCCGAACGAGTTGCCGATCGAACGGGGGCCACATGACCCAAACCGCATTTTTCCGCTTGAACGACGAGCTCAGGTCGCTAGACCTTCCCGAACCCGATCAGCTGGTCGTGGAAGGTGTCGCTTGGGGGCGCGTCGACGAGATGCTCACCCCTGCATCCTGGGCCTTTCAATGCAACGCGCAGATGGACTCGATCGATTCGCACCGTTTTCGCATGGGCGATACGCTTGAAGAAGAGTATGCAACCTGCGTTTTGGCCGGCTATGGCATATCCGCTGAAATCGGCATGGCAGCTGCCTGCCGACTCAGGGAGTCCGGGGTATTGGATGGCACCAGCGACTCTTCTGAAGATGCAATTACACAACTGCTGGAAAAGCCTCTGGATGTCGATGGGCGGAAAATCAGGTACCGGTTCTACCGCACGAAATCCCGCCATCTCAGCGCAGGCTTGAAAGCACTACGGGAAGGCAGGCCTGATGAACAAGATGCCACCTCTTTCCGGGCATGGTTTCGCCGTCTGCCGGGGGTGGGCCCCAAGACGTCGTCTTTCATCACTCGCAACTGGCTCGGAAGCGACGATGTCGCCATCCTCGATATTCACGTCGTGCGGGCCTGTCAGGCATTTGGCCTTTTCGAAGCTGCTGCAGATGTCAGTCGCCACTATTGCGAGCTCGAACAGAAGTTCATCCGCTTTGCGCGCGCACTCAACGTCAAGGCGTCTTGGCTGGATGCAGTCATGTGGGATGGGATGCGCCAGCTCAGCCCACAAATCATCGAGGAATACGCCCCCGTGAAGCAGCCCTCAACACCGAGTTCGTTCAAACCCGCTCCCAATGCAACAGCACCATTGGTCAAGCAGCATCAACTCTTCGACTGGCCGCTTTCCAACTGAAGCTGCGCAAGTGTCTGGAGATGCTTCTGACATCCCCTGCAAAGACCGCATGCGTGGTTGGCTACGTGGCATGAGTGAGTCCAACCGTACACACTCGCTGGGACTCGGGCACGCCTTGCAAGTTCGACCGCGTCCAGCTTCAGCGCAGGGGCGATCAGCCTGATGTGCCGCTCCTGCAGCATCAGCAGGTCATTCAGTCCGGCCACGAACTCGGGACGACCATCCGCGTGAAGGCCATCGGTCTTGAGCGTACCGATCATGACAGCATCAACACCGAGGGTGGCAGCTTTTGCCGCGGCCAGCGTGATCAGCAACTGATTTCGGAATGGCCACCACTCGGGCGTAGGAGCGCCTGAGTCGGGGCGTTGTCCCGCCATCCGGCCCAGACCAAGCGTACGTAGATCGAGCGTTAAGACGTGATGCGTGATTCCGAGCTGTCGCGCTATCTGGACGGCTGCACGAAACTCCCCTTCCGCGGCAACCTGGCCATAGTCAATCGTCAACGCATGCGCCGGACGCTGCCAATAGGCGAGTGCAGCGGAATCCATCCCTCCTGAAAGCAGGAGCACCGCGTTCACTTGCGTCTTTCAGCCAGAATCCAAGCCGTGCGATAGATCGCCGAAGCGATATCGCGCACCACGACGCACTTGCTCCCAGCAATCATCGTGAGATCTTCGTCGTTCCCTGGTGCAGTGGAGAGTGCGACCACGGGGATGCTTTTCGCGCGGGCGTAACCAATCTCGAATACAGTGCCCGGGTCTGCCCCGTCGACGCAAGCCAGCACGACGCTCGCGTCGCGAAGTCCCTTCAAATCCGCAGGCGCAACGTGCTCTGGCGGGCCGATGCCCACGTCGTGCAGCGGTGAAAAAACCTGGAAGCCTTGGTCACAAAGGGCATTTCGGAGTTGCTCAACGACCCAGCGCTCACCTAGCGAGAAGAACGGAGCTGCCAGATAGACGGACCCAGGCGTCCCGCGCGGCTGCAGACGCTTGTAGCTGCGACTCGCCTCTTGCTCGAAATTGACAGGGAGGGGTAGATATTGATTGGCGCAGTAGTATGCGGTTGCCAGCGACGCAAACTCGGCTGCTTCGACAGGGGGTTGTCGTTCGTGAGCCCACTTGAACGCGAAAGCGGCAGTGAATACATCTCCTGAACCGAGCGCGAAGACAGAGGGCGTCTTGCGGGGCGCAACCCATGAGCGCTTTTTCTTGGTGCAGACGTATGCGCCGCGCACGCCGGCCTTGATTACGACGACTGTCGCTGCTCCAGGGCCGGTCAGCAGGACTTTCGCTGCCGACTCTAGATCTGAGGTCCTTGAAAGTGCGAAGGCCTCCGACGTATTGAGGACCAGCGCCAGATGCTTGGCCCTCGAGCCATTCAGCCCGAACGGCTCTGGCTCCACCTCCGATTGCGGGTCGTACACCGCCCATTTGGCGTCTACGGTTCCTGAGCCTTCGAGCATGCCGTACCGCACGACGATTTCACCCTCGACTGCGATTGGCTCCGCCTTTTCAATCTTGCGCAAGTCGGGATAGAGGCTCGGAGACACGCAACCGTGCAGGTAGTCGAACTCAATTGCTTGAGCACGCTCACTGACGTGCGCGGAGACATTGAAGGTGTTCGCGATGGCCTCCAGTTCCGGACGCTGTGCGTCGGTTGCGTACGTGAAGAGTTCGATGCCATCACTGAATTTGGCGAGAGCGGCCGCCGCACGGAGTCCGGAGCCGAACGAGGCCTCATGATGAGGATGCATCATCCGTTCCCCATAGAAGCCACCGACGATCTTCATCATCGTCCGACGCATCGAAGAGCTCCCTCGCACCGACCGCCGGAAACTGTGAGTACGGTAAAGGTGAACTTGAATCCGTGTTCCAAACAGCTAATGAGTCGAATGAGATCAGTCGCGACTATCGAACCTGCGATGCGCCCTTGATAGAGGACTACAACGGACCTGCCCTGGCGCGCCACAACTAGCTGGTCATCTGGCTTGACGTCCACCAGCACCGTAGGGTCTGGGGACATAAGGATCACGATTTCTGCGAGTTCGGTACAGGCCCCAGAAGCAGCTTTGCCACCGGGCGCCCCGCCACTTCCCGAGCCCGTGTTCGCGGGGGAGCTCGTCGCGCCAGCCTCAACGCGTGGCCGGGTGCGTGCCCGGCTCTTACTTCCAGTCATGCTTCTCCCTCTCCGTTTGGATTTTGATCGGGGGTGACACACAGGACGGCGCTGCTTTCCCACAGTTATTGGGAAACACATGCCTATGCGCCTCAGTCTAACTGGATAGCTGCGGATATCCGAGTTCCTTAAACGTTTACGAGAGGATCGTGGATTCGTGGGAACATCTGCTCTAAGGAAATCCGCCTACTGGCAAGGCGGGAATGCAGCGGCACAATTCCCCTATGCCAAATATCGCCTCGATCCTCAAAGCCGAGATCTCCCGCGTTGCTCGCAAAGAAGTGCGCGCTGAGATCGAAACACTCAAAAAGACATCCGTCGCCCATCGCGCATCAATTGCGGAACTACGTCGCCAAGTGGATGCGCTCGAGAAGGAACTGCGTCGGATTGCAAAAGGGGTGACGCGCCCCGCCAAGGCCCCGGATTCGGACGGCGAGGCTTCAGCGGGAACGAAGCGCCGATTCAGCGCAACCAGGTTAGCGGCACATCGCGCCAAGGTTGGGCTGTCCGCAGCGATCTATGGACAACTGGTTGGTGTATCCGGGCAGACGATCTATCACTGGGAGCAAGGCAAGGCTCGTCCGCGAGCGGCACAACTCGAAAACCTTGCGGCGGTGCGAGATCTCGGGGCACGCGAGATTGCGGCGCGCGTAGGCACGCAATAGTTCACGGCTGCTTGAGTGCAACATTCCCTATTTCAGCTTGACGAGCAGATGTATAGAGCCTGAAGCATCAGGCAGCTCCTTCACCTCGAGGTATTCCTGATTGCGCACGAGGTCGCTGAGCCTCCGGAACCCGTAGTTGCGAGCATCGAACGAGGTATTGTTCTTGCCGACATACCCGCCCACTGCCGCCAGCGAAGCCCAGCCGGCATCACGTGTGGTTTCCTTGACTGCCCCTACGAGAAGCACCTTGAGATCCGGGACGTCCGCAACCTGAACAGGCGCCGCTGATTCCAATGGCTTTTTCAAAACCTCAAAAAATATGAACTTGTCGCATGCGGCAATGAACGGCTCGGGCGTCTTACGTTCACCGAGTCCATAGACTACCTTCCCGGCCTCCCGCATGCGCGTTGCCAGCCGGGTGAAATCGCTGTCACTCGAGACGATGCAGAAGCCATCGACGTTGCCGGCATACAGCAGGTCCATCGCATCGATGATGAAGGCCGAATCCGTGGAGTTCTTGCCTTGCGTGTATGCAAACTGCTGGATTGGCTGAATGGCATGGCGATGCAGGTGCGTCTTCCAGCCGGTCAGATTGGTGGTCGTCCAGTCGCCGTATGCGCGCTTGACCGTCGCCGTCCCGTACTTGGCTACTTCTTCAAGCAGTTCCTGCACAACCGAGGAAGATGCGTTGTCCGCATCGATCAGAACTGCCAGCCGAGTGGAATCTGTATTTGCCAAGGCGGTCCTCCTGTTGGAACAATATGCCGCAAACCAAACTGCCCAGATGTTGACACAACAGTCATGACGAAGACGCTGACTCGAACCGAGCTCTACGAACTTGTTTGGACCCATCCCCGTTCGACCCTCGCCAAGGACCTGGGGATATCCGATGTTGCGATCGGAAAGCTCTGCGTCCGGTCTCACATCCCGGGGCCACCGCAAGGCTATTGGGCGAGGAAGGCGGTTGGCAAGGCTGGGCGCCGTCCTCCGTTGCCGATACGCCTCCCAGGCCAGTCAGTTGAAATCACCTTCGGAGATCGCGGCTATAGCAGTTGGTCAATGGATGAAGATCTGACCGAGGCCATTGCCGCTCCGGAGTTCGCAGAGCAGATAGACGAGCAGGTGACCGCGGCGATCAGGATCATCGGCAAGGTGACCGCATGTCGAGATCTGTCGAGCCCTCATGGTGCACTGAAGCGCGTACTCGACGCCGAGGCCAGGCGCCGTCAAAAGTCTCTGGAACGCGAATGGACCTTTGACAAGCCGCACTTTGATGGGCCGCAGCACCAACGCCAGTTGAGGATCTTCAACAGCGTTGCCCGTGCGTTGACGCCTGTGACGGCTGGCCTGGAAGTTCTCAATTACGACGAATGGGTCCAGGGGATTGGAACCCTCCATTTCCTGAAAATGAGTCTCCATTTTGGGGGATGCCGGCTCGAACTCTTGATCATCGAGCCTGACACCTCGGTCCATCAGAGGAAAGCACAGAACTCCAAGAAAGTCGATGCGACGACGCTCAGGGTCGGGACTGAATCGAGTTCGCTTGGCGTTATTGAATGGGCGGACAAGCCGGGCGAAAAGCTGGAGAGCCAACTGCCGGCCATCATCCGCACACTGCTCGAGCGAGCCGAACTGGCCATGCGGGACTTTGCACAGTTCGCGTACGAGCAAAGGGTCAAGCGGCGCGTCGAGATCGCAAAGAAGCGAGAAGCCGAAGAGCGTGCCAGGGAAGCTGAACGCGTGGAAGCGATCGCAGCGAACCGAAGGAAGGTTCGGGAGCGCATCATCGACCTGGGCCAGCAACACAGAGCCGCGCTGGATATTCGAGAGATGGTTGGTGTGCTTTCGACTCATCCAGAGTTGGGGCCTGAAGGGAATCCTCAGTTCGAAGACTGGATCCGCCTTGCATTGGACGTCGCCGATGAGCTCGACCCATTGAAGCGCCCGCTGAAAGCGCTCATCACTGGCGCCGGGACCGCGCCGATAGGCTAGAAACCGCCGCCGATAGTTTGCAGATGCCGGCGAGATGGCGCACTACCACGCCACACAATAACCACGATCACCCACCCCGTTATTCGAGCTCGCTCTCGATCTCGCTCTCTATGGATGCACGCAGTTCGTTGACCTCGACTCGCAAGGCATCGTAGATCTCAATTTCCTTACCTACGATCTCGAAAGTGACGGCCAGCGCATATTTCGCCGTCGAATCAGGGTCCTGACTCCAGCCTTTGTGGCCACGAACCGCGATGCAAAAATGGTCCGGCAGTGTGTTGGACTTCACTACCGCCCAGTCCTTTTGAACGGTCCCGCTATTTCGCCGGACGCCATGCATGACACCCGCATGAGTAGCCTCATGCAGCGTCCAAGGTAAAACTTGGCCTTCAAGGTCTTCCATCGTTCCGACGTGATCCTTCGTCGCTTTGCTTAAGAAATCGTTCATGCCCTGGCCAAGCTTGTTCGTCGTCCAATCCACCCACGTGGAAAGGTACCGATTCAAACGGCGGCGAGTCCGACGAGGCTGCGCTGCGTACGAGAGCGTCACATCGACCCGCACCTCGTACTCGTCGCCCGGCCGCCGCATGGAATTCGGGATCGGCACCTGATACACGTGGCACTCCCCCGCCTTGATCAATCCGACCTCGTCGGTGATCAGTGTCGTGCGGTGCACATCGTTTTCCGTTGCCCGGCTTTCATTCGGTATGCCGAATCCAATGGTGCGCAGAATCGCTGCAGCGTCCTGTTGCAGCGCGGCCAATTCTTGCTTCACCTTGGCAGGCTTGCTCTTGCAAGCCCGCAGGTTCTGAAGTCTGGCATGGACAGCTCCTGCCCACGCCGGCCATTGGGCAGACTGAACAACGAGCGCCCGGTAAAGAAGTGCGCTATGCGCCGGCAGCACCTGCTGAACCCTGGCGGCAATACGAGCGACCTTCGGTGCGGCGAAGGAAGTCCCTGCAGCGTCCCGGTCGGCTGCCGGCCCTGGCGGATACATCGTGGACCTGACGAGTGGCGGGCATGCCACGCCCTCACTTCCGCGGACATCGTGCGCACCGCTGGTTGAGCGAACGAAGTCACCTCCGTACTCGACCACTTCGGGCTTGAGAACATCCCAGATGCCCGGGCCCGAGCGAGAGAATGCAGCCGGATGATCGCCGGCAGGCACAAAGCTTCTCCAGTCAGTCCCCGAGTATGCGCCGTAGCCCACAGAGCCGACGGTGAGGGCCTGCAGACTCTGCGCGGGACTCGAGATGCGCGAGGCCGGCTCGCAGAGATACGCGGGATATTCGCGACCGGCGTTCAAATGATCCTCGATGCCGGGATGACGCTGCGGGCCGGTGGGCGAGAGGTTGCCCGCACTCTGGACCACGAGGACGTCGTATTGGGCACTCACAGCGTCAATCTCCGCGGCCCATGAAGACATATGCCGCAGACGACAGTACCCATAAGCGTTGATGGAGTGGTTGAAGATGCGTGTCGCTCTGGCGCTGCTGCGAAACCGCTCTACGGCCGCCCGAATGGCATCTGCAGGGAACAGCCCCTGAGGCATCTGGTTGTGCTGGTCGAGCACGCGGGCATTCTGGATCCAGAAGGGCAACTGAGGAGTGCCAGTTAAGGGGATGTTCTCACCGTACAGAACCGCGCCGGCGACTCGCGTGCCATGCCCTCCACCCGAGACATAGTCGGCAACATCGGTCGGCTGCGTGCCCGGCATGAAGTTGTACGAAGCCGCAGTGTCAATGGCAGGTCGCAGCAGGACATGTCCTTCCTGGATACCACTGTCGATGATGCAGACTGCTGGCGCGCCCGCATCGGGCGGTATCGGCGCTACCCCTACGCCAGCGGCGCCAGCGGTGCCCGTTGCGCCTCGAGGGAATTCGATGTCTTCAGGCTCGGCGACCTCGAAGATGAAAGGGAAATTCAGGATCAGGTCGCGCAAGCCCTGCCCCGAAATGCGCAACCGAACCGAGAAGCTGTCGGAAAGGACGCCCGACTCGAAATCCATTGCATCCCGAATGCGCAGGATCGTTCCGCCATAGGCTTGGACAAACGTGTTCAGCGCGCTTTCACGGCTGCTTTTGAGCACATCCCACGCGTCATAAGCCTCATCTCGCCGTCTTGTCCACACGCGCATTCGCGCGTCCCACTTATCGTCAGGGGTGGTTTCCCCGCGTGTGGGCTTCGACGGGATTTCGATGGTGCCGACACAGGCGACGCCAATGTCGATGACATAGTTCTGGACGTCGTCGATCGCTCCCCACGCCTCCATCAACTGATCCGAAAGGATCCGACCCAGCCGCTCCTGCTGATCAGGATCGTCGAACAGCATGTGCACGCTTGCGACGGTGGCGGACCCGTGAATGCTGACACCGAAGTCCTTGATCTTTCGGCGGAGCACGGCCAGATCGATGGATTCGGAAGCCACGATCACATAGCCGTCTTCCTGCTCACAAACTATCTCCAGCCCTAAGGCGGATCGCAGCTGGTCGATTTCGAGGTCCGGATCAATCTTGAGCAGGATCGGAAACCCAGCTGGTACCGGCGGAACAGCATCGCCTGCACGACTTCGACTCTCCAGACGCGCCTGCCAATTTGCAGCCAGGCGGTCCGCCGCTTGCGTCAGCGTAGCGGTATGTGCGGCACGAAATTGCTTATTCGCAAGCGTCTGAGGCGATGGCTTGCCGTTACCACGAAGCTTCGCCTCGCCCTCAAAACGTCGAACCAAAGAAAGATGCTCAAAGTTATGGTTACCTGGCAATCCCTACTCTCCTCGAGCGGAGTTCTCGTGTCTCCGTTGCTCGAGGATAGCTTGTCGCAAGTGCGCTTGGGTTAGTAGATGCCCGCCGCCCAGCACCGCGGCCTTTGCGGCATCCTGCGCAGCCTTCACGACCATCGCTGCCGACGCTCCGTGTAATTGCTCGACGAGACTTTTCCAGTCGATGGGCTCCACGAACTGGACCGAGGCCAGCGTCTCCCTCAGCAGCCTTTCGATTTCAACCGCGCCTGGCAATGGGATCATGAACACGTCGTCGAAGCGACGGAAGAGCGCCGAGTCCAGCGACTCCTCGATGTTCGTCGTCGCCACGAGCAGGCCCGGGGCGTCGTAATCTTCCATCAGCTGAAGCAATGAATTCACGATGCGCGAAGCTTCACCGACATCCCGTGAGTTCGTACGAGAGCGGGCGATGAAGTCGCATTCGTCCAAGAGCAGCACGCAGGGACGCCCGCGCGCAGCGTCGAAGATCGAGCGCAGGTTGGACGCGGACTCACCGAAATAGGAAGACACCAGCGCATCGAAGCGGACCTTCATCAGTGGCAGGCCCGTGGCCCATGCGAGCCGTTTGGCACCGAGCGACTTTCCGCAGCCTGGAGGTCCGTACAAGAGGATCGTCTTTCTGGGCTTGAGGCCAAAAATTCGCAACCTGTCTCGCGCGGCATATTCGGATTCGACGCGCGCGAACCGGTGCTCGATCTCCTCAGGCAAGACCATGTGATGCTCGAGCGCATCGGTCGCGATGAGCGTTGCCAAAGACTCGCCATGGCGGCGGCTTATCGGCAGTGCCGCCAAGGGGCGACCAACTTCCGGGCTTTCCTGCACGGTAGGCGCGCGTGCCGGCTTGGCCTGCTTCAGGATCGCCTCGAGCTGGGCCGCGAGCTTGACATGCCCAGTCTTGCGCTCGGACTCAACGATCTTGCCCGCAAGCCGCTCCAAGTCTTCCTGAGAACCGTCTGCGATGGCCCGGACCACTCGCTTGAGGATTTCTGCGTTCATAGGTTGTTCCAGATGCGGTTAGGAGTCGTTCGGACGCCACCATGCACCGCGAGGTGCTGTTAAGGATATTGCGCTGTGATTAGCTCTGCCAGCTCAACTTGGACTGCCCTTTGGGGTTGATCGTAGATACATTTCGCGTGCTATTATCACACAATCTGTGCAATAGAAGCACAACCCAATGCCCTTTCCTGCATCTCAAAGCGAACTGATTCAGGCCGCCCGCGGCCCCCTCACGAAGACCGACTTCGCCAAGGTGCTCGGGGTCGACCGTACCTGCCTGAGCCGGTACGAGAGCGAGAAACTGGGAGCGCCGACCAGCGTGCTGAACTTCTGCCTGCGTGCAATAGCAGCACGCCATGGCACGAACGTGGCCTCCGATGGGGGCGTCGAGCGAGCGCTGGTCCATGCGCGCCAGGCTGTGGCGATTCTGGAAAATGTCTCTGCAGAAGGGCCGGCAGGCCCGGCGGATCGGTAGGGCGCAAGCGCATCGGGTGTGCCGAAGTGCAGCTTGCAACCACCAGTCACCGTCCGGGACCGGTCCATTCGCATTTGGCGGCAGTAGATCCAGGGCCATTCGCATTTTTCGACGTCGCTTACAGGCGGCTCGCCCCCGCGGCCGGGCGAGATCTCGCAGGCGCACCACGGCGTGCTGTTTTTGGACGAATTTCCCGAGTTCGCGCGATCCGCGCTCGAGGCGCTGCGCGAGCCGCTCGAGACCGGCACCATCACCATCGCGCGGGCCGCCCGGCGCGCCGAGTTTCCGGCCCGCTTCCAGCTCATTGCGGCCATGAACCCCTGCCCTTGCGGCTACCTGGGCTCGACGCTGAAGGCTTGCCGCTGCACGCCCGACCAGATCTTGCGCTACCAGGGCAAGCTCAGCGGCCCGCTGCTCGACCGCATCGACCTGCACATCGAAGTGCCCGCGGTCTCGGCGCAGCAACTGCTCGGCGCGCCCGCCGGGGAATCGACCGGCAGCATCCGCACCCGCGTGGTCGCCGCGCGCGAATTCGCGCTGCAGCGCCAGGGCAGCCCCAACCAGGCGCTGCAGGCCGGCGCCATCGACCAGCATGCGGCGCTGGACGATGCGGCGCGCAAGTTCATGGTGAATGCCGCCGCCAAGCTCGGCTGGTCGGCGCGCAGCACGCACCGCGCGCTCAAGGTGGCACGCACGGTGGCCGACCTGGCGGGCGCCGAGTCGGTGCGAGCGGAGCACGTGGCGGAGGCGGTGCAGTACCGCCGGGCTTTGCGACACTGATCCGCGGTGAACCCACCCGCTCCCACGCTCTACAACCGCCGCCTGGTCGGCTGGCTGTCTGTCGGCCAGCTCATCACCTGGGGCAGCGTGTTCTACGCCTTTGCGCTGCTGATGGAGCCGGTCGAACGCGAGCTGGGCCTGGGCCGGGCGCAGTCGTCGCTGGCCTTCAGCCTTGCGCTGCTGGCCGAAGGCGCGCTGGCATGGCCGGTCGGACGCTGGATCGACCGCGGGCACGAGCGCGCGGTGATGGCGGGCGGCTCGCTGGTCATCGCGGCCGGCCTGTTGCTGCACAGCGTGGTGCACGGCGCCCTCGGCTTCTACCTGGCCTGGACGCTGCTCGGGGCGGGGCTGGCGGCCACGCTCTACAACCCCGCGTTCTCCATCGTCACGCGTCGCTTCCCCCACGACTTTCGCCGCGCGATCATCACGCTGACTTTTCTCGGTGGGCTGGCCAGCACGGTGTTCATCCCGCTGGTGGCCTGGCTGATTGCCGAACTCGGTTGGCGGCACGCGCTCTGGGTGCTGGCGGCCATCCATCTGTTCATCTGTGCGCCGCTGCATGCCCGCGTGCTGCGGCATGCCCCGGCTCCCACGCCCGTGGCCATACGTGCCGGCAGCGTGGCCGGCGCCGCACCCGTCGGGCGTTCCGCGAGTCACCACATGCGCAGCGCGCCTTTCCTGTTCGTGGGCGTGTTCACCGTGCTGCTGATGGCGGTCACGGCCGCGCTGCCGCCGCACATGGTGAGCCTGCTGCGGGGTGCCGGGCTCGCCGAGTCGTGGGCCATCGCCCTGCCCGCGAGCATCGGGCTGGTGCAGGTGCTGGGACGGGCGCTGCTGTATTTCTTCGAGCACCATTTCGACCTGCATCTTGCGAACCGGCTGATTCCCTGCCTGATTCCGCTCGGCCTGCTGGCGCTGCTTGCGGGTGCGGCCCATCCGGGCGCCGCGCTGCTGTTCGTGTTCTTCTACGGCATGGGCAACGGCATGCTCACGATCGTGAAGGGCACCGCCATCGCGCAGTACGTGAGCCGCGAGCACGTGGCCACGCTCAACGGCGCGCTGGGCCTGCCGAGCGCCATCGCCCGCGCGCTGGCGCCGCTGATGCTCGGCGTGATGTGGCAGCCGGACGCCGGCTACACGCCCGGCCTCTGGGTGCTGCTGGCGGCCAGCGTCGTCGCGGTGCTGGCGCTGGTCGCCGCGCAGCGCTGGCGCCGGGCTCCCGCCGACGCCGCTACTTGAACTCGTGGCTCACCACGGGCGCCGAGCGGCTGTCCTGCACCGTCACGCGCTGCCGGTACACGTCGAGGTCGCCGTTGCGCACTTCGATGTTGTAGATGCCCGGGCGCAGCGACAGTGACTTGAGCGGCGGGCTCACGCCGCGCTCGGCGCCGTCGACCAGGACCTGGCCCCAGGGCCGTATGTTGAGCACCACGCGTCCCATGCCGGGGGGGGCGGCCGGCTGTGCTGTGGCCGGCGGCGTGGCGCCGCCCGCCACCACGGTGGGAACGGCGTTCGTCGGCGTGGTGCCGGGCGCCGCCGGCACGGTGGTCGAGAGCCGGTTCAGCTCGGCAAGCGCATTGCGGGCCTCGCGCGCATGCAGGCCGCGCCGGTAGCGGCGCAGGTAGGCCTCGTAGCCCTCGCGCGTGTTCTCGGCCTGTGCCAGGTTCCAGTCTTCGACCTCGCTGGTGGCAAGGGCGGCCTCCGGCGAGATGGCCGGTGTGGCCGGCGTGGCGGCTGTCGGTGCCGTTGGCGACGTCGCTGGCGTCGCCGGTGTTGCCGCGTTGGCCTGCGCTGCCGGCGCCGGGGCAATGACCGGCACGCTGTCCAGCGGCGTCAACGAACCGGCCGGCGCACTGGCCGCCGGCGCGGAAGGCGTGGCGCCGCCAGGGGCTGCGGCCACGTTGCCTCCTGCGGGCGCCGTGCCGCCATCGCCCGGCGGCACGGCGGCGGGAGGCGGCGCGTTGGCGGACATCGGGCCCGAAGGCGGAGGCACCGGCGCCATCGCGGTCGAAGTCTCCTGCTTCCACGAACCCAGGCGAAGTCCGATCCAGCTGCCCACGGCCACCAGTGCGATCAACAGCGCGCCGACCAGCAGCCACGGCGGGCGCGACGATTTTTTCTTGGCGGACGACAACGGTGGCAGCGGCTTGGCCGCTGCCGACGGGGCGCGTGCCGGCACTGCGACCTCGCGCGGCGCGGCGGCCTTGGACGAAGGCGCCGGAGCCGGCTTGGCCGTGGCGACGACCTCGGCCTCGGGCTCGGGCTCTGACTTGGCCTCGACCGGTTCGGGCACCGCGGCCTTGGCTTGCACGACCCCGGCCGATGCGGCGGCTTCCGGTGCCGCGGCGGGCTTGGCGGGCGCGGCCGGCGCTTGCTGCGGCGGAGGCACCACTGCTGGCGCCGCCTTCGAAGGCGGCGGAACGATGACCGTCGGCGCCGGCAGCCCGCTCACGTAGGTGTCGCCAAGTTTGGCCAGGCCCAGCTCGGCCGCGAATGCGGCCACGGTCTGCGTGCGGTCCTTGCTGTGCACCGCCAGCGTGTGGTCGACCGCCGCGCAGAAGCCCGGGCTCAGGTCGCCGCGGCCGAGCGAAGACAGCGGCACATAGGCGTCCTGCACGCTGCGTACCACGGCCGAGGGCGGTGGATGCCCGGTGACCGCGCGATACAGCACGGCGCCCAGTGCATAGAGGTCGGTCCACGCGCCCTGCAGCAGCGTGTTGTCGTCGGCGTACTGCTCGATCGGCGAATAGCCCGACTTCACCATCACCGCCACTTCGTCGACGAGGTCGGCAATCGACTTGCGCGCCGCGCCGAAGTCCAGCAGCACCGGCATGTCGTCCTGCTGGATGAAGATGTTGTCGGGCGCGATGTCGCGGTGGAAGCACTGGCTGCGGTGCAGCGTTTCCAGCGCGCCGAGCAGCGGGCCCAGCATGCCGAGCAGCCAGGCCTCGGAAATCTTCGACGGCTCTTCCTCGGCAAGGCGCCGCAGCGTGCGGCCGCGATAAAGCTGAATCGCCATGTAGGCGGTGGAGTTCGCCTCCCAGAAGCGATGCACCCGCACCAGTGCCGGATGGCTGAACTGCGCGAGCGTGCGCGCCTCGTTGATGAAGCTGCGCAGGCCCGCCTGGAAGGTGGCCGTGAGCCGGTCGGAGCGCACGTGCACGCTGTCGTCGCCCACGCGGCGCGCGAGCATCGACGGCATGTATTCCTTGATGGCCACCTCGCGCTGCAGCGAGTGGTCGTAGGCCCGGTAGACGATGCCGAAGCCGCCTTCGCCGATCACCTCGAGCAGTTCGAACTCGTCCAGCCGATGGCCCGCCGCCAGCGGATGGGGCCGCTCCTGCGGATCGGCCGGCGCGCTGCTGCTGGTGTTGCTGCTGCTGGCGTTATTCATGCCCATGGCACATGCCCCTGTGAAAACAACTTCGAAAACAATGGTGTGTTGAGGCCTCCGCCGTGCGCGGCGGTTCGCAGCGGCGAGCCGTCCGCCTGGTTGGTCCACCAGTAGCTGGTGCTTCCGAAGGCATCGAAGCACAGCGGAAGCTCGGGCCAGCCGAGGCGCTGCTGCGCGCCCGCGCCGACGCCTCCGGCCGCGGGCCCGAGGATCGAAAGGATGTCGTCCGAGCCGCCGCTCGCAGTCTGGAAGCCGCCATGGGCCGCGGCCAGCACCTGGTGGTCGAACTGGTCGGGCGGAACGCTGTGGCGAATCGCCTGCAGCAAGGCCGTGCCGCACTGCCAGTACCACGCGGCGGAACCCTCCAGCATGGACGGGCGGTAGTTGGATGCCGCCACCTGCAGCGTCACGCACACGGGGTAGTAGCGCCCCACGCGGTCGCAACTGGGCGCAATGCAGCCGAACTGCACCGCGTCCACGCCCTGCGTTGCGGGAATGGCAAAGTTCCAGACCGGCGCGACGACGTAGTGCCGCGTCATGGCGTCGGGCCAGCGCTTGAAGGCGCCAAGGCCGTTCTGCATCCAGCGGTCCCACCAGGCCTGGAGCTCGCGCGGCATGCGCCGATAGAGAAAGTCGCCGGCCGCCGGCAGCTTGCCGTACCAGCCGATCTGCTCGTCGGCCGGCACCCACACACGGGGCAAAGGAATGCCGCTGTTCATGTCAGGACTTTCCGGGACAAGAGAAGCCATTCATCTGCGACAGGCGCAGCGGGTTGTAGACGCTGTTCGCAGTCACCGCCAGCACCACCTTCTTGCCCTGCAGGTCGAAGGTGGCGTTGAACGATTCGGGCGAGTTGCCCGCCGAGACAGACGCCTTGTCGAACAGCCGGTGCAGCGCCCACGGCCCTTCGGTCACGATGCCACCGGCCGGTGTGCCATTGGCGGTGGTGACCTGCAGCCGCACCTGGTTGCTGTTGCGCGGGCCGGGCCACTTGACGGTGCTGGGCGCCTGCGGGCCGTGCGCATAGCGCACCGTCTGGCCGTCGATGTCGAGCGTGAACTGGCTGATGGCGGCGTCCATGTCCTCGGGCCGGATGTCGATGCTGAACGACGGCGTGCGGCCGCCCGCCATGCCCATGAAGAACACGTCGCGGATTGCCTGCGCCTTCTGGAACGAATCGAGGTAGGCCGAGCGGCCCTGCGAGCTGCCGTCGACGCTGCGCTTGAAGGCCCACGGGTTGACGGAGGTGTCGACCTGCGAGGCCAGGTTCTTCTGGAAGAAGTCGTCCATCATGCCGCCCGGTGCGAACAGCTGCGCAAAGTCGCCGGCCGCCACGTCGCGGTTGGAGCCGCGGGAGAACGGATAGCGCCCCGCGATGGCCTGGTTGCAGAACTGCCCGATGGTGGCGGCCGCACTCTGCCCGATGTTCTGCCGCGTCACGGCCGCTGCCTTGGACGACGCGGTGGCCGAGAGGTCGTTCAGCATGCCCTGGAACGGCACCGGCAGACGGCCCGCCTCGGCCTGCACCTTGGTCACCGCATCGCTCGAAGGCGGGATGTTGCCGCTGCGCAGTGCCGTGTCGGTGGCCGTGAGAAAGGTGTAGAGCTCGTTGATGAGCGCGGCCGTGGCGTCGATGGGTGCCTGCCCGCCGGCCTTGGGCGCGGTGACCATGCGGCGAAGCGGCGCAAAGTGGTTGTCCACCAGCGACTCGGGCCGGTCCGGCGCGGTGTTGCGGCGCTGGCTGCCGTCGGGCTGGCCGATGAGCTGCTCGATGCGCTCGCGCGTGCTGGCCACACGGTTCTGCGCCTGGTCGAGCAGGCTGCGCGCGGCCTCGTCGTGGTTGCGCAGCAGGTCGGTCTCGCGCGCGGCGCCGCGAATGAGGCGCGACATCGGCGACTCCGAGGTCGAGAGCACGCGCGTCATCTGGATGCTCTGCAGCAGCGAGCGGCTGTCGGCCAGGCGAACGTCGGTCAGGTACTCGTCCCAGATGCGGATGTAGTCGGTGAGATAGAGCCGCCGCACCTCGCGCAGCAGCAGCTCGCGCGAGGTGATGTCGGTGATGCCCGGCGCGCGGATCTGCAGCACCCAGCGGTCTTCCTGCTCGAGCGCGAGCGTGGTTTCCGCCATGCGCTTGTCGAAGATATCCCAGTAGCCGCGGTAGGTGAACAGCGTCGGAATGCCGTCGGTCAGCGGCTTGCCGCTGGCGCGCTTGATGACCAGCGCGGACTCGGCCCCCGCCGCCTCCGCAATGCTGAAGGCGTTGGGCGGGCTGGTCTGCAGCAGGATGCGCCGCAGCCGCGCATAGGAGCGCTGCGCCAACGGCACGCCGGCCAGCCGGCCGCGCGTCTCGGTCACGAGCCGGTCGTCCTTGGCAAACGGCGAGGTCACCACGCGCCCCGCGAACAGCGCCTGCAGGTGCGTCTCGAGGTTGGTACGCTGCTCGCGCGTGAGCGAGGCGCCGATCTTGCGGTCCACGTCGGTGAGCAGCCAGGCCTGCAGGAAGTCGGCGTCGTAGCGCTCCGCGTCATACAGCATGAGGTAGGCCTTGAGCGCCTCGTAGCTGTATTCGGCATCGGTCTTCGAGGCCTCGCGCAGCGCCTGCTCCACGCGCTGCGCGGCCTGCGGCAGCAGCACGCTCTCGAGCGCGCGCTGGTAGACGCCATCGGTCGCGGCCTGGAGCTTCTCGCCCTGGTAGAGCCCGAAGCGGTAGCCGACGGGCGGATCGCCGATGTCGAACTGGCCCGACTTGGGCAGGTCGCGCAGGCGGTCGAGCACCGGCAAGGAGGTCGCGATGTCGCTGTTCGAATCGACCACCGTCGGCAGCTCGCCGCGCGCCGCGGCCTTGTTGAAGGCCTTGGCGTTGTTGTCGACCTCGGCCACGTAGTCGCGGTTGTTGCGCCAGCTGTTGATGCCGGCACCCAGCAGCACCACCAGCAGCAGTCCGATGAGGCTGTAGCCCGCCAGGTCGATGGCCCGCTTGCGCCGGTACCAGCGCAGGTTGGTGCCGGCCACGCCCGCGTCGCGGAAGATCACCTGCTGCAGCAGCTCCTTGAGGAAGTAGCTCTTGCCCGGGCCCGGCGGCGGCGCGGGCGGCGCGTTGACCTGCAGGTAGCGCTTGATGGCGCCCATCACGCGATCGAAGGCCGTGCCCTCCTGCGTGCCGCTCGTGAAGTACACGCCCCGCAGCATGGGCGCCACCTCGAACTTCGAGGGGTTGAACACGTCGGCCAGGAAGGTGCCGAGGATGTCCTCGAAGCTCGCGAACTGCTGCGGCAGCAGGTAGGCCTGCGCGCGGCGCATCTGGTCGGGCTCGGCCGCCAGCAGCTCGGGCAGGCGCTCGTCCAGGCGCTGGTGCAGCAGCTTGTATTCCTGGTGGAAGCGCTCGCGCAGGTCGGCCTTGGCCGGGTCCGCCGGGTTGGCGTCGATCGGAAAGGTAAAGCCCCAGACCTGCGAGCGCTCGGCGCGGCCCAGCGAGCCGAAGTACTCGTTGAAACCGGCCAGCAAGTCGGTCTTGGTGACCAGCACGTACACCGGAAAGTTGATGCCCAGGCCGTTGCGCAGTTCGAGCAGCCGCTTGCGCAGCGCCATGGCGTGGCGCGCGCGCTGTGCGTCGTCGGCCAGCGGCAGGTCGGCAATGCTGATGGTGAGGATCGCGCCGTTGATCGGCTGGCGCGGCCTGAACTTCTTCAAGAGGTCGAGAAAGCCCTTCCACTCGCTCTCGTCGGTTTCGCGGTTGCTCTCGTGCGTGGTGTAGCGCCCCGCGGTGTCGATCAGCACCGCCTCGTTGGTAAACCACCAGTCGCAGTTGCGCGTGCCGCCGATGCCGCGCACCGCGGCCTTGCCGAGTTGGTCGGCCAGCGGAAAGTCGAGGTCGGAGTTGACCAGCGCCGTGGTCTTGCCCGAGCCCGGCGCACCGATGAAGATGTACCAGGGCAGCTGGTACAGGTACTGCCGGTCGAACACCGCGAAGCGGCCCGCGGCCTTGCCTTCGGCGCCCGTACCGAATCGCATGTTCTTCAGGATGGCGGTGGCGTCGGTGAAGCCGCTTTGCAGCTCCTTGATCTCGGGCGCGTCTTCGGGCTTGGCGGCCTTCTCCTTCGCGGACGGCGTGCGCAGCTGGTTGAGCAGTTGGGCATTGAGGCGCCGCTCGCGCCATTTGCGGTAGAGCACCCGCGCGATCCAGATCGCGAACATCAGCGCGATCACGACGATGCGGACGAACTCGCTTTCGAACGGCCGGTAGCGGCCCACCGCGATGACGGGACCGATGACCCAGATCAGGAACGCGACGGCCAAGAGGCCGAGAAAAACCCACAGGTCGCGGCTCACGAGGAAACGGAAAATCGCGCGCAGCATCAGCGGGCTCCTCCCTGCGGCGCTGCGGCTGCGGCGCCGGCCACGGGTGCCACCAGCAGCGTCACCTCGACCCGCCGGTTGCGCGCGCGGTTGGCCGGTGAATCGTTGGGCGCCAGGGGGTCGGCATCGCCGCGGCCTTCGGCGCGCAGGCGCTCGGGCCGTGTGACGCGCGTGGCGATCATTTTCTTGACCGCATCGGCGCGCGCCTGCGAGAGCTGCCAGTTGGACGGGAAGCGCACGCTGCGAATCGGCTGGTCGTCGCTGAAGCCGCTGACCAGCACGTTGCCTTCCACGGCGTTGAGCGCATCGGCCACGCGCGCGAGCACGGGCGCATAGCGGTCGAGCACGCGGTCAGAGCCCGATGCGAACAGGCCGTCGCCGCGCAGCACCACCACGCTGCGGTCGGCCTCGTCGCGCACCGTCAGCAGGCCGTCGCGGATTTCGGGTTCGAGAAAGCGCTGCAGCCGCGGCTGCGGCGCGGGTTGCGCCACGGCGCGCGCGGTCTGCGGCAGGCGCACCGCATTCACGGCCGCGAACGCACCATCCGAGCGGCCGGCCAGGCTGAACGTGAGCACGCCGAACACCAGCACCAGCAGCACCGCCGCCACCGCGCCCACGGCCCACAGCGGCAGCCAGTTGCGCGTGCGGCGCACCGGCGCACTCGCGTCCTGCCAGTGCGGCGACAGCGGCACGGCAATTTCTCCGCGCGTCTGGCGGATGATCTGCAGCAGCCGCTGCTTGAGCGTTTCGAGCTGCGTGCGGCCGTTGTCGATGACCCGGAAGCGCCCTTCGAAACCCATCGCCAGGCAGAAATAGATGAGCTCGATGAGCTGCAGATGCTGCTGCGGGTTCTGCACCAGGCGCGACAGCAGCTGGAAGAATTTCTCGCCGCCCCAGGTCTCGTTGTGGAACATCACGAGCAGGCTCTGCGACGACCAGATGCTGCCGCCCCAGGGCGTGAGCGCGGCGGCTTCATCGACCGCGGTGCACAGGCAGTAGCGCGCGCCGATGATCACCTCGGGCGCAATGCCGCTTTGCTGCGCGCGCGTTTCGAAGCGCCTCACCTCGTCGACCAGGTGCTCGCGCAATTGCGCGGGCGCATCGTGGTGGCCGGTGGCGCGGATCTGCGGGATCAGGTCGAGCAGCGGGTTGGCCGCGGCAACCAGCGGGTTGTTGCCCGCCAGCGCCGTGTCGCCCGCATGCGGACGGCGCGCGTCGTGCCATGCGGTGAATGACTGGGGTTGCTGGCCGAGGCCGCGCGACGCCGGCGGTACGCCCGCGTGATCGCTGTTGCCGCTGCCGCCCGGGTTCGGCGGCACGAAGCCTCCCGGACCGACGGCCATGTCGTTGACACCGTTCATAGGGTCCCTCACGGACGAATTGCCCAGAACTCCATGGCCAGCCCCGGGAAGTCGCCGGCCAGGTGCATTGCAACGCCGCCCGATTTTTCGAGCTGGCGCCACATGTCGCCGCTCTTGTCGAGTTCGAAATAGTGATAGCCCGCGTTGTATGGAATCTGCCGCGGCGCCACCGGCAGCGGCCGCACCGTCACGCCGGGCAGCTGCAGTTGCACCAGGTCGCGAATGCGCTCGACCGAGCCGATCTTGACCTGCGTCGGAAAGCGCTGCTGGATCGCGTCGGCCGGCAGGTCGGCATGCACCGCCAGCACGAAGCCCGCATTGCGCACCAGCACCGGATCGGGCATGCGTCCCACGCGCACGCCGTGGCTGCGCTCTTCGAGCTCAATGGCGATGGCGCTCTGCTCGAGCACCGCCGAGAGCGATCGCCGCAGTTCTTCCATCAGCGGGCGGATGCTCTCGTTGAGGTTGTCGTGGTCGTACACCGGCCACACCACGGGCCGCCGCGTGGGCGAGGTGTGCGTGGCGAGATGGCAGGCGAGCTTGAGCCAGTCGACGAACAGATGTTCCGGATGCACCTGCACCGCCTGCTGGGCATGCCACGTGGTTGCGAGATAGCGGTTCACCAGTTCGAGCAGAAGAAAGTCGGAGACCTCGCTCACGCCGCCGCGCCCGGGCTGCGAGAGGCGCGAGGCCAGCGCCTCCGAACGCTGCGTGAGCAGCCCGTGCAGCTCGGCGATCATGCTGCGCAGCATGGCGTGCGCCGACGCATCGAGCACCGGCGGAATGTAGTTGGCGTCGATCACCAGCTTGTGGTCGGTGCGGCGCTCGATCACGCGCACCGCGCCAATCGCCTGCCACTCCGCCGTGAGAGACGACGCACGCGCCAGGCGCAGGCGCGGCTTCGCAAGCTGCAGCACCGCGGGGCCGAGCGCCACTGCGTTGCCATCGGCCACCTCGCGCTCGATCACGCCAAAACGCGCGGCCGAGCCTTCGTCGTCCGAGAAGATGATTTCTTCGCTGCCGGTGCGGCGCAGCGGCAGCGCGAGCACGATGAGTTCGTCGGTCAGGTCGCTCGGCACTTCATAAGGCGGCGGCGCATCTTCGGCGCCGAACGAGAACGGCGTGCCATCGGGCAGCACGCCCGCGCCGCCGAGCAGCGACACGCGGCCGAGTGCGTAGGCATCGCGGTCGATGTCCAGGTGAAGCCATCCCCAGTAGGCGCCTTGCAGGCCCGCGGTACGGCGCGTGACGTACTGCTCGACATAGCGCTCCAGCTGCTGGAAATGCTGGGGCCGCAGGTACATGCCTTCGGACCACACCACGCGATTCGCCAACGCCTGCGGATGGACGCCCTGCCTGCCGGCGCCCGGATTGCGAACTGTCACCAAAGAACCTCCTGGGGAGTGCCCACACTGAAGCGGCGAGATGCGTCTTTCGACGTCTCCCGATTGATCGATTTTTTTCTCTTGATGCTACACGGCGCCTCTTACGTTTTGCACCGAATTTCGTTCGCGACTACTCGCACTTAAGCATTACTAAAAGCATGAAAGTTAACGAGTTGGTAGTAACTCGATGCCTGTCTTTCGAATGGCGATGCGCACGCCTTGTTCGCTCGGCGAAAACTGCCACACCTTGTACAGGTTGGTTTGCTTCGGTTCCTTGAGCGGCAGCACGATGCGCCAGCGCGAGGCCTCGAGCTTGCGGTAGCCGGCGATGATGCCGATGGCGCGCGAGTCGAGCCCCGCCTCTCGCTTGAAGACGCGCTCTTCGCCGCTGCGCATGATGGCCTGGTCGGCGTTCACGAGTTCCGTCGAAAGCGTTTCGCGATCGCGGTCCTGTAGTGCAAAGTAGTCTGCCGTCTCGAAGTTACCGGAAGATTTCAGCTCGAAGACCTTGACGAGAATCGGCGCCGGCTGGCCGCGTCCGTCGGGGTTGACGCCATCGTCGATGCGAATGGTGACGGCGTAAGGTGTGGGCAATGACTTCGCTGTCGATGCGCATCCACTGAGGCCACCAAACAACGGTACGGTTGCAAGTGCGCCTTGAAGCAAGGTTCGTCGATGCATGAGATCTTCCCCAGAGGTTCGCGGCCTATATTATCGAAGTCGTGCGCACGAACCGCGTCGCATCGTGTGCCTGTCGCAATGACAGCGGCACACTATCTCAAGCATTGCCTTTTGCGAGGTAGGAGAGAAGATTGAAATCATGTCTGCCTGCTTTGGCGTTCACGTTATTTTTGGTGGCTGGTTGCACGACCACGCCCCCGCCCGAGCCGCCGCAACCCGAACGATTGAGCCAGCAAGTGGCGCGCACCACGCTCGAACGCGCGCAGCAGGCCTATGACGAAGGCGATTACGCCAAGGCCGTCACCACGCTCAAGAGCGGCGGCGTGTCGGTATTCGACGCAGCAGAGCCTGGCACGCGGCTCGACGCCATGAAGCTCGAGGCGTTCAGCTATTGCGTGGCCAACCAGGTGCCCGAATGCCGCACGCAATTTCGCAAGCTTCTCGATGCGTTTCCCAACTTCGACCTGAGCGTTGCCGAGCGCAAGCACCCGGTCTGGGGCCCGGCGTTCGAGGCAGCCAAGCGAATGAAGCGTTGAACGCCGCAGGCGGTGAGCCGCGGCTCGACATGAACACGGAGATGCCATGCGTTGGACGGTGATCGAACATGCCGGCAGGCCGGTGGCCTCGGGGCCTTCGGCCCTTCTCGCGGCGCCCGGCGGAACGATCGGACGCAGCCCCGACAACCACCTGGTGCTGCCCGACGAGCAGCGCCAGATCTCGCGCCTGCAGGCCACCGTGCGCTTCGACGACAAGGGTGTGGCGGTGCTGCGCAACATGAGCGCGGTGCTTCCCATCGGCGTCAACGGACGCACGCTGCAGCACGAGCAGGAATCGCCGGTGGCCGACGGCGACCGCGTGACCATCGGAAGCTACGTGCTGGAAGCGGCAAGCGGGCATCGCGTTGCGGCCGCAGTGCCGATGCCGGCCGCGGCGCCACCACCGCCCATCGCGCCCGTGCGCGATGTTCCCGTACCCGCGAATGCGACGGCACCAGCGTCCATGGACACGTTGCTGCCGGCCGCGCCGGTGTCCGATGTGTTCTCCGATCTCTTCGGCGCGGGCGCGCTGCCCATCGGCGAGGCACAGCCCGCCACCGTGGCCATGCCGCCGCCAGCATCGGAACCACCGCCCGTTGCGAAGCCCGTGTTCGCTCCGCCGCCAGCACCGGTGCCATCGCCATCGCCATCGCCATCGCCATCGCCGGCCAGCGTTCGTCCGGCGGCTTCGCAGATTCCCTCCGCCGCCGATTGGGACGCCATCCTCGCGAACGCGCCGCGCCGCGAACAGAGCGCGGCCGAGCCCATGCCCGACCCGATGGCGCACGAGCCTTTCGAGCTGCCATCGCAGGCGCGCAGGAATCCGGTCGATCCGCTGGCCGAACTGAACCCGCGGGCAGCCAACGACATGTCCGACGTGACGCTGAAGCGTGGCGTGGACCCGCTCTCTTTCTTTGCCGCCGACAGCAACGCACCTTCGCCGCTTTCGGATCCGCGTCCCACCGCGCTGACCCACGAAGACCCGCTCGGTAACGTGCATCCCGCACTCGACCTGCTCGCCAAGCCGGCCGTGCAGCAAGGGCCCAGCCATGCGAACCATGCGCGCGAAGTGTCGGCGCAGTTCAGGCCGCCGACCCCCGTGGCCTTCGATCCGCCGGCTGTTGCGAAGCCGGTGAAGGCAGAGGTGCCCGCGCCGCCAGAACCGGCGGCGCCACCGCCACCGCCACCGCCACCGCCACCGCCACCGCCACCAGCAGCATCGGCGCCTGTCGAGCCCGTGAGCCCTCCCGCCTTGGCGCCGGCCACGGACGTTCGCATGGAGACCGCACCGCCTGCGAAGCCCACGGCGCCTGAACCGGCCGCACCGGCACCCAAGCCTGCCGCGGCCCCGCCGCTTGCCACCGTGGCGCCATCTGCGTCGCCATCATCATCGGACGCCTCGCCGGACGAGCTCTTCAAGGCTTTTCTCGAAGGCGCCGGCGTTCCCGACGTGGCCGGCCATCAGCCGCTGGACACCGAGGCCATGCGGCGCCTCGGCCGGCTCATGCGCGCGTTCACCGACGGCACCATCGAACTGCTCTCGTCGCGCGCCATGCTCAAGCGCGAAGTGCGCGCCGAGATCACGATGATCGTCGACGAGGAAAACAACCCGTTCAAGATTCTTCCCAACGGCCGCGCCGTGCTGATGCAGATGTTCGGCGCGCGCATGCCCGGCTTCCTGTCGCCCGAAGCCGCCGTGCACGACGCGCTCGCCGACCTGCAGTCGCATCAGCTCGGCATGGTGGCCGGCATGCGCGCGGCGCTGCTCACGGTGCTGAAGCGCTTCGATCCCACGGCGCTGAACACCGCCACGCCGCACGACGGCGGACTGGGCGAGAAGCTGCTGCCCGGCGGCCGCGAGGCGCGTTTGTGGCGCCAGCTGCAGAAGCTGCATGCGGAAACGACGGCCGCGGTCGAGGACGATTTTCAGGCCGTCTTTGGCCGGGCCTTCCAACAGGCCTACGACAAGGAGATGGACCGCTTGAAGGAGGCACGCCGTGCTTGAAACCACCCGTGCTTTCGCGGTTCCCATTTCGACGTCGCAGTTCTCCTGCGTGGGCGAACGCAGCGGCAACCAGGACGCCATCGGCTACCACCTGGACGAATACAACGCCTGCTTCGTCGTGAGCGACGGCGTCGGCGGCAACGCGGGCGGCGAGCTGGCCGCGCGCATCGCGGTCGATACCGCGCTCAACACCTTCGTCGACAACCCGTCGGTGGCGCAACACGACATCCAGCAGGCCGTGAAGGCCGCCAACGACGCCATTCTTGCCAAGCAGCGGGAGCTCGCCGACCAGAGCCGGATGAGCGCGACCATCGTCTCGCTGTTCGTGGACCGCACCAGCGGCCAGGCCTGCTGGGCCCACGTGGGCGACAGCCGCCTCTACTGGTTCCGCCGCGGCGCGCTGATGCAGCGCACCGAAGACCACAGCCTGTCGGAGCGCTCCGGCGAAGCCGCGCTGGGCAACGGTGCCAACGGGGGCGAGCGCCTGGTAAAAACCAACCTGCTGTACCGCGCCCTCGGCGCGCGCGCCACGGCGGAGACCACCGTGGCGACGCCTCAACGGCTCGCCGACGGCGATGCATTCCTGCTGTGCACCGACGGCCTCTGGCAGCTCATCTCGCAGCAGGTGATGGAGCGATCGCTGCAGCTGGCCGACAGCGCCGAAGAGTGGCTCGCGCTGCTGCGCCGCGCGGCCGAAGCCAAGGCCGACGAATCGCGCGACAACTACTCGGCGCTGGCGGTGTGGGTGGGGTTTCCGCAGCAGGTGACGCTGGCGGGGACGGCTGTGCCGCGCCCATCCGCCTGACTCCGGCCTGCGCCGGAGCTAGGCTTTTTCAAGCTGCGAGCATCAGCACCTTGAACTGGCTCGGCACGATGCGCATGCCCACCATGTTGCAGCGGTTCTGCAGCGTGATGCTGGTCACCCGGGTGGCCGGCGTGCCCTTGAGCAGCACTGTGAACGCACCGGTGAGGTGACGCGATTGCTGCATGAAGGTCTGCGACACCACACCGCCCAACGCCCCGGGCTGGTCGCCCAGCGTGATGGGCGTGGTGGTCGCCATGTTGTGGGCCGGCATCGCCATGAAGAGGATATTCCAGGCGTTCGGTACGGCCATCGGCCCGAGGGCCATGTTTGGAAAGGGAATAGGCACCGGAGTGCGGCAGACATCCGGGAAGGCCAGGTCCATGCCCATCAGTTGGCAGTTTGCAAACATCGTTGACTCCGTATCAGCCCATGTGGATCTGCGAGGCGTCGACCTTCACCAGTTCCTTGCCGGTCACCATCGTGTGCTGGCCGTGGATGCGCACCGTCTGCGTGGCCTTGCAGTCCAGGTGGCCGACACGGGACTGGTCGACTTCCTCCACCAGACGCAACGCATTGCGCGCCATCTGCACGATACGGTCGGTGACGGTCTCCAGCACCTTGCCGACCAGTCGCGTCCGGCCCACCGTCGCATCCACGGACTGGGCCGTGACATGCAACTGGTCCACGCGGCAATTTCCTTCGTCGGCTTGCACGGCCCATTGCGTGCTTTTCATTTCCAGAGTCGCGCCGCTTCGCAGGCTGAGATTGCCCGCGCTCTCGATCGACACCGTGCCCCTGGGGCTGCCGAGCGTGATGTCGCCCGGTGCATCAATGCGGCTCGTGGCAGGGTCGGCCTGTTCGATCACCGCGATCAGGTAGACCCGGAACCGGTCCGGCCCCGACAGGAGCACCGTGTCGCCCTGCTCCGGCTTGAGCAGGCAGCTCGCCGCGCGCCGGCACATCCACACGACACCCTCGTCGTCTTCGACCCCCAACTGCCCATCGGGCATGTGGGCCGTCAGCCGTCCGATGAAATGGACCGGCGTCGATTCGGCCGGGGCCGAGCGGAGTGGAACGACTTTCATGATGATTCCCTTCTTGGCGTTGATCGGTTGCGCAGAGCCCTGCCACTCACGCGGAGTCGCCGGACCAGGCTTGCGCCTTGTGCAGTTCGGGGTCGTTTTCAATGATGCCACCGCGTGCGGAAAAGCGGGTCCCCTGCTGAATGGCTCGATGAAAGCGCGTACGAAAAAAGTGCGCGCCACTCATGTCAGCATCGCTGAGGTCCGCGTACGAAAAATCGGCATCCTGCAACTCGGCACGACGGAAGACCGCTCGGTTCGCGCGCGCGCGATGGAACACGCTCAGCGGCAGAAAGGCATCCTCGAACGCCGTGTCCTGCAGCTTCGCATCGACCCAGATCGACTGCTCGAAACGGCCGCGCCTGCAGTTCGCTTCGCCCAGATCAGCTTCGGCAAAGATCGTCTGCGCCGCCGCCACGCCAGAGAAGTCCGCATTACGCAGCGACGCGCCCTTGAAGTTGCTCTGCGTCAGCGTGGCATTGCGGAAGTCGGCCCCATCCAGCCTGCTGTCGGTAAACTGGCATCGCTGCAGCGTCAGGCCCGCGAAGACCTGGCGCGTGAGGTCGCACTCCAGAAACACCACGCTGTCGGCCTGCATATCGGCGAAGGCCGCGGTCGTGAGGTCGAGTTTGTACATGGTGACGAAGCTCAGCACAGCGCCGGTGAAATCAGTTTGCGCGAGCTTTGACTCAGCCACCGTGGCCCGGTCCATGCGCAGCATGGCGAGCCGGGTCTGCGTAAGGTCCGAGCGGAAGAAGGTCGCGCGGTCGAGGTTGGCGCCGGACAGATCGGCCCGCTGCAGGTGCGATTCGACGAACGATGCCTCTTCGAGCGTGACCCGAGAGAAATCGGCTCGCTCGAACCGGCACCGGTAGAACTGCGCCTTGCCGGCGATGCCGTCCGAGAAATCGCATTCGCCCATCCGGCAATGCGAGATCACGCTGCCTGCCAAGTGCGCGCCCTGGAAGTTGGCGCCCGTGAAGTCGACGTTGTCCCAGAGCGCGCCCGACAGATCGAGGCCGCGAAGATCCCAGCCGCGGCACTCGACGCCCCGGACCTGGACGCCGTGTCGCACATGGTCGAGCAGTTCGTCGCGCGTCATGGTGCCGGTGTGTCCGCGGGGCGCGCCGGCCATACCTTGGCATGCCGGGTGTAAGCGCCGTCCAGCAGCGTGGTGCCGTCGATGAGGGCCTGCGAGACATCGGTGCGGAAGAGATTCGCACCGCGCAGATCGCAATGGGTGAGCACAGCCTTCGACAGGTTCGCATCGATGAAGCTGGCGGCGCGCAAGGAGGCGCGCGTGAAGTCGGCGCGCACGAACAGGCTCTCGCCGGCCGAAAGGCCATCGAGCTTCGCGTCGCTGAAGTCGCACTCGGAAAAATCGCAGGTCTCTAGGCGCGCCCCGCTCAGGTCCGCCGCCACCAGCGGCATGCCGCGCATGCCGCATTGCTTCAACCTTGCACCGTTGAACCGCACACCAGACAGCGAGCTGCCTTGCACCACGCTGCAGGCGTCCAGCGTCGCATCGGAAAAATCCGCCGCGCTGTCGAACGCGACCGCCACAAATCCGCAGCGCGACAGCTTCGCACCGGCAAAGGACACGCGGCGCAGCTGGCATTCGATCCAGACTACCTGCAGCATCTCGGCCTGGTCGAAGTGCAGATCTTCGAGCGTCATCTGCAGCAGGGCCATCTGGCGCCATTGCGAGCCGCGGAAGTCGCAGCGCGCGAACGACGCTTCGTGCAGTTGCACCTGGTCCATGCGGATGCCAGCCATGCGGCAGTCCACGAACTGCGCCTGGTCGGCATGCACCTCCCGCAAGCTCGCGCCCTCAAGGTTGGCACGATCGAAGCGGGCACCGCCGATGTTGGCCTCGTCCAGCCTGGCGCGGGCGAGGCTCGCATCCGTGAAGTTGGCACGCGCAAGAACCGCCTGCGAAAAATTGCAGTCGTCGAGCTGCGCGCCGCTCAGGTTCGCGTCCGTCAACATGGCTTGCGAGAAATCGGCGCCCCGCAGGTCCATGCCGGACAGATCGGCGCCGATCAGGCTCATGTGCGCGAACGTGCGCTGCCCGGGTTCGGCCACCGACAGCCGCCGGCGCAGCTTGGCACTTCGGAAGCTCGGCATTGCGGGTGCCGCGCCGCCGAAATGTGCCGAGTGCAGGTATCCGAGGCGCATCAACGGATCGGCGGGCACCGCCGGTGCGTCCGTCTCGTCGGCGCTGTCGGCTTCGGTTTCAGGGTCGCTGTTGCCCGGGCTCGTCTGGTCGTAGCGGTCACCCGGCTTCATCTCGCGCTGGATCTGTTGCGGATCGGGCACCACTGGCTGCGCGCGCGCCGCCGACCCGGCAGCACCGTCCGGCAAGGCGTCCCGCTCGGCCTCGATGCGCTCGGACTCCTTCTGTAGCCGATCCCGTGTCTCCACCGCCGAGGCTTCGGCGCGCTCGAGGTATTCGGGCAGATCGTCGAAGTCCGGAACCGGTTCGGGCTCCCAGGGCGCCTCCAGGTACTGGGCGGGGTCGAGCCCCCGCGCCAGCAGGTCCGCACGGCGCGCTTCGTGGTCGCGCAACAGGCCGGCGCGCATGTTGCGCGGCAGTGGCTCGGCCATCGTGTCGGCCAGTTGCATCTGCCGCCAGTCTCCGAGGATTGACCGGGGCACGAGGTCGCTGTCGCGCAGCACATGCACCGCGGCTTTTTCCGGGTCGATGCGCTTGAGAAGAACCTCGCGGTAGTGCGCTGGCGGCCGCGGCGCGTCCCGCAGCTCGAGCACCGGCATGATGTGCTTGACGTCGGCGGCGTCGTCCTCGCGCACGCCTGTCGAACCGTGCCAGATCAGGATCACGCGCTCGCGATCGGGGAAGAACCATGCGGTGCTCAAGTGCAGCGGCACCGCCCTGAGCGTCTGGACATCGTCCGAGAAGCTGACGTGGCAGGCCGCGCTCCAGTCGGGAAGATGCCCCTGCATGACAGGAATTTGCGGATGCATGTTCCACAGTTCGTATGCCGCGCCCGGCGGCAGCGTGCTGAGTCCGGGCCAGCGCTGGTCCTCCGGCGCCGAATTGAAGAAGCGCCAGTCCATGTCGTCGGCGAAACCAGGGTAGCCGTTCTCCAGCCATGCGTTGTCGTACTGGCGGCCCATGTGCGCCATGCGCTGCGGCCAGTCCGGCAGATAGGCACAGAGCGCCGCCGGCGCGCCGCGCCGCTCGCGGTCGGTGAGGCGATGGGAGGCCTGTTCGACGTTGGGCAGCCGGCGCGTGTGCACGCCGTTGACGACCTCGTCCTGCGCACCGATGCCCAATGGGTTCTGCGCGAACCCGGGCCCGCCGTAGGTGTGCCGCCAGTCCAGCGGCATCTGCTCGAAGGGCACGGGGGCCGTCGATCGCCCGTCAAGCCAGTAGCGATCGCCGGACACCAGCAGCGACTTCTCGAGCGTTTCCACCCGCAAGCGCACCGCGCACTGCGACTTCTCCGCCTGGTGGCAGGTGTAGGCAAAGCCGCTGGCCAGCACCTCGGCCTCGGCCTTGGGCATGCCCAGGTCCAGCACACTGCCGGGGTCGAGCACCTCGCTCACCATCTGCCAGAGCTCCTGTTCAGGCTGCAGTTGCGGGTCTGCCTTCAGGCTGACCAGGGCGAGCGAGGCGATGCCCAGATGGTTGCTGCCCTTCCAGCGGTAGGGGCGCGTCAGCAGGCTGAGTCGGAATGGCTTGACGATTTTCAACGGCGGTGATCGATCAGGAAGAAGAAGAGGAACGGGATGCGGCGGCCGGAAAGATCACGGCGGTTTGTGACGGACGGTCCGGCGCATAGCGGACATCGACCGTGCAACCGATGCCGTACAGGGTGAGCTCGTTGAGTGGCACGACCTTGTGCAGTCGTGCGCTGTGCTGGACGCCGGCCGCATCCCGGAACGCCACGGTGAACGTGATCAGGGGACTGCGATCGCTGTAGCTGCCGCCCATCTCGCTCGCCACGATCACACCGTCCGCCCGTCCGTCGAGCGTGTTACTCGCCGCCTCGCGGCGCGAGAGCTGAAAGAGGTCCCATCCACCGCACAGGAGGAAGGACCCGACCAGCATCAGGGCGATGCACACTCCCATCTGGCGCACGCTCATGCCGCCGGCGAACACCACCATCGGCACGACGCCCACAGCGAACAGGACCGCCCCCAACCATTTCATCAGCAGGGACAGCGATGCGGCGCCGGTCATGTGCAGAGGAACAAGCCCTTGATCATGACCTTGAACGGCCCGATCTTGATCTTGGCGCCATTACCGTGGTTGAGCGCCTGGTTCGACAGCCTGTATACCTTCCAGTCGAAGGCGGCGCCGCCGACGTTGAGGCTGACGGCGTTGACGGTTTCGGACAGCGACGCGTAAGTGAAGGAGTTCACGTAGCTGATGGCGAACGAGAAGAGCGTCTTCGAGGTGATCGAAAGGTCGGCCTCGGTCGTGATCGTGCTGCCCGCGTGCGTGTGCAGCGAGTTCGTGTAGCTGACGTCCTTGTGGTCGGAGTGCAAGCTGATCGTGTTGGCATTGACGTTGAACTGGTTCGGCGTCGTTACGTTGACGTCGCCTGAGTTCGCAAAGAGATTGATGCCGCCGACGGTGTCGACCTGAACCGTCCCGACCGAATACAGATTTGACTTGCCTCCAACAATCCGAACGCTGTCTCCACTCACCCAATAGTCTTCGTTTCCTTTGCTGACCGAAACATTTTTGGTTCCTGAGGTTTCTTCATATGCTGCGGAAATCGTCGTTTTCTGACGTCCCGTTATGTCTTCGGTCAAACCGCCGGTTATCGTCCGGGTCTCGCCGCTGTCCACCGTGTCTGTGCGACTACCGGTCACGTGAATGATCTGGTCGCCATCGACGTAGACATCCTGGTTGCCACCTTTGATCTTGACGTTCTGCGGCCCGCCATTGACGGTGATGTTCTGCGGTCCACCCTCGTTGACCGTCACGGTATGCGGGCCGTTGATCGTCTCGGTGAGCGAGGTGTTGGTCGTGTAGTCGTCGGCGCCCTCGATCACTGTGGTGCGATCGCCGGCGATAGTGTCCCTCTCGTCCGCTTCCACATCGAGTTCGAAATCCTTCTCGGCGTGAATCCGCACCAGCTCGCAACCCGGCGCATCGTCCAGGATGAACTCGTTGGCATTCGCCGGCGTGCCGTCCTGGCTGCGGCTCACGAAACCGCTCACGGTCACCTTCGCCGGCAACTCCAGCGGCGGCATCTGGTCGGAGTTGTAGACGCGGCCGATGATGATGGGCCGGTCGGGATGGCCGCCGATGAAGTCGACGATCACTTCCTGGCCCTTGCGCGGATGATTGACGGCGCCGTAGTTCGAGCCTGCCCAGGCACTGGAGACGCGCACCCAACAGGAGCTGTTCTCGTCGCTCTTGCCATAGCGGTCCCAACGGAACTGCACCTTCACGCGACCATATTGGTCGACCCAATACTCCTGGCCCGCCTTGCCCACGACGGTGGCGGTCTGCGGTCCGTTGGTTTTGGTCATCGGCGTCACGCGCGGCGGGCGGAACGCATACGAGGTCGGCTGCACCGCAAAGCTGAAGCTGTACTGGCTGTCGGCCGCACCGCTCTCGTAGCCGCCTTCGCGCAGCGCGTAGGCCACCGAGACGATCAGGTATTCGCGGTTGTCGTCCTGCCGTGGACAGTTCTGCATCGTGAAGCGATAGCCCGGCGCCATTCCGCGCACGCTGCAATGGCCGATGTCACGCTCGGCCTGCGACTGCGCTTCTTCGAGCCGGATGCGCGAGTAGTGCTCGCCCTGCTCGGCCTCGCTGAAGCCGCCCAGCCATTCGTAGATCTCGTAGGTATCGTGAGGATTTCCACGCGGCTGGCTGCGCATGCCCATGAGGTCGGCCTTCGACTTCTTGAAGTCGTAGTCGTCCACCACGTAGGTGCCGGGGCGGATTTCCTCGGTCACCTGCCACTGGTCGATCACCTCCTGGAACGGATCGGGGTCGCGGTCGGCCGCGAGATAGCTGATCTTCGGGTAGGCCGGCAGGGTTTCATGTGCGCCGATGTCATCGGCGAGCACCAGCGTGTGCTGGTTCTTGTCGTGCTTGAAGTAGTAGTAAATGCCCTCGTGCTCCATCAACCGGCTCACGAAAGCGAAATCGGTCTCCTGGTACTGCACGCAGTATTCCCACTGGCGGTAGGTTCCGCTGAGCTTCTTCTCGAACGCAAAGTTGTAGTCGGCAAACACTTCCTCGAGGATGTCCACGACCGACTTGTTCTGGAAGATCTTGCAGTCGCTGGTGCGCGTCAGATACCACAGCCAGGGCCGCACGGTGGCGCGGTACAGCACGTAGCGCGAAGTGCCCCCCTCCTTGCCGACCATCGTGAAACGGACGATCTGCCCATTGAGGAAGCGAGGCTCGCCGGACGTCAGTATTTCGAGCGAGAGCGGTTTTCCCAGCACCGACTTCATGTCGAGCGACACGCTCGGGCTCACCAGATCCACCTCGAACTCGAAGAGCTGCGACAAGCCCTCGGTGCCGTGCATCGAGCGGAACATCAGCTGGTCTTCTGGCAGTGGCGTGTGGGCTTTGACGACTCTGGTGGCCATGGCTTACTCCCTTTCTTCGCTCAGCGTTCAGAAAATTCGTAGTGAAAGTCGTCGTCCGCAGCGCGCAATCGCACGCCGGCGAGCTTGCGCGCGCTGACCGTGGCGCCGATGACCTCTTCGCTCAGCCGCGGAAGAATGGTGTGCGTGAGGATCGCGTCGATCATCCGTCCGCCGGACTCGATGGCGGTGCAACGGCGCGCCACCAGTTCGACGGCGCTGTCGTCGTAGTCCAGGGCGATGCCATGGTTCGCCTCGAGGCGAGCGGCAATGCGGTCGAGCTGAAGGCGAATGATGCGATGCAACGCATCGGCTTGCAACGGGTAATAAGGCACTACAACCAGCCGGCCGAGCAGCGCCGGTGCGAACACCTTGAGGAGCGGTTCGCGCAATGCGGCCGCCAGCGGTTCGGGGTCGGGCCGCAGGGTCGGGTCTTCGCACAATTGCATGACCAGGTCGGTGCCGACGTTGGAAGTCATGATGATCACGGTGTTGCGGAAGTCGATGTGCCGGCCTTCGCCGTCTTCCATCCAGCCCTTGTCGAACACCTGGAAGAAGATCTCGTGCACGTCGGTATGGGCCTTCTCGATCTCGTCGAGCAGCACCACGCTGTAGGGCCTGCGGCGCACCGCCTCGGTCAGCACCCCGCCTTCGCCGTAGCCCACGTAGCCGGGCGGCGCGCCCTTGAGTGTGGAGACAGTGTGCGACTCCTGGAACTCGCTCATGTTGATGGTGACCAGGTTCTGTTCGCCGCCATAGAGCGCTTCTGAGAGCGCCAGCGCGGTCTCCGTCTTGCCCACGCCCGAAGGGCCGCACAGCAGGAACACGCCCACCGGCTTGTTCGGGTTGTCGAGCCTCGCGCGTGCGGTGCGGATGCGCCGCGAAATGGTCTCCAGCGCATCGGGCTGGGCCACCACGCGGGCCGAGAGAATCTCGCCGAGCCGCAGCACCGATTGCGCGTCGTCGCGCACCATGCGGCCGATGGGAATGCCAGTCCAGTCGGCCACCACGGTGGCAATAGCCTGCGCATCGACGGCGGCAAGGATGAGCGGCGATTCGCCCTGCAGCTGCGCGAGCTTGTCCTGTGCCTCATCGAGTTCGGCGCGAATCTCTGCGGGCGTTCGCTCGGGTGCGTCCGGGTCGGTGTCGATGGCGGACGGCGCTGCGTCTGCCGCCCCTTCGTCGCCGTCATCTTCAACCACGGCCTGCACGGGCACCGCGGCGGGCGACAGCAGCTTGCGCAGCGCGACGATGCGCTCGACCAGCGCAGCCTCTTCTACGCGTCGCTTTTCCAGCAGATCGAGTTCGGCCTGCGCCGCGGCCACCTGGGCCGCGATGTCTTCCACGCGCTTGTGCTCACCCACGCCGATCGCGGCCTCCCGCCCGGCAATGCCCGACTCGATGCCCAGCACCTCGATGCGGCGCTGCAGGTCTTCGATGGCGGCGGGCAGCGCATGCTGGCTCAGGGCCACGCGCGCGCATGCCGTGTCGAGCAGGCTCACGGCCTTGTCGGGCAACTGCCGCGCGGGAATGTAGCGATGCGACAGGCTCACGGCCGCTTCGAGCGCGGCATCGAGAATGAGCACGCCGTGGTGTTTTTCCAGCTCGGCCGAAATGCCGCGCAGCATGATCACGGCCTTGGGCTCGGTGGGCTCGTGCACCTGGATGGTCTGGAAGCGCCGCGTGAGCGCCGGGTCCTTCTCGATGTACTTCTTGTACTCCGACCAGGTGGTGGCGCCGATGGTGCGCAGCCGCCCGCGCGCAAGAGCCGGCTTCAGCAGGTTGGCCGCATCACCCGTGCCGGCGGTGCCTCCCGCGCCGACCAGCGTGTGCACCTCGTCGACGAACAGCACGATGGGCTTGGGGCTCTTCTCGACCTCGTCGATCACCTGGCGCAGGCGCTGCTCGAACTCGCCCTTCACGCCCGCGCCGGCCTGCAGCAACGTGGGGTCGAGCACCCACAGAGATACGTCCTTGAGCGAGGGCGGCACGTCGCCCGCGGCGAGCCGCGAAGCCAGGCCCTCGACCACGGCCGTCTTGCCCACGCCCGCCTCGCCGGTGAGCAGCGGATTGTTCTGCCGGCGCCGCATCAGGATGTCGATGATCTGGCGGATCTCGTCGTCGCGCCCATAGACCGGATCGAGCTCGCCCGCGCGCGCCTTGGCTGTCAGGTCGCTCGCGTACTTGGCCAGCGCGGAGCCGCCAGCTGCGGCGCCATCGCCCTGGTGCGCCGCTGCGGGCGCGTGGCCGCCGCCGGCATGGCCCTGCGGCGCGGCATCGAAGTCGTCCTCGGGCGAACCTTCGGTCCACGCGGGCAGCTGGGCGATGAGAACGTCAGGCACGATCTTGTCGAACTCGCGCGAGATGCCCGAGAGCACCTGCCGCAGACCCGGCGTCTTCACGATGCCGGCGAAGAGGTAGGCGCCGCGGATCGAGGTGGCCTCGAAGCGCAGGCTTGCATAGACCCAGGCGCGTTCGACGGCGTTGTCGACATGCTCGGAGATGTCGCTGATCGAGGTGGCGCCGTGCGGCAGGCGGTCGAGTGCGCGCACTAGGTCCTGCTCGACCGCATCGAGGTTGAGGCCCGCGCGCTTGACGATGCGCAGCAGGTCGCTGTCCTGCAACTGCAATATCTGGTGCAGCCAGTGCACCAGCTCTACATAGGCATTGCCGCGCAGCTTGGCGAACGCGGTGGCGGTTTCCAATGCCTTGTAGAGCATCGGGTTCAGTTTCGAGAAAAGAGAGACGCGGCGAATATCGGTCATAGGGCCATGGAAGAAACTTCATCCGCCACGGAAGCTGCCGATGCGGAACGGGAAAACAATGCTTCGGGTTGGAACACCATGTCGCCGGCGTCGGTGTCCGAGAGGCGCGTGCCGAGCCAGCTGCCCCAGCCCAGGCGGTGGTCGCTGCCCAGTTGCATGCCGCGGGCTTCCTGCTTCTTCAGCACGAGCCGGAGCTCCCAGGCAAACTCGATGCCGACGTACTGGCGCACCCAATCGAGCACCTGCTGGAGCCGCTTGCTGCCCGGCAGGAAATCGCGGAACTGGCTCTGCGAGAGCGGCCCCAGCTCGAGCCGGAACTTGCTCTGCGCATCGCGCACGGCCAGGCCGATGGTGGCGCCGCCACCCAGCCGGTGGTTGCGCCCGAAGAGGCCGATGCGGCTCACCTGCCGCTCATCGATCGTCACCCAGTCGCTCACGAATTCCTCGACACGCACGGGCACGTCGAAGTACAGCTTGAGGATCTGGATCAGGCCCTCGGGGTTGCGCGTCTGGCGCACCAGGTGCCCGGCCATGAAGGTGCGCGCGTGGTCCGCGATGCGGTCGCGCTCCTTGAGGCCCGGCTGCCCCATGTTCATGAGGCTCGCCACATAGTCGACGAAGCGGTGGCCGTCGGGCCGGTCCAGGCTGTTGACCGACTGCGCGTCGGCCCAGGCCCGGTAGAACAACAGGATGAGCCGGTGGTGGAACAGGTCGGCGAATACGCTCAGCGTGTCGTCGCCGTGATGCCGCTTGCGCTCGCGCGCGTACTCGGTCAGGTGCAGCGGCAGCGGCCCGTTGGGGCCGAACAGGCCGAAGCCGTAGATGGAGATGCGCGGCGGTCCGTCGCCGTCGACATTCACACCCGAAACATTCGACGGCGCAAACGCCATCGAGGGCTCCTGCCCGAGGCGCAGCGGCTCGTCGAGCGGGCGCGGCGCGCGGCCCAGCAACGGGTGGCCGCCCTGCGCATCGAGCCGCCGCAGCAGCATGAACAGGTCATGCTCGAAAGGCTGGTCGACCAAGCCCGCCCACAAGACGGGGTCGGCCTCTGGAACGCCGCGCCGGGCGGAGGCCTTGATTGCGGCCGGCACATCCGGCACCGCTTGCAGCGCCGGCGAATCGCCGGTGACATCGATTGCGCTCATACGGCGGGGCGGCGTCCGATGCGCGGCATCCAGCGCGCGATTTCTCCGCGCTGCAGGCTGGAGAGCGCGAATTCGGTGAACGCGTTGAGCGACACATGCCGGCTGAAAAACTGCTCCAGCACGGCACCGAAAAGATAGGGGCTCGAACCCGAGAAGGCGACCTCGTCGATCTTCAGCGCAATTTCCACGCCGCGCCCGAACACGATGGGCCCGGGTTCGGGCAGGCGGCGGAACACGGGCGCCAGCGCCATCGAGCGCACGCCCTGGATCTGCCGGCGCACCGCCGGGTCGGCCAGGTTGCCGTACAGGTCGAGCATCTCGCGCAGTGCAGCCGCGCCCTGCGTCGCATCGACGTCGGTCAGGCTCAGGTAGTTGAGCCCCAGATGGCTGATGAGGCGCCAGGTGAGCGCGCCTTCCGCCAGCGCGGGATACGGCCGCGACGGCCCGCGCAAGATGCGCACGGCGCGCACGGGTGCGGACACGCGCAAGGTGAAGTCGGACTCCAGCCCCGTGGGCAGCAAGAGCGGCAGGTCGCGGTTGGTGCACAGCGCATCGATCGTGATGTGCCGCAGGCTGTGCGGGAAGGGCGCGTCGTGCTGGTCGACCAGCGACACGTACACCTCGCTGCCGGTGTAGCTGGTGCGGGTGCCCTGCGCACGGGCGCGGTCGGACACCAGGCGCGGCTCGCGGCGCAGCGAGAAGTACGAACCGAAGTCGCCGTCGTCGGCCGCGAACGACCCCAGGAAGGGCCTGAACTCGCGCTCTTCCGAGCCGCTGCTCATGTGGCCCGTGACGCGCTCGACAGTGAAGATTTCGAAATCGCGCGGACGCGTGCGGTCGATCACCGCATGGTGCTCGTGCTGCCCGGGACCGACCGGAATGCGGTCGCTGCGGCGCGGCACCAGATTGATGATGGGCGTGCAGAAGAGCGAGAAATGCCGTGCATCGACGAGCCGCTCCAGGTCGCCGTCGGCACGGTCGAGCAGGATCACGATTTCCATCGTGGTGCCGCTCATGGCCGCGGCCGCCGCGCGCAGGTTCTTCACGCTGAAGAACAGGTAGCGGTCCGGAAAGGCGAAGTACTCGTGCAGCAGCCGGTAGCCCTGGAACGAACGCGCGTCGTAGGGCAGCAGCGATTGCTCGGGATCGAAGCCTTCGTGGCGAATGGCCTCGTCGCCGAGCGGCACGATACGCGCGGTGCTGCCGGGGCCGCTGCGGCACACGGTGCCAACGTTGTGGTGCACCGCCAGTTCGAGCACGCGCAGCGCGTGCAGCTCGGCGCCCGAAAGAAAGAATTCGAGCCGGTCGAGCGGCATCTCCGCAAACCTGGCGCCGCCCACGGCTTCGAGCTTGATGGTGATCGCGCTCTTGGCCTGCCGCGCAACGGCCGGCATCGCATGCGCGATTTCCGCCGGCACGGGGCCGATGCTCGCCTCGGTGATCTTGATGGGCCACAGCGTGACCGCATGCCCGGTGCGAAATTCGCAGGCCGTCTGCTCGCCCTTGATCATGCGGCCGCGCAGGATGGTGTGGCGCGGCAGTTCGTAGCCGGCCTTCAGCGAACCCTCATTGAGGTTGCCGTCGATCTGCACCACGCCCATGGCCGGCAGCGGCGCGAGAAAGTTCGGGTACACCACCTCGAGCAGCCGCTGGGAGAAGCGCGGAAACTCCGCGTCCATCTTGAGCTGGATGCGCGCCGTGAGAAAGCTGAAGCCTTCGAGCAGGCGCTCCACGTACGGGTCGCTGACCTCGATGCCGCGCATGCCCAGCCGGCCCGCGATCTTCGGGTAGCGCTGCGCGAACTCGGCACCGAGCTCGTGCATGTAGGTGAGCTCGCGGTTGTAGTAGTCGAGTAACCGTGCGTCCATCAGTGGCCCCGGCCTCCTTGTTGTTCCCTCTCCCTCTGGGAGAGGGCCAGGGTGAGGGGTTCGGCCTTGCAGGCGTCTTGGCTCGTTTTAGGGGCGGTCGCCCTCACCCCAACCCTCTCCCAGGGGGAGAGGGAGCAAATCGGGGACAGCACCTTGAGTTGGCGCATCAAAGTCCTCCCGTGGGGCGCAGGACCATGTGGCCGCTCTCGAGATCGAGCTCGGAGCGCAGGATGAATTCGATGGGATAGGGCACCGACCACAGCGTGCCGCGGATCTCGAGCGCGAGCAGGTTGTGGTGCTCCAGGTCGGTGGCATCGGTGACGCAGCGCACGTCGATGCTGTCCTTCATGATGCGCGGCTCGAAGTCGATGATGGCGGTGCGGATGGCAGCCTCCACATCCGCGAAGTCGACCTCCGACATGCGCCCGCCGGCCCAGCCGCGCACGCCGTAGTTGACGACCGAGCGCCGCGCACGCGGCATGGCGTTGATGGTGTGGCCGGCGCCAAAGTTGGTGGTGTTGAGCAGCCACTGCAGATCGCGCAGCACCGAATCGCGCAGCAGCTTGCCGCTCATCAGGAACGCGCCCGCGCGCTCCTGGCGGCTTTGCGGCTGCTTGTCGGTCAGGCGGTCGAGCAGCACCGGTTGCAGGCGGTCTCGTGCAACGCTCTCTTGCTGGTCGCCGTCGGCCTCCATGGCCGGGCGGCTGGCGGGCAGTACGGAACTCACTGCGCGGCACTCTCTGCAGGAGCGAACTCCACGAGCCGGATATCGAGCAGCGAATGGTCGCCGGCTTCGCTGATCAATGTGCGCTGGCCGATGCCGGCGTACTGTTCTTCGCCGGCCAGCGGCTGCCAGTCGGTGCGTCGGCCCAGCATGGTTTCATCGTCGAGCGCATCGAGCGCGCCCGGGTAGCGGACCGGCACCAGGCCGTTGAGTCCGCGGCCGTCCTGCAGCACGATCTCGGCCGGCGCCCAGAGCAGGTCGACCAGATGCTGCGGGCGGGAAAACTTGAGGCGCCGCACCGCCGGCAGCGGCAGCCATGCATAGCCCGAAGGCGTGAGAAGTTCGAGCACCGCGCCAATGCGCACGTCGCCGTCGCACAGCCAGCCGAACTCGATGCTTTCCACAGGCTCGCCATCGATGGCCTGCGCGGTACGCACATCGGACCGGTCGACGCAGCTCAAGGTGCCTTGCAATCCGGGCGCAGCCAGCCGCGCGCCTTCGCGCAGGTCAGCCGCTTCGATGGCGCGCTCGAACGGCAGCGCCGCGGCGGCCACCAGCCCCGCGACCCAGTCGGCCTCGCCGGCAATGATGGCGGGCGCACGGCCGCCATTCCAGAAATCGGTTCGGTGGCGCTCGCCTGCCAGTGCCATCGCGCAGGTGGCGCTGGCGGGAGCAAAAGAAGGATCGATCTTCGCGGCCAGCTTGAGCTGGTCTTCAGCCCGCTGCCACTCGCCCCGGAGCGCAAGAAAGTGGCCGAGGGCAAGCCGCAGGCTGGCGTTCTGGGGACTCGCGCGAATCTGCCGCTGTACCCATTCGGTGTGCTCGGCCACGGAGCGCTCGCCCAGCACTGCAAACCCATCGCCCATGAAACTTCCTCATTGACTCGCGCACGGCCCGAGGCCGCCGGTGAATATCTGCGGGTGACCGGCCTGCGGCGCGCCGCAAAAAAAGCGGCGCGCGCAGGTCAGCCGGGATCGCGGGAAATCAGGATTCCCGGTTTTCCTTGATGTTCCAGGCCAGCACGGTTTCGGCGCCCTTGCCGCCCTTGTCCGTCTGTTCCCAGTACTGCTGCTTCACCTTGGCGGCCTGGAACGCGAACTGCACCAGCACCGCATCGCCACTCTGCTCAGCCGTGTACTGCACCGAGGTCACCAGCACTTCTTCCAGCGTGACGCGCGTGTATTCGATCTGCGAGCCACCGGCCTTGCACAACGACACCTCGACCTTGCTCAGGTGCTTGCCGCTGGCGCAGTTCTTCATGACGGACGGGGCCGCCTTGTCGATGCGCGCAAGAACCTGCAGGTCATTGAAGCTCGCCTTGCCCACACCGCCGCCACCGCCGCTGACCATGTTTCCAGGCTGCGTCGCTCCCCATGCAAACGACTTGATATCCGTCCAGTCCTTATGGTTCGAGTCCTTGGATTCGCCGTTTGCGCCCTCGACGCGCATGAACATGTCTACTGCCATGATTAACCCCCAAAGTTATATATGCCCGATTGCGGGACACCGTTGAACTAGCTGCTGTCCTTCTTGTTGGATGGCAGCTTCGAAACCAGCCGCAACGACACCGTCAGCCCTTCGAGCTGATAGTGCGGCCGGAGAAAAAACTTGGCGGCGTAGTAGCCCGGGTTGTCCTCGATGGCTTCCACCTGGACCTCCGCCGCCGCCAGCGGCTTCATTGCCTTCGTGTCCTGGGACGACGTGCCTGGGCTGCCGTCCACGTAATTCATGATCCAGTCGTTGAGCCAGCGCTCCATGTCCTCGCGCTCGCGGAACGAACCGATCTTGTCGCGCACGATGCACTTCAGGTAGTGCGCGAAGCGGCAGCATGCAAACAGGTACGGCAGGCGCGCCGCCAGGTTGGCGTTGGCCGTGGCGTCGGCGTCGTAGTACTCGGCCGGCTGCTGCAGCGACTGCGCGCCGATGAAGGCCGCGAAGTCGGAGTTCTTGCGGTGCACCAGCGGCATGAATCCGTTCTTGGCCAGCTCGGCCTCGCGTCGGTCGCTGATGGCGATCTCGGTCGGGCACTTCATGTCCACGCCGCCGTCGTCGGTCGGGAAGGTGTGCGTGGGCAGGTTCTCGACCGCGCCGCCCGACTCCACGCCGCGAATGGAGGTGCACCAGCCGTACTGCTTGAACGAGCGGTTGATGTTCACGCCCATGGCGTAGGCCGAGTTGGCCCAGGTGTAGCGGTTGTGCAGGGCCGAGTCGGTTTCTTCCTCGAACTCGAACTCGTCGACCGGGTTGGTGCGCGCGCCGTACGGCAGGCGTGCCAGGAAGCGCGGCATGGCCAGGCCGATGTAGCGCGCGTCTTCCGACTCGCGCAGCGACCGCCATGCGGTGTGCTCGGTGTTCTGGAAGATCTTGGTCAGGTCGCGCGGGTTCGAGAGTTCCTGCCACGAGTCCATCTGCATCACGGTGGGCGATGCGCCGGCAATGAAGGGGCAGTGCGCGGCCGCGGCGATCTTCGCCATTTCGCCGAGCATCTCGACATCGGGCGGGCTGTGGTCGAAGTGGAAGTCGCCGATCAGCGCGCCGAAGGGCTCGCCGCCGAACTGGCCGTACTCGTGCTCGTAGATCTTCTTGAACAGCGGGCTCTGGTCCCAGCCGATGCCCTTGTGGCGCTTGAGCGAGCGCGCCACTTCGCGCTTCGACGCGCACATCACGCGGATCTTGAGCTGCTCGTCGGTCTCGGTGTTGTTGACCAGGTAGTGCAGGCCGCGCCATGCGCCTTCGAGCTGCTGGAAGTCGTCGTGATGGAGGATCTGGTTGATCTGCTCCGAGAGCTTGCGGTCGATCTCGGTGATGATCGCCTGCACGGTCCGGTAGGCGTCGTTGGAGATGGTGACGGTGCTTTCGAGCGCCTGCACCGCCAGCGTCTTGACGGCGCTCTGCACCGCCTCGCGGGCCTGGTCGGTCTTGGGCTTGAACTCTCGCTGCAGCAGGTCGGAGAACTCGTTGGGCTCGAGCGCCTCGATGGTGGCGGTCTGCGCGCGCGCTGCTGTCTGTTTGGATGCGGTGCTCATGGTGGAGGTCCTGTCGGCTTACTCGGAAGAATTGCCGGGAGCGCCCGACTTCTCGTTCGCCGCTTCCACCGCCTTGGCCACGGCGGGATTGGGTGCGGAGGCGAGCGACTTGAGCAGCTCCGGGTTCTGCAGCGCCTGGGCAATCAGCTGCTCGGCGCCGTTCTTGCCGTCCATGTAGGACAGCAGGTTGGAAAGCTCGGTGCGTGCTTCGAGCAAGTGCTGCAGCGCGCCCACCTGGCGTGCAATGCGCGCGGGCGAGAAGTCGTCCATGCTGTCGAAGGTGATGTCGACATTCATCTGGCCCTCGCCCGTGAGCGTGTTGGGCACCTGGAAGGCCACGCGCGGCTTGATCGACTTCATGCGGTCGTCGAAGTTGTCGATGTCCACGGCCATGAAATCGCGATCGGCGAGATCGGGCATCGGGTCGACCTGCTTGCCCGCGAGATCGGCGATCACGCCCATCACGAAGGGCAGCTGGATCTTGCGTTCGCTGCCGTAGATCTCGACGTCGTACTCGATCTGCACGCGCGGCGCCCGGTTGCGCGCGATGAACTTCTGACCACTGTTTCTGACACGGTTGTCTGCCATAAGCTTCCTCTTGAATCTCTGTGCGTGTGGGTCGGACCTGCCCTGACTGTCTGTCCTTGTGTTCTTGCGCTGCCGCCTGCCTCGCTATTCGGCGGTGCTGCTGCCGAGCGAACGTCCCGCCAGGCTCTCTATCTTCTGCAAGCCCTCGGGTACGAGTTCTTCGATGATCTGGAAGAAGTTGAGGTCCAGCAGTCTTTGCGCTCTTCGGATGAGCATCGGTGCCGGGTGGCTGGGCTCGGTGCGTTCCATGTATTGGCACGCCTTTTCCAGCAACACCTGCACATCATCACGATTCGATATTTCAATATCTTTAATGCTTGCTACCCGCTGGCCGGACGCGCCGCTCGGGGAGCCCGCGATGCCCTGTCCCGCCGATGCCGTCGCTTGCGCCGGCTCGCTGCCGCTCTCGGCCTTCAATGCTTCGGCCGGCGCCGGCTGCGCCTGCTCGGGCAGCAGCTGGACCACGGTGCGCAGCGAGCGTTCGAGACGCGAGAAGTCAGGCGCCCAGCTTTGCCCCAGCGCGCGTTCCGAGGTCTCGCGAATCCGCTGCAGCAACTCCAGCGCCGCATGCAATGCCATCACCGGCGCTGCCGTTTTTTCCTGCGCGCGGCGCGCCACTTCCCGCAGCCGGCCGATGCCGCCCGGGTAATCGATCTGGTCGGCCTTGCTTGAATCAAGCAGTGCCTCGACCTGCCGCAGGCTCATCGATGCGCCATCCTCGAGCAGACGTGCGTCGCGCACGCTGCGTCCGAGTCCCTCGGCTTCGGCCAATGCAGCCAGCGCATTCATGCGCGGCAGCGGGTCTTCGAAATCGCCATCGACCACGCGCGGATGCACGTCGTCCCAATACTTTTGCAGGATGCCGTCCACCACGCGCAACCCATCGACATAGCCGGGAAGGCCGCGGCTCTCGGTCCACGCCAGCGTCAGCAGAACCAGCACGCGTACGTCGAGCGTGCGTTGGCACAGCTGCTTTGCAATGCGCTCGACACGGGCCCAGTCGGGTGGCTCCGCGGGAATGATGGTGGAGCCGAACTGCTGCTCCCGCTTTCCTGTCGCAGCCTGCTGCAGCGCCATGAAGTCGGGGTCGTATTCGAGGTCTTCGCCGCACGGTAGCGGGCCTTCAACAGGCGACTGCAATAGTTCTATCTCGCTCGGCGACAACCCCATCTCCCTTTTATTAATAACCATCAACAATGGTTATCTTGAGGGGAACGCGAAGCGCGGTCAACAGCAACACATTGCTACGTGCCGCCTATGAATCACAAAGGAGTACAACTCCTTTTAAAGCGTAGAAAGAACGTTTACAGCAGTCCGCGGCTCGCAAGATTGCGCATCAGCGCACTGAGGCCAAAAGTCCACCGTGGTGCTTTATCCGAATGGACCACGCGGTTCACGAGTGCGCCGAGTTCCGGTGCTGCGATGCGCACGCGGTCGCCGACGACGTGCGTGAATCCTTGCCCAGGACCATGACGGTCTTGTGTCGGCGCGAACATCGTGCCGAGGAAAAGCATGAAGCCGTCGGGATAGTCATGGTGCGCGCCGATGGCTTGCGAGACCAGGTCGAGCGGATCGCGGCTGATCTTTGCGAGCGAGCTCGAGCCCTCGAGCGTGAAGCCTTCGGGCCCCGTCACTTCGAGTGCCACCGTGATGCGGCGCACATCGTCGATGCCGAAATGCGCATCGAACAAACGGATGAACGGACCGATGGCGCAGGAGGCGTTGTTGTCCTTGGCCTTGCCGAGCAGCAACGCGCTGCGGCCTTCGAAGTCGCGCAGGTTGACGTCGTTGCCAAGCGCGGCGCCGAGTGTCTCGCCGCGGCTGTTGACCGCGAGCACGACCTCGGGCTCGGGGTTGTTCCACACCGATGCGGCATGAATGCCCACGTCGGCACCGGTGCCCACGGCCGAGAGAACCGGCGCCTTGGTGAAGATCTCGGCGTCGGGCCCGATGCCGACTTCGAGGTACTGCGACCATGCGCCCTGCCCGATCAAGACCTCCTTGACCTTCGCGGCTTCGGCCGAGCCGGGCACGATGCCCGCAAGGTTGTCGCCGAGCACGCCGCTGAGCGCCGCGCGCGTGGCCTCGGCGCGCGATGCATCGCCGCGCGCCTGCTCTTCGATCACGCGCTCGAGCAGGCTCTCGACAAAGGTCACGCCGCTGGCCTTGACGGCCTGCAGGTCGCAGGGCGCGAGCAGCCATGGCTTCGCTTCGTCGCGCGCAGTCGCGTCGCTGTTGGCGAGCACGGCGGCCAGCTCGGCGATGCGCGGGGCCTTGCCGGCAGTCACCGCATCGCGCACGCTGGCCGAAGGAGACTCGGCGCGTTCGAGCAAGTCGCTCATGGTCGGCGCCAGCCGGGAGAGATCGTGCAAGCCGCCCTCATGCACCGCCACGAGAACGGGGCCCACGCCGGGCTGCCAGATGCGGCCGACGAGTGTGGCGCGCTCGGCGTCGCGGGGAAGGCTGGTGGCGGTGGAAAGATCGAGGGGCATGTTGTCTCCGGAGGCGCTTGTGGTTCAGGGAACGGACATTCTGAATGAATGTCTGCCTTGCCGCTGCCGGGCCGGAGACTGGTGCGCTATTCGGCGCCATGGCCGCGGGCCGCGCGCACGCGCGCCACTTCGGCCGGCAGGTTCTTCCACGCCGGCTCCTGCGGTGCGAAGCGCGCGCGCATGTAGCCCACGAGTTCGGCAATCTGGCGGTCGTCGAGCGCATCGCGGAACGCCGGCATGAAGCCGATACCCTGGCTCGCGGGCTCGCGCACGCCATCGAGAATGGTGCGCAGCAGGTTGTCGGGCCGCGCGCTCGTGAGGTTGCTGTTGAGCGCGAGCGGCGTGTTCACGCCGAGCAGCGTGGGGCCGTCGCCGTCGTGATGGCACGAGGCGCAGGCACTGTCGAACATGCGCGGCGCGGGGCCGAGCAGCTTGCCCTGCGTGCGCGCGGCGGTGTCGACCACCTGCTGTGCCACGGCCTGCGGCTCGGCTGCCGGCGCCGGATTGAAAGACGCGAGGTAGGTGGCCATGGCGCGCACGTCGGCATCTGGCACCTCTGCGAGTTCACGCACCACCTCCGCCATGGGGCCGCCGGCCATGCCATGGCGCTGCGTATGGCCTTGGCGCAGGTAGCGGTACAACTCGTCGGCGTCCCATGGCACGGCCGACTTCGAAAGGCCGGTGAGCGCCGGTGCCTCCCAACCGTCGACCATGGCGCCCGACAAGAATGCGCTGCCGCCCTGCTCCGCGCCGAGCGCGTTGCGCGGCGTGTGGCACGCGCCGCAGTGGCCGAGGCCGTTGACGAGGTAGGCGCCGCGGTTCCATTCCGCGCTTTGCGTGGCCACCGGCTGCAAGGGCGCCGTATCGTGGAAGAGCGCGTTCCATCCGGCCATCAACGGACGCATGCTGAACGGAAACTTCAGCTCGGCCTTCGGCGTTTCGGCGCGCACCGCGGGCATCGACATGAAGTAGGCGTAGAGCGCCTGCAGGTCGTCGTCGCTGGTCTTGGCGAATGCCGTGTACGGAAATGCCGGGTACAGGTGATGGCCGTCGCGCGAGACACCTTCGCGCATCGCGCGCTGGAAAGCGCTGAACGACCAGCGGCCCAGACCGGTGTCGGCATCGGGCGTGAGGTTGGTGGTGTAGAGCGTGCCGAAGGGCGTCTCCATCGCGCGGCCGCCCGCGTTAGGTGTGCCGCCCGGTGCGGTGTGGCACACGGCGCAGTCGCCGAGCGCGGCCAGCACGCGGCCGCGTTCGATGGTGGCTTCGCTGTAGACCGGGGCGCTGAGCGAGACGGGGGCGATGGAAGAGCGCCAGCCGAGCAGGCCGGCGACGAGGCCGATGCCGCCGATGAAGAGGGCGGCGCCGGTGGCGAGGAGGCCCTTGCGCTGCGGCCAGGCTGCATTGCTCCTTCTCCCTCTGGGAGAAGGTTGGGATGAGGGTGCGACGGCGTCCCCGTTCAAAGGCCGCTCGCCCTCACCCCAACCCTCTCCCGGAGGGAGAGGGGGCAAATCCGCGGTCAAGGGACTGAGCGCAGCCAGCACCTTCTCCGGCGTGAACGGCGGCTCCCGAAACCGCACCCCCGTCGCATCGAAGATCGCATTTGCAATGGCCGCCGTTCCCGGCACCGAAGACGACTCGCCCGCCCCCAGCGAAGGCTCGCCAGGCCTTGGCATATGCATGATCTCGACCACCGGCACGTCGCGGAAGTTGATGATCGGATAACTGCCCCATTCGCGGCTCGCGACCACGCCCGAGGGCAGCACGCCGGGCAGTTGCGGACCACCCTTTGCAGCGCCCTGCTGCGGCGCGAACTGCACCTCTTCCTTGAGCGCGCGGCTGGTGGTCTGGATCACGTTGCCGTGTACCTGGTGCTCGACGCCCGCGGGGTTGATCACGAGCCCCGCGTCGTGCCCCACCACCACGCGGCGCACGTGCACTTCGCCAGTCTTGCGGTTGACCTCGACGTCGGCCACCCATGCAGCCCAGGCGGCGCCGAAGCCGGGCCACTTGCTGTGGATGTAGCGCGCATAGGCAAAGCCTTGGCCGAAGAGAATGTCGCCGCCCTCGCCCAGCCCGCCGTCGGCGTTCTCCTCTGGGCCGGTGCGCATGCGCCAGCCGGCTTTCTGCGCGGTGGCCTGCACGAGCTCGACGGCGCGCGGATCATCCAGGTGGCGCAGGCGGAACTGCACCGGATCGACGCCAGCCGCGGTGGCCAGCTCGTCGATGTACGACTCGTGCGCGAACGAACTCGGCAACGCCGACACGCCGCGCAGCCACGAGGCGCGCACGATCGGCGCCATGTCGTTGACCTTCACGCGCAGGTTGTCGACGCTGTAGGGTGGACGCGCCGTGCGGTCGCCCATCTCGAAGGCCTGCGCCGCCGGTTCGATGGTGCGCGTGAGTAGCAGCGCGAGCGTGGGCGCACCGTTCGACGGGTACGAGGTCTCGAAATCGTAGGCCGCGATGCGCCCATCGGCCATGAGGCCGCCATCCACTTCCATCAGTTGCGCGGCGCCCTTGGGCTCCCAGGCGTGCTCCTGTTCGCGCGTGAGCTGCACGCGCACCGGCGCGCCCACGGCGCGGGCAAGCAGTGCGGCGTCGGCCGCCACGTCGTCGGCACCATTGCGGCCGTAGCAGCCCGCGGCTTCCATGCGGATGACGTCGACCTGCACGTCGTCCACACCCATGAGCTTTGCAAGATCGGCGCGCAGCACGTGGGGATTCTGCGAGCCGGCCCAGCAGCGCAGGACAATGCCCCCACGCTCCCCCACTGCGTGTGGGTCGCTGCCCCCCGAAGGGGGCGCGTTCCGCCTTGGGAGCGGCCCGGCGGCGGAACCGACGCCGCCGCCATCCTGCGGTTGCCATTCGGCGAGCGCGCACGAAGGTCCGATGGACGCGTGCATCTGGTAGGGCCACACGTAGGTGCGATGCATCGGCTGCGCGGCCGCGGCGATCGCACCATCGACGTCGCCTTCATCGACCAGCAGGCGCTGCGTCGAGGGGTTGTCGCGCAGGGCCTGCGCCAGGTCGGAAAGGTCCGGCATGCCGGGCCAGCTTTTCCACGTGACGCGCAGTTGGCGCAGCGCCTGCTCGGCGTGCTCTTCGCGCTCGGCCACGATGCCGACGAAGTCGCGGATCACCACCACCGCGCGGATGCCGGGAATGTGCGCAATCGACGATTCGTCCACCGCTTCGAGCGTGTTGCCGATGAAGTCGCCATGGTCCGCACCGGCATATGGTGGTCGCACCACCCGGCCGTGCAGCATGCCGGGCACCCGCATGTCGTGCACGAAGACGCTCTCGCCCGCGAGCTTGGCGGGAATGTCCACGCGCGCCTGGCGCGTGCCGACGATGCGGTAGTCGGACGGGTGCTTGAGCTCGGCGGCGGGGTCGAGCCGCAGCACGGTGCGCTGCCCCGCGATCAGCTCGGCATAGTCGACGTGGCGATCGGGCTCATCGGCCACGCGCACCACGCCGTTGCGCACCTGCAGCGCGTCCACCGGCATGCCGAGCCGCTCGGCCGCGCGCGCAAGCAGCCATGCACGCGCCTGCGCGGCGGCCAGGCGCAGCGGCTGCGAATGGATCTGGATCGAGGCGCTTGCGATGGTTGCGCCCTGGTTGGGCGCGCGTGCGGTATCGCCGAGCATCATGCGCACGCAGGGCATGCCGAGGTCGAGCTCTTCGGCCACGATCTGCGCCAACGCGGTCTGGATGCCGGTGCCCAGATCGACGTGGCCGTTGAGCGCCGACGCGCTGCCGTCGTCCCACACCGCAAGCAGGATTTCGTCGCCCTCGATGGGGTTCCCCGCGACGGCCGTGGGCTGGCCCTTGGCGGGGGGTGGTGCGGGCGGCGTCTCGCGCACCACCAGCAGCACGCCGTTGGCCGAGAGAAACTCCGCGCGCGTCTGCGGGAGATCGGCGCGTCGAGTCACGGTTTCTGCCCCCTCTCCCTGTCTTGCTCCCTCTCCCTGTCTTGCTCCCTCTCCCTCTGGGAGAGGGCTGGGGTGAGGGCCGGCGGCGATGGCTGGAGCCGTGCTTGTGCGAAGGCCGCCGCCCTCACCCTAGCCCTCTCCCGGAGGGAGAGGGGACAAGACAAGCGGCTCATGGACGCACCATTTCGCGCATACGTACCGCGGCCCGCTGCACCGCATCCAGAATTTCGATATGCGTTCCGCAGCGGCACAGGTTGCCCGAGAGTTCGCTGCGGATGCGCGCCTCGCTCGCATGCGGATCGCGCGCGAGCAGCGCCGCGGCCTGCATCACCATGCCGTTGAGGCAATAGCCGCACTGCGCAGCCTGGGCGTCTTCAAAGGCAGCCTGTACTGGATGCCAGTGGCCGCGCGTGCCAAGACCTTCAAGCGTAGTGACCGCGCGGCCCGCCACGCCATGCGCGGGAATCACGCAGGCACGAGCCGCCACGCCATCGACATGCACGGTGCAGGCGCCGCACTGGCCGAGGCCGCAACCGTACTTTGGCCCGTTCAGGCCGAGGTCGTTGCGCAGCAGGTGCAGCAGCGTGGCCTCGCGCGGCACGCCCGGAATCGAACAGGCCTGGCCGTTGACCTGCAATTGCAGCGGCTCAGCGCCGCAGCTGTCCGTCACGGGTGTACATCTCCAGGTCCACGAAGGTCGAGCCGTTGTGGTTCTTCGCGCTGTACTCGACCGGGAAATCGCCGAAGCGCGTGTTGCCGATGCTTTCGAGCCCCGCGATGAAGCTGTCGCGCGTGAGCGTCTTGCCCGCGCGGCGCAGGCCTTCGACCATCACGCGCGAGGCGATGTAGCCTTCGAGCGCCGTGTAGCCGTCGATCTTCTCGCCGAACTCGGCGCGGTCGCGCTGGTAGTCGGCCACGATGGGCACGCGCAGTGCTTCCGGCGGCGGCACGATGCTGGCCGTGACCAGGCCCGCGAGCTTGCCTTCGAGACGCTTGGCGGAACCCGTCGCATCGGTGATGCCGACCGACAGCGTGTAGAGCGGCGCCGCGCCGCCGTTCGCACGGTAGTCGCGCATGAAGACCTCGACCATGCGCCCCGCCATGATCATCACGACCGCGCCAGGCTTGGCTTCGGCCAGTCCGGCGACGACCTGCTTGGCGTCTTCGGCGGTAATGGCCAGCGGCAGCGATTTCACGACCTGCACCTTGTATTCGGCGGCGAGCTTCTCGCAGGTGGCGAGGTTCGACTTGCCGAAGGCGCTGTCCTGGTAGACCACGGCAATCGACGAGAGGCTGATGGTCGAAAGATGGCTGATGATCTTGCGCAGCTCGAGGTCGTAGCCGGCACGTACGTGAAACAGCAGGCGGTTGACCTTGGCGCGAAACGAGCTGGTGCCCACCAGCGGCGCGAACATGGGAACGCCCGCCTTCTCGGCCAGCGGCATCGCCGCCGCGAGGTTGCCGGTGGCTACGAAGCCCGCGAGCGCGAAGACCTTGTCCTCGTCGATCAGCTTGGCCGTGTTGAGGGCCGTCTTCGCGGGGTCGTAGGCATCGTCGTACGAGACGAGTTCGATCTTGCGGCCGTTGATGCCACCGGATTTGTTGGTCCGGTCGAAATAGAGCTTGATACCCGCGCGGTAATCGACGCCGAAGTCCTTGGCCGGACCGCTGAACACGGCCGACTGGCCGATGCGGATGAGGCTGTCGGTGACGCCGTTATCGGCGCGCGCCGAACGTAGAAGACCAGGACCCATTGCCAGGGCTGCGCCGCCCGCCACCAGGGCGCGCCTTGAAATCGAAATCGTCATGCGTCGTCAAGCTCTTTGCTGTCGTTGTGGTTGCGAAGGTGGTGATTGTGGCGGCAGAGAAGGTGCTCAGGCCGCCTGGATGTCCGAGGACTGGATGCGCTTGACGCCCTTGGCCGTCATCTGCTTCCATGCCGCGGCGAGCGAGCCATTGAGGTCGATGGCGCGCGTGGCATCTTCGATCACGTAGACCTCGAAGCCGGCCTTGCGCGCATCGAGCGCGGTCCATGCCACGCAGAAGTCGGTGGCCAGCCCGGCCACGTAGACCGTCTTGATGCCGCGCTGCTTGAGGTAGCCGCCCAGGCCGGTGGCGGTCTTGCGGTCAGCCTCCTCGAAGGCGGAATAACTGTCCACGCCCTTGTGGAAGCCCTTGCGGATGATGACTTGCGCGGTGGGCAGCTTCAGGTCCTTGTGCAGCGCGGCGTCGTCGGTGCCCTGCACGCAGTGGTCGGGCCAGAGCACTTGGTTGCCGTACGAGAGCTTGATGCTGCTGAACGGCTTCTGGCCGGCATGCGCGCTCGCGAACGACGCATGGCCTTGCGTGTGCCAGTCTTGCGTGACCACGATGTTCTCGAACGATTCGGCCAGCTTGTTGATCACCGGCACCACCTCGGCGCCGCCCTTGACGGGCAGCGTGCCGCCGTCGACGAAACAGTTCTGCACGTCGATGACGATCAGCGCGGACTTGTCGTTGGGCTTGAGCTTCGAGGCCGCGAACAGCGTTCCGGTCGCACCGAGCAAGCTCAATGCGGCCGTGGACTTCAGAAGGGATCTGCGGTGCGAGTCGTGCATGGTGTGTGCTCCGGTGGTTGATGAATAGGGAACGAAGGGCGCCCGCGGGCTAGACGCTCAGGTAGGCGCGGCGCACCTCTTCGTTGGCCGCGAGCTCTGCCATGGTGGCGTGGTAGCGGATCTGGCCCTTCTCGAGCACGTAGGCCCGGTCGGACACCAGCTCGGCGAAATGCATGTTCTGTTCCGACAGCAGGATGCTCACGCCCTGCGCCTTGAGCTCCAGGATCATGTTGGCCATCTGTTCGACGATGACGGGCGCCACGCCTTCCGAAGGCTCGTCCAGCAGCACCAGGTAGGGGTTGCCCATGAGCGTGCGCGCCACGGTGAGCATCTGCTGCTCGCCGCCGCTCATACGGCCGCCCGGGCGGTTGGGCATTTCGCCCAGGTTGGGAAAGAGCTTGAACAGCCGCTCAGGCGTCCACAGCGGCGCCTCGGCGCCGTCGGCCCAGCGGCGCGGCGGCTGCTTGCCGACCTCGAGATTCTCCATCACCGTGAGATCGGTGAACACGCGGCGGTCTTCAGGCACGAAACCGAGGCCGAGCTTCGCCGCGTGATGAGGCTCGCTCTTCGAGATGTCGTGGCCGAGGAAGCTGACGTTGCCCTTGCGCTTGGCGAGCATGCCGATCAGCGTCTTGAGCGTGGTCGACTTGCCCGCGCCATTGCGCCCCATGAGCGCGACGACCTCGCCACGGCGCACTTCAAGATCCACGTCGTACAGGATCTGTGCGGCGCCATACCAGGCGCACAGCGAGTTCGCCTTCAACAGGGTTTCGTGCGTGCTCATACCGTTGCTCCCACGGCCGCGTTCACTGCCGCGGCTTTTTCTGCAATCTTCTCGAAGGTCTTGCCACTGCCGAAGTACACCTCCTGCACCTTCGGGTGGTCGCGGATCTCGAGCGGCTTGCCCTGCGCAATGAGGCGGCCGCGGGCCAGCACGATCATGCGGTCGGCGTACGCGAACACCACGTCCATGCTGTGTTCGGTGAACAGCACCGCCAGGCCGCGCTGGACCACCAGCTCCTTGGTCAGCGCCATCAGCGAGTTGCGCTCCTTCGGCGCCATGCCAGCGGTGGGCTCGTCCATCAGCAGCAGCTTGGGCGCATTGGCCATCGCGATCGCAAGCTCCACGCGCTTGACGTCGCCGTAGGCAAGCTCGCTGCAGGGCCGGTCGGCCTGTGCCTTCATGCCGACCTGGTCGAGCAGCGCCAGCGCCTCGTCGCGCTTGTGGTCCGCCGCGCGGCGCCACATCGAGAACAGCTTGCCGTCGTGCGAGAGCATGGCCATCTGCACGTTCTCGGCGACGGTGAGCGATGCAAAGGTTTCGGCGATCTGGAAGGTGCGGCCCACGCCCAGGCGCCAGATGTCGCGCGGCTTCTGCCCCACGAGTTCATGGCCGTCGAACACGATCGAGCCCTGGTCGGCCTTGAGCTGGCCGTTCACCATGTTGAAGGTGGTGGACTTGCCGGCGCCATTCGGGCCGATGAGGGCGAGCAGCTCGCCTGCTTTGAGCTCGAAGCTGATGCCGTCCACGGCCTTGACGCCGCCGAACGATTTGCCGAGGTTGTCTACTTTGAGAAGGGTCATTTGGATTTACTCCCTCTCCCTTTGGGAGAGGGTTGGGGTGAGGGCGAGCGGCCTTTCTATCGCTGCCGATATTTCGATCAGTGCCGATCGTTTGCTTCCCGAGGCCGGGTGTCGCCCCGGCGGGCGACTCACTTTCTTTTGCTTCGCCAAAAGAAAGTAAGCAAAGAAAAGGCGACCCCACTGTCTGCGACCCCTGCGCTTCGCTACGGGGCAACCTGCGGTGCTCGGGTTTCGCGGGGTCTCGCAGAACTCGCTTCGCTCAAACAGCTGCGAGCCCTGATCCGCGAAACCCTGCGCTCCTCGGCGCATACAGAGGGGCTTGGAGACCGAACGGGCCTTTGCTTCGCTCGGCCACCAGGCCACCGCGGCGCTGCGCGCCGCGGTGGTTGGTATTGGCGCGTACTTCGGTATTGGCTGTTGGTCTTGGGGCCGAGCGAGAGCGAAGGCTGCCCGCTCCCACCCCTTCTGTATGCGTCGAGGAGCGCAGATGGAGGCGGGATCAGGGCCGCAGCTGTTTGAGCGAAGCGAGTTCTGCGGACCCCCGCCGGAGTCGAGCACCGCAGGTTGCCCGTAGCGCAGCGAAGGGACGCAGACAGTAGGGGTCGCCTTTCTTTGCTTACCTTCTTTGGCGAAGCAAAGAAAGTGAGTCGCCCGCCGGGGCGAGACCCGGCCTCGGAACCAAAAAGAAAGCGCAACAGACGAACAACCGCCCCTCAAGTCCGCTTCTCCTTCAAAGCAACATCCACCTCCGGACGGCGACGCCCCCGCATCAAACGATCGCTAAGCTGTTTGGCAAACCCAGCAATCCCCTGCGGAAACAGCAACACCAACAGCAAGATGATCGCCCCCAACGTAGCCCGCCAGTAATCGGTATTGCGCGCCACCGTGTCATGCAGCCAGCTGAAAGTCACAGCCCCCACCACCGGCCCCGCCAGCGTCTGGATACCCCCAAGCAGCACCATCACCAGCCCATCCACCGACTTGTCCACACTCAGGCTTTCAGGCGAAATGCTGCCCTTGGAAAAAGCATAGAGCGACCCGGCCAGTCCAGCCGCGGCCCCCGCGATGACAAAAGCGGTCCATTGCATGCGCTTGACGTCGATACCGATGGCATCGGCGCGCAGCACCGAATCGCGCCCCGCGCGCAGCGCATAGCCGAACGGCGAGAACAGCACGCGGCGCAGCATCAGGATGCCGGCCGCCACGAGCACCAGCGTGAGCCAGTAGTAGGTGCGCTTGTCCGACAGCCACTCCGAAGGCCAGACGCCGGTGAGCCCGTTGCTGCCGCCGGTGAACGAATCCCACTGGTAGACCACGGCCCAGGTGATCTGCGCAAAAGCGAGCGTGAGCATCGCAAGGTACACGCCCGAGAGCCGCACCGCGAACCAGCCGTAGACGAAAGCGCCGATGGCGGCCACCAGCGGCGCGACGACGAGGGCGAGTTCCATCGGCATGCCGCTCGCACGCACCAGCAGAGCGGCGCCGTAGGCACCGAGGCCGAAGTACGCCGCATGGCCGAACGAGTGCATGCCCGCCGGGCCCATGATGAAGTGCAGACTGGCCGCAAAGAGCGCCGCAATCAGCAGGTCGATCATCAGCACCGTGGTGTAGGGTGAATCTGCGGTGAGCAGCGGCATGGCCATGAGCGCGAGGCCGAGCGCGGCGACGAGCCACAGGTAGCCCTTGCTCGCGCGCCGCAGTGGCTCTTCCTGCATGCCCACGTAGCGGCTCGGCGCCTGCGGGCGGCCCAGCAGGCCCCAGGGGCGCCACACCAGCACGATGGCCATCACGATGAAGTCGACCACCAGCGTGAGCTTGGAGAACGACACGCTGTAGCCGAAGATCTCGACCACGCCGAGCCAGATGCACACCGCCTTGATTTCGGACAGCAGCAGCGCCGCCACATAGGCGCCGGGAATCGAGCCCATGCCACCCACCACCACCACCACGAAGGCCGCGCCGATGGTGTTGAGGTCCATGGCCAGCGTGGCCGGCTCGCGCGGCAGCTGCAGCGCACCGCCGAGTGCCGCGAGCGTGGCGCCGAGCGCGAACACCGCGGTGAACAGCCAGGCCTGGTTCACGCCCAGCGCGCTGACCATCTCGCGGTCTTGCGTGGCGGCGCGCACCAGCGTGCCCCAGCGGGTTCGCGTGAGCAGCAGCCACATGAGACCCAGCACCACCGGTCCGACGACGATCAGGAACAGGTCATAGGTCGGGAACTGCCGCCCCAGGATGTCGACCGAACCCGACAGGCCCGGTGCGCGCGGGCCGAGCAATTCGTCCGGCCCCCAGACATAGAGCACCGCATCCTTGATGACGAGCACCAGTGCAAAAGTGGCCAGCAGCTGGAACAGCTCGGGCGACTTGTAGATGCGGCGCAGCAGCACCATCTCGATCAGCGCGCCGATCACGCCCACCGCGAGGGCGGCGATCAGCACGGCCGGCCAGAAGCCGAGCGTGCCGAGTTTGTCGACCAGCGTGTAGGCGAGGTAGATGCCCACCATGAAGAAGGAGCCATGCGCAAAGTTGACGATGCGCGTGACACCGAAGATCAACGAAAGGCCGGCCCCCACGAGGAACAGCGACGAAGCAGACGACAGCCCGGTCAGGAACTGAAGCAGCAGGGACGAGAGGCTCATGGGTGCAAGCGTTCCGGGAAGAAAAAAGGATCAGTCTGCGGCGCGCGATTTCTTCACGTCGGCCGCGCTCGGCTGGAACTTGGCGCCATCGAAATACGTGTAGTCGACCATCACGCCCTTGCCGTTGTCGTTCTTCGTCTTGCCGACGAAAGCACCCATGGTCGACTGGTGGTCTTCGGCGCGATAGCTGATCTTGCCGAAGGGCGAGTCAACCTGCAGGCCCTTGAAGGCGGCAATGAGCTTGGGCGTCTCGGTGCTCTTGGCTTTTTCGATGCCGGCCGCCACCGACTTGATCATGGTGTAGCCAACCACCGAGCCCAGGCGCGGGTAGTCCTTGTACTTGCCGTGGTACGCAAGGAAGAAGGCCTTGTGCTCGGGCGTCTGGATGCCGTACCAGGGATAGCCGGTCACGATCCAGCCGTTGGGCGTTTCGTCCTTCAGCGGGTCGAGGTACTCGGGCTCGCCGGTGAGCACGCTCACCACCGTGCGGTCCTTGAAGAGGCCGCGGGTGTTGCCTTCGCGCACGAACTTGGAAAGGTCGGCGCCGAACAGCACGTTGAAGATCGCGTCGGGCTTGGCGTCGGCCAACGCCTGCACCACGGCGCCCGCATCGACCTTGCCGAGCGGCGGCGCCTGTTCGGCGACGAACTCGACATCGGGCTGCGCGGCCTTCAAGAGCGTCTTGAATGCGGCCACGGCCGACTGGCCGTATTCGTAGTTGGGGTACACGATGGCCCAGCGCTTCTTCTTGAGCTTGGCCGCTTCGGGCACCAGCATCGCGGCCTGCATGTAGGTGCCGGGGCGCAGGCGGAAGGTGTATTCGTTGCCGCCCTGCCAGGTCATCTTGTCGGTCAGCGGTTCACCGGCCAGGAAGAAGATTTTTTTCTGCTTGGCGAAGTCGGCCACGGCCAGGCCGGTGTTCGACAGGAAGGTGCCGGTGAGCACGTCGATCTTCTCGCGCGCGACCAGCTCCTCGGCCACGCGCACCGCATCGCCGGGGTTGGCGTTGTCGTCACGGGTGATGAGTTCGACCTTGCGGCCGTTGACGCCGCCCTTGGCGTTGATCTCTTCCACGGCCAGCTCCATGCCCTTCTTGTAGGGCTCGAGGAAGGCGGGCTGGGCCTTGTAGCTGTTGACCTCGCCGATCTTGATCACGCCCTGGGCATGGGCAGGAACGAGGGCCGTGGCCAGCGTGGCAACTGCCGCGGCGCTGAAGACGTGACGCAATGGGTTCATGGGGAAGCTCCTTGGGATCGAAACAGAAAGAGAAAGAAAGAAAAAAGAAATCGCGGGAACGTGGATGCGCGTGAAGGGTGGACGGCTCAGCGCAGCCCGTCTTCGCCCTTGATCTCGCTGGCCTGCAGCCCGCCGATGCGGGGCAGCGGACGGCCGCTGTCGGTGACGGCAACCGCCACCACGATCTCGTTGGCGCGCGGCGCGTCGGACACGCGCGCCTCGACGGCGTCGAAGTGGCTGCGAACGAAAGCCGCATCCTTGTGGCCGAGCGGCACGTCGATGGCCGTGCCCAGGGTGCCGCGCTTCTTGGCCGAGGGCACGAGTGCCGCGCCCTTTTCAACCGCCACGCGCAGCGGCGCGCCAAGCTTGGGATGCAGGATGGCAGCCGCATGCTCGAGCTCGCCGCTCTCGCCGACGATGGCGGCCTTGCCATAGCTCTGCGCCTGGCCGGGCTCGATGCCCAGCGCCTTCACGGCCTTCTGGCCCAGGAGCGCGCCAAGCTCTTCGCCGATGGCGATCAGCTCGTCGAGGTTCTCGCTGAAGCGGCCCGCATAGGGGTTCTCGATCACCGCGATGGCGACGGCGCGGCGCGTGGGCGGATCGATGTCCTGTCCCATTTCCTTGCGGGTCTCGTCGACCTGCACGACGAGCTTGCGGATGTTGGCGGTCATGTCTTGTATTCCTTCTTGTCTCGGTGCGGGCGGCTCAGCGCAGGCCGTCCCACTTGCTGATGTTTTCGGCGCGAAGACCGCCGACGCGGTCATGGATGCGGTAGCCCGTGCTCATCGCCAGGATGAAGACGATCTCGTCGGCTGCTGGTGCGCCGGGCACCCGCACTTCGATGGCGTCGAACTGGCCGCGCACGTAGCTGGCGTTGATGTTGGTGAGCGGCACGTCGAGCGCGGCGCCGGGCGGCCCGACCTTCTTGGTCGAGGGCACGATGGACAGCGCATTGCCGGGCTGGCCGGTTTTTTCCTCGGCCTTGCCCGCGGTGTAGGCCGCGCGGTCGCCCTTCCAACCGAGCAGTTCGCGCATGGCGTAACCGCCGGGCACATGCCAGAGCGCGCCATGCTCGAGCTCGCCGGCGGCGCCCACGATGGCGCCCTTGCCGTAGGTGGCGATCTGCTCGAGCGGCACGTCCATGGCGGCGTGCAGCTTGTGCGCCATGTCGACGCCCACGGGGTCGAGCAGCGCCATCATCGGCAGGATGTCGGGTTCATAGCGGCCCGCGAACGGATTGGTCAGCACCGCGCCGATGGCACCGCGCACCAGCGGAGTCTTGGCGCGCGGCCCGAACTCGTGGTGGATGTGCTCGACATGGGTGAAGACGCGACGTATATCGATCATGAAAAAGAACCTTGCTTTCGTTAAGCAAATACTGAACCAACTGCACCGGATGGCGATTTTGGCAGCGCCTTCGAGCATAAGGGTTCAACAAGTCGCCACTGACCCTGGCAAACGAGCAAGGCAGCCCAGACGAGCCCCCCTTTCTGCAGCACCTTGGCGCAAACGGCGCCGGTGTCGAGCGCGCTTTTCACCTGCGAAGGTGCCAGCGACGGCACGTCGACCGTGACCAGGATGTCGCCCAGGTCGCTGTCGTCCTTGCACTCGCTGGCCGGGCGCCGCTGGATGGCAGCATCGTCCACGTCAACGGCATTGGCAATCACCGTGGCGGCGGCGTCGGCTGCTGCCGCGGTGGCTGCGAGCACGGTCACGCTGTCGGCAATGCCAAGCGAGAAACTGCGGCCGCGCCAGCCGCTGGTGGCAACGCCGCGCACCGGCTGCTCGGCCCTGATTTCGAACTGGCCGTCGGTCGTGAGAATGCCGGTGCCCTGCCAGTCGAAGCGCGCCAGGTCGGCATAGACACCCACGCGCGCCGACTGCCCCGGCGCGAGGTGCAGCGCAATGTCACCGCCGTTGTTGATCCAGGCGCGCTCGATGCCGGGGCGATCGTAGAACGCGATCAGCTCCTGCGCCACCGAACCGGCCACGGCCGCCATGGGCGTGATGAACATCGGCGAAAACGCGGCGCAGGCGTCCCACATGCGCCGGCCGACAACGCCGCGCGGGCGCATGTTGTCGCTGGCGGGCAGGCGCAGCAGCGGCAACTCTCGCACCAGTTCGACCAGCACATGGCCGAAGCGCGCCCATGCCGCGTCGTGCGCGGCGGCAACGGCGTACGGGTCGCCATGCGCCTCGGCCACGATGTCGATCGGGCCGTGGTTGAAGTGCCAGCGGTTCTTGTCGAGCGCGGCGCGTTGGGCGGTCATGGTTCAGCCCAGCATGGGTGGGTGGCCGAGCGGCCACGGATTGGCATCGTCCATGACGACCCACTGGCGCGCCAAGGGAGCGCCGTCTTCCTGCCACGCGCCGCGCGCAAGCGCCTGCTCGAGCGAGAAGACGTGTTCCATGTGGCCGCCGAGCGCCTCGTAGTCATCGCGCCGCATGCTGAACTCGATGGGCGCCACGATGGCCGGCGTGGGCACGGTGCCAAAGCTGTTGTCGGGCATGCGCATGACGTCGGCCATCACGGTGATGCCGCCGCCGGGCCACACATAGGCCGGCGCGCCGCCGCAGGTCACGTTGACGAGCGCGCGCTTGATGGCGCGCGTCAGCAGCACGGGGTTTTCGGTCACGCCGGCGCGCAAGGACCCGCCCGCACCGCCGAGGAACAGCACGGTGCACAGTGACGGTTCGCAGTTCTCGCCGATGCGCTCGACGATGCGGCGCACTTCGGCGGGCATAGGTTGCTCCACGGGCTTCAATGCGTCATCGAGCACATACCACTGCGCGTGCTCGCCGGTGGTCGATGTCATCAGGAGGCGCAGGCCGGGGCGCGCCACGCCTTCTTCCCAGCCCTCGATGATCGAGAGCGGATCGGCGATGTCGGTGCCGCCCCAGCCGTTGCCCGGGTTCGCCACCTGGAAGTAGCGCCCCGGCGTGGACTTGCGCCCCAGCATCTGGATGCCCGAAGGTGCCATGTCGAGGCAGCGCCCGGCCTGGTGCTCGGTGAGCACGCCGGTGATGTGGTCGTCGACCACCACCACTTCGTCGGCCACGCCCGCGAACTGGCGCGCGAAGATGCCCACCGCCGCCGAGCCGCAGCCCACGCGCATGCGCTGCTCTTCCACGCCATTGACGATGGGTGCCTTGCCGGCCTGGATGACGAGGGTGGAGCCGCCGTCGATGGTGCACTCCACCGCCTTCTTGTTGCCCAGGAGCTGCATCAGCTCGGCCGTCATGCGGCCTTCCTTCTTGCTGCCACCGGTGAGGTGGTGCACGCCGCCGAGCGAGAGCATCTGCGAGCCGTACTCGGCCGTGGTGACGTGGCCGACCACTTCGCCGCGGTAGCGCACGTTGGCCTGCTCGGAGCCGAGGAAGCGGTCGGTGTCGATCTTCACCTTGAAGCTGCAGTAGCTGAAGATGCCTTCGGTGACGACGGTGACCATGTCGACGCCCTGGGCTTTCGACGCCACGATGAATGGGGCCGGCTTGTAGTCGGGGTAGGTGGTGGACGAGCCCACGCCGGTCACGAAGACTTCGTCGGCGTGCAGCAGGTCGCCGCTCCAGTCGGGCGCGCCGGCTTCGGCCTTCTCCGCGGCCGGCCGGTCGAAGGGCACCAGCACCGGGGCCTCGCTCGCAATCTCGCGGCGCAGCAGGATCACGGGATCGACGCGCACCAGCACGCCCTCCCTGTTGGCATAGCGGTCGCAGGCACCGGTGCGGCCGTCGGAGATCTGGCACAGCACCGGACAGGCGTTGCACTCGACCTTGGCGGTGCTCATGCGCTCGTTGCGCGGCGGCGCCTTGCCGAAGGCGCTGCCGCCGGCATCTGCAACCAGCGGCATGTCCATGCCGGGCAGTCCGTCTGTCTTGGTGTGTTCTGTCATCGGGGCGGTCTCGTGGGCGTGTGGTTGCGGGTCGGCGTCGGGAATCTCGGTCTGCGAAGGGTTGCAACAAACGTGCCGTCTGCCCGCTTGTGCACCGCCTTCCGTTTGTGTAGCATTCCCTACACTTTCATGTTGCGTTCACTACATTCGCGGTCAATGTAGCAAACAGGCCCGATGCTTGCAATGGTGTTTTCTCGCGGTATCCATCGGGGGTTTTTCCGACCAACGACAATGGAGGGTTCGCAGCCGTCCGAAGGCTCGTGCCCCAGGGGCGTGCATTTCGGCCCAGCCAGCTTCCCACTGTTCAACCAACTCTTGAGTTCCGTATGAGTGCATTCAGCGAAGAACGCGTCCTGAGCGTCCACCACTGGACCGACCGCCTGTTCACCTTCACCACCACGCGCGACCCGGCGCTGCGCTTCTCCAACGGTCATTTCACGATGATCGGCCTGAAGGTCAACAACAAGCCCCTGTTGCGCGCCTACAGCATCGTGAGCCCGAACTACGAGGAGCATCTCGAGTTCCTGAGCATCAAGGTGGAAGAAGGCCCGCTCACCTCGAAGCTGCAACACATCCAGGTAGGCGACACCATCATCGTGGGCCGCAAGCCCACCGGCACGCTGCTGATCGACTACACGCTGCCGGGCAAGCGCCTGTACCTGTTCGGCACGGGCACGGGGCTCGCACCGTTCATGAGCATCATCCGCGACCCGGACACCTACGAGAAGTTCGAGCAGGTCATCCTGGTGCACGGCGTGCGCCAGGTCGACGAGCTGGCCTATCACGACCTCGTGACCGACCACCTGCCCAAGCACGAATTCCTCGGCGAGATGGTCGAGAAGCAGCTGCTCTACTACCCGACGGTCACGCGCGAGGAGTTCCGCAACCAGGGCCGCATCACCGACCTGATCTCGACCAACAAGCTCACGGACGACCTCGGCCTGCCTCCGATCAACCCGGTGGAAGACCGCGTGATGCTGTGCGGCAGCCCCGGCCTGCTGGTGGACCTGAAGCACATCCTCGAAGGGCGCGGCTTCAAGGAAGGCAACACGAGCACGCCAGGCGATTTCGTGGTCGAACGCGCGTTCGCGGAAAAGTAATGTTCGCCCCCCGGCTTTTCACTCGCTTCGCTCGTGTAACTCCACCCCCCGAGGGGGAGGCGCGGTCCGCCTTGGGGCGGCCCGGCGGCGACCGCCGGTAATGGAACGCAAGCCTGCTGCAACCAAGCCCCAGCGCCGCACCGGCGTGCGCGAGGCCGCGGCGCAGGCCACGCGCGACAGCATCCTGAAGTCGGCGACCAAGGTGTTCGCCAAGTACGGCTACGACGGCGGCAGCGTGGAGAAGATCTCCAAGGCGGCCAAGTCGTACGACCGGATGATCTACTACTACTTCGGCAGCAAGGAAGGCCTCTTCATCGCGGTGCTCGAAGGCATCTACAAGCGCATGGACGACGCCGAGGCCGCCATTGCGCTCGACGCCTCGCGGCCCGTGGAGGCGCTCACCGAGGTCATCCGCTTCGTGCTGGGCTACTACCGCAAGAACCCCGAGTTCGTCACGCTCCTGAACACCGAGAACCTGCACAAGGGCCGCCACATCTCCAAGTCGCTGCGGGCGCGTGAATACTCGTCGCGGGCGGTGGCCATCATTGCCGAGATCCTGGCGAGCGGCGCGGCGCAGGGCCTGTTCCGCCGCGAACTGATCGCGCGCGACATCTACCTGCTGATTGCGTCCACCGGCTACTTCTACACCTCGAACCGGCACACGCTCACGGCCTTTCTCGGCGAGCCGCTGGAATCGCCCGAGGCGATCACGCACTGGGAAGACTTCGTGATCGAGACCGTGCTGCGCACCGTGCGCGCAGACGAGCCGCAAGACAACAACACCCTCCCCCACGACCAGGACCACACGAAATGGCAGAAATCGCAGCCGGCGGCAAGTCGGGCAAAGTCGTCATAAAGAACATCGGGCTCTTGCTCTCGGGCAACATCGACAAGCCCATCCTCGACGCCGACACCATCGTGGTGAACGACGGCCTGATCGTTGCGGTCGGCAAGGAAAAAGACTGCGACCTCGAAGGCGCGAAGACCGTCATCGACGCGAAGCAGACCTGCGTGGCGCCGGGCCTGATCGACAGCCACGTGCACCCGGTGTTCGGCGACTGGACGCCGCGCCAGGGCCAGATCGGCTGGATCGACTCCACCATGCACGGCGGCGTGACCACCATGATTTCCGCGGGCGAAGTGCACCTGCCGGGCCGGCCGAAGGACATCGTGGGCCTGAAGGCGTTGGCCATCACCGCGCAGCGCGCGTTCGACAACTTCCGCCCCGGCGGCGTGAAGGTGCTGGCGGGCGCACCGGTCATCGAGAAGGGCATGGTCGAGAGCGACTTCAAGGAACTCGCCGAAGCCGGCGTGGGCCTGCTCGGCGAAGTGGGCCTGGGCTCGGTGAAGGCCGGCTACGAAGCCAAGGAAATGGTCGCCTGGGCGCGCAAGTACGGCATCCAGAGCACCATCCACACCGGTGGGCCTTCGATTCCGGGCTCCGGCCTGATCGACAAGGACGTGGTGCTGGAAGCCGACGCCGACATCATCGGCCACATCAACGGCGGCCACACTTCGCTGCCCGAGGCGCATGTGTGCGAGCTGTGCGAGAAGAGCTCGCGCGCCATCGAGATCGTGCACAACGGCAACGAGAAGGTCGCCATCGCGGCAGCCAAGGCCGCGCTCGAACTCAAGTGCCCGCACCGCGTGATCCTCGGCACCGACGGCCCGGCCGGCTCGGGCGTGCAGCCGCTGGGCATCCTGCGCATGGTGGCCATGCTGTCGTCCATCGCCAACATCCCGGCGGAGCTGGTGTTCTGCTTTGCCACCGGCAACACCGCGAAGATCCGCAAGCTCAACTGCGGGCTGATCGAGGTGGGCCGCGACGCCGACTTCGTCTTCATGGACCGTGCGCAGCATTCGCCCGCGCCAGGCCTGCTGGAGAGCGTGCAGCTCGGCGACATTCCGGGCGTGGGCATGGTGATGATCGACGGCATCGTGCGCTGCGGCCGCAGCCGCAACACGCCGCCGGCGACCGAAATTCCGGTGGTGGTGTCGGCCGCGCACTGAACGAGCTCCCCGCGTTGTCCCCTCTCCCTCCGGGAGAGGGTTAGGGTGAGGGCCAGCGGCGCACATGCAGCGCCGCCGCATGCCACATCTACCGCGCCCGAAACACCAGGTAGCGCGCCGACAGGAAGTTCACGACCAGCCCCGCGCAACTGCCCAGCGCCACGCCGGCCGCGGGCGCCCAGGGCCCCGTGAACCAATGCAGCACGAGCACATACGCGCCGTAGTTGACGACTGCACCGCCCAGCATCGTCACCAGATAGCCGAGGTACTCGCGCAGCACCGAAGCTTCGGAACGCCGGAAGGTGTAGCGCCGGTTCAACGCCCACGTGGCCGTTGCCGCCGCAAGAAACGACAGCACCCGCGCCCCGTACCAGCCCAGCAGCGGCGCCATCAGGTACAGCACGGCCACGTCGACCACGAAGCCGATCGCGCCCACCACCGCGAACGACAGGAACTGACGGCCAAGCTTCATTTGCCGGCGAAGTGGCGCACGCCGGGAATCGCGAGGTAGCGCAGCCGCTTGGCCTCGCGGCGGCCGAGCCGGATGGCGTGCATCACGACGCCGCAGACCATCGACAGCATCGCGGCCAGCATGGCGCCGGTCGCCAGCACCGCCGTGGGGAGCCGGGGCACCAGGCCGGTGTGCAGGTAGGTGATCAGCAGCGGAATGACCAGCGCGATCGCGCCCACCGCGAGCAGCGCCGCAAGGATCGTGAAGAACTGCAGCGGCCGCTCGCTGATGAACAGCTTGCAGATGGTCCGCAGGATGCGCCAGCCGTCGCGGTAGGTCGAGAGCTTGCTGTGCGAACCCTCGGGCCGCGTGCTGTAGGCGGTGTCGAGCTCGGCATGGGGCATGCGCAGCTCGAGCGCGTGCACCGTGAGCTCGGTCTCGATCTCGAAGCCGTGCGAGAGGGCCGGAAACGACTTGGCATAGCGGCGCGAAAACACGCGGTAGCCCGACAGCATGTCGGTCAGGCCGCCGCCAAAAAGCTGCGCCACGGCGCCGGTGAGCATCCGGTTGCCGAAGCGGTGGCCGGCGCGGTAGGTGAGCGCGTTCCGCCCGTCGTCGACGCGGCAGCCCACTACCATGTCGAGGTTGCCCTGCACCAGCGTTTCCACCAGCCGCGGTGCACTGGCCACGTCGTAGGTGGCATCGCCGTCGACCGTGACGTACACGTCGGCCTCGACGTCGGCGAACATGCGCCGCACGACGTTGCCCTTGCCGGCCGCCGCCACGTGCGTCACGAATGCGCCGCTTGCGCGCGCGATGGCGGCGGTGTCGTCGCTCGAGTTGTTGTCGAAGACGTGGATCTCGGCCTCCGGCAGCGCCGCGCGGAATTGCGCGACCACCTGCGCGATCGACAGCGCCTCGTTGTAGCAGGGGATCACCGCTGCGATGCGCAGGGGTGCACGGGCTGCGGCGGATTGGTTGTCGTCGGTCATGGTGCGGTCGAAAGAATGCGATAGGCCCGGCCGCCGTCTTTTTCGTACAGCAGGGCGAAATGCTGGTCGAAGCCAGGCCGGGTGGCGAGCGTGGGCACCATCGACGTGGGCATGACGATGGCCGTGAAACCCCGCTGTGCGAGCTTGACCGCCATGTCGCCCGGAGGCAGCAGCAGGAAATCGCGGTAGCGCCACGGGCCGAGCGTGTCGCCCCAGATCGGATTGGGGCCGTAATAGATCGCCTCGTTCAGCGCAATTTGGTAGACGCGCCCGTTGGCATGCTGGCGCAGATAGTCCATGGCGGCATAGCCTGGCACGTGCTGGCGCAAGAAGGCTTCGCGCGATTCGGGCGTGGGCGAAATCATCGCCACCTTGACGGCGGTCTGCTTCAGCGACACCGCGGCCAGGGCGGCCACCAGCAGCACGACGATCCAGTCGCCGGCAAGGCCCAGGCGCCCGGCAGGTGCTGCGGCGGCAGGTGCCTCGGCGCCTGCATCGACCGCGGCCGCTGCTGCACCCTTGCCACCGAACACGCGGCGCACGCCGGTGGCGACCCAGCCGAACAGCACTTGCCAGCCGATGGCCGCCATCAGCGCGAGCAGCGGAAACGACGCCGTGAGATAGCGCGGGTAGCGCGAGGTCAGAAGCCACACGGCCACCGAATAGAAGCAGAACCAGCCCGCCGCGCGCACGGCGGCCGAGCGCTTCCACAGCACGCTGAAGGGCGCCAAAAACACGGCCCAGATCAGCGCGTTGGGTCGCGCCGCATGGTCGCGCACGTCGGCCACCTGCTGCACGTAGTCGGCCGGAATCCACTCCGTGAAACCGAACACGCGCGCACCGATCGGGTTGAACGGATCGCCGGTCATGACCGCGTTGCGCGCGTACCAGTACACGCACGGAACCAGAAAGCAGAGGAGCGCCAGCGCCCAGGCCTTGGGCCGGCGCTCATGCCAGACGACGAACAGCGCCACCAGCGGCAAAAAGGTGAGTGCCTGGTACTTCGAACCCGCGGCCACGCCGAGGCAGAACGCCGCCAGGCCGAGCCAGCGCATGCCGCCCTGCACCGGCTGCGATTCGCGCCACCACCACAGCGCCACGCAGGCGCCGAGCACGAAGAGCGCCACGCCCATGTCGATCAGCGCATTCGAATAGTCGCCGATGCCGATCCAGATGGCCGTGCCGATCAAGGCCGTGAGCCGGTTGGTGTTCTTGATGCCGAGGCGCAAGACCATGACCGACGAAAGCACACCCGCCAGCGCATTGAGAAAATGCGGCAGCACGTCGTCGCCCACCTGCAGCGCGGCGGCATAGAGCAGGTTGTAGTTGTACGGAAACCAGGGGTAGCGCAGCCACTCGTGGATGCCCAGGGAGCCCTGCTGCGCCACCTGTCGCGCATAGGGCAGGTGGTACATCAGCTCGTCGAAGGCGGCGGGTGGCGCGAGCGGCGCAACCAGCGCGGGCAGCGCCACCAGGCCCAGCGCGATGGCCGCGATCTTGTCGGCGCGGGTCCATGGCGCGGCGGGCGCCACGGCCAGAGCGCGAACCGTGCGGACGTCGCGCCACCAGGGCCGCAACTGCAGGGCGGCGGCCACCACGCCGGCAACGATCAGCGCCACCGTCGCACCGGTCTTGAACGCGCCGAAGATCGCCAGCACCTGGAAGGCGCAGATGAAGAGGCCGACGCCCAGGGTCGCGGCCATCGCCGCTTCGAGCCAGGCGTCACGCCGGGTCGGCGGCGAAAGGCGCGCCAGCAGCGCGCGCCCGAAACCCCAGCAGGCAAGGACAAAGACAGCCAATGCCGCGTAGTGCGCGGCGGCAAACATCAACTTCTGAATAACAACTCCCGGCGCCGGTCGGCCATGCCGGCCGGCAGGTTCAAAGATTCGGCGCCAGCAGGCGCTCGAGGTCGGATTCGCTCTCCTTGCGCCGCGCCGCCTGGTCCTGCAATTGATCGTGCCCGATCTTGCCGACATTGAAGTACGTCGACTCGGGATGGCTCAGGTAGAAGCCGCTCACGCTGGCGGCGGGCATCATAGCGAGGCTTTCGGTCAGCGTCATGCCAATGTCCGCGCAACCCAGAAGGTCGAACATCGGGCGCTTCACGCTGTGGTCGGGGCAGGCGGGGTAGCCGGGCGCGGGGCGGATGCCGCGGTATTTCTCGGCAATCATCTCCTCGTTGCTCAGGCCCTCTTCCGGCGCATAGCCCCAGAGGTCGGTGCGCGCGCGGTGGTGCAGCGACTCGGCAAAGGCCTCGGCCAGCCGGTCGGCCAGGGCCTTGAGCATGATGGCGGAGTAGTCGTCGAGGTCGTCGATGAAGTACTTCTCCTTCTTCTCGACCCCCAGTCCCGCCGTGACCGCGAACACGCCCACGTAGTCTTTCAGCCCGCTGTCCTTCGGCGCGACGAAATCGGCGAGGCAGCGGCTGGGCCGCATCACGCCGTCGATCACCTGCTTCTCGGTCTGCTGGCGCATGCCGTACCAGGTCATGGCGACCTCGCTGCGCGTCTCGTCGGTGTAGAGCTCGATGTCGTCGTCGTTCACCGTGTTGGCGGGCCAGAAGCCGACGATGCCGCTGGCGCTGAGCCAGCGGCCTTCGATCAGGCGCTTGAGCATGCGCTGGCCGTCTGCATACACGCGCACGGCCTCGGTGCCGACGACCTCGTCCTTCAGGATGGCTGGGAACGGGCCCGCGAGGTCCCAGGTCTGGAAGAAGGGGCCCCAGTCGATGTACTTGGCGAGCTCGGTCAAATCGAAGTTCTTGAACACGCGGCGGCCGATGAACTTGGGCACGGGCGGCGTGTAGTTTGTCCAGTCGATCGGCGTCTTGTTGGCGCGCACCTTGGCCAGCGGCCACATCGGCACCTGCTTCTTGTTGGCGTGCTGCGTGCGCACCTTCTCGTAGTCGGCGTTGATCTCGTCGATGTACGCGGTGGCCTGCTCCGACAGCAGCGACTGCGCCACGCTCACGCTGCGGGAAGCATCGGGCACGTAGACCACCGGGCCTTCGTAGTGCGGCGCAATCTTCACGGCGGTGTGCACGCGGCTGGTGGTGGCGCCGCCGATCAGGAGCGGAATCTTCTTGATGCGGAAGTGGTCGTCCTTCTGCATCTCGCCGGCCACGTACTGCATTTCTTCCAGGCTCGGCGTGATGAGGCCCGAGAGGCCCACGATGTCCGCGCCCTCGACCTTCGCCCGGGCGAGGATCTCGTGGCACGGGACCATCACGCCCATGTTCACCACTTCGAAGTTGTTGCACTGGAGCACCACGGTGACGATGTTCTTGCCGATGTCGTGCACGTCGCCCTTCACGGTGGCGATGATGATCTTGCCCTTGGTGCGCACGTCGCGGCCCGCGGCCTCGTCCTGGCGCTTTTCTTCCTCGATGTAGGGAATGAGGTGGGCCACGGCCGACTTCATCACGCGCGCCGACTTCACCACCTGCGGCAGGAACATCTTGCCCTGGCCGAACAGGTCGCCCACGATGTTCATGCCGTCCATCAGCGGTCCTTCGATCACGTGCAGCGGACGGCCGCCCTTGGCAAGGATCTGCTGGTAGGCCTCTTCGGTGTCTTCGACGATGAAGTCGGTGATGCCGTGCACCATGGCGTGCGACAGGCGCTGGTTGACGTGCACCGGATGCTCCGGCGTGCCGCGCCATTCGAGCTTCTTGCTGTCGTCCTTGGCGCCGCTCTTGGCGGTTTCGGCCACTTCGACGAGGCGCTCGCCAGCATCGGAGCGGCGGTTGAGCACCACGTCTTCGACGCGCTCGCGCAGGGTCGGCTCGAGGTCGTCATACACGCCGACCATGCCGGCGTTGACGATGCCCATGTCCATGCCCGCCTTGATCGCGTGGTACAGAAACACGGTGTGGATGGCTTCGCGCACCGGGTCGTTGCCGCGGAAGCTGAAGCTCACGTTGCTCACGCCGCCCGACACCTTGGCGCCCGGCAGGTTCTGCTTGATCCAGCGCACCGCGTTGATGAAGTCGACCGCGTAGTTGTCGTGCTCCTCGATGCCGGTGGCAATCGCGAAGATGTTGGGGTCGAAGATGATGTCCTCGGGCGGAAAGCCCACCTCGTCCACCAGGATGCGGTAGGCCCGCTCGCAGATCTCGATCTTGCGCTCGTAGGTGTCGGCCTGGCCCTTCTCGTCGAAGGCCATGACCACCGCGGCGGCGCCATAGCGCCTCACGAGCTTGGCCTCGTGCTTGAACTTGTCGACCCCCTCCTTCATGGAGATGGAGTTGACGATGCCCTTGCCCTGGATGCAGCGCAGGCCCGCCTCGATGACCTCCCACTTGGAGCTGTCGACCATCACCGGCACGCGCGCGATGTCGGGCTCGCTCGCAATCAGGTTCAGGAAGCGGACCATCGCGGCCTTGCTGTCGAGCATGGCCTCGTCCATGTTGATGTCGATCACCTGCGCGCCGTTCTCGACCTGCTGGCGCGCCACGGCCAGGGCCTCTTCGAACTGGCCGTTCAGGATCATTCGCGCGAAAGCCTTGGAACCGGTGACGTTGGTGCGCTCGCCGATGTTGACGAACAGCGATCCGGCATCGATGGCCACCGGCTCGAGGCCGGACAGCTTCATCGGTGGAACGGAGGGCGTGGGAACATCGCTCATTGGGGGGCTCACCTGTGCAGGAAAAAACGTCAGGTGAGCGTCGTTTGCGGCTTGCGCCCCGGCGGACGGGGCGCCTTCCAAGCCTGACGGCGGGCCTGTTGACTTGGGCCGCCGCTGCAACGCTCCTTGGAAGGGAGCGCAATTTTACCGGCTGCGGCAAGGGCCGCGGCCCTGAGGGATGTTCAGGCCCCCTGCCCGGCCACGGACGCTGGCCTCCGGGGCGCGGCCGAAGCCGGCAGCCCGAACACCCGGTCGAAGGCCCAGTTGAAGACGAAGGTGTAGACCAGGAAGAACACCACCAGTCCCAGGTCCATCACCAGCGCCTGCCAGAGCGACACGCCCAAGCCCCAGGCAAAGAGCGGCACCAGGAAGGCGATCAGCCCGCCCTCGAAGCCGATGGCATGCGCAACGCGCCGGCGCACGCTGCGCCCGCCCACCGCCTGGCGCGACTCCCAGCGCTCGAACAAGGCATTGAAAACTAGGTTCCAGATCACCGCGATGACCGAGGCGGCCACCGCCAGCACACCGGAATGCCCGAGCCCGGCGTCCGTCATCAGCGCCAGGCCGGCACTGGCGGCCACGATGGCGATCCCTTCGTAAAGGGTGATGTAAACGACTCGACGCTGAAACCCCTGCATGGCTCTGTTCTCCGGCGGTTCAAAAGGCAATGGCTGGACTTTATTTGCTGTTTACTGATATAAAAAGTTAACTTGTTTCAGTTTTATTGATAGATTGGGCGCTCATGGCCTTCTCCAGCGACAACGTCGAAGTCTTCCTGGCCGTGATCGACCACGGCTCCTTTTCGGCCGCGGCGCGCGCGCTGCGCAAGGTGCCGTCGGCCGTGAGCATGGCCATTGCCAACCTCGAGGCCGAACTGGCCCTGCCCCTGTTCGACCGCAGTGGCCGCGAGCCGCAGCCGACCGCCGCCGCCCGTTCGCTGGAGCCGCAGGCGCGGCTCCTGGCGGCCCAGCTCAAGCAATTGCAGGTTCAGGCCCTGGCGCTTACCCAGGGGCTCGAAAACCGCCTCACGCTGGCGATTGCGCCCGAGCTGCTGGCCGCACCCTGGAGCGGACCGCTGGCCGCATTGGCCGAGGAATATCCGCTGCTGCAGGTCGAGGTGCTGGCCGCCCCCCAGGCCGATGCGCTGGCGCTGCTGCACAGCGGCCGCGCGCAGCTGGCGCTGGTGTTCGAGCGCCCGAGCCTCGACGGCCGCGAAGGTTTCCAGGAAGTGGGCAGCGACACCATGGTGGCCGTGATGGCGCCCAACCACCCCGTGCTGCTGGCGGCCGCCGGCGAGCGCCTGCGCGAAGAGCACCTCACGAACACCCGGCAGATCGTGGTGGCAGGGCGCGACCTTGCGACGAGCGACCCGCGCTTCGTGTTCGCGCGCCATGTCTGGCGCACCGACAACGCGCTGGCCGCGCTGAGCCTGATCACCGCCGGCCTGGGCTGGGGCTGGCTGCCGCGCAACTTTGCCAAGCCCCACGTGGCCGCCGGCGCGCTGGTCGAGATCCCGTTCGAGAACCTCAGCAACGGGCTGGACCTGTGGGTCGACGTGGTGTGGTCGCGGGAGCGGCCGCTGGGCCTGGGGGCGCAGCGCTTCGTGGCGCTGATTGCGCGCGATCGCCAGGCCGCGGCGGGCCTTGCGGCTCCTGGTTAGCTAGTCGCGATGGCCGTGGCCGCCGCCCTTGCCTCCGCCGCCACCGTGGCCTCCCCCATGGCCGCCACCCTTGCCGCCGCCTTCATCGCCGCGCTGCTTGCGCCCGCCTCCGCCGCCATCAGGCCGCCCGCCGCCCTGATGCATTTGCGGTTGGCCGGGCGGTGGTCCGGGCCGGATTGCCGGCTGGGGCCGGGGCGGCTTGAAGCCGGGGTCCGCAGGCGGACGGTAGCCTGGGCCCGGATGCGGCGCGCGGTAGCCGGGACCGGGTTGCGGCCGGACGCCGGGCGCCGGCTGGGGTTTGAAGCCCGGTCCCGGCCACGGCTTGGGCTGCCAGGCCGGACGCACGGGCGGCGGCGGCTGCCAACCGGGCACCGGCGGAGGCGGCGGCCGGCCGCCCCACCAGCGCCTTTCGCCATACCAGGGCCGGTCGCGGTAGTAGTCCGCCCAGTAGCTGCCGATCACGAAGGTCACGATCGGCACGCCGATCACCGCGCCATAGGTCGCCAGCGGTACGCGCCGCTCCTGGTAGGCGTAGTCGAGGCTCCTGGCCCAGACCCAGCCACGTCCGCCGTCGGGCAGCACCACGTCGCACCAGCTGTAGCCCCCGGTGCAGCCGATCACGTCGAGCGGCTGGCCCGGCGCCAGCCGCGCCACCAGCGGATAGTCGCCAGAGGGGCCGGCCCGCAGGTTGACGGCGCCGCGCGTGAGGGCCTGCTGCGCCGAGGCCGCAAGCGGCAAGGCCAAGGCGATGGCGCCGATGCCGATCCAGCGCATGGGGAGTTTGTTGTTCATGATGGGCTTCCTTTGCGCAGCCAGCCTAGGCGGCAGCCCGAATGCCGTCAATCAGCCGAGGGCGCGACAGCGCCAGTGTCCCCTTCGTGAAACACCGCGGAACCGGCTCCGCCGGGCCGCTGGTGTTGCCCCCGGCAGGGGGTTGGCGTAGCGACACGAAGTGCGCGAAGACTGGGGGCGAGCCAGTTACGCTGCTTCGCGGTAGAAGCGAGCGTTGCTGTTCAACAGCCGTCCCGGCACCGGCGCCACGGCCTTGCCGATGGCCGCGATGTGGTCCGGCGTGGTGCCGCAGCAGCCACCGACGATGTTCACCAGCCCTTCGGCCGCGAACTCGTGCAGCAGCCGCGAGGTGACGTCGGGCGTCTCGTCGAAGCCGGTCTCGCTCATCGGATTGGGCAGGCCGGCGTTCGGGTAGCAGCTGATGAAGGTGTCGCCCGCCACCTTCGCCAGCTCCTGGATGTACGGGCGCATCAGCGCCGCGCCCAGCGCGCAGTTAAGGCCAATGGCCAGCGGCTGCGCATGGCGCACGCTGTGCCAGAAGGCGGTCACTGTCTGGCCGCTCAGGATGCGGCCGGACGCGTCGGTCACGGTGCCGCTGATGATCAGCGGCAGGCGCTGGCCGCTGTTGTCGAAATACTCGTCCACCGCGAACAGCGCGGCCTTGGCGTTGAGCGTGTCGAAGATCGTCTCGACCAGGATCACGTCGGCACCGCCTTCGACCAGCGCCTCGGTCTGGTCGTAGTAGGCCGCGCGCAGCTGCTCGAAATCGACGTTGCGCGCACCCGGGTCGTTCACGTCGGGGCTGATGCTCGCGGTCTTGGGCGTCGGGCCCAGGGCGCCGGCCACGAAGCGCGGCTTGTCCGGCGTGCTGAACTTGTCGCAGGCCGCGCGTGCGAGCTTGGCCGATTCGAGGTTCATCTCGCGCGCAAGATGCGCCATCTTGTAGTCCTCCTGCGCGATGGTGGTCGCGCCGAAGGTGTTGGTCTCGATCAGGTCTGCGCCGGCTGCGAGGTAGCCCTCGTGGATGTCGCGGATCACGTCGGGCCGCGTGAGCGACAGCAGCTCGTTGTTGCCCTTCACGTCGCGCTCGAAGTCCTTGAAGCGCTCGCCGCGGTACTGCTCTTCGGTGAGCTTGAAGCGCTGGATCATCGTGCCCATCGCACCGTCGAGGATGGCGATGCGCTTTTCGAGGATGCCGGCGAGTGCCTGGCCGCGGGTGTAGATGACGGGCTTCATAGCCCCTGATTGTAGGAAGCGGGTGCTGTCCCTGGCCGCCGTCGGTGCTTTAACGGCTTTCGACGAAGGCCAGCACCGCTTCGATCATGCGCCGCACATGCGGCTGCACGCCGGCCGCCACATCAGGCAGGTAGTCGAAGGGCAGCGTCTCCTGCATGTAGCTCGACTGCGTCATCTCCAGCTGCACCGCATGCACGCCGGCGGGGGGGTTGCCGTACTGGCGCGTGATGTGGCCGCCCTTGAAGCGGCCGTTGAGCACGCCGGTGTAGCCAGCGGCCGATTCGGCAATGCTGAGCAGCGTGGCAGCCAGCGCCGGGTCGCAGCTCGTGCCGTTGCCGGTGCCCAGGTTCAGGTCGGGCAGCTTGCCCTCGAAGAAGCGCGGCAGCACCGAGCGGATCGAGTGCGCGTCCCACAGCGCGATGGTGCCGTGCGCGGCCTTCAGGCGGTCGAGTTCGGCCTGCAGCTGCTGGTGGTAGGGCCGCCAGATCGCGTCGCGTCGCGCGGCGACTTCTGCGTCGTTCGGCAGGTCGTCGCTGGATGCGTAGACGGGCGTGTCGTCGAAAGTGTCGACCGGGCACAGGCCGGTGACGCTCTGGCCCGGGTAGAGGCTCGCGCCGTCCGGCGGGCGGTTCAGGTCGATCACGTAGCGCGAATGCGTGGCAACGAGCACCGAGGCGCCGAGTTCGTCGGCAAAGTCGTAGAGCCGCTCGAGGTGCCAGTCGGTGTCGGGCACGTGGCGCGCCTCTTCCGTGAAGCGGGCGGCGAGCGCGGGCGGCACATGGGTGCCGACATGCGGCATCGAGATCAGCAAGGGACGGGTGCCCTGGCGAAAGCGGAATGCAGGTTCGGTGGTGGTGAAACTCATGGGCTCAATTTTCCAGAAGAAGCTGGCTGCGCGCGGCGACGAAAGCGGCGGCGGCCTCTTGGTGCAATGCGTGGCGGCCCGCCGCGACGCGCGGCCGGCCGGACACCCAGACCGCATCGATGGCCGACGTGCGGTGGCTGGCGAAGACGTGCGACGACAGCATGTCGGGCGCGCCGAGGCCCTGCAGCGCAAGCTGCGCGGCATCGAGCACGACGAAGTCGGCCTGCTGCCCCGCGGCCAGGCCGCCGATGGCCCGGCCCGATGCCTGCGCGCCGCCGCGCACCGCTTCGAGCGTGAGCGCGGTGGCCACGTGCGGCTCTGCCGCGCTGGCGCCGACGTTGCGCTGCCGCTTGCCCAGGCGCTGGCTGTATTCGAGCATCAGCAACTCTTCCGCCGCGTTGACCGTGGCATGGCTGTCGGACCCCACGCCCCAGGCCCCGCCATGGTGGCGCCATGCCGGGAAATCGAAGATGCCGTCGCCAAGATTCGCTTCAGTGGTCGGGCACAGGCCGGCGACCGCGCCGCTCTTCGCGCCGCGTGCGTATTCGGCCGCATCCATGTGCGTGGCATGCACCAGGCACCAGCGCGCATCGACCGGCGCGTGGTCCAGCAGCCAGGCCACCGGACGCTGCCCGCTCCAGGCCACGCAGTCGTCGACTTCCTTGGTCTGCTCGGCAATGTGGATGTGAATGGGCGCGCTGCGGTCGATGGCTTCAAGCCCCGCGACAGCCTCGCGCAGCGCATCGGGCGGCACGGCGCGCAGCGAGTGCGGCGCCAGGCCGAGCCGCGCGCCCGCCGCATCGCACGCGGGCTTCAGCGTGTCGAGCAGGCGCAGCATCGAATCGGTCGAGCGGATGAAGCGGCGCTGCCCTTCATTCGGCGGCAGGCCGCCGAAGCCGCTGGTCTGGTAGAGCACGGGCAGCAGCGTGAAGCCGATGCCCACATTTTGCGCGGCGCGCAGCAGCGCGAGGCTCAAGGTCGCATCGTCGGCATAGGGGCGGCCGTCGGCATCGTGGTGCACGTACTGGAACTCGCACACGCTGGTGTAGCCCGCCTCGAGCATCTCGGCATAGAGCCAGGTGGCGATGGCCTCCATGTGCTGCGGGCCGAGGCGTGCGGCAAAGCGGTACATCAGCGTGCGCCAGCTCCAGAAACTGTCTTGCTGCTCCGCGCGATGTTCCGTGAGGCCCGCAAAGGCGCGCTGGAAAGCGTGCGAATGCAGGTTGGGCATGCCGGGAATCACGGGGCCGTTCGCCGCTTGCGCGCCGGCGGCAGGCTGCACCGCGGACTGCACCTGCGTGAGCTGGCCAGCGTCGTTCCAAGACAGCAGGACGTTCTTCGCCCAGCCATCGGGCAGCAATGCATCGGCCGCGAAAAGCGTTTGCGTCATTCGGCGGCTCCGACGGCGATGCGGCCCCGCCGCACGACGCTGCGCACGGGCCGCTGGCCGAACCAGTAGGCGAGCTCGGCCGCATCGCGCACATTCCAGAGCACGAAGTTGGCGGGCATGCCTTCGGCGATCACGCCATGCGTGGAGGACAGGCCCAGCGCGCGCGCCGCATGCACCGTGACGCCGGCCAGCGCCTCGGGCACGGTGAGGCGGAACAGCGTGCACGCCATGTTCATCATCAAGAGCAGGCTCAGCGCCGGCGAGGTGCCGGGGTTGTGATCGGTCGACACGGCCATCGGCACGCCGGCGGCGCGCAGCGCCTCGATGGGCGGCAGGTGCGTGTCGCGCAGCGTGTAGTAGGCGCCGGGCAGCAGCACGGCCACGGTGCCCGACTGGCGCATGGCCTCGATGCCTTCGGCCGACAGGTGCTCGATGTGGTCGCACGAGAGCGCGCCGTAGCGCGCGGCCAGCGCGGCGCCGCCCATGTCGGAAAGCTGCTCCGCATGCAGCTTGACCGGCAGGCCGAGCGACTTCGCGGCCTTGAAGACCTGCTCGGTTTCCTCGAGCGAAAAGGCGATGCGTTCGCAGAACACGTCCACTGCATCGACCAGCCCTTCGGCCGCGAGCGCGGGCAGCATCTGGTTGCAGACGAGGTCGATGTAGTCGCCGCTGCGGCCCGCGTATTCGGGTGGCAGCGCATGCGCGCCGAGGAAGGTGGTGCGCTCGGTGACGCCATAGGCCTTGCCCAGGCGCCGCGCCACGCGCAGCTGCTTGCGTTCGTGTTCGAGCGAAAGGCCGTAGCCCGACTTGATCTCGATGGCGCACACGCCATCGGCCAGCAGCTGTTCGAGGCGCGGCGCGGCCTCTCTGAAGAGCGTGTCTTCGTCGGCTTCACGCGTGGCGCGCACCGACGAGACGATGCCGCCGCCGGCTTTTGCCACTTCTTCGTAGGTGGCGCCGGCAAGCCGCATCGCGAACTCGTTGGCGCGCTGACCGCCGTAGACCAGGTGCGTGTGGCAATCGACCAGGCCCGGCGTGACGAGCGCGCCGCCGCCGTCGTGCGGCGCGAGAGAAGCGAACTCGGCGGGCAGCGCATTGCGGGCGCCGACCCAGCGGATCGCGCCCTCCGTGACCGCGATCGCGGCTTCGGCATCGGCTGGCAATGCGGCGTCGGGCGCGGCACCGGGCGCCAGGCGCAGGCCGGTCCAGAGGCCGTCGGCCGATGGAAATGAGTGTGCGGATGTCATGGTTCGTTTTCCGGTTTCCACAGCTTACGCCGGCACGATGCGAACCGCAGCCAGCCGAGCGCCTTCACCCTCGGGCACGGCCTGCCACGCCTGCGCGCCGTCGGTCCAGCAGAGGCCTTCACCCTCGGCGCAGGCCTCGCCGTTCAGCCGCCATGCGCCGCGAAGCGCAAGCAGCACGCCGTGCGGCGCGGGCTCGATGGCCGATGCGTGCGCGAGCACCCGCACGTCGGCGCGCCATTCGCCGCGCCGCGTCATGATGTTGAAGTCGTTCGACGATGCGCCGCCCAGCAGCGCACAGTCGATCGCGTCGTCGCCGCTGAACGCGAACGGCCGATGCGGCACGTCGAGCGCGTGGTCCACTCGCCCGTCTTGCGTGTAGAGCCGCACGCCGTCGCCTTCTAGCAGCATGATGCTGCGGTCGACGCCCGCGAACACCGAGAACGGGCCGGCCGCCGCGATGGTCGCAATGCTCGCGCGCCAGCCGAAGCTTTCGAGCCCCGCGCCTCGGGGCCAGCTGACGATTTCCTGCGTGGTGCCGCCGCCGTTCTTCCAGGGGGTGGCCGGCAGCGCGGCACGCGAGAAGCGATGCACGTGGTTCATGAGAGATCCTCTTGCTCCTTCCCCCTCTGGGGGAAGGCTGGGATGGGGGCAGCGTCCAATGAGCGCCGAGCAAGGCTCGAGGCCGTCGTGCCCCCACCCCGACCCTCCCCCGGGAGGGGAGGGAGAAATTCAAACGCAGCGGCGCCGCTCATCGCATCAACCCGCCCTGCCGCAGCTTCTGCTCGAAGTGCCTGAGAACCAGCGTCATCGTCCCCGTGAGCACGAAGTACACGAGCGCAATGGCCAGGTAGACCTCCAGCGAACGGTACGACACGCTGATGATCTTCTGCCCCTCGTGCATCACGTCATGGATCGTGAGCAGCGACACCAGCGCCGAGTTCTTGATGAGCGCGATGAACTCGTTGCCCAGCGGCGGAATCATGCGCACCACCGCCTGCGGCAGCACGATCTCGCGCATCGCCGTGCCGGGCGTCATGCCCAGCGACTGCGCGGCCATGGTCTGGCCCTTGTCGATCGACTGGATCGCGCCGCGCACGATCTCCGACACGTAGGCGCCCGAGTAAACGCCCAGCCCCAGCACACCGCACAAGAAGGCCGGCAGCAGGATGCCGAAATGCGGCAGGCCGAAGAACAGGATGAACAATTGCACCAGCAGCGGCGTGCCGCGAATCGCCGCCACGTAGGCCGTGCACACGCCATAGAGCCAGCGCCGCTTCGGGTTGAGCCGGCCGATGCCGACCAAGAGGCCCAGCACGCAGCCGAGCGCGAGCGCGCAGGCGGTGATTTCCACCGTGACGAGCGCACCGCGCAGCAGGTCAGGCCAGCCCTGCCAGACCGGCGAGAAGTCGAAATCCATGGGTCAACCTCTTCGGCGGCCGAGCGCCGGGCCGCCCCAAGCCGGCCGCGCCTCCCCCATGGGGGGTGGAGTTACACGCGCGCAGCGCGTGAAAAGCCGGGGGGCCGACATTACTTGAACCACTTGGCGACGATCTGCGCGTAGGTGCCGTCGGCCTTGAGCTTCTCGATGGCGCCATTCACGGCCTTGGTGAGTTCGGGCGTGTCCTTGCGAATGGCCATGCCGTATTCCTCGGTGGTGATCTGCTCCGGCAGGACCTTGAGGCCGCCGCGCGTGCGCACGTACTGGTAGGCCGCGGGCTTGCCGGTCACGGCGGCGTCGGCGCGGCCGATGTCGACGAGGTTGAACATCTCCTGGTTCTTCTCGACCTCCATCAGCTGCACCTGCGGGAATTTTTCCTTGGTGTAGGCGACCGACTTGGTGCCCACCTGCACGCTGACCTTCTTGCCGTTGATGTCGGCCGGCGTCTTGATGGCCGTGTTGCCGTCCTTCACCATCACGACCAGGCCGCCCGCATAGTACGGCACGGTGAAGTCGACGACCTTCTTGCGCTCGTCGGTGATGTAGATGGCCGACACGGCCATGTCGAAGCGCTTGGAGATAAGGCCCGGCACGAGGCCCTTGAAGTCGATGTCGATCCACTCGATCTTGCGGCCCAGCGTCTTGCCGATGGCCTCCACCAGTTCCACGTCGAAGCCCGTGCGCTTGCCGTTCTCCACGTATTCCATCGGCGGAAAGGTGGCATCGGTGGCCACGCGCAGCGGCTCGCCCTGGGCTTGCGCGGTGGTGGCAAAGCCGAAGAAGGCGAGGCTCGAGAGTGCGGCGGCGATGAGGGTGCGGCGGGTGTTCATGCGAAGGCTTTCGTGGGTTGAAAAAGAAAGGTGCAGCGATGCCTACTGCAGAGCGCGGGAAATGCGGGCCGCCGTGACGACGGTCATGTGGAGCAATGCAGCTTCCATGCCTTCGACGCGCGTGAGCGGCGCCATGAGCGTGATCGCGCCGCGCAGGCGCCGGCCCGCGGCCAGCACCGGTGCGCTGGCGCCCCAGACGCCGGCATCGACCTGGCCATGCGTCACGGCATGGCCGGCTTCGCGGATGGCATCGAGCTCGGCGGCACGTTCGGCGCGCCGCCCGGGGCTTTCGCCGAAGGCGCCGAGCAAGGCATCGCGCTGGTCGGTCGGCATGTGGGCCAGCAGGCACTTGGCGCTGGCGCCGTCGCGCGCCGGCACGCTGCGGCCCCGGTCGAACGAACAGCGCAGCGACTGCTCGCTGTCGATCATCTCGAGGCACACCACGCGGTCGTTCACGGCTGTGACCAGCGCCACGCTTTCATGGCTCTGCTGTGCGAGCGCGCGCATGTCGGCGCGCGCCGCCATCACGAGGTCGGAGTTGCCGTCGAAGCCGCTCGCGAGCTGCACGCTCACCGGGCCGGGCGAATAGCGCCCGTCGGACTCCATCACGAAGCCCCAGCGCCGCAGCATCGCGATCTGCCGGTACAGCGTGCTCTGCGAGAGCCCCGTGGCCTGCATCAGCTCCGCCGCCGACATTGCCACCTTGCTTTGCGCCAGCACCGACAGCACCAGCAAGGCACGGTCGTTGTAGGCGGAAGCTTCGGGCGTCGGCGTCGTCATCGGGGGCAATCGCGGGTGTCGAAAGTGGATGCGGCCTGCAGTATCTTGCCCGCCGTTCCCACGTCCAAGCCTTGATTCCCACTGAGTGGGAATGAGCGCGCTTTTTCTTTCTACCTTCGTCTTACCGCTTCAGCGGACGGTCAGTCAGTCAGCGCACCATCGGCAGATTCAGCCCCTGCTTCTTCGCGGTGGCCACGGCAATGTCGTAGCCCGCATCGGCATGGCGCATGACGCCGGTGGCCGGGTCGTTCCACAGCACGCGCTCGATGCGTTTGGCGGCGGCATCGGTGCCGTCGCAGACGATGACCACGCCCGAGTGCTGCGAGTAGCCCATGCCGACCCCGCCGCCATGGTGCAGGCTCACCCAGGTGGCGCCGCCCGCGGTGTTGAGCAGCGCGTTGAGCAGCGGCCAGTCGCTGACGGCATCGGTGCCGTCCTTCATGGCTTCGGTCTCGCGGTTGGGGCTGGCGACCGAGCCGGTGTCCAAGTGGTCGCGGCCGATGACGATCGGCGCCTTGAGTTCGCCGTTCTTCACCATCTCGTTGAAGGCCAGGCCGGCGATGTGGCGCTCGCCCAGGCCGAGCCAGCAGATGCGCGCGGGCAGGCCCTGAAAGGCAATGCGCTCACGCGCCATGTCGAGCCAGCGGTGCGTGTGGGTGTTCTCGGGGAACAGCTCCTTGATCTTGGCGTCGGTCTTGTAGATGTCTTCGGGGTCACCCGACAGCGCCACCCAGCGGAACGGGCCCTTGCCTTCGCAGAACAGCGGGCGGATGTAGGCCGGCACGAAGCCCGGAAAGTCGAACGCGTTCTTCACGCCCTCGTCGAAAGCGACCTGGCGGATGTTGTTGCCGTAGTCGACCGTGGGAATGCCCATGGCCTGGAAGTCGAGCATGGCCTGCACGTGCACGGCGCACGACTTGGCGGCGGCGGCCTTCAGCGCGTCGTGCTGCGAGGCATCCTTCATCGCGGCCTGCCATTGCGGCACGGTCCAGCCCGAGGGCAGGTAGCCGTTGATCAGGTCGTGCGCGGAAGTCTGGTCGGTCACGAGGTCGGGCTTGATGCCGCCGGCCTTCGCGCGCTTCACGAGTTCGGGCAGGATGTCGGCTGCATTGCCGAGCAACGCGATCGACACGGCTTCCTTCGCGTCGCAGTGCTGCTGGATGAGTTCGAGCGCATGGTCGATGTCGCGTGCCTGCTTGTCGACATAGCGCGTGCGCAGGCGAAAGTCGATGCTGGTCTGCTGGCACTCGATGTTGAGCGACACCGCGCCCGCGAGCGTGGCCGCGAGCGGCTGCGCGCCGCCCATGCCGCCAAGGCCGGCCGTGAGGATCCACTTGCCCGCGAGGCTGTTGCCGTAGTGCTGGCGCCCGGCTTCGACAAAAGTCTCGAAGGTGCCCTGCACGATGCCTTGGCTGCCGATGTAGATCCAGCTGCCAGCCGTCATCTGGCCATACATGAAGAGGCCCTGGCGGTCGAGCTCGTTGAAGTGCTCCCAGTTGGCCCATTTCGGTACGAGGTTCGAATTGGCAAGCAGCACGCGCGGCGCGTTCTCGTGCGTCTTGAACACGCCCACCGGCTTGCCCGATTGAATGAGCAGGGTCTCGTCGTCGTTGAGTTCCTTCAGCGACGCAAGGATCTGGTCGTAGCAGGCCCAGTTGCGCGCGGCACGGCCGATGCCGCCGTACACCACGAGGTCTTGCGGGCGCTCGGCCACCTCGGCGTCGAGGTTGTTCTGCAGCATGCGGAACGGCGCCTCGGTGAGCCAGCTCTTGCAGTTGAGCGTGCTGCCGCGCGGAGCGCGGATCACGCGCGTGGGGTCGTGGCGCGGATCGGCGGCATCAGGGCTGTTCAGGGCGGCGAATTTTTCCGGAGCGTTCATGGCGTGGTTCTCCTCAATCGGGATGTCGGTTCTTACGAATGGCTGGGCAGGATGTTCAGCAGCGCGGCCGGCAGTTCGGCCTTCAGCGCCCACTGGCGCATGGCTTCGATGTCGGGCGCGAGGTAGCGGTCGCGTTCGAGAAAAGCGACCTTCCGGCGGATGGCGGCGAATTCGGCTTCGACCAGCGGCGAGCTCTTGAGGCCACGCTTCAATTCGATGCCCTGCGCGGCGGCCATGGCTTCGATGCCGACGACGACCGCCGTGTTGTTGACCATGTCGCCCAGGCGGCGCGCCGCGAAGGTGGCCATCGACACATGGTCTTCCTGGTTGGCCGAGGTCGGCAGGCTGTCGACGCTGGCGGGATGCGCGAGCGATTTGTTTTCCGACGCAAGCGCCGCGGCCGTGACCTGCGCGATCATGAAGCCCGAGTTGAGGCCACCGTCGTGCACCAGGAACGGCGGCAGTCCCGAGAGGCCGGTGTCGAGCAGGAGCGCGATGCGGCGCTCGGCGATGGCGCCGACTTCGCTCACGGCCAGCGCGATGATGTCGGCCGCGAAGGCGACCGGCTCGGCGTGGAAGTTGCCGCCCGAAATCACCTCGCCGGTGTCGCAGAACACCAGCGGGTTGTCCGACGCGGCGTTGGCTTCGATCACCAGCACGCGTGCGGCATGCGCGAGGTTGTCGAGGCAGGCGCCCATCACCTGCGGGATGCAGCGCACCGAATATGGGTCTTGCACGCGGCCGCAGTCGGCATGCGACGGCACGATCTCGCTGCCTTCGAGCAGCGTGCGCACGGCACCGGCCACCGCGATCTGTCCCGGCTGGCCGCGTGCCGCGTGAATGCGCGCATCGAAAGGCTTGATCGAACCCTGGATGGCTTCGAGCGAGAGCGCACCCGACATCAAGGCCGAGGCGAACACATCCTCGGCGCCGAACAGCCCTGCGAGCGCGAGCGCGGTCGACACCTGTGTGCCGTTGAGCAGCGCCAAGCCCTCTTTAGGACCGAGCACGAATGGCTCCAGGCCGACGAGGCGCATGGCCTCGGCGCCGCTGACCACCGTGCCGTCGGCCGTGGTCGCTTCGCCCTCGCCGATCAGCACGCAGGCCATGTGGGCAAGCGGCGCAAGGTCGCCCGAAGCGCCGACCGAGCCCTTGCACGGAATGCGCGGCATGACGCCCGCATTGAACAAAGCCAGCAGCGCATCGACCAGCGCGGGCCGCACGCCCGAGTGGCCGCGCGCCAGGCTCACGGCCTTGGTGGCCAGCACCATGCGCACGACGGGCGCGGGCAGCGCCTCGCCGGTGCCCACGCTGTGCGAGAGCACGAGGTTGCGCTGCAGCTCGGCCAAATGGTCGTTGCCGATGCGCGTGCTCGCAAGCTTGCCGAAGCCGGTGTTGATGCCGTACACCACCTGGTCGTTGTCGACGATGTGGCGCACCGCCGCTTCGGCGCGGGCCATGCCATCTTGCACCGAGGGGTCGAGCGCCAGCTGCACGCCACCGGCCTGGATGCGGCGCAGCATCGCGAGGTCCACCTTGCCGGGCGTGAGGGTCAGTGTGGCGGTTGTGTGATTGCTTGGCATGTGAACCTGTCTATACAAGTGGTTGCGAGAGAAAACCTTCGGTTTCCGTGTCAAAAAAATCAACCGAAGGACGGGTTGCCGTCGGCTTTGAAGCGGCTGCCCAGGCTGTAGCGCGACGCCGGATGCAGGCAGCGCACCCAGGTGACCGGCGTGTTGCGTGTCCAGGTGCGGCGCGTGAGCAGCAGGCACGGGTCGGTGGGTTCCATCGCGAGCCGGCTCGCCTGTTCGGCGGTGGGCAGCACGGCATCGACGACGTGTTCGATCTGGTCGAAGGGCACGTTGCGCACCAGGTACTCGCTGGGCGGCACGGCGGCAAAGTCCTGCTCGAGGTAGTCGGGCACAACCTGCGGATTGACGTAGCGCTCTTCCAGCTGCACCGGCGTGTCGTTCTCCAGGTGCAGGCAGACGCTGTGGAACACCGAGGTGCCCGCGCGCATGTCGAGCCAGGCCGCGACGTCGGGCGAGGCGGACAGTCGTTCGACCGCGAGCATCTCGCAGCGGTAGTCGTGCCCGCGTTGGCGGATTTCGCTCGCGATGTTGGCAATCTGCAGCAGCGTGGACTGCGGTTTGTTCTCGGCCACGAAGCTGCCGACGCCGGCCGTGCGCACGATGCGGCCCTGCTCCATGAGCTCGCGCAGCGCGCGGTTCACCGTCATCCGCGAAATGCCGAATTGCGTGACCAGCTCACTCTCGGAAGGCAGGCGGTGGCCGGGCGGCCAGGTGCCGTCCTGGATCTTGCGGGAGATGTGATCCTTGACTTGCGCGTAGAGGGCGAGGGTGGGCAGGTCGCGTTTCATGTCAGGTTTCCAACGCGATGGTGCTTTTGTTCTGGGCGCTGTTGTTCTGGGCGCTGTTGTTCTGGGCGTGTGCACAGGCCACCGGGTACTCCCCTCCGCGAATGTCCCCCGGCTTCGCCTCCTCCTTTATTTCGCTGCGGGGAGCACCCGATGCCCTGTGCACTGGGGCACGCTCTGAGTGTTCCGCCGATCAACGACTGCTCCGTATAACGCTCCCGCTGATGGGGTGCCTTGCGCAGCGAAATAAAGGAGGAGGCCGCAGGCCGGGGGACATTCGCGGAGCAAGGTACCCCGTCGGCGGGTGCGCGCCCTGAACAGCAGCGCTCCGAACAACGCGCCAAACGCAACCCGCGATGAATTGAAAACCCGGCCTTCATCCTAGTGCTCCACAGCAGCCATCGACTCCGCGCGAATCTCTTCCGTCAACCGCGCCTTGATGTCCATGAATTCCGGCGAGGTCTTGATGGTGTAGCTGCGCGGATGCGGAAAGTCGACTGCGATCTCGGTCTTGATGCGGCCGGGCCGCGCGCTGAACACCGCCACGCGGTTGGCCATGAAGATCGCCTCGTCGATGTCGTGCGTGACGAACAGCACCGTCTTGCGCGCCGATTCCCAGATGCCGAGCAGCAGCTCCTGCATCAGCACGCGGGTCTGGTTGTCCAGCGCGCCGAAGGGCTCGTCCAGCAGCAGCATCTTGGGGTCGTTGGCGAGCGCGCGCGCAATCGCGGTGCGCTGCTGCATGCCGCCCGATAGCTGCTTCGGGAAGTGGTTCTCGAAGCCGCGCAGGCCCACCTTGGCAATGAAGAACTGGCTGCGCTCCTTCTGGTCGGCCTCGCTCATGCCGCGCTCGCGCAGGCCGAAGCGGATGTTCTGCGCCACCGTGAGCCACGGAAAGAGCGTGTAGCTCTGGAACACCACGCCGCGGTCGGCGCCCGGGCCATCGATGCGCTCGCCGTCGAGCAGCACCTGGCCGGTGGTCGGAAAGTCGAGCCCCGCGACGATGCGCAGCAGCGTCGACTTGCCGCAGCCCGAGGGGCCGAGGATGGTGACGAAGTCGTTCTCCTTCACCTCGAAGTCGATGGGCAGCAGCGCCTGCGTGCTCTGTCCCTTGGTGCCGGTGAAGACGCGCGAGACGCCTTGAATGGACAGCTGGTTGTTGTTCGTCATCACAGGGCCGCCCATGCAAAGAGGCGGCGGTTGAGCGCCTTGAAAGCGAAGTCGGACACGAGGCCGATGACGCCGATCACGATGATCCCGAAGATGATCTGCCCGGTGTTCAGGAGCGCCTGGCTGTCGGTGATCATGTGGCCGATGCCCGACGAGGAACCGATGAGCTCCGCCACGATCACGTAGGTCCAGGCCCAGCCGAGCACCAGCCGCAGCGTTTCGGCAATGCCGGGCGCGGCACCCGGAATGAGCACGCGCGCCACGATGCCGCGGCTCTTGGCGCCCAGCGTGTAGGCCGCCTCGACGAGGTCGCGCCGCGCGCCGCCCACGGTCACGGCCACCATCAGCACGATCTGGAAGAACGAGCCGATGAAGATCACCAGCAGCTTCTGCATTTCGCCCAGGCCCGCCCACAGGATGAGCAGCGGAATGAACGCGGACGCCGGCAGGTAGCGGCAGAACGAGACGAAGGGCTCGAAGAAGGCCTCGACCGTTTTCCACGTGCCCATCGCAATGCCCAGCGGCACGGCGAACACCGCGGCCAGCAGGAAGCCGCCGAACACGCGCCACACGGTCATGCCGATATCGCCGATGAAGCCGTACTCGGTGAAGAGCAGCCAGCCTTCCTTGACCATGGTCGGCGGGCTGGCGAGGAAGGTCGGCGACACGAAACCGCCGAGCGTGGCCATGGCCCACGCCAGCACGAACACGACGAAGAAGCCGAGCCCCAGCAGCACGCGCGAGCGCGCACCGATGGGTTCGAGCGGCGCGAACACGCGGCGCCGCGTGTTCGCCACGGTCTTGGATGAAACGGCAGGCGCTGATGCAGCCAGCGGCTGCACCTGCGGCAGGGCCTTACTTGACGAAGCTTGCATCGAAGGTTGCTGCATAGTCTTCAGGTGCCTTGCGGATCACGCCGGCCTCCAGCAGGATGGCCGTGGCTTCCTTCATGAAGCTGGTGAGTTCGCCCGCAAAGAACTTCTGGTTGGCGGCCTTGTCCTGCCAGCGCAGGTAAGCCGACGACTTGGCGAACTGCTCGCCGCTCTGCTTCACGGCCGAGCCCATGAGCTCGTTGGCCTTGGCCGGGTCGGCCTTGATCATGTCGAGCGCCTCGAAGTACGACTGCGTGAGCGCCTGCGCAGCCTTGGCGTTGGCCTTGAGCCAGGTGGGCGCGCAGCCCACGGTGTCCATCACCATCGGGTAGTCGAGCGTGGTGGCCAGGATCTTGCCGGCGGTGGGGTTGGCGCGCACGGTCGACAGGTAGGGCTCGTAGGTCATGGCCGCGTCGTTCTGGCCGGCCACGAAGGCTTGGGCGGCGGGCTGCGGCTCGAGCGAGACCAGCTTCACGTCCTTCAGCGTCATGCCGTTCTTGTTGAGCATCCAGGCCAGGCCGAAGTAAGGCGCGGTGCCGGGGGCGCTCACGCCGATGGTCTTGCCCTTGAGGTCGGCGAAGCCCTTCACGTCGTTGCGCACCGCGAGGCCGTCGGCGCCGTAGGACTTGTCCATCTGGAAGATCTGCACGATGGGCACGCCGTTGGCATTCCAGGCCACGTGCGTTTCCACCGTGGTGGCCGCGCACTGGATGGCGCCCGAGGCCAGCGCCAGGTGCCGGTCCTTCTGCGGAATCATCTTGAGTTCGACGTCCAGGCCGTTCTTCTTGAAGATGCCGGCCTTGTCGGCCAGTGAGAGCGGCGCGAAGCCGGTCCAGCCGGACATGCCGAGCGCAATTTTTGTTTCCTGCGCGGCGGCCGTTCCAGCCATGCCCGCTGCACATGCGCCTGCTGCCAGCAGGGACGCGACTTTCACAATTACCGGTTTGACCATGGGTACTCCTGGTTCTGTTCTCTGGAAAAAGGCTCGGCGGTGCACCCGGACTCGGGCTGCACGAACCTCGCATTGTTGCCAAGCGCCCCAACTTGTATATACAGGATAACCCGAAAGGATCAATTCCGGTGCATCCTTCAGGAAAATGCACCAGATTGCTGTCTATACAGGAAGGGTGGCGGGACGGGCTTCACCTTTGCAAACCTCATGCCACAGTCATGTCGATGCCGCTGGGGGACAATCGACGCCTCCCTCCTTTCCCTGCCCATCCCGCCCTTCGCACCCGCTGCCTGTGTCCTCGCTCGCCCCCCTCCCCCTCGACGCCCCCGGCAGCAGCAGCGCACCCGCCGACATCCTTCACGAAGTCTTCGGCTATTCGCAGTTCCGCGGGCCGCAGCAGGACATCGTCGACCACGTGGTGGGCGGCGGCGACGCGCTGGTGCTGATGCCCACGGGCGGCGGCAAGTCGCTGTGCTACCAGATCCCGGCCATTGCGCGGCAACGCGCGGGGCGCGGCGTCTCGGTGGTGGTGTCGCCGCTGATCGCGCTGATGCACGATCAGGTCGGCGCGCTGCACGAGGCCGGCGTGAACGCGGCCTTTCTCAATTCGACGCTCGACTGGGAACAGACGCAGGACGTGGAGCGCCGCATGCTGCGCGGCGAGATCACGCTGCTGTACGCGGCGCCCGAGCGCGTCAACACGCCGCGCTTTCTGTCGCAGCTCGATTCGCTGAAAGAGCGCGGCAAGCTCTCGCTGTTCGCGATCGACGAGGCGCATTGCGTGAGCCAGTGGGGCCACGACTTCCGGCCCGAGTACCGCGCACTCACGGTGCTGCACGAGCGCTACCCGGGCGTGCCGCGCATTGCGCTCACCGCCACCGCCGATGCGCTCACGCGCGCCGACATCGTCGAGCGGCTGCAGCTCGAAGAGGCGCGCCAGTTCGTCTCCAGCTTCGACCGGCCGAACATCCGCTACACCATCGTCGAGAAGAAGGACGCGACCACGCAGCTGCTGCGCTTCATCGAGCGCGAGCACGAGGGCGATGCGGGCGTGGTCTATTGCCAGTCGCGCAAACGCGTGGAAGACGTGGCGGTGATGCTGCAGGGCGCCGGCATCAACGCGCTGCCCTATCACGCGGGCCTGGATGCGGCGGTGCGCCAGAGGCACCAGGACCGGTTCCTGCGCGAGGAAGGCATCGTGATGGTGGCGACCATCGCCTTCGGCATGGGCATCGACAAGCCCGACGTGCGCTTTGTCGGCCACCTGGACATGCCCAAGAACATCGAGGGCTACTACCAGGAAACCGGCCGCGCGGGCCGCGACGGCGCGCCGGCGGACGCCTGGATGACCTACGGCCTGCAGGACGTGGTGAACCAGCGCCGCATGATCGACGAGAGCCCCGCCGGCGAAGAATTCAAGCAGGTGATGCGCGGCAAGCTCGATGCGCTGCTGTCGCTGGCCGAGGCGAGCGACTGCCGGCGCGTGCGCCTCCTGGGCTACTTCGGCGAGAAGAGCACGCCCTGCGGCAACTGCGACAACTGTTTGAACCCACCGCAGGTGTGGGACGGCACCGATGCCGCGCGCAAGCTGCTCTCCACCATCTACCGCGTACAGCAGCTGAGCGGCATCAGCTTTGGCGCGGGCCACATCATGGACATCCTGCGCGGCAAGGAAACCGAGAAGGTGAAGCAGTTCGGGCACGAGCGCATCAGCACCTTCGGGCTGGGCGCGGAGTTCAGCGAGGTGCAGCTGCGCGGCGTGCTGCGCCAGCTCATCGCCACGGGCGCGCTGGCGGTGGACGCGGAAGCCTTCAACACGTTGAAGCTCACCGAAGGCTCTCGCGCGGTGCTCAAAGGCGAATCGAACGTGACGCTGCGCGAATCCATCTCGTCGCCCGCGGAGCGCAAGCCCCGCCGCGAGAAAGTCGCCAAGGGTGCGCCGTCGCCGGCCGCTGCCAAGCTCGACGACACCGGCAAGAAGCGCTTCGAGGCGCTCAAAGCCTGGCGCGCCGAGGTGGCAAAGGAGCACAACCTGCCGGCCTATGTGATCTTCCACGACGCCACGCTGGCGTCGATTGCCGAGCGCGCACCGGCGACGCTCGAAGACCTGCAGGGCATCAGCGGCATCGGCACCAAGAAGCTCGAGGCCTACGGCGCCGAGGTGCTGCGGGTCTGCAAGGCGTTCTGACACGGGCGCAGCCATGGACACCCGCCAGATGCGCTGCATTGTCGCGGTCGCCGAGGCGGGCAGTCTCACGCGGGCGGCGGAGCGGCTCGGCCTGGCACAGCCGGCGCTCACGCAAACGCTGAACCGGCTGGAGCAGGAGATCGGCACGCGCCTGTTCACCCGCACGCGCCGCGGCGCCACGCTCACGGAGGCCGGCCTCGCGGTCATCGACGACCTGCGCGCCAGCCTCGCCTACAGCGACACGGCGGCCGAACGCGCGCGGGCCATGGGCGCCGGGCGTGCGGGCCGGCTGACCGTGGGTTTCGTGACGCATGCGGTCTACGAGGTGCTGCCAAACGCGTTGCGCCGGCTGCGCGCCGAACATCCGCAGCTCGACGTGGTGCTGCGCGAGATGAGCAATGCCGAGCAGGTGGCGGCGCTGGAGGGCGGCCGCATCGACATCGCGCTGCTGCATCCGCCGGTGTCGGTTACCGCCCGGGTGCACGAATTGCGGCTGGGCGAGGAGGCGATGGTCGCCGCGCTGCCGGCCGACTGGCCGCTGGCCGACGATGGATGCGTGTCGCTCGCCGAGATCGCCCGGCACGGACTGGTGTGGTTTCCGGAAGAACAGATTCCCGCCCTGCGCGCCCAGCTGCTCGGCGCGCTGCGCCGCGCGGGCCACGAGACGCGGGTGGTGCAGGACGCCAACCGCACGCTGACGGTGCTGGCCTGCGTGGCGGCGGGCCTGGGCTGGTCGCTGCTGCCGCGCTCGGTGCGCGCGCTGCGGCACGAGGGCGTGCGTTATGCCGAGGTACGCGACGGCGCAGGACTGCCGGCCTTCGAGTTGTCGGCGCTGTGGCTGGCGCGCTCGCGCCCGACGTTCGCCGACGCTTTCGCCGCCCTGCTTGCGAGCAGCCCGGCGCCGGCCTAGTCCACCTGGATCTTGTTGTCCTTCGCGAGCCGGGTCCACTTGGCGATCTCGGCACGGCGGAAGCTGTCGAGCTCGGCCGGGCTGGAGCCGATCACCTCGGCGCCGAGCGCTTCGAGCCGGGTGCGCACCTCGGGGTCCCTGAGCGTGGCGGCGAACTCTTTCGACAGCCGCTCCACCACGGGCGCGGGGGTGCCGGCCGGCACGAACACCGCATTCCATTCGTAGACCTCGTAGCCGGGCAGGCCGGCCTCGGCCACGGTGGGCAGCTGCGGCAATGCGGGCGAATGCGTCTTGCCGGTCACGGCCAGCGCACGCAGCTTGCCGCCCTGGATGAAGGGCAGGCTGGATGCCAGGCTGGCGAAGAACACGGGGACATGTCCCGACATCACGTCGGTGAGCGCCGGACCGCCGCCCTTGTAGGCCACGTGCGTGATCTGGACGCCGGCCATCGAGGCGAACAATTCGCCGGCCAGATGCTGCGCCGACCCATTGCCCGACGAGGCGTAGTTGATGCCGCCCGGCTTCGCCTTGGCCTGGGCGATCAGGTCGGCGACGCTCTTCATCGGCGCCGACGGATTCACCACCAGCACGTTGGGCACCTTCACCAGCAGCGACACCGGCGCCAGGTCGCGCAACGTGTCGAAGGGCATCTTGCGCAGCGCAGGGTTCTGGGCGTGGTTGGAAGCATCGAGCATCACGGTGTAGCCGTCGGGCGCGCTCTTGGCGACCAGGTCGCCGCCGATGGCACCGCCGGCGCCGCCGCGGTTATCGATCACTACCGGCTGGCCGAGCTTCGCCGAGAGCTTGGGCGCGATGATGCGCGCCACCGCATCGACGGTGCCGCCCGGCGGATAGCTCACGACCAGCCTCACGGGCTTTTCCGGCCACGCGCCGGCATGCGCTGAAAGCCCGGCGAGCAGCAGGGCCGCGCCCGCAAGGGCACGGGGAATGGCGCGCAGCAGGCGTGCGCGCGAGAGCTCATTGGTCGTCATCGATGTCTCCGGTTTTGAACTTGAACAATTGCGCGGGCGTGTCGACCTGGATGCGCCGGCGTGCCGTTTCGTCGGGCACCCAGTCGGCCAGCGCCGCCTGCGCGGCGGCGTAGTTCGCGACCTCGCGGTGCTGGGTGTGCGGCCAGTCGCTGCCCCACACCAGGCGTCCGGGGCCGAAGGCTTTCAGCAGCGCGCGGGCGGCATCGCGCGCGGCTGTGCCGGCCGTTGCCGCGGGCCAGTTCCGGTAGGCGGCCGACAGCTTGACCCAGATGCGCCCGCTGGCTGCGGTGCCGAGCAGCCAGGCAAAGCCTTCATCGGCGATGGCGGGCGCCGACGCAGGCCGGCCGAAATGGTCCACCACCAGCGCGCATCCGGCATCGAGCACGGCCTGCGCTGCGAGTGCCAGGTCGCGGGATTCGCGGTGCAGTTCCACATGCCAGCCGAGCGCCCGCGCGCGGACGAAGAGCCGGTGCCACTCGGGCCTGGAGAAATCGGGGAGCGGCAGGCCCACGAGGTTGAGGCGGATGCCGCAGATACCGGCCTCGGCCATGGAATACAGCATGGCGTCGTCCGCGGTCGGGTCGACCACCGCCACGCCCCGCAGCCGCTCGGGGCAGGCGCGCAGCGCGCCGAGCAGGAAGCTGTTGTCCAGGCCCAGAAAGCTGGGCTGCACCAGCACGCCATGCGAAACGCCGTGCGTGTCGAGCAGCGCCAGGTATTCGGCCAGCGTGGCCTCGTAGTCGGGCGCATGCCGGCGCGCCGCCGCCAAGGGCAGGCCATGCGCGAACACATGGGCATGGCTGTCGATGGCTGTGATGGCGGCAGGAGGCACGGCGTTTGTCTCGGTCGGAATCGTTGTGCGTTCGGGAGCGAACGTGGGCGAGTATCCGCAAGGCAAAACCTGTTGGGAATGCGTCTCCTGGTTGCGTTTGGATAAGCGCGGCTTATGACGCTCAGTTCGTGGCGGCAGGCAGCGTGATCGGCACGGGCCGCGTAAGCAGGTCGACATACAGCTCGAAGAATCGCGCGTTGTCGAACTTCTTCACCACCGTCATCTTCTGCAGCGTGGGCCCCGCGGGCTGCGAGCTGTAGCCGATGGAGCGGCCGTTGTCGGCGGCGCCCGGTTTGGCGACCACGTCGACATAACGCTCCACCGTTTGCGTGGCATAGCTCGGATCGATGAGGTAGGCGAGCGTGAGCGTGTCCCAGATGTTCTGCGTGTAGCTGGGGTTGTTCTCGAAGCCATTGGTGCCGCTGAAGCCATAGCCGTTGAGTTGCCCGAACACCTCGGTCACGGCCGTCGGCTTGGCGGTGTGCGCGACGCGGTCGTAGATGGGCTTGGTCAGGAACACGGTGTCGGTCACGTCCAGCGGCACCACCACCTGCGGAATCGGCAGCCGCACCACGAACTGCGCGGCCTCGGGATCGAACCACCAGTTGAACTCGGCAAACTTGGTGGTGTTGCCCGCCACGTCGATGGCGCCGCCCATGTAGATGATCTTCTTGATCAGCGGCACGATCTCGGGGTTCCGCTTGACCGCGAGCGCGATGTTGGTGAGCGGGCCGATGGCCAGGATGGTGATCTCGTTGGGGTTGGCCTTCACGGTGTCGACGATGAAATCGACCGCGCTCTTGCCCTGCACCGGCGTATGCGTGGCAAAGCCGTCGGGCGAGGGCTTCAGGTCGGCATCGCTCTTGGGCTCGGGCGAACTCCAGGCGCCCAGGTAGCCGTCGCCGCCGGAGCCGGCCGCCATCTCGGCCTCGATGGTCGCGTAGTCGTGGTTGAACGCGTAGTTCGCACCCGCATAAATGCCGATGCGGTCGCCCACGCCCAGCCGCTCCACTGACTTCAGCGCATCGGCCACGCCCTGCTTGAGCCACTGGTTGCCCGACACCACGCTGATGCCCATGACCTGCACCTTGCCCGACGCCTGCAGCTGCGCGGCCATGACGCCGAGCTGGCCGTCGTCGCTCATGGTGTTGTAGTCGCTGTCGATGATGATCTTCTGCGCCGGCGGCGGGGCCGCGCCAAACCCCGGGGCCAGCCCGATGCCGCTGTTGCCGTCGCCACCGCCACCGCCACCACCGCAGGCCGAAAGCGCCGTGGCGAGCAAAGCCGCCGCCATCCATTTGCGTCGCTGAATCCGAATCTTCATCCCGGCTCCTTCTCGAGTGGTGGTGTTGTTGGCGATGTAGAACTAAATGCCAAACGTTTGCGCAAACGTTTGCTTGCACTCTAAAGCGCAAGCCGTGGGCGTGGCAAAGGGCAAGGTTTCAAAGGGTAACGACCACGCCGCCGAGCCGGCTCAGCCCGGCGCGGGCGCGGCTTCGAGCAGGCGCATTTCGCGCAGCGGGGTGCGATGAAGCAGGTAGGGCTGCTCCTCGATCGCTTCGGATTTTTCCAGCCCCGGCAATGCCTTGGCCGAAGCCGATGCCGGGCATGCGCCGCCGCCGCGCATGGCAAGCGCGGCCGCGAGCCGTGCCTCGGCCGGGTCGCCGAGCGCATGGTCGAAATCGTCGGCCACGGTGCAGTCGGGCACGAAGCCGTCGCCATAGTCGCCGAAGCCCTTGGCGTTGACGCCCTGGAACTGGATCGCGAAGTAGCTGGTGCCGCAGTTGTCCTGCGGCGAGAAGCCGTAGGGCTTGCCGCAGGTGGCGCCGCCCACGAGGTTGACCCTGACGTCGATGCCGCGCAGGCTGTTGACGACCGATTCGCTGGCCGAGCAGGTGTCGGGCCCGACCAGCACCGTCACCTGCGAAAGGCCGAGCCTGGGCAGCGGCGCGCCGGTGCGGCTGGTGCCGTAGAACGGAATGATCGACTGCGCCGGCGTCAGGCGGAACGGGTTCTTGTCGTTGAAGACGAGGCGCTCGAAAGCCTTGCCTGAGGAAGCGGTGGACGAAGACACCATGGTGGCGAGCCGGCTCGCGATGTTGAGCTGCCCGCCGCCGTTGTAGCGCATGTCGAGCACCAGGTCCTGGATACCGTCCTGCCTGAACTGGTTGAAGGCATCGATGAGCTGCGGCTCCGAGGTCGTGATGTGGTCGTTGAAGAGCAGATAGCCCACGCGGCCGCTGCCGGTGTCGATGCTCTTCACGTTCTGCACCGGCGTGCGCGTGACGCTCGCGGCCGCCAGCGTCACGGTGCGCGTCGCGCTGCCTTCCTGCAGCTTGAAGGTGTGCGACTCGCCGATCGTCGTCGGCGAGAGGCCGCGGTTGATGACGGTGGTGTTGGTGCCGTTGATCACGTCGATGCCGTCCACCTCGAGCACCTTGGCGCCGCGCGCAATGCCGGCCCCGGCCGCGGGCGAGCCGGGCTCGATGAACGCAATGCGCAGGTCGCGCGGGCGCGAGTTGCGCACGAACGCGAACTCCATGCCGTAGCCCGGCGCCACGCCGTTCTGCGACAACTGCCGGTAGCGCTCGGTGTCGTACACGTAATGAAAGCGGTCCTTCGCGCGGCCCGACGCGGTGACGAGCGGGGTCTTGAGCACGTTGAAATAAGCCACCGGCGTGGCGTAGTCGGCCGCCTTGAGCGTGGTCGGCACCTCGCCGTACCAGAGATAGGTTTCGTCGATCCAGCCGCGCACCCAGCGCTTCTCGTCGGTCAGGGTGCCGGCCTTGTCGGGGTAGGCCACCCCGGTTTCGGGGTTGATGCCGCCGCGCGGCGCGGCGCACAGGCCCGCCACGGTGGACGAGGCAAGAATGGCATCGTCGTCGCCGCCGGGCGGCGGTGCGATGGCCGTGGGGGGCGCAACGATCGGGAACGCGACGCCCCCTCCTCCTCCGCCGCCACCCCCGCCCCCACAGCCCGCGAGGACGAGGGCCGCGCAGGCCAGCACGAATGCGGCCGCGGCCGATACGGTGGAGCGCGGCATCTCCCGCGCGCTCGCGTTGCCAAAGTTCATCGAACCCTCCTCGTGTCCGCTGCGACGGACGGTTGCTTTTTGTTTGCCGTGTTCCGGCGGACCTGTTGCGGCCGCTTCCGGCGTCTACCTACTGCACGAAACCCATGCCGCGCGACTCGCGCACCTCGGGCTTGATGCGGTGCTCGGCCTCGAGCTGGTCGAGGAATTCGGCGGCCGAGAAATCGACCGCCAGAATGTCCGTCTGCCGCTTCACGGCCGCGAAATCCCCCGGGCACAGCTGGCGCAATTGCGCGAGGCGGGCCTTGATCTCTCCGGTGAGCAGCGCGGCATCGCCCGCCAGCGCCTCGGTCACGAACATGCGCTCGCGCTGCGGCGCGGTGAGCGGCATGAACTTGATCTTGAAGGTGAAGCGCCGAAGCGCCGCCTGGTCGAGCCGGTCGAGCAGGTTGGTGGTACAGATGAAGATGCCGTTGAAGCGCTCCATGCCCTGCAGCATCTCGTTGACCTCGGTCACTTCGTAGGTCCGCTGGGCGCCGCGCCGGTCCTGCAGGAAGCTGTCGGCCTCGTCGAGCAACAGCACGGCTTTTTCGGCCTCCGCCTCCTTGAACATGGCGGCCATGTTCTGCTCGGTTTCGCCGACGTACTTGCTCATGAGGTCGCTGGCCTGCTTGATGATCAGCGGCCGGCCGATGGCCTTGGCGATGTGCTCGGCCAGCGCGGTCTTGCCGGTGCCGGGCGCGCCGTAGAAGCACAGCGTGCCGTGGCCGCGCGCCTTGAGCGCCACCACGATGCGCGGAATTTCGAAGCGGGTCTCGACGTTGAGCATGTCCAGGTCGTAGGTGGTCACGCTGCGGCGCTCGCCCGGGCCGGTGTCGAGGGTGCCCAGCGCGAGGTCGGCGTTCTTGAGCTGCCGCTCGATCAGCGCCTCCATCGAGGCGCCATCCTCCGTCTGCGCCAGCCCTGCAAAACGCACCGCGGTGCGGATCTGCGCGGGCGTGAGGCCCTTGCGCTCGGCCAGCTTGGCGGTGAAGGCTTCGGACACCACGATGCCTTCGAGCGTTTTCTTCACCAGCTGCTCGCGCGCGCCGGGGGGCGGCGACTTGAGTTCGAGGTGATAGGCAAAGCGGCGCCTGAACGCGGGGTCGATCTGCTCGATGCGGTTGGTCACCCACAGTGTGGGCACCGGGTTGGCTTCGAGGATCTGGTTGACCCAGGCCTTGCCGCTCACGCTGCCGCTGGTGGGCGCCGGAATCTGCTCGGCGCGCGCCATGAACTGCGCGGCCTCGGTGCTGATGGGCGGGAACACGTCCTCGACCTCGTCGAACAGCAGCGCGGCCTGCGCACTGCCCTTGAGGAACACCTGCGCAATCTGCAGCGAGCGGTAGCGGTCTCGGCCGCTCAGCGAGTTGCCGTCGCGGTCGGCATATTCGACCTCGAACAGCTCGAGCCCCGCAGCCTGCGCCACCACCTTGGCGAGTTCGGTCTTGCCGGTGCCGGGCGGCCCGTAGAGCAGCACGTTGACGCCCGGCTCCTTGCGCGCCACTGCCGCGCGCAGTAGCGTGACGAGCATCTGTGCGTCTTCCTCGACAAAGGAAAAGTCTTGCGTGGTGAGCGCGCTCTTGGCCGAGGGCCGCGTGAACACGGCCATCAGTTCGTTGTGGTCGCGGTATTCGCGCATCAGCACCGGCGGCAGCTTTTCGCTGACCTTCATGAGGTCGGCCAGGTCGGTAATGTTGTGCTCGGAGATCAGGTTCTCGACCAGGCCGATGCGCTCCAGCCGCGAGCCCGCGCGCAGCGCCTCGCCCACTTCGCTCGCGTTGACGCCCGCGATGTCGGCAATGGCCGCGTAGGCCTCGGGCGCATTGTTGACCTTGAACTCGACCAGCAGCGAACGCAGGTCGCGCTGGTAGCGCGCGAGCGTGCCGTAGAGCAGCAGTGCGCGCTCGGCCTTGTTGAGTTGCAAGAGGCCTGCGAGCGCATCGATGTTTTTCTCGACCAGCGTCGACTGCTTGCGCAGCGCATGCGTGAGCCAGTCGCGCGTGACGGCCAGCACCGAGAGCAGGTCCTTGGGCTGGTCCTTGGCGTATTCGTCCAGATAGAAGAAGAGCGTGCCTTCCTCGTACGGGCCGCGCCACACGCCGTGGCGCTCCAGCAGCGTGCGGCCGTCGAAATTCTCGACGCCCTTCCAGGCCTCGTTGCCCGCGCAGCGGCGGCCGAGGAACTCGCGGAGGCGATGCAGCACCGCGGCCGGCCAGACCAGGTGGCGGCCGGTGAGCGAGAGCAGGCCGTTGATGTCGCGGCGCACGTTGAAGCGCGGCCCCTGCTTGGCGGCGAGCGTGAGCACGAAGTGCGAGCACATCAGCTCGAGCACCGGCGCTCCCTTGAGCCCAGGCGACGGCAATGCCTGCCCGCGCACCGCAGCAGCCACCACATCGACACCCGCACGCTTGACCATCAGACAACCTCCAGGCGAGGAACTTCCTGGGGCGACCATAGCGCAGACTTTTGCCTTCGGGAAGACGCTGGAACGGTAAAAACCCTGATGGTGCGATTCCGGCCACAATGCCCGCCATGGTCGGAATCGAAGAAATCCGGCGCGCCGCGGCGCGTCTGCAGGGTCAGGTGCTCAACACGCCCTGTGTCGAATCGCGCACGCTCTCGGAAATCGTGGGCGCGCAAGTGTTCCTGAAGTTCGAGAACCTGCAGTTCACCTCCTCGTTCAAGGAACGAGGGGCGTGCAACAAATTGGTCGATCTTTCGGAGAATGGGCCGCGCGGCGACGGCCAGGAAACCACGCGGGGCGTGGTGGCCATGTCGGCCGGCAACCATGCCCAGGGTGTGGCCTATCACGCGCAGCGGCTCGGCCTGCGCGCGCTCATCGTGATGCCGCGGTTCACGCCCGGCGTGAAGATCGAGCGCACGCGCGGCTTCGGCGCCGAGGTGGTGCTGCACGGCGACACGCTGGACGCGGCCCGCGCGCATGCGCTGGAGCTGGCCGAGCGCGAAGGACTGACTTTCGTCCACCCCTACGACGACGAGGCCATCATCGCGGGCCAGGGCACGGTGGCGCTCGAAATGCTCGACGCGGTGCCCGATCTCGACATGCTGGTGGTGTCGGTCGGCGGCGGCGGGCTGATTGCCGGGATGGCCATTGCGGCGCGCGACCGGAAGCCGGGCATCGAGATCGTGGGCGTGCAGACCACGCGCTTCCCGGGCATGGTCAATGCCGTCAAGGGCACCCAGCACCTGCAGGGCAAGAGCACCATCGCCGAAGGCATCGCGGTCGGCACGCCGGGCGTGCTGACGCGGGAAATCATCGCCAAACATGTGGACGACCTGCTGCTGGTCGACGAAGGCGACATCGAGCAGGGCGTGCTGATGCTGCTCGAAATCGAAAAAACCCTGGTCGAAGGCGCGGGCGCGGCCGGCCTGGCGGCGCTGATCCGGCATCCGGAGCGCTTCAAGGGCAAGCGCGTGGGGCTGGTGCTTTCGGGCGGCAACATCGATCCGCTGCTGCTTGCGGCCATCATCGAACGCGGCATGGTGCGGGCCGGCCGGCTGGCCCGCGTGAGGGTGAGCGCGCGCGACGTTCCGGGGTCATTGGCCCAGATCACGGCCACTGTGGCAGAAGCGGGCGCTAACGTCGATGAGGTTCACCACCAACGTGCGTTTACCATGCTGGCAGCGCAGAACGTCGACATCGAGCTGGTGCTGCAGACCCGCGGACGGGCCCACCTGGCCAGCGTGCTGGGCGCGCTGCACGACGCCGGCTTCGAGGCCGAAGAGCAGCATTGAGGGGGCTGGCAACCCCCTAGACCCGTCCGGCGGGCCCGACCCGTAAAATGCCCCCCAGTTTTTGAATCTGAGTATTCGAGGTAATTTCAATGTCCAACCCCACTCCCGTCGAGCCCCACCACGCCGCCGCCGTTGAAAAAGACGCCGTCGAATCGGTCGTGCACCTGATGCCGATCGTGCTGCCGTTGGCTGGCGGCGTGCTGATGCTGCTGCTCGCGTCCATCGCTGTCTATTTGGCCTGACAGCGATTTGCGTCTTCGTCCGCGGGTTTTGCGGCCCGCGTTGACGCAGTCTCTCTAAGAGAAACGTTTTCTCAAACGGACCTCCGCGCCATGCCGGCGCGGCGTCCCGTTCGGAAAGACGATTTTTCAACTTAGGAGATTTCCGATGAACGCACCCACGATGCAGGGCCTCGCCATTCAGGCGCCCTCATACGTCAAGAACGCAAAACTGGTGGCCTGGGTGGCCGACATGGCCGCGCTCTGCAAACCGGAGGCCATCTACTGGTGCGACGGAAGCCAGGAAGAGTACGACCGCCTGTGCCAGAAACTGGTCGACGCGGGCACCTTCAAGAAGCTCAACCCCGCCAAGCGTCCCAACTCTTTCCTCGCGGCATCCGACCCGAGCGACGTCGCGCGCGTCGAAGACCGCACCTTCATCTGCTCCGAGAAGAAGGAAGACGCCGGCCCCACCAACAACTGGATGGCCCCGGCCGAGATGCGCGCCACGCTGCAGCCGCTCTTCGACGGCTGCATGAAGGGCCGCACGATGTACGTGGTGCCGTTCAGCATGGGCCCGCTCGGCTCGCCCATCGCGCACATCGGCATCGAGCTTTCCGACAGCCCCTACGTTGCGGTCAACATGAAGATCATGACACGCATGGGCAAGGCCGTGTACGAGGTGCTCGGCACCGACGGCGAGTTCGTGCCCTGCGTGCACACCGTGGGCGCGCCCCTCGAGGCCGGCCAGAAGGACGTGGCCTGGCCCTGCAACAAGACCAAGTACATCGTCCACTACCCCGAGACGCGCGAGATCTGGAGCTACGGCTCGGGCTACGGCGGCAACGCGCTCCTGGGCAAGAAGTGCTTTGCGCTGCGCATCGCTTCCACCATGGGCCGCGACGAGGGCTGGCTCGCCGAGCACATGCTGATCCTGGGCGTGACCTCGCCCGAAGGCAAGAAGTACCACGTAGCGGCCGCCTTCCCCTCCGCCTGCGGCAAGACCAACTTCTCGATGCTGGTGCCGCCGGCCGGCTTCGACGGCTGGAAGGTCACGACCATCGGCGACGACATCGCCTGGATCAAGCCCGGCAAGGATGGCCGCATGTACGCCATCAACCCCGAGGCAGGCTACTTCGGCGTGGCCCCCGGTACCAACCTCAAGACCAACCCCAACTGCCTCAAGAGCCTGGACCGCGACGTGATCTTCACGAACGTGGGGCTCACCGACGACGGCGACGTGTGGTGGGAAGGCCTGGAAGACGACGTGCCCGGCAAGAAGCTGCCCGAGCACCTGATCGACTGGCAGGGCAAGGACTGGACGCCGCAGATCGCCAAGGAAACCGGCGCCAAGGCCGCGCACCCCAACTCGCGCTTCACCGTCGCGGCCATCAACAATCCAGCGTTGGATCCGGCCTGGGACGACCCGGCGGGCGTGCCGATCGACGCCTTCATCTTCGGCGGCCGCCGCTCGACGACGGTGCCGCTGGTCACCGAAGGCCGCAACTGGACCGAGGGCGTCTACATGGCCGCCACCATGGGCTCTGAAACCACCGCCGCCATCGTCGGCCAGGTGGGCGTGGTGCGCCGCGATCCGTTCGCCATGCTGGCCTTCATGGGCTACAACATGAGCGACTACTTCCAGCACTGGCTCGACCTGGGCAAGAAGCTCGAAGCCTCGGGTGCCAAGCAGCCGAAGATCTACACCACCAACTGGTTCCGCAAGGGTCCGGACGGCAAGTTCGTCTGGCCCGGCTACGGCGAGAACATGCGCGTGCTCAAGTGGATCATCGACCGCATCGAAGGCAAGGCCCAGGGCGTGGACCATGTCTTCGGCGTGAGCCCGCGCTACGAAGACCTCAACTGGACCGGCCTGGACTTCAGCGCCGAGCAGTTCGCCACCGTCACCAGCATCGACAAGGCCGCCTGGCAGGCCGAGCTGAAGCTGCATGCCGAACTGTTCCAGCAGCTGGCGCACCACCTGCCGAAGGAACTGCCGGAAACCAAGGCCGCGATCGAGCAGCGCCTGGCGGCCTGACGCCTCTCCATGTGCGGCCACCGGGCCGCAGCAACGAAAAAGCCGCCCTCGTGGGCGGCTTTTTCATGACTCGGCTGAAGAATCGAATGGGTCGATCAGTAGTAGCGCGAGCTGTTCATGCGGCGCATGGCTTCGTAGAGCGTGGGCATGCGGACGTCGTTGGCACGTGCGGCCTGGCGGCGGGCCAGTGCGTCGACCTTGGCAACCGTGGCAATGGAAGCCGTGCCTTCCGACTGCTGGCGCCAGACAGCGGCTTGCAGTTCCTGCATCACGCGCGGGTCGCTGTGCGCAGTGGCCAGAAAGCGCTCGTCGGCACGGTCGGCGGCGCGGCGCTGGGCGGCTGCACTCAACACGCCGGCAACCTTGGCGGCCGCGTTGCGCAGCGAGCCGGCAAACAGGGCGGCGATGCCGAAAGCGGCGCCGCAGAGCACAGCCCAGGCGGCGAGCAAAGCGCCTTCGTCCCAGTTGGCAACGAGCGTGTCGGCCACCACCAGCACCGCGGAAGCCACGGCAACGATCAGCAGGACAATCAGCGGACGCGAACCGCTCGCGCCGGCGCGGGCGGCCTGGATCTGGCCGAACAACACCTCGGCGCGCTGGACGCCAGGGTGCACAGTGGGTTGGTCTACGTGGACAAAGCTGGTCATGATGAATCCCTCCAGGGATGAATGGCTGAGTGCCGATGTAGTGATATTAGGGTTTGCCCTAGTGTTTATCCACTTTATCTTTCTGATGTTTATCATTCACAACACTGATGGACGTCAATTTCCGCACCTTCGACCTCAACCTGCTTCGCGTCTTCGACGAGGTGATGGCGGAGCGCAACCTCACGCGCGCCGCGCGCAACCTGTCGATCACCCAGCCCGCGGTGAGCAATGCGCTGCGCCGCCTGCGCGAAGTGCTCGGCGACGAGCTGGTGAGCCGGTCGGGCGCAGGCGTCGAGCCCACGCCGCGCGCGCTGGCGCTCTGGCCCACCGTGCGCGATGCGCTCAGGCAGCTGCAGCACACGCTCGCGCCGGGCGAGTTCGATGCAGCGACGGCCGACACCACCTTCCTCCTGGCCATGGCCGATGCGACGGCCGCCGAGCTCATCCCGGGGCTGGTGAAAATCGTGGAGAAGGAAGCGCCCGCTATCTCGCTGCGCGTTCTGCCACTGACCACACGCGATCCGCGGCGCATGCTGGAGCAGGAAGAAGTCGACATGGCGATCGGCTACTTTCCGGCCGTGATTGCCAGCCTGGCGGCGCGTGGCCAATCGGGCGTGGGGGTGGCGTTCGAGACGCAGCGGCTCTATCTGGGCCAGTATGTCTGCGTGATGCGGCGCGGACACCCGCTCGCGGATGCGCCGCTCACGCTGGACGACTACTGCGCCGCGCGGCACCTGCTCGTGAGCTTTTCGGGGCGGCCGTACGGCTTCATCGACCAGACGCTGGGCGCCTTGGGGCGCGAGCGGCGCATCGTGGTGACGGTGAACCAGTTCTTCACCGCGGGCCGGGTGGTCGCGAATTCGGACCTGCTCACGGTGCTGCCGCGGCATTTCGTCACCGTCACCGGCATCGATGACCAGCTGGTGCTGCGCGACCTGCCCTTCGACCAGCCGATGGTGCACGTCGACGCCATCTGGCATCGGCGTGCGCAGCATGGGCACGCGCACGAATGGCTGCGCACGGCGCTGCTGCGTTCGGCCGCGGCGGCTTTCGCGGATTCGGTCCTCGGGCAGAAGGTGCCCGGCTGACCTGGGCTTTTTTTTAGCGAACGACCGAAAGCCAGGCCGATGCCGCAACGCGCAGTTCCTGCGCGTGGTGGGCGTCGAGGCCGGCACGGACGTCGGCGGTTTCCATCAGCGTCGCGGCATGGCTGGCCGGGATGCTGTCATTGGAAGAACGGAAGAAACGGGCCACTTGGGCAATGAGGCTGAACATGACAGTGCGCTGCTTTTGGCTGCGCTGGAGTGGTTGATGTCCTAAGAATAGGGGTTATCCCTAATATTGAAAGCCCCACTTCATGCGCTTTATGCATGGGCTGATTCCCCTAGACTGAGTAGACGATGAAGCTGCAACTGCTCTCCGACCTGCATTTGGAGTCCCATCCCCGGTTCCAGGCCGAGCCCGCGCCCGGGGCCGACATGCTGGTGCTGGCGGGCGACATCGGGTCCTACCAGGAAGGCTCCCGCCTGACCGATACCGACTTCGGCCTGGGCCGCTTCTCGCCCCGCAACGGCTGGCCCGTGCCGGTGATGTACGTGCCGGGCAACCACGAATACGACAACGCCGATTTCGACCAGACCCACGAGCGCCTGCGTGCGCTCTGCAAGGAGCTCGACATCCTCTGGCTCGAGCGGGAAACAACAGTCATCGACGGCATCCGCTTCATCGGCACCACCCTCTGGGCCGACTTCGACGCGCTGGTAACGCCCACCGACGGCCTGGCGGACGCGCTCAAGAAGCGCGGCAAGGCCATGCGGGCGGCCGATTTCTACCTGGAAAAAGCCGCCACCGTGCGCCATGGCCAGCCCTTCATGGCCGGTGCGATGCGGGAGCAGGGGCTGGCATGCCAGGCCTGGCTCGAAGCGGCGCTGGCCGAGCCGTTCGACGGCACCACGGTGGCCATCACGCATTTCGCGCCCAGCCTGGCCAGCGCCGATCCGCGCTACGGCCTCACGCCGGGCACGGCGGGTTTCTGCAATTCGCTCGATGCGCTGCTGCCCCGCGCCCGGCTGTGGCTGCATGGCCACCTGCACTGCCCCTTCGACTACGTGAAGGACGGCTGCCGCGTGGTGGCCAATCCGCTCGGGTACAAGGGCAAGGGCGAACAGGAAGGCTTTCGCCCGAATCTGCTGATCGAAGTGCCCTGACGCTAGAGCAGTTCTTCGCCCACGATCGGCAGCAGCAGCCAGTTCTTGAAGCGCAGCCAGAGAAACTCGCCGGGCTCGTCCTCGTGCACGACGTCGCCGCCCGCATCGTCGTATTCCAGCCACTGCACGCGGCGGCCGTCGGGCGCAAGCCGCAGCCGGTAGCCCAGGCTCACGCGCTCCCCGCCCATGAGCTTTTCGTAGTCGGCCACCAGTTCAGGGCTGTCGATCACGAGGCCCATCTCGGTGTTGACCGCGGCCGAGCGGCGATCGAGATTCATCGAGCCGATGAAGAAACGCTCGTCGTCGATCACCGCGACCTTGGCGTGCAGGCGGCTGATCGACTGGCCGAAGTTGCCGAAGTGCCCCGAGCGCCCGGTGAGCATCGGTGCGATCTCGTAGATGGTGACGCCGATCTTCAGCATGTCGGCGCGGTAGCGCTCGTAGCCCGCGTAGGCGAGCGGCTCGTCGGTGGCGCCCAGCGAGTTGGTCACCACGGTGATGCGCCCTCCACGCGCGATGGCCGCCTTCATCATGGCCATGCCGGGCGGGCCGGGAATGAAGTACGGCGAGGCGATCTTGACCTCGCGCTTGCCCGAATTGATGACGCCCAGCGCGCCCTCGTTCACGCTGCCCGCATAGGCCGCTTCGGGCGAGCGCGTGATCTTCGCGGGGTCGTCCACGAACAGCGTGAATGGTGCCCAGCGCAGATCGACCTTGCCGGTGGTGAGCTGCTCGCCCACCGGCGACTTGTCCATCACGTCGCGCTGGCGAATCGGCACGTCGGGCTGCGCCGTGCTGGCGATGGCATCGAAGCGCTTCTGCGCCTCGTCCACCGTCATGCGCAGCGGCGCGATGCGCTCGATAGGCCACGCATGCTCGCTGTTCCAGTAGCGGTCGAAGCCTTCGGACATCTTGCGCACCACCGGCCCGCTGGAGAGCACGTCCATGTCGATGAAATTGGCCGCCGTGCCGCGCATGAAGTATTCGTTGGCGATGTTGCGGCCGCCCGAGACTGCAAAGCTGTTGTCGGCCACCAGCAGCTTGTTGTGCATGCGGTGGTTGATGCGGCCGAAATCCGCAACCGAGAGCAGGAGACGCAGCGCGAGCGAGTCGGCCCGCGAAGGCAGCGGATTGAACAGCCGCACTTCGACGTTGGGAAACGCCGAGAGCGTGCCGAACAGCTCGTCCTCGCCGCCCGTGTAGAGATCGTCCACCAGGAGGCGCACCCGCACGCCCCGCGCCGCCGCATCGCGCAGTTCGCGCAGCAGCAGCAGGCCGACATCGTCTTTCTCGATCAGGTAGTACTGCACGTCGAGCGACTTCTCGGCATGCCGCGCGAGCGAGATGCGGGCGTCGAAGGCGAAGGCCGCTTCCGGGAGCAGCCGAAAGCCGGACAGCGATGCGGCTTCATCGGGCGCACCCGGCCTCACCAGTTGGCCCAGCGCGGTGCCGGCCACGTCGGTGATGGCCGCAGTCGGAGCACGCGGTTGCGGCGGCGGCAGGCTCGCGCAGCCCGCCAGCCACGCTGAGGCCACGGCGGCCCACACCAGGGCCGCGAGCCTGCGGATCAGGGGAGAGGCTGCCATGGGCCGCACTGTAGCTCCAGGCAGGCGCGAATGGAGCCCTATGATCGCGCTCACAAAAAAAGGAAAGAACACGCGTGCTCAACGGCTTGTGGCTAGGTTTCTTCGGAATGGCGATGCTGGCCGCGCTCGGGCGCTGGCTCGTGGGCGGCGACCCGGCCGTTTTTGCGGCGATCGTCGAAAGCCTCTTTGCGATGGCGCGGCTCGCGGTCGAGGTGATGGTGCTGCTGTTCGGCACGCTCACGCTGTGGCTCGGCTTCCTGCGCATCGCCGAGGCAGCGGGGCTGGTCGGCTGGCTCGCGCGGCTGCTCGGCCCGCTCTTCAGGCGGCTCATGCCGGGCGTGCCGGCGGGCCATCCGGCGCTGGGCCTCATCACGATGAACTTTGCGGCCAATGCGCTCGGGCTCGACAACGCGGCCACGCCCATCGGCCTCAAGGCCATGCGCGAGCTGCAGCGGCTGAACCCCGACCCGGTCACGGCCACCAACGCGCAGATCCTGTTCCTGGTGCTCAACGCCTCGTCGCTCACGCTGTTGCCCGTGACCATCTTCATGTACCGCGCGCAGCAGGGCGCAAGCGATCCGACGATGGTGTTTTTGCCGATCCTGCTGGCCACCAGCGCATCGACGCTGGTGGGCCTGCTCACGGTGGCCGTGGCGCAGCGCCTGCGGCTGTGGGACCCGGTGGTACTGGCCTACCTGGTGCCGGGCGCGCTGCTGCTGGGCGGCTTCATGGCCCTTCTGGGCACCTTGTCGGCGGCGGCGATTGCGTCGCTCTCCTCGCTCATGGGCAACCTGGCGCTGTTCGGCGTGATCATCGTGTTCCTGCTGGCCGGTGCGATCCGGCGCATCAAGGTCTACGAATGCTTCATCGAGGGCGCGAAGGAAGGCTTCGACATCGCGAAGAACCTGCTGCCCTACCTGGTGGCGATGCTGTGCGCGGTCGGCGTGCTGCGTGCCTCGGGCGCGCTCGACTTCGTGCTCGGCGGGCTGCGCTGGCTGGTCGACGCGGGCGGCTGGGATTCGCGTTTCGTCGACGCGATGCCGACCGCGCTGGTCAAGCCCTTCTCGGGCAGCGCGGCGCGTGCCATGCTGATCGAGACCATGAAAACTCAGGGCGTAGACAGCTTCCCCGCGCTCGCGGCCGCCACCATCCAGGGCAGCACCGAAACCACCTTCTACGTGCTGGCCGTGTACTTCGGTGCGGTCGGCATCCAGCGTGCGCGGCATGCGGTGTCTTGTGCACTGGCCGCGGAACTCGCGGGCGTGGTGGCGGCGATCGCGGTCTGCTACTGGTTCTTCGGATGAGCGGCAGCGCGCGGTGCTGCCGGTTTAAGCTCGCAGGCCCATGAAGAAAAGCTCCTCCGCCTCCAGGTCGCATGCCGGATCGCGCACGGTTCCGGCGGCACCCGGCGCTGATGCGCCGGTGCCCGATGCGGAGGCCAAGCGCTCGACCTACCACCACGGCAACCTGCGCGATGCGCTGGTGATGCGCGGCATCGAAATCCTCGATGCACAGGGCCTGGCCGCGCTGAGCCTGCGCCAGGCGGCGCGCGACGTGGGCGTGTCGCAGACCGCGCCGCTGCACCATTTCGAGGGCAAGTCGGGCTACCTCGCGGCCATTGCCGCGCAGGGCTTTCGCATGATGTTCGAGCAGCGCATCCGCGCGCTGCGCAGCCTCAGCGATCCGCGCGAACGGCTGCTGAGCGTGATGCTCGCGCACCTGCAGTTCTCGATCGAGCGGCCCGCGCTGTTCCAGTTGATGTACGGCCCGGCCATTCCGCAGAAGCTGCAGTTCCCCGACCTGGAGCAAGCCGCCACGCGCTCCTACGGCATCCTGGAGACCTGCGTGGGCGACTACCTGAGCCACCGCAACGTCCCGCTGGCCCGCGTGCGCCCCGCGGCGCTGGCCGCATGGACCGCCTGCCACGGCCTGGCCACCGTGATGGTCGACCGCCAGAACGCCTGGGACATCGTCGGCAAGGACCCGATGAAGATCGGCCACGACGTGTTCTCGATCTTCATCGCGGGGCTGGACCACCAGCCGGCGGCAAGCTAGCCCGGCACTACTTCCGCCAGAGCGCGGCTCGCTTCCGGAAGGTCGAGCGCAAGCGCCGCGCGGGCCCCGGCCGATTGGCCGCGGTGCAACGCGAAGGCCTGCAACGCCTGCATGGCTTCGGCCTCGCCCGGGAACACGGCGAAGCCACTACGGGCGAAGGCCTCGCGCACATGGGCGTGCGGGCTGTAGACCGCCAGCGGCTTGCCCGCATCGTCCACCACGGCCCGGCATTCGCGCACGAAACGCGGCAGGTCGTAGCTCGGTCCGCCGACGGCCAGCAGGCCCAGGGTAGCGGCATCCACTGCCTCGTCATGCAGCACCACCTGCATCACCGCGCCGAGCAATGCCGGTTCGGCCAGCAGCATCGCCGTCAGGTCGACCGGATTGCGGTTGAGCGAGAAATTGGGCAGCAGCTCGGCCAGGCGCTGCTCCGCGTGCGCTGCCAGCCGCGCCAGCGGTAGCCCGCGAGCCTGCGCTTCGTCGGCCGCCAGCACGCAGGACGCACCGGAGTTGCTGACGAGCGCGAGCCGCGGCAGCCCTCCGTGGCCGCCGACGCCCATCGCCGGCCCGAGGTACAGCGGCACGGCGCCGACCAGTTCGACCAGGCCGCCCACGGTGCGGCAGCCGTGCGCCTCGAACAGGGCATCGAGCTCGTCACCCGCCGCGCCGCCCGAACCCGTATGCAGATCGGCCGAGCGCCTGCCGTGCGCGGAACGCCCGGAGCGCACCGCCAGCACCGCCACGCCGCGCTGGCGGGCCGTGTCGAGCGCCGCGGCCATGCGCGCCGGGTCGGGCACGTGCTCGACGTAGAGCAGCACCAGCCGCACGCCGGGCTGCCGCGCCAGCGCATCGACGAGGTCGGCAGTGTCCACGTCGGCCTCGTTGCCGGTGGCGGCCACGCAGCGCACGCCCCATCCAGCCTCGCGCAGCAGCGCATAGGCGGACACGCCGAAAGCGCCGCTTTGCGAGACGATCGCCACCGGACCGTCGAGCGGCGCATGGTCGCTGTAGATCGATGCGAAGGAGAGCACCGCGCCGCTGTCGAAGCTGGCGACGCCGATGCTGTTCGGCCCCACCAGGCGGACACCACCCGCACGGGCGATGCCGGCCAGGGCTTCCTGCCGCAAGCGGCCCTCGGGGCCGACCTCCGCATAGCCCGAGGCGAACAGCAGCGCATGGCCGACGCCCAGCCGCGCGCACTCGGCAAGCTGCTGCTCGGCCTGCCCGGCGCCGATGCAAAGCACCACCGCATCGGGCACCTCCGGCAGCTGGTCGAGCGCCGCGTAGGCCTGCAGGCCCTGCACCTCGCCGGCGCGCGGATGGACCGGATAGATGCGGCCGCCGAAGCCCTGCTCCAGCAGGTAGCGGATCGGCCGGCCACCGACCTTGTGCGGGTTGTCGGATGCGCCCACCACCGCCACGGAGCGCGGCGCCAGCAAGCGTTCGAGCGATGGTCGCGCCGCCGCCGGTGCGGCCTGCGCCAGCGCCTTCAGTTGCGACTTGAGCAGCTTGCCGGTGGGGCTGGCGGGCAGTTGCGCCATCACATGCACTTCGGCCGGCACCTTGTAGGGCGCCAGGCGTTCCCGCAAGAAGGCACAGAGCCGCGCGGTGTCGATGCTGCGGCCCTGCAGCGGCTCGACGAAGGCGACGATCTCCTCGTCGCCCGGCACGCTGCGCCCGACCACCGCGCACTGCGCGACCTCCGGAAAGGCGGCAATCGCCTTCTCGACCTCGGCCGGGTACACGTTGAAGCCGCCGCGGATGATCATCTCCTTGCTGCGGCCCACGATGGAGAGGTCGCCCGCCGGTCCGAAGACGCCGATGTCGCCGGTGTGCAGCCAACCCTCCATATCGACAGCCGCGCGCGTCTGCGCCGGGTCGCGAAAGTAGCCCTTCATCACGTTGGGGCCGCGGATCAGGACCTCGCCGCGCTCGCCGCCTGCCACCGGCCGGCCGTCCGCATCCGCGAGCACCACCTCCACGCCGGGAATCGGCCAGCCGGCGGTCACGTCCGCGGGCGGCGGATGGCCGAAGGTGCGAGTCGCCGCCGGTGCCGATTCGGTCAGGCCGTAGCCGTGGTGCAGCGGCAGGCCGAGCAGCGCCTCGGTCTGCGCCTTGCGCGTGGCGTCGACCAGCGAGCCGCCGATGTAGGCCATGCGCAGCCGGTTGGGGGTAAGCGGGCGGCCCTGCTGCTGCGACCATTCGTGCAGCCGCGCGTACATCGCAGGCACGCCCTGGAACACCGTAACCTGGCCGGCGGTGATCGCCTCGGCCAGCAACCCGGCCGAGAAGCGGCCCACCAGGCGCAGCGTGGTGCCCGCGCGCAGGCCGCACAGCAGCGCGGAGATCAGCCCGAACGAATGCGAGATCGGCAGCGCATGAAAGATCACGTCGTCCGGCAGCAGCACCTGCTGCGCCATCGAAGCCCGCGTGACGAAATCAAGGTTGCCATGGGTCAGCATCACGCCTTTGGGCAGGCCGGTGCTGCCCGAGGTGTAGATCATCAGGGCGACGTCGCCGGACGCATCTTCGGCCGCCGTGCCCGAGCCCTCGCAGCGCTGCAAGCGCCCGCCCGGCGCGCAGGCCAGCACGCCGGCGGCGCCATGTCGGTCGGCATGGGCCATCGCCTCGCCCGAGGCGCCAGCCGCGAAGTACACGAGCCGCGGCTCGTTGTGCGCGCAGATCGCGTCGATCTCGCCGCCCGACATGCGGGCATTGAGCGGCACCGCCCAGCCGCCGGCGCGGATCGCACCGAGCAGCAGCACCACCATGTCCTCGCTGTTCTCGCCCACCAGCACCATGCGCTGGCCCGGCGCGAGGCCGGCCTCGGCGAGCGCGGCTGCCGCTTCTTCGATGCGGGCGGCCAGTTGCGCATACGACAGCGCGCGCCCGTCCTCCAGCACCAGCGCGGGGTGGTCGCCGCGGCTTGCTGCGACCACTTCGTCGACGATGCGGTCGATCCTCATGAATGGCCTCGGGGCGCGGCGTCCGGCCCGTTGGATTCCGAAGCCGCTTCACGCAATGCCCGGTCGCGTGCGTCCTGCCCGCGGATCGCTTCGCGCATGCCGCGCCAGGCTTCGTCGTCCAGATCGGCCAGCTCTGTGAAGGACGCGCCGTTCTGCCGGTGCCCCGCGCCGTCGATGGCGATGGTCTCGCCGGTGATCCACTCGACGCCGTCGGCCATCAGGAACACCGCCAGGTTCTGCAGCTCGGGCATGCGGCCCAGCCGGTTCATCGGGTTGCGCACCGCGCCATCTTCCCAGGCGGCCTTGGGGCTGAGCCGGCTGTTCGCGCCTTCGGTCGGAAAAATGCCCGGTGCGATGGCGTTCAGCCGGATGCCATAGCGGCCCCACTCGATGGCAAGCGACTTGGTCATCACGTCCACACCGGCCTTGCTCATGGCCGACGGCACCACGAAAGGCGCGCCGGTGCGCACCCAGGTCACGACGATGGAGATCACCGAGCCCTTGTGGCCGGTTGCGATCCAGCGCCGCCCGACGTGGTGGGTGACGTAGTAGGTGCCGTGCAGCACGATGTTGGCAACCGCGTCGAAGCCGCGCGGCGACACGTCCTGCGTGCGGCTGACGAAGTTGCCGGCCGCGTTGTTCACCAGCCCGTCGAGCGGGCCGTGCTCGGCCCAGATGCGCTCGACCATGGCATCGACCGCGTCGGCATGGCGGATGTCCACCGCATGCGCGCGCACCACGCCGCCATGGCGTTCGGTCAGCTCGGCGGCGGTGGCGTCGAGCATCGGCTGACGGCGGCCGCAGATGTGGACCTCCGCGCCCAGTTGCAGGTAGCGCTCGGCGATCTCGCGGCCAAGGCCCGAGCCGCCTCCGGTCACGAGGATGCGCTTGCCGCGCAGCAGGTTGGCTTCGAACATGCAATGGCTTCCGATGAGGCTGCGAGACTTACTCGAGGACGATGTTCTTGGCGCGGATCAGCGGCGCCCAGCGCTCCCGCTCGCGGCCGATGTAGGCGTTGAACTCGGCCGGCGTCAGTGCCGGCGGCACCACCAGGCCGAGCGCCTCGAACTGTTCGCGGAAGCTGCGGTCCGCCACCGCCTGCGCCACCGAGGCGTTCAGCCGGCTCACCACGTCGGGCGGCGCGTTGCGCGGCAGCATGAGGCCGAACCAGGTGGTGACCTCGTAGTCGGGGTAGCCGCTCTCCGCAACCGTCGGCACATCGGGCAGCGCCGGCAGCCGTTCGCGGGTGGTGACCGCGAGCGGTCGCAGCTTGCCGCCGCGCACCAGGCCCATGGCGCTGCCCGTGGAGTCGGCAAAGAACTGGACGTCGCCGGCCATCAATGCCGCCTGGGCCGGCGCGCTGCCGTTGTAGGGCACATGCACCAGCGAGACGCTAGTGGCGTTTTGCAGCAGCTCGACAGCCAGGTGCAGCGAGCTGCCGGTGCCCGTGGATGCGTAGTTGAGCTTGCCCGGGTTCGCCTTGGCATCGGCGACGAAGTCGCGCAGCGTGCGATGCGGCGAGTTGTTGCCGACCAACATCACGATCGGAGTGACCGCGATGCGGGCCACGGGCTGCAGCTCCTTCTCGGGGTTGTACGACAGCTTGGGATAGAGCAGCGGATTCAGCACCGCAGTGGCGCCGGTGGCAAATAGCACCGTGTAGCCGTCGGGCTCGGCCGAGGCCACCAGGCGCGCGCCCAGGGCGGTGTTGGCGCCGGGCTTGTTGTCCACGATCACGGGCTGGCCGAGTTCCTTGCGCATGCGCTCGGCCAGTGTCCGCGCCAGCACGTCGCTGATGCCCCCCGCCGTATAGGGAACGACCAGCCGGATGGGCCGGTCCGGGTAGGCGCCGGCGGCTGAAGCCGCGGCGCCGAAGAGCGCCAGCGCGGCGAGCGGCGCCCACCGCAGCATGCGCCGAGAGAGTTGTCGTCCGAGCATGTCGTCTCCTTTTTCTGGATCGCTCCCGTCGATCGCGGGGCGCGTTTTAATCTTATCAGTGTCAAGTTGAGAAAGAAATACGAGAGCTTTCCCTATGCATTCTTTGCTATAGCGACGGCGGCTTGTCGCCAATTAATCTAATCACCAGCAAGATCAGACAGGCCGCGCGAAGGGGCGGCGGCGGCCATTGCGGCCTTGGGCCAGAATAGAGCGGCGTCATTCTGCGCACTCTCTCTCTGGCTTTTCTCGTGAACGCTCCCGCCCAGGCGCAACCGCCTTCCTTCTCGACCGAAGAATTCCGCAGCGCGCTCGGCATGTTCGCCACCGGTGTGACCATCGTCACCGCGCGCTCGGCCGAGGGCGTGCTGGTCGGCCTCACGGCCAATTCATTCAACTCGGTGTCGCTCGAGCCCCCGCTGGTGCTGTGGAGCCTGGCACGCGCGGCCGCCTCGATGGCGGCGCTCAGCACCGGCTCGCACTACGCCATCAACATCCTTGCGGCCAACCAGAAGCAGCTGGCCGAACGCTTCGCCACCAAGAACATCGACCGCTGGGCCGACGTGGCCTTTACCGAAGGCCTGGGCGGCGCGCCGGTGCTGGCGGGCGCGGCGGCAAGCTTCGAGTGCTTCAACCGCAGCCGCTACGACGAAGGCGATCACGTGATCTTCGTCGGCGAAGTGGAGCGCTGCACGCACAACGCGGGCGCCTCGCCGCTGCTGTTCCACGGCGGACGCTTCTACACGGAACATCCCTTGTGAGCCGTGCCGCAGCGCTCGGGTCCGTGCTGCTGCTGGCTGCGCAGGCCGCCACGGCGCAGGAGGCTGCGGCACCGCTCAAGCAGAACTGGTTCGACGATCCCTTCTTCCGCATCTCCGCCGGCCTGCCCGCCTGCGCCATGCCCGAAGGCCCGTTCTATACCGCGGAGGAAAGGCGCGCCCAGACCCATTCGCGGCTGGAGCGCGGCACCAGCTGCTGGCTCGCGGGCCAATGCACCGACAGCAACGCCTACCGCTACGACAAGCCGCTCGCGCCCAAGGTGCGCGCCGCGCTGCTGGCCGTGCCGGGCGTGCAAAAGAGCAGCGTGTGGGTGGTCATCCAGCGCCGCTGGGTCTACCTGCAAGGCTGCGTGCCTTCGGCCGCACTGGCCCGCAAACTCGAGCGCGCCGCACGCGTGGTGCCCGATGTCGAAACCGTGGTGCCCGACCTGATGGTGGGCACGCGGGGCAAGCCGACTTATCCCGTGGCCGGCCGATGAACGAACAAACAGCAGCCGCACGAGCAGCGGCAACGACGACAACAACGCGACGAATGATCCAGCGCAAGACCCACCTCGACTCCCTCGCCATCGGCCTCCTGATCGCATGCTGCGCGTTCTGGGGGCTGCAGCAGATCCTCATCAAGACCACAGTGGCCGAAGTGCCGCCGCTCTGGCAGGCATCGATCCGCATGGTCGGCGCCGTCGCGCTGCTGTGGCTCTGGTGCGTGTCGCGCCGCGTGCCGCTTTTCGAGCGCGACGGCACGCTGCCGGGCGGCCTTTTGGTGGGGCTGCTGTTCGCGGGCGAGTTCGCCTGCATCTACCTGGGCCTGCAGCACACCTCGGCCTCGCGGCTCACGGTGTTCCTGTACACCGCGCCGTTCTGGGTGTCGCTGCTGCTGCCGCGCTGGGTGCCCGCCGAACGCCTGCGCGGCCTGCAATGGCTGGGCCTCACCATCGCCTTCGCGGCCGTGCTGTTCGCGTTCAGCGAAGGCTTCGGGCATTCGGGCTCGGGCCAGTTGATCGGCGATGCCATGGGCCTCGCGGGCGGCATGCTCTGGGGACTGACCACCCTGGCGCTGCGCACCACGCGCCTGGCCACCGCGAGCGCCGAGAAGTCCTTGTTCTATCAAGTAGGCGTGACCGCCGCCGTGTGCCCGCTGCTGTCGCTGGCGCTCGGCGAGAAGTGGGGCTTCTCGTATTCGGTGTGGGCGTGGACCTCGATCGGCCTGCAGACCGTGGTCGGCGCCTTCGCGAGCTATCTCACCTGGATGTGGCTGCTGCGGCACTATCCCGCCACGCAGATGTCGTCGTTCAGCTTTCTGACGCCGCTGTTCGCGCTGGTGTTCGGCGTGGTGCTGCTCGGCGAACCGCTCACGCTGCAGCTGATGCTCGCGCTGGCGGGCGTGGCGCTGGGCATCGTGATGGTCAACCGGCGGAGGGCGCGCCCATGAAAGACACGGATTTTCAGCCGGTGCTCGACGACATCGTCGGCACCCTGCGGCCGCTGCTGGGCCAAGCCGGCACCGTGGCCAGCTACATCCCCGCGCTGGCCTGCATCGACCCGCGCCAGCTCGGCATTGCGCTGCGCACCTGCGACGGCACCGAGGCTTTCGCCGGCGACGCCGAAACGCCGTTCTCGATCCAGAGCGTGTCGAAGCTCTTCACGCTGACGCTGGCCATGCAGCGCATGGGCGACGCGCTGTGGGAGCGCATCGGCCGCGAGCCATCGGGCAATCCGTTCAACTCGCTGGTGCAGCTGGAGAACGAACACGGCAAGCCGCGCAACCCGTTCATCAATGCGGGCGCCATCGCCGTGGCCGACCGCCTGGTGACCCAGGCCCTGCAGGCCGGCGGCAGCGCCAAGGCCGACATTCTTGCGTTGATGGGCAGCCTGTGCGGCGAGCCGATTTCGTTCGACGACGAGGTGGCACGCTCCGAAGCCGCGACCGGCTTCCGCAACATCGCGCTCGCCAACTTCATGAAGAGCTTCGGCAAGATCGACAACGACGTGGCCGCGGTGCTCGACACCTACTTTCACCAGTGCGCGCTGCGGATGAACTGCCGCCAGCTCTCGCGCGCGGCGGCCTTCCTGTGCCGCGACGGCGCGCACCCAATCGACGGCGCGGCCGAGGTGACCGGCGAGCGGCAGACGCGCCGCATCAACGCGCTGATGCTCACCTGCGGAACCTACGATGCCGCAGGCGACGTGGCGTTCTCGATCGGCCTGCCCTGCAAGAGCGGCGTGGGCGGCGGCATCGTCGCCGTGGTGCCCGACCGGCTCACGCTGTGCGTCTGGTCGCCCGCGCTCGACGCCACGGGCAACTCGCTGCTCGGAATGAAGGCGCTCGAACTCTTCGTCGCGCGAACCGGGCTGTCGGTCTTCTGAGCGGGCTGCCCGGAGGCGCAGGCGAAAATGGGCCGAGCACGAACCCGAGCACCCGAATGACCGAAGCCACAGACTCCACCGACTCCGACACCCTCCCCCTGCAGGAACCCCGCCTCTGGCGCGACGGCCAATGGACCGCACGCGTCATCAAGAACGAGGAAGACGACGGCTGGGCCGTCGAGATGACCCGCCACGGCGACCCCGAGCCCGCGCTGGTCGGCCCCTGGACCATGGGCCGCGACAAGAAGAACCCGAAGCCGCTCGACGGTCCCGCGTTTTCCACGCTGGTGAAGACCGCCGCCGAAGTGATTCGCCGCCATGAGCAGCAGCTGCATGCCACGCTCAACAAGAGCGTGACCGTCACCGCCAAGGGCGACCAGCGCGTGCGCGTGTCGCTTGCCATCGTGCCCGACGAGGACAGCCCCTCGGCCACGCTTGCCGCGCATGACGATGCCGACGACACCGAGCTCGCGAGCGTCAACGTTTCGCCCGCCTTCCGGCTCTCCGCCGCCAGCGCAACCGCCTGGATCGAATCCGATTACGCGCGGCCCCGCTGAACGCGCTCCGCAATCAGCGAAATGACGTATGGGCAGCCTGAGCTGAGTTGAGAACAATCGGCTCCGACGACACGAATCCACTGCCGCACCAGAGACAAGCCCGAACCGGTTGAACACCGGCTCGGGCTTTTTTGTTTCTCTCTTTTCTCTCAACCACCCTCCAGGAGCAGCGTCATGAGACATGGTGATATTTCGAGCAGCAGCGATGGCGTCGGCGTCGCAGTCGTCAACTACAAGATGCCCCGCCTGCACACCAAGGCCGAGGTGCTGGACAACGCCCGCAAGATCGGCGAGATGCTGGTCGGCATGAAGAAGGGCCTGCCGGGCATGGACCTGGTGATCTTTCCCGAGTACTCCACGCACGGCATCATGTACGACGCGAAGGAGATGTACGACACCGCCGCCACCGTGCCCGGCGAGGAGACCGCGATCTTTGCCGACGCCTGCCGCCGCGCCAACGTGTGGGGCGTGTTCTCGCTGACTGGCGAGTGCCACGAGTCGCATCCGGACAAGGCGCCCTACAACACGCTGATCCTCATGAACAACCAGGGCGAGATCGTCCAGAAGTACCGCAAGATCATGCCGTGGACGCCGATCGAAGGCTGGTACCCGGGCGACCGCACCTACGTGAGCGACGGCCCCAAGGGCATGAAGATCAGCCTCATCATCTGCGACGACGGCAACTACCCCGAGATCTGGCGCGACTGCGCGATGCGCGGCGCCGAGCTCATCATCCGCTGCCAGGGCTACATGTACCCGGCCAAGGAGCAGCAGATCCTGGTGTCGAAGGCGATGGCCTTCATGAACAACACCTACGTGGCGGTGGCCAACGCGGCGGGCTTCGACGGCGTGTATTCGTACTTCGGACACTCCGCCCTCATCGGCTTCGACGGCCGCACGCTGGGCGAATGCGGCGAAGAGGAAATGGGCATCAACTACGCCGAGATGTCCCTCAGCCTGATCCGCGATGCGCGCAAGAACGGCCAATCGCAGAACCACCTGTTCAAGCTGCTGCACCGCGGCTACACCGGCGTCATCAACTCGGGCGACGGCGACCGCGGCCTGGCGGACTGCCCCTACGACTTCTATACCCAGTGGATCAACGACCCCGAGGGCACGCGCGAGAAGGTGGAGTCGATCACGCGCAGCACCATCGGCACGGCCGAATGCCCGATCGAGGGCCTTCCGAACGGAAGCGCCCAGGGCTGAAATCAGAGCTGGCGAAACGTCGTCAGCACCTGCAGCACGCTTTGCGTGGCGCCATCCAGCATGGCCCTCTGGCGGTGGGCGATGCCCAGGCGTCGCGTGAGCCTGGGCGTGATCGGCAGGATCTGCATGCGCTCGTTCAGTGCCGCATCGGTGGTCTGCTGCAGCGGCAGCAGCGCCGCGCCGTAACCGGCCGCCACCAGGCTGCGGATGGCCGCGTCGTAGTTGAGCTCGATGCGCGCACGCGGTGCGAAGCCGGCCGCCGCGAACCACTCCATCGAGAGCCGGTACATGTGAGTGGTGGCGTCGTTGAAGATCAGCGGCTGCGCCGCGAGCCACGCCGGCGTGACACGCCGGGGCGCCTTCCAGCGCTGGGGCACGAAGGCCATCATGGCCTGGTCGCGCCACGGCGTGACGACGATGTCGCGCTGCGGCGGCTGCGGGACGGCCACCAGGCCGATGTCGAGCGTGCCGGCGGCCAGCCGCGCCATCGCCTCGTACGAGCCCAGGATGCTCACCTCCACGTCGATGCCCGAATGCCGGACGCCCAGCGCTTCGAGCACTTGCGGCAGCAGGTCGACCACCACGCCAGTGGAAGTGCCCAGGCGCACGCGGCCGGTGCGGCCTTCGGCCTGGCGCTTGACCGCCTCGACGGCATCGTCGGTGTCGCGCAGCAGCTTGCGCCCGCGCTCGACCAGCGCCGCACCGGCCGCCGTGGACGTCACGCGGCGGTTGCCGCGTACCACCAGCGGCGCGCCCAGCCGCGATTCGAGTTCGCTGATGTGCAGGCTCACGGTCGGCTGCGCAAGATGCAGCGCCTTGGCCGCCGCCGAGAAGGTGCCCAGGTCGGCAATGGCGATAAGGGTGCGCAGCTGGTCGAGGTTGAGTTGTCGCATCAGGAATGCTGATTGAAGGTGTCAGGAATCTCAACTTCCACAATAGCACGCATCGCCGCAAGATGAGCGCTCCCCCACAAGGAGCCCACCGTGACAGCGCCGACGCACTCGCCCTTTCATCAACGCCTGATGCATGCCCTGCGCAGCTGGCGCCACCGCGTCGCGGAGCGCCGCCGCAGCCGCGCGGACACACAGCACCTGGCCGGCATGAGCGACCACGAGCTGCGCGACCTGGGCATCGGCCGCAGCCAGGTGCGGGGCCTGCTGGACCGCGACAGGTTCTGAAGAAAACGGCCCTGCCCGCCGTCTCTCCCTCGCTCCGAGATTTGAGGTTCAATCCGGGGCGTGCCCAAGCCTGCTACACCCTCCCCGCTTTTCATCGAACTCACCTCGCCGCAATCGGTCAACGGCCGGCGCGCGGCGTTCCAGTCGCTCTGGCTGCTCGCACGCATGAAGCACGCGCACGATGCCGAAGGCGGCCTCGTGCGGCTGGCCGACCTGCGCGGCGAAGTGTCCGATGCAAGCACGCTGCGCATGGTGGTGAGCCGCGCGTTCCGCGACTTCAAGGCATGGGACATCGAGGTCGGCTGGGGCGAGGACACGCAGCGCGAAGCGCGCTTTCTCAACGCCGAGCGGCGCAGCCAGGGACCCTTCTGGCTGCCGGCTGCCGAGGCGAAGCGTGTGCGCATGCTGGTGGGCGGCCGCGCGGCCACGGCGGCCGAGGTCGCTTCCTTCCTGGGGCTGCGCTCGCGCCGGGCGAGTGCGGCTGCTCCCGGCTCGCCGAGGCCGCCCGACGCGGTGCACCTGCAGGACGCCGCCTTCTGGAAGCAGCTGGTCGCCTCGCAGCAGGCGGCGCGGCAAGGCAGGCTCATGGCACCGGTGGCAGGTGGTGGCAGCGCGACCGGTTCGCCGGCCAGCGCATTGGAGTCGATCCGCCTCGCCGGCACATTGGCCGCGACCGACTTTCAACGCGCACTGGTCACGCTCAACGAGGCCATGCTGTGGCGCCGCCTCGGCGACAACGAGCAGGCACGCCGCCGTCTGCAGGCCCTGAAAAAGCAACGCCTCGCCCACCACGTGGCGGGCAACGACTACCTGGGCGCGATGGAATGCGTCGTCTCGGCCTGGTGCGCCTACACCGCGCGCGACCTGCCGCTCGCGCAGTCGCTCCTTACCGGCATGGCCGAGGATGCGGTGCGCGGACTCGTGCTGCGGCACCACCCCGACGTGCGCTTCGAATGGTGCAACCTCTGGGCCCTGGTGTGCCGCTCGCGCGCATTGGCGCTCGCCGCCGACGACAGGCCCGCGGCCGCCTCGCTCGCCGAAGAATCGCTGCAACGCTTCGGCGAGGCATTGGCCGCGGCCTTCGAATCGCACTCCTTCGACGCGGCGCAGCACGTGGCCGCCAACATGGGCATGGCCGCGTGGCTGTTCGACCGCGTGGGCCTCTCGGACCTGCCAGCGCTCGCGCACGACGGACACGCCGACACCATGCGCCGCGCCGTACAGTGGATCGCCTTCAGCGAATGGCTCTGCGGCCACACCGACGGCCAGGGCCGCTCGGCCTGGAATGCGATCTACCTGATGCGCATCGCGCGCGGCCATTGCCAGCCCGAGAAGCAACCCACGCTCGCGCAATTCCGCGCGCAGAAACCGCTGGACCCGGCGGCAATCTCGAAACTCGCCGGCCCGCTCGCCGATGCCTTCGATGCCGCGCATTGGCCCGTACGCTGGGTCGAGGTGGCGCAGGCCCGGCTGGCCGACCACCAGGCCGGCCGCCGGCGCTACCCCGGCCTGCAGCATTGCAGCCTTCTGTTCGAGCACGCCTGGTATGCGGCGCTTGCGGGCGACCTGAAGGCGGCCGAGCAGTCGCTGGAGTCGCTGCGCGAGGCATTGCCGCAGCTGGTGCCGAGCGACCGTGCCTATTTCACCGAGTCTTGGAACGACACCTTGCCGGCCGAGCTGGTGCTGGAGACCCGGCCGCCACGGCGGCCGGCCGCGCGCAAGAAAGCCGTGCCCCGGCCCGGCTGATCACCGCGTCGCCGGCGCACCCGTCGACTTGCGCACCACCAGTTCGGGCCGCAGCACCACCGTCGACGCAGACATCGCCTGCCCGTCGATCTCCTCGAACAGCATCTCGGCCGCGCGCCAACCCAGTTCGCGATGCGGCAGGCGGATGGTGGTGAGCGGCGGATCGACCATGTCGACCAGCGGCATGTCGTTGTGGCCGGTGATGGAAATGTCCTTGGGCACGCGCAGGCCGGCCTGGCGCAGCGCGTCGTAGGCGCCGAGCGCCACCAGGTCGTTGCAGCACACCACCGCTTGCGGCGCGGCCCCGGCTTCGAGCATCTGCTGCATCGCCACCGCGCCGGCCTCGCGGCTGTAGCTCGCGCACTCGACCACGCGGAAGGGCTTCATGCGATGGTCGCGCAGCGCCTGCTCCACGCCCAAGCGGCGGCCCACGCCGGTGGGGATGTTCTGCGGGCCGGCGAGATGCGCGATGCGCTTGTGGCCCAGGCTCACAAGGTGGTCGACCGCGAGCTTCATCGCGAGCCGGTCGTCGCTCACCACGGCGGGCAGGCGGCCGGTTTCATCGGCGCGGTTGACCAGCACCGCGGTCATGCCGGTCTTGGTGACGAAATCGACAAGCGGATCGTCGCGCGTGGCTGTGGCCAGGATCACGCCATCGACGCGCTGGGCCAGCATGCGCTCGAGCACAGGCCGCGCGAGCGCAGGGTCGACCACGTTGGTGACGAACACGAAGTAGCCGCGCGCCGCCGCGCTGGCCTCGATGCCCTGCAGGATGGGCGGGAACACCGCGTTCGTGATGTCGGGCACCAGCACGCCGATGGTGTGGGTGCGGCCGGTGCGCAAGGCCGAGGCTGCGCGGTTGGGCCTGTAGCCCAGGCGCTGCGCCGCCTCTTCGACCACGCGCAGCACCTCGTCGCTGATCAATGAGCGCTTGTCCGGGCTGAGCGCGCGCGACACGGTCGACACATGCACGCCGGCCGCGCGGGCAACGTCGCGGATCGTGACGGGCGAAGAAGACGGACTGGTGCTCATGGGGCTGATTGGTGCAAACGATTGTCGGCGGAAGAACACGCTGAAATGGTTACTCACCATTCCCAACCTGCAGAACAGGGTCATTTTACTTTCCAGGATTTTGGACTAAGATCGTGCAAACGATTGCAGAGACTGCCATGAACATTGCCACCTCGCCCGATTCGGTGCTGGGCTTCGCGCTCGAAGCCATGGCACGCACACCCGACCCACGGCTGCGCACCGTGATGGATGCGCTCACGCGCCACCTGCATGCCTTCGTCCAGGAGGTGAAGCTGACGGAGGAAGAGTTCGAGCAGGCGCTCGAATTCATCGTCGCCATCGGCCAGGCCACGGGCGAAAAAAAGAACGAGGTGGTGCTGGCGGCCGACATCCTCGGCGTGTCCACGGTGGTGGCGCTGCAGAACAACCAGGACCCGCACGGCGAATCGCCGGCCGCGCTGCTCGGGCCTTTCTGGCGCGCGAACTCGCCGGCCTGCGCGCAGGGCGACAACATCGCGCGCTCGGGCACGCCGGGCGTTCCGCTCTCGGTGTCGGGCACGGTGCGCAACGCGCGGGGCGAACCGGTCGCGGGCGCCACGGTCGACGTGTGGCAGGCCTCGCCCATCGGTCTCTATGAAAACCAGGACCCGGCGCAGGAAGACATGAACCTGCGCGGTCGCTTCACGACCGATGCGCAAGGGCGCTTTCATTTCCGCAGCGTGCGGCCGGCTGGCTACCCGGTTCCGACCGACGGGCCATGCGGCGTGTTGCTGCGCGCGCAGCAACGCCACCCCAACCGGCCGGCGCACCTGCACTTCATGGTGAGCAAGCCGGGGCACAAGGTACTGGTCACCCAGGTGTTTGCCGACGACGACGAGAACCTGGAGAGCGACCCGACCTTCGGCGTGACGCGGCGGCTGATCGGCCGCTTCGCGCTGACGCCCGATGGCCAGGCGGCCACGCTGCAGTACGACTTCCAGCTCGAGCCCGGCGAGATGAAGTTCCCTCGTCCCCCCATTCCCTGAACCCACTCTTCTTTCATCCCATGAGCTTCGATCCTGTTTCCCGACTCGACGGCAAGGTGGCCGTCATCACCGGTGGCCTCGGCGCCATCGGCTATGCCACGGCCATGCGGCTCGCCGCGCTCGGCGCCACCTGCGTGCTGCTGCACCGCAAGGGCGACGATGCCGCCGCGCGCGCCGCGGCCCTGCCATCCGCCCACGGGCAGCGCCACAGCGCGATCCGCGCCGACATCGTCGATACGCCGAGCCTGCAGGCCGCCGCCGCCGAGGTGAAAGTCACGCACGGCCGCTGCGACATCCTGGTCAACAGCGCGGGGCACACGCAGCCCATTCCCGCCGCAGACCTCGACGCGCTGACCGACGAGCTCATCGACGAGCTGCTGCGCGCCAACTTCCGCGGCGTGTTCGCGACCATCCGCGCCTTCGCGCCGATGCTGAAGCAAAGCGGCGACGGCCTCGTCGCCAACATCTCTTCGATCGCGGGCTTCACGGGCGTGGGCAGCAACCTTGCGTACGTGGCGGCCAAGGCGGGCCTCGACGTGGTGGGCGATGCGCTGGCCAAGGCGCTGGCGCCAGCCGTGCGCGTGGTGTCGGTGTCGCCGGGCGCGGTCGAGTCGGGCTTCGTGCCCGGCCGCGGCGCGGCGTTTGCCGACAAGATGGCGAGCACCACGCCGCTCGGGCGCATCGGCAAGCCCGACGACGTGGCCGCCGCGGTCGAGGCGCTCGCGACGACGATGCGCTTCGTCACCGGCACGCGCATCGTGGTCGACGGAGGGCGCCACCTGTGAGCAGCACTACCAAGGCCCTCAAGACCCTCATCACCTGCGCCGTCACCGGCAACCTAGTGAAGCCCGAGCAGACGCCGCACCTGCCGATCACGCCGGTGCAGATCGCCGACGAATGCCTGGCCGCCGCGGAGGCCGGCGCGGCGCAGGTGCACATCCACGTGCGCCATCCCGAAACCGGCAAGCCGTCGATGGAAGTGGAGCTCTACCGCGAGGTGGTCGACCGCATCCGCCGCGAAAACCGCGAGCTGATCATCAACCTCACGACCGGACCCGGCGGGCGCTACATACCGAGCGAGGACGATCCGAAGATCGCCGCGCCCGGCACCACGCTGCTGCCGCCGGAGAAGCGCGTGGAACACATCGCGCTCATCAGGCCAGACGTGTGCTCGCTCGATCTCAACACCATGAACTCGGGCCCCGACGTGGTGATGAACACGCCGAAGAACGTGCGCCGCATGGCAAAGGTGATTCGCGAGGCGGGCGTGAAGCCCGAGCTGGAGATCTTCGATTCGGGCGACATCAACCTCGCGCTCGACCTGATCGGCGACGGCACGCTCGACGGCCCCGCGATGTGGACCTTCGTTCTCGGCGTGAAGTACGGCTTCGCGCCCACGCCCGAGACGCTGCTCTATGCCCGCAACATGCTGCCGCGCGGCGCCTTCTGGAGCGCGTTCGGCATCGGCCGCATGGAGTTTCCGATCGTCGCGCAGGCCTGGCTCATGGGCGGCCATGTGCGCGTGGGCATGGAAGACAACATCTACCTCGAGAAAGGCGTGCTCGCCGAAAGCAACGCACAACTCGTGGCGAAGGCGCGCGACATCCTGCTGAGCCTGGGCGGCGAGATTGCCAACCCGCGCGAGGCGCGCGCGATGCTGGGCTTGCCTGGTGCGGGGAGCTAGGAGATGACGTCTTGTTCTTCTGTTAGTACGGCTGTGGGCGATTCAGGGCGCGCTCCCGCCGACGGGGTACCTTTCTCCGCGAATGTCCCCCGGCCTGCGGCCTCCTCCTTTATTTCGCTGCGCAAGGCACCCCATCGACGGGATCGTTGTTCAGAGCCGTCGTTGATCGAGCGGAACAACGGCAGCGCTTGGTGTGCACAGGGCGCCGGGTGCTCCCCGCAGCGAAACAAAGGAGGAGCCGAAGGCGGGGGACATTCGCGGAGGGGAGTACCCGGTGGCCTGTGCACACGCCCTGAACGAACGACACCCGAACACAAGCAACCCGCAACACAACACCGCGGTGGAACACTGAAATGAGCATCGCCGCCATGCACACAACCCACACTTCCCGCGCACTGCGCGTGAACGAAAAGGCCGCGAACCTCGACGCGCTGCAACTCGAAGCCGCGCCGCAGCCGGAACCAACAGCGCCCCCCGGCCATGCCGTGGTGCGAGTCGCCGCCGCAGCTGTGAACCCGAGCGACGTGAAAGCCGCGCTGGGCCTCATGCCGCAGGCCGTGTGGCCGCGCACCCCGGGACGCGACTTCGCGGGCACCGTGGTGAGCGGTCCCACCGAATGGATCGGCCGCGAGGTCTACGGCTCGGGCGGCGACATCGGCATCACGCGTGACGGTTCGCATGCACGCTACCTGGCGCTGCCCGAAGCGGCGCTGCATGCCAAGCCCCAGGGCATCTCGATGGACGAAGCCGGCGCGGTGGGCGTGCCCTTCGTCACCGCGTATGAAGGCTTTCGGCGCAGCGGCATGCCGCAGGCCGGGCAGACCGTTCTGGTGCTCGGCGCCAACGGCAAGGTCGGCCAGGCGGCGGTGCAGCTGGCCTCGCAGGCCGGTGCGCGCGTCATCGCGGTGCAGCGCCGCGCCGGACCCTTCGAAGGCTTCGCAAGTGGGCCGGTCGATGTGATCGATGCACGCCACCATGCCGACGTGGGTGCGCAAGTGCGCGAACTCACCGACGGGCGCGGCGCGCACATCGTCTACAACACCGTGGGCAGCGCCTACTTCGAGGCCGCCAACAAGGCGATGGCCAAGGGCGCGACGCAGATCTTCATCGCCACGCACGAGCGTGCCGTGCCCTTCGACATCTTCGCGTTCTACCGCGGCATGCACACCTTCGTGGGCATCGACTCGCTCGCCATGGACTGCGTGGCCTCCACCGCGCAGCTCGACGCGATGCGCGAAGGCTTCGAGCGCGGCACGCTGAAACCCTTTCCGGTCGCGCGGCACTTCACGCTCGACGAAGCCATGGACGCCTACCGGCTCGTGCTTTCGGGCAGCACCGACCGGGTCGTGCTGCGGCCCTGAACACAGATAGGAACCACCGCCATGCACGTGACCCGTTTCAGCGAAGCGCCGCACTACGAAGCGCCCAACCATTTCGACATGCGCTGCCTGCGCCTGCAGGGCAAGGAGGCCGGGCCCTCGACGCAGATGTGGATGGGCATGAGCCAGATCCTGCCCGGCGGCCACACCGGCCTGGACGGCTCGCCGATGGAGAAGTTGTACCTCGTGCTCGAAGGCCAGCTCCACGTGGTCGGCGAGCTCGACGGCGCGCATGAGGAAGAAGTGCTCGACCCCTACGACAGCTGCCGCTTCGCGCCCGGCGAAAAGCGCCAGCTCGAGAACCGAAGCAACCGGCCGGTGCTGGTGGCGCTGGTGATGCCGAACGCACCGCCCGCCGCCTAGCGCCCTCCTCTTTCCCGGTCATTCATCGCTCACCCAAACAAATCAACGGAGACAAGACGCATGAAGAAGACATTCAACCCGAGCCGCCGGCAGGCGCTCGCGATGGCCGCCGCGCTCGCGGCTTGCGCATTCAGCAGCGCACAGGCGCAGAACGCATGGCCCGGCACGCAGCCGATCAAGCTGGTGGTGCCCTTCACGGCGGGCAGCGGCACCGACATCGTCGCGCGCTTGGTGGCCGAGAAGCTCGGGCCGGTGCTGGGCACCAGCGTGGTGGTCGACAACAAGCCCGGCGCGGGCGGCACGCTCGGCGCGGCCATCACGGCCAAGGCGCCGGCCGACGGCACCACGCTGCTGGTGCATTCGGCGGGGCACCTCGTGAATCCGTGGATCTACAAGGGTTTGTCGTACGACACCCTCAAGGACTTCACGGGCATCACGCCGATGGCGAGCCTGCCCAACGTGCTGGTCACCGCGCCTTCGCATTTCACGAACGTGCAAGACCTGGTCGCCAAGGCGAAGGCCAAGCCGGGTAGCTTCAACTATGGCTCCGCGGGCAACGGCTCGGCCACGCACATGAACGCCGAAGTGTTCCGCCTCGCGGCCGGGGTCGACGCGCAGCACGTGCCCTTCCGCGGCACGCCCGAGGCCATGACCGAGGTGATGGCCGGGCGCGTCGACTGGTTCTTCGCGCCGATGGTGTCGGCCCTTCCGCTCATCAAGAGCGGCAAGCTGCAGGCGCTGGCGGTGGGTACGGCCAAGCGCTCGCCGGCGCTGCCCGACGCGCCCACCACGGTGGAAGCCGGCGTGCCGGGCTCCGAGTATTTGTTCTGGGTCGGGCTCTTCGCACCCGCGAAGACGCCGCAGCCGGTGGTGGACCGCCTGCAGGCCGAGGTCGCGAAGATCATGGCTTCGCCCGAACTGAAGGAGCGCCTCGACAAGCTCGGCGCCGAGCCCTTCACCATGCCTTCGGCGCAGTTCAACAAGTTCATCGCCGACGAAACGGCCAAGGCGCAGCAGGTGGTCAAGGCAGCCAGCATCAAGGTGGATTGAGCATGCTGCGCACCTTCCTGGCGATGGCTGCGGCCACCGCACTGCTGCTGCCGATCGGCACGCAGGCACAGCCGGCCGACTTCATCGTCACCAACGCGAAGATCGCGACGCTCGACGCCGCCTCGACCACCGCGCAGGCACTCGCCGTGCGCGAAGGCCGCGTCGTTGCGGTCGGCGGTGCCGGCGAGATGCGCGCGTTCTCGGGCCCGGGCACGCGCACGGTGGATGCCGGCGGGCGCACCGTGATTCCGGGGCTCATCGACTCGCACATGCACGCAGTGCGCGCGGCGCTGAGCTACTCGACCGAGGTCAACTGGATCGGCGCCGGCACCATCGCCGAAGCCATGGCGCGCATCCGCACCGCGGCCTCGCGTGCGCGGCCCGGCGGCTGGCTCATCGTGGCGGGCGGCTGGAACGAGCAGCAGTTTGCCGAGCGCCGCCGTCCCACCATGGCGGAGCTGCAGGAAGCCGCGCCGGAGCATCCGGTGTACGTACAGCTGTTCTACGAGGCGGTGGTGATGACGCCGAAGGCGCTCGAAGCGCTCGGGGTTGCGGCGGGCGCGCTGCCGGCCGGCATGAAGCCCGCGGCCGATGGCGCGCCGGGCTGGATGACGGGCGACATCGTCGGCATCTCGGCCCTGTTCGACAAGCTGCCCAAGCCGACCTACGCCGACAACGTGGCCGGCACGCGCGCCTTCTTCAGCGAGCTGAACCGCCTCGGCATCACCGGCCTGGTGGACCCGGGCGGCTTCAGCATCGCGCCGTCGCAATACGCGGCGCTGTTCGAGCTGTGGCGCGAAAAGGCGCTGACGCTGCGGGTGGCCTACAGCGTGTTCGCGCAGAAGCCCGGCGCCGAGCTGCAGGAGTTTCGCGAGCTGACGCAGATGCTGCCGATGGGCTTTGGCGACGACATGCTGAAGTTCAACGGGCTTGGCGAACGCGTGACGCTTGCGATGTACAACAACAATTTTCCCGATGCGGCAGCGAAGGAAAAGTTTTACGAACTGATCAAGTGGGCGGCGCTGCGCAAGCTGGCCGTCACCATCCACTGGCAGGAGAACGGATCGGTCGACCATCTGCTCGGGCAGTACGAAAAGCTCAACGCCGAGGTGCCGATCAAGGACCTGCGCTGGTCGATCGCACATCTCGACGACGCCTCGCCCGAAACGCTGGCGCGCATGAAGGCGCTGGGCATCGGCTGGACGATGCAGGACGCGATGTACTTCCAGGGCGACCGCGCGCTCACGGTGCGCGGCGAGGCGGCGCGCCGCATGCCACCGATCGGCAGCGCATTGCGCGCGGGCGTGAACGTGGGCGCCGGCACAGATGCGCACCGCGTGGCGTCGTACAACCCCTTTGTCGCGCTGCAATGGATGCTCGACGGCAAGACCGTGAGCGACAAGCCGATGCGCGGCGCCGACGAAACACCGACGCGCGAACAGGCGCTGCGGCTCTACACGGCGGGCAGTGCATGGTTCAGCTTCGACGAGGCCAAGCGCGGCACGCTGGAGGTCGGCAAGCTCGCGGACTTCGCGATCCTCGACCAGGACTTCTTCGCGGTGCCGGTGGAGCGCATCGGCAGGACGGTGTCGCTGATGACGGTGGTGGGCGGGCGCGTGGTCTATGCCGCGCGGCCTTTCGATGCAGCGGGCACCTCGGTCGCCGTGGCGCCATAGGGCTGAGCGAGCGCCTGCCGCACGTGCTCGCGCAGCACCGGCAGCACATCGCTTTCGAACCACGGGTGGTGCTTGAACCAGCCGGTGTTGCGCGGCGACGGATGCGGCAGCGGAATGAAGCGCGGCGCGTACTCCGCAAAGGCCTCGACGGTTTCGGTCACGCCGGCCTTGCGCGCCGCCCCCAGGAAATGGCGCTGCGCGTACTGGCCGATCAAGAGCGTCAGCTCGATGTTCTTCAGCTGCGCGAGCAGGCGCGCGTGCCACAGCTCGGCGCATTCCCTGCGCGGCGGCAGGTCGCCGCTGCTGCCGCGGCCCGGGTAGCAATAGCCCATCGGCATGATCGCGATCTGCGTGGCGTCGTAGAACACCTCGCGATCGATGCCGAGCCAGCGGCGCAATTGCTCGCCGCTCTTGTCGTCCCACGGCAGGCCGGTGGCGTGCACCGTCATGCTGGGCGCCTGGCCGACGATCAGCAGACGCGCGCTGGCGCTGGCCTGCACGACCGGCCGCGGGCCGAGCGGCAGGTGCGCGGCGCAGGCTCGGCAGTTGCGGATTTCCGCGAGGAGCGCGTCCATGACGCCAGCGAATGCGCTACGTGGAGGACGCAGAGGGTGCGGAGAACGGCCTGAAGAACCCGTCGAGGTCCGCACCCACCGCAGCGCCCGCGAAGCCATCGAAGCGCCCCTGCTCGGCGAGTGCGCGCGCGGCGCGGTCGAAGCCGCCCCAGGCCGCGCGTGCGAGCGCGCCCCCCACGCTGACCCGCCGCACGCCAAGCTCTGCAATGTCCTGCATGGTGAGCTCGCTGGCCCAGCCGATCAGCAGGTTGACGGGCTTGGGCGCCACCGCGGCGACCACGGCCGCAATCTGCTCGCGCGTGCGGATGCCGGGCGCGTAGAGGCAGTCGGCACCGGCCTCCGCGTAGGCCTTGAGGCGTGCGATGGCGTCGTCGAGGTCGGGCCGGCCGACGAAGAAATTTTCTGCGCGGCCCACCAGCAGCGTGTCCCCGCCGGCCGCATCGATGGCGCCGCGTGCCGCGCGCAAGCGTTCGACCGCAACGCCGATCTCGAAGAGCGGATTCGCCGGATTGCCGGTCGAGTCCTCGATCGACAGCCCCGCCACGCCGGTGTCGAGCGCCAGCCGCACGCTCTCTGCCACGGCTTGCGGATCGGCCCCGAAGCCATTTTCGAAGTCCGCGTTCACGGGCAGGTCGGTGGCGGCGACGATGTCGCGCAGGTGCGCCAGCACGACGTCGCGCGATTGGGCGCCGTCGGCCAGGCCCTGCGACCACGCATGGCCCGAGCTGGTGGTCGCCAGCGCCTTGAAGCCCAGCCCTTGCAGGTAGCGCGCGCTGCCAGTGTCCCAGGGGTTGGGGATGACGAAGCAGCCCTGCTCGTGGAGGGCGCGGAAATCGGCGCGCTTCTGCGCGGTGGTGCGGGTCATGAAAGCCTCGTCTTTCTTTCTTGCGTCGAAGGATGGGTTTTTAACGCAACGCCGCGGACATTGCGCGCTCGCACCGTTCGGTGTTCTGATCGGTCCCCATGCCTCACGCCATTTTGCTTTTCATCCATCTTCTCGCCGCCGCCTTCTGGGTCGGCGGCATGGCCACCCTGCACTTCGCCGTGCGTCCCGCCGCCGTCGCCACGCTAGAGCCGCCACTGCGCCTGCGCACCATGGCGGCGGCGCTGCGGCGCTTCTTCGTCGGCGTGGATGCGGCGGTCACGCTGCTGTTCGTGACGGGCGTGGCGATGATCCTGCTCGCGGGCGGTTTTCGCACGGTGCACTGGCGCGTCGAGGCCATGATGAGCATCGCCATCGTGATGGTCGGAATTTATGTGTACATCCGCGCCTCGGTGTTCAAGGCCCTGCGGCGCGCGGTGGACGAGAGCGCGTGGCCCGTGGCCGCCGGCCGGCTCGACATGATCCGCAAGCTGGTGACCCTGAACCTCGCGCTCGGCGTGGCGGTGTTCGGCGTGGCGATCCTGGGCCGCGCCGGCTAGACGGGCTAGTAGCTGCCTGCCGGCCCTTTCAGCTCCACGCCGTTGCCGTCCGGGTCGGCGATGTAGATCGAGGGGCCGTTGCCCTCGGCGCCGAAGTTGTTCTGCACGTCGCCATTCACCGGCACGCCGTGCTGTGCCATCAAGGTGCGAATCGCTGCTTCGTCGAAAGGCTCGATGCGCAGGCAGAAGTGATCGACGTTGCGCCCTTCCTTGCCGGCCAGGGCGCCGCCCTGCCGGCCGAGCGGCCCATCGTGCGTGACAAGGTCGATGAGGTTCGAGCCGGCGCGCAAGTGAACGAGCCCCAGGTCGTCGCGGCGCTTTTCAATTTCGCAGCCCAGCACGTCGCGGTAGAAGGCGATGGCGCGCTCCACGTCCTTCACGCGCAGCACGATGTGGTCGATGCGCAGCACCGAGAACGGGGGGTGCATCGGGCTGGTCATGGCTGCCATTTTTCCTCTTCTTCAGACCACGCCTGCCGAGCGCAGCGCATCGAAGCGCGCGGCGTCGATGCCGAACTCGGCCAGCACCTCGCGCGTGTGCTGCCCGAGCGCGGGCGGCGCGTGGCGCAGCACGGGCGGCGTGGCCGTGAGGCGCAGCGGGCTCGCCACGCCGGTGATGCTTTCGATGCCGTCGCCCGCATGGCGCGGCAGCGTGATGGCCAGGCCGCGCGACTTGACCTGTGCGTCGTCGAAGGCCTGCGCGATGTCGTTGATCGGCCCGCAGGGCACGGCCTTGTCTTCGAGCAGCGTGACCCAGTCGGCGGTGGTGCGCGTGCGCGTGAGCTCTTCCATCATCGGGATGAGCACGCCGCGGTGCTTCACGCGCAGCGTGTTGGTGGCAAAGCGCGCATCGGCCGCCCACTCCGCGTGGCCAGCCGCTTCGCAGAAGCGCGCGAACTGGCCGTTGTTGCCGATGGCCAGCAGCATCGAGCCGTCCAGCGTCGGAAAGTCTTGATAAGGCGCCAGGCTCGGGTGCGTGTTGCCCTGGCGCTCGGGCGCCTTGCCGGTGTTGAGGAACGCACTGGCCTGGTTGGCGAGGATGGCCATGCCCACGTCGAGCAGCGCCATGTCGATGTGCTGGCCTTCGCCCGTGCGGTCACGCACCTGCAGCGCCGCGAGGATGGCGGTGCTCGCATAGACGCCGGTGAACAGGTCGGTGAGCGCCACGCCCACGCGCAGCGGGCCGCCGCCGGGCACGTCGTCCGGACGGCCGGTGATGCTCATCATGCCGGTCATGGCCTGGATCATCAGGTCGTAGCCGGCGCGCTCTGCGTACGGGCCGTCATGGCCGAAACCGGTCACGCTGCAGTAGATGAGCCGCGGGTTGGCCGCGCGCAGGGCCTCGTGGTCGAGGCCGTATTGCTTGAGGCCGCCGGTCTTGAAGTTCTCCACCACGATGTCGGCCTGTGCCGCCATCTGCTTCAGCAAGGCTTGCCCATCGGCCGTGGCCATGTCGACCGTGACCGAGCGCTTGTTGCGGTTGCACGCGGTGAAGTAGCTCGCCTGGTCGGTGTCGTTGCCGTTCGCGTCCTTGATGAACGGCGGGCCCCAGGTGCGCGTGTCGTCGCCCACGCCGGGGCGCTCGATCTTGATGACGTCGGCGCCCAGGTCCGCGAGGATCTGCGTGCACCACGGGCCCGCGAGCACGCGGGACAGATCGAGGACCTTGATGCCGTCGAGTGCTGCGGGCTTGGCTGTCATGCGCTCTCGGCTCAGTTGGCGAAAGCGGCGATGCCCGTGATGGCACGACCCAGGATCAGCGCATGGATGTCGTGCGTGCCTTCGTAGGTGTTCACCACTTCGAGGTTCACGAGGTGGCGCGCCACGCCGAACTCGTCGCTGATGCCGTTGCCGCCCATCATGTCGCGCGCCAGGCGGGCGATGTCCAGGGCCTTGCCGCAGTTGTTGCGCTTCATGATCGAGGTGATCTCGACCGAGGCCGTGCCCTCGTCCTTCATGCGGCCCAGGCGCAGGCTGCCCTGCAGGCCCAGCGTGATTTCGGTCTGCATGTCGGCCAGCTTCTTCTGGATGAGCTGGTTGGCGGCGAGCGGGCGGCCGAACTGCTTGCGGTCCAGCGTGTACTGGCGGGCGCGGTGCCAGCAGTCTTCGGCGGCACCGATCGCGCCCCACGAGATGCCGTAGCGGGCGCTGTTGAGGCAGGTGAAGGGACCCTTCAGGCCTTGCACTTCAGGGAACGCGTTTTCTTCGGGGCAGAACACGCCGTCCATCACGATTTCGCCGGTGATGCTGGCGCGCAGGCCGACCTTGCCGTGAATGGCGGGGGCGGAAAGGCCCTTCATGCCCTTCTCGAGCACGAAGCCGCGGATCGGGCCGACGGTGCCGCTTTCGCTGACTTCCTTGGCCCACACCACGAACACGTCGGCGATGGGCGAGTTGCTGATCCACATCTTGGCGCCGCTGAGCGAATAGCCGCCCGGCACCTTCTTGGCACGCGTGACCATGCTGCCGGGGTCGGAGCCGTGGTCGGGCTCGGTCAGGCCGAAGCAGCCGATCCATTCGCCGGTGGCGAGCTTGGGCAGGTACTTCTGCTTTTGCGCCTCGGTGCCGAATTCGAAGATGGGCACCATCACGAGCGAACTCTGCACGCTGGCCATCGAGCGGTAGCCCGAATCCACGCGTTCGACTTCGCGGGCGATCAGGCCGTAGGCCACGTAGTTGAGGCCGGGGCCGCCGTACTGCTCGGGAATGGTCGGGCCCAGCAGGCCGAGCGCGCCCATTTCGCGAAAGATGGCGGGGTCGGTCTCCCCGGTGCGGAAGCCTTCGATGACGCGGGGCGCGAGGCGCTCCTGGCAGTAGGCATTGGCCGCGTCGCGGATCATGCGTTCTTCATCGGTCAGTTGCTGGTCGAGAAGAAGGGGGTCGTCCCAGTGGAATTGCGCTTTGGCGGCCATGTGGCTGTCTCCGGTATTGGGGGAAAAACGAAAGAGAGGGGGAATGGGGTCGATCCTAGCCATGCGGAGGGCCGGGCGCAAACGATGAATCCTCACCCAGATATGCGCTTAGCGCACATCTCGCACCTGCATGGAAAGACGTTTCCATTGGTAGCGGCACTTCTCCAGTCATACACTACCGGCATACATGCGCCGCAAGATCCCACCCCTGCAAACCCTCGTGTGCTTCGACGCGGCCGCGCGCCACGAGAGCTACACCCGCGCCGCGCAGGAACTCGCGCTCACGCAAAGCGCGGTGTCGCGCCAGATCGGCACGCTCGAAGCCTTCCTGGGCGTGGCGCTGTTCCGCCGCACCCGCCACGGCGTGGCGCTCACGGCCAGCGGCGCGGCCTACGCGCGGCAGATCACCAAGCGGCTCGAAGCGATGGAGCGCGACACGCTCGACGCCATGGCGCACCAGGGCGAAGGCGGCTCGCTCTCGCTGGCGGCCGTGCCCACCTTTGCCACCCGCTGGCTGATGCCGCGGCTGAAGGGCTTCGCGGCATTGCAGCCCGACGTGGTGGTGCACATCGAGACGCGCACGCGCCCCTTTCTCTTTGCCGATGCGGAGTTCGACGCCGCGCTGTACGCCGGCACACCCGCGCAGGTCGAGAACTGGGCCGGCACGCGTGCGCTGCTGCTGATGCACGAGGACGTGGTGCCGGTGTGCAGCCCTTCGCTGTTGCCGCGCGGCAAGGCCGTGGCGCCGGCGGTCATCGCGCAGATGCCGCTGCTGCAACAGAGCACGCGGCCCGAAGGCTGGCGCCAGTGGTTCGATGCGCAGCAGATCGATGCGCCCAATGCGCGCGGCGGGCCGCGCTACGAGCTGTTTTCCATATTGGCCGCGGCCGCATCGCACGGGCTCGGCGTGGCGCTGATGCCCACGATGCTGGTGGCCGACGAACTCGCGCGCGGCGAACTGGTGGTGGCCTGCGCGCGGCCGCTGTCGGGCGAGCGCAATTACTACCTCGTGACACCCGAGCGCGCCGACCAGCGTCCACTGCTGAAGTTCTTCAGCGACTGGCTGCTGGGCGAGGCACGGCGCGGCTCGCCGTAAGAAGCTGCCGATATGATGGTCCGCATCGCCCCGCGGACCGTCTTCTTCCGCCCCTCACACCATGCTGAACAACCTCGCTCCCTTTCTCGTGCACTGGGCCATCACCGCGCTGTCGCTGTGGGTGGCCAGCCTGATCTTTCGCGGCATCAAGTTCGAGAGCACTTCGGCGCTCGTGATCTCGGCCCTGCTGCTGGGCCTTGCCAATGCCATCGTCAAGCCGCTCCTGATCGTGCTCACGCTGCCGCTGACGCTTCTGACCCTCGGCCTGTTCCTGCTGGTGATCAACGCGCTGATGATCATGCTGGTGGCCGCGATGGTGCGCGGGTTCAAGCTCTCGGGCTTCTGGACGGCGTTCTTCGCGAGCATCTTCATTTCGCTCCTGAGCATCGGGATCGATTCGCTGGTGAACAGCGGCGATCCGGCAACGACCATCCAGATGCCGACGGGCAGCGGCAAGTGGCTGTAGGCCTGTGGGCCTGCAGGGCTGCACCCATGTCCGGAAACAGCGAGCGCCGCAGCCGCGCCAGTCGCACACTGGCGGCATGCCGATCTCTGCCAAAAAATTCGTTGCCGCTCTCGATTGGCCCCGCATCGAAACCGACCTCGCGACGCGCGGCTCTGCAACCACGGGCGTGATCTTCAGCCCGGAGGAATGCAACGCGCTGGCGGCGCTGTATGACGAACCGGACCGTTTCCGCAGCCGCGTGGTGATGCAGCGGCACGGCTTCGGGCAAGGCGAGTACCAGTACTTTGCCAACCCGCTGCCGCCGGTCGTGGCCTCATGGCGCAGCGCGCTGTACGAGCGCCTGGCGCCGCTTGCCAACGCTTGGGCCGCCGCGATGGGCCAGCCCGCCGCCTATCCGGCGGACCATGCCGCCTACCTCGCGCGCTGCCATGCGGCGGGGCAACTGCGCCCCACGCCGCTGCTGCTGCGCTACGGCGAGGGCGACTACAACTGCCTGCATCAGGACCTGTATGGCGACCTGCAGTTTCCGTTGCAGCTCACGGTGCTGCTGAGCCGGCCGGGCGAAGATTTCACCGGCGGCGAATTCGTGCTCACCGAGCAGCGGCCGCGCATGCAGTCGCGCGCCGAAGTGGTGGCGCTCGCGCAGGGCGAGGCGGTGATCTTCGCGGTCAACCAGCGGCCGGTGGCAGGCACGCGCGGCACCTACCGCGTGACGATGCGCCATGGCGTGAGCCGCGTGCGCTCGGGGCGTCGCCATACGCTGGGCATCATCTTCCACGACGCGCGCTAGGGCCTCACGACGCCGCGCGCCGCGCCGCGAATTCCACGTACCAGGCGAGCGAAGCGGGGTTGGCCATGGCCTCGCGATTGACCACCTTCTCGAGCGGCTGGCCCAGCAGCAGCTTCTTGATCGGCAGCTCCTGCTTCTTGCCCGAGAGCGTGCGCGGAATCTCGTCCACCTGGAAGATGTCGTTGGGCAGGAAGCGTGGCGAGAGCGATGTCTTGATGGCGCCGTTGATCTTCGCGCGCATGGCGTCGTCGAGCGCCACGCCGGGGCGCAGCACCACGAAGAGCGGCATGTAGCTTTCGCGGCCGAGGTATTCGAGGTCGACCACCATCGAGTCGAGCACTTCGGGCAGAGCCTCCACGGCGCTGTAGATCTCGCTGGTGCCCATGCGCAGGCCCTGGCGATTGATGGTGGCGTCGCTGCGGCCGTAGATGATGCAGCCGCCGTCTTCGCCGATCTTGATCCAGTCGCCGTGGCGCCAGACGCCGGGGTAGGTGTCGAAGTAGCTCGACAGGTAGCGCGCGTTGCCTTCGTCGCCCCAGAAGTACAGCGGCATCGACGGAATGGGCCGCGTGCAGACCAGCTCACCCACTTCGCCGATGACGGGCTGGCCGTTCTCGTTCCATGCCTCGACAGCGTGGCCGATCTGCCGGCACTGCATCTGGCCGGGTACCTCGGGCAGCTCGCGGTTGCCGCCGACGAAGGCGCCGCAAAAATCCGTGCCCCCCGAAATATTGCACCACCACACGTCGCTGGCGCCGGCGGCCTGCAATTGCGCCGTGCCCCAGCGCTGCACGTCTTCGGACAGCGGCGAGCCGGTGCTGCCGAGCGCGCGCACGCGCGACAGGTCGCCGCATTCGGACGCCACCACGCCGGCCTTCATGCAGTTGGTGAAGTAGGCCGCGCCGGCGCCGAAGAAGGTGATGCGGTGCTTCGCGACGAAGCGCCACAGCACGGCCCAGTCGGGCTTCTCCTTGCTGCCGGCCGGATGGCCGTCGTAGATGACGATGGTGGCGCCAAAGGCCAGGCCCGAGAGCTGACAGTTCCACATGACCCAGCCGGTCGAGCTGTACCAGTGAAAGCGTTCGCCGAAGTTGTTGGCGCCGTAGCTCGCGCCGACGTCGTTGTGCAGGCCGCAGGCATACATCGTCATGATGATGCCGCCCTGCCCGTGCACGATGGGCTTGGGCAGGCCGGTGGTGCCGCTCGAATAGACGATCCAGATCGGATGGTCGAAGGGCAGCCACTCGGGTTCGAAGGCCGCCACCTCGGCGTCGTTGCGTGCAATGGCGTCGTGCCAGTCGGCATCGGCGGCGAGCTGTTGCGCGGCATGCGGCGTGCGGAGCAGCAGCAGCTTCTGCACGCTGGGCAACGCGCCGCGCAGCTCCTGCACCACGGCGCTGCGGTCGATGGGCTTGGTGCCGTAGTGCACGCCATCGGCGGCGATCAGCAGCTTGGGTTCGATCTGTCGGAAGCGGTCGACCACCGCGGCCGTGCCCATGTCGGGCGCGCACACGCTCCACACCGCGCCGATGCTCGTGCACGCGAGAAACGCCACCATGGTTTCGGGCACGTTGGGCATGTAGACCGCCACGCGGTCTCCGCGCTGCACGCCCAGCGAGCGCAGCGTGAGCGCGACCGAGGCCACCTGGCGGCGCAGCTCGGGCCAGGACAGCTCGCGCACTTCGCCGAGTTCGTTGTCGCTCACGATGGCGGGCATGCCGGCCGCATGGGCCGCATCGGCGTGGCGCAGCACCTCGCGTGCGTAGTTGACCTGCGCACCGGGGAACCACTTGGCGCCGGGCATGCGCGCGTCGGCCAGCACCGCAGTGTGCGGCGTGGGCGAGCGCATGCCGACGTAGTCCCAGATGCTCTGCCAGAACGCGTCGAGGTCGGTCACGGACCAACGCCACAGTGCGTCATAGGTGTCGAACGACAGGCCGCGCTGGTCGCGCAGCCAGTCCTGGTAGAGGCGGATCTGGGGGATGTTGGGGGCGGACATGCGTCGAGCGTAATGCCGTGCCACGCGCCGCTCAATCGGGGTTGACCTCAGGGTTTGTACGTGTGTTCAATAGTTTTGTACAGATGTTCAATACGCTCCGATGAACACCCGTACCCCGCCCGCCAGACGAAGCGCCCACCGTGCCGCGGCCACCAGCGCCGAAGCGGCCCGGCCCGACCGGCGCCACGCGATCCTGCTGGCGGCGGAAAAGCTCTTTGCGCAGCACGGCTACCACGCGGTCACCATCCGCCAGATCGCCGAGGAAGCGGGCGTGCCGCTGGCGCTGGTGGGCTACTACTTCGGGCCCAAGCAAGAGCTCTTCCACGCCATCTTCGAGCACTGGAGTCACAGCATCGAGGAGCGGCTCGCGGGCCTCAAGGCGGTGAACAACGACCCCGACGACGCGCGCACGCTGCCGCGCATCATCGAGGCCTTCACCGGGCCGGTGCTGGCGCTGCGTGCGAGCGCCGAGGGCGAGTACTACGCGCTCCTGGTGGCACGCGAGCTCTACCACGCCACCGAGGAAGCCGACCGTGTGCTGCGCGGCTACTTCGACCCGCTGGCCGAGGCCTACATCGACGCGCTGCACGTCGCACTGCCGCATGCCACGCGCGGGCAGGCCGCCTGGTGCTACCAGTTCTCGCTCGGGGCGCTGCTGCATCACCTGACCGACAGCCGCATCGAACGGCTCTCGCACGGCGAGAACCGGCGCAGTGATCCGGCGGCGGCGCCGATGCTCGTGAACTTCATCGTCGGCGGGCTGCGCGCCGCGCTGCCGCGGCCCAAGGCACCGCCAAAGAAAACCACCTCCAGGAGACAAAAGACATGATGAAAAGACGCACCCTGCTGTCGGCGCTGGCCGCCGCATCGGCCGCCGCGGCGCTGCCTTCGCGCGCGCAAGCGAACCCGAAGATCGTGTTCGGCTACACGGCCGTGTCCGACTTCGCCTCGGTCTTCCTGGCCGCCGAAGAGGGCTACTTCAAGAAGCGCAACCTCGACGTGGAGCTGAAATTCATTCCGCTCAACTCCACCATTCCCGCGGCGCTGCAGTCCGACTCGCTGCAGATCGGCGGGCCCACGCCTTCGGTGTTCCTGCAGGCGGTGGACGGCGGGCTCGACCTGGTGCTGGTGGCCGGCGGCGGGCTCACGTCGAAGACCATCACGGGCTTCGGCCTGGTGGCGCGCGCCGGCTCGGGCATCAAGAACCCGCAGGATTGCGTGGGCAAGAAGATTGGCGTGCCCGGGCTCGGCGCGTTCCTGCACGTGACCTTCCGCGCCTGGCTCAAGGACAGCGGCGTGGACTACCGCAAGGTCAACTTCGTCGAGGCCTCGTTTCCGCAGCATGCCGATTTGCTGCGCGGCGGCTCGGTCGATGCGGTGGTGTCGGCCGACCCGTTCATGAGCCGCATCACGGAGAGCGGCGCGGGCTACGTGGCGTCGTACTACTCCACCTTCCTGCCGGAGAACAACCAGACCATCGTGCATGCGGCCAAGCGCGAATGGGTGACGAAGAACCCCGCTGCTGCGCGCGCATTCCGCGAGTCGCTGGTCGAGGCCGCGGCCTTCATGCAGCAGCCGAAGAACGATGCCAAGGTGCGCGCGGCCATCGGCAAGTACATCAAGCTGCCGCCCGAGGTGCTCGCGAAGATCCAGATCTCGCCGCCCGGCGCCATGGTGAACGAGAAGCAGCTGGGCTACTGGGTCGGCCTGATGAAGGACCAGGACATGCTGAAGACGCCCATCGACGTTGCGAAGTTGATCGCCAAGTGAGCGCTGCCGCCGACTTTCTTCGCTTCGACGGCGTTGCGATCCGGCTCGGCGGGCGCGAGATCTTGTCGCCCACCTCGTTCGACGTGGCGCGCGGCGAGTTCGTCTGCATCGTCGGCCCGAGCGGCTGCGGCAAGACCACGCTGCTGCGCGCGGCCAGCGGGCTCGTGACCGCGAGTGCCGGCGAGGTGCGGCGCAACGGCGTCAAGATGACGGAGCCCTCGCGCGAAGTGGCCTTCGTGTTCCAGGACTACGGCCGCGCGCTCTTGCCCTGGCGCACGGTCGAAGGCAACGTGAGCCTCGCACTCGAAGCGGCCGGCGTGCCCGCCGCCGAGCGCGCGCCGCGCATTGCCGACGTACTGGGCAAGGTGGGCCTTGCGAAACATGCGCAGAAGTTTCCGGTGCAGCTTTCGGGTGGCATGCAGCAGCGCGCGCAGATTGCCCGCTGCCTGGCGCAGAAGCCCGAGCTCATGATGATGGACGAACCCTTCGGCGCGCTCGATGCGCTCACGCGCCAGAGCCTGCAGGACGAACTCGCGCGGCTGGTGCGCGACGATGGGCTCACGGTGCTTTTCGTCACGCACGACCTGGAAGAAGCCATCTACCTCGGCGACCGCGTGATCGCGCTGCAGGCCAATCCGGGGCCGGGCCGGCCCAGTCTCGCGCGGATGATCGACGTGAAGATTCCGCGTCCGCGCGACCAGCTCACGACCAAGGAGCATCCCGAGTATCTGCAGCTACGGCGCGAGCTGTTCGCCTTCATCGAGCAGGGCCATGACTGAAAGCCGCCTGCTTCGTTGGGTGCGGCCGTGGGTGTTTCCTGCGCTGCTCGTCGGCGCGTTCGAGTGGTATGCGCGGCGTGCGGCGGCGTTGGGCAGCGATGCGCTTGCCCCACCGAGTGCGGCCGCCAAGGCCTTCGTCGGTGCGGCGCTCGACGGTTCGCTGTGGCAAGCCACCGGCTTCACGCTGGGCACGGCCGCCCTCGGCCTGCTGCTGGGCGCGGTGCTCGGCATCGCGCTCGGGCTGGTGCTCGGCCTCTCGCGCCGCACGGCGCAGTTGGGCTCGATGTCGATCGAGGTGCTGCGGCCCGTGCCCTCGGTGGCGCTGATTCCGCTCGCGATGCTGACCTTCGGATTCGGCGTGCGCATGGAGCTGGCCATCGTCGCCTTCGCCACCTTCTGGCCGCTCTTGGTGCTGGTGCAGTCGGCGGTGCAGCAGATCGAGCCTCGGCTGCTCGAGGTGAGCCGCGTGCTGGGCCTCTCGGCGCGAGAGCGGGCTTTCAAGATCGTGCTGCCGGCCATCGTGCCGCGCCTGTTCGTTGCGCTGCGGCTGGGCGTGGCGGTGGCGCTGGTGGTGGCGGTCACGGTGGAGATCGCGGCCAACCCCAACGGCATGGGCTACGCGATGATGATTGCGCAGCAGAGCTTCGATCCCGCGCTGATGCTCGCGTGGCTGGGCTGGATCGGCGTGGTGGGCTTTGCGGTCAACGCGGGCATGCTGCTGCTGCAGCGCGTGGTTGCGCGGCGCATGGGGGTGCAGCCATGAACGCCGGAAACCGCCGCCTCGTGGGCATGAACTGGCTCGGTTCGTTCGCCGTGCTGTGCGCACTCGTTGCGCTGTGGTGGACGGCAAGCAATGCGGGCTGGGTGAGCCGCGTGTTCCTGCCGACGCCGCAAGCCACCTTGGTGAGCCTGCTCGAAGGGCTCAATCTCTCAGGCGGTTCGGGGAACGGCGAACTGCTCGCCTTCACTCAGGCCACGGTCGGCCGCATGGTGCAGGGCTGGTTGCTGGCCTCGCTGTTCGGCGTGCTGCTGGGTGCGGCCATCGGCGTGTCGCCCGCGGTGCGCGCCTGGGTGCAGCCGACGCTCGAATTCATCCGCCCCCTGCCCGCCTCGGCGCTGCTGCCGCTGGCCATTTCGATCTTCGGGCTGAACCCCGGCATGGTGCTGTTCGTGGTGGCCTTCGGCGCGATGTGGCCGGTGCTGCTGGCCACCGTGCACGGCTTCGCGGCCGTGGAGCCGCGGCTGTCGGAGGTGGCGCGCTGCCTGCAGATGTCGCGCGCGGCTTTCGTCTGGAAGATGGGCCTGCCCAATGCCATGCCCGACATTCTGGCCGGCATGCGGCTCGCGTTGACCATTGCGCTCATCGTTGCGGTGGTGGGCGAAATGATCGCCTCGCAAAGCGGCCTGGGCCAGGCCATTCTTCTCGCGGCGCGCGCGTTTCGCGCCAGCGACCTGTTCGCCGGGATCGTGCTGCTCGGGCTCATCGGCTTCGTGAGCAACGCGCTGCTGGCCTTTGCCGAGAAGCGGCTGCTGCGCTGGCAGCAGCCCTGAACTCTTCACGCCCCGTCCATACCAACACCGTACAAGGAGCTCACATGCCACGCAAATTCGTCGACCTCTCGATCTTTCTCGAAAACGATGTGCTCTCCGATCCGCCAGCCTTCGCGCCGAAGATCCAGTACTTCACGCACGAGCAGACCTACGAGCAGATCGAGCCCTTCTTCCCGGGCTTGAAGAAGGAAGACCTGCCCGATGGCGAAGGCTGGGCCGTGGAGCTGGTGCAGCTTTCCACGCACAACGGCACGCACCTCGATGCGCCCTATCACTTCCACTCGACCATGGACAAGGCGCTGGGCGAGAAGAAACCCGCCATCGCCATTCACGAGGTGCCGCTCGAATGGTGCTTCCAGCCCGGCGTGAAGCTCGACTTCCGGCATTTCGCCGATGGCTACGTGGTGACCGCCGACGACGTGGAGGCCGAGCTCAAGCGCATCGGCCACACGCTGAGCCCGCTGGAGATCGTGGTGGTGAACACGCGCGCGGGCTCGCGCTACGGCAACCCCGACTACGTCTCGGCCGGCGCGGGCATGGGCTACGAAGCGACCATGTACCTGCTGGAGCGCGGCGTGCGCCTCACGGGCACCGATGCATGGAGCTGGGACGCGCCCTTCGTGCACACCGCCAAGAAGTACGGTGAGACGCAGGACGCCTCGCTGATCTGGGAAGGCCACAAGGCCGGCCGCGACATCGGCTACTGCCACCTGGAGAAGCTGCACAACCTCGAGGTGCTGCCGCCCACGGGCTTTTTCATCAGCTGCTTTCCGCACAAGATCCGCGGAGCGTCGGCCGGGTGGACGCGCGCGGTGGCGATCTTCGACGACGCGCTGATGGCGTCGGTCTGAACGCGGGAGGCGAGAGATAAATGATTGCGCTCAACCACACGCACGACGCCCGCGTCAGGAGCTGGGTCGACACCGCGAATATCGAAGGAACCGACTTCCCGATCCAGAACCTGCCGTATGCGGTGTTTCGTCGCACGGGCAGTCCGGAACCGTTTCGCGGCGGCGTGGCCATTGGCGACCAGGTGCTCGACATGGCGGCGCTCTCCGCACGCCAATTGCTCGACGGACTCGCCCTCGATGCGGCGCGTGCCGCCGCGCTGCCGGCGCTGAACGATTTCTTCGCGCTCGGCGGCGCCGCCTGGCAGGCGTTGCGCCACGCGGTGTTTGCATTGCTGCGGAGCGATGCAGCTGCCGCCACGGTGTATGCCGTGCGCGAGTGCCTGGTGCCGCAGGCCGAGGTCGAATACACGGTGCCCGCACGCATCGGCGACTACACCGACTTCTACACCTCCATCGATCACGCGCTGAACATCAGCCGCCTGATGAATCCCGAGGGCGACGTGACGCCCAACTTCCGCTGGATTCCCACGGCCTATCATGGACGCGTATCGACCATCGGCGTCAGCGGCCAGCGCTTCCATCGGCCGATGGGCCAGACGATGGCGCCGGGCGCGAAGGCGCCCACGTACCACGCCTGTGCGCGGCTCGACTACGAGCTGGAGCTGGGCGTGTGGATCGGCGAGGGCAATGCCGCCGGCGAGCCGATTCCGCTCGCGCGCGCGGAAGAACACATCTTCGGCATCTGCCTGCTCAACGACTGGTCGGCGCGCGACATCCAGTTCTGGGAGATGGCACCGCTCGGGCCCTTTCTTGCCAAGAACTTCGCGACCACCATCTCGCCGTGGATCGTGACGATGGAAGCGCTTGCGCCCTACCGGCAGGCATGGACGCGGCCCGCCAATGAGCCCCAGCCGCTCGACTACCTTGAAAGCCCGGCGAACCGTGACAGCGGCGCCATCGACATCCGCCTGGAGGTGTGGCTGGAAAGCGAGAAGGCGCGCGACGACAGAAGCGGGCCTTCCCGCCTGTCGCGCACGAGCTTCAAGCACCAGTACTGGAGCGTGGCGCAGATGGTGGCGCACCACACGGTGGGTGGCTGCAGCCTGAATCCGGGCGACCTGTTCGGGAGCGGAACCATCTCGGGACCGGGGCCGGGCGAGGCCGGCGCGATCATCGAGTTGACGCGCGCCGCGCAAAGCCCCGTCACGCTGGCCAATGGCGAAGAGCGCGGATTCCTCGAAGACGGCGATGCCGTGCTGCTGCGCGGCTGGTGCGAAAAGCCAGGGCATGCGCGCATCGGCTTCGGCGAAAGCCGTGGAACGGTGCTGCCCGCAAGAGGCTGAAAAAATTCGCAGCGCCCAAAAGAAAAGGCCACCGGTGAGGTGGCCTTTTGCATGAAATGTGGAGCGGGAAAAGAGTCTCGAACTCTCGACCTCAACCTTGGCAAGGTTGCGCTCTACCAACTGAGCTATTCCCGCATTTCAGGAGTCGAATTATAGAGGGATTTTTGGGGCTGTTTTGAGCGGTCGGGTTTCGAACACCACCAAGAGCCGCGGCCCTAACGCACGAGACCCGGTTTCCGACGACGGAGAGGTCCCACACCAGCGAGCGGCCATCTCGCACATGGCGACATAGGAGCGGCCCGCGACGGTAGCGACCGAACTGGCCCCAAGCCGGTTCGGGCCGATCACCGGCCATCTTCAAACGAAAGGAAAAGTCACCTATGAAGCAGCAACAACAACACAAGTCCATCGTCGTCGGCGCCTTGCTCGCAGGCCTGCTTGCCATGAGCGGTTTCGCACAGGCACAAGGCGTGGGTGTCGGCGTGGGCGTGAATGCCGATGTCAACACCTCGGGTGCCGTCAAGACCGCACCGGCCCAGGGCAGTGCAGGCGCAGGGGCGGGAACCGCCGCAACGGCCGGCACCTCCACTTCCACTGGCGGAAATGCCGGCGGTGCAGCGGGCGGCCTGGGCAACACGCTCGGCGGCGTGGTGGGCGGTGCAACGGGTGCCGTGGGCAAAGCGACCGATACGGTCGGCGGTGCCACCGGGGCTGTGAGCGGTGCGACGGGCGCCGTCGGCGGCGCCACCAATGCGGCAGGCGGCGTCACGAACACCGTGGGCGGCACGCTGAACAGCGCGACCGGCGCCGTGGGCTCGGCCGGCGGCGCGGTGAAGCCTTCGGGCGCCGGCGTGAAGGCCAGCGGCAAGGCGAAGGGCTCGGGCGCCGTCGACGTCACGAAGTAAGACGCTGGAGCCGTAAACGCCCATGAAGCCCGCAGCGCTCGCGCGTTGCGGGCTTCTTTTTGTTTGGCGAATCAGGCGGGCGGCTCGAGCCTGAACAGGCTCGTGACTTCCACATCGAGCACCATGAGTTCGCGCTGATTGAAGAGCCGCCAGCGCCAGCGCAGGATGCCGAGCGTGGGCCGCTTCTCGGAACGCCGCGCCTCGATGACATCGGCCACCAGCCGCAGGGCATCGCCCGGCCGCACCGGGTGCGGCCATCGCACATGCTCGAGCCCCGGCGACGCGAACGACTCGGAGCCTTCAAGTGCGGCATCGACCACGAGGCGCATTGCGATGGAGCAGGTGTGCCAGCCGCTCGCGATCAGTCCGCCAAAGGCGCTGTCCGCCGCGGCCACGGGATCGGTATGGAACCACTGCGGGTCGTAGGCCTGCGCGAACCCGATCAGCTCCTTTTCAGAAACGACATAGGGCCCGGCCTCGATGACCTGGCCGGGGTGGAAGTCGGCGAACTTCATTCGCCGGAGCTTAGTAGGTTTCGAGATGCAGGCGGCCTTCGCGCTTCAATGCGGCACCGACGGTGTCCCAGTCGAGTCCGGCTTCCTTGGCGACATCGCGCAAGGCGAGCACCACGCCTTCTTCCATGCTCTTGAGGCCGCACACGTAGAAGTGGCTCGCGCCGTCTTTCAGCAGCGCGGCCAGGTCGGCGGCGCGTTCGCGCATCAGGTCCTGCACGTAGCGCTTGGGCTGTCCCGGCGTGCGCGAGAACGCGAGGTTGATGTCGATGAAGTCTTTCGGCAGCGACTGCAGCGGGCCGAAGTACGGCAGCTCCTGCTGGGTGCGCGCGCCGAAGAACAGCATGAGCTTGCCGCCTTCGAACTTGCCGCTCTTGCGCAGGCGCCGGCGCCATTCGGTCATGGCGCGCATCGGTGCGCTGCCGGTGCCGGTGCAGATCATCACGATGTGCGACCTGGGATGGTTCGGCATCAGGAACGAGGTGCCGAAGGGCCCGACCACCTGCACCGTGTCGCCCACCTTCAGGTCGCACACGTAGTTGGAGCACACGCCGCGCACCGGGTCGCCCTGGTGGTCTTCGGTCACGCGCTTCACGGTGAGCGACACGTTGTTGTAGCCGGGCCGCTCGCCGTTGCGCGGGCTGGCGACCGAATACTGGCGCGCGTGGTGGCGCTTGCCGATGGCATCGACGCCCGGCGGAACGATGCCGATCGACTGGCCTTCGAGCACCGGGAACGGCACCACGCCAAAGTCGAGCACGATGTGGTGGGTCTCGCTGTCGAAGCCCGCCTCGGTGCAGTTGAAGTTGCCGACCACGGTGGCGGTGGTCGGCGCCTTGGGCGCAAACAGGTTGGTGTAGGCGTGCGCGGCCGACCACGGGGGCACAGTGGCGCCGTATTGCGCCGAGTTGAAAACCGGCTCGACGGATTCGACCGCGGCCTGGGCTTGCGCCTGGGTCTGTGCGGGCACGGCGGCTGCCGCATCGCCGGCTGCTTCGGCCGATACGCCCGCGGCTTCGAACTCTTCGGGAGAAAGCTCGGCAGGCAGCGATTCCCAGGTGAGCTGCTCCTCGATGGAGTAGGCGCGCACCAGCGGCATCGTGCGCCAGTTGTCGATCGAACCCGTGGGGCACGGCGAGATGCAGGCCATGCAGCCATTGCAGACGTCGGCCCGCACGACGTAGTTGTTGTCGTCGTGCGTGATCGCGTTGACGGGGCAGGTGGCCTCGCAGGTATTGCAGCGGATGCAGATCTCGGGGTCGATCAGGTGCTGCTTGATCACTCCGGCTTCAACGGCCATGTCCATGTTTTTTCTCCTTTCCCTCGCCCCTTGGGGAGAGGGTCAGGGTGAGGGGGCGGCAGCTTGTCGTGGGGACGCCGCCTACCCTCACCCCTGCCCTCTCCCCGAGGGGAGAGGGAGTCATACCAATCAACCGAAACGCACGTACTCGAAATCGACCGGCTGGCGGTTGATGCCCATCACCGGCGGCGAGATCCAGCCGGCGAACTTGCCGGGCTCCACCACGCGGCCCATCAACGATGCCACGAAAGCGAAGTCTTCGGCGCTCGGCAGCCATTCGTCCCTCTTCGCGGCCCATTCGACCTCGTTCACCACGCGGCCTTCGGGCGACATCTTGATGCCGGCGAGCGCCCCGATCTGGCGGTTGAAGGCCTTGTGCGGCACCGACAGGCGGGTCGGGATGCCGGCCTTCTCGAGCACCTTGTTCCAACGGCCCACGCCGGCCACCGAGTCCTTGATGAAGTCGTCGCGCAGCACTTCGTTCAGCGCGTTGAGCATCGGCACTTCCTTCTCCAGGAGCTGGCCGTCCTTCACCTCGAGCACCTTGTAGGTCTGGCCCTTGAGCACGTGGTCGTCGCCGCGCTTGCCTTCTTCGTAGCGGCCCTTCAGGCCCGAGCTGTAGAAGATGGCGGCGTTGCTCGACTGATCGGCGCCGAACAGGTCGATGGTCACGCTGTAGTGGAAGTTCAGGTAGCGCTGGATCGTGCCCAGGTCGATGGCGCCGGCGGCACGCACCTTCTGCGGGTCGTCGGTCTTGAGCTCGTTCATGACCTGCGCAGTGCGCGCCAGGACACGCGACACGCCGCTCTCGCCCACGAACATGTGGTGCGCTTCTTCGGTCAGCATGAACTTGGTGGTGCGCGCGAGCGGATCGAACGCGCTCTCGGCCAACGCGGCCAGCTGGAACTTGCCGTCGCGGTCGGTGAAGTAGGTGAACATGAAGAACGCGAGCCAGTCGGGCGTCTTCTCGTTGAAGGCACCCAGGATGCGCGGGTTGTCCACGTCGCCCGAGGTGCGCTGCAACAGCGCCTCGGCTTCCTCGCGGCCGTCGCGGCCGAAGTGCTTGTGCAGCAGGTAGACCATGGCCCACAGGTGGCGGCCTTCTTCCACGTTGATCTGGAACAGGTTGCGCAGGTCGTACATGCTCGGCGCGGTCAGGCCCAGGTGGCGCTGCTGCTCGACCGATGCGGGCTCGGTGTCGCCCTGCGTCACGATGATGCGGCGCAGGTTGGCGCGGTGTTCGCCGGGCACGTCCTGCCAGGCCTTCTCGCCCTTGTGGTCGCCGAAGTGGATCTCGCGGTTGGCATCGCCTGGGTTCAGGAAAATGCCCCAGCGGTAGTCGCGCATCTTCACGTGGCCGAACTGCGCCCAGCCCTGCGGATCGACGCTCACCGCCGTGCGCAGGTACACCTCGTGGTTGGTCGATCCCTCGGGGCCCACGTCGTCCCACCAGTTGATGAAGTTGGGCTGCCAGCCTTCGAGTGCGCGCTGCAGCGTGCGGTCCTCTCCGAGGTTGACGTTGTTGGGGATCTTCTCGCTGTAGTTGATCGTGCTCATCGTTGTTCCTTGGGTTGTGCGAAGGACTGCGGGTTCAGACCCGGTTCAAATCGAAGCCGGCTTTCTCGCCGGTGCCATAGACCTTCAGTGCGCCCTTTTCGCCGACGGCGTTGGGGCGGTTGAAGATCCAGTTCTGCCAGGCGGTGAGCCGGCCGAAGATGCGGGTGGCCATGTTCTCCTGGCTTGCGAAGCGCAGGTTGGCTTCGAGGCCGGTGAGCGCATCGGGCGACATGGCGGCCCGCTCCTCGATGGCGATGCGGATCTCGTCCTCCCAGTCGATGTCGTCGGGCGCGGCGGTCACGAGGCCGAGCTTCAGCGCCTCGTCGGCATCGAGCGGCTTGCCGGCCGCGGCGCGGGCGGCGTCGAGCGGCGCGGCTTCTTCATAGAAGCGGCGCTGCAGGCGGCTCTGGTCGTTCACCATCGGGAAGAAGCCGAAGTTGAATTCATTGAGCACGAGCTTCGGTGCGCGCGCGGCGTCGTCGGGCAGTGCCAGCATGTAGGTCCGGTCGGCCGCAAATGCGACCTCGGCCAGCGTGCCGGCAAAGCAGGAACCCGCCTCGACCAGCGCGAACAGGCTGCGCGATGACACGTCCAGGCGCGCCAGCGTGCGGCGCAGCGCGCCGATGGTTTCGCGCACCAGCCAGTGGTTCTTGTTGGCGAGCATCACGGCGTCCGATGCGAGCACGGCCTGTACGTCGCCTTCGGTCTTGAGCAGCCAGGTGCCGATGTCGAGCTCGTTGGTGCGCAGGTTGAGGATGGCGTCGTCGAGTTGGCGGCACATCGCGAGCGGCCACCAGGCGGCACCGGCCGCTTCGATGGCGGCAATGTCCGCGGGCTGGGTGCCGGTGGGCGCCTTGATGGTGATGGTCGCGGTGCGCTTGCTGCGGTCGATCTGGATGTCGACATGCGAATAGCTGAGGCTGTCGGCGGTTTCCTCGCGTTCGAGGCGGGTCAGCGCCACGCCCTTGCCATTCGCGGGGCGGTCGCTGCCGGCGGCGAGCTGCGCGGCGCGCTCCTGCACGGCGGCGGCAAATTGCGCGGGCTTGGCCACCGCATCGACCAGGCGCCACTCGACCGCGCGCTGGCCGCGCACGCCTTCGACGCTGGTGCAGAAGATGTCGGCGAGGTCATGGCGCACGTGGCGCTTGTCGGTCACGCGAGTGAGGCCGCCGGTGCCGGGCAGCACGCCGAGCAGCGGCACCTCGGGCAGCGACACGGCCGAGGAGCGGTCGTCCACCAGCAGGATTTCGTCGCAGGCCAATGCCAGCTCGTAGCCGCCGCCGGCGCAGGCGCCGTTCACGGCCGCGATGAACTTCAGGCCCGAGTGCTTCGACGTGTCTTCGATGCCGTTGCGCGTCTCGTTGGTGAACTTGCAGAAGTTCACCTTCCATGCATGGCTCGACACGCCCAGCATGAAGATGTTGGCGCCCGAGCAGAAGATGCGGTCCTTGCCGCTGGTGACGATCACGCTGCGCACTTCGGGGTGCTCGAAGCGCACGCGGTTCAGCGCGTCGTTCAGCTCGATGTCCACGCCCAGGTCGTAGCTGTTGAGCTTGAGCTTGTAGCCGGGGCGGATGCCGCCGTCTTCCGCAATGTCGAGCACTAGGCGCGCCACCGAGCCTTCGAAGCTGAGCTTCCAATGCTTGTATTGCGCGGGTTCGATGCGGTAGTCGACGCGCGGGGGCGCCTGAAGGGTCGTGGTCTCGGTCATACGGAAGTCTCCTGTGGGCCAGATGCAAACCGGAAGAATAATGCATCTTCTGGTTCCGATGACATGCATCATGCTGCATGCGAACAGGCAAGTCAATGCCTGAATCGCTTTTTTTCAATTCAGCGGTTCAGGCGCCGGGGCGCATGGATTGGTGTGCGATGGCGCGCAGCGCCTGGAAGCTTTGCGCAAGGGTCCTGCCGCTGGTGTCCACCGACAGGTCGGCCTTCGAATAGAAGGCCGCGCGGCCGTTCAGGATGCGGCGCAGGTCTTCCATGGCTTCCTTGCTGGCCGCCATCGGGCGGGTGTCGCCCTGGGCGGCCACGCGGCCCATGTGTTCCTCGGGCGCGGCCTGCAGCCACACGGTGGTGCAGTGCGCGAGCAGCTCATTGAAGGTGGCGGGGTCGGACACGATGCCGCCCGGCGTGGCAATGACCACTTCGCTGTAGATCTGGATGGTTTCCTCGAGCGCGCGGCGCTCGTAGCGGCGGTAGGCGTTGGTGCCGTAGAGGTCGTGGATCTCGCGCACGCTGCAGCCCGCCAGCGTCTCGATCTCGCGGCTCAGCTCGATGAAGGGCACGTCGAGGTCTTCGGCCAGCATCTGCCCGAGCGTCGACTTGCCCGCGCCGCGCAACCCCACGAGCGCGATGCGGCGGTGCCGCGCCGGATCGACCGAGGCCGTGCCCAGCAGCTCGCCCAGCGCCACGCGCACGCGGCGCAGGTCGGCTTCGCTGCGGTGCTCGAGCAGCTCGCGAATCAGCAGCCATTCGGGCGAGCTGGTGGTCACGTCGCCGACCAGTTCGGCCAGCGAGCAGTGCAGCGCGCCGGCCACCTGCTGCAGCACCAGGATCGACGCATTGCCGATGCCGTATTCGAGGTTGGCGAGATGCCGCTCCGAAACGCCGGCCGACACCGCCACCGCCTTGCGCGTGAGGCCGCGCTGCGCGCGCAGGTTGCGCACGCGGTCGCCCAAAGCGGCCAGCAATGGATTCCTGGCTTCTCCCGGCGGTGTGGCGTTGCTGGCGTGGTTGCCGTCGCGCGCGGCGGGCAGCACCGCGTCTACATGCTCGTTCATGCAAGTCCTCGTTCTAGGCCGGGATTGTGCGCGCTCAGGGTAAACACCATATATGCACTATATTGCTTGACACCCGATGTCTCGGTGCTTATTGTTCGATCACAAGCAAGATACTGCACGCGCACCAATCCTGCAAGGTAGATCGTAAGTTTCGCTGTGGCGCCATCGCTGCCAGCCAGCCTCCCAAAGGAAGCCCGCCAATGTCCAGCAAGGAAGCATTTCACCAGTTGATCGCCGGCCTGACCGCCGAAATTGCCGGCAGGCCGCTCGACGAACAACTCGACCAGTGGCTCAACGCCACCCATGGCGCGGGCAGCCCGCGTTTCGAGCAACTGCGCCAGGCCTGCATCGGCGGCGTGGCCGAGGGCTGGCTGTGCGAGCGCGAAGGCGGCGGCATCAAGTATGGCCGCGTGTTCAAGGCCGAAGACGCGCTGCACCGGTTCTCGGTCGACGTGGTCGACATGCAGGACATCGCCGGGCCGCATCACACCCATCCCAACGGCGAGATCGACCTGATCATGCCGCTCGAGGGCAGCGCCGATGCCACCTTCGACGGGCGACCCGCGGGCTGGTGCGTCTACGGCCCCGGCACCGCACACCGACCAACCGTGGCGCAGGGCCGCGCGCTCGTTCTCTATCTCTTGCCCGAAGGGCAGATCAAATTCACCCAATGACCGAGCTCCTACCCAACCACGTCGCCGGCCGCTGGCAAAGCGGATCGGGCGCCGGCACGCCCTTGTTCGACCCGGTGCTGGGCACCGAGCTCGTGCGCGTCGACGCCACCGGCCTCGACCTGCCCGCGGCCTTTGCCTTTGCGCGCGAACAGGGCGGCAGCGCGCTGCGGGCCCTCACCTACCGCCAGCGCGCGGGCCTGCTCGGCGCCGTCGTGAAGGTGCTGCAGGCCAACCGCGATGCGTATTACGAGATTGCCACGGCCAATTCGGGCACGGTGAAGAACGACTCGGCCGTCGACATCGACGGCGCGATCTTCACGCTCGGCCAGTACGCCAAGTGGGGCGACGGCCTGGGCGACGTGCGCGCGCTGCGCGACGGCGACGCGGCCAGGCTCGGCAAGGAGCCGGTGTTCCAGTCGCAGCATCTCCAGCTGCCGACGCAGGGCGTGGCGCTGTTCATCAACGCCTTCAACTTTCCTTCGTGGGGGCTGTGGGAAAAGGCCGCGCCCGCGCTGCTCTCGGGCGTGCCCGTGATCGTGAAGCCCGCCACGGCCACCGCCTGGCTCACGCAGCGCATGGTGAAAGACGTGGTCGATGCGGGCGTGCTGCCCGCCGGTGCGCTGTCGGTCGTCTGCGGCAGTTCCGCCGGCTTGATGGATGCGCTGCAGCCTTTCGACGTGGTCTCTTTTACGGGCTCGGCCGAAACGGCGGCGGTGATCCGCTCGCACCCGGCCGTGGCCGAGCGCTCGGTGCGCGTGAACATCGAGGCCGACAGCCTCAACAGCGCCCTGCTCATGCCTGGCGCCGCGCCCGGCAGCGACGCCTTCAACCTGCTCGTGCGCGAAGTGGTGCGCGAGATGACGGTGAAGTCGGGCCAGAAGTGCACCGCCATCCGCCGCATCCTGGTGCCGGCCGAGGTGTACGACGCCGCGGCCGAAGCCATCGGCGCCAAGCTCAAGGGCGTGACGGTCGGCAATCCGCGCAACGAGAGCGTGCGCATGGGTTCGCTCGTGAGCCGCGCGCAGCTCCACGCGGTGAACGAAGGCCTGGAGGCGCTGTCGGCGCAGACCACCGTGCTGTACGACGGCCGCAGCACGCCGCTGGTCGACGCCAACCCGGCCGTGGCGGCCTGCATCGGCCCCGTGTTGCTGGGCGCGCGCGATGCCGATGCGGCAGAGCGCGTGCACGACGTGGAAGTGTTCGGCCCGGTCGCCACGCTGCTGCCCTACCGCGACCTTGCGCACGGCATCGCGCTGGCGCACCGCGGCCAGGGTTCGCTGGTGACTTCGCTCTACGGCAGCGACGACGCTGCCTTGGCACAGGCCGCATTGGCCGTTGCGCCGAGCCACGGCCGCGTGCACGTGGTCACGCCCGAAGTGGCACAGGCCCACACCGGCCACGGCAACGTGATGCCGATGTCGCTGCACGGCGGCCCGGGCCGTGCCGGCGGCGGCGCCGAACTCGGCGGACTGCGCGCGCTGGACTTCTACCATCGCCGCAGCGCCGTGCAAGCGAGCCCCGGCGTGCTCGCGCAGCTCGGCCTCTAGAAAAAAGAACACGGCCCAAGGAGACCCCATGACGAGCCCGCCCGCACGATTCAATTTTGCCGAACACCTGTTCGCCCTCAACCGCGGCCGCGCCGATCGCACCGCCTACATCGACGACCGCGGCACGCTCAGCTACGGCCAGCTCGAAGAGCGCGCCCGCCGCCTGGCTGCCGCGCTGAAGGCCGCCGGCGTGCGCCGCGAAGAACGCGTGCTGCTGCTCATGCTCGACAGCGGCGACTGGCCCGTGAGTTTTCTGGGCTGCCTTTATGCCGGCGTCGTTCCTGTCGCCGTCAACACGCTGCTCACGCCCGACGACTACGCCTACATGCTCGACCACAGCCGCGCGCAGGCCGTGCTGGTGTCGGGCGCGCTGCTGCCCACGCTGCAAGACGCGATGAACCGCGGCGCGCATGAGGTGCACACGCTCATCGCTTCGCAGCCGACGGCTGCGCTGCCCGCGGGCGCGCAGGAATTCGAGGCCGCGCTCGCCGCTGCCGAGCCGATGGCATCGCCCGCGCCCACGGCCTCGGACGATCCCGGCTTCTGGCTGTATTCCTCCGGCTCGACCGGCAAGCCCAAGGGCACGGTCCACACGCACGCCAACCTGTGGTGGACGGCCGAGCTCTACGGCAAGCCGGTGCTCGGGCTCACCGAAGACGACGTCTGCTTCTCGGCCGCGAAGATGTACTTTGCGTACGGGCTCGGCAACGCGCTGACCTTTCCGCTTTCGGTCGGCGCCACGGTGGTGCTGATGGCCGAGCGGCCCACGCCCGACGCCACCTTCCGCCGCTGGGTCGAGCACAAACCCACCGTGTTCTTCGGCGCGCCCACCGGCTTTGCCGGCATGCTCGCCTCGCCGAAGCTGCCGCCGCGCGAAGCCGTCGCATTGCGCATGTGCTCTTCCGCCGGCGAGGCCCTGCCTGGCGAGATCGCGCAGCGCTTCAAGGCGCACTTCGGCTGCGAGATCATCGACGGCATCGGCTCCACCGAGATGCTGCACATCTTCATCTCCAACCGCCCCGGCGACGTGCGCTACGGCACCACCGGCAAGCCGGTGGAAGGCTATGAGGTCGAGCTGCGCGGCGAAGACGGCCGGCCGGTGCCCGACGGCGAAGTGGGCGACCTCTACATCCGCGGCCCGAGCTCGGCGCTGATGTACTGGTGCAACCGCGAGAAGTCGCGCGAGACCTTCCAGGGCGGCTGGACCAAGAGCGGCGACAAGTACACGCGCGATGCCGACGGCTACTACACCTATGCCGGCCGCAGCGACGACATGCTGAAGGTCAGCGGCATCTACGTGTCGCCCTTCGAGGTCGAGGCCACGCTGATGCAGCACCCCGCCGTGCTCGAGGCCGCGGTGATCGGCAAGGAAGATTCGGACGGCCTCACCAAGACCAAGGCTTTCGTCGTGCTGAAGGACGGCCACTCGATCACGGACGACGAACTGAAGGCTTTCGTGAAGGAGCGGCTCGCGCCGTACAAGTACCCGCGGTTCCTGGAGTTCGTGCAGGAGCTGCCGAAGACGGCGACGGGGAAGATCCAGCGGTTCAGGTTGCGTGAGCGGGAGAAGCAGGCATGAGATTCCCGCTTTGTCCCCTCTCCCTCTGGGAGAGGGCTAGGGTGAGGGCATCGGCCTTCGCTGGCGCACAGCTTTTGCCAGCGCCGCTGGCCCTCACCCCCGCCCTCTCCCAGAGGCAGAGGGGGCAACAGCCATGACCCCCGACTTCGCCACCATCGACTGGCGCGGCCGCCCCGTCCGCATCGAATGCCATTGGATCGCCCCCGAGCGCACCGATGCCCGGCTCATCGTCTTCCTCCACGAAGGCCTGGGCTCGGTCGCCATGTGGAAGGACTTTCCCGCGCAGCTCTGCGAAGCCGCCGGCGCGCGCGGCCTCGTGTTTTCACGGCCCGGCTACGGCCGCTCCACGCCACGCGAAGAAAACGAGATCTGGGACGTCGACTTCATGCACCGCCAGGCCCACGAGGTGCTGCCCGCGCTGTTCGCCGCGCTGAAGATCGTCGACGATGAAAAACCCTGGCTCTTCGGCCACAGCGACGGCGGCTCGATCTCGCTGCTCTACGCCTCGCGTTTTTCGGACCGCGTGCAAGGCCTCGTGGTCCTCGCGCCGCACATCTTCGTGGAAGACGTGACGGTCGAGAACATCGAACAGGCGCGCAGCGCCTATCTCGGCACCGACCTGCCGAAGAAGCTCGGCCGCTACCACGACAATGCCGACTCCGCCTTCTGGGGCTGGAACCGCATCTGGCTGGACCCGCCCTTCCGCGAATGGAACATCGAGGCCGAACTCGACACCATCCGCTGCCCGGTGCTCGCCATCCAGGGCACGGACGACGAATACGGCACGCTCGCGCAAATCCGCGGCATCGCGGCGCGCGTGCCCGGCTGCGAACTGGTGGAAATCCCGGAATGCGGGCATTCCCCGCATCGCGATCAGCCGGATCGTGTCATCGTCGCGACCACTTCTTTCATTGGTAAAAACAGGAGACAGCCATCATGACCATCCGCACCGCCCGCCTCGCGCTCACGGCGATCGCATTCGCCGCACTGGCATCCGCCGCCGGCGCCCAGGGCACCGGCAAGCTCAAGGTCGGCCTGATGCTGCCGTACAGCGGCACTTTCACCGCGCTGGGCGTGGCCATCGAGAACGGCTTCAAGCTCTACGTCGACGAGCAGGGCGGCAAGCTCGCCGGCCGTGAGATCGAATACTTCAAGGTCGACGACGAGTCCGATCCCGCCAAGGCGACCGACAACGTCAACAAGCTGATCAAGCGCGACAACGTCGACGTGATCGTGGGCACCGTGCACTCCGGCGTCGCCATGGCCATGGCCAAGGCCGCGAAGGAAAGCGGCACCGTGCTGATCGTGCCGAACGCCGGCGCCGACGCGGTCACGGGCCCGATGTGCGCACCCAACATCTTCCGCAGCTCGTTCAGCAACTGGCAACCGGCCTACGCCATGGGCGAGGTGGCGGCCAAGCAGCAGGGCAAGAAGAAGGTCATGACCATCACCTGGAAGTACGCGGCCGGCGAGGAGTCGGTCAACGGCTTCAAGGAAGGCTTCGAGAAGAACGGCGGCAAGGTCGAGAAGCAGCTCACGCTGCCGTTTCCCAACGTCGAGTTCCAGGCGCTCCTGACCGAGATCGCGGCGGCCAAGCCCGATGCGGTGTACGCCTTCTTCGCGGGCGGCGGCGCGGTGAAGTTCGTCAAGGACTACCAGGCGGCGGGCCTCAACAAGACCATTCCGCTCTATGGCCCGGGCTTCCTGACCGACGGCACGCTCGATGCGCAGGGCGAGGCCGCGCAGGGCATGCTCACCACGCTGCACTACGCCGACGGCCTCAACACCGCGCGCGACAACGCCTTCCGCGTCGCCTATGCCAAGGCCTTCAAGCTGCAGCCCGATGTGTACGCGGTGCAGGGCTATGACGCGGCGCAGATGCTGGGCGTGGGCCTTGCCGCCACCAAGGGCGACATCGGCAAGAAGGCGGAGTTCACGGCCGCCATCGAGAAGGCCAAGATCGACAGCCCGCGCGGCTCGTTCACCATGAGCAAGTCGCACAACCCGGTGCAGGACATCTACCTGCGCAAGGTGGACGGCAAGGAGAACAAGCTGGTGAGCACGGCGATCAAGGGGCTCGCAGACCCGGCCCGTGGCTGCAGAATGTGACCCACCCCCGTCCCTCGCTCACTTCGTGTAGCTCGACTCCCCCCTTGAGGGGGCGACACCAGCGGACCGGCGAAGCCGGATCCGCGGTGTCTCACGAACATCGCGGGCGCTAACGCGCCACGCTCCCCTCACGATCTCACAGGGATGAATCCAACGTGGATTTCGGCACCTTCCTCGTCCAGTGCCTGAACTCGGTTCAGTACGGACTCCTTCTCTTCCTGGTGGCCTCGGGGCTCACGCTGATCTTCGGGATCATGGGCGTGATCAACCTGGCGCACGGCAGTTTCTACATGATCGGCGCGTACATGGCGTTCGCGCTCGCGCCGCTGTTCGGTGACCAGTTTCTGTTGATGCTGGTGGCCGGCGTGGTGCTGGCGGCCGTCTTCGGCTACCTGCTCGAATGGGCCTTCTTCAGCTACCTGTACCAGCGCGACCACCTGCAGCAGGTGCTCATGACCTACGGGCTCATCCTGGTGTTCGAGGAGCTGCGCTCCATCCTCGTGGGCAACGACGTGCACGGCGTGAAGGTGCCGGCATGGCTGGACGGCAGCTTTGCGCTCGGCAACGTCATGAGCTACCCGTGGTACCGGCTCTTTGCCTCGGCCGCGTGCATCGTGCTCGCGGTCGGGCTGTACTGGGTGGTCAACCGCACGCGGCTCGGCATGATGATCCGCGCGGGCGCGAGCAACCGCGACATGGTGCGTGGCCTGGGCATCGACGTGAAGCGGCTCTACCGGATCGTGTTTGCGGCCGGCGTGGCGCTGGCGGCATTGGCCGGAATGATCGCGGCGCCGATGTCCTCGGTGTATCCGAACATGGGCGCGAGCGTGCTCATCATCTGCTTCGTGCTGGTGGTGATCGGCGGCATCGGCTCGATCACCGGCGCGCTGCTGGCCTCGCTGCTGGTGGGCTTCGTCGACACCTTCGGCAAGGTGTTCTTCGCGGACCTCGCCGGCATCGGCATCTACCTGTTGATGGCCATCGTGCTGATATGGAAGCCCGAAGGGCTGATGGGGAGGCGGCCATGACCGAAGCCACCACCCCCATGCGCACAACCTCCATGCGGCTGGGCGCGTTCGCCGTGCCGGTGGCCTGCGCCATTGCCATCGGCGTGCTCGGCCCGCTCATGGGCAACTACGTCTCGGACTTCGTCGTCAAGGTGATGATCCTGTCGATCTTCGCGCTGAGCCTCGAACTGCTGGTCGGCATGACCGGCCTCGTGAGCCTGGGCCATGCGGCGTTCTACGGCATCGGCGCCTACGTCACGGTGCTGGCCTCGGGCAACGAGGGCGGCAACCTCGCGCTGCTGCTGCCGGCGGCCATGGGCGCGGCGGCGCTGTATGCATTGTTCGTGGGCGCGCTGAGCCTGCGCACGCGCGGCGTGTACTTCATCATGGTGACGCTGGCCTTCGCGCAGATGGCCTTCTTCGTGTTCCACGACACCAAGGTGGGCGGCGGCAGCGACGGCATCTACATGTACGTGCGGCCCGCCATCGGCAAACTCGACATGGAAAACCGCATGGTGCTGTTCTACGTGGTGCTCGCGTCGCTGGTGTTCACCTACGGCCTCTTGGCGTTGGTTCGCCGCTCGCGCTTCGGCGCGGCGCTGGCGGGCATCCGCGTGAACGAGCAGCGCATGCGCGCGGCGGGTTTCCCGGTGTACGGCTACAAGCTCGCGGCCTTCGTGCTGGCGGGCGCGCTGGCCGGGCTCGCGGGTTTTCTGCTGGCCTCGCGCGACGGCGTGGTCAACCCCGAGCTCATGGCATGGCACAACTCGGGCGAGGTGCTGCTGATGGTGATCCTGGGTGGCCTCGGCCATTTGCGCGGCGCGGTGATCGGCGCCATTGCGTTCACGCTGCTGAAGGAAATCTTCTCGACGCATGCGGTGATGGGGCCGCTTGCGGACCACTGGCAGCTGACGCTGGGCATTGCGATCATCGTGTTCGTGGCGCTGTTGCCGAAGGGTCTGATCGGCCTGGTCAAGCGGCTGTCTCCCAAGGAGGCCGCATGACCTGCTCCCTGTGTTTCTCCCTCCCCTCCCGGGGGAGGGCTGGGGTGGGGGCACGCGGCGCCACCACCGAGCGCTCTGCCCGCCCCCATCCCAACCTTCCCCCAAAGGGGGAAGGAGCCAAACCATGAACGCCACCGCTCTTCTTTCCGTTCATGGCCTCACGCGCCGCTTCGGCGGCCTCACCGCCGTGAACGCCGTCACGCTCGACCTGCACGTCGGCGAAGTGCATGCGGTGATCGGCACCAACGGCGCGGGCAAGTCGACGCTCATCAACATGCTTTCGGGCGAAATCGAAGCCTCCGAAGGCCGCATCGCGCTCGACGGCATCGACGTCACGCAGCGCGCGCAATGGCGACGCGCGCGTGCCGGCGTGGGCCGCAGCTACCAGCGCACGACCATCTTCCCGGAGTTCAGCGTGCACGAGAACTGCCGGCTCGCGGCGCAGGCCGCCACGGCGCGGCCCTGGACCGTGTGGCAGTCGTCGCAGCGCTGCGCGGCCAGCAATGCGGCGGCCGATGCGGCGCTCGAGGCCGCGGGCCTGTCGAACGAAGCCCGGCGCGTTGCCGGCACGCTGAGCCACGGCGCGCAGCGCCAGCTCGAAGTGGCGATGTGCCTGGCCACCAAGCCCCGCGTGCTGCTGCTCGACGAACCGCTCGCGGGCATGGGCGCCGAGGAAACGGACCGCATGCTCACGCTGCTCGCACGACTGAAATCGACCCATGCGATCCTGCTGGTCGAGCACGACATGGATGCGGTGTTCCGCATTGCCGACCGCATCACGGTGATGGTGAACGGCACCGTCATCGCCACCGGCGACCCGGCCTCGATCCGCGAAAACCCGGAAGTGCGCACCGCCTATCTTGGAGAAGACCACTGATGCTCGTCGTCCGCGATCTCAACACCTACTACGGCAACAGCCACATCCTGCGCGGCGTGCATGCCGGCATTCCGGCCGCCACGTCGGTCGGCCTGCTCGGGCGCAACGGCATGGGCAAGACCACGCTGATCCGCAGCATGATGGGCTACGTGCGCCCCGCCTCGGGCGAAGTGCAGGTCGATGGCCGCACGGTCACCGGCTGGCCGCCGGAGAAGATGGCGCGCCTGGGTATCGGCTACGTGCCCGAAGGCCGCGGCATCTTCCCCAACCTCTCGGTGCGTGAGAACCTCGTGATGAGCGAGCGCGCCGGCATCGACGGGCACCGCGCCTGGACCTTCGACCGCGTGATGGCCACCTTTCCGCGCCTCGCCGAGCGGCTCTCGCATGGCGGCCAGCAGCTCTCGGGCGGTGAGCAGCAGATGCTCTCCATCGGCCGCGCGCTGATGACCAATCCGCGCTTGCTCATCCTGGACGAAGCCACCGAAGGCCTCGCGCCGCTGATCGTGGCCGAGATCTGGCGCGTGATCGGCGAAATCCGCAGCACCGGCATCGCCACGCTCATCGTCGACCGCGACTACCGCAAGGTGCTCGCGCACACCGACCTGGCGGTGGTGATGGAGAAGGGGCAGATCGTGCGGCACGGTGCGTCGGCCGACCTGCTGGCGGAGCCTCAGGCGCTCGAAGAATTGCTGGGTGTGTAAGGCGCCTCAGGCGGCCCGCTGCGCCATCAGGAAATCGATGAACACCCGCATGCGCAGCGGCACGTGCCGCCCGTCCGGGTACAGCAGCGTATAGGGCCGCGAGCGGCCCGCGAAAGGCTGCAGCACCTCGACGAGCGAGCCGTCGGCCAGCTCTTTTTCCACCACGAAGCGGTAGGCCTGGAAGAGTCCTGCGTCGCTTTTCGCGAGCGTGACGCCGCCCAGCACGTCGTCGGAGCAGCTGTAGGCGCTGTCCGCGAAGATCTCGCGGTCCTTGCCGTTCTCCTTGAAGAGCCATGAGATGCGGCGGCCGCTGCTGGGCAACTCGAACTGGATGCACTCGTGCGCCGAGAGATCGTCCAGCGTGCGCGGCGTGCCGGCCTTCTTCAAATACTTGCGGCCGGCCACCACCACCAGCTGCGCATCCTCGAGATGCCGCGCGATCAGCGTGGAGTCGGGCTGGGCGCGCACCCGCACGGCCATGTCGTAGCCCTCTTCCACGAAGTCGATGTTCCGGTTGCTCAGGTGCACGTGCAGCCGGATGTCGGGAAAGCGTTCGCGAAAGACCGGCAGCAGCGGCAGCAAGCGGTGGTGGCCGTAGGTGGTGGGCACGCTGATGCGCAGCATGCCCGAGGGCTGCGCCTGCTGGCCCATGACCTCGCGCTCGGCTTCGGCCAACTGCGTCAGCGCCTGGCGGCATTGCGCGAAGTAAGAGCGGCCCGCGTCGGTCAACCGCACGCTGCGCGTGGTGCGCACGAAGAGTCGCAAGCCCAGCCGTTTTTCGAGCCGCGAGATCGAGCGGCTGACGGCCGCCGGCGTGACGCCCGCGGCCAGCGCGGCCGAGGTGAAGCCGCCCGTTTCCGCCGCCAGGCAGAACAGCTCGATGCTGCCGAGAAGGATGTCGCCGAACTGCCGCTGCATGGATTGATTACCTCACGTATCAATTGAAGTACGAGTCTAGTGATTTATCTCCTGTGGCGTCATCAATACAGTTCATCCATTCCCTCAACTCTTTGGAGTACCGACATGCAAGACACCCTCAACACCCCGTCCACGGTCGTCATCACCGGTGCCTCGAGCGGCATCGGCCTGGGACTCGCGCAGGCTTATCTCGAACGTGGCTTCAACGTGGTCGCCAATGCGCGAACCGATGAACGCCTCGCGGCCGCGGCAAAGCAACTCGGGAACCCGACGCGCTTTCTTGGCGTGGCCGGCGACATCGGCCGCCGCGACACCGCGCAGCAGCTCATCGACCGCGCCGTGGAGCGCTTCGGCCAGGTCGACGTGCTCATCAACAACGCGGGCATCTTCAACGCCAAGCCTTTTGTCGAATACACCGAGGAAGAACTCGACCAGCTGGTGGCCACGAACCTCAAGGGTTTCGTCTACGCCTCGCAAGCTGCGGCAAAGCACATGGTGGCGCGCCGCCAGGGCCATATCGTGAACATCACCGCAAGCATTGCGCTGCAGCCGAACCAGCAGGTGCCGGCCGCGCTGCCGGTGCTGATCAAGGGTGGCATCAACGCCGCGACGCGCGCGCTGGCGCTCGAACTCGCGCCGCACAACGTCAAGGTGAATGCGGTGGCACCCGGCATCGTCGACACGCCGCTGTACACGCCCGAGCAGCACGGCTTCCTGAACGGCCTCTCGCCCGCCGGCCGCATCGCGACCGTGCGCGAGATCGCCGATGCGGTGCTCTATCTCACGAACGCCGATTTCACGACGGGCGTGGTGCTGCCGGTGGACGGCGGCATGAGCACGGGCAAGTGGTAATCACCTCATCCATTCCAAGGAGCACACCATGCCTTTCATCAACCTGAAGATCACCCGCGACGGCGTCACGCGCGAACAGAAAACCCAGGTCATCGCCGAGTTCACGGAAACCCTGGAACGCGTGCTGAACAAGCCGCCCGAATGGACGCACATCGTGATCGAGGAGATCGACACCGACGACTGGGGCTTCGGCGGCCTGACGACGACGGAGTACCGCAAGCGGCTGGCGGACAAGGCGAAGCCAGCGAAGTGAAATGGACGGATCAGTTGTTTCTGTTCAAGAGACGACTGAGCTCGCGTTCCGCAATTTCGCGATGAAAGGTCGACTCTTCGAGGCCGAGGTATTCCCTGTACTTCTCGACGGCCATTGCAATTTCGCCTGCGTCTTCATGCTCCAAGGCCTCGCCCATGAACCGAGTGAGCAACTTGTTGGAAGCGGAATACGGCGAGGGTTCGCTCAGGTAAGCCGGTTTCAGATCCGGTCGGAGCACGTAGATCTCTTGCTGAATCTCGAATATTCCAGCAATGAGGTGACCGATCTGCGAGATGTTCTCGCGAACAGGCTCCAGCTTCGCGTCCCGTATTTCTGAAGCGGCGCTGTCCAGCAATCTTGAAGCGACGGCGAGGAGGCGATGAATTGATTCCGGGGAAGCCATACGGGCCTGTTGCGAGAAAGTTCGAGGCGCTTGCCGTGAATTGGATCTCCGAGGGCTATGAGCATTTCGTGAAACACACACCCGTCCAGTCGCATTACAGCAAGGACTTCCCAAAGGCGCCAGCCCTTTCCCCTACTCGATGAACCGCCGCAGCCCTTCCAGGTCGATCACGGTAATCCCGCCGTACTCGATCCGCAAAAACCCCGCCTCCTTCAACCGGTTCAGCGCCGCATTGCAACGCTGGCGCGAAACACCCGACAGGTTGGCGATCTCTTCCTGCGAGGTCTGCAGATGCGGCTCGCTGCCCGGATACAGCCACGGGTGGAACAGCCCCGCCAGCGCACGGGCCACCTGGCTGTCGGCGTCGAGCAGCCGGTGAGCCGCGTAGTTGCCCATGAACCAGTGCAGCCGCTCGTTGAGCTGCTGCAGCAAAAAATGGTCGAAGCCGCGCTGCGTGCGGTGCAGCCACTCGAAAGTCTCTACCGGCAGCTGGGCCACGCGACTCGGCCGCAGCGCAATGACGTCGGCCGAGCGCGGAGCGCCGCGCAGCAGCGTGCCTTCGCCGAACCAGCTGCCGACCGAGAGCCCGCCGAAGGTCACCGAGCGGCCATCGCTCGAGGTGATCGACCACTTCAGAAGCCCCTCGAGCGTGCCGTACCAGTGCAGCGGCGTATCGCCGCGCCGGCACAGGGCGGCGCCGGCCGCTACCTCGACCTCGCGGATTTCATCGAGCACGCGCTCGCGCGCTGCCTCGTCGAGCAGCGGAAACCAGGCCGAGCGCTGAAGCAGCTGCGCAACCGTCAGCGATGCCGCCTTGATGGCCGGCTTCGTCGTAGGCATGAAAAGAAAGCTCCTGATGGCATGGGCGCGGCCCGCGCCGCGTAAACCCTGACCCCAAATGTCGTCGCAATGACTGAGTGTGCCTGCGCCTCCAAAAATAATAGCGCGCCCCTCATGAAAGAAGACACCAGGAGACTCCGGAGCATGTCGTCGAAGCGCAAAGTGATCGTGACCATCGCCCCCACCGGCGGCATGGCGCACAAGTCGCAGAACCCCCACCTTCCCACCCAGCCGGCCGAAATTGCGGCCGACGTGCTGCGCTGCTGGAACGCCGGCGCCAGCGTGGTGGCGATCCACGCGCGCCGGCCCGACGACGGTGCCACCTGCAACGCCGACGTGTACCGCGACATCAACAGCCGCATCCGCGCGGGCGGCTGCGACATCGTCATCAACAACTCCACCGGCGGCGGGGTGCACGGCGACATGGTGAAGCCGCTGGCTGGCGACCGCTGGGAAATTGCGTGGGAAGAGCGCATCAAGGGCATGGATGCGGGCGCCGAGATGTGCACGCTGGATGCGACCACGCTGAACCTGAGCTTCGAGGGCAAGCAGATCCTGATGGACACGCCCATCACCCGGGGCCGCGAGCTGGCCGCCGGCATGAAGGCGCGCGGCATCAAGCCCGAGTGGGAGGTGTTCAGCCCCACGCACATCCTGCAGGACACGACCACGCTGATCGAAGAAGGCCATGACGACGAGCCCTACTTCATCAACCTGGTGATGAACGTGCACCGCAACTTCCAGAACGCGATGCCCTATTCGCCGCGCTTCCTGCAGATGATGGTCGACACCCTACCCAAGGGCAGCATCTTCTGCGTGAGCGGCATCGGCCCCTCGCAGCTCGAGGCCAACGTGGCGGCGCTGCTGCTGGGCGGGCATGCCCGTGTGGGACTGGAAGACAACCTTTATTTCCGCCAGGGCGAGCTCGCCACCAACGTGCAGCTCACCGAGCGCATCGTGCGCGTTATCCATGAGCTCGACATGGAAGTGGCCACGCCGGCCGAGGCAAGGCAGATGATGGGGCTGCCGCGCAGAGGCGGGCCGCGCCCCGAATTCGCGCCGCATTGAAGCGGCCGTCATCCCGCCAGAAACCGCCCTGAAGATATTAGTAGGAGACATTTCATGAACACCCGCCGCCACTTCCTCCACACCCTGGGCGCAGCCACTGCGCTGGGTACCCTCTCGCCGCTGGCTGCATTCGCCCAGGCGCTCGAACAGGTCAAGATCTACTACGGCTTTCCCGCCGGCAGCGCCGGCGACAGCGTGGCGCGCCGCGTGGGCGAAAAGCTCGCGGGCTCGGCCTACACCCGCAATGCGGCCGTGGTCGAAAACAAGCCGGGCGCGGGTGGCCGCATCGCGCTCGAAACCCTCAAGAACGCACCGGCCGACGGCAGCGTGCTGGCGCTGTCGCCGTTCTCGTGCACGTCGATCTACCCGCACATCTACAGCAAGCTCAGCTACGACCCAAGCAAGGATTTCGTGCCGGTGTCGATTGCCGCCGTCATGCACCACGGCCTGGCGGTCGGCCCGCTGGTGCCGTCCGAGGTGCGCACGGTGAAAGACTTTCTCGCCTGGGCCAAGGCCAACCCGAACCAGGCCAGCTACGGCTCGCCGGCGGCCGGTTCGACGCCGCACTTCATCGGCGCGCTGCTGGGCCTCAACAACGGGGTCGAACTGAAGCACGTGCCCTACCGCGGCTCCATTCCCGGCGTGACCGACGTGGTGGGCGGGCAGATCGCCGCCATGGTCACCCCCAGCGGCGACTTCATCCCCAACCACAAGGCCGGCAAGCTGCGGCTGCTGGCCACCTCGGGCAAGGCGCGCTCGCCGTTCTCACCGGAAGTGCCGACCTTTGCCGAACAGGGCTTTGCGGAACTGACCACCGAGGAGTGGTTCGGCTTCTACGCGCCGGCCAAAACGCCGGCCAGCGTGGTGGCCACCGCCAATGCCGCGATCAATGCGGCCATCAAGGAAAAGGTGGTGACGGACAGCCTGGCCGTGGTCGGCCTGATCGCCCAGGGCTCCACGGCCGAGGAGATGGCGCGCTCGCAAAAGGCCGAGGGCGAGCGCTGGGGGCCGCTGGTAAAGAAGATCGGCTTCACGGCGGAATCCTGAAACGATGCCGATGGAACCGAATCCGAAACGCGTGGCGGTGGTCGCCACCGGCGTCATCGGCGCCAGTTGGGCCGCCTTCTTCCTGGCGCGCGGCCTCGACGTGGACGCCACCGACCCCTCGCCCGATGCCGAGGCGCGGCTGCGCGCGGCGGTGGCCGCGCACTGGCCGACGCTGGAACGCTTCGGGCTGGCAGAGGGTGCCTCGGCCGGCCGGCTGCGCTTTCATGCGCGGCTTGAAGACGCGGTGGCGGAAGCCGATTTCGTCCAGGAGAGCGGCCCCGAGCGGCTGGATTTCAAGGTCGACCTGTTCCGCCGCATGGACGAGGCGGCACCCGCCCACGCGATCCTGGCATCGAGCTCTTCGGGGCTCGCCATCAGCGCGGTGCAGGCCGAATGCCGCCATCCGGAACGCGTGGTGCTGGGCCACCCGTTCAATCCGCCGCACCTGATTCCGCTGGTGGAAGTGGTGGGCGGCGAGCGCACATCGGCCGAGACCATCGATCGCACCATGGCCTTCTATGCCGCCATCGGCAAGCGGCCGATCCACGTGAAGCGCGAGGTCAAAGGGCACATCGCGAACCGGCTGCAGGCCGCCCTCTGGCGCGAGGCCTTTCACCTGGTCAATGAAGGCGTGGCCAGCGTGGCCGACATCGATACCGCCATTGCGCACGGCCCCGGCCTGCGCTGGGCGGTGATGGGGCCCTTCATGAACCTGCATCTCTCGGGCGGCGCCGGCGGCATCGCACATGTGCTCGCGCACCTGGGCGGGCCGATCGAGGACTGGTGGAAGGACCTCGGAGCGCCGTCAATGACGGACGAACTCAAGGCCAAGGTGACCGAGGGCGTGGCTGAAGAACTGGGCGCGCGGCGCGTGGCTGACCTCGAGGCCGCGCGCGACGTCCTGCTGTTAAACCTGATTCGCGCCAAAGCCGACACCGGCAGACTCGATTGAAATGAGCAACCACGACTTCCTCCTGGACGAGCGCCAGATCGCCCCGCCGCGCACGGTGCGCATCGACTTCGATGACGGCTCCTTTGCGCTGCGTTCGCCGGTGGCGCTCAAGCCCTACGCGCGCTGCATCGGCGAATGGATCGAGCGCTGGGCGCGCGAGACGCCCGATGCGCTGGCCTTCGCCGAGCGCGACGAGAGCGGCGAAGGCTGGCGCAAGCTCGACTACCGCGCGCTGCGCCATGCCGTGGGTGCGGTGGCGCAGGCGCTGCTCGACCTGGACCTGCCGGCGGGCAAGCCCATCGCGATCCTCTCGGACAACGCCATCGACCACGCCGTGCTGATGCTCGCGGCAATGCACATCGGCCGCACGGCCTGTTCGCTGTCGAGCGCGTATTCGCGCATGGCAAAAGATCCGTCGCGGCTGCACGGCATGCTGCAGGCGCTGCAGCCGGCGTTGATCTACGCATCGGATGCCAAGGTGTATGGCGGCGCGCTCGCGGGCTCCGGCGTGGAGGCGGTGGCGGTGTTCAGCCGCAACGCCGATGCCCACCCCGGCGCCCTGCCCTTTGCGCAACTGCTGCAGGCCAGCGAAACGCCGGCCGTGATGCAGGCCCACGAAGCCGTGCTGCCCGACACCCACGCCAAATACCTGCTGACCTCGGGTTCCACCGGCAAGCCCAAGGTGGTGATCAACACGCACCGCATGCTGTGCGCCAACCAGCAGATGATGGCGCAGACCTGGCGCTTCCTCGAGCACGAAAAGCCCGTGCTGGTCGACTGGCTGCCCTGGAGCCATACCTTCGGCGCCAACCACAACCTGAACATGGTGCTATGCCACGGCGGTGCGCTCTACATCGACGAGGGCCGGCCCGCGCCAGGGCTCATCGAAAAGACGGTGCGCAACCTGCGCGAGGTGAAGCCCACGCTGCTGTTCAACGTGCCGCGCGGCTTCGACATGCTGCTGCCGTTTCTCGAAGCCGACGATGCGCTGGCCGCCGAAGTGTTCTCGCGCCTGCGGCTCGCCTTCTACGCGGCCGCGGCGCTCGCCCCCTCGACCTGGCAGCGGCTCGAAGCGGTGGCCAAGCGCGTGCGGCCCGAGCGGCCGCTGTGGCTCACCACCTCATGGGGCGCGACCGAAACGTCGCCCGCCATCACCTCGGCGCACTGGAAGCTCGACGGCGCGGGCTGCATCGGCTCGCCGCTGCCAGGGCTCGAACTCAAGTTCGTGCCCAACGGCCAGAAGCTCGAGATGCGCGTCAAGGGCGTCTCGGTGTTCCCGGGCTACCGCCATGCACCGCGCGAAACGTCCGAGGCCTTCGACGAAGAGGGCTACTACCGCATCGGCGATGCGGGCTACCTTGCCGACCCCGAGCGTGCCGAGCGCGGCGTGATCTTCGACGGCCGCGTGGCCGAGGACTTCAAGCTTTCGAGCGGCACCTGGGTGTCGGTGGGTACCTTGCGCGTCAAGCTGGTGTCGATGCTGGCGCCGCATGCGCAGGACGTGGTGCTCACGGGCCATGACCGCGGCGAAATCGGCATGCTGGTGTTTCCCAGCCCGCAGGCCGCGCCGCAAGCGTTGGCCGAGCGCATCGCCGACGTGCTGCGCACGCTCCGCGAGGAAGGCGCCGGTTCTTCGCAATGCCCGACGCGCGCGCTGGTGCTCACCGAACCGCCGAGCCTCGACGCGGGCGAGATCACCGACAAGGGCTACATCAACCAGCGCGCGGTGCTCACGCGGCGCGCGGCCGAAGTTGCGCGGTTGCACGCCGGCGCACACCACGACCTGCAGATCATCCAGTTGCGCAGTTGAGCCACCGCGCCAGGAGGGCGCTCAGCGGGAAACGCCCGGCGATCTTTGCGGCTGCGGCGGCGTCTTCTTCTTCGCGGGCTCCTCCGCGCCGAACAGCTTTTCCACCTGCTGCCCCACGCGCGCGCCGATGGCCGTGCCCACGCCCGGCAGCACCGCGGTACCGACCGCCGCACCGGCCAGCGCGCCGCCCGTCAGCGACACCTCGGGTTCGCTCATGCTTCCGCTCACCTTGAGCGGCACGCCGACCACGCCGTCGACAAGATCGACCGCCACTTCGCCGTCCAGCTTGCGGTTGAAGAGCTTCAGGTTGCCGCTGGCGGTGAGCAGGCCCGAGCGCGCCTTGAGCCCCGTGTAGCGCATCACGATGCCGTCTTCGCCGCCTTGCGTGTCGAGGGTGCCCGTGAGCTCGTCGAGCGGCGTGGTGCCGCCGCGGCTGATGCCGGCGGTGCTCACGGCCTTGGCCAGGTCGAGCCGGGTGAGCGTGGCGGGCTTCACCGTGAAGGTGGTGCGCGTGTGCAGGCTGCGGATCAGCGCGCCAAGCTCGCCGGCTTGCGCCACCAGCGTGGTCTGGCCCGAAAACTTGCCCGCCACGGCGGTGCGCCGGCCGAAGGCCTGCACCAGCCCTTCGATGTCGACCTGCCGGGGCTCGAGTTCGGCCGACACGCGCATCGTGTCATCGGGCAGCAGCTCGAAGCGCGTGACGCCGTTCCACGTGCCGCCGCCCACGTCGATGCGGGTGTGCCATCGGTCCCAGCCGGCTTCGCGGTCCAGGCGCAGCCGGGCGGGAGGCGAGGCGCCGGCGCGTTCGACGCGCGCCTGGCGCGGGCGCCAGTGGGTGTCGAAAACGATGTCGCCGTCATAGGCGAGAGCGATGCCGCGCCGGTCGATCCAGACCACGTCATGCCAGCGCACCTTTTCGAGTGGAATGGGCGCCAGCGCCCAGGGCGCGGGCAGCGCGAAGATGCGGTCGCCCTCCTTCGGCTTGGGGCCCTTGCCGCGGAAGGCGCGCACCGATTCGCGCGGCAGCACCAGGCTTTCGATTTCGGCCTCGTCGACGGCGACGATTCTTTGCAGCAGCTTCCGGAGCTTGAGCTGCAGCGTGATGCGGCGCAGGGTGATCGGGCGCGGCTGCTCGGTGGCCACCTGGGACAGCACCAGCACCGGGCTGGGCCACAGCGCCCAATGCGCGCCGCCGATCGTCAGGCCGACGCCAAAGCGCTTTTCGAACGCTTCGGAAATGCGCGCGGCCACTTCCTCGTCGCTGGGAAGGCGGGTGCTCGCAACCCACACCAGCGCGCCGGTGCCGAGCAGCAACACCACGGCAATGCCGATGAGCCAGCGTCGGACGGGGTGCTTCATCGAACCAACTTAGCACGCAAAGGCGACTGCGGTTGTCAGCCGCCATCGCTATAGTTTCCGGAACCCCGTACTGGAGACAACCTCATGCGCATCTGGAAAAAAGACATCTCGGTCGAAGAGCTGACCCGCAACCACATCGGCACCGCCGTCTCCACGCTGGGCATGGAGTTTTTGGAGGTGGGCGACGACTTCATCCGCGCCCGCGTGCCGGTGGACGAGCGCACCCGGCAGCCCTACGGCATCCTGCACGGCGGGGTGTCGGTGGTGCTGGCCGAAACGCTGGGCTCCTGCGGCGCGCACTACTCGGCCCCGGAGGGCGACCGGGCCGTGGGCCTGGACATCAACGCCAACCACATCCGCTCGGCCACCAGCGGCTGGGTCACGGGCACCGCACGGCCGGTGCACCGCGGGCGCACCACGCAGGTATGGCAGATCGACCTGACCAACGACGCCGGCGAATTGACCTGCGTCTCGCGCATCACAATGGCGGTGCTGCCGCCGCGCTAGGCAAGCAAGAATCCCGTCCAACAGACGGGTGGCAGCGGGCCGGAAGAAGCCCCTCAAAAACACAAGACGAGGAGAAAGCAAACTCATGAGCAATCTATTCAGCTGGCGCGAAGTCGCCGCCACCGAGGGCCGCGTGGTCGCGCCCGACGAACGCCTGCCCTGGCTGCAGACCGGCGCCATGGGCGTGCAGCACGTGATCGCGATGTTCGGCGCCACGGTGCTGGCGCCCATCCTGATGGGCTTCAACCCCAACATCGCCATCCTGATGAGCGGCATCGGCACGCTGATCTTCTTTTTGGTGACGGGCGGCAAGGTGCCCAGCTACCTGGGCTCGAGCTTCGCGTTCATCGGCGTGGTGATCGCGGCCACCGGCTATGCGGGCAAGGGGCCCAATGCCAACATCGCCGTGGCACTGGGCGGCATCGTGGCCTGCGGGGCGATCTACATCCTGATCGGCGCCCTGGTGCAGGCCATCGGCACCGGCTGGATCGAACGCTTCATGCCGCCGGTGGTTACGGGCGCGGTGGTGGCGGTGATCGGGCTCAACCTGGCGAGCGTGCCGATCAAGAACATGGCGGCCAGCAATTTCGATTCGTGGATGCAGGCCGTCACCTTTCTCTGCGTGGGGCTGGTGGCGGTGTTCACGCGCGGCATGCTCCAGCGCCTGCTGATCCTGATCGGGCTCATCCTTGCTACTGCGGTCTATGCGCTGCTGACCAACCTCTTCGGCATGGGCAAGCCGGTCGACCTGAGCGGCATCGCCAATGCGGCGTGGTTCGGCATGCCCACCTTCACCGCCCCGGTGTTCACCACCAACGCCATGCTGCTGATCGCACCCGTGGCCATCATCCTGGTGGCGGAAAACCTCGGCCACCTGAAGGCGGTCACGGCCATGACGGGGCGCAACCTCGACCCGTACATCGGCCGCGCCTTCATCGGCGACGGCATTGCCACCGTGGTGAGCGGCGCCGCCGGCGGCACGGGCGTGACCACTTATGCCGAGAACATCGGCGTGATGGCGGCCACGCGCATCTATTCGACGGCGGTGTTCGTGGTGGCCGCGCTCATCGCGCTGGTGCTGGGCTTCAGCCCGAAGTTCGGCGCGCTGATCCAGGCCATTCCGCTGCCGGTGATGGGCGGCGTGAGCATCGTGGTGTTCGGCCTCATCGCCATTGCGGGCGCCAAGATCTGGGTCGACAACAAGGTCGATTTCTCGCAGAACAAGAACCTGATCGTGGCCGCGATCACGCTGATCATCGGCACCGGCGACTTCACCTTGAAGTTCGGCCAATTCGCGCTGGGCGGCATTGGAACCGCGACTTTCGGTGCGATCATTCTTTACGCACTTCTGGGGCGAACGCGCAACGCTTCCGCCCTTTCAAAGTGAAACGCCTTGCAATAAATGTTCTGCCAAGTGGTTGAAGCAGGGCCCGGTCACTGGCCGGAAGCCCGCGCCCGTTAGACTTCAACGCTTTTCGCACCGACGTTTTCCAATGGCCGATGTCTCCGCCGCGCGCACCAAGGCGGTTTTCGAATTCAAGAGCGCCACGCTGCCGCTGATCGCAGTGATCCTCAAGACGGCCGACCTGGCCGTGCTGGCTGAGGCGCTCGACGCCCAGTTGGCCGATTCGCCCGATTTCTTCGAGCAGGAGCCGGTGGTCATCGACCTCTCGCAGCTGCAGCCGGAAGAAGAAGGCGGCGAGGAGCCCGCAGCGCTCGACTTCGCGGCGCTGCGCGGCCTGCTGGCGCGCCACCAGACGCAACCCATTGCGGTGCGCGGGGGCAACGACGCCCAGAATGCGGCGGCCCGCGCGGCCGGTCTCTCGGTCACGGCCATGCCCGTCGCGCCCGCGCCGCGCTCCCCCGCGCCGCCCGCTGCTTCGCCAGCACCCGCCAGCGAAGCGCCGCAGATCGTGCGCGAAGTGCCGGTGCCGGCCAACGGCACGCTGTTGATCGACAAGCCGCTGCGTTCGGGCCAGCAGGTCTACGCCCGCGGCGGCGACGTGGTGGTGACGGCAGTGGTGAGCTTTGGCGCCGAAGTGATTGCCGACGGCAACGTGCATGTGTACGCACCGCTGCGGGGCAAGGCGATTGCCGGAGCGCGCGGCAATACCGAGGCGCGCATCTTCTCGACCTGCATGGAAGCGCAGCTGGTGGCCATCGCGGGCATCTACCGCACCAACGAAGTGCCGCTGCCCGATCCGGTGCTCGGCAAGCCGGCGCAGATACGCCTGGACGGCAAGAAATTAGTGATCGATCCGATCTGATGCGCCGCGGCGCATCCGAAAAACCAACAACCGAATCGAAACAAGAAGGAATGGCAATGGCCAAAATTGTGGTGGTGACCTCAGGCAAGGGCGGCGTCGGAAAGACCACGACGAGCGCCAGCTTCGCGTCGGGCCTTGCGCTCGCCGGCAAGAAGACGGCGGTGATCGACTTCGACGTGGGCCTGCGCAACCTCGACCTCATCATGGGCTGCGAACGCCGCGTGGTGTACGACCTGATCAACGTGATCCAGGGCGAAGCCAACCTGAGCCAGGCGCTCATCAAGGACAAGCAGTGCGACAACCTGTTCGTGCTGGCGGCCTCGCAAACGCGCGACAAGGAAGCCCTGACGCAAGAGGGCGTCGAAAAGGTGCTGACCGACCTGGCCGCGATGGACTTCGACTACATCGTCTGCGATTCGCCCGCGGGCATCGAGACCGGCGCGATGATGGCCATGCACTTTGCCGATGAGGCACTCGTGGTGACCAACCCCGAGGTATCCTCGGTGCGCGACTCCGACCGCATCCTGGGCATGCTGAGCAGCAAGACCAAGCGGGCGAAGGAAGGCGGCGACCCCATCAAGGAGCACCTGCTGATCACCCGCTACAACCCCAACCGCGTGGCCGGCGGCCAGATGCTCTCGCTGGAAGACATCCAGGACATCCTGCGCATCAAGCTGATCGGCGTCATTCCCGAATCCGAAAGCGTGCTGCAGGCGTCCAACCAGGGTGTGCCTGCCATCCACGACAAGGAAACCGACGTGGCCAAGGCCTACAGCGACGTGGTGGCGCGCTTCTTGGGCGAAGACAAGCCGATGCGCTTCGTCGATGCGGAAAAGCCTGGCTTCTTCAAGCGAATTTTCGGAGGCAAGTAGGCCATGTCCTTTTTCTCGTTCCTGCTCGGCGAAAAGAAGAAGACGGCCAGCGTCGCCAAGGAGCGGCTGCAGATCATCCTCGCGCACGAGCGGTCCAGCCTCAGCGGCAAGAAGCGCCCCGACTACCTGCCCGACCTCCAGCGCGAGCTGATGGCGGTGATCTCGAAATACGTGAAGATCAATGCCGAGGACATCAAGGTTCACCTGGAAAAGCAGGACGACCTCGAAGTGCTCGACATCAAGATCGAACTGCCCGACCCGGCGCCCTCGCCGGCACGCTGATCGAACACGCGGGGGGCGGCGCAGCCCTCCCGTTTCAGTTCAGGGCTCAGCTCAAGGCTGCGCCACGAAGCGCGCCACCTGCCGCAGCACGGCCTCTTCCTTGAGGATGCGGCGGTGCCCCAGCCCCTCCGTGGCCACGAGCCGCGCCCCCTTGATCGCATCGCGGTAGGCCTCCGCGTCGGCAAAGCGGTTCACGCGATCATCGCGGTCATGCACGATCAACGTCGGCTGCACGATGCGCGGACCGACAGCCGGCGGCTCCAGCTGCGCCATCAGGAGGCCTTCGCGCGCTTCGAACAGCCGTTGCATTGCGAGCCGCGTCGCTTCGCTCAGCCCGAACGTGTGCGCGAAGTAGCGCGTGAATTCGCGCGCCGAAGCCGGTGGCGCGAGCAGCACCAGCCGCTCGGCGCGGAGGCCCTGCGCGGCGGCCAACCCGAGGGCGTTGGCGCCCATCGAATGCGCCACCACTGCGCGGAGGGCATAACCGTCGGCCGCGAGCCTTGCCACCACATAGGCGATGGCACGGGCGAACTGCGGCGAGTTGCTCATGATACCCGCGCTGCGGCCATGAGCCGGCAGCTCGAGCAGCACGGGCCGAAGGCCTTCATCGGCCAACACCTTGGCCAACGCCAGCATCTGACCGGCATGCCCGCCCCAGCCATGCACCAGCAGCACGATGGGTGCCGATTCCGCGCCCGAATCCTGCGTGGCAAGGTGATAGAGGCCGAGGCTCGCGTTCTCGAAGGCCCAAGCTTCGCGACGCCAATCGGTGCCGGGCGCCTGCCCGCGGTAGAGCCACTTGGGCGGCAGCGGCGTGCCGAAGAGCCGGTACGCGGCGCGCACTCCCAATGCAGGCCACAGGCGCTGCGCGGTGGTCAGGGCGAAACGCAGTGTGCGCATTACACGGCTGGGGCGGTAGTAGTTCGACTGCGCGGCGTGCGTGGCCGCGGAGGTGGTGGTGCTGCTCGGCATGCAATGGCTCCGTCGATTCAGTACCAGACCCAGTCTTCATTGCTGCGCGGCAGGCTGCGCAATGCCTCCCGAGCGGCTTCGGCGCCGATGGCGCCCAGGTAGACGACAAGGCAGAGGGCAATGATCAGCATGGTGCTTCTCCTTTTTATCGCACGACTGTGCGAAATTAGAACAAAGAAAGACGAATGAAACCTGTGCGCCCGTGGCTCAGGCGCGGTAGCTGGAAAGAAGCCGCTGCCAGGTCTGCTTGGCGCGGTCGGCGGCTTGGGCGTCGCGCAAAAAGCGCGCGTCATGCAGCAAGCCCATGATGAGGCCGTTGAGTTCGCTGACGACCTGCGCGGCGTCGGTGTCGGCGCGCAGCTCGCCGGACTCGATGGCCTGCAGCACGGTGCGGCGCAGGGCGGCGCGCCAGCGCGTGATCTCGGCGAGCAGCAGGTCGCGCAGCTCGCCTTCGCGGTCGTCATACTCGAAGGCGCCGGCCATGTAGATGCAGCCGGTTTCGGCTTCGATGTCGCGGGTGCGCGCTATCCAGCGGTCGACGATATCGTTGAGCCGCGCCAGGCCCTTGGGCTTTTGCATGGCCGGCACGAACACGTCGGCCAGGAAGCGACGGCCGTACTCTTCGATCACGGCCTTCTGCAGTGCCTCGCGCGAACCCACGCGCGAGAACACGCCGCTTTTGGAGAGCGCCAAGCGGCTGGCCACGGCCTGGAGCGTGATGGCGTCCAGGCCTTCGGTCAGCGCGAGGTCCATCGCCGCGCCGACGATGGCGGTGCGGGTGAGTTCGCTTTTCTGGGTCTTGGCGTCCATGATTCAGACTTTAGCACAGTCGTGCGAAATTTCAAATGCACTGGCAGAGGCACTCCAGTCGGTGCGGCACAGATGATTTGCTCATGTGAAACCAACAAACGCATCGTTCCCCGCATAAGCACTTGTGCCGAGAATCGCCGCTCGGCCAGTCCGGGCCTTCTCCTTCCGATCCTTCGCGCCAGATGAACTTCCAACAACTGCGCTCGGTACGCGAGGCCGTTCGTTGCGGCTTCAACCTGACCGAGGTCGCTCATACCCTGCACACCTCCCAACCGGGCGTGAGCCGGCAGATCCGCGAGCTGGAGGAGGAACTCGGCATCGAGCTTTTCGTGCGAGCCGGCAAGCGACTCACCGGACTCACCGAGCCGGGCGGCCACGTGCTGCCGATCATCGAACGCATGCTGATGGAAAGCAGCAACCTGAGGCAGGCGGGGCAGGAGTTCGTGGCGCAGCAAAGCGGGCTGCTCTCGGTGGCGGCCACGCATTCGCAGGCGCGCTACGCCATGCCGGTGGCGGTGCAGGAATTTCGCGCGCAGTTTCCCAACGTGAAGCTGCACCTGCACCAGGGCTCGCCCAAGCAGATCGCGCAGATGCTGATCGACGGTGAGGCCGACGTAGGCATTGCAACCGAGGCGCTGGGCGACTATCCGCAGCTGGTGGCCCTGCCCTGCTACCGCTGGACGCACTCTGTGGTGGTGCCGCCGGGCCATGCGCTGCTCGATGCGCCGCTGACGCTCGAGGCGCTCACGCGCCATCCGCTCATCACTTACGACACCGGCTTTACCGGCCGCTCGCGCATCGACGAGGCGTTTGCGCAGCGCGGGCTCATACCGCACATCGTCCTCGCGGCCATGGACGCCGACGTGATCAAGACCTACGTGCAATTGGGCATGGGCGTGGGCATCGTCGCCGGTGTGGCCTACGAGGCTGAGCGCGACACGCAGCTGCGCGCACTCGACGCGGGTCGGCTGTTCGGCATCAACCTGACCAAGCTGGCGGTACGGCGCGGCAATTACCTGCGCAAGTACGTCTACTCGTTCATCGAGTCGTTTGCACCGACCTTGACGCGCAGCGTGGTCGAAAAGGCTCTGGGCGATGAAGCGAAGGGCTCGCACTACGAAATCTAGCGCCGGCGCAACGGATTCAACGCTTGCCGACACAGGTTTAAAAAAGAAGCTGGCTGCTTCACACAGGGAGCGTACATTCGGATTAATTCCTTGGCTTCCCGGAACGGATCAGCAATGGCATCGACCCCGCAGCAGCAACAGCAAACCAAGGCCGCCCAGAAGGCCGCCGACGCCGCCGAACGGCGCGAGCGGCTCAGACGGGCACTGCCCGCCACCGTCGAACTGCTGCAAAGCCGCCAGGCGGACCGCATCGACGACGCCGACATCGATGCGTATGTGAGCCTTAACTGGCTCGAATGGCACGGCGGTGGTTTGCGGCTCACCATCACCGGGCGCAATGTTTGCGCCCAGTCGCTGCCCACCGTAGCAGCCTGAGGGTTTCACTCCCTCTCAAAAAAACAAAGACCGCCGCAGGAAGCCCTGCGACGGTCTTGAATGAAGCTGTGCGCGCGGCGTGCCGCGCTCTTTGCCTTTACTGGTTGCCCACGATGATCTGCGCGATCAGACCGGTGGCAATGGCGGCGAGCACGTAGTCGCCGCCCACGCCCACCCACTGATAGCCGCGAGGAGGCGCCTGTAGCTGGTAGGCGCGGTAGTCGTTCACCACGTAGTTGCGGCCACGGTACTCATGGGGCACACGCCCGCCGCGGCGCCATTCGGCATGCGGCTGGGGGTAGCCGCGGCGATCGAACTGGCGGCCGGGCCGGTAGTCTTCGCGGCTGTAGCGGTCGCCATGCCGGTCGCCATACCGGTTGTCGTGCCGGTCGAATCGGCGGTCCTGTTGTTCGTAGCGGCCGTTGCCGTGATCGTTGCCGCGGTCATGGCCCCGATCGCGATCATGGCCGCCACGGTCTTGCGCGAAGGCGCTTCCCGCTGCCATGCACATCGCGAGCGCCGCAGCAGCGACGGCCATGCTCTTTGAATTGATGATCATCTGGAACTCCTTCGTGTTGATGACGAGTCCATTCTCAGTGGCGCTTGTGTCTGCCCGGAGCACATCAGGTCGCCGTCAGGTGAAATCAGGTAAGCGCTGGTATCGGCGCGGCGCGTTGTCCTTCAATTTGGCGCGTAGCGGTTGACCACGACACCGCATTCGTAGGCCCTGGAGCCAAGCAAGCGCAACTTGTGGCCGTTGCGCTGGTCGTGAAACACCGAGCGCCCGCCGCCAACGGCGGTCGGATTCACGAAGAACTGAAACTCGTCGACGAGCCCCTCGGCGACGAGCGACGATGCAAAGCCGGCGCCGCCGATGCAGAGGATGTTCGCGCCCGCCTGCTGCTTGAGCGCATTCACCTCGTCGGCCATGCTTCGGTTCGCAATGTCGGTGCGCGGCCATCGCGATGTCTTCAGCTTGCCGGTGAGCACGACCTTCCGTGCATCGACCACCTTCCGCGCGAAGGCGTAGTTCGAATCGGCGGGGTGGCTTCTCGCGACCCGGCCCCAGTGGTCGAGATAGCCCTCCTCGATGATCTTGCGGCTCAGCAGAATGGTGTCGACCGATTCGAAGACCTCGTTGAAATATTGCTTGAGCGCGTCGTCCCAGCCCCAACGGTCACCCCACCCCCAAAGCTGCCAGTCGAGGCCGGGGTTGGCAGCTGCAACGCAGCCATCGACCGACATCTGCATTTGCAGAACGAGCTTTCTCATGCGGTTCTCCTTCGCCGGTGCATGCCGGATAACTGCTCTTGATTTGCAACCGGTTGAAGTATTGGAGTACTGGTACGAAAATGCAAGCAGTTTCAATAAGAGAGCAATATCGACGATGGCAAACCAGCAGAGATCCCTGTGCCCGATCAATCTATCGCTCGAGGTCTTCGGCGACCGCTGGAGCCTGCTCATCGTTCGCGACATGATGTTTGCGGGCAAGCGGCACTTCAGGGAATTCCTGCAATCCGACGAAGGCATCTCCTCCAACATCCTCACCGAGCGCCTGGGCAAGCTCGTGGAGCACGGCGTGCTCCACAAGGCCGACGACCCCACGCACAAGCAGAAGGCCATCTACAGCCTGACACCGATGGGCATCGACCTGCTGCCGGTGGTGGCGCAGATCGGCATCTGGGGGCGCAAGCACCAGCCGGTCACGCGCGAGAGCGCAGCGGCCGCGGCCGCCATGGAAAAAGGAGGGCCGGTGCTCTGGAAGCAGATGCAGGCCGAGCTGCGCAAGACGCACGCCGCCGCGCGCAAGGGCTGAGCCCGGCGCTTGCTTCATTGAATGCGTTTAAGCTCGCGCCCAGCATGAAGCGACGACACCTTTTCCACCTGCTGGCCGGCATGTCCGCAGCCGCCGCGCTGGCCGCGTGTGGCAAGCGCAAGCCCTCCGCCGCCGCATTGAAATCCGACGCCCGCGTGCTCGCGCTGGGCGACAGCCTGACCTTCGGCTACGGCGCGCCGCCCGAGGCGGCCTGGCCCGTGAAACTGGGCGAACTCACCGGCTGGCAGATCGACAACGCGGGCATCAATGGCGACACCTCGGCCGGGGCGCTGGAGCGCCTGCCGTCGCTGCTGGCGGCGGGCAGCTACGACGCGATCCTGATCGGCATCGGCGGCAACGACATGCTGCGCGGCGTGTCGCCCTCTGCCACGCGCGACAACCTTGCGGCCCTCGTGAGCCAGGCGCGTGCGCACACGCCCCATGTCGCGCTGCTGGCCACGCCCTCGCCCGATGCGATGCGCGCGGCTGTCGGATCGCTCAGCGATGCGCCGTTCTACGACGAGGTCGCGAAGTCGGGGCAGGCGCTGCTCGTCGCCAATGTGTATTCGAGCGTGCTGTCGGACGCCTCGCTGCGCTCCGACCGCATCCATGCCAACGCCAAGGGCTATGCCAAGGTTGCGCAGCAGCTCGCGGACCAGCTCAAGGCCGCGGGCTGGCGCTGATGAGACTCAAGCAGCAGCAGCAACGGCGGCGCGCAGCAGGTCGACGTAGGCGCCCTGCACCAGCTGGTCGGTCGCAATGCCCAGCTGCGCCATGAGCGCATGCGCTTCGGCTACGCCCTCTTCGGCGGGCTCGCCCTCTTTCAGCATCACCTCGAGTTCGAGGAATTCGCCCAGGCCTTCCACGCGGTCAAGGTGCACGCGCGTGCGGCCCACGATGAAGAGCCGACGCTGCTTGCGCACACGGCCGGTCTGGCCCCAGGCCAGCGTGAGCGACTCGCGCAGGGTGTCGGGCGTGGTGGTGGGTGAGATCAGATAGAACGACTCTTTCGGGCCGCTGCTGTTCGCGCGGCGGTAGAAGATCAGCTCCGCATGGTCGGGCGCGAAGGTGCGCAGCTTGAGGCGATCGGCGCTGTTCTCGCAGCGAAAGAACGTGTCGTCCTGCGCGATTTCGATCGGGCCCGATTCGGCCAGTTTCGCGGCGATGAGCGCCACGCGTTCCACGCTGTCGATGCGGGCCTTGATCTCTATGTTTCTTGCCATCTCGGTTGGTCTGTCGCTGCGTGTTGTGGCTTGCTTGTGTTCGGGACGCGTGCGCAGGCCACCGGGTACTCCCCTCCGCGAATGTCCCCCGCCTTCTGCTCCCGCAGCTCCTCCTTTGTTTCGCTGCGGGGAGTACCCGGCGCCCTGTGCACCAGGGCACGCTGCTGGTGTACCGCCGATCAACAACCCCTCTGAATAACGATCCCGTCGATGGGGTGCCTTGCGCAGCGAAATAAAGGAGGAGGCCGCAGGCCGGGGGACATTCGCGGAGAAAGGTACCCCGTCGGCGGGATCGCGCCCTGATGACGATCAGGGCGCGTTGCCTTGCGGCCCCACCGGCGGCGGCGCAGTGCGGCCGCTGGAGCCGGGCGCGAGCTTGCGGCCAAAGGACTCGCCCACCCTGCGCACCGGCCGACTGGCCTTTTCCGAAACGTTGTTGACACCGCGCCGCGTGGCGTCTTCGGCGCGGTCGATGCCCCGGCCGGCGGCGTTGGTGCCGCGCTGCACGCTGTTCACGACCTTGCTGTCACGCGGCGGCGGCGGGAGGGTGTGCGCGGGCTGGACCTTGGGTGGGTTGTCGGCGCTCTGGGCGTGAACGGCAGTGGCGGACAGCAGCAGGAGCGCGGCGCTCGCAGCAGCCAGCGCGAATGAATGAGCAGGCATCTTCTTGGTCATGAGGGGCTTCCTTCCTTGTCGTCAGGCTGGTCGGCATCCGATGCTTCTGCGGCAACTCGCGCCATGCGTTCGCTCTTCCAGTAGACGTCGTCGCCGCCGTTCATCCGGTTGAGCACGCGCGCAAGCACGAAAAGCAGATCGCTGAGCCGGTTGAGATATTGCCGCAGCGCATCATTGAGTTCCGCCGTGGCGCCGAGAGCCACTACCGCGCGCTCGGCCCGCCGCGCCACCGTTCGGCACACATGCGCGAGCGAGGCCGCGCGCGTGCCCGCGGGCAGGATGAATTCGGCCAGGCGCGGCAAGGCGGCGTTGTGCTCGGCCAGCGCGTTGTCCAGTTGAAGCAGCGCGTCGGCCTTCAGCAGCGTGTAGCCTGGCATTGAAAGCTCGCCGCCCAGGTTGAAGAGCTGGTGCTGCACGTCGACGAGCAGCTCGCGCACGGGCTCCGGCATGGGCTCGCAGAGCAGCACGCCGATCTGCGAGTTGAGCTCGTCCACGTCGCCCATGGCGTGCACGCGCAGGTGGTCCTTGGGCACGCGCGTGTTGTCGCCCAGGCCGGTGGTGCCGTCGTCGCCGGTGCGGGTGGCGATCTGGGAAAGTCGGTTGCCCATGGGCGCTCCTGTTGTGCCTGTTTTATCGCAGGATGGTCGACGCGTCGATCTTGCCGGCCAGCCATTGCAGGCCCGCCAGATGCTGCTGGTCGTGGCTGCAGAGGTAGTGGATGAGGCTGCGCATGGTGAGCGGTCCGTAGCCCTCGAACACGGCGGTGCGCGCAAGTTGCGCATCGCTCAGCTTCGAGATGATTTCCATGGTCTGCGCGCGCGCGATCTTGAACTCGGCCAGCACCTTGGCCGCGTCGGCCATGCCGTAGGCGCGCGCAATGGCGAGCGGCTCGCTGTCGATCGAAGCCAACGTGGGATTGCGCTCTTCCAGCGTGCGGCGAAAGCGGACGTGATAGCCCTCGATCTCGATGTCGCGCACATGGCAGAGCTGCTCGATGGCCGTGAAGGCCTCGCTCGGAACGCCCTCCCACGAGGGGGGCGCCCAATGCCGGAATGCAACGGGAATGGCCGCATAGTGGGCGGCGAGTTGCGACGGAAACGCCGCGAGTGTGTTGAGGGTCGTAGGGTTCATGGTTCTGCTGACGCGCATTATGGTGCTCGCTCCGTAAAATGGCCGCACAGAGCCCCGCCCTCACCCCCTCCAGGAGACGCCCGATGAACGCACCGACCCAAACCTCGCACCTGATGCCGGCGCTTCATCTGCGCGACGTGCCCGACAGCCTGATCGAGGGCCTGAAAGCACGCTTCGGCGCCAACTGCTCCACGGCCATGGCGGTGCGCACGCAGCATGGGCGCGACGAGTCCTCGTTCGACGCCCCGCCCCCTTCGGCCGTGGTCTTTGCCGAGAGCACGCAAGACGTGGCCGACGCCGTGAAGCTCGCGAGCGAGCACAGCGTACCGGTCATTCCCTTCGGCGTGGGCTCATCGCTCGAAGGCCATCTGCTCGCCGTACAGGGCGGCATCAGCATCGACGTGTCGCGCATGAACAAGGTGCTGTCGGTCAATGCCGACGACCTCACGGTCACGGTGCAGCCCGGCGTCACGCGCAAGCAGCTCAACGACGACATCAAGAGCACGGGCCTGTTCTTCCCCATCGACCCGGGCGCTGACGCCTCCATCGGCGGCATGACGGCCACGCGGGCGAGCGGCACGAACGCCGTGCGCTACGGCACCATGCGCGAGAACGTGCTGGCGCTCGAAGTCGTGACCGCCGCGGGCGAAGTCATCCGCACCGGCACGCGCGCGAAAAAATCGTCCGCGGGCTACGACCTCACGCGCCTCATGGTGGGCAGCGAAGGCACGCTGGGCGTGGTCACAGAGGTCACGCTGCGCATCTACCCGCTGCCCGAGGCGGTGTCCGCCGCAATCTGCTCGTTCCCGAGCATCGAGGCCGCGGTGCGCACCACCATCGAGACCATCCAGCTCGGCGTGCCGATCGCGCGGGTCGAACTGATCGACGTGAACACGGTGCGCATGGTGAACGCCTACGCCAAGCTGGGCCTGCGCGAAGAGCCGCTGCTGCTGATGGAATTCCATGGCTCGCCCGCCGGCGTGAAGGAGCAGGCCGAGACGGTGCAGGAGCTCGCCAGCGGCCACGGCGGCAACGCCTTCGAATGGGCCAGCACGCCGGAAGAGCGTACGCGCCTGTGGACCGCACGGCACAACGCCTACTTTGCGGCCGTGCAGTCGCGCCCCGGCTGCCGGGTGATCTCGACCGACACCTGCGTGCCCATTTCGCGCCTGGCCGATTGCCTGCTCGACTCGGTGGCCGAGGCCGATGCGAGCGGCATCCCCTACTTCCTGGTCGGCCACGTGGGCGACGGCAATTTCCACTTCGGCTACCTGCTGGACCCGAACATTCCCGAAGAGCGCGTGAAGGCCGAGGAGCTGAACCATGCGCTCGTGAGCCGCGCGCTGGCGCTGGAGGGCACCTGCACCGGCGAGCACGGCGTGGGGCTGCACAAGATGGACTTCCTGGTGACGGAAGCCGGCGTGGGCGCGATCGACATGATGCGCACGATCAAGCGCGCGCTCGACCCGAAGAACATCATGAATCCCGGCAAGATCTTCGCGCTCTGATCCGGCGCGTTCGGGCCCGATGAAAAGCCCGGCTGCTCGCGAGAGCCCCGGGCTTTTTTGCGGCTGGCCCGCGCGTCTTGCTTACTTACTTGCGACGGCGGGCGGGTGCCTGCTCCGGCGGCACGTAGGTTTGCGACGGGGCCGCGCCGCCGTCCACGCCCAGCCGGCCGCCGCCGCCAAGGCCCTGGCCGCGCACGGTTTGCGCCTTGTAGTTGCGCAGCGAGCGAACCATCTGGTTGAAGGCGTCCATGAACGCCGCGGCAATCACCTTGCCTTGCGCCGTGTTGGTGTAGCCGCCGAGCCCGCCGGCCGCACGGCTGCCAAACACCGAGCCGAAGGCGCCGAAGTCGGTCTTGGAGGCGCTGCCTTCCGAAGCCGCGACCTGCACGCCCGAGCGGTTGTCGATGAGCGTGAGCAGCGCGCTGGCTTCCTTGGTCTGCATGCTGCCACCGACGGCCGCCAGGGCCCGGCCGCGACCGCCGCCCACCAGGCCGCCCAGCGCACCGCCAATGCCGCCGGCATCGCTGTTGCTGAACACGATCTCGGGCGAGAGGCCGTAATCGGAGGCCACCATCTGGCCGCGGCCGAAGTTGCTGCCGCCGCGCATCTCACCCGACTGCTGCAGCGCGCGCTCGCGCGTCATGGCGTTCATGCCGGCCGCGCCGCGCTCGACCACCACGAAGCAGTTCGATTGCTGCACCAGCAGGCGCAGCAGGTTGGCCGTGGGCGGCAGGCGGTATTCGCCGGTGAGGATGGTGTACCAGCCGGAATTCACGTTCTCGATCAGCGAGACGGTGCCGAGCGGCGACTCGCAGCGCTCGAGCTGGCTGCTTTCGCCGGCGGTGGCCGAACCTGCCGCGCTGCCGGTGGCCATGGTCTTGGCCGACTGGCTGCCCATTTGCATGTCCGTGGTGGCGCAGCCGGCCAGCAGCAGCGCACCCGCAGCCACGGCCGCGAATGGAAACCTTGTACTAGTGAACCTCATGATGGCGGACTCCCTCTCCTCGAGATCTGGGTTGATGTGCCCGGCGAGGATACGCGTAAAAGATTGCAAGAATCAATCAAGCAAACGTCCGAGGGACAGCTCAGCAACTAGGCCGTTCGGCGGATGCGTTCGATCAATCCGTTGAGTGCCTCGATGGAGCCGAAGTGGATGGCGAGCTCACCGCTCTCCTCGACCTTGCCGCCGCGCTTGCTGCGCTTCTTGATGCGGACCTCGACCTCGGCGGTGAGCAGGTCGGCCAGCTCTTCTTCCACGCGCTGCAGGTCGCGCGACTTCTCGCCATCGTTGCTGCGGCGCGAAGGCGTGAGCGTGAACTCGGCCGCGAGCCGCTTCACCAGCGCCTCGGCCTCGCGCACCGACATCTTCTTGGCGGCGATCTGGTTGGCAGCGGTAATCTGCGTGCCGCGGTCCAGCGACAGCAGCGCGCGGGCGTGGCCCATGTCGATGTCGCCGGCCATCAGCATCTGCTGCGCCGGCTCCGCCAGGTTCAACAGCCGCAGCAGATTGCTGGCGGCGCTGCGCGAACGACCCACCGCCTGCGCGGCCAATTCGTGAGTGAGCCCAAACTCCGAAACCAGGCGTTGCAAGCCCTGGGCTTCTTCAAGCGGGTTCAAGTCTTCGCGCTGGATGTTCTCGATCAGCGACATGGCCGCCGCGGCCTCGTTGGGCACGTCGCGCACCAGCACCGGCACGCGGTCGAGGCCCGCGAGACGGGCGGCGCGGAAGCGGCGCTCGCCGGCGATGATTTCGAACTCGGCGTTCTTGGCCTCGGCCGATTCGCCATCGAGCCGGCGCACCAGGATCGGCTGCATGATGCCCTGCGCCTTGATGCTCTCGGCGAGCTCGTACAGCGCGCCTTCGTCCATGCGGGTGCGCGGCTGGTAAACGCCCGCCACCATCTGGTCGAGCATCAGCGTGGTGGGGTTCTGCGCGGCGGCGCCCTCTTCCGTTCCTGCGTTGTCGACGGAATGCCCGGCCGTCGGGCCGAGCAGTGCTTCGAGGCCGCGCCCGAGGCCCTTGGGTTTCTTGGTCGCCATCAGTGCTTGTCTTTCGAGATTTCGTTCAATAGTTTCCGGCCCTCGGGCCAGTCGCCCAGGCCGGACTCGGCATTCAGGTGACCGCCCGGGCCGGCGTCGACGAAGCGCGCGCGCCAGTCGGCCGCCAGCTGGCGCGAGCGCGCGGCGTCGCAGTAGGGATCGTTGTTGGCGGCGATCAGCACCGCCGGGAATGGCAATGGCTGCCGCACGATGGGAGCCCAGCCCGGAATGAGCTGGCGCAGGTCGTCGCGCTCCAGGTCGCCGGGCGCGACCAGCAGGGCGCCGCGCACCCTGTGCGTGTTGCGCGAATGCGCGGCCCAGGCGGCGACGAGGATGCAGCCCAGGCTGTGCGCGGCAAACACGACCGGGCCGGGTGCGGCAAGCACTTCTTCCTCGAGCCGTGCGGACCAGTCACCCCGCAGCGGGCGCATCCACTCGTGCTGCTCGACGCGGCGGTCGCCGTACGCGGATTCCCACCGCGTCTGCCAATGGCCGGGGCCGCTGTTCTGCCAGCCCGGCAGCAAGAGGATGCGGGGAGTCGTCGTCGTCATCTGCTGGAAACTTGTTGGCGCAGGTCCATGATGGACCGCGTCAGAGGCTTTTTTCGCTGGTGGAATCGGGTGCGGCCGCCGGGGCCAGCACGTCTTCGGGAATGGCCAGGTTGGGCGCGCCGGCCGCGACCGGCGCAATCGGCGGCGCGACCGCATTCGATGCAAAGGCGCTGGCGGGCGGCAACTTTTCGACCAGTTCCCTGGCAAAGGCAACGAAGGCCTGGCTGCCACGGGCGGCCGGGTCGAACACCACGCCAGGCAGGCCGTAGCTCGGCGCCTCGGCCAGCCGCACATTGCGCGGAATGACCGTGTCGAACACCTTGTCGCCGAAGTGGGCCTTGAGCTGCTCGCTCACCTGCTGCTGCAGCGTGATGCGCGGATCGAACATCACGCGCAGCAGGCCGATGATCTGCAGGTTCTTGTTGAGGTTGGCGTGCACCTGCTTGATGGTGTTGACCAGGTCCGTGAGCCCCTCGAGCGCGAAGTACTCGCATTGCATCGGCACGATCACGCCATGCGCGGCGCACAGGCCATTGAGCGTGAGCAGGCTCAGGCTCGGCGGGCAGTCAATCAACACGAAGTCGTACTCGGCGCCCACCGCAGCCAGCGCGGTGCGCAGGCGCTTTTCGCGGCGGTCGAGTGCCACCATTTCGACCTCGGCACCGGCCAGTTCCCGGTTTGCGCCGAGCACGTCATAGCCGCAGCCGCCCTCCACGAGTTTGTCGGCCTTGACGCGCGCCTCGGCCACGGAAGCCGACTCGAGCAGCACGTCGTACACCGTGAGTTCCAGCTGGCGCTTGTCGATGCCCGAACCCATGGTGGCATTGCCCTGGGGATCGAGGTCGATCATCAGCACCCGCTGGCCGACCTTGGCCAGGCCGGCTGCAAGGTTGACGGTGGTGGTGGTCTTGCCGACGCCGCCCTTTTGGTTGGCAATACAGAAAATCTTGGCCATACGGGAATCAGCGGGAAATGGCGAGCTTGACGCCGAAGGCAATCAGGAAAACGCCCGCGAGCTTTTCGAGCACGCCCGAAATGCGCGGATTGGCGCGAATGCGTTCCGCCAGAAAGTGCGTCAGCAGCGTCGAGCTCAGGCCGTACAGGAAGGTCAGCGCTGCAATCGTCACAGCCATGGCGCCGAAGGTGACCACGCCCTGGTGGCGTGCCGGGTCGACGAACAGCGGGAAGAACGCCATGTAGAACACGATGGCCTTGGGATTCAGCAAGGTGATCGCCAGCGCCTGGCGCAGGAAATGGCTGGGGCGGATGTTGAGGATCGGGCCTGCACCGGGCTTGGCCAGCAGCATCTTGGCGCCCAACCAGGCAAGGTAAGCCGCGCCCAGCCATTGCACGGCCTTGAACGCTGCCGGGTACGCAGCCAGGATGGCAGCCACGCCGGCCACCGCAGCCCACATGAGAAATTGATCGCCGATGATCACGCCCAGCGTTGCTGCCAATCCGCCACGAATCCCGCCTTTGCTGGTCGAGGTGATCAACGCGAGGTTGCCCGGACCGGGAATCAGTAGAAAGAGGACGATGGCGGCGACGAATGCGCCGTAGTCAGCGATGCCGAACATGGATTTGCCTCGGAAAAGAGAGCCAGGGGGAGGCGTCGAGTCTAAGCGAGGCGGCCCCTGCGATCACCCTCTGCCGCCGGCTTTCGCTGGCGTAGGCGCTTCTTTTTTGCCCGGTCAGGCGACTTCTTCGCGTGCCCAGACGATGCAGCGCTCCGCATCCAGGCCAGGAACAGTCAATTGTTCCACGTGAAACACTGCGATACCGACAGGTAACACGGCCAGTTCCTCGGTCGGCACTTTGCCTTTCATGGCCAGCCAGACGCCACCGGGCGCCAGCAGATGGGCGGATCCATTGAAGAAATCTGGCAAGGAAGCAAAGGCGCGGGAGCTGATGACTTCATAGCTGCCGGCGAGCGATTCGACGCGTGCGTGCAATCCGCGCAGGTTGGGCAACTCGAGTTCGGCCGCCACTTGCTGCACGAAGGCTGCTTTCTTGGCGACCGCATCGAGGCAGCTGACCTGGAGATCCGGCCGCATGATGGCAATCACCACGCCCGGCAGGCCGCCGCCCGAGCCCACGTCCAGCAGCCTGCCCTTCCCCGCCCACTCGCGCTGCAACGGCGGTACGGCCGCCAGACTGTCGAGCAGATGATGCGTGAGCACGCTCGCGGCGTCGCGCAGCGCCGTGAGGTTGTAGACCTTGTTCCACTTGAGCATCAGCGTGCCATATGACAGCAACTGCTCCGCCTGGGTATCGGACAAGGCGAGGCCCAGGGCTGCCGCGCCTTGGCGCAGCGTATCGATGGGCGCGTTCATTGGGCGGATTGCGGTTCGACTGGGGCTTCAGCGGTGGCATCGCGGTCGAAAGCCTTGTGACCGCCTTTTCGCAAATGAATCATGAGCAAGGAAATGGCTGCGGGCGTCACGCCCGAGATACGTGAAGCAAGCCCCAGCGTTTCGGGCCGGTGCTTGTCCAGCTTCTGCCGGACCTCGAAGCTCAGTGCCTTAACCTGGCCGTAGTCGAAGTCGGGCGGCATGCGCAGGTTTTCGAAGTGAGCGGCACGCTCGACTTCGTCGTGCTGGCGTTCGATGTAACCCGAGTACTTGGCCGAGATCTCGATCTGCTCGATTTCGGTTTCGTTCAGCGCAATGGCCGCGCTGTACTTTCCGCCGTCCAGCGACATCAGTGTTTGATAGTTCACGTCCGGCCGGCGCAACAGGTCGGCGAGGTTGTATTCGTGCTCGATGGCCTTGCCGAGCACCCGCTCCGACTCAGCCGCCGGCAGATTGCGCGGATTCACCCAGATAGATTTGAGGCGTTCTGTTTCACGTGAAACAACATCGCGCTTTCGGCTGAAAGCATCCCACCGCGCGTCGTCGACCAGGCCGAGCTTGCGCCCTGCTTCGGTCAGGCGCATGTCGGCGTTGTCCTCGCGCAGCTGCAGTCGAAACTCGGCCCGGCTGGTGAACATGCGGTAGGGCTCGGTCACGCCCTTGGTGATCAGGTCGTCGACCAACACGCCCAGATAGGCTTCATCTCGGCGCGGCAACCACGCCTCTTCGCCTCGGCATTGCAGCGCAGCGTTGATGCCGGCAAACAAGCCCTGGGCCGCCGCCTCTTCGTAACCGGTGGTGCCGTTGATCTGCCCGGCAAAGAACAGCCCCTTGACCGACCGGGTCTCGAAGCTGCTCTTGAGCTCGCGTGGATCGAAGTAGTCGTACTCGATGGCATAGCCCGGCCGCAGGATGTGGGCGTTCTCCAGCCCGGGCATCGAGCGCACCAGCTGGTACTGAATGTCGAACGGCAGGCTGGTGGAGATCCCGTTGGGGTAGTACTCGTTGGTCGTCAGGCCTTCGGGCTCCAGAAAGATCTGGTGGCTTTCCTTGTCGGCAAAACGGTTGATCTTGTCCTCCACGCTCGGGCAGTAGCGCGGACCAACGCCGTCGATCTTGCCGGTGAACATCGGGCTGCGGTCGAAGCCGGAGCGGATGATGTCGTGGGTGCGTGCATTGGTGTGGGTGATCCAGCAGGCCATTTGCTGCGGATGCATGTCGGCCCGGCCCATGAAGCTGAACACCGGCATCGGCCCTGCCCCACCCGGCATGCCGTCGCCCGGCTGCTCGGTGCACTTCGAGAAATCGATGGTCCGGCCGTCGAGGCGCGGCGGCGTGCCGGTCTTCAGGCGCCCTTGCGGCAGCTTCAATTCCTTGAGCCGTGCCGACAGGCTGATGGCCGGCGGATCGCCCGCGCGCCCGGCCTGGTAGTTGTCGAGGCCCACATGGATGCGGCCGTCGAGAAAAGTCCCGGCCGTGAGCACCACGGTGCGGGCCCGAAAGGCGATGCCCACCTGAGTGACGGCGCCCACCACCCGGTCGCCCTCCACCATCAGGTCGTCGACCGCTTGCTGGAACAGGCTGAGGTTTGGCTGGTTTTCCAGCCGGCGGCGGATCGCGGCCTTGTACAGCACGCGGTCGGCCTGCGCACGGGTCGCGCGCACGGCCGGGCCCTTGCTCGAATTGAGAATGCGAAACTGGATGCCCGCCTCGTCGGTGGCGATGGCCATGGCGCCGCCCAGCGCATCGACCTCTTTCACCAGATGGCCCTTGCCGATGCCGCCGATCGACGGGTTGCAGCTCATCTGCCCCAGCGTCTCGATGTTGTGGGACAGCAGCAGCGTCTTGGCGCCCATGCGGGCAGCCGCCAGCGCGGCCTCGGTGCCGGCATGGCCACCGCCGACGACGATGACATCAAATTCTTCGGGATACAGCATGAGAGAGGGGCGCACTGACGCGTGCGCTGCGCAAAGGGGGCACCAATTTTAATCGGGGGTACCCTTTTGCGCCGGGAATAAGGGCAACCGGGATCAAAGACCCCAGCCCTCCGATTCGTCCCATGAAATTGAATAGAATGCTACGTTATTCATAGCAAACTATTCAGCACTGACGGTACTTTCAGCCAGCCGAAGCCGCCAGCTCCACCACGGGCACGGGTTTTTCGATGCCCATGATCGCGCCGGTAGGCTGCGGTGCCGCGGCGGGAGCCACGCTTTCGTCCTGCACTTCGCGCACCCCGATGTCTTTGCCCGTCATGGTCACGGCGCCGAAGATCGTGCAGAAGGCCACGTCCTTGGCGTCGCGCCCGGTGCCCACGCGCACCAGCCGGTCGACCGGGGCCATGCGTGTCGGATCGAACAACACCCATTGCCCGCCGAGCCAGGCTTCGAACACGGCGTGAAAATCCTGCGGCGGCTCGTCGAACCAGACGTAGCCCACCACCAGCCGGGCCGGGATGTTGAGCGCACGGCAAAAGGTGATGCCCAGGTGCGCAAGGTCGCGGCACACACCCGCGCGTTCCACGAACACCTCGCGCGCCGTGGTCGTCGAATCGCTGCTGCCCGGTTCATAGGCAATGCTCTCGTGAATCCAGTCGACGATCGCCTGCACCCGGCCGATGCCGGGCGGCAGATCGCCAAAAAGCTGCTGCGCGCAACGCGACATCAGGTCCGACTCGCAGTAACGCGACGGCAACATGTAGTGAAGGATTTCATCCGGCACCTGGTTGACCGGCACCTCGGCGAGGTCGAGTGGTACGTCGATCTGCCTGCGCTGCACGCTCGCCCTGTAGCTGATCCGTAGCGGCCCCGGCTGCGCATCGAAACGCGCAAAGCGGTTGCCGCTGGAACCGTCGCAGTAAAGCCGCACTTCGGTCGGCGGTTCGATGGTCAGCATCTCGCTGATGACGGCCTGCGCGCCAGCTTGCGAGGCCTCGATGTTGAGCAGCATGTGCGCGGGCGCCCGGACCTCGTAACGCAGTTCTGCCTCGATGTGTGAGATGTGCATGGGCGCCTCAGACCCGCCGGCGATGCGAGCGGTGCTCCGGAAGCTGCCAATGCGATTGCGTGACGAGCAGCACCCGCACGACGCGGTGCGCCGGGCTCTGAAGCAGCAAGCCGAGCGGACGCACGCGCGGCCAGTGCGGTGGTGGGCGCTGCATCAATCGATCGCCTTTTTCACCGCACCCACGCCCAATGCCGCCAACACCACGAACAGCACGGCCAGCACCAGGAACAGGCCGAACAGCAGCTTGGCGATACCCGCCGCACCCGCGGCGATGCCGCCGAAGCCCAGCAGCCCGGCGATCAATGAAATCACCGCAAACACGATGGCGTATTTCAACATCTGGACACTCCTTTCGGCGGGCCTCGCCCACCGTGCGCGCAGCTTAGAAACGCGCCGAGGCGGCCCCGATAGTCGGCGCGCGCGAGCGGCCGTAGGACAAACGCGCGGCGCGCAAACCCGCTAGCATTCCTTCGGTCCATGGATCGATTTCCGCTATCCATATTCAACCTTGGAGATTTCTCGCATGAAGCTGTATTACTCGCCCGGTGCCTGCTCGCTCTCGCCCCACATCGCGCTGCACGAGGCAGGCATTGCCTTCGAGCCCGTGATGGCCAGCACCAAGAGCCACAAGCTGCAGGACGGCACCGACTACTACGGCATCAACCCGCTCGGGTACGTGCCGATGCTCGAGCTCGACGACGGCACCCGCCTGCGTGAAGGCCCGGCCATCGTGCAGTACATCGCCGATCTCGCACCCACCAAGAACCTGGCCCCGGCCGCAGGCACCTTGCAGCGCTATCGCCTGCAGGAGTGGCTGACCTTCATCGGCACCGAGATGCACAAGGGCTACAGCCCGCTGTTCAACCCCGCCATGCCCGACGAAGCCAAGACCATCTTCAAGGACAAGCTCAAGTCGCGCTACCAATGGCTCGACGGCCAGCTGGCCGAGAAGCAGTACCTGATGGGCGAGCACTTCAGCGTGGCCGATGGCTACCTGTTTACCGTGACCAACTGGGCCAAGCCCACCGGCGTCGACATTTCGGACTTCCCCCATCTCCAGGCCTGGCATGCGCGCGTTGCAGCCCGCCCTGCGGTTCAGGACGCAATGAAGGCCGAAGGCCTGCTGAAGTAAGAAGAAGCGCGCACAAGCTCGCAGCAGCTGCGAGGCGGCCTGGCCCATCATGGGGAAAACCCGGGCCCCTTTCAGCCACAAGCCGCATGCCGCGGCTTTTTTTTCGGGTCACGCTACGGGTCGAACTTCAGACCCTGGAAAGCGAAGGACCCGCCGATGGCCGAAGCCCCTGCCCTCCAAGAACTGCGCGAGGAGATGCGCGGGCCCGCGATGTGGCTCACCATCGACCGCCAGGAACGCCGCAACGCCATCAGCGCCGGCGTGCTTGCGGCACTGTCCGAGGCGCTGGCCCGTGCCGACACCGATCGCGCCGTGCGCGCCGTGGTCATCACCGGCGCGGGCACGCGCGCCTTCTGCGCGGGCGCCGACCTGCAAAGCGGCGCTTCCTTCAAGTTCGACTATGCCGAGCCCTACCAGGGCTTTGCCAACCTGTTCCGCCAGGCCCGGCAATCGACCGTTCCGCTGATCGCGCGCGTCAACGGCGCCTGCATGGCAGGCGGCATGGGGATCATGGGCATGTGCGACATGGCCGTGGCCGGCAGCCACGCGGTATTCGGCCTGCCCGAGGTCAAGGTCGGCCTCTTCCCCGCGCAGGTGCTCAGCGTGCTCGGCAACCTGCTGCCGCGCCGCGTGCTGGCCGAGATGTGCATCACCGGCGAATCCATCACCGCTGCAGAGGCGCTCGAACACGGCCTCGTGAATCGCGTGAGCGACGACGTCGACGAGAGCGTGGACTGGCTGCTCGGCCGCGTGCTCGACAAGTCGCCCGCCGCCATACGCCGCGGCCTGTACACCATGAAAAAAATCGAAGCCATGGCCTTCGAAGAATCGATGGCGTTCACCGAAAGCCAGATCGGGCTCTTCGCACTCACGGAAGACGCGGCCGAAGGCCAGCTCGCCTTCCGCGAAAAGCGCAAGCCACAGTGGAGCGGCCGATGAGCGCCGACCGCAGCGAACAGCCGGAACGCGTCGTGCGCATCGGCGGTGCCTCGGGCTTCTGGGGCGACAGCGGCGTGGGTGCGCCGCAGCTCGTGGCCAGCGGACAGATCGACTATCTCGTGTTCGACTACCTGGCCGAACTCACGATGTCGATCCTTGCGGGCGCACGGCTCAAGAAACCGGAGCTCGGCTACGCCACCGACTTCGTCTCGGTCGCGATGAAGGCCGTGCTGAATGACGTGGTGCGCCAAGGCATCCGCGTGGTGAGCAACGCGGGTGGCGTCAATCCCGAGGGCTGCGCCGATGCGCTCGCCGCGCTGGCAGCCGAGCAAGGCATTGCACTGAAGATCGCCGTGGTGAGCGGCGACGACGTATCGCCCTTGCTGCCGCAGCTCCGCCAGCAGCATCCCGCGGTGCGCGAGCTGCAAAGCGGCGCGCCATTGCCGGGGCGCGTGCTCACGGCCAACGCCTATCTCGGCGCAAGGCCGATCCAGGCCGCGCTCGACGCGGGCGCACAGGTGGTCATCACCGGCCGCTGCGTCGACTCGGCCGTGACGCTCGGCGTGCTGATGCACGCGTTCGGCTGGCAGCCTGGCGACCACGACCTGCTGGCGGCCGGGAGCCTCGCGGGCCACATCATCGAATGCGGCTGCCAGGCCACCGGCGGCCTGCACACCGACTGGGACACGGTGCCCGATTGGCCCAACATCGGCTACCCCATCGTCGAGTGCCATGCCGACGGCAGCTTCGTCGTCACCAAGCCGACGGGCACGGGCGGCAAGGTCACGCCGGCCGTGGTGGGCGAGCAGATGCTGTACGAGATCGGCGACCCCTCGGCCTACCTGCTGCCCGACGTGGTGGCCGACTTCACGCAGGTGCGCATCGAACAGGCCGGCGAACACCGCGTTCATGTGCGCGGCGCACGCGGCCGCGCGCCCACCGAAAGCTACAAGGTCTGCGCCACCTACGTGGAAGGCTTCAAGTGCGCGGCACAGCTCACCATCGTCGGCTTCGATGCCGTCGCAAAGGCACGCCGCACCGGCGAAGCCATCCTTGCACGCACCAGCGCGCTGTTCGCGCAGCACGGCTTCGGTCCCTACAGCGCCACGCAACTCGAGGTACTCGGCGCCGAGTCCTGCTACGGCCCGCATGCACAGGCCACGCAGACGCGCGAAGCCGTGCTCCGGCTCGCGGTGACGCATGCGCGCAAGGACGCGCTCGAACTCTTCGCGCGCGAGGTGGCGCCGGCCGGCACCTCGTGGGCACCCGGCACCACGGGCGCGGGTGGCGGGCGCTCATCCGTGTCGCCCTCGATCCGGCAATACGCGTTCCTGCTGGACAAGTCGAAGGTCGAAGCCCGCGTGACGATGGACGGGCAGCGCATCGAGCTGCACCCTGATGCCGAGTCTGCGGTGGCCGCCAGCGCCCCTTCTTCTTCACCGAAGAATGCAACGGGTGCGGTGGACGTTCCCGAATCCTTCGCTGCCGATCCCATCGAAGTGCCGCTCATCCGCCTCGCATGGGCCCGCAGCGGCGACAAGGGCGACACCTCGAACATCGGCGTCATCGCGCGCCATCCGGCATTGCTGCCGCTGCTGCGCGAACAGCTCACCGAAGCGCGAGTGGCCGAATGGCTGGCGCATCTCGTCAAGGGGCCGGTCACGCGCTACGAAGTGCCGGGCATCGGGGCCTTCAACTTCGTCTGCGAACAGGCGCTCGGCGGCGGCGGCATGGCGTCGCTGCGCAACGATCCGCTCGGCAAGGGCATGGGGCAGATCCTGCTCGCGATGCCGGTGCGCGCGAGTGCAGCCTTGCTGGACCTGGCGGCAACCGGCACGGGAAACGCCTAGCAGCAACCAGACAACCGTGCGACAGCAGGGTTGGCCGCGCAGGTTTAGCCTCGCGGCCTCTTCCCCTACTTTTCAATCCGCGCAATGTCCTCCCTCTTCGACCCCGTACAGGCCGGCGACTTGAAGCTCGCCAACCGCATCGTGATGGCGCCGCTCACGCGCAACCGCTCGCCCAACGCCATTCCGCAGGACATCGCAGCCACCTACTACGCACAGCGCGCCACGGCGGGCCTGCTCATCACCGAAGCCACCGCCATCAGCCACCAGGGACAGGGCTATGCCGACGTGCCCGGGCTCTACGGCACCGAACAGCTCGACGCCTGGAAGCGCGTGACGGACGCGGTGCATGCCAAGGGCGGCAAGATCGTGGTGCAGCTCTGGCACGTGGGCCGCGTGTCGCACACCGAACTGCAGCCCGAAGGCGGCAAGCCCGTCGCGCCCTCGGCCATCACCGCCAAGACCAAGACCGTGCTCATCAAGGACGGCGTGCCGACCTTCGTCGAGACCTCGGAGCCACGCGCGCTCGATGCCGAAGAGTTGCCCGGCATCGTTCACGCCTATGCGGCGGCCGCGCGCAACGCGGTGGAAACCGCCGGCTTCGACGGCGTGGAACTCCACGGCGCCAATGGCTACCTGCTCGACCAGTTCCTGAAGGACGGCAGCAACAAGCGCACCGACGACTACGGCGGCAGCATCGAGAACCGCGCCCGCCTGCTGCTGGAAGCCACGCGGGCAGTGGTCGATGCGGTCGGCGGCGGCAAGACCGGCATCCGCCTGTCGCCCGTCACGCCGGCCAACGACGTGCACGATTCCGATCCGCAGCCGCTCTTCACCTACGTGGTGAAGCAGCTCGCCCCGCTCGGCCTGGCCTACATCCACATCATCGAAGGCGCCACCGGCGGCCCGCGCGAGATCGAGGACCGTCCCTTCGACTACGAGGCCCTCAAGGCCGCCTACCGCCAGGCCGGCGGCAAGGGCGCATGGATGGTCAACAACGGGTACGACAAGCCGCTGGCGGACGAGGCGGTCAAGGAAGGCGACGACCTCGTGGCCTTCGGCAAGCCTTTCATCGCCAACCCCGACCTGGTGCGCCGCCTGCGCGAGAACGCACCGCTCAATGCCGTGGACAAGGCCACGATGTACGGCGGCGGCACCAAGGGCTACACGGACTATCCGGCACTGGGTTGAGCCCCGGGGCCATGGCAAGATGCGGCGGACGCTTTTGTGTCCGCCTTCAAGGAGAGAAATGCCATGACCCGCATCGAGGCCGAGGTGGAGTTCGACGCATGAGCCACGTCGCCCCGTGGGTGCTGAGGCGGGCCGAAGCGGACGATGCGGCGTCCGTTGCCGCCTGCGCCGTCGAGGCCTTCCGGCACTACATTCCGCGCCTCGGTCTCACGCCGATTCCGATGACCAAGGACTACGGCGAGGCCATCGCGAATGCGCAGGTCTGGGTCGCCACGCAGCAGGGCGAGACCATCGCCGCGCTGGTGCTCGACGTCACCGACGAAGGCTTCCTCATCGACGTGATCGCGGTGCAGCCGCGACATCAGGGCACCGGCGTGGGCCGCGCCCTGCTCCGGCTGGCCGAAGACGAGGCACTGCGGCAAGGCCACGATTCGATCTACCTCTTCACCAACGAGAAGATGACCGAAAACCGCGCGCTCTACGAACGCATCGGCTATGTCGAATACAAGCGCCTCGCGCTCGCGGAGCGCACCCGCGTCTTCCTGCGCAAGCCATTGAGATAGTCCCGTGCAACGCACGTTCCACCAAGGCACGCCGCTGCAGATGCCGACTCAGGCCACGTCGCCGAACACCACGCTCACCCGCAATCCCGAAGGTTCTGCCGCATCGAGCCGCAGCTCGGCGCCCAGCAGTTCCGCGTAGCGCGCCACGATCGACAGGCCCAGGCCCGAGCCCTGCCCGAGCTTCTGGCCCGCGGGGCCTTGCGCCCAGCGCTGCATCAGGTCGCGCTGCGCCTCCAGCGGAATGCCGGCGCCGTCGTCGATCACGCTCAAGGTCCGGCCCGCCAGTTCGACGGTGATGGTGCGCCCGCCGTAGCGCAGCGCGTTGTCGATCAGGTTGTCGAGAATTCCTTCGACGAGCGCTTCGTTCGCGAGCACCGTGGTGCGCTCGTCGAGGCCGCGCGCACCCAGGTCGACACCGCGCGAGTCGGCGCGTGCCAGGTGCCGCAGCACGGTCTCCTCGGCAAGAACGTCGAGCCGAACCGGTTCGCGCGCAAGGCCGGTGCGGGCCTCGTCAGCGAGCGCAAGCGCCAGCAGCTGGTCGATGAGGTGGCTCGCACGGGCCTGCCGTTCGGCCACGCGCACGAGCTGCTCGCGCCACACCCCGGAGTCGTGCTGCGCAAGCCCGTACTCGGCCAGCGCGCGAATGCCCGCCAGCGGCGTGCGCAGCTCGTGCGCCACGTTGCCCACGAACTCGCGCTGCGCGCGCACGCTGTGATTCAGCCGGTCGAACAGCGCGTTGACCGCATTGCCCAGACGCTGCACTTCACGCGACGTGCGGACCACCGCCACCGGCGAGAGGTCGTACACATCGCGCTGGTCCAGTGCCTCCTGCAGCTCGCCGAGCGGGCGCAGGTCGCTGCGAATGCCGTACCAGAGCCACACCGCGAGCAGCATCAGCAGCAGCACCTGCGGTGCGAGCGCAAAGCCGAGCAGCTGCCGCACCAGTGCCGTGCGGCTCAGCGTGGTCTGCGCAATCACGACCCGATAGGGCACCGGCAGGCCCGGCTCCACGATGGGCTGGAGCACCACCGCACGAAGGGCCTTGCCGTCGAAGGCCACGTCCGAGAAGCGGTAGCGCGCACCTTCCGGCGGCAGCAATGCGTTCAGGCCAGCCTGCCCCGAGATCAGCGTGCCGTCGAGCCGCTGCACCGCGAAGTAGACCTTGTCGACCTGGTCGAACAGCACCGTGGCCACCTCGCGCGGCGTGAGCAGCAGCTCGACCCCGCGTTCGCCGGCCTGCACGTTGGCCGCGAGCGCATAGGCGTCGTCGAGCATGCCGCGGTCGAAGGCCCGTTCGGAAAAATAATTGGCGATGACGAGGGCGATGACCGCGCCCAGCATCCACGTGAGCGCCAGCGGCACCAGCACGTTGCGCAGCACGCGCCGCGTGAGCGAAGGTGCTGCCTTCGGCGGCCGAAGCGCGGCCGGTGTCGTGCCGCTCACACTTCGGCTTCGAGCAGATAACCGATGCCGCGCAGCGTGCGGATGCTCGCGCCCGAACCGGCCAGCTTCTTGCGCAGCCGCGAGATGAAAGCCTCCAGCGCGTTGTCGCCCAGCGATTCGTCGAAGCTCGAGAGCTTGTCGGACAGCGCCCGCTTGCTGACCGTGCGGCCCGGGGGACTCATCAGCTCCCACAGCACCTCGAACTCGCGCGCCGGCAGGTCGAGCGGCCCGCTCGCGGTGGAAAAGCGGCGCGCCTTGCGGTCGAGCTTGAGCTGGCCGAGCAGCACGATGTCCTCGGTGCCCTTGGCGCGCCGCACCAGCGCACGCAGACGGGCCTCGACTTCGGCCAGGTCGAACGGTTTTCCCAGGTAGTCGTCGGCACCGGCATCGAGGCCGGCGATGCGTTCCTCGGTCCGGCCGCGCGCCGTCAGCACCAGCACCGGCGTGCGGTCGCCGCGCGCGCGCGCCTGCCGCAAGGCGGTGAGGCCGCTTGCCAGGCCGCTCGTCGGGCTTGCGGTGGCTGGCAGGTTCAGGTCGAGCAGCACGGCATCGAAGGGCTGCACGCGCCAGAGGTGGTCGGCGTCCTCGACATTGGCCGACACGTCGACCCGGTGGCCGGCATCCGCAAGGCTGCGCAGCATCACGTCGCGCAGCACGGCGTCGTCTTCGACAAGCAGGATTCGCATGGTGTTTGTGTGGTGGGTTTCAGTGCCTATTCTTGCGCGACGGAGGGTCAGCAGCCGGTCAGCACACCCGGACGATAAACACGCCATGAGCATACGACAGCAACCTGCGGCCAGGGCCCCTTTCCAGCCCCTTGCGACCCGATGAGCGCCCGCGATCCCGCCGACCTGCTGAGCGTGGTGCACCCCGCGGTGCGCCGCACGGCCGTCGTGCTGCTGCATGGTTTATGCAGCACACCTGACGAGCTCCTGACCGTGCAATCGGCCTTGCGCGGCAGCGGCTATCCGGTGCACCCGATGGCGATCGACGGCTACTCCTTCGATGCCGGCGCGCCGCTGCAGCACGCCCTGCCCTACGAGCGCTGGCTCGACGCCATCGAGGTGCGCGTCAAGGCACTGCGCGCGCAGCATGAGCGCGTGCTGCTGGTCGGCATTTCGGCCGGCTCGTCGCTCGCACTCGGCGCGGCCATCCGCTGCGGCAGCGATGTCGATGCGCTGGTGCTGATGTCGACCACGCTGCGCTTCGACGGCTGGGCCATTCCACGCACGCGCATGCTGCTGCCGCTCGCGTTCTACACGCCGCTCGGACGCTTCTGGCAGTACCGGGAATGCCCGCCCTACGGCGTGAAGAACGAACGCGTGCGCGCCTGGATCGAGCGCGAGCTGCGCCACCGCAAGGTGTCGCGCGCGGGCAGTTCGGTGCTCGGCGTCAGCCATCTGCGCGAGCATGACCGGCTGATCCGCCATGTGAAGCGCAACCTTGACCAGGTGCAGTGCGGCAGCGTGCTCGCGCTGCATGCCCGCGAGGACGAAGTGGCCAGCCTGGCCAACCTCGACATCCTCGCGCGCGGCCTTCGCTGCTGCCGCGAATTCCGCAGCAGGGTGCTCCACAACAGCTACCACATGATCTCGATCGACAACGACCGCCAGCAGGTGGCACGCGAGACGGTCGCTTTTGCCGACGCCCTGGCCCATGGCATCGGCGCGCGCGGCACCTCCGGCGTGTTGCCACTGCATCTCGTTCCCGCCTGAAAGAAAAACGCATGTCCTCCGCTTCCTTTTCTACGCCGGTCTTCAACAGCATCGCGGCCATCCTGGTGAACAACTTCGACGTTGCACCCGCTTCCATCGCGCCTCAGGTTGCGCTGTCCGAACTCGGGCTCGATTCGCTCGCACTGATGGAGTTCGTCTTCGCGGTGGAAGACGCGTTCCACCTCCGTCTGCCCGAGGACCGGCTCGACCCGCGCGAAGCCGGCATCACGCTCCAGCACTTGTGCGAGGCGATCGAAGCGCAGATCCGGTGCGACGTCGAGCCTGCGATGGCCGCGCCCGCGTGAGCAGCGGCGCCGCTCATTCAGCGCTCGCCGCCTCCGCCTTGCATGCGGCTTCCGCGCCGGTGCGGGTGACGGGCATCGGCTTCGTCACCCCGATCGGCCACACGGCCGAGTCCTTCGACGATGCGCTCTTCAACGGAAGGTCCGCGGTGCGCGCACAGACGCTCGGCATCGCGGGCCTCGATGCGATCGAGCTCGCCGTGGCGCCCTGTGATTTCGATTCGGCCGGCGTGCGCAGCAGCTCGCGGCTGCCGCTCGACCGGGGCACCGCCATGGCGCTGGCCGCCGCACGCGATGCCGCGGCGCAGGCCGGGCTTCACGCGGGCAGTGTCGATCCCGAGCGCCTGGGCATCTTCTGGGGCAGCGGCCTGGCCGGCGCGGGCGCCTTCGACGACACCACGCGTGCGCTCTACGGCGAGAAGCGCCGTATGCGGCCGACGACGGTGCTCACCGTCATGCCCAACGCCGCGGTGGCGGAGCTCGCATTGCAGTTTGGCGCCCAGGGCGCGGCCATTGCCTACGCGTGTGCCTGTGCCTCTTCGGCCGTCGCCATCGGCGAGGCCATGCGCGCCATTCGCGGCGGCTGGATCGACATGGCGGTCGTCGGCGGACACGAGGCCATGCTTACTCCCGGCGTGATGGCCAGCTGGCATGCGATGCGCGTGACGGCGCCTCCTCCGGCCAATACACCGGGCAACGCCTGCCGGCCTTTCTCGGCCGACCGAGCGGGCTTTGCGCTGGGCGAAGGCGCGGCTGCGCTGGTGCTCGAATCGGAAGCCCATGCACGCGCGCGCGGCGCGAGTGAAGCGATGCCGCTTTTTCTTGCAGGCTATGCCACCAACTGCGACGCCACGCACATCACCAACCCCGATCCCGCCGGCCAGGTCCGCGCCATGCGTGCCGCGCTGCGCGACGCCGGGCTCGAGGCCGGACAGATCGGCCACATCAACGCGCACGGCACCGCCACCACGGCGGGCGATGCGGCCGAGGCTGCATCGATTCGCGAGGTGTTCGGCAATGCCGTGCCCGTGAGCGCCACCAAGGCCATCCACGGCCATGTGCTCGGTGGCGGTGGCGCCATCGAACTGGTGGCGGCGCTGCGCACGCTCGCGCACGGCATGCTTCCGCCCACGGCCAACCTGCGGCTGCCCGATGCGGGCTTCGATCTCGACTTCGTGCGCGGCGAACCGCGCCAAGCCCGGAACCTGCGCTACGTGCTCTCCAATTCGTTCGCATTCGGCGGCACCAACGCCGTACTGATCGCGGGCCGCGCCACGAACCACTGAAGAAAGAAACGGCTGCAGTGCGGCAGCCGCGAGCGGCGGATCGGGACTGGCTATGCTGTCATCCATGCGCAGGCTTGCCACACCCCAAGACATCGAAGCGGTCTTTTCCATCTACATGCATGAGAAGGTCGTGCCCTTCCTGGGCTACGACCCGATGCCGCTCGATGAATTTCGGCCGATCTACAGGGAGCTGGTCGAGAGCCGCAGCTTCTTCATCTATGAAGCCGAGGGGCGCGTCGCGGGTTTCTATCGTGCGACGCGCTACCCCGGCCGCGTGAGCCACGTCGCCTGCTTCGGCACGCTCGCGGTCGATCCGTCGCTGCACGGCAAGGGCATCGCGCATGCGATGGTGAGCGATGGCATCGCCAGGCTCGTGGCCGAAGGCGTCAAGCGCATCGAGCTCTATGTGGAGAGCGACAACGCGCCGGGCTTGCGCTTCTATGAAAAGCTGGGCTTCGAACGCGAAGGCACCTTGCGCAAGTTCTACAAGCGCGCTGGCGAAGCCGACTACATCGACGATCACCTGCTGGCGCTGCTGATCGACTGAACTCGATGAGGCTCAGGGTTTCCAGCGCCGCAGCAGCAGCGCATTGGCCATCACGCTGACGCTCGACAACGCCATGGCCGCACCCGCCACCACGGGGCTCAGCAATCCGAAGGCCGCGAGCGGAATGCCGGCCACGTTGTAGGCAAAGGCCCAGAACAGGTTCTGCCGGATCTTGGCAACCGTGCGCGCCGAAAGCTCGAAGGCCTCGGCCACCAGCGCCAGGTCGCCGCGCATCAGCGTGATGCCCGCGGCTTCCATGGCCACGTCGGTGCCGCCGCCCGAAGGTGCCATGGCAATGCCCACGTCGGCCGCGGCCAGTGCCGGCGCGTCATTGGCGCCGTCGCCGACCATCGCCACCACGTGGCCGTCTTTCTTCAAGGCACTGACCTGCGCCGCCTTGTCGGCCGGCAGCACATCGGCGCGCACGTCTTCGGCAGCAATGCCGAGCCGTGCCGCCATGGCCTCTGCGGAGCGCCGGTTGTCGCCCGAGATCATCACCACGCGCAAGCCCCGCGCACGCAAGGTGCGAATGGCTTCTTCGGCCTCTGGCTTGGGCTTGTCGGCAAAGGCCAGCAACGCCTGTATCTCGGCAGCGTCTGCCGCATCGAAGCGCAGCAGCGCGGACACGGTGGCGCCCTGCGCATGCAGGCGCTCGACCTGCGCGGCATCGGGCACCACGCCCAGTTCAGTGCACCAGCGCAGGCTCGCGATGGCCCAGCGTTCGCCGTTCACCTCGCCGCGCACGCCGCGGCCCGGCATCGCCTGCATGGCACTCAACGTCTGCGCCTGCACGCCGCGCTGTGCGGCGGCCGCCATCACGGCACGGGCCAGCGGATGCTCGCTGCCGCCTTGCAGGCTGGCAGCCGTGGCAAGCAATCGGTCTTCGTCTTCGTTGGTTGCAAGAAGCACAAGAGGCACGAGCGCCGTGAGCACCGGCCGGCCCAGTGTCAACGTACCGGTCTTGTCGAAGGCCACGGTGTCGACGCGGTGCGCGACTTCCAGCGCACGTGCGTCCTTGATCAGGATGCCGCGGCGCGCCGCGACACCGGTGCCGGCCATCACCGCCACCGGCGTTGCAAGGCCCAGCGCACAGGGGCAGGCAATGACCAGCACGGCCACCGCATGGATCATGGCAACTTCGATACCGGCGCCCGCGAGCAGCCAGCCCGCCAGCGCGGCCAGCGCAATCACCAGCACCACCGGCACGAACACAGCTGCCACCTGGTCGACCAGCCGCTGGATCGGCGCCTTGGCCGCCTGCGCGTCCTCGACCAGGCGGATGATGCGCGCCAGCACGCTTTCGGCGCCAACCGCTTTCACCTCGACGACCATGCGGCCGTCGCCATTGACTGCGCCACCCGTCAGTGCATCGCCCGGTCTCTTGGGCACCGGCAGCGGCTCGCCGGTGAGCATCGATTCATCGACTTCGGACTCTCCCTCGACCACGCGCGCATCGGCCGGCACGCGTTCGCCGGGGCGAACCGCGAGCAGGTCGCCGACCATCACCTCGCCGATGGGCACATCGCTTTCGCTGCGCTTGCCCACCAGGTGCGCAATTTCAGGCCGCAACTGCTGCAGCGCGCGGATGGCCGAAGTGGCTTGCCGCTTGGCGCGCGCCTCCAGCCACTTTCCGAGCATCACCAGCGTGATGACCACGGCCGACGCTTCGAAGTAGAGGTGCGGCACCGCGCCGTGCCCCGCGTGCTCGCCGGTTGCCGCGCGCCACCAGAGCCAGAGCGACAACCCGAAGGCCGCGCTGGTGCCGAGCGCCACCAGCAGATCCATGTTGCCGGTGCGCGCCTTCGCGGCATGCCAGCCCGCGCGGTAGAAGCGCGCACCGAGCCAGAACTGCACCGGTGCCGCCAGCAGCAGCTGGACCCAGGGTGAAAGCATCCAGTCCTGCCCGAAGGGTTGTCCGAGCATCGGCGCCAGCAAGGGGATCGACAGCAAGAGGCCGATGCCGACCGGCCCGAATCCCTGCCACGGCGACAGTGCCGCGGCCTCGTCGGCCACATCGCTTGCAACGCGCGGCTCGTAGCCCGCGGCACGCACGGCGCGGCGCAGGCGTACGTCGATGTCTTCGCCGTCGGCCGCCACCACGCGCGCCGATTCGGTGGCAAGGTTCACGCTGACGTCCTGCACGCCCGGTACGCTCTTGAGCGCGCGTTCCACGCGTGCCACGCACGAGGCGCAGGTCATGCCGCCAACAGAAAGATCCAGGGTGCTCATTGGGTGGTGCGGAGAGTGCAGCAGATTTTCCATGCCGCGAGGCTAAAGCCTCACATCATGGCAAGGTCAAGCCTCGATGCCGAGTGCCCCTGCGCTGGACATTGACATCGTGAGAGGGTTCAAACTTGTGTCTCCCATCATTCATTCAACAGGAGCAACAACGATGAGCCAGAAATTCCAGGTCTCGGGGATGAGCTGCGGCCACTGCGTGAGCGCGGTTCAAAACGCGGTCCAGACGGTCGATCCGGAAGCGCAGGTGACGGTGGATCTCGAAACAGGGCATGTCGACGTATTGAGCGCGCAACCTCGGCAAGACATCGTCGCCGCTATCGAGAACGCCGGCTACAGGGTCCAATGAGCAGCTTCGGCACCGTGACCATCGGCGAAGCGGCGCGGCTTTCGGGCGTGTCGGCGCGCATGGTGCGGCACTACGAGGGACTCGGCCTGCTGCCCGCGGTGGCGCGCACCGAAAGCGGTTACCGCCAGTACGGCGATGCCGACATCCACACGCTGCGCTTCATCAAGCGCTCGCGCGATCTCGGTTTCTCGATGGAAGAAATTGCCGAGCTCGTGGGGCTGTGGCACAACCGCCGCCGTGCGAGCTCGAACGTGAAGCGCATCGCGCAGAAGCATCTCCATGAACTGGAACAGCGCATTGCAGACATGCAGTCGATGCGCAACACGCTGGCGCACCTGGTGCACTGCTGCCACGGGGATGCGCGCCCCGACTGCCCCATTCTCGACGACCTGGCCGCGGCCTGATCTGCCTCAGGCGCCCCTGACCAGCGACAGCACCTTGCCGGCATCGAGGGTGCGGGCCTTTTCCTGGATGGCCGGCAGGTACTGCGTCTGCAGGCTCTTTCCTTCCTGCACCACGTTCGAGAAGCTGTCCTTGAGCATCTGCGTCGAGAGCGTGCGGCCGCCCGCGTAGTAGCGCTTGGCCACGTGCCCCAGCGCATAGGTCGAGGCGAAGCTCATGCCCGAGCTCACGGCCTGGTTGCCAAGGCCGCGCAGCAAGCCGCCGCCCATCTTTCCGAGCAGGCCGCCGAGCAGCTTGCGCCCGGCCTGTTCCAGGTATTGCGAGGTCAGGCCCACACCGACCGTGGCCAGGAAATCTTTCACATGGCCGCTGTCGAGCTCGTAGCCATGGGCCTTGCCGATGCGATAGACCAGTTTCATCTGCAGCGGAATGATCGCCATGGTCGACAGCGTTTCGGGCAGCAGTTCGAGCGCGCCATTGAGGATGGCTGCGTTGAGGATCGACTTGTCGAGCTCCGCGCTGTCGGGGGATGGCACCGCGGCGGCCGTCGATGCCGCGGCTGCACCGGTGGCCGCCACGGGAACAGCCGCCGCAATGTCTTCCGCCTGGCGCGAAAACTGCGCCGCCGAGGCATCGAGCCCGAGCGACGTGCGCAGGTCCGTCAGGAACATGCGCTCCGCTTCCGACTGGGTGCCGTCGGCATCGCACACGCATACCGCCATTTCATAGGCCAGCTGCTTCGAATCGGTGCTTTGCAGTTCGCCCGCCACGGAAGCCATCGAGACGCGCTTCATCAGCACGTCCTGGTAGAGCGTGGGGAGGTTCACGCCGTCGGCTTGCGACAGGCCCTCGGCAATGCGCTTGATCTCGGCGCGTTCGCGCTCGTGTTTTTCACCGTCGACGAAGGCGGCCAGCAAGCTCAGCGTCACGATGGCCTTGGTTTCGGAAGGGGTCACGTTCGAATTTCCTAAGGTTGAAGGACAAAGTTCGTTCGACATCGCGCGCGAAGGTTCCGCCGCGGGTTCTCCCCACAAAGCTTGGGCAACTCTGTGGATAACACTCGCACTTCCTTGTAAGGGTGCGCCAAGTCGTTGATTTGAAATGGAAATCTACAGTCTGCCCAAATATCAGGCAATGAATTTCTCGCGCTGAAAACCGCCTTTCGCAGATTTAGAGGACGGTGTCAAAGGACAACTCTGGGGAGAGTTCCGGCACAAGCAGGGTGTTATCCACAGGGCAGAGCGGCCGGCCAATGTTGTCCCTTTTGGCGCGACAGCTCGGAAGCACAGCTGCGCACAGTGACAGAGGTATGACAAGTGACTGTCACGCAAGGGAAAAATTGCCATGTCCACAGACCGGGGCAACCCTTATCTACTACTACTAATTTGAATAAGAAGAATAAGAAGAAGATAGGAATCCAGCGCCGCGCCCGAAAAAAAGGCCGCGAACGGCCGCGCCGTGTTCGCGGCGCCACGCACGAAAACCAGCCTCGCCGAACAGCGCCCTCTCGCTAACATCCGGGGATGAGTTTCAAACCCCGGATCCTGATCGCCGAAGACGAATCGGGCATTGCCGACACCCTCCAATACGTCCTGAAGAGCGACGGCTTCACGCCGGTGTGGTGCGCCACCGCCGAGGAAGCCATCGCGGAGTTCGCGCAGGAGCCGCCGGCGCTGGCCATCCTGGACGTGGGCCTGCCGGACCTGAACGGTTTCGAGCTCTTCAAGCGCCTGCGCGCGCTGAACCAGTCGCAGGGCGGCGCCGAGGTGCCGATGCTGTTTCTCACCGCGAGAAGCGACGAGATCGACCGCGTGGTGGGGCTGGAACTCGGTGCCGACGACTACATCGCCAAGCCCTTTTCGCCGCGCGAACTGGTGGCGCGGGTGCGCACCATCCTCCGGCGCAGCGCGCGAGCGGCCCCTGGAGGGCCCGTGGGCACGAACAACGGGGTACCCCCTCAAATTCCGGGTGCGACGGCTCCAGCGAGCTCTCAGCCCCCCGCAATGCCGTTTGCGCTGGACAACGAGCGCATGCAGATCCGCTACTACGGTCGCCTGCTCGAACTCTCGCGCTACGAATACGGCCTGCTCCGGCTCCTGGTGCAGCGACCCGGACGCGTCTTCACGCGCGACGAACTGCTGCAACTGGTCTGGGACGATGCGAGCGACAGCTTCGACCGCACGGTCGATGCGCACGTGAAAACCCTGCGCGCCAAGCTCAAGGCCGTGGCGCCCGACGTGGAGCCGATCCGCACGCTGCGTGGCACCGGCTACGCATTGAACGAAGAACTGCCCCACAGCGTGCCGTGAGCCGGCGCACGCGGATATTCATCGGCATCTTGCTGATCTACACGGCGGGCATCGCGTTCCTGCTGTACCGCGTGGTGTCGGACATCGATCCACGCTACCGCGAATCGGCCGAAGAATCGCTGGTCGAGACCTCGCAGCTCATCGCGAGCCTGGTCGAGCAGGACGTGATCGCAGGCGCCATCACCACCGCGCGGCTCGAGCCGCTGTTCCGCACGGTCTATGCGCGCGAGTTCTCGGCCCAGATCTACAACCTGCACAAGAACCGCGTCGAGCTGCGCGTGTACGTGACCGACCGCAGCGGCCGCGTGGTGTTCGATTCGCTCGGCAGGCACCTGGGCGCCGACTACTCGCAGTGGAGCGACGTGAACCGCACGCTTGCAGGCATCTACGGCGCGCGCACTTCGCGCGACGTGGACGGCGACCCGCGCACCTCGGTGATGTACGTGGGTGCGCCGATTCGCTGGAACAACGAGATCGTCGGCATGGTCAGCGTCGGCAAGCCGGTGCAGAGCTTCGGGCAGTTCGTGGAAGACGCGCGCGCCCGCACGCTCTGGGTGGGCGTGGGTTCGGGCCTCGCACTGCTGCTGCTGGCGTTGATCGTCTCGGTCTGGCTGGTGCGACCCTTCGGGTTGATTTCGGACTACTGGACCTGGGTGCGCGCGCAGCGCACCCTGAGCCTTTCACGCATGGCGCGGCGCGCAGTCGATGCGGTGCGCACCGGCTTCAGCGAGATGCGAGATGCGCTCACCGGCCGCAACTACGTGGCCGACTACGTGCAGACTTTCACGCACGAAGTGAAGAGCCCGCTGTCGGCGATTCGTGGCGCAGCCGAGCTGCTGCAGGAACCGTCGATGCCTCACGCGGAGCGCGAGCGCTTCCTGAAGAACATCGAACGCGAGACGCAGCGCATCCAGGAAATCGTCGACCGCATGATGGAACTCACCGCGCTGGAAACCCGCCGCGGCCTCGACCGCACGGAACCGGTGGCGCTGGCTTCGCTGATCGAGGACATTGCCATCAGCGCGCAGCCCGCCGCGGCCAAACGCAACATCGGCGTGAAAGTGAACATCCGCACCGAGGCCAGCACGGAGGGCGACCCATTCCTGCTGCGCCGAGCCATCAGCAACCTGCTGGACAACGCCATCGATTTTTCACCGCGGGACAGCGAGGTGCTGCTGACGCTGGAGACCACCTCGAAGCTTGCGCGCGTGAGCGTGCGCGACCGCGGCCCGGGCATTCCGGACTACGCACAGGAAAAAGTCTTCCAGAAGTTCTATTCGCTGGCGCGGCCGCACAGCCAGAAGAAGAGCACCGGGCTCGGGCTGGCCTTCGTGAAAGAGATTGCCGCGCTGCACCGCGGCCGCATCGAGCTCGGCAATGCGGCGCGCGGCGGCGCGGTGGCCACGCTCACGCTGCCGCTGCTGCCGCCGTCGCATCACTGAACGGCCTTGAGCACTGCGAGTTCGGGGCGCGGCGGGAGCGAATCTGGCAAGCGCAGTTCCCACACCAGGCCGCAGCGCTCGAGCAATCTAAGCATCCACCACCCGGGGTCCCATTCACCAGGCGCCAGGCCCAGCCGGGCAGATCCTGGAAAGGCATGGTGGTTGTTGTGCCAGCTCTCGCCCATCGTCAGCAGCGAGGTCCAGGGGATGTTCCGACCTTGCACGGCGGCCCCGCGCACTTCGTAGTTCATCGCGCCGCGGTTGTGCGCGAACCAGCCAATCAACCAATGCCCGAGCACACCGGCGAAGACACGTGCGCAGACGCCCCAGAATACAAACGACCAGCCGCCCCACAGGTAGAAAAGAAGTGCGGGCGGCAGTTGCTGCAGCATCCAGGTTTTTTCCAGCCACCTCAGGAAGCGGTCGTTCGCAATGAGCGCCTCGATCTCGATGAGCGGAGGCCGGTGCAAATGCAACTCGCAATGCAGCTGCCACCACGCGTCGGTCCAGAAACCACGGCCGTGGCGCAGGTAGTCATGGCATGAGGTAAGGCGCTGCGCATAGTCGCGCAGTTCGTGCTGGCGAAGGATGCCAAGCGGCCCCGCAAGGCCGACCAGAACCCCGCAGTAAACCAGCGTGCAGCGCAACCATCGGTGGCACTTGAAGCTGTGGTGAATCAGTTGCCGATGACTGCCCAGGGAATGGCCAAAGAGCAGCACGAAACCGGTGCTGAAGACGAAAAGCGCCAGTGCATCCCAGCGGAAGAACAGCCCACCGCCGAGCAGCGCCGCACCGCCCATGCCCGAAAACCAGAGCGACTTTCCGGGGGCGAAAAGAACGTCGCCTTCGAGGACGAAGTCTGCTTGCTCGGCATGGACACGATGGTGATCGAGACCTGCGGGCATGCGACCCTCAAGATCCGGTGAGGGCGCCGTAGGCCTTGCGCGTTCCTGGGCTCACGGCATCGAGCAATTGCTCGTACGAGGTCTTGTGCCGCGCCAGCATCCGCGCCGACGCCACAGCCTTCGACTTGCAGAACCAGTGGCAGGTGTGCTGCATCAGGAACAGCTCGGCCGACATCGTGAAGGCCTTGGCCTTGGGGGTGCGGCCCGATTCGTTCCGCATCACCTCGGCAATGCCGCGCGCATGAATGGCAAGGGCCTGGCGAAAGTCGAAAGTGGCGGCCGGAAACAGCTTGTGCGCAAACGGAACGGCCAGCGGCAGCTTGCTCACGCGCGCTTCCGCCGCATCGACGCGCGCGAACTCCGCGGCAAAGCTGTCGAACTGGGCCGAGAGCTTTTCCTCGGTCGAATCGAGCAGGCTCCAGATCTGCTGGCGCCGCGCGGCGTCGTCCTCGCCGAGGCAGCGCAGGTAGCCCTCGGTGAGGGTCTCCATCAGGTTTTCGATCTGGTACTTGCCGAGATGGCTCCCGAGCAGCGCGATGCGCTGGCGCTGGTCCCGTGACTTGAGGATGTAGGCGCCGATGACGATCAGCGTCACCAGGGTAAGAATTTCCATGAGGGCGTGGAGAAGGGAAGGTGAAAGCGGCGGGCAGCACCGAGTGTAGGCACCGGAGACCCGCCTCCGCTTTCGCAATGCCCCTAGCGGAAGAAATCGAGGATGCGGTTGCGCTCTTCCGGCTGCGGCGGCGGGCCCAGCGGCACGCCCGAGAGTTCTTCGGCCGATGGTGGCGGCGACTCGGCGTTCTCGACGCCCAGGCTCGCGACGCCGCGTCCCGGCGCGAAATCGTCGAAGTACCACTCGCCGTCGATGTGGATGACGCCCGGCGGCTCCGGAATCTGGCTGACGGGCACGCCCTTGAGCGCCGCCTGCATGTAGCCGATCCAGATCGGCAGGCTCAGGCTGCCGCCGGTTTCGCCGCGCACGCCCAGCTGGCGCGGCGTGTCGTAGCCGATCCATGCAATGCCGACGTTCGTGGGCTGGAAGCCCGCGAACCAGGTGTCGAACGAATCGTTGGTGGTGCCGGTCTTGCCGAACAGGTCGTCGCGCTTGAGTGCCTGGTAGGCGCGCGAGGCGGTGCCGCCCTTCACCACGCTCTGCAGCAGCGAATCCATGATGAAGGCGTTGCGCTGGGGAATGGCGCGGCGGGTTTCGTCGAGCACCGGGGGCTCGGTTTCGAGCAGCACCTTGTCCCGCAGGTCGGTCACGCGCGTGACGAGATAGGGATTGACCTTGTAGCCGCCATTGGCGAACACCGAATAGGCGGTGGCCATCTGCATCGGCGTGACCGAGCCCGCGCCAAGCGCCATCGGCAGGTAGGCCGGGTGCTTGTCCTTGTCGAAGCCGAACCTGGTGATCCAGTCTTGCGCATACGGCGCGCCGATGGACTGCAGCAGCCGGACCGTCACCAGGTTCTTCGACTTCATCAGGGCCGTGCGCAGCGGCATCGGACCTTCGAAGCCACCATCGAAGTTCTTTGGTTCCCAGGGCTGGCCGCCGGGCGTGCTGGGCTCGAAGAACAACGGCGCGTCGTTCACGATGGTGGCCGGCGTGAAGCCCTTCTCGAGCGCGGCCGAATAGATGAAGGGCTTGAAGCTCGACCCCGGCTGGCGCCAGGCCTGGGTGACGTGGTTGAACTTGTTCTTGCCGAAATCGAACCCGCCCACCAGCGACTTGATGGCGCCGGTGCGCGGGTCCATGCTGATGAACGCTCCCTCGACCTCCGGCAGCTGCGTGATCTCCCAGGTGTTCTTGGGTGTCCTCGCCACGCGGATCACCGCACCGCGACGGATCTTGATGTTCGCCGGTGCCTTGGCCGCGAGGCCCGATTGCGCGGGCCTGAGGCCCTCGCCGGTGATCTGCACGGCTTCGCCGTTCGCACGCACCGCGTTGATTTCCTTGCTGTTGGCCTCCAGCACCACGGCCGCCATCACGTCGCCGTTGTCGGGGTGTTCGGCCAGTGCGTCGTCCACCGCCTCGTCGGCTTCCTTTTGATCGGTCGGCAGATCGACGAAACGCTCGGGCCCGCGATAAGGCTGGCGCCGCTCGTAGTCCATGATGCCCTTGCGAAGCGACCTGTAGGCCGCCGCCTGGTCGGCCGCGACCAGCGAGGTGTAGACCTTCATGCCGCTGGTGTAGATGCTGTCGCCGTACTGCGCATACATCATCTGGCGCACCGTCTCGGCCACGTATTCGGCATGCAGCCGGTTCGGGTCGGCGGCATCGCGCAGGTGGAGTTCTTCCTTCTTGGCCTCGGCCGCCTGCTCGGCGGTGATGAAGCCGGTTTCCTGCATGCGGTCGATCACGTAGAGCTGGCGCGCGCGGGCACGGCGGGGGTTGGCCACCGGGTTGTTTGCGCCGGGCGCCTTCGGCAGGCCGGCCAGCATTGCGGCTTCGGCCGTGGTGATGTTGTGCAGCGGCTTGCCGAAGTACGCCTCGGAGGCCGCGGCAAAACCATACGCGCGGTTGCCCAGATAGATCTGGTTCAGGTAGATCTCCAGGATCTGGTCCTTGGTGAGTTGCTGCTCCAGCCGCAGTGCCAGCAATATTTCATAGGCCTTGCGGCTCAGCGTGCGCTCCGAACTGAGGTACACATTGCGGGCCACCTGCATGGTGATGGTCGAGGCGCCCTGCTTCCGGCCGCCCTTCAGGCTGGCCACCGCCGCGCGCGCGAAGCCCTTGTAGTCGACACCGCCATGGTCGTAGAAGCGCGCGTCTTCCACGGCCAGCACGGCGTCCTTCATGACCTTGGGAATGCTGGCAAAGGGCGTGAGGGTGCGGCGCTCCTCGCCGAACTCGCCGATGAGCGTGCCTTCGACCGAATACACACGCAGCGGCAGCTTGGGCCGGTAGTCGGCAAGTTCCGAGATGTCGGGCAAGCGCGGATAGATGGCGGCCACCGCCACGACGGCGGCGACCAGCAGCACCACCGCCCCGGAGCCGAGCACGATGGCGCTCCACCGTGCAATGCGCCGCAGCCGCATCGATCGCTCGGAGCGCGCCGGGTCGGTGGAATGAGAGGAATCGTCCATGGAAATCAGTAAGTAAGAAAACAGTCGGTAGCGTCCGTTACACGGAAGCGGCCGACTCGGGTAAGACCGGCTCGGGCGTTCGGGGGTTCCCGCCCGACAGCGCATACCAGTCGACCTTGCGCGTGGCGAGCATCAGAACCGTCAGCATGCCGAATGTCAGCAGGGCGCCAAGCAGGAGCGCGTTGCTTTCCGATGCCAGCAGGCCGTAGAGCGCGCCATAGAGTACCGCGACATAGGCCCCAAAACCGGCGCCGCGTTTCCAGCTTTGCAAAACAGCGCTGAAGTAGATACCCAGCAGCAGCACGCTCGCTGCGGCCGCGCTGGCATAGGCCAGCCAGAAAGCCAGCTTCTCGGACAGGGCCAGCAGCAGCAGGAAGAACAGCGCGATCGAAAGTCCGACCAGCCCGTATTGCACCGGATGCATGCGCTGCCTGCGGAACAGCTCGAACATGAAGGCCGCCATGATCACCAGGCCGATGAAGAGCGCGCCGTACTTGCCGGCGCGCGTGCTCATCGAATACACGTTGATCGGTTGGGCGAGCGACACGTCGAAGGTCTGCAGCGGGCCGAGGTTGCGTGGCGCATGGCCGACGGTTGCTGCGGCGGCCGTGGCGGCGGCAGCAGCGCTGCGATCATCGCGGTCCGACAGTCCGGCGCGCACTTGCTCGCGCGCCGAGGTCACCAGCGACGACACGCGCCAGTGCGCATCGAAACCCTGCGGGGTCACTTCGCGCTTCGCGGCGAGAAAGCGGCCGCCGAAACTCGGATGCGCCCACGGCGAGCTCAGGTGGGCGGTGGTCTCTTCGGCAATCGGCACCATCGAGAGCGTGTCTTGTCCGACAAGGCCGAGCTTCATCTCGAAGGGCAGCGGCGCCTTGGATTCCCATGCGGCGAGCGCGGCGCCGGTGAGCGGTGCGTGGACCCCATCGGCCAGCCAGCTGCTGTCCGCCAGGCCGGGCACGCGCTGCTTGAAACGCAGGCCCTCGCCGTTCATCGCGATGGAAGGCGAACCGTCGAGCCCGCGCAGATCGCTCACGTAGAAGACGACGAAAGGTGCCTTGAACTCGATGCGGGAATCGGCTTCGCTGTGCGCCACGGACTTGGGGTCGAAGGCCGCAAAACCGCCGCCGAGCGTGGCGTTGAGCGTGTAGAACGGAATCCTGAAGATGCCGCGATAGCGCTCGTGCGGCGCCATCGAACCTTCGATGTGCAGCTTGTCGGGAAACACCGCGTGGGCCATTTCCTTGCTGCGCGCCTCCTGGCCGATCACCTTGCCTTGCGCATTGCGCAGCGGCTCCATCCAGCGTTCCACATAGGGCACCAGCAGCAGCGGGCCCACCATGGTCTGCCCGCTCGCGTAGGTGGCGGCAAGCTCCTCGGCCGCCTCGCGCTGGCTGTGGCCGCGCTCGCGGTTGATCGAGTTGATCTCGGCCAATGGAATGCACAGCAGGAGCGTGAGCATGAGCAGGCCGGCGACCTTGACCAGCATCGAACCCTGCAAGGCCTTGAACAACTGAAACATGTTTTTTTCTCCTCTTCGATAGCGAAGCCGTGATGCTCGCCGTGCGATCCGAAGGCCGTGTGAAGCGTGGCCGGCGGCGGACTTCACACAGGCTTCACACAAGGCTGCGTCCGGCAGGCGGACTTCAAGCAGCCTTCCAATTTCCTTCTCGCGCGGCGGTGACAGTTGCGGCTGTGCAAGTTCGCACGGACACCGACACCACCGCCATGGATGCCCACACCACCTCCCGTCCCGGCCGCTGGCTCTGGCTCGCCACCGTGAGCCTGGCCACCGCGGGCTTCGTCGCGCTCAGCCTCAACCCCGTGCATGCACAGGAAGCACCCGGCCCGCGGCTGAAGACCGAGAGCCCTTACTTCTTCGTGAAGAGCGACGACCCCTCGGTCGACCGCTTGCCGCTCAAGGGAACCGAGGTGGCGGTGAAGATCTCGGGCGTCATTGCCGACGTGACGGTCACGCAGACCTACCGCAACGAGGGCCAGCGCGCGATCGAAGCGAAGTATGTTTTTCCGGGCTCGACCAAGGCCGCGGTCAGCGGTCTCAACGTGCGCCTGGCCGACCGCCTGATCACCGCGCAGATCCGCGAGAAGCAGCAGGCGCAGATCGAATACGACACCGCGAAGAAGGAAGGCAAGACCGCCGCGCTGCTCGAGCAGCACCTGCCCAACGTGTTCCAGATGAACGTCGCCAACATCCTGCCGGGCGACGACGTGAGGGTGGAACTGCGCTACACCGAGCTCCTGGTGCCGCAATCGGGCAACTACGCGTTCGTGTTTCCCACCGTGGTGGGCCCGCGCTACAACAGCCCGCAGTCGGAAAACGCCCAGGCCAAGTGGGTGGCCCAGCCCACGCTGCGCGCGGGCGTGGCGCCCGGCACCAGCTTCAGGCTCAAGGCCAGCATCGACACGCCCATGGGCCTGAAGGAGGTTCGCTCGAACACCCACGCCATCGACGTGAAGAAGAGCGATGAAGACCGGCATGCCGACGTGGTGCTCGCGGCTGACGGCCGCCCCGCGGACAACCGCGACTTCGTGCTCGACTATCGCCTTGCTGGCGAAAAGATCGAATCGGGCCTGATGCTCTACAAGGGCCAGAACACCGATGGGAGCACGGAGAACTTCTTTCTCGCGATGGTCGAGCCGCCCAAGGCCGTGGCCGCCAACGCCATTTCGCCGCGCGACTACATCTTCGTGGTCGACATCTCGGGATCGATGCACGGCTTTCCGCTCGACACCGCGAAGACCGTGCTCGAACGCCTGATCGGCGGGCTGCGTCCGAGCGACACCTTCAACGTGCTGCTGTTCTCGGGCAGCAACAAGATGCTCTCGCCCCAATCGGTGCCGGCCACGCGCGCCAACATCGAGCAGGCGCTCGCCACCATCCAGAACTACGGCGGCAGCGGCAGCACCGAGCTGATCCCCGCGCTCAAGCGCGTCTATGCCGAGCCGAAGGAAGAGAACGTGTCGCGCACCGTGGTGCTGGTGACGGACGGCTACGTGAGCGTGGAGCGCGAGGCTTTCGAGCTGGTGCGCAAGAACCTGTCGAAGGCCAACGTGTTCGCCTTCGGCATCGGCTCGTCGGTGAACCGCAGCCTGATGGAAGGCATTGCGCGCGCCGGCATGGGCGAGCCCTTCATCATCACCGACCCGATCCAGGCGCCCGAGCAGGCCGCGCGTTTCCGCCGCATGGTGGAGTCGCCGGTGCTCACCAACGTGAAGGTCACTTTCGGCGGCCTCGACGTATACGACGTGGAGCCGCAAGCCCTGCCCGACGTGCTCGGCGAACGCCCGGTGATCGTGTTCGGCAAGTGGCGCGCGGATGCCGAAGGAAAGGCCAGGGGCCGCGTGATCGTCGAAGGCCACGGCGCCAACGGCCCGTATCGCCAGGAGCTGCGCATCGACCCGCAGATGCGCCAGGACACCGCCGCGCTGCGCACGCTGTGGGCACGCCACCGCATCGAGAGCCTCCGCGACCAGGAGACGCTCGAGGGCGGCGGCGCTTTCAAGGAGCGCATCACCGAACTCGGCCTGAAGTACAGCCTGCTGACGCAGTACACCAGCTTCATCGCCGTGGACAAGGTGGTGCGCAACCTCGCGCCGCAGAACAGCGTGGACGTGAACCAGCCGCTGCCCTTGCCGCAGGGCGTGAGCGAACTCGCACTCGGCGCCGAGGTGCCGAGCACGCCGGAGCCCGAAACGCTGGGCGCCATTGCCGTGGTGCTGTCGATGCTCGCCATGCTGCGCCGCCGCGCGCGGCGCAACGACCCGCGCCGCTTCACGGCCTGAACGCAAAAGAAAAAGGAAAAACAAATGTCACTGGCCGTACTTGCCCATCGCCATCCGCGCATCGTGGATTGGGGCATCCGCATCGACCGCGCACCGGCCGCCGGCTGGCTTGCGCTGCAATTCGCCGCACTGGCACCGACCTGGGCCTGGATGGTCCGGCGCATGCGCGACGGCTCCGACGACCCGCTGGGCCTCCTGGCGCTGGCTGCGTTGGCCGCGCTGGCGTGGCAATGGCGGCGCGAATTGCGCGCCGCGCCGCGGCTGGGCTGGCTGGCCCTGGCGGGGGCCGGCACCTTGCTGGCCACGCTGCTGCGCACGGGGCTTGGGGCGCTGCCCGCCCTGCCCCCGCTCGCGGCGGGCCTGGTGGCGGTGCTGGCGCTGGCGTGCGGCTTGCTCGCCTTCCTGCCGCGGCGCGTGGCCGCGTTGCCGGTCGTGGGGCTTGCGGTGCTGGCCTTGCCGCTGTTGTCGTCGCTGCAGTTCTATGCGGGCTATCCGCTGCGCGTGGTCACGGCCGAGGCGAGCCGCTGGCTGCTGGCGCCGGGCTTCAGCGTGGCGCGCGAGGGAAGCAGCCTGCTGGTCGATGGCCGGCTGGTCATCGTCGATGCGCCGTGCTCGGGCGTGCAGATGGTGTGGCTCGGCTACTTCACTGCGTGCGCGGTGGCGCTCTGGGCGCGCCGCAGCGACGGCGGCTTTCTGCGCCGGCTGCCGATGGTCGGGCTGCTGGTGCTGGCAGGCAACATCCTGCGCAACAGCGTGCTGATTGCATTCGAAGGCGCGGGCCATCCGCTGGCGCCCTGGGCGCACAACCTGCTCGGCCTGCTGGTGCTGGCTGTGGTGTGCGGCGGCATCGCCCGCCTGATGGTGCCGGCGCGCACGGCGCCCGGATTTGCCGACCAGCCCATTCCGGGCCTGATCACCGCGCAAGGAGGCCGCCATGTCGACACGGTTCTTTGAAAACTTTTTCGCTAACCACTTCATCAATCGCATCGGCCACAAGGCGGCGTTCGCGCTCGCGATGCTGCTGTGTCTGCTGTGGTCGACCGCTGCGGCCCTGCGTTCGCCGCCGGGGCCGGTGGCGGCCGTGGCGTCGCACGAATGGCCGCGCGAATGGGATGGCGCGCCGCTGCGCCCGATGGCGCTGAGCGAGGTCGAGCAGCGCTTTGCCGACCGTTTTCCGGGTGCCATCGGCCGCATGACCGACGGCACGCAGACGATCGTGATGCGCGCGGTGGACGCACCCACGCGCATGCTGCATCCGGCGGCCGACTGCTACCGCGCGCTGGGTTTTCGCATCGAGCAGGCGCGCCTGGAACGCGACGCGCAGGCACGTCTGTGGCGCTGCTTTGTTGCGCAACGGCACGGTGTGAAAAAGTTCCGCGTTTGCGAGCGCATCGTCGATGCCGAAGGCGCCGCTTTCACCGACACTTCAGCTTGGTACTGGGCGGCAGCCAGCGGGCAGTCGCGCGGTCCGTGGCAAGCCGTCACGGTGGCGAGACCCTTGTGAGAGTTGTGTGAACAAGACCCTGAGATTCGTGATCTATGCGCTGTCGGCCGTGGTGGTGACAGCCGGCCTGGCCATCTTTCTGATAGCCAGGTTCGCGCTTGCACCCGCGGCGGGCGAGTGGAGCACCACCGTCAAGGCCGGCCCGCTGAGCTTTCAAGTCGGCGTGCCCACGGCGGTGCGCCTGGCCACTTCGTCGTGGCTTGCGCCGCGGCTTCATGGCCACGCTCTGGACACGCGTTTCGGCACGATCCATTTCGCCTGGAAGGACGCGGAGGGCCTGCTCGAGATGCGCTGCGCACCCTGCAGCGTGGATGTCCCGGCGCTCGGCACGCAGCCGATCCAGGTCGAAGGCCTGATCGCCACCGTCAGGCGCGACGGCAACACGCTGTCCGGTACCCTCGCGGCCACGCCCCGCACTGCCGATGCCGCCGCCGTGATCCAGGGCCAATGGGAAGGGCGCCTTTCGCCCAAGGGCATGCACCTCAGCGCCGACATCAAGGACGCGCCCATCGCCCGCTGGTATGCGGTGCTCGCGCCCAACCTGCCCGAACTGCAGCGCGCCCGCATCGGCGGCACGCTGGCGTTGCGCGGCCAGGTGGCGCTGCCCGAAGCCACGTTCGTCGTGATTCCCACCGTCAGCCAGTTCACCGTCGAAGGGCTGGGCACCGAAGCCATGCTCGGCGCGCGCACCAGCTGCGGCGCGCCGTCGAAGCTGGCCAACGACAGCTGGCTGACGCGGGCGGTCATCGCGGCCGAGGATCAGCGCTTCTTCACCCACGCCGGCTACGACCTGACCGAAATCGTCGCGTCGATCGACAACAACCAGAAGGACGGCCAGCAGAAGCGCGGCGCCAGCACGCTGACCCAGCAGCTCGCCAAGATGCTGGTGACCGGCAGCGACCGAACCGCCGAGCGCAAGCTGCGCGAGCTGCTCTACGCGGTCGAAATGGAACAGACGCTCGGCAAGGCGCGCATCCTGCAGCTTTACCTCGACAACGCGCCCTGGGGCGGCAGCCTGTGCGGTGCCGAAGCCGCCGCGCGGCGATATTTCAAGCGCCCGGCGCGCAACCTGGAACCCGCGCAGGCCGTATGGCTCGCGGCCATGCTGCACAAGCCACAGGCGGTGCTCGAGCAATGGCGGCACGACGGCCGCATCGATCCCGACCGAACCAAGTGGGTGGCCGAGAGCGTGCGCGGCATCAGCCGCAACCAGCGCGAGGCCTTGCTCAAGAGCGTGGCGGCGGCCCGGTTCACGGCGCCCGAGGCGGCGCCATGAACGATGTCGAGGCCATCGAGCGCGCCACGGTCGCCGCCGTGTCTCCCCTTGCCGTCGAAGAACTCGACGGCTGGCTGCTGCCCTTCGACGACGGCACCGTCAAGCGCGCCAGGTCGGCGGTGCCGTTGCACCGCGGCGAGGTCAGCGACCACACGATCGACCGCATCGAAGACCGCTACGACAGCCGGCAGTTCGTGCCCGCCTTCCGGCTTGCCGACCTTCCTTGCTTTGCTGCGCTGCAAACCGAGCTGGAGCAGCGGCACTACGTCGGCGATTCGCCGACCTGCGTACAGATCGGCTCCGCGCAGCGCATGCGCGAGGTGGCAGCGGCCGACGCCGCGCTGGCCGAGGTCGACCTTGCGCCCGACGAGGCCTGGGCGACGCTGTTTCTCGGCGAGGGCTTCGATCCGGTGGATGGCGCGCATCGCGTGCGGGCCCTGTCGCGTGCCAAGGGGTCGCTCTATGCCAGCGTGCGCGAAGGCCGGCGCACCGTGGCCGCGGGCGCCATGGCCTTCAGCCATGGATGGGCCAGCGTGCACGGCATGCGCACCGAGCAGTCGCAGCGTGGCAGGGGCCTGGCGGGGCGAGTGCTCGCGGGCATGGCGCAGGCCGCGCTCGAGCGCGGCTTCGAGCGCGTCTTCCTGCAGGTCGATGCGCACAACCTCGCGGCCCATGCGCTCTACCGGCGGGCCGGTTTTTCCACCCAGTGGCAGTACCGCTACTGGCAGCGGCAGCAGTGGCCGCGGTGACGGCGCCCACCTGAAAGCCACACACCCCTGAAAGCCACACCCCCACCGGTGGTGCGGTTGCGGCGTTAGTGCCACCATGGCTGCATGACGAACGCAAATCATCATGCCAACCACCCCACCGATCCCGTCGCCACGCCGCGCGGCATCGACCACATCGTGGCCGGTGTATCCACCAGCGATGGCGACGGCGTCAAACTCACCCGTGTGCTGCAGCAGCCGCTGCAGAAAAGGCTCGACCCCTACCTGATGCTCGATGCCTTCGGCAGCGACAACGCGGGCGACTACATCGGCGGCTTTCCCAACCATCCGCACCGGGGCTTCGAAACCGTGACCTACATGATCGCGGGCCGCATGCGCCACCGCGACAGCGCGGGCCACGAGGGCTTGCTGCAAAACGGCGGCGTGCAGTGGATGACGGCCGGCCGCGGGCTCATCCACAGCGAACTGCCGGAACAGGAAGACGGCCTCATGGAAGGCTTTCAGCTCTGGCTCAACCTCCCCGCGAAGGACAAGATGCGCGAGCCCTGGTATCGCGACATCCAGAGCGAGGAAATTCCGGAATACACCACCGCCGCGGGCGTGCAGGTGCGCGTGATCGCCGGCGCCAGCCACGGCATCGAGGGCGCGGTGCGGCGCGAGGACTCGGAGCCGCTGTATCTCGACATCGCCCTGCCGCCGGGCGCCGAGTTTGCGCAGCCCCTGCCGGACGATCACAACGCGCTGGTGTACGTGTTCCGCGAATCGGTGTGGATCTCGGGCAGCGAGGTGCCGACGCGCCGCATGGCCATTCTTGCGAACGAGCCCGGCAGCGACGGCGTGGTGCTGCGCGCAGGCGCCACCAACCACAGCCCGGCACGTGCGCTGTTGATTGCCGGCAGGCCGCTGCGCGAACCGATTGCGCAGTACGGCCCCTTCGTGATGAACACGCAGGAAGAAGTGAAGCAGGCGGTGCACGATTTCCAGAACGGCAAGTTCGGCATGTAGTCGCAGGCCTACCGAAAATCGGCGCCGCGCGCAGGTCACGGGCGGCAATGCGGCGCATAGATTGGCGCCATGCCTTTTCGCACGTCCAGCACGTCCAGCACCTCCAAAGCGCCCCGGGTCCGCAAAGGACAGGCGCCCGAAACGTTGCAGCGCGACCGGTTCCACGAGCGCTTCATGCAGTCGTTCCAGGACCCGGCCTTCGAGGCCGAGAAAGAGTCGTTGCAGCGCATCGAGCTCATTGCCTGGGAGGCTTACCAGGAAGGGCGCAAGGCGCCGGTCACGCGCAAGGCCGGCCCCGGCTATGCCGATCCCGAGTACGAACTTTCAGTTGACTGGCTCGAGGCCAAGGCCCGCATCGACGCGGCAGAGGCCGCCTGGGGCAACCCGCAGACGCGGTCGCGCGTGCTGCTGGTCAATGGCTCGCCGCGCAACGACGGCACCTGTCCCGGCGAAATTTCCAAGACCTGGCGCTTGGTGCAGCTTGCGCGCGAGGTGCTCGACGGCTGCGGCATCGACGTCGACGTGCTCGACCTGAGCCTGCTCACCTCCGAATACGGCCGGCAAATCCATCCCTGCAAGGGTTGCGTTTCCACCGCCATGCCGCTGTGCCACTGGCCCTGCAGTTGCTATCCCAATCATTCGTTGCGCCAGACCGGCGACTGGATGAACGAGATCTACGAGCGCTGGGTTGCCGCGCACGGCGTGATGCTGTTCACGCCCACCCACTGGTACCAGTCCGCGAGCCCGCTCAAGCTCATGGCCGACCGGCTGGTGTGCGCCGATGGCGGCAACCCCGACCCCACCAGCACCCACGGCAAGAAGCCTGACGAAGCCAAGGCCCTCGAGCTCGAAGGCTGGGGCTACCCCAAGCACCTGAGCGGCCGGGTTTACGGCGTGGTGGTGCACGGCGACGTGGCCGGCGTCGAGAGCCTGCGCCGCAATCTGTCGGACTGGCTCGACTGGATGGGCCTGATCGATGCGGGCACGCAGGCCCGGCTCGACCGCTACATCGGCTACTACGAGCCCTATGCAAGCAGCCACGACAGCCTCGACGCCGACGAAGACGTGCAGGAAGAAGTGCGCAACGCGGCCCGGGCAGTGGCACTGGCAGTCGGCGAGCTGCGGGCGGGCAAGCTGCAGGCACCCGATCGCGGGCTGAAGCCTCCAAGGCCGAAATAAGCCACGCCGCGGGCGGCGCGAGCCCTGGCTGTTCATGATTCTTTACGCACGCTCACTGTCGGCTCACCTGGGCGATACAGAGGTCTTCCACACTTCGCTTCACCTGCTGCCCCTTGGCAGCGGGCTTCTTCGAAAGGAAGCACTTTTCATGATCTCTCTTCGCCAACGCATCGTCTGGGCCAGCCTTCTCGGATCGGCCGCCCTCGCCTCTTCGGGCGCCTTCGCCCAGGCACCGGCCGCACCCAGCACCTCTTCGACCCCGCCCGCGGCCGTCGCCCAGGCCGATGGTGCCGCCGGAAACAAGGCGCAGCACAACAAGCGCATGGACCCGGCCGAGCGCATGCAGCGCATGCAGGAACATCGCGCCAAGCGCCTTGCCGCACTGAAGGAAAAGCTCAAGCTGACTGCCGCACAGGAAAGCGCGTGGAGCACTTTCGCATCGGCCAGCCAGCCGCCGGCCGGCGCCCGCCCCCCGCGCATGGACCGCGCGGAATTTGCCAAGCTGACCACGCCCGAGCGCCTGGAGCGCATGCAGGCCCGCCAGGCCGAACGCAGCGCAAGGTTCGCCAAGCGCGCTGAAGCCACCAAGACCTTCTATGCGGCGCTGACGCCCGAGCAGAAGAAGACCTTCGACGCGGAAACGGTGCATGTGGGCATGCACGGGCATCGCGGCCACCATGGCCACCATGGCCACGGTGGTCCCGACGGCCACCATTCGGCAGCGCCCACCAAGAGCTGAGCGAACGGCGCGCTGAACGGCGCAAACGATAAAAAGCCCGCGATGCCTCGTGCATCGCGGGCTTTTTACGTTTTCTACGTACGTGGGTTAGTACGCGGGTTTATTGAGGTGTGCCGGTCCTTTCCGTCGGATTCGTCGGCACGTCCGGCCGTTCGCCCGGCTGGCCGAACCGGGGCTTGGTCTTGCGGGCCTGCTGGCTCACTTCGGCACGCGACATCTCGCCCGTGGGTTGCGGCATGGCGTTGGGTTGGGCGTTCACGGTGGTGCTGGCCTCGCCCTTCGGCACCGGGTTGTTGATGTTGTTGCGGTTGTGGGCGCGCGCTTCGGCCTTCACGGCTTCGCGCGAAGCCGGCATGCTGGTGTCCGGACGCTGCGGCGGGTTAGGCACGCCGGAGGGTGTCTGCGTGCTGGCCTGGCCGCCCACGGACGGGTCGGGCTGGGCGGGTATCGAGGTGGCTTGCGCCATGGCGGCGCCGGCCGTGGCCATCAGGCCGGCCAGCAGCGTGGCGTGAAAGATTCCTTGCTTCATGGTGGTTTCCTTTGCTTGTCTCGAGAGATCGGTGAACGATTGACGGACGGGCCGTTTTCTTCGGCCTGAAATCCCACCGTAGGAGGCCCGGGATGCCGGCCATGTCGGGGTGCGGCAGGCCTGCCTGTAGGAGCCGGCCGCCCTGTTGCGAAAGGTGGAGAAGAAGGTGGCGCGTTCCTACAGGCGCCGGCGGCGCGGCAACGTACAACCACAGCATCGATGTCTTCTTCCCCGATTCCCCTCCCCGCAGCGGCGCCGACCTCGCTCAAGGTCATGACGGTGAACACCCACAAGGGGTTCACCGCGCTCAACCGCAAGTTCATTCTTCCGGAGCTTCGGGACGCGGTGCGCACCGTGGGGGCCGACGTGGTCTTTCTGCAGGAGGTGCTCGGCACTCATTCGCGCCACTCGCGCAAGGTCAACAACTGGCCGGAGGCGCCGCACTACGAATTCCTGGCCGACACCATGTGGCCGCAGTTCGCCTACGGGCGCAACGCGGTGTATCCGAGGGGGCATCACGGCAACGCGCTGTTGTCGAAGTTTCCGATCGTGCATTACCGCAACCACGACGTGTCGGTGGCCGGCCCCGAAAAGCGCGGCTTGCTTCATTGCGTGTTGCGCCTGCCGGGCCGCACGGTCGACGTGCATGCGATCTGTGCCCATCTGGGCCTGGCCGAGACGCATCGACAGCAGCAGCTGGAGCTGCTCTGCCACATCGTGCGCGACGAGGTGCCGGCCGACGCGCCGCTGATCGTGGCGGGCGACTTCAACGACTGGCGCGGCCGCGCGCACCGGGTGCTCGAAGAAGGCGCCGCGCTGCGCGAGGTGTTCCTGCATGCGAACGGCGCGGCCGCCAAGACTTTTCCGTCGCGCTTTCCGCTGCTGCCGCTGGACCGCATCTACGTTCGGAATGCGGGCGTGCATGAACCGGTGGTGCTGCCGCGCAAGCCCTGGTCGCACCTGTCGGACCATGCGCCGCTGGTGGCGAACATCGACCTTTGAAGATGGACTACGCCCATGCTCCGCGCAGTTCATTTCGCGCCGCGACTTCCATCGCCCGCCCCGGCGGGCACTGAAGGTGGCTGCCATGGATAACGGCGACCGCTGGATCGGTGGCAATTGCATTGCGCTGCTCGAAAACGGCGAGGAGTACTTTGCGCGCGTGTTCGACGCCATCCGCGAGGCAAAGCGCGAAGTCATCATCGAGACCTTCATCCTGTTCGAGGACAAGGTGGGCCTGGCGCTGCACGCCGCCATGCGTGCCGCGGCCCAGCGCGGCGTCAAGATCGACATGCTGGTCGACGGATTCGGCTCGCCCGATCTTTCGCGCGAATTCATCGAAGGGCTGAGTTCGGTGGGCGTGAGGACGCGGGTGTTCGATCACGGCAAGCGCATCCTCGGCCAGCGACTCAACGTGTTCCGGCGCATGCACCGCAAGATCGTGGTGGTGGACGGCGAGCTTGCATTCGTCGGGGGCATCAACTATTCGGCCGACCATCTGCTCGACTTCGGGCCCAAGGCCAAGCAGGACTACGCGGTGGAACTCCGTGGGCCCATCGTGGCGCAGATCCATCAGTTCGTGCTGCGTGCCATCGCGCTCGGCGACAAGGGGCCGCGCTGGTTCCGGCGCCGCCTCAAGCAAGCCCCGCCGGCCGACCGGGAAGCGGTTGGCCAAGTGGAGGCGATGTTCGTCACGCGCGACAACCGGCGCCACACCGGCGACATCGAGCGCCAGTACCTGATCGCGATCCGCGCCGCGCGCCAGCGCATCGTGATTGCCAATGCGTATTTCTTTCCGGGCTACCGGCTCATCAAGGAACTGCGCCGCGCGGCGCGGCGCGGCGTGGACGTGCGGCTCATTCTGCAGGGCGAGCCCGACATGCCGATCGTCAAGACGGCCGCGAGCATGCTCTACCACCACCTGATGCATTCAGGCGTGCGCATCTATGAGTACTGCGAACGCCCGCTGCACGCGAAGATCGCGCTGATGGACGACCGTTGGACCACAGTGGGCTCGAGCAATCTCGATCCGCTGAGCCTGTCGCTCAACCTCGAAGCCAACGTGATCGCACGCGACAAGGCTTTCAACCAGCTGCTGTGGGAGCGCATGGACACGCTCATGTGCAAGAGCTGCAAGCAGATCGGCCCCGCCGACCTCGAGAACGAATGGAGCGGCTGGCGGCTGGTGCGCAGCTTCTTCATCTTTCACTTCTTGCGCTGGTATCCCTCCTGGCTCGGCTGGCTGCCGCGCCAGGTGCCGCGCCTGACGCCCGCCGAGGCCATTGTCCTGGCCGAAAGGCGCGAACGACGCGAGACGGACAAGAAAAACGGCGACGACGCCGTGACGCCGACGGAAGTGGCATGAGCACCCATATTGCACGGCTTGCGCACCGGCCCTGGTGGCCCTGGGCGCGCCGGATCGCGGCCTGGGCTTTTTTCGGCCTGATCGCCTGGCTGCTCGTGAACCAGGCGCGCGCCATCGACTGGCAAGAGGTGTTCGACGCCGTGCGCGCGCTTCCCGGGGCCACGCTGCTGCTGGCGGGCGCGCTGGCCGCCAGCAGTTTTGCGCTCTACAGCACCTATGACCTCCTGGGCCGGCATCTCACGCGGCACCCGCTGAGTGCCGGCATCGTGATGGGGGTGACCTTCATCAGCTACGCCTTCAACCTCAACCTGGGTTCGCTGGTTGGCGGCGTGGCGTTTCGCTACCGGCTCTACTCGCGGCTGGAACTCTCCAACGGCACCATCACCCGCGTGCTGGGTTTCAGCATGCTGACCAACTGGCTCGGTTACCTGGTGGTGGCTGGCGCGGTCTTCTGCGTCTGGCCGCTGGTGCTGCCGGCCGACTGGAAGATCGATAACGCGGGCCTGCGCATCCTCGGCGCCGTGCTGCTGCTGGTGGCCGCGGCGTACCTGGTGCTGTGCGCCTTCGCCAGCGGACACGTCTTTCGTATTCACCGCCATTCGTTCAAGGTTCCGTCGCTGCGCATGGCGCTGCTCCAGCTGGCCATGTCCTGCCTGAACTGGTCGCTGATAGGCGGCGTGATCTGGGTGCTGCTGCAGGGTGAGCTGGCTTACCACTCGGTGCTTGCGGTGCTGCTCGTGGCCGCGGTGGCGGGCGTCATCACCCACGTGCCGGCGGGGCTTGGCGTGCTGGAAGCGGTGTTCATTGCGCTGCTTTCGGACCAGGTGCCCCAAGGCCGGCTGCTGGGCGTACTGCTGGTCTACCGGGGCCTCTACTACCTGTTGCCGTTGGGCGTGGCCACGCTGGCTTACTTTGTTGCGGAACTGCGCGCCAAGCGCTGGCGCGCACGGGCCGTTGTCAATGAAGGAAGTAAATAATTACTTCCGTTCTGTTCACTGCCGGGGCGGAAGGCTGTTTCCGTGTCAAAAGGCACGACTTGTTCAACAAAATGGCTGCGCATTTTGTTGCAGTGCAGCAAATCCCCTTCGTCGGCGCCTATAGTGGTGTTCGTCCATTCCATAGACCCGCCCTCATGTCGTCCCTTACCTCCGCCGTTCGTCTGGCCAGCCCCCTGATGCTGTGGGTCGATGTGGCCCTCAAGACCCACGAGATGCTGTTGTCTTCAGGCTCCGTGATCCAGATGCGCACCGAGCGCATTGCCAAGGCGGGACTCACGCCCAGCGCGGCAGACCTTGCCGAGTTCCAGCTCATGGGCAATGAAAAGCTCGCCGCGGCGGGCGAATCGGGGGTGGCCATGGCCAAGCAGTGGCACAGCAGCCATGTCGCCCTGGCGAACCGCGCGCTGCAGCAATGGTTTCAGAGCGCGGGCGCCTTCCTCTCGATGACGGGCAGCGTCACGCCGGCGCAGGCGGCCGTGCGCAGCGATGCTTTCGTCAGGGCTGCCGCGCGCGCGGCGGGCACGGCCAGCCAGCTGTCGGGTGCGGCGGTCCGCATCGCGCGCCAGGGGCTGAAGCCGATCCATGCCGCCGCCACTTCGAACGCCCGGCGCCTGGCCGAGCTGCGCGACTGAGCGGGCGCGTGCCTAATTAATTGCGCGCAGGCACCAGGGTCAGCAGCGTGATCTCGGAAGGCGCGCCAAAGCGCTTGGGCGGCCCCCAATAGCCGGTGCCGCGGCTCACGTAGATCCACATGTCGTGCAGCCGGTGCAGGCCCGCCGTGAAGGGCTGCTGCATCGGCACGAAGAGGTTCCACGGAAAGAACTGGCCGCCGTGCGTGTGGCCCGACAGCTGCAGCTGGTAGCCGGCCTTGGCCGCCAACGGCGCACTGCGCGGCTGGTGCGCAAGCAGCACCCGCGTGTGCACCAGCGGCGGCGCGTCGAACAGCGCCAGGTGGGGGTCGCTTTCATGCGCGGCATCGAAATGCCCCGCGGTGTAGTCGGTCACGCCGGCCAGCACCAGCTGGCTTTCGAACAGCTCTTCGTCGTTCTGCGCGCCGCGCACGTTGCGCGTTTGCAGCACCACGTGCTCGTTGAGCAGCACCTTCAGGCCGAGCCGACGCAGTTCGTCGATCCATGCATGGGCCCCGGCGTAATACTCATGATTGCCCGTGACCACGAAAGTACCGTGCCGCGCAGTCAGGCCGGCCAAGGGGGCGATGTGCTCGCGCAGTTCGGCCACCGTGCCGTCCACCAAGTCGCCCGTGATCGCAATGGCGTCGGCGCCGAGCCGGTTCACCGCATCGACGATGCGCTGGATGTAGGCGCTCCTGATCGTCGGACCGACGTGGATGTCGCTGAGCTGCGCGATCGTGAAGCCGTCGAGCGCCGTCGGCAGGCCGCGAATCGGAATGTCGACGTGCTTCACGCTGGCGGTGCGGCGGGCATTGATGAAGCCGATCAGCGTAGTGCCCGTGGCCATTGCCAGCACCGCCAGTGCGCTCCACGGCAGCAACGCGTCCCAGCGCACCTGCGGGCCGCCCAGCGTGCTCGCCAGCCAGATAAGCAGCAAGCCGGCCTCGCGCGCCAGCGTCAAGACGAACATCGACGAGAACCAGCCCATGCTGATCAGGCCGACCCACTTGAGCGTTTCGCCCAGCGAGGCGTTGGGCGCAATGCGGCGCGAGACAAAGGGTAGCGGGATCGTGACGGCCGAGATGGCGAGCGCGGCCAGCGCCAGCGGCCAGGCTGGCGTGAGCGTGGCCAGCGCGGGCAGCAGGCGCAGCGCCATGTAGACATGCAGGAGCGCGGTGAGAACGCTCAGGAGACGTATCGGCATTGGGGCAATGGGAAAGGGCGTTGCCCGGGATGGGACATCTGCAAGGCGCATGCCGTGCATTCAAGGCGCCTTGCGGCGCCCGAGTAGCTATTTTTTCTATAGCGCAGGGGCCCCGGATAGCAGGCACCGCGGGTGATGTGAACTCGAAAACCGGAGGTCCGGGGCCCGGCGTCCGAAACCAGGCTCGCTTGTTACTGCACCGTGCGCGTGCCGGCCGAAGCCATGTCGGTGCCTGCTGGCCACAGAAATGCCATCCGGGCGGGCGTTCCTGGTGCCACCTGCAGCGTTTGCTTGAGCGTGTTTCCGCGCAAGCGAGCCTCCACTTCGTAAGTGCCGGGGTCGAGGCGAGCCACCATGAACGGGCCCTCCGACGCCACGTTGTCGAGCAGCACCGTGCCGCGGCTGTCGCGCACGGTCACGCGGACGTCGGACGCGAAATCGGCGCCCTTGTGGTCCTTGATCGCAAACTCGAACGTGGCCGGCCAGCGTGGCGCCACCGTTTCCATCAGTTGGGCCTCGTCGCTGCCGATGCCGCCGCTCATGTATTCGATGCCGTGCGTCATGCGGATCGGCGGGTTGACCGTGGCGTGCGCTGAAGTCAGCGCCGCCAAGAAAAGAAGAGCGGCGCCGCACAGCATGGTGGCGGCCGCTGCGGCGGGCCGGCTGGGCGATGAAATCCGAAGGGTGGTCATGGTCTGGATCCTTTCCTTTTCTTGCGTACCTGCGTGGCGAGACACCACGGCGCCACTCTGCGGCGCACGGCTTAAACAAGGCTTAACAAGGGATCCGGGCCCCGGCGCCAGCCGAAGGGCGGAGGATGCTCAGCGGGCGGCGGAGGTCTGCGCGAACGCCTGGGTCTGCGCTGCAGGCGGCAGCACTGAGGCCATGTCGAAATTCGACGGCCACATGAACACGGCGCGTGCCGGCACGCCGGCGATCACCGTCAGCGTCTGCGTGATCGTGAGGCCGCCAAGCGTGACGTTCACGTCGTAGGCGCCCGGGTCGAGCCGTGTCAGCATGTACGGCCCTTGCGACTGGGCTTCCATCACCGGGCGGCCCGTGTACTTTTCGCGCACCTGGACCGCAGCCCGCGCGGGGAAATTGCCCTTTTGCGCGCTGTCGTTGACGCCGAACTCGAGCGTGGCCGCCCAGCGCGGCGAGACCATCTGCATGAAAGCGGCTTCGTCCTTGCTCGTGCCCCCGCACATGTATTCGACGCCCTGCGCCATCTGGATGGGCGGGTTCGAGAACGCGTGGGCCGATGTGGTCATCGCCCCGAAGAATGCTGCTGTGCCGCCCAGTACCAACGCAGCCATCGGCTGCCGGAGACGCATAAGGTTCATTGCTTCGATGTCCTCGATCATGGGTGACGTGAAATCCGTCGAGGATTTTGCTTAGCAAGAGTCGGGCTAGATATAGCGTTTACGAGGAACGATCCTCGGCGACCTGCTGAACGCTATTGTTTTAATAGCTCATGACGATTGTGTGACGGGTATCTGCGCGGTTTTGCACCGTCCTACCTATGAAAACCCTGAGACGCCCTCTGTGTGCGCCCGATCCGACGCGGCGCACGTGATCGGCGCCTACAGCGGTGCACCGCCTCGTTGGTTATGAAGAAGTTCGTACAGAAAAGGAGCTTTCAAATGACCATCGGATCGAAGATCGACGCAATCAAGAAGATGGATGCCCAGCGCCGCGGGATTCCGGGCGAGCACTTGGCTGTGCTCGGAGCAGGCCTCTTGCTGCTGCTGAAGGCGGGAAGCAGCCGCTCGCTGATGCGCCGTGTGCTGGCAGGCGCGGCGGGCGGTGCGCTGGTCGGCCGCGCGGCGAGCGGGACGGGCGGGCTGGCCCGCGTGGCCCGCGCAGCGCGAATGATGCAGGGCGGCAGGAGCGGCACTCGCGTGCATCGGTCAATCTGAGTCTCGCATTGCATTGATCGGCTGCTACTGGTGAAGCGCCGGGCCGTTCGTTGGCGAAACAGCCAGCGAAGCGGGGATACTCGGCCTTCATGAATTCCGACCATCGCGACCCGCTGCACGACAGCCGCAACGCGATGACGGAATGGGAGCGCGGCTTGCGCCCCACGCGGGAGCGCCACTGGCTGATGTGGGTCGGGCTGTCGGGCTTGCTGATGTTCGGGGTCTATTGCGGCGCTGAATGGCTGTTGGCGCAACGCGCCGCGCTCAGACCCAAGGCGCCTTCTGCCCTGCCCTCTCCGCCGGTCCCATCGCCGACGACCGGGCGTGTCCCATCGCCACCGTCTTCCGCGGTCCAACCGGATCGTTCTGCTGCGCCGGGGACCGTCGAGGTCGCAAAGTGCGTGAGTGCGTCAGGCAAGGCTACCTATTCGGATGGCCTCTGCCCGGCAGGCTCGGTCGCCACTACGGTGCGGCTGCGGCGCGATCTGAATCTGGCGGATGGAATGAGCGTCGAGGCGCGGGAGGCGTCGAACCGGAGCAATGCGGCGCTCGCGGCGCAGCAGCAGCAATCGTATGAACGCCAGGTGGCTCAGAGTGCGGGCAACAACATGCAGGCGGGCGAGTGCAGCGCACTCGAAGCGCACATCAAGTGGCTCGACACGATGGGGCGGCAGCCGCACGGCATGGCTACGCAAGACCGGCTGCGCAACGAGAGGCAGCAAGCGCGGGACCAACAGTTCCGGCTGGGCTGCCGCTGATCGCTAATCAATCAATCAAACGTCAATATTCGCCGCCCGCAGCGCGTTCTGCTCAATGAACTCGCGCCGCGGCTCCACCTCGTCGCCCATCAGCATCGTGAACACGCGGTCGGCCTCGATGGCGTCGTCGATCTGCACGCGCAGCAGGCGGCGCACGGTCGGGTCCATGGTGGTTTCCCACAGCTGTGCGGGGTTCATTTCGCCCAGGCCCTTGTAGCGTTGGCGCGAGGTGGCGTTTTCGGCCTGGCCGATGAGCCACTTCATGGCGATGCGGAAGTCGGCCACTTTTTCTTCCTTGGCGCGTTCGCCTTCGCCGCGGCGGACGGTGGCGCCGTCGCTGCTCAGCAGGTTGCGGAAGGTGTTGGCGGCTTCGGCGAGCGCGGCGTAGTCGGCGCCGTGCACGAAGTCCTGGGTGAGCACGCTGCTCTTGATGTTGCCGTGGTGGCGGCGGCTGATGCGCAGCAGCGGCTTGTCGGTGCGGGCATCGAATTCGCTGCTCACTTCGGCCGGCACACCGGTGGTGTTGAGTTCGCGCAGCTTGGCCTGCAGCGCCACGGCCGAGGCTTCGGCCGCGGGGGTGGTGTCGAGGTCGAGCGCCACGCCGTCGGCAATGGCGCGCAGCGCCTCCGCATCCATGAAGTTGCGCAGCCGCGCAATCACGGCTTCGGCCAGCTGGTGCTTGCGCGCCAGTTCGGCCAGGGTATCGCCGGTGAGCGTGGTCGAGTTGGGGCCGCCGGTCTCGATGCTCGCGTCCTTCAGGGCCACCTTGAGCAGGAAGGCGTCGAGCGCGGGGCCGTCCTTCAGGTACTGCTCTTCCTTGCCGACCTTCACCTTGTAAAGCGGCGGCTGCGCGATGTAGATGTGGCCGCGCTCGACCAGCTCTGGCATCTGCCGGTAGAAGAACGTGAGCAGCAGCGTGCGGATGTGGGCGCCGTCGACGTCGGCGTCGGTCATGATGATGATGCGGTGGTAGCGCAGCTTGGCAACGTTGAAGTCGTCCGCCCCGCCGCCCGCGCTGGTGGCGCCGGCGCGGCCGATGCCGGTGCCTAAAGCGGTGATCATGGTGAGAATTTCGTTGCTGGTGAGCAGCTTCTCGTAGCGCGCCTTTTCGACGTTCAGGATCTTGCCGCGCAGCGGCAGGATGGCCTGGAACTTCCGGTCGCGGCCCTGCTTGGCGGAACCGCCGGCGGAGTCGCCCTCCACCAGGTAGACCTCGCAGAGTGCGGGATCTTTTTCCTGGCAGTCGGCCAGCTTGCCGGGCAGGCCCATGCCGTCGAGCACGCCCTTGCGGCGCGTCATTTCGCGGGCCTTGCGTGCGGCTTCGCGGGCGCGGGCGGCCTCGACGATCTTGCCGCAGATGATCTTGGCGTCGTTCGGGCGCTCCTGCAGGTAGTCGGTGAGCAGGCGGCCGACGATGTCTTCGACCGGGGCGCGCACTTCGCTGGACACCAGCTTGTCCTTGGTCTGGCTCGAGAACTTGGGCTCGGGCACCTTCACGCTCAGCACGCAGCACAGGCCTTCGCGCATGTCGTCGCCGGTGACTTCGACCTTCGCCTTCTTGGCGAACTCGTTCTCTTCGATGTACTTGTTGATGACGCGGGTCATCGCGGCGCGCAGGCCCGTGAGGTGGGTGCCGCCGTCACGCTGGGGAATGTTGTTGGTGAAACAGAGGACTTGCTCGTTGTAGCCGCTGTTCCACTGCATGGCCACTTCAACGCCGATGTGCGTGCCCGGGATGCCGCCGTAGGTGTCGGCCGGCTTTTCGCCAGCGGCATAGAACGAGTTCGGATGCAGGACGGTCTTGCCCTTGTTGATGAACTCCACGAAGCCGCGCACGCCGCCGGCGCCCGAGAAGTCGTCTTCCTTGCCGGTGCGTTCGTCGTGCAGACGGATGCGCACGCCGTTGTTCAGAAAGCTCAGCTCGCGCAGGCGCTTGCTCAGGATCTCGTAGTGGAAATCGGCGTTTTCCTTGAAGATCTCGGTGTCGGGCAGAAAGTGCACCTCGGTGCCGCGCTTGTCGGTGTCGCCGATGACCTTCATGGGCGACACCTCGAAGCCGTTCACGGTCTCGAGCAAACGGTTCTGCACGAAGCCGCGGCTGAATTCGAGTTCGTGGATCTTGCCTTCGCGGCGCACGATCAGGCGCAGCTTCACGCTCAGCGCGTTCACGCAGCTCACGCCCACGCCGTGCAGGCCGCCCGAGACCTTGTAGCTGTTCTGGTTGAACTTGCCGCCCGCGTGCAGTTCGGTGAGCGCAATTTCGGCCGCCGAGCGCTTGGGCTCGTGCTTGTCGTCCATCTTCACGCCGGTCGGAATGCCGCGGCCGTTGTCGGTGACGGAGATCGAGTTGTCGCTGTGGATGGTGACGACGATGTCGTCGCAGTGGCCAGCCAGTGCTTCGTCGATGGAGTTGTCGACCACTTCGAACACCAGGTGGTGCAGGCCCGTGCCGTCGGAGGTGTCGCCGATGTACATGCCGGGGCGCTTGCGCACCGCCTCGAGCCCTTCGAGGATCGTGATCGAGCCTTCGCCGTAGCTGGTGTCGGCGGGCGTGATCTCGATCGGCACCGCACTCTCGATCTCGGGGGTGTAGACCGGTTCGGTGTGGGGCACTTCGGGCTTGTTCTCTTCTGCACTCATTCGGATATTCCTCTATCTCTCACGGCATTCACGGGATTTTTCGGGCTCTGGGAGCCTGTTTTTCCGGCCTCTTGAAAGCGCAAACCCGCGGAGGGCCGCGGGCTGTCTGCGCAAGGCGCTGTGTTTTCTGTCTTCTAGATTCGCATCGGCATCACGACATATTTGAAGGATGCGTTCTCGGGGATGGTTAAAAGGGCGGAGCTGTTGGAGTCGGCCAGGTCCAGCTTGACCATGTCCTGGTCCATGTTGGACAGGGCGTCGATCAGGTAGGTGACGTTGAAGCCGATCTCGATGGCGTCGCCGCCGTAGTCGATGTCGAGTTCGTCCTGCGCTTCTTCCTGCTCGGCGTTGTTCGATGCGATGCGCAGGGTGCCGGGCTCGATGTTGAGCCGCACGCCCTTGAACTTCTCGCTTGTCAGGATGGCGGTGCGCTGCAGGCTGGCCAGGAGGGGGGCGCGGCCGAGCGTGACGCTGTTCTTGTGGTTCTTGGGAATCACGCGGTTGTAGTCGGGGAACTTGCCCTCGACCAGCTTGGTGACGAACTCCATGCCACCGAAGCTGAACTTGGCCTGGTTGTTGGCAAACTGCATCTCGATGGCGCCTTCGGCGTCCGACAGCAGGCGCTGCATTTCAAGCACGGTCTTGCGCGGAAGAATGACTTCCTGGCGCGGCACTTCGACGTCGAGCGTGGCCGACGAAAAAGCCAGGCGGTGCCCGTCGGTGGCCACCAGGCTCAGTTGCTTGCCTTCGGCCACGAACAGGATGCCGTTCAGGTAATAGCGGATGTCGTGCACGGCCATGGCAAACGAGACCTGCGAGAGCAGGTCCTTCAGCGTTTTTTGCGGCACGCTGAACACGGGGCCGAAGTTGGCGGCTTCCTGCACCAGCGGAAAGTCTTCGGCCGGCAGCGACTGCAGCGTGAAGCGGCTCTTGCCGCCCTTGAGCACCAGCTTGCTCGCGCTCGATTCGAGGCTCACGGTCTGGTCGGCCGGCATGGTGCGCAGGATGTCGATGAGCTTGCGCGCGCCGATGGTGGTGGTGAAGTTGCCTTCATCGCCGCCGAGTTCGGCCGTGGTGCGGATCTGGATCTCGAGATCGCTGGTGGTCAGCTGAAGCTGACCGCCGGTCTTGCGGATCAGCACATTGGCGAGGATCGGCAGCGTATGGCGCCGTTCCACGATGCCCGCCACCGATTGCAGCGCGGCGAGGACTTTGTCTTGGGTTGCCTTCAAAACGATCATGTCTTCTTCCTCTTCTCTTTATCTCTTTGAATCCGCTTGTAAGACGCCATTCTCCGCTGTTGCGAGGCGCATTCTTGATGACATTCGCGGTCAGCCCTTGAGCGTTTGCTCGAGCACGTGCAACTGCTGGTTGAGTTCGGTGAGCTGCTGGCGCTCGCCCGAAATCTTGCGCACCGCGTGCAGCACCGTGGTGTGGTCGCGCCCGCCGAACAGCTCGCCGATTTCAGGCAGGCTCTTTTGCGTGAGCTCCTTGGCCAGGTACATCGCGATCTGCCGGGGCCGCGCGATGCTGGCCGGGCGCTTCTTGCTGTACATGTCGGCGACCTTGATCTTGTAATAGTCGGCCACCGTCTTCTGGATATTCTCGACCGAGATCTGCCGATTCTGGATCGACAGCAGGTCGCGCAGCGCCTCGCGCGCCAGGGCGATCGAGATTTCCTTCTGGTTGAAGCGCGAGTACGCCAGGATCTTGCGCAGCGCGCCTTCGAGCTCGCGCACGTTCGAGCGCACGTTCTTGGCGACGAAGAAGGCCACCTCTTCCGGCATTTCGGCCGATTCGGCGCGCGCCTTGTTGATCAGGATGGCCACCCGCATTTCGAGCTCGGGTGGCTCGATGGCGACGGTGAGGCCCGAATCGAAGCGCGACACCAGGCGCTCGTGGATGTCGGCCAGGCCCTTCGGATAGGTGTCGCTGGTCATCACGATGTGGGACTTCTTGGCCAGCAGGGCTTCGAACGCGTTGAAGAATTCTTCCTGCGTGCGGTCCTTGTTGGCAAAGAACTGCACATCGTCGATCAAGAGCAGATCGAGCGAGTGGTAGCGCTCCTTGAATTCGTCGAAAGTCTTGCGCTGGTAGGCCTTGACCACATCCGAGACGAACTGCTCGGCATGGATGTAGAGAACTTTGGAATCCGGACGGTCTGCGAGCAGCCGGTTACCCACAGCGTGCATCAGGTGGGTCTTGCCCAGGCCGACGCCGCCGTAGATGAACAGCGGGTTGTACAGGTGGCCCGGCATGCCGGCCACGTGCATGGCCGCGGCGCGCGCCATGCGGTTGGCCGTGCCCTCCACCAAGGTGTCGAAGGTCAGGCCCGAATTGAGGCGGTTCTTGAAGCCGGCGGCCGCCGGTTCCTCGCCCGGCCCGGCCACGTCGCGCGGCACGTCGGTTTCGGCCAGAACGGCAACGGGTGTAGAGCGCACGGGTGCTTCGCGCGGAGCGAGCGCTAACTCAACTGCAACCGGCTGGCCGTACATCTTCTCGGCCATGGCGGCAATCTTGCCCGCATACTGGGCCCGGATCCAGTCGAGCTTGAAGCGGTTGGCAACGAACACCGTCATGCGCGAAAGGTCGTCCGCGACCTGCGCCGTCAGGGGTTTGATCCAGGTGTTGAACTGCTGCTCGGACAGCTCCTGCGCGAGCTGGTCGACGCAAGCCTGCCAGAGGCTCTCACCGATGCCGTCAGTCGACATGGGTGCTTGAAAAAGTGGTGAGTCCCGCGGCCATTTTTTGGTATATGTGTTGTGGATATGCTCCGCTGCAAGGCGGCCCGCATTCTAACTTGTCAAAACCTTATCCACATCCCCGGGTGCACCCGGCAAAGGCCCGCAAAGTTGCTCGATGTTTGGTGTTGGGCCGAATGTTTGCGATAATTGCGGGTTTCCCTGAAAACCTCATTGCGTCTTTCGGGGGTCATCCGAAAAACGCTCCCAGCGCTCGCATGTCCAATATGGCCTTCATGGCTTCATAGGGGACATCGCGGATATCGGGGGAATCAGCAGGAAATCTCATCATGAAACGCACTTACCAAGCTTCCAAAGTCCGCCGCGCCCGTACCCACGGCTTTCTGGTCCGTATGAAGACCCGTGGCGGCCGTGCCGTCATCAACGCACGCCGCGCCAAGGGCCGCAAGCGCCTGGCCGTCTGACGGCAGTTCTGCCGTTGCCAGCCGCCGAGCCGCCAGCGCCAGCTTTCGCCGCCAGTACTTCTGGCCCGACCAGCGACAACGCAAGCGGCCCGGCTTCCATGCAGCGGCTCAAGACCCGCGCGCAGTTCCAGGCCGTCCTCGCAGGTGCCACCGTGGCGCGCACTGCTCATTTCGCATTGCATCGCTGCGCGCTCGATTCGTCGAGCGCGCAGCCTTTGTTCGCGTCCGACGATGTTTGGCTGGGCGCCATGGTGCCCAAGCGCTGGGCGCGCCGCGCGGTCACGCGCAACGCCATCAAGCGTCAGATCTATACCGTGAGCGCCGCACCCGATGCGGGCCTGCCCCGTGCGGCGCACGTGGTGCGGCTGCGCGCGGGATTTGACCGCAAGGAATTCGTGAGCGCCTCCTCGGACAAGCTCAAGGCCGCCGTGCGCGCCGAACTCCAGCACCTGCTGGCGCGGGCCGCGCGCTCCTCTGCCCCGTCGTCATGAAGCGCTTGCTGATCGGCCTCGTGAAAGGCTATCGCCTGCTGCTGAGCCCCTGGCTCGGGCAGTCGTGCCGCTTCGAGCCGACCTGCTCCGTCTATTCGATCGAGGCGCTCGAAGTCCACGGCGCTCTCAAGGGCAGTTACCTCACCCTGCACCGCATCGCGCGCTGCCAACCCTGGTGCCAGGGCGGGCACGATCCGGTTCCACCGAAATCACAGCGTCGCACTGGCAAGCCAGGCTCGCTGTTTTCGTCTCTTCTCTCCTCCGACAAGAAGTCTTCGTCATGAACGATATACGCCGCACGATCCTGTGGGTGATTTTTGGTTTCTCGCTGGTGCTGCTGTGGGACCAATGGCAGGTCTTCAACGGCAACAAGCCGACCTTCCTGCCGTCGAGCAAGCCGGCTGCCGTGGCTTCCGCGCCAGCGGGCAGCACGCCGGCCGCCAGCAACGGCGTGCCAGCCGCCGCGTCCGCCACCGGCGGCACTGCGGGCGCCGTGCCCACGCAGGCCGCCCCGGCCGCGCCGCGCGAGCGGGTCAGCGTGACCACCGATCTCTTCAAGGCAGTGATCGACAGCGAAGGCGCCACGGTCAACTACCTGGAGCTGCTGAAGTACGAAGAAGCCGACCGCACCAAGCACGTCGTCCTGTTCGAGAGCGATTCGCCCGCCACCCAATACGTGGCGCAGACCGGCCTGCTGAGCCAGACCGGTGAACCCTTCCCCAACCACCTGACGCCGATGGCGCCGAAGCCGGGTCCGCGCGAAATGGCCGAAGGCCAGAACACGCTCGAAGTGAGCTTCGAAAGCGCGCCCTCGGGCGGCTTGAAGTACGTCAAGACCTATGTGTTCAAGCGCGGCGACTACACCATCGGCGTGCGCCACGAGGTCGTCAACGTAAGCGACCAGCCGCGCGACGCGCAGCTCTACATGCAGCTGCTGCGCCACGGCACGGTGGCCGCCGGCACGATGTTCGGCACCAACACCTTCACCGGCCCGGCCGCGTACACCAACGAGAAGAAGTTCCACAAGCTCGACTTCTCGGACATCGCCAAGGGCAAGATCGAGCCGCCGCCGCCCGCCAACGACGGCTGGATTGCCATGGTGCAGCATTACTTCGTGTCGGCCTGGCTGCTCAAGGGCGACCCGGCCAGCGAACAGCTCAAGCGCGAATTCCGCGTGAAGGATCTGGGCGGCAACCTCTTCACCGTGGCCATGGTGGCCACGCTGCCGAAGATCGCCCCGGGCCAGACCCAGGTGGTCAACAGCGCGCTGTTCGCGGGCCCTGAAGAAGAAAAGAAGCTCGAAGCCATTGCGCCGGGCCTGGACCTGGTCAAGGACTACGGCATCTTCGCGATCATTTCCAAGCCGCTGTACTGGCTGCTGAACCAGCTGCACGGCATGCTGGGCAACTGGGGCTGGGCCATCGTGGCGCTGGTGGTGCTGCTGAAGGCGGCCTTCTACTGGCTCAACGCCAAGGCCTACGCCAGCATGGCCAAGATGAAGGCCATCAACCCCAAGATCATGGAAATGCGCGAGCGGCTGAAGGACAAGCCGCAAGAAATGCAGCAGGAGATGATGCGCATCTACAAGACCGAAAAGGTCAACCCGATGGGCGGCTGCTTCCCGATCGTGATCCAGATCCCGGTGTTCATTGCGCTCTACTGGGTGCTGCTGTCGTCGGTCGAAATGCGCCACGCACCGTGGATCGGCTGGATCACCGACCTGTCGGCACCCGATCCCTGGTACATCCTGCCGATCGTGATGACGCTCACCTCGCTGTTCCAGACCTGGCTCAACCCGACGCCGCCCGATCCGATGCAGGCCAAGCTGATGTGGATCATGCCGCTCGCGTTCAGCGTGATGTTCATCTTCTTCCCGGCCGGCCTGGTGCTCTACTGGATCACCAACAACGTGCTGTCGATTGCGCAGCAGTGGTTCATCAACAAGCGGCTGGGCGTGCTGGGCAAGTAAGCACAGCGGCCTTAGCCACCCACGCAAAGGGCCGCATCCGCGGCCCTTTGCCTTTTTGCTGAAAGAATCGTGTTTCCATGACCTTCGCCCGCACCACCGATCCCATCGTCGCCGTCGCCACCGCCTCGGGGCGCGGGGCCGTCGGGATCGTGCGCGTGTCCGGTGCCCGGCTCGCGCCGCTGATCGAGGCCCTCTGCGGCCGGCCGCTGAAGCCGCGCGAAGCCACCTATCTCCCGTTCCGCGACGCGGCCGGTGAACCGGTCGACCACGGCTTGGCAATCCACTTTCCCTCGCCCCATTCGTTCACCGGCGAAGACGTGCTCGAGCTGCAAGCCCACGGCGGAACGGTGGTGCTGCAGCTTTTGCTGGCACGTTGCCTCGAAGCCGCCGCCCAGGCCGATCCGGTCACCGGCCGCCCGCGCCTGCCCGGCCTGCGCGTGGCCGAGCCGGGCGAGTTCAGCCAGCGCGCCTTCCTGAACGGCAAGATCGACCTGGCCCAGGCCGAGGCCATTGCCGACCTGATCGACGCCAGCACCGAGGCGGCCGCGCGCAGCGCCGGGCGCTCGCTCTCGGGCGCGTTCTCGCGCGAGATCCACACGCTGCGCGATGCATTGATCCATCTGCGCATGCTGGTCGAAGCCACTCTCGATTTTCCCGAGGAGGAGATCGACTTTCTCCAGAAAGCCGACGCGGCTGGGCAGCTCGCGAGACTCCAGGTGCAATTGGCTGCGGTGCAGCAGCGCGCCAAGCAGGGGGCACTGCTGCGCGAGGGCATCAAGGTGGTGATCGCGGGCCAGCCCAATGCAGGCAAAAGTTCGCTGCTCAATGCATTGGCGGGTGCCGAACTGGCCATCGTGAGCGCGGTGGCGGGCACCACGCGCGACGTGGTCTCGCAGACCATCCAGATCCACGGCGTGCCGCTGCACGTGGCCGACACGGCGGGCCTGCGCGAAAGCAGCGACGAGGTCGAACAGATCGGCGTTGCACGCGCCTGGGGCCAGATCGAAAGCGCCGACGCGGTGCTGTTCCTGCACGACCTGACGCGCGCCGGCCTGCCCGACTACGTCGCCGCCGACGCCGAGATCTTGCGCAGCCTGCGGCAGAAGCTGCCCGCGAGCGTGCCGGTGCTCGATGTGTGGAACAAGCAGGACGCCGCGCCTATGGCGAGTGCAGGTGCGAGTACGGCCCAGGGCATCGCCCTGTCCGCCAAGACCGGCCTCGGCATCGAAGCGCTGCGCGAGCAACTGCTGGCCATGGCCGGCTGGCAGGCCGTGCCCGAGGGGGTCTACCTGGCGCGTGCGCGCCACGTGCAGGCGCTGGCCCGGGTCGAAACGCACCTGACGCTGGCCGCGATCCATCTGGCAGCGCAGGCGCAACTGCTCGACCTGCTGGCCGAGGAACTGCGCCTGGCGCAGAACGCGCTGAACGAAATCACCGGCGAGTTCGGCGCCGACGACTTGCTGGGAGTCATCTTTTCGCGCTTCTGTATCGGCAAATAGAGACAGCCCCTCCGAAAACCGTAAAGAGTTGTAGCCGAAAACCGCGCCCTTCGCGGATACTCCGGCACAGATGCGGGGGTTGAGAAAAGCATGTCCATCCAGAACCTGAGCCGCGCCATCGCGGACAACAACAGCACCGACGCCTTTGCGTTGACGCTGAACGTACAACAGTGGGAAACGCTGGCGGGCTATCTGCAGCCCATCACGACCGGCGTTGGCGACGTTCTCATCGAGCAGGGCACGCACGACCGCTCGGTGTACTTTCTCGAGAGCGGCGCCATCAGCGTGCACCGCGTGAGCAGCAAGGAACAGATGAAGCTGGCCGTGCTCATGCCGGGGTCGGTGGTGGGCGAAGGTTCTTTCTTCTCGCGCGAACCGCATTCGGCCAACGTGGTGGTCACCGGTGCGGGGCGCGTATGGCGGCTCACGGCGGTCCGCTTCCTGGAAATGTCGAATCGGCAGCCCAACCTGGCACTCGAAATCGCCATGGGTCTTGGCGCGGTGATCGCCAAGCGCATGGCACACCGGTCCAAGCGCGTCGCGGTCACCTGAGCCTCCATCCGGCCATTCCGCATGAAGTGCAAACCGTGGCAGCACGCCGCGGTCCGTTCCAGAAAATCGTTCCCCGTTCCCTAGAAGTCAGTCGAAATGGCCTTGATCTGTCCGGTCTGCAGCATGGAAAACCGCGAGGGCGCGAATTTCTGCAAGAGCTGCGGCGGCAAGCTGGCGCCCGCCGCACCCATGCCGATTTCGCCGTCTCCCGCTCCCCGCAGCCGGTCGGAGCGCGAGTGGGCCACCACGGCGCCCGCGCAACTGCGCGCACCCACGATCCCCGGCGGGCTCTTCGAGACCGGCGTGCCGGCCGCATCCACGGCGTCGTCTGCGGGCACCGCAACGCTGGCGGATGAGAAGACCCTCATTGCCGCGTTGGGCCGCCTGAGGCGCCCGCCGTCGCCGCCGCGGGAACCTCGGGCAAGGAAGTCTTCCAAGCCCAGGACGCCGCGGCCGCCCCGTGCCGAGCCCCGAAAGCCGTGGCGCTCCCGCGGCTTCTGGCTCTGGTTGCTGTTGCTGGCGGCGGGGCTCGTCATGGTCGCTGCGGGCTGGCGCGGCTACGGAGCGGACCAGCCGGACGAAGAAGTCGAAATCGCCAAACCCGCTGCGCCCGCCGTGCCGCCCGTGCCGTCGATGGAGCCACCGGCGGCAGTGCCCGAACCTGCGCCTGCGGAGCCGCCGGCCGCGGAAACCCTGCCGCACGATGCGGCGGCAACCACGGCCCCTGCCGCCAACCTCAAGCCAGCCCCTGCAGCCGTGAGCAAGTCGCGCAAGCCCGCACCCGCGGCACCGTCGCAGGCCGGAGCGCCCGAGTCCGTTCCGGCTGCAACCGCCGCGGCGCCGGCGCCGTCCCAGGCGCCCTCGGCGCCCACCGACCCGCTGGCCATTTGCGGCGACCGCAATTTCATCGCGAAGGCCCAGTGCATGGCCGCGCAGTGCCTCAAGCCCGAATACAAGCCGCACGCGCAATGCGAGGCCGTGCGCCGGCAGCAGCGCATCGAAGAAGAAAAGCGCAACCCGACGCTGGTCAACTAGCTCGGCGCCGCGGGAGGGTCCTAGCCCTTTTGCAGCCGCTCTATGGCGACCGCCAGGGCTGCCGGTTTGCCGGACAGCACGAGGGTATCGCCGTCGCTCAGCACCGTGTCGTCGGTGAGTACCTGGGCCTGGCCGTTATGGCGGCGCAGGCTGGCGACGCGAACGCCCAAGGATTCCAGCGCCAGTCGCGCCAGGGTCTGTCCCACCGCACGGGCGCCGGGGGTGAGGGTGAAGGTGTTGAGCCGCTCATGGTCGATCTCGTCGGCGTTGTCGTCGTCGGCGCCGTGGAAGTAGCCGCGCAGCAGGTTGTAGCGCGCATCGCGCTGGTCCTGCACCACGCGGATCACACGCCGCATCGGCACACCCACCAATGCGAGCGCATGGCTCGCGAGCATCAGCGAACCCTCGATGGCCTCGGGCACCACTTCGGTCGCGCCCGCGGCCTGCAGCTTTTCAAGGTCGTGGTCGTCCTGCGTGCGCACGATCACGGGCACCTGCGGCGCGTGGGCACGGGTGTTGGCCAGCACCTTCATCGCGCCCGGCACGTCGAGATAAGTGACGACCACGGCGCTGGCGCGGGCCAGGCCGGCCGCCATCAGCGCCTGCAGCCGCGCCGCGTCGCCGAACACCACCGAATCGCCGGCCGCGGCGGCCTGCCGCACGCGGTCGGGGTCGAGGTCGAGCGCCATGTACGGAATGCCCTCGTGCTCCAGGATGCGCGCCAGGTTCTGGCCGCAGCGTCCGTAGCCGCAGATGATCACGTGCTGCGCGGTGTTGATGGTCTTGCGCGCGATGCTGGTCATCTGCAGCGATTGCTGGAGCCAGTCGCTTGCCACCAGCTTGCGCACGATGGCGTTGGCGTACATCACGATGAACGGCGTCGCGAGCATCGACAGCACCATCGAGGCCAGCACCGGGTTGGCGAGCCAGGGCGGCAGCAGGCTGCGCTCCTGGGCCAGCGTCAGCAGCACGAAGCCGAATTCGCCCGCCTGCGCCAGGTACAGGCCGGTGCGCAGCGACACCCCCGCGGTGGCGCCCAGCACCCGCGCCAGCACCGTCACCAGCGCGAGCTTGAAGGCCAGCGGCAGGATCAGCAGCACGGCCACCAGGGCCCACCGGTCCACCACGATGTGCCAGTCGAGAGACATGCCCACGGTGATGAAGAAAAGGCCCAGCAGCACGTCGTGGAACGGGCGGATGTCGGTCTCGACCTGGTGCTTGTATTCGGTCTCCGACACCAGCATGCCGGCGATGAAGGCGCCCAGCGCCAGGCTCAGGCCGGCCAGGTCGGTGAGCCATGCCAGGCCGAGCGTGATCAGCAGCACGTTCAGGATGAAGAGTTCCTCGCTGCGCCGCCGGGCCACCAGGGTGAGCCACCAGCGCATGATGCGCGGACCGCCGAAAAGCAGCAGGCCGATCAGCAAGGTGGCCTTCACCATGGCCAGCCCGATGGCCTTGGCCAGCGCCTCTGGCGGTGCGCCGAGCGCGGGTATCAGCACCAGCAGCGGCACCACGGCCAAGTCCTGGAACAGCAGCACGCCCATCACGCGCCTGCCGTGTTCGCTCTCGAGCTCGAGCCGCTCGGCCATCAGCTTGACCACGATCGCGGTGCTGCTCATGGTCAACGCGCCCGACAGCGCCAGCGCTGTCTGCCAGCCGAGCCGCCAGGCCGGCGGGAGCTGCGAGGCGATCAAGAGCGCACCGGCGGTGGCGATGGTCATCGTGAGCAGCACCTGCAGGAGGCCGAGCCCGAACACGTGCTTGCGCATGGCGCGCAGCTTGGGCAGGCTGAACTCCAGCCCGATCACGAACATCAGGAACACCACGCCGAACTCGCCCAAGTGGAGGATGGCTTCGGAGTTGTGCGCCAATCCCAGCGCATGGGGCCCGATCAGCACGCCGGCCGTCAGATAGCCGAGCATCGGAGGCAGTTTCAGCGAACGGCAGACGACGACGCCGATCACCGCGGCCAGCAAATACATCAGCGTGAGATCGAACGAAGACATGGTCGGATGCTAGAGCAATGTCCATGCCCCGGGCGTGCCCCTTTCGCCCGCTGACCGGCCAAGTCGGCCGGCCCGTAAAATCCGCCGATGAGTTCAGCTCCCCTGCCCCCCGTGGTCGACGCCGACGCGATCCTGGCGCGCGCGCGCGCCACCTTCGACATCGAGTCCGACGCCGTACTCGGCCTCAAGTCGCGCGTGGGCCCGAGCTTCGTCGACGCCGTGCGCAAGATCCTCGAAGTGCGCGGCCGCGTGGTCGTCATGGGCATGGGCAAGAGCGGCCACGTGGGCCGCAAGATCGCCGCGACCCTGGCCTCCACGGGCACGCCGGCCATGTTCGTCCATCCGGCCGAGGCCAGCCACGGCGATCTCGGCATGATCAAGGCGGTCGACCTGGTGCTCGCCATCTCCAACAGCGGCGAGGTCGACGAGCTCACCGTGATCCTGCCGGTCGTCAAGCGCCAGGGCGTGCCCCTCATCGCCATGACCGGCCGCATCGATTCCACCCTGGCCCGCCACGCCGACATCGTGATCGACGCCGGCGTTGCCAAGGAGGCCTGCCCGCTCAACCTCGCCCCCACCGCGAGCACCACCGCCCAGATGGCGATGGGCGATGCGCTGGCGGTGGCGCTGCTCGATGCACGCGGCTTCGGCTCCGAAGACTTCGCGCGCTCGCACCCCGGCGGCGCGCTGGGCCGCAAGCTGCTCACTCACGTGGCCGACGTGATGCGCTCGGGCGACGAAGTGCCGCGTGTCGCGCCCACCGCTACGCTCAGCGAACTGATGCGCGAGATGAGCTCCAAGGGCCTGGGTGTCACGGCCGTGGTCGACGCCGAAGGCCGGGCCATCGGCATCTTCACCGATGGCGACCTGCGCCGCCAGGTCGAGACCGGCGGCGACCTGCGCGGCCTCACGGCCGCCGACGTGATGCACCCCGGTCCGCGCACGCTGCGCGCCGATGCGCTGGCGGTCGAGGCGGCCGAACTGATGGAAGAACACCGCATCACCAGCGTGCTCATCGTCGATCCCGCGGGGCATTTGATCGGCGCGCTCAGCATCAACGACCTGATGCGCGCGAAGGTCATCTGATGCCGCTCGACTTCCAGGCAGAAACCTTGATTGCCGCGCAGGATGCGCGCATTGCGTTCTTCGACATCGACGGCGTGCTGACCGACGGCGGCGTCTATTTCACCGAACACGGCGAAACCCTCAAGCGCTTCAGCATCCTGGACGGTTACGGCCTCAAGCTGCTGCGCCTGGCCGGCATCACGCCCGCGGTGATCACCGGGCGCGATTCGAAGCCGCTGCGCGTGCGGCTCGAAGCGCTCGGCATCGAGCATGTGCGCTACGGCACCGAAGACAAGCTGCCCGCGGCCGAAGCCATGCTCCAACAGCTTGGGTTTGGTTGGCACCAGGCGGCCGCCATCGGCGACGACTGGCCCGACCTGCCGGTGCTGGCGCGCGCCGGCTTTGCGGCAGCCCCCGCCAATGCGCACGTGGAAGTGCGAGAAGCGGTCAACTACGTCACCCGCGCACGCGGCGGCGAAGGCGCGGCACGCGAATTCTGCGACCTGCTGCTGACGGCCTGCGGCCAGTACCGGCGCCTGCTCGACACCGCCCGGGGTCCCCGGCAATGAAGGGTGCCTGGAACCTGCTGCGCGACGTTCTCGACCGCGCCACCATCTACCTGCCCATCATCCTGACCGCGGCGGTGGCGCTCGGTACCTACTGGCTGGTGCGCAACGCGCCCAAGCTGCTCGAACCCACCGCCAAGGCCGCGCCCACGCACGAGCCCGACTATTTCATGCGCGGCTTCGTGATCAAGAACTTCCTGCCCAACGGCGACCTGCGCAGCGAACTCCACGGCAAGGAAGGCCGGCACTACCCGGACACCGACACCGTCGAGGTCGACGACGTGCGCATGCGCTCCGTCTCGCCGCAGGGCTACACCACCCACGCCACGGCCAACCGCGGCCTGTCGAATTCCGATGGCAGCGAGATCCAGCTCTTCGGCAATGCCGTCGTCATCCGCGACCCCGTCGTCGCGCCCGGCGGCAAGGGCACGCCGCGGCTCGAGTTCCGCGGCGACTTCCTCCACGCCTTTCTCGACTCCGAGCGTGTGACCTCGAACAAGCCCGTCACGCTCATCCGCGGCAGCGACCAGTTCACCGCCGACAACCTCGACTACGACAACCTGAGCGGCGTGGCCAACCTGACCGGCCGGGTGCGCGGCGTGCTGATCCCATCGGCCGCTCCCTCAGCCGGCAAACCGCGCTGAAGACAAAACAAAAGCAACCCGGAAGACAGCCCGCGCATGAGCCCATCCCCGCTTGTCTTCATCACCGGCGCGTCGAGCGGCATCGGCCAGGCCCTCGCCGCGAGCTTTTATTGGGCCGGCTACCGGCTGGCGCTGGTCGCCCGCCGCACCGGGGAAATCGAATCCTGGGCCGCCGCCTGCCAGCTGGACCCCTCCCGCTATCAGATATATAGCGCCGACGTGGCCCTGACGGACAGCATCCTGGCTGCCGGCGCCGCCTGCATCGAACGCCAGGGCCCGCCCGACGTGGTGATTGCCAACGCCGGCATCAGCGTGGGCATCGACACGGCGGAGCGCGAAGACATCGAGGTGATGAGTCGGACCTTCGCCACCAACAACGTGGGCCTGATGGCCACCTTCCATCCTTTCGTTGCGGCGATGCGGCAGCGCGGCAGCGGCCGGCTGGTCGGCATCGCGAGCGTTGCGGCCATCCGCGGCTTGCCGGGGCATGGGGCCTACTGCGCCAGCAAGGCGGGTGTGGTCGCGTATTGCGAGAGCCTGCGGGGCGAGCTGCACAACAGCGGCGTCAAGGTCGTCACGCTGTGCCCGGGCTACATCGACACGCCGCTGACGCAGGGCAACCGCTACGGCATGCCCTTTCTCATGAAGGCCGAAGACTTTGCGGACCAGGCGCTGCGCGCCATCGAGGCCGGCACCAGCTACCGAGTGATTCCCTGGCAGATGGGCGTGGTCGCCAAGCTGATGCGCATGCTGCCGAACGCCTTGCTCGACCGTGCCGTGCAAGGCCGTGCCCGCAAGAAGCGCAGCGGCGAAAGCTGAGCCTTCCTCGGGCGCCGCCACTTTGCGTCCGTTCCAATGAAAAAGGCTCCCGAGGGAGCCTTTTGTCTGTGTGAACCGGGATGCAGGGCTCAGTAGCCGCTGTTTCCACCGCCGCCGTAGCCGCCGCCACCACCGCCGGAGCGACCACCGCCACCACCGCCGCGAGGACCGGCGCCGTAGGGGCTGCGGAAACCGCCGTCGCCACCACCGCCGCCACCGCCACTGCGGCCACCACCACCGCCGCCGTAGCCGCCACCACCGCCGGAGCGGCCACCGCCACCACCGCTGCGATCGCCGCCACCACCGTAGCCGCCACCACCGCCGCCGTAGCCACCGCCACCACCGCCGCCATAACCACCACCGCCGCCGCCGTAGCCGCCACCACCACCACCACCGCTGCGCGGGGGACGTGCTTCCATCGGACGTGCTTCATTTACGACGACGCTGCGGCCGCCCAGGGGCTGGCCGTTCATGCCGTTGATGGCGGCCTGCGCTTCCGCGTCGCTGCCCATCTCGACGAAGCCAAAGCCCTTCGAGCGGCCGGTGTCGCGTTCCATCATGACCTTGGCACTGGTCACCGAACCGAATTGTCCAAAAGCCTGTTCGAGATCACCGTCGCGCACTGAGTAAGGCAGGTTGCCGACGTACAGTTTGTTGCCCATCAAGGGACTCCTATAAACACATAGCAAGAAAAGCGACGGAGTCCCTGAAGCATCACTCAAACGAGAGCCGTCGAGTCGCGCGAAACTGACCGATCACCGAACTTCCTCCCAGCAAAATGAAGAGGGAGGCTCGTGCATTATGGGTGAAATACGTGAAATGCAAGCAGGAATTTGCCGCTTCCTGCAGGGGCTCCAAAAATTACGAAAAGCTAGCGCCCGCTTACCTGTCGACAGAGGGCGTTCGGCGGGTTAGGTAGAATCCCGAGCGTCATTGGGGAGTAGCCGCCTTCCACCGCGAGAAGGGCCCGCGTCAACAGACTTGTCCTGCCCCACACAGGACATGGCGCGTGCAGTGAATCACCTGGCGAGACCTTTGACCGTGCAACTTCGGGAATATGGCCGAAGGTGTTGCACGGTCAATTGCGTCCTTCGGCCCAAGGAACCCCTGCTCTCATGGAAGCTTTTCTCGTTGCAACGGGCGTGGTTGCGCTCGCCGAAATGGGCGACAAGACCCAGTTGCTGGCCCTCTTGCTGGCCGCTCGTTTCAGAAAACCCTGGCCCATCGTGCTCGGCATCTTCGCCGCCACCATCGTCAACCATGCATTGGCCGGCGCGGTCGGCAACTACATCACCCGTTGGCTCGGCCCCGAGGTCCTGCGCTGGATCCTGGGCGGCTCGTTCATCGCCATGGCCGCGTGGATGCTGATTCCCGACAAGCTCGACGAAGACGACGCGCCCGCCGCTTCGCACTACGGCGTCTTCGGCACCACGCTGGTCGCGTTCTTCCTGGCCGAGATGGGCGACAAGACCCAGATCGCGACCGTCATGCTGGCCGCGCGCTTCACGCAGGCCTACGTCTGGGTGGTCGCGGGCACCACGCTCGGCATGATGCTGGCCAACGCACCGGTGGTCTGGCTCGGCGACAAGATCGTGAAGCGCGTGCCGATCAAGCTCGTGCACGGCATCTCGGCCGCGATCTTCCTCGTGCTCGGCATCGTGATGATCGTCGGCTGGTAGTGCGGCGGGCGATATACTGGCTCCTGCGCCGATTTGCTACAGCTTGCGGGCGCTTTATAAATTCAGCTAAAGACAGTCAGTTGGCGACAACCCGGCTCGTTTTTGGCGAGGCCGGGTTTTTTCATTGATGTCGTCGTCACCTTCCTTGGTCGTCTCTGTGCAGTCGATGCAGTTCGCGGGCCCGCTGGCCCTGCGCAGCGGCTCATCGCTCGGCAGCTACACGCTTGCCTACGAAACCTACGGCACCCTGAACGCCGAGCGCAGCAATGCGGTGCTGGTGTGCCATGCGCTCAATGCCTCGCACCACGTCGCGGGCACCTACGAAGGGCAGTCCAAGTCCGAAGGCTGGTGGGACAACATGGTGGGACCGGGCAAGCCGGTGGACACCGACCGCTTCTTCGTGATCGGCGTGAACAACCTCGGTTCCTGCTTCGGCTCGACCGGGCCGATGCATGTGAACCCCGCCACCGGCCGCGTCTATGGCGCCGACTTTCCCGTGGTCACGGTCGAGGACTGGGTCGATGCCCAGGCCGCGCTGCTCGACGCGCTCGGCATCCGCACGCTCGCGGCGGTGATGGGCGGAAGTCTCGGCGGCATGCAGGCACTGTCGTGGACGCTGCAGTACCCCGACCGCGTGCGGCACGCCGTGGTGGTGGCCAGCGCGCCCAACCTCACGGCCGAGAACATCGCCTTCAACGAAGTGGCGCGCCGCGCCATCGTCACCGACCCCGATTTTCATGGCGGCCACTTCTACGAGCACGGCGTCATTCCCAAACGTGGCCTGCGCATCGCGCGCATGATCGGCCACATCACCTACCTGAGCGACGACGTCATGAACGAGAAGTTCGGACGCATCCTGCGCAGCGCGGTCGAAGGCGAGGCGGCGGGGCGGGACTACCGCTATTCCACGCAGGAGATCGAGTTCCAGATCGAGAGCTACCTGCGCTACCAGGGCGACAAGTTCAGCGAATACTTCGACGCCAACACCTACCTCCTGATCACGCGCGCGCTCGACTACTTCGACCCGGCGCGCGCCCACGGCGGCAACCTCAGTGTGGCGTTGGCGCAAGCCACCGCCAAGTTCCTGCTTGTGAGCTTCAAGACCGATTGGCGCTTCTCGCCCGCGCGCAGCCGCGAGCTGGTGAAGGCGCTGCTCGACAACCGCCGCAACGTGAGCTACGCCGAGATCGACGCACCGCACGGGCACGATGCCTTCCTGCTCGACGACGTGCGCTACATGGGTGTGGTGCGGTCCTATTTCGAGCGCGTGGCGCATGAGATCCAGGCTGAAGGGACAGCGCAATGAGTGACATCGAAACCCAGCGCCTTCTCGCCAATCTCGTGCCCGAAGGCTCGCGCGTGCTCGACCTCGGCTGCGGCGACGGCGCCATGCTCGACCTGCTGCAGCGCGAGCGCGGCTGCAGTGGCTACGGCGTCGAGATTGCCGACGGCAACGTGCTGCAGTGCATCCGCCGCGGCGTCGACGTGATCCAGCTGAACCTGGACGAAGGCCTTGCCGTGTTCGACGACGCCACGTTCGACGTGGTGCTGCAGATCGACACGCTGCAGCACTTGCGCAATGCCGAGGTCATGCTGCGCGAAACCGCGCGCGTGGGCCGCATCGGCATCGTCGCCTTTCCCAACTTTGCGCATTGGCCCAACCGCATCAGCATTGCGCGCGGCCGCATGCCGGTGACGCGCCGCCTGCCCTACCAGTGGTACGACACGCCCAACATCCGGGTCGGCACGTTCAAGGACTTCGAGGTGCTGGCGCAAAAGAACAGCCTGCACGTGCTCGATGCCTTCGGCGTGCAGGAAGGCCGCAGCGTGCGCTGGCTGCCCAATGCGCGGGCGGGCACGGCCGTGTTCAAGTTCGAACGGGAGCGCTGAGCGATTCCGTGACCTGGCAGACAACGGCGGCCCCATGAGCTTCACGCTCTCGCAACCGGCGCACAGCGAACTGCTGGTCAAGAAGAGCCGCTTCATCGGCTGCGTGCAGCCGGTGGCCGACCGAGCCGCGGCACTGGCCGTGGTGGCGACGCTTCGCAACGAACACCCCGCCGCCGCGCATGTCTGCTGGGCGCTCATGGCGGGCGGCCAATCGGCAGCCAACGACGACGGCGAGCCGGGCGGCACCGCCGGGCGCCCGATGCTCGAGGTGCTGCGGCACCAGCAGCTCGAAGGCGTGCTGGCCACGGTGGTGCGGTACTTCGGTGGCATCAAGCTGGGCGCGGGCGGGCTCGTGCGGGCCTACACCGATGCCGTGGCGCAGGCCTGCCTCGGGGCGACGCTGGTTCCGCTGGTGCGCCAGCGGCTGCTGCAATGCGCCGTGCCCTATGCGCTCGAGGGGCTGGTGCGGCGCGAGATCGCCGCCGCGGCAGGCGCCGCGCTGGTCGAGGTGCGGCATGGCGACGCGGTGGACTTCGCGTTCACGCTGCCCGAGTCCGACGCCGGCAGCTTCATCGCCCGCCTCGACGATGCTGCGCAAGGGCGCGCCGTCTGGCAGCAGGCGTGAGCCGACGCGCGGGAACCGCCCGGGCCGAGGGAGGCACCATTGCCAGCACGCCACGCCCCGCTATCGGCAGGGGCTCAGCATCCTCATTGGGACCGCGCCGCGCCATCTCGGCGGTGACGATGCCCGTCGGCACGGCCAGCACGCCCCAGCCCAGCAGCATCATCACCGAGGTAATGGCACGGCCGAGATCCGTCTTGGGCACGAGGTCGCCGAAGCCCACAGTGGCCATGGTCGAGATGGCCCAGTAGATTGCGATCGGAATGCTGGTGAAGCCGTGAGCCGTGCACCGGGCCCTCCACCACGTACATCAGCGTGCCCATCACCAGCACCACCAGCATCACGAAGCCGACGAACACCGTGATCTTGCGGCGGCTTGCAGCCACGGCCGAGACCAGCGCGCGGTATTCCACCGAGTAGCGCGACAGCTTGAAGATGCGGAACACGCGCAAGAGCCGCAGGACGCGCACGTCGATGAGATAGGCGAGTTCGGGTGCGAACGCCACCAGGTAGGTCGGCAGGAGCGCAAGCAGGTCGATCACGCCATAGAAGCTGAGCGCGTAGCGCATCGGCTTGTTCACGCAGGCGAGCCGCGCAATGTATTCGAGCGTGAACAGAATGGTGAATGTCCATTCGAACGCATTGAACAGCGACCGCCATTGGTCCCGGATCGACTGCACGCTGTCGAGAATGACCACCAGCACGCTGGTCACGATGACGGCAATCAGCGCAAGGTCGAAGAGCAGGCCCGCGCGCGTGTCGGCCTCGAAGATCACCGTGAACAGCCGACGTCGCCAGCCACTTGCCGGCTTGTCGAAGCGCGCGTCGATGGTCGAGGAGATCGCGAAGGTCCGGGCGGCAGAGTCGGTGTTCGTTCGGGTCATCTTTGCAAGGCCTGGGCCACTTGAGAGTGCCATTGTCGGGCGGCCGTGGGATTTATTCAGTTACGTTTCTTGCGCAATGAAGTGCCGCAGGCCGCGAGGGGGTTCTTACGATAGCCCCTTTGTTGAGGAGCTCCCCATTGGCTACACAGTCCCCCTTTTTCGGCAAGCGTGATCGTGACACCGACTCGTTGACCTCCCGCCCCGCGCCGCTGGTGGGTTCGGGTACCAATCTCTCGGGTTCGCCCGTCAATCCTTCTTCTCTGACCGCTCAGCAAGGCGGCCTCACCGCAGCGACCGCACCCGCCAAGGAAGGCGGCAGCAAGCTCACCGTCGGCCCCAACATCAAGCTCAAGGGCGTCGAGATCACCGATTGCGACACGCTCGTGGTCGAAGGCCTGGTCGAGGCCACGATGGACTCGCGCCTGATGCAGATCGCCGAACAGGGCGAGTTCAAGGGCTCGGCTGAAATCGACATCGCCGAAATCCGCGGCGTGTTCGACGGCAACCTCACGGTGCGCGAAAAGCTCGTGATCCATTCGACCGGCAAGGTCACCGGCAAGATCCGCTACGGCAAGATCGTGATCGAGGAAGGCGGCCAGCTGTCGGGCGAAATCAGCTTCGGCGCCAAGCCGTCGCTGCAAGCCGCAGCCTGATCAGGCTGTTTCTTCAGCAGGCGGCTTCCAACCCAGGCGCTCCAGCAAGGCACCGGCCGCGGCCGGTGCTTTTTCTTTGGCGCCGTTGATGAAGTAGACGAACACCTCGCGCTTGCTGGGTGATTCGGCCCATTGCCGCGCGCGCTCGGCCCAGCTGTCGAGCGCTTTCGGCGCATAGCCTGTCTTGAGCTTGGCGTCGGCCATCATGAGCCGCGCATAGGCAAAGTCGCCTTCGGGCTCGTCGAACGACGGGAACTTGTCCGCGTCGGTGAACACGGTCGATACCTTGTATTTTTTCGCGAGCGCCTGGTAGGCGGGCGTGATGAAGCTCTCATGCCGCACGTCCATCACGTGGCGCAGTGCGCGGCTGCCCTCTTTCTTCGGCAGCAACTGCAGAAAAGCCTCGAAGTCCTCCGCATCGAACTGCTTGGAGGGCATGAACTGCCACACGATCGGGCCGAGCTTGTCGCCCAATTCGACCACGCCGCTTTCGATGAAGCGCTTGATCGAGTCGCCTGCGGTCGCAAGCACCTTGCGGTTGGTGGTGAAGCGCGAGGCCTTCATCGAGAACATGAAGTCCTCCGGCACCTCGTCGTGCCACTTGCGGAAGGTCTCGGGCTTGAAGGTGCTGTAGTAGGTGCCGTTGATCTCGATGGCGCTCACCTGGCGGCTCGCAAAGCGCAGTTCCTTGGCCTGCGCGAGCCCCTTGGGATAGAAGTTGTCGCGCCAGGGCTCGTAGGTCCAGCCGCCGATGCCTACCCTGATATCCACCGGGTTCCGAGTCGATGTTGCCTTGCTCACATTGCGCTCCGGGTTGAGATCGCCCGCACTCTACGCGGGGTCGCGCGCAGGCGCAAAATGCGTTTTTTCCTCACCCGCGGAGAACCCCCCGATGAACGCCCCCCTGCACCGCGAAATGCCCGCCGGAACGCTCGATGCCGAGCGCGCCCTGTCCGATGTCAGCGCCCGATGGGACGGCGACATCGTCAGGCAGCTGACCGACTACATCGCCATTCCTGCCAAGTCGCCCGGCTTCGACGCCGAGTGGGCCGCCCACGGCTACCTTGAAACGGTGCTGCGCAACGCGGCCGCCTGGGTCGAGGCGCAGAAGGTCGAGGGCCTGAAGCTGGAGATCGTGCGCCTGGAAGGCCGCACGCCGGTGCTGTTCTTCGAAGTGCCAGCCACCGGCACCGACATGGGCGAGACCGTGCTGATGTACGGCCACCTCGACAAGCAACCCGAATTCACCGGCTGGCGCAACGACCTCGGCCCCTGGACGCCCAAGTACGAGAACGGCCTGCTCTACGGCCGCGGCGGTGCCGACGACGGCTATGCGGTCTACGCCAGCGTCGCCGCGCTGCAGGCGCTCAAGAACCAGGGTGCGGCGCATCCGCGCATCGTGGGCCTGATCGAGACCTGCGAGGAAAGCGGCTCCTACGACCTGCTGCCCTATGTGGACGCGCTGCGCCCGCGGCTGGGCAATGTCGAACTGGTGATCTGCCTGGACTCCGGCGCCGGCAACTACGACCAGCTATGGCTCACCACGTCGCTGCGCGGCATGGCCAGCGGCACGCTCAAGGTCGAAGTGCTGACCGAAGGCATCCACTCCGGCGACGCGTCGGGCCTGGTGCCTTCGAGCTTCCGCATCATGCGGCAGGTGCTCGACCGCCTCGAAGACAGCGCCACCGGCCGCCTGCTGCCCGCGAGCTTCCATTGCGAAGTGCCGGCCGACCGCCTGGCGCAGGCCAGGGCCACCGCCGCCATCCTCGGCGAAGAGGTCTACAAGCGCTTTCCGTGGGCGCACTACGACTGCGGCGGCTCGACCATGTTCGCGTTGCCAACCACCACCGACCCGGTGGAGGCGCTGCTCAACCGCACCTGGAAGCCCACGCTGTCGGTCACCGGCGCGGAAGGCTTTCCGGCGCTGAAGGATGCAGGCAACGTGCTGCGCCCCTACACCGCCTTCAAGCTCTCGCTGCGCCTGCCCCCGCTGGTCGATGCGGCCGAAGCGGTGCAGCAGCTCAAGACGCTGCTCGAAGACAACGCGCCCTACCAGGCCCGCGTGACCTTCGAAAGCGGTGGCGGTGCCACCGGCTGGAACGCCCCGACGATCACGCCGTGGTTCGAAGACGCGCTCAACAAGGCCTCGCGGGCGCACTTCGGCGCCTCCTGCGGCTACATTGGCCAAGGCGGCACCATTCCGCTGATGAACATGCTGAGCGCAGGCTTCCCGAAGGCCCAGATGATGGTCTGCGGCGTACTCGGCCCGAAGAGCAACGCGCACGGACCCAACGAATTCCTGCATGTGCCCTACGCCAAGAAGCTCACGGCCGCCGTGGCCGAGGTGATTGCGGCCCTGCCGGCTGCGCATCGCGCCGCGGCTGCGGAGCCGGTCGCTGCTTGACCGGACCCGCGCCGACTTTGCCGCCTTTGCAACAGCAGCGCGTTTCGCTGTCCACGCCCGACGGCGAGACGCTGTCGCTGCGCCGCCTCCCGTCGGCCGCCGCATCGCGCGCCGTGGTGGTGCTGGTGCATGGCCTCGGCGAGCATGCCGGCCGCTATCAGGCATTGGCCGAGCGCCTGCACGGGTGGGGTTTCGCCGTGTGGGCGCATGACCATCACGGGCACGGCGAGTCCTCCGGCGCGCGCGGCGGCCTGCCGAGCGAGTTGCGGCTGGTCGACGACCTTGCGCTGGTCATCGACGACGCGCGGCGCGAGAACCCCGGCCTGCCGCTGGTGCTGCTGGGCCACAGCCTGGGCGGGCTGGTCGCGGCCAGCCTGGTGGCGCGCGGCGTACGGCCGGTCGACGGGCTGGTGCTGTCCTCGCCGGGGCTTGATCCCGGCCTGAATGGTTTCCAGAAGGCGCTGCTCGCGGTGCTGCCGCGCATTGCGCCCAGGCTTCGCGTCGGCAATGGGCTGGATGACAATTTTCTTTCGCACGATCGCGCCGTGGTGCAGGCCTACCGCGACGATCCGCTCACGCACGACCGCATCGGCGGCCGGCTTGCGCGCTTTCTCGCGCACGAAGGGGCTTTGGTGCAGCAGGCCGCGGCGCATTGGCCGGTTCCCACTTTGCTGATCTACGCGGGCGACGACCGTCTGGTGGTGCCGGCCGCCAGCCGTGCCTTCGCCGAGGCGGCCGCGCCCAGCGGCATGGTCGAAGCGCGGTGCTTCGAATCCCTGTACCACGAGATATTCAACGAGCTGGATGCCGGGCCGGTGTTCGCCGCGCTGCAGCGCTGGCTCGACAAGCGCTTTCCGCCTGACTGAACGGGCGCTTCAGGCGTTGGCGGCAGCAGCAGCGCGCCGGCGCGTCTGCGCGAGCCATAGCAGTGCCGCGCCCGTGAGCACCACCGGCACCAGCGAACCGTAGTTCAGCAATTGCCAGCCCTGCGTCGTGACCAGCACGCCCGAGGCGAACGAAGTCAGCGCCAGCGTCGCGAACACGCAGAAGTTGAGCGCGCCCTGCGCCCGGTCGCGCTCTTCGGCCGTATAGGCCGTCAGCGACAGCGTCGTGCTGCCGGTGAACAGAAAATTCCAGCCCACGCCCAAGAGGCAGAGCGCCACCAGGAAGTGCTGCAGTTCCACGCCCGACAGCGCAACGGCGATGCAGCCGAAGTTGAGCGCGAGCCCCACGCCCATCACGGGCAGTGCGCCAAAGCGGCGGATGAGGTGTCCGGTGAAGAAGCCCGGCGCGAACATGCCGATCACATGCCATTCGAGCACCAGGGCGGCATCGGAAAACGGCAGGCTGCAGATCTGCATGGCGATGGGCGTGGCGGCCATCAGCAGGTTCATGACGCCGAAGCCCAGTGCCCCCGCCGCGGCCGCCACGATGAACACCGGCTGCCGCATGATCTCCGAGAGCGGCCGCCCGCCCAGCGCCTGCTGGCGAGTCAGCGTGGCGGGAAAGTCGATGAACCGCATGACCCCCATCGAGAGCAGTGCCACCGCTGCCAGCGCGATGTAGGCACCCGCGAACGGCACCGCAAACACTTCGCGCGTGGCGGCCGCCAGGTTGGGGCCCGCCACCGCGCCGATCAACCCGCCGGCCATCACCAGCGACACGGCCTTCTCGCGCCAGGCCGGTGCCGCGAGTTCGGCGGCGGCAAAGCGATAGAGGCCCGCATTGGCGTTGTAGTAGCCGGCCACCACCGTGGCAAGGCACAAGAGCCAGAAATTCTTCGACACAGCCGCGAACGCGCACAGCAAGGCCGAGCCCAGCGCCACCGCCAGCCCGATCTGGAACGAGCCGCGGCGGCCGAATCGCTGCTGCGTGCGCGCCACCAGCCCGGTGGTGAGCGCGCCGCCCACCACGTAGCCCATGACCGGCAGCGTGGCCATCCAGCCGCGCGGTGCGATGCTCAGCCCCACCAGCCCGTTGATGGCGATGAAGGTCACGTTGTTGGTCAGGAACAAGCCCTGGCAGATGGCGAGCAGCCAAAGGTTGCGGTTCATGGAAAAGTGGCGAAGGCGCGCAGCGGCATGGAGGCTGAGGTTCTACGCGATTCGCTCCCGGTGCGCCAGCCGAGATGCGCAGGCCAAAAAAAAGCGCCCTCGCGGGCGCTGGAATTCTCGATGAGCAATGGCTCAGGGCTGCTTGTTCTGCAGCAGGCCGCCAAGCGAAGCCAGGAGATCGCTCTGGTCGCCGAGGCCCTGCTCCGGCACCTTGCCCTGCGGCGTGAGCCGGTCGATGAGAACCGGCAGCAAGGTGGCCAGCATGGGCAGCAGCGTTTGCGCATTGATGCCGAGCCTGGAGGCGATGTTGGCAATGGTGTCGTTGCCCAGCGCGTCCTGCAGTTGTCCGCCGGAGACCGGCTGGTTTTCTCCCTTGCCGATCCAGGAGCCGATCACGTCGCCCATGCCGGCTTGCTCGAACTTCGAGACTAGCCCTCCCAGGCCCCCTGCGCTGCCGTTGTTGGCGAGCAGCCCGCCCAGCGCGCCGGCCAGGCCGCCGAGATCGCCCATCCCGCCGCCCTGCGGTTGCTGCTGCTGTTGGCCCGCGCCTCCGAGCACCTGACCGAGTACCGAATCGAGCAATCCCATGGCGATTTCCTTGGTGTGTGACAGAACCGCCCGCATTTTCCAACGCAAACGGACCGCGAGCCGACAGTGGTAGCGCCCACTATCGCCGCGCCGTGTGACAAATTACCGGGTACGCGCCGGCCGTTTGGGCAGCAATGCGGGGCTGACCCCTTGCACGCCCACCAAGCCGAGCACCGTGACGAGCGAATTCTGCGCGCCTTTCCATGCGTCTGTCACGTCGATCGCCTCGCTCAGGGCGTGAAAGCCGGTGGACTTGCCGCCCCCGCCGATGATGATGGCCGGAATGCCGTACGACATCGGCACGTTGGCGTCGGTGCTGCCGCCGCGCAGCAGCGTCTTGTGGCCGAAGGCCGTGTTCGAGCGGATGGCTGCTTCCACCATGACCGAGTCGGAGGGCGTGCGGCCGCCCGGCCGGTCGCCGATCAGCTTGTTGCTTGCGCTCAGCGTCGTCACGTTCCAGCGCTTGTTCTCTTCGACCACAGCCTCGTCGATGGCCGCGAGGATCTTCTTCTCCGTTTCGAGCAGCGAGGCCATGTCGTCCGAGCGGATGTCGACGGCCATGCGCGCGTCGGGCGCAATGGTGTTGACCGAGGTGCCGCCGCCCACGGTGCCGACCGTGAACGTGGTCTTCGGGAAGCTCGGCGTGCGCACCTCGGAGATCTTGGCAATGGCGCGGCCCATGCCGTGGATCGCGCTGGGCACCTGGCCGAAGGCGGCGAAGCTGTGGCCTCCCGGGCCTTTGAACGTGACTTCGTAGCGGTGGCTCGCGGTGCCGAGGATCAGCACGTTGCCGTCGGGCGAAGGCTCCAGCCCCACCATGCCGTCGATATCCAGGTGGTCGCGAAAGATGGCCTTCATGCCGCGCAGGTTGCCCAGCTCTTCCTCGCCGACATTGGCGACGAACAGCAGGTCGCCCACCGTCTGCACCTTGTTGTCGTTGAGCACCTTGAGCCACGACAGCAGCACCGAGAGGCCGCGCGTGTCGTCCGCTATGCCGGGCGCATGCAGCTTGCCGTCGTGCTCCTTCACCTTCACGTCGGTGCCGGCGGGAAACACGGTGTCCAGGTGGGCCGAGATCAGCAGCTTGGGCCCGTTGCCCGTGCCCTTGCGCAGGCCGACCACGTTGCCTTCGGCGTCGATCTTCGCATCGGCAAGGCCCAGTGCCTTCATGCGCGCAAGGAAGGCTTCGGCGCGCTTCTGCTCCTTGAACGGCGGGGCCTCGATCTCGGTGAGCATCTTGAGGTCTTCGACCGCGCGGTCATGGTCGGCCTTGACCGCATCGAGCAGCTTCTGGACCGTGGGCGCCGCCATCAGCTGGGTAAAGGTTTTTTCCACCTCGGGGCCGACCTGCGCGGGCGTGGGCGCAACGGCGGTGTTCTGGGCTTGGGCGCCCTGCACGGCGCAGAACATGGCCAGAACAAGGGGCGCAAGGGGAGCAAGCCGGAGGGCGCGCGGTGAACGAAGCATGGCGTGAAGATCCTTCTTTCTGTCTGTCATGACGAATGGGTGAGGCACGCTCGCCTCACGGGAACACAATCAGGGGCCGGCGAGCGACACCAATGCCGCGAGCGCCGCCGTCTCGGCGCGCAGCACGCGCGGTCCGAGAGTGACCGGCGCAAAGCCGCACGCCAGGGCCTCTTTTTCCTCGGCGCCGCTCAGGCCGCCTTCGGGGCCGCTCAGCACCAGCACGCTGCGGTCGCCCGGTGCCGATGCCGTGGCATCGGCCACGCCCCGCGTGCCTTCGGCGAGGCTCAGGACAAGGCGCAGCGCGGCGGCGCCGCTGTTCGCATCGGCCCAGGCCGACGGGCTCGAGAACGGCCGCACCGGATGGATCACCGGCACGCGGTTGCGGCCGCATTGCTCGCAGGCCGCAATGGCAATCGCCTCCCAATGCGCCCTTTTCTTTTCGGCGCGCTCGCCCGAGAGGCGCAGCACGCCATGGGCCGTTGCCAGTGGCTGGATGCTTGCAACACCCAGTTCGGTGGCTTTCTCGACCAGCCAGTCCATGCGCTCGTTGGCGGGCATGCCGACCGCGAGATGCACCGCGCGCCCTGCTTCGCGCTCTGTGGCCGCGTGAACGCCAAGCGTCACCGAAACGTCGCTGCGCCCCATGCGTTCGACCGTGGCCGCGTATTCGCCGCCCGAGCCGTCGAACAGCGTGAGCGCGTCGCCGGGTTGCATCCGCAGCACCTGCACGTGGCGCGCCGCGCCGGGGGGCAGTTCGAACGTGGCACCCGCAATCAGCGGCACCGGGCAATGGAAACGCGGCATCTAGGGCCGACCGTAGACGAAGCCGGTGAGCGCCGAGCTGCCTTCGATTTCGTCGATCACGCGCAGCAGCGGCGTCAGTTCCATGTAGCGGCTGGCCGTGGAGCGGATGTAAGCGATGAATCGGGGCGTGTCGGCCAGGTAGCGAGGCTTGCCGTCCCGCAGGGTCAGGCGGGCGAAGATGCCGGCGACCTTGAGGTGGCGCTGCAGCCCCATCCACTCGACCGAGCGGTAGAAAGCGCCGAAATCGGCGTCGACCGGCAGCCCGGCCTTGCGGGCGGCCTCCCAGTAGCGGATCGTGACGTCGAGCACGAACTCCTCGTCCCAGCTCAGGAAGGCATCGCGCATCAGGCTGGCGATGTCATAGGTGATCGGACCGTAGACCGCGTCCTGGAAGTCGAGCACGCCCAGATCCGCTCCATCGCGGACCATCAGATTGCGTGGCATGAAATCGCGGTGCACGTAGACACTTGCGGAGGCCAGGTTGCTCTCGACGATGAGCTTGAAGCTGCGCTCCAGCCGCTCCTTGAGCTTGCCCTCGACGGCAATGCCGCGGTGGCGGCCGATGTACCACTCGGGAAAAAGCGCCAGTTCGCGCTCGAGCAGCGCACGGTCGTAGGGCGGCAGCACGCCCGGCCTGGACGCCAGCTGCCAGCGGATCAGCGCGTCGATGGCCTGGTCATAGAGCGGACGGCTCGCGTCGGGCCGGGCCGGATCGACCACGTCGAGCATGGTCTCGCGGCCCAGGTCGTCGAGCAGCAGGAAGCCGTTCACCCGGTCCCATTCGAGCACCTGCGGCGCGGTCACCCCGGCTTCGGCCATCAGGCGGGCGACCTGCACGAAGGGCTCGCTGTTTTCCTTGTCCGGCGGCGCGTCCATCACGATGCGGGTGCCGCAATCCTCCGCACCGTCGACCCGGAAGTAGCGCCGAAAGCTCGCGTCGGCGGACGCAAGGCGCACGGTTTCGGGCAGCAGGCGGTGCGTGGCGGAGATGCCGGCCAGCCAGTGCCGGAAGGTCGCGGCGCGCTGCGGATCGGTCCAGGGAATGGCCTCGGCGGAGGGGGTAGGCTCGGAAGCCGGGAGCGGGGGTGCTGTCATGGATAATCGATTCTACAAATCCGCCTGGCGCGGCAACTCCTGCGGTCCTCCCCGGTCGAACAGGGCTGCCGCCGGCTCCTGCAACCTGCCGGCCTGCCGCGCCGTCCTCCCGACGATCCTTCGTTCCTGACCGATGCCTACGATCCAAAGCCTCCACGCTTGGCACCTTGTGCACTCGCAGCCCTTCCAGGGGAGACTGCGGGCCTTCTCCGGAATGCCCTGGCGGGTGGCTTGATGAGCCGACGCGTTGCCTTGCGGCGTTCCGGCCCGCCCCTGCCATTGGCCGTGTTGTCGCTGGCGCTGCTGCATGCGCACGGCGCGTCCGCACAGCCGGCGGGCGGCCTCGACGGTCCGCTCACGCTCAAGCGCACGCCGCAACTGACCGAAACGCTGCCGCCGAATGAACGCAGCCAACTGCCGAGCCTCATCACCGGCGACCGGCTGTCGGGCCGCCAGGATCTCGAAACCGTGGTCGAAGGCCATGCGACGCTGCGGCGCGGCGAGGTCGCCATCACCGCCGACCGGCTCGAGTACTACCAGCCCGACGACCGCGCCAAGGCGCGCGGCAACGTGCGGGTCAACCAGGCCGGCAATGTGTACGAAGGCCCCGAACTCGAACTCAAGCTCGAGACTTTCGAGGGCTTTTTCAACAACGTGCGCTACTCCTTCCTCGTCAACGGCGGGCACGGCGAGGCGCAGCGCATCGATTTCGTCGACAGCAACATATCGGTGGCCCGCAATGCCACCTACACCACCTGTCGCCGCGAAGATTTTCCGGGCTGGATGCCGGCCTGGCTGCTGACCGCAGCCACGATGACCACCGACACCGAGGAAAACGTGGGCGTGGCCACCGATGCGCGGCTGAGTTTCATGGGCATCAGCACGCCGCCGCTTCCGAGCGTGAGCTTTCCGCTGTCGAACCAGCGCAAGAGCGGCCTGCTGCCGCCCACGATCGGCCTCGACAACACCAACGGCATGGAGATCTCGCAGCCGTACTACTGGAACATCGCACCCAACCGCGACGCCACTTTCACGCCAACGCTGATGAGCAAGCGGGGCCTCAACCTGGGCTCGGAATTCCGCTATCTCGAGAAAGACTACAGCGGCAGCATCCGCCTGGACCTGATGGGCAGCGACCGCCTGGTAGGACAGCGCTACAACGAGCTGCGCGCCACCCAGCTCCAGCAACTGGCCAACGGAGAAATCCAGGCCAAGGACCTGACCGCTGCGCCCAACAGCAGCAAGCGATGGGGCATCTGGGCCAACCACCACCAGGACTTCAACGCCAAGGCGCTGGGGCTCGATTCGCTGTCGGCCAACATCAACATCAACCGGGTCAGCGACGACGACTACTGGCGCGACTTCACGCGCACGCCCACCTTGGCGCAGCGCCAGCTGCCGAACGAAGCGGCGCTCAACTGGGGCAAGGGCGACTGGAGCGGCGGGATTCGTGCGCTGCGCTACCAGACGCTGCAATACAACTTGTCGCCGATCGTGCCGTCCTATGACCGGATGCCGCAAATCACGGCCAACTACAACAAGTACGACTGGCACGGCTTCGACGTTTCGCTGAACCTCGACTACACGCGCTTCCGCGTCAACTCCATCCTGGCCGGCCAGCCTGGCTTCGACATCAACCAGCAGTCGCAGCCCGACGGCGATCGCGCCTTGGCGATCGGCACGATCAGCCGGCCGTTCATCACGCCGAGTTCCTTCGTCATTCCCAAGCTGCAGCTGAATACGGCGTCGTACAACTACTACCTGCCGCAGTCGGACATTCCGAAGCTCACCGTCAATGGCATCACATATGTCAATGGCGTGCCCTACAACGCGAATTCGCTGTACTTCTTCCCGACCTCGAGCAACCGGACGGTGCCGACCTTCAGCCTCGACAGCGGCTTGATCTTCGAGCGCGACGCGAGCTACTTCGGCCGCGCCTTCCGCCAGACGCTGGAGCCGCGCGCGTACTACGTCTACACGCCGTACCGCAACCAGAGCATGCTGCCGAACTACGATTCGGCCGCCAACGATTTCAGCTTTGCGACCATCTACACCGAGAACGCCTTCTCGGGCAACGACCGCATCTCCGACACCAACACGCTCACGCTGGGCGTGACCTCCCGACTGATCGACCCCGCAACCGGCGTCGAGGCGGCGCGCTTCGGCATTGCGCAGCGGCTGCGCTTCAGCGACCAGAAGGTCACGCTGCCGGGCGGCACGCCGGTGACCGACCGCGCGAGCGACCTGCTGCTGGGCGCGCAGATCAACTGGACGCCCAAGTGGAGCCTGGACACGGTGGTCCAGTACAACCCCGACACGCGCAAGTCGGAGCGCTCGGCCATCAGCGCGCGCTACAACCCCGAGCCGTACCACAACCTGAGTGCGGCCTTCCGCTACCAGGCGCCCACCACCCCGACCGCCACCGACGGCAACAAGTCGTTCGACGTGGGCTGGCAGTGGCCGCTCAACGACCTGTGGGGCGACAAGGGCAAGGACCTCGGCCCGGGCAAGGGCCAGGGGGGCGGACGGTGGTACGCGGTCGGCCGGCTCAACTACAGCCTGCAGGACAAGAAACTCACGGACGGCGTGCTCGGCTTCGAGTACGACGGCTGCTGCTGGATCGGACGCGTGGTGCTGCAGCGTGTCACCACCGGCCAGGTGACGGCCAACACCCGCATCATGTTCCAGCTCGAATTCGTCGGATTTTCCAGCATCGGATCGAGTCCCATGCAGGCCCTGCGGCAAAACATCCAGCGCTACCAGCCTCTTCGCCAGCCCACCGAAGGGCCGAGCCGCTTCACCAATTACGACTGAGACGATTGAGCAACGCCATGAAACACATCCGTTCCATCCTTACCTTGGGCTGCCTCGCGGCGCTGGCCGCATCCTCCGGCGCGCAAGGCCTGCGCCCCGGTGGCGGCGGCGGCATCACGGACATCATGCGTGCCGGCCCGCGCCTTGCGGCCCCGGTAGCACGCCCCGCGCCTTCGGCCGCGCCGGTGCAGCGCTCGGCTGAGTACATCGTCGCGCTGGTCAACTCCGAACCCATCACCAACACCGAGGTGCAGACGCGCGTCACGCGGCTGATCCGCGAAAACGCCGAGGCCGAGCGTGTTCCCCGCGCTGAGCTCACCCGCCTGGTGCTCGAGCGCCTGATCTCCGAGCGCGCCCAGCTCCAGCTGGCCAAGGAAAACGGCATCAAGGTGGACGACGTGGCCATCGACCAGGCCGAGCAGACCGTGGCGCGGCAGAACCAGGTCACGGTCGAAGAGCTGCGCCGCCGCGTGGTGGCCGAAGGCATCTCGCCACGTGAATTCCGCAACGACCTGCGCGACCAGCTGCTGCTCACGCGCCTGCGCGACCGCGAGGTCGAATCGAAGGTCAAGATCAGCGACTCCGAAGCCGACGAATACCTGCGCGACCAGCGAAATTCCCCCACCAAGGACGCGGCGCTGCAGAACATCAACCTCGCGCACCTGCTGGTCGCCGTGCCCGAGAACGCAACCCCCGCGCAGGTGGCCACCTTGCAGCAACGGGCTCAAAGCCTGGCGCAGCGCGCCCGTTCCGGCGAAGACTTTGCCAAGCTGGTGCAGGAAAACTCCGACTCGCCCGACCGCGCCAATGGCGGCGCAGTCGGCATGCGCACTGCAGACCGCTATCCCTCGCTGTTCGTCGAAGCGACGCAATCCACGGCGGTCAACGGCATTGCAGGGCCCATTCGCTCGGGCGCCGGTTTCCACGTGCTGAAGGTGCTGGCCAAGTCGCAGCTTGGCGCCACCGATGCCACCGTCACGCAGACGCAGGTGCGCCACATCCTGCTGCTCAACGATCCCAAGCGCACCACCGCCCAGGCCGTGGCGCAGCTGGCCGAATTCAAGCGCCGCGTGCAGGCCGGCACGGCCGATTTCGCCGGCCTTGCGCGCGACAACTCGCAAGACGCGAGCGCCAAGGAGGGCGGCGACCTGGGCTGGTCGCGTCCGGGCCAGTTCGTGCCCGAGTTCGAGGAAGCCATGGACCGGCTCGCGGCGGGCCAGATCAGCGACCCCGTGGTGTCGCGCTTCGGCGTCCACCTGATCCAGGTGGTCGGCCGGCGCGAATCCAAGCTCACCCAGGCTGAGCAGCGCGAAGCCGCGCGCGCCGTGCTGCGCGAGCAGCGGGTCGAAGAGGCCTTCACCACCTGGGTGCAGGAAGTGCGCGCGCGCGCCTACGTCGAATACCGCGAGCCGCCCCAGTCCTGATGGCCCATATCGCCAGGAAACGGTTCGGGCAGCACTTCCTGTCCGACGGGGGCATCATCGATGCGATCGTGCACGAGATCGCGCCGCAGCCTGGCGACGCCATGGTCGAGATCGGTCCCGGGCTGGCGGCGCTCACGCAGCCCCTGGTGGAGCGGCTTGGGCGCCTGACGGTCATCGAACTCGACCGCGACCTGGCCAAGCGGCTGCGCGATCATCCGCAGCTCGACGTCATCGAGTCCGACGTGCTCAAGGTCGACTTCGCCGAGCTCGCCGCCAAATTTCCGGCCCCGCTGCGGGTGGTCGGCAACCTGCCCTACAACATCTCCACGCCCATCCTGTTCCATCTGCTGGGTTTTGCGCACCTGATTGCCGACCAGCATTTCATGCTGCAGAAGGAAGTGATCGACCGCATGGTCGCCCGGCCCGCCACGTCCGACTACAGCCGCCTGAGCGTGATGCTGCAATGGCGCTACGAAATGGAAAACGTGCTGTTCGTGCCGCCCGAGAGCTTCGATCCCCCGCCGCGTGTCGACAGCGCGGTGGTCCGGATGGTGCCGCTGGCCCAGCCGCCGGCCGTCGATGCAGCCCGCCTCGGCGAAATCGTGCAGGTCGCCTTCAGCCAGCGCCGCAAGATCATGCGCCATACCCTGGGCAAGTGGCTCGACGAGCATGGCTTCACTGGCCAATTCGATGCCCAGCGCCGGGCCGAGGAAGTACCCGTGGCCGAATACGTCGCCCTGGCCCAGGCGGTTCCCCCCGAGCCCTAATAAAAAAGCCCGTCGAAACGGGCTTTTTTCTTGCGCCTGGGGCGAGAGCTTTACGCTGCCGCCAGCCAGTATCCCGCATTGAAGGGGCTGCTCATGCGCAATGCGAGCGGCGAAACGTCGACCAGTTTATCGGTCGGCATTTTTTCGCCTTCCGGCTCCGTGCCGGCTGCTGCGGTTGCGGTATTGCCGTTGATTTCGATGCCATCGAGTGCTGCGCCGTTCGGCTGAGCCTCGTTCGCCCGTTCTGCTTGGCTGGTGTGTGCAGAACGGGCTACAGAAAAGAATAGAAGCACCGGAACGGGACTTTCCGGTCCCCCCAGTAATCGGAGGCGTCGCGGAAGATGTCGAGCAGTTGCTCGCGCGCTTCCTTGTCGAACTTGGCGTTGGCCGGGATCTGCTCGAGCACGATGACAAAGCCGGGCTGCGGGCCCGATTTATGCAACGGGTCGGTCATGCAGTCGTACAGCGCGTCAAAATTCTTGCCGAAGTGCGCCGGAAAGGTGAACTGCTGGGCAATCAGGTCGAGAACGTCCTGCTTGGTCTGGGCGTTGCCCAGGTTGGCGTACAGGAAATGCTGGCCCGCGGCGTTCGCGGCTTCCTGCAGGTCGTTCACGCGGAACGCACGAATCGACTGCACGATGTTCGGGCGTACGGCACGAAGGGATAGTGTCATCTCCGCTGGTCTTTCCATAGTCATCATCATTTCTTCGGGGCGCTTCGGGGCGCCGCTCAAGTCGTTGTCATCGCTCATGGTGCAATCCGTCTGAAACTCGCGTAGTGGTCTGCCGTGTACCAGCAGGCCTCGGGTGTCGTGCGCTGTTCACCGCCGCAGACAATGCGCCGCGCCCCGCGATCGCGCGAGCCAGGCGTTGCCACCGTGTACTCGCGGTAATGACCGCGCCGCGCTGGCGGCAGGAGACGCTCGCGATTGCCAAATACCGTGCCGTCCTTTTCATATTGGAAGGGGCCGCCACTCAAAATGGCTTCGTAGGTTCGCCGGCCCTGTGCCGGCAGTTCGGACAGTGCAATCGAATCCTGGGCGGGCTTTCCGGTGCCAAACCAATCGCGGCGGGCCTCGGCCCCGGTCGCCAACGCCGCCAGCAAAAAGCCGGTGAGCGCAAACTTAGTGACTGAGGACGTGATCGAGGCGTAAGCCGCCATGGGGCACCACAAGAAAAGAGCGGGGTTCCGAATTGGCGATCAACCCTGGGGTTAACCCGCAAATTCAAGCCCGCGAGTGTGCACCACGCTGACGAAAATAGCAAGCGACTGCCCAAAGTTTGAGCAGTGCATGGGACGGAGAGTGGCACCTAAAGTGGGCGGCCACTCTCGAAAAATCGCTTATCGCTCAGCGTTTGCGTCAGCGACTGTCAAGGCTGTCATGTTCACGATGCGCCGAACAGTTGCGCTGGCCGTGAGAATATGCACAGGTTTGGCCGCGCCGAGCAGCACCGGGCCGATCGCGATATTTCCGCCTGCCGCAGTTTTAAGCAGGTTGTAGGAAATATTGGCTGCGTCGATGTTCGGGAATACCAGCAGATTGGCATTGCCCGCGAGCGCGCTGTGCGGCATGACGACCGCCCGCTGCTTGCTGTCGAGCGCCACGTCGCCGTGCATTTCGCCGTCCACCTCGAGCCAGGGCGCCTGAACGCGCAGCAGGTCCAGCGTCTTGCGCATCTTGATCGCGCTGGGCTCGTTGCTGGTGCCGAAGTTGGAGTGCGACAGCAGCGCGGCCTTGGGCTTCAGGCCGAAGCGCATCATTTCCTCGGCCGCCATGGTCGTGATTTCGGCCAGTTCCTCGGGCGAGGGGTCGTAGTTGACGTGCGTGTCGACCAGGAACACTTGGCGGTCGGGCAGCAAAAGGCCGTTCATGCAGGCGTACACCGGCACGTCCTGCGGGGTGCTCTCGCAGCCGCCGGGGCGCTTGCCGATCACCTGGTCGATGTAGTGCAGGTGGATCAGTGTGGTGCCCCAGGTGCCGCAGATCATGCCGTCGACCTCGTCCTTGTGCAGCAGCATGGCGCCGATCAGCGTCAGGCGGCGGCGCATCTCGATCTTGGCGGTCTGCACCGTCTGGCCCTTGCGCTCCGTCATGCGGTGGTAGGTCTGCCAGAAATCGCGGTAGCGGTGGTCCTGCTCGACGTTGACGATGTCGTAGTCGAGCTCTTCCTTCAGCCGCAGGCCGAATTTCTCGATGCGCTGCGCGATGATGGCCGGGCGGCCGATCAGCGTCGGGCGGGCAATGCCTTCGTCGACCACGATCTGGGCGGCGCGCAGCACGCGTTCTTCTTCGCCCTCGCAATACGCCACGCGCTTCTTCTGCGCCCGCTTGGCGGCGTCGAAGATCGGCTTCATCGTGGTGCCCGAGGCGTAGACGAAGCTCTGCAGGCGGTCGCGGTAGGCGTCCATGTCCTTGATGGGGCGCGAGGCCACGCCGCTTTCCTCGGCGGCCTTGGCCACCGCGGGCGCGATCTTCATCATCAAACGCGGATCGAAGGGCTTCGGAATCAGGTATTCGGGGCCGAAAGACAGCTTTTCGCCGACGTAGGCGGCAGCAACGCGCTCGCTCTGCTCGGCCTGGGCAAGATCGGCAATCGCGCGCACCGCGGCAATTTCCATCTCGTCGGTGATCGTGGTGGCTCCCGAATCGAGCGCGCCGCGGAAGATGTACGGGAAGCACAGGACGTTGTTGACCTGGTTCGGGTAGTCGGTGCGGCCCGTGGCCATGATCACGTCGGGGCGCACCGCGTGGGCGTCTTCGGGGGCGATTTCCGGGTTCGGATTGGCCAGCGCGAAGATCACCGGGCGGGGCGCCATCTTGGCCACCATGGCGGGCTTGAGCACGCCGCCGGCCGACAGGCCCAGGAACACGTCGGCACCCTCGATCACCTCGGCCAGCGTGCGGGCCGTGGTTGGCTGCATGTACTGGCGCTTGTCGTCGTCCATGAGCTCTTCACGGCCTTCGTAGACCACCCCGGCCAGGTCGGTCACGAAGACGTTTTCGCGCTTCAGGCCCACCTTGAGCAGCAGGTTCAGGCAGGCCAGCGCCGCGGCGCCCGCGCCCGAGGTGACCAGCTTGACCTCGCCGATGTCCTTGCCCGCCACCTTGAGGCCATTGAGCATGGCGGCCGCCACGGTGATGGCCGTGCCGTGCTGGTCGTCGTGGAACACCGGGATCTTCATGCGCTTGCGCAGCTCGCGCTCGACGTAGAAGCAGTCGGGGGCCTTGATGTCCTCGAGGTTGATGGCGCCGAAGGTCGGCTCCAGCGCGGCGATCACCTCGACCAGCCTGGCCGGGTCCTTCTCGTCGATCTCGATGTCGAACACGTCGACGCCGGCGAACTTCTTGAACAGCACGCCCTTGCCCTCCATCACCGGCTTGGCGGCCAGCGGGCCGATGTCGCCCAGGCCGAGCACGGCGGTGCCGTTGGTGATCACCGCCACCAGGTTGCCCCGCGCCGTGTACTTGAAGGCGTTGGCCGGATCCTTGACGATTTCCTCGCAGGGCGCGGCCACGCCGGGCGAATAGGCCAGCGACAGGTCGCGCTGGTTGACCATCTGCTTGGTTGCGGCGATGGCAATCTTGCCCGGCACCGGAAACTCGTGGTACTCGAGGGCGGCGCGCCGCAGTTCGGCGCGCTTGTCTTCGGGCGTGGGGGTCGATGAGGTCGTCGAATCAGACATGGGCCGTTGCTCCTGGTGGCGCTTCTTCTGGGGGCGCCGATTGTAGACCTCGGCCAAGGGCGCCATAGGCCGCATGGCGGAGATCCGCCCCTGCCAAAAGCACGACGGCCCGTCAAGACGATGTGGCAATATGTACGTTCCGGAAAAAAATAGACGAGGAGCGGCCATGGCCCTGATGGATTTCATCAAGAAACAGTTCATCGACATCATCCAGTGGACCGAGACTGGCGACGGCACGCTGGCCTGGCGGTTCCCGATGGCCGAGATGGAAATCCAGAACGGCGCCTCGCTCACCGTGCGCGAGTCGCAGGTGGCGGTGTTCGTCAACGAAGGCCAGGTGGCCGACGTGTTCGGCCCCGGCATGTACAAGCTCACGACGCAGACGCTGCCCGTGCTCACGTACCTGAAGAACTGGGACAAGCTCTTCGAGTCTCCGTTCAAGAGCGACGTCTACTTCTTCAGCACCCGCCAGCAGGTCGACCAGAAGTGGGGCACGCCGCAGCCCATCACCATCCGCGACAAGGACTTTGGCGCGGTTCGCCTGCGCGCCTTCGGCAACTACAGCTTCCGCATCGGCGATGCCAAGCGCTTCCACACCGAAATTTCCGGCACGCGCGACATCTACAGCGTGGCCGATCTCGACGGCCAGCTGCGCGGCCTGGTGCTGCAGAACATCAGCAACGCCATCGCTTCCAGCGGCGTGCCCTTCCTCGACCTTGCGGCCAATCAGATCCAGTTTGCGCAGGCGCTTGCGGCGCAGCTGGTGCCCGAGTTCGAGAAGATCGGCATCAAGCTCGAGAACATCACGGTCCAGAATGTCTCGCTGCCCGAAGAGCTGCAGAAGATCCTCGACCAGAAGATCGGCATGGGCATGGTCGGCAACGACATGGGCAAGTTCATGCAGTACCAGACAGCGCAGGCCATTCCCAAGTTCGCCGAAGGCGCGGGCGGCGGCAGCGGCATTGCCGGCGATGCCATGGGCCTGGGCGCCGGCGTGGCGCTCGGCCAGGTGCTGGCGCAGAACCTCGCGCAGGGCCTGAGCCCGAGCGCAGCGGCCCAGGCCGCGGCGACCCAGCAGCAGCCGGCCGTGGCGGTGGTGAGCCCGGCCGACGTGATGACCACGCTCGAGAAGCTCGGCGAGCTCAAGACCAAGGGCATCCTCACGCAGGAAGAGTTCGACGCCAAGAAGGCGGAGCTGCTCAAGAAGCTGGTCTAAGCACCGGCGATGGCTGAGCAACCAGGCGCCGAGCGCGCCTATCGCGCGCCCTGCCCTGGCTGCGGCGCGCCGGTCGAATTCAGGTCCGCACAATCGGCCTTTGCCGTTTGCCCGTATTGCCAGAGCACCGTCGTCCGCCAGGGCGAGACGCTCGCGCGCATCGGCAAGATGGCCGAGCTGTTCGACGACTTCAGCCCGCTGCAGCTGTTTGCCGCCGGCCGCATCCAGAACCAGCCGTTCACCATCGTCGGCCGGCTGCAATACAGCAACCCGGGCGGGCGCTGGACCGAATGGATCGCCGCGCTCGACGGCGACCGCACCGGCATCCTCAGCGAGGACAACGGCGCCTATGTCTTCGCGCTGCCATTCGAGCTGCAGCGCGCCGCGCCACCGCCGGCCGAGCTGCGCGTGGGCGCCACCACCGCGTTCAACGGCCAGAGCTACACCGTTTCGTCGAACGAACAGGTGGCGCTGCTTTCCGCCCAGGGCGAACTGCCGCACCTGCCCGAGCTGGGCCGCGCCTTTCCCATGGTCGAGCTGCGCAGCGACAAGGGCCTGGTGCTCAGCATCGACTACGGCACGGAGCCGCCGAGCGCGTACCTGGGCCGTTCCGTGCAGCTGGAAGATCTGCAGCTCACGGGCCTGCGCGACGAATCCGCCAAGGACGAAAAAGGCCGCGCCTTCAACTGCCCCCATTGCGGCGCGCCCATCACGGTCAACCTGGCCGACAGCAAGAGCATCACCTGCGGCTCGTGCAACAGCATCATCGACCTGTCGCAAGGCATTGGCGGCGAGCTGAAGCACGCGGAGCAGAACGAACCCGTTCGCCCGCTCATCGCCATCGGCAGCATGGGCCAGCTGCAGGGCGCGCAATGGCAGGTGGTGGGCTTTCAGCACCGCATGGGCGCAGAGCCCGGCGACGACGAGCACTTCGGCTGGAACGAGTACCTGCTGTACAACAAGAAGCGCGGCTTCAGCTTCCTGGTCGATGCCGAAGACGGCTGGAGCATGGTCAAGCCGACCACCGGCGCGCCGGTGATGGCGGAGAACGGCAGCAGCGCCACTTATCTCGGCAAGCGCTACACCCAGCAGTACGCCTACAACGCCGAGACCACCTACGTGGCGGGCGAGTTCTACTGGCAGGTGGAGCGCGGGCAGAAAACCTTCAACCGCGACTTCGCCAACGGCAATGCGCTGCTCTCGATGGAGCGCTCGGCCAACGAGCTGACCTGGTCCTCGGGCGGCAAGCTCGACAGCGGCGTGGTGTCCGCGGCGTTCAAGCTCGACGACAAGAAAGACATGTTCGTGCGCGGCGATGCATCGCCGGTCAGTGCCGCCTCGGGCCTGGGTTGCGGCACCATCATCTTCATCGTGGTCATCATCATCGTGCTGCTGGTCATCCTGAGCACCTGCAGCAGCTCGTCCAGTGGATCGCGCAGCTCGGGCGGATCGTACGGCGGCTACTCGAGCGGCGGCGGCCACAAATGAAAAACAGGCGGCTTCGCATTGATGTCATCTAATACTGCTACTACGACTGGAGGTCCCCATGGGATTTGAATGGCTGAAACCGGGCGTGGTCCTCGGATCGCTCGTGTATGCGCTGCTTGGCGTGCTGATCTTCTGGCTCTGCTTCCTCATCATCGACAAGCTCACGCCCTATGACCTGTGGGGCGAGATCGTCGAGAAGCAGAACGTGGCGCTCGGGCTGGTCGTGGCCGCCATGAGCCTGGGCATCTGCGTCATCGTCGCAGCCGCGATCCATTGAGCGGGGAGGCGGCCGTGTCCGCGCATTCCGCCGATGCGCGCGGGCCGCAGCCCGTCGAGATCGCGCTGCTCGCCAGTGTGTTCGTGGTGGCCGCCTGCGGCCTGGTCTACGAGCTGACCGCGGCCGCGCTGAGCTCCTACCTGCTCGGCGATTCGGTGCTGCAGTTCAGCACCATCATCGGCACCTACCTGTTCGCCATGGGCGTGGGCTCCTGGCTCTCGCGCTACTTCGAGCGCCAGCTTCCGGCGCACTTCCTGCGCATCGAGCTGCTCGTGGCGCTCGTCGGCGGTGCCCTGCCGGCCATTCTCTTTCTCGCGAATGCCTACGTGCCCGGCGCGTTCCGGCTGCTGCTCTACGGGCTCGTGCTGGTGGTCGGCACGCTGGTGGGGCTCGAGATTCCGCTGGTGATGCGCATCCTCAAGCGCAACATCCAGCTCAAGAACCTGGTGTCGCAGGTCCTCACCTTCGACTATCTTGGCGCGCTTGCGGTGTCGGTGGCCTTTCCGCTCATTCTTGTGCCGCAACTCGGCATGATCCGCACCGGGCTCTTGTTCGGCTTCATGAACGCGGCCGTGGCGGTGTGGGCGCTGTGGCTGTTTCGGCATGAGCTGCGCCGCATCGGCGCCCACGCGTTCGCATGCTTTCTTGCGCTGGCCGCGCTGCTTGGTGCTTTTGTGTGGGCCGATCACATCACCACGCTGGCCGAAGACAAGTTCTACCAGGACCGCATCGTCTTCAGCGCCACCTCGCCCTACCAGCGCATCGTGGTCACGCGCGGGCAGCTCGGCCATCGCCTCTTTCTGAACGGCAACCTGCAGTTCGCCGAGCGCGACGAATACCGCTACCACGAGGCGCTGGTTCATCCGGTCATGGCCGCGCAGGGCGCGCCGAAGAAAGTGGCGGTGCTCGGCGGCGGCGACGGCATGGCCGTGCGCGAGATTCTCAAGTACCCGTCGGTCGAGTCGATCACGCTGGTGGAGCTCGATCCGAACATGACGAAGCTCTTCACCGAACACGAAACGCTGGCCGCGCTCAACGGGCATTCGCTGTCTTCGCCGAAGGTGAAAGTTGTCAATACAGATGCCTTCCAGTGGCTGCAGCAACCAGGAGATATGTTCGACGTCATCGTGGTGGACTTCCCCGATCCCACCAATTTCGCGATCGGCAAGCTCTACACCAACAGCTTCTATTCGCTGCTCGAAAAGCGCCTTTCTGCAAGCGGCTACGCGGCGATCCAGACCACCTCGCCGCTGGTGGCGCGCAAGAGCTACTGGACCGTGGCGACCACCATCGAATCGGTCGGCCTGAGGGTCACGCCGTACCACGCGCATGTGCCGAGCTTCGGCGAATGGGGCTACATCATCGCGAGCCGCAGGCCCTATCGCATGCCCGATGCGCTGCCCTCGGGCCTGCGTTTCCTCGCGCCGTCGACGTTGCCGCTGATGTTCGACTTTCCGCTCGACATGGCGCGCGTGCCGGCGGAAGTGAACCGCCTCTCGAACCAGACCCTCGTCACCACTTATGAGCAGGAGTGGGGCAAAGTGGTTGCGCACTAGCGTCGCCATGCAAAGGCGCAATTTCCTCGGCGTAGCGGGTGCGGCGGGCGCTCTTGCGCTCGCCGGCTGCGAGGCTTCGCTGCCCCCCATCGAAGGCGGCTTTACCGGCATCGACGTGGCACGCGGCCATGCGATGCGCGATGGCGCGCTCAAGAGCCAGGTGCCCGTAGCCTTGAAGCGCACGCGCGTGGTGATCGCCGGAGGCGGCGTAGCCGGTCTTGCCGCTGCGCGCGCACTGCGCCTTTCGGGCATCGAGGATTTCGCCCTGCTCGAACTCGAAGACACGCCCGGCGGCAACGCGCGCGGCGGTATCGTCAACGGCATTGCCTGTCCGCTCGGGGCGCACTACCTGCCCGTGCCCAACGACGACGCGCGCGAAGTGCAAGACCTGCTGGAGGAACTCGGCCTGCGCCGCCGCGTGGCGGGCCGCTGGGAATACGACGAGCGCAACCTTTGCCACAGCCCGCAGGAGCGCCTGTTCTTTCGCGGCGAGTGGCAGGACGGCCTCCTGCCCGTGCACGACGTCGGCGAAAGCACCCATGCGCAGTACCGCAAGTTCGCGCAGCGGATCGACGCGCTGCAGCATGCGGCGCACTTCGCCATTCCCACGCTCAAGGTAGCCGCGACGCCCGAGTTGCTCGTGCTCGACGCCCTTCCGTTCGAGCGCTGGCTCGACAGCGAAGGCTTCAGCGATCCGCAGCTGCGCTGGTACCTCGACTACTGCTGCCGCGATGACTACGGCGCTGGCATCGAGCAAGTTTCGGCCTGGGCCGGCATCCACTACTTCGCAAGCCGGCACGGATTTCACGCCCCGGGTTCATCGGGCAGCGGCGCCGATTCGAACCCCGAGCGCGATGGTGTGCTCACCTGGCCCGAAGGCAACGGCTGGCTCACGAAGCGCATGGCCGAGCCGCTCGGCGACCGGCTGCACACGGGGCAAGTCGTCACGCGCATTGCCGATCTGCGCGCCGGTGTCGAGGTCGACGCGTGGGACGCCGAAACGAAATCGCTGGTGCGCTGGAAAGCAGAGCGTTGCATCGTCGCGCTGCCGGTGTTCATCGCAGCGCGCGTGGTCGAGAACGCGCCGGAGGTTTTGAAAAACGCCGCCGCGCACCTGCGCTATGCGCCCTGGCTGGTCGCCAACGTGCACCTGAGCGGACCGTTCGCCGACCGCCCCGGCGCAGCATCGAGCTGGGACAACGTCGTGTATGGCACACGCGGACTGGGGTACGTCGATGCGCGCCACCAGGCGCTCGACCCCACGCCACGCGGCACCGTCATCAGCTGGTACCGCCCGCTCGGCCCGAGCCGCTACGACGCCGCTGACGGCCGCCGCCTGCTGCAGGACCGCCCCTGGACCGGATGGCGCGACGACCTGCTCGCCGAGCTCTCGGTGCCGCACCCCGACCTGCCGGCGCTGGCCACGCGCATCGAGATCACCCGCTATGGCCACGCCATGGCCATTCCCGCGCCGGGCCTGCTGGCGCGGATCGGCGCCGCGCCCGACCCGGCGCACCGCGGCCGCGTTGCCGCCGGCCGTCTCTCGTTCGCACATGCGGACTGGTCCGGCTATTCGATCTTCGAAGAAGCCTTCACGCGCGGCCACGTCGCGGGCATGGGCGTCTCATGAAAATCCTGGTGCTCGGCGGCTACGGCAACTTCGGCGCGCGCATCTGCCGCGCGTTGGCACGGGATGCCGGCATCGAACTGATGATCGGCGGCCGCGATCTGCAGCGCGCCACCGTTTTCGCGCAGTCGCTGGGCGGTGCGGCGCGCGGCGTGCGCATCGACGTCCAGGCCGGCGACCTTGTCGAAAACCTGCGCGGCCTCGGCGTCGAACTCGTCATCCACACCGCGGGCCCTTTCCAGAACCAGGACTATCGCGTGCCGCATGCTGTGGCGGCAGCCGGCGCGCATTACATCGACCTGGCCGACGGGCGGCGCTTCGTCTGCGACTTTCCCGCTGCGCTCGACGCGGCCTTTCGCAGCGCGGGCCGCACGGCCGTTGCCGGCGCCAGCACCGTGCCGGCACTGTCGTCGGCGGTGGTCGACCATCTCACCGCAGGATGGCGCGGCGTCCGAAGCATCGACACCTGCATTGCGCCGGCCCAAGGCGCGCCGCGCGGCGAAGCCACGCTTGCGGGCGTGCTGGCCTACTGCGGCGAGCCGATCCGGGTCTGGCGCGACGGAGGATGGACCGACCAACCAGGATGGGCCAACCCCACCGCAGTGCGGTTCGCGCGCATGAAACCGCGCCGCGGTGCGCTGTGCGACATCCCCGATCTCGAGCTTTTTCCGGCGCGCTATGCCGGCGTGCAATTCGTCATGTTTCGTGCGGCGCTCGAGGTTGGCCTGGCGCAGCATGCGTTTGCCTTCATGGCATTCATGCGCCGCATCGGCCTGCTGCCGTCGCCCGCAAGGCTTGCGCCGCTGCTGCATTCGGCGGGCCGCGTGTTCGATGCCTTCGGCACGGCGCTGGGCGGCATGGTGGTGCGCGTCGAAGGCATCGATGCGCGCGGCATGGAAGCGCGCCGCGCCTGGCACATTGCCGCCGACGACAACCACGGCCCCGAGATTCCCTGCATGGCCGCCATCCTGCTGGCCCGCCGTCTCGCACGAGGCGATGCGTTGCCCATCGGCGCGCACGCCTGCGCCGGCTTGCCCACGCTTGCGGAGTTCGAGCCCGAGTTCGCGCGCTGGGGCATGGTGACCGATGTGATCGACGAGGCATCGGCCATTTCATGACGCCTGCGGCCATGGTCGTCGTGTTCTGGCTGATGGTGAATAAGCCGCAACTTTCATTCTGAGATGAGAACTTTGTTTGAAGCAGGTTGTTCAGGGCGCGCTCCCGCCGACGGGGTACCTTGCTCCGCGAATGTCCCCCGGCCTGCGGCCTCCTCCTTTATTTCGCTGCGCAAGGCACCCCATCGACGGGATCGTTGGGCAGAGCGGTTGTTGATCGAGCGGAACAACGACAGCGCCCGGTGTGCCCAGGGCGCCGGGTGCTCCCCGCAGCGAAATAAAGGAGGAGCCGAAGGCGGGGGACATTCGCGGAGGGGAGTACCCGGTGGCCTGCGCACGCGCCCTGAACAACAGCGCCCTGAACAACAGCAACCCAACGCACAACGCACCATCCATCACTGAAGTGGCCCCAGCGCGGGCCTGTGCGGTTTTCACGCAGACTTCACACACAGCGCCGTCTCTTCACAGATCGCCGGCAGACTGCCAGGCGCCAACAAAAACATCGGGGGAGCTTCCATGCTTCAGGTTGCGAATCGAAAACTCGCGTCGCTCAGCGACGTGCTCTTCACCGGGCTGGGCCGCGCGCTCGGCTTTCTGCGTCCGCTCACGCGCGGACTCATCGGTTCCTGGCGACCTCCGGGCTGGCTGCGCATCGTGGGTGCGTTTCTTCTCTTCGGACTGCAGTGGCTGCAGCAACGGCTGGCCTGGCTGGTGGTGCTTGCACTGCTCGTGCTGGCCGGCTGGATGGCAAGCCCGCACGTCCTGAAATGGTGGCACGGCCTCACGCCCGACCGCGTCGAACCCGTGGTCGCCACCGCGCAGATCGTGCCGCCGCCGCGCACGCAGATCGAGAACGACAAGGGACCGAACCCGCTCGTTATCAACTTCTCGGCCTCGGTCGCGCCGATTGCGCGCATCGGCCAGGAGGCGACCGGTATCACCATCGAGCCCGCCATTGCCGGGCGCTGGACGTGGAGCAGCCAGAAGAAACTGGAGTTCCTGCCGGCGCAGGACTGGCCGGTGGGCCAGCCGTACAAGGTGCAGCTTGCGAACAGCGCGCTGGCGCCGCACATCGAGATGGCACTGCGCAAGTACGAGTTCACCTCGCCCGAGTTCAGCGCGCGCATCGCGGGCGCCGAGTTCTATCAGGACCCCGTGCAGGCGAACGTGCGCCGCGCCCTCTTCCGCGTGAGTTTCTCGCATCCCGTGAACACGGCCGAGTTCGAGAAGCGACTGGTGCTCACCTATGACCAGGCCTGCGGCACCTCGTTCTTCGGCGTGGGCAAATGCACCGGCGAGAAGTTCACGGTCAGCTACGACAAGCTGCGCCTCGCTGCTACCCTGCAGTCCGAGCCGCTGCCCATCCCCGAGAAGACGCGTCCCGTGGTGCTCAGCCTTGCGGCCGGCGCGGTCGCACAGAAGGGCGGCCCCGGCCAGCGCAACGACGTCTCGCGCGCCGTCGACATCCCCGGACTCTTCAGCCTCGACATTGCAAGCGTCGAGCCCACCATCGTCACCGGCGAGAGCGGCGAACCCGAGCATGTGATGCACATCACCGCGTCGATGCCGGTGCACGAGCGCGAGATGGCACGCGTGGTGCAGGCCTGGCTGCTGCCCGCCACGGAAGAAGCCAAGGGCGACCCGGACGAGAAGTTCGACTGGTCCGCCGAGCCCTCGAAGATCACCGATGCCGTGCTGCGCCGCGCGAAGAAGCTCGCCTTGCAGCCCATCGCGAGTGAACGCGAAGTGACCGAGATGGTCAGCTTCCGCATGCCACAGGCCGAAGGCGGCCGCTACCTGCTGGTGCGCGTGGCCAAGGGCCTCAAGACGCCGGGCGGCTACCAGCTCGGCGCCGCGCGGCAGGAGATTCAACTGCTCAAGACCTTCGCGCCCGAGCTCACCATCATGAGCCAGGGCTCGCTGCTCGCGCTGTCGGGCGAGCGCAAACTGCCGATCCTGGTGCGCGACCTGCCGGGCATCCGCCTGGAAATCGGCCGCCTGCTGCCGCAGCAGCTGCAGCACCTGGTCACCCAGACCAACGGCGATTTCGCGCATCCGCAATTCAACGGCGGCCTGCAGTCGGACAACCTCGTCGACCGTTTCCAGAAGGAGATTCCGCTCAGCATTCCCGCCGGCAAGGCGCACTACGAAACCGTCGACTTCGCCGAGTACCTGCGCAGCGACGTGGCGGATCGCCGCGGCGTGTTCCTGCTCAAGGTGCAGGGCTACGACCCGAAGGCCAAGAAGAAGGCCGAAGGCGACGCCGCGCAGGCGCAGCCGGAAGAAGAGCAACAGGAACAGTCGTCCGAGGGCGAGAGCGACCCCGAAAGCGGCAACCCCGAAGACCAGAAGGACCAGCGCCTGGTGCTCGTCACCGACCTGGGCATCGTCGTCAAGAAGTCGCTCGACGGCACGCGGGACGTGTTCGTGCAGAGCATTGCCAATGGCCAGCCCGTGGCCGGTGCGCTGGTCGAGGTGTGGGGCCGCAACGGCATGATCATCGCGTCGCAGGCGACCGGCGCCACCGGCACCGCCAAGCTGCCCAACCTCGCCGGCTACCAGCGCGAGAAGGCACCCGTGGTACTGGTGGTGCGCAAGGACGGCGACCTGAGCTTCCTGCCCTTCAACCGCAGCGACCGCACGCTCGACATCTCGCGCTTCGACGTCGGCGGCCTGCGCGCGGCCGGCGTGCCCAACCAGATGACGGCCTATGTGTTCAGCGACCGCGGCATCTACCGCCCGGGCGACACCATGCACATCGCCATGATGGTCAAGGCCGGCAACTGGGGCACGTCGCTGCGCGATCTGCCGCTCGAAGCCGAGATCATCGACGCGCGCGGCCTCAGCGTGCGGCGCGAAAAGCTCAAGCTCGGCCCCGGCGGCGCGGCGGAAATCGCCCACGCCACGCAGGACACGTCGCCCACCGGCAACTACACCGTCAACCTCTACCTGCCGCGCGAGTCCTCGCCCGGCAACCCCGAGGTGCAGGGCCTGCTCATCGGCAGCACCACGGTGAAGGTGCAGGAGTTTCTGCCCGACCGCACCAAGGTCGTCGCCAAGCTCAGCAGCGAGCTCGCCGAGGGCTGGGTCAAGCCCAAGGACCTGAAGGCGCTGATCGATGTGCAGAACCTCTTCGGCACGCCCGCGCCCGATCGCAAGGTCGAGGGCACGCTCACGCTGAGCCCGGCCTTCCCGGTGTTCCGTGCGTTCGCCGACTACGCCTTCTTCGATCCGCAGCGCGCCACCGAGAAGCAGGTCGACGACCTGGGCAGCGTGCAGACCAGCACCGAGGGCAAGGCCGAGTTCGACCTGCGTCTCTCGCGCTTCGATGCCGCCACCTACCAGGTGCACGTGCTTGCCAAGGCCTTCGAACCCGAGGGCGGGCGCAGCGTCTCGGCCGAGGCGCAGACGCTGGTGAGCGACATGCCCTACCTCGTGGGCGTGAAGGTCGACGGCGACACCAGCTACGTGAGCAAGGGCGCCGCGCGCAATGCCACCGTGATCGCGATCGACCCGCAGGCGAAGAAGACCGCCGTGGCCGACCTGAAGATCGAGCGCGTCGAGCGCAAGGTGCTGTCGGTGCTCGTCAAGCAGGACAGCGGGCTCTACCGTTACGAGTCGCGCAGGAAGGAAATCGTGCTCGACGAGAAGCCGCTGGCGATCGTTGCGGCCGGCAACACCGTTGTGCTGAACACCTCCACGCCCGGCAACTTCGCGTACGTGGTGCGCAACGCCGGCGGCCTGGAACTCAACCGCGTGGAGTACAGCGTGGCGGGCAACGCGAACGTCTCGCGCTCGCTCGACCGCAATGCCGAACTGCAACTCACGCTCGACCGCAAGGACTACGAGCCGGGCCAGGAGATCGAGGTCAGCATCCGCGCGCCCTACGTGGGCGCCGGGCTGATCACGATCGAGCGCGACAAGGTCTACGCCCACGCGTGGTTCAAGACCGACAAGACCGCTTCGGTGCAGAAGATCACGCTGCCCAAGGAGTTCGAAGGCACCGGCTATGTCAACGTGCACTTCGTGCGCGATCCAGCCTCCGACGAGGTCTACATGAGCCCGCTGTCGTACGGCGTCGCGCCCTTCGCCACCAGCCTGGCCAAGCGCACCGCCAACCTGCAGCTCACCAGCAGCGAGCTCGTCAAACCCGGCCAGACCGTGAAGATGAAGCTCACCAGCGACAAGCCCACGCGCGCCGTGCTGTTCGCGGTGGACGAAGGCATCCTGCAGGTGGCGCGCTACAAGACGCCCGACCCGCTCAAGCACTTCTTCCAGAAGCGCGCGCTCGAGGTTGGCACGCTGCAGACGCTCGACCTGATCCTGCCCGAGTTCAAGAAACTCATGCAGGGCGCAGCACCCGGCGGTGACGGCGAAGGCGAGCTCGGCAAGCACCTGAACCCGTTCAAGCGCAAGCGCGACAAGCCGGTGGCCTACTGGTCGGGGCTGGTCGACGTGAACGGCAGCCGCGAGTTCAGCTACACCGTGCCCGAAAGCTTCAACGGCAGCCTGCGCGTGATGGCCGTCGCGGTGAACGACGAGACCACCGCCGCCAAGAGCACCCGCACCGTGGTGCGCGGCGACATGGTGATCCTGCCGAACGCACCGCTCGCCATGGCGCCCGGCGACACGGTCGAAGTGGGCGTGGGCCTCGCCAACAACATCGCGGGTTCGGGCAAGGAGGCGCCCATCGCGCTCACGCTCACCGCATCGGGCGGGCTCGAGGTGGTGGGCGACGCCACGCAGACGCTCAAGGTCAATGAACGCGGCGAATCCAGCACCAAGTTCAACGTGCGTGCCAAGCCGGGCGAGCAGGCGGTGCTGGGGTCATCGGCGCTGGTGTTCACCTCCACGCACAAGACCTTCAACGCGCGTCTCTCGACCGAGGTGAGCGTGCGGCCTGCATCGCCGTTCGTCACGCTGGTGCAGGCCGGCAGCTTCCAGCGCGCGGGCGAGCTGTCGAGCAAGGCCGACCTGTATCCCAACTTCCGCAAGAGCGACGTGGCGGTGTCTGCCGCACCGTGGGCCTTTGCCACCGGCCTCATGCAGTACCTGGAAGCCTATCCGCACGGCTGCACCGAGCAGATCACGAGCCAGACCTTTCCGGCCGTGCTGCTGTCCGGCCGCCCCGAGCTGGTGAAGGAAATGGCTCGCGGCCGCACCGCCGAGCAGGGCCCGATGCCCGAGGCCCGCAAGACCTTCGAGCGCTACCTCGTGCAGCTGCGCGCGCGGCAGACGGCCGACGGCGGCTTCTCGCTGTGGCCTGGCGCCGGCACCGATGCCTTCGCCACGCTCTACGCGGTGCACCTGCTGGTCGAAGCCAAGGACCACAAGCTGCCCGTGCCGCAAGACCTGCTGCAGAAGGCCAACACCTACCTGCAGGGCTGGCTCGGCAGCGGCGACACCTCGCTCGACGGCTGGCGCCAGCGCACTCAGGCGGCCTACCTGCTGACGCGGCAGGGCATCATCGCGCCGGCCGCACTGGCCAACCTGCGCGAAGCCTGGCGTACCCAGCAGACGCGGCAGGCCCAAGGCTGGAGCGACGATCTCGGCGCCGTGTACCTGGCCGCGAGCTACCAGCTCGTGAAGCAGGAACAGGTGGCCAACGAGCTGCTCGGCCCGGTGTGGTCCGACCTGCTCGCGCGCACCGAGAAGAACACGCGCCGCAATGTCTGGGGCGCCTACTACGACCCGCTGGTGCACGACAGCATGACGCTGCACCTGGTGGCGCGGCACTTCCCGAGCCGCCTCAAGACGCTCAAGCCCGCGGTGTGGGAGCGCATGGGCGCGATGGTGCGCGACGGCTGGTACAACAGCCTGTCGTCGGCCTCGATGCTGCTTGCCGTCGATGCCTATTTCGAAGCGGTGGCGCAGAACGCCGAGGGCAAGCTCACGGCGCAGACCGTCAACGCGCAAGGCCAGGCCGCGGCGCTCGCGCTGGGCGCGGTGAACCCGATCACGCGCGCGGCGGTGCCCGCCGGTACCGCAAAGCTCAAGCTGTCGAACGACAGCGACTTCAACCTCTACTACAGCTGGGCCGAACAGGGCTTTGAACGCAACGTGCCTGCCACGCCGGTGAACCAGGGCCTCGAGATCTTCCATGAAGTGCTCGATGCCAAGGGCAACCCGGTCACCAAGGCCAAGCTCGGCGAAGAGGTCACGGTGCGGGTGCGCGTGCGCAGCCTGGAGCGCGCGCAGCTGAACGACGTGGCGCTGGTCGACGTGCTGCCCGGCGGGCTCGAGCCGGTACTGCAGGCCGTGGGCGACGACGAGGAAGCCAATGCCGACGCGCCGATCTGGAAGAAGCGCCTGGGCGGCAGCGGTTCCTGGAAGGTGCAGTACGCCGACATCCGCGAAGACCGCGTGGTGTTCTATGGCGGTGTCGGCAAGGACCTGCTCGAAGTGACCTACAAGGCGCGCGCCACCAACGTGGGCGACTTCGTGGTGCCGGCGGCGTATGGCGAGGCAATGTACGACCGGCGCGTGTATTCGCGCTCGGCCGGGGCGCGCTTCCAGGTGGTGGCGAATTGACCATGGCATTCCCCGGTCTTGTCCCCTCTCCCTCCGGGAGAGGGCTAGGGTGAGGGCTCGGCGCCACCATGACCACGCTGCCCGATCCACCGCCGCTGCCCTCACCCCAACCCTCTCCCAGAGGGAGAGGGAGGAAGACCCTGGTCGCCTTCGTGGCTGTTGCCTTGCTGCTCGCCCTGCTGCGCTTCTGGCCCCACGCCCCCCTCAGCGAAACCGTCGGCAGCTCGCGCGCCGTGTACGCCCAAGGCGGCGAGCTCTTGCGCCTCACGCTCGCAAGCGATGAGCAGTACCGCCTCTGGGTGCCGCTCGACCGCATCTCGCCCACACTGATCGATGCGGTGCTGCTCTATGAAGACCGGCGCTTCTACGCACACCCCGGCGTCAACCCCGCCGCGCTGGTGCGCAGCGCCTGGCGCATTGCCAGCGGCGAGCGCAGGCAGGGCGGCTCGACGCTCACGATGCAGCTTGCACGGCGCATCTACGGCATCGACAGCCGCACGGCCATGGGCAAGGTCGCGCAGATCGGGGCGGCGCTGTGGCTGGAGGCGCGCTTCAGCAAGCGCGAGATCCTCGAGGCGTACCTCAACACCGCCCCCTACGGCGGCAACATCGAAGGCGTGCAGGCCGCAAGCCTCATCTACTTTCGGAAGGACGCCGCCAAGCTCAGCCTGCCCGAAGCTCTGACGCTCGCGGTGATCCCGCAGAACCCCGTCAAGCGCATTGCCGAGCGCGGCCGCAATGCCGAGCTGCAGTCGGCGCGCGAACGGCTGTGGGCGCTGTGGGCCGAGCGCGACCCGACCGCGAAGCAGCACGCGCCCGACGCGCAGCTCGCGCTCTCGGCGCAGTCGCGCGGCAGCCTGCCCTTTCTCGCACCGCACGCCACCGACATGCTGCTCGCGCAGGAGCGTGGGGTGCAGGAGATACGCACCACCATCGACCTGCGCATGCAGGCCACGCTCGAACGCGTGATGGGCCAGTACTTGCGCACGCATGCCGACGTGGGAATGACCAACGCGAGCGCGCTGCTGCTCGATGCCTCGACCATGCAGGTGCGCGCGCTGATCGGCTCGGCCGACTGGCACAACGACGCCATCGCGGGCCAGGTCAACGGCACGCAGGCCAAGCGCTCGCCGGGCTCCACGCTCAAGCCCTTCATCTATGCACTGGCGCTCGACCAGGGCTTGCTGCATCCCAAGACGATGCTGAAGGATGCGCCGACATCGTTCGGGCCCTACACGCCGGAGAACTTCGACCACCGCTTCGCCGGCCCGTTGTCCGCGCAGGAGGCGCTGATCCGCAGCCGCAACATCCCCGCGGTGGCGGTGGCCGCGAAGCTCTCGAAGCCGGGGCTCTACGACTTCATGCGGTTGGCGGGCGTGTCGAAGCTGCAGAGCGAATCGCACTACGGCCTGGCGCTGGTCCTGGGCGGCGGCGAGGTCACGCCCGAGGAGCTCGCGGGCCTCTATGCCACGCTGGCCAACGGCGGCGTCTCGCAGCCGCTGCGCTACACGCAACCCGCGCCCGACGAGCGGCCGACCCAGCCGCTGCGCCTGTTGAGCGAAGAGGCTTCGTTCATCACGCTCGACATGCTGCGCCACACGCCGCGGCCCGACACCACCCTGCCTGCTCGCCCGGCCATCGCATGGAAGACGGGCACCTCCTGGGGCTTCCGCGATGCATGGACCGCGGGCGTGTTCGGCCGCCATGTGCTCGTGGTGTGGGTCGGCAATTTCGACGGAACGAGCAACCCTGCGCTGGTGGGCGTCGACGCGGCCGCCCCCTTGTTCCTGCGCATGGTCGACGCATTGCGCGCCGAGCGGCTCGATCCCGGCGAGGTCGCAACGCGGCAGCCGGCGGACCTGCGCCAGGTCGAGGTCTGCACCGCGACGGGCGGCCTGCCGGATGCGCTGTGCCCGGTGCGCAGCACCACGTGGTTCATCGCCGGCAAGTCGCCGATCCAGGTCAGCAACCTGCATCGCGCGGTGTGGGTCGACGAAACGACCGGCAAGGTGGTGTGCGGCCCGCAGCCGAACGCGCGGCAGCAGGTGGTCGAGCAATGGGGCAGCGACATGCGCCGACTGTTCCGCCAGGCCGGGCTGCCGCGCGCGAGCCTGCCGGCCGATGGCTGCGAGAAAGGCAACGCGTCTTCGGAGACCGCGCCGCTCATCACCTCGCCATTGCGCGGCGTGCGGCACACGCTGCGGGTGAAGAAGCCCGAGCCGCTGGTGCTGCGCGCCGAAGCGGCGGCGGGCACGCAGACGATCTACTGGTTCGCGGACGATGCACTGATCGGCCGCGCCGCACCCGGCGAGGGCATCACCTGGATGCCCGACCTCGCGGAGACGGGCCGGCGCTACGTGCTGCGCGCGGTCGATGACCAGGGGCGCGCCGAATCGCGCGAGGTCACTGTCGACATCGCACCCTGACCCGGCTGCATGTCATGGCCGCGTCACGCGCAATCGGCATGGTCTCGCGTTTCGACTGAACCCTTTCTTCTTGCCCATGACGCGCCTCGCTTCTCTCTCCTTCATTGCCCTTGCCGCCGCGCTCGCCTGCAGCAGTGCCGCCGCACAGACCGCCTTCCCCGCAACGCTCACCGGCCACGCCGTGCTGCCTGCACAGAGCTTCGTGGCCGCGCCCAAGGACGCACCTGCCGACTTGCAGGCGAGCGGCAAGTTCACCTCGGGCAAGCGCGTGGAGGCGCTGGGCACGGTCGAAGGCCTTTCGGCCGGCCGCGGCACGGGCGTTTCGCTGCCCTTCAAGGGCCAGCCCCTGCAAGGCCACTCGGGCATCAAGAAGATGGACGACGGTTCGTTCTGGATCCTCACCGACAACGGCGCCGGCGCCAAGGCCAATTCGCCCGACTTCATGCTCTACCTGAACCACTACAAGGTGGACTTCAAGAGCGGCAAGTTCAACCGTCTCGACACGGTCTTCCTGCACGATCCCGACAAGAAGGTGCCTTTTCGCATCGTTCACGAAGGCACGAAACAGCGCTACCTGACCGGCTCCGACTTCGACCCCGAGAGCTTCCAGTTCGCCGGCGGCGCGCTGTGGATCGGCGAGGAGTTCGGCCCCTTCCTGATCAAGGCCGACCTGAAAGGCAGGGTGCTCGCGGTGTTCGACACGCAGGTCGACGGCAAGGCCGTGCGCTCGCCCGACCATCCCGCGGTCACCACGCCGGGCGCGCCGGGCGGTGCGGTCGACTTCCAGGTCAAGCGCTCCAAGGGCTTTGAAGGCATGGCCTCGTCGAAGGACGGCAGCAAGCTCTACGCGCTGCTCGAAGGCCCGGTGTGGAATGCCGAGACGAAGGACTACGAGAAGCTGGACGGCAAGGAAGCGCTGCGCGTGCTGGAGTTCGACGTGGCGTCTGAAAAGTGGACGGGCCGCCATTGGAAGTACCCGCTCGAAGCCAACGGCAACGCCATCGGCGACTTCAACATGATCGACGCCACCACTGGCTTGATCATCGAGCGCGACAACGGCGAAGGCACGAGCGACAAGGCCTGCCCCGAAGGCCAGAAGCGCACCGACTGCTTCCACGACATCGCGAAGTTCAAGCGCGTCTACAAGGTGGAGCTGAACGACGCCAACGTGGGCGCTGCGGTGCGCAAGATCGGCTACATCGATCTGCTGAACATCGTCGACCCGGCCAAGCTCGCGCGCAAGCCACTCAACGACGGTGTGCTCAAGTTCCCGTTCTTCACCATCGAGAACGTCGACGTGGTGGATGCCACGCACATCGTGGTGGGCAACGACAACAACCTGCCGTTCTCCAGCAGCCGCGAGCCGAACAAGGCCGACGACAACGAACTGGTGCTGCTGGAAGCGGGCGCGCTGCTGCAGGCGAAGTAATAAAGCCGCTGCGATGCCATCGGCGTCGCAGCGGGGGCGATCACGCCCGCATCAGCGCCTCGATCTCGTCCGCCTTCACCGGCACGCCGCGCGAAATCAGCTCGCAACCCGTAGTAGTGACGATCGCGTCGTCCTCGATGCGGATGCCGATGTTGTGGAACTGCTCGGGCACGCCCTCGCCAGGCCGCACGTAGATGCCGGGCTCCAGCGTCAGCACCATGCCGGGATGCAGGATGCGGCTCGGCCGGTTCTTGATGACTTCGTTCGACAGCGGATCCTTGCGCTCGCTCACTTCGCCCACCTGCGTGGGCTCGACGTAGCTGCCGCAGTCGTGCACGTCCATGCCGAGCCAGTGGCCGGTGCGGTGCATGTAGAACTGGAAGTAGGCGCGGCTGTCGATCACGTCTTCCGCGCTGCCCACCTTGTTGGCATTGAGCAGGCCCAGGTCCAGCATGCCCTGCGCCAGCACCTTCACGGCGGCATCGTGCGGATCGTTGAAGCGGTTGCCGGCCTTGGTGGCCGCGGCGGATGCGTCCTGGCTGGCCAGCACCAGGTCGTACAGCGCGCGCTGCGGCCCGCTGAACTTGCCGTTGGCCGGAAAGGTGCGCGTGATGTCGCTCGCATAGCTGTCGAGCTCGCAGCCTGCGTCGATCAGCACCAACTCGCCGCTTCGCACCGGCGCCGCGTCCGCGCGGTAGTGCAGCACGCAGGCATTGGCGCCTGCCGCCACGATGGAGCCGTAGGCCGGGCACTGCGAGCCGCCCAGGCGGAACTCGTGCAGCAGCTCGGCGTCGAGGTGGTACTCGCGCACGTCCTTGCCTTCGCGCAGCATGCGGGCCGACAACTGCATCGCGCGGATGTGGGCGCGCGCGCTGATCTGTGCGGCGCGCCGCATGATGTCCTGCTCGTGCGCGTCCTTGACCAGGCGCATTTCATCGAGCGGCCCGCACAGGTCGCGCTGCTCTTCGGGGCACAGCGCGCCGTAGCGCACGCGCGCGCGCACCGATTGCAGCCAGCCGTCGATGCGGGTTTCCAGGCCCTTGTGAATCGCGAACGGAAACCACACGGTCGACCTGTTCTCGAGCAGCTTCGGCAGCTTGGCGTCGAGGTCGTTGATCGAGAAGCCCTCGTTCACGCCAAGCGCTGCGGGGGCGGCGTCGGGGCCCAGGCGGTATCCGTCCCAGATCTCGCGCTCCAGGTCCTTGGGCGCGCAGAACAGCGTGGCGCGGCCGTCGCCCGCCAGCACCAGCCAGGCGTTGGGCTCGGTAAAGCCGGTCAGGTAATAGAAGTAGCTGTCGTGCCGGAACAGGAAATCGGTGTCGCGGTTGCGCTGCCGCTCGGGCGCGGTCGGCACGATGGCGATGCCGTCCTTGCCCAATTGCGAGGCGAGGCGCGCGCGGCGCTCGGCGTAGATCTTGTCGTGTTCTGAGGTCATCTTGGCGTGTTCAGTTGAAGAAGCCGTTCGGGCGTTCCCACATCGGTCCAGGGCCCGGTGTAGAGCTCGGCGCTCACGAGTTCATTGTCCATCGCGGCGCGCAGAATGGGTGCGAGCGGGGCTTTGGTGCCTGCCGGGTTGCCGGGGGGAATGTCGCAGTAAGGCGGCGCAAAGAGCGCGGCGCGGTACAGGCCGATGGTCGAGAAGGTGTATTTTTCGGCCGCCGAATTGAGCGCCAGGCCATCGGCGGACAGCCCGAAATCGCCCTTCGGGTTGTGCGCCGGGTTCGGCACCAGCCACAGGTGGGCGAGCTTGCCGCTGGCCGCGAAGCGGTCGACCGCAGCCTGCGTGAAGGCGAAATCCGGGGCGAACACATCGCCGGCCGCGACCCAGAAAACCTCGCCCAGCCGGGGCAGCGCACGCACGATGCCGCCGGCCGTTTCCAGCGCTCCACCAAAGTCGCGGCCTTCGTCGGAATATGAAATTGATAGCGCGCTGCGCCCATTCAGCAAGGGCTTGGCGCCGAATCGGCTGGAAATCTTCTCGCCGAGCCAGTCGGTGTTGACCACCAGTTCGGTGAAGCCGCCGGCGGCCAGCGCCTCCATCGGCCATTGCATCAGCGGCTTGCCGCGCACTTCGAGCAGCGGTTTCGGCGTGGTGTCGGTCAGTGGCCGCATGCGCTCGCCGCGGCCTGCGGCAAGGATCATCGCCCGAACGGAAGCCCGGGTGCTCAAGCCGCCACCTTGCCGCGCAGCAACTCGTTGCGTTCGCTGTGGCCGGGCTTGAACAGGGAAACCAGGCATTCCATCAGCGCATGCGCCTTGGCCGAATGGTCGCCGCCGAAGTTGCACACATACACATCGAGCGTGGCGCCGCGCTGTTCGGGCCAGGTGTGGATGCACAGGTGCGATTCGGCCAGCAGCACCGTGGCCGTCACGCCGCCCGGTCCCTCTGGCGTGGCCGGAAATCCGTGGACCAGCTGGCCCACCGGCTGCAGCCCGGCGGCGGTGACCGCCTTGAGGCAGACGGCGCCCAGCGCCTCCTTGTCGGTCAGCCATTGCATCCCGCATTGGCAGTCGTGGAGATCGGCGGTGAGGTGCAGCCCATGCATGGGTGGCAACTCTAGCAGTCCGGGCGCTGCCAATGAACATCGGCCGGGTGTCGAAGGCGTATTGAAGGGGGTCGGAGCGAGCCCGGTAAAATCGCGGGTTCCCCCCAATCCACATTCCCCGAAAGTCCTCCGCCCATGGCAAACCAAGCCCTGATGGCCAACGCGATTCGCGCGCTGGCCATGGATGCCGTCCAACAAGCAAACTCCGGACATCCGGGCGCACCGATGGGCATGGCCGACATGGCCGTCGCACTCTGGGGCGAGCACCTGCGCTACAACCCCGCGAACCCGCACTGGTTCGACCGCGACCGCTTCGTGCTGTCGAACGGCCACGCCTCGATGCTGCTGTACGCGGTGCTGCACCTCACCGGCTACGACCTGCCGATCAGCGAGCTCAAGAACTTCCGCCAGCTGCACAGCAAGACCGCGGGCCACCCCGAAGTCGACGTGACCCCCGGCGTGGAAACCACCACCGGCCCGCTGGGCCAGGGCATCACCAACGCGGTGGGCTTTGCATTGGCCGAGAAGCTGCTCGCGTCCGAGTTCAACCGCAAGCACCACGCGATCGTCGACCACCACACCTACGCCTTCCTGGGCGACGGCTGCATGATGGAAGGCGTCAGCCACGAAGCCTGCGCACTGGCCGGCGCCTGGCACCTGAACAAGCTGATTGCGCTGTACGACGACAACGGCATCAGCATCGACGGCCAGGTCAAGCCCTGGTTCATCGACAACACCGAAGAACGCTTCAAGGCCTACGGCTGGAACGTGATCGGCCCGATCGACGGCAACGACGCCAAGGACGTGTCCAAGGCCATCGCCAAGGCGAAGAAGGAAGATTCGAAGCCCACCCTCATCATCTGCAAGACGCAGATCGGCAAGGGCAGCCCGAACCGCGCCAACACCGCCAAGGCCCACGGGGAGCCGCTGGGCGCCGAGGAAATCACCCTCACCCGCGCTGCGCTGAACTGGCCGTACGCGGCCTTCGAGGTGCCGGCGGAAGCCAGCGACGACTGGGACCACAAGGCCGAGGGCGCCAAGGCCGAAGCCGCCTGGAACGACAAGTTCGACGCCTACGCCAAGGCTTTTCCCGAACTCGCCGCCGAGTTCACCCGCCGCATGCGGGGCGAGCTGCCCAAGAACTTCCACCAAGTGGCGTTCGACACCGTGGTGGCCGCCCATACCAAGGGCGAAACCGTGGCCAGCCGCAAGGCCAGCCAGCTCGCGCTCGAGGCCTTCACCGCCGCGCTGCCTGAAATGCTCGGCGGCAGCGCCGACCTCACCGGCTCCAACCTCACCAACACCAAGAGCACGGCCGCCCTGCGCTTCGACGCGAAGACCGGCACCGTGGTCATGGACGTGCCGGTCCAGCAGCCCAACCAGGGCGCCGAAGACGAAGCCGCACCCGAGAGCACCGCCGACAACGCCGAGCCGCCCCATGGCGTGATCGGCCGCCACATCAACTACGGCGTGCGCGAGTTCGGCATGGCCGGCATCATGAACGGTGTCTCGCTGCATGGCGGCTTCATTCCCTACGGCGGCACGTTCCTGACCTTCAGCGACTACAGCCGCAACGCCATCCGCATGGCCGCGCTCATGAAGCGCCGCGTGGTGCACGTGTTCACGCACGACTCCATCGGCCTTGGCGAAGACGGCCCCACGCACCAGTCGATCGAGCACGCCGCGTCGCTGCGCCTGATCCCCAACCTCGACGTCTGGCGTCCGGGCGACACCGCCGAAACGGCCGTGGCCTGGGCCGTGGCGCTGCAGAACCAGTCGCGCCCGACGGCGCTGCTGCTGAGCCGCCAGAACATCGCCTATGCGCCGAAGGGCGACCTCGGCGACATCAGCCGCGGTGCCTACGTGCTGTCGGAACCCGAGGTCGTCGGCCTCAAGAGCAAGAAGACCGCCGCGGTCATCATTGCCACCGGTTCCGAAGTGCAATTGGCCCTCGCCGCGCAGAAATTGCTGGCCGAGAAGAAAATTGCGGTGCGCGTGGTGTCGATGCCCTCGACCACCACCTTCGACCGCCAGGACGTGGCCTACAAGAAGAACGTGCTGCCCAAGAAGCTGCCGCGCATCGCCGTCGAAATGGGTTGCACCGGCGGCTGGTGGAAGTACGGCTGCGCGGCTGTCGTCGGCATCGACAGCTACGGCGAGTCGGCACCGGCATCGGCGCTGTTCAAGCATTTCGGGTTCACGGCAGAGAACGTTGCCGCCACGGTCGAAGCCGCCCTGCGCGACTGAGCCCGGCCAGGCGCATTCTTTCTTTCTGTTCGATCAAAAAGTTTTTCAACCTTAGGAGCAAATCAGATGGCTATCAAACTCGGTATCAACGGCTTCGGTCGCATCGGTCGCAACGTGCTGCGCGCAGCGGTGCAGAACTTCAAGAACGAGATCGAAATCGTTGCCATCAACGACTTGCTCGAGCCCGACTACCTGGCCTACATGCTCCAGTACGACTCGGTGCACGGCCGCTTCAAGGGCGAAGTCACGGTTGAAGGCAACACGCTGATCGTCAACGGCAAGAAGATCCGCCTGACGCAAGAGCGCGACCCGGCGCAGCTGAAGTGGAACGAAGTCGGCGCCGACATCGTGCTCGAATCGACCGGCCTCTTCCTCACCAAGGAAACCTGCCAGAAGCATCTCGAGGCAGGCGCCAAGAAGGTGATCATGTCGGCCCCGTCGAAGGACGACACCCCCATGTTCGTCTACGGCGTGAACGACAAGAAGTACGCCGGCGAAGCCATCGTCAGCAACGCCAGCTGCACCACCAACTGCCTGGCACCGCTCGCCAAGGTGCTGAACGACAAGTGGGGCATCAAGCGCGGCCTGATGACCACCGTGCACGCCGCCACCGCCACGCAGAAGACCGTCGACGGCCCGAGCAACAAGGACTGGCGCGGCGGCCGCGGCATCCTGGAAAACATCATTCCCTCGAGCACCGGCGCCGCCAAGGCCGTGGGCGTGGTGATCCCCGAGCTCAACAAGAAGCTCACCGGCATGAGCTTCCGCGTGCCGACCTCCGACGTGTCGGTGGTCGACCTGACGGTCGAGCTGGAAAAGGAAGCCACCTACAAGGAAATCTGCGCTGAAATGAAGTCGCAGAGCGAAGGCGCGCTCAAGGGCGTGCTGGGCTACACCGAAGACAAGGTGGTGGCCACCGATTTCCGCGGCGACCCGCGCACCTCGATCTTCGACGCCGAAGCCGGCATTGCCCTGGACGGCACCTTCGTGAAGCTCGTGAGCTGGTACGACAACGAATGGGGCTACTCGAACAAGTGCCTCGAAATGGTGAAGGTGGTTTCGAAGTAAGCCTTCGAAGCTCCAATAAAAAACGCGCCCTCGGGCGCGTTTTTTATTGGGCTCGCAGAGGAGCGAATCGCCTCAGCGCAGCTTCTCGTTCCGCCGGATCTCGCTGCTGAGCTGCGACGTCATCCGCGTCGCCGCGCGCCGGGCGGCCAGTCCGTAGTCGCCGTTGAACTCGCCGAATTCCGCCGTGCCGTTGCCGACCGCGCGCACGCGCGTGACCTCGGCGCCCGCGGCATCGCTCACCACGCAGCTCACCTCGGCGGTGAACGACGTGGGTGGCCAGGTGATCCAGGAGGACGAGCTCGAATCGGTCTTGATCTGCGGCGTGAACACCAGCGACACGCCCGCGGTCTCGTTGGCCTTGGCATCGCCGGCGGTACGCAGCACGACCACGTCGCGGTACACCGCGCGCAGCGCATCGCGAATCGATTTTTCCAGATCGCGGTACGGGTAGTAGCTCACGCGGTCGCCGCTGCCGCCGGCGGTGGTCACCTGCTGGTCGCGCTGGGCGTCGGTCATCACGTAGGCCACCTTCTTCGGAAGGAGATGGGCCGTTGCGCGCGGCGGCGCCGTCTGCGTGATCATCGTGATCGGATGGGAGCAACCGGCCACCGCGATGGTCAGGGCGACAGCGGCCAGCAGGCGAGTGGCCGAAGAATGAAGAAACGGCATGGTGCGGCTTTCTCCGGTTCTAGGGCGCGATGGCCGCGACGAACTGCGGGTCGGCATACATCTGGCGCAGCAGCGCGCGCACCAGCCGCGGGTAGGCGGCCTGCCCGGCGGGCACGGCCACGATGTTCGCGTAGCTCGAATCGAAGGCGATCTCGCCGCGGTAGGTCTTGCGCAACCGCTGTGCGGCCGCACGCGTCACGACCACTTCCACGTCCATGCGGCCGCTGCCGTTGATCACGCCAAGGTCGAGTTCGTTGACCAGGATGCGCGCCGCGACGCGGGTCGGCGCCTTGGGGTCGTAGGCCGATATCTCTCCCAGGTCGCGCATCAGCGCGTCTTCCAGGTATTGCGCGAAGGTGCCGCTGGGCGATACCAGTTTCGCGCGGCGCAAGCCGAGCGTGTTGATGCCGTCGTTCGGATCGGTCGGCTGCACCTTCGCCACGGCCACCATGCCGGGGCGCGCGGCTTCGAGCCGGTCCAGCACTTCGTAGTCGGCCGCGTAGGGCGGTGCTGCAAGCTGCGCGCAGCCGGACACCAGGAACCCCGCGGCCAGCGTGCCGAGCGTTGCGATGAAAGCGCGCAAGCGCAAACCATGCGGTCTGAAGAAGATCGCCATGCCTTGTATCCCTCCTCGAGATGCCTGCTCCCGGCGCGAGGGTAGCAGGCATTGCGCCGCGCGCGAAGGCCCGCTGGCGGACCTCTCAGACCGGTTCGAGCACGTGGATCAGCTTGCTCTCGACCAGCTCCTTCGTCCTGGCGCCGTGCGCCGCCATGTGCGGTGCCACCGCATGGGCTTGCAGGTGCGCCAGCGTTTCCCACTTCTCGATGACCACGAAGGTCTCGGGCCCGAAGCTGGCTTTCGATGTCGGAACGCCTTGCGCGTCGATGGTGGCCCCGTATTCGATGCAGCCCTCTTCGGCCAGCACCGCCGCGCGGTTGGCGGCAAAGGCTTCGAGCAGCTTGGCGCGTTGGCCCGGCTTGGCGGTGATGACGGCGACGACGTGGATCATGGAAAAAGAGCTCCGGTGTGGTTGTGGATGGCAGTCGCCGAATCTAAAAGATTCGCCGCTTCGGCGCTGGTCCCGCACGCGACCCTGTCATCGCGCGCATGCTCTTTCGAGGCAAGGGTTCAGCGGTCGGCGGCGTCTTTCCAGAGGTGCACCAGCGCTTCGGGCGCCTCGGACTCGGGCACTTCGAAGCTGACCGAACCCGAACGGGCGGTGGCGCTTTCCACCAGCACTTCGACACGGTAGAAGCGCTGGTCGCCGCCCTGCGAGCCGGGTCCGCCGCCCTGCTCCGCATGCGGGGCAGCGCTTTGCAATGCCTCGCCGATCTGCTGGCGCAATTCTTCGCTGCAATTCCCCAACTGGTAGCTGCGCGGGCGCGAAAGCCCCGGCAAGTAGGCAACGCCGCCCTCGCGCGTCACCCGCACGACGGAAGCCTGGTCCAGGGGTGGAAGCTGAATCATGATGGCGTGACTCCCACGGTGTTCCATGCCGCGCCGACGGCCTTGTGCACCGCGCTGTCGGCGCCGAAGCGCCTGGCCGCATTCTCCACGCTCAGTTGCGCGAAGGCCTCGAAATCGGCGTCCTGGCGCAGCCGCCGGTCGCACACCGTGTCGTACCAGACGCGGCCCGTGGTCTCCCATGCCGCGCCGGGGATGGCCGTGGCGGCGAGGTAGAAAGCGCGGTTCGGAATGCCGGAATTGATGTGCACGCCGCCATTGTCCTGCCGTGTGACGACAAAGTCTTTCATATGGGCGGGCTGAGGGTCTTTGCCCAGCACCGGGTCGTCGTAGGCCGTGCCGGGCTCGGCCATCGAGCGCAGCGCGCGCGCCTCCACCTTGGCGGTGAAAAGCCCCGCGCCCACCAGCCAGTCGGCCTGCTGTGCCGTCTGCTTCAGGAGGTGCTGCTTGACCAGGACACCGAACACGTCGCAGATCGATTCGTTGAGCGCACCCGGCTGGCCCTGGTAGACCAGGCCTGATTCATGATCGATGACGCCGTGCGTCAACTCGTGTCCGATGATGTCCACCGCAATGGTAAAGCGGTTCATCACTTCGCCGTCGCCGTCGCCGAACACCATCTGCTTGCCGTTCCAGAACGCGTTGTCGTAGTCGTTGCCGTAGTGCACGCTGCCGGTCAGCGGCATGCCCGCGTCGTCGATGGAGTCGCGCTCGTAGATGTCGTGGTACAGGCGGTAGGTGGCGCCCAGGTAGTCGTAGGCCTCGTCGGCTGCGATGTCGCCGGTGGCGGCCTGCCCTTCGGCGCGCACCAGCTTGCCGGGCAGGCTCATCGTGTGCCCCGCGTCGTGGATGGCGCGCGCGGGCGAGCCGCGCCGAAGGTAGCGCGGCGCCGGGCCCGACGACACGCCTTTCGAAGCCACCGCTTCGCGAAGGCCGCGGTGTTCGCGGTCGATCATCAGCGTCTGAGCCGCCCGTGCGCTGGCATGCGCGCTGGCACGTTCCGCCAGCCGGTCCAGCAGGTACGGCGGTACGAAGCTGGGTGGCAAAAGGGGCGGCGACCGAAGCGGCATGAGCAACTCTCCTCGAGCGGTGGGAACGGTAGAAAAGACGGTAGCAGAAACCCGTAAAAACTGGATCACTCCGTTACTTCTGGTGTCACGAAATGGAAAGGCAAGGCCATACGATCGGAGCTCGATCCACTTGCCGCCTTTGCCATGTTCATCGTCACCCTGACCTACATTCGTCCCCTCGAAGAGCTCGATGTATTGATGGACGCACACATGACCTGGCTTCGAAAACACTATGAAAGCGGACTCTTCCTGGCCTCCGGCCGCCAGGTGCCGCGCAAGGGCGGCGTGATCTTCGCGCGGTCCGGCGAACGGGCCGCGCTCGAGGCGGTGCTGGCACGCGATCCGTTCGTGCAGAACGGCGTGGCGACCACCGAAGTGATCGAGTTCGTGCCGAGCATGACCGCCCCCGCCACCGAGATCCTCAAGACCGTTTGACGCGGCCTCGAGGCTGCGCGCTTCAGGCTTCCGGCGTTTCCTCGCGGCCGCCAGGGTGCCGCGCAAAGCGCGCGGCGCCCCGGCTGTGCACCGGTGCCGTATCGTCCCAGGGCCAGCCGCCGAACTGCGTGCGGCGGTAGTCGTCCAGGGTCTGGCCGATCTCGGCCTGCGTGTTCATCACGAACGGGCCGTACTGCACCACCGGCTCAGCGATCGGGCGGCCCTGCAGCAGCAGAAACTCGCTTGCTTCGCCGTCGCCATTGAGCAGTTCCACGGACGCGTCGGCACGCAGCTCGATGGCGGCCGGGCCTTCCACGCGCCGGCCCGCGATGTGCGCGACGGCGCCCTTGAAGAAATACAGCATGCGCTGCGTGCCTTCGCCGGCAGCTGCCGGCAGCGTCCATTGGGCACCCGGCGTCATCTTGAGCGTCCAGATCGCCACGTCGGCATCGGCCTTTGCCGCCCATGAATCGGGCGGCGGCGCGAGCGGTGCAATGGGCGCGGCTGGTGCCTCGCCGTTGCCTGCAGCGTCGCCGAACCGGCCCGCGATGACCGCGACCTCGGTGCGGCCGCCCTTCGCGTCGTCCGATGCGAAGCGAGGAATCGCTTCGGACCAGAACATCGTGAAGTGCGGCTCGGCCATCTTGCTGCGGGCGGGCAGATTGAGCCAGATCTGGAACAGCTCCAGCGGGTTGGGCGCGTTCGCATCGAGCAGCGGAAACATCTCCGAATGCACGATGCCCTTGCCGGCCGTGAGCCACTGCACGTCGCCGCCACCGAAGCGCGCGGTGGCGCCCAGCGAATCGGAATGGTCAACCAGCCCCTTGCGAACGATGGTCACCGTTTCGAACCCCCGGTGCGGGTGCGAAGGGAAGCCCGGCACCGTCTCGCCGTGGTACATGCTCCAGCCGTCCTTGCGGCTGAAGTCCTGGCCGATCTGACGGCCCGCCAGCGGGGCTTCGGGCCCCATCCGCGCGTTGGCCTTGGGATAGGCGTCGTCGTGATAGACGCAGAACAGGAACGGGTCGATCGTCTGCCACGGAAAGCCGAGCGGGCTCACCTGCAGGACGGGGCTGCGGGCTTCTTCTTCATCAATGTTGTTGCTGGACACCTCGGTATTCCTTTCCGTTGGGTGCGCCGCCGAACGTACGGCGGCGCTGTTCCTTGGAATATCGGGGCTCGCGCGCTTTAAGAAAGGGCCCTTTCGCGCAACAGTGAGAAGCGCATATGGAACGATGGGCATCGCGCTCGTTCTTTTCAGCGCCGCGGCATCACGGGTTCTGGTGGGGCACTTCGGCGTTCGGGTCCATGTACATCAGCTCCCACAGGTGGCCGTCGATGTCCTGGAAGCCGTGGCCGTACATGAAGCCATAGTCCTGCGGTTCGCGCGGCACCGTGCCGCCCGCGGCCACGGCCTTGGCGACCATCTCGTCGACCTCGGCCCGGCTTTCGCACGAGAGGCACAGCAGCACCTCGGTGCTCTTGCTCGTATCCGTCAGGCTCTTGCTCGTGAAGGTCTTGAAGAAGTCTTCGACCAGCAGCATGGCGTGGATGCTGCCCTCCTGGATCACCATGCAGGCGGCGTTGGCGTCGGTGAATTTCTCGTTGAAGGTATAGCCCAGCGCGGCAAAGAAAGCCTTGGACTTTTCGAGGTTCTTGACGGCGAGGTTCACGAAGATTTGCTTGTTGGCCATGGTTGTCTTCCTGTTTCGGTGAAAGGTTGATGGAGGTGTTTGCCGGTGAGTTGTGTACACCGTCCACAAAAGATATCAAAGAAAATGGACGGTGTCCACATTATTTTTCAAACGCTGCTGTCCTCAGTCAGCAATCGGGCCAAGGCGATGGTGCTGCGGTCCTCGAAATATGGACCGACGATCTGCACGCCCAGCGGCAATCCGCCCTTCGCGAAGCCCGCGGGAGCGACCGTGGCCGGCAGTCCGCCAAGGCTCGCCAACGCGGCCCAGGCGCCCAGCGCGTCATAAGGCGTCGCAACGCCGTCGATAGTGAGTATTCGCTTTCTGAAATCCGTCTCGGCCACATGCTCGAAGGCCGCGCAGCCGACCGCCGGGCACAGCGCCGCGTCGAATCGCGTGAACAGCGCCCGCAGCTGCGCCCGGATGCGCGTGCGCGTGGCCAGCAGGTCGAACCAGGCGTGCAGCGACATCGGCGACCCGCCGCCCGGCTCGGCGTGTGCGAGCACGGTCTGCACGATCTGGTCGTAGGTGTTGCCGATCTCGCTCAGATCGGGCAGCAGATCGGAGGCCTCGGCCACCACGGCGCCCGCCTTCGCCAGCCGCCGGCCGGCGCCTTCGACGGCGGCGCGCACCTCCGCTGCCACGGCGGCCTGCGGATGCGCCGTGACCACGAGCACGCGCCAATCCTTCGCGGCTGCGTGGCGCGGCGGGGGCAGCGCGAAGCAACCATCAGCCACATGGGCTGCGTCGGGCCCGGCCAGCACCTGCAGCGCCAGCAACAGGTCGTCGGCGCAATGGCCGATCGGCCCGATCACCGAAGGCAGCCCGGCGAGCGCCTCCTCGGTGCCCGGAAACGCAAAGCCGCGCGTCGGCAGCAAGCCCTCGCTCGGCTTGTGCGCGTACACGCCGCAAAAGCTCGCGGGAACACGCAGCGAACCCGCCAGGTCGCTGCCCAGCTCCAGCGCTACCATGCCCGTGGCCACCGCCACGGCGCCGCCGCCCGACGAGCCGCCCGGCGTGCGCAAAGGATCGAGCGGGTGCACTGTGCGGCCGTACACCGGGTTGTCGCATTGCCAGTCGGCCAGACCCGGCGGCACGTTCGTCTTGCCCAGAATCACCGCGCCTGCCGCCTTCAGACGCTGCACGGCGACGGCGTCATGCGGCGGAACGAAATCGCGGAACGGCGGCAGACCCCAGCAGGTCGGCAGGCCCGCGACGTTGAAGGCTTCCTTCACCGTCATCGGCACGCCGAGCAGCGGCCGGCGCTCGCCGCGCGCAAGGGCCGCGTCGGCGTCGGCGGCCTGGCGGCGTGCACGGCCGAAATCGCGCACCACCACCGCGTTGAGCGCGCCATCGAGCGCTTCGATGCGGGCGATGGCGGCTTCGCACAATTCCACGGCACTCGCCTCTTTGGCAACCAGTGCCTTGGCTGACCGTGCGGCGCCCGCTGCCAGCAAGGCGGTGGGGTCGGGTGATGTCGTGCGCATGGAGACCTTTCTCGCTTCGGCGGCGTGTTCAGGAGTGCTCGAACGGAGCATCATGGCCGCCATGGAAATCGAGTTCAAGTTTCATATTCCCTCGGGGCACCTGAAAGCCGTCGAGACCGCCCTGCGGCGCGGTACCGTGGTGCGCACCCGCCTGCAGGCGCGCTATTTCGACACTGCCGACCAGGCGCTGGCCGCACAAGGCATCGTGCTGCGGCTGCGCAAGGAGGGCCCGCGCTGGGTGCAGACCGCCAAGGCCACGGGCGACAACGCGCTGCACCGGCTCGAACACAACGTCGACCTGGGCGCCGCAGCGGCCGGCAGCGCGGTGCCGGCCATCGACCCGCAGCGCCACCAGGGCACGCCCGTGGGCGACCGGCTCGCCAAGGTGCTGGCCGCGAGCGGCGCGCCGCTGGTCGAGCGCCAGTCGACCGACATCGTGCGGCTCACGCGCGACGTGCGCACCACGGCAGCCGGCGGCGCCGTGGTCGAGCTGGCGCTCGACGTCGGCAAGGTCGTCGCCCAGGCGGGCACGCCCGACGAACGCGAATCGCCGGTGTGCGAGCTGGAGCTCGAACTCAAGCGCGGCGACGTGCAGGGCCTGGCCGCGCTCGCACGCCGCTGGTCGCAGCAGCACGGCCTGTGGTTCAGCACCGTTTCCAAGGCCGAGCGTGGCGCGCGCTTGTTGGCAAAGCTCGACGTGGTTCCGGCGGTGAAGGCCGAGACGCCTTGCTTTCCCGAAGAGAAAGGCAAGCTCGGCGGCCGAGCCATCCAGCAAGCCGTCGTCGCGTCCTGCCTGGCGCAGATACTGCCCAACGCCAGCGAAATCGCGGCGGGCAGCGCCGACGAAGAGCAGATCCATCAACTGCGCATCGGCATCCGGCGCCTGCGCACCGCGATCCGCGAACTGGCGGGACTCGACGAGCGTACGGATCTTTTCAACGGCGCCGCATGGGAGCCGCCGCTGGTCGAGGCCTTTCGCGCGCTTGGTGTGCTGCGCGACCGCGAGCAGGTCGTGAAGCTGGCGCAGCCGCAACTGCGAGACGCGGGCGCGCCGGAGTTCGATCCGCTGGCCGGCGACGATGCCGCAGCGGCCCACGCGCCTTCGCCCGGTGACGTCGTGCGCGCGCCGGCTTTTCAATCGGTGCTGGTTTCGCTGATTGGGTTCACCGCGGCGGCAACGGCGGCAGTGGAAGACGCGCCCAAAGGCGATGCCGAAGCACCCGAACAAGCCCCCTCGCCATCCGGGCCGCTGGATGCCGGCGATGCGCGCCGCTATCTGCGCAAGCGCTTGCAGCGCCTGCATGGACAGATCGTGCGCGATGGCCGGCGCTTCGAGTCGCTGAACTCCGAAGACCAGCATCGCACGCGCAAAAGGCTCAAGCGCCTGCGCTACCTCGCCGAGTTCGTGATGCCGTTGTTCGCCGATGCGGACGATAAAGAAGAAAAATCAGCCGCCGAGCGCTACCTGAAACGTCTGCGCCCGGCGCAAGACGCGCTGGGCGAGTTCAACGACGAAGCTGTCGCACAGGCCCTCTACCGCGAGGCCACCGCGCGCGATGCCCGCGCCTGGTTCGCCGTCGGCTGGTTCAGCGCTCGCCACGCGGCGGGCGCAAAGGCCTGCCGCAAGGCGCTTGGCGAGATCGTGAAGGCGCCGCGGTTCTGGAAGAAGAAAAAGCAGAACTAGGCGACTGAAACCCAACGATCAGTGATGGTGCCCGTGCGCCCCATGCACATGCCGATGCTCGATCTCCACCGGCAGCGCCGCGCGCACGTCCGTCACCTGGAGACTGAAGCGCAGCGCCTTGCCCGCCCACGGATGGTTGCCGTCGAGCAGAACGACAGGGCCCTTGATCTTCATCACGGTAAACAGGTGCTCGCGTCCGTCGTCGAGTCGCCCCTCCAGCTGCCCGCCGACCTTCACGCCCGGCGGAAAGTCGGCCTTGGGAATGCTGCGCACCAGCGACTCGTCGCGCAGGCCGAAGGCGTCTTCCGGCGCCAGATGCAGCGTGGTCTGGTAGCCCTTTTCCTTGCCATCGAGCGCTTCCTCGATCTTGGGCAGCGTGTTCTCGTACCCGCCATGCAGATAGGCCATCGGCTCGGGGCTGGCCTCGATGAGCTTGCCCTGGGCGTCGGCGACCTTGTACTTGAGGGTGACGACGGTGTCTTTTTCGATTTTCATGGAGGGCATTTTCTGTGCAAATCGGCTGGCCGGTGGGGCTACGCCTTCGCCCCCCGCAACATCTCCGGCAACCCCTCCACCCCACTCAGCTTCTCCATCACCATCCCGATGAACGCCGACACCGCCAGCGGCAGGTGCTTCCGGCTCGGGTACAGCACGCTCAACCCCTGCCCCGTGCGCTGGTACTGCGGCAGCACTCGCACGAGCCGCCCGGCTTCGAGGTCGGGCCGGGCCATGGTGGGCGGCAGCAGCGCGACGCCCAGGCCGGCGAGCGCGGCCTTGCGCAGCGCCTGCGCGGTGTTGCCGGTGAAGCGGCCCGTCACCTGTACTTCTTCTTCCTCGCCGTCGGGACCGGCCAGGCGCCACGGGGTGCGGCCGCTGGGATGGGGCGAGGTGATGCAGTCGTGGTTCGCCGCCAGGTCTTGCAAGGTGGCGGGCGCACCGCGCGCGGCGATGTACGCGGGGCTCGCGACCATGCCATCGGTCCGCGCGCTCATGAGCTTGCGGCCCACGTAGCCTGAGTCGGGCAGTGCGCCGCCGCGGAATGCGATGTCGATGCGTTCGGCGATCAGGTCGGCCTTGGCGTCGCTGAGCACGAAGTCGATGCGCACCAGCGGATGCGCGGCCAGGAAGTCGGCAACCCATTCCATCGGGAAGAAATCGAAAAAGTCGGCCGTCGCCGCCACGCGCACCAGGCCGCTGGGTTCGCGGCTGCCGGTGATCAGTTCCTGTCCGGCCTCGACCAGCCCGTCGACCGCGCCCGCGCAGCGCTCATGAAAAGCCTCGCCCGCGCTGGTGAGCGTGAGCTTGCGGGTGGAGCGCTGCATCAGGCGCGTGCCCAGCTGCGTTTCCAACTGCTGGACGCGCCGGCTCACGGTGTTGGGCGGCAGGCCGAGCCGGCGCGCCGCTTCGGCAAAGCTGCCGTGGCGCACCACCTGCACAAACATGGCGATGTCGTTGAGGTCGAGCATGGCGGCAATTCCTTCTTTCGGTGGACGAGTGCAATCCGATTCTGCCGTCTAGTCGATCAATGGGTGCGGTCCTAACCTTGGACCCATGACTTCTTCAACTTCTTCATCTCCCACCCAGCGCCGCATCGTCTGGGGCCTTCGGATTCTTCTGGCGCTGGCTTTCGGTGCGGCCGGCATCGCCAAGCTGTCCGGCGCGCCGCAGATGGTCCAGGTGTTCGACGCCATCGGTTTTGGCCAGTGGTTCCGCTATGTGACGGGCGTGGTCGAGGTCGGCGGCGCGGTGCTGCTGCTCGTGCCGGCGGCCGGTTTCCTCGGCGGCTTGCTGATGGCCGTGACCATGGCCTTTGCCGTGGTCACGCACCTGGTGCTGATCGGCGGCAGCCCCGCTCCAGCCATCGTGCTCGCACTGCTTTCGGCGTTCGTGACCTGGCGCCTGCGGCCCGTGCCGCGGCTGGCGGCCACCACGGCCTGAACTCCCTTTTTCTTCTTCTCGTCCCCCAATTCAGGAGCACCCCATGACTTCGCCACAACCCCGCATCGGCATCATCATCGGCTCGACCCGCGAAGGCCGCTTCGGCGACAAGCCGGCGTACTGGATCCATCAGCTCGCGACGCAGCGCACGGATCTCGCGTTCGAACTGATCGACCTGCGCGACCATCCGCTGCCCTTCTTCAACGAGGCGGGCGCGCCGGCCTGGGGCTCGGTGAAGAACGAGGCTGCACGGCGCTGGGCCGCCAAGCTGGACACCTTCGACGGGCTCATCGTCGTCACGCCCGAATACAACCACGGTCTGAGCGCGGTGCTGAAGAACGCGATCGACTGGGCCTACAAGGAGTTCGTCCGCAAGCCGATTGGCTTCGTGGGATACGGCGGCGTGGGCGCGGCGCGTGCCGTGGAGCAGCTGCGGCTGGTCGCGGTCGAGATGCAGATGGCGCCGGTGCGCAACGCCGTGCACATCGGCATGGTCGAGTTTCTCGGCATCTGGCAGCAGGGCAAGAGCTTCGAAGACTTTCCGCACCTGGCGCAGGCCGCCACCGGCATGCTGGACGACCTCGCGTGGTGGACCAAGGCGCTGAAGACCGCGAGGGAGGCCGCATGACCGCCGCATCCGCCACCGTCGCCACCACCGAAGCCGCCCGCCCCATCGTCTACCGCACACGTGGCTCGCAGCACGGGCCGATCATCCGGCTCATGAGCCCGGGCGACCTGGGCGAATTTCTGAAGCCCTTCGTGTTCCTCGACCTGTTCGGCTTCGACACCAGCGGCGGCCGCAAGGGGTTCGGCATTCACCCGCACTCGGGCATCGCCACGCTGACGTGGCTGATCGAAGGCGACACGGTGTACGAGGACACGACCGGCGAAAAGGGCGTGCTGCCGGCCGGCGGCGTCGAGTGGATGCGCGCCGGCAACGGCGTGTGGCACGACGGTGCGCCCGCACCGGACACGAAGCGCGTGCAGGGCTTCCAGTTGTGGGTGGCCCTGCCGGCCGCGGAAGAAAACGCGCCGGCCCAAAGCATCTACCTGGCACCCTCGCAGGTGCCGCGCGAAGGCCCGGCGCGCGTGCTGCTCGGTCGCTACGGCGCGGCGCAAAGCCCCATTCCGGCGCCCGCGCCCATCAACTACCTGGCCGTGCAGTTGAAGGACGGCGAGCACTGGCGCTACACGCCGCCCGCCGGCCACACGGTGGGCTGGGTCGCAGTCAGCGCCGGGCGGCTCGACGCCGGCGACGGCAGCGGCGAGCCGATCGCCACCGGTGAACTCGCGGTGTTCGAGGAATCCGGCGCGGCCATCGACTTCGTGGCCCACGGCGACACGGCCTTCGTGCTGGGCTCGGCCGCGAGGCACCCGCACGAGCTGGTGATGGGCCGCTATTCGGTGCACACCAGCAAGGCGGCGCTCGACCAGGGCGAGGCCGAGATCCGGCGCATCGGGGCGCGGCTGCGCGAGGAAGGGCGCCTGGGCTGAGGGAGGTGCATTTTCCCGGTGCACCCTGGTGCACCCGGCGCCTTGATGGCGCACGACCAGCCCATCCGGCGTCACCGCCGCGCGCACTTCACCCGGTGCCCGCGGCGTTCGTTTTTGTGCGCCGGCCCTTTGCCGGCGCCGTTTTCCGCCCGTCAACGCCCCTCACCAAGGGCTTACCCCATCACGCGGGCCTGCATATTGCTTAAGACTGTCGCGGGTTGACTGTCGACAGTTTGCACTGTCGATCCGATGGACCCCAAAAAGCGCCGGGGATTTCCGCCCGGCCTGAAAAGAGGAAAGCGACATGCAATTGCAGGCAGTGGGCCGCAAGGCCTCACCCGTTTCCGATGCCGAGCGCCAGGTCCGTGAAGACCTGGCCGCGGCCTACCGCCTGGTGGCGCACTACGGCATGGACGACAGCATCTACACGCACATCTCCGCGCGTGTGCCGGGGGCCGAAGACCAGTTCCTGATCAACCCCTTCGGCACGCTGTTCCGGGACATCACGGCCTCGTCGCTGGTCAAGATCGACCTGGCCGGCCGCATCCTCGACGACTCGCCCTACGACGTGAACCCGGCCGGCTTCACCATCCACAGCGCCGTGCATTCGGCGCGCCACGACGCGGCCTGCGTGCTGCATACGCACACGGTGGCCGGCGTGGCGGTGTCGTCGCTGGCGGGCGGCCTGCAGCCGTGCAACCAATGGGCGCTGCAGTTCTACAACCGCGTGGTCTATCACGACTTCGAAGGCATTGCGCTCGACGCCGACGAGCGCGAGCGCCTGGTGGCCGACCTGGGCCCGAGCGCGCGCGCACTGATCCTGCGCAACCACGGCCTGGTCACACTGGGGCGCACCGTGTCGGAGGCCTTCATCCTGATGCTGAACCTGGAGCGCGCCTGCCGTGTGCAGGTGGCCATCGCCTCGAGCGGGCAGCCTGTGTATCCGGTGCCGCCCGAGGTCTGCGAAAAGACCGCGCAGCAGTACGAAAGCGGCGACACCGTGCGCGAGCCGGGCCAGCCCGACCCGAACGCGCGCGAATGGCGCGCGCTGCTGCAGCGCATCGATCCGCTTCCCGCCACGTCGTACCGCGACTGATTGCGGCGCCGCGGCGCCGGTGTTCTTCCGTTCCCGTTTCTTTTCGACCCACCCGCTCGACAGAGCCACAAGGAGTTTCCGCACATGAAACGTCGCAACCTCATCCAGATGAGTGCCGCTGCCACCGCCGGCCTGACGCTGGCAGGCGTTCCCTTGCACCTGCTCGCCGCGGGCAAGAAAGGCGGCGTGATCAACGCCGTCGTCCAGCCCGAGCCGCCGGGGCTCATGCTGGGCATCACGCAGAACGGCCCCACGCAGATGATCTCGGGCAACATCTATGAGGGCCTGCTGCGCTACGACGAGAAGATCAACCCGCTACCCTCGCTGGCCACCTCGTGGACCGTCAACAAGGAAGGCACGCTCTACACCTTCAAGCTCAAGCCCGGCGTCACCTGGCACGACGGCAAGCCCTTCACCTCGGCCGACGTGGTGTTTTCGGCTGACGTGTTCCTGCGCAAGACGCATGCGCGCCTGCGCGCCAACCTGGCGTCGGTGGAAAGCATCAAGGCCCTCGATCCGCTCACGGTCGAGTTCAAGCTCAAGTACCCCTTCGGCCCGTTCATCGGCATCTTCGAGGTCGGCAGCATGCCGATGCTGCCGAAGCACATCTACGAAGGCACCGACTTCGCGACCAACCCCGCCAACGCCACGCCCATCGGCACGGGCCCGTTCAAGTTCAAGGAATGGGTCAAGGGCTCGTACATCCAGCTCGTGGCCAACGACAAGTACCACGTCAAGGACGTGCCGCTGGTGGAGAGCGTGTACTTCCACGTCATTCCCGATGCGGCCTCGCGTGCGGCAGCGTTCGAGTCGGGCAAGGTCGACCTGGTGCCGGGCGGGGCGGTCGAATACTTCGACGTGCTGCGGCTGTCCAAGCTGCCCGGCGTCGCGGTCACCACCAAGGGCTGGGAGTTCTTCGCGCCGCATTCGTGGTTGTGGCTCAACAACCGCAAGGCGCCGATGGACAACGTCAAGTTCCGCCAGGCGGTGATGTTCGCCATCGACCGCGAGGCGATGGCCAAGATCGCATGGCAAGGCTTCGCCAAGCCCGCCACCGGGCCGTTCAACAGCAACATCAAGTTCCACAGCACCGACGTTGCCAAGTACCCGCGCAACGTCGCCACCGCCAAGAAGCTGCTGGAAGAAGCCGGCTACAAGGGCGAGACGCTGCGCCTGCTGCCCTTGCCCTACGGCGAGACGTGGACGCGCTCGGCCGAAATCCTGCGCCAGAACCTGGCGCAGGCGGGCATCAAGGTTGAACTGGTGGCCACCGACGTCGCGGGCTGGAACCAGAAGCTCAACGAGTGGGACTACGACCTCGCCTTTACTTACGTGTACCAGTACGGCGACCCCGCGCTGGGCGTGGCGCGCAACTACACCACCAGCAACATCGCCAAGGGCTCGCCGTTCAACAACGTCGAGGGCTATTCGAATCCGAAGGTCGACGAGCTGTTCGATGCCGGCGCCAAGGAGGCCGACCCGGAAAAGCGCAAGGCCATCTACCTGCAGGTGCAGAAGATCCTGCTCGACGAAGTGCCCGTGGCCTGGCTGCATGAGCTCAACTTTCCGACGCTGTACCGCACGAAGCTTGGCAACCTGATCACATCGGGAATCGGACTGAACGACAGCCTGGGCACGGCGACGGTCGCATGATGATGGCGGCGCCGCAACCACGCAGCCATGGAGGCTGCCGATGAAACGTACGCAGTTCATGCTGGGTCGCGTGATGCAGGGCCTGCTGGCGATCCTGCTGATTGCCACGGTCAACTTCATGCTGGTGCGCGCGGCGCCGGGCGATCCGGTGTCGGTGCTGGCGGGCGAGGCGGGCGCGTCCGATCCGCAGTTCGTGGCGCAGCTGCGCGCGCAGTTCGGGCTCGACCAGCCGATCACGACGCAGCTGGCCACCTACGTCGGCAAGGTGGTGCAGCTCGACCTGGGCTTTTCGTACCGGCAACAGCAGCCGGTGCTGAAGCTCATCATGGACCGGCTGCCGGCCACGCTGCTGCTCACGGGCACGGCCTTCGCGCTGTCGCTGCTGTTCGGCATCACGCTCGGCGCGCTGGCCGCGCGGCGCGCCGGCACCTGGGTCGACAGCTCGATCACGGTGGTGGCGCTCATCTTCTATGCCACGCCGCTCTATTGGCTCGCGCTGATGGCGGTGCTGGTGTTCACGGTGCAGCTCGACTGGCTGCCGGGCTTCGGCTTCAGCACCGTGGGCTCCGGGGCCACCGGCCTCGCGCTGGCCTGGGACATCGCCGGTCACCTGGTGCTGCCGGCGCTGACGCTCGCGCTCTTCTACATGGCGGTGTATGCCCGCATGACGCGCGCCGCCATGCTCGAGGTGGCGCAGATGGACTTCGTGAAGACCGCGCGCGCCAAGGGCGTGAAGCCCGGCCGCATCCTGCGCGCGCACGTGCTGCGCAACGCGCTGCTGCCGGTGGTCACGCTCGCGGGCATCCAGGCCGGCGGAATGATCGGCGGCGCGGTGCTGACCGAAACCGTGTTCGCCTGGCCCGGCATCGGCCGCCTGATGTTCGACGCGCTGCTGCAGCGCGACTACAACCTGCTGCTCGGCGCCTTCCTGGTGACCGCGGCGATGGCCGTGCTGTTCAACCTCATCACCGACCTCGTCTACACGTTGGTCGATCCGCGGATAGAGCTATGACATTGCTGCAAAGTCCTTTCTGGCGGCGCTTCTGCCGCAACAAGGGCGCCGTGCTCGGCATGGCGGTGCTGCTGCTGGTGGCCGTGGTGGCCATCATCGGTCCGTGGGTTGCGACCAACGATCCGTGGAACATGGTCGAGCAGCCGTTCCTGCGGCCGTGGACGGAGCCCGGCTTCGCGCTCGGCACCGACACGCTGGGCCGCGACATCCTCTCGGGCGTGATCTACGGCGCGCGCATCTCGCTGCTGATCGGGCTGGTGTCCACCGTGGTGGCCCTGCTCATCGGCGTGACGCTCGGCGCCATTGCCGGCTACTTCGGCGGCTGGATCGACGCGGCGCTGATGCGGTTCACCGAGCTGTTCCAGGCCGTGCCGAGCTTCGCGCTCGCCATCGTGCTGGTGGCCATCTTCCAGCCCTCGGTCAACTCGATCGTCGTGGCCATTGCCATCGTCTCGTGGCCGCCGGTGGCACGGCTGGTGCGCAGCGAATTCCTCACGCTGCGCCAGCGCGACTTCGTGCAGGCCGCGCTGCTCGCGGGCCAGTCGACGCCGCGCATCATCTTGACGCAGATCTTGCCCAACGCCATGTCGCCCATCATCGTGATGGCCTCGCTCATGACGGCCACGGCCATCCTGCTGGAGTCGAGCCTGAGCTTTCTCGGCCTGGGTGATCCGAACCAGATGAGCTGGGGCTACATGGTGGGCGCCGCGCGCACCGTGCTGCGCCAGGCCTGGTGGATGGCGCTGTTCCCCGGCCTGGCCATCGTGCTGACCGTGCTCGCGCTCAACCTGGTGGGCGAAGGCCTGAGCGACGGGCTCAACACGCGGCTCGACGGGAGGGGCAAATGAGCGCCACCGTCACACCCATGAAGCCGGTGCAGCCGGTGCTCGACGTCGTCAACCTGGGCATCCGCCTGCCCAAGGGCGCGGACCGCGCGCTGGCCGTCGACGGCGCCACGCTGTCGGTGCTGCCGGGCCAGACGCTTTGCGTGGTCGGCGAATCGGGCTCGGGCAAATCGATGATCGCCAACGCCGTGATGGGCCTGCTGCCGCGCCCGCACGTCGAGCCTGTGGCGGGGCAGATCCTGTTCGAGGGCCGCGACCTGCTGCAGCTCACCGAGCCGCAGATGCGCGAGCTGCGCGGCCGGCGCATCGGCATGGTGTTCCAGGAGCCGATGACGGCGCTGAACCCCGTGATGCGCATCGGCGAGCAGATCGGCGAAGTCTTCGACGCGCACGGCAGCGTGCCCGCGGCCGAGAAGCGGCGGCGCATCCTGGCCGCGCTGGCCGACGTGGGGCTGCCGGACCCGGAGCTGCTGATCGACGCCTATCCGTTCCGCCTCTCGGGCGGCCAGCGCCAGCGCGTGATGATCGCCTGCGCACTGGTGCTGGAGCCCGTGCTGCTGATCGCCGACGAACCGACCACCGCGCTGGACGTGACCACGCAGGCGCAGATCCTCACGCTGATCCGCGATCTGCAGCAGCGCCGTGGCACGGCGGTGCTGTTCATCACGCACGACTTCGGCGTGGTGTCCGAAATCGCCGACCACGTGGTGGTGATGCAGACCGGCAAGGTGGTCGAGAGCGGGCCGGTGCGCCAGGTGCTCGATGCGCCGCAGCACCCCTACACGCGCAAGCTGATCGCAGCCATTCCCACCGGCAATGCCGAGCGCGACACGCCAACGGGCGAAGTCACGCGCGTGCTGCAGGTGCAGGACCTCTGCAAGACCTACACCTCGGGCAACGGCCTCTTCAAGCGCGGCCGCTCGGTGCAGGCCGCGAAGAACGTCAGCTTCGAACTGCGCCGCGGCGAAACGCTGGGGCTGGTCGGCGAATCGGGCTCGGGCAAGTCGAGCGTGGGCCGCTGCCTGGTGGGGCTCTCGCCGTTCGACAGCGGCCGCATCCTCTTCAAGGGCCGCAGCCTGTCGCAGGGGCCCGCCTTCCGGCGCGAGGCCGCAGGCAAGATCCAGATGGTGTTCCAGGACCCGTACGCGTCGCTCAACCCGCGCCACCGCGTGGGTGCGGCCATTGCGGGCGGGCCGATTGCGCAGGGCGTCGGCAAGGCCGAAGCCATGGCGCGCGCCATGGAGCTGCTGAAGCTCGTGGGCCTGGGCGCCGACGCGGCCGAGCGCTATCCGCACGAGTTCTCGGGCGGGCAGCGCCAGCGCATCGGCATTGCGCGCGCGCTGGCCATGCAGCCCGAACTGCTGGTGGCCGACGAACCGGTGTCGGCGCTCGACGTGTCGGTGCAGGCGCAGGTGCTCGAACTCTTCGCGCAGGTGCGCGAGCAGTTCCAGCTCGCAATGGTCTTCATCACGCACGACCTGCGCGTGGCCGGCCAGATGTGCGACCACATCGCGGTGATGCAACGCGGCGAGGTCGTCGAATACGGCGAGACGCACAAGGTGCTCGGCGATCCGAAGCACGCCTACACGCGCAAGCTGATCGAGGCCGTGCCGCGGCTGGTGTCCTCCGCGTCGCCGGCCGAGGCGCTGGTCGCGTGATGGCGCTGGACGACGAAGCCGGCATGCCGCGTGTTGCGCTTCTCAGCGCGGTGCTGGACATGGAGTATCTTGCCGTGGCCTTCCGCGAGGCCCATCCGGGCATCGACCTGCGCCTGGGCGCGGAGCTGGGCGCGCTGGACGAGATCGATGCGGCCGTGTGCTGGTTTCCGCCGCCTGGCCTGCTCGCGCAGATGCCGAAGCTCCGGCTCGTGCAGTCGCTGGCCGCGGGCGTCGAGCACATCACGGCCGACGCGGAGTTGCCGCGCCACTTGCCGCTGTGCCGCATCGTCGACACCGGCATGGCGGCCGGCATGAAGGCCTATGTCTGCTGGGCCGTGGTGCAGCGGCACCGCGGCATGCAAGCCTACGTCGCGAGTTCGCAGGCCCGCCGGTGGGAAGAGCAGCCGGTCGTGTCGCCGCGCCACCATCGCGTCGGCATTGCGGGCCTTGGCACGCTGGGCATGGCCTGCGCCGAGGCGCTCGCCGCCATCGGCTACCGGGTGCGCGGCTGGAGCCGCAGCGCGAAGGAGGCCCTGCCGGCCGGCGTCGAGGGATTCCACGGCGCGGCGCAGCTCGACCAATTTCTTTCGGGCTGCGACACGCTGGTGTGCCTGCTGCCGCTGACCGCCGAGACGAATGGCTTTCTCGATGCCGCGCTGTTCGCAAGGCTGCCGCGCGGCGCGCACCTGATCAACGTCGGCCGCGGCGACCACCTGGTCGAGGCCGACCTGCAGCCGGCGCTCGACGCGGGCCAGCTCTCGGCGGCCACGCTCGACGCCTTCTCGCAAGAGCCGCTGCCGCCGGAGCATCCGTTCTGGGGCGACCCGCGCATCCTCGTCACGCCGCACATCGCCACGCGCACCGACAGCCTCGTGATCGCGCGCCAGACGCTCGACAATCTCGCGTCGGTGCGACAGGGCCAGCGCCCCGCCAACCAGGTCGACCTGGCGCGCGGCTATTGAATTCCCTCCACAACGGAACCGCCTTCATGAACGCAAGCATGCATGCCGAGAACGCCGCCACCGACATCGCCGCGCATCTCCATCCCTTCACCAACCTTGCCACGCATCCGCAAGTGGGCCCGCTGGTGATCCAGCGCGGCGACGGCATCTTCGTGGAGGACGACCAGGGCCGCCGTTATCTCGAGGCGATGTCGGGACTGTGGTGCGCTTCGCTGGGCTTCAGCAACCAGCGCCTGGCCAAGGCCGGCAGCGATGCGCTGTACGGGCTGCCTTACTACCACACGTTCAACGGCCGCTCGAACCCGGCCGCCATCGCGCTGGCCGAAAAGCTGTTGTCCATGGCGCCGGTGCCGATGTCGAAAGTGTTCTTCGCCAACTCGGGTTCGGAGGCCAACGACTCCGCGGTCAAGCTGGTCTGGTACTACCACAACGCCATCGGCAAGCCCGAGAAGAAAAAGATCATCGCGCGCCGCAACGCCTACCACGGCGTCACCGTCGCGGCATCGAGCCTGAGTGGCCTGGTGCCGAACCACCGCGACTTCGACCTGCCGATCGACCGCATCCTGCATGTCGATTGCCCACACCATTTCCGCTATGCCGAGGCCGGCGAAAGCGAGGAAGACTTCGCGACGCGGCTGGCCGGCGCGCTGGAGCAGCGCATCCTCGACGAAGGCCCCGAGACGGTCGGCGCCTTCATCGCCGAACCCGTGATGGGCGCGGGCGGCGTGCTGGTGCCGCCGGCCACCTACTTCGACAAGGTGCAGAAGGTGCTCGCGAAGTACGAGGTGCTGCTGATCGCCGACGAGGTGATCTGCGGCTTCGGCCGCACCGGCCAGATGTTCGGCTCCACCACCTTCGGCCTGAAACCCGACATCCTGACCGCGGCCAAGGCGCTGTCGTCGGGCTACGTGCCGATCTCGGCCGTGATGGTGAACGAGAAGGTGCATGCGGCGGTGGCCGCCAACAGCGGAAAGATCGGCACCTTCGGCCACGGCTTCACCTACTCGGGCCATCCGGTCGCCTGCGCGATTGCGCTCGAGACGCTCAAGGTCTACGAGGACGAGAACATCCTCGCGCACGTGCAGTCGCTGGCACCGCACTTCCAGCAAGGGCTGCAGAGCCACGCCGACCGCAAGTACGTCGGCGAGGTGCGCGGCGTGGGGCTCATCGGCGCCATCGAGCTGTATGCCGACCCCGCGAAGCGCACGACATTCGACCCCGCATTGAAGGCCGGCGCCCGGCTGGCCGAGCTCGCGCTGGCGCAAGGGCTCATCGTGCGCGCGATGGGCGATTCCATCGCCTTCTGCCCGCCGCTCATCGTCACGGCCGAACAGATCGACGACATGTTCGCGCGCTTCGGCCGCGCCATGGCGGTGTTCGAAGACACCTTCGCATGAAGGCCTTCTTCACGGACGAGCAGCTGCTGCACGACCCACAGCAGTTCATGCGGCTGGGCCGCATCTGCAAGCCGACCGACCTGCCGAGCCGCGCGCACGCGCTGCGCGACGCGTTGGCCCTGCGCGGCATTGCGCTGGCCGAACCCGCGGACTATGGCCGCGCGCCGCTCGAGGCCGTGCACAGCGCCGACTATCTCGACTACCTGGAAACGGCCTACGCGCTGTGGCGCAAGCTCGAGGTGCCCGGTGTGGAGCCCGGCATCGAGGTGCTGCCGAATCTTTCGCCCTACTACAACGGCACGCCGGGCGTGGCGCGCGCACCGTGCCCCTCGCCATCGCTGGTGGCGCGCACGGGCTACTACATCAGCGACCTCTCGTGCCCGCTGGGCCCACACACCTGGCGCTCGATACTGCGCTCGGCGCACACGGCGGTGGCGGCCGCCGATGCGGTGCTGGAAAGCGGCGACGCGGCCTATGCGCTGTGCCGCCCATCGGGTCACCATGCGCACCGTGATCGCGCGGGTGGCTTCTGCTACATCAACAACAGCGCCATTGCGGCAGAGCGCCTGTGGGAGCGGCACGGCCGCGTGGCGGTGTTCGATGTCGATGCGCACCATGGCGACGGCACGCAGAACATTTTCTATGCGCGTAGCGACGTGCTGACCGTGTCGACGCACGCCGATCCCTCGGGCTACTACCCGTTCTACACGGGCTATGCGCATGAGCGCGGCGTGGGGGCGGGCGAAGGCTTCAACCTGAACCTGCCGCTGGCGCACGGCGCGGACAACGCGACGTTCCTGCAGGCGGTGGATGAAGGCGCGGCCGCGCTGCGCGAATTCGCGCCCAAGGCGCTGGTGCTCGCGCTCGGTTTCGACAGCTACAAGGACGACCCGATCAGCGTGCTGAAGCTCGACCTCGACGCCTACCGCCACATCGGCGAGCGCGTCGGTGCGCTGAAGCTGCCGACCGTGGTGGTGCAGGAAGGTGGCTACATGGTGGAGGCCATCGGCCCCGCGCTCGACAATTTCCTGCGGGGCTTCCAGGCCGCGCGATGAGCAGCGCAGCCACTGCCCTCCCGCTGCGCCCGGCGGGCTCGAAAAGCGCCGGCGTGGCGCTGTTCTTCTGCGCACTGGTGGCCTTTGCCTCCTACGATGCGTTCTGCAAGTACATGCTGCAGTTCTACCCGGCGCCCTTCGTCAACGTGATGCGCTACGTCGCGGTGAGCGGCATTGCCTTTGCGATGCTGCTGCGCCATGGCGACCTGCGCATGTGGCGCACGCCGCAAAAGCCCTTGCTGCTGCTTCGCGGCTTGATGCTCGCAACGGTGGCGACTTGCTTCATGACGGCGCTCATCTGGATGCCGCTGGCCGAGGCCACCGCCATCTACTTCACCGCGCCGCTCCTGATGGTGGCGCTGTCGCCGTGGCTGCTCGGCGAGCAGGTGCGGCGCAGCCGCTGGGTGGCGGTGACGGTCGGCTTCGGTGGCATGCTGCTGATCGTGCGGCCCGGGGCCGACCTGCCCCTGCTCGGAACGGTGCTGATGGCGGTGGCGGCCGTCTGCTACGCGATCTTCCAGCTGCTCACGCGGCGGCTCGCGGGCCTGGTCGCGGGGCCGGTGCAGTACGCCTGGACCGCGCTGGTCTGCTTCGTCGTCACGCTGCTGCCTGCGCCCTTCTTCCTGCCCGACCACCAGCCGCCGTGGAGCGACGTGGCGCTGCTGCTCGCGGGCGGCGCCTGCAGCGCGGCGGCGCAATGGCTCTTGCTGGCCGCCTTCGAGCGCGTGGAGGCCTCCACGCTGGCGCCGCTCAACTACTTCCAGCTGCTGCTGGCCGTGGGCTTCAGCACCTTCTGGTTCCGCAGGCCGCCCGATGCGATCGCCATGGCCGGCATCGCACTGATCATGGCGGCGGGCATCTATCTGGCCCGTGCGGGGCGGGGGCTGAAGACCGTACCGGCTGCGGCAGACGCCATCCGGTGAAGAATCACTCCCGGCGCATACCAAATGACGAGACAAGCAACATGGCAACTTCCGTAATTTCTCCTCCTTCTTCTTCCGATACGGCCCTCTTCGAGTCGGTCGAATCGACCGATCTCGTCGGGCTGGTCGAGGCCCAGCTGACGCGCGCCATCGTCGAAGGCCGCCTGCCACCTGGCAGCCGCATCGTCGAGGCCGACATCGCGCGCCGCATGGGCGTGAGCCGTGCACCGGTGCGCGAGGCGGCGCGGCGGCTCGAACGCCAGGGCGTGCTGGTCGCCAAACCGCGCCACGGCTTCGCGGTGCGGACCATCAGCGTGCAGGAGATCGACGATCTGTTCGAGGTGCGCCTGAGCCTGGAGCTCACTTCGATCGAGTTGGCCTGCCGCAAGGCCGACGATGCAGGCATCGCGCGCGTGCAGGCGCTGGTCGAAGCCATGGTGCGCGAGGCCAGCACGCAGCCGCAGCACCACCGCATTGCCACCGACCTGGCGCTGCACACGCTGATCTGCGAGCTGTCGGGCAATGCGCACCTGCACCGCATCTTCATGAACACGCAGACCGAGATGCAGATGATCATCGCGCTGATCGATGCGGTCTACCACGACCCCACCGCGATGGCGGAGACCCACCGCCCCATCGTCGACGCCCTGGTGCGCCGCAACCCCGAGGCCGCCAAGGCCGCGATGCGCGTGCACCTGGAAGACGCCTGGCAGCACGTGCGCGCGTTGTTCGTCAAGCAGCACGGCGCGGCGCCCCTTCCCACCAACGCCTGACACCGGAGAAACCGCCCGATGAAAGTCGTCTACAGCGACACGCACAAGGACCACGACCCGCAGCTCTTCATGGTGCGCGGCAAGCTCAAGCGCAGCAACGAGCAGCCCGAGCGCGCCTTCCGGCTGCTGAAGGCGGTCGAGCAGGAGGGCCACGAGATCGTCGCCACGCGCGACTTCGGCGCCGGCCCGCGCGCCGCCATCCACACGCCCGAGTACCTGCGCTTTCTGGCAACAGCCTACGCGCGCTGGCAGCTGCTGGACGATCCCTCGGAAGAGGTGATGCCCAACATCCATCCCTTTCCGGGCCAGCCCTGCACCTATCCCGACAGCGTGGTCGGCCAGGCCGGTTTCCACATGGGCGACAACGCGTGCTCGATCGGCGCGCGCACGTGGGAGGCCGCCATTGCCTCGGCGAACATGGCGACGCATGCGGCGCAGCTGGTGCTCGATGGCGAGCGCGTGGCCTATGCGCTGTGCCGCCCGCCCGGCCACCACGCCTACGCCGACCGCGCCAACGGCTTCTGCTACCTCAACAACGTGGCCATTGCCGCGCAGCACCTGCGCGGCGTGCACGACCGCGTGGCCGTCCTCGACATCGACGTGCACCACGGCAACGGCACCCAGGGCATCTTCTACCGCCGCGCCGACGTGCTGACCATCTCGTTGCACGGCGACCCGCGCAACTTCACGCCCTTCTTCATCGGCCATGCGCACGAACGCGGCGAAGGCGAAGGCCTGGGCTACAACGTCAACAAGCCGCTGCCGCTGGGCACCGACCTCGACGGCTACCTGCCCGCACTGCGCGACGCATGCGACAGCATCCGCGCCTATGCGCCCGGCGCACTCGTGGTGGCGCTGGGGCTCGATGCGCACGAGCGCGATCCGTACAAGGGCATGAAGATCCAGACCGCCGGATTTGCCGTGCTGCTGGCGGAGATCGCGCGCCTCGGCCTGCCCACGGTGCTGGTGCAGGAGGGCGGCTACCTTTCCGACGACCTGGGCCCGAACATCGCGAGCGCGCTGCGCGGTTTCGAGAGCGCGGCATGAGCGCAGCGCCGGGCCGCCCCAAGCAAGCTCGCTCCCGCTTGGCGGGAAGGCGCACAGCGCCAAGGGTGCACCAATGAGAATTGCGGAATTCGCCGACGCGCAGGTACTCAGCGAAGGCTCGCCCGCGCTCGACGACGCCTGGGTGCGCGAGCTCGCGCGCGAGCGCTACGGCATCGAAGGCGAGATGAAGCCGCTGACCGGCGAGCGCGACCGCAACTACCGCTTCGAGCGCGCCACCGACGGCGCCCGCTTCATGCTGAAGATCTCGCACCCGGCCGAAACCGCCTTGGTCGCCGACTTCCAGACCCAGGCCCTGCTGTACCTCGAGGCCACTGACCCCAGCCTGCCGGTGCAGCGCATCGTGCCGACGAAGGACGGCGCCGCCTCTTTCGTGTGCGACCCGGGAGACGGACTGCCGCGCGTGGTGCGCCTCTTCACCTACCTGCCCGGCTTGCCGCTGCCCGAGGCGCCGCGTACGCCGCTGCAGCAGCAGAACCTCGCGCGCATGCTGGCCCGGCTCGACGTCGCGCTCGCGGGCTTCGACCATCCGGCCGGCGCACTGCCGCTGCCCTGGGACCTGCAGCGCGCCGACAGCGTGCGCGGCCTGCTCGCGCACATCGCCGAGCCGGAGCGCCGCGCCCTGGCCACCGCAGCACTCGACCGCTTCGAGCGCGACGCCAAGCCCGTGCTGCGCACGTTGCCTGCGCAGCCGATCCACAACGACTTCAACATCTACAACGTGCTGGTCGATCCGGCCGACACCGACTGCATCGCCGCGATCCTCGACTTCGGCGACATGGTGCGCGCGCCGTGCATCAACGACCTGGCCGTGGCCGCCGCGTACCAGGCCGGCACCGGTGACGACCCGCTCGCGGCCATCGTGCCGCTGGTCGCTGCGTACCACGCGGTGCGGCCGCTGTCGCCGGCCGAGGTCGGCGTGCTGTTCAACCTGATCACGGCGCGGCTCGTGATGGTGGTGGCGATCAGCGGATGGCGCGCCGCGCGCTATCCCGAGAATGCGCCCTACCTGCTGCGCAACAACCCGCTGTCGTGGGCCCGGCTGCAGGCCTGCGAGCGCATCGGCGCTGCCGCCGCGACAGCAGCCTTTCGCGGCGCCGTGAACCTCTGAGAGATCGCCCATGACTTCCCTCGACCCCCAGACTCAGTCACTCGTCGAGCGCCGCGCACGCGTGCTCGGCCCGGCCTACCGCCTGTTCTACGAAACACCGCTGCACCCGGTGCGCGGCGAAGGCGTGTGGCTGTACGACGCCGACGGCAAGCGCTATCTCGACGCCTACAACAACGTCGCCTCGGTCGGCCATTGCCATCCGCACGTGGTCGAGGCCATCGCGCGCCAGGCGGGCGTGCTCAACACCCACACGCGCTACCTGCACGAAGGCGTGCTCGACTATGCCGAGCGGCTGCTCGCCACCATGCCGGCCGAACTCGGCCATGCGATGTTCACCTGCACCGGCAGCGAGGCCAACGACCTCGCGATGCGCATTGCCAGAGCGCATACGAAAGCCGACGGGCTGATCGTCACGCGCTTCGCGTACCACGGCGTCACTGCATCGATCGCAGAGGCTTCGCCCTCGCTCGGCAAGTTCGTGCAGCTGGGCGATGCGGTGCGCACCGTGCCCGCGCCGGACAGCTACCGCGTGGTGGCCGGTGACATGGGCCGCGCATTTGCGAACGGCGTGCGCGAGGCCATCGCCGACCTGAAGGCGCAGGGCATCCGTCCGGCCGCGCTGATGGTCGACACCGTGTTTTCGAGCGACGGCATCTTCACCGACCCGCCCGGCTTCATGGCTGAGGCCGTGGACGCGGTGCGCGAAGCCGGCGGCCTCTTCATCGCCGATGAAGTGCAGCCTGGCCTCGGCCGCACCGGCGATGCGTTCTGGGGCTTCCAGCGGCACGGCGTGGTGCCCGACATCGTCACGATGGGCAAGCCGCTCGGCGCCGGCCATCCGCTGGCCGGCCTTGCGGTGCGGCCCGAGGTGCTGGCTGCCTTCGGCCGCGAGTGCCGCTACTTCAACACCTTCGGCGGCAATCCGGTGTCGATGGCCGCGGGCATGGCGGTGCTCGACGTGATCGAGCGCGAAGGCTTGATGGCCAATGCGCAGCGCGTCGGCCGCCATCTGCGTGCCGGAATCGCGAAGCTCGCCGAGCGCCATGCGCTGATCGGCGACGTGCGCGGCGCGGGCCTGTTCGTGGGGGTGGAGCTGGTCACGGATCGTCAGGCACGCACGGCCGCCACCGCGGAAACCGCGCGCGTCGTCAACGGCCTGCGCGAGCGGCAGGTGCTGCTGAGCGCCACCGGCGAACATGCCAACACGTTGAAGATCCGCCCGCCCCTGGTGTTCAGCGAAGCCAACGCCGACCTGCTCGTCGAGACGCTCGACCAAGTGCTGGCGGGGCTCTGACGGCGGGCATGGCGGCCAGTGCCGCGTTGGGCCAGAATCGTTCGCCCTTACGACCTTTGCCACCATGAACATCGTCGACTCCTTCGCCAGCAACGCCTCCCGCTTCGTCGATATCCGACGCGACATCCACGCCCATCCGGAACTCGGTTTCGAAGAACACCGCACTTCCGAAAAGGTGGCGGGCCTGCTCGCCGAATGGGGCATCGAGGTGCACCGCGGCATCGCCGGCACTGGCCTCGTCGGCGTGCTGCGCAAGGGCACCGGCTCGCGCACCATCGGCCTGCGCGCCGACATGGACGCGCTGCCGCTGCACGAGGCCAACGAGTTCGCCCACAAGTCCACCCACGCCGGCCGCATGCATGCCTGCGGCCACGACGGCCACACCACCATGCTGCTGGCTGCCGCGTGGCACCTGTCGCAGCAGGGGCCGGATGACTTCGACGGCACCGTGCATTTCATCTTCCAGCCCGCTGAGGAGATGGGCAAGGCCGGCGCGAAGAAGATGATCCAGGACGGCCTGTTCGAGCGCTTTCCGTGCGACGCGGTCTTTGCGCTGCACAACTTCCCGGTCGGTGACGTGGGCCGCTTCGCGCTCAACGAAGGCGCGCTGATGGCGTCGAGCAACACCTACAAGATCACGCTGCGCGGGCGCGGCACGCATGCCTCGATGCCGCACACCGGCATCGACCCCGTGGCCGCCGTGGTCACGCTCGCGCAGCAGCTGCAGACCATCGTGCCGCGCACCATTCCCAGCACCGAGCGCGCGCTGCTCGCGGTCACGCAGCTGCAGGGCTCCGACGCGCCGAACGTGATTCCAGACGTGGCGACCGTCGGCGGAACCATCCGCACCTTCTCCATCGAGGCCATCGACAAGATCGAGGCGCGCCTGCGCGAAGTGGCGGCCGGCGTGGCCGCGGCGCATGGCTGCACGGCGGAGGTTTTCTTCAACCGCTCCTCGCCGCCGGTGGTCAACCACGTGGCCGAAGCGCGATTTGCCGCGGGCGTGATGCGCGAGGTGGTGGGCGATGACATGGTGACCGACAACTTTCCCGCCGTGATGGGCGCCGAAGACTTCGCGCACATGCTGCTCGCGCGGCCCGGCTGCTACGCCTTTCTTGGCAATGGCGACGGCGACCACCGGCTGGGTGGCCATGGGCCCGGCCCTTGCATCATCCACAACACCTCGTTCGACTTCAACGACGAGATCATTCCGATCGGCGCCAGCTACTTCGTGAAGCTGGTGCAGCGCTGGCTGCCTTCGGGCGGCTAACTTTTTTCCGTTCACGATGTTGAAAGCGGCCACCCCGATGACCTCCACCCTGTTCACCCGACGTTCGATGGCTGCTCTCGCAGTCGCCACGGCCCTGGGCGCCATCACGCCCGTGCACGCGCAGCAGCAGCGCGTGATCCACATCGTCGTGCCCTTCGGCACGGGTGCCGTGCAGGACACGGTGGCGCGCGCCTTCAACGCCGAACTGGGCGCGGCGCTCAACGCCAGCGCCATCGTCGAGAACCGCGCGGGCGCAGGCGGCACGGTGGGTGCAGCCGTGGTCGCCAAGGCTCCGCCGGACGGCAACACGCTGGTGCTCGCGGCCGCGAGCCACCACATCGCAGGCTTTCTGTATAGCAAGCTGTCCTACGACCCGCTGAAGGATTTCGTGGGCGTGGCCAGCATCGGCAACGCGGGCTACGTGTTGGCGGTGTCGAGCGGGCTCAACGTGTCGAACACGGCCGACTTCATCAAGGAGGTCAAGGCCAACCCGGGCAAGTACAACTACGCCTCGGCCGGCAACGGCAGTGCCACGCACCTGGCGATGGCGTCGTTCCTCGCGAAGGCGGGGCTGCAGATGACGCACATCCCGACCAAGTCGACCGGCGAGGCGGTCAACGAGGTGCTCGCGGGCCGGGTGCAGGCGGTCATCTCGTCGAGCATCGGCGTGATGGGTTTCCAGGCCGATCCGCGCTTGAAGCTGCTCGCCTCCACCGGCCAGGCGCGCAGCCCCTTCCTGCCGACTTTGCCGACCGTGGCCGAAAGCGGCCTGCCGGGCTACGCCTTCGATTCATGGATCGGCCTGCTCGCACCCGCCGGCACGCCCAAAGCCGAGGTCGAGCGCCTGAACGCGGCCACCAACAAGGTGCTGGCCGATCCGGCGATCCAGGAGCGCTTCAAGCGCCTGGGCGTGGAGCCGCGCACTCAGAGCGCGGAAGAGTTCCAGAAGGTGCTGCGCGCGGACTGGGATGCGATGGGGGCGGTGGTGAAGGCTTCTGGGGCGAAGATCGACTGACCTGGATTCGTGTTCGGCGCTCTTGTTCGGGGCACGCTTGTTCAGGGCGCGTGCACAGGCCACCGGGTACTCCCCTCCGCGAATGTCCCCCGGCTTCGCCTCCTCCTTTATTTCGCTGCGGGGAGCACCCGGCGCCCTGCGCACACAAAGCGCTGCTCTTGTTCCGCTCGATCAACCACCGCTCCAAACAACGCTCCCGTCGGCGGGAGCGCGCCCCGAACGCATGAGCGTGAATAAAGCGCAGCGCCCAGTGGACGCGCACAAGTAGCGGCGCCCCATCAGCGGACGCCCCCCGCCCTTTTCCCGGATATCACAGAAGACCCCGGTCCAAAAGAGCGCTTGCCCCACGCATATCCTGAAGATATATTGTTAATATATTTAAACCGCGACCGTTTCTTGTCGCGCAACCCAGGAGCCCATCACGTGACCAACCCCCGCTGGCAAGGCATCTTTCCCGCCATCACCACCAAGTTCCACGCCGACGAAAGCATCGATGCCGAAGGCACCGCGCGCCACATCGACTTCCAGATCCGCAACGGCATCCACGGCCTGGTGACCTGCGGCTCGCTGGGCGAGGCCAGCACGCTGAGCTTGGAAGAAAAGCTGCAGGTGGCCCAGATCGCGCTGGAAGCGGCCGACGGCCGCATCCCGGTGCTGGCGAATGTGTCGGAAACCAGCACCCGCGAAGCGCTGCGCTATGTGGACGGGGCCAACAAGCTGGGGGTGGCGGGCTTCATGGTGATGCCCTCGGTGATCTACGTGGCCGATGCGCGCGAGGCTATGCTGAATGTGCGCACCATCGCCCATGCGGCCCAGAAGCCGGTCATGGTCTACAACAACCCGGTGGCCTACCGGGTGGACCTGAAGCCCGAGCACATGCTGGAGCTGGCGGACTGCGAATGGATCGCGGCGATCAAGGAGAGCACGGGCGACATCCGCCGCATCACGGACCTGCGCAACACGGTGGGGACCCGCTACCAGCTGTTCCTGGGGGTGGACGACCTGGCGTACGAAGGGCTGGCGCTGGGCGCGGATGGCCTGTTGGCCGGGGTGGGCTGCGCGTTCCCGCGGGAAACCGTGGCGCTGTACGACCTGATGAAGGCGGGCCAGTTCGCCGAGGCGCTGGCGCTGTACCAGTGGATGACGCCGATGCTGCACCTGGATGTATCGAACAAGCTGGTGCAGAACCTGAAGCTGATCGACGTGCTGGTGGGCGTGGGCAGCGAGCACATGCGCCGCCCGCGGCTGCCGCTGGTGGGCGAGGAGCGCGCGGCGGTGGAGGCGATCGTGAAGAAGGCGCTGGCCACGCGGCCGGTGCAGTACCAGTCGGTCATGGCATAAACCCTCTCGTCCTCTACAAAGGAACAAGCATGAAGTCCAACGCACACATGATTCCGTTTCTCGGCCTCGTGGCCATCGCCGTGGCGGGCCACGCCAATGCGCAGCAGGAGCAGGTCGTCAAGATCGGCCACAGCGGGCCGCTCTCGGGCCCCAATGCCTTCGCGGGCAAGGACAACGAGAACGGCGTGCGTCTTGCCATCGAGGAACTCAATGCGAAGAAGCTCGCGGTCGGCGGCAAGACGCTGAAGTTCGAGCTGGTGTCCGAAGACGACCAGTGCGACGCCAAGTCCGGCGTGAGCGTGGCGCAGAAATTCGTGGACGACGGCGTCAAGTACGTCATGGGCCCGTACTGCTCGGGCGTGGCCATTCCGGCTTCGCGCATCTACGCCGATGGCGGCACCATGGTCTCCACCGTGGGCACCAACCCAAAGGTGACGCAGGGCGGCTACAAGAACCTGTACCGCATCATCGCGAGCGACAACCAGATCGGTTCCAGCATGGCGGTGTACGCGGCCAAGGTGCTCAAGGTGACGAAGGTGGGCGTGATCGACGACCGCACCGCCTTCGGCCAGGGCCTTGCGGAAGAGTTCACCAAGGAAGCGAAGAAGCAGGGCCTCTCAGTCGTGGGCCAGGAGTTCACCACCGACAAGGCCGTGGACTTCACCGCCATCCTGACCAACATGAAGGCCAAGGCGCCCGAAGCGATCTTTTTCGGCGGCTACGCGCCGCAGGCCGCACCCATGGCGCGCCAGATGAAGCAGCTGGCCGTGCCCGGCAAGCTGCTGGGCGGCGACACGCTGTGCAGCCCGGCCACCGGCAAGCTGGGCGGCGATGCGGTCAACGACCTGGTGTTCTGCGCGCAAGGCGGCTCCATTCTCGAAAAGGCGCAGAGCGGCCCGGCGTTCAAGGCCAAGTTCAAGAAGCGCTTCAACGCCGACGCGGACGCGTATGCCGCTTCGTACTACGACCAGGTGCTGTTCATCGGCGAATCGATGCAGAAGGCCAACTCCATCGATCCCGACAAAGTAGGCGCCGAGCTCTACAAGACCACTTACAAGGGCGTGGCCGCAACCTACAGCTACGACGACAAGGGCAACATGAAACAGGCGCCGATCACGGTGTTCACCTTCAAGAACGCAGCGCCCTTTCCCCTCGCCAGCTACTGAGTTCGAGAAACACATGCAACGCATCCAGATCATCGATTCGCACACGGGCGGCGAGCCCACGCGCCTGGTCATCGGCGGTTTCCCCGATCTGGGCGGCGGCAGCATGGCCGAGCGCCGCGCGCTCCTGGCCGAGCGGCATGACAAATGGCGCGCGGCCACGGTGCTCGAGCCGCGCGGCAGCGACGTGATCGTCGGCGCGCTGCTGTGCGAGCCGGTGTCGAAAGATGCCGCCGCCGGCGTGATCTTCTTCAACAACGCCGGCTACATCGGCATGTGCGGCCACGGCACCATCGGGCTGGTCGCAAGCCTCGCGCACATCGGGCGCATCGGCGTGGGCGAGCACAGGATCGAGACGCCGGTGGGCATGGTCACGACCAGGCTGCATGCCGATGGCTCGGTGAGTGTGCGCAACGTGCCGGCGTACCGGCATCTGCACCGGGTCGCGGTCGACCTGCCGGGCCACGGCACCGTGCACGGCGATGTGGCCTGGGGCGGCAACTGGTTCTTCCTGGTGAGCGAACACGGCCAGCGGGTGGCGAGTGACAACCTCGCCGCGCTCACCGGCTACACCACCGCGCTGCGCAAGGCGCTGGCGGCGCAAGGCATCACGGGCGCCGATGGCGCGGAGATCGACCACATCGAACTCTTCGCCCACGACAGCGAAGGCGCGGACAGCCGCAACTTCGTGCTCTGCCCCGGCAATGCCTACGACCGCTCGCCCTGCGGCACCGGCACCAGCGCCAAGATCGCCTGCCTTGCGGCCGACGGCAAGCTGGCGCCGGGCGAGGTGTGGACACAGGCGAGCGTGATCGGGAGCCGCTTCGAGGCCAGCTACGCGCTGGAAGACGGCAAGGTCATTCCAACGCTGCGCGGCCGTGCGCACATCAGCGCCGAGGCCACGCTCTTGATCGACGACAACGATCCTTTCGGGTGGGGAATCCGGATATGAGGCTCGCCCCCAGTCTTCGCGCACTTCGTGTCGCTCTGCCAACCCCCTGCCGGGGGCAACACCAGCGGCCCGGCAAAGCCGGTTCCGCAGTGTAGGCCGTGCACGCCGAAGTCATCGTCATAGGTGCCGGCATCGTCGGTGCCGCCTGCGCGCATGCGCTGGCGCAGGCCGGCCGCCGGGTGCTGGTGCTCGATGCGCGTATCGGCGGCGCCACGGGCGCAGGCATGGGGCACCTCGTGGTGATGGACGACAACCCGGCCGAGCTTACATTGAGCAGCCATTCGACGGCGCAATGGCGCGCCCTGGCGCCGCGCATGAGCGAGGACTGCGCGTACAGCGCCTGCGGCACGCTCTGGATCGCGGCCAACGAAGAAGAAATGGCCGAGGCCGAGTGCAAGCAGCAGCGGCTGCGTGAGCACGGTATCGAAAGCCGCCTGCTCGGTGCGCTGGAGCTGGCCCGCGCCGAGCCCGCCTTGCGCAAGGGCCTTGCGGGCGCGCTCGAAGTGCCCGGCGACGGCATCCTCTATGCACCGAATGCGGCGCGCTGGCTGCTCGCGCAGGGCGCAGATTCGATCCGCATCGAGCATGCGAAGGTCGATGCGATCGAAGACGACGGCACGCTGCGGCTCGCGGACGGGAGCCGTCGCAGCGCGCCGCAGATCGTGCTGGCCAGCGGCATCGAGGCGACGACGCTCTGCCCCGAGCTTCCGATCCGCCCCAAGAAGGGCCACCTGCTGATCACCGACCGCTATCCGGGCACGGTGCACCATCAGCTGGTCGAGCTCGGCTACGTGACCAGCGCGCACCACAGCGACGGCGACTCGGTCGCGTTCAACGTGCAGCCGCGGCCGACCGGGCAACTGCTGATCGGCTCTTCGCGCCAGTTCGACACCACCGATCCCGCCGTCGAAGCACCGATGCTCGCGCGCATGCTGCAGCGCACGCTCGACTACTTGCCGGGCCTCGCGGACCTCAACGCGGTCCGCTCGTGGACCGGCATGCGCGCCGCAACGCCCGATGGACTGCCGCTGCTGGGCAAGCACCCGTGGCGCGACAGGCTCTGGCTCGCCGTCGGCCACGAAGGCCTGGGCGTGACCACCGCGCCGGGCAGCGCGCATCTGCTCGCGGCGCTGATGACCGGCGGTGCACCCGGATTCGACGCTGCGCCCTATGCGCCGCGCGGGCTGCTGGAGAGGTGCGCATGAGCGGCGAGACCTTGCTGCACGTCGATGGCCGGCTCGTCCGCGTGACGGCGGGTAGCTCAGTCGCCGCTGCCTTGCGCGTCGCCGGTGGCATCGGCGTGGCGCGCACGTCGGTCACGGGGCAGCCGCGTGCGCCGTTCTGCGGCATGGGCGTGTGCCAGGAATGCCGAGTGCGCATCGACGGCCGGCGCAGGCTCGCCTGCCAGACGGTCTGCGCCGAGGGCATGTGCGTGGAGACCTCCGAGTGACCGACATGGCACTGGCGCATTGCGATCTGCTGATCGTCGGCGCGGGCCCCGCCGGCATGGCGGCGGCAGTGGCGGCCGCGCCCGGCGGTGCATCGATCGTCGTGATCGACGACAACCCCGCACCCGGCGGGCAGATCTGGCGCGACGGTCCCGGCGCCACGCTGCCGCCGGCCGCGCGCAAGTGGCGCGATGCGCTCGAACGCCACGCCAACATCCGCGTGTGCAGCGGCACGCGCGTCGTCGCGGCGCCATCGCGAAACGAACTGCTGCTCGAAGACGCGGAGCGCGGCTGGCGCATGCGGTGGAACAAGCTGATCCTTTGCACCGGCGCGCGCGAGCTGCTGCTGCCCTTCCCCGGTTGGACGCTGCCCGGCGTCACGGGCGCGGGCGGCCTGCAGGCGCTCGTCAAGGCGGGGTTGCCGGTCGAGGGCGAACGCATCGTGATTGCGGGCAGCGGCCCTTTGCTGCTCGCCGCGGCGGCAACGGCGCGCGCGGCGGGTGCGAAGGTCGTGCGCATCGCCGAACAGGCCTCGTTCGAGGCGGTCGCAGGGTTTGCGGCCAGCTTGCCGAGATGGCCGGGCAAGGCTGTGCAGGCGATCACGCTGGCCAACGCGCAGTACCGCACTTCGTCGCGCATCGTCTCGGTGCAAGGCGGCATGCAGGTCGAATCGGTTCGGTTGCGCCAAGGCGGCCGCGACGTGGAAATCGAATGCGATCGCGTGGCCTGCGGCTTCGGCCTCGTCCCCAACACGCAACTGGGCCAGATGCTCGGCTGCGCCCTCACGTCCGGAGGCATCGGCGCGCAGGCACTGGCTGTCGATGCGCGGCAGGCCACCAGCCTGCCGGATGTCTACGCAGCCGGCGAATGCACCGGTTTCGGCGGCAGCGAACGCGCGCTCGCGCAGGGCGCCATCGCCGGCTACGCGGCCGTCGGCAACGAAGGCGCCGCAAAGCAGCACGAACGCGCGCGTGCCCGCTGGAATGCCTTCGCCGCACAGTTGCACCGCAGCTTCGCGCTGGCCCCCGAGATCCGCCAGATGCCGCAGCCCGACACCCTCGTATGCCGCTGCGAAGACGTGCCGTTCTCGGCGCTCGCAGGTTGCAGCGGCTGGACCGACGCCAAGCTCCACCGCCGCTGCGGCATGGGCGCCTGCCAGGGCCGCGTCTGCGGCGATGCCGCGCAGTTCCTTTTCGGCTGGACGCCGCCCGCGCCGCGTCCGCCGCTGTCGCCGGCGCGCATCGCAACCCTGGCCGGCCTCGCGGGCCCTGGCGATGTGGACCGACAATGAAGCCGAAGCAGCACCAGAAGAAAACAATGGCCCCTCCGAAGACCGTGCCTCGCCCCCAGCCCAAACGACGGGCCGCCGACCTCGCCTATGACGCGATCGAGACGCTGCTCTCCACGCTGCAGCTGGAGCCCGGCAGCCAGATCGTCGAAGCCGACCTGGCCGAGCGCACCGGCCTTGGCCGCACGCCGGTGCGCGAGGCGCTGATGCGCATGGTGTCGATCGGCCTCATCGTGCAGCAGCCGCGCCGCGGCCTCCTGGTGTCGACCATCGACCTGGCCGACCACCTGGACGTGATCCAGACCCGGCGCGTGCTCGAACTGCTGATTGCGGCCTGCTCCGCGCGCCGCGCCACCGCGCCACCGCGCTGCAGCGCAAGGAGATCGTGCGCTGCGCCGAGCTGATGGTGAAGGCCGCCCACCGCGGCGACCTGAACGACTACATGCAGGCCGACCGCGCGCTCGACCTCGTCAACCACCAGGCGAGCCACAACGATTCGGCGGTGAAGGCGGTGACCCCGCTCATCGTGCAGTGCCGGCGCTTCTGGTACGCCTACCAGCATGAAGGCGAGATCGTCGAGGGTGCGAATGCCCACCTCGAACTGGCGCAAGGCATCGCGACCGGCAACGAGGCGGCAGCCACTGCCGGGGCCAATCGTCTGATGGACTACCTCGAACTGTTCGCTCGAAAAATCATCGACAAATAGGCCCGGGGGGCCTCGCCAGCACCGGCGGCCGGGCGGCGCGCCTTCGCGTCAATCCTCGGCCGGTACCGGCTCGGGTCCGGGCCAGCCCAGCAGCTCGGCCAGCCGCTGCACGATCCAGCCGGCCTCGGCCGCCGATACGCCGGCTTCGGGCGTGGCCAGGCCGGCGTGGATGCGGCGCAGGATCTCGCTCTCGACCGGCACCTCGGTGTGGTGCTGGATCTGCGCATGGCCCACGAGATGGTTGGCCAGGTCTTCGCAGATCTCGTAGCGCTCGCGCACCACGCCGATCGGCTCCAGGAGGCGCTGGCGCGCATCGCTATAAACCGCGAAGAACGAGGGCGGGATGAAGATCTGGTTGTCGTCGGACATGGCGGCCTTGTTTGTAGCGGGCCCAATGACAAAACGCGCCCGGAGGCGCGTTCGTCGTGGCTCCGAAGAAAGAGCCGTGGGGGCTGGATCAGCCGCCCTTGGTGGGGCGCTTGCCCGGGTTCTTCTTGCTGCGCGTGGCGGTGCCGCGTTCCAGGCTGACCTTTTGGCCACCACCGGTGCGAGGCGCGGTGTAGCCGGGCATGGGGATCGGCTTCGGGCTGGCAAGACGGTCGGCTTCGGTACGGATTTTCTTGGGCATGGAAAGCTCGGATAAAAAAGATGTTCGACCCTCAATTAGGCCACATCGGCAGATTTCACATGCCAAGAGGCGAAAAAGGGGTGGGAGGGGTGTCAGGTCGACTGCGGTGTCAGCAGGCGGACCCTGACGCTCTTGCCTTTCACGCGGCCGTTGTCGAGCTTGCGTGCGGCTTCTTCGGCAATGCTGCGGTCCACCGCAACATAGGTCGAGTACTCGTTGACGTTGATCTTGCCGACCTGCTCCTTGGCATAGCCGCAGTCGCCGGTCAGCGCGCCCAGCACGTCGCCGGCGCGGATTTTTTCCTTGCGCCCGCCGACGATCTGCAGCGTGGCCATCGGCGGTGTGAGCGGCGCGCCCTTGGCGGGCGTGAGCTCGGCCAGGTCGTGCCATTCGGACTCGCGGCCCTGCAGCTGTTCGATCTTCCCGACGAAGCCCATCTCGTTCATGCTGGCCAGGTTCAGCGCCAGGCCTTCCGAGCCGCCCTGCTGACCCACGCGGCCTGTGCGGCCCACGCGGTGGATGTGGATCTCGGAGTCGGGCGTCACGTCGACGTTGATCACGGCTTCGAGGTGCGAGATGTCGAGCCCGCGCGCCGCCACGTCGGTGGCCACGAGCACCGAGCAGCTGCGGTTGGCGAACTGCACCAGCACCTGGTCGCGTTCGCGCTGCTCCAGTTCGCCGAACAGCGCCATCGCGCTGAAGCCCTGCGCCTGCAGCACCTCGACGAGGTCGCGGCACTGCTGCTTGGTGTTGCAGAAGGCCAGTGTGCTCACAGGACGGAAATGGTCGAGCAGCAGGCTCACGGTGTGCAGCCGCTCGCTGTCCTTCACCTGGTACCAGCGCTGGCGGATCTTGCTGCCTTCATGCTGGGCCTGCACCGTGATCTGCTCGGGGCTCTTCATGAACTGCTGCGCGAGCTTGGCAATGCCTTCCGGGTAGGTGGCCGAGAACAGCAGCGTCTGGCGTTCCTTCGGGCACTGGCGCGCCACCTTCACGATGTCGTCGAAGAAGCCCATGTCGAGCATGCGGTCGGCTTCGTCGAGCACCAGGGTGTTGAGCGCCTCGAGGTTCAGGTTCTCGCGTTCCAGGTGGTCCATGATCCGGCCCGGCGTGCCCACCACGATGTGCGCGCCGTGCTCCAGGCTGGCAATCTGCCCGCGCAGCGCGACGCCGCCACAGAGCGTGACCACCTTGATGTTTTCCTCGGCGCGCGCCAGGCGGCGGATTTCGGTCGTGACCTGGTCGGCCAGCTCGCGCGTGGGGCACAGCACCATCGCCTGGATGGCAAAACGGCGCGGGTTGAGGTTGGAGAGCAGCGCCAGCGCAAAGGCGGCGGTCTTGCCGCTGCCGGTTTTTGCCTGTGCGATCAGGTCCTTGCCGAGCAGTGCCGGCGGCAGCGCGGCCGCCTGGATCGCCGTCATCTGCGTGTAGCCGAGCTGCGTGAGGTTGGCCAGCATCTGGGGCGAGAGCGCCAGCGTGGCAAAGCCGTGGTCGGCGGGGGCCTGGGCTGGGGAGCCGCCGGCTGGAGAATTGGTCGTGGTCATCGTTCGGCGGCAGCCGGACCCGGAAAAACAAAGGCCTTGCCGGCACCCTTCGCGGGGCGCCGCAAGGCCCTTCGTCCGTCGCGGATCAGCGGCGAGGTGCGTTGTTGTTTCCGGAGTTCGTCGGCGGCGGGCCGCGGCGCTCCAGATGGCGGAAGGTGATACGACCCTTGGTCAGGTCGTAAGGCGAGAGTTCGAGCGACACCTTGTCACCCGCCAGGATGCGGATGTGGTGCTTGCGCATCTTGCCGCCGCTGTAGGCGATCAGCTGATGGCCGTTGTCGAGCGTCACGCGGTAGCGCGAGTCGGGCAGGACTTCGGTCACTGCGCCGTTCATTTCGATCAGTTCTTCCTTGGGCATGTGTGATTACCTCTGAATTCTCGTTCGATGTGTGTTGGAGATGAAGATGGGCGTAATTGTTTCAGCCTGCGCACGGAAGTGCGAGCGGGGCAACGCCAAGAGGGCTGCTGCGTTCGCGCACCCAGCAAAGGCCCTGGTCGATGGCGTAGCGCACCGCGGCGGCGTGGCTGGCAAAGCGCGGCGTGAAACGCATCACGCGGTCGTGCATGCCGCTGCCCCGTCCGGAGCGGATCGAGACGGAAGCGGCGTAGTTGCCGTCGTCCTGGTGGCGAATGAGCGGGGAAACAAGGTACTTGCCCACCGCGATACTGTGTTGAATGATGTCCATGAAGCCTTGGCACCCTGCGCGAAAAGTGTGCGCAAAATGCCGAAAAAATGATTGAAAACGGGCGTGGGCCGGCCAGAACGGCGCGGCGGACGCGCTATTCGCTTCAACAAGAACGAAGGCAGTGGTGGCAATCATGGGCGCCCGGTCTGGCGCTCCAACACACTGTGAAGCCGGCTTGAAAAAAGAGGCCTGAAAAATCCAAGGGACGGTACAGGTCAGCCGGCGGAGTGACGAAAAGTGCTTCGTCGTGGTATCGAAACGAACCCGACATTATAGCCCGCGGGGCATGACAGTTGCTTGTCTTAAAAACAACGCACCTGTGAATTAGGCACCAGACCCCCGCCAAACAAGTGTCTGGTGCTACTAAAGATATAGCTCAACAGCGCGCCTCAGCCGAGGCCGAGCATCCGCTTGTTCGCGGCTACGTCCACGCCGCCCGCCGCGAAGTCGTCGAAAGCCCGCTCGGCCACGCGGATGATGTGGTCGGCAATGAAGGCCGCGCCCTCGCGTGCGCCGTCTTCCGGGTGCTTGATGCAGCATTCCCATTCGAGCACCGCCCAGCCGGGGAAGTCGTACTGCGCCATCTTCGAGAAGATGGCGCTGAAATCGACTTGCCCGTCGCCCAGCGAACGGAAGCGCCCTGCCCGGTTGATCCAGCTCTGGAAGCCGCCGTACACGCCCTGCTTGCCGGTCGGGTTGAACTCGGCGTCCTTCACGTGAAAGATCTTGATGCGCTCGTGGTAGTGGTCGATGTACGCCAGGTAGTCGAGCTGCTGCAGCATGAAGTGGCTCGGGTCGTACAGCAGGCAGGCACGCGGATGGTTGCCCACGCGCTCCAGGAACATCTCGTAGCTCACGCCGTCGTGCAGGTCTTCGCCAGGGTGGATTTCGTAGCCCACGTCCACGCCCGCGGCATCGAAGGCATCGAGGATCGGGCGCCAGCGGCGCGCCAGTTCGTCGAAGGCTTCCTCGATGAGTCCCGGCGGGCGCGGTGGCCATGAGTAAAGGTACGGCCAGGCCAATGCGCCCGAGAAGGTCGCATGGGCCGTGAGCCCGAGGTTGGCCGAGGCCTTGGCCGCGAAGTGCAACTGCTCCACGGCCCATTGCTGGCGCCGCACCGGATCGCCGCGCACCTCGGGTGCCGCAAAGCCGTCGAAGCCGGCGTCGTAAGCCGGATGCACCGCGACCAGCTGCCCCTGCAGATGGGTCGACAGCTCGGTGATCTCGAGGCCGTGCGCGGCCAGCGTGCCCTTGATCTCGTCGCAGTAGGTCTTGCTTTCGGCGGCCTTTTTGAGGTCGAACAGGCGCGCATCCCAGCTCGGGATCTGCACGCCCTTGTAGCCCAGTCCGGCGGCCCAGCCGGCAATGGCGTCGAGCGAGTTGAACGGGGCTTGGTCTCCCGCGAACTGGGCCAGAAAAATGGCCGGGCCCTTGATCGTCTTCATGGCTTGTCTTCCTTCTTGGTCGTAGCGGCGTTGAAAGCATACTTGGCGTGTCGTCCGACCCCGTGCGAGAGGCCAAAGCGCCAAAATGGACTTTCCTTTTCGCACAGCACGTCCTGCCAGTCCCGAGATGCCGCAACCCGTTTCCGCCCGGCTGAAGATCGGCCTGTCTGCCTGCTTTTCCCATGCGGATCCGGCGCGCTCGCTGTTCACCAACAAGACGCTGCAGTACGTCGAGCAGTCCATCGCGCACTGGCTCATGTCGGCCGGTGCCATGGTGGTGATGGTGCCCTGCCCCACGGGCGAAACCGCGCGCGGCGACACCAAGCTCTCTCACTACGCCGAATGGCTCGATGGCGTCGTGATGCATGGCGGCGCCGACGTCTGGCCCGGCAGCTACGGCGAGGAGCCGCTCAAGGATGCATGGGTCGGCGACCGCATTCGCGACCTGTACGACCTGGCGCTGGTCGAAGCCTTCGAACAGGCCGGCAAGCCCATCTTCGGCGTCTGCCGCGGGCTGCAGCTCATCAACGTTGCCTTCGGCGGCACGCTGTACCAGGACATCGAGGCGCAGCACGACCATCCCGAAACCATCCGGCACCGCGACCCGGTGACCTACGACCAGAATTTTCACCAGATCGAGATCGTCGAAGGCACGCGCCTGGCCAAGCTCTATCCGGAGGTGAAGACTGCAAAGGTCAACAGCATTCACCATCAGGGCGTGAAAGATCTCGCACCCGGTTTCGAGGTCGAGGCCTGGAGCCTGCCCGACCGCGTGCCCGAGGCCATTCGCCGCCGCACCGACAAGGGCCGCAGCTACATCTCCGCCACGCAGTGGCACCCCGAGTTCCACAAATACGGCAGCACCGAGACCGTGGACGACACGCCCATCCTGCACGACTTTCTCTGGGCCTGCGCCACCGCGAGGGTGGCGCCTCAGACCTCGCTCGATACCGGATCAGGCCGCATCCGCGATCGCGCGGCGCGCGTGCTGCGCCAGGCGCTGCTGCGGCGCTGACACACCGACTGGCTAGCGCCGGTCGGAACGGTTCGTGCTGCCGCTGACGCCGGCATCGATGGTGCCAAATACCGTGATGCCGTTACCGGACGACGAGGTGGCGCGGTCAGTGTTGCCCGCCGACCCCGTGCCGGCGCAGCCCGCTGCCAGGGCGCCCATCGCGAGGGCAAGAACAGCTGCAATGAATGGCTTCACGGAAAACTCCAGGCAATGGTGAGACTGAGATCACTATAGGCCGGTGCTTTTTCCGGCCCGTAGCACGAAGTTACGGCGCCGAGAGGTGCTTGCCCACGATGCCTGCGAGTTCGAACATCGTCACCTGGTCCTTGCCGAACACCGGCTTGAGCTTGGCGTCGGCATTGATCGCGCGCTTGTTGGCCGCGTCCTGCAGGCCGTTGGCCTTGATGTAGTCCCAGAGCTTCTTGATGACCTCGGTGCGCGCCACCGGTTCGGCGCCGATCACTGCGGCCAGCGAGTCGCTGGGCTTCAGGCCGGCGCCGGGCTTGCGCGGTGCGGCGGCCTTCTTCGCGGCCGGCGCCTTCTTGGCAGCGGGCGTCTTCTTCGCAGCCACCTTCTTGGCCGCCGCGGTCTTGCCGGCAGCCGGCGCCTTGCCGAAGGTCTTGCGCGGCGGGAACTTGCTGCCGCCTTCGCGCGGCGCGAACTCGAAGGTCACCTTGCCCTCTTCGGCGTTCCAGGTGAGGAAGGCCTTGAAGGCGCGGCGCGTGCGCATGCTCACGAACTTGTCGAGCAGGTCGGTCTTGCCGGTGGCGAGCAGCTTTTCCATCTGCGCGCGCTCCACCGGCTGCTGCAGGATGATCTTGCCGGTCTTGAAGGTGCAGCTCGGCGTCGGCTGCGCATTGGTGGGCACCGACTTCTCGCAGACGTAGTTGCTGCCGTGCTCGAACACCGGCGCGCCGCAGACCGGGCACGGGCCCACCGTGTCCTGCTCGCTGAAGTCGACGATCTCGCCGGTGTCGCCGTTCTTGTCGTCGCCGAAGTCGAACTCCAGCTTCCAATTCTTCGCTTCCTCGTCGAACTTCAGGATGATCTCGGAGGTGAAGGGCCAGCCGGCCTTGGAGCGGAAGCCCTCGAGCGGGCCGATGTGCTTGTTGGCCAGCAGCGCCTCAGCCTCGGCCACTTCGAAGGTGCGCCCCGCCGGCGACTTGCCGAACGAGAAGCCGCAGGCATCTTCGCCGGTGCCGGACTTGCCGGTGCAGGCATAGCGGCGGTAGTTTTCCTTCACCACGCCGCCGCAGTTGGGGCACGGGGTCGACAGCGTCGTGTAGTCGCCCGGCACGGTGTCGCGGTCGTATTCCTTCGCCTTCTTGACGATGTGCTCCGTCATCTCGGCAATCTCGCGCATGAAGGCGTCGCGGCTCAGCGCGCCCTTCTCCATCTGCGCGAGCTTGTATTCCCACTCGCCCGTGAGCTCGGCCTTGGAGAGTTCTTCCACGCCCAGGCCGCGCAAGAGCGTCATGAGCTGGAAGGCCTTGGCCGTGGGAATCAGCTCGCGGCCTTCGCGCAGCATGTATTTCTCGGTGATCAGGCCTTCGATGGTGGCGGCGCGCGTGGCTGGCGTGCCAAGGCCCTTCTCCTGCATGGCTTCGCGCAGCTCGTCGTCGTCGATGGTCTTGCCGGCGCCTTCCATGGCGCCGAGCAGCGTGGCTTCCGAATAGCGTGCCGGCGGCCGGGTCTTCAGCGCCTTCAGGTCGGCCGATTCGGTCTTCACCGTTTCGCCCGGCTTCACCACGACGAGGTTCTTGCCGTCCTTCTCGTCGTCGTCGTTGATCGCTTCCTTGCCCCAGATGGCCAGCCAGCCCGGCTTGACCAGCACCTTGCCGTCGCTGCGGAAGGGGTACTTCCTGCCGCCGGCTTCCACCGTGCTGATGCGGGTGGTGACCTGGAATTCGGCACTCGGAAAGAACACCGACATGAAGCGGCGCACCACGAAGTCGTAGAGCTTCTGCTCGGCCTCGGAGAGACCGCTCGGCGCCTGCAGCGTGGGAATGATGGCGAAGTGGTCCGACACCTTGGCGTTGTCGAAGATGCGCTTGTTCGGCTTCACGTAGCTGCCGTCGACCGCCTGCTGCGCAAAAGGCGCGAGATGCTTCATGCCGCTGTCGGCGAGCATCTTCATCGTGTCTTTCACCACCGGCAGGTAGTCCTCGGGCAGCGCGCGCGAATCGGTTCGCGGGTAGGTCAGCGCCTTGTGGCGTTCGTACAGGCTTTGCGCCAGCGCCAGCGTGGTCTTGGCCGAGAAGCCGAAGCGGCCGTTGGCCTCGCGCTGCAGCGAGGTCAGGTCGAACAGCATCGGGGAGGCCTGGGTGGTGGGCTTGCTTTCCTCGGTGACGGTGGCGGGCTTGCCGCGCGCCGCATCGGCGATCTCGCGCGCTTCGCGCTCGCTCCACACGCGGTCGGCGCGAATCTCCGCGTCGGCCGTGCCGTCGGGGCCCGGCGGCGGCTTCTTGAAATTGGCATCGAACCACTTGCCGGGGTACTGGCCGGCCTCGGCCTGGAACACGCCGTGGATTTCCCAGTAGTCGCGGCTCACGAACTTGCGGATTTTTTCCTCGCGCTCGACCACCACCGACAGCGTGGGCGTCTGCACCCGGCCCACGGTCGTCAGGAAGAAACCGCCGTCGCGCGAATTGAAGGCCGTCATGGCGCGCGTGCCGTTGATGCCCACCAGCCAGTCGGCTTCGGAGCGCGAGCGCGCGGCGTCGGCCAGGCCCTGCATCTGCTTTTCGGTGCGCAGCGCGTCGAAGCCGTCGCGAATGGCCTGCGGCGTCATCGACTGCAGCCACAGGCGCTTCACCGGCTTGTTCAGGCCGGTCTTGCCGCCCGCGTACTGCTCGATCAGGCGGAAGATCAGCTCCCCCTCGCGGCCCGCGTCGCAGGCGTTGATGAGCTGCGTCACGTCCTTGCGCTTGGCCTGCTTGACCACGGCGTTCAGGCGCGTCTTTGTCTTGTCGACCGGCTTCAGGTCGAAGTGCGGAGGAATCACCGGCAGGTTCGCGAAGCTCCACTTGCCCCGCTTGACGTCGAACTCCTCGGGCGCCTGGATCTCGACCAGGTGGCCGACAGCGCTGGTCACGACATAGCTCTCGTTCTCGAAATGCTCGTCGTGTTTTTCGAACTTGCCGGCCACCGGCGTGAGCGCACGGACGATGTCCTGTGCCACCGACGGCTTTTCTGCAATTACCAAAGTCTTCATCAACATTCCTAAAAGAGTTCCCAGGCCGGCGCCGAGCCGCCTCAAGGCGGCCTGCGGCCCCCTCGGGGGCAGCGACGACACGCAGTGCGGGAGCGTGGGGGCCACATACAATCTGCGGCTTCCCGCGTGCGCACGCGCACACGCGCATGTGTGCATATTCAACCTAACAGACTTCGGCGATGCCTTCCAAATCCCCACTTTCCGGCGGCCGCGACACGGAAGCCCTCCGCCCTCCCGAGGGGGAAGCACGGCTTGCCTCTGGGCCGGCCAGCGGCCGCCGCATCCAGACGCGGCGCTCCACCGTTCATGGCAACGGCGTGTTCGCCGTCCAGGACCTGGCGGAAGGCGAGACGCTGATCGAATACAAGGGCGAGGTCATCAACTGGAAAGAGGCGCTGCGCCGCCACCCGCACGACCCGGCCCAGCCGAACCACACCTTTTACTTCCACATCGACGACGGGCGTGTGATCGACGGCAACGTCAACGGCAACGCCGCCCGCTGGATCAATCATTCCTGCGAGCCGAACTGCGAGGCCGACGAGGTCAATGGGCGCGTTTATATCAAGGCGCTGCGAAACATCGCTGCAGGAGAAGAGCTCAACTACGACTACGGCCTGATCATCGACGAGCCCTACACGCCAAAGCTGCTGGCCGAGTTTCCCTGCTGGTGCGGCTCGGAGAGTTGCCGCGGCACCTTGCTGACGCCCAAGGACGAAGACGAAGAAAAGAAAAAGAAGAAAAAGGCCAAAAAGAAGGCCGAGAAGAAAAAGGCCGAGAAAAAGGAAGCCAAAAAGGCGGACAAAAAAGCCGAGAAGAAGGCCGAAAAGAAGTCGGAAAAAAAGAAGTCCAGGAAGGACGAGGCCGGCAAGGGCTGAGCATGGGCACCCAGACCGCCTGGCTCGAAGACCGGATTGCCGCGGCGGTGGCGCCGCTGCTGCCCGGCTTTGCGATCGAGGCCGTGGCCGAAATCGATTCGACCAACACCGAGCTGATGCGCCGCGCGCGCGCCGGCCACACCCCGCCGGTGCTGCTGGTGGCCGAGCGCCAGACCGCCGGGCGCGGCCGGCTCGGCCGGCCCTGGCAGAGTGCGCAGCAAAGCGAAGACGGCGCCGCTTCCCTCACCTTCTCGCTGGGCCTGCCGCTTGCGCCGCGCGACTGGTCGGGCCTCTCGCTGGCCGTGGGCGTCAGTGTGGCCGAAAGCCTCGACCCCTCGGGCGATGCGAAAGTCGCGCTCAAGTGGCCCAACGACCTGTGGGTGGACGACCGCAAGCTCGCGGGCATCCTGATCGAAACCGCCATGCCGCACGTGGGCCGTGCCGAGGGGCCGGCCGTGCCGCGCTACCTGGTGATCGGCATCGGCATCAACATCGGCCCGCGCGAAGCCGAGGGCATGCGCACCCCGCCCGCGTGGCTGCGCCAATGGCGCCCCGGCGTCACCGCGCCCGAGGTGCTTGCCGAGCTGGCCGCACCGCTGGTGCGCGGCGTGCAGGTTTTCGAGGCCGAGGGTTTCGTGCCATTTGCCGAGCGCTTTGCCGCGCGCGACGCGCTGCGGGGGCGCGAGGTCCAGCTCAGCGACGGCAGCGTCGGCTTGTGCGAGGGCGTCGCCTGGGGCGGCGAACTGCAGGTGCGCACGGCCGACGGCCTGCAGATGATCTCGAGCGACGAGGTCAGCGTGCGTCCGCGCGGCATGGCCTTTTGAGATTCACGATGAAACTGCGCCTCGTGCTGATTGCCCTGCTCCTTGCCAATGCCGGCTACTGGCTGTGGTCGCGCGGCGATCTGGCCGGCTTTGGCTTGGCGCCCGCGAGCCTCAACGAGCGCGAACCGCAGCGCCTCGCGCGCCAGGTTCATCCCGACTGGCTCCAGATACGCAAGGACGGCAAGAGCAGCAGCGCCGCTCCCTGACCGGGCGCGTCCGTTGTGCGCCTCAGGGCGCTCCTTCTTCGTCCGCGAAGCGCACCGTGAAGCGGGCGCCTGGCGGCTGCCGGCCCGGGTGCGCGTCTTCGAGCTTGACCTGCGCATGGTGCTGGTTGGCGATCTCGCGCACGATCGGCAGGCCCAGCCCCGAGCCGTCGGCTTCGTTACCCAGCACGCGGTAGAACGGCTCGAACACCAGCTCGCGATCGGATTCCGCAATGCCCGGGCCGTTGTCTTCCACCTGCAGCAGCACCACGTGGCCGAAGGGGTCGGCCAGCACGCGCGCGGTGATCACGCCGGGCCGCTCGGCGGTCGATGGCGTGTAGTTGATCGCGTTGTCGAGCAGGTTGCGCGCCAGTTCCTTCAGCAGGGTCGGGTTGCCTTCGATCACCACGCCGGGCGCGCCGGCCTCGGCGCCGTCGTAGCCCAGGTCGATGCGCTTTTCGATGGCGCGCGGCACCGCTTCGCGCACCACCTCGATGGTGAGCCGTGCCAGGTCGCAGGGCTGGCGGCCGGTGCCGGCGCCGGTGCTTTCGGCGCGCGCCAGCGAAAGCAGCTGGTTCACCGTGTGGGTGGCGCGCACGCTCGCGCGGCCGATCTGCTTGAGCGACTTCTTGAGTTCGTCGGCGTTGGCGCCTTCGCGCTGGGCCAGGTCGGCCTGCATGCGCAGGCCCGCGAGCGGCGTCTTGAGCTGGTGCGCTGCGTCGGCCAGGAAGCGCTTTTGCGTGTGGATCGAATCGTTGAGCTTGTCGAGCAGCTCGTTGACCGAAGACACCAGCGGCACCACCTCGAGCGGCACCGACGACTCGTCGAGCGGGCTCAGGTCGCCCGGGCGCCGCTCGCGGATGCGCGCCTCCACGACCGACAGCGGCTTGATGCCGCGCACCAGCGCCAGCCAGATCAGCAGCACGGCCAGCGGCAGGATGGCGAACTGCGGCAGCAGCACGCCCTTGATGATTTCGGTGGCCAGCACCGACTGCTTCTCGCGCGTCTCGGCCACCTGCAGCAGGGCCGGGGCCGAATCGTCGTTGCCGTCGGCCAGCCAGAGCGAGGCCACGCGAACCTGCTTGCCTCGCATTTCGCCGTTGCGAAGCGTGACCACGCCGGTGACCGGCGGCTCGTCGGTGTTGGGGTGGGGCACGTCGGGCTCGCCGCTGAGCAGCTTGCCGTGGCTGTCGAGCAACTGGTAGTAGACGCGGTCGGCGCCGTCGGCGCGCAAGATCTCGCGCGCCGGCTGCGGCAGCACGAACTGCGTCTGGCCCTGCTGCACCGTGACGAGCCGCGCCAGCGTCTGCACGTTGTATTCGAGCGCGCGGTCGAAGGGCGCATTGGCAATGCCCTGTGCCACCAGCCACGTGACGCCGATGCTCACCGGCACCAGCAGCAGCAGCGGCGTGAGCATCCAGTCGAGGATCTCGCCGAACAGGGAGCGCTGGGCGCGCTGAAACAGTTTCAAGGCTTACGGCCTCCCGAGCCGCCGGGCATGCCCGGGCGTCATTGCTGGATTTTTTCCAGGCAGTAGCCGAGGCCGCGAACGGTGGCGATGCGCACTGGCCCTTTCTCGATCTTCTTGCGCAGGCGGTGGATGTACACCTCGATCGCGTTCAGGCTCACTTCCTCGCCCCACTCGCACAGGCGCTCCACCAGCTGGTCCTTGCTGACCAGGCGGCCGGCGCGCTGCAGCAGCACTTCGAGCAGGCCGAGTTCTCGCGCCGAGAGCTCGACCATCTTGCCGTCGATGGTGGCCACCCGGCCGGCCTGGTCGTACACCAGCGGGCCGTGCCGGATGGTGTTGCTGGTGGCGCCCATGCCGCGCCGCGTGAGCGCCCGCACGCGCGCTTCGAGCTCCTGCAGGCTGAAGGGTTTGGCCATGTAGTCGTCGGCGCCGTGGTCCAGGCCCTTGACGCGTTCTTCCACGCTGTCGGCCGCGGTGAGCACCAGCACGGGCAGTTGCGAGCCGCGCGCGCGCAGGCGCTTCAGAATCTCGATGCCATGGAGGTTGGGCAGTCCGAGATCGAGGATCAAAAGGTCGAACTCGCTGTGCGTCATGAGCGCGGCATCGGCCTGCGAGCCGTTCGCCACATGGTCGACCGCCGCGCCCGAGGTCCGCAGGCTGCGCAGCAGGGCATCGGCCAGCACCTGGTCGTCTTCGGCAATCAGAATCCGCATGAGCCACCTCCGGCCGTTCGGGCACCGCGCTGGCGCCGCGTTCACATATGTCTCTGTCTCTCCCGGCCGAGTCTAGCCCTCCTCTGTGTACGCTTCCAGGCCGATGGTGACCACGGTGGCAACGTCATTGCCGACGCTGGCGCGGAATTCGCGCTCGGCCTGCGTCACCGCGCCGCGGAAGGCGTCGAGCCACGCCAGCCCGTCGGCAGTGAAAAGCACCTGCCGCGCCCGCGCATCGAGCGGGTCGGGCCCACGCGTGACGAGGCCCCACGCCTCGCACTGGTCCACCAGCGCGCCCATGGCCTGCTTGGTCATGCCGGCGCGCTCGGCCATCTCGGTCAGGCGCGAACCCTCGCGCGCCAGGTGCCGCGTGATGTGGATGTGCGCGGCGCTCACCTGGGCCCGGGCGGCAAGGTTCGACAGCGCCAGCGGCACGTCGACGTCGTGCGCCATGAGTTCGAGCACGCGCTCGTCGAAGCGGCGCATCGCATGGCCCAGCAGGCGGCCCAGGTGGGTTTGCCGCCAGGCGTCGGGATCGGTTGGAAAAGCGGTTTCGGCCATCGACTAAATAGTAAAGCAAACTGACCAAAAAATGGGTTTACTCAAACCAATCAACCCCTACACTACTGTTCAAGCATCCAGCCTGTGATTAAAAGCAGATGGATGGCAGTCACACACAAACCGTTGATTTTCAAGGAGATTTCCACATGGACGCAGTTGTCAAGGGCGCAAGCATCTCGGTCGCCAACAGCGAAAAGGCCAAGGCCTTGCAGGCCGCACTGGCCCAGATCGAAAAGCAGTTCGGCAAGGGCACGATCATGCGGCTCGGCGAAGGCGAGGCGCTCGAGGACATCCAGGTGGTCTCCACCGGCTCGCTGGGCCTGGACATCGCGCTGGGCGTGGGCGGCCTGCCGCGCGGCCGCGTCATCGAAATCTACGGCCCGGAATCCTCGGGCAAGACCACGCTCACGCTGCAGGTCATCGCCGCCATGCAAAAGCAGGCGGGCACCTGCGCCTTCGTCGACGCCGAGCATGCGCTCGACGTGCAGTACGCCCAGAAGCTCGGCGTGAACCTGTCCGACCTGCTGATCAGCCAGCCCGACACCGGCGAGCAGGCGCTCGAAATCGTCGATTCGCTGGTGCGCTCGGGCGCCGTCGACCTGATCGTCATCGACTCGGTCGCTGCGCTCACGCCCAAGGCCGAAATCGAAGGCGAAATGGGCGACTCGCTGCCCGGCCTGCAGGCCCGCCTGATGAGCCAGGCGCTGCGCAAGCTCACCGCCACCATCAAGAAGACCAACTGCATGGTCATCTTCATCAACCAGATCCGCATGAAGATCGGCGTGATGTTCGGCTCGCCCGAAACCACCACCGGCGGCAATGCGCTGAAGTTCTACGCCTCGGTGCGCCTGGACATCCGCCGCATCGGCACCATCAAGAAGGGCGACGAGGCCATCGGCAATGAAACCAAGGTCAAGGTGGTGAAGAACAAGGTCAGCCCTCCGTTCAAGACGGCCGAGTTCGACATCCTGTTTGGCGAAGGCATCAGCCGCGAAGGCGAAATCATCGACATGGGCGTGACCGCCAAGATCCTCGACAAGTCGGGGGCCTGGTACGCCTACAACGGCGAAAAGATCGGCCAGGGCCGCGACAACGCCCGCGAGTTCCTGCGCGAGAACCCCGAGCTGTCGCGCGAAATCGAGAACAAGGTGCGCGAGTCGCTGGGCATTCCGCTGCTGGCGGCCGATGCCGGCGCCCCCGCGCCCGAAAAAGCCGAGAAGCCCGCGAAGGCGGCCAAGGCGGAGAAGGCCGACAAGGGCGAGTAAGCAAGCACAAGTACACGCGGCCTCCTGCGGGGCCGCGCAAGCGACCATAAGGCATGGCTTTCGGCGCCCCCTCCCTCAAAGGCCGCGCATTACGGCTCCTGAGCCAGCGCGAACATTCGCGCGCCGAGCTGGAGCGCAAGCTGGCCCGGCACGAAGAAGAACCCGGCACGCTGGCCCGCGCGCTCGACGAGCTGGCCGCCAAGGACTTCATCAGCGAGCCGCGCGTGGTGGCCTCGGTGCTCAACCAGCGCGCTGCCCGGTCGGGCGCCTTGCGGGTGCGCCAGGAGCTGCAGGCCAAGGGCATTGCGCCGGACGCCATTGCAGCGGCCGTGGCCAGCCTGCAAGATACCGAAGTGGAGCGCGCCACGGCCCTCTGGCGCCGCCGTTTCGACGCGCCCCCCGCTGATGCGAAGGAGCGCGCCAGGCAAACACGGTTTCTGCTGGCGCGCGGTTTTTCGGGCGCCGTGGTGGCCAAGGTACTCAGGAGCGATTTCGATGCCGACAACGACGAATCAAGCGAATGAAGATGCCGTGCAGTCCCGCGTCGTCACGCAGCGCGTGGCCTGCGACTGGCGCCGCGCCTATGCGCTGGCCTCCGAGCCGGCGCGGCTGCCCGACTGGGCCAGCGGCCTGGCCAAGAGCACATTGGTCCCTCATGGCGATCACTGGATGGCCACGACGCCCGACGGCGAAGCCCGCCTGCGCTTCGCACCCGCCAACGATTTCGGCGTGCTCGACCATTGGGTGGCGCCCGAAGGCGTGCCCGAAATCTATCTGCCGTTCCGCGTGATCGGCGTCGCGCCGGGCATTTGCGAGCTGCAGTTCACGCTGCTGCGCCAGCCGCACATGGACGATGCGGCCTTCGAGCGCGATGCCGGGTGGATCGCGCGCGACTTGCAGTCGCTGCGGCACCTGCTCGAAGCCGGCTGAATCGCCGGCCACATTGCCGCGCGCCAGCCGGCGCCGTGCTGTGGGCCCAACCCGATGGCATGATCGGCGCCGGCCGGTCCCGTGCGAGGACCGCCTTCACAAAACTTCGGAGGAGGAAATCCCATGTCTTCAGGACCTGCTGGTCAGCCGTCGCTCGTGCGCACGGGCGCCAAGGCCGGGGCCGCTTTCGTCGGCTCGGTCATCAAGGGCGGCCTGCTCGCGCTGATTCTCGGCGGCGGCGCTTTCTTCTATTACCTGGGCCAGCTGCACGGCCCCGGCAACACGGCGGCACGCGCGGGCGGCGCCGGCGCGGTGCTTGCGCTGGTCACGTCGCCGCCGCTGCTGGTCGCGGTGCTGCTGCTTCTTTTCGTTGTCGTCTACGTGATGCTGGGTGTGCAGCAAGGCCGAGCCAAGGCGATGCAGCACCTGGTGGCCGCGCGCGGCGAGGCCGTGTCCGAGCGCCTGGCCGGTGCGATCGCGGGCCGCATCGAATCCATGCCCCGTACCCACGGCACGCTGCAGCGCGCCGCCGACTGGCTGTCGGTCGATGCCTTGAGCAAGCAGCTTGCGCCGGTTCTGGGCGAAGGCAAGGCCGTGCGCTCGGTGGTCGGCTTTGTGCTCAACCGGCTGCCGATGAGCGACATGCTGGCCGAATGGCAGCAAGGCCGTGCGGCGCACGGAGAGCCGGTGGCAGCGGAGGGTGCTGCGCAAGACCCGGCCTTGCGCGCGCTGCTCACGCGCCGCATCAACGAGACCTTGCAGGAGATGTCGACGCCATCGCGCAAGCCGCTCTACATTGCGCTGGGCGCGCACGCCGTTCTGCTGGGCGTGGGCCTCTGGCTCGTCAACTGAACCGAGGCGAATTGCAAACGGCTGGCGCTCAGAGCGCCAGCATCAGCTTCAGGTTCTGCACCGCGGCGCCGCTGGCGCCTTTGCCGAGGTTGTCCAGGCGCGCGATCACCACGGCGTGGCGGTGGTCCTCGTTCGGGAACACGCGGATCTCGAGCTGGTTGGTGTCGTTCAGCGCCAGCGCGTCGAGCTTGCCGTCCTCGGTGGGCGGCAGCACTTTGACGAACTGCTCGGGCGTGTTGCTCCTGGCGTAGTGCGCAGCCAGGGCGTCGTGCAGGTCGCCGGACTTCGGCTTGCCGGGCAGCAGGTCGAGGTGCAGCGGCAGTTGCACGAGCATGCCCTGCTTGAAGTTGCCCACCGAAGGAATGAAGACCGGCCGGCGGGTGAGGCCGGTGTACTTCATGATTTCAGGGATGTGCTTGTGCTTGAGGCCGAGCGCGTAGGTCTCGAAAAGCGGCGCCTTGCCGCTCTCGTAGTCCTCGATCATGGCCCGGCCGCCACCCGAATAGCCGCTGACCGAAGGCAGCGAGATCGGGAAGTCGGCGGGCAGCAGGCCGGCGTCGACCAGCGGCCGCACCATGGCGATGGCGCCGGTCGCGTAGCAGCCGGGGTTGCCGACGCGGTCGGCCTTGGCCACGGCCTGCCAGTGGCCCTCGGCGAGTTCGGGAAAGCCGAACACCCAGCCGGGCGCCACGCGGTGCGCGGTGGAGGCGTCGATGATCTTGGGCTTCTTGCCTTGCAACTGGTCGATCAGCGCCACCGATTCGCGGGCGGCGTCGTCGTGCAGGCACAGCACCACGAGGTCGACGCCGGCCATCAGCTCGCGCTTGGCGTTCACGTCTTTTCGCAGCTCGGGCGCGATGCTCACGAGTTCGATCTGCGGCATCGTCTGGAGCCGTTCGCGAATCTGCAGGCCGGTGGTACCGGCTTCGCCGTCGATGAAAACCTTGGCCATATCGGAGTATGCGTAGTGTGGCTAGAAGAAAGTACGTATTGACCGCAAGGACACGTCGGGATTGGTGCGGCGCACCATGATACAGTCCGCGGTTGTTCGCCGCCCCCAGCCGTCAGGCTGCCGTCGCCCGCGAGCAACAGAGCCAAAGACGCCTCAGACCCCAGATCTCCCGTTCTCAACTTCCTCCTTCCGAGAGACATCCCTCATGAAGATTCACGAGTACCAAGGCAAGGAAATCCTTGCCAAGTTCGGCGTGCCGGTGCCGCGCGGCATCCCGGCCTATACGGTTCAGGAGGCGGTCGAGGCCGCCCAGAAACTTGGAGGCCCGGTCTGGGTCGTCAAGGCCCAGATCCACGCGGGTGGCCGCGGCAAGGGTGGCGGCGTCAAGGTCGCGAAATCCATCGAAGACGTCAAGAAGCTCGCCGGCGAGATCCTCGGCATGCAGCTCAAGACTCACCAGACCGGCCCCGAAGGCCAGAAGGTGCGCCGCCTCTACATCGAAGATGGCGCCGACATCAACAAGGAATACTACGTTTCGGCCGTGACCGACCGCGCGACCCAGAAGGTCGCGTTCATCGCTTCGAGCGAAGGCGGCATGGACATCGAGGAAGTGGCCCACTCCTCGCCCGAGAAGATCATCACGGTGTTCGCCGACCCCAAGGAAGGCCTGACCGACGCGCAAGCCAAGCAGATCGCCGACGGCATCGGCATGCCGGCCGACTCGACCGCGCAAACGGTCGACATCCTGAAGAAGCTCTACGCCTGCTACATGGAGACGGACGCCTCGCTGGTCGAGATCAACCCGCTCAACCGTGACAGCAAGGGCAACGTCATGGCGCTGGACGCCAAGTTCAACTTCGACAGCAACGCGCTGTTCCGCCACCCCGAAATCGTGGCCCTGCGCGACCTCGACGAAGAAGACGCGGCCGAAGTGGAAGCCTCGAAGTTCGACCTGGCCTACATCAGCCTGGACGGCAACATCGGCTGCCTGGTGAACGGTGCCGGCCTGGCCATGGCCACCATGGACACCATCAAGCTGTTCGGCGGCGAGCCGGCCAACTTTTTGGACGTGGGCGGCGGCGCCACCCCCGAGAAGGTCACCGAAGCCTTCAAGATCATGCTGAAGAACAAGAACGTCGAGGCCATCCTCGTCAACATCTTCGGCGGCATCATGAAGTGCGACACCATCGCCACCGGCGTGATCGCAGCCTGCAAGGCCGTGAACCTGCAAGTGCCGCTGGTCGTGCGCATGAAGGGCACCAACGAAGTCGAAGGCAAGAAGCTGCTGGCCGATTCGGGCCTGCCCATCATCAGCGCCGACACCATGGCGGACGCGGCCCAGAAGGTCGTCGCAGCAGTGAAAAAGGCCTAAGGAACAAGTCATGTCGATCTACATCAACAAAGACACCAAAGTCATCACGCAAGGCATTACCGGCAAGACCGGCCAGTTCCACACCGAAAAGTGCCAGGAATACGCGAACGGCAAGAACTGCTTCGTCGCGGGCGTGAACCCCAAGAAGGCCGGCGAGTCGATCTTCAACATCCCGATCTTCGGTTCGGTGAAGGACGCCGCCTCGCAAACCGGCGCCACCGTGTCGGTGATCTACGTGCCGCCGGCAGGCGCAGCCGCCGCCATCTGGGAAGCCGTCGAGGCCGACCTGGACCTGGCGATCTGCATCACCGAAGGCATTCCGGTTCGCGACATGCTCGAAGTGCGCAACAAGATGAAGGCCAAGGAAGCGGCCGGCGGCAAGAAGACCTTGCTGCTGGGCCCCAACTGCCCCGGCCTCATCACGCCCGACGAAATCAAGATCGGCATCATGCCCGGCCACATCCACCGCAAGGGCCGCATCGGCGTGGTCTCGCGCTCGGGCACGCTGACGTATGAAGCCGTGGCGCAGCTGACCGAAATCGGCCTCGGCCAATCGTCGGCAGTCGGCATTGGCGGCGACCCGATCAACGGTCTGAAGCACATCGACGTGATGAAGGCCTTCAACGACGATCCGGACACCGACGCCGTCATCATGATCGGCGAAATCGGCGGCCCCGACGAAGCCGACGCAGCCCGCTGGTGCAAAGAGCACATGAAGAAACCGGTGGTCGGCTTCATCGCCGGTGTGACCGCCCCTCCCGGCAAGCGCATGGGCCACGCCGGCGCGCTGATCTCGGGCGGCGCCGACACGGCCGATGCCAAGCTCGCCATCATGGAAGAGTGCGGCTTCACCGTCACGCGCAACTTCTCGGAACTGGCCAAGCTGCTGAAGGCACAGCTCTAAAAACCGCAGCGGCGCTCCTCTCCTGCGCACCACGCAAAAAGAAAAAAGCGCCCGCAAATCTTGCGGGCGCTTTTTTCACTACAACACAGTGGAACAAGAGGCATGGAACTCCTTCAAAGCACCGATTTCTGGATCGGCCTGGTCAAGATTGTCTGGATCAACATCATTCTTTCGGGCGACAACGCCGTGGTGATTGCCATGGCTGCCCGCTCGTTGCCGGCTGCGCAGCAGCAAAGAGCCGTGCTGTTTGGCTCGGGCGCAGCCGTGGTGCTGCGGATCGTGCTGACCATCGTCGCGGCCAAGCTGCTTGCGCTGCCCTACTTGCAGATCCTCGGCGGCCTGCTGCTGCTGTGGATCGGCCTGCAGCTGCTGGGCGAAGAAGAAGAGGGTGGCGGCGAGGCCAAGGAATACGGCGGCATGATGGCGGCCGTGCGTACCATCCTGCTGGCCGACCTGGTCATGAGCCTGGACAACGTGATTGCGGTGGCCGCTGCGGCCCAGGGCAGCATGGTGCTGCTGGTGCTCGGCCTGGCCATCAGCATTCCGCTGGTGATTTTTGGCAGTACGCTCATGATCAAGCTTATGGAACGTTTTCCGATCATCGTCATGCTGGGCGCCGCCCTGATCGGCTGGGTTGGCGGCGAAACCATTGCTGGCGACGTGTCGCTTCAGGGCGCGCTGGTTGCCAACCCGTGGCTGCACTACGCCGCCGCCGCTGCCGGCGCCCTGTTCGTGGTGGCCGCGGGCCGCTTGCTGCAACGGCGTGCGCGCGCCGCTGCGGGGCACTGATGGCGACGCGCTCGCGCTTGTAAGACATGGCGAGCGTCGGCGCGTCCCTCTTTTCCAATCGGCCCTCGCTGAGCTGGGAGTTCGCGGCCCTGACCGACGTCGGGCGCGCCCGGGCCCACAACGAGGACGACCTCAAGGTGGACCCGGCACGCGGTCTCGCCGTGCTGGCCGACGGCATGGGGGGCTACAAGGGCGGCGAGGTGGCAAGCGCCATGGCCGTTACGATGGTGCATGCCAGCTTCGCCCGCTGGTACGCACAGGCCGGCTCGCAGGCGCCCGCCCGGGTGATCCGGCGCGCATTGCAGGCCGCCACCGACGAGGCGAATTCAGCCATCTTCGAGGCCGGCATGACCAACCCCGAAGTGCAAGGCATGGGAACGACCCTGGTGCTGGCCGCCTTCAGGCCGCAGCGCGTGGTGGTCGGCCACATCGGCGATTCGCGCTGCTACCGGCTTCGCAACAACAAGCTCGAGCAGCTCACGCGCGACCATTCGCTGCGGCAGCAGCAGCTCGATGCGGGCGCCATCACCGCCGAAGAAGCCCTGAACTCGCCCCACCGCAACCTGGTGACGCGCGCGATGGGCGTGGAGCCCCAGGTCCTGCTCGAAATGCATGAGCACACGGCAAGGCCTGACGATCTCTACATGCTGTGCTCCGACGGGCTCAGCGAGATGATCACCGATGCGCAGCTTTTCACGCTTTTGAGCCACGATATCGGGCTCCGGCAGAAAGCCTCACTTTTGGTTGCAATTGCAAACGACAATGGCGGCCGAGATAACATTTCAGTTGTTCTGGCAAAAGCGCGTGTCGACGACACGCCTGGAGCCGTCTAGTTGCAGGCCTTGGCGACACCCGTCGCGCCGCTTGCGGTCGATCAAATTCTGCTAATCGGGGTATCGGCAATGCCGAAAATGATCATTTCGATCGATGGTGTTGTCATCGGGCAACTGGCTCTCGCCAAAGACCGGACGACGCTGGGCCGACGCGCCTACAACGACATCGTGATCGACAATCTCGCGGTCAGCGGCGAGCATGCCGTGGTGCACATGCGCGACGGCCAAGTCGAAATTGAAGACCTCAACAGCACCAACGGCACCTACGTCAATGCACTCGTCGTCCAGAAGCAGGTGCTCAAGGACTACGACATCATCGAACTGGGCGGCTGCCGCATCAAGTTCCGCGCCGACAGCCACCTGGCGGTTGGCGGCGGCGCGGCGCACACCGACACGACCGGCGACTTCGTGGATTCCATTCCCTTGTCTTCCGCACCGACCGAATCCGGCGCGCTCATCGAGCTTGGCGTGCCGGTGCTGCGCGTTCTTGCCGGTGCCAACGAGGGCCAGGACGTGCCGCTGCAGAAGGTGGTCACCACCGTCGGCAAGCCGGGCGTTGCCGTGGCGGTTGTCACGCGCCGCCGGCAAGGCTACGTGGCCGCCAGCGTCATGGGCGGGGTCACGCTCAACGGCGCCCCGCTGGGCACCGACGCCGTGGACTTGCAGGAGCGCGACGTGCTGGAACTCGGCGGCGCCACGCGCATGCAGTTCGTGCGGGTCTGACGCTTTCTTTTTCTTCGGTTTTTCTTCTCTTTTCCACAGCGCGGCCCGCGTGCGTGCGACGCCATGAAAGCGCTGAAGCGGCATTGGCCGCGCATAGCCATCACCTTGCTGCCGGTCTTGCTGGCGCTTGCCCACTCCACGGGCGCCTGGCGCCTCGGCGCGATCGATCGGCTCGACCACCTGCTCTACGACGCCCGCCTGCGCGCCACCATGCCGCGCACGCTCGACCCGCGCGTGGTGATCGTCGATGTGGACGATGCCAGCCTGGCGCGGCAAGGCCAGTGGCCCTGGGCGCGCGACAAGTTGGCGCGGCTCACGGAAGAGCTCATCGGGCGCCAGCAGGTGGCGGTGCTGGGCTTCGACGTGATGTTCATCGAGCCCGACCGGAGCTCCGGCCTCGACAAGCTGCGCCAGATCGCAAGCGGGCCGCTGCGCGACATGCCCGGCCTTGCCACGGGCATCGAACGGCTCGCACCCGCGCTCGACAACGACGCCACCTTTGCCCGCGCGCTCGAAGGCCGGCGCGTGGCGCTCGGCTACTACTTCACCCGCACCGAAAAGCCGAGCGCGAAAGGCCAGTTGCCCGCGGCTCCGTTGCTCCAGCCCGAGGCATTTCCGCCGGGCCACGGCTACGCAACGGCCTGGAACGGCTTTGGCGCCAACCTGCCCGTGCTGGCCGCCGCCGCGCCTGCGTCGGGGTTCGTCAACACACTGGTCTCGTCGACGGGCGATGGCGCCATCCGCGCCGCACCCCTCATTGCGCGCTACGAAGGCGATGCGGCGCGGTCCGGCTACTACGAATCGCTCGGTCTCGCCGTCTACCGGCTGGCCAACGGCGGCCCGCCTGTGCTGCCGGCCTTTGCCTCCGGTGGCGCCGTGCCCCGGCTCCAATCCCTGCTGGTGGGCCGCCTGCGCGTGCCGGTCGACGAAACCGCCAGCATGCAGGTGCCGTTTCGCGGCCCCGGCGGCGCGAATGGCGGCTCGTTCCGCTACGTGGCCGCCGCCGACGTGCTCGAAGGCCGGCTCGCACCAGGCGAGCTGAAAGACAGGATCGTGCTCGTCGGCGCCACTGCGCCTGGCCTGCAAGACCTGCGCGTCACGCCCGTGGGTGCCGGTTTTCCAGGTGTGGAGGTGCACGCCAACGTCGTGTCGGCCATGCTCGACCACCGCCTGCTCGCGGTGCCCGACTACGCCGCCGGCTACGAAGTGCTGAGCCTCTTGGCCGCGGGCCTGGTGCTGGCGCTGGGCCTCTCGCTGCTGCCAGCCACGCGCGCCCTTCTGCTGGGCATTGCCACCGTGGCTGCGCTGGTCGGCGCAAACGCCTGGCTTTACCTAGGCCACGGCCTTGTGCTGCCGCTGGCCACGTCCCTGGCCATGGCGGCGCTGGCCTTCGTGCTCAACATGGGCTGGGGTTACTTCATCGAGTCCCGCGCGCGCCGTGGGCTGGTGCGGCTCTTCGGCACCTACGTGCCGCCGCAGCTGGTCGACGAAATGCTCAGGGACCCCGGCCGCTACAGCATGCATGCCGAGAGCAAGCAGATGACCGTCATGTTCTGCGACATGCGCGGCTTTACCAGGCTGTCGGAGCAGATGGCACCGGCCGAGCTCCAGGCCTTTTTGAACACCCTGTTCAGCCGCCTCACCAATGTCATCAGCGCGCACCGCGGCACCGTCGACAAATACATGGGCGACTGCGTCATGGCCTTCTGGGGCGCGCCCGTCGACACCCCCGACCACGCCACGCTGGCCGTGCGGGCCGCGCTCGAAATGGCGCACACCGTGCGCGACATCAACCAGGCCCAGCGCGCCGTCGGGCGCCCCGAAATCAGCGTGGGCATCGGCATCAACAGCGGCGTCATGTGCGTGGGCGACATGGGCTCCGTGGCACGGCGCAGCTATACCGTGGTTGGCGATGCGGTCAATCTCGCGTCGCGCCTCGAGGGCCTCAGCGCGCACTACGGCGTGGAGATCGTCGCCAGCGGCGCCACCCGCGAACTCGCGCCCCGCTGCCTCTGGCAGGAGCTCGACAGCGTGCTCGTCAAGGGCAAGGCACAGGCCGTTGCCGTCTTCACGCCCCTGGCCGCCGACACCGAACAAGCCCAAGGCCCCGCGGCCGAGCAGCGATCCCAGCACTTGCAGCGCTGGGCGCAGGTACTTGACGCCTACCGCCGCCAGGACTGGGCGATGGGCCGGACCCTGCTGGACCCATTGCTCGCCGCAGATGCCAAAAAAGTCCTTTACCAGCTCTACGCCCAGCGATTAGCCTCGATGGCGTTGCGGCCTCAAGACCCCGAATGGGACGGCGCAACCCGGTTTGAAACCAAATGACCACAAACACAAGCGGGGGGTCTTTCTCAATGCAGGTTCGCGTGCTGGGCTGCTCGGGTGCCATTGCCAAGGACTGCCGCACCACCTCGTTCCTCGTCGACACCGACCTGCTCGTTGATGCGGGCACCGGCGTGGGCGACCTCACGCTCGACGAGATGGCCCGCATCGACGACGTGGTGCTCACCCACTGCCACCTCGACCACATTGCCGCGCTCCCTCTCATGCTCGACGCCGTGGGCGGCCGCCGCACCCGCCCGCTGCGCGTGCACGCCCTGCGCGCCACCATCGAGGCGCTGCGCGCCCATGTGTTCAACAACGTCATCTGGCCCGATTTCGAGAGCATTCCCAGCCCCGAAGCCCCCTTCGTGAGTTTTCACGACATCGCCGTCGGCCAGACCCTGCAACTGGGCAGCGCCACGCCCAAGCGCGTCGAAGTGCTGCCCGCCGTGCACACCGTGCCCGCCTGCGGCTTTGCCGTGAGCCGCGCCGAAGGCGGTGCGAACTGGGTCTTTTCAGGCGACACCGAGCGCAACGCCCCCTTCTGGGACCGCGTCAACGCGCTGGACGTGGCCATGCTCGTCATAGAAACCGCCTTCAGCAACCGCGAGCAGGCCCTGGCCGACCGCAGCCTCCACCTGTCACCCAAGGTGCTGGCCGACGAGCTGGCGCACATCGAGCCAGGCAGGAAATACCCGATCTACATCACCCACACCAAGCCCGCCGAAACCGAAGAAATCATGAACCAGATCGACGCGCTGGTGGGGCATCAGGTGGCCGGCTTGGCGCAGCGGGACATTCGGTGGCTTAAGGCGGACGGAGTATTGACTTTTTGAGTCCGGCGGACGACCGGGCATGACAAAATTGTCACGTTCTGTAGCATCTCGGAGCGGAATGTGTCACTTGATGTAAATTTAGTGTTAACAAAAGTGTTCATTTCCATGGCGAAGTGGCCTCCCGGACGGGTGGCACAGATGCTGCGGAAGAAACTGCGCTCCGGGCTGGTTCCCGGGCTCTACCAACCAACCTGGAGTTTTTGAATGAACCGTCGTTTGATCGCACGCAACGTGCAAAAGGGTTTCACCCTTATCGAACTGATGATCGTTGTGGCGATCATCGGTATCTTGGCTGCTATTGCTATCCCCCAGTACCAAACGTACATCGCCAAGTCGCAGGTCTCGCGCGCTGTTGGCGAAACTGGCGCCATCAAGACTGCTATCGAAGACTGCATGAACAACGGCCGGACCACCATCGGTGCAGCTGCTGGCGAGTGCAATCCTGGTGCTACCGCTTCGAGCATCCTCTCCGGTACTGCGCAAGCTGGCGCTCCGACTGTGACCGGCGCAGGCTATCCAGTGGTGACGATCACCGCTTCTGCCGGCACGGCTTCGATCCTGGGTACCTTCGGCAACAAGGCCGCTAACACGCTGACGGCCGGCACCGCGAAGGCAATCACCTGGAACCGTGATGCCAACGGCACGTGGACTTGCACCAGCACCGCTGATGTCAAGTACAACACGGCTGCCTGCGGCGCTGCCGTCGCTGCCTCGCCGTAATTTACATTTACGTCACAAGAGGCCGCCTTCGGGCGGCTTTTTCGTTGCTACGGTGGGGTGTAAATGAACGAATCGATTGAGTCAATCCTTAATACGCTATGGTACCAATGGGATTGTGTAAAAGAACTCATCCTTTTGACGACGGGCGGAGTACTAATCGCCATTTTGATTAACAAGTGCAATTGGCGGGATGAGCTACGAAGACTGCGCCCTTCGAGTCTTCGAGTCAATCTGATGGTGTATTTCGTTGACGCTTTGATTGTGGCGGCGCCAATCTCCGTGCTGGTCGGCGTTATTTATCGGGTGCTAGACTCAAGGGGGTTGATATTCTTTGCCCCCACGCTGGATGCTATGCCGGTGTGGATGGCCGGCATGATTTGTATTGCAACCGGTGATTTCGTCGGATATTGGCGTCACCGGCTTGAACACTCTCCTATACTCTGGTCAGCTCATTCGCTCCATCACAGCGACGAGGAAATGACTTGGTTCACATTGTTTAGATTTCATCCGATCAATCGGGTTTCGACTGCTGTTATAGATTACGGTGTTTTATTTCTTCTCGGATTTCCGCTTTGGGCAATCGCGTTTGCTGGTTCAGTTCGACATTTTTATGGAATGTTTGTTCACATAAATAGGCCTTGGACGCTCGGAATTGCCGGCTGGTTGTTAGTCTCGCCGGCAATGCACCGATGGCATCACGTTCGCGCGGGACAAGGCATGTATAGCAACTACGCTACTGTGTTCAGCGTTTTCGACCGCGCTTTCAGAACTTTCTATGTTCCTGGGCCTTGCAACGAAAAGCTCGGTGTAGAGGGGGTCGACCATACGGAGTATCTATCCCAGATGCTCCTCCCATTTACGGACCTTTGGCAGAAAATTTGCGAATTGCGACGATCTGCGCTTTCGGCGCGGAATTGATCTGATCCCTCCGAGTCCCGTATTTTGAGGGCATTAAACGCGATCTATGCGCTAGGCTCAGACACTCTTTCGCCTGAACGATCATCAAGCACAAGACGTCAGGAGGCCCGGTCTCCGCATCTTGGCATGCGACCTGCAATGTAATCTTCCAACTGAGGAGAGAACGCATGAAGAAGAGATTGGGAAAAGATCAGGGATTCACGTTGATCGAACTAATGATCGTTGCGGCGGTGATTGGCGTGCTCGCAAGCATCGCACTACCGCAATATCAGACATACGTATCGCGCGTTCAAGTAACTCGCGTCATGTCGGAAGTCGCCGCCTTGCGGACGATAGTTGAAACCTGCGTCATCGAGGGGCGTACGAGTGTAGGCGTGGGAGCTTCGCAATGCGACCCTGGCGCCGCGGGCTCTTCGCTCATGACCATGCCCGCAGCGAACGGCGCCGCTCCTTCGTTGTCAGAGCTCCCCGCCGGCGCCGGAGTGCCGGCTGTGACTTTTCCTGCCGCAGGCGATCAGGTCGCAGTGATGACTGCTACTTTTGGAAATTCGGCCGCTACCGTGCTCGCAGGCCAAACATTAACTTGGCAGCGCAACGCGGCAGGAAATTGGACATGTCTCAGCAGTGTGCCTGCGTCGTTCAAATCGCCGCAATGCTCATGACATCGAACCTGATCGAACAAGCACTCAGTGCTGCTCGATGAGCATTCAGTTGCGTTGATGACATCTTCGATGTCGCCATTTGCCATCACGCGGTCGGCAAGTCGAGTTGAGAGCGCGGCCCCCGCTGGTAGATTGCAGTCCAACGCCGTTCAGACTGCTTGAGCCCAAATTGCGCAGCGGGGGCTACCCCCGCATCACTCGTTACACATGATCGGGTTGCGCCTTTCCTTGTCGCTCGCATACGGGTGGCAAGCCTGAGCATCTGAACACCAAGGCCTCGCAAAAAAAAGCGCTACACAGAGGTACTCTGGCAGCGCTTTCAAAGATCGATCTCGTACCAGGGTGCGCTTCGACCAACTAGCTAGTCGATCAATCCGCCGTCGGCACTTCCCGCCAGTTCAGCAGCCGCAGCGTGGTACCAGCCGGCGGCCTGAAGCCGATCTTGTCCAGGTTGCCGCGCACGTCGCCGGAGATCAGGCGCACGGTGCCGTCGACGCCCACGAACTTGAGGTCGGTGATCGCGGTGGTGGACTGCACGAACGCGGCGCCGCTGGCCAGCGCTGTGCGGCCGGTGTTGAAGTCGATGGCGTAGATCCGGCTCTGGCCCGAGGGGCTGCAGGCATCGCCACTGGTGAGCAGCGACGAGAACGCCACGATGCCGTTGAAGGCGGTCGGGCTCGCCACCAAGCGAAGCCCGATGCCGCCTTCCGTGCCTAGATCGAGGTACCAGCCGCGCGAATCGGTCGGAACGACGGTGCCGCTCACGAGGTTGGTGACAGCGGTGAGCGCGCTGCGTGTCACCGGCATGGTGCTGTCGGCCGGCTTGAAGGCGGTGGCGGTTCCGTCGATGACGGCATAGAAACTCTGCGTCGCGCCGGAGTTGATGTCGCTCGCATCGAGCAACTGGCCGGTGCCGACCATCACGTAGCGCTTGCGGGTCGTGGGCTGAATCTGCACCAGTGGGCGCGAGGTGATGGGCTGGGCTCTCGGGGTGGTGGCGCCATCGGTGAAGAGGGCGATCTTGGTCGGTGCCGGGTAGTCCGTGGTCGTGCCCGCGGGCGCGGTCACGTCGAAGCGCCAGAGCTGGCCGTTGAGGTCGCCGACGTAGATCGCGTCGGCCGTGCCGTCGGTCAGGTCGGGGATGAAGGCCGTGGCGTGGGTCATGCCGTTGGCCGTCGCGCCGGTGCTTATCTTCTGCAGCAGTGCGCCGGTTTCCGGATGCACGAGGTAGAGGTAGCCGTTGTGGTTGCTGGTGTCGTTGTGATAGCCGGAGGTCAGCACCACCACCCAGCCATAGCGCTTGGTCTTGAGGACCAGGGGCGCGCCGTAGCTGAAGCCCATGTCCGCATCGGTGAACTCCCACAGCACCTTGCTTGCAACGATGGTTTCATCGGTCATCGTGGCCGGATCGGTCACATCGATGGCGTAGAAGCTCTTGCCGCCCTTGCCAAGGCCGCCAACCAGCAGCGAACGCCAGTCCGAGCCGGTGGCCGCGAAGGTGCCGCCGGCGCGGTCGAAGTCGACGTCGACCACCTCGGGCGTCGCGTCGACGTAGTACTTGTGCAGGTAGTTCGGGTTGCCCAGCTGGGCCAGGCCGTCCGCGGCCGGCGTGGTCGGGTTGCTGGGGCCGTTGAAGAGCGCGTTCGGCACGTAGGCAAACTGTTCGAGGCCGGCGCTGGTGCCGGTGAGTTCGCCGCGGAATGCATGCAGCATGCCGTCGTTCGCGGCCGCGTAGACCATCGTGGGGCGCGTGGCCTTGGCCGTCTTGAAGGCGGCGTAGCCGCGGTTCACAGCGTCGGAGTAGCTCGATGCGGGCGGGCCCACGGGCTTCACCTTCGCGTTGACGATGTCGCCGAGCAGCTTGCTGCGAAGCCGGTAGGGCTTGGTTCCATCGATCGCCGTCTTCTCCTGGCTGCGATCGCCGCGCAGGTAATTCAGGTAGTTGGCGCTGTCGTCGCCGGTGACGTAGAGCGTGTCGAGCGCGGCCGCCTGGCTGCCCGTTCCGGTGGTGAGGCTTCCGATGCGGAAGGGCACGCCGGCCGTGCCGTTCCAGGTGGCGATGCGCCGGTTGGTGTTCCAGCCCGTGCCGGCGAACTGCGTCGCGAGCTTGTCGGTGCTGGTCCATGCCGCCGTGAGCGAGGGCGTGCCGTCGGCGGCAAAGCTGATGCTGCTCGCGCTCACCACGCCGGTCCAGTCCTGGGCGTCGTACTGCGAGGCATACGAAGCCGAGCCCGTGGCCGAAACCTGCAGGGCCGAGAGCGAGAACGAGGTGGTGTACGCCTGAATGGCGTTCACGATGCGTTCGAAGGCTTGCGTCAGGCCGCGGACCAGCGTGTCGGGCTGGCCTGCGGCAAAGTAGTTGTCGGGACGCGGCTGCGTCAGGTTCGCGGCGCGTGCGTCGGTCAGCGTCTCGCCGCTGGTGGACCACCAGTCCAGCGGAATGGTGCCAGCGAAGGTGTAGGGGTCGAAGTCGGCTGGCAGCTTCTTCTGGTCCAGTCCGCCGAACTTGGCAGCAAGGTAGAACTGGTTGTTGTATTGGAAGGGCTGCTCAAGCACGTCCACCCAGTAGGTGCTGACCGTCTGCTTGCCGATGGTGTTGGCCTGTCCCGCCACGTCGGGACGGATGTCCTTGGTGTTGGCGTCGAAGGCAAGGCCCGCGATGTAGGCGGAGTTGTTGCGACCGCTGTAGTCGTTGGAGTTGCCGAGGTCGCCCAGGCCCTGCAGCGCACCGACGCGGTTGGTGGCCGTGACCGCATTGACGGTGTTGTCGTTCTCCACCTCGGTCTGCATGGCCGGCTCGCGGGTGCGGTAGGTGGTGTTGCCGGCCACGTTCTTGTCGACGTGGGTGTAGATGTCGCCGATGCCCAGCACGAAGTTGCGCTGGCACGAATACTGGATCGGGTCGCCCCAGTTGGTGATCACGGGGAAACCGTCGACCCAACTGGTCTTCGTGGGGGCGTCGGCAGTGCCCATCGAGCTCCAGCCCGCGACGTTGCCGAGGTTTTTGTAATACCGCATGACTGCGTAGTACAGCTCGCTGACAGGGTCGTAGTTCTTGTAGTCGCCCGGAAGGATCTGGCCGAACTTGTTCAGGTAGTTCATCACGCCGCTGTCCGCGATGGCCACGCCGGTCGCCGTCGTGGTCGCGGTCGCATCGGCGGCGTCGGGATTGCCGATGAAAGTGCCGTCGGTCTCGCTCCACTCCTTGTTCGCGTTGGCCGAGGGCGCCTGGCCGGGGGTCGGCGCGGTCGGCCCGACGAATTTCTGCCTGGCGCGCAGCACGCCGCCGTCGCGCTGGTCACTGCTGTCGTTCAGGTAGCCGAAGGCGCTGAAGCGCATCTTGTCGGCGTACTTCTGGATCAGTCCTTCGGGCTTGTAGTTGGTGCCGTAGGCCTTGCAGTTGGCCTCGAGTCCACCGGCTGCGGCCGAGGGGTCGCATACCTTCACGCGCATCGTGAAGTCGCCATCGACCGGCCCGGTCACGGAGAACGGCGTGAAGGCGGTCGACGAGGGCGTGCGCCAATGGAACTGCATCACCGCGCCGCCGCCCCGCTCGTAGTACTCGATCTGCACGCGGAACTCCTGACCCGCCGTGAGAGCGATGGTCGCAGAATCGTTGGTGGTCGGACCGTGATCCGTCCAGTTGTCGATCCGGAGGTCGCTGTTGCCGAAATTGTTGCCGTTGCCGGTCTTGACCCAGAGCCGCACGCCGTCGTCACTGATGGTGCGGAACGTGTAGTTGCCGGTCTCGGGCGCCGTATAGGTCCCGTTGAAGCGCGCCGAAAAGTTGTCGGCATTCATTCCGGTCACGGGGCTGCCGTTGCCCCAATCGTGGTCGGCGGTGTCCGTATCGACGAGGGCGAACCGGGGATTGGTAAGACTGATGTTGTTGAAGTACTGCGCCGACATCGTGCGGGTGCCGCCGCCCGTGGCAGTCATGCGCATCTTGAAGCCGCGGTTGGTGATGCTCACGCCCAGTGCGGTGGCACTGTTGAAGGGGGTGGCGCCTGCGATGGCCGATGCCGTGAGGTTGCGGTCCGGAAAGAGGCTGCGGTTGCCGTGCCAGGCCTTCTCGAGGATGGTGGTGGTGGCCGTGTCGACCACGCGCCTTCCGCCGGTCATGGCCCAGCGGAAGGGGTCGATGGTGGCGGTGGAGGCCCAGTTCAGGAAGTTGCCGCTCCACTTGTCGTCGTTGTCGCCCGTGCAGGTGCGATTGGTGGCGGCGCCGGCCGGGTAGAAGTAGCTGGAGTCGCCCTTGTCGGTCGTGCTGACGCCGTTGGCGGTGGCGTCGACCTGGTACAGGTAGCACTTGCCCGGATCGAAGTAGCCCAGGTAGTTGGTGTTGCTGGAGTAGTCGCCGACGTGGGCCGTGCGTGATGCCGTGGGCCATTCCACCGACAGCGCCAGTGCCAGGTTGCCTGGAACCTCCGAGGTCGAGAACACGGGCTGGTTGGCGAGCGGGATCGCGGACGCGAACATGGCGCTGCCGAGCGCCAGGCCGGTGGCGATGCCGGCGCGGCACACCGCGCGAACGGACGAACGAATTCTTGTTTTCATGACTCGCCTGTGCCCTATTCGGGCTTGGTGAAGGAGGCTTGCAGGAACGCCTGCGTGTCGCGCGGACCATCGACGCGAACCGAGACGCGGTAGATGGGCGGACTGGGAATGGACGGGCCGGGCGTGCTCAGCTGGCTCTGGTCGCCACCCAGCGTTTCGGTGGTCGACGGGGTGTAGACGCAGCCGCTCTTGCCGATGGTCGAGAACGCGCCGGTGGCGTTGCACATGCGGTCGATCACATAGCGCACGGTGACCCCGCCGCTGCCCGATATGGGGGTGCCGGTTGGCGCGAAGGTGTTGCCCACCACATCGGGTCCGGTCAGCGTGGTCTTCTTGAGCAGCACCTCCGGGATGCCTTGGGCATTGGCAACGAGCTGGATCGCACTGTAGTTCGCCCCGGGCAGGCTGCTGGAGGTCGCTCCCGTCGCAGCGAGCGCGCCGCTGGCCTGGAACTCCCGCATCGCCTTCGCGATTGCGAGTTCGCCCTGGTTGACCAGGTCGCGCTTGAAGGCGAGGTTGCCGGCCCCGACCAGCGAGGTGTCCATCGACCGCATGACCGCCACGCCGCCGGCGAGCAGCACCACGAGGATGATCAGGCAGAACAGCAGCACCACGCCGCGCTCGCGCGCCGGCCCGTGTATCTTGAAAAGTGTCTTCATGGGAAAGGCAGCAACAGCATGTTGCGAAGCGGAATGGTGGTGTCGATGACGCGGTAGCGGAAGTTCCGGTCGGAAGTCGCGATGGTCAGCGTGCGCTGGCGATCCGTCGGGAGGTCGCTGAAGACGGTCAGGCTGCCCGCCGTGACGGGTTCCTTCTCGAACAGGCTGCTTTTCATGACCAGCGCAACGCGCGCCGCCACGATGTGGCGCATGGTGTCGGGCGCGAGCATGAGCGTGCCAATCGCATAACCCGTGGCGGCAGGGTCGATCCATGTGTCGACGACGCCGTTGCTGTCGGTGTCGACACCGTACACCGCATACAGGGCGACGACGCCGTCGGCCAGCGCCTGCATGGCCGATGCGTCGGTGCCCTCGTCGCTGCCGGTGCCGGCCGCCCGCAGCAGGTCGTAGGCGACGAGCGTGCGATTGGCGTTCACGCCGACCAGCTGGAACTGCAGGTTGTTGGCACCCACATTGCCGAGCGGCGAAAAGAGCGCCGTGCCGTCCGCCGCGAGCGTGGCAAGCGACGTGGTGGCGCCGGTCGATGTGAAGTAGCGCCCTCCCATCCCCAGCACTTCGTTCCCCGCCGTTGCCAGTTCCGCGTTCGTCGAACTCACCTGCTCGAGCAGGCAGTCGGCCGTGCCTTCTTTGCTCACCAGTCCGATGTCGCCGTTGCTCAGGCCGATGGTGTTGTCCAGCCGCAGGTTGTCGTTGCCCGGAATCCCGGAGCGGATACGGCGCGGCACGTCGCCCGCCGCCGCGTTGCCGCCCATGACCACGAGGGTGTCCGAAGCGCCGGAGGCGCCCTTGGCAATCAGGAACGGTGCCAGCCGCAGATTCCCCGCCGCGGCGGCCCCGGAACCGCCGAGCAGCGTGTTGAACGGCGCCGGAAACGCGGATGCGGTTCGCGGCAGGATTGTGGTGGCCGTGCCGCCGATGAGGCGCGCGGCGCTCAGCCGGCAACCGAACATCCCGCGCGTGCCGGTCTGCGCGAAGCCGGAGCCGGCGCTTCGCAGCAGGCGGTCGATTTTGTAGACGGCGTAGGAGCCGCTCTGGTTCATGTCGTTGGTCGAGGTGGTGCTGCGCTTGTGCGACTCGCCGAACGTGACGGCGCTGGTCACTGCGAGCACCACGACCAGGCCGATGACCATGGCCACCAGCAATTCGATCAGTGTCAGGCCGCGCTGCGCGGCGCGGGCAAAGGGCATGGAGCGGGCGTTCATGGGGTGGGCGGCAGCGCGACGCGCGTGGTGAGGCGGCTGGCCTGTTCGCCGGTTGTTGCGCGCTGGGGGGGGGTCCAGGTGATGACGATGTCGGCGGTGTTGGTCGTGGCGTCCGAAGTGATCGCGACGCTTCCCCCGGGCAGGCCGCCGGCCAGCGGGTTGCTGGCGCGGGTGGTCCAGGCAGCGGCGTCGATCGCCACCGTCCGAGTGGTCCACATGGCTGCTGCGATGTCGTTGGCGATCAGGGCGGCGCGGTTGCGGTCTTCCGCATCGATCGACAGGTTGATCGCCCGTGCCTGAAGACCGATCAAGCCAAGCACGCCCAGCGAGAAGAGCAGCACTGAAACCAGAACTTCGAGCAGCGCAACGCCGGTTTGGCCGCGGCGAGAAGAGGTGCGGGTACGTTTCATGGCGCGGCGGGGCAGCCGTCGGGCTGGCTGTCCGAAAGGGTTCTGGCCGGGTCGCACAGGCGGACTTGCCCACCCAGGGCGACTGTGACTCGCAGCGGGCGATCGCCTTCGACGCTATCGCTCATTTGAATGGTGTATGAATACCCGGCCATCGGCGGCGATTCGCAAACAGCGCTGGTCACGCCTGGCGAGGCATTCGGAACAAGGCGCCCGAGCGAGTTGAAGCAAATCGCCTCCGGCCCCGAGATCGCGACGTTCGAGCCGACGTCTCGCAGGACTCCGGCCTCGACGAATGCGCTGGTTTCGCCCTCGGTCATCAACGTCACGGTGTTGATTGCCCAATTGCTGCCATTGGTCGCAGCCGTGTAGCCGCTGGCAGTGGGTTTGTCGTTCGTCAGCGAGAAGACAACCTGCCGGCTGCGGCGGGTGGCTTCCGCTTGGGCGAGGCGCAGACCGTTCTGCAGCGAATCGCTGACAGTGCGGATCTTGTTGTTCCGCACCCACCCAATCATCGAGGGCGTGGCGAGAGCGGCAAGGATCGCCATGATCGCGACGGTGACGATCAGCTCGACCAGGGTGAAGGCCTTCTGGCGCCGATGGGAGCCCTGCTGCATCAGCACGCCTGCCCCTTTTTCACGATCCAGGAGGAGGTGCATGTCCTGGTCCAGCCCCACGCGGGAGGCATGTCCACCGTAGCGCGCACATTCTCCTGATTGATCGTGTAGATGGCGCCGTTGGCTGGGCCGCTTCCTGCTGCCCTGAGCGTATAGGTGGTCCCAGTGGGCGCGTTGGGCGCCGGACACGTCACGACGAAATTGCCAAAGGTGCGCTTGCTGGCGACCACAGTGGCGTCACAGGGCGGAACCAGACCTCCCGGCGTCGTCGCGTAGGTCCGGTTGTCCTGGAAGTAGCGCTCCATGTCTGCACGCATGGTCGCCAGGGCATTGGTGCCGTCCACCACATAGCCACGCCGTACGTAGTCCTGGTAGCTGGGAATGGCAATGGCCGCCAGCACGCCGATGATGACCACGGTGATCATGATTTCGATCAGCGTGAAGCCGCGAGAGCCGTGTCGATTTGCCACGGTTTCGCGTGGAATCGCTTGTTGTTTCATTGACACCTTTCGTGGCCGCAATCCCTTTTTGGGAGGCGGACAGCAGTTGTAGACAGTTGTCAAAGAATGTCTCTAATTGTGTTTTTCTGCAAAACCGCTCGTCTCCCGCCCGTAGCCATTCGTCGGCTCACCCGGCCCCCGGCCGGCACAATCGACCGGATGACGTCCCGCACAGCACCTCTCGAGGTGGCCGTCCTCCCATCGAAGGCCCTTGGCGCCCTGCGCGCCGGCCTGGTCGCGTTTCCCTTTCTCTGCCCGCTCGTGGCGGGCCCCTCGGTTCAGGCCTGGCAGCTGTTTGCAACCTGGGTTTGCCTCGCGGCGATGGTTCTGGTGATTCGTCCGGGCGCGCCGGCGCGGAGCGTCTGGCTCTGGCTGGCGGCCGCAGCGGCGGCGATCGTGCTGTCTTCTTCTTTCTTCTCCTCGCAAGCCGCCGCCGCTTCGTGGCTGCCAGCTGTCGCGGCGCTGGGCGCCGTGGCCGTTTCGGCCTGCGTCGGGGTCGGCATGGCGCGTGGCGGGCCTTCGGCTTCGGCGGCGCTGGCGGTGGGCATCCTGGTGGCTGGCTTGGTCAGCGCCGTGCTCGGCCTGCTCCAGTACTACGGCCTGGCGGAGCCGCTGGTGCCCTGGACCACCACGCCCGCGCTGGGCCAGGCCTACGGCAACTTGCGCCAGCGCAACCAGTTCGCCACGCTGATCAGCATGGCGCTGGTGGCGGCGCTGTGGATTTACGCCACGCAGCCTTCGGTGCGTGCGCGGCGCTGGCTGGTGGCGGCGGCCTTGCTGTTGCTGGTGGCCGCGGCGGCGTCCACGTCGCGCACGGGCTTGCTGCAATTGCTTTCGATCGTCGGCGTGGCCGCCTTGATCGCGCGGCGGGAGCGCCGCGGCGTGTCCGAAGAAAGTGCGGCGGAGGTTGTTCGCTTCTTCAGCTTGCCGCCGCCGTGGGTGCTGCTGGCCATGATTCCGGTCTATTTCGCCATTGCCTGGGTGCTGCCGCAGCTTGCGGCGGGCGAGGTCGAAGGCATGATGCGGCGCCTGCAGGAGGGCGCGCCCGGCGACCACACGCGGTTCATCCTGTGGCGCAATGTGCTCACGCTGATCGCCGAGCATCCGCTCGCGGGGTGGGGCTGGGGCGAGCTGAGCTTCGCGCACTACAGCACGCTGTACGAAGGGCCACGGTTCCCGGAGATCCTGGACAACGCGCACAACCTGCCGCTGCACCTTGCCGTGGAGCTGGGCATCCCGGTGTCGGTGCTGATCTGCGGCGGCTTCATCTGGATGGTGCTGGCGGCCAAACCTTGGCGCGAGCGGGATCCGGCGCGGCTCATGGCGTGGGGCATGCTGGGCGCCATTGCATTGCACAGCCTGCTCGAATATCCGCTTTGGTATGGGCCGTTCCAGCTGGCGTTCGGGCTGTGCCTGGGAATGCTGTGGCCCGCCAGGCGCCACGCTTCATCGCCCCTGCGGCAGCAGCGCTTCGGCAAAGGCCGGTGGGCGGAGCCGGTTGTGTTCTCTTCCGCCGCGGCTGCCGTGTTGATGGCGATGGTCGGCTATGCCACGTGGGACTACATCCGCATCAGCCAGATATATCTGCCGCGCGACGAGCGCTTGCCGGCCTATGAAGAAAGCACGCTGGCCAAGGCCAAGGGGTCGTGGCTCTTCGCAAGGCAGGTGGGTTTTGCGGAACTGACGCTCACGGCGGTGACCCCCGCCAACGCGGCCGCGCTGCATTCGCTGGCCGAGCGCACGCTGCACTTTTCACCCGAGCCGCGCGTGATCGTCAAGCTGATCGAAAGCGCCGAACTGATGGGCCGAGGCCATGAAGCCCAGGATCAGGCGGAACGCTTCCGCATTGCCTTTCCGAATGAGTACGAGCGCTGGCTGAAGGGCCAGCCGGTCGAGGCCGATATGCCTTGACAGCCTGGCTCGACCCCGCCTTTACTCCGCCACGTAGCTGCCCGACTTGCCGCCATGCTTTTCCAGCACATGCACATCGGTGATCCGCATCCCGCGGTCCACGGCCTTGCACATGTCGTAGATGGTGAGCAGCGCGACCTGTACCGCGGTCAGCGCTTCCATCTCGACGCCTGTGGGGCCCACGGTCTCGACCGTCGCGGTGCAGACCACTTGCGGTGCATTGCCTTTTTCGGCCAGCGCAAAGGCCAGTGCCACGCGCGTGAGCGCCAGCGGGTGGCACAGCGGAATCAGGTCGCTGGTTTTCTTGGCCGCCTGGATGCCCGCGATGCGGGCGATGCCGAGCACGTCGCCCTTCTTTGCGGTTCCCGATTCGATCAGCGCCAGCGTCGCGGGCTGCATCTCGATGCGGCCGGTGGCCACGGCCACGCGATGGGTGGCGGGCTTGGCCGCAACGTCGACCATGTGGGCCTGGCCCTGAGCGTCAAAATGGGTGAGGGAACTCATGTGTGAACGATCGGTGTGGAGGTGCATCATACGAGCCCGAGCCATGGACGAGGAATGCCGCGCTTGACTCCTTCTGACACGAAAAAAAATTCTGCCGTGCCCGCATTGCGGGCACTGTGCGCTACGGTTCTCATAGCGTCCCAGATCCTGCTGCCGGTACCCGCCCGCGCGCAACTGCAAGCGCTGCCAGGCCTGGGCGACGGCGGCGAGATGACCGCCAGCGCCGAGCGCAATCTGGGCGACCAGATCGCGCGCGAGCTCTATCGCGATACCGACTACATCGACGACCCCGTCATCGCCGCCTACGTGCAGGATATCTGGCAGCGGCTCCTGGCCGCCGCACGTCAGCGCGGCGAACTCACGCCCGAGCTGGACGAGCGCTTTGCGTGGACCATCCTGCTGGGGCGCGACCGCAACGTCAACGCCTTTGCACTGCCCGGCGGATACCTGGGCCTGAACATGGGCTTGATTGCCACCGTAGGCAGCCGCGACGAACTGGCAACGGTGCTCGGCCACGAGCTGTCGCACGTCACGCAGCGCCACATCTCGCGCATCATGAGCCGGCAGGGCAAGCAGATGCCCTTGATGCTGGCCGGCCTGATCCTCGGCATGATCGCGGCCAGCAAGAGCCGCAACGCCGATGCGGGGCAGGCCGTAATCATGGGCAGCCAGGCGCTCTTCATGCAGAACCAGCTGAGCTTTTCGCGCGACATGGAGCGCGAGGCCGACCGTGTGGGCTTCGGCGTGATGACGCAGGCCGGCTTTGCGCCGCAGGGCGCGGCCGCCATGTTCGAAAAGCTGCAGTACGCCTCGCGCCTCAACGACAACGGCTCCTATCCCTACCTGCGCAGCCATCCGCTCACGTCAGAGCGCATTTCCGACATGCAGGGCCGGTTCCAGTTCCGCCTCGATGCCGCGCCGGCCATGCCGCTGGCCATGGACCACGCCATGATTGCCGCGCGTGCGCGCGTGCTCACGCGGCCGGGTGTCGACGTGCTGCGGCTCGGGGTCGAAGCGGCTTCCAGCGGCGAGTTCGCCAGGAGCGGTCCGGCCCAGCAGGCCGGCACGCTCTACGCAGCGGCGCTGTCGGCCAAGGATCTGCGCGATTTCAAGGCGGCGCGCGCCCTGGCCGAGCGGCTGACGGCACGCACCGCGGAAGACCCGTCGGCCGCCAGGCTGGCGCGCTGGCTCATGGCCGAAATCGAACTCGCCGGCGGCGGCGCTTCCAAGGCCGCGGCTTTGCTGGATGCGAAGTCCAAGGAGCGGCCCGAGATGCTACTGGCCGCCGACACGGCCGTGGCCACGCGCCAGCCCGCGCCCATGGTGCCGGTGCTGCGCGATTGGGTCGCCACCCATCCGCGCGATGCCACCGCCTGGCGGGCGCTGGCCAATCTGTATGGCGCGCAGAACGACACGCTGCGCGCGGTGCGTGCCGATGCCGAAGCCAACGTGGCCATCCTCGACTACCCCGCCGCGCGCGACCGCTTCAAGGCCGCGCAGGAACTGGTGCGCAAGCCCGGCGCGCCCATCGACCACTACGAGGCGTCGATCATCGACACCCGCGCGCGGGACGTCGAAGCATTGGTGAAGCGGCAGGCCGAAGAGCCGCCGCTCAGGCAATGACGACGAACGGGCCGGCGGCTCAGCGCCTGGACAGAAGCCCGCCCAGCGCGGCTTCGATGATCAAGCCCAGCAGCGAATAGATCAGCGAGCCGATCAGCGCAGCCACGAAGCCGCTGACCTGGAAGCCCGTGAGCAGGCCCGACGCGGCCCAGAACAGCAGTGCATTGATCACGAACAGGAACAGCCCCAGCGTGACGATGGTGACCGGCAGCGTAAGCACCACCAGCACCGGCCGCACGACCATGTTGAGCAAGCCGATGACCGCCGCGGCAATCAGCGCGGAGCCGAAGCTGTTGACCTGGACACCGTTGTAGAGATAGGCCACCGCCAGCAGCGCGACGGCGCTGAGCAGCCATTTGAGGATGATGCGCATGCGCCGCAGGATACCCCACCGGCCCGCAAAAAAACGAGAGCCCCGGCGCGTTGCCGCACCGGGGCTCGTCGTGAAGCAGTGTGTGTTTATTCGGCCAGTTCGTTCGCGAGCACCAGCAGGGCGCCCATGCCCATCACGGCACCCGGAAAGGCCCAGCCCGATTGACGCGGCGGCGTCTGGTCGGGCGTGACCGGTTCCAGGTCGACACCGATCTTGGGGCGGCGCGCATCGACCACGTGGGTGGCTGCATGCTCGCGCTTCAGCTGCTGCGTGAGATCGGCCAGCGGGCCCTTGGCAAGCACCGGTGTCACCTGTCCGCCATTGCGTTCGAGCACTGGCAGCAGCTGCGCCTGCACCTTGCTGAACCACTTGGCGCGCCAGTTCTCTCGTGCGCTGTGGCTCACCCATTTGCTGATGCGATGCGTCATGCGCGGTGCGCAGGCCACGAGCACCCAATGACGAGCCACGACGCTGTTGGCGTCGGGAGTCAGTTCGGCGAACTGCTCGCAGGCATAGCCGGCGTCGTCGACATAGAGAATGATCGTTTCCACGGTGCGCTCCTTCAGGTAGCTAGAGTGGCAGAGACTGGCCGAAAGGGGAAGGGCATTTTTGCCGGCGCCTGCCGGCGTTCAGCTCGACGTGACGGCCTCGGCGGGCTTTTGGCGCGCCTGGCGCACTGCCACCCACTTGCCGATGACCAGCACCAGCAGCGCACCGGCGATGCCGGCTGCATACCTGACCATGTCGGTCTGCGGCACCTTCGGCACCCATGTCCAGGCCGCGGTGTTCGACAGCGCGGGATCGGACACCGCCATCGTGCCTGCGATCCAGCCCAGCAGCATGCCACCCAGCGTGATGATGATCGGGAAACGGTCCATCAGCTTGATGACCAGCTGGCTGCCCCAGACGATGATCGGGATGCTCACCAGCAGGCCGAAGATCACGAGCGGCATCTGGTGGCTCTGGCCGGCGCCCTGAGCGGCGCCTGCAATGGCGATCACGTTGTCCACGCTCATCACCAGGTCGGCCACGATCACGGTCTTGACGGCGGCCCACAGCTTGTCGCTGCTCTGGATGTTGCCGTGCGCGTCGTCATGGTCGGGTGCCAGCAGCTTGATGCCGATCCACACCAGGAGCGCGGCCCCGACCAGCTTGAGGAACGGAATGGCCAGGAGGGTGAGCGCGAAGAAGATCAATATCACCCGCAGCACGATGGCGCCGGCCGTGCCCCACAGGATGCCCTTGGTGCGTTGCGCAGGCGGGAGCTTGCGGCACGCCAGGGCGATGACGACGGCGTTGTCGCCGCCGAGCAGGATGTCGATCATGATGATCTGACCGACCGCGACCCAGAATTCCGGGGTCATGAACTGTTCCATAGGTTCCTCTTGTCTTCGCGCGGTCCGTCCATCCTGGGTTGGATGGCGACAGTCCGGCGCATGCGTTGCATTTCGATCCATCCCGTGCAGGAATGTCGAAGCGATGGCGAAGACCGGGCGAATGACCGGGGATTCTGGAACGCTTCGACCAAACCTGCGCAGGTTCAAATCGAAGGTCTTGCTCGACAGCGCATGCCCGGGGGCACGTGTTGCCCGACAGGCCGGAAGTGTTGTGCTTCGTATTGACGACCAGTCGATTCCCGCCGTTGTGCGGCAGTTGGGAGCTACTCCCCTTCGTGGGGCGAATTAGAGCATCCTGACCGGTGTTCTGGCAACCTGAAATTTCCGATGCTGCAAAAGCAATGCCTTGAAGAGCCTGGTTCAAAAGGGCATGAAGCTATGAATTTTGTAGCGCCTATAACCTTCAGCGGCCGCGGGGCATTGCCGGACTATGATCGCCGCTCGCTGTTTTTTCTCTCTCCATGGCCGCCATTCACATCATCGACATCGAGGCCGCCATCAATCATTGGCGCGAGAAGAGTCCCTCGCCCGACGGCGTTACCCTGGCGCCCGAATTGCGCGCGCTTGCCGAGGTCTACGCGCTCATGGTGTTCCACCACGAAGACGAGGTCGACGAGTTCGGATTTCCCCCCGATGCCTGGGCCGCTTGGCTCGACTGGTATCACAGCACGCCCGACACCCCCTGCATAGCAATCTGCTCCACCAGCCAGGGCGACGACGAGTGCAAGGGCTGCGGCCGCAGCTTCGACGAGGTGCAGCATTGGCCCGCCATGTCGCCGGCGGAAAAGCGCGTGACCTGGCGCCGCATCACCATGGAAGACACGGCCTGGCGCTTCAACAAGTACGCCGAGCGCGCGCGCGAGGCCGAGCCGCCGCAATGGCCCGACGACCCGGCCGAGCCCCTCGGCCCCGACGACACGCCCTGAAAGGGGCCGCCGAATGCGCCGCCTCGCCCAAGCACCCAATCTCGCGATTGCGACCTTGTGGGTGCACGCGTTGCAAGAGGAGGGCGTCCAAGCGACGGTGCAGCGTGAATTTCTCGGCGCCGTGATGGGCCAGCTGCCGCCAGACCAATGCCTGCCTGAAATCTGGATCGACGACGAAGCTCAGTTCGAGCGCGCGCAGCAAGTGCTGCATGCGGCGCAGCACAGGCCTCAGCGCAACTGGCAATGCGTGTGCGGCGAGCGGATCGAAGGCGGCTTCGAGCAGTGCTGGCACTGCGGCGCGATGATGCCGCCTGTTTAAGGCGCTACTTCCACCGCAGCAGTTCGACGTCGATGCTGTGGGTGCCGTCGCCCAGCGTCAGCGTGTTTTCCTGGATCGTCGCCTGCAGCTGCATGCTGCGCTGCGCCAGTGCGGCCAGCGCCTGCGAGGCCTCGGTCGGCACGCGGTACACCTGCAGGTTCTGCGGCCGCGTGAGCTTGGTCTCGATGCCGCGCCACCAGATCTCGGCCGCGTGGTTGAAGCAGTAGACGATCACTTCGTCCGACTTGCCGCAGGCCTTGATGATGGGCTTGTCTTCCGGCTGGCCGACCTCGATCCACAGCTTGGTCTCGCCGGTGAAATCGCGCAGCCACACGTCGGGCTCGTCGACGTTCGACAAGCCGGCGCCAAAGGCCAGCGTGCCGTCGCCCTGGCACACGTCCTGCAGCTTGTGCGCATTGAGCGCGAGCGCGACGAGCCGGATGATCATCCGCTCGTCGGTCTCGCTCGGGTGGCGCGCCAGTGTCAGCGCATGGTCGGCGTAGTAGCCGTGGTCGATGTCGGCCACCGCGAGGGCGGCCTTGAAGATGGTGGATTTGAGGGCCATGGGTGCGCGAGTGTATGCGCCCCCATGGGCTTCATCAGAACGCCACCGACGCCTGCAGGTACACGGTGCGCGGCTGGCCCACGTACTTGCCGCCGTTGTTGTCGACCGAGCGGTTGTAGTAGCGGCGGTCGAACAGGTTCTTGACGCCGACGGCCAGCTTCAGGTTGCTCATCGACGGGCCGAAGTCGTATGCGGCGCGCAGGTTCATGGTGGCGTAGCCCGGAATGTTGCCCAGGCGGCCGGTCGAGTCTTCCATCGTCACGTAGTTTGCGCCGTCGTCGGGCGACCCCGGCGAACGCTGCTTCGATTGCGCGTATACGTCGGCATTGAAGGTCCACGGCCCGCGCTCGTAGCGCGCGCCGAGCGTCGCCACCTGGCGCGAGTAGAACGGCAGGTCGCGGCCGGCAAAAGCCCCGGCCTTGGCGATGGCCTGGGTGTAGGTGTACGTCGCGGACACCGACACGCCCTTGAGCGATTCGCTCAGCGTGCCAAGGTCGTAGCGCAGGGCCGACTCCACGCCGCGGTGCCGCGTGGCGCCCAGGTCGGTCCATTGGCCGACGTCGCCGGTGATGGAACGCGCGAGCAGTAGTTCCTTGTCGAAATCGATGTTGAACAGGGTCAGCTCGCCGCTCCAGGCCTCGCCCTTGTAGTGCGTGCCGATTTCATAGGTCTTGGCCTTCTCGGGGTGCAGGCCGGTGGTGGACTGCGCAAGCTGGGCGTACTGCTGCGGGCCGAAAGACACGCCGGCATTCGCGAACACCGACCAGCGCTCGTTCATGCGGTAGAGCACCGACAGCGTCGGCAGCACCTCGTTGGAGTCGATCTTCGGAAAGTTCGCGCCCGTGACCCGGTTGTTGGCCAGGGTGTAGACGTCGTTGTGCGAGCGGATCGACTCGTAGCGCACGCCGGGCGTGATGGTCCAGTTGCCAAAGTCGATCCGGTCATCAATATAGAACGCGTGCGCGGTCGTGCCGCCTTTGCTCGACTGGTACGCAGGCTGCGCGAGCGTGAATGCATCGAAGCCCGGGCGCGGCCGGTAGTAGGTGCTGCGCGTCGCCACCTCGGAGGCCTCTTCCTTGAGATAGCGGGCTCCGACGCTGATCTCCTGCACCACGCTGCCCGAATCGATCAAGCGCGAGTAGCGGGGCTCGAAAGCGTAGGTCTTGTAGTTGCGCGGTGCGCTGGTCAGGCGCCGCCGGCCGGCATTGGCGCCCGTGCCTTCCTGCTCGAGGTAGCTGCTGCGGAACGAGTCGGTGTAGTAGCTCAGCATTTCGAACTTGTTCACGCCGTCGTTGTGCGTGTACTTGATCGAGCCGTCGGTCCGGCGCCCGGAGAATTCGTCGAAAGGGCGGTCGGACTGGAACGGGTCCGCGGCAAATTGCGCAGTCGTCAAGCCGCCGGGCATGCGGCCCTTGCCTTCGAAGTGGTGCAGCGAAACGGCGATGTCGTCCGTGCTCGAGAGGCGATAGGCGCCCTTCAGCATCAGGTCGTCGATGCTGGTGTGGTCGTTGCTCCGGCGAAAGCCGTCGCCGTGCGTGCCCGAATACAGCAGCGCAAGCCCGAGGCCGTTCTCGTTGGTGCCGCCCATGAAGAGGGTGGGCGTGGTCTTGATGCCGCCGCCGTGGCTCGCGCTTTCCACGCCCACGCCCACTTCGCCCGCGAACTGCTTCGGAATCGCCCGCGTCACGAAGTTGATGATGCCGCCCACGTTCTGGGGGCCATAGCGCACCGAGCCCGCGCCGCGCACCACGTCGACCGCCTCCAGGTTGCCGAGCGACACGGGTGCGAGCGAGAGCTGCGGCTGCCCATAGGGCGCATAGGCCAGCGGCACGCCGTCCAGCAGGATGGTCGAGCGCGGCGACAGGCGCGAGGTGAGGCCACGCACGCCCACGTTGAGCGAGATGTCGCTGCCGCCCGTGCCGTTGCTCTCCTGCACCTGCACGCCGGGAACCTGGCGCAGCACGTCGCGCACGCTGCTCGAGCCGCTCTCCTGGATCTGCTTGCGCTCGACGATGCTGCGCGCGCCGGGGTGCTCGAGCACCTTGGTTTCACTGGGCGTGCCGAGCCAGTCGCCCGTGACGGTCACGGCCTCCAGCGACTTCGTGCCATCGGTCGCCGGCTCGGCTTCGGCGGCAAAGCTCTGGAAACTGATGGGGAACAGCGCCATGACCAGGGCGGCGCATTTCTTCTGCTTGAACACGGGTTCTCCTCGGATATCAATAAAAAATCGACCGCAGCAGACGTCCCGTTCAGGACGTCGTGCGGTTGTTGTTCGAAAGCGCGGTGCCGCGGGCCGCGGCGGCCACGGCGCGGCGTCGCCACCAGAGCCAGACGCCGCTCAGGCCCAGGCCGGCGAGTGCCAGGCCAAGCAGCGCGACGAATGCCTGGTGCACCGGCCCGCCCAGCACGCCGGTGTGCAGCGGATAGATCACCACCACCGCGCCGTTGCCGGGGTCGAGGTCCTGCCAGCGGCGCACCGCCAGCACCTCGCCGGTCAGCGGATGCAGCCACACCGAGCTGATGCCGTTCGGATGCGGATCGTCGGCCAGACGGAAGCGCACCCGCATCGGGCGGTTCGGCCTGGCGGGCACCTGCACGTAGCCGATCGGCTGGCCCGGGAACACGTTCTGCGCGCGGGCGACCAATTCGTCGAGCGAAAGCCGGGGCCCTGCGGCCGTGCCCTTGGGAACCGTGGGCGGCTTGATCGGCTCCTGGCCCATGGCGGCCGAAATGAAGTTGCCGAGCGGCCGCCATGCCATGTAGGCACCCGTGAAGACCGACACCGCAATCAAGAGCCCGAGCACGGCGCCGCCGGTGCGGTGCAGGTCGAACAGCCCGCGCAGCAGGCCGCGGTCGAGCGCAATCCGTAGCGAAGGCGGCCAGCGCGTGGGCCACCAGAGCACCACGCCGGTGACCAGCAGGCACAGGTAGGCCAGCGCCACGAAGGCCAGGATGCCCTTGCCGGTGTCTTCCAGCAGCAGGCTGCTGTGCAGCTCGAAAAGCAGGTTGTAGGCGCCCTCATGCGACCCGCGCCGGCCTTGCTCCGCGCCGGTGGCGGGATCGAGATAGAGCGTGCCGTCCCAAGGCCCGCGCACATACACCCAGAGCGTCTCGCCGGGAGTGCGCGGCGGTCGCAGTGTGAGGGTGGCGTCAGGCCCGAACTCGGCCACGATGCGTTGGCGCAGTGGCTCGAGCGGCAATGCGGGCGCCGCAACGGCCGTGTTCCGGGCCACGAAGAGCTCGGGATGCGCATAGCGGTCGATCGGCAAGGCCACCACCAGCACCGCGCCGAGCAGCGCCGTGAGGGCAAGTACCGGCCCGAGCGAGAGGCCGATCCAGCGGTGAACCTTGAGCCAGAGGCGTCGGAGGGGGGCGCGCAGCATGAACAACAGGGGCTTTGAAGCCCCGTCAGGTTGTTGGCTGGCGCACCGCGAAGGGCGCGTTGGCTGAAGAGGGGCGTGAAGCGACGCAGGCAGCCGCCTTCAGGCGGCCGGAGCGTCGGTGCGGGAAGCCTCAGATTCTACTGGCGAGCTCCGCAGCCTTGCCCACGTAGCTCGCGGGCGTCATGGCGAGGAGCCGCTCTTTTTCCGCCTGGGGAATGTCGAGCGAGCGGATCAGTCCGTGCAGCGCCTCGGCCGTCACCGTCTTGCCGCGCGTCACTTCCTTGAGCTGCTCGTAGGCGCCCTGCACCCCAAAGCGGCGCATCACGGTCTGGATCGGTTCGGCCAGCACTTCCCACGAAGCGTCGAGGTCTTCGGCCAGCGCCTCCTCGTTGAGCTCCAGCTTGCCCAGGCCCGTGGCCAGGCTCGCGTAGGCCAGCGTGGCATAGCCGAAGGCCACGCCGATGTTGCGCAGCACCGTGCTGTCGGTCAGGTCGCGCTGCCAGCGGCTGATCGGCAGCTTCTCGCTCAGGTGGCGCAGCACCGCGTTGGCGAGGCCCAGGTTGCCTTCGGCGTTCTCGAAGTCGATGGGGTTGACCTTGTGCGGCATCGTCGAGGAGCCGATCTCGCCCTTCTTGAGCCGCTGCTTGAAGTAGCCCAGGCTCACGTAGCCCCAGATGTCGCGAGAGAAGTCGATCAGGATGGTGTTGGTGCGCGCCACGGCGTCGAACAGCTCGGCCATGTAGTCGTGCGGCTCGATCTGGATGCTGTAGGGCTGGAAGGCCAGGCCCAGGCCGAGCGGCGCGGGCGTTTCGATGACCTTGCGGCTGAACGCCTCCCAGTCGAAATCGGGCCAGGCTGCCAGGTGGGCGTTGTAGTTGCCCACGGCGCCGTTCATCTTGCCGAGCAGCTGCACCGAGGCAATCTGCGCGCGCGCCTTGGAAAGCCGCACCGCCACGTTGGCGATTTCCTTGCCGACCGTGGTCGGGCTGGCGGTCTGGCCGTGGGTGCGCGACAGCATCGACACGCCGGCGAACTGGTGCGACATCTCGCGCAGCTTGGCAATCAGCCCGTCGATCGCCGGCAGCACCACTTTCTCGCGCGCGGCCTGGATCTGCAGCGCATGGCTGGTGTTGTTGATGTCTTCGCTGGTGCAGGCAAAGTGAACGAATTCGGCGGCGGCCAGCAGCTCCGGCCGGGCGTCGAACTTGGACTTGATCCAGTATTCGACGGCTTTCACGTCGTGATTGGTGGTTTTCTCGATTTCCTTGATGGCCAGTGCGTCGGCCTCCGAGAAATGGGCCACCAGGCCCAGCAGGTACTTGCGGGCGCCACCCGTGAGCGGCTTGAATTCGGCAAAGCCGCAGTCGGACAGCGCAATGAACCACGCCACTTCGACCTGCACGCGCCGGTGCATATAGCCCTGTTCGCTCATCAGCGGGCGCAGTGCCGCAAGTTTGGCCGCATAGCGGCCGTCAAGTGGGGAGAGGGCGGAAACGGTGGAGAAGCTCATGCCCGAATTTTAGGCGGCCCGCGGCGACGTGCGTTCGCGACAGATCGAGGCCGCCCTTTTGGCGTTCCCCTAAAATGAAGTTGAATAAACGTAAATCAAAGCCTAGGGAGAGAGCTTTCATGAAACTGATCGGATCGGCCGCCAGCCCTTATGTGCGCAAGGTGCGCGTGGTGCTGGCCGAAAAGCGGCTCGACTACCAGTTCGTGATCGAAGATGTCTGGGCTGCCGACACCACCATTGCCCACTCCAACCCGCTCGGGAAGGTGCCCTGCCTCATCATGGAAGGCGGCGACGCGATGTTCGATTCGCGCGTCATCGTCGAATACCTCGACACCCTGTCGCCCGTGGGCAAGCTCATTCCGCAGCAGGGCCGCGAGCGCGCCGAAGTCAAGACCTGGGAAGCACTGGCCGACGGTGTCATGGACGCCGGCGTGCTCTGGCGCCTGGAAGCCACGTGGACCGGCCGCAGCGACGGCGAGCGCAGCGCGGCCTGGATCGAACGCCAGCGCGCCAAGGTCGAAGGCGGCATCGCCGCTATGGCCAAGGGGCTGAACGACAAGCCCTTTTGCAGCGGCATCCACCTGAGCCTGTCCGATATCGCCGTGGGCTGTGCGCTGGGCTGGGTCGGGCTCCGCTTCCCCGAGATCGACTGGCGCAGCCAGCACTCCAACCTGGCAAAGTTGTACGACAAGCTGCTGCTTCGGCCCAGCTTCATCGACACCCAACCATGAAAAAAGGCGCCTCTGGCGCCTTTTTCGTTTCAGGGCGCCTGTGTTGCGGCGCCCCGCCCCGGAGGGAAATACAAAAATGCTGCGAGGCGCCCCGACGCGAAGGAGGGAGGGAGGGAGGAGGAGAAGAATCGCCTCGGGATTTCAACCAGACAAGACGCCCAGAAGACCTCGCAACATGAAACCGGAGGGCATTTGCTGCCCACGCTCGATATGAGCACAGTGTGCCAGCCCGGTTCCCCCTCCAGTGGTAAACGTTTGTGACGACTGGTTTGCGCCCAGCGCGTCAATGCGCGGCCAGCTGGCTCTCGATGACCTTCACGAAGGCCGCCTCGTCCGGTGCCGTCATGCTCGACCAGGCCTGGACCACCTTGCCGTCCCGCCCGATCAGGTATTTGTAGAAGTTCCACTTCGGCGTGGTGCCGGAGGCCAGCGCCAGCTGCTTGAACAGCGGGTTGGCGCTGGCGCCGCGCACCGACGATTTGGCGAACATCGGAAACTTCACGCCGAAGGTGCTTTCGCAGAAATCAGCAATTTCCTTGTTGGAGCCCGATTCCTGCGAGAAATCGTTCGAGGGAAAGCCCAGCACCACCAGGCCGCGCGAGCGATATTTGTTGTCCAGCGCTTCCAGGCCCTTGTATTGCGGGGTAAAGCCGCAGAAGCTCGCGGTATTCACCACCAGCACCACTTTTCCGGAGTACTGGCACAAATCTTGGGGTTTTTCGTCCTGCAGCCGCGGGAAGGTGTGTTGCAGGGTTGCGGGACAGGCGGTGGCAACGCCGTCGGCAGGGGCGGCCGATGCCGCTGCAGCAGGGGCCGCGGAAGGGGTCTGGGCACCCGCCGTCCCGAGGGCAAACAGGCATGCTGCCAGTGCGGCGGCCGGAGTGCAGCGCCTGGGCGCCGACAATCGGGAGGGGGTTCGCATGGGGGCTCCTGATACAAAAATGGGGGTGTGAATCCGTGCCGCCAGGCAAGCACGTATTCGCATCATCGCGCGTCTGTCATCGACGCGCCAAACGGGCCGACTAAAATCGGCGGCCTTAGAAAGATTTTGATGCTTTATCCGGAACTCTTCAGACAACTCGAATCTGTCCGCTGGGACATGGACAAGGACATTCCCTGGCAGTCGTTCGATGCTTCGCTACTGTCTGAAGAACAGGCGCAAACCATCAAGATGAACGCCATCACCGAGTGGGCGGCGCTGCCGGCCACCGAGATGTTCCTGCGCGACAACCGCCACGATAGCGACTTTTCGGCTTTCATGTCGATCTGGTTCTTCGAGGAGCAGAAGCACTCGCTGGTGCTGATGGAATACCTCAAGCGCTTCAGCCCCCAGCATGCGCCTACCGAGCAGGAGCTGCACGAAGTGCGCTTCGACTTCGACCCCGCGCCGCCGCTCGAAACGCTCATGCTGCATTTCTGCGGCGAGATCCGCCTCAACCACTGGTACCGCCGCGCGGCCCAGTGGCACACCGAGCCGGTCATCAAGCACATCTACACCACGCTGAGCCAGGACGAGGCCCGCCACGGCGGCGCGTACCTGCGCTACATGAAGCGCGCCATGGAAAAGTTCGGCGACGAGGCCCGGGCCGCGTTTACCAAGGTCGGCGTGCTGATGGCCAGCGCGCGCCGCACCGCCCAGGCGCTGCACCCGACCAACCTGCACGTCAACAAGGCGCTGTTCCCGAACGACACCATCCAGAGCCGCATGCCCGACCCGGACTGGCTCGAGCACTGGCTCGACAAGCAGATCAAGTTCGATGCCGTCTGGGAAAGCAAGGTCGGCGAGCGCATCCTGCACAACCTGAGCCTCTTGATGGACCGCAGCTTCAAGACCGTGCAGGAGCTCAACCGCTACCGCAAGGAATTGGCCGCATCCATCGGCCCCAAGGCCGAATACCAGGGCGCGTAGCGGCGGGCCGTTCCCCGATAATTTCGGCCGGATTGCGGGCAGTGGTGTCACAAAGACGCGTTGCCGGCCGTCTAGCCGAACATGGACGACGCCACCCTCACTTTCGATAGCCACCGCCGACGCCTTCAGGGCATCGCCTACCGCATGCTCGGCTCCGTTGCGGAGGCCGAAGAGGTGGTGCAGGATGCCTGGCTGCGCTGGCATGAGGCCGACAAGGCCGGTTTCGACAGCGCCGAAGCCTGGCTGGTCACCGTTGTCACGCGCCTTTCGATCGATCGGCTGCGCGCCGCCAAGGTCCAGCGCGAGCACTACGTCGGGGCCTGGATGCCCGAGCCCACGCTGACCGAATCGCCCGACACGCCGGAAGAATCGCTGGAGCGCGCCGACAACATCTCCGTCGCGTTCCTTGCCGTGCTCGAGCGCCTGGCGCCCGAGGCGCGTGCCGCCTTCCTGATGCGCGAGGTGTTCGACGCCGACTACGACGAGGTGGCGCTCACGCTCGGCAAAAGCGAAGCCGCCTGCCGGCAGCTGGTGCACCGCGCCAAGGCGCAGGTGCAAGAGGCGCGCCCGCGCTATCAGGTGTCGCGCGAAACCCACCAGCGCCTGCTGCGCGCCTTTGCCGATGCGGCCGCGCGCGGCAGCCTGCATGACCTGAAGGCGCTCATGGCGGAAGACGTCGAGCTCATCGGCGACGGCGGCGGCAAGGTGCAGAGCTTCAGCAAGGTGCTGCGCGGCAGCCAGCGGCTGGCGCAGCTGTACTTCGCGCTCTGGCGCCGGTTGGGCGCGGCGGTGCGCATGGAGCTGGCGGAAATCAATGGCGAGCCCGGGCTGCTGCGCTTTGTCGACGGGCAGCTCGAATCGGCGCAGACCTTCGAGATCGAGGGCGAGCGCATCGTGCGCATCCGCGCACAGCGCAACCCCGACAAGCTGGCGCGCATCGCCCAGCACTTTTCTTCGAAATAAATCGCCCGGCGTGTCACAGGGCCGGGGGCCGGCCCGTCTTCAACAGGTAGCAAGCAGATTTTTCAATCTCAACCACCTGGAGTACACGCCATGAGCAACACCGTCGCCCCCCGCCTCACCTGGTACAAGACCGCCCCCAAGGCCTTCCAGGCCATGATCGCCGTCAACGGCACCATCGAATCGAGCACGCTCGGCAAGGTGCTGATCGACCTCGTCTTTGCCCGCGTCTCGCAGATCAACGGCTGCGCCTACTGCCTGGACATGCACGTGCGCGACCTGCGCCAGCAGGGCGAAGACTGGCAGCGCATCAACAGCCTGGCCACCTGGCGCGAGGTGAGCTTTTTCAACGAGCGCGAGCGCGCGGCGCTCGACTGGGCTGAAACACTGACGCGCCTCGCCGACCGTCATGAAGCCCGTGACGCCGAGTTCGAGGCGCTCAAGGCAAATTTCAGCGAACTCGAAATCGTCGAACTCTCGATCGCCATTGCGCAGATCAACGCCTGGAACCGCATGGGCGTCGGCATGCGCTCGCAGGTGCTGGCCAAGGCGATGCCCTGAGCCCGTGTCTCCGATGCCGCCGTTTTGAAGTTGCGGCCTAGCGGCGCTCCACCACCATCGGCGCGATGCGCAGGCTCTCGCGCAACTGCGTGACGGCCTCGCCGGCCGCCGTGCGCGAGGGGAAGGGCCCGGCCTGGAGGCGGTGCGTGCCGGCTTCGCTGAACACGCGCAGTTGCGGTGCCAGCGTGGGCAGGCCGCGCGCGGCCTCGCTCAGCAGGTTCTGTGCGCCATCGCGCTCGCGGAACGCGCCAAGCTGAACCCAGAAGCCCGCCGTGGCGGCGGCGGACGAGCTTGCAGCCGTTGAACGAGCCATGGACGCCGGCGCCGCGATGGGCGCCATTGGCGGCAGCTCGGCGACCTCGATCTGCCGGGGCGATGCGGCCTCCGGTGCCGGCGGCGCAGCTTGCGCCATCAGAGGCTCCGCCGCTGTCATCGGTGTCATCGCGGTCTGCGGTGCGACCGGCATGGTGGAAGCAGCCGGCGCGTTCATCGCCACCGGCGCCACCCATGCCGAGGGAACCGGCACCGCCGCAGCCGCCGTTGCGCGCGGCGGTTGCGGGGCCGGGGCCGCCGAGGCATACGCCGTCCCCGAATCCCGCCGCCACGCGCCGGTGCGGATGTCCTCGTTCGTGATGCGTTCGATCTCCACCGGCGCCACGCCGCGCAGCAGGCCGAGCTTGAGGGCCGCCGTGTAGCTCAGGTCGATGATGCGGCCGTCGACGAACGGCCCGCGGTCGTTCACCCGCACGATCGCCTCGCGCCCGTTGGCCGGGTTGCGCACGCGCACATAGCTGGGCAGCGGCAACGTCTTGTGCGCGGCCGTCATGGCGTACATGTCGTAGGGCTCGCCGCTCGCGGTCGAGGCGCTGTGGAACTTGCGGCCGTACCACGAGGCAATGCCCGATTCGCGGAACGGCCTGTCGTCGGTGATCGGCTGGTAGCCCCGGCCCAGCACCGTGTAGGGCTTGCTGGTGCCGCCGCTGTTGCGGATGGGTTCGACGCGGGGCTCGGCATCGGGCACGCGGTCGAGGTCCGCGGGAATGTTGCTGCCGGGGCCGTCACGCCCGCCCGAACTGCCGCCAGCGCCGCCGCCGCTGCGCGGGCCGCTCGCGCAGCCGGCGAGAAGAACGGCGACAGCCACCGCGCAGGCGGCCATCGCCGATATGGCGCGGGTGCGGGTGCTGTCAGCCAAATACCGCCTTCCACAGCGCCAGCATGGCTTCGCGCTCATGGGCCAATGCGGGCGGGGTGACCTGCGTCGGCTCTTCGTTGAGCCGCGCGCGATGCTGCACGCGGCGCAGTTCGCGATAGGCCGCGGCGGCATTGCGGCCAACGGCGGCGGGCAGCAGGCCGGCTTCTTCCGCGCGCACCAGCAGCGCGATGTTGCCCACGTTGGGAATGAGTTCCCGGTGCCCGGCCGACTCCGACAGCACCAGGAACTGCACCGCGAACTCGGCATCCACCATGCCGCCCGGGCTGTGCTTCACGTCGAAGCGCTCGGCCTTCACCGGCCGTGCACCGCGCACCTTGTCGCGCATCGCGATGATCTCGGCCCGGAGTGCCTGGTGGTCGCGCGGCGCCACGATCACGGCCTCGCGCACCTGGTCGAAGCGCGCGCCCAGTTCGGCGCTGCCGAGCACGAAGCGTGCGCGCGTCATGGCCTGGTGCTCCCAGGTCCACGCCGTGTTGCTGCCGCGCCCGAGCTGGTAGCGCTCGTAGGCTTCGAAGGTGGTCGTCAGCAGGCCCGAGTTGCCATTGGGCCGCAGGGCGGTGTCGATCTCGAACAGGTCGCCTTCGCGCGTCTTCACGGTGAGCCAGTTGATCAGCTTGCGAATATAGGCCGCGTAGACCTCGCCCGCGCGCTCGTCGTCGTCCTCGTAGACGAAAACGATGTCCAGGTCGCTGCCATAGCCCAGCTCTTTGCCGCCCAGCTTGCCGTAGCCGATGATCGCGAACTGCGGCACCTCACGGTGCCGGTTGCGCACGTGCGACCAGCACCAGCGGGCGGTCACGCGCAGCGTGGTGTCGGCCAGCGCGCTCAGGTCGTCGGCCACCTGTTCCACCGTGAGCCGGCCGTCCACGTCGCGCGCCAGCGTGCGGAACACCTCGGCATGGTGGGCATGGCGCAGCAGGTTGAGCAGGCGTTCCTCGTCGGCTTCGCCGGTGCGGCTGAGCGAGGCATGGCGCGCTTCGAGTTCGCGCTCGAACTCCGCCGCCACGAAGCGGCCCGACAGCATTTCGTCGCTCGCGAGCTCGTCGATGACGCCGGGGTGCTGCATCAGATAGCGCGCCGGCCACTTCGCGGCGCCCAGGAGCCGCAGCAGCCGCTCCTGCACGGCGGGCCGCTCGACCAGCAGCGCCACATAGCTCTCACGCCGCAGCAGCGGCTCGATCCAGTCGGCCCAGCGCAAGGCGGCGTCCACGTGGCGCGGCGTTTGTCCCGGGCCGTCGCCATCGGGTTCTTTCAGCCATTGGCCGGTGCGCTGCACCAGCTGGCGCAGCCGGGTCCGCGTTTCCTCGCGCAGCGCCAGCACACGGGGCTGCTCGCACCAGTTGCCGATGCGCGCGGCAAAGGCGGGCGGCAGATCGTCGAGCAGATCGGCCAGGTCGGCGGGCGCGGCCGCCTTCTTGCCGTTGCATTTGCCGTTGCAGGGCTTCACGCCGCCGAGCAGCTTGTCGAATTCCTGCGCGACCAGCTCGCGGTGCGTGTCGAGCTGCTCGAGAAAGGCGCAGCAGCCGGCATAGCCCATGGTCTGGGCGATCCAGCGCAGATCGTCGTCGGCCACCGGCAGCACGTGGGTCTGCTGGTCGTCCAGGTACTGGATGCGGTGCTCCACGCGGCGCAAAAATTCATAGGCCGCCGCCAGCGCATCGGCGGTTTCCTGCGGCATCAGTCCGGCGCGTGCCACGCGCTGCAAGGCGTCGAGCGTCGGCCGGGTGCGCAGCTCGGGAAACTGCCCGCCGCGCACCACCTGCAGCAGCTGCACGGTGAATTCGATTTCCCGGATGCCGCCGCGCGACAGCTTGACGTCGTTGGCGCGCTCGGGCCGGCCCGCGCTGCGCCGCGCCGACTGCTCGCGGATCTGCCGATGCAGCGTGCGCAGCGAATCGAACACGCTGTAGTCGAGATAGCGGCGGAACACGAACGGCAGCACCGTGGCGCGCAGGCCTTGGGCGAGGCCTTCCGAAACGATGTCGCGCGGCGCGACCACCCGGCTCTTCATCCAGGCAAAGCGCTCCCACTCGCGGCCCTGTACCTGAAAATACTCGTCGAGGGCGTCGAGCGACACCACGCTCGGCCCCGAATTGCCGTTCGGCCGCAGCGCCAGGTCGACACGGAACACGAAGCCGTGCTCGGTGATGTCGCCCACCAGCGCATAGATGCGCTTCACGGCGCGGGAAAAGTACTCCTGGTTCGAGAGTCGGCCGCGGCCGTCTGCGTCGCCGCGGGTTTCGCCGTCCAGGTCGTACAGGTAGATCAGGTCGATGTCGCTCGACACGTTGAGCTCGCGCGCGCCGAGCTTGCCCATGCCCACCACCCAGAGCTGCGAGCGCTGGCCTTCGGGGCCGAGCGGTGCGCCATGCGTGGCGTCGAGCTCCTGGCAGGCGTCGCGGCAGGCGACATCGAGCGCGAATTCCGCGAGCTCGGTCACGGCAGTGGTCACCACGGCCAGCGGAGCCTGGGCATCGCAATCGAGCGTTACAAGCCGCTCCACCACCAGCTGTCGCACAATCCGAAGCGCATCGCCGACGCCATCCCCGCGTTCGCGCAATGCCTCGTAGGCCTTTGACATCGACTCGCGCAGCGGCGCGCCAGGGGGAAGCAATGCAAGCTCCGCCGCATACCTGCGGCGCAGGCGCTGAACGAAGCGCGAGTAAGAAGAAAACGCGACCTCGATCGCGGTGGGTGGCGTGGCTGGCAACTGGTTCACGCTGATATCGGTTTCCGTGGAACCCCTCTGAGTGCTGGCGGTCATAATTCCTGACACAGCGCGATCCTCAATGAACGACACGGCGTCTTCCCCTTCACGTCTGCTCAAGATCACCGCTGCGACGGCACGCTGGCTGTTGGGTTTACTGATCGCTGCATGGCTTCTGCTGGCACTGTCAGTGGTTGTCCTACACGCGTGGATTGTGCCGCGAATCGGCGATTACCGTGGTGCGCTCGAGGCGCAAGCCAGCAAGGCCATCGGGGTACCCGTGCGCATCGGGTCGATCACCGCCCGTTCGGACAGCCTCTTTCCCGTCTTCGAACTGCGCGACGTGGTCCTGCACGATGCCCAGAAGCGAGAAGCCCTGCGCCTCGTGCGGGTGGTGGCGAGCGTCTCGCCGCGTTCCTTGTGGCGCCTCAACTTCGAGCAGATCTACATCGAGGGGCCGCAGGTCGACGTGCGCCGCGATGTGCTCGGCAAGCTGCACGTGGCCGGCCTCCACATGGACACCGACACCACCGGAGAGACCCGCGCCGCCGACTGGTTTTTTGCCCAGCGCGAGCTGGTCGTCGAAGGCGGCACCGTGCGCTGGACCGACGAGCAGCGCCAGGCAGAGCCCCTGCTGCTGAGCGACGTGCGCTTCGTGGCGCGCAATACCGCCCGGCGCCACGGCCTCCGGCTCGACGCCACGCCGCCGGCCGGATGGGGCGAGCGCTTCACCCTGCGCGGCCAATTCCGCCAGCCGCTGCTGTCGGTGCGATCCGGCCGTTGGCAGACGTGGGACGGCCAGATCTACGCCGACCTGCCCTACATGGACGTCACCCGCCTGGGCCGCTACGTCTCCATCGACGCGCGCATCCGCGAAGGCAGCGGTGCCCTGCGCCTGTGGGCCGACATGAAGAGAGGGCAGATCGTGGGCGGCGCGGCGGACCTCGGCCTCAACCGCATCGACGCCTCGCTGGGCCGCGGCCTCCAGCCGCTGGTGCTGCGGTCGGTGACCGGCCGGCTCGCGGGCCACCGGAACGAAGAAACCTTCGAGTTCTCGACCGCGGCGCTGCAGTTCGACACCGCCGACGGCATGCGCTGGCCCGGCGGCAACCTGTGGCTGCAGCACTCGCCCGCGCAGGGCCGCACGCCCGAGCACGGCGCATTGCGTGCCGACCGGCTCGACCTGGCCGCGCTGGCCCTCATTGCCGACCGCCTGCCGCTGGGCGAGGCCACGCACCGCGTGCTCGATGCCTATGCGCCGCGCGGGCTGGTCGAGCGCATCGACCTGAACTGGCAGGGGTCGCTCGGCGCGCCGGAGCGCTACCAGGCCAAGGGGCGGGTCAGCGGCCTGCGCGTCGCCTCGCAGCCCGGGGCGCCGCAAACCGCTGCAACTGCGCCCGCCGCACCCGCTGCCGGCAAAACCGCGGGCAGCACGGCCCCGGCGCCAGAACACCCGCATGCCGGCTCGCCCGGCGTGAGCGGCGCCACGGTCGAGTTCGAGGCCACCCACGCCGGCGGCACCGCGGCACTGACAATGGCCCGGGGCACGCTCGAATTTCCGGGCGTGTTCGAAGAGCCGGTGATTCCGATCGACCGGCTCGCCGCCCAGCTCCAGTGGAAGCTCGACAAGGGCAACGCGCAGCTGCAGGTCTCCAAGCTGCGCTTCGCCAACACCGACGCCGAGGGCGAGGCCGAAGCCAGCTGGCGCACCAGCGATCCGGCCGTGTCGTCCGGGCGCGCGCGCTACCCCGGCGTGCTCGACCTGCAAGGCAAGCTGACGCGCGCCGACGGAACGCGCGTGTTCCGCTACCTGCCGCTTGAAATCCCCCAGCACACGCGCGACTACGTGCGCACCGCGGTCACCAAGGGCACGGCCAGCAGCGTCGATTTCCGCGTGCGCGGCGACCTGCACGACATGCCCTTCATGGACCCCAAGAAGGGTGAATTCCGCATCGTGGCCAAGGTGGCCGACGTGAACTACGCCTACGTGCCGCCCACGTCGGCCATTGCCGCGTCGACCGCGTCGAAGGCTGCGGCCTCCGCAACACGCACCGGCACGCCCGCCCCGGTCTGGCCGCCGCTCACCGGGCTCTCGGGCGAGCTGGTGTTCGAGCGCGCGGGCATGCTGGTGCGCAATGCGCGCGGGCGGCTGGCCGGCGCATCCGGCATCGAGGTGACCAAGGCCGAAGCTCAGATTGCCGACATGTCGCACCATGCCTCGCTGCTGCGCGTCGATGCGCAGGCCAAGGGGCCGCTTGGCGAACTGCTGCGCGTGGGCGCCCCGCTGGCCGGCGAAACCGGCGAGCTGCTGTCCCGCGCACGCGCCACCGGCGTGGCCGACTACCGCCTGCACCTCGAACTGCCGCTCGCCGCGCTGGACGCGGCCAAGGTCCAGGCCAGCATTGCGCTGTCTGACAACGAACTGCAGTTCGCGCCCGAAGCGCCGTCGTTCTCCCAGGCCAAGGGCACTGTGAGCTTCACCGAAACGGGTTTTTCGCTGGCCGGCGTCCAGGCCCGGCTGCTGGGCGGCGACATCCGCCTCGAGGGCCGCGGTCGCTTCGCCGGTGCCAACCGCGAAGTGGCACTGAAGGCGCAGGGCACGGCCACGGCCGAGGGCCTGCGCGGCGCGCGCGAGGCCGAGTGGCTCACCCGGATCGCGGCCAAGGCCAGCGGCAGCACGCCCTACGCGGTCACCTTCTCGATGCGCGACGGCGCACCCGAGTTTTCTCTCACCAGCACGCTGCAAGGCCTGGCCCTGCAGTTGCCTGCGCCCCTGGTGAAGACGGCCGACGAGCAGATGCCGCTGCGCATCGAGAAGAAGGTGTTGCAGCGCGAAACCCGCGCCGGTGTTGCCGTCGCGGTGCAGGACCAGCTCTCGCTGGAGCTCGGCCGCATTGGCGCGGTCCAGTATGTGCGCGACATCTCGGGCGCCGATGCGCGGGTGCTGCGCGGAAGCGTCGCCATCGGCCTCGCACCGGGCGAAACCGCCAGCGTGCCCGACAGGGGCGTGACGGCCAACGTCAACATCGCCAAGCTCGACATGCCCGCATGGCAAGCCCTGGTGGGCGACGCGGGCACCAGCACCGGTGCGGCCGAGGCGCCGGGCGGCACCGAGGACGCGGCCATGAGCTACGTGCCCACGCGCATCGCGGTGCGCGCGCAGCAGCTCGGCATTGCGGGCCGCACGCTGCACAACGTGGTGCTCGGCGGCACGCGCGAAGGCACGCTCTGGCGCGCCAACATCGACGCCACCGAGCTCAGCGGCTACGCCGAATACCGCCACGCGCAGGCCGGCCGGCTCTATGCGCGGCTCGCGCGGCTCAAGATCGCGCCGGCCGAGGCCACGCAGGTCGAAGCGCTGCTCGACGAGGAGCCGGGCACGCTGCCCGCGCTCGACATCGTGGTCGATGATTTCGAGCTGCTGGGCAAGCGCCTGGGCCGTGCCGAAATCGACGCCGTCAACCGCGGCGGCGCGGGCCGCGAATGGCTGCTCAACAAACTGAGCTTCACCATGCCCGAGGCGAACTTCACCGCCAAGGGCACCTGGGCCGCAAGCTCGGTCACCACGCCCGGGCGGTCCGAGCGGCGGCGCACGGCCATGACCTTCACGCTCGACATCTCGGACGCCGGCAACCTGCTCACGCGCTTCGGCATGCCCGGCGTCTTGCGGCGCGGCAGCGGACGGCTCGAGGGCGACGTCCATTGGCGCGGCTCGCCGTTCTCGCTCGACTACCCGAGCCTGGGTGGCCAGATCCAGGTCAACGTCGAATCGGGTCAGTTCCTCAAGGCCGATCCCGGCCTTGCCAAGCTGCTCGGCGTGTTGAGCCTGCAGGCGCTGCCGCGCCGGCTCACGCTGGATTTCCGCGATGTGTTCAGCCAGGGCTTCGCCTTCGACTTCATCCGCGGCGACGCGAGAATCACCAACGGCATCGCGAGCACCAACAACCTGCAGATGAAGGGCGTCAACGCCGCCGCGCTGATGGACGGCTCGGCCGACATCGTGCGCGAGACGCAAGACCTGCGCGTGGTGGTGGTGCCCGAAATCAACGCCGGCACCGCCGCGTTGGTGGCCACCGCCATCAACCCGGCCATCGGCCTGGGCACCTTCCTCGCGCAGTGGGTGCTTAGCAAGCCGCTTGCTACCGCCGCCACGCAGGAGTTCCACATCGAAGGCACCTGGGCCGACCCCAAGATCGCCAAGGTGCCACGATCCATCCTGCCGAACGCCTCGGCCGTTCCCGCCCCGCCCGCGGGCGGTGCAGGCAAGAAAACGGAGACCACGCAATGAAAGTCGCAGCCATCCAGATGGTGTCGGCCATCGCCCGCGAAGCCAACCTCGCGCGTGCGCACGGCCTGCTCGCCCAAGCCGCCGAGGCCGGTGCCGAGCTGGCGGTGCTGCCCGAGTATTTCTGCATGATGGGCGCGCGCGACACCGACAAGCTGGGCCTGCGCGAAACCGCGGGGGCCGGCGCCGTGCAGGGCTTTCTCGCCGATGCGGCGCGCGAGTTCGGGCTCTGGATCGTCGGCGGCACGCTGCCCATCGAGACCACCGACGCCGAGCACGTGTTCAACAGCTCGCTGTGCTATTCGCCCGATGGCCAGTGCGTGGCGCGCTACGACAAGATCCACCTGTTCTATTTCGACAACGGCACCGAGCGCTACGACGAGCGCCGCGTGATCGCACCGGGCGCCACGCCCGTGGTGTTCGACCTGCCCTCGCGCGACGGGCACCGCTGGCGCGTGGGCATGAGCGTCTGCTACGACCTGCGCTTTCCCGAGCTCTATCGCGCGCTTGCCAGGCAGGGCGCCGAGCTGCTGCTGGTGCCCAGTGCCTTCACCCGCACCACGGGCGCCGCGCACTGGGAGGTGCTGCTGCGTGCCCGCGCCATCGAGAACCTGGCCTGGGTGGTGGCACCCGCGCAGGGCGGCACGCACGAGAACGGCCGCCAGACCTGGGGCCAGTCGATGGTGGTCGACCCATGGGGCACGGTGGTGGCGCAGCAGGCCAGCGACGAAGGCATGGTGCTGTTCGACATCGATGCCGGGCAGATCGAGCGCGTGCGCGCCCAGTTGCCGGTTCTCTCGCACTGCGTACTCTAGCGATGGAGGATGCCTTGCACGTCGCACCGCCGCGGTGGGCGCTGTCCGCGTTCGCGCGCCTGCGGTCGCTGTGGCAGCGCTGGTTTCTCTGGCTGATCCTGGCCGTCCTGGTGTCGGCCTTGCTGATCACCGTGGTGTGGCTCGCGGGGCGGCACGAGGTCGAGCAGGTGCAGGCGGCGCTCGACCGCGACACCGCCGATGCGGTGTCCGACCTGCGCAACGGCCTGCAGCGCAATGCCCAGAGCCTGCGCGCCACGCAGGCCTCCGGCCTGGACCGCACGCACTGGCCCGAAGCCGCGGCCAGCCTGCTGCGCGAGCACCGCGAATGGCTCCGGCTCGAGTGGCGCGACGCCGCGCTGCGACCGCTGGAGGCCGTCAACACGCCCTACCGCATGCGGCTGATCGGCGAGGAGAGCCGCGGGCCCGACCAGTCCGACGTGGCGCTGGCCTGCGCGGCCGCGCGCAAGCTCGGCGCGCCGGCCTATTCGCCGAGCCACTACGTGCCGATCCTCGGCGGGGGCGGCGTCGAGGTGATGGAGCTCTGCGTGCCCATCGATGCGGGCGGCTTCCTCGTGGCCAGCTACTCGCTGCGCGACACGCTCGTCGAGCTGGTCGGCCCCACGCTCACGCGCGGGCAGGAGGTGGCATTCACCGAAGCCGACGGCACGCGCCTGGTGGCGCTCGGCACGTCGCGCCGAACGGGAACGCGCGTCTTCACCTCGCAGCAGCTGATCGACCTGCCCGGTGCCGCGCTGATGCTGCGCGTCGATGGCTGGCGTGCCGCGCCCGATCTGTTCCCCAACGTGCTGACCGCGCTGGTCACGGCCATTTCCATCGCGCTGGTGTCCGTGCTGGTGCTGCTGGCGCGCGACACGCGCCGCCGGCTGCGCGCGGAGCGCGACCTGGCCGATGCGCTCGCCTTCCGCAAGGCGATGGAAGATTCGGTCATCACCGGCCTGCGCGCGCGCGACCTGCAGGGGCGCATCACCTACGTGAATCCCGCGTTCTGCGAAATGGTCGGCTTCAGCCCCGAGGAGCTGATGGCCGGCAGTGGCGAATCGATCGAGGCCCCCTACTGGCCGACCGAGTTGGCGCACGAATACCAGCAGCGGCAGGCCCGGCGGCTGGCCGGCGGCATGCCGCCGCGCGAAGGCTTCGAGTCGGTCTTCATGCGCAAGGACGGCACGCGTTTTCCGGTGCTCATCTTCGAAGCGCCGCTGATCAATGCGCAGCGCGTGCAAACCGGCTGGATGAGCGCCTTCATCGACGTCAGCGAGCAGCGCCGCGTCGAAGAACTCTCGCGGGCCAGCCAGGAGCGCCTGCAGGCCAGCGCGCGGCTCGCCACCGTCGGCGAAATGGCCTCGCTGCTGAGCCATGAGCTCACGCAGCCGCTGGCCGCTATTGCCAGCTATGCGACCGGCTCGCTCAACATGCTGGGCCCACATGCCAAGGGCGAGCAGGCCGAGGTCGCCATGGCGGTGCGGCGCATTGCCGAGCAGGCCGACCGTGCCGGCCAGGTGATCCGCAGCGTGCACGACTTCGTGCGCCGGCGCGACCGCACGCGCGAGGCCGTCGCACCGCAGGCGCTGATCGATGCGGTGCTGCCGCTGGTGCGGCTGCAGGCGCGCAAGCTGGGCGTGAGCATCGAGGTGGCGCTCGAAGACGGCTTGGCCAAGGCCATGTGCGACCGCACGCTGGTCGAACAGGTGCTGTTGAACCTGGCGCGCAATGCGATGCAGGCGATGGACACGGCGGACAACACTGGCGACCGGATCCTGCGGCTGCGCGTGGCGCGCGTCGTGGCCGTCGGCGGCCCGGGCGCGGAAGACGCGCGACGCTGGCTCGAGTTTTCGGTGGCCGACTTCGGCAGCGGCATCAGCGAAGAAGTGGCGAGCCGTCTCTTCACGCCGTTTTTCACCACGCGGGCCGACGGCATGGGGCTCGGCCTCAGCCTGTGCCGCACGGTGGTGGAGCAGCATGGCGGCGTGCTCGTGTTCGAGCCCAACAGCCCCCGGGGCACCGTGTTCCGGTTTACCCTGCCAAGTACATGATTCACCCCCAGGCTTCGCGCTCGTTTCTGGAATCGATATGCAACCGCTGATCGACGGTCTCATCTTCATCGTGGACGACGACGCCAGCGTGCGCGAGGCGCTGGCCTGGCTGCTGCGTTCGCGCCGCCTCGAGAGCGAGCACTTCGCGAGCGCGGAGGCTTTCGAGCAGCGCCTGGCCGAGGGTCCGCTGCCCGAGCAGCCGCTGTGCCTGCTGCTGGATGTGCGCATGCCCGGCACCAGCGGCCTGGTGCTGTTCGACCGGCTCGCGGAACGCGGCCTCCTGGACGCCATGCCGGTGATCTTCCTGACGGGCCACGCCGACGTGCCGACCGCGGTGGACGCGGTGAAGCGCGGTGCCTTCGATTTTTGCGAGAAGCCGTTTTCCGACAACGCCTTGGTCGACCGCATCGAGCAGGCGCTGGGCGCTTCGCTCCGGGCGCTGGAAGTGCAGCGCGCGCGCAAGAGTCTGGCCGGACGCGTTGCCGAACTGACCGAGCGCGAGCGCGACGTGATGCGGCTCGTGGTCGAGGGCCTGCCCAACAAGCTGATTGCCGATCAGCTGGCGATCAGCGTGCGCACGGTGGAGGTCCACCGCGCGCGCGTGTTCGACAAGATGGAAGTGAAGTCGGCGGTCGAGCTGGCCAACCGCCTGCGGGATCTCTAGGAGATCAGACCTTTTCCGCGACGAAGATCTCGACGCGGCGGTTCTGGGCACGGCCAGCCGGCGTGCTGTTGTCGGCCAGGGGTTCGCGCGAGCCGCGGCCGTCGGTGGTGATGGCCGTCGTCGAGACGCCACGGCCCACCAGGTGGTTGCGCACGCTGTCGGCGCGGCTCACCGAGAGGCGCTCGTTGCCTTCTTCGCTGCCGGTGTTGTCGGTGTGGCCCACGACGCGCACGCTGGCCGCGGTGGCGCTGCGCAGGCCTTCGGCCACCTTGTCCAGCACCTGGGCGAGGTTGCGCTTCACGTTGGCGCGGCCCACGTCGAACGAGAGTTCATTGGGAATCACGAGATGCAGCTGGTTGTCCGTGGTCTGCTCGATCACCACGCCCGTGCCCTTGGTCGAGTTTTCGAGCTCGGTCTTGAGCGAGGCCAGGCGCGCGGTCCAGCTGTTGGCTGGTGCGGCCGCCTGTGCAGCCGGCGCTGCGGCCGACCCTGGCGCGGGGGATTGCGAGGCGCACCCCACAACGAACAATGCGGCCGCAGCCGCACCCGAAACAACAAACTTCCTCATGAGTTTTCCCTCTGAATTGACATTGAAACGATGGCGATGAGCGCCGGCCGCTCCCGCCCGGCCGGCTTTTTTCTTTTTTTTGATCTGTCTTTTTATCTGTCGATGTGTTCGGTCAGCCGCGTGGCGCGCGCTCGCCCACGTAGATTTCGACGCGGCGGTTCTGCGCCCGGCCGGCGTCGCTGTTATTGTCGGCAATCGGCTCGCGCGAGCCGCGTCCTTCGATGCGGAAAGCCGCCGTGCTCACGCCACGCGTCACAAGATAGTCGCGCGTGCTTGCGGCACGGTCGACCGACAGCGGGTTGTTGACTGCGTCCGAGCCGGTGGCGTCGGTGTGGCCGATGATGCGCACCTCGGCATTCGGGTTGTTGCGCAAGCCGCTCGCGAACTGGTCGAGCACCGGCGCGAAGTTGGACTTGATGTTCGAACGGCCCACGTCGAAGGACACGTCGCTCGGGATCTGCAGCTTGAGCTCGTTGTTCGGGGTTTGCGTTACAGCAATGCCGGTGCCCTGGGTGGCGGCTTCCATCTGGCGTTTCTGGTTTTCCATGCGCTGCGACCACAGGTAGCCGCCGAGTGCGCCGGCTGCGGCACCCACCACGGCACCGGTGCCGATGGCGCCGCGGTTGCCGCCAGTGGCGGAACCGATGGCCGCGCCGCCCAGTGCGCCAATGCCGGCGCCGATGCCGGTGTTGCGCTGGGTGTCGGTCATGCCGCCGGCACATCCGGACAGGACGAGAGCGGCGGCGGTGGTGGCGAGTACGAACTTTTTCATGGCAATCCCTTTCAAGGTTGAATCAGGCGGGACAGCTTAGCGTCGGCGAGCACGCGATGGTACGGCCTTCCTGCCTTGGAGGAAAGAGGAAAACCTTCTGCAAAGCCCCGTGAATACTGCGATGATTGCTACTAAAGTAATAGCTGATAGCCTGTTCTCCGACACTCCACGCCGACTTTGGGCTACGCAAGGAATTCACGGTTTCGGCGGCGGGTCCTTTTCGGCGGAGCCGTTGTCGTCATGGGCGGCCTCGTCCTCATCCTGCAGCTCACCCTTCTTCCGACCCGAAAACATGGTCCACCAGACGATCAATATCAATACGAGCCCGGCCCCGAGGGCTTCAAGCAAAATCAGACCCATGAGAAATGGACTCCAGTGGCTGGTTGGGCTCGCGATCGTAGCAACGCTGGCCGGCTGCTCGGTTGGCCCGCGCGTGCCCGACACACCGGCGCGGCCCACCGCCACACCCCCGCGCGACCTCGGGCCGCTGACCGGCTCGCTGGCGCATCCCAAGAGCCGATGGGTGCCGGTGGGCTGGTCGGAACTGCCGGGTTTCGGCGACGATCCGCTGCACGAAGCCTGGATTGCGCTGCTCGCCAATTGCGCCCGGCCCAACGCCGCCTTTGCGCCGCTGTGCCGCGACGTGCGCCAGCTGGCCATCGCCACGCCGGAAGAACAGCGGCAGTGGATGACGGAGAGGCTCCAGCCCTACCGGATCGAGTCGCTCGCGGGTTCGAGCGAGGGCAAGCTCACGAGCTACTACGAGCCGGTGTACGAAGCTTCGCGCGTGCCCACCGCCACCTTCAGCGTTCCGATCTACCAGGCGCCGGAGGGGCTGGTGCCGCGCCGCGCCTGGTACACCCGGCAAGAGATCGAAACCCTGCCGGAGGCGCAGGCGGCGCTGCGCGGCCGCGAGATCGCGTGGATGGCCGATCCCATCGACGCGCTGATGCTGCACATCCAGGGCTCCGGGCGGCTTCGCATCACCGAGGCCAACGGCGTGCAGCGCACCGTGCGCGTGGCGTTCTCGGCCACCAACGAGCAGCCCTACAAGAGCGTTCAGCAATGGCTGATCTCGCAAGGCGTGGCCAAGATCGGCAAGTGGCCCGACGACACCAAGGCATGGGCGGCGCAGAACCCGCAGCGCGTGTCGCAGCTCTTGTGGAGCAATCCGCGCTACGTGTTCTTCCGCGAGGAAACCATGAGCGAGCTCGACGCGGCTTTCGGCCCCCGCGGCGCGCAGGGCGTGCCGCTGACGGCGGGGCGTTCCATTGCGGTCGACCGCGAGAGCATTCCTTATGGCACGCCGGTGTGGCTTGCGTCCAGCGGCCCCGCGGCCCAGTTGCAGAAGCTGGTGGTGGCGCAGGACACTGGCAGCGCCATTGTCGGGGCGGTGCGCGCCGACTATTTCGCCGGCACCGGTGCCGACGCCGGCCGCCTCGCTGCCAGCATGAACCAGTCGCTGCGCCTCTGGGCCCTCTGGCCGAGGCAGCTGCCCGCGCCCTGAAGGGGAAAGTCGCGAAGACTGGGGGCGAGCTACTTCTGACTGGAAGCTGAGCGTTTCACGCGGATGTCATGCCAAGTGCCTAACTTCGCGGGTTGATTTCCTTTTCAACCCACGAAAGCAATTGCGCATGACCGCAAACACCCGTACCGACGCCAACGGCATCGATCTCGACGACGTCGGCACCAACCCCACTTCGAATCCGTCCTTCACCGACCTGATTGCTTCGCGCCTGAGCCGCCGCCATCTGTTCGGCCTGGGCGTTGGCACCGCCAGTACCGCGCTGCTGCAGGCGTGCGGTGGAGGCGGCGGCGGTGGCGGCGTGGCTTTTCCGATCATTCCGCCCGCACCGGCGCCCGCTCCCGCACCGGCACCGGCACCAGCTCCTTCGCCGGCACCCGCATCGGCCAAGCTGGGCTTCAATGCCGTGGCCAAGAGCCTGGCCGACGTGGTCACCGTGCCCGCCGGCTACACCGCCAGCGTGCTCTATCGCCTGGGCGACCCGATCGCCTCGGGCGTGGCCGCCTACAAGAACGACGGCACCGACGATCCGGCCACCTACGACCGCCGCGCCGGGGACCACCACGACGGCATGACCTTCTTCGGCATGAATGCCTCGAACAAATGGGACGCCGCCAACGCGTCGCGCGGCCTGCTCGTGATGAACCACGAAGCCATCACGCCGCTGTTCCTGCATCCCACCGGCCAGACCATCACCGGCAGCGGCACCGCGGCAGTCCGCACCGTCGCCGATGAAGTGCTGCGCGAGTTCTACCTGCACGGCGTGAGCGTGATCGAGGTCAACAAGAACGGCAGCGCCTGGAGCTACAAGCAGGATTCGAGCTTCAACCGCCGTGTCCACACGCTGACCGAGATGAGCTTCTCGGGTCCGGCCGCCAAGACCGACTACCTGAAGACCAAGTACTCGACCGACGGCAGCAAGACCCGCGGCACGCTCAACAACTGCGCCAACGGCACCACGCCCTGGGGCACCTATCTGACCTGCGAAGAAAACTGGGCCGGCTACTTCCGCCGCATCACGGCGACCGACGACGCCCAGCGAAGTGCCAAGGAACTGGCCTCCTTCAAGCGATACGGCATCGGCGCGAAAAACAGCAGTGGCGTCGACACCGGCACCGGCCGCGAACTGTGGGCGACGGTGACGCCCGACACTGCCGACAATCTCTATGGCCGCTGGAACACCGAAGTCCTCGGCGCCACCGCGACCGACGACTACCGCAACGGTTCCAACACCTACGGCTGGGTGGTCGAGATCGACCCGTTCGCTCCCACCAGCACGCCCAAGAAGCGCACCGCGCTCGGCCGCTTCGGCCATGAAGGCGCCTGCCTCGGCCCCGTCGTCGTCGGCAAGCCCCTCGTCTGGTACATGGGCGACGACTCGCAGAATGAATACCTCTACAAGTTCGTCTCCACCAAGGCCTGGGACGCGGCCGACATCGGCGGCGGCATTGCGGCCGGCGACAAGTACATGGACGACGGCAAGCTCTACGTCGCCAAGTTCAAGGCCGACGGCACCGGCGACTGGCTCGAGCTCTCCCTCGGCGTGAACGGCATCACCTCCGGCAACGCGGCCTATTCCTTTGCCGATGCGGCCGACGTCGTGATCAATGCGCGCCTCGCGGCCGATGTTGCCGGCGCGACCAAGATGGACCGCCCCGAGTGGACCGCCGTCAACCCGAAGAACGGCGAGGTGTACCTCACCCTCACCAACAACGCCGCGCGCACCATCAGCACGACCGATGCCGCCAACCCGCGCTATTACAACGACCCCAAGGGCGTGGCCCAGACGGCGCAAACGGGCAACCCGAACGGCCACGTCGTTCGCTTTGCCGATGCCGGCGGCAACCCCGCGGCCGTCAGCTTCAACTGGGACGTCTATCTGTTCGGTGCACGCTCGACGGCATCGGCCGACGTCAACCTGTCCAACCTGGTTGCCGACAACGACTTCTCCAGCCCCGACGGCATGTGGTTCAGCCATGCGACCGCCGGCCTGCTGTGGCTGCAGACCGACGATGGCAAGTACACCGACGTGACCAACTGCATGATGCTCGCGGCACTGCCGGGCCAGGTGGGAGACGGCGCGGCGAAGACGATCACCAACGTCGACGGCGCCACCACCGCCACGCAGGCCACCTTCGTCGGCAAGGCACCCGGCACCGACGGCCTGCGCCGCTTCCTGGTCGGCCCGTCCGACTGCGAAATTACCGGCATTGCTGAATCGGGCGACGGCCGCGCGCTGTTCGTGAACATCCAGCATCCCGGAGAGACCACGGCGCGCGCCAACATCTCCGACCCGACGAAGTTCGGCAGCCACTGGCCGCAGGGCGGCACGGCACGCCCGCGCTCGGCGACCGTGGTCATCACGAAGGACGACGGCGGCTTGATCGGCCTCTGACCGATTGCGCTGATTCGCTGATTGATACCCCAGGTTGTGCGCAGCCTGGGGTAGCGCCCTACCGGGGCAACGGCAGCGCCGTCTTGTACCTGACCTGCTTGAGCGCAAAGCTCGAGCGGATCTTCTCGATGCCCGGAATCGGCGTGAGCTGTTCCAGGATGAATTTTTCCAGTGACGCCATGTCGGCGACTGCGATGCGGATCAGGTAGTCGCTGTCGCCCGTCATCAGGTAGCACTCCATCACTTCGTCGTGCTCGGCAATGCGCTGTTCGAAATCGGCGAGCGACTGCTTGCTTTGCGTCGTGAGGCTGATCGAGATGAACACGTTGAGTCCCAAGCCCAGCGCCTTCGCGCTCGCAAGCGCCACATAACGGTCGATCACGCCATTCGCCTCGAGCATCTTCACGCGCGCGAGGCAGGGCGAGGGCGAGAGGTGCACGCGGCGCGCCAGCTCCACGTTCGACAGCGCGCCGTCGCGCTGCAGCTCGTCGAGAATGCGCAGGTCGATGGCATCGAGTTGCATGAAATGCCGTGAAATCTAGAGTGGCCGGAATTTTATGCTGCGAAGACCGCATGGGATTGCCCGTACCGGTAGCTAATTTGCTGCACGGCGGCTTAAAGTGCCGGCATGAACGCCCCGATTTCCACCGACCAGATGCGTGCGCTGCTGATCGACACGCCGCTCTCGCACGACCCCGACCCCGCCGAGACCGCTGAATGGCGCGATGCCTTCCTGGCGCTGGCGCAAACGCATGGCCCCCAACGCGCACGGCAGATGCTGGTGGAGCTTGCCCGGCTCGCGCGGCAACAACGCATCGGCTGGCAGCCCGAGCTCGCCACGCCCTACGTCAACACCATTGCGGTGGAAGACCAGCCGCCGTTTCCCGGCGACCTGGCCATCGAGGAACGCCTGGCTTCGCTCATGCGCTGGAATGCGCTCGCAATGGTGGCCAAGGCCAACCAGGCGTATGGCGAACTCGGCGGCCACATCGCGAGCTATGCGAGCGCCGCCGATCTGTTCGAGACCGGCTTCAACCACTTCTTCCACGCGCGCAGCGAACAGCACCGCGGTGACCTTGTCTTCTTTCAGCCGCACAGCGCGCCGGGGGTCTATGCCCGCGCCTACCTCGAAGGCCGCCTCGGCGAAGAAGACCTGAAGCACTATAGGCAGGAACTGACCGCGCCCGCCTTCACCGAAGGCAGCGGTGCGCGCGGCCTTAGCAGCTATCCGCATCCGTACCTGATGCCGGACTTCTGGCAGTTTCCGACAGGGTCGATGGGCATTGGCCCCATCAGCTCGATCTATCACGCGCGCTTCATGCGCTACCTCACGCACCGCAACCTGCTCGACTGCGAGGGTCGCAAAGTGTGGGGCGTGTTCGGCGACGGCGAGATGGATGAGCCCGAATCGATGAGCGCCCTGACGCTGGCCGCGCGCGAAAAACTCGACAACCTCGTGTGGGTGGTCAACTGCAACCTGCAGCGCCTGGACGGCCCGGTGCGCGGCAACGGCCGCATCATCGACGAGCTCGAGAAACTCTTTGCCGGCGCGGGCTGGAACGTCGTCAAGCTGGTCTGGGGCAGCGACTGGGACGGCCTGTTCGCGCAGGACGCGAGCGGTGCGCTGGCACGCGTGTTCGCCGAAACCGTCGACGGCCAGATGCAGACCTTCGCGGCCAAGGACGGCCGCTTCAACCGCGACAACTTCTTCGGCCAGAACCCCGAACTCGCGCGCCTGGCCGAAGGCATGACCGACGAGCAGATCGACCGCCTGAAGCGCGGCGGCCACGACCTCGTGAAGATCCATGCGGCCTACGCCGCCGCGGCCGCGCACAAGGGCCAGCCCACCGTGATCCTCGCCCACACCAAGAAGGGCTACGGCATGGGCAGCGCCGCGCAGGGCAAGATGACCACGCACTCGCACAAGAAGATGGGCGACGTCGACCTCATCGAGTTTCGCGACCGCTTCAACCTGCCGCTGACCGACGCGCAGGCGGTAGCGATGGACTTTTACCGCCCGCCCGAAGACAGCGCCGAGATGCAGTACCTGCGGAGCCACCGCGCCGCGCTCGGCGGCGCCATGCCGCGCCGCGAGACCGCGTGCGAGGTGGTGCCCAAGCCCGACATCGCGAGCTACGCCCAGTTCGCGACAGCGGCAGCCGGCAAGGAAATGAGCACCACCATGGCCTTCGTGCGCATGCTGGGCAACCTCATGAAAGACAAGGCGCTGGGCCCGCGCATCGTGCCCATCGTGGCCGACGAGGCGCGCACCTTCGGCATGGCCAACCTGTTCAAGCAGGTCGGCATCTATTCGAGCGTGGGCCAGCGCTATGCGCCCGAAGACATCGGCTCCGTGCTGAGCTACCGCGAAGCCACCGACGGCCAGATTCTGGAAGAGGGCATCAGCGAAGCCGGCGCCATTGCCAGCTGGACGGCCGCGGCCACCAGCTACAGCGTGCATGGCCTGGCGATGCTGCCCTTCTACATCTACTACTCGATGTTCGGCTTCCAGCGCGTGGGCGATGCCATCTGGGCCGCGGCCGACCAGCGCGCGCGGGGCTTCCTTTTGGGCGCCACCTCGGGCCGCACCACCCTCGGCGGCGAAGGCCTGCAGCACCAGGACGGCAGCAGCCACCTCGTGGCCGCGACCATTCCCAACTGCAAGGCCTACGACCCCGCCTTTGCGGGCGAGATGGCGGTGATCGTCGATGCCGGCATCCGCGAAATGATGGTCGAGCAGAAGGACGTGTTTTATTACGTCACGCTCATGAACGAGAACTACGCGCAGCCCGACGTGCCGCAAGGCGCGGAGGCGGACATCCTGCGCGGGTGCTACCGCTTCGGCGTGCATGGTCCAGCCTCTGGCAAGGCGAAGAAGAAGGTCACGCTCATGGGATCGGGCGCGATCCTCACCGAGGTGGTCAAGGCGGCGCAACTGCTGACCGACGAAGGCATCGAGGCCGAGGTGTTCAGCGTCACGAGCTGGAGCGAACTCGCGCGCGACGGCCTGGCTTGCGAGCAGCGGGCGCTGGCGGGCGAGAAGGAAGCCGGCGTGCCGTTCATCGCAAGGCAGCTCGGCGCCGGCGCGGGACCGATCGTCGCCGCCACCGACTACGTGCGCGCCGTGCCCGAGAGCGTGCGCGCATTCTTGCCCGAAGGCCGCCGCTACCTCACGCTGGGCACCGACGGGTTCGGGCGCAGCGACACGCGCGCGGCGCTGCGCAAGTTCTTCGGGGTGGATGCGGCGAGCATTGCGGGGGCGGCGCGGCATTCGCTGCAGATAACCTGAGTCGCGTTCGGTAGCCTAGCCAGAGAGTAGCTTGGCTACCGAACTTGCTTGCCTTACTTGTCAGTTTTGATAATCGTGCCGACCTGCAGCTTCTTCACTTGGTACTTGCCTTGGACGTCATCGATTTTGCTCACGCTGTTGCGAGCCATGATGATGCCCATTGAAGGTTCTTGCTGTATGTAGATGATGTCGCCGCTGGTGGCAGTGATCTGCGTGTCAGCCCAGTTCTCCGCCTTGGAGTAAATCTTGTGAGTACCCGGCGTGACGTTGAAATAGATGTACTGACTTGAGCGGGTGTGACCCATCTCTGAAGTGGCTTCTTGATCGTCCACGAAGACATTGAATCGAACCAGGCCACCTACTCCGGAAGGCCGTACGACATAAACAATTGCTTTTCCAGGCTCTGGCATTTTGGGGAGCTGAAAGGACGCAGTTTCAGCCTTCATTGCTTCTGGCGAAGGCAGGCTGGCACACCCAGAGAGAACTGCAAGTGCCGCTGCCAGCACGAGCGATGAGATCGAAGAATTGATTTTCATGAGAAGTAAAAATTGGGGGAGTGATAAGTAATCGCCAACTGCAGGTGAGAACGATTTAAGTCAAATGATGTTGCTCCTCCGGTTGGCGTGCTTTTTTATAGTGATCGCATGCCTCGTAATCGGGGGCACATGCGCGCGGATCGGATTTTCTCGTTACATGTGGGCGCCGGAGGTCAAAATGCGAAAGGCCCGCACAGATTGAGGCTGAAAGCGCCAGATTTCTCACAGCTCCAGCGTGCCGCGCTACAACACCTGTCGGCATTGGGTAGTTCTTAAGTTCCAGAGATTCGCCGCACGTGCCTGCGTTAGAGTCGCAGCCCGACCGACACCCGAGCTCATGACCGCACGTTTCCAATCCGTTGCTCCCACCGTTCGCCTTGCCGACCAGGTGGCCGACGCGCTGGCCGCCGAGGTGCGCAGCGGGCGCCTGTCGGAGGGCGACCGGCTGCCGACCGAGGCTGCGCTGGCCGAGCAATTCGGCGTGAGCCGCACCGTGGTGCGCGAGGCGGTCTCGCGGCTCAAGTCGCTGGGGCTGCTCGATTCGCGCCAGGGCAGCGGCGTGTACGTGCGCGCCGCCGGTGTCGAGCCGCTGCGCTTCGAGATGCCGCACGTGGCCTCGCGCGAAGCGGTGATCCAGATGGTGGAACTGCGCCGCGCGCTCGAAGCCGAGGTGGCTGCGCTGGCGGCCGAGCGGCGCACTCCCGAAGACGTGCAGCGCATCCGTGAAGCCATCGAGGCGCTGCACGCCGCGGTGGCGGCCGGTGGCAACGGGGCGGACGAAGACGTGCGCTTTCACCGCGCCATTGCCGAGGCGGCGCGCAATCCGTTCCTGATCGGCACGCTGCAGTACCTGCGGCAATTCCTGCACGGCGCCACGCGGGTCACGCGCGCCAACGAGGCGCGCCGGGCCGACTTTGCGCGCGAGGTGGCGCAAGAGCACGCGCAGATCGTCGAGGCCATCGAGGCCGGCGACCCGCTGCGCGCCCGCGAGGCCGCCAAGTCCCACATGGACAACGCCATCCGGCGCATCGAACAGGCCGACCCCGCCTTCTGGCAGCAGGAAGGCGCACAGCTCGCGCGGCCGCTGGTCGAAGGCTGGCCCGTGGGCAAGTAGGGAAAAAGAAACGAGGTGTAGCTTGCGGGTTTACCCGGATCGGGCAAGCCGCATCAGATTTGTATGATGACCTGACAAATAAGAGACGGGCTCATCGCATGGGCAATCCGCACGGCTCAGTTCCTCATTCCAATGGACCTCCCAATGACTTCAACACTCCAGGCGCCTCTGGTCGCCACTGCAGGCGGCATGCAGGCCGACGTCGCGCTCGAGAAGCGCGCCTACGCCAAAGTGTTCTGGCGCCTCGTTCCTTTTCTGATGCTCTGCTACGTGGTCGCGTACCTCGATCGCGTGAACGTGGGCTTTGCCAAGCTCCAGATGGGGCAGGACCTGGGCTTCAGCGAAACCGTGTTCGGCCTGGGCGCGGGCATCTTCTTTCTCGGCTACTTTTTGTTCGAGGTGCCGAGCAACCTGCTGCTCAACCGAGTCGGCGCGCGCATCTGGATCGCGCGAATCATGATCACCTGGGGCGTGCTGTCGGCCTGCTTCGTTTTCGTGGAAACGTCGACCAGCTTCTACATCCTGCGATTTCTGCTCGGCGTGGCGGAGGCAGGCTTCTACCCGGGCGTGATCCTGTACCTGACCCATTGGTATCCGGCCCACCGGCGCGCACGGATCATCGCGGTCTTCATGTCGGCCATTCCGGTCGCGGGTATCTTCGGCAATCCGCTTTCGGGCTGGATCATGGATGCCTTCCACGGCGTGTCGTCGATGCAGGGCTGGCAGTGGATGTTCATCATCGAAGCCATTCCGGCCGTGATCGTGGGCGTGATGGTGCTGCTCTACCTGGACAACGGCATCCAGCATGCGCGCTGGCTCGACCCTGACGAAAAGCGCCTGCTGCAGCGCGAGGTCGAGCGCGACCAGGCGCACGGCGCAAAAGGCCCGCACTCGGTGGCCGCAGTGTTCCGCGATGCGCGCGTGTGGTGGATGGCGCTGATCTACTTCGCCTTCGTGATGGGCCAATATGCGCTGACTTTCTGGCTGCCCACGCTGGTCAAGGCCACGGGCGTGAAGGGCAACCTGCACATCGGCCTCCTGAGCGCCATTCCGTTCATCTGCGCGATCGTCGCGATGAATCTTTTCGGCCGCAGCGCCGACCGCCGGCAGGAGCGCCGCTGGCACCTGATCGTGCCGGCGCTCATGGGTGCCATCGGGTTCACCGTCGCCGCCTCGTACACGCAGAACACCGTCGTGTCGCTCGCGTTTCTCTCGCTCGCCGCCGCCGGTGTGCTCACCTGCGCGCCGCTCTTCTGGTCGCTGCCCACCGCCTTTCTTTCGGGCACGGCGGCGGCGGCCGGTATTGCGGCCATCAACTCGGTGGGTAACCTTGCGGGGTTTGCCAGCCCCTACCTCATCGGCTACCTGAAGGACCTCACGGGCAGCACGCAGATCGGCATGTACGTGCTGGCCGCCGCGCTGGTGCTCGGAGCCATCGGCGTGTGGCTCACGCCCAAGCAACTCGTCAACCGTTGACCGGAGAACCCACACCATGAACACCCAGATCAACACCCCCGTCGTCGGCGTCGTCGGCCTTGGCGCCATGGGCAGCGGCATGGCGCGATCGCTGCGCCGCGCGGGCCACGTGCCCCGCGTCTTCGACGTTCGCCCCGAAGCGGCCCAGGCCTTCGCGCGCGACGGCGGCGTGGCCTGCGACACGCTGGCCGCGCTCGGCGCGCAATGCGACATCGTGGTTTCCGTGGTCGTCAACGCGGCGCAGACCGAGTCGGTGCTGTTCGGCGACGGCACCACGCCAGGCTGCGCGGCGTCGATGAAGCCCGGCAGCCTGTTCGCGATGTGCTCCACCGTGGATCCGAACTGGTCGATCGCGCTGGAAGCGCGGCTGGCCGAACAGGGCATCCTGTACCTCGACGCCCCGATTTCCGGCGGTGCCGCCAAGGCCGCGAGCGGCCAGATGACGATGATGACCGCCGGCACGCCTGCCGCCTACGAAAAGGCCGGCGCCGTGCTCGACGCCATGGCGGCCAAGGTTTATCGTCTCGGGGACCGCGCGGGGGCGGGCAGCAAGGTCAAGGTTATCAACCAGCTGCTGGCCGGCGTGCACATCGCCGCCGCGGCCGAGGCCATGGCGCTGGGCCTGCGCGAAGGCGTCGACCCGGCCGCGCTGTACGAAGTCATCACCCACAGCGCGGGCAACAGCTGGATGTTCGAGAACCGCATGGCGCACGTGCTGGCGGGCGACTACACGCCGCTCTCGGCCGTCGACATCTTCGTGAAGGACCTGGGCCTGGTGCTCGACGTGGCGCGCGCCAGCAAGTTTCCGCTGCCGCTCTCGTCCACCGCGCACCAGATGTTCATGCAGGCGTCCACGGCCGGCTTTGCGCGCGAGGACGACAGCGCGGTCATCAAGATTTTTCCCGGCATCGAGCTGCCGGCCGCCGACAAGAAAGCCTGAAGAAGAAGGAAGACGAGCACCATGAACATTCTGATCACCGGCGGCTGCGGTTTCGTCGGAGCGCGGCTGGCCCGCACGCTGCTGGCGGGTGGGCCGCTGGCACTGGCCGGCGGCGTTGCCGAACCCCTCTCGCGCATTACGCTGGCCGACCGTGTGCCGCCGCCCGCCGACCTTGCCGCCGATGCCCGCGTGCAGTTCGTGCAGGGTGACCTGTACGAGCAGGCCACCAGCGGCGCACTGCCGCTGGCCGATACCCAAGCCGTATTCCACCTTGCCGCGGCCGTGAGCGGCGAATGCGAGGCCGACTTCGATCTCGGCATGCGCAGCAATCTCGACACCACGCGCGCGCTGCTCGACGCCTGCCGCCGCGCGGGCCATGCGCCGGTGTTCGTGTTCTCCAGCTCGGTCGCTGTCTTCGGCGATTCGCCGGAGCAGCGGCTGCCGGCGGTGATCGAAGACACCACGCTGCCGACGCCGCAGAACAGCTACGGCATCCAGAAGTTCATCGGCGAGCAGCTCGTGGCCGACTTCACGCGCAAGGGCTTCGTGCAGGGCCGCAACGTGCGGCTCATGACGGTCTCGGTACGGCCGGGCCGGCCCAACGGTGCAGCCTCCAGCTTTTTGAGCGGCATGCTGCGCGAGCCGCTGGCCGGCGAACGTGCGCGCTGCCCCGTGTCGCCCGATACGGCGGTCGCCCTCGCGTCGCCCGGCAACACCGTCGCCGGCATCGTCCGCGCGGCCACCGCCAGTGCCGCCGAATGGGGCGCGCGCACGGCCGTCAACCTGCCCGCCCTGACCACCACCGTGCGCGAAATGGCAGAGGCGCTCGAACGCATCGCGGGCCGCGACGCCACCGGGCTGATCGACTGGGAGCCCGATGCCGGCATCGCGAAGATCGTGACCAGCTGGCCTAGCCGCATTCATGCGGCCCGCGCCGAGTCGCTGGGCCTCCAGGCCGATGCGAGCTTCGACGCCATCCTGCGCGACTATGTGCGCGAGAACCCGCAGGCCGTGAAACTGCCTGTCGCGAAGGACTGAGCCATGGCAAAACTATTGCTGGGCTGCATTGCCGACGATTTCACCGGCGCCACCGACCTTGCCAACAACCTCGTGCGCGCCGGCATGCGCGTGGTGCAGGCCATTGGCGTGCCCGAGGGTCCGCTCGACGCCGACGTGGATGCCGTCGTCGTCGCGCTCAAGTCGCGCACCATCACACCGGCCGAGGCCATTGCGCAATCGCTCGACGCGCTGCGCTGGCTGCAGGCCCAAGGCGCGCAACAGATCTACTTCAAGTACTGCTCCACCTTCGACAGCACGCCGCAGGGCAACATCGGTCCGGTGACCGAGGCGCTGATGGAAGCGCTCCACTGCGACTTCACCATTGCCACGCCAGCCTTCCCTGACAACAAGCGCACCGTGTTCAAGGGCTACCTGTTCGCGGGCGACGTGCTGCTGAGCGAGAGCGGCATGCAGAACCATCCGCTCACGCCGATGACCGACCCGAACCTCGTGCGCGTGCTGCAGGCGCAGTGCCGGCGCAAGGTCGGGCTCATCGACCATGCGGTGGTGGCACGCGGCGCGGCGGCCATTTCGGAGCGGATCGAACAGCTGAAGGGCGAGGGTGTGTCGGTCGCCATCGTCGATGCGGTGTCGAACGACGATCTGCTGCGGCTCGGCCCGGCGATTGCGAAGATGCCGCTGGTCACGGCCGGCTCGGGCGTGGCCATCGGGCTGCCGGCCAACTTCGGCCTTGCGCCGTCGTCGCAGGCCAGCGCGTTGCCGGCCGCGGGTGGGTTGTGCGCCGTGGTCTCGGGCAGCTGCTCGCTCGCGACCAACCGGCAGGTGCTGGACTTTATCCAGCGCGGCGGCGCGGCGCTGGCCGTCGATCCGTTGCGCATTGCCGCGGGCGTGGATGTCGCGGCCGAGGCGCTGGCCTGGGCCGCGCCGCTTGTCGAGAAGCAACCGGTGCTGGTCTATTCCACGGCAGAGGCCGGTGCCGTCAAGTCGGTGCAAGGCCGGCTCGGCGTCGAGGAAGCCGGCGCCATGGTCGAGCGCACCATCGCCGCTATTGCGCGCGGCCTGGTCGAGCGCGGCGTGCGCCAGCTCGTGGTGGCGGGCGGCGAAACCTCAGGCGCCTGCGTGCAGGCGCTGGGCATTGCGCAGATGCAGATCGGTCCGCAGATCGACCCCGGCGTGCCGTGGTGCCATGCGCGTACCGACGTGGCAGAAGGCACGCCCGTGCACATCGCGCTCAAGTCCGGCAACTTTGGGGGGGATGATTTCTTCACCAAGGCATTTACAGTGCTGGCATGACGTTCAACCTCAGCGTTCGAGCACGTTCGTGGCGCGCTCCCGCCGACGGGGTACCTTGCTCCGCGAATGTCCCGCGCCCTTCGGGCTCCTCCTTTATTTCGCTGCGCAAGGCACCCCGCCAGCGGGAGCGTTGGGCAGTGCGGCGATTGATCCAGCGGAACAAGCGCAGCGTCCAGTGTGCACAGGGCGCCGGGTGCTCCCCGCAGCGAAATAAAGGAGGAGCCGAAGGCGGGGGACATTCGCGGAGGGGAGTACCCGGTGGCCTGTGCACGCGCCCTGAACAGCACAACAAACACAGCGCGCGTGGAAAACTGACATGACAGAAACCCAAGCCCGCGAAGAAATCTGCCGCGTCGGCCGCAGCCTGTTCGAACGCGGCTACGTGCATGCGACGGCGGGCAACATCAGCGTTCGGGTCGATGACGGTTTTCTCATCACGCCGACCGACGCCTGCCTCGGCTTTCTCGACCCGGCGCGCCTGGCCAAGCTCGACACGCAAGGCAACCAGACCGGCGGCGACCGGGCGAGCAAGACCATCGCCCTGCACACGCGCATCTACGCCGCTGCGCGCAGGTTCGATGCCGGCACGGCCTGCGTGATCCACACGCACAGCACGCATTGCGTCGCACTCACGCTGAACGCACCGGGCGACGACGAACTGCTGCCCGCGCTCACGCCGTATTTCGTGATGAAGGTCGGCCATGTGCCGATCATTCCGTACCACCGCCCGGGCGCACCCGAAGCGGCCGAGCTGGTGGCACAGGCCATCGAGCGCCACGGTGCCGCCGGCACGCCGATCCGCGCCGTGATGCTCGAACGCCTCGGCCCCAACGTCTGGCACGAGAGCCCGGCCGCCGCCATGGCCGTGCTCGAGGAACTCGAAGAAACCGCCAAGCTCCATCTGCTCGCCGGCCCCGCCAAACCCGAGCCGTTGAGCAACGAACAGATCGATGAACTGCGCCGCACTTTCGGTGCGCGCTGGTAGCAAGAGTAAAAACACACCATGCCTCAATTCGCCGCCAACCTCTCGATGCTCTATCCGGAGCTCGATTTCCTCGACCGCTTCGAAGCCGCCGCGAAAGACGGCTTCAAGGCCGTCGAGTATCTTTTTCCCTATCCCTACGAGCGCCGCCAGCTCGCGGCCCGCCTGAAGGACAACGGCCTGCAGCAGGTGCTCTTCAACGCCCCTCCGGGCGACTGGGACCGCGGCGAGCGCGGCCTGGCGTGCCTGCCCGGCCGCGAGACCGAATTCCGCGAAGGCATTGCCAAGGCCATCGACTACGCCGTGGCGCTCGACTGCCCGCGCATCCACGTCATGGCGGGCCTGGTGCCGGAAGGCGTGGAGCGCGAGGCCGTGCAGCCCGTGTACGTGGACAACCTGCGCTGGGCCGCCGCCGAGGCCGCCAAGGCCGGCCGCGACGTGCTGATCGAGCCGATCAACACGCGCGATATCCCGCGCTTCTTTCTCAACCGGCAAGACCATGCGCACGAAATCGTCGACATGGTGGGCGCGCCCAATCTCAAGGTGCAGATGGACCTGTACCACTGCCAGATCGTCGAGGGCGACGTGGCAATGAAGATCCGCAAATACCTGCCCACCGGCCGCGTCGGCCACATCCAGATTGCCGGCGTGCCCGAGCGCCACGAGCCCGACATCGGCGAGCAGAACTACCCGTACCTGTTCGACCTGATCGACGAGGTGTCGGCGCAATGCGGCTGGCAGGGCTGGGTCGGCTGCGAGTACCGCCCCAAGCGCGGCATGGAACCCGGCGGCACTTCGGCCGGCCTGGGCTGGCTGCGGGCATTGCAACAGCGCGCATGAAGCTCGAGGCCGTGCGCATTCCACCGCGGCTGCAAGGTTTTGCCGCGGACGATGCGCAGGTTTTCGACGTCACGCTGGCCGGCGATCGCGTGCAGGCCATCGTGCCGAGCGCATCGCAGGCACAGGCGCGCGGCACCCTGCTGAGCGCACTGGTCGAGGCGCATGCGCACATCGACAAGAACTACACCGTGCAGGAAGTCGGCGCCGCCCAGGGCAACCTGTTCGCGGCCATCGAACGCATGGAAAAGCACCGTGCGGGCTGGACCGGCGAAACGCTGCGCCCGCGCATGGAGCGTGCGCTGCACGAGGCCTGGCAGTCGGGCACGCGGGCGCTGCGCACGCACATCGACTGGGTGCAGGGCGACCCGCCGGCCGCGCTGGCCGTGTTCGAGGCCCTGCGGCATGAGTGGCGCGGCCGCATCGAGTTGCAGTTCGTCTCGCTCACGCCGCTGGACCTGTTCGCCGACCTCGCCGCCGGCGAGCGCATCGCGCGCGAGGTCAAGCGGGCGGGCGGCACGTTGGGTGCCTTCGTCTATCGCAACGAGGGCCTCATGCACAAGCTGGGCCGCGTGTTCGAACTGGCGCAGCACCACGGCCTCGGGCTCGACTTTCATGTCGACGAAGGACTCGATGCCGATGCGAGCGGCCTGCGCAGCATCGCGCAGCTGATGCGTGCGCGCGAATTCCGGCACGGCGTGGTCTGCGGCCACTGCTGCTCGCTGGCCATGCAGGACGACGCGGTGGCCAACGAAACGCTGGCGCTGTGTGCCGGGGCCGGCATCCACATCGTCGCGCTGCCGACCACCAATCTCTATCTTCAGGGCGCCTGGGACCGCACGCCCGTGCCCCGCGGCATCACGCGCATTCACGAAGCGGCGGCACGGGGCTTGCGTGTGAGCCTGGCAACGGACAACGTGCAGGACGCCTTCTATCCCTACGGCAGCTACGACCTTCTGGAGACCTTCGGGCTCGGCGTGCAGATGGCGCATCTCGCGCCCGCGTACGATTGGCTCGACGCCATCACCATTAGTCCCGCAAAGGCGCTGGGGCTCGCGTGGGACGGACGCATCGCGCCGGGCTGCCCCGCGGACCTGGTGCTGCTTGCGGCGACCGGCGAGCATGAACTCATCGGCCCGCGCGGGCGCCAGCGCACCGTGATCCGCGGCGGCCGAATCCTGGAGAAAACACAATGAGCATGGGCAAGCCAATGGCCAACTACGCCGCCGCCAAGCGCGTGGGCGATTTCGTCTTCATGAGCGGCGTGGTGGCGGTCGATCCGGCCACGCGCCGCGCGGTCGCCGGCTACGACGCGATTCCCGAAGAAGCCCGCACGGCCCTGCAGGGCGTGGGCTATGCCACGGGCCAGATGTCGGTCGACATCTTCGAAGCGCCCATCGTCGCGCAGAGCTGGTTCGTGCTCGAACGCATCCGCCAGATCGCGGCCGAGCATGGCGGCACCATGGAAGACGTGGTGAAGCTGGTGCAGTATTTCCGCCACCTGCCGCACTATGCGTTCTACAACCGCGTGCGCGGGCTGTTCTATCCGGGCGAGCCGCCGGTCAGCACGGTGGTCGAGGTGTCGCGCTTCCTGCCGGGCGACGAGGTACTGGTGGAAGTGGAGGCCACCATGTACCTGCCGCAGCACCGGCCTATTTGACCCCTGCGCCCTTGAGCAAAAATTCGGTCACCTGCTCGATCAGGTAGCGCCGGTCCTCGTCGTCGCCCTCTTGGGCCACATTGCGAAAGTAGGCGGCCTGTGTGGCGTGGTCGGCATAGAACTGCGTCACCGCCCAGATGTGGAACAGCACCAGCATCGGGTCGGCCTTGTCCATCAGGCCCTGGTTCATCCAGTTCTGGATCACGGCAGCGGCCTGGTCGGTGTGCTGCTTGCTCGTGTCCATCATGGTGTTGAGCACCGGCGCGCCGCGCATCATCTCGGCGGTGAAGATGCGGGAGCGCAAGGGGTGCTCGAACGAGAACGCCATCTTGCGGCGGATCAGGTCGCCCAGCACCTTGCGCGGACCGAAGGCTTCATCGGCAAAGCCGAACACCACGATCCAGTCGTGGAGGATGTCCTGCAGGATCTGCCGGTAGAGCGCCTCCTTGCTCTCGATGTAGTAGTGCAGCTGCGCCTTCGAGAGCCCGGCCTTGTCGGCAATGGCCTGCGTCGAAGCGCCGGCCAGCCCCTCGCTCGCGAACACTTCGATGGCGGCCTGGTTGATGAGGCCGAGCACCTGGGCGTACTTGCGCGAACGCCCGCGCGTGGGGGGCGCCTCGCCGTCGCTTTCTTCGTCGATGCTCACAGCTGCAGCACCAGTTCCTGGCCTTTGGCGCGCGAGCAGCACAGGGCCACGCGCGTGCGCCGCTCGCTGCCCGTGAGGCAGAAGTCGCGATGCTCCGCGCCTTCGCCGTCGCCCTCGACCACGCAGGTGCCGCACAGCCCCTGCTGGCACGACACCGGAATGTCGATGCCGACTTCATGCAGCGCATCGACGGCGGTCTGGTCGGCCGCCACCGGCACGCGGATGCCGCGCTGCGCGAGCTTGAGCGTGAAGGGCAGGCCCGTCGTGGTGTTGGCGTCGGCCGGTGCGGCGAAGTATTCGGCGTGCAGCGCGTCATCGGGCCAGTGTGCGGCGGCCTCGCGCACGGTTTGCATGAAGCCGCCGGGGCCGCAGACGTACAGGTGGGTGCCGGATGCGCGCTCGGCCAGCAGCGCGCGCAGGTCGATGCGTTGCGAGACGTCGCCCTGGTCGAGGTGCAGCCGCAGATGCGGCGCCAGCGCGGGGTCGCGCAACGCGCCGGCAAAGGCCAGGTGTTCTTCGCTGCGCGCGAACACGCAGAACGTGAAGTCAGCGCCGCGCGCCGCGAGCGCCTGCGCCATCGCCAGCAGCGGCGTCATGCCGATGCCGCCGGCCAGCAGCAGGTGGTGTTTCGCTTCTTCGCGCAGCGGAAAGGTGTTGCGCGGCGCGCTGATAGCCAGCAGGTCGCCTTCGTGCACGCGCTCGTGCATCGAGGCCGAGCCGCCGCGGCTCGCGGCCTCGCGCTTTACGCCGATCACATAAGACGCGGCGTTCGACGGTGCACCCGCAGGCCATCGCGCCAGCGAGTACTGGCGCGAGAAGCCGCCGGGCATGTGCACGTCGATGTGCGCGCCGGCTTCGTAGCCCGGCAGCGTGCGGCCCCACGGATGCGTCAGCTCGAAGGCGAGGATCTCGGGCGTCTGGCGCGAGATGCGTTCGACGCGGACGGTCAGCGTGCGTTCGAGGCTCATGGTGTGTTGTGTCTCCGTGGCTAGATGCGGTGCAGCTTGCGCGAAACGCGCTCGATGAAATGGGTGCGGTCGCGTTCGGTCACGGCGTTCATGTCGTGCAGCTGCAGCCACGTCACCTTGCAGCGCCACGCAAACAGGACCCGCAGCGCGCGCGTGAAGAGCCGCCGGCCCGGGTCGCCGATCATCATCACGAACCAGCGCGGCGAGCCGCCCGTGGTCACCACCGTCAGCCGCCGGATGTGCCGCATGCCCGACTTCGCGAGCTGTCCCTTGCGCTCGGCCGGCAGGAAGGCCACGCCCGGCAGCCACACGCGTTCGAGCCAGCCCTTGAGCATGGACGGCGGTCCGTGGAACCAGGTGGGATAGACGAACACCAGGTGCTCGGCCCACAGCAGCGCGTCGACATGCGGCTTCACGCGTTCGCGGATCAGTTCGGGGTTCTCGAGATAGGCGATGCGTTCTTCGCGGGTCAGCGTGGGGTCGAAGCCTTCGGCATACAGGTCGATGGCCCGGACGGGATGCCGGGGCTCGAGGGCTTCGAGGGCCGTGCGATAGAGCGCGTGGTTGAAGCTGTCAGGATTCGGATGGCAGTGGACGACGAGCGTTTTCATGAAAGAGGGCCGCATCGCCTGTCGGCGAGACGGGGTCAGAGCCCAAGAAGAGAAAAGTCGCGCGGTGCCTTATGGCAACCCAGGCACCGGCATCTGACCCCGGCGCAAGCCCCGCGCGACCCACGGGAAAAACGGTGAAACTCTTGCCTGCCTGCTTACTTTCCAGCGAGCTTCTTGCGGACGTCGACACCGACGCCCTTGTTGACGAATTGCGTGGTGACGACCTTGGAGAGGTCGATCTCGCCCGGCTTGTACAGGCCGGCCTTCACCATCTTGTCGTAGAAGTCCTTCACGCGGGCTTCGTCCATGGCGCCGATACCCTTGGCGAGCGAGTCGCCGCTGTCGACGATGCCCATCTTCTTCATCAGCTCGATGGAGCCCAGCGATGCGGCAACCGGCGAGTCGGGGTTGATCTTGGCGATCATTTCGTTGGCGGCCTTGTTGTCGCCGTAGAGGTAGTTGTTCCAGCCGATGATCGAGGCCTCGACGAACTTGCGCACGGTTTCGGGCTTGGTCTTGACCAGGTCGGCGCGCGTCTCGATGGTGGTCGAGTAGGTCGAGAAGCCGTTGTCGGCCAGCAGTTGCACCACCGGGTCGAAGCCGGCCTGCGCCTTGATCGAGAGCGGCTCCGAGATGGCGTAGCCCTGTTGAATGGACTTCTTGTCGGCCAGGAACGGGCCCACGTTGAAGGTGTAGGGCTTGAGCTGCGAATCCTTGAAGCCGTGCTCCGACTTCATCCACTGCCAGAAGCTGAACTGGCCGTCCTTGCCGATGAAGGCGACGGGCGCCTTGGCCATGTCCTTGAAGGTGTCGTAGCCCTGGCCCGGATGCGCGAACATGGCCTGCGGATCTTTCTGGAAGAAGGCCGCGACCACCACCGTGGGCACGCCGTTCTTCACGTTGTCGAAGGACTGCAGCAGGTTGCCGGTCATCAGAAAATCGACCTTGCCGGCCGGCAGCATCGGCCGGTTGTTGACCATCGGGCCGCCCTGCTGGATATCGACGTCCAGGCCGTACTTCTTGTAGGTGCCGTCCACCAGCGCCTGGTAGAAGCCGCCGTGTCCGGCTTGCGCTTTCCAGTTGGTGGCAAATACCACTTTTTCCTGCGCCTGCGCGGCGAAGGCGGCAGCTGCGAGGGCAAGGCCGAGAGCAAGCGGACGGATGGTCAGAGCGGGAACGCGCATGGCAGTGGACTCCTGGGTTGAATGCTGCGGGGGATTTTCATGTCGCCGTCGATCATGTGATGGAACGGACTTTTTGAGGGCGTGTTTTTTGGGGCGCTTGTGTTCTGTTCAGGGCGCTGTTGTTCAGGGCGCGTGCACAGGCCACCGGGTACTCCCCTCCGCGAATGTCCCCCGGCTTCGCCTCCTCCTTTATTTCGCTGCGGGGAGCACCCGGCGCCCTGTGCACGCCGAGCGCCGTCGTTGTGCTGGCTGATCAACGACCGCTCTGAACAACGCTCCCGTCGATGGGGTGCCTTGCGCAGCGAAATAAAGGAGGAGGCCGCAGGCCGGGGGACATTCGCGGAGCAAGGTACCCCGTCGGCGGGAGCGCACCACGAACAACAGCGTTCAGAACCATCGCGACGGATGACAAAGCAAGGCTTCATTTCAACGCTCGACAGCCATGTCGGATGTCCAGCCGCGCGTCTTTCCAGGGTTCATCAACCCCATCGGATCGCTGCGTTTCTTGAACTCGATCTGCTGCGTGTCGATGGTCTTCATGCCGCCGTCCTCGATGGTGACGACGTGCGGGTTGAAGATCTTGCAGCCGCCCTGCGACTCGATTTCGCGGATCACGTCGTACTGGTGGGCTTCGCCCTTCCAGCGCACCAGCAGGATGCCGAAGGTGCCGCACTCGCCACCGGCGCGCGCAAAGTCCTGGTGCTGCAGCACGTCGTCGCCGAAGATCCGCAGATGGCGCTCGACCACCGAAGGATCGAAGGGCTGGGCGTAGGCCACCTGCAGGTAGGTCCAGCCGCGGTCGGCCTTCAGCGCCTGCAGCGTGGTGTGGTTGAACGCGCATTCGTAGGCGGGCGGCAGTCCCTCTGCCAGCAGCTCGGGCTCGGTGCCCGCGACGGAGAGGGTGCCGCCATGCGCGGCGGCGAGCGCGCGGAAGTCGGCCATCGAATCGGGAGAGACCATGGTGAACGCCGCGTGCCGGTCGATCGGAAAGCGGTCGTGCATCGCCGTGTAGTAGGGCGAGAAGCGCGCCTCGACCGTGGACAGCAGGAAGATGTCGAGCGTGGGCGCCTGCGCCGCGACGGCGAAGGCTAGCGCGCCGCAGTATGTCTCGAACAGCACCGTGCAGTGCACCCATTCGACGGCAGGGCTCAGCGCCACTTCCACGTCGAGGATCACGCCGTTGGTGCCGTAGGCGTGGTGCACCTGCTGGATCTCGTCGCCGTGCAGCTCGATGATGCGCGGCTCGCGCTCCACGGTCATCACGCGCGCGCGCAGCAGGTTGCCCGGGTCGCGCAGGATGCCGTGGCGGAACGAGCCGATGCCACCGAAGCCGCCCGCGATGAAGCCGCCGATGGATGCCACGTGCCAGGTCGAGGGCCACATGCGCAGCGCCTGCCCGGTCTCGCGGGCCGCGAGGTCGATGTCGTGCATGCGCGCACCGGCCTCGACGCGGATGCGGCCCGGCTGGATGTCGAGCACGCGGCACATCTGCGTCACGTCGAGAACGATGCCGCCTTCGAGCGGCACGCACTGGCCGTAGTTGCCGGTGCCGCCCGCGCGCACGGTGAGCGGCAGCTTCCACTTCGCGGCCGTGGCGGCGACCTGGCGCACGTCGTCTTCAGTGCTGACCTTGACGACGAGGTCGGCCACGCAGCCCGCGAGCTGCGCCGTGAGGATGGGGCTGTACCAGTAGAAGTCCTTGGAGAGCTGCTTGCGCTGGCTGGGCGCGGTAATCAGGTTGAGGCCGCGCAGGTCCGCGCGTACGGCGTCCCAATCGACCGCAGGCACGATGGTCCTAGCGTTCACGGCGCATCTCGCTCTCGTGCCAGTGGCCGAGCACCAACCGCGACAACGCGGCGAACACGATGAAGATCACGATGCCGAGCAGGGACACCAGCAGCAGTGCCGCGAACATCATCGGGATCTCGGTGCGGAAACTCGATTCGAGAATGCGTGAGGCCAGCCCGGTCTCCTTGCCCGCGGTGCCGGCCGTGAACTCCGCCACCACCGCGCCGATCAGGCTCAGGCCGCCCGCGATCTTCAGGCCCGCCATGAAATACGGCAGCGCGCTGGGTGCGAGAAGGTAGCGGAAGGTCTGCCACGGCGAGGCCTTGTAGAGCTGGAACAGGTCGCGCAGATTGCTGTCCGCGCTTTTCAGCCCGATGACGGTGTTCGACAGGATCGGGAAGAAGGCGACGATCCACGCGCACAGCAGCAGCGCCGCCGTGGTGCTCGATACGTAGATCAAGATGAGCGGCGCAATCGCGATGATCGGCGTCACCTGCAGGATCACCGCGATCGGGAAGAGGCCGATCTCCACCCACTTGAAGAGCGCGAACGCAATTGCCAGCAGCACGCCGCCCACGATGGCCGCACCGAGCGCGAGCAGCGTGAGCTTGACGGTGAACCACAGCGCGCTGGAGAGCGAGCCCCAGTTGTCGAACAGCGTGCGCAGGATGAGGGAGGGCGCGGGCAATATGTAGTGCGGAATGTTGTTGGCGCGAACCATCCATTCCCACGCCAGCAGAAGCACGATGACGATGCCGGCCGGCACCGCGATGCGCAGCATCGACTCGCGCCGGCGCAGCTTGTCTTCGTGCGCGCGCAGCATCGCTTCCGAGGGCGCGACGTCGGCCGCATCCATCGGAACCTCTGCCGGCACGGCGGGCTCAGTGATCGATGTCATGCAGCGCTCCATGCAGGGACCGCGACACCGCCGTGCAGTGCGCGTTGTAGCGGCTCGAGGTGCGAAAGTCCTCGCCGCGCGGATAGGGTTCGTCGATGCGGATCTCGTCGATCACGCGGCCCGGGCGCGCCGCCATCACGACGATGCGGTTCGACAGATACACCGACTCGTACACGCTGTGCGTGACGAACACCACCGAGAAGCGGTGCTCGCGCCAGATGGCCAGCAGGTCGTTGTTGAGCTTGATGCGCGTCATCTCGTCAAGCGCGGCAAAGGGCTCGTCCATCAGCAGGAGGCGTGGGTGCGTGACCAGTGCGCGCGCAATAGACACGCGCATCTTCATGCCGCCAGACAGCTCGCGCGGATACACGTCGGCGAAGCGCGAGAGGCCCACCATCTCCAGCACCTGCCGCACCACGGGCGCGGCCGCGTCGCGGCTCTGTCCCGCCAGCTTGAGCGGCAGCCACACGTTGTCGAACACCTTGGCCCAGGGCATGAGCGTGGGCTCCTGGAACACGAAGCCCAGGTCGCGGTCGCTTCGGGTCTTTCCGGTGTTGGCGCCGGACCACTGCATCTCGCCGGAGCTGAGCCGGGTGAGCCCGGCGATCAGCCGCAGCGCGGTGCTCTTGCCGCAGCCCGAAGGGCCGAGAAAGCTGATGAAGTCGTGCTCGCCGATGTCGAGCGTCATGCCCTGCAGCGCCAGCGTGCCGTTGGCAAAGCGCTTGCTGACGTGGCGCAGGCTGACCAGCGGTGGCGTGAGTTCGGAACTCATTTCCAGGCGGGCTCGTTGGAAAGGCGGGAGAGCGGAAAGCGGTCGACCTCGTGCAGCAGTTCGACGAAGCGCCGGCCCACGTGGTCGAGCACCGCGGCACCTTTTTCGGCCGTGGCGCGCGTGGCGTCGCCGGCCGCGCCCGAGGGGTTGATGTCGTGCATCTGCCAGCCGAGCTTGCCGCTCGGCGTGATCGAGAGGAACTTGTTCTCGGCCGCCAGTTGCTCGGTCATCGAGCTGAAGTTCTGGAACTGGTCCTTGCGCACGAAGTCCGGCGTGAGGTGCAGCATCACCGAGCTTTCGAGGTCGCCAGCGTGGATGCCGTGCCTGCCCTCGTGCGCGGTGAAGAGCCCTTCGGGCAGGCCCAGCGTGTACCAGTTGGCGGCGACGACCATCATGCCGTGTTCCTCGCGCAGGTCGCGTGCCACGATGTCCATCACGCTCATCTGGCCGCCGTGGCTGTTGTAGAGCACCAGCTTGCGCACGCCGGCCTTCGCCACGCAGGCGCCGATGTCCTTCCACAGCGAGATCAGCGTGGTGGCCGAGACGGTGAGCGTGCCCGGGTAGCGCGAATGCTCGTTGCTCTTGCCGTAGGGCACGGTCGGCAGGAAGAGCACCGGCAGGTCGGGGGGCAGGTGCGGGAGCGTGGCGCGCACCATGCCGTCGATGGTGGCCGTGTCGGTCGACATCGGCAGATGGGGACCGTGCTGCTCGGTGGCGCCCACCGGCAGCACGGCGATGAGCCGTTCGCGGTCGAGGCGGGAGAACTCTTCGCTGGTCAGGTCGGACCAGAAGCGGCTGCGCAAGGGGACCGGGTTCATCGTGGCGTACCTCGTGGTGACGGGCAATAAGGAGCGGATGATGAGCTAAATTATCCGTTCGGTCAAAAAAAGGTGGGATGGCGGTTACCCCGTGCCGCTGCCGCCTGAAATGCGGTACCTACTTGATGGCGGCCCTCCTTGGGCATATAAGTCGTTCATGGTTCCTTGACTCGTCGCAAGACGAAAGGGGGATGCAGTGAAGAGACGCATCTACTGGTTGATGCCCGACCTGGCGAGCGCCAGGCGGGCGATGGACGATCTGGTCCGGGCGCGCGTCGACGTGGCGCACATCCATTTCGCCGGACCGGAAGGCCTGGACATGGCCGGGCTCCACGCGGCCAACGTATGGCAAACCTCCGACCTCGTCCACGCAGCCAAGACCGGGTGGGTGCTCGGCAGTGCCTGCGGCATCGTCGTCGGCCTGGTGGCCGCGCTGATGTTTCCGATCATCGGCGACGACCCCGAATGGGAGGTGGCCGTGTTCGTGGCCCTCCTGGGCGGCGTGGTCGGCGCCTGGTCGGCCAGCATGGTCGGCATTTCCATCCCGAGCCCCAGGCTGCAACGTTTCGAGGGCGCCATCGCACAGGGGCAGATCCTGCTGATGGTGGACCTGCCGCGTGCGCGCGTGCGGGAGATCGAGGCGCTGCTGCAGTCCGCGCATCCCGAAGCCCGGTTCGAGGGTGAAGAGCCCCAAGTCCCGGCTCTCCTCTGAAGCGCGAATGAGCCCCGAGCCCATGCCGAGCCGAGGAAGCGCACATGACCATGGCCGTTGCCCTGTTGCTCATCGTGGCCGGCTCGGTGCTGTTTCACGTTTTCAATCCGTGGTGGACGACGCCCCTTGCTTCGAACTGGAAGCTGATGGACGACACCCTCGGCATCACGCTGGCGATCACGGGCATCTTCTTCATTGTCATCAACGTGTTCATCGCCTACATGCTGGTGCGCTTCCGCCATCGCGCGGGGCGCCGCGCGGCATATGAGCCCGAGAACAGGAAGCTCGAGCGCTGGCTGATCGGCGGCACCACCGTCGCCATCATGGCGCTGCTGGCGCCCGGTCTCCTGGTGTACGCGAACTATGTCAGGGAGCCCCGCGATGCGCTCGTGCTGGAGGTGCTGGCCCAGCAATGGCAATGGCGCTTCCGATTCCCGGGCGAGGACGGCAAGCTGGGCGCGACCGATGCGCGCTTCTTCAGCGCCACCAATCCGTTCGGGATCGACCCCGCCGACCGGGCCGGGCAGGACGATCTGCTGATCGCCGGCACCGAGGTGCATCTGCCGCTCGGCAAGCCGGTGCTGGTGCTGATGCGCTCGCACGACGTGCTGCACGATTTCTTCGTGCCGAACTTCCGCGCCCGGATGAACACGGTGCCGGGGCAGGTCAGCCGCTTCTGGTTCACGCCGACCGTCGCGGGCCGCTATGAAGCGCTTTGCGCGCAACTGTGCGGCGTGGGGCATCCGAACATGCGCGGCCACGTGGTGGTGGAGGACCCGGCGGCCTACGGGGCCTGGCAGGCGGCGCTGCCGACCTTTGCCAAGTCGCAGATCAAGGCGCCCGAGGCCCCGGCCGGTGCCGTGGCGGCGGGCGGCGACGCACGCGTTCAGCAGGGACGCGCGCTGGCGGACAGCAAGGGCTGCGTGGCCTGCCACACGGTCGACGGCAGCCCGCGCGTGGGACCGACCTGGAAGGGGCTGTACGGCAAGACCGAAAACATGGCGGACGGTTCCACCGCACTGGTCGACGAAGCCTTCCTGCGCAGCTTCATCCGCGACCCGCAGGCGCGCCATGTGAAGGGCTTTCCGCCCGTCATGCCCAAGGTCGAGTTGAGCGAAGAAGAGCTGGCCGCGCTGGTGGCCTATATCCAGAGTCTGGGCAGCCCGCCGGCGCAGGCTGCCGCCGAACAGAAGGCGCCGCGATGAACACTCCTTCACCCACGGGGCACGCCGTGACCCACGACGACGACGCCGGGCATCCCGCGCCGCAGAGCTTTCTGACCCGCTACGTCTGGAGCCAGGATCACAAAGTGATCGCCGTCCAGTACGCCTGTACCGCCATCGCGGTGGGCGTGGTGGGCGTGGTCCTGTCCAACCTGATGCGGCTGCAGCTTGGCTTTCCGGGCCAGTTCGAGTTCATCAACGCGGAGCGCTACTACCAGTTCGTGACCATGCACGGGATGATCATGGTGATCTACCTGCTCACGGCGCTGTTCCTCGGCGGCTTCGGCAACTACCTGATCCCGCTGATGGTGGGGGCGCGGGACATGGTCTTCCCCTACCTCAACATGCTGAGCTTCTGGGTCTACCTGCTGTCGGTGGTGGTCCTGATGGCGAGCTTCTTCGTCGCGGGCGGCCCCACGGGTGCGGGCTGGACGCTGTATCCACCGCAGTCGATCCTGCCCGGCACGCCGGGCCATACCGGGGGCATCATCCTGATGCTGGTGTCGCTGGTGATCTTCATCGTGGCAACCACGATGGGCGGCCTCAATTACGTGACCACCGTGCTGCAGGCGCGCTGCGAAGGCATGACGCTGCTGCGCATGCCGCTCACGGTGTGGGGCATCTTCGTGGCCACCATCCTCGCGCTGCTCGGCTTCCCGGCGCTGTTCGTCAGCGGCGTGATGCTGCTGCTCGACCGGACGATGGGCACCAGCTTCTTCATGCCGGCGCTGGTGTCGATGGGCCAGGTGACAGGCTACAAGGGCGGCAGCCCACTGCTGTTCCAGCACCTGTTCTGGTTCTTCGGCCATCCAGAGGTCTACATCGTGGCGCTGCCGGCCTTCGGCATCGTCTCCGACCTGATCAGCGTGCACGCGCGCAAGTGCATCTTCGGCTACCGGATGATGGTGTGGGCCATCATCGCCATCGGCGGACTCAGCGTGGTGGTCTGGGCGCACCACATGTTCGTGAGCGGCATGAACCCGTACTTCGGCTTCTTCTTCGCGACCACCACGCTGATCATCGCGGTGCCCACCGCGATCAAGGTCTACAACTGGCTCCTGACGCTGTGGCGCGGCGACATCCACCTGACGGTGCCGATGCTGTTCGCGCTGTCCTTCCTGTGCACTTTCCTCATCGGCGGGCTGACCGGGCTGTTCCTGGGCAACGTGAGCGTGGACATCCCGCTGTCCGGCACCTACTTCGTGGTGGCGCACTTCCACATGGTGATGGGCGTGGCGCCGCTCTTGGTGGTGTTCGGCGGCATCTACCACTGGTTCCCCAAGGTCACCGGCCGCATGCTGGACGACCGGCTCGGCCGGCTGCATTTCTGGATCACCTTCCTCGGCACCTACGCGATCTACTTTCCGATGCACTACCTCGGTGTGCTGGGCATGCCGCGGCGCTACTACAACTTCGACGGCTACGACTTCATTCCGCCGTCGGCATTCACCATGAATGAATTCATCACCGTGGTCGCCTTGATCGTCGGCGTGGGGCAGTTGCTGTTCATCTTCAACCTTGCCTGGAGTGCCTGGCGCGGCCAGCCGGCCGACGCCAATCCATGGCGCGCCGCGTCGCTCGAATGGCAGACGCCCGCAACGCCGCCGGGTCACGGCAACTGGGGCCCGCAGCTGCCGGTGGTCTACAGGTGGGCCTATGCCTATGGCGAGCCGGGTGCGACGGAAGATTTCATTCCGCAGAACACACCGCCGAAGCCCGCGGCAGGGGAGCCCGAGCCGGAGGGCCAGAGCGAGGTCCGGGGAGCACCGGCATGAGCACAGCGCTGGGCCGCTCCCTGGCAGGCGCGCTCCACGGTGCGGAGCGCGGCGGCCGCCCTCGCGATGCCCACGCGAGCGCGGCCAGCATCGGCCTGTGGGTCTTCATGGGCGTGGCCACCGCGTTGTTCTCCCTCTTCATCGTGGCCTACGTGATGCGCATGAGCGGCGACGACGCGATCACGATCGCACTGCCGTGGCAGCTCTGGCTCAGCTCGGCGCTGCTCGTGGCGGGCAGCGTGGCGCTGCAATGGGCCGGTAACGCATCGCGCGGCCTCGACCCGATGCGGGCCCGTCGCCTGCTGCTGGCCGGCGGCCTTTGCGCAGTGGGCTTCCTGGGCGTGCAGCTGTGGGCCTGGCAGGCGCTGCTGGGCGCACAGGTGATGCCGGCCGGCAATCCGGCGGGCAGCTTCTTCTATCTGTTGACCGCCATGCACGGGCTCCACCTGGCGGGTGGGCTGGCCGGCTGGGCATGGACGGCACGCGCCGCGTGGCCCGACCCTGCCCGGGCCGCTTGGCGCATCGCGCTGTGCGCGCGCTACTGGCACTTCATGCTGGCGGTGTGGCTGGTGCTGTTCGGGCTGCTGGGCTGGGTGACGCCGGAGGTGGCGCGCTTCATCTGCGGCACATCCTGAGGAGGCGTTTTTCATGAACAACACCGCAACCGTCGCAGCAACGCCGTTGACTCCCGAGATCGCCGCCAGTGGCTGGCGCGGGCTGATTTCCGACTGGTCTTCCGACCGTCAGGCGTTCCACGTCTCGTGGGGCAAGGCGATGATGTGGATCTTCCTGCTCAGCGACACCTTCGTGTTCAGCTGCTTCCTGACTGGCTACATGACGGTGCGCGTCTCGACCACCGCGTCGTGGCCCAATCCGAGCGAGGTATTCGCGCTCCACGTGGGGGGCGCCGACATCCCGTTGCTGCTGATCGCGATCATGACCTTCGTGCTCATCACCAGCAGCGGCACGATGGCCATGGCCGTCAATTTCGCCTACCGCGGCGACCGCCTGAACGCCGCCACGCTCATGCTCGTGACCGCGACCTTCGGCGAACTCTTCGTCGGCATGCAGGCCTTCGAGTGGTCCAAGCTGATCCTCGAAGAGGGCGTGCGGCCCTGGGGCAACCCGATGGGCGCGGCGCAATTCGGCTCGGCCTTCTTCATGATCACGGGCTTTCACGGGCTGCACGTGTCGGCCGGCGTGGTTTTCCTGTTTGTCGTGGCCTTCAAGCTGTTGCGCGGCGACTATGACAAGGGCGGCGGCAACTACCAGATCGTCGAAATTGCCGGCCTGTACTGGCACTTCGTGGACCTGGTGTGGGTGTTCATCTTTGCGCTGTTCTATCTCTGGTGAGGACGACCATGAACTCCGTCACAGGCCAACAACATCCGATCAGCCTCTATCTCAAGATCTGGGGGCTGCTGTTCGTGCTCAGCGCGATGTCGTACATGGTCGACTACTTCCATTTCGAGGGGTATCTGCGCTGGAGCCTGATCATCACCTTCATGTTGCTGAAGGCGGGTCTGATCGTCGCGGTCTTCATGCACATGGCGTGGGAGCGGCTGTCGCTGGTCTATGCCATCCTGGTGCCGCCCCTGTGCCTGCTGGTCCTGGTCTGGCTCATGGCGGAGGAGGCCGGCCATACCTTCCTGACGCGGCTGCTGTTCTTCCACTGACGGCCTGGCGGGCCGCTCAGCGCCGCACGATGTAGCGCGTGACGACAGGCTGTGCTTCGCCGATGTGGAATGCGAGCCGGCGCTCCCGCAGCGCCATGTCGCTGGCCGTGGCGCGGTTGAAGCGGCGAAGGTGGTCGGTCCACGAGTCGTCGACGATCTGCTCCACATAGCGGCTGGGCTGCCCGATGTCGTGCAGCAGCTCCCAGCCGATGGCGCCCTGGCTCAGGCGCGCGCGGCGCGTCTGCTGCATCACGAGGTGGAAGGCCGCGGCGCGCGACGGCTCGATGAGGTATTCGACCGTGATCACCACGCGGCCGTCTTCCTGCGGCGCCTCGGCCGGCGGGCCGGCGGCCCAGCCGGCTTCGGCGGGGCGGGTGTCGTCTTCGCCGACGCCGTCGGTCACCCAGCGCAGGGCCACCAGCATCAGCAGCGTGCCGCTGGCGGCGGCGATGGCGAGGCTCAGGTAGAGCGACGTGACGGTCGCCACCTGGCCCCAGAGCGCCGCGCCGATCGCGCTCGCGCCCATGATCGCCATCTGGTAGGTCGACATGCCGCGTGCGCGCACCCAGTCGGGCAGCGCGAGTTGCGCCGACACCGAGAGCGAGTTGGCCACCGTGATCCAGGCCATGCCGCCGAAGAACATCGCGGGCACCGCGATCCATGCGTTGGGCGCAAAGGCCATCACCGCGGTGGCGAGCGACTGCAGCACCGTGCCGCGCAGCACCAGCTGGTCGCGCCCCAGCGCCTGGCGCAGCCGCGGCAGGAACAGCACCGCGATGATCGCGCCCGAGCCCATGGCCGCCAGCAGCAGCGTGAAGGTGCCCGCGCCGCCGCCCTTGAGGTTGCGCGCCAGGAGCGGCAGCAGCGCGAGCAGGGCCGTGGAGTGAAAGAAGAAGATCGTGATGCGCGAGAGCACCGCCCGCATGCGCTGCGACTGCCAGACGAACTGCACGCCCACGCGCATGGCGCTGATGAGCTTCTCGCGGCCCAGCGGATTGGGCTTGTGCTCGCGCCGCCAGCGCAGCACCACGAAGCCCGAGGCGACCGAAAGCACCGCGTTGAGTGCAAACACCCAGACGCTGCCCGCGCTGGCGATGAGCATGCCGGCCGTGAGCGGCCCGATGATGCGCGAGGCGTTCATCGCGATGCCGTTGAGGCCCAGGGCCGCCGGCAGCTGCGGCCGCGGCACCAGCTCGGGCACGATGGCCGAGAACACCGGCCAGCGCAGCGCCAGGCCGATGCCGTTGGCGAAAGTGAGCGCCAGCAGGAGCGGCGCGGTCATCATGTCCAGCGCAATGGCCGCGCACAGCACGATGGCCGTGCCCGCCAGCCAGAACTGCGTGGCCACCAGCCAGCGCCGGCGGTCGAGAATGTCGGCCAGCGCCCCGCTGGGCAGGCCCAAGAGGAACACCGGCAAGGTGGAGGCCGACTGCACCAGCGCCACCCAGATGGGCGAGGTGGTCAGCGAGGTCATCATCCACGCCGCCGCCACGTCGCTCATCCACATGCAGATGTTGGCGATGAGCCAGGTGCTCCATAGCATGCGGAACACAGGCAGCTTGAGCGGCACGAGCGCCGCGAATTTCGGTGGCTGCGGCCGGGTGGGGGGGATGGGTGTCTCTTCGGGCGATATCGGTGGCATGTGCCCCAATTGTGCCGATGCCATCGAAACCGGTCGCAAAACCGGCAATCGCAGGGAGGGGCAACGGCCCTGATGCCGCTAGCGTGCCAGGTGCCCGAGCGGCAACGCGCTGCTCGCCTTCACCTCGCCCAGCGAAAAGCTGGTGTGCAGGTCTTTCACGTTGGGGAGGTTCATCAGGTGCTGGCGCGCGAAGGCCGAGAAGCCGTTCAGGTCCTGTGCCACCACTTGCAGCTCGAAGGTTCCGGTGCCGCTGATGTAGTGGCAGGCCACCACCTCGGGCATCTTGCGGATCGCCTCCTCCAGCTTGCGGGTGGCTTCGTTGGTGACGCGCTCGGTGTCCACCCGCACGAAAGCGAGCACGCCAAGTCCGATCTTGTGGCGGTCGATCTCGGCGCGGTAACCCTTGATGAAGCCAGCTTCTTCCAGCGCGCGGACCCGGCGCCAGCAGGGCGCGGCCGAGAGCCCCACGCGCTGCGCAAGCTCGGCGTTGGTCAGGCGGCCGTCGGCCTGCAGTTCTTGCAGGATTGCAAGGTCGAACTTGTCAATGCTTTCCATAAGGATCGATCTTAAGCAAGATTCTTTCTGAAAGCCGGTTTTTAGGGGCAAAGAACGCAAACACCTGTCGCGCACCCCGGCATACACTTTGCGTGATCATGGGCTCGCGCCCTACCCGGGCACAGACCCACACCCCATCAGCCAGGCCCACCAGGCCCTGCCAAACGGAGACAGACACATGAACGCACCGCTGCCCGAGCACATTCGCAAGGCGCTGGAAACCGTCACGCTCGACGACAAATACAGCCTCGACTACGGCCGCGCTTTCATGAGCGGCGTTCAGGCGCTCGTCAAGCTACCGATGCTGCAGCGACTGCGCGACAAGCAGGCCGGCAAGAACACGGCAGGCTTCATCAGTGGCTACCGCGGCTCCCCGCTCGGCGGCTACGACCAGGCGCTGTGGAAGGCCAGCAAGTTCCTGAAGGAACAGAACATCGTCTTCCAGCCGGGCGTGAACGAAGAGCTCGCCGCCACGGCCCTGTGGGGCACCCAGCAGCTGGGCTTCTCGCCCGCGGGCACCAACAAGTTCGACGGCGTCTTCGGCATCTGGTACGGCAAGGGCCCGGGCGTGGACCGCTGCTCCGACGTCTTCAAGCACGCCAACATGGCGGGCACCACCGAATGGGGCGGCGTGATCGCGGTGGCGGGCGACGACCATATTTCCAAGAGCAGCACGGCGGCGCACCAGAGCGACCACATCTTCAAGGCCTGCGGCACGCCGGTGTTCTTTCCGACCAACGTGCAGGAAATCCTGGACCTGGGCATTCATGCCTTTGCCTTGAGCCGCTTCTCGGGCGTCTGGTCGGGCATGAAGACGATCCAGGAGATCGTCGAGTCGAGCGCCACGGCCATGATCGACCCCGACCGCGTCGAGATCGTCATTCCCACCGATTTCCAGATGCCGCCCGGCGGCCTGCACATCCGCTGGCCCGACCATGCGCTGGAGCAGGAAGCGCGCCTCATGCACTACAAGTGGTATGCCGCGCTGGCCTACATCCGCGCCAACCGGCTGAACCACAACGTGATCGAAGGCCCGAACGACCGCTTCGGCATCATGGCCAGCGGCAAGGCCTACAACGACACCCGCCAGGCCCTGATCGACCTGGGCCTGGACGACGCCACCTGCCGCCAGCTGGGCATCCGGCTGCACAAGGTGGGCGTGGTGTGGCCGCTCGAGGCGCAGCTCACGCGCGACTTTGCCACCGGGCTGCAGGAAATTCTGGTGGTCGAGGAAAAGCGCCAGGTCATCGAATACCAGCTGAAGGAAGAGCTCTACAACTGGCGCGCCGACGTGCGGCCCACCGTGCTGGGCAAGTTCAACGAGCTGGACGGCGATTTCTCCGGCGGCGAATGGGCCATGCCCAACCCCACCGCCAACACGCTGCTGCGCGCCAACGCCGACCTGAACCCGGCGCTGATCGCCAAGGCCATTGCACAGCGCCTGCGCAAGCTCGGCATCCTGGACCAGGCCGGCGCCGACATGCATGCGCGCATCGATGCGCAGATCGCCATCCTCGAAGCCAAGGAGCGCTCGATGGAAGTGCTCAAGGTGGGCGGCGTGCAGGGCGCCGACCGCCAGCCATGGTTCTGCTCGGGCTGCCCGCACAACACCAGCACCGTGGTGCCCGAAGGTTCGCGCGCCATGGGCGGCATCGGCTGCCACTTCATGGCGACCTGGATGGACCGCTCCACCATTGGCTTCACGCAGATGGGCGGCGAGGGCGTGCCGTGGGTGGGCCAGCAGCCCTTCACCACCGACCAGCACATCTTTGCGAACCTGGGCGACGGCACGTATTTCCACAGCGGCCTTCTCGCCATTCGCCAGAGCATTGCCGCAGGCGTGAACATCACCTACAAGATCCTCTACAACGACGCGGTCGCCATGACCGGCGGCCAGCAGGTCGGCGAACGGCCCGAGGGCCATTCGGTGCTGCAGATTGCCGAGAGCCTGCATGCCGAAGGCGCCAAGAAGGTCGTCATCGTCACCGACGAGCCCGAGAAGTACGAAGGCGTGAACATTCCCGGCGACCACGTGGCCGTGAAGCACCGCGACCTGCTCGACGAGATCCAGCGCGAGTTCCGCCAGATGGCCGGCACCACCGCCATCATCTACGACCAGACCTGCGCCACCGAGAAGCGCCGCCGCCGCAAGCGGGGCACGGCCGTCGATCCGGCCAAGCGCGTGGTCATCAACGACCTGGTCTGCGAAGGCTGCGGCGACTGCAGCGTGCAGAGCAACTGCCTGTCGGTCGAGCCGCTGGAAACCGAGTTCGGCCGCAAGCGCACCATCAACCAGAGCAGCTGCAACAAGGACATGAGCTGCCTCAAGGGTTTCTGCCCCAGCTTCGTCACGGTCGAAGGCGGGCAGCTCAAGAAAAAGTCCAGGAACAAGGCCGATTCGCCGCTCGAGCTCGGCCCGCTGCCCGAACCGGCCGTGCCGGCGCTGGCGCGCGACCAGGTCTGGGGCATCGTGGTGGCCGGTGTCGGCGGCACGGGCGTCATCACCATCGGCCAGCTGCTGGGCATGGCGGCCCACATCGAAGGCAAGGGCATCGTCACGCAGGACGCGGCCGGCCTGGCGCAAAAGGGCGGCGCCACCTGGAGCCATGCGCTGATCGGCGAATCGCAGGACGCGATCCGCACCACCCGCGTCGGCACCGCCGCGGCCGACCTGATCCTGGCGGCCGATCCGCTGGTGGCCGTGAACGCCGAAACCCTGGCCCGCATGCGCGAGGGCCGCACCCACGTGGCGCTCAACACGCACAGCACGCCCACGGCCGCTTTTGTGCGCAACGCCAACTGGGTCAACCCGCAAGACGACTGCGCGAACCAGATTGCGCGTGTCGTCGGCACCGATGCGCTCGGCACCTTCGACGCCGATGCCGCCGCCACCACTTTGATGGGCGACAGCCTCTACGCCAATCCGATGCTGCTGGGCTTTGCCTGGCAAAAGGGCTGGATCCCGCTGGCGCTCGAGTCGCTGATGCGCGCCATCGAGCTCAACGCCGTGGCCATCGACAACAACAAGGCCGCCTTTGCATGGGGCCGCCAGGCGGCCGCGAATCCGGCCGCGTTGCAAAAGCGCGTGCGCCCGGGCCAGGTGGTCGAATTCAAGAAGCGCGAAACCGTCGACAGCCTGGTCGCGCGCCGCGTCGAATTCCTCACGGGCTACCAGAACGCAGCCTATGCCGACGAGTACCGGCAGTTCGTGGGCAAGGTGCGGCAGGCCGAATCGGTGCTGGGCAAGACCGCGCTCTCCGAAACCGTGGCCCGCTACCTGTTCAAGCTCATGGCCTACAAGGACGAGTACGAGGTGGCGCGCCTGCACACCGACCGCGCCTTCCTCGACCGGGTCGAAGGCATGTTCGAGGGCCAGATGGGCAAGGACTTCAAGCTCAACTACCACCTCGCGCCGCCCATCATCGCGAAGAAGAACGGCAAGGGCGAACTGCAAAAGCAGAAGTTCGGCCCCTGGATGCTCACCGGATTCAGGCTGCTGGCCCGGCTCAAGGGCCTGCGCGGCACGGCGTTGGACATCTTCGGGCGCACCGAAGAGCGCAAGACCGAGCGCGCGCTCATCGGCGAGTACCGCGCGGCCATCGAGGAGGTTGTTTCCGGCCTCAACGCCGGGAACCACGCCCTGGCGCTGGAGATTGCGAGCCTGCCCGAGCAGATTCGCGGCTACGGCCACGTGAAGGACCGCAACCTGGCGGCCGCCCGCACCCGCTGGAGCGACCTGCTCGCCAAGTGGCGCAACCCGCAACAGGCCCAGCGCTCGGCCGCCTGAGATTCTGAAAGAACGCCCCTCGAGCCGCCGGCCCGCTTGCGGAGCCGCTATTCAAAGAAGAGCAGCCGAGGCGCGCCTGCCGCCCCTGGAAAGCCCTGCCCTCCGCGCCGGATAAGCGCGGAGCGCGGGGCGTTGCCACGAATACAATGCCCGGTGCTGTTCGCGGCCGATGCCGCTTCAAGCGCTGGTTCGCGGCCCTTTTTTACAGGGCCGCGGAACCGCGGGCCCGGCTCGCGCTTCTGACATTCCTCTTCTCTCTGCTGGAGACTCTTTTGTTCATTTCCTCTGCTTTCGCCCAAACCGCGCCCGCTGCTTCCGGCGGTGGCGACATGTTGTCCTCGCTCGGCAGCATGCTGCCCCTGGTCCTCATGTTCGTGGTGCTGTATTTCGTCATGATCCGCCCGCAAATGAAGCGCCAGAAAGAGGCCCGCGCCATGATCGAAGCCCTGGCCAAGGGCGATGAGGTGGCAACCGCCGGCGGCGTGCTCGGCAAGATCACCTCCATCGGCGACCAGTACCTCGGCCTCGAAATCGCCAATGGCGTGGAAATCAAGATCCAGCGCAGCGCTGTGGTCCAGGTCCTGCCCAAGGGCGCCGTCAAGCAGTAATCAAAATCAAAGCGCGACCCGGCCTTGCGCTTCCTGGCGCAAGGCCTCAAGTCACGCGGTGTTCCGTTTCTAAAAGCGCTTTCTCATGAACCGTTATCCGGTCTGGAAGTACGCGATCATCGTGATCGTGCTGCTTGTGGGGTTGATCTATTCCCTCCCCAATTTCTTCGGCGAGGCGCCTGCTGTGCAGGTGTCCGCAGCCAAGTCGACCGTCAAGGTCGACGCGGCAACCCAGGGCCGGGTCGAGGAGGCGCTGAAGACAGCCGGGGTCAAGCCCGACATGTTCACGCTCGAGGGCGGCTCGCTGCGCGCGCGCTTCGCCACCGCCGACGAGCAGATCAAGGCGCGCGATGCGGTGCAGCGCGCACTGGTGCCCGATCCGGCCGACCCTTCCTACGTCGTGGCGCTGAACCTGGTTTCGCGGTCGCCGGCCTGGCTCACGGCGCTGCATGCGTTCCCGATGTATCTGGGTCTCGACCTGCGCGGTGGTGTCGACTTCCTGCTGCAGGTCGACATGAAGGGTGCCATCGACAAGAAGGCCGAATCCTTCGCGGGCGACCTGCGCACCACCTTCCGCGACAAGGGTATCCGCGGCACGTCGGTCAACCGCAACGGCCAGACGATCGAGGTTTCGTTCCGCGACGCGGCCGCGCTGCAAACCGCCAAGCAGCTGATCCAGGACCAGTTCCAGGATCTCACGACCACCGACAGCCAGGACGGCAACGTCTGGCGCCTCACGGCCACCATCAAGCCCGAGGCCGCACGCCGGCTGCAGGACGCGGCCCTGAAGCAGAACATCACCACCCTGCACAACCGCATCAACGAGCTTGGCGTGGCCGAGCCGGTGATCCAGCAGCAGGGGCTCGACCGCATCGTGGTGCAGCTGCCGGGCGTGCAGGACACGGCCAAGGCCAAGGACATCCTGGGCCGCACGGCCACGCTTGAAATGCGCCTGGTCGACGAGAGCGCCGAAGGCCGCGCAGCCGAACTGAGCGGCGGGCCGGTGCCCTTCGGCTCCGAGAAATTCTTCGAGCGCAACGGCCGCGCGGTGATCGTGAAGAAGCAGGTGCTCGTCACTGGCGAAAACCTGACCGACGCGCAGCCTGGCTTCGACCAGCAGAGCAACCAGCCCAAGGTCGACCTGACCATGGACGCCAAGGGCGGTCGCATCATGCGCGACGTGAGCCGCGAGAACTTCAAGAAGCGCATGGCCATGCTGATCTTCGAGAAGGGCAAGGGCGAGGTGCTCACGGCCCCGTCGATCAACGGCGAGCTGGGCAACCGCTTCCAGATTTCGGGTTCGATGACCGTGGTCGAGGCCGCCGACCTCGCGCTGCTGCTGCGCGCCGGCTCGCTGGCCGCGCCGATGGAAATCATCCAGGAACGCACCATCGGTCCGAGCCTGGGCGCCGACAACATCGAGAAGGGCTTCAAGAGCGTGATGTATGGCTTCCTGGCCATCATGGTGTTCATGTGCGCCTACTACGCGCTGTTCGGCCTGTTCTCGTCGATCGCGCTGGCCGTCAACCTGATGCTGCTGGTGGCCATTCTGTCGATGCTGCAGGCCACGCTCACGCTGCCCGGCATCGCAGCCATGGCGCTGGCCATCGGCGTGGCCATCGACTCCAACGTGCTGATCAACGAACGCGTGCGCGAAGAACTGCGCAACGGCGCTTCGCCGCAGGCGGCCATCCATGCCGGCTACGACCGCGCCTGGGGCACGATTCTCGACTCCAACGTGACCACGCTGATTGCCGGCATCGCCTTGCTGGCCTTCGGCTCAGGTCCGATTCGCGGCTTTGCGGTGGTGCACTGCATCGGTATCGTCACCTCGATGTTCTCCGCCGTGTTCTTCTCGCGCGGCCTCGTCAATTTCTGGTACGGCCAGAAGAAAAAGCTCAAGTCGGTGTCCATCGGCACGGTTTGGCGGCCCAAGACCGACGGCACGGCCGTGGCCGAAGGCAAGTAAAGGTCAAGGACAAGCGCCATGGAATTCTTCCGCATCCACAAGACCATCCCGTTCATGCGCCACGCACTGGTGCTGAACATCATTTCCTTCGTCACCTTCGCGCTGGCGGTGTTCTTCCTGCTGCACCGCGGGCTGCACCTGTCGGTGGAGTTCACGGGCGGCACCGTGATGGAAGTGGCCTACCAGCAGTCCGCGGACATCGGCAAGGTGCGCGAGGCCGTCGGCAAGCTCGGCTATCCGGACGTGCAGGTGCAGAGCTACGGCACCTCGCGCGACGTGCAGATCCGCCTGCCGGCACAAAAGGGCATGAACTCCGACCAGCAGAGCGCACAGGTGATGCAGGCTCTCAAGGCGGTCGACCCGTCGGCCACGCAGCGCGGCATCGAGGTCGTCGGCCCGCAGGTGGGCGACGAGCTCACCACCAACGGTCTCAAGGCCCTGGGCATGGTGGTGGTGGGCATCATGATCTACCTGGCGTTCCGCTTCGAATGGAAGTTCGCCGTGGCCACCGTGCTGGCCAACCTGCACGACGTGGTCATCATCCTGGGGTTCTTTGCCTTCTTCCAGTGGGAGTTCTCGCTCGCGGTGCTGGCGGCGGTGCTGGCGGTGCTGGGCTACTCGGTCAACGAGTCGGTCGTGATCTTCGACCGGGTGCGCGAGAACTTCCGCCGCTACCGCAAGATGAACACGGTGGAGATCATCGACAACGCGATCACCTCGACCATCAGCCGGACCATCATCACGCACGGCTCGACGCAGCTGGTGGTGCTCTCGATGTTCTTCTTCGGCGGCCCGACGCTTCACTACTTTGCGCTGGCGCTGACCATCGGCATCCTGTTCGGCATCTATTCGTCGGCCTTCGTGGCTGCGGCGATTGCCATGTGGCTCGGCGTCAAGCGCGAAGATCTCGTCAAGGGCCCGGTCAAGCGCGACGGCGGACCGGACGATCCGAACGCCGGCGCGGTGGTCTGACCCCGATCGAATTCGAGAGGAACGCGCCGCCGGAGCCAGCGAGAATGACGGAGCTGATGCACACTTGTGCGGTTGCATTTCCGGATGCAAGCTCGCGGTCATCGCCCACCCACGGAGCCCCACTGGTCTTCCCGATCCTTCAATGAGCATTGCGCGGTCCGCCTCTTCTTTGCAGCTCGCACGCGAGACGCGCGAGCGCTTCGTTCTGGCGACCGGGGGCGTGATCGCCCCGTTGGCGCAAGCCATCCGGGACCGCCTGACGCAGCAGGCTTCGGAGATGGGCAATGCACGCGCCATGCAGGAGAGCCGCGACGATTTCGTGGCCTTCCAGGGCCAGGCATCGCAATGGGTGGCGCTCGCGCAAACGGGCTGGCGCAAGGCGGTCGATGCGCCGGGCGCGGTGCCGGGCGCGTCATCCAATGCGAAGCTGCGGCTCGAACTCATCGACGACGACGCGATGGAGAGCAGCATTCTGTCGTCGCGCCTGGCGCAGCTGATCCACGACAAGGCCAGCTTCGAGCTCAGCGACCTTCGGCTGCGCATCCAGCACCTGGAAGGTTCCAGCGAACTGGACGCCCACGACGTGCTCCGGCCCGAAAGCATGGCCAAGCTGCTGGTCGACCAGTGGCTGGCGGCGGGCTTGAGCCGCACCCTGTGGGCGCGGGTGCAGGACACCGTGCAGCAGCATCTCGTCGGCGTGGTCGTCAAGGCTTACGAAGACGCCAACGCGTTCCTGATTTCCAAAGGCGTGATGCCGGAAATCGATCTCAAGAGCTTTGTCCGGCGCACCGGCGCTTCCGGCGGCGGACCGTCGACGGTGCCCGCGCCCCCTTACGCGCCCGGCGCCCCCCAGAACGCGGGCGCACCCCAGGCCACCGGCGCCGTGCATCGGCAGCAAGGCTTCGATGCGCTGTCGCAGCCGCGGGCCTTTGCTCCTTCCGTGCCGGCCGCGACCACCGGCGGTTCGCCCTTGATGGTCGCGCGCCAGCGTGCGCAGACGGCGCTCCTGAGCCTCAAGCGCTTCGTTGCCGCCCGCATTGGCGCGGAAGCGCCGAACGCCTCCTCCTCCCCGACGACGACGGGAATGGATGGACGCGTGCCAGGTGCCGGACCGGCCGGCGCCGGCGACGGTTCTTCGCGCGCGGCTTCCAAGACCTTTGCAGGGCTCATCGCCGAAGCCGAAGTCGCCTACCGGATGGCCGCCACGCAGTACATGGAAGGCTCCGCGGAGCAGGCGACCGTCATCCAGCAGGCCTCGGTCGACCTGCGGCGGCGCAGCGCGGAGCTCAAGAAAAGGGCGCCCACCACCGCCGACAAGGCCACGGTCGAGATCGTGGCGCTCATGTTCCAGGCCATCCTCGCGGAAGAGCGCATTCCTTTCTCGGCGCGTGTCTGGTTTGCGCGCCTGCAGATGCCTGTGCTGCGCGTGGCCATTGCCGAGCCCGAATTCTTCGGCACGCTGCAGCATCCGGCGCGCATGCTGATCGACCGCATGGGCTCCTGCGTGATGGGCTTCGACGCCGCCGCCATTTCCGGCAGCGCGCTCGAGGGCGAGATCCGGCGCGTGGTTCAGGTGATCGAGCAGTACCCCGAAACCGGCCAGCGCGTGTTCAAGCTGGTGTTCGACGAGTTCGTCGCCTTCCTGAACCGCTATCTCACGCAGAGCGACGCCACCCAGCGCGTCATGAGCGTGGCGCAGCAGGTCGAGCAGAAGGAAACGATGGCGATCCAGTACACCATCGAACTGCGCAAGATGCTCAACGACATGCCGGTGCGCGAAGAGATACGCGAGTTCCTCTTCAAGGTCTGGGCCGAGGTGCTGGCGATTGCCGCATTGCGCTATGGCGCACAGGGCGAGCAGACCGTGATGCTCAAGCGCGTGGCCTCCGAACTGGTGTGGGCCGCGAGCGCCAAGCCCAACCGCGCCGACCGTGCGCGCGTGATCCAGGACCTGCCGCAGCTGCTGCAGCGCCTGCGCCTGGGCATGAACCTGCTCGGCATCATCGACGAGCCGCAGGAAGCTCACATCAAGACCATCGGCGCAACCTTGTCTGATGCCTTCCTGTCCAAGACCGAAGCCATTCCCGCGGCCAAGATCGAAGCCATGGCCGAGCGCCTGGCGCACCTGGAAGATTTCGTGAGCGACGACGGCGGCGCATCCAGCCTGCCGCTCGACGCGAACAGCATCGAATTGCTGCTGGGCATCGACGCGGCCTCGATCGAGGTCGTGGCCGACATCGCGGGCGGCACGCCGGCCGAAGACATGCTGGCGTGGGCCCATGAGCTGGAGGTGGGCAACTGGTTCATGCTCGACCACAATGATCGCGTGAGCCAGGTGCAGTTCGTCTGGCGCAGCGACCGCAAGCAACTGCACCTGTTTGCAACGGCCGACGGCCGCAGCTTCCTGATCCAGGTCGGCCGGCTGGCCAACTACCTGCAGGCCGGCCTGCTGGTGCCGGCCGAGGAAGAAACCCTCACAGTGCGCGCGACGCGCGAGGCGCTGGCCAAGCTGGATGCCAATCCGGAACGACTGCTGAACTAGCCCAACTAGTGGGCGATTCGGCCCTCGCGGCTTTCGCAGAGTTCATCGAGCACCAGCGCGTCAGGCTCGATGCCCGTGCTCCAGTGCACCATCAGCACGATGATCTTGAGTTCGTCGAGCGCGACCGGGTCGCCCGGGGCCGCCATGGCACGTTCGATGACGATCTCGCGCAGGCCGCAGGACAGCACATTCGACGACTCGAGAAAGCGGATGAAGCCAAGGCAATCGGCGCCCAGGTGCTCCTGCTCGGCCTGCGAATAGACCCGCATGGCGTTGTCCGACTGCGGCAGGGCCGGTTCGGGCGCGCCCCGCAGCGTGACCGTGGCGACCGCGTCGTCGATTGCGCTGCGCTCGAACTGCAAGCCTTGCGTTGCAAGGCTCAGGCCGTCGAGCCATTGCAGCGCATCGCGAATTTCTTCTGCCTCGAAGCCGTGCGCGCTGAGCTTGCGGCCCAGCTGTTCGGGTTCGGGGCAGGCATCGCCGCGCCAATAGTTTTCGTAGACAAACACGAGCACTTCGAACATGGGCCCAATATAGCCGAAGCCGGTGGCTCGCTCGCGAGCTTCGTGCGCTGCCCCTTCTTTCTCTTTGACAGAGAGAGAAAGAGCGGTTATGCCGCTGCCGCTCGTTGAAAAAGGCCGCCCGGCAGGCGCGCAACGTGGCCGTCGAGCTCGAGTTCGAGCATCTTGGCCTGCAGCGCGGCGGCGCTCCAGCCGGTGCGGGCGCTCAATGCGTCGAGGCTCACCGGATCGAAGCCGAGGGCTTCGAGAAGCGGATTCTCCGGCCCGGAGGAGGAGGCCGGATCGCCCGCACTCGCATTCTCGAAAAGACCCGCAGCCGCGCCGCCGGCAGCGCGCAGCGCGGGCAGTTCTTCGAGGATGTCGTTCACCGACTCGACCAGCTTCGCGCCCTGGCGGATCAGCGCATGGCAGCCGCGCGATTGCGGCGAATGGATCGACCCGGGAATGGCGAACACTTCCTTGCCTTGCTCCGAGGTGAGCCGTGCGGTGATCAGCGAGCCCGATTGCAGCGCGGCCTCGACCACCAGCGTGCCGCGGGCCAGGCCGGCGATCAAGCGGTTGCGCTTCGGAAAATTTTGCGTGAGCGGGGGCGTGCCGAGCGGCAGCTCGCTCACGATCAACCCCTGCAACATGATGCGGTGCGCGAGATCGCGATGCCGCGCCGGATAGACGCGATCGAGCCCGGTTCCCACCACGGCCACGGTCGCAAGCCGCACGGCGTCGCCGGCCGCGTCAAGCGCACCCTGGTGCGCGGCACCGTCGACACCGAGCGCCAGCCCCGACACCACCGGCAAACCCGCTTCACCCAATGCGCGCCCGAACGCGCGCGCATTGGCCGCGCCTTGGGGGGTCGGGTTGCGGCTGCCCACCACGGCAATGCTGTTTTCGAGCTGTGTCAGGTCGAAGGCGGCCGCACCGAGCACGTAGAGCATCAGCGGCGGGTCGGCCATTTCGAGCAGCGACGCGGGGTAGGCGGCGTCGCCCAGCGTCACCAGGCGGCGCGTCGTGGTGCCGTCGTCGGCGTTGGGTTGCAGCCATTGCCAAGTCTGGTCGATCTGGGCCTGAAGGCCGGAGGGCACCAGATGCAAGGCATCGGCCTGCGCCGCCGACACGACTTGCCGCAGCGCCGCGCTGGTCTCCGCAAAGATTTTCTCCGGCAGCCCGAAGGCGGCCAGCAGCCGGCGAGCGCCACCGTCGCCGATGCCCGGCGTCAGTGAAAGCCGCAGCCAGCCAGCGAGTTCAGCGCGTTCCAAGCGAAGGCGAAAGCGTCAGGGATTGACGAGGAAGTCGCCGGCACGCGGGGTGTCGGTAATTTCGAGCACCAGCGCGTACGACACCTTTTCGAAAGGCCGGAACACCATCAGGAGGCCGATGCGTTCGTTCGGGAGCTTGATCGTCTCCTTGCGTTCGCCGGTCCGGTCGAGAATGGTTTCGCCGTTCTTCAGGATGGCCAGCACGTGGCCGCTGTCGATGCCGTCGCGCGTGCCCTTGTTGATGGCCACCACCTGGTTCTGCGCCGCGAACTGCACCGCGTTGCCATAGACCGAGATGATCCGGCCCTCGACCTGCGTGGAGGGCGCGCGCGGCACGTAGCTCAGCAACTGGCGCGGCGGTTCCGGCAGCAGGCGGTCGCCGGCGCGGATTTCTTCGCGCGCCGCGATGATGTCGACGCTGGCCGGCACCACGGTGATGACGTCCTTGTCCTTCTGGGTCTCGACCGTGGTCGATTCGCCACGCTTGAGCTGGGCCTTGCCCAGGTACTGCGCCTCGTAGCCGAGGATTTCGCCGGTTCCGGGGTCCTTGAGCGGCGTGGCGCTGCGGAACACGCGGAAGTTCTTCAGCGGGCCCGGGGTTTCGAGCAGCGGCGTCTCGGCATTGCCGCGCGCATAGGCACGGTCGCCGCGCGACAGCAGCACCCGGCTGTCGTTGCCGGCAACGATGCGCGGCGCGCTCTGCAGCGTGTCGGAGTCCACCACGATCGGCTCGCTCAGGAAGGGCTCGATGATGCTCGGGTTGAGCGTGGGCAGCGCCATGCCGGCCAGCGAATCGAAGCGCGTGCGCGGCGACAGCTTGATGGTGCCGCCGTCGCCGCTGCCGCCCGCGCCGCGGCGCATGGTCAGCCGCGCACGGCCACCGCTCTTGTCCAGGTACAGCACCTGGCCAGGGTAGATGCGGTGAGGATTCGCGATTTCACTGATGTTCATGCCCCACAGTTCCGGCCAGCGCCAGGGGCGCAGCAGGTAGAGGCGGGAAATGGCCCACAGCGTGTCGCCGGGTTTTACCGTGTATTCGTCAGGCGCATTGGGCGCCAGTTCGCTCAACGGAACGCCGTTCTGGGCGGTCTGCTGGGCCGTGGCGCGCTGCTGCGGGGTGACTGGATAGCTTTGCGCCCAGGCCGTCGTGCCGCTGCTGATCACTGCAAGGGCTGCCAACGTGGCGAAGAGAGGCGTGCGCTGGCGGACAGGGTTTCGGAGCTTTTTCATGTCTGGATGGGTGAGCGCACCGAGTATCGGTGCACATACGAATCTCACAATTTGCTACGAATTCTGCGCCCGAAGCCCTTGGGAGGGCAACGTTTTCAGGCGATCCCGGCTCATCGCGTCGCGGAATTGGCGAAAATAGCCACAACTTTTCCCCTTTTTCATGGCCAAACGAATCATTCTGAGTTACCCGGACAAGCGACTGCACACGGTGGCCAAGCCCGTGCAGGGCGTGGACGCGCGCATCAAGGCGCTGGTTGCCGACATGCTGGAGACCATGTACGACGCCAGCGGCATCGGCTTGGCCGCGACCCAGGTCGACGTGCATGAACGGCTGGTCGTCATCGACGTTTCCGAGGAGCGCAACGAGCCGATCGTTCTCATCAACCCCGAGATTATCTGGGCCAGCGACGAAAAAGTGCTGAATGAAGAGGGCTGCCTGTCGGTCCCCGGCATCTACGACGGCGTCATGCGCTCCACGTCGGTCAAGGTCCAGGCCCTGGACGAGAACGGCGAAATGCGCACCATCGAGGCCGATGGCCTGCTGGCCGTCTGCATCCAGCACGAGCTCGACCACCTCCTGGGCAAGGTGTTCGTCGAATACCTGTCGCCGCTCAAGCGCAACCGCATCAAGAGCAAGCTGCTCAAGCAGCAGCGGGAAGAGGCCAAAGAGGGCCGGGCGTGACCATGCCGTCCCTGCGGCCCTGGGTGGCCGTTCTGGCCGCGGGGCTTGTCGTCGTCCTGGCCGGCTGCGCCAGCGAACCCACGCGCATCGTTCCGGGTACCACGGCGGCCGAAACGCTGCAGCGCCTGGGTGCGCCCACGGGCCGCTATCCGCTCAACGGCGGCGGGGAGCGGCTCCAGTATTCGCGCATGCCGGCGGGTTTCGAGGTCACCGACATCGACGTCGATGCCTCGGGCAAGGTCGTTTCCGTGACCCAGGTGCTCAACGAGGCGCGCTTCGGCCACGACATCAAGGTCGACCAATGGCGCCAGAACGAGGTGCTCGCCTTCTATGGCCGGCCCTATGAAACCAGCCGCGTGAGCTCCTTCGACGGCACCGTCTGGACCTGGCGCTACAAGGCGGTGAACGAGCGCCGCATGCTCTATATCTACATCGACCCGACAGGCGTGGTTCGCCGTTATCACACGGGGGACGACCTCGAACTCGATCGGATCCGCGATTGACCCCGCTGAAAGTCGTTTTCGCGGGCACGCCCGAGTTCGCGCGCGTCGCGCTCGAAGCCATTGCCGCCGCCGGCCATGAAATCACGCTGGTGCTGAGCCAGCCCGACCGGCCCGCGGGACGCGGCATGAAGCTGCAGGCTTCGCCCATCAAGCAATGCGCCGTGGCCCACAACTGGCCGGTGGCGCAGCCGCGCAGCCTGCGGCTGGACGGCAAGTACCCGGAAGATGCCTCGGCCGCACGCGAGGCCCTTCTGGCCGCTGCGCCCGACGTGATGGTGGTGGCCGCCTACGGGCTCATCCTGCCGCAATGGGTGCTCGACCTGCCGAAGTTCGGCTGCCTCAACATCCACGCCAGCCTGCTGCCGCGCTGGCGCGGCGCGGCGCCGATCCACCGCGCCATCGAAGCCGGCGACGCGCAGACCGGCATCACCATCATGCAGATGGACGCCGGCCTGGACACGGGCGACATGCTGCTGCGCGAAGCGGTCGAGATCGGCGGCGACAACACCGCCCGCCTGCACGACCGCCTGGCCGAGCTGGGCGGCCGCATGATCGTCCAGGCGCTGGCCAGCATCGGCCAGCTGGCGCGCACGCCGCAGCCGGCCGAAGGCGTCACCTATGCCAACAAGGTCGAAAAGCACGAAGCCCAGATCGACTGGAACCAGCCCGCCGACGCCATCGTGCGGCGCATTCGCGCGTTCGATCCCTTTCCGGGCGCCAACAGCCCACTCGACGGCGAGACCATCAAGCTCTGGTCCGCGCGCGCGGTCGCGGCCGAGGTGTCTGCCGCGCCGGGCACCCTCCTGGCCGTGACCGACGCCGGCGTTGCGGTGGCGGCGGCCGGCGCCATCGTGATGGCGACCGAACTCCAGCGTCCCGGCGGCAAGCGCCTGGCCGTGGCCGATTTCCTGCGCGGCTTCGACCTGAAGCCCGGGCAGCGCTTCGGCTGATGTTCCTGTCCGCTGCCATCCGCCGCCGGCCCGAGTTCCGCGCGGGCATCCGCGACATGTCGTCGGCCGCGCTGGGCATCGGCGCCTGGGGCCTGATGACGGGCGTGGCCATGGTCAAGTCGAACATGAGCGTGCTCGAGTCGGTGGCCATGACGCTGCTGGTCTATGCCGGCAGCTCCCAGCTTGCGGCCATTCCGCTGCTGTTCGCGGGCGCGCCGGCCTGGGTGATCCTGGCCACGGGCTTTTGCGTCAACCTGCGCTTCGTGGTGTTCAGCCTGCACCTGCGGCCGTACCTCATGCACATGCCGCGCTGGCGCCGCATGACGCACGGCTATCTCACGGCCGACCTCAGCTACGCGCTCTTCACGAGAAAGTACCCCTCGCCACCGCTCGTCGGCGATGAGCAGAAGGCCCAGGAGGCCTACCTCACTGGCAACTACTTCGTGACGTGGTGCTCCTGGATGGGCATGAGCCTCCTGGGCATCGCACTGGCCAATTTCATTCCGCAGAACTGGGGACTCGGCTTTGCCGGCGTGCTGAGCCTGGTGGCGATCGTCTGCTCGATGGCGACCACGCGGCTGCGCGTGCTGGCCGCGCTGATTGCCAGCGTCACCGCCGTGGCCGCCTATGCCTTGCCGCTCAAGCTCAACATCGTGGTGGCCATCGGTGTGGCGGTGCTGCTGTGCTTCTGGCTCGAGAAGCAGTTCGGGCTCGACCCCGACGCGGAGGACGACAAGTGAGGGGCACCGACCTGTGGACGCTGGGCGTGATCGTCGGCCTGGCCGCGGTCACCGTCCTCACCCGCTGCTTCTTCTTCATTCTCGACCGGCCCTGGGGCCTGCCCGACTGGGCGCACCGCGCCTTGCACTACGCACCGGCCGCCGCGCTCGCGGGCGTGATCGCGCCCGAGATCGTGATGACCCAGGGGCACCTGATCACCACGTTGCACGACGCCCGCTTGTATGCCGCGGTGGTCGGCGCCGCTTATTACTACTGGCGGCGCGGCGTGTTCGGCACGATGCTGGCGGGCATGGCGGTGTACCTGCCCTTGCACCTGGGGCTCGGCTGGTAGCCGGCGGCTGCCGCCGGGCCGCGCCTCCCCCTCGGGGGGTGGAGTTACACGCAGCGAAGCGGAGTGAAAAGCGGGGGGCCCTTTTAATCCAGCTTTACGCCGGCGGCCTGGATGATCTTGCCCCAGCGCTCGCTTTCGGCGCGCGAGAGCTTATAGAACTCCTGCGGCGTGCCCGGCAGCGCCTCGAAGCCGAATTCCGAGAACAGTTTCGCCACCTTCGGCGCCTTCATCGCCTTGTGCAGTTCGCCGTTGATGCGCGCCACCGCGTCGGGCGGCATGCCGCCCGGGCCGATCAGGCCGTGGAAGGCATAGGCGTTGACGTCGTTGAAGCCGGCTTCCATGAAGGTCGGCACATCGGGCAGTGCGCTGGCGCGCTGCGGCAGCGCGATGGCCAGCACGCGCACCTTGCCCGCCTTGATGATCGGCAGGCCCGAGGCCAGGTCGAGCATCATCGTCGGCACCTGGCCGCCCATCACGTCGGTCATGGCGGGCGCGGCGCCCTTGTAGGGCACGTGCGTGATGCTGATCGCGGCCTTCTGCTTGAAGAGCTCCATCGCCATGTGGTGCGGCGAGCCGTTGCCCGGCGAGGCGTAGCTCACCTTCTCCGGGTTGGCCTTCACGTAGCGCACGAACTCGGCCACGTTCTTCGCGGGAAAGTCGGGGTGCACGACCAGCGCCACCGGAAAGCGGCCGATGGTGCCGATGTACGTGAAATCGCTCGCGGGCTTGTAGGGCAGCTTGGCGAACATGTGTTCGTTGAAGAGCAGCGCCGCGTTCTCGGCCTGCATGATCGTGTAGCCGTCGGGCTTGGCCTGCATCAGCACCGACACGCCGATGTTGGTGGATGCGCCCGGCCGGTTGTCGATGATCAGCGGCTGCCCGAGCGACGGCTGCATCGCCTCCGCCAGTGCGCGCGCAAGGTTGTCGGTGCCGCCGCCGGCCACGTAGGGCACGATCCATTTCACGGGCTGGCTCGGGTAGGCCGCCTGCTGCTGCGCGGACGCAATGGGGCTGGTGGCCAGCGCGAGGGCTGCGGCCAGGAGGGGAAGGAATCGCTTCATCGTCTTTTGTCTCCGTTGCTTGTCTTGAAATCGTTCGCGGGTCATTCGCCGCGGAGCGTCTGCCAGAGCTCGCGGTCGCGCTCTGCCGTCCACACCACGGGATGCTCGATGCCGCGCAGCTCGTCATAGGCGCGCGATACGTCGAAGGGCAGCACGTGCTGGAACACGGGCCAGGTGCCGAAGCGCGGCGCCATCGCCGCCTCTGCTCGCGCGAAGCAGCCCTTGAGCGTTTCGCCGGCGGCAATGCCGGCCTTCACGCTGCCCAGCAACGTCCCGAGAAATGCCTTGGTGAGCCCGATGGCCTCGGCGCAAGCGGCTTCGTCCTGCAGCACCGCGCCGCGTCCCGGCACCAGCACGCGCGGCTTCAGCGCCAGCACGGCGTCGAGCGTGCCGGCCCAGTCGCCGATGTAGGCGTCGCCCGCATACACGCCGCAGTGGTTCTCCACCACGTCGCCCGAGAACAGCACGCCGCAGTCGGGCAGCCACGCGACCGTGTCGCCGCTCGAATGGCCGCGGCCCAGCGCCATCAGGCGAAGCTCGCGACCCAGGCCCGGGCGAGGGCCGAGCCACAGGCTCATCTCGCGCTCGAAGCTCATCGTCGGGAACGTGAGGCCCGGAATCTCCTCGACGCCCGCGAACAGGCGCGGAAAGCGGCCGACCTCCGAATCGAAATCGGCCTGTCCACGCGTGCGGATCCAGTCGAGCGTGCCGTTGCTCGCGACGATGGCCTCGACCTCGTCGAAGGCACTGGCGCCCATCACGCGCACCGCGTGGTAGTGCGTGAGCACGATGGTCTTGATGGGCTTGTCGGTCACCGTACGGATGGCCGCGAGAAAGTCGCGCGCCATGCGCGGCGTGGGACGCGTGTCGATCAGCACCACCTGCTCGTCGCCGACGACGAAGCCGCAGTTCGGATCGAAATCGCTGATGTAGCCGTACACGCCGGGCGCGAGTTCCCGCAGTCGGGGTTTCTGCTCGCGCGTGTCGGAGGCAGAGGCGAAGGAGACGTTGGCGTTCATGGGGCTTTGCTTGTGGGGGAGTCTTCGGCCGCCGCGCGGATGCAGGCCAGCAGCACGTCCTGGTCGCCGCACTGGTTGGCCAGCAGCAGCACGAGGCGCGCGTTGAGATCGGCGCTCTGCGCTTCGTCCAGGCCTTCATGCGCGGTGAGCATGGCTGCGTAGAAACCGTCGGGGTCGGGGATGCGGGGCTCGGTGGTCATGGGGTGGTGTTCCGGGCAAGGGCCGTGCGCAACGCGTTGGCAATCGATTCGGGGGTGGCCTGCGCGAGCAGCGCCGCGCGATAGGCATCGGGACGCACGAGCACAAAGCCGCCCGGATCGCCGATGCCCAGATGGCTGGTGAGCCGATCGTCGGCTTGCAGCGTCGGCAGGCCGCTGTCGCCGCTGATGGCCAGCAAGTGCAAGGGAAGCGAGGCGGTCGCTGCCAATGCCGCTTCTGCTTCGGCGCGTGTCGGCGCCAGCCATAGCCCAATGCACTGCGTGCCCTCGGCCAGCAACTGCATCAGCGTCGTCTCGCGCCCATCGGTCCAGCGCAGCGGCAGGTTCTGCACGGTGCGCCCACCCTCGGGCAATTGGGGCGCGGACGGATAGTCGTTGGCGACCGACATGCGGCCGGTGTTCACCAGCGCCCGCGCGAACGGATGGCGCGCAGCCAGTGCCACCACGGCGCGGCGCAGCGTGTGCTCGGCCGACGACCGCGGCGCGAGAAAGCGCGCCGAGCGGCTCGTCACTTCGAGGTTCTGCCGTGCCGCGGGCTGGCGCTCGGCGTCATAGCTGTCGAGCAGCGCATCGCTGGCCTGCCCTTGCGCGATCAGCGCGAGCTTCCATCCGAGGTTGGCCGCGTCCTGGATGCCGCTGTTGCCGCCGCGGGCGCCGAAGGGGCTCACCACGTGCGCGGCATCGCCGATGAAAAACACCTGGCCGTGGCGGAAACTGTCGAGCAGGTGGTCGCGGTAGCCATACGGGCCGATCCACACGAACTCGAACTCCACGCCCGGCCCGAGCTGCTCGCGCAGCCGCGCCCCCGCCACTTCGGGCTGGCTGATGGTGGCCGGGTCGCAGTCTTCGGGCATCTGGTAGTCGATGCGCCACACGCCATCGGCCATCAGGTGCTGCCACACGCCGCGGCCTTCGTTGAAGGGGGCGTCGACCCAGGTCCATCGTTCGACCGGCAAGGGCTTCTTGAAGCGCACGTCGCTGATGCACCAGCGGTCGGTGCTGCGCGACGAATGCGCATCGATGCCGAGCTGCGTGCGGATCGGGCTGTTGGCGCCCGTGGCGTCGATCAGCCGGTCGGCCTCGATCGTGTAGCGGCCCGCGGGCGTCTCGACGTCGATGCGCACGCCGTCGCGGAGTGGCTCCACGCGCGTCACCCGGCTCTTCCACCGCAGGTCGGTGAGCCCGAGTTCGAGAATGCGCTCGACCAGGAACCACTCCAGGTAGAACTGCTGCAGGTTGATGAACGGCGGCTGCCTGGAGACGCTGTTCGCCTGCAGGTTGAAGTTGTAGACCTCCTGTTCGCCCGAGAAGGTGCGCCCGAACGACCACGTGACGCCCTTGGCCGCGATGCGCTCGTAGATGCCCAGGCGCTCGAAGATCTCCAGGCTCTTCTGCGCATAGCAGATGCCGCGCGACGAGGCGCCGCGCACGCCGACGGTGTCGTCTTCGTCGAGCAGCACGGCGCGCACGCCGCGTTGCGCCAGGTCGCAGGCCAGCGTGAGGCCCGAAGGCCCGGCACCGACGATCACGATCGGGTGGCGAACGATCCGGGGGCTGCCCAGTTCGGGCGGCGGCGTGAAGGGCCAGCTCGGAAGCTCGTAGGCCGGTGCAAATGCAAAGCTTTCCATGTTTCTTCTACAGCGCGTGGGCAAACTCGGCGATCGCATCCGCGGCCTTGGGCACCAGCTCGGGTTGCCCCGCGAGATAGTGGTTGCCGCCCACGATGTCGACGTTGCGGATGCGCCCGCCGCCGGCGGCCAGCCACGCATCGCGCGTGCTCGGAAAGGTCGACTGGTCGCCCGTGTAGGTCAGCAGCAGCTTGGGCACCGTGGTGCGCGCGAGGTTGGTGGGCCCGTCGGCCTGCGAGCGCGACGACCATTGCGAAAGAAAGGCCGTGAGCGAGGTGGTGCGCCCCATCGCGTTGGCCGAATAGTTCACCTGCCGCGCATCGCCCCACACGCTGCCCGGCAGGCGGTCGTTGGCGTCGAGCGAAAGATCGACGCAGCGCGGATCGGCGTGCGTGCGGTAGACGACGAAGGCCTGGTCGCGCGGCGCGCCCGGGGTGCTGCGCAACTGCGCGAGCCGGTCGATGCACCATTGCTCGATGCGATCCAGCCGCGCCTTCTGCGCCGTGCTGAAGCGCGTGAGAAAGTCCGAGTCGTAGGGCACGCGGTGGCGCGGGTCGTACATGTCGAGCTCGGCGTCCACCGAAAGCGGATCGTGCTCGTCGGTGACAGAGGGATCGATCCAGTCGCGCATCAGCCGCGTGCGGCCCAAGTGCGCGGCGCACAGCGCAATGCCATCCACCGGCGGCAGGTCGCTCGGGTGCAGGTGGGTCGGGTCGCCATCGGGCAGGTGCGTGGCCGTGAGCTTCTCGGCCTGCGCCTGGTAGAAGCTCGCGAGCGCCGCGCCGCCCGAGTTGCCGATGAGAAACACCTTTTCGTAGCCGGCCGCGCGCAGGTACTGCACGCCGGCGCCCAGGTCCTGGATGGCACGCTCCATCAAGAGCACTGTGTCGTTGCCCACGTAACGCGAGTTCAGTCCCATGCAGCAGATGCCGCGCTCGGCCAGCGGGCCGATCAGGTAGTGGCCCATGAAGTTGCTGGCCGGGTGCATCACGATGGCCGCGATCTTCCTGGGGCCCGGCGGCGCGCGAAAGGCGCCGTAGATGCGCGGACGCAGCATCTGCAGGCCCGACTGGCTTTCCATGGCCGCGCCGGCTTTCACGTCGATGACGGCGAGCTGCAGTTCAGACATTCGCACCGCCTTTCGCTGCACGAAGCTGCGCCTTGCGTGCGGTCCACGCATCGAGGTCCGCGCGGGCGCGCCGCGCATGCGCATCCATCTCGGCCTGCGGCACGGTCGGCGTGGTGAGTTCCACGCGGATGCCGTTGGGGTCGAAGAAATAGATCGACTCGATGATGTGGTGGTCGGTCACGCCCAGCACTTCCACGCCCGCGCCTTCGAGCCGGGCCTTGGCGGCCAGCAGGTCTTCGACGGAATCCACACGCAGCGCAATGTGGTTCACCCACGCGGGCGTGTTGGGCGAAGGCAGTGCGGCAATGTCGTCGCCCAGGTCGAAGAAGGCGATGTACGAGCCATCGCGCATCTGGAAAAAGATGTGCACGTAAGGGCAGTACTCGCCCGTGCTCGGCACGTGGTCGCTCTTGATGACGTGGGCGAGCGGCAGGCCCAGCAGGTCTTCGTAGAAGCGGCGGGTTTCCTCGCTGTCGCGGCAGCGCCAGGCGAAATGGTGCAGCCCGCGAACTGGGGGGGCCGCGTTGGCAGTCGTCGGCATGGCTTGTCTCCGGTAAGCCGTGATTGGGCGATGCCGCGTCTTATGATGCAATCGAAATTAATTCATCGATTGATGAAATAACCATATGAATCTGACCCTGCGCCAATTGCGCGCCTTCGCGGCCGTGGCCGAGACCGGCAGCTTTACTGCCGCGGCGCAGCAGCTGCACCTCACGCAGTCGGCGCTCAGCGTGCTGGTGCGCGAGCTCGAGCGCGAAATGGGCGTGCAGCTGCTCGACCGCCACACGCGCCGCGTGCAGCTCTCCGAAGCCGGCCGCGAGTTTCTGCCTTCGGTGCACCGGCTCCTCGGCGACCTCACGACCGCGGTGGCCGGCGTGACGGATTTGCGTGACAAGAAGAAAGGTGTGTTGCGTCTTGCAGCGCCCCAACTCATGGCCTGCACGCTGATGCCGCGCGTGATCGCGGTCTATCGCGAGGCCTATCCCGATGTCGACGTGCGCCTGGCTGACACGCTGCCGGAGCACCTGCTGGCCGGCGTGATGGCCGGCGACGTGGAGCTTGCGGTGGGGCAGGACGTGGCGGTGGATGCCGCCATCGAGCGCCGCACGCTCTTGCGCGACCGGCACTGGCTGATCTGCCCGCCCGGCCATGCGTTTGCCAGGCGTCGCAAGGTGCGCTGGCACGAGCTCGAGCCCTACACCTTCATCGCGCCCACGCGTGACTTCCGCCAGCGCGTGCTGCCCGAACTGGCGCCCGCCGAACGTGACTACATGCTGCGCCCGGCCACGCAGGAGGTGTCGTACATGACCACGGCGCTCGGCATGGTGGCCTCGGGCCTGGGGCTCACCGTGTGCCCGACCTATTCGGCGCCGCTGGTGCGCGCCCACGGCCTGCAGATGGTGCGGCTCGAGTCGCCCGACTTCCACCGCGAAGTCTGCGTCTACAGCGCCGCGCGGCGCACCCTCTCGCCCGCCGCCGCGAGCTTTGTCGAGGTCCTCGAGCGCTTTGCCCGGGAACAGCAAAAGGCTGGCTGAAAAAGCATCGGCGCACGGCATGACGCGGGTAGAGCCGCCGCGGGGCGAAACCTACAATGCGGGCGACTTGTCTTCCACCACCTCCAGATCCATGAACGTCATTCGATTCACCGACCTCTGCGCGCAGGGCAAGGCCGCCGGCCAGCGCGTCTTCATCCGTGCCGACCTCAACGTGCCGCAGGACGACGCCGGCAACATCACCGAAGACACGCGCGTGCGCGCCTCGGTGCCCTGCATCCAGCTGGCGCTCGATTCCGGCGCCGCCGTGATGGTCACCTCGCACCTGGGCCGCCCGACCGAAGGCGAATTCAAGCCCGAGGACTCGCTGGCTCCCGTGGCCAAGCGCCTGGGCGAGCTGCTGGGCCGCGAGGTTCCGCTGGTGGCCAACTGGGTCGACGGCGTCGACGTGAAGCCCGGCCAGGTCGTGCTGCTCGAGAACTGCCGCGTCAACAAGGGCGAGAAGAAGAACGACGAAGCGCTGGCCCGCAAGCTCGCCGCGCTCACCGACATCTACGTGAACGACGCCTTCGGCACGGCCCACCGCGCCGAAGCCACCACCTACGGCATCGCGCAGTTCGCCAAGGTGGCCGCGGCCGGCCCGCTGCTCGCGGCCGAGATCGACGCCATCTCCAAGGCGCTGGCATTGCCCAAGCGGCCGCTGGTGGCCATCGTGGCGGGCTCCAAGGTGAGCACCAAGCTGACCATCCTCAAGAGCCTGTCGGCCAACGTCGACCAGCTGATCGTCGGCGGCGGCATTGCCAACACCTTCATGCTCGCGGCCGGCCTCAAGATCGGCAAGTCGCTGGCGGAGCCCGACCTGATCGACCAGGCCAAGGCGGTGATCGAATCCATGCGCGCCCGCGGCGCCGACGTGCCGATTCCGGTGGACGTGGTCACGGCCAAGACCTTTGCGGCCGATGCGCCCGCCACGGTGAAGGACGCGAACGACGTGGCCGACGACGACCTGATCCTGGACATCGGCCCCAAGACCGCCGCGCAGCTGGCCGCGCAGCTGCGCGAAGCCGGCACCATCGTCTGGAACGGCCCGGTGGGCGTGTTCGAGTTCGATGCCTTCGCGGGTGGCACCAAGGCCATCGCCCAGGCCATCGCCGAAAGCAGCGCCTTCTCGATCGCCGGCGGCGGCGACACGCTCGCGGCCATTGCCAAGTACGGCATCGAAAAGCAGGTCGGCTACATCTCGACCGGCGGCGGCGCCTTCCTCGAAGTGCTCGAGGGCAAGACCCTGCCGGCTTTCGAGATTCTTGCCAAGCGCGCCGCGGGCTGATTTTTCTCGCGTGGGCGCCGCGTCCACTTCCTGTAGTCACACAAAGTGTATACAGTAGCGGATACAAAATGGAGACTAGCTCAATGATCACGGATCGCCTTCCCCGCCACGCCACCAAGATCGTCGCCACGCTCGGCCCGGCGTCCAATACGCCCGAGCTGCTGGAACAGATGATCCTGAACAAGGTCAGCGTGGTGCGGCTCAATTTCAGCCACGGCACGGCGCAGGACCACATCGACCGCGCGGCCATGGTGCGAGAGGCGGCCCGCAAGACCGGCCGCGAGGTGGCGATCATGGCCGACCTGCAGGGCCCCAAGATCCGCGTCGGCAAGTTCGCCCAGGGCAAGGTCTGGCTCGAGCCGGGCGCCAAGTTCGTGCTCGACGCCTCGCGCACCGAACCCGGCGACACCGACGCGGTCGGCCTCGACTACAAGGACCTGCCGCGCGACGTGCGCCCCGGCGACAAGCTGTTGCTGAACGACGGCCTCATCGTGCTCACGGTCGACGCGGTGCGCGGCGAGGCGGTGCACACCACCGTCAAGCTGGGCGGCGAGCTCTCCAACAACAAGGGCATCAACAAGCAGGGCGGCGGCCTCACGGCGCCGGCGCTCACGGCCAAGGACATGGAAGACATCAAGACCGCGATGAGCTTCCAGGCCGACTACGTGGCGGTGAGCTTTCCCAAGAACGCCACCGACATGGAAATGGCGCGCCAGCTGTGCAACGTGGCCGCGGCCGAATTCGGCCACAAGCCGGGCCTGATCGCCAAGATCGAGCGTGCCGAAGCCATTCCCAAGCTGGAGGAGATCCTCCGCGCGAGCGACGGCATCATGGTGGCGCGCGGCGATCTCGCGGTGGAGGTGGGCAATGCCGCCGTGCCCGCGCTGCAGAAAAAGATGATCCGCATGGCGCGCGACATGGACAAGGTGGTGATCACCGCGACCCAGATGATGGAGTCGATGATCACCAACCCCGTGCCCACGCGCGCCGAGGTGAGCGACGTGGCCAATGCCGTGCTCGACGGCACCGATGCCGTGATGCTCTCGGCCGAAACCGCCTCGGGCCGCTACCCGCTCGAAACCGTGCAGGAGATGAGCCGCATCTGCGAGGCCGCCGAATCGGCCGAGGACAAGATGCTCGACGCCGACTTCAGCGGCAAGACCTACAGCCGCATCGACCAGTCGATTGCCATGGGCGCGCTGTTCACGGCCCACCATCTCGGCGCCAAGGCCATCGTGGCACTCACCGAGTCGGGCTCCACGCCGCTGTGGATGAGCCGCCACCGCGCGCACATTCCGATGTACGCGCTGACCTCGCGCCTTGCCACGCAGCGCAGGATGGCGCTCTACCGCAACGTGCGCCCGCTGCTGATGGATTCGGAAAGCGACCGCGACACCGCGCTCGAGCAGGCCGAAGCCCACTTGAAGAAGCGCGGCATCGTGCAGACCGGCGACGTCTATGCGATTACCTGCGGCGAGCCGATGGGTGCCCCGGGCGGCACCAACATGCTCAAGATCTGCCGCGCGAGCTGATCGATCGGGCATCGACGATGTCTCGAGCGCCGGAAGGGCGGGGGACATCAAATGGGGAATTGCTACATCCAAGGCGATGCTGCCGGCTTTGCTGACGGCGCTGTCCGTTGCAAGGTGCGGCGTTCCGCCGGGTGTGTCGAATTTCAATCCTTCCAACGCATAGACGTCGATAAGTTCACGATCAGCGGGAAAAGGCGCGTTGGTTTTGAACCGACCCCAAGAAATCCTGCGTGACACTGCGGATGTGATCGCGACATCCGGAAGGGCGGGAAATCAATGAAGCAATTGCACGCATTCAAAGCGGTGCTGCTGGCCTTGGCGACGGCGGTGTCCGTCGCAGGGTGCGGCGTTCTGCCGGGGGTGTCGAATTTCAACTCCTCGACGGCAGCATCATGCGCGGTTCAGAGCGCCGAAGCCCGGCCGCCGAAACACCCGATCGTCGAACTGGCCTGGTGCATCGCACGGACGGATGACCTCTCCGATCCAAGCCACCTGTTTTATGAAACCCTGGGGATCAAGAACGACCGGGACTACAGCGAGTCCAGAAATGTTCCTTGGCGGATCTCGGCGGGAGCGGGGAACGCAGAAGAGCTTCAACATTTGCCAGCGGGCGTCAGCAACTTTTACTACAAGCGTGCAGATGACGACAGACCAAGGTTTGGGGGGAAAAGGTATTTCAGCTTTGACGTCGACATCAGGAAATCATGCGTGACACTGGCGGATGTGATCGCCACCTTCGGCGACGGCTTCACCGTCTCGCCACACCGTCCCGTAGCGCCTGCTGTGGCGTTGCCAGGGGGGGTGCCAACGCCGCCCTTTCAAACAGGAAAGCTCCAGGGCATCTTCTATGTCACTCCCCGCTTCTTCAAGGGGCCTAGGAACGGGCGAATTGAATTCGATTTCAGTTACTACGAATGCGTGGGAGGCATCACCGTTCAGCGCGACCTTGAATCACTAAAGAATCAGAGAGAGGGAACCAAAAAATGAGCACTTTCACCACGGCCATCACAGCAGAGTGGTTGGCCGACGAGAAGAACAAATTCAAGGCGTACAAGATTTCGCCCGAGGCGCTCGCAATGATCAACAGGTCGGAAACGCTCAAGGCCGACATGCGCGCCTATGCCTCCAGCGATTACACGGCCGCTGGAAGGATCAACCCAGAAGCCGGTGCGGGCGAGTACAGGACGCCGGTGGATAAGGACAATCCCGGCCGCCTCCGCATCGCCCTCGACCGCTTCACCACCCCCGAAGGCACAGTCAGCATCCTGGCCCACGAACTCGGGCACTTTCGCGTTGAAGAACCCAATGCCGCCATCGCGACCGCGCGCTCCAACGCCCTGACGGGAAAAGACAAGGCCGCTTACGAGAGCGCCTGCCACCTGACCGAAGGCTACGCCCACTACAACGAAGTCAAAGTGCGCGAAGAAATCCTGGAAACCAATCGCTTGGCCGCCGAGCTCGAGCAACGGCCCCTTACGGAACAGGAAGTTCAACTGGAATCCCGCTGGCGCGGTGAAGGGGTGCACGGTAGCCGCGGCGAAGGCCAGGACCACCTGATCGCCAGACGCATTTCGGATGCCGCCCGGGAAGAACCCGGCCACATGACCGCCACTCAGGTCATGGAGGCGGCCGTCTATGCGCTGGCTCAGAACAACAGGGGCAACGTCACATCGAACACCAGGCAAACCTACGGCCAATTCTGTGAAGTCGAGGCGAGCCGCATGCTGCCTGGCGCCGCGCCTGCAGAAGCAACGGGCGAAGCGCAACGCACGCCGCAGACGCCATCCAAGGAGCCCTCACCCACTGACGACCTGTCCGCATTTCTGGACCGCATGCTGAGCGCCGATGACGCCACCTTCAGAAGAATGCAACAGACGTTGGCGGACCTGCCGCCGGGCCGAGAGGTGATCGCAGAGGGAATTGCGGAAGTGAATCGGCAGGAGCAATGGGTTGCGCAACAACAGGCGCAAGCGCAGCAGCAGCCTGCAATGAATGCGCCGGCGATGGTCATGCGCCATTGAGCCCATCCACGCGCGGAACAGGCGAGGCAAATAAAAGTGAACGATCAAACCATGCTGGCGTTGGCCAGCAAGATGAGCGCGCTGGTCGAAAAGTTCGAGCGCCGATGCGAGCAATCCGGCTCGGAACTGCAGAGGCTTTCCCAACAGGTGCCGGCCGTGGTGCGCCAAGCCGCCAACGAGCAGCTGGGCCGGCTGCCAGAGGCGGTGCTTGCAGATGTTCGCGGTGGCATCGAGCGGCCGGTTTCCGACTATGAACGGCGCCTGCGCGAAGCAGGCGAACAAATCCATCAGTCTTCTCTTGCCTTGAGCGCGCAGCTCCGACGTGCCGAGGCGTTGCACCGCCACCTGATCTGGAAGGTCGCAGGCATCACGCTGGGCAGCCTGGTGTTGATGCTGTCGGGCGGTGTTTGGTTGTCGAGTCACTACTACGACGAGATCTCGAAGAACCAAATTTCTGCCACATTGCTCAAGGCTTACAACGAGGCCGATGTCACGCTGTGCGACGGACACTTGTGTGTCAGGGCGGACAAGTCGGCCAAGCCCTCTGGGGAGTATGTGCGCGTCAAACCGCGATGACCGATCGAGGCAAATTGTCGGAAGGATAGGCGGGCTGAGCGGCTGCCTACATGACGGAGATCTGCCGCGCGAGCCGAGTTCGCTCAGCCGTTGCGGAACAGGAAGCTGTAGGCGTTCAGCGCCGGCACGCCGCCGAGGTGCGCATACAGCACCTTCGAGCCCGCGGGGAATTCGCCCAGGCGCACCTTCTCGATCATTCCGTGCATCGACTTGCCCTCGTACACGGGGTCGGTCAGCATGCCTTCCAGGCGCGCGCAAAGGCGGATCGATTCCAGCGTGCCTTCGTTGGGCAGACCGTATTCAGGGCCGCCGAAGCGGCGGTCGAGCACCACGTCCTTGTCGGTGATGTCGCGGCCCAGTTCGACCAGTTCGGCCGTGTTCCTGGCAATGCGCACGATCTGCTCGAAGGTCTGCTGCGGCTTGGCCGATGCGTCGATGCCGATCACGCGGTCGGCCCGGCCGTCGGCCGCAAAGCCCACCACCATGCCGGCCTGCGTGCTGCCTGTGACCGAGCAGGTCACGATGTAGTCGAACTTGAAGCCCAGCTCGGCTTCCTGCTGCCGTACCTCCTCGGCAAACCCCACGAAGCCGAGCCCGCCGTAGCGGTGCTCCGAGCAGCCGGCCGGAATGGGAAAGGGCTTGCCGCCGGCCTTGCGCACGTCGTCCATGGCTTCTTCCCAGCTCTTGCGGATGCCGATGTCGAAGCCCGCGTTGTCCAGCCGCACGTCGGCGCCCATGATGCGTGACATCTCGATGTTGCCGACGCGGTCGTACACCGCGTCCGAATAGTTGACCCAGTTCTCCTGCACGAGCACGCACTTCATGCCCAGGTGCGCGGCCACGGCGGCCACCTGGCGGGTCTGGTTCGACTGGATGCCGCCGATCGACACCAGCGTGTCGTAGCCACCCTCGATCGCCTCGGGGATCAGGTATTCGAGCTTGCGGGTCTTGTTGCCGCCGAAGGCAAGGCCGCTGTTGCAGTCCTCGCGCTTGGCGTAGAGCTCGACCTCGCCGCCCAGGTGCGCGCTCAGGCGCTTGAGCGGATGGATCGGCGTGGGGCCGAAGGTCAGGGTATGGCGGGGAAATTTCTTGAGGTTCATCGATGTGCTCCAGAGGAAATGAAAAGGAGGAGGAATGACCTCGATCGTAGAAAGAAGGCGAAGAAACGTGGTTGCAAACTTCGATGGAAATACGAGCAAAAAAAAGACAAGATCGCCAGATTGAATGTTTTTGGTTTGCAAAGGAAAAGATGAGCACAACAAAGTTGCGTACCACGCCGGCGCAGGCGGCCGAGGCGGCGGTGGAGCTCGACCGCACGGATCGCGCCATCCTTCGCGCCCTGCAGCGCGACGCCTCGGTGTCGAACGTGGCCTTGGCGGCCAAGGTCAATCTCAGCGCGCCGGCCTGCCTGCGCCGGGTCGAGCGGCTCAAGGCCGCGGGGCTCATCAAGGGCATCGTGGCGCTGCTCGATGCGAAGGCGCTGGATCTGGGCATGCTGGTGATGATTGGCGTGGTGCTCGACCGCTCGACGCCCGACTCGTTCGCCGATTTCGAGAAGGCCGCGCAGAAGGTGTCCGGCTGCCTCGAATGCCATGTGGTCACGGGTGAGTTCGACTACTTCATGCTCGTGCGAACGCGCGACAACGACAGCTTCAACCGCCTGCACGCCGAGCAGCTGCTGTACTTGCCCGGCGTGCGGCAGATCCGGACTTTCGTGGTGCTCAAGCAGGTGCTGTCGACCACGCAACTGCCGATCTAGAGGCGCCCGCGACCGCCTTGCCACCGGCTTGAGGTACCTGTCAGTGCCGTCCCACAAGGGGGCTCGATAGAATTGCGGCAGTTTTCTCTCGTCTTTCCGCCTTCTTTTTCCCCTATTTCCGCGAGGTATTTCCCATGGCACTCGTCTCGATGCGCGAACTGCTGGACCACGCAGCCGCCAACGGCTACGGCATTCCGGCCTTCAACGTCAACAACCTGGAACAGGTCCAGGCCGTGATGGAGGCCGCCAAGGAAACCGGCGCGCCCGTCATCCTGCAGGCCAGCGCCGGTGCCCGCAAATACGCTGGTGAAGCCTTCATCAAGCACCTGATCCAGGCCGCGATCGAGCAGTACCCCAACATCCCGCTGGTCATGCACCAGGACCACGGCCAGAACCCCGACGTCTGCAAGGGCGCCATCGACCTGGGCTTCAGCTCGGTGATGATGGACGGCTCGCTCGAGGCCGACGGCAAGACCATTGCCAGCTACGACTACAACGTGGACGTCACCAAGAAGGTGTCGGACATGGCCCACCGCCTGGGCGTGACCGTCGAAGGCGAGCTCGGCTGCCTGGGCTCGCTGGAGACCATGAAGGGCGACAAGGAAGACGGTCATGGCACCGACGACACCATGACGCGCGAACAGCTGCTGACCGATCCCGAGCAGGCCGCCGACTTCGTCAAGCGCACCCAGATCGACGCGCTGGCCATTGCCATCGGCACCAGCCACGGCGCCTACAAGTTCACGCGCGAGCCCACCGGCGACATCCTGGCGATCGACCGCATCAAGGAAATCCACCGCCGCATTCCCAACACCCACCTGGTGATGCACGGCTCGTCGAGCGTGCCGCAGGAGCTGCTGGCCATCATTCGCCAGTACGGTGGCAACATGAAGGAAACCTACGGCGTGCCCGTGAAGGAAATCCAGGAAGCCATCAAGCACGGCGTGCGCAAGATCAACATCGACACCGACATCCGACTGGCCATGACCGGCGCGGTGCGCAAGTTCCTGGCCGAGAACCCCGAGAAGTTCGACGCCCGCGAATGGCTCAAGCCCGCGCGCGAAGCCGCCAAGCTGATCTGCAAGCAGCGCTACATCGAGTTCGGCTGCGAAGGCCAGGGCGCCAAGATCAAGGGCGACACGCTGCAGGTCGTCGCCGCCAAATACGCCAAGGGCGAGCTCGCGCAAGAAGTCGTCTAAGGAAACTTTTTTCGCGATTCGCAGGCCACCGTTCGCGGTGGCTTTTTTCTGCGCGCACAATCCGTTTTTCCCGTCACCCGTTTCCGCACAGCACCGCCTCATGACCACCGTCCACACCTCCTCCATCCAGAGCCTGCCCCTGCTTGCGCGCGGCAAGGTGCGCGACAACTACGCCGTCGGCGAGGACCGCATCCTGATGGTCGCGAGCGACCGGCTCAGCGCCTTCGACGTGATCATGGGCGAGCCGATTCCGGGCAAGGGCGAAATCCTCACGCAAATGGCGCTGTGGTGGTTCGACCGCCTGGGCCAGCTGTGCCCCAACCACCTGACCGGCGACGCGCCCGAAAGCGCGGTCACGCCTGAAGAGGTGCCGCAGGTCACGGGCCGCTCGATGCTGGTCAAGCGCCTGACGCCGATTCCGGTCGAGGCGGTGGTGCGCGGCTACCTGGCCGGCAGCGGCTGGAAGGAATACCAGGAAAGCCGCTCGGTCTGCGGCGTGCCGCTGCCCGAAGGGCTCACCAACGCCAGCAAGCTGCCGCGCCCGATCTTCACGCCCGCCGCCAAGGCTGCGGCCGGCGAGCACGACGAGAACATCAGCTACGACCGCGTGGTCGAGATCGTCGGGCCCAAGCTGGCGCAGCAGATCCGCGAGACCAGCCTCGAGATCTACGAAACCGCCGCACAGATCGCGCTGACCAAGGGAATGATCATTGCCGACACCAAGTTCGAGTTCGGCCTGGACGAGGCCGGCACGCTGGTGCTGATGGACGAGGTACTCACGCCTGACAGCTCGCGCTACTGGCCGGTCGAGGGCTACCAAGCCGCGCTGGCCGCCGGCACCAATCCGCCGAGCTACGACAAGCAGTTCGTGCGCGACTGGCTCGAAGCCACCAAGATCAACGGCAAGCCCTGGGACAAGACGCCACCGGCGCCGCGCCTGCCGGCCGAGGTGATCGAGAAGACCGCGGCCAAGTACCGCGAAGCACTGGAACGCCTCACCGGCTGAGGAAAAAAAAGAGCGCGAAGAGCGCTCCCGGCGGCAGCCTTCAGCGCGTCGCCGCGTTCAGCATTGCCACGGTGCGCCCGCTCGCGTCGAGCAGCGCGAGCCGCCCGGGACCGGCGAGCCGGTAGCTGGCGGTGGTCTGCAGCGCCGAAACGAATTGCGCTTCGTTGGCGCCGCGCACCGGGTCCGCGCAGGCCATGCGGGTCGATGCCAGCTGGCCGATGCGCAGCGTGACGCCGCTGCGCGTGAATGAACCCGACACCCGGTTGCAGCCGCCCGATCCGCTGACGCGGCCGCTGCTGCGGTCGAACTGGATCTGCGCATCGCCGCCGGGCGCCACGGGTTCGCCGCCCAGCTGCGCGAGACGCCAGACCGGGCCTTCGATCGGCTCGTCGAGGCTGATGCCGCTGCCGCAGGCGGACAGGGCGGCTGCCAGTGCGGTCGCGAAGACGGGAAGCGCGAGGCGGGCGAGGAAGCGCATGGCCGATTTTTCCTTCTCAATTGCAACAAGTTGAATCGGCGCCATCGTATTCGAGACCGCCCTGGCCCGCCAATGCCGCGGCGCCCGCTGGCCGCGTCCAGAAGCGGTGAGCGGAGCAATGAAAAAGCGACCCGAGAGTCGCTTTTTCGTTGAATTGCGCACTGATCAAGGTGCGCAATCTGGCGTTCAGCTCAGCACCACGCTGCTGAGGCGGCGGCGGTAAGTGGCCACCACCGGGTCATCCGGCGGAATCTGCCCATCGGCCACCTTGACCTTCGGCGGCTCGATGAGGTCGAGGATCGCGATGTAGGTCTTGCGCGCGAGTTCTTCGTTCCAGCTCTTGTCGCGCATCAGGATCTCGAGCAGCTCGTCCATGGCATCGGTCCAGCGCTGGGCATCCATCAGCAGCTGCGCGCGGCCGAAGCGGGCATCGAAGTCGCGTTTGCCGGCGGCAATGCGGGCGTCGAAATCGGCCAGGGTGGGCGCGGGGCCCGAGGCCGGCGCCGCAAAATCGATGGCGTCCATCCAGCGCTGCAGCGAATCGAAGCGGCGCACCAGCGTGGTCTTGGCAATCACCGGCGCAAACGCCACCTTGGCGTCGTCGATGCGGCCCATCTGCAGCAGCAGCTTGACGTAGTCGAAACGCGCGTCGTCGTTGGCGGGGTCGGTGGCCACGGCATGCTGCAGCCGCTCGAGCGCGCCCTCGGTATCGCCTTCAGCCAGCGCCTCCTGCGCCGCGGCCCCCTCGGAAGCAGCCTCCGCTTCCTCGGCGCCGGGAACGTGCTTGTCGAGAAATTCGCGGATCTTGTCGGCCGGAATGGCACCGACGAAGCCGTCGACCGGCTGGCCGTCCTTGAACATCACGCAGAACGGAATGCTGCGCACGCCGAACATTTCGGACAGCTGCGACGAAATCTGCGGCACCTTGTCGGCGTCGAGCTTGGCCAGCGTAAAGCGGCCGGCGTACTCGACCTCGAGCTTTTCGAGCACCGGCCCGAGCTGCTTGCACGGCCCGCACCACTCGGCCCAGATGTCGAGCAGCACCGGCGTGGCGACCGAGCCTTCGATCAGTTCGGCCTGAAAATTTTCGAGAGTGATGTCGATCATCGGAACCAGCTGGGGGTGAAACGTAAAATTGAAACCATGAACGAAACCATTCAGGTCGGTGTAGTGATGGGCTCGAGCTCCGATTGGGAGACGATGCGCAACGCGGTCGAGATTCTCCAGCAATTCGGGATCCAGCACGAAGCGAAGGTGGTCTCGGCCCACCGGATGCCCGATGCGCTCTTCGCGTACGCCGAAAGCGCCGCCGGGCGCGGGCTCTGCGCGATCATCGCGGGCGCGGGCGGCGCGGCCCACCTGCCGGGCATGCTGGCCGCCAAAACCACGGTGCCGGTGCTCGGCGTGCCGGTGGCCAGCCGCCATCTGCAGGGCGTCGATTCGCTCTACAGCATCGTGCAGATGCCCAAGGGCGTGCCGGTGGCCACCTTTGCCATCGGCAATGCGGGGGCCGCCAACGCGGCGCTGTTCGCGGTGGCCATGCTGGCAGTGAACGACCCGGCGCTGCGCGCCCGGCTCGATGCCTTCCGCGCCGCGCAAACGGCCGCGGCCGAAGCCATGGCGTTGCCGCCGCCGGTCGACGGCGGCGCCGTGTCGCCTTTTTCGCCGCAAGGCGGGGGTGCCCTATGAGCAACAACGGCCTGCCCATTCTTCCCGGCGCCACGCTCGGCGTGCTCGGCGGCGGCCAGCTGGGCCGCATGTTCGCCCACGCCGCCCAGCGCATGGGTTATTTCACGGCCGTGCTCGACCCCGACGCCGACAGTCCGGCCGGCCGCGTGAGCCATCACCACATCCACACCGACTACGCCGACGTCGACGGCCTGGCGCGGCTCGCGGGCCTGGCCGATGCGGTCACGACCGAGTTCGAGAACGTGCCGGCCCCCTCGCTGGACAAGCTGTCGGCCGCCCGGCCCGTGTCGCCCGATGCCGCCGCCATTGCCATCGCGCAGGACCGCATCGCCGAAAAGGCCCATTTCACACGCTGCGGCGTGGCCTGCGCACCGTACGCGGTCATCGAGACCGCGGCCCAGCTCGCGGCCGGTGAAGACGGGCTGCTGCCCGGCATCCTGAAGACCGCGCGCCTCGGCTACGACGGCAAGGGACAGCAGCGCGTGACCACGCGCGCCGAGCTGGTCGACGCCTGGCAGGCCGCGCACTGCGTGCCCTGCGTGCTCGAGAAGATGCTGCCGCTCGAGTTCGAATGCTCGGTGATCGTCGCGCGCGGCCGCGACGGGCAGATCGTGCACTTTCCGCCCCAACGCAACCTGCACCGGGACGGCATCCTGGCCGTGACCGAGGTGCATGCGCAGAACATGCCCAAGACCGTGGCGCAGGCGGCCATCAATTCCGCCAAGAGCATCGCCACCGGGCTCAACTATGTCGGCGTGCTGTGCGTCGAATTCTTCGTCCTGACCGACGGCTCCCTGGTGGTCAACGAAATGGCGCCGCGGCCGCACAACAGCGGCCACTACACCATGGAAGCCTGCGACGTGTCCCAGTTCGAGCTGCAGGTGCGCACGCTTGCGGGCTTGCCGCTGGCCCCGCCGCGCCAGCACAGCCCGGCGATCATGCTGAACCTGCTCGGCGACCTGTGGTTCACCGCGGGCGGCACCAAGCCGGCCGCTCCGCGCTGGAGCGACGTGCTCGCGCTGCCCGGCGTGCACTTGCATCTCTACGGCAAGATCGAACCGCGCCGCGGCCGCAAGATGGGCCACCTGACCCTTACCGGCGCCACGCTGGAAAGCGTGCGCGCCGCGGCCTCGCAGGCCGCCACGCTGCTTGGCCTGCCGCCCCTTTCGGCGGCCGATTTCGCATGATTCTCGACGGGCAGGATCCCCACGCCATTGCCGAAGCCGTGCGCGTGCTGCGCGCGGGCGGGCTGGTCGCGTTTCCGACCGAGACCGTCTATGGGCTGGGCGCCGATGCCACCAGCGACATGGCGGTGGGCGGAATCTTCAAGGCCAAGGGCCGGCCGGCCGACCATCCGCTGATCGTCCACGTTGCGGCCGGCATCAAGGGCACCGAGGCGCTGTCGCGCTTTGCGCAGCCGCTGCCGCCTTTCGCGCAGAAGCTGGTGCAGGCCTTCTGGCCCGGCCCCCTGACGCTGATCGTCACGCGCCAGCCTGGCGTGGCCGGCGCGGCAGCCGGCGGGCAGGACACCATCGGCCTGCGCTGCCCTTCGCATCCGGTGGCACAGGCGCTGCTCGAGGCCTGCGCCGAGCAGGGCGTGCCGGGCCTTGCCGGGCCGAGCGCCAACCGTTTTGGCCGCGTCAGCCCGACCACGGCGCAGCACGTGGTCGACGAGTTCGGCGATTCGCTGCCGGTGATCGACGGCGGCGCCTGCGAGGTGGGCATCGAATCGACCATCGTCGACTGCAGCCGCGGCGCGCCCGTGTTGCTGCGCCCGGGCCTGATCACGCGCGCACAGATCGAGGCCGCCCTTGGCGAGCGCCTCAGCAACCGCGAGGTGCTCGAAACGCCCGACCCGCGCGCCCCGGGCACGCTGGAGGCGCACTACGCGCCCAACGCCAAACTGCGGTTGATGGACGCCAAGGCCATCCAGACCGCGCTCGACGTGCTCGGCGCGGGCGCCGCCAACATTGCGGTGTGGTCGCGTGCCGTACTGCGCAGCCCCTCGCAGCGGGTTCTCCAACGGCGCATGCCCGACGATGCAGTGGCCAGCGCGCACCAGCTGTTCGCGGTGCTGCGCCAGTTCGACGCAGAGGGCGTCAAGCTGATCTGGGTCGAGACGCCGCCCGACACGCCCGAGTGGGAAGGCGTGCGCGACCGCCTCCAGCGCGCGTCCCTGAGCTAACCCCCAGTCTTCGCGCACTTCGTGTCGCTTCGCCAACCCCCTTTCAGGGGGCAATGCCAGTGGACCGGCGAAGCCGGTTCCACGGCATTTCTGGAAGGGAGCCCCTCTTAACCGCCGGCGGCCAGCACGCCCTGGAAGAAACCTCGGGCCGAGGCCAGGCAGAACGGCGGCGCGAGCGTGCCGTGGTAGGCCATGGTGACGGCCTGCCGCTTGTCGGCGTCGCTGCCGGGGGTGTTCTGCGCCAGGGTGCTCTTGGCCTGCGCGAAGCCGGCGCGCGCGGTGGAGTAGGCGTCGGTGGTGGCCGTGTCTTCCAGGTCGATCACCGTCAGCGCGGCGGCAGGCATGCCGCGGGCGCGGAAGTAGCCGGCCGTGGCGCGGGTGCTCAGGAAATTCACGGTCGGGTCGTTGGCGCCGCCGCACATCAGCACCGGCCGGGCCGGCAGCCAGTTGCGCAGGTCGTTGGCGCGCGCCGCCTTGCGGAAGCCCACGGCCGGCCTGCAGTCCAGCGGCGAGGTCGTGCTGAGCGAGCCGGCCGTGGCGGGCAGCGCATTGCCGGGGCAGGGATTCGCCAGGATGTCGCCGGCCGCCTGCGTCAGGTAGGTCTGGCGGATCAGGTTGTTGGCGCCATAGAAGATCGACAGCTCCGGGCTCACCGGCCCCGGCGTTGCGCCGGCTGGAAACAGCGCGAGCTGCGGCAGCTTGCCATTGGCATACAGGGTGGCCAGGGGCGTCAGGCTCGGCAGCAGGGTGTCGATGCCGGTGGCGTACTGGGCTTCGTAGATGTCGGCGGTGCTGCCGTACACATCGCCGAACTGCTGCTGCCAGCTGGCCGAAAGCAGCGGCACGAAGAGCGTGCTGCCGAGGGCCGGCCAGCCCAGGAAGGTGTAATCCGCCAGCAGGCCGATGGCCGACGGGGCCGAGAGCGGCGCCGACGCCGTCACCGCCTTGCCCGTGGCCTGCATCTCGCGGTGCGCCGCCATCGCCACGTAGCCGCCCTGCGAATAGCCAGTGATCAGCAGCGAGCCCGCGTCCGCCGCGTCGATGCCCGAAAAAGTCTTGCGCGCCGCCGTGAGCGCATCGACCATGTCCTTGCCCTGCTGGTCGCCGTTCAGGTACGGGTGATAGGGCAGCGTCGACTTGTCGTAGCCCGCATAGTTGGGCGCCACCACGATGTAGCCCTGCGCCGCGAACATCGCGGCGATGGTCAGGCCTTCGCCGGCGGCCGGCTGGGTCGAGTCGGTCCACCTGGCGAGGTTGTAATTGCGCGCGGCGGTGGTGCCGTGCGCATACAGCACCACCGGGCGCGCGCCGTTGCAGGCCACGTCGGCCCCTGACGGCAGCATGATCGCGGCCGTCGCGTTGGTCGCTTCGCCCTTGCCACCCACCGTGCGGTATTCGAGATAGCGCACCTCGACCCCGCACTTGGGCGTGCCGGCCACCTGCAGCAAGGCCTTGCCCTGGTCGCTGGCCTGCAGGTTGGTCCTGAACTGGTCGGCCGTCAGCTTTGCGGTCTGCTCGGGCGGGTCGGTGACGACCGATCCGCGGCCGGTGTCGCCGACCGGCGGCGGAAGCCCCACGCCGATGCCGCCGCCTCCTCCGCCGCCACCGCAGGCGGCCAGCAGCAAGGTGACGCCGGCGAGCGCTGAAAGACCACGCAGCGGAGAAGAAGGTTGTCGTTGGGGCTGGTTCAAGGCGTGCCTCTTGATGTTTTGTCAGTCGGACCGAACGGGCGTCCGATTCTGTGCAGCGACCTGCCCGCACGCAAGCGGCGCGAATACCTAGAGAAGTTTTCAGTACACGGCCGCCAGCCGGCGGCTCAGTTGTCCTGGGAAGCCCAGTCGACCAGCGCGTCGAACGCGGCGCGCGCCGCCCCCGCGTTCTCGCCGTTGGCAATGGCCACCAGCACGTAGCGCCGGCCGCTCGCGCCGTGCACGTAGCCGGCCACGCCGGCCGAATCGCGCAGCGAGCCCGTCTTCAGGTGGGCCGCGCCGCCCGAACGCAGCGCGCGCTTCCTGAGCGTGCCGTCCACGCCAGTGGCGGGCAGCGAGGACACCAGTTCCGGCATCACCGGCGAGCGCCAGGCCACCTGCAGCATCTTGCCGAGCGCCGCCGCGCTGATGCGCTCGTCGCGCGACAGGCCCGAGCCGTTGTCGAACACCGGCGGCGCCTCGCCGGTGCCGATGCGGTCGCGCCACCATTGGCCCAGCGCGCTGCGCGAGGCCTCGAAGCTGCCGCGGTTCTTCTGCGTGAGCCCGATCGTAAGGAACACTTGCTGCGCCATCACGTTGTTGCTGTACTTGTTGATGTCGCGGACCACCTCCGCGAGCGGCGGCGATCCGAATTCGAAGGCCGGCCGGAGGCCCGCGGGCACCCGGCCCTCGCGCATCTGGCCGCCGACGCGGCCGCCCATCTCGCCCCACAGGCCGCCGATGGCGCGCAGGCCGTAGGTGCGCGGGTCGGCGTAGGCCACGGCCCAGCTTTTTTCGCCGCAGGCGGCCGGAAGCGCACCCGTGAAGCGGATGCGGTTCGGGTCGCTGAAGTCGGGCTTGATCGCTGTGCGCCAGTCGCCGCATTCGCCGGGCGCAAGCGCCACCGCGGGCTGCGTCGACACGCTGGCGAGCGGGGGCTCGTAGCTCACGCGCGCCTGCTGGCCGCCGCGCTCGGGCGTGAAGGTCATGTTGACCGACTTGAAGTTGACCAGCAGCGCGTCGGGCGAGGCGTTGTAGGGCCGCAGCGGCTCGCCGTCGAAGGCGCCGGGGTCGTTCTCGGCCGTGTTCTCGAAGGCGCTGCGGTCCAGCACGATGTCGCCGCTCACGGTGGTGATGCCCAGCCCCTGCACGCGCCGCAGCAGCAGCCACGCGCGTTCCAGCACCAGCTTGGGATCGCCCTGGCCCTTGATGTAGAGGTTGCCATTGAGCACGCCGTTGCTCACCGTGCCGTCGACATAGACCGGCGTGCTCCAGCTGTAGGCTGGGCCCAGAAGATCGAGCGCGGCGTAGGTGGTCACCAGTTTCATGATCGACGCCGGATTGACCTGTACCTGCGAGCGCCAGGCCAGCCGAGGCGGACGCACGCCGTCGGCATCGGCCACCAGCATCGTCACCGAATCGCGCGGCACTTTGGCGCGCGCGAGGGCAGCCTCTACTTCGGTCGGGAAAGCCTGCTGGGCAAAGGCGCTCGAGGCGGCCCATGCGGTCAAAGACAGGGCGCAGGCGGTACGAAGAAAGGAGAGGCGAAGAAGAAGCATCGGCCGATTATCTCGGCGCGAAAACATGCAACTGCGCGTGATACAGCAGCATCACCGTCTTGGCGTCGGCGATGCGCCCGTCCGCCACCATGGCCAGCGCCTCGTCGATGCGCAGTTCGAGCACTTCGATGTCCTCGCCCTCGTCGGCCAGGCCGCCGCCGTCACCGATGCGCATCGAAGGCTCGTATTCGGCAATGAAGAAGTGCAGCTTCTCGGTGACCGAGCCCGGGCTCATGAAGGCTTCGAGGATCTTCTGCACCGCGCCGAGCCGATAGCCCAGCTCTTCTTCCACTTCGGCGCGAATGCGTTCCTCGGGCGCCGCGTTGTCGAGCAGGCCCGCCGCGGCCTCGATCAGCAGGTCGTCGTGCCCGTTGACGAAGGCCGGATAGCGGAACTGCCGCGTCAGCAGCACCGTGCGCTGCGCCAGGTTGTAGGGAAGCAGCGTGGCGCCGTTGCCGCGGTCATAAGTCTCGCGGTGCATGCGCTGCCACTCGCCGTCGCTGCGCCGCCAGTCGAAGGCGGTGGTCTTCAGCGTGTACCAGTTGTCGGAAAGCAGGGTGACTTCGTGCACCCGGACGCGGTCTTGAAGGGTCATGGCGCGCAGCTTATGCGCAAATTCGTGCAGAAACAAGAAAATTCGTGCAATCGACCTCCTCGCCAGCTACCATCGACCGATGCTCACCCGCCAGCGCAAGCAACACATCCTCTCGGTCCTGCAACGCGACGGCAACGTCGTCGCCAAGTCGCTCAGCGAGGAGCTTGGGCTGTCGGAAGACACCATCCGCCGCGACTTGCGCGAGCTGGCGGCCGAGGGCCTGCTGCAGCGCGTGCACGGCGGCGCGCTGCCGCTCGCCAGGGCCGAAGCCGATTTCGCGGGCCGGCTGCAGCTCGCAACCGCGGAGAAGGTGGCCATCGGCCGCGCCGCGGCGCGCCTGGTGCGGCCCGCGCAGGTGGTGTTCATCGACGGCGGCACCACGGCCGTCCAGATGGCGCGGCACCTGCCGAAGAACCTGCGCGCCACCGTGGTCACGCACAGCCCGTCGGTCGCGGTCGAGCTGGTGGGCCACGCGGACGTCGAGGTGGTGCTGATCGGCGGGCGCCTCTTCAGGCATTCGATGGTGGCGGTGGGCGCGGCGGCGATGGACGCCATCTCGCGCATCCACGCCGACACCTGCTTCCTGGGCGTGACCGGCGTGCATGCCGAGGCCGGGCTGACCACCGGCGATGCCGAGGAGGCCGCGATCAAGCGCGCGCTCATGGCCGCCGCGGCCGAGACGGTGGTGCTGGCCTCGTCGGAAAAGATCGGCGCCGCCTCGGCCTGGATGGTCAACCCCGTGTCGTCGGCCACCCGCCTGCTGGTGTCGCCGGAAGCACCGGAGGCCGCGCTGGCGCCGTTGCGCAAGGCCGGGCTCGACATCCTTCGCAGCGACGGCGGCTGATCGCCGCATTCGGCGCCGATTCGCCCCTGGCCGGCGCGGCCAAGGGCGGGCCCTCGATAATGGGGGGATGCCCGCCACGCCACGCCTCTCGCCCCGCACGCTCGGCATCGGCGCGGCCGTGGTCACCGTGCTGGTCTGGACGGCCTTCATCGTGATTGCCCGGGCCTCGGCCGCACGCTCGCTCACCCCCTTCGACCTGGCGCTGGCGCGCATCTGCGGCGCCAGCCTGGTGCTGGTGCCCTGGGGTGCCTGGATGGTGATGAAGGACCTCCGGCAAAGGGACGGTACCACCGCCTCCTCGCTTTTCGGCCTCTCGCCCCTGTCGCTGCGCGTGACCGCCAGCGCCGGCATCTTCGGCGGCGTGGCCTATGCCGCGCTGGCCTACAGCGGCTTCTTCTTCGCGCCGGCCGGCCATGCCTCGGTGCTGATGCCCGGCAGCCTGCCGCTGTGGACCACGCTGCTGGCCGCCCTGGTGCTGCGCGACCGCATCACGCCGGGCCGCGCTTTCGGGCTGGCGCTGATCGTGGCCGGCGATCTGGTGGTCGGCGGGCGCAGCCTGCTGCACGCCTTCGAGGGCGGCGAGGTCTGGAAGGGCGACCTGCTCTTCATGTCGGCCGCCTTCTGCTGGGCCTGCTACAGCGTGGTGGCGCGCCGCCATGGGCTCGACGCCGTGCGCGCGACCATCGCCATCACCGTCTTCGCGTTGCTGACCTATGTGCCCGTCTACAGCCTGCTGGTGGCGGGCGGTGCGGTCGCGAGCCGCATCGGTTCCGCGCCGTGGGGCGAGGTGGCGTTCCAGATGCTGTTCCAGGGCCTGGGCTCGGTCGTCATCTCGGGCATCACGTTCACGAAGATGATCCAGTACTTCGGACCGGTGCGCAGCACCATGATCACGGCGCTCGTGCCCGGACTCTCGGCCTTCGGCGCGGTGATCTGGCTCGACGAGCCGCTGCACTGGAACCTGATGGCCGGCCTGCTGCTGGTGACCGCCGGCATCCTGTTCGGCGTGCAGAAATCGGCCGGGGCGCGCAATGCCCCGATGCCCACGGTTCCGGCCACCGCCATGGGACGACGCGATGCCTAAGCTCCTGGCTTTCGACACCAGCACCGAGCACCTGTCGGTCGCGGTTCGGCGTGGCGAGCGCCTGTTCACGCACAGCGGCGCCGGCGGCGCGCAGGCGTCGAGCACGCTGATCCCGCTCATCCTGCAATTGCTGGCCGAGGCCGGGCTCGAACTGGCCGCGCTCGACGCCATTGCCTTCGGCCGCGGGCCGGGTTCCTTCACGGGCCTGCGCACCGCCTGCTCGGTGGCGCAGGGCCTGGCCTTCGGCTCCGGCGTGCCGCTGCTGCCGGTCGACACGCTGCTGGCCGTGGCCGAGGAAGCCCGCCACACATTCGGCGCCCGCCAGGTGGTGGCCGCGCTCGACGCGCGCATGGACCAGCTCTATGCCGCGCGCTACGACTTCGACGGCGGCGGCGCGCTGGGCGCCCTGCAAGGCGATGGCGGCGAGCCGCTGCTGCTCGCGCCCGAAGCGCTCGAAGTGCCCGCCGGCTGGTCCCTGGCCGGTAACGCCTTTGCCGCCTATGGCCCGCGCCTGGCGCCCGCCGCGGCGCGCCATGAAGTGCTGCCGACCGCCACCGCCATGCTCCGCCTCGCGCCCGCGCTGCTGGCCGCCGGCCGCACGGTGGACGCGGCACATGCCTGGCCGCTCTATGTTCGCGATAAAGTGGCGCAAACGACCGATGAGCGCGCTGCCATCAAGGCGGCCGCCGCCGTCGCGGTTTCACCTGTTGCCAGCAAGACATGAGCGCCGCGCCGGGCCGCCCCAAGCAAGCTCGCATCGCAGTGCGAAGCACGGAGGTAATCGAATGAGCGCCGCGCCGGGCCGCCCCAAGCAAGCTCGCATCGCAGTGCGAAGCACGGAGGTAATCGAATGAGCGCCGTTCTTCAGCCCGTCGAAGCCCGCCTCGAACCGCTCACCGTCGAGCGGCTCGATGCCGTCTGCGCGGTCGAGCAGACGGCCTACAGCCATCCGTGGACGCGGGCCAACTTCATCGACTCGATGGCGGTCGGCTACCACTGCCAATGCCTGCTCGCGCCGGTCTCCGTGCCCGACCTGGCCACGCCGGTGACCAGCCTCGGCGAAACGCTGATCGGCTACTTCGTCGCCATGAAAGGCGTGGACGAGGTGCATCTGCTCAACTTCACGGTGGCGCCGGTTTTCCAGCGCCAGGGGTGGGCGCCGCTGATGCTCGAGGCGCTGACCGGATGGTCGCGCGGCGAAGGCGCGCTATGGCTCTGGCTCGAAGTGCGCCAGAGCAACCAGCGTGCGCTCGACGTCTACGTGCGCCAGGGTTTCCGCAGTGTCGGCGTGCGCAAGGGCTACTACCCGGCCCATGACAGCAAGCGCGAAGACGCCGTGGTCATGAGCCTGCGACTGAATGAAACAGGCTCCGCCTGGGGAGCTTTGCGATGAGCGCGATACAGACATTGAAACTCGATGCGCGCCAGCGCGCGATGCTCGACGAAATGGGCGTGAAGGTCTGGTGGCCGATGCCCGAAGTGGCCGAAGCGCCAAGGGTCGCCGTGGAAACGAAAGCGGTTGCCGCGGAGCCGCCGCCGGTTGAAGAAGAAACGCGCGAACGCTTCGTCGCCGAGGCGCCCGCCCCGGCCGCAAGGCCCGCTGCGGCAACGGCCCCGGCGGCCCGCCCCGCGGCCGCGCCGATCGCCCATGGCGCCGCGGTGCTGGTCGAGGCACCCCGCCGCCTTTACGCCGAGGCCGGAGCGGGGCCGGCCCAGGGCGGCTGGCTCGTCGTGGCCGACATGCCGCCCGAGGCCGAAGGCCGCCACGGCGAGCCCTTTGCGGGCGACGCCGGCAAGCTGCTCGACAACATGCTGCGCGCCCTCAAGCTGCACGACGGCAAGACGCCGGTGCACCTGATGCGCACGCACCGCGGCGTGGCCGCCGGCCAGTCCGGCAGCCCGCGTCCCATGGCCGAGGCCTTCGAGGAACAGGCCGCCGCGCTGGCACCGAGGCTGGTGCTCGCCATGGGGCCGCTGGCCGCGCAAGGGCTGATGCAAAGCGCCGATCCGCTCGGCAAGCTGCGCGGCCGTGCCGTGCCGCTGGCATCGATCCAGGGCGTATCGGTGGTGGCCACCTACCACCCCGCGTACCTGTTGCGAAACCCCGCCGACAAGGCGCGCGCCTGGGCCGACTTGTGCCTGGCCGCTGAACAGCAATCGCCGTCGAATTAAGGGCCGGCGGCCGGGGTCCTTAAAATCAGGCCCCATGACTTTCCTCGACAAGCTGGCCACTGCACAGCAAAAAAACGGTTCGTTGCTCTGCGTGGGGCTCGATCCGGAGCCAGCCAAGTTCCCGGGGCAGCTCAAGGGCGACGCGGGCCGCATCTATGACTTCTGCGCGCGCATCGTCGACGCCACGGCCGACCTGGTCATCGCCTTCAAGCCGCAGATCGCCTATTTCGCGGCCCACCGCGCCGAAGCCCAGCTCGAACAACTGATGGAGCACATGCGCCGCAATGCGCCTCACGTGCCCGTGATCCTGGACGCCAAGCGCGGCGACATCGGCTCCACGGCCGAGCAGTACGCCATCGAGGCCTTCGAGCGCTATGGCGCCGACGCGGTGACGCTGTCGCCCTTCATGGGCTTCGATTCGGTGGCGCCCTACCTCAAGCATGAAGGCAAGGGCGCCTTTTTGCTCTGCCGCACCAGCAACCCCGGCGGCTCCGACCTGCAGGGACAGCGCCTCGCGGACATCGAGGGCCAGCCTTTCCTCTACGAGCACGTCGCCAAGCTGGCGCAGGGGCCTTGGAACCTCAACGGCCAGCTCGGCCTCGTGGTGGGCGCCACCTACCCGGCGGAGATCGAACGCGTGCGCGAACTCGCGCCCACGGTGCCGCTACTGATTCCGGGTGTCGGCGCCCAGGGCGGCGATGCGGTGGCCACGGTGCGTGCCGGCTGGCGCGCCGATGCGCCGATCATCGTGAACTCGTCGCGCGCCATCATCTATGCCTCGTCCGGCGACGACTTCGCCGCCGCCGCGAAGAACGCCGCACGCACCACGCGCGACGCGCTGGAAGCCGCCAAGCCCTGAAGCAAGCCCTGAGGGTCAGCCGCGACGCAGGCGCGTGAAGGCTTCGAATTCCCAGTTCCGCATGCCCAGCAGCAGCGTGTAGCCCTCGCGGTCCTTGGCCGAGAGCTTCTGGTCCGTCTGGTGCTGCTGCGCAAAGTCTTGCGCCACGCGCTGCAGCCGCTCCAGGAACGCCGGCGCCAGCGACCGGCTGATCGAGCCGTGCACCAGCAGCAGCCCTTCGGCCGGGCCATCGAAACCACCGCGGTAGTAGTCGAGCACCACGTTCTCGCGAAAGAACTCCATCACCGGGCCGTGCGGCCGCCAGCGGAAGGTCTTGGCCAGCTTCAGCCGGTAGCGGTTGAGCGGGCGCAGCTCGATGATGCCGATGCGGTCGAGTTGCGCCAGAAAGCCGATGCATTCCGCCTCGCTGATCCGGTACGAGGACACGATCTGCTCCAGCGTCCACTGGCTCAGCACGCTGATCGCCACCAGCAGGAGCTTCTTGTCCTTGACCACCGCTTTTTCCTGCTCCTGGGTGAGCTCCTTCAGGAGCGGCTGGGCGTCGGCCACGCGGCGCGCCAGCTCGGCAAAGTCGATCTTGAGGGCGCGGCAGATCGCGTCGACGCGCGACAGCGGCATGTCGCTCTTGGCCAGCATGCGTTTCACGCTGGATTCGGCCATGTCGAGCGACCGCGCCAGGTCGGCGTAAGTCATGCGGGCGCTCTTGAGTTCGTTCTTGAGGGCTTGGACGAGGTCGACGGTGGTGCTCATGAAAAGTAGCTTGCTGGCAAAGGGGTACTAAAAGAAGATACCGAAAGGTGTGAATTAATGCCTCGTATCGATTCTCGATGCCTGTAGAGAGGCTGGCAACTAAATTCCGCGACTCGTACCCAACCCACGAGGACCGCCATGCTCCCGACCACCCTCAGCCGCCGCGAACGCGGATTGCTTTTCACCTTTGCGCTGCTCGCGTTGGCGGCCCTCTTCGGGCCCGCGCTGCCGGCCGCCGACGTGGCGATCGCCTCGGTGTTTGCCGACAGCCGCGCCTGGTACGGCCTGCCCAACGCGATGGACGTGCTCAGCAACCTGCCCTTTGCGCTCGTCGGCTGCTGGGGCCTGTACCGGCTCCACCGGATCGACCGTGCCCATCAGCAGGCGCTGGCCGAATTCCCGCTGGCACCGCCGGCCAATGATCCGCCGGACAACACGCTCGACTGCGCCTGGCTTTTCTTCGCGGGGCTGATCGCCACCGCCGCGGGCTCGGCCTTCTTTCACCTGATGCCCGACGCGTCCCGGCTCGCGGCCGACCGCGCCGGCATGGCCGTGGCCTTTGCGGGCCTGATCGGCATCGCGGTCTGCGAGCGCGTGAGCCAGCGCGCCGGTTGGCCGGCGGCCTGGTTCGTGCTGGCGGGCGGCCTGCTGGCGGCCGAGGTGTTCCATGAGAGCGGCAATGTCCTGCCCTGGGCGATCGTGCAGTTTGGCGGCATGGCCGTGGTGCTGACGCTGGCCCTGGCCACGCCGATGCGCGGCGCGGTCGGACTCAAGCTCGGCTGGGTGATCTTCTTCTATGTGCTGGCCAAGGGCTTCGAGCTGGCGGACGAGCCGATCTACGAGATGACCGGGCAGCTGATCTCCGGCCACAGCCTCAAGCACCTGGCCGCATCGCTGGCCGGCCTGCCTGTGCTTGCGGCGCTCAGGAAGCTCGACGTGAGCTGGCGCAGGGCCCTGCTGCGGCACAATCCGGACGCAGCCGTTCTAACGGCGTGACATTGGCTCGCCCCCAGTCTTCACGCACTTCGTGTCGCTACGCCAACCCCCTGCCGGGGGCAACACCAGAGGACCGGCGGAGCCGGATCCTCGGTGTTCCACGACGAAGAAGCGGAGACCGTGTGTAGATAACAAGAGGAGATGCTTCGAATGACGAACCCCGCCGCTGCTGCTGCCGTTACCGCGCCTCACGAAGCGAACGCGCACGCCAACCAGTTCGCGCTTCTCGGGCAGCGGCGCTTCGCGCCCTTCTTCTGGACGCAGTTCGCGGGGGCGGCGAACGACAATCTCTTCAAGTTCGCCTTCACCGTGATGGTGACCTACCAGCTCCAGCTGACCTGGATGCCGCCGGCCATGGCGGGCCTGGCCATCGGCGCGTTGTTCATCCTGCCGTTCCTGCTGTTTTCCGCCACGGCCGGGCAGCTCACCGACAAGTTCGACAAGACGAAGATGATCCGCTTCGTGAAGAACCTCGAGATCGCGATCATGCTGCTCGCGGCCTGGGGCTTCGTCAGGGCCGATGCGGTGGTGCTGCTGGGCTGCGTGTTCCTCATGGGCCTGCATTCCACGCTGTTCGGGCCGGTCAAGTTTGCCTACCTGCCGCAGGTGCTCGATGCGCGCGAGCTCACGGGCGGCAACGGCATGGTCGAGATGGGCACCTTCGTCGCCATCCTGCTCGGCCAGGTGGCTGGCGGGCTGCTGGTGGCCTTGCCGCAGGTCGGCCACACCACGGTGGCCGTGGCCTGCCTGCTGCTGGCGCTGGTCGGGCGCGGCGTGGCGCAGGCCATTCCACCGGCGCCCGCGACCGATCCGGGGCTGGTGATCAACTGGAACCCGTTCAGCGAGACCTGGCGCAACCTCAAGCTCGCGCACGGCAACATCGTGGTGTTCCGGTCGCTGCTGGGCATTTCGTGGATGTGGTTCTTCGGCGCGGTGTTCCTGAGCCAGTTCCCCAGCTTCGCGAAAGAAGTGCTGCATGGCGACGAGCAGGTCGCTTCGCTGCTGCTGGTGGTGTTCTCCGTGGGCATCGGCATCGGCTCGCTGCTGTGCGAGACGCTGAGCCGCCGGCAGGTGGAAATCGGCCTCGTGCCGCTGGGCGCCATCGGCATGAGCGTGTTTGCCATCGACCTTTACTTTGCGTCGCGCGGTCTGCCGCCCGCACCCGCGGCGGCGGGTGCTCTTGCCGCCTCGGCGGTCATGGGGCTCGGCACCTTCGTGAGCCAGGCCGCGCACTGGCGCGTGATGGCCGACCTGGCGCTGCTGTCGCTCTTCGCGGGCCTGTACAGCGTGCCGATGTACGCGCTGATCCAGCTGCGCAGCCAGCCCACGCACCGCGCGCGCATCATCGCGGCCAACAACATCCTCAATGCGCTGTTCATGATCGGCAGCTCGGTCATCGCGGGCGCGCTGCTCGGCGCCGGCTTCACGATTCCGCAGATCTTCCTTTTCACCGGCATCGCCAACGCGCTGGTGGCGTTCTACATCTTCATGCTGGTGCCGGAGTATCTGCTGCGCTTCATCGCGTGGCTGCTGTCGCACTTCGTCTACCGCTTCGAGATCAAGGGCGACCAGCACATTCCGACCGAAGGCGCGGCGGTGCTGGTGTGCAACCACGTGAGCTTCATCGACGCGATCCTGCTGATGGCGGCGAGCCCGCGCCCGATCCGCTTCATCATGGACCACCGGATCTTCAAGGTGCCGGTGCTCGGGTGGCTGTTCAAGCTGGCCAAGGCCATTCCCATCGCGCCGCAGAAGGAAGACCCCGCCGCCTACGAAGCCGCCTTTGCCAGGGCGCTGCAGGTGCTGCGCGAAGGCGACCTGCTGGCGATCTTTCCCGAAGGCGCCATCACGCGCGACGGCACGCTGCAACCCTTCAAGGGCGGCGTGATGAAGATCATCGAAGCCGCGCGCGCCGAGGGCATCGAGCCGCCGGTCGTTCCGATGGCGCTGACCAACCTCTGGGGCTCCTACTTCAGCCGCATCGAGCTGCGCGGCGGCCAGAACGTGGCCATGGCCAAGCCCTTCCGCCGCGGCTTCTACAGCCGCGTGGGGCTCCATGTCGGCCACGCGGTGCCGCCAGCCGACGTGCGGCCCGAGACGCTGCAGCAGCGCGTGAGTGGCTTGCTGGCCACCTAGGCCCGGCCTTGCCGGCACGCCCGGCATCAAAAAAGTATCTTTCCAAGATACCTGCAGCGGCTCAAACCAGAACTGGTTGAAGCATTTGATCCTCGCGGTGCGGGAGCGAACCATCATTCGCTCACCTTCACTACGCCGCGAGGCTTTCATGCAACCCTTCCCTTCCACCACCGTTTCGATCCAGCGCGACACGCGGGCCTGGCAGCTGCAGGTCTGGGCTTCTTTCGCGATTGCCGTGTTCCTGTGCGCCACCGGCTTGAGCTGGCTGCCGGGCGAGGCGCTGGACCGTGCGTTCATGGTGATGGGCTACGTGTTCTGCCTCAGCACCGCCTTCATGCTGGCCAAGTTCATTCGAGACAACCAGCACGCGGACGCCGGCGGCGCCGCAGGCCGCGACGTGCCGATGTGGCGCCTGGTGGTCTGGGGCAGCTTCTTCACCGCCATGGGCCTGACCGGCTGGGGCCTCGTCCGCATGGAGATCAACGACGCCTACAAGGCCTTCCTGGGCGTGAGCTGGCTGTTCCTGATCAGCTCGGCCTTCACGCTGGCCAAGACGCTGCGCGACCGCCACGAAGCCGACCTGGTCGAAGCGCGCCTGCAAGGCCGCCGCGCCGCCCGCCAGGAAAGCGCTGCTTCTTCGGCCTCGGCCGAATGAGTGCCGCTTCTGCTTCTCCTTGCTTCATCTCGACCCGCACATCAACCAACGAAAGACCGTCATGAATAAGTCGATTGCTTCTCTTCTGATCGCCGCTTGCACCGCATTCGCAGGCGCCACGCTCCCTCTTCATGCCCAGGCCCAAGCCCGGGGTTCCGAGGCTTCGGCCGCACTCTCGCTGCTCCCCGTGGCGTCGGTCGTGGGTGCCGCTTCAGCCGTGGGCGCTTCGGCCACGGCGGTGGTCGCGGTGCCTGCTGCGCTGTCGGTGGGCGGCTCGATGCTGACGGTGATTGCGGTCGAGGCTTCGGCCGATGGCACCGTCTACCTGCTGGAACGGGCTTCGGACGGCGCCCGCGCCAGCGTCAAGGTGATGGCGCGCGCCGCCAACGGCGTGTCCGCGGCGGTCGGCACGGGCGTGCTGGTCAGCGTGATCGGCAGCGGCGTGGTGCTGTCGGCCGCGGGCGAGGTGCTGGCCTTCGTGCCCAACGCCATCGGCCGCGCGCTGCTGCACAACGAGAGGCTGTCATGAAGCGCGCGCTTGTTTCATCGCTGCTGCTTGCGCTCGCGATCGCCATGCCGCTGCAGGCACAGGCCGGCCGCTCCTGCGAACAGGCCAAGCCGACTGCCGAGCTGATCGTCAAGGGCATGCAGCTGGCCGAGCGCACGTCGCAGCAGCTGGATGCGAGCGGCGCCCGGGTCGTGCTGCTGGCGCGGGCCGGGCAGGACCTCGGCAAGTACGGCCTGCGCTATTCGCACCTTGGCATCGCCTACAAGACCGAACAGGGTCCGTGGCGCGTGGTGCACAAGCTCAACCAGTGCGGCACGTCCGAGGCCGCGGTGTACCGGCAGGGGCTCGGCGAGTTTTTCCTCGACGATCTGTGGCGCTACGAAGCGGCCTGGGCGGTGCCCACGCCGCAGGTGCAAACGCAGCTGCTGGCCGCGTTGCACGAATCGCCGTCGCGCATCGTGCGGCTGAACATTGCGCCCTACAGCATCGTGAGCTACGTCTGGGGCCAGAAATACCAGCAGTCGAACCAGTGGGCCGTCGAGACGCTGGCCGCAGCCATGGAGCCCGCCACCATCGCCAATCGCGGGCAGGCGCAGGCGTGGATGCAGTTCAAGGGCTACGAACCGACGACACTGCGGCTCGGCCCACTCACGCGCCTGGGCGGCCGAGTAGGCTCGGCCAACGTGGCGTTCGACGATCACCCGAACGACAAGCGGTTTTCGGACCGCATCGAAACGGTCACGGTCGATTCGGTGTTCGCATGGCTGCCGCGCGCGGGACTGGGTGCGGCGCCGGTGGCGTTCAAGCTGTAGGTTGCAACGGGGCGTTCGCGCTTCGCAAGGAAAACGAGAAAGAAAAGAAATGAGCAAGTCATTGCGTCTGTCCGAAAAGTGGTTTCGCCGCGGCCTGTGGCTGGTGGCCTTGGTGTTCGCAAGCTTCCTGATCGGGCTCGGCGGCACCGTCGTTGGCGATCTGCCGCGGGTCGAGCGAGCGCTCGAACTCGACGACTTCATCGACCGTGCCGCGGCCGCGCCGCTGCGCGAGACGATCAAGGCGGCGGAAAAGACCGAACTGGCCGCGTCGCGGGAGCTCGAGCAGATCAGCCTGCAGCTCAGTGCCGCGCACCAGGCGAGCGCCAACGCACGCGAGACCTTCGGCAACTGGATTGCCACCCGACGCGCCACCGCGCAGCCCGACCAGGACCCGGAGCTCATCGCGCGCACCAAGGCGCTCGACGCGCTCAAGAACAAGGAAGACGCCGTGCAGCGCAAGGTGGACGCGCAGCATCAGATCGTGATCGATGCGCGGCAGGGCGAGCAGCGCGCCCGCGAATCGCTGGCGGTGCTGGAGCGCACCGCTCAGGACAAGCTGGACGCCGAGTACCGCCGCGTCGAACTGCGCGTGTTCGGCTACAGGCTTGCGCTCACGCTGCCCCTGCTGGCGGTGGCGGGCTGGTTGTTCGTGAAGAAGCGCAAGGGCACCTACTGGCCCTTTGTCTGGGGCTTCATCTTCTTTGCGCTGTTCGCTTTCTTCGTCGAGCTGGTGCCCTACATGCCGAGTTACGGCGGCTACGTGCGCTACGTGGTGGGCATCCTGGTCACAGTGCTCGTGGGACGCTACGCCATCGTCGCGCTGAACCGCTACCTTGCGCGCCAGAAGCTGGCCGAGCAGCAGCCCGACCAGGTGCGGCGCGAAGAGCTCAGCTACGACACCGCGCTCACGCGGCTCGGCAAGAACGTTTGCCCCGGCTGCGAGCGGCCAGTGGACCTGAAGAACAACGAGATCGACTTCTGCCCGCATTGCGGCATCGGCCTGTTCGACCATTGCGGCCAGTGTGAAACCCGCAAGGGCGCGTTCTCGAAGTTCTGCCATGCCTGCGGCACCTCCGCTGCGCCGCGGGTGCCGCTCGCATCGGCTGCAGGGTCTGTGGATTCGTTCACACCCGGCGCACCGGCTCAGCCCGCCGTGTAGCGGAAGCGCCGCACCACCGTGCTACAACGTCCGGCTGCGACACCGACGTGGCCGCGGGTTTTCAGTTTTCAACATTGATGGAGCACACGCATGAGCATTTTCGGCAGCATTCTTTCCAAGATCTTCCCGTCCGCAAACGCCGCCAACGCACCTGCGGCTGCTCCGGAACCCGCCCCCGCGGGCGCTCCGGCCGCGGCGGCACCGCCGCCCGCCATCACGGTGGTGGACGTCGAGGCCCTGCTCGACGGCATGCCCGGCGCGAGCAGCCTGAACTGGCGCACCTCCATCGTCGACCTGATGAAGCTGCTCGGGCTGGACAGCAGCCTCGACGCGCGCAAGCAGCTGGCCGCCGAACTCAGCTACGGCGCGGATACGAGCGACAGCGCCAAGATGAACATCTGGCTGCATCGCCAGGTCATGACCAAGCTGGCGGCCAACGGCGGCAAGGTTCCGGCCGAACTGCGCGATTGATCGTCCGCCCCCCTCGACGCAAGAAGCCCGGCATGCCGGGCTTCTTGCTTTTGGGGAGAGGGCGCGAGAGGCTCAGGTCCAGCCGGCATCCACCACGAAGTCTTGCGCGGTGCACATCTTCGAATCGTCGGCGGCAAGGAAGAGCGCCATGGCGGCAATGTCCTCGGCCATCACGCGGCCCGGCAGGCACTGGGCCGCATCGATCTCGGCGCCCGACTCCGGCTTGACCCACAGCTTGATCTGCCGCTCGGTCATGACCCAGCCCGGCACGATCGAATTGACGCGGATGTTCTCTTTGCCCAGGTCGCGCGCCAGCGAACGCGTGAGGCCGCGCGCGGCGGCCTTGCAGGCCTGGTAGACCGGGTAGCCCCGGCCCTTGATCATCCAGCTGATCGAGCCGAAGTTGATGATCGATCCGCCGCGCAGCGCGCGCATGTCGTCCGCCACGGCCTGCGCGGCGAAGAACTGGTGCTTGAAGTTGACCGCCACCAGGCGATCGAAGTCTTCGCTGGTCACGTCGGCCATGTCGTGGCGCCGGTCGTTGGCCGCGTTGTTCAGCAGCACGCCGATGGGACCGAACTGCGCGCGAACCGCGGCAATGGCGGCGATGAGCGCGGGGGTGTCGGTCACGTCGCACTCGCAAAACAGCGCCGGGTTGCTGCCTTGCAATCTGGACGCGAGCGCTTGGCCCGCGGCAGCGTCGAGATCGCAGAAGCCGACCTTCGCGCCCTGGGCGTGGAACGCCCGCACCAGCCCTTCGCCGATGCCGGTGGCACCGCCTGAAATGAACACGGTGCGGCCGGCCAGCGAGGGATAGCTGGCGGTGTAGGCAGTGGGTGGTGAGGAGGAAGCGGTGGTCATGCCGTTGAGCGTAGCGGATGAACGAATCGGCGCGCACCCGGTGTACTCCTGCATACCTCTGGCGTACGTGGCGTATGGCTTCCGGCATGTGGGCAACGGGCACTTGCGTGGCTACGCTTGCGGCCCATGAACACCCTTTACCGTCGCCGTGCAATGACCGGCCTCGCCGCCCTGGCGATTCTTCCGCTGGCCGCTGCCGTGCAGCCCGTCCGGGCACAAACGCCCGCGTCCGTTCAACTCTTCAAACTGGTTTCGCCACGCGACGAGATCGTCGTCGGCGTGGAGGCCGCGCAACTCGGCACGGGCTCGGGCCCCGCCGTGCAGCGCCTGGCCGAATTGCTGGCAGCCAAGGGGCATCTCACGCTCTGGCAATACGCATCGCAGAAGGACGCCGGCGGCGCCTTGGTGCAGGCCCCGCTGCGGCAGGTGGCGGTCTTCAAGAACGAGCTGCTGCGCATCGAGCCTTACACCACGCCGCTGGCGGTCAAGGCGCCGGCAGCCGCGAAGTAAACGGAAACGGTGCGCCGATGCGCGGCGGCTACACGCCGCGCGCGCGGTCGGCCTTGAAGCGGGCCCTGAATGCCGTGAAGCTGTCCGCCTCGAGGGCTTCGCGGATTTCGCGCATGAGATTCAGGTAGTAGTGCAGGTTGTGGATGGTGGTGAGCATCGGGCCCAGCATCTCGGCGCAGCGGTCCAGGTGGTGCAAGTAGGCACGGCTGAAGCCTTCGCGCCCACCGTCGTTCCACGAGACGCCCGAGGTGCCCGCGCAGGCGTGGCAGGTGCAGCTCGGGTCGATGGGCTGCGGATCGTTCTTGTGGCGCGCGTTGCGCATCTTCAGGTCGCCGAAGCGCGTGAACAGCGTGCCGTTGCGCGCATTGCGCGTGGGCATCACGCAGTCGAACATGTCGACGCCGTCGGCCACGCCCTGCACCAGGTCTTCGGGCGTGCCCACACCCATCAGGTAGCGCGGCTTGTGGGCCGGCAGCCGGTGCGGCGTGTGGCCCATGATGTGCAGCATCTCTTCCTTGGGCTCGCCCACGCTCACGCCACCGATGGCGTAGCCCGGAAAGTCCATCTCCACCAGTGCGGCGAGCGACTCCTCGCGCAGGTTCTCGAACATGCCGCCCTGCACGATGCCGAACAGCGCGTTCGGGTTCTCGAGCCGCGCGAATTCGTGCTGGCAGCGCTTGGCCCAGCGCAGGCTCAGCTCCATCGAGATGCGCGCCTCGGCCTCGGTGGTGATGTGGCCCTTGGTGTCGTAGGGCGTGCACTCGTCGAACTGCATCACGATGTCGCTGTTCAGGATGGTCTGGATCTGCATCGAGACCTCGGGCGTGAGAAACAGCTTGTCGCCGTTGACGGGCGAGGCGAACTTCACGCCTTCCTCGCTGATCTTGCGCATGGCGCCCAGCGACCAGACCTGGAAGCCGCCCGAGTCGGTGAGGATCGGCTTGTTCCATTTCTCGAACTGGTGCAGCCCGCCAAAGCTCGCCATCACGTCCAGGCCGGGGCGCATCCAGAGGTGAAAGGTGTTGCCCAGGATGATCTGCGCGCCCATCTCTTCCAGGCTGCGCGGCATCACGCCCTTGACGGTGCCGTAGGTGCCCACGGGCATGAAGATCGGCGTCTGCACCACGCCGTGGTTGAGCGTGAGCGTGCCGCGGCGCGCGTGGCTGTCGGTGTCGGCTTTGAGGAGTTCGAAGTTCAGCATGGTCGTTGTCTTCAATCTTGTCGTTGTCGTGCCAGCAGCATGGCGTCGCCGTAGCTGAAGAAGCGGTATCGGTGGGCAATGGCGTGGGCGTACAGCGACATCACGCGCTCGTAGCCCGCGAAGGCCGAGACCAGCATCATCAGCGTGCTCTTCGGCAAATGAAAGTTGGTCACCAGCAGGTCGACGTGCTCGAACGCAAAGCCCGGCGTGATGAAGATGCGCGTGTCGCCCGTGGCCTCGCCGCTCTTGGCCCACGATTCGAGCGTGCGCACGGTGGTGGTGCCGACCGCGACGACGCGGCCGCCGCGTGCCTTGCACTCGGCGATCGCGCGCTGCGTGGCCGCGGGCACTTCGTAGCGCTCGGCGTGCATCGTGTGTTCTGCGATGTTCTCGGTCTTCACCGGCTGGAAGGTGCCGGCGCCCACATGCAAGGTGACGTTGGCGCGCTGCACGCCGCGGGTTTCGAGTTCGTCCAGCAGCGCTTCGTCGAAATGCAATGCGGCCGTCGGTGCGGCCACGGCGCCGGGCACGCGCGCGAACACAGTCTGGTAGCGGCACTCGTCGTCGGCCGAATCGGTGTGGGTGATGTAGGGCGGCAGCGGCACGTGGCCGCAGCGGGCCATCAGCGCGTAGGGGTCTTCGCCCGCGTCGCTCTCGAAGCCGAAGCGGAACAGCGCGCCGTCTTCCTCGGGCCAACGCCCCAGGAGCGTCGCGCGGAAGCCGCCCACCATCTGCAGCGTGGTGCCCACCGGCGGCTTCTTGCTGACCTTCATGTGGGCCACCACTTCATGACCCTGCAGCACGCGCTCGACCAGCAGTTCGAGCTTGCCGCCGGTCGGCTTCTCGCCGAAGAGACGCGCCTTGACGACGCGCGTGTCGTTGAAGACCAGCAGGTCGCCTGCGCGCAACAGCGAAGGCAGGTTCTTGAAGATGCGGTCGACCGGGGCGCTGCCTGTGCCGTCGAGGAGGCGGGAGGACGTGCGTTCGGGGGCCGGGTGTTGCGCCACCAGTTCGGGCGGCAGGGCGAAATCGAAATCGGAGAGCGTGAAGGCGCGCATGGTGCTTGAGGGCCGGACGGGCCCGTGCCAAGGAGGCATGGAAAGGAAGAAGAACAAGGCTGGAGCCGGGCAGAATTGTCCCATGCCCGCTTCCGCGAAGTCAGTGCGCCCCCAAAAGACCGCAAACCCGCCCACCGTCGCCCCAGCCGCGCCCGGCGCCGGGCTGAGCCTCGTGCAGCGCGCGCTGCGCAAGCTCGGGCTCGTGCGCGACATCGACTTTGCGCTCTACCTTCCGATGCGCTACGAGGACGAGACGCGCATCGTGCGGCTGGCCGACACGCGCGACGGCGACATGGCGCAGGTCGAGGGCGTGGTGACCGAGTGCGAGGTGGTGTACCGACCGCGCCGCCAGTTGCTCGCCACCATCGACGACGGCAGCGACACCTGCCAGCTGCGCTTCTTCAATTTCTATCCCTCGCAGCAAAAGCAGCTCGCGGTCGGCGCGCGGGTGCGCGTGCGCGGCGAGGTGCGTGGCGGTTTCGTCGGGCGGCAGATGATGCATCCGACGGTCAAGGCGGCCGGTACTGCGCTGCCCGAAGCGCTGACGCCCGTGTACTCCACCGTGGCCGGCCTGCCGCAGCCGGTGCTCCGGCGCGAGGTGCGCTCGGGGCTGGCGCGCGCGGTGCTCGACGAGACGATTCCCGTGCAGATCGGACTGCGCGGCGCATGGGACCTGCGCAGTGCGTTGACCTTTCTGCACTACCCCACGCCCGACGTGGCGATGGCGACGCTCGAAGACCACAGCCATCCGGCGTGGCAGCGCATCAAGGCGGAGGAGCTGCTGGCGCAGCAGCTGTCGCAGCTGCAGGCGCGGCTGGAGCGTGCGGCGCAGCGCGCGCCGATGCTGCCCGCTTCGCCCGAGCCCCGGCCGGCCTCGCTGCATGCGCAGTTGCTCGCGGTGCTGCCCTTCGGCCTCACGGGCGCGCAGCAGCGCGTGGGTGAAGAGATCACGCGCGACCTGGGCCGCGAGATTCCGATGCACCGCCTGCTGCAGGGCGACGTGGGCTCGGGCAAGACCGTGGTGGCGGCGCTCGCGGCGGCGCGCTGCATCGACGCGGGCTTTCAGTGCGCGTTGATGGCGCCCACCGAGATTCTTGCGGCCCAGCACTTCGGCAAGCTGGTCGGCTGGCTCGATCCGCTGCTGGCCGAGCGCGGCCTGCGGGTGGCCTGGCTCACGGGGAGCCAGAAGAAGAAGGAGCGCGACGCGATGTCGGCCGCGGTCGAGAGCGGCGAGGCCGCGCTGGTCATCGGCACCCACGCCGTCATTTCTGAAAAGGTGCGCTTCAAGAACCTGGCGCTCGCCATCATCGACGAGCAGCACCGCTTCGGCGTGGCGCAGCGGCTGGCGCTGCGCGGCAAGGCCGTGGGCCATCTCGAGCCGCACCTGTTGATGATGAGCGCCACGCCGATCCCGCGCACGCTGGCGATGAGCTACTACGCCGACCTGGATGTTTCCACGCTCGACGAGCTGCCGCCGGGCCGCACGCCCATCGTCACCAAGCTGGTGGCCGACCACCGGCGCGACGAGGTGATCGCGCGCATCCAGGCACAGCTCGGGCAGGGGCGGCAGGTCTACTGGGTCTGTCCGCTCATCGAGGAGAGCGAGGCCGTCGATCTGCGCAACGCCACCGAAACGCGCGACGAGCTCGCGGGTTCATTGGGCTCGGCGGTCAACGTCGGGCTGCTGCACTCGCGCATGCCCACGGCCGAGAAGCAGGCGGTGATGGCGGCCTTCACCGCCAACGAAATCCAGGTGCTGGTGAGCACCACCGTGATCGAGGTGGGCGTGGACGTGCCCAACGCCTCGCTGATGGTGATCGAGCATGCCGAGCGCTTCGGCCTCTCGCAACTGCACCAGCTGCGCGGCCGCGTGGGGCGCGGTGCCGCGGCCTCGGCCTGCGTGCTGCTCTATGCGCCCGGCGACAGCGGCCGCGTGGGCGAAGCCGCACGCGCGCGGCTCAAGGCCATGGCCGAAACCAGCGACGGCTTCGAGATTGCGCGGCGCGACCTCGAGATCCGTGGGCCGGGCGAATTTTTGGGCGCACGCCAGTCGGGCGCGCCGCTGCTGCGCTTTGCCGACCTGGCCACCGACGTGATGCTGCTCGACTGGGCGCGCGAGCTGGCGCCGCGCATGCTCGAGAAGCACCCCGACCTGGCCCAGCGCCACATCGATCGCTGGCTCGGCACCAAGGCCGAGTACCTGAAGGCGTAGGCCGACCCCAGACAATGCCCGGTCACGGAGGCTTGCGCATAATTGACGCAAGCTATGACTCTCACCGAACTCAAATACATCGTCGCAGTCGCCCGCGAACGGCACTTCGGCAAGGCGGCCGAGGCCTGCTACGTCTCCCAACCGACTCTCTCCGTGGCCATCAAGAAGCTCGAGGACGAGCTCGAGGTCAAGCTCTTCGAGCGCAGCGCCGGCGAAGTGACCGTCACGCCGCTCGGCGAGCAGATCGTGCAGCAGGCGCAGAGCGTGCTCGACCAGGCCGCCAGCATCAAGGAAATTGCCAAGCGCGGGAAGGACCCGTTGGCCGGCCCGCTGAACCTTGGCGTGATCTACACCATCGGCCCGTACCTGCTGCCCGACCTCGTGCGCCAGGTGATTGCGCGCACGCCGCAGATGCCGCTGGTGCTGCAAGAAAATTTCACCGCCAAGCTGCTCGAGATGCTGCGTGCCGGCGAGATCGACTGCGCGATCATGGCCGAGCCTTTTCCCGACACGGGCCTGGCGATGGCGCCGCTCTACGACGAGCCCTTCATGGCGGCGCTGCCCACCAAGCACAAGTTCGCGGACCGCGAATCCATCACTTCAGAAGAGCTGCAGAACGAAACCATGCTGTTGCTCGGCACCGGCCATTGCTTTCGCGACCATGTGCTGGAGGTGTGTCCCGAGTTCGCGCGCTTCTCGAGCAATGCCGAGGGCATTCGCAAGAGCTTCGAGGGCTCGTCGCTCGAAACCATCAAGCACATGGTGGCCTCGGGCATGGGCGTGACGCTGGTGCCGCGCCTGTCGGTGCCTGCCGAAGCGCTCAAGCTCAAGGTGAAGGGGCGCAAGGAGCCCGAGCAGATGGTGCGTTACCTGCCGGTGCGCGACGCGCAGGACCGCGATCCGCCCACGCGGCGCGTGGTGCTGGCCTGGCGCCGCACCTTCACGCGCTATGAAGCGATTGCCGCGTTGCGCAACGCTATCTATGCGTGCGAGCTGCCGGGCGTCAAGCGGCTGTCATAGAAGAATTGCGAACTCGGCCTACGCGGCGACCGTTCGATTTCGTTCATCGCCGGGATAGAGTGACGCTGTTGCGAAGCCGCGGGTCGGCTTTCAGAATCAAGGTGTCCGTCAATAGTTGAAGAAAGAGTTTCACGCCATGGCAAAAGCATTGAAGAAAACGTCGTCGGGCAAGGTGCCCAAGAAGGGCGGCGCTCTGGTGGCGCAGGAGTCCGGCAGCCGCAACGCGCCCATCATCAACATCGGCATCGAGCGCCAGGACCGCGCCGCCATTGCCGAAGGCCTGAGCCGCGTGCTGGCCGACACCTACACGCTCTACCTCACGACCCACAACTTTCACTGGAACGTGACGGGGCCGCACTTCAACTCGCTGCATGCGATGTTCATGGGCCAGTACACCGAACTCTGGGGCGCTACCGACGTGCTCGCGGAGCGCATTCGCGCGCTGGGCCACTACGCGCCGGGCTCTTACGCCGAGTTCAGCAAGATCGCCACCGTGCCGGACGTGCCGCAGACCCCGCCCAAGGCGATGGAGATGGTGCGCATCCTGGTCAAGGGCCACGAGACCGTGTCGCGCATCGCGCGCGAATTCATTCCCGTGGCCGAGGAGGCCGGTGACGACCCGACGGCCGACATGCTGACCGCGCGCTGCACGGTGCACGACCAGACCGCATGGATGCTGCGTTCGCTGCTCGAAGACTGAAAAAGCGCCCGGGGCCTCCGAGCCCCGGCACCGAGAGCGGCACAATGGCCGCTCTTTTTTTGCCTGCCGCATGCTTGCCCGCCGTTTTGCGCTCTATCTCGACCTGATTCGCTGGAACCGCCCCGCGGGCTGGCTGCTGCTGCTCTGGCCCACGCTGGGGGCGCTCTGGTTTGCGGCCGAGGGCTGGCCGGGCTGGCATCTGCTGACGGTGTTCGTGCTGGGCACCATCCTCATGCGCAGCGCGGGCTGCTGCGTCAACGACGTGGCCGACCGCGACTTCGACCGCCACGTGAAGCGGACCGCGGAGCGGCCGGTGACGAGCGGCGCGGTTTCGGTCAGGGAAGCGCTGCTGCTCGGTGCGGTGCTGGCGCTCGCGGCCTTCGCTCTGGTGCTCACGACCAATCGGCTCACCATTCTTTGGTCGTTCGCGGCGCTGGCCATCACGCTGGTCTATCCGTTCGCCAAGCGCTTCGTGTCGGTTCCCCAGGCGGTGCTCGGCATCGCCTTCAGCTTCGGCATCCCGATGGCTTTTGCGGCGGTGCAATCCACGGTTCCGGTGTTCGCTGCCTGGCTGCTGGCCGGCAACCTGTTCTGGGTGCTGGCCTACGACACCGAATACGCAATGGTCGACCGTGACGACGACCTCAAGATCGGCATGAAGACCTCGGCCATCACCTTCGGCCAATTCGACGTGGCGGCCGTGATGGCGAGCTACGGCGTATTTCTGGCGGTCTGGGCCTGGGCCGGCCGCGGCCTCGGGGCCGTGTTTTTCGCAGCCATCGGCATCGCCGTGGCGCAGGCCGTCTGGCACTGGCAGCTGATTCGCGGTCGCACCCGCGACGGCTGCTTCAAGGCCTTCCGCCTGAACCACTGGCTCGGCTTCACGGTGTTCGCCGGCGTCGCGGCCGGCTATGCGCTGAAGTAGATGGGGCGATGAGCGGGGCTCTCAGGCCTTGCCGAATTCCTCGCCCAGTTCGGCCGCGCGTTTCTGCGCCGCGCGAATCGCGGTCTTGAACTTCGCCTTGACGTCGGCCCCCTCGAGCGAGCTGAGCGCCGCATGGGTCGTTCCACCCTTCGAGGTCACGCGTTCGCGCAGCACCGACGGTGGCTCGGTGGCGCTGTGCGCCAGTGCCGAGGCCCCGGTGAAGGTGCCGATGGCCAGCCGCTGGGCCTGGTCGGGCGGCAGGCCCATTTCGATGCCGGCTTCGGTCATGGCCTCGATGAAATAGAACACGTAGGCCGGGCCCGAGCCGGACATGGCCGTGACCGCGTCGAGCGCGGCTTCGTCGTCGACCCAGAGCAGTTCGCCGGTCGGTGCCAGCAGCTGCCCGACCAGGGCGCGGTCGGCGGCGTCCACCCCGGCGCGTGCATAGAGGCCCGTCATGCCCTGGCCGACCAGCGCGGGCGTGTTGGGCATGGCGCGCACCACGCGTTCGGCGCCGAGCCAGCGCGCAATGCTGCCCGACGGAATGCCTGCCGCCACGCTCAGGTGCAGCGCGTTTTCGGCGAACGGGCGCACCGGCAGGGCGGCGTCCGCAAAAGTCTGCGGCTTGACCGCCCACACCACCACCGCGCAGCGCGAAAGGGCTTCGCCGGCCTCGGCGCGCGCGATGATGCCGAAGGACTGCGCCAGCTTCCGGCGAGCCTCCTCGAAAGGTTCGACCACCTCGAAGGCGTCGGCGGGCGTGCCCTGCTTGATGAGGCCGCCGATGATGGCGCTGGCCATGTTGCCGCCGCCGATGAAGGCAATGGGGGGAAGCGGCGCCGGGCCGGTGCGGGGCAGGAATGTGACGGCAATGGTCATGGTCGGTCGGTGTATTCGAATGCCGCGAACTGGGTTGTCTGCAGCGGGTTGAAATTGTCGTCGCTCACCACCACCAGCATGCGCTTGCCGTCCGGCAGCGCCGGCCCCCAGCATATGCCTTCGGTGTTGTCGAGGCGCGAAAGGCCGAGCTGGGCAAAGTCGGCGACCAGCGTCTTTGCCGCGGGACGATGGTTGCCCGCGGCGAGCGTGTCGGTCGCCAGCACGTCGGTGGCGTCACGGGTGTCGATCTCGTACAGGCGCAGCGAGTTTCCGGCGCCCGTGGCATAGGCGCGTTCCAGCACCAGCATGCGGTCGGCATCGAGCATCAGGACCTCGGTGATGCCATTGTCGGCATGGCTGCCGGGAATCAGCGGCCGCAGCGGGATCGCGTCGGGAACATAGGCGATCTGGCGCGTGGCCTGGCCGGTTTCCAGGTCCATCCGGGTCAGCCGGCAGGGCCCGCCCGGCGCCTTGGTGGTGGGAATCGGGCCGTCCTGGACCAGCGCGCTTTCCATTGCAAGCCAGGCGTGGCGGCCGTCGGGCGTCAGCGCCAGGCCTTCCAGGCCCAGGTTGTCGCGCAGGCCACGGCGCTGCGAGGCATCGGCATTGAACATGGCCGGCAGGGGAAACTCGCGCAGCAGCCGGCCATCGCGCGCCGATTCGTAGAAAGCCGGTCCGAACCCCCGTGTCACATCGCCTTCGCTGGTCCAAAGCAGGGTGCCGGCGCCGGGCCGCAGGCGCAGCGCCTCGGGGTCGGGTACGGGCATCCGGGCTTCGACCCGTCGGCGCGCGAGCCAGGGGCCGCCGCCGGGGCGTTGCAATTCCACGACGCTCTTCGGCGCGGGTGGCTGCAGCCACGGCGGTGCCCATTGAGCGGTATAAAAACGGGCGGGGTTCAGGTCTGACCGGTCATCACTGAGAAGGATGTACTCACTTCTTTCCGTGTCGTAGTCGATGCCGGAGAGGCCACCCGCCGTTGTGCCTTGTATAATATTCAGCCGGTGCGGCCAGTACGCCTCGGCCACGCGGCGCAACCGTGACGCTGCGGCAGGCGGCGGGATTACAGGGCTGCCGCAGCCGGCCAGTCCTCCGAGCCCCGCCAGCCCCGCCGCAGCGGCGGCCGTGCTGGCCAGCAGCCTGCGGCGCAGGGGAGACGCGGGAGCTACTACGGGGCCTGAATTGACGGTACGCACGCCGCCAAGTCTAGTTCCAGTGCATTTCGCGTCAGAAGGCAGTTGACATGCCCTGGTCACCGTGCAACAATCGCAGGCTTCGCTTCAAAAAAGGCGAAGCTTTCAGCCCAAAGCGGAAGTGCCTCGAGTGGTTCGAGGTGCAGACGACGGGCCCAAGACTGACCGCAGCGTTTCCCTCCCGGAGACGCATCGGTACAAGTTGGGAACTACTAGCAATGATCCAAACTGAATCCCGGCTCGAAGTGGCCGACAACACAGGCGCGAAGTCCGTCCTGTGTATCAAGGTGCTCGGTGGCTCCAAGCGGCGTTACGCCAGCGTGGGCGACGTCATCAAGGTGAGCATCAAGGAAGCCGCTCCGCGTGGTCGCGTCAAAAAGGGCGAGATCTACAGCGCAGTGGTGGTCCGCACCGCCAAGGGCATCCGTCGCGCCGACGGCTCCCTCGTTAAATTCGATGGCAACGCAGCCGTGTTGCTCAACGCCAAGCTGGAGCCTATCGGCACCCGCATCTTCGGACCGGTGACGCGCGAGCTGCGCACCGAAAAGTTCATGAAGATCGTGTCGCTGGCCCCCGAAGTTCTTTAAGGACAACAACGCCATGAACAAGATTCGCAAAGGCGACCAGGTCATCGTGTTGGCCGGGCGCGACAAAGGCAAGCGCGGCACCGTCTCGCTTCGCAAGGACGATTCGCACCTCGTCGTCGAGGGCGTGAACATCGTCAAGAAGCACGCCAAGCCGAACCCCCTCAAGGGTACGACCGGCGGCATCGTCGAAAAGACCATGCCCATCCACCAATCCAACGTGGCGATCTTCAATGCCGCGACCGGCAAGGCCGATCGCGTGGGCATCAAGATCACCCAGGGTGCTGACGGCAAGCGCGTGGCTGTTCGCGTCTTCAAGTCCAGCGGCGACGAAATCAAGTTCGCCTAAGAGGTACTCACATGGCACGTCTCCAACAACACTATCGCGAAAAGATCGCGAAAGACCTGACGGAAAAGTTCGGCTACAAGTCGCCGATGCAGGTCCCCCGCCTCACCAAGATCACGCTCAACATGGGTGTGGGTGAAGCTGTCGCCGACAAGAAGGTTCTCGACAACGCTGTCGCCGACCTGACCAAGATCGCCGGCCAGAAGCCCGTGGTCACCAAGTCGAAGAAGGCCATCGCCGGTTTCAAGATCCGCGAAAACCAGCCCATCGGCTGCATGGTCACGCTGCGTGGCGTGCAGATGTATGAGTTCCTGGACCGTTTCGTGACCATCGCGCTGCCGCGTGTTCGCGACTTCCGCGGCATCTCCGGCCGTGCGTTCGACGGCCGTGGCAACTACAACATCGGCGTCAAGGAACAGATCATTTTCCCTGAGATCGAATACGACAAGGTCGATGCCCTGCGCGGTCTCAATATCAGCATCACGACGACGGCCAAGACCGACGAAGAAGCCAAGGCGCTTCTCGCTGGTTTCCGTTTCCCGTTCAAGAACTGAGGTGATCTGTGGCTAAAGCATCTTTGATCCAGCGCGAACTCAAGCGCGACAAGCTGGTCGCCAAGTACGCTGCGAAGCACGCGGAACTGAAGGCAATTTCCAACGACGTGAAGAAGAGCGACGAAGAGCGCGCTGCTGCCCGCCTGGGCCTGCAAAAGCTCCCGCGCAACGCGAACCCCACGCGTCAGCGCAACCGCTGCGAAATCACCGGTCGCCCCCGTGGCACCTTCCGTCAATTCGGTCTGGCCCGCGCCAAGATCCGCGAACTGGCTTTCAATGGCGACATCCCCGGTGTCACCAAGGCCAGCTGGTAAGCCAGGCAGGAGCAAACAACATGAGCATGAGTGATCCCATTGCCGACCTGCTGACGCGTATCCGTAACGCGCAGATGGTGGCGAAGCCCACTGTGTCGGTCCCGTCTTCCAAGGTGAAGATCGCGATCTCGCAGGTCCTGAAGGACGAGGGCTATATCGACGGTTTCCAGGTCAAGACCGAAGACGGCAAGACCGAACTCGTCATTACCCTGAAGTACTACGCTGGCCGTCCGGTCATCGAGCGCATCGAGCGCGTGAGCCGTCCCGGCCTGCGCGTCTACAAGGCCAGTGCTTCCATTCCGCAAGTCCAGAACGGCCTCGGCGTTGCGATCGTCACGACCCCCAAGGGCGTGATGACGGACCGCAAGGCACGCGCTACCGGTGTCGGTGGCGAAGTGCTGTGCTACGTCGCCTAACCGAGACATCGAGGAGTAACTGAAATGTCCCGAGTAGGAAAAATGCCGATCACCATCCCCGCAGGCGTGGATGTGTCGATCAAGGAAGACCAGATCAGCGTCAAGGGTACGGGCGGCACGCTCAACCTTGCACGCAATGCCCTGGTCAAGGTCGTCAGCAATGACGGCAAGCTGAACTTCGAGCCCGCCAACGAGTCGCGTGAAGCGAACGCGATGAGCGGCACGATCCGTCAGCTGGTGAACAACATGGTGGTTGGCGTGACCAAGGGCTTCGAGAAGAAGCTCAACCTGGTCGGCGTCGGCTACAAGGCTGCAGCCTCCAACAACAAGTTGAACCTGCAAGTCGGTTACTCGCACCCGGTCAACATCGAAATGCCGCAAGGCATCACGGTGGCCACCGCGACCCCGACCGAAATCGTGATCAAGGGTGCTGACCGTCAGCGCGTTGGTCAAATCGCCGCTGAGATCCGCGCTGTTCGTCCGCCTGAGCCTTACAAGGGCAAGGGCATCCGTTATTCGGACGAGAAGATCGTGATCAAAGAGACCAAGAAGAAGTAAGGGGCAGCAAAATGATGTTGACCAAAAAAGCACAGCGTCTTCGCCGCTCGCGCCAGACCCGCATCCGCATCGCGACGCAGGGCGTGGCCCGTCTGACGGTGAACCGCACCAACCTGCACATCTACGCCACCGTCATCTCCGACGACGGCACCAAGGTGATTGCCACCGCATCGACGGCCGAAGCCGAAGTGCGCACCGCACTCGGCGGCTCGGGCAAGGGCGGCAATGCCGCCGCTGCAACGGCCATCGGCAAGCGCATCGCTGAAAAGGCGAAGGCTGCCGGCGTCGAGAAGGTCGCCTTCGACCGCGCAGGTTTTGCGTACCACGGCCGCGTCAAGGCGCTGGCCGATGCGGCTCGCGAAGCCGGTCTGCAGTTCTAACCGGACACGAGATTCAAAATGGCAAAGATTCAAGCAAGAACGCAGAACGAAGGCCCTGAAGACGGTTTGCGCGAGAAGATGATCGCGATCAACCGCGTCACCAAGGTGGTGAAGGGTGGTCGTATCCTCGGTTTCGCAGCACTGACCGTCGTGGGCGACGGCGAAGGCCGCGTCGGCATGGGCAAGGGCAAGTCGAAGGAAGTGCCTGCTGCCGTGCAAAAGGCGATGGAAGAAGCCCGCCGCAACCTGGCCAAGATCTCGATCAAGAACGGCACGCTGCATCACCGCGTGACGGGTCACCATGGCGCCGCCTCGGTCGTCATGATCCCCGCCCCGAAGGGTACCGGCATCATCGCCGGCGGCCCGATGCGCGCCGTGTTCGAAGTCATGGGCATCACCGACATCGTGGCCAAGAGCCATGGTTCGTCGAACCCCTACAACATGGTTCGCGCCACGCTCGACGGGTTGAAGAACTCGACGACCGCGTCCGAAGTGGCTGCCAAGCGCGGCCTGACCGTCGAAGAAATCTTCGCCTGAGCGCAAGCTCTCGCAAGGCTGAAGGAAGCATTCAAATGACGACGCAACAACAAACCCTCAAGGTGCAATTGGTCAAGAGCCCGATTGGCACCAAGGAATCGCATCGCGCGACCGTGCGTGGCCTCGGCCTGCGCAAGCTCAACAGCGTGAGCGAGCTGCAAGACACCCCGGCGGTGCGCGGCATGATCAACAAGATCAGTTATCTGGTCAAAGTTCTGTAAGAGAGACTGATATGGAACTCAATGGCATCAAGCCGGCGGATGGCGCCAAGCACGCCAAGCGCCGCGTCGGCCGCGGTATCGGCTCCGGTATCGGCAAGACCGCAGGTCGCGGTCACAAGGGTCAGAAGTCGCGCGCAGGCGGTTTCCACAAGGTCGGCTTCGAAGGCGGTCAAATGCCGCTGCAGCGTCGCCTGCCGAAGCGTGGCTTCAAGTCGCACCTGCTGAAGTTCAACGCCGAAGTCACGCTGACTGCCCTCGAGCAGCTCGGCCTGGCCGAAGTCGATGTCCTGGCACTCAAGCAAGCCGGCCTCGTGGGCCAGCTCGCCAAGGTGGTCAAGGTCATCAAGACCGGTGAACTCACCAAGGCCGTCAAGCTGACGGGCGTGGGCGCAACCGCTGGTGCCAAGGCTGCCATCGAAGCAGCCGGCGGCAGCATCGCCTGATCACACTGGACTGAAAGAAGTTCTTCGTGGCAACTAACGCGGCAACGATCGCAAAAACAGGCAAGTTCGGCGACCTCCGTCGTCGGCTCGTCTTTTTGCTGCTCGCGCTCGTGGTCTACCGGATCGGCGCGCACATTCCTGTGCCGGGCATCAACCCGGACCAGCTGGCTGCGTTGTTCCAGGGCCAGCAGGGCGGCATCCTGAGCCTGTTCAACATGTTCTCGGGCGGGGCGCTGTCGCGCTTCACCGTGTTCGCGTTGGGGATCATGCCGTACATCTCGGCGTCGATCATCATGCAGCTGATGACCTACGTGCTTCCGACCTTCGAGCAATTGAAGAAGGAAGGCGAGGCCGGCCGCCGCAAGATCACGCAGTACACACGCTACGGCGCACTCGGCCTGGCCCTGTTCCAGTCGTTCAGCATCGCAGTGGCCCTCGAATCGTCGGCTGGCCTCGTCATCGCCCCCGGTTTCGGCTTCCGCCTGACCGCGATGGTGAGCCTCACGGCAGGTTCGATGTTCCTGATGTGGCTCGGCGAGCAGATCACCGAACGCGGCCTGGGCAACGGCATCTCGATCCTGATCTTTGCAGGTATCGCCGCCGGTCTGCCGAGCGCCATCGGCGGCCTCGCTTCGCTGGTGACCACCGGTGCAATGAATCCGATCATTGCGCTCTTCATCATCGCGGTCGTGGTGCTGGTCACCTACTTCGTGGTGTTCGTCGAACGCGGCCAGCGCAAGATCCTCGTGAACTATGCGCGGCGCCAGGTCGGCAACAAGGTCTATGGCGGCCAGTCGTCGCACCTGCCCTTGAAGCTGAACATGGCCGGTGTGATTCCGCCGATCTTCGCCTCGTCGATCATCCTGCTGCCGGCAACGGTGGTCGGCTGGTTCAGCGCCGGCGAAGGTGGTTTCCGGTGGATCAAGGACATTGCCGGCGCACTGCGTCCGGGCGAGCCGATCTACGTGCTGCTGTACGCTGCCGCGATCGTTTTCTTCTGCTTCTTCTACACGGCACTCGTGTTCAACAGCAAGGAAACGGCCGACAACCTGAAGAAGAGCGGTGCATTCATTCCGGGTATCCGTCCGGGTGACCAGACCGCTCGCTATATCGACAAGATTCTGGTTCGCCTGACGTTGGCCGGCGCGGTGTACATCACCTTCGTCTGCCTGCTGCCCGAGTTCCTGATCCTGAAGTACAACGTGCCGTTCTACTTCGGTGGTACCTCCCTGCTGATCATCGTGGTCGTCACGATGGACTTCATGGCCCAGGTGCAAAACTACATGATGTCCCAGCAGTACGAATCGCTGCTGAAGAAGGCCAACTTCAAGACATCGTAGGGCTGTGAGTTTCAGTATTGAGAATTTGGGTGTGGGCGGTGTACCGCCACGTTAAACAGTTTTAGGAGAATGAAATGAGAGTTTCGGCTTCGGTCAAAACCATCTGCCGTAATTGCAAGGTCATCCGCCGTAAAGGTGTGGTGCGTGTGATTTGCACCGACCCGCGCCACAAGCAGCGCCAGGGTTGATTGAAGAGTATTAGAGGACGCACATGGCACGTATTGCTGGCATCAACATTCCGCCGCACAAGCACGCTGAAATCGGCCTGACCGCCATCTTCGGCATCGGTCGCACCCGCGCCCGTCAAATCTGCGAAGCGAGCGGCATCGAATATTCGAAGAAGATCAAGGATCTGACCGACGCCGATCTCGAAAAGATCCGCGACCAGATCGCTCTCTTCACCATCGAAGGCGATCTGCGTCGCGAGACGACGATGAACATCAAGCGTTTGATGGACATCGGCTGCTATCGCGGCTTCCGTCACCGTCGCGGCCTGCCGATGCGCGGCCAGCGCACGCGCACCAATGCCCGCACCCGCAAGGGTCCGCGCAAGGCTGCGCAGTCCCTGAAGAAATAAGGATAGACCAGCATGGCTAAAGCACCTGCAAACAACGCCGCACAGCGCGTTCGCAAGAAGGTTCGCAAGAACGTTGCGGACGGTATCGCCCACGTGCATGCCTCGTTCAACAACACCATCATCACGATCACCGATCGCCAGGGCAACGCCCTGTCGTGGGCTTCGTCGGGTGGCCAGGGCTTCAAGGGCTCGCGCAAGTCGACGCCGTTCGCTGCGCAGGTGGCTTCCGAAGTGGCCGGCCGTGCTGCTGTCGAACAAGGTATCAAGAACCTCGACGTCGAGATCAAGGGCCCGGGCCCCGGTCGCGAATCGTCGGTGCGCGCACTGGCTGCGCTCGGCATCCGGATCAATTCCATTGCCGACGTGACGCCCGTTCCGCACAACGGCTGCCGTCCCCAGAAGCGTCGCCGCATCTGATCGTCAGTCCGCAAGGCGCAGCCGGCTTTTGAGCGGCTGCGCATTTGTTTTTTTACTAAGCCCACCGCCATCCGCGTCCGCGCCGATGGCTCCCGCAGGCAACTGCGGCAGATGACACAAAGGAAAACTCGTGGCACGCTACCTCGGCCCCAAGGCCAAACTCTCCCGCCGTGAAGGCACCGACCTGTTCCTGAAGAGCGCCCGCCGCTCCATCCAGGACAAGGCCAAGTTCGATTCCAAGCCCGGCCAGCATGGCCGCACTTCGGGTCAGCGCACCTCCGACTACGGCCTGCAGCTGCGCGAAAAGCAGAAGGTCAAGCGCATGTACGGCGTGCTCGAGAAGCAGTTCCGCCGCTACTTCGAAGAAGCTGATCGTCGCCGTGGCAACACGGGCGCCAACCTGCTGTTCATCCTCGAATCGCGCTTGGACAACGTCGTCTACCGCATGGGCTTCGGCTCGACGCGCGCCGAAGCACGCCAGCTCGTGTCGCACAAGGCGATCACGGTGAATGGCCAGTCGGTCAACATCCCGTCGTACCTGGTGAAGACCGGCGACGTGATCGCCGTTCGCGACAAGTCGAAGAAGCAGACCCGTATTGCCGAAGCGCTCCAGCTCGCCCAACAAGTCGGTATCCCGGCCTGGGTCGAAGTGAATGCCGACAAGGCCGAAGGCACCTTCAAGAAGGTGCCCGATCGCGACGAATTCGCAGCCGACATCAACGAATCGCTGATCGTCGAACTGTACTCGCGCTAAACAGACGATAACGGGCCGCCCTTCGCGGCCCGAATTTGATTTTTTTGTTCCCATCGGGAGGCACTCTCGACGGGTGCTTCACCAGCCTTACCGGTGTAACGAGCCGGGGGTATTGAGAGGAAGTCTGCATGCAAACCACCCTGCTGAAACCCAAGACCATTCAGGTCGAGCAACTTGCCGCCAACAAGGCCAAGGTCACGCTCGAGCCTTTCGAGCGCGGCTACGGCCACACGCTCGGCAACGCGCTGCGTCGCGTTCTGCTGTCGTCGATGGTCGGTTATTCGGCCACTGAAGTCACGATCGCCGGCGTTCTGCATGAGTACTCGTCGATCGACGGCGTGCAGGAAGATGTCGTCAACATCCTGCTGAACCTCAAGGGCGTGGTGTTCAAGCTCCACAACCGCGATGAAGTCACGCTGAGCCTGCGCAAGGACGGCGAAGGCCCGGTCCTGGCATCGGACATCCAGACCCCGCACGACGTCGAGATCATCAACCCCGACCACGTGATCGCGCACCTGTCGCAAGGCGGCAAGCTCGACATGCAGATCAAGGTCGAAAAGGGCCGCGGCTATGTGCCGGGCACGATGCGCCGCTACGCCGACGAGCCGACCAAGTCGATTGGCCGCATCGTCCTGGACGCTTCGTTCTCGCCCGTGAAGCGCGTGAGCTACACGGTCGAAAGCGCCCGCGTCGAACAGCGCACCGACCTGGACAAGCTGCTGGTCGAGATCGAAACCAACGGCGCGATCACCGCCGAAGACGCCGTGCGCGCCTCGGCTAAAATCCTGGTCGAGCAACTGGCCGTGTTCGCACAGCTCGAAGGCGGCGAACTGGCTGCATTCGATACGCCGGCACCGCGCAGCGCACAGCAATTCGACCCGATCCTGCTGCGCCCTGTCGACGAGCTCGAACTCACCGTGCGTTCGGCCAACTGCCTGAAGGCCGAAAACATCTACTACATCGGTGACCTGATCCAGCGCACCGAGAACGAGCTGCTCAAGACCCCGAATCTGGGTCGCAAGTCGCTCAACGAAATCAAGGAAGTGCTTGCCTCGCGCGGCCTGACCTTGGGTATGAAGCTTGAAAGCTGGCCGCCGGCCGGTCTCGACAAGCGTTGATTTTTGAAGAGAGCCCATGAGGGCTCGTGCACCGGGCAGTACCTGATACGGCTGCCTGTTTAAATAAAGTAAAGGAAAGCACCATGCGTCACGGACACGGACTCCGCAAACTCAACCGCACCAGCTCGCACCGCCTTGCGATGCTGCAGAACATGATGAATTCGCTCATCGAGCACGAAGTCATCAAGACCACGGTCCCCAAGGCCAAGGAACTGCGCCGCGTCATCGAACCGATGATCACGCTCGCCAAGAAGCCCACGCTTGCCAACAAGCGCCTGGCCTTCGACCGCCTGCGCAGCCGCGACAGCGTCGTCAAGCTCTTCGGCGAACTCGGCCCGCGTTTCGCCGCGCGTCCGGGCGGCTACACCCGCATCCTGAAGATGGGTTTCCGTGTTGGCGACAACGCACCCATGGCTCTGGTCGAACTGGTCGACCGTGCTGAAATTAAAGAAGAAGCCGCCGAGCAAGGCGCTGCTGAATAAGGTATAATTCCATCTTGCCGCGCGATGGAGCAGCCTGGTAGCTCGTTGGGCTCATAACCCAAAGGTCGCAAGTTCAAATCTTGCTCGCGCAACCAATTTAAAAGGCCCTTTGAATTTCAAAGGGCCTTTTTCTTGGGTCGAAGAATTCGAATGAATAAAAATGCCCTCGCGAAGAGGGCTTTTTTATGGGTCGAGTGTTTGCGTCAGTCAGGGATGACGGCCGTGACCTCGATCTCGACCTTGGCGCGCGTCTCGACCAGCGCCGCCACCTGCACGCAGGTCATGGCCGGAAAGTTGCGCCCCATGGCATCGCGGTACACGGGGCCGAGTTCCGCCAGTCGGCGGCTGTATTCGTCGCGGTCCGTCACGTACCAGGTCATGCGCACCATGTGCTCGGGGCCGGCGCCGGCTGCGCGAAGCACCTCGGCAATGTTGCGCAGCGCCAGGCCGCACTGGTCGATGAAGTCGTCCGATTCGAATTGCTGCTGCGCATTCCAGCCGATCTGGCCGCCGACGAACACCATGGTGCCGCGTGCGGCCACGCCATTCGCATAGCCCTTGGGGGGCAACCAGCCCGGTGGCTGCAAGAGTTTGTTCATCATGATGTGGTGTCGTTGTCGAGTTGTCTCAGTTTGAAGCGCTGGAGCTTGCCGGTCTCGGTGCGTGGCAGCACCGTCACGAATTCGATCTCCCGCGGGTATTTGAACGGTGCGATGGTGGCCTTCACGTGGTCCTGCAGCGCCTTGACGAGTGCGGCATCGCCTTCGTGGCCGGGCTTCAGCACGCAGAATGCCTTCACGATCATGCCGCGGTCCGGATCCGGCTTGCCGATCACGCCGCACTCGGCCACGGCCGGGTGCTTGAGCAGCGCATCTTCCACCTCGGGCCCGCCCACGTTGTAGCCGGCCGTGATGATCATGTCGTCGGCGCGCGCCTGGTAGAAGAAGTAGCCATCGTCGTCCTGCACGAAGGAGTCGCCGGGGTAGTTCCAGCCGTTCTTCACGTAGTCGGCCTGGCGCGGATCGTCGAGGTAGCGGCAGCCCACCGGCCCCTGCAGTGCGAGCTTGCCGACCGTGCCGCGTGGCACTTCGTTGCCTTGGTTGTCCACCACCTTTGCGGTGAAGCCGGGCACCACCTTGCCGACCGCGCCGCGGCGCACCTGGTCGCCCGCGGCGGAAATATAGATGTGGAACACCTCGGTGCCGCCGATGCCGTCGAGCATTTCGATGCCGGTGGCTTCCTTCCACAGCTGCCGCGTGGCGTCGGGCAACGCCTCGCCGGCGCTCACGCAGATGCGCAGGCTCGGCGCGCCGTGCTGGCGGACGAAGGGCGCCATCTGGCGGTAGAAGGTGGGTGCGGTGTAGCAGATCGTCGCGCCGACCTCGTTGATGAGCTTCACCAAACCTTCGGGCGTGAACGGTGCATCGGCAAAGTACACCGAGGCGCCGGCCCACATCGGGAACACCAGCAATCCGCCGAGCCCGAAGGTGAAGGCCAGCGGCGGGGAGCCGATCACGATGTCGTCGCTTTGCGCCTTCAGCACGTGGCGCGGCCAGGTTTCGCACATCGCCAGCACGTCGCGGTGCGTGGTGACCGGTGCCTTGGGCTTGCCCGTGGTGCCGGAAGTGAACGCGAGCAGGGCGATGTCATCCGACGCCGTGGGGCATGCGGTGAACACGCCGCTCTTGCCGGCCGCGCGTGCCGACAACGAATCGGGCGCATCGGGCTTGTTGAACGCCACCACCGTGGCAAGCACTGGATGTTCGCGCTGCGCGAGCACCAGCTCGTCGAGCAGCCGGCCATCGCACAGCGCCGCCACGGGACGGGCCTTCTCGATGATCTCGCCCAGTTCCTTGGCGCGCAGCAGCGGCATGGTGGCCACCGCGATCAAGCCGGCCTTCACCACGGCCAGCCATGACAACGCCATGGCCACCGAATTGCCGCCGCGCAGCAGCACGCGATTGCCGGGCACGAGGCCCAGGTCTTCCGTCAGCACCTGCGCAATGCGGTTGACTTCAACGGCGGCCTGCGAATACGTCAGCGTGCCGGCAGGTGAACGCAGCATCGGCTTGTCGCCGAACCCCTTGGCGGGCGCCTTGTCCAGCAGCTCTTCGACCAGGTTCAGCTGATCGGGCAGCCGCAACTCCGGCAGGTCGTAGCGAAAGACCGGCAACTGCTCGGCAGGCGGCAGGCGGTCGTGAACGAAGCGGTCGACTTGTGCAGACACGGTGTTTATCCCCGCAGAACGGATTTGCCAATGATCAGTTGTTGAACCTCCGTCGCGCCTTCATAGATGCGCAGCGAGCGGATGTCGCGGTAGAGGCTTTCAATCTTCGTGCCGACCTTCACGCCAAGGCCGCCGTGCATCTGCAGTGCCATGTCGATCACGCGGCTGGCGTTCTCGGTGGCGCACATCTTGGCCATGGCCGCGGCAGCGGAAACATCGCCCACCGCTGGGGCGCCGCGCTGTTCGGCGTCGTCGCGCATCCAGGCGGCGCGGTAGGTGAGCAAGGCGGCACTGTCGATCAGCGCCGCCATCTCGCCGAGCTTGGCCTGGGTGAGCTGGAAGTCGGCCAGCGTCTGCCCGAACATGCGCCGGCCCTTCGCGTGCGCAATCGCCTCGGCGAGCGCGCGCCGGCCCATGCCGAGCGCAGCCGCGGCGACGGACGCACGAAAGATGTCGAGCGTGCGCATCGCCAGCTTGAAGCCGCCATTGAGCTCGCCGAGCTGCGCGGTGCGCGGCACGATGCAGTTCTCGAACCGCAAGGTGGCGAGCGGGTGGGGCGCCATCACGTCGATGTGCTCGGACGTATCGAGCCCGGGCGAATTCGCATCGACGATGAACGCGGTGATGCCGCGCGTGCCGGCCGTCGGCTCCGTCTTCGCGAACACGCAATAGAAGTCGGCGATACCGCCGTTGCTGATCCATGTCTTTTCGCCATGGAGGCGCCAACCGTCGGCCGTGGCCTCGGCGCGCATGGCCATGGCGGCCACGTCCGAACCGGCCTCGGGTTCGCTGAGCGCGAAGGCCGCGATCTTGCCGCCCTTGCCGACGGACGTGAGGTAGTGCGATTGCTGATCGGGCGTGCCCGCGAGCGTGATCGCGCCGCTGCCCAGCCCCTGCATCGCGAACGCGAAGTCGGCCAGCGGCGAGTGGTAGCCGAGCGTCTCGCGCAGCAGCACCAGCGCGCGCGAATCGAGGCGATCGAGCGCGCCGCCCGCGCTGCCGGGCACGGCATAGCGCAGCCAGCCGCCGTCGCCGAGGCGGCGCACCCATTCGCGGCAAGCGGCGCGGTCGTCGCGCTCGTCCACCTCCTGGGCTGCGCACCAGGGCAGCAGGTCGCGTGCGAGCGCCTGGTGGGCGTCGTCGAAGAACGGCAGTGCAAGGTGCGCTGTCGAAGGCGGTGCGGGAATCCTGGTCATCATGACTTCAGTCCCCACCGAACACGGGCTTGCGCTTGGCAGCGAAAGCTTCATAGGCGCGCTTGAAGTCTTCGGTCTGCATGCAGATCGCCTGCGCCTGCGCTTCGGCCTCGATCGCCTGGTCGATGGTCATCGACCATTCCTGCGACAGCATGGTCTTGGTCATGCCATGCGCGAAGCTCGGTCCCTCGGCCAGCTCGCGCGCTACCTTGGTGGCCGCTTCGAGCAATGCATCGCTCTCGTGCAGCGCATTGAAGAAGCCCCAGGCCTGGCCTTCCTGCGCCGTCATCGCGCGGCCGGTGAACAGCAGCTCGGAGGCGCGGCCCTGGCCGATCACGCGCGGCAGCAGCGCGCAGGCGCCCATGTCGGCGCCGGCAAGGCCCACACGGGTGAACAGGAACGCCGTGCGCGTCGAAGGAGAGCCATAGCGAAGATCGCAAGCCAGCGCGATCATCGCGCCGGCACCGGCGCACACGCCGTCGATCGCGCCGACGATGGGCTGCGGGCAATGCCGGATGGCTTTCACCAGGTCGCCCGTCATGCGCGTGAACTCGAGCAGCTCGGGCATGCGCATCGTGGTGAGCGGGCCGATGATCTCGTGCACGTCGCCGCCCGAGCAGAAGTTGCCTCCCGCACCGGTGATCACGATTGCCTTCACATCGGTCGCATAGTTCAACGCGCGAAACAGGTCGCGCAACTCGGCGTACGAGTCGAAGGTGAGCGGGTTCTTGCGCTCGGGCCGGTTCAGCGTGATGGTGCCGACACCGGCCTCGTAGTTCCATGCGAAGTGCCTGGCCACGTAAGGCGCCTTGGCCTCGAATTGCGCGCGCATGGGATTGCCCGCGCCGATGTAGTGCTTCATTCGGCCTCCGCCATCTGGCTGTGTGAGTGTTGCTTGACCTTGCCGAGCAGCTTGTGAAGCTGCGCGATCTCCTTGGCGCTGAGGCCCGCGAAGGCATCGACGATCCAGTCTTCGTGCTGCTGCGCCATGTCGTTGAAGAGCTTGCGTCCGCGCGCGGTGAGCCGCACGCGCCAGGCACGGCGATCGCCCTCGACGTTGATGCGCTCGACCAGCCCCTCGGTCACGAGCTGGTCGGTGATGCCGGTGACGTTGCCGCCCGTCACCATCATGCGGCGCGAGAGTTCGTTCATCTTCAGCCCGTCGGGCGAGCGCTCGAGTTGCGACATCAGGTCGAAGCGCGGCAGCGTGGTCGCGAACTGCGAGCGCAGTTCGTTGCGCACCTGCTTCTCGATCAGTTGGGTGCAGGTGAGGAGCCGCAGCCAGAGGCGCAGGGCCTCGGGGTGCTCGCTGTGGGCGCGTGCTTCGAGGTCCATGTCAGTGTGTCTCCTCGGGGTTTGGCGATGCCAGCGCGGCATTCGCGGCCGCAGCCATCTGCTGCTGCTTCGCGATTTCTCGGTACATCTGGTCGCGTCCGCTCAGGTACTGCTTGGGCCAGTCGACGTCGCGGCTTTGCAGCTTGGCGGCTTCGTGCAGCGTCCAGGCGGGGTCGGCGAGGTGCGGGCGCGCAATGGCGCACAGGTCGGCGCGGCCGGCCGCGATGATGCTGTTGGCCTGGTCGGCATCGGTGATGGCGCCCACGGCAATGGTCGAGATGCCGACCTCGTTGCGGATGCGGTCCGAGAATGGCGTCTGGTACATGCGGCCGTACACCGGCTTGGCGTCGCGCGTGGTCTGGCCGGAAGAGACGTCGATGAAATCCGCGCCGGCATCCTTGAAGAGTCGAGCGACGATGACCGCATCGGCGTCGGTGTTGCCGCCCGGCGCCCAGTCGTGTGCGGAAATCCGCACGCTCATCGGCTTGTCTTCGGGCCACGCCGCACGCATGGCGTGGAACACTTCGAGCGGATAGCGGCAGCGGGCCTCGATGCCGCCGCCGTACTCGTCGGTGCGCAGGTTGGTGAGCGGGCTCATGAAGGCCGACAGCAGGTAACCGTGGGCACAGTGCAGTTCGAGCCAGTCGAAGCCGCATTCGGCGGCCCGGCGCGTGGAGTCGACGAAGCGTTCGCGCATGTCGTCCATCTGCTCGCGCGTCATCGCCGCCGGCAGCTGGTTCTGCTCGCCATAGGCGATCGCGCTGGCGGCCAGCAGCGGCCAGTTGCCGCTCTCCAGCGGCTCGTCGGTGCCTTCCCAGCCCACGCGGGTGGAGCCCTTGGGACCGCTGTGGCCGAGCTGCATGGCGATCTTCGCGCTCGACTGCGTGTGCACGAAATCGACGATGCGCTTGAACGCCGCCTGCTGCGTGTCGTTGTAGAGACCCGTGCAGCCGGGAGTGATGCGGCCCTCCGGCGTCGGGCTGGTCATTTCGACGCACACCATCGCGGCGCCGCCGAGCGCGCGCGCGCCCAGGTGCACCAGCAGAAAATCCTGCGGCACGCCGTCCACGGCGCTGTAGGTGGCCATCGGCGACACCAGGATGCGGTTCTTCAGCGTGAGGCCGCGCACTGTGAACGGCATCAGCATGGGCGCCACGGGCTTGCCCCCGGCGAGCCAGCGCTCGTAGCCGCCCAGCCATTCGGTGTCGCGCACGCGCAGGTTCTCGTGGCTGATGCGCTGCGAGCGCGTGAGCAGCGAGTACGCGAACTGCTCGATCTGCATGCCGGTGTAGCGAGGCACGTTCTCGAACCACTCGGTCGAGTTGCGCGCGGCGTTCTGGATCTTGAGCACCTCGACGCTGCGGCGTGCCTCGTAGCCTTCGAGCACGTGGTCGACCGTGCCGCCGCGCTCGAACTCGTTCGCCAGGTCGATCGCGTCCTCGAGCGCGAGCTTGGTGCCCGAGCCGATCGAGAAGTGCGCCGTGTGCGCCGCATCGCCCATCAGCACCACGGGCACCGAGCGGCCTTCCACGTCGATGCGGTGCGTCCAGCGCTCGCACACCACGCGCGGAAAGCGGATCCAGTTGGCCGAGCCGCGCAGGTGCGTGGCGTTGCTGATGAGCGGGTGGCCGCCCAGGTATTTGGCAAACAGCTTCTCGCAGAAGGCGATGGCTTCGGGCTGCTCCATCTGGTCCAGGCCGTGGGCCTTCCACACCGCCTCGGGCGTCTCGACGATGAAGGTCGAGGTCTTGTCGTCGAACTGGTAGGCGTGGGCCTGGAACCAGCCGTGCTCGGTCTGTTCGAAGGCGAAAGTGAAGGCGTCGAAGGTCTGGTGCGTGCCGAGCCACACGAAGCGGCAATTGCGCAGGTCGATGTCGGGCTTGAACACATCGGCGTAGCGCTGGCGGATACGGCTGTTGAGGCCGTCGCTGGCAATCACCAGGTCGGCGTTGTACTGGGCGGCGATCGCCTGGTCGTCGGTGGCGTCGGTTTCGAAGACCAGATTCACGCCCAGCGCCAGGCAGCGCTCCTGCAGGATGTTCAAGAGCCGCTTGCGGCCGATGCCGCAGAAGCCGTGGCCGCCCGAGCGCACCTGCCGGCCCTTGAAGAACACCTGGATGTCGTCCCAGTGGTGGAACTCATGGCCGATCAGCGCCGCAGTCTCGGCGTCGGCCGCCGCCAGGTTGGCGAGCGTCTGGTCGCTCAGCACCACGCCCCAGCCGAAGGTGTCGAAGGGGCGGTTGCGCTCCACCACGGTGATTTCGAGCGCCGGGTTGCGCGCCTTCATGAGCAGGGCGAAGTAGAGGCCCGCGGGGCCGCCGCCTATGCACAGGATGCGTTGAAGGTCCATGGCGGGGGCGGCGGAAAGGCCGGCGGTGAGGCTGTTCATGATTGAATAGTTTAAGCATAAACAATCTGGTGTCAACGGGGTCATACCACAGGGGTACCCCGCAAGTCGTGTGATGTCATGCAAAAAACCGAAAAAATCAATACTATGGGCTCACCATGCAAAGCTTGATACCCAAGATCGAGTCGCAGCTTGCGTCGCTGCCCGTGCCCATCGCGCTGGAATTGCCTGATGGCCGAAGAGTGGCCAAGCCGGGGTCGCGCGTGACGCTGGCATTCAGCGAGTGGTCGGCGCTGGCCAAGCTGGCGGCGCACCAAGTGGGCGCCATCGGAGAGGCCTACGTGGAAGGCAAGGTGCAGATCGAGGGCGCCATGCGCGACCTGATCGACGCAACGGTCGGCATGCTGCCCGGCAACCCCGCCCAAACCGACACCACCTGGTGGACCCGCCTGCTGCGGATGGCCAAGTCCCGCGGCTCCCATTCATTGAACAAGGATGCGGAGCAGATCCAGTTCCACTACGACGTTTCCGACGACTTCTACGCGCTGTGGCTCGACCCGCGCCGGGTCTATTCGTGCGCGTACTTTCGTACGCCCGAGCTGAGCCTGGCAGAGGCGCAGGAAGCCAAGCTGGACCACATCTGCCGCAAGCTGTTGCTGCAGCCCGGCGAGCGATTTCTGGACATCGGCTCCGGCTGGGGCGGCCTGCTGCTGTGGGCGGCGGAGCACTACGGCGTCGACGCCACCGGCATCACCCTGTCGAAGAACCAGCACGCGCACGTGCAGCGCCTGATCGAGGAAAAAGGCCTGCAGGGACGCGTGCGCGTGGAGCTGCGCGACTACCGCGAGCTGTCCGCCGACGCGCCTTTCGACAAGATCTCGTCGGTCGGCATGTTCGAGCACGTGGGTGCGGCCAACATGCCCACCTACTTCCGCAAGATCCATTCGCTCCTGAAACCCGGCGGCCTGGTGCTGAACCACGGCATCACCTCGGGCCAGCTCGACTACCGGCAGCTGGGCGCGGGGATGGGCGATTTCATCGAGAAGTACATCTTCCCGGGCGGCGAACTCCTGCACGTGACGCACGTGCTGCGCGAAACGGCCGCCGCGGGCCTGGAGATGGTCGACACCGAAAGCCTGCGACCGCACTACGCGCGCACGCTGTGGGCCTGGTCCGACGCGCTGGAGTCGCAACTCGGCGCCGCACGCGAGGTGCTTCAGCGAGCGGGTGGCCGGCAGGGCGCGAACGCGGAGCGCATCCTGCGCGCCTATCGCCTCTACCTGGCGGGCTCCGCCATGAGCTTCGAGCAAGGCTGGATCTCACTGCACCAGATGCTTTCCACCAAGCCCGACGGCAGGGTCGAGCACGGTGTTTTGCGCGGCTCGCAATCGGTGTACCCTTTTGCCCGTGACCACATCTACAAGTGAGTGAAAACAATCATGCTGTACCGATTCCAGTCCCGCGCCTCCCCTGACTTCGTGATGCTCGAGGTGCATGCGCGCCAGCTGTTCGACATCATCGGCAAGGACATCGCGCCCAAGGGCATCGTCACCGTCGAGCAGATTCCCGCCGCCATTGCGGCGCTCGAATCCGCGCTGGCACGCGAGGCCGGCAATCCCCACAATAACGACGACTACGCCGTCGAAGGCCACGCCGCCGAGGCCGAGAAGCAGCACGTGGGACTGCACCAGCGCGCAGCCCCCCTGCTCCACATGCTGAGGGATTCCCTGGCCGACAAGAAAGACGTTACCTGGAAGACCTGAGCGTCAGTCAACTTTTGCGCCGGAGTCCTTCACCACCTTCGCCCACTTCACGTGCTCGCTGGCAATCAGCTTGGTGAATTCGGCCGGCGTATTGCCGCTCGGAATCGCGCCCTGGGCCAGCATCTTTTCCTTGATGGCGGGCGTGCCGAGCGACTTGGCCACTTCCTGCTGGATCCGGTTCACGATGTCGGGCGAGGTGCCGGCGGGTGCCAGCAAACCGAACCACGAACTCGCGTCGAAGCCCTTGAGCGCCGGGCCGCCGGCTTCTTCCACCGTGGGCAGATCGGGCAGCGCCGGCGAGCGCTGGGCGCTGGTCACGGCCAGGGCCGTGAGCTTGCCACCCTTGATCTGCGCCATCGACGAGGGCAGGTTGTCGAACATCAGGTCGGCGTTGCCGCCCACCAGGTCGAGCAGCGCCGGGCCTGATCCCTTGTACGGGATGTGCGTCATGAAGGTGCCGGTCATGCTCTTGAAGAGCTCGCCCGCCAGGTGGATCGAGGTGCCGCTGCCGCTCGACGCCATGTTGAGCTTGCCCGGATTGGCCTTGGCGTACTTGATGAAATCCTGCACGTTGCGGATGCCAAGTGCCTTGGCCTTGTCGGCGTTCATCTCCATCACGTTCGGCACGGCCGCCACCAGCGTGATCGGCACGAAGTCCTTGATCGGGTCGAACGGCAGCTTGGGATAGAGCGCCCGGTTGATGCCATGCGTGCCGACCGTGCCCATCAGCAGCGTGTAGCCGTCGTTCGGCGCGCGCGCCACGATCTCGGCGCCCACGTTGCCGCCCGCGCCGGCGCGGTTGTCGACGATGAACTGCTGGCCGAAGGCCTTCGACAATTCGGGCGCAATGGCGCGCGCCAGGATGTCGGTGGTGCCGCCCGCCGCAAAGGGCACGACGATGCGCACCGGCTTGTTCGGCCAGGTGTTCTGGGCCCAGGAAGGTGAGGCTGCAAAAGCGATGGCCGCAGCCGCGGATGCAGCAAGCGCCAAACGGCGATTCGTTTTGAAAGTTGAAGAAGTCATGCGTCTGTTTGTACAGGTGAACGGCGGCGGGCGCCGCCGGTAAAACCCCGGTGGCCGCGTCTGCTATGCCACCTGCATCCGCTCCGCGAAGCGCTCGCTGCGAAAGCGCTCCAGCACGAAGTCGATGAAGACCCGCGTCTTCGCGGGCAGCAGCTTCTTGCTCGGGTAGTAGAGCCAGACCGCACCCGCGTCGAAATGCCATTCGGGCAGCAGGCGCACCAGTTCGCCGCTGCGAAGGCCGCGCTCGACGAAAGGCATCGGCAGCATGGCCACGCCCAGCCCCATCAGCGCGGCATGCGCAATGGCTTCGGGGTCGTTGAAGATCGCGCGCGGGCGAGGCAGCTCCACCGTGGTCTGGTCGCCGCCGGCATGCTGCAGCGTCCAGCTGCGGAGCCGCCCCGTGGGCGAAGAGCGGCGCAGCAGCGCGTCGAACCGCACCAGCTCCGTGGGGTGCGCCGGCAGCGTGCGGCCCGCCAGATAGCCAGGGGCGGCCACCGCCACCACGTGAATGCGCGACAGCTCTCGCGCCACCATGCCCGGCGACAGCTCGATGCCGCCGCCGATGGCCGCGTCGAAGCCTTCGCCCACCAGGTCCGCCTGCTGGTTGTCGAAGTGCCAGTCGGGCAGGATCGACGGATAGCGCGCCAGGAAGTCGCCCATCATCGGCAGCACGTGCTCGCGCCCGAACGCCTGGCCCATGCTCACCTTGAGCGTGCCGGCAGGCTGCCCGTCGTTCTTCGAAACATCGGCCACCACATCTTGCAGTGTGGCGAGCGCGCCGCCAATCTGGCCCAGGAAGCGTTCGCCGCTTTCGGTGAGCGTGAGGCGGCGCGTGCTGCGCTGGAACAGCCGCACGCCCAGCCGGGCTTCCAGCCGCGCGACGTTCTTGCTGACCGCGGCAGGCGTGAGCCCGAGCCGCCGCGCCGCAGCCGAGAAGCTGCCGCTCTCCGCGCTCTGGACGAAGGACTCGAGGTGATTGAGCGGTTCCATGGACCGCTATTTTCAACCATTGGTTGAATTTGATTGCGTCAATTGGTGGCTACCGCGAAGGTAATTGAATCACGACACTGAAGGCCTTCAACCTCACAACCGACAGGAATACCCATCATGGCTCCCAGCAAATCAACCTCTCCCATCCTCGCGGGCAAAGTCGCTTTCGTCACCGGCGGTTCGCGCGGCATCGGCGCCGCCATCGTGCGGCGCCTGGCCGAAGATGGCGCCGCCGTCGCCTTCAGCTACGCGAGTTCGAGCGCGCCGGCCGACGAATTGGCGCGCAGCATCGAAGCCGAAGGCGGCCGCGCGCTGGCGCTGAAGATCGACAGCGCCGACGCCGCCGCGCTCACCGCCGGCATCGATGAAGCCGCACGCACGCTTGGCCGCATCGACGTGCTCGTCAACAACGCCGGCGTGTTCCTGCCCGGCACCCTGGAAGATTTCTCGCTCGAGGATTTCGATCGCACGCTGGACATCAACGTGCGCGCCGTGTTCGTGGCCGCCAAGGCGGCCGCGCGGCACATGGGCGAAGGCGGCCGCATCATCAACATCGGCAGCACCAACGCCGAGCGCATGCCCTGGCCCGGCGGCAGCGCCTATGCCATGAGCAAGTCGGCGCTGAAGGGGCTGGTGCAGGGCCTGTCGCGCGACCTCGGTCCGCGCGGCATCACGGTCAACAACGTGCAGCCCGGCCCGGTCAACACCGACATGAACCCCGTCGACGGCCCGAACGCCGCCGCCATGCACGGCCTGATGGCGCTGGCCCGCCATGCGCGCCCCGAGGAAATTGCCGGCATGGTGGCCTATCTGGCCAGCCCGGAGGCAGGTTTCGTCACCGGTGCCAGCCTCAACATCGACGGCGGCTTCGCAGCCTGACCAGGCGCCTCAGTCGGCGCGCTGGACGGCGGCAACGAGCTTGTCCAGGGTGGCGTCGAGGCGGGCCAGCTCGTCGGCGTTCACGCCCTCGAACAGCACGGCCTCGCGCTGCCGGCCCAGCGCGCCGACGGTTTCGTGCAGCGCCTTGCCGGCCGCCGTGAGATAGAGCCGGCTACGGCGCCGGTCGGTGGGGTCGCCCAGGCGCTGCACGCGCTTGTGGCGCTTCAGGCCGGCCAGCGCGCGGCTCACCGCCATCTTGTCGAGGCCGGTGAAGTCGGCGATCTGCGTCGCGTTGAGCCCGGGCTCGCTGCCCAGCACCGCCATCACGCGCCATTCGTTGAGCGTGAGATGGTGCTCGCGGCCGACCTTCTCATGGAACGGGCGTGCCGTGAGGTTGACCACCCGCACCAGCTTGAAGAACAGCGGGTCCATGGCGCACGGCGGCTCAGCCCAGCAGTTTTCTCGCGCCGGCCGCGATGGCTTCGGCGCCGACGCGCGACTCTGCCTCGAGCACCGGCGCATAGCCGACCGGAATGCGCGGTGCGCCGAGCCGCGCAACGCGGCACCCCGTGGCCTCCGCGGCGCTGGCTGCAATCTCCGCCCCGAAGCCCGCCACCTGCACCGCCTCGTGCACCACCAAAAGCCGCCGCGTGCGCGCACACGATGCGAGCACCGTTTCGCGGTCCCAGGGCCAGAGCGTGCGCAGGTCGATCAGGTCGACCGCAATGCCTTCGGCCGCGAGCGTGTCGCAGGCCGCGGCGCACGCCTGCATCTGCTTGCTCCAGCTCACGAGCGTGAGCGCGTCGCCCTCGCGCACGCGCCGCGCCGTGCCGAGCGGCACGGCCATGTCCTCGTTCACTTCGCCGCGCTGGCCCCAGAGCGTCTTGTGCTCGATGTAGACCACCGGATCGCCGCATTGCAGCGCCGCGCGCAACAGGCTGTAGTTGTCCTGCGGCGTCGAAGGGCTCACCACCACCACGCCCGGCAGGTGAGCAAACCAGGCTTCGAGCGACTGCGAATGCTGCGCGGCCGAGGCATCCCAGATGCCGCCCGGCATGCGCGCCACCAGCGGCACGCGGCCCTGCCCGCCGAACATGAAGCGGTTCTTGGCGGCCTGGTTCACCAGTTCGTCCATTCCGCAGAGCGCGAAGTCGACCACGCGCATTTCCACCACGGGCCGCAGGCCCGCCAGCGCCATGCCCACCCCCGCGCCCATGATCGCGGCCTCGCTGATCGGCGTGTCGATCACGCGCTCGGCGCCGAAGGCCTGCTGCAGGCCCTTGTACTGGCCGAAGATGCCGCCGCGGCCCACGTCCTCGCCGAGCACCACCACGCGCGGATCGGCCTCCATCTCGCGCTGGATGGCGAGCACGGCGGCTTCGGAATAGCTGAGGTCCTGCGTCATCGTCAGTGCCATTGCCCGGCTCCGATGGTCTGCACGTCGGTGAAGGCGTCGCCGGGCTCGGGCCAGGGCGCCGCGTCGGCCACGGCCAGCGCGGTATCGACTTCGTCGCGCGCCGCGTTCTCGATCGCATCGAGCGTGGCTGCGCTGACGCCGTGCGAGAGGAGATGCCCGCGTGCCCGCGCGATCGGATCGGTTTCGAGCGCGGCAGCCAGTTCGGCCGGATCGCGGTAAGCCGCGACGTCGACCGACACATGCCCCTTCACCCGATAGGTCAGCGCATGCAGCAGGCGCGGCCCGTCACCGCCGCGCACCTCGGCGACCAGCCTGGCCGCGGTTTCGTGCACCCCGAACACGTCGTTGCCATCGACCTGCGTCGCCGCGATGTCCATCGAGGCGGCGCGTGCCGATGCACCTTCGCCGGCCGTCATCGGTCCGCTCGCGGTGGTGGCGCTCCAGCGGTTGTCTTCGCAGACGAAGAGCACCGGCAGGTCGTACACGCGCGCCCAGTTCAGCGCCTCGAGAAAGGGCCCGCGGTTGATCGCGCCATCGCCGAAGAAGCAGACCGTGATGTCGCCATTTTTCTTCAGCAGCTTCTGCGCATGCGCCGCACCCACTGCAATCGGCAGTCCCGCCGCCACCACGCCGTTCGCGCCCAGCATGCCGACGGAAAAATCCGCGATGTGCATCGAGCCGCCCTTGCCGCCATTGAAACCGGTGGCCTTGCCGAACAGCTCGCACATCATGCGTGTCAGGTCCGCGCCCTTGGCCAGCGTATGGCCGTGGCCGCGATGCGTGGAGGTGAGGTAGTCGCTCGTTCGCAGATGGGCGCACACGCCAGCGGGCACGGCCTCCTGCCCGGTCGAGAGGTGCAGCGGTCCGCGCACCTTGGCGGAACCGGCGGCCTGCTGGCCATAGGCGCTCACGCCACCCTGGCTCGCCGCTTCCGCGGCATTTTCAAAGGCGCGGATGCGCACCATGGTGCGGTACAGCGCCTGGCCGGCGCCGCTCGGTGAAATGCTCGAACCCATCTTGTCTCCAACGCCTTTGAAACCGGCGGCTTTGGCAAAAATCGTATCAAACGAGACGGAAATCGGGCACGGGGCTTACCCCGCCGGGCTAAAGGATTTCATGAACACACCCAAAACTGCCGAGTGCATGTCGGAAGCAAGTAGATACGCCGTGACGTACCTGCGCGGCCCGGAGATGGTTCAAGACGTCACTGAGCATGGCGTCAGCGCATCAAATGCCGTCGTCTTGCCCGGTGTCAGTGCCGTCAGCGCGACCAAGTGGCTCGCCCGCACCTAGTCGATGGTGCGGCAGGCCTGCTGGACAAATTTCTCGTCCAAAAAGTCACCCCGTTCAATCGAGCCTCATGTGGCCCATCGCGAAGTTGTGGCGCAAGCTGTACCTGCAGGCACGCATTGACTCGTACATGGGCGTGTCCAGGGCGACGGTTGGCCGTGCGATCGCCTCAATAACTTTCGAGGGGCACGGGCACCCCGTTCTTGAATACGTAAACGGTGACGGGCGCCTTCTTCATGTTGCCCTTTTCGTCGTACTCATACAGTCCTGCGATCCCTTTATAGGATGCTTTGTACATTTCGGCGCCGACCTTGTCGACGTCCAGCGAGTTGGCCTTTTGCATCGATTCGGCCACAAGCATGGTCTGGTCGTAGAACGACGCAGCATAGGCATCGGGCTCCTGATTGAAGCGTTTTTGGTACGTCGCCCGAAATTGCGGGCCGTTTGCCGTTTTGTTCAAGATGGCACCGCCCTGCGCGCAGAACAGGGTATCGTCAGCCGCGCTTCCGGCAATCTTGCCGAGTTCCGGCGTGCAGACCGTGTCTCCTCCCAGTAGCTTGGCATTGACGCCAAGCTGCTTCATCTGGCGCACCAGCGGGGCGCCTTGCGGGGTGTAGCCGCCGAAGAAGATGACGTCGGGTTGCTTGCTCTTGAGACTGGTGAGAATCGCAGAAAAGTCGACCGATTTGTCAGTGGTGAATTCCTGACCGACCACCGTCATTCCCAGTGCTTTGGCCTCCTTGATGAATTCATCCGCCAGGCCCTGACCGAAAGCGGTCCGATCATCGATGACGCCGACGGTCTTTGCCTTGAGTGCCTTGGCCGCGTAGGTGGCCATGCTCGCTCCAACTTGGTTGTCACCAGCAATGATGCGAAACAGATTTTTGTACCCGCCCTGCGTGACCTTGGGATTGCTGCCGACCGTGGACAGCATCGCGTTGCCTTCGCTGTAGATGCGCGATGCCGGTATAGCGACGCCTGAGCAGTAAGGACCGAAAACGTACTTGACGCCGCTGTCGATAAGCTTCTGTGCGACCGTCACGCCAGCCCTCGGATCGCATTGATCGTCCTCGGACTGGAGTTCGAACTTGATCGTCTGGCCACCGACCACGATCTTCTTTGCGTTCAAGTCCTGAATGGCCAAGGCGACGCCATTCTGATTGTCTCTGCCAGCGTACGCATTGCCGCCCGACAGGGGGCCGGTCATGCCGATCTTGACGACCTGTTCTGCAGACTGTGCAGTGGTGCCGACGACTAAGCCGAGGCAAAGCGCCGCGAGTTGGAGGTGATTGAGTTGCATGTCGGATCCTGGAGTGAAGAGGGTTGGCAACGTTGTCATCGTCCGACATCCGGCTGATCGCACTTCTCGCTGTGTCATCCGACCAAGCGACACATGAGCCAACCACCCTGGTGCTGAACACCTACGTCGTCGGCGGGTCCTTATTCGGACGAAATTCTCCTGATCCCGAAAAATAAAAACGTTGAACTAATTATTGATCAGAAAAAAAAGCAAGGCAATATTTTTCTCAACCCAGACGCGTGCGCAATCCGCGGGCGATCGCCAGAAGTCAAGGAACCGATTGGGGCGCCCCCGGTTACCTGCCAGGAACCTTCGCAGGAGAAAGGCGCTAGTGAAGACCGGAACACTCTGCAAGCGACAAGCCACTCGGTGCCGACCGCAACTGGAGTCCCCGGCGCATCGAGTTCCGCGGTTCACTGGCACGGGCGAACTTCACCGGTCGTGCCCGGCGGAATTGATGGTCGGCGTGATTGGGAGGGCAGCGCCGGCTTGAAGAGGGGCAGTCAAGCGAGCGGCAGGTGTGCCAATGATCAATAGGTTGGAGGGGAGATCACCCAGACCACCACCGCATCTTCCTTGGTGGGGTTGGCCCATCGAAAGGGCTCGCGCACGATTCTGAAACTGTCGCCGGCATTTACCGTGAAACGCTTTTTCCCGATCCAGAGGTTCAGACTGCCTCTGACGACATAGCCTTCTTCTTCGGTGTCGCGCTGATTGAAAGTTCGAAGTGCGGCGCCCGGTTCAAAGGTACTGAGGAACATTTCAAACGCACCGCCTATATCGGGCGAAAGTAACTCTTCCAGCAGCCCGCTCGTCACAGTGCCTAGCCGTCGCCGCTCGGTGCTCCTTACGATTTTTCCGCGCTCGTTGGATGGAACCTGATCGTGCGAGAAGAACCAGCCTAAGGGCACTTCCAATTTTTGCGCGATGCCCCTGAGGTCTGCGATGGATGGGGACGCGTTGCCTCTTTCAAGTTGACTGATGAAGCTGATCGAACGCGAAATTGCCGTGGCCACGTCCGTCAAAGAGTAGCCTCGCGCCTTCCGAAGTTTTCTGATCTCTTCACCCAGGCTCGCACCGTCGACATTTGCCGGTGCCGAATCTCCGCCTGCAAGGATATTGTCTGTCTTCATCACCGAAGCACATAATAACCGAGCGGCTTTTCCTTCCAAGAACAAAAGGTTTGCAGTTTTTTCCTGCTGGCAAAACGGGACTTCGCGCTGCGGGGAATCGCTTCGCGGATGAGCGAAGCCGTTTACTTGAAGACGACGGTGCGGCTTCCATTGGGGATCAGGCGGTGCTCGGCATGCCACTTGACCGCTCGGGCCAATACGACGCTTTCCACGTCCCTGCCAAGAGACGTCAGTGCCGCTGGGCTCATGGCATGGTCGGCGCGTTCGACACCTTGCTCGATGATGGGGCCTTCATCCAGGTCACCGGTGACGTAGTGGGCGGTGGCACCGATCAGCTTCACACCACGTTCGTAAGCCTGATAGTAAGGTTTCGCGCCTTTGAATCCTGGCAGAAAGCTGTGGTGAATGTTGATGGCCTTGCCGGCAAGTTTTCTACAAAGGTCATCACTCAGGACTTGCATGTAGCGGGCAAGCACGACCAGCTCTGCTTTTTCCCCACCAACGATCCGCAGCAGCTCGGCTTCTGCTTCTGCCTTGGTGTCAGGCGAGACAGGAATGTGGTGGAACGGGATGTCATAGGAGGCCGCCAACTGATAGAAGTCTCGATGATTCGACACGATCGCCCTGACGTCGATGGGAAGCAGTCCGGTCTTCCAGCGCAACAGAAGATCATGCAGGCAATGGCCGAGTTTGGACACCATGATGACGGTGGGCATGCGCACCTGCGTGTCCACTAACTGCCACTCCATGCCGAATTCCTCGGCGGTGTTCGCAAATTGCGAGCGCAAGTCCTGCAGGCTGACGGCTTCTTCCTGCATGGTGAAAGCTATGCGCATGAAGAAACGCTTGGCTTCCTGATCATTGAACTGCGCGGCCTCTTCGATGTTCCCATTGCGATCACTCAGGAATCGAGAAACGGCGCTGACGATTCCGCGCCGGTCGTTGCAGGTCAGGCTCAGCACATAGGAAAGAGAAGGCAAGTTCACGGTGGCTCCAGAGAGAAGGGGGATCGAAGCAGCAGAGGTTTCCCCCGTTCGGCTTCTCCGTTTGGGTTTGGCTGTCCTGACGCCGTTCATGCCTTGACGCGCTGCTGTTTGGGATCGTAGAAAGGTGCCAGTTGAGCCTGCGCCTCGTAGCGCTCCCATCCAATTTCGATCTCGAACTTCTGTGCCGTCAGCCATTCGGCTGTGATCGCCTCGGACGCGCGTATATAGCCCATACCTAGCGACGCTTCGATGCGGTGGCCGTACATGCCCGAAGTGATCGACCCGGCACGCGCGTTGTTCACCCAGATCGGCTCCTCCTTGTAAAGCAGGCGGTCGGTGTCCTTCAGCCGGAACTGGAGCAGGCGCTTCTTGGGTGTGCCCTCGGCTTTTTGACGCAGCAGCGCGTCCTTGCCAATGAAATCGATTGGCTTGTCGTAAGCGACGGCAAAGCCGAGGCCAGCTTCGATATTGGTGTCTTCGACGCTGATGTCGTCACCCCAATGGCGGTAGCCTTTTTCCATGCGGCAGGCGTTCATCGCATGCATGCCGGCCAGCGACAACCCGAATTCCGAGCCAGCTTCACGCAGCCGTTCGTAGACATGCAGGGCAAATTCACCTGGGATGTAAAGCTCCCATCCCAATTCGCCCACGTAGGTGATACGGCTGGCGCGCACTTGCGCATACCCGATCTCGATCATCTGCGATGTACCGAAAGGGAAGGCGTCATTGGAAAAGTCGGTGTGCGGTGCGGCCTTTTCCAGCACCGCACGCGCCTTCGGTCCCATCAGGCCCAGCATTGGCGTACCTGCCGTCTGGTCGACGACGAAGCAGTGGCTCGCCGCCTCGGCGTGCCGGCGCAGGTAGGACAGGTCCCGGAAGTGTGTCGCCGCAGCAGATACGACCAGGAACTGCTGTTCGCCCGTTCGGGTGATGGTCAAGTCCGCCTCGATTCCTCCGCGCGGGTTGAGCCACTGCGTATAGACGAGCTTGTTCAACGGGACGTCGATCCGATTGCACGAAATGGTCTCGAGGACCGTCAAGGCATCTCGCCCTTCGACCAGAAACTTGGTCATCGTGCTTTGGTCATACAGCGCGACGCTGTCCCGCGTCGCGCGGCACTCGGCCGCAACATGCGGGAACCAATTTTGTTTACCGTAGCTGTATTCGTATTCTGGCGCCACGCCTTTTGGCGCAAACCAGTTGGGGCGCTCCCACCCGGCGAGTTCGCCGTACACGGCACCTTCCTGCATGAGCTTGTCGTAGAAATGACTGCGCCTGGCGCCACGCGCCGTGGTGTATTGGTAGAACGGCCAGTGTGTCTTGTAGAGCAAACCCAAGGTTTCGACGGTCCGGTCATGCAGATATTGCCGGGTGCCCTGAAACGGATTCATCCGCTGCACCTCGATGTCGACCAGGTCGAGCGGTGGGCGGCGGTCCCGTATCCATTCAGCCAGTACTTTGCCTGCGCCCCCCGAACTCTGAATGCCGATGGAATTGAAGCCACAGGCAACGAACAGGTCTTTGACTTCCGCGGTTTCACCCAGCAGATAGCGGTCGTCGGGCGTAAAGCTCTCCGGGCCGTTGAACCAGGTTTGGATGCCCGTGTTTTCGAGTGCGGGCATGCGTGAAGCGGCCTTTTCCAGGACAGGCATGAAGTGATCCATGTCCTCGGGCAGGGAGTCGAAAAAAAAGTCTTCGCGGATCCCCTTCATTCCCCACGGCTTGGCCTTGGGCTCGAAGCAACCAAGCAGAATCTTGCCTGCATCTTCCTTGTAGTAGGCCCATTCGTCGGGGACACGCAGCACGGGCAGATTCCCTGGCAAATCCTTGATGTGGTCGGTAACGATGTAGAAATGTTCCGCCGCATGCAGTGGAATGTTCACCCCGGTCTGGCGGCCCAGCTCATGCGACCACATGCCGGCGGCAATCACAACGGTGGAGGAACGCACCTCGCCTTGGTCGGTGACCACACCCACAGCCTTGCCGCCTTCCTTGAGGATGCGTTCCACCTTGACGTTCTCGATGATCTTCGCCCCGCCCATGCGCGCACCTTTGGCATAAGCCTGGGTGACGTCTACAGGATTGCATTGGCCATCCTTGTGCAGGAATACACCCCCCACCACGCTGTCGAGGTTGATGTACGGGTACCGCTGCAAGATGTCCCGTGGCGAGATGACATCCACCTCCAGGCCGAAGTTCTGCGCCATCGAAGCCTGCCGCTTCAACTCCTCCATTCGCTCTTGCGTCAATGCAACGGAGATCGAGCCGTTCTGCTTGAGTCCGGTGGCCTGGCCGGTTTCCGCCTCCAGTTTGTAGATCAGATCGGTCGTGTATTTGGCCAGCTCTGTCAGGTTGCGCGTCGCACGAAGCTGGCCGACCAGCCCGGCTGCGTGCCAAGTCGTACCGCAGGTGAGTTGTCTGCGTTCAAGCAGCAGCACGTCGCGGATGCCCAGCTTGGTCAAGTGATAGGCGATCGAGCATCCGACCACGCCGCCTCCGATGATCACGACGTCTGCATAAGACGGAACCGTTGCTGCCATGGCAAGTGCCCTATGGGAAGAAAAAAATAGTTTACTTTATTTTTTCTGAGAAGAATAGTGATTGGTATTTTTCTCAACGCAAAGTTGTCCTATGTTGATGTGCCGGACCTCCCCCTTAGAGGCCAAGGCTGGCGAGGAGCAACGTGATGGCGCCAGCACGCTGAACCAGGGATGCATGTAGTCCCTTGCTTTGCGATATCGGTAACCTTAAGCCTCTGTTCCCGCCCGTCCTCGCCTATCCTCGGACCCGCATCCAGAGAAAGCACCTTGCCCTCGACCAAAGCCTCCGCCCCCCTGCCTCGTCCGGCGACGATGGCCGACGTCGCCGCGCGCGTCGGCGTCTCGAAGATGACCGTGTCGCGTGCGCTCAACCGGCGCACGGGCAGCGACCGCGCCACCTCGGAGGCGCTGCGCCAGCGCATCCTGCAGGCCTGCGAAGAGATGGGCTACGTCATCGACCAGACCGCGCGCACCTTCTCCAGCAAGCGCTCGGGTTTCGTCGCGGTGCTGATTCCGTCGCTGAACAACTCCAACTTTTCAGAAACCGCGCAAGGCATTGCCGCCGCCCTGGAAGCGCGCGGGTTGCAGCTGCTGCTGGGCTATACCGACTACCGCGTGGAGACCGAGGAACGCCTTGTCCGTGCGATGCTCGCGCGCCGCCCCGAGGGCGTGATCCTCACCGGAGGCGCGCACACGTCCGCCGCGCGCGCCATGCTGCAGGCGGCCGGCATTCCGGTGGTCGAGACCTGGGATCTGCCCGCCACCCCCATCGAGCACACGGTCGGCTTCTCCAACGCGCAAGCGGCCGCCGCGATGGTGCGGCACCTGCACGGCCAGGGCTACCGGCGCATCGCCTTCATCGGCGGCACCTCGAACCGCGACACCCGCGGGGCCGACAGGCAGCGCGGCTATGTCGAGGCGATCCGCGAACTGGGCCTGCCCGATGGGCGCGTCATCAGCTTCGGCCAGCCGCCGATCTCGATGGCGCAAGGGGGCGAGGCCGTGGTGCAGCTGATCCATCAATGGCCCGACGTGGATGCCGTGATGTGCGTGTCCGATCTCTCGGCCTTCGGCGCGCTGATGGAATGCCAGCGCCGCGGCTGGGACGTGCCGGGCCGCATCGCGATCGCGGGTTTCGGCGACTTCGAGGTGGCGCGCGCCTGCCATCCGCGCATCACCACCGTGGCGGTGGATTGCGTGGGCATCGGCAGGGCCGCGGGCGAACTGCTGCTGCGGGTGATCGACGGCGCCCGCGAAGGCAATCGGCCGCCCGCGGAAACGGTGCTGATCCCGTTTCGCGTCGTGCAGCGGGAAAGCTCCTGAGGCCGATCAGGCCGCGGCGTTTTCCGCGCCGGTGTCGGCAAAGTCGATCAGCACCTTCATCGCACGCTGGCGGTCGCTCGCCAGTTCGAAGGCCTCGCGTGCCTGCTGCATCGGGAAGGTGTGCGACACGACCGGCGACAGATCGACCCGGCCTTCGTTGATGAGCCGCACCGCCAGCGCGAACTCCGCATGGAAGCGGAACGAGCCGCAGATGCTGAGCTCCTTCGCAACCACCATGTTCTGCGGAATGCTCACGTCGCCGCCCAGCCCCAGCTGCACCACCACGCCGCGCGGGCGCATGACCTCCAGCCCGTCGCGCAGCGCGCGCTCGTTGCCCGAGCATTCGAGCATCACGTCGAAGGTGCCCTTGTCGGCCGAATAGCGCGACACCCAGGCCTTGTCCTGCGCGACGTTGATGGTGTGGTCGGCGCCCATGGCGCGCGCGAAGGTGAGCGGTTCGTCGACGACGTCGGTGGCGGTGATTTCGGCCGCGCCGTGCGCACGCGCCGCCGCAATGGCCAGCACGCCGATGGGCCCGCAGCCCGACACCAGCACGCGCTTGCCCAGGAGCGGGCCTGCGCGCGACACGCCATGCAGCCCCACCGAGAACGGCTCGGCCAGCGCCGCGAGGCGCAGCGGCACGTGCGCCGCCACCTTCACGCACTGCGTGGCCTCGCACAGCAGCATGTTGCGGAACGCGCCCTGCACGTGCGGCGTGCGCATGGCGCTGCCGTAGAAGCGCATGTCCAGGCACTGGTTGGGCAGGCCTTCGAGGCAGAACTTGCAGGCGCCGCACGGGCGGCTCGGGTTGATGGCCACCTTGTCGCCGATGCGCACGCTGTCGACGCCGGGCGCCGTGGCCACCACGGTGCCCGCCACTTCGTGGCCCAGCACCATCGGCTCCTTGATGCGCACGGTGCCGAAGCCGCCGTTGTGAAAGTAATGCAGGTCGGAGCCGCAGATGCCGCCCATGCCAACCTTGACCAGCACCTGGCCCGGGCCGATGTCTCCGGCGTCCTGTTCTTCCAGGCGCAGGTCATCGGGGGCATGGATCACGAGGCACATACAACGCATACGCATGGGGTTCTCCTTCAGGCCGTCAGGCGACCGGGGTGACGAGGGGCTGGCCACCGAAGTGAGCCTGCAGATTACGGCGAACCAGTTCGCCCATGGCGCGGCGGGTCTCCTCGGTGCCGCTGCCATGGTGCGGATGCAGCACCACATTGTCGAGCGCCGCAAAGCGCGGGTCGATGCGCGGCTCGTTCAGAAACACGTCGAGCGCCGCGCCCGCGATGCTGCGCTGCTCGAGCGCCTGCAGCAGTGCGCCCTCGTCCACCGTGGTGCCGCGCGACACGTTCACCAGCCAGCCCTTGGGGCCCAGCGCCTGCAGCACCTCGGCATCGACGATGCCGCGCGTGGCCTCGCCGCCGGGCAGGATGACGATGAGCACGTCGCACCATTCGGCCATGGCCGCAAGACTGTTGAAGTGGCGCAGCGCACTGTCTTCGCGCGCCGTGCGGCTGAAGTAGCCCAGCTCCATCTCGAAGCCCGAGAGCCGCCGGGCGATGGTGCTGCCGATGCGCCCGAAACCGGCAATGCCCACGCGCTGGCCGAAGACGCGCGTGGCCAGCGGCATCGGGCCCTGGGCCCATTCGCCGCTGCGCACGAAGCGGTCGCCGGCCGGAATGCGCCGCTGCAGCGCGAGCGTGAGGCCCACGGCAAGGTCGGCCACGTCGCCATTGAGCACGTCGGGCGTGTTGGTGACGCGGATGCCGCGCGCGCGGCAGGCCGCAAGGTCGATGCCGTCGGTGCCCACGCCGTAGCAGGCGACCAGCTCCAGCCTGGGCAGCGAGGCGATCAGCTCGGCGCTCGCGCCCAACTCGCCGCGCGTGGCCACCGCGCGGATTTGCGGGGCGTGTTCGGCGATGAAGGCCTGCCGGTCCGGCGCCTCCCACCAGCGAAGCAGCGTGTAGCTCGCCGCCATCGGCGCCATGTCCCATTCCGGATAGGGGCCGGGCATCAGCACGTGCGGGGGTGTAGTGGCAGCGGTCAAGCGAATTCTCCTGCGGGTGGCGCGGCTGGGCGCAATAAAGATACCGGTAACTTTAACCTTTGCCTGAGGTCGTCCAAAGGAAGTTCCACCAAGGTTTTCACCCTTGACGCTCCAATAGGATACCGGTAACGTATTCGCATTGCCGCCTCGTGCGCATTCCGCCCATTCCTCCTGGAGCCCCGCTTGAAACTGTTCGACCTCTCCGGGCGCACCGCCCTCATCACCGGCTCCAGCAAGGGCATCGGCTTCGCGCTGGCCGCGGCGCTGGGCTCGGCCGGCGCACGCATCGTGCTCAATGCGCGCGATGCCGGCGCGCTCGAAGCCGCGCGCGACGCCTTGCGCGCCCGGGGCGTCGCGGCCGAAGCCATGGCCTTCGACGTGACGGACGCCGCCGCGGTGGAAGCGGGCGTGGCACGCATCGAAGCCGAAGTCGGCCCCATCGACATCCTGGTCAACAACGCCGGCATGCAGCACCGCGGCGCGTTCGCGGAGTTTCCGATCGACGCCTGGCACAAGATCACCACCACCAACATCGACAGCGTGTTCTTCGTCGGCCGCTTCGTGGCGCAGCGCATGATCGAGCGCAAGCGCGGCAAGATCATCAACGTCTGCTCGGTTCAGAGCGAGCTGGGCCGCCCCGGCATCGCGCCCTACGCGGCCACCAAGGGCGCCGTGAAGATGCTCACCAAGGGCATGGCCATCGACCTCGGCAAGTACGGCATCCAGGTCAACGGCCTGGGGCCCGGCTATTTCAAGACCGAGCTGACGCAGGCGCTGGTCGCCGACGAGGCATTCACCGCGTGGCTTTCCGGCCGCACGCCCGCCGGGCGCTGGGGCGACGTGGAAGAACTGGGCGGCGCGGCGATCTTTCTCGCGTCGGACGCATCGAGCTTCGTCAACGGCCACATCCTGTACGTGGACGGCGGCATCACCGCCAGCCTCTGATTCCCATGGCCCCCCTTCAGCAGCAACCGCACCGGGCAAGGCTGGCCGTGGTGGTGATGGGCGTCTCGGGCACCGGCAAGAGCAGCGTGGCCGCCGGCCTGGCCTGTGTGCTGGGCGTGCCCTGGGTGGACGGCGACGACCTGCACCTGCCGGAGGCGGTGGCGCGCATGCGCGGCGGCGTGCCGCTCTGCGACGAGGACCGCTGGCCTTGGCTGGAACGCATCGGTGCGCGATTGAGCGACGAAGCTGCGGCGCCGGCAGGCGTGGTGGTGGCTTGCTCGGCATTGAAGCGCGCCTACCGCGACCGCTTGCGCACGGCGGCACCCGGCCTGCACTTCGTCTGCCTGGACGGTCCGCGCGCACTGGTCCGGCACCGGCTGGAGGAACGCACCGGCCATTACATGCCGCCCGCGCTGCTCGACAGCCAGCTGCAGAGCTTCGAGAAACCCGGCGCGGACGAGCCGGAGGTACTGCACGCCGGCATCGAGGAGCCGGTGCCGCTGATCGTGGCCTCTGTGGGCGCGCGCCTGATCGCGTTCGCACAGAATTGCTCCGCCTCACTGAAAGTTGCCGCATGACATTCCCAAGCCAGCGCGTGGCCGTGATCGGCGTCGGCATCATGGGCTCGGCCATTGCGCGGCGCCTGCTCGAATGCGGCCACACGGTGCGCGTGTTCGACCTCGACACCGCCAAGGTCGCCGCGCTGGAGCCGCACGGCGCGCACGTCGCCGGCACCGCGGCCATGGCCGCGGCGGCTAGCGACTTCGTCATCACCAGCCTCAATTCGGCGGCCGTGGTGGAGCGTGCGCTCTTCGGAGAAACCGGCGTGGCCGCCGCCGAGCCCGCGGATTCGCGCCGGCTGCTGATCGACATGTCGTCCATCGATCCGGTCTCCACGCGTCGGCTCGCGCAGCTGCTGCGCGAACGCACGGGCATGGGCTTCGTCGATGCGCCGCTCTCGGGCGGCGCCCCCAAGGCCCTCGTCGGCCAGCTGACGGTCATGGCGGGCGGCAGCGAAGACGACGTGGCACGTGCTCGCGCCGTGATGGACAGCCTGTGCGCCAACTACACCCGCATGGGCGAAAGCGGCGCCGGGCAGACCACCAAGCTGGTCAACCAGCTGCTCTGCGCCATCGGCTTCCAGGCCGTGGCCGAGGCGGTGCGGCTGGCCGAAGCCGGCGGCGTCGATGCGTCGAAGCTGCACACCGCGCTGGCCGGCGGCCGGGCCGACAGCCAGATCCTGCGCGAGTTCGGCCCCAAGATGGCCGCACGCGATCTCACGCCCACCGGCCGCATCGACAACATGCTCAAGGACCTCGAGGCCGTGCAGGCTTTTGCGCAAGCCGAACGCCTGCCGCTGCCACTGGCGGGCGCGGTCTCCGAGCTGCACCGCGCCTTCGTGGCGGCCGGTCTCGGGGCCGAGGACACGGCGGCCATGATGCGCCAGTTCAACGGCTACGCGCGCGACTGAAGCACGCATTGGCCGCACCCTGCGCGCGGCCCGACAACACATTTCAACCAGTAAAGAAGACACCCATGTTCATCCGTTGCGCGTTTTTCCGGGGCAAGGTCAAGGCCGGCATGGAAGAGGCTTTCGACCGGCACGTGCACGAGAAGCTGGTGCCGCTCTGGACCCGTTTTCCCGGCGTGCTCGAAGTGCGCGTGCTGCGCCAGATCGAAAGCGATGTGAGCGATCCCGAACTGGCCATGGTGCTGTCGACCCGCTATGCCAGCCGCGAAGACATCGCGCTGGCGCTCGATTCGCCCGTGCGCTACGAAAGCCGCGAGCTCTCCAAGCATCTGTTCGAGATGTTCGACGGCACGGTCTTTCACACGGTGTTCAGCGCCGAAGAATTTCCGCTCGCCAACCGCTGATGCGGCGGGCGACGGCCTAGCGGCGCTTGGCGCCTTCGGCCTTCGCCTTCGGAGGCCGGGCCTTTTCTTCCGCGGCTTCTGCCGCCTCCCGCAAGCACTGCGCAAACTGCGCAACCACCGGCGGACTCGCCCGCGGCTTGCGTTGAAGAAGCCCCACCTCGCGATAGAAAGTGAGCTCGCCCAGCGAAAGCACGCGAACGCCCGCCGGAAGGGGAAGGTGCGCCTCGACCAGCGGAACCAGCGCAACGCCCAGTCCCTTGGCGGTCATGTGGATGAGGCCGGGTATCTCGTCCAGCTCGATGGCGTCTTTCACCACAAGCCCTTCGCGCCGAAGAAATCTTTCCACCATGCGCCCGCCGAACGACGCGCGGTCGTAGCGCAGGAAGGGCTGCTCCTGGAGCAGCGTGCGCCAGTCTTTTCCGGGCACCTTCGTCGGCGCAATGAGAACGTAAGGCTCGTGCACCAGCGATTGCCACATCAGGTCCGGAAGAATCCCGAACGGCGGCCGGATCATCACGGCCGCATCGATCTTGCCCGCGTCGAGCTCGTCCATCAGCCGCATCGACACGCCCGGCGACACGTGGACCCGCAGCAGCGGCAGCGTGGCGCGCAGCTTGGCCAGCGCCCGCGCCACCAGCGTCGATTGGGCCGAAGCGATGGCGCCGATCCGCAGCAGCCCGCCGTTCGAGGCGTCGTCCGGCAGCTCGCCGAGCTTTGCATAGAGCGCACAGATCTCCTCGGCGCGTGCCAGGGTCGTCTCCCCGGCGGCGTTCAAGGTGGCCGACCGCCCGGTCCTGTCGAAGAGCTCGAACCCCAAGGCATCTTCGAGCCGCTTGATCTGGCTGCTGACCGCCGATTGGGTCAGGCCGATCCGTTCTCCGGCGGCGGCGAAGGTGCCGTGGCGGCAGACGGAGATGAAGGTTCTGAGCTCGTTGATCATGAACCGAGCATCTCAAGAATCGATGCGCGGTTCAATGAGTCATCACCATCTGCTGTGGCTGGCGCTTTCAGACGGCGAACAGCGAGTCCAGGTTCGCGAACGACTTCATCTCAATGGCATTGCCCGAGGGGTCGAGAAAGAACATGGTCGCCTGCTCGCCCGGCTCGCCCTTGAAGCGGATGTAGGGCTCGATCACGAAGCGGGTTTTCCGGGCGACCAGCTTGTCGGCCATCGCCTGCCATTTGTCCATCGGAAGAATCGCGCCGAAGTGGCGCACCGGCACGTCATGGCCGTCCACCGCGCTGCTGGCCTTGTGGCCGCATTCATCGGGCGCCAGGTGCGCCACGATCTGGTGGCCGTAGAAATCGAAATCGACCCACTCGGGCGCGCTGCGGCCTTCCGGGCAACCCAGAAGCTTGCCATAGAAGGCGCGCGCTTCGGCAATGTCGCGAACGGGAAAAGCCAGATGGAACGGAATTCTTTCGGTGGGCGCGGTCATGGTTCGAATCGCATCTGTGAGTTCAGGAGCGCCGAACTTTAAGCAGCGAATCACATAACCGAAAACGATATATTTTTTCTCTGAGCATTGAATATTTCGATGTTTCGCCACGCCTCCGCGCGCGCCTGTTCCCCGGGAATTCCCGGATGCCCATCGTCCGGCGGCGATGGGATAGTTAGTTCGCCCTTCAAACTAACTAATTTCTTACACGGCTTTTTCGCCGGGCAAATCCTCCAAGGAGAGACATCGATGCAACTCAAGCACACCCTGGCCGCCATGGCCTTCGGCCTCACCGCAGTGGGCGCACTGGCCCAGACCGTGGTCGGCGTGAGCTGGTCCAACTTTCAGGAAGAACGTTGGAAGACCGACGAGGCCGCCATCAAGGCCCAGCTCGAGAAGCTCGGCGCCAAGTACATCAGTGCCGACGCGGGCGGCTCGCCCGAGAAGCAGCTGGGCGACATCGAGGGGTTGATGTCCAAGGGCGCCAAGGCGCTCATCGTGCTGGCGATGGACAAGGACGCGATCCTGCCAGCCATCACCAAGGCCACGCGCCAGAAGGTGCCCGTGGTCGCGTACGACCGGTTGATCGAGGCGCCGGGCGTCTTCTACATCACCTTCGACAACGTCGAGGTCGGCCGCATGGAGGCGCGCGAGGTCTTCAAGGTCAAGCCCAAGGGCAACTACGTGATCATCAAGGGCTCGCCGAGCGACCCGAACGCCGACTTTTTGCGCGCGGGCCAGCAAGAGGTGCTGGACGCCGCCGTGAAGAAGGGCGACATCAAGATCGTCGGCGACGAATACACCGAGGGCTGGAAGCCCGAGGTCGCGCAGAAGAACATGGAGCAGATCCTCACCAAGGTCGGCAACAAGGTCGATGCGGTGGTGGCGGCCAACGACGGCACGGCCGGCGGGGCGGTGGCGGCGCTCACGGCCAAGGGCCTGCGCGGCGTTCCGGTGTCGGGACAGGACGCGGACTTTGCGGCGCTCAACCGTATTGCGCTGGGCACGCAGACCGCCACCGTCTTCAAGGACTCGCGCGAACTCGGCCGCGAAGCCGCCAGCGCCGCCATCGCGCTGACGCAGGGCAAGCCGGCCGAGAAGGCCGCGCCGTGGAATTCCGGTCCGAAGAAGATCTCGCTCTCGTCGCGCCTGCTCACGCCGGTGCCGATCACGCGCGACAACCTCGACGTGGTCGTGAAGGCCGGCTGGATCAAGAAGGACGAGCTCTGCAAGGGCGTCCCGGCCGCCAGCGCGCCAGCCGCCTGCAAGTAGCGGGTGCGCCCGCAGGCGCTCCCCGATCCGTGCCGTCTCGCGGTTCCGGTCGGCCCGAAGGCCGGGCCGGCGCGCGGCCGCGCACCTCCGTTTCTTCTTCGAGAGGATCTGAAAAATGAGCAATCAAACGCCAGGCTGGTGGCGGCGTGCGGGCGTCGATCTGCGGCTTCTGCTGATGAGCGTGCTGCTGGTCGTCATGGGCATCGTCTTCAACGTGATGTCCGGCGGCGTGTTCCTGTCGCCCGAGAACCTCTACAACGTCGCGCAGCAGACGGCCGTGGTGGGCATCGTCGCGACCGTGATGGTGCTGGTCATCGTGGCGCGCCACATCGACCTGTCCGTGGGCTCGGTCATGGGCTTTGTCGGCGTGCTGATCGCCTACCTGCAATACACCTCGGGCTGGTCCTGGCCCACGGCCTGCCTGGCGGGGCTTGCGGTGGCGCTGCTGGTGTCCATCTACCAGGGCTGGCTCACGGCGATGCTGGGCGTGCCGTCGTTCGTGGTCACGCTGGGCGGGCTGATGTCGTTCCGCGGCGCGGCCTTCCTGGTGGCCGACGGCAAGACGCAGCCGGTGAACGACGAGTTCTTTCAGCGCCTGGGCGGCGGGTACGACGGCGGCATCGGCACCACCGCGACCTGGGTTCTCGCGGTGTTCGTGGCGGTGGTGCTGTTCGCGCGCATGCTGCAGAAGCGCCGCGCGCGCGCCCATCACGAGATGCCCAACGAGCCGCTGTGGCTCGAGCTGCTGCTGACCGCCGTGCCGGTGGCGGTGGTGTTCGTTTTTGCGGCCGTCATGAACAACTACCAGATCGCCTCGAAAGACGCGCCCCAGGGCCTGCCGATTCCGGTGCTGATCTGGGCCGTGGTGGCCATCGTGCTGTCGTTCATCGTGCACCGCACGCGCTTCGGGCGCTACGTGTTCGCGATGGGCGGCAACTCCGATGCGGCGGCGCTGGTGGGCATTCCGGTCAAGCGCGTCACGCTGATGCTGTTCGCGCTGCTTGCGGTGCTGGTGACGGTGGCGGCCATCGTGTCGATTGCGCGGCTCAATGCCGGCACCAACTCGCTCGGCACGGGCATGGAGCTGTACGTGATCGCGGCCGCCGTCATCGGCGGCACGGCGCTCGCGGGCGGCAGCGGTTCGATCTTCGGTTCGGTGCTGGGCGCACTCATCATGCAGTCGCTCGACAGCGGCATGCTGCTGCTCGACGTGCCCATCGGCAAGCGCATGGTGATCATCGGGCAGGTGCTGATCGTGGCGGTGGTGTTCGACGTTCTCTATCGCAAGCGTTTCGGAGAGAACTGAGATGAGCACCATCGACACATCCAGACCCCTCGTCGAACTGCGCGACATCCGCAAGGCCTTTGGCGGCGTGAAGGCGGTGGACGGCGTGAGCGTCAACCTCCATCCCGGCGAAGTGGTCGCGGTGCTTGGCCACAACGGCGCCGGCAAGTCCACGCTCATGAAGATGCTCGCGGGCGCCTACCCGATCGACTCCGGCGACACGCTGATCGCGGGCGAGAAGGTCCACATCCGAACGCCCGCCGAGGCGCAGGCGCTGGGCATCGAGACCATCTACCAGACGCTGGCGCTGGCCGACAACCTCGACTCGGTGTCCAACCTCTTTCTCGGCCGCGAGAAGATGACGCGCTGGAACACGCTCGACGACCACTTCATGGAGGTGCAGGCGCGCAAGGTGTTTAACCGCTTGAACAAGAACTTCACCAACATCCGCATTCCGGTGCGCCGCCTCTCGGGCGGGCAGCGGCAGGTGGTGGCGATCTCGCGCGCGCTGTACTTCAATGCGCGCATCCTCATCATGGACGAACCCTGCGCCGCGCTCGGCCCCGAAGAAACCGCGATGGTCGGCGGCCTCGTGAAGCAGCTCAAGGCCGATGGCGTCGGCATCTTCCTGATCACGCACGACATGCCCGACGTCTTCTCGCTGAGCGACCGCGTCGCGGTCATGAAGAACGGCAAGCTCGTCGGCACCTACCGCACCGCGGACGTCACCGAAGACGAAGTGCTCGGCATGATCATCGCCGGCAAGCGCCCTGAAGGAAAAGAGCAGGCGCACCGGTGAATGCAGGCGCGCTCGTGGTTCGCAGGCTGAGGGTCGGTTCGTGACCATCGGCGATCAACAGCTGCTCAAGCGGATGAACCGCAGCGTCCTGTTGCGGCTGCTGCGCGCAAGGCCGGGGCTCTCGCGTGCGCGGCTCGCCACCGAAAGCGGCCTCACCAAATCGACCGTGAGCCTGCTGGTGCGCGAGCTGCTCGACGAGGGCTGGCTCAGCGAAGCGGGTACGACGGTTGCCGATGGCCTGGGGCGGCCTTCCACGCCGCTGCAGATCAACGTCGGCGTGCGCGCATTGATGGGCGTCGAGATCGCCGTTGAAACGGTGCGCCTGGCCTGCGTCTCGCTGCAGGGCGAGGTGCTCCATGCCGACACGCACGCGCTGACCGACAGCGCCCCGGCCGGCGTCTGCGCGCAGGTCGCGCGCATGGCCGCGGAGGGGCACCGGCAGTTGAACGAACGGGGGCTGCGCCTGTCGAGCATCGGCGTCTGCGTGCCCGGCGCGGTGGACGATTGCACCGGCGTGGTCCGCTTTGCGCCCAACCTCGGCTGGCGCAATGTGAGCCTGCTGCCCGCGCTCGAAAAAGCCTTTGCGGCAGCGGGCCTGCCGGGCGTCACGGTGCAGCTGCAGAACGATGCCGATGCCGCCGCGCTCGGTGAGTACGAGTTCTTCGGCGGCGAAGGCGGCGACCCGCTGATCTTCGTCAGCTGCGACGTCGGCGTGGGTGCCGGCGTGGTGCTGAACGACCGCCTGTTCACGGGCGCGCAAGGCATGGCGGGCGAGATCGGCCACACCATCCTGCAGATCGACGGGCCGCTGTGCTCGTGCGGGCGAAGAGGCTGCGCCGAAGCCTTCTTCGGCTCGCGCGCGCTGGAGCGCGAGGCACCCGACACGGCGCGTGCGGCCGCCTTCTTCGGCGTGCTGCTGCAGAACCTGTGGGTCACCTTCGATCCGCGCGCCATCGTGCTCGGCGGCAAGTCGTGCACCCACCATCGCGGCCTGGCGCAAGCGGCTTTCGAGAGGGTGAAGCGCCATGCCGATGCGGCCGGCATGCCCGCGCCCGACCTGCGCCTGGCCCGCTATGGCGAGCTGGCTCCCGCGGTGGGCGCGGCCGCGCTGGCGTTGCACGAGTACCTGCGGCCTCTTCAGCTCGATGCGCGCGCGCGCCGGGCCCGCGCCGCGCGCGAGTACCGAATTCCTTCGGCCTGAAAGACCGGCGACGGGGGCCAGTACGCGATCAGTCCGGCGCGGTCGGCGTGCCCTTGTCCGCTTCGCGCCAGTCGCGCAGCCGCCGGTACAGCGTGCCGCGCGACACGCCCAGCTGCCGCGCTGCCTGCGACACGTTGCCGCCCTGCGCCGCCAGCGCTTCCTCGATCAGCTTGCGGCTGTGCTCGCGCAGGGTTTCGCCCTGCGGCATTTCTGTTTCCATGTGCGCGTGGCGGGGAACCACCGCTCCCGCGCTGTCTTCGGCCGCACAGGCGTCGATCGGCGTTGCGGGCTCGATGGACATTACCGCGCCGGTCTCGCCGGGCATGGCCACCGCATGCCTGAAGTCCGCGCCGTCCGCCGCCTTGAGCCGCGCCTGCACCCACACGCCGAGGCCACTGGCCAGGCGCAGCGGCTGCGCGGCGTCGCGCCGTTCGAGCCGCAGCAGGCTGGCGAGATCATGGCCCAGCATGGACTCGACATCGCGCTCGCAGGCCTCCTCGGGCAAGCGGCCGATCAGCCGCGCGCCGGCGCCGTTGAGCCACGCGATGGTGCCGTCGGGCGCCACGCCGGCCAGTGCTTCCATGGGCGTGCCCAGCAAGGTGGGGCTGGCCTGGAAGCGCAGGATCAGGTGGTCGCGCGACTGCGCCTGCAGCAGCCGGTTCTCGATGGTGGTGGCGTACAGCGCCACCATCGAGGCCGCGTCGAAACCGAAGCGCCGCGCCTCCATCGTGATGTCGAGCACGCCGGCAAGCTGGCCCGTCACGTCCCGAATGGGCGCCGCGGCGCATTGCATCTGCGACAGCACGTCGAAATAGTGCTCCGCGCCGTCGACGGTGCAGGCCTGACCGGTGGTCGCCACGATGCCCGGCGCGGTGGTGCCGACGATGCGCTCCGAAATGTTCACGCCCACGCGCGCGGTCTTGCGCAGCACCGGCTGGTGCGCCCCGGCCGGGTGCTGCGTGACATGCACCACCACGCCTTCGCCGTCCGTCAGGATCACGCGGCAATCGGTGCCCGAGAGCGCGCTTTCCATGCTCGCGAGCTCTTGCCGCGCGACCTCGAGCAGTTCGCGGTTGCGCGCCAGCGTGGCGTGCAGCCGGCTGGGCGTGACCGCATCGAAGGGCACGATGCGTTGCCGGTCGCTGTGGTTGCGGGTGCAGCGCAGCCATGACTGGATCACCGCTTCGCCGACGAGGCCCGAGGGCCGCACGCCTTCCTCGAAGAACTGCTGCCGCGCAAGCGCCACGCGCTGCGCGGGCGTGGTGGAAAAGAGTTGGCGCGGCGCGGTTGCCGTGCCCAGCCTTTCGAAAGCCATGCTGTTCGCTGCTCCTCGAAGTCGGGGGAATCAGGAAAATGGGGAATCGGAAATCGCTGGCCCCTCTCGAATGTGTTCTGCAATGGAACAGCGCCGGACTGGGGAAATCCCGAAGGTGAAGGCAAGGGCGACAAAAACGATCCTTGCGGCACAAAGGAGACTCACGATGAAAAAGATCCACGCCGGGCTGCTTCCGCTCGCCGCTGCATGGCTGTGCCTGGGCGCGTCGACGGTTTCCGCCCAGGCTCCGGGCAACCCGCAGGACCGCGCCGCGGCAGCCGTCAAGCAGGTGAACGGCGACTTCATCCGCGCCAACGCGGCACAGAAGAAGACGCCCGACTGGCCGAGCTACGGCCTCGACTACGCCGAGTCGCGCTTCAGCAAGCTCGACCAGGTGAATGCCGGCAACGTGAAGCAGCTTGGCCTGGTCTGGTCCTACAACCTCGAGTCGACGCGCGGCGTGGAAGCCACGCCGCTGGTGGTCGATGGCGTGATGTACGTCACCGCGTCATGGAGCGTGGTGCACGCGATCGACACGCGCACCGGGCAGAAGCTCTGGACCTTCGATCCGCAGGTCGACAAGTCCAAGGGCTTCCGGGGCTGCTGCGACGTGGTGAACCGCGGGGTTGCGCTGCATGAGGGCCGGGTCTACGTGGCCGCCTACGACGGCCGGCTCATCGCGCTCGATGCGGCCACGGGCCAGAAGGTCTGGGAAAAGAACACCATCGAGGGGCAGAAGGGCTCCTACACCATCACCGGCGCACCGCGCGTCTTCAAGGGCAAGGTCATCATCGGCAACGGCGGCGCCGAATACGGGGTGCGCGGCTACGTCACGGCCTACGACGCGAAGACCGGCGACCAGAAGTGGCGCTGGTTCGTGGTGCCGGGCGATCCAAGCAAGCCTTTCGAGGACGAATCGATGGCGCGCGCCGCCAAGACCTGGGATCCGAGCGGCAAATACTGGGAGGCGGGCGGCGGCGGCACCGCATGGGACAGCTTCGCTTTCGATCCCGAACTCAACCTGATGTACGTGGGCACCGGCAACGGCTCGCCCTGGGCGCACAGCAAGCGCAGCCCCAAGGGCGGCGACAACCTCTACCTGGGCTCGGTGGTGGCCCTGAACCCCGACACCGGCAAGTACGTGTGGCACTACCAGGAGACGCCGGGCGACAACTGGGACTACACCTCCACCCAGTCGATGATCCTGGCCAACGTCAAGCTGGGCGGCAAGGCGCGCAAGGTGCTGCTGCACGCGCCGAAGAACGGCTTCTTCTTTGTCATCGACCGCACCAACGGCAAGTTCATTTCGGCGAAGAATTTTGTCGAGGTGAACTGGGCCACCGGCTACGACAAGAACGGCCGGCCCATCGAGATCGCCGCCGCACGCCAGAACGAAAAGCCCGGCGACAGCATCCCCGGCCCCTTCGGCGCGCACAACTGGCACCCGATGTCGTTCAACCCACAGACCGGCCTCGCCTACCTGCCCGCGCAGAACGTGCCGATCAACCTGATGGACGACAAGGACTGGAAGTTCGACCAGAACGTGCCGGGCCGCCCGCACGGAGGGATGGGCTGGAACACCGCGATGTTCGCCAATGCCGAGCCGCCCAAGAGCAAGCCCTTCGGCCGTCTCATCGCCTGGGACCCGGTGGCGCAGAAGGAAGCCTGGGGCGTGGACTACGCCTCGCCCTGGAACGGCGGCACGCTCACCACGGCAGGCAACCTCGTGTTCCAGGGCACGGCCGACGGACGCCTGCTGGCCTACAACGCCAAGAGCGGCGAGAAGCTCTGGGAGACCCCCACCGGTACCGGCGTGGTCGCGGCCCCGTCCACCTACATGGTCGACGGCAAGCAGTACGTGTCGGTCGCAGTGGGCTGGGGCGGTGTCTACGGCCTCGCGCAGCGCGCGACCGAGCGGCAGGGTCCGGGCACGGTCTACACCTTCGCGGTCGGCGGCACGGCCAAGATGCCCGAGTTCGTGCAGTACCGCATGAGCAAGCTGGTGGAGGGGGTGAAGTACGACCCCGCCAAGGTGCAGGCCGGCACCATGCTCTATGTGAGCAACTGCGTGTTCTGCCACGGCGTGCCGGGCGTGGACCGCGGCGGCAACATTCCGAACCTCGGCTACATGGACGCCGCCTACATCCAGAACCTGGACAAGTTCATTCTCAACGGCCCTGCCGTGGGGCGCGGCATGCCCGACTTCACGGGCAAGCTCTCGGGCGAGGAGATCGAGAGCATCAAGGCCTTCATCCAGGGCACGGCGGACGCGATCCGGCCGAAGTGACGCCCTCGCCACCATGAAGAAAGCCGCCGGGCCTGAAGGCCCGGCGGCTTTTTTGTTGTTGTCGGCGGATCGGAGCGATCAGTCGGCGTACACGCCGGCAGCCTTGATGATCGGGCCCCACTTGGCGATTTCAGCCGAAACGAACTTCTTGTGCTCGGCCGGTTCGACGCGCTTGTCGGTGGTGATCACCGCGCCAAGGCCTTCCTGGCGCTTGATGAAGCCCGGGTCCTTCATGGCGGCCTTGATGGCTTCGTTGAGCTTCTTCACCACCGGCGCCGGCGTGCCCTTGGGCGCGTACACGCCGTGCCAGATGGTGACCTCGAAGTCCTTCAGGCCCGATTCGGCGAGCGTGGGCAGGTCTTTCAGGACCGCCGGCGTGCTCAGGCGCTTGGACGTGGTCACGGCATAGGCCTTGACCTTCTTGGCTTCGATCTGCGACGTGGTGTTGGTGGTCTGGTCGCACAAGAGGTCGATCTGGCCGCCCAGCAGGTCGGCAATGGCCGGCGCGGTGCCCTTGTAGGGAACCGACGTCATCTCGGTCTTGAGCGCGCTCTGGAACAGCAGGCCGCACAGGTGCGAGGCAGCGCCCAGGCCGGCGTTGCCGAGGTTGATCTTGCCCTTGTTGGCCTCGATCCAGCTCGTCAGTTCCTTGTAGTTGTTGGCCGGCAGGCCCGGCTTGCCGATGAGCGTCATCGGCACTTCATTGACCATGCCGAGGTATTCGAAGTCGTTCTCCACGTTGAATGGCAGCTTGCGGTACAGCGCCGGCATTGTCGACATGGCAATGTGGTTCAACAGCAGCGTGTGGCCGTCCGGTGCGGCGCGGGCCACCTTGGCGGTGCCGATGGAGCTGCCGGCGCCCGCGGTGTTGTCCACCACGATCGTCGTGCCGAGGGTCTTCTGCATGGCTTCGGCCAAGTCGCGCGCTACGCGGTCGGTCGGGCCGCCGGCTGTGAAAGGCACTACCAGCGTGACGGTCTTGCCCGCGGGGAAATCCTGGGCATAGGCGCCCGCGGCGGCAGCGGCAATCGCCGTAAAAGCAAGCAATTTCTTCATGATGTCTCCCGACGATTGAATTGAAAACGGCCGCGATCATAAAGGCTGACCATGACCTGACCCATAGCGAATAGCCCTAGGGACGTGCCAGAAACCGCACTTTCCTCGGGCATGATGCGCGCTCGCAAGTCGCGCCTGGGGAGGCGCGAAAAAAAACCATAAACACTGCAGGCCCACGGGCCGCATCGAGGAGGAATTTCCAAATGGATCCATGGGTCTACCCGCGCGAGCGCTCGCTCGGCATCATCACGCTCGTGCTCGGCCTTCTGGTCTGGGCGCTGCTGGTGCTCGGCACTCTGGGCATTGCGCTGATCTACGTGCTGTTCGGCTTCATCGCCTACGTGTTCGCGCAATCGGCCGTCATTGCCTGGATCAAGGGCACGGCCGTGAAGCTTTCGCCCACCCAGCTGCCCGAGCTGCATGCGCGCTTCGAGGCCTGCTGCGGCTATCTCGGCATCCAGAACCCGCCCGAGGCCTACCTGCTGCATGGCGACGGCATGTTCAATGCCTTTGCCACGCGCTTCTTCGGCCGCAACTTCGTCGTGCTGCTGTCCGACGTGGTCGATGCGATGGAAGCCCAGCCCGACGGCATCAACTTCTACATCGGCCACGAGCTCGGCCACATCCGGCGCGGCCACCTCACGGGTCACATCTGGCGCGCCCCGGTGCTCTGGCTGCCACTGCTCGGCGCCGCCTACTCTCGCGCGAAGGAATACACCTGCGACCTGCACGGCGCCGCCTGCTGCGAGCAGCCCGACTCCGCGCCCCGCGCACTCGTGGCGCTGGCCGCCGGTGCGCAGCAATGGCGCAACGTCGACCTGCAGCGCTACGCCGACCAGTCGGCGGGCAACAGCGGCTTCTGGGGCTCGTTCCATGAAGTGATCGCCGGCTACCCCTGGCTCACCAAGCGCGTGGCGCGCACCATCGACGCGGATGCGAAACTGCCGAGCCGCAATCCCGTGGCTTACCTGCTCGCGATCTTCGTGCCGTACACCGGCCGTGCCGGCGGCGGTGCGCTGGCGTTGGTGATGGTGGTTGCCATCATCGGCGTGCTGGCCGCGGTGGCCATTCCGGCCTACAAGGAATACCAGTCCCGGGCGGTCGTTTCCCAGGCCTGGTCGGAGGCCGCGCCGGTGCGCGAAGCGCTCGGCAACTACTACAAGCAGAAGGAAGAGATTCCCGACTCGCTCTCGATCGCCGGCGCGCCTGAAAGCCTGCCCGGCGGCGCGGAGTTGACGCTCGATCCGGACACCATGGTGGTCGACGTCGCGCTTCCAAAGGCGGCAGGCACGCTGCGCATGGAGCCCTCGGCCACCGATGACGGCATTGCATGGAACTGCGTGGCTGGTGACGACCTGGCTGACAAGGCACTGCCGAGCGCCTGCCGCAAATAGCGGCAAACCGAACGACATATACAGTCGTAAGAGAAGTTTGCCGGCCGTCGAACTGTCCGACAGGCAGACCCGGCGCGTGCCGATGCCCGCCGCGGGGGTGGGTTCTAGGGTGAAGTCTTTGTTGCCGTCATCAGGCATCCAACAAGGAGAATTTCACCCATGCCCATCACCTCATCCTCGCTGGACGGAATGAAGGTTGCCATCCTCGTGTCGGACGGCTTCGAACAGGCCGAGATGACCGAGCCGCGCAAGGCGCTCGAAAGTGCCGGCGCAGAGACGCAGATCGTCTCGCCGCTGGACGGCAGCGTGCGCGGCTGGAGGCACCTCGAACCGGCCGACACCTTCGAGGTCGACGTGCCGCTCAAGAACGCCAATGCCGATGACTTCGATGCGCTGCTGCTGCCTGGCGGCGTGGTCAACCCCGACGCACTGCGCATCAACCAGAAGGCCGTGGCCTTCGTGCGCGCCTTCGTCGAATCGGGCAAGCCCATTGCCGCCATCTGCCACGGTCCATGGACGCTCATCAACGCCGATGGCGTCAAGGGCCGAAAGCTGACGTCGTGGCCTTCGCTGCGCATCGACCTGATGAATGCCGGCGCGAAGTGGACCGACCAGGAAGTGGTGGTCGATCGCGGTCTGGTAACGAGCCGCCGGCCCGACGACCTGCCGGCATTCAACCGCGAGATGACGAAGCTGTTCGAGCTCGCGCACGAAGTGGCGATTCACTGAGGGTTGCGACGCCTGGCCCCGTGTAGCGCGCTCGCGGGCGTATCAGTTGCCCCGAGGCCTGTTGCTCGAGCACGTGTGCCGTCCAGCCGACCGTGCGCGCCAGCGCGAACAGCGTCAACGGCGCATCGGCCGGCAGCTTGTGCACGGCAGCCAGTGCCGCCAGCGCGAAATCGACGTTCGCTGCTTCCCCCACCAGCGTTTCGCCGGTGGCGCGCAGTGCCGCGAGCGTGGGCGGCAGCTCGATGCCGGCCAGCAGGGCGGCGCAGCGCGCGTCTCCCTGCGGGTAGAGCGGATGGCCGAAAGCCGCTAGCGGCCGGTCGTGCGCGAGCCACTCGCGCACCGCGGCTTCGCTGCCCATGGCCGTCGCACTGCGCATCAGCGCCTGCACCGCCGCCGCGGCACCGCCATGCAAGGGACCCGTGAGCGTGGACAGGCCGGTGAGCAGACACGCCGCGAGCGAGGCACCCGTCGATGCCGTCACGCGTGCGGCGAAGGTCGAGGCGTTGAGTTCATGGTCGGCCAGCAGCACCAGTGCGCGCCGCAACACATCGGCTGCGCGCGGGCGGCGCCATGCCGCGGCAATGCGCATGTGCAGCGGAGCGGTGCGCGAAGGCGACGGCCCGAGCAATGCATCGGCCAGCGTGCCGATCACTTCCGCCGCTTCGGACTTCAGCACCGCGGCGGCGCGGCCGCGCGAGGGCGGATCGGTCCCGGCGCGTGCGGCAAGCGCGAGCAGGCCGGCCTGCAGCGGCGTCGCGCGTTCGCCATGCAACGGCTCGGGAGCGTGGGCCGGGGCGAAGCGCGGCGGCGCGCTTTCCCACAGCAGCCCTGCCACGTCTTCGAGCGTGGCATGTTCCGCAAGCAGGCAGGCATCCTGCCCGCGGTACCAGAGGCGCCCTTCGGACACCGTGGACACGGCAGACGCCAGCACCGGTTCGCCCCATCGAATGGCCTCGCTCGCGACCGCCTCGCTGCTGCGCCGGCCGCGCGTGCGCGCCGCGATGCGCTGCACGTCGTCCCGGTGATAGAGGCTGCGCCGAGGGTCCGCCGCATCGGGCTTGGCGCGAACGCGCCCGCGGCTCACGCTGGCGTAGAGCGTCTGCGGACGCACCTGCATCAGCGCGAGGGCTTCGGCAGCGGGAAGCCAGAGCGGTGTCTTCGTCGCCATGTTGATGCAATAAATCAAGATTGACGTCAATATTAGCGCCGCCAGAATCAACTTCGTCACGCAAACACAGGAGTACAGCGATGAACGACGACGAAGACGGCCTCGAAGGCGTGGTGGCCGCGCGCACGGTGCTGTCCGAGGTGGATGGCGCCGCCGGCCGGCTGGTGATTCGCGGCCACCAGCTCGACGAGATCGCACGGCACTGGCGGTACGAAGACGCGGTGGCGCTGCTGTTCCAGGGCTTCTTCGATACGCTGCCCAGCGTGGTTGGCCTGCGCGCGGCGCTGGGCCGCGCACGGCGCGAAGCCTTCGAGCGCCTGCCTCCGAACGACGATGCCGCCTTGCGCAAGCTGCCGCCCATCGAAGCGGTACGCGCCCTGCTTGCCCGCCTGCCCGATGGCGACGACCTGGCCACCGCGCTGCGTCTGGTGGCCGCGCCCGCGGTCTACACCGCTGCGGTCATGCGCTGGCGCCTGGGCGTGCAGGCCCTTGCGCCTGACGAAACGCTGCCGCAGGCCGCCGACATGCTGCGCATGCTGCATGGCCGCGCGCCCACCGAAGCACAGGTTGCCGCGCTGGACACTTACCTCGTCACCGTGTGCGACCACGGCCTCAACGCGTCGACCTTTGCCGCGCGTGTGGTCGCGTCAACCGGCGCGGGCCTGGCGTCGGCCGTGCTGGCCGGCATCAGCGCGCTCAAGGGGCCGCTGCACGGCGGCGCGCCCGGCCCGGTGCTCGATGCGCTCGATGCCATCGGAACCGCGGCCAATGCCCGGGCATGGCTCGAAGGCGCTGTCGCCAGTGGCCAGCGGCTGATGGGTTTCGGCCACCGCATCTACCGCGTGCGCGATCCGCGCGCCGATGCGCTCAAGGGGGCCCTGCGCCGGCTGGGCGCGGAAGGCAACGCGGACACCGTTCAGGCCGCGCGCTTCGAACTGGCTGAAGCAGCGGAGCAGGCCGCGCTCGACATCCTGCGCGAGAAGAAGCCCGATCGCGCGCTGGAAACCAACGTCGAGTTCTATACCGCGCTGCTGCTCGAAGCGCTGGGCTTCGGCCGCGAGAGTTTCACCTGCGTGTTCGCGGCGGGCCGCGTGTGCGGATGGGTGGCGCATGCGCGCGAGCAGGTGAAGAAGGGGCGGCTGATCCGGCCGCAATCGGTGTACGTGGGGCCCGCTCCGGAAGAGGCCGAAGCCGCGCTCGCGCACTGAACGCGCGCTGCAGCGCCCGGTCTTCGGAACGCCGCCACGTTCCGGTACGCTCGCCTTTTTCTTCGCATCGCCCGCACGGCCCGTGCGGCGCGGTGGTTCTGCAAGGCGAAAGTATTCCAACCCATGGCGGCATCTTCTTCGTTCGAGCGCGCGCAGCGCCTGCCCAGACATTTCGCATGGATCGCACTCGTGGTCGATGCGGCCCTGTTCGTGGTGAACATGGTGGTGCTGCTGCTGCCTTCGTCGCCGCACAGCGAGCACATGCGCAGTGTGTATGCGCAGCCGGGCGTGTGGATTCCGCTCTTGTCCCGCGTCGTCACGGTGTGGCTGCTGGCTGCCACGCTTGCGTGGTGCCATGCGCGCAAGGCGCTCGACGAGCGCGGTGCGCCCCGCATCGCGCGGCTTCGGAGCCCCGGCAGCCGCTTTGCCGCCGTGTACCTCGCGGCGATGGTCGTCAACCTTCTGGCATTGACGCCGCTGTTCTATCAGGCGCAGGTGCTCTTCATGCCGGGCGGCCCGCTGCACGAGCGCGTCGACACGTACGGCTTGCGCTCGCTCATGGCCATGTCGATGCTGGTCCAGTCGGTCATCCAGGTGCTCGTCCTCGTCGCGGGCGTGTGGCTTGCCGCCCGGTTCGCGCTGCGCGAGCGCGGCGCCGCTGCGCTCGCGGATGCGTCACCACCCGGCGCGGCGGAGGCCGGCCCGGACACGGCACCGCCTCGCCGCGCGGTGGCTCTCGTGGCCGCCGCGATATTCGTTTCGTTGCAGATGTGGATCGGCAACATCGCGAGCGGCTGGGTCGACACCTCGAGGGATTCGGACGTGATGCCGCTTCTTCTGGGCTGGTTCGCGGTGCCGCTGCTGGTCTATGCGCTGGCGTTCTGGGGTGGGTGGCTCGGCGCCGCGCCGGGGCCCACGCAAGCGCGTCCCTTCCGGGCCGTGGCGGCCTCTGTGTCGGCCTTCGTGCTGCTGCAGGCGGTCTGCGTCGCGCTCGCGCTCGGCGGGCTGCTGTGGATCGCGAGCGGGAGCTTCTCGGGCGGCAGCAGCGACAGCCGCCTCGTGGCGCTCGCCGCCGTGATGGTGGCGCTCTACCTCGTGCTGCTGGTCGTGTTGGTGCGCATGATCACGCGCCGCTTCTACCGCCGCTACTTGTAGCTGCGCGCATCCTCGATCACCTTGCCGTCGTTCGGCAACGTGCCCGGCGCCACCAGTTCGATGGTGCCGCGCAGCTTGGTCACTTCGCGCACCGCATCGGCAATGCGCGCATCGAGCCCGGCCGGTGCGCCGTCGCATTCGAGCCTGAAGGTCATCTGGTCGTCGCCCATCTCGCCCGAGACCACGAGACGCGCACGCAGGATTTCCGGAAAGCGCCGCGCGATTTCCGCCACCTGCGAAGGGTGCACGAACATGCCGCGCACCTTGGTGGTCTGGTCGGCGCGGCCCAGCCATCCCTTGATGCGCCTGTTGGTGCGGCCGGTGGGGCAGGCGCCCGCAAGCACGGCCGAAAGATCGCCGGTGCCGAAGCGCACCAGCGGATAGTCGGGGTTGAAGGTGGTCACCACGATCTCGCCCACTTCGCCGTCGGGTACAGGGTCTCCGGTGCCGGGCCGCACGATTTCCACCAGCACACCTTCGTCGATCACCAGGCCTTCGCGCGCGCTGGTTTCGTAGGCGATGAGGCCGAGGTCGGCGGTGGCGTAGCACTGCGTGCCCTTCACGCCGTGCGCGGCAATCCAGTCGTGCAGGCTGGGCGGAAAGGCTTCGCCGGACACGAGGGCCTTGGTGAGCGAAGGCAGCTTCAGGCCTTTTTCTTCGGCCTTCTCCAGCAGGATCTTCAGGAAGCTCGGCGTGCCGGCATAGCCTTCGGGCTTCAGGTCGGCCATGGCCTCGAGCTGCTGCTCGGTCTGGCCGGTGCCGCCCGCAAACACGGTGCAGCCGATCGCGCGCGCGCCGCTTTCCATGATGGAGCCGGCCGGCGTCATGTGATAGCTGAAGCTGTTGTGAATGAGCTCGCCGTTGCGAAAGCCGGCCGCATGCAGCGCACGTGCCGTGCGCCAGTAGTCGCGCGCCTCGCCTTCAGGCTCGTAGATGGTGCCGGGGCTTGCGAACACGCGCGGCATGCGGGTGCCGCGGCCGATGGCGGAAAAGCCGCCGAAGGGGTCGTCGGCGCGGCGCTGTTTCTGCAGCTCGAGCAGTTCGGTCTTGCGTGTGACGGGCAGCCTGGCGAGCGCTTCGCGCGTGGTGATGTCCGCCGGCTTCACGCCATCGAGGATCTTTGCAAACGCGGGTGCGGCGGTCTGGGCCTGCGCGATCTGCTTCGGCAGCGCGGCCAGCAGGTCACGCTCGCGCTCGGCGGGGTCACGGATTTCGAGGGCGTCGTAATGGTCGGTCATGTCCGTACCCTTTGTCTTTCTGTTCGGTCTTGCTCCCTCTCCCCTTGGGGAGAGGGCTGGGGTGAGGGCCGCAGCCGCTGCACCCTCACCCTAGCCCTCTCCCGGAGGGAGAGGGGACAACACGAAATGCGCGCCATCAAGCCAGCCACCTCTTGCGGCGCTTGTAGCTCTTCACATCGCGAAAGCTCTTCCGGTCCGCGCCGCCGACGCCAAGGTAGAACTCCTTCACGTCCTCGTTCTCGCGCAGGCTCTTGGCCTCGCCGTCCATCACGATGCGGCCGTTCTCCAGGATGTAGCCATAGTCGGCATAGCGCAGAGCCATGTTGGTGTTCTGCTCGGCCAGCAGGAAGGTCACGCGTTCCTTGGTGTTGAGGTCTTTCACGATCTCGAACACCTCCTCGACGATCTGCGGCGCAAGGCCCATCGACGGTTCGTCGAGCAGCACCATCGTCGGGTTGGCCATCAACGCGCGGCCGATGGCGCACATCTGCTGCTCGCCGCCCGAGGTGTAGGCGGCCTGCGAAGAGCGCCGCGTCTTCAGGCGCGGGAAATATGCGTACACCTTCTCCAGTGTCTCCTGCACCGCGGCCTTGCCGTCGGTGCGCGTGTAGGCGCCGGTCATCAGGTTCTCTTCGATGGTCAGGTGCGCGAAGCAGTGCCGGCCTTCCATCACCTGGATCAGGCCGCGCCTCACCAGCTCGGCGGGCGAGAGCGCCTCGATGCGGTCGCCGCGCAGTTCGATGGTGCCCTTGGTCACCGCGCCGCGTTCGCCCGCGAGCAGGTTGCTCACGGCCCGCAGCGTGGTCGTCTTGCCCGCGCCGTTGCCGCCGAGCAGCGCCACGATGCCGCCTTCGGGCACCGTGAGCGATACGCCCTTGAGCACCAGGATCACGTGGTTGTAGATGACCTCGATGCCGTTGACGTTGAGAACGATGTTCGGTGAACTCATATTGCTTCCAATAACTGGCGAAGCCGCCCAGCAGCCCCTTCGCGGAACACCGCGGAACCGGCTTTGCCGGGCCGCGGGTGTTACCCCCTCGAAGGGGGTTGGCGAAGCGACACGAAGTGCGCGAAGACTGGGGGTGGGCCTAGCTCTGGCAATCTGCCGGCGTACGCGCCGTCAGCTTCTTCTCGGCCGCGTACTTGGCGGCGGTCGACCTCACGAGCGGCTTGATGATCTGCTCATCGGCCTGCAGCCAGTCGGACGTGAACTTCCAGGCCTTGCCGTCCCAGGTGTGGATGCGCGCCCAGGCCGCGCCCATGTGGTCCGTGCACGAGGTGCTGATCGGCCGCATCACGCCGGCAAAGCCCAGAGCGTCGAGCTTGGCCTGCGTGAGGCTCAGGTTCTCCAGCCCCCAGCGCACCTGCTCGCCCGTCATGACCTTGCCTTTGCCGAAGCGTTCCTGCGCGGCGCGGATGCCCTCTACGCCGAGCATCGCGCTCATGGCGCCGCGCATGTAGAGCACCTGCCCCACTTCTTCCTTGGGGCCCGTGCCCTGGTTCTTGTCGTGCAGCATCGCGACCACGTCCTTCGCGAGCTTGGATTGCGGCTCGGCACCGTGCTGCATGGTCACGGCGTTGTAGCCCTTGGCACCGTCGCCCACGTCCTTCACGTCGGGTTCGGCGCCGGCCCACCACACGCCGTACATTTTTTCGCGGGCGAAGCCGGTGGCCTGCGCTTCCTTCAGCGCGGTCGAGTTCATCACGCCCCAGCCCCACAGCAGCACGAAGTCGGGCCGGGCCTGGCGCACCTGCAGCCAGGTGGCCTTCTGCTCGACGCCAGGCGCCGTCACCGGCAGCAGCTGCAGGTCGAAGCCATGCATCTTCGCGCGCTCCTGCAGCAGCGGGATCGGTTCCTTGCCGTAGGGGCTGTCGTGATAGATCAGGGCGATCTTCTTGCCCTTGAGCTTGTCGAGCCCGCCTTCCTTCAGGGCGATGGCCTGGATGATCGCGTCGGCGGCCACCCAGTAGGTGCCGGCGATCGGGAAGTTCCACTTGAACACCGTGCCATCGGCGCTTTCGCTGCGGCCATAGCCCACGGTCACCACGGGAATCTTGTCGACGGGCGCTTTCTCGGTGATGGCGAAGGTCGCGCCGGTGGACAGCGGCTGCACCAGGGAGGCGCCGCCGTTCTTGCCCTTCAGGCGCTCGTAGCACTCCACGCTGCGCGCCGTGTCGTAGCCCGTCTCGCATTCCTCGAAGGAGATCTTCACGCCGTTGATGCCGCCGCGCGCATTCACCAGCTTGAAGTAGTCGACATAGCCATTGGCCCAGGGCGTTCCGTTGGGCGCGTAGGCGCCGGTGCGGTACGACAGCACGGGGATGAACTGCTCCTTGGCCTGCGCGAACGCAGGGGCCGCGCCCGCGAGCGCGGACACGATAGCCACGGCAAGTGCGAGTGATTTCAGTTTCATGGTTGTCTCCTGGTTGAATGGGAAGTCACGCTGGAAAAAATGGGCGCTTCGAAAAAAAACATGTCGGTGCGCGGTGGCGGTCAATGAGGGAAGGGCCAGAGCCGCAGCTTCTGCTTGCCGGTCGACCAGAGCTTGGCCAGGCCGTGCGGCTCGACGATCAGGAACCAGACGATCAGGCCGCCGAAGATCATCAGCTCCGCATGCGCAATGCCGACAGTGGAAATCTGCGCGCCGAACCAGCCGGCGATGACCGGCAGCGCCTGGTTCAGGATGATCGGCAGCACCGTGATGAAAGCCGCGCCGAAGAAGGCCCCCATGATCGAGCCGAGCCCGCCGATGATCACCATGAAGAGCAGCCGGAACGACTGGTCCACCGAGAACGCCGCCGGCTCCCAGGCACCCAGGTAGACGAAGGCCCAGAGCGCACCGGCCACGCCGATGATGAACGAGCTGACCGCGAAGGCGCTGAGCTTGGCGTACATCGGACGGATGCCGATCACCGCGGCCGCCACGTCCATGTCGCGGATGGCCATCCACTCGCGGCCGATGGCGCCGCGCACCAGGTTCTTGGTCAAAACGGCAATCACCACCAGCATCGCCAGGCAGAGCAGGTACTTGCTCGCGGCGCTCTCGATCGGCAAGCCGAAGACCTGCAGGTTCGACACCGACACCGAGCCCGAAGGCGTGTCGAGCGTGAACCACTTGATGCGCAGGAACATCCAGTCGCTGAAGAACTGTGCCGCCAGCGTCGCCACCGCCAGGTAGAGGCCCTTGACCCGCAGGCTGGGCAGTCCGAACAGGATGCCGAACAGCGTTGCGCACAGGCCGCCCAGGATCAGCGCGGGAATCAGCGGCAGCCCCGGGAAGCGCACGAAGAAGTTGTAGGCCCCGTAGGCACCCACCGCCATGAAGGCGCCCGAGCCCAGCGAGATCTGCCCGCAGTAGCCCACCAGCACGTTCACGCCGAGCGCCGCCAGAGAGATGATCACGAACGGAATCAGGATCGCCCGCATCAGGTAGTCGCTGGCGACGAAGGGCACGACCGCGAACGCGAAGATCAGCACCAGGCCGATGGCCACGCGGTCCTGAAGGATCGGGAAGACCTGCTGGTCGGCGCGGTAGCTGGACTTGAACTGCCCATTTTCTCTATAGAACATGTTCAGACCCGATCAATTATTTTTTCGCCAAACAGGCCCTGCGGCCGGAACAGTAGGAACACCAGCGCCAGCACATAGGCGAACCAGATCTCGATGCCGCCGCCCACGTACGGGCCCAGGTACACCTCCGACAGCTTCTCGCCGACGCCGATGATCAGCCCGCCGATGATGGCGCCCGGCACCGAGGTGAGGCCCCCGAGAATCACCACCGGCAGCGCGCGCAGCGCCACCGTGGTGAGCGAGAACTGCACGCCCAGCTTGCTGCCCCAGATCATTCCGGCCACGAGCGCCACCACGCCGGCCACGCACCACACGATGACCCAGATGCGCGTGAGCGGAATGCCGATCGACTGCGCGGCCTGGTGGTCGTCGGCCACCGCACGCAGCGCGCGGCCGGTGCCGGTCTTCTGGAAGAACAGCGAGAGCAGCGCCACCAGCGCGGCCGCGATCGCGGCGGCGTACAGGTCTTCCTTGTTGATCAGGATGCCGCCCTCGAACACCGAGCCGAGAAGGAAGATCGGGTCCTTCGGCATGCCGATGTCGATCTTGTAGATGTTGCTGCCGAACAAGGTCTGGCCGGCGCCGTCCAGGAAGTACGCGATACCGAGCGTCGCCATCAGCAGCGTTGCACCTTCCTGGTTGACCAGGTGGCGCAGCACCAGCCGCTCGATCAGCCACGCCACCGCGAACATCACCAGCCCCGCCACCACGAAGGCCGCGCCGTTGGCGAACCAGCGGCTCTCGATGCCGGTCCACATCGGGATCCATTCGGCAAAACGCGCCATGGCGAGCGCCGCGAACAGCACCATCGCGCCCTGCGCGAAATTGAACACGCCCGAGGCCTTGAAGATCAGCACGAAGCCGAGCGCCACCAGCGAATACAGCATGCCCACCATGAGGCCGCCAAAGAGGGTTTCGAGAAAGAAGGCCATCAGTGTTCGACCCCAAGGTAGGCACGGATCACGTTCTCATTGCTGCGCACTTCGTCCGGCGTGCCGTCGCCGATCTTCTTGCCGTAGTCGAGCACCACCACGCGGTCGGAGATGTCCATCACCACGCCCATGTCGTGCTCGATGAGGACGATGGTGGCGCCGAACTCGTCGTTCACGTCGAGGATGAAGCGGCTCATGTCCTGCTTCTCTTCCACGTTCATGCCGGCCATGGGTTCGTCCAGCAGCAGCACCTGCGGCTCCATCGCGAGCGCGCGGCCCAGGTCGACGCGTTTTTGCAGGCCGTAGGGCAGGCGGCCCACCGGTGTCTTGCGGTGCGCCTGGATCTCGAGAAAGTCGATGATGTGCTCCACGAATTCGCGGTGCCGCAGCTCCTCGCGTTCCGCCGGCCCCCAGCGCAGGGCCTGCGCGAACAGGCCGCTCTTCATCTTGAGGTTGCGCCCGGTCATGATGTTGTCGAGCACGCTCATGCCCTTGAAGAGCGCCAGGTTCTGGAACGTGCGCGCCACGCCCATCTCGGCCACCTCGCGGGAGTTCATGTGCTTGAAGGTCTGGCCGCGGAAAGTGATGGAGCCCTGCTGCGGCCAATACACGCCGTTGATGCAGTTGAGCATCGAGCTCTTGCCCGCGCCGTTGGGCCCGATGATGGCCCGCACCTCGTGCTCGCGCACGTTGAAGCTGATGTCCGTCAGCGCCTTCACGCCGCCGAAGCTCAAGCTGATGTTCTGCACGTCGAGGATGACGTCGCCGACTTTTCTATTGCTGCTCATGCCGCCGCCTTCACGATGGGGAAGGTCCTGGCCTCGACGATCTTCAGCGTGGCATTCACCACGCCGGTGCGTCCATCCTCGAACTTGACCTGGGTCTCGATGTACTGCTCGGTCTTGCCGCCGTAGAGCGCACTGACCAGCACCGCGTATTTCTCGGCGATGAAGCCGCGCCGCACCTTGCGCGTGCGGGTGAGTTCGTCGTCGTCGGGGTCGAGCTCCTTGTGCAGCACCAGGAAGCGCGCGATCTGCGTGTCGCCCATGCCGTCTTCGCTCGCAAGGTCGGCGTTCACCTTGGCAATGCATTCGCCGATCAGCGCCAGCACTTCGGGCTTGCCGGCCAGGTCGACATAGCCGCCATAGGCCAGACCGCGCCGCTCGGCCCAGTTGCCCACCGCCTCGAAGTCGATGTTGATGGCCGCGCAGACTTCGTCGCGCGCATTGCCGAAGCACACGGCTTCCTTGATCTGCGGAAAGAACTTGAGCTTGTTCTCGATGTAGTTGGGCGCAAAGATCGCGCCGCTCACGAGCCGGCCCACGTCCTTGGCGCGGTCGATGATGCGCAGGTGGCCTTCGCTGTCGAGCACGCCCGCATCGCCGGTATGAAAGTAGCCGTCGGCATCGAGCACCTCGGCCGTGGCGTCGGGGCGCTTGTAGTATTCCTTGAGCACCGACACGCCGCGCACCAGCACCTCGCCGTCGTCCGCAATCTTGAGTTCGATGCCCGGCGCCGCGGTGCCGACGGTCTGCAGCTTGACCTTGCCGTCTTGCTGCAGGCACACGTAGGCGCAGGTCTCGGTCTGGCCGTAGAACTGCTTCAGGTTCACGCCGATGGAGCGATAGAAGCGGAACAGGTCGGGCCCGATGGCCGCGCCCGCCGTGTAGGCCACGCGGATGCGGCTCATGCCCAGCACGTTGCGCAGCGGCCCGTAGATGAGCAGGTTGCCCAGGCCATACATCAGCCGGTCGCCCGTGCTCACCGGGGCGCCGTTGAGGATGTCGGCGCCCACGCGCTGGGCGAGCGCCATGAACTTGGCATACAGCCAGCGCTTCGGCGCGGCCGCGTCTTCCATGCGGATCGACACCGCAGTGAGCAGGCCTTCGAAGGTGCGCGGCGGGCCGAAGTAATAGCTCGGGCCGATCTCGCGCATGTCGTTCATCACCGTCTCGGACGACTCGGGGCAGTTGAGCGTGAAGCCGCCCACCAGCCATTGCGCCACCGAGAACAGATGGTCGCCCACCCACGCCATCGGCAGGTAGCTCATGATGTTGTCGCCGGGGCCGAGCTTGTCGGTCTCCACGCCGCCGCGGCCCGCCGCGATGAAGCTCGCATGCGTCTGGCACACGCCCTTGGGACGGCCCGTGGTGCCCGAGGTGTAGAGGATCACGCCGACGTCGGTGGCTTCGCCACTCGCCACCGCGCGGTCGTAGGTGCCCACGTGGGTCTTGTCGAATTCGCGGCCCAGCTCGCGCAGCTGCTCGTAGCTCATGAGCCCGGGCTGGTCGTAGTGGCGCAGGCCCTTGGGGTCGTCGTAGATGATGTGGCGGATGCTGGGCTGCTTGCCCGTCTGGAGCTCGCGGCACTCGAGCAGCTTGTCGACCTGCTCCTGGTCTTCGACGATCACGAACTCGATGCTCGCGTCCTGCAGCATGAAGACCATCTCGCCGGCCACCGCGTCCTGGTAGAGCGGTACCGGCACGCCGCGCAGGCTCTGCGCCGCGACTACCGCCATGTACAGGTGCGGCCGGTTGGCGCCCACGATGGCCAGGTTGTCGAAGGCCTTGAAGCCCATGCTCGCAAGGCCGCACGCGATCTCGCGCACCTCCTGCGCCACGGCGCTCCAGGTCCAGGTTTGCCAGATGCCGAGGTCCTTCTCGCGGATGGCGGGCGCCTCGGGCTGGGCCTGGGCGTGAGCGAGCAACAGACGGGGGAAGGTGGGGGCGGTGGTTTGCACAGTGGCCGGATCGTAGGCCTCACTTTGACGTTGGGTTGTCGTTCCAACGACAATCCTAGGGACACTACTCCCCGGAGTTTCCCGATGCTTCACGGCGATTCACACCACAGCGTGCACGGCGCTTCGATCAAGGACCGCGCGCGTTCTCCCAATGCCGCCGAGCTCGACGGCATTCCGTGGCTGCCCGCGCTCACGCCGGCCGAGCGCCGCCGCGCCGAGGCCGCGCTGGTGGTGGGCGAGGCCGAGGTTGGCGACCTGGTGTGCCGCGTCGGCCGCTCGCCGACCTATTGGTTCGGCGTGGTCGAGGGCCTGCTCAAGATGAGCAACGACAACGCCGACGGCGGCTCCGTCACCTATGCCGGCATACCGCCCGGCGGCTGGTTCGGCGAAGGCACGGTGATGAAGCGCGAGCCCTACCGCTACAACATTCAGGCGCTGCGGCGCAGCGTGGTGGCGGGCCTGCCGATCGATGGCTTTCATTGGCTGCTGGACCATTCCATCGGCTTCAACCGCTTCGTGATGAACCAGCTCAACGAGCGGCTCGGCCAGTTCATTGCGGCGCTGGAGATCGACCGGCTCAACAACCCCGACGCGCGCGTGGCGCGCAACCTGGTGTCGCTGTTCAACCCGGTGCTGTACCCCGGCGTGGGCGAGGTGCTGCGCATCACGCAACAGGAGCTGGCGTACCTGGTCGGCCTCTCGCGCCAGCGCGTGAACGAGGCGCTCAACGGCCTGTCGGCGCAAGGGTTGATCCGCGTGGAGTACGGTGGGCTGCGCGTGCTCGACCTGCCGGGCCTGCGCGCCACCGCGATCTCGAACAAGAAGCACCCTTCACGGGAAACGGAAAACTCATGACCCTGTCCGACCAGCTCCAGGTCGTTTCCGCGAATGCGGAAGCGGCCTTCATTCCGCCGCCCGAGGCACCGAAGGCCAAGGCCGGCGAGGCCGGGCCTACGCTCGAGGAAGCCATCGCACGCAACGAAGCCCTTAGCGAGAAGATCGACGCGCTCGACGCCGTGCTGGCCAAGCCGCTCGTCGAGATTCTTGCCGAGCGCGAGAAGGCCGACGAGGCCGCCCTGGCCTGGGACCGCTTCGGCGCGATGTGGATGCTCTCGCAGCGCGCGATGCGGCGCGTGGCGCTCGATCTTGCGGCGCAGCTCGGCGTGAGCGAGGAAGAAGTGGTCGCGCGTGCCATGACCCATGCCAACGCGGTGCTCAACGGCGCGGACGAGGTCGACCTTGGCGGCACCATTGCCCCGGCGCAGCTGCAGCACATTGCGCGCCACCGGGCTTTCCTGCGCAAGCAGTTCCGCACCGGTTGAACGCGCCTCGCAAGTATTCGAACCCCTTTACGCTCCCCGGCTCCGTTTCAGAAAGACTCTCTCGATGACCGCTTCCCACCTCACCCTGATCACCGGCGCCTCGCGCGGCCTGGGCCATGCCATGGCCGAACAGCTGCTGCAAGCGGGCCACATGGTGCTCGGCATTTCGCGCCGGCAAGACCCGCAGCTCGCCGAGCTGGCGCAACGGGCCGGCGCCGAACTCGTCCAGTGGGAGCAGGACCTGTCCGATCCCGTCGCCGCGTCGGCCCGTGTTTCGGCCTGGCTCAAGACGCTCGACGGCCAGCGCTTCGACAGCGTGACCCTGATCAACAACGCCGGCACCGTCGGCAACCCCGCACCGCTGGCGAGTGCCGTCGGCGCCGAACTGTCGCAGGCGCTGCGCATCGGCCTGGAGGCGCCGATGCTGCTGACGGCCGCGTTCCTCGGCGCCACGCGCGAATGGCGCGGCGCGCGCAAGGTGCTGAACATTTCGTCGGGCCTGGGCCGCAATGCCATGGGCAGCCAGGCGCCCTATTGCGCGGCGAAGGCCGGCATGGACCACTTCTCTCGCGCCGTGGCGCTCGAGGAAGCCGGCGCACCGAACGGCGCGCGCATCGTCTCGCTCGCACCCGGCGTGATCGACACCGACATGCAGGTTCAGCTGCGCGGCGCATCGGCCGAGAAGTTTCCGGACCGCGCGCGCTTCGAGCGCCTGAAGAACGATGGCATGCTCGACAGCCCCGCCACCGCCGCGGCCAAGGTGCTCAGGTACCTGGCGCGCGCGGATTTCGGCAGCAACCCCGTGGCCGACGTGCGCGACCCCGCCTGAACACAAAAAAAACGAGTACGAGCACAAAGACATGGCCACCGCAAAGTCGATCGACACCAGCGACTACAAGCTCTTTCCTTCGCCGAGGAACGTGCACCGCGTCATCTTCGAACACCAGGTCTTCGTGCCGTATCCGTACGCGCTGATCGTGATGGAGGAGTTCTATTTCAAGGGCCGCTACAGCCTGTTCGCAGCCTGCCGCCTCAGCGACGGAAAGATGGGGCAGGTGGCGACCTTCGAGCTGGCGTCGGACGTGGACATCTTCAACAAGAAGTTCACGCCCGACTGACCCCTTGCATCTCTCCCTCCCCTTCCGGGGGAGGGCAGGGGTGGGGGCACAGCGGCATCGGCCTCCGCGCAGCCGCGAACGCGGGAGCCGCCCCCAATCCCAACCTTCCCCCAGAGGGGGAAGGAGCAGGACGGGATCACTGCATCGCGAACCGGTCGCGCTGCGCCTGCGCGCATCCGCCCATCACCGCCAGTGCCCGTTCCACGGTCGGGGTGCCGAGTACGAACGGGTTCGCCGCCGGTGCGGGCTGCTGCCGCAACGCGGCCAGCTTGGCCTGCGAGCCGTCGATGTTGGAGTGGTTCGACAGCAGCACGTCGATGCGCTGGCTTTGCACCACGGCGCCCATGCGCTGCGTGGCGCCGATGTAGGCGTCGAGCCGCGGCACGTCCTTGCCGAAGTTGAAGCCCGTGCCGCCCCAGAGCATGGCGCGGTGCTTCTGGCCGTTGGAAGTCACATCGAAAACCGGCGAGATCGTGCCCATGGTGTGGCCCGGCGTGATGTACATCGAGACGGAGGTATTGCCCAGCGTGATGCGGTCGCCGTCTTTCACCGACACATCGCGCTTCGGCGGCGCCCCCCAGATCGGCGTGGCGAACTCGAGCCGGGTTTCGGTCATGGTCCAGTCGGCCTCGCTCATCACCACGCGCGCGCGATACTTCTGTGCCAGGTAGGGCGCACCGCCGTAGTGATCGCCATGGCCGTGCGTGACGATCACGTACTTGATCTGCGCCGGATCGAGGCCCAGCTTGCGCATGCCGCCTTCGATGAGCGCCGCGGCCTCGGCCTGGGTGTTGAGCGCATCGATGAGGATGATGCCGTCCGAGGTCTTGATGGCCCAGGCGCTGACCCAGTCGGCGCCCACGAAGTACAGGTTGTCGAAAGCCTGGCCCGGCGGCGGTGCGGGCCTGGCGATGAATGCGGCAAGGCCCCTGTCCAGCTCGGCCTGGGGCGGCCGCGCGGCGGGAGCCGGTTTGCAGAGGGTCAGCAGCGCCGTCAGGTCGGAACGCGCGGCGCGGGTGGCGGCCGCCACATGCACCGCAACGGAGGCCTCCGACGGCGCCTGTTGCTGCTGCGGCGATGTCTGCGCGCAGCCCTGCGCCAGGGCGACGGCAACCGCTGCCAGGGCGGTTGTCTTCAGCGGAAAGGCGTTCCCGGATTTCTTGCGCTGTGCTGCCATCGCTGTCTCCATGCCGTCGATGCGGCTTGTTGTGGAGACGCCATTCTGCGACGCCGGGCGCTTATTCGATGGTCGCGCCCGAGGCTTGCACGATGCCCTTCCACTTCTCGTAATCGGTCTTCAAGAGCGTCTCGAACTGTTCCGGCGTCATGCTCTGCGGCTCGGCGCCCTGGGCGACGATGGCGGCCTTCATTTCGGGCGTGGCCAGCAGCTTGTTGACTTCGGTATTCAGCGTGGCGACCACGTCCTTCGGCGTCTTGGCCGGCACGAAGAGGCCGTACCAGGTGGACACGTCGAAGCCCTTGTAGCCGAGCTCGGCCACGGTGGGCGTGTCGGGCAGCGAGGTGCTGCGCTTGGCCGAGGTCACGGCCAGCGGGCGCAGCTTGCCCGCCTTGATCTGCGCCAGCGCAGAGGGAACCGACGAGACCATCAGGTCGACGTTGCCCGCGAGCACGTCCATCATGGCCGCATTGGAGCCCTTGTAGGGCACGTGGCGCATCTTGATCTGGGCGGCGCCGTTGAAGATCTCGCCGGCCAGGTGGATGGTGGTGCCGTTGCCCGGCGAGCCGTAGGTGACGGTGTCGGGCGCGGCGCGCGCGGCGGTCACCACGTCGTTCAGCGTCTTGAACTTCGAGTTGGCCTGCGTGACGATCACCACCGGCGTGTAGGCCACGTGGGCCACGGCCGTGAGGTCCTTCACCGGGTTGTAGCTCAGGTTCTTGTAGAGCCAGGGCGCGACGACCATGTTGTCCTTCTGGCCCATCACGATGTCGTAGCCCGTCGGCGCGGCGCGCGCGGCTTCGGCAATGCCGATGGTGCCGCCGGCGCCCGCGCGGTTGTCGGGCACCACGGTCCAGTGGTTAGCCTCGGTGAGCTTCTGCGCCACCAGCCGCGCCAGGATGTCGGTGCCGCCGCCGGGCGGGAACGGCACGATCATGCGCACGGGCTTGGCGGGATAGGCCTGCGCGTGGGCGGCCGTGCTGAACGTGAGGGAAACGGCCAGGGGAAGCGCCAGCGCCAGGGCCAGCGAGCGGGTGAGTTTGCGGATCATGGGTTTGTCTCTGTATCGGGGGAGCAAATCGGTGGGTCAGGCTTCAGGCCTCGTCGGGCACTGCACCAAGGGTGCAGTGTGCCGCAGGGCGCAGCCGTGTGGTTTTCTTCGTTCGAGATGGGGGCCCTATCGGGTAGCGGCGGCTTGACATGGCCACTGCGGCGCAGAAGATGGGAGTCCATCCACACAGGAGACAGCCATGCTCGGAAACATCAATGCCGTGGCCAACCTCGCGGTGAAAGACCTTGGCGCGGCCCGCCGCTTCTACGAAGACACGCTGGGCCTGTCGCCGGCCGACACGGATTGCGAGGGCATGATCGCCTACCGCAGCGGTAACACCCGTATCAATGTCTACCAGTCGTCATTCGCCGGCACCAACCAGGCCACGGCCGTGACCTGGGCAGTGGGTGACGACCTGGAGCGGGTCGTGGCGGCGCTCAAGGCCAAGGGCGTACGCTTCGAGCACTACGACATGCCGAACACAACGCTCACGGGCGACATCCACGTCATGGACAAGATGAAGGTCGCCTGGTTCAAGGACCCGGACGGCAACATCCTGAACCTCGTCAACGAGTGAGGATGCCGCCGGCAGGAACTTCGGCTGCCGTCAACCGAAGTTCTTTGCCGCGAAGTCCCAGTTGACCAGCTTGGCCAGGAAGGTCTCCACGAACTTGGGGCGCAGGTTGCGGTAGTCGATGTAGTAGGCGTGCTCCCAGACGTCCACCGTCAGCACCGGGGTGTCGCCGGTGGTCAGCGGCGTGCCCGCGGCACCCATGTTCACGATGTCCAGCGAACCGTCGGCCTTCTTCACCAGCCAGGTCCAGCCCGAGCCGAAGTTGCCCACGGCCGACTTCACGAACGCTTCCTTGAAGGCGTCGTAGCTGCCCCACTTGGCATCGATGGCCTTGGCCAGCGCGCCGCCGGGAGCGCCGCCGCCCTGGGGCTTCATGCAGTTCCAGAAGAAGGTGTGGTTCCAGATCTGGGCGGCGTTGTTGTAGATGCCGCCGCTGGACTTCTTGACGATTTCTTCCAGCGTCATCGACTCGAATTCGGTGCCCTTTTGCAGGTTGTTGAGGTTCACCACGTAGGCGTTGTGGTGCTTGCCGTAGTGGTACTCGAGGGTCTCCTTCGAGTACTCGGGTGCCAGCGCGTCGAGGGCGTAAGGCAGGGGTGGGAGGGTGTGTTCCATGGTGGGTTTTTCCTTTAGCGTCTAGGTAGGGGTCTGGAAATGGATCAAGGCGAGTTCTTCGGGCTCACCTGGTAGGCACAGCGCCGCGCGCCCGCGAGCACGTGCTCGACGCGGCTCACGCTTACGCCGGGCCCCAGCACGGCGTCGAAGAGCTGCAGTTCGCTGCGGCAAAAGCCCGTGCAGGCCCGCGCCGCGGTGCAGATGGGGCAATGGTTCTCGATGAACAGGAAGCCGTCGCCCTCGGGCCGGAACTCGGCCATGTAGCCTTCGCGGCTGCGGATGTCGGCCAGCCGCTCTAGCTTGGCCTTGAGGCTGCGCGCGCCTTGCAGGGCCTCGCGGTAGCTGGCGCGCATGGCTTCCTCGCGTGCGCCGATGAGCTGGTCCATGCCCTTCTCGCCGAACACGCTGATCACCGCGCTGATCATCTGCACCGTCATCTCGGCGTGCGTGTCGGGAAAGCGCGCGTGTCCGGCGCCGGTGAGCCGCCATATCTGCGTCGGCCGGCCGCGGCCCGCCGGACGGCTCTCGGCATCGACCAGGCCCTCGGCCTGCAGCTTGGCCATCTGCTGGCGCACGGCCTCCACCGTGACGTCGAGCACCTTGGCGATGTCGGGAATGCCGAGCGCGCCACGCGTCTTGAGCGTGGACAGGATGCGGTCTGCCGGCTGGTGCGGCATCCAGGCGGGCTTGGCATCGAAGGGGCGCGTGGTCATCCTTTTTCTTTTATTCAAAGATGGTTCTTTGATTATCAAGGGACACGCCAGCCGTTGTCGAGCACTTTGAAAAAGAGGGGACGCCTTTACGGTTTCTTTATGCGCCGCAGCCGACTCTGTTCCCTGTTTTTACGGGCGCCTGCCGAGACTCGAGGCCTTGTTTCGCTGCAGGAGTGATGAATGGATTTCGTCTGGATGGGCGCCTTGCTGGCGCTGTGGGCGGTGGTGGCGGCCATGGCCGTCGGGCTGAACCGGCTCAACGGGCCGAACGCGCCAGGCGCGCCGAAAGCCGCCGTGGGAGAACGGCCATGATCAGCCTCGAAGCTCTCTATGGTTTCGGCGCATTGATTGCCGTGGTGCTGTTCGCGTACCTCGTGTTCGCACTGATCTGCGCCGAGGAGTTCTGACATGACCGCCTCCGCCTGGTCCTTGCTGGCTTCCTTTCTCGTCGTGCTTTTGCTGCTGGCCTGGCCTGTCGGCAAGTTCCTGGCTGCGCTGTGCGACGAGCGCATGCCGCGCTGGATGCAGCGCATCGAGGCGCCGCTCTACAAGCTCGCCGGCACCCAGCCGGGGCAGTCGATGCACTGGCTGACCTATGCGCTTGCGCTGCTGGCCTTCAATGCCGTGGGCGCGATCTTTCTCTACGCGCTGCAGCGCATGCAAGGTTCGCTGCCGCTCAATCCCGCCGCCATGGGCGCGGTGTCGCCCGACTCGGCCTTCGACAGCGCGGTGAGCTTCGTCTCCAACACCAACTGGCAGGGCTACGGCGGCGAATCGACCATGAGCTATCTCACGCAGATGCTCGGGTTCACGGTACAGAATTTCTTCTCGGCCGCCACGGGCATTGCGGTGGCCTTCGTGCTGGTGCGCGGCTTCGCGCGCCGCGGCGACGGCAAGAGCCGTGGCCTGGTCGGCAACTTCTGGGCCGACCTCACGCGCATCACGCTCTGGCTCCTGGTGCCGCTGTCGTTCGTGCTCGCGCTGCTCTTCGTGGGCCAGGGCGTGATCCAGAACTTCGACGGCTACAAGACCGTGCACACGGTCGAGGCGACGGCGAGCGCGCAAACGATCGCCATGGGCCCGGTCGCCTCGCAGGAAGCCATCAAGATGATCGGCACCAACGGCGGCGGTTTCTTCAACGCCAACTCGGCGCACCCGTACGAGAACCCGACCGCGCTCAGCAACCTGCTGCAGATGCTCGCGATCTTCCTGATCCCGGCGGCCCTGTGCTTCGCCTTCGGGCGCGTGGTCGGCGACCTGCGCCAGGGCTGGGCGGTGCTCGCGGCCATGGCGGTGATGTTCGTCGTCGCGGTGGCGGTCATCATCCCGGCCGAGCAGGCCGGCAATCCGCTCTTCGGCGCGTTGGGCGTCGACCAGGTATCGAGCGCGCTGCAAAGCGGCGGCAACATGGAAGGCAAGGAAGTGCGCTTCGGCATCGACGCCTCGGCACTCTTTGCCGCCATTACCACCGCGGCATCCTGCGGCGCGGTGAATGCCATGCACGACTCCTTCACGCCCATCGGCGGCATGGTGCCGATGGTGCTGATGCAGCTTGGCGAGGTGGTCTTCGGCGGCGTGGGGAGCGGCCTGTACGGCATGCTGATCTTCGCGATGCTCGCGGTGTTCATCGCGGGGCTGATGATCGGCCGCACGCCCGAGTACCTGGGCAAGAAGATCGAGGTGCGCGAGATGAAGCTGATCTCCATCGTCATTCTGGTCACGCCGATCCTGGTGTTGGCCGGCACCGCGGTGGCGGTGATGGCCGGCGCCGGCAAGGCCGGCATCGCGAACCCCGGCGCGCACGGCTTCTCGGAGATCCTGTATGCGCTGAGCTCGGCCGCCAACAACAACGGCAGCGCCTTCGCGGGGCTCTCGGCCAACACGCCGTTCTACAACGGCCTGCTCGGGCTTGCCATGTGGTTTGGCCGCTTCGCGGTGATCGTGCCGGTGCTGGCCATTGCTGGTTCGCTCGCGGCCAAGCAACGCCTGCCGGTCACCGGCGGCACGTTGCCCACGCATGGGCCGCTGTTCGTCTCGCTGCTGATCGGCACCGTGCTGCTGGTCGGCCTGCTCAACTACGTGCCGGCATTGGCCCTCGGGCCCGTCGTCGAACACCTCGTGCTCTGGAAGTGAAGGAGCGCACCATGACAAACACCAAGACTTCCCTTTCGCTGTTCGACGCCGCGCTGGTCAAGCCCGCGCTCTGGGGCGCCTTTGCCAAGCTCGATCCGCGTACCCAGTGGCGCAACCCGGTGATGTTCATCGTCTATATCGGCAGCATCCTCACGACGCTGCTCTGGGTGCATTCGCTGACCTTCCCGGGCGACACCGGCATGAAGCCGGCCTTCGTGCTGGCCGTGTCCGTGTGGCTGTGGTTCACCGTGCTGTTCGCGAACTTCGCGGAGGCGCTGGCCGAAGGCCGCAGCAAGGCGCAGGCCGCCTCGCTGCGCGGCCTGCGCAAGGACACCTGGGCCAAGAAGCTGCAGGAGCCGCATCATGGTGCGCGCTTCGCCGCCGGGCCGCCCCAAGGCGAAGCGGCCCCCTCGGGGGGCAGCGCAGCACACGCAGTGGCAAGCGTGGGGGCTCACAGCTGGCTTCCGGAGCAGGCGCCAAACTTGCGAAAAGGCGACGTCGTGCTGGTCGAGACCGGCGACGTCATCCCGCTCGACGGCGAAGTGATCGAAGGCGTGGCCTCGGTCGACGAGAGCGCCATCACCGGCGAATCGGCGCCCGTGGTGCGCGAATCGGGCGGCGACTTTTCGGCCGTGACCGGCGGCACCCGCGTGCTGTCCGACTGGCTGGTGGTGCGTATCTCGGTGAACCCCGGCGAGTCTTTCCTCGACCGCATGATCGGCATGGTCGAAGCCGCCAAGCGCCACAAGACGCCCAATGAGATCGCGCTCACCATCCTCTTGGTGGCGCTGACGCTTGTGTTCCTGATGGTCACGGTCACGCTGCTGCCGTTCTCGCTTTTCAGCGTGGAGGCTGCGGGCGCGGGTACCGTGGTGTCGCTCACCGCGCTGGTGGCGCTCCTGGTGTGCCTGATCCCGACCACCATCGGCGGCCTGCTCTCGGCCGTGGGCGTGGCCGGCATGAGCCGCATGATGCAGGCCAATGTGATCGCCACTTCGGGCCGCGCCGTGGAAGCGGCCGGCGACGTCGATGTGCTGCTGCTCGACAAGACCGGCACCATCACGCACGGCAACCGCCAGGCCAGCGCCTTCCTGCCCGCGCCTGGCGTGCCCAAGGGCCGCCTCGCCCGCGCCGCGATGCTGGCATCGCTGGCCGACGAGACGCCCGAAGGGCGCAGCATCGTCGACCTCGCGCGCCGCGACGGCCTGGAGGCCGCATCTGTCGAGGGCGCCCGGTTCGTGCCCTTCACCGCACAGACCCGCATGAGCGGTGTCGACCTGCCGGCCGCACCCAGCAGCCTGGATACCGACGCCATCCTGCTGCGCAAGGGCGCGGTCGATGCGGTACGCCGCCATGTGGAGTCGCTCGGCGGCGCCATGCCGGCTGAAGTGCTGCGCGCGTCCGAGGAAACCGCGCGCCGCGGCAGCACGCCGCTGGCCGTGGCCGAGGGTGCCCGCGTGCTCGGCGTGGTCGAGCTCAAGGACATCGTCAAGACCGACATCAAGGAGCGCTTTGCCGAGCTGCGCCGCATGGGCATCAAGACGGTGATGATCACCGGCGACAACAAGCTCACCGCCGCGGCCATCGCAGCCGAGGCGGGCGTCGACGACTTCCTGGCCGAGGCCACGCCCGAGGACAAGCTGGCGCTGATCCGCAAGTACCAGTCCGAAGGCCGCCTGGTCGCGATGACCGGCGACGGCACCAACGACGCACCCGCCCTCGCGCAGGCCGACGTGGCCGTGGCCATGGGCAGCGGCACGCAGGCCGCGAAAGAGGCCGGCAACATGGTCGACCTGGACTCGAACCCGACCAAGCTGCTCGAGGTGGTGGAGACCGGCAAAGCGCTCTTGATGACGCGCGGCTCGCTCACCACCTTCTCGATCGCGAACGACGTGGCGAAGTATTTCGCGATCATTCCGGCGATCTTCGTCTCGACCTATCCGCAGCTCGGCGCGCTCAACGTGATGCGGCTCGCGAGCCCGTCGTCGGCGATCCTGTCGGCCGTGATCTTCAACGCGCTGGTCATCGTCTTTCTGATTCCGCTCGCGCTCAAGGGCGTGCGCTACCGGCCCGTGGGCGCGGCCGCGCTGTTGCGGCGCAACCTGGCCATCTACGGGCTGGGCGGCCTGCTCGTTCCCTTCATCGGCATCAAGCTGATCGACTGGCTGCTCGTTGCCGTACACCTTGCTTGAGAAGCGCTTCATCATGAACAACATCATTCGTCCCGCGCTCGTGCTCTTCGCATTGCTGAGCGCACTCACCGGCCTGGTCTATCCGATGGCCGTCACCGGTGCCGCCAAGGCGCTGTTTCCGTCGCAGGCCGCGGGTAGCCTGATCGTGCAGGGCGGCACCACGGTGGGCTCGACGCTCATCGGCCAGAACTTCAGCGATCCGAAGCACTTCTGGGGCCGGCCGTCGGCCACTGCGCCGCAGCCCTACAACGCGAGCGCTTCGGGCGGCTCGAACCTGGGCCCGCTCAATCCGGCGCTGGTGGATGCGGTCAAGGCGCGGGTCGAAGCCCTGCGTGCCGCCGACCCGGGCAACACCGCACCGGTGCCGGTCGATCTCGTCACGGCCTCGGCCAGCGGGCTCGATCCCGACATCAGCCCCGCCGCCGCGCGCTACCAGGCGGCGCGTGTGGCGCGCGTGCGCGGCGTGCCGGTCGAGCAGGTGAACGCGCTGGTCGCCAGCCACACGCAGGCGCCGCTCTGGGGCTTGCTGGGCGAGCCGCGCGTCAATGTGCTGGCACTGAATCTCGCGCTCGATGGGAGCGGGCCGATGCGCTAACCTGCGCTGCCACCGCCATGTCCGACGCCCGCCCCGATCCCGACGCCCTGCTTGCGCAATTGCGCAGCGATGCGGCGCGCGCGCAGCGCGGCAAGCTGCGCATCTATTTCGGGGCCAGCGCGGGCGTGGGAAAGACCTGGGCCATGCTCAGCGCTGCACAGCGCGAGCACGCGGCGGGCCGCGACGTGCTGGTCGGCGTGGCCGAAACCCACGGCCGCAGCGAAACCGCGGCGCTGCTCGCGGGGCTGGACGCGTTGCCGATGCGTGAGGTGGACTACCGCGGCCGCAAACTGGCCGAGTTCGATCTCGACGTCGCCCTGGCCCGCAAGCCCGCCGTGCTGCTGGTCGACGAACTGGCCCACACCAACGCGCCCGGATCCCGCCATGCCAAGCGCTGGCAGGACGTGCAGGAGCTGCTGGCCGCGGGCATCGAGGTCTGGTCCGCGCTCAACGTACAGCATCTCGAAAGCCTCAACGGCACGGTGGGGGCCATCACCGGCGTGCGGGTGCAAGAGACCGTGCCCGACACCGTGCTCGACGAAGCCGACGAGGTGGTGCTGGTCGACGTCACGCCCGACGAGCTCACGGCGCGGCTTGCCGCCGGCAAGGTATATCTGCCACAGCAGGCCGAGCGCGCCGCCCAGAACTTCTTCCGCAAGGGCAACCTGATCGCGCTGCGCGAGATTGCACTGCGCCGCACCGCCGAGCACGTGGAAGACGACGTGCGCGGCTGGCGCGTCGAGCAATCGGGCGCGGCCGGCAACGGCAACGGCGGAGCGCTGCAGGCCTGGAACACCTCGGGCGCGATCCTCGCATGCGTCGGACCGCACGAGGGCGCCGCACAGACGGTGCGCACCGCGGCGCGGCTGGCGGGCCAGCTCAACGTGCGCTGGCATGCAGCCTATGTCGAAACGCCGCGGCTGCAACGGCTTGCCGCGCAGGAGCGCGACCGCATCCTCGCGGTGCTCAAGCTCGCGGAGGAACTGGGCGCGGCCACCGCGGTGCTCACGGGTTCCGACGTGGCGGAGCAGCTGGCCGAAGAGGCGCGGCGGCTCAATTGCGCAACGCTGGTGCTGGGACGCTCGGAGCCCCTCAAGGGCTGGCGCCGCTGGTGGCCCGCCACGCCGATGCCGCTGCCGCGCGCGCTGGCGCAACGCGCGCCCGCGCTCGACATCCTGGAGGTGGGCCATGCCGACAGTTCGCGGCGCCTCGCGCGCGCCGCCATCAACGGCATGCGTGCCGACGAGGGCGATCACGAGAAGGCGCCCGTTCATTGGCCGGGCTACGCCTGGGCGACGGCCGCCAGCGTGGCGCTCACGCTGGTGTGCGCGCCCCTGGCCAACGTGCTGGAGCTGTCCAACATCGTGATGCTGTTGCTGCTGGGCGTGATCGGCGTGGCCATGCGCTTCGGCCGCGGGCCTTCGGCGCTCGCGGCTCTCCTCAACGTGGCGGCGTTCGACTATTTCTTCGTGCCGCCGCGCCTGTCGTTCGCGGTGAGCGACGTGCAGTACGTGCTGACCTTCGCGATCATGCTGGGCGTGGGCCTGCTGGTGGGCCAGCTCATGGCGGGACTGCGCTTTGCGGCCGGCGTGTCGACCAGCCGCGAGCGGCGGGCACGCTCGCTGTTTGAACTCACGCGCGAACTCTCGGCGGCGCTGGAGAGCACGCAGGTCGTCGCGCTGGGCGCTGCCGCGGTGCAGGGCCACTTTGGCGGCCATGCGCTGGTGCTGGTCACCGACGCGGCCGACCAGCTCGTGCTGCCCAGGAATCCGCCAGAGGGCTTCGATGCGCAGGTGGCCGACTGGGCTTTCCGCCATGGCCAGCCCGCCGGCCTTGCCACCGCCACGCTCGCAGCTCAGCCCTGGCACTACGTGCCGCTGCAGGCGCCCATGCGCGTGCGCGGCGTGCTTGCGCTGTCACCGGCGCAGCCGCGCTGGCTGCTGATTCCCGAGCAGGCACAGCAACTCGACACGCTGGCCCGGCAGATCGCGATCGCGCTGGAGCGCGTGCACTACGTGGAGGTAGCCCAGCAGGCCGTGGTCGAGATGGAGTCGGAGCGCCTGCGCAACGCCCTGCTCGGCGCCATTTCGCACGACGTGCGCACGCCGCTCACGGCACTGATTGCGCTGGCCGAATCGCTGCAGACCCTGCCGCCCGAAGCGCACGCCGAGGCGGCTCGCGCCATCGTCGCGCAGGCGCATGAACTGCACGCGCTGGTCAACAACCTGCTCGACATGGCGCGGCTCGAAAGCGGCATTGCGGGCGGCGCGGTGAATCTGCGGCGCGACTGGCAATCGGTCGAGGAAGTGGTGGGCTCGGCCATTCGCGCGGCGCGCACGTCGTTGGGCAACAGCATCGTGCAAACCGCGCTCGACCCGGATCTTCCCCTCGTCGAATTCGATGCCGTGCTGATCGAGCGCGTGCTGGTCAATCTGCTGGAGAACGCCGCCAAGTATGGCGCGCCGCCCATCGTCGTCGGTGCGCGGGCCGAGCCCGGCACGCTGGTGCTCACGGTGCGCGACCACGGCCCGGGCCTGCCCGCCGCGCTGCTGGGCCGGGAGCAGAAGCTGTTCGACAAGTTCACCCGCGGCGAGACCGAATCGGCCACGCCGGGCGTGGGGCTGGGCCTGGCCATCTGCCGCGCCGTGGTGAGCGCGCATGGCGGCGAGATTGCGGCGGCCAATGCAGAGGGCGGCGGTGCAGAATTCACGGTCACATTGCCGCGCCGCGAGCCACCCGAACCGGCCGAAGCACAACTCTGAAACCATGCCATCCCCCACCGCCATCGTGATCGAGGACGAGCCGCAGATCCGCCGCTTCGTGCGCGGCGCGCTCGAGGCCGAAGGCTGGGTGGTGCACGAGGCCGGCACGCTGCAGGGTGGGCTGGCGGCGGCCGGCACGCGCCAGCCCGACCTGCTGGTGCTCGACCTCGGCCTGCCCGACGGCGACGGTGTTTCGCTGATTCGCGATGTGCGCGGCTGGTCGGCCGTGCCCATCATCGTGCTGTCCGCGCGCAGCGACGAGGCCGACAAGATCGCCGCGCTGGATGCCGGCGCCGACGACTACCTGACCAAGCCCTTCGGCACCGGCGAACTGCTGGCGCGGGTGCGCGCCAACCTGCGCCGCCCGCGCGCGGCCGGCGGTGGGGACGAACCCGCGGACCCGCTGTTCCGTTTCGGCGAGGTCGAACTCGACCGCGCCGCGCGCATCGTTCGCCGCGCCGGCGCCGAGGTGCACCTGACGCCGACCGAGTACCGGCTGCTGTCGGTATTGGTCGCCAACGCCGGCCGCGTGCTCACGCAGCGACAACTGCTGCGCGAGGTGTGGGGTCCGTCGCACACGGACCAGAGCCACTACTTGCGCATCTACATGGGGCATCTGCGGCAGAAGCTGGAAGCGGATCCGGCGCAGCCCAAGCATCTGTTGACGGAGACTGCGGTGGGGTATCGGTTGGTGGTTTAGGTTTTTAAGGGCGCGCCTCATCGTGGGCACAGAGCCCTCACCCCAGCCCTCTCCCAGAGGGAGAGGGGGCAATACCCGATGCCTCACCGCTCCGTCTTGTTCCCTCTTGTTCCCTCTCCCTCCGGGAGAGGGTTAGGGTGAGGGCAGCGGCATTCACGCCACCACAAAATCCCCAAGAGAAGATCAGCCCCCCACACCCCTGTTCGGATTCAACAAGAACTTCTCCCCCGTCGCCTGCTTGCCATACACACCAATGGCATCCAGCTGCAGCGCCTCGAACAAGGAAACTTCCCGCGTGTAGTGGCTCGCAAACGTGGTCTTCAATTCAGCCACCACCCGCGCCCGCAACCGCTGCGTCCCTTCATCCCCGAGCTTCTGCAGGAACGGAAACAGCAGCCACCCGCCCATGCCCCAAGCCATGCCGAAGTTGCGCACGAACTCCGTCGGCGAACGGTCGAGCCCGCCGTAGATGTAGACCTGCTTGTGCGTGGTCGAGCCGTAGCGGCTGTATTCCTTGGCGGTGCGATTCAGCGCCGCTTCCATGCAGCCGAGGATCTGGCCCGCGAGCTTGCCGCCGCCGGTGGCGTCGAAGGCCAGCGTCGCGCCGGTCTCGACCAGGGCCTGCGTCAGGTCTTCGAGAAACGTGGGCGAGCTGGTGCTGCACACGTGCTTCGCGCCGATGCCGCGCAGCAGCGCTTCCTGCTCGGGCTTGCGCACGATGTTGACCAGGGCGATGCCGTCCTTCTGGCAGATCTTGTTGAGCATCTGGCCCAGGTTGGAGGCAGCGGCCGTGTGCACCAGCGCCTTGTGGCCTTCGCGCCGCATTGTCTCGACCATGCCGAGCGACGTGAGCGGATTCACGAAGCACGATGCGCCTTCGGCCGGCGGCGTGCCCGCGGGCAGTTCCAGGCACTGGGCCGCCGCCACCGCGCGGTACTGCGAATACATCGCGCCGCCGATCGCGGCCACCGTCTTGCCCAGCAGCGCTTGCGCCGCCGGCGACGAACCGGCCTTGACCACCACGCCGGCGCCTTCGTTGCCCACCGGCATCGACTGGTCCAGCCGTCCGGCCATCGCGGGCATGCCGCGCTCGGGCACCGTGGCCGTCACGACGGGGCGCTCGGGCGTGCCGGAAACCTTGGCGGTGCCCATGTCGGCCGCGCCGAACAGCAGCCCCAGGTCCGACGGATTCATGGGCGACGCCTCGACCCGGATCACCACTTCATGCGGCTGCGGTTCGGGAATCGGTTCGTCGTGCAGCGAGAGCTCGAGTTCGCCGTTCGCGCGGATGAGGGAGCGGAGTTGGAGTGCCATGGATGAGCCCCTTGTGGCCTTGTGAAAAAGGCAAGTTCGAACATGGCCCAGGGCCACGGGGCGGCCAGTATAGGAGCGGCGTACGAAAGCTGCTGCCGCCTTCAGGACACCACGGGAATCACCGGCGCGTGGGCCAGCGCACGGCGCATCTTCTCCGGATCGAGCCGGTCGATGTAGCGCGGGATGTTGCGCCACAGCGTGTGGTAGCCGTAGCCGCCGCGAAACATCTCCTGCCGCGCGCTCTCCTTGTCCCAGCCCTGCACCGCCATGCGGTAGACCGCCGCGACCACGCCGGTGCGGTCGGCACCGTGCATGCAGTGGATCAGCACCGGGCCCTGCTTTTCGGCTTCGCGAATGGCGACCAGTGCGCGCAGCACCTTGGCGTCGTCGATCGACCAGGTGTTGATCGGCACGCGCACCAGGCGGATGTCGTGGCCCGAGAACACCTTCTTGTCGTCGTTGAAGGAGCGCAGGCTCACGATGGTGCGGATGCCGAGCGACTTGAGCGCCGCCACGTTCGCGACGCGCGGCTGCGCGCTGCGGTACAGCGTCGGCGTGATGCGGTGCAGGTTCTCGACCTGCAGTTCGTCCAGCGGGTCTGCCCAGTGCGAGGGGCGTGGAGTGGTTGTCATGAAGTCGAGCGGGGCCAGTGGCGCCGCAACAGTATGAGCAGGGCGACCGCGAGGCCGCCCCAGTAGTCCACCGGCGCGCCCCAGATCCAGTGCTTGTGCCAGAAACCGTCGGCCGGATTGAAGCGTGCCCATCCGAAGGCCGGGTTGATCATGAACCACAAAAAGTCTTCGCAAACCCAGAACACGATCAGGCCCGCAGCCGCCAGCCCCAGGTCGCGCAGCGTCCAGCGGCCGTTGAACGCCAGCGGCGAGAAGAACACCAGCAGCATGAAGGTGAACACCCAGGCGTGGTAGCCCGTCATGGCGCGCCCGCCCCAGAAAATGTCGAGCCAGATGCTGTTCTCGATGCGCCACGTGGGCAGCGAGGTGGCCCAGCCGGCGCCGCCTTCGATCTGGATCTCGGCGTTGGCAAAGAAGAAGGCCATCACCACGACCCAGGCCAGGTAGCCGATGGTGCGGGCCACGCTGGTCTTCTCGGCGGGGCTGTTCATTCCTTTCATTCCTTGTTTCCCAGCACGTGGCGCAGCACCGCGGCCGCGGCGCGCGGCTTGCCGAGCGCACGGCTGCGCCGGGCCATGTCCGCCAGCTTGGCGGGGTCGGCCATCAGGCGCGCCACCTTGTAGTCGAGCCCGATCGCGTCGTAGGCGAGCCAGGCCGCGCCTTCTTCCATCAGGAAACCGGCGTTGTGCTCTTCCTGCCCCGGAATCGGCGAAATCAGGAGCATCGGCTTGCCCAGCGCCACGCATTCCGACACCGTGAGCCCGCCGGGCTTGGTGACCACCAGGTCGGCCGCGGCCATGAGCTTGTGCATCTCGTTGGTGAAGCCGATGGCGACCACGCGGCCCGGGTGGCGCGCGGCCAGGGCCTGGAGCTTGGCGTGGGCCTCGGCGTTGCGGCCGGCCACGGCAATCACCTGCAGGCCGCTGTCGCTGCCGAGCAGGAGCACGCGTTCGACCATGCTCGCCAGGTCGCCGACGCCTGCGCCGCCCGAGGCCATCAGCAGCACGGGCCGCGCGGGGTCGAGGCCGAGCGCCTTGGCGCAGGCATCGTGGGCGAGCGCTGGCGCATCGGGTTCGGAGAAGGCGGGCATCACCGGAATGCCCGTCACGTGGATGCGCTCCGGGGGAATACCGCGCGCGCGCAGCCTGAAGGCCACTTCGTCCGTCGCGGCCAGGTAGCCTGCCATGCCCGGCACAACCCACATGTTGTGCAGGTCGTAGTCGGTGATCTGCAGCCACACCGGGTAGTCGATGCGGCCGCCATTGCGCTCGCGCATCAGCAGCTCGGCCGGCAGGAAATGCGTGCAGACCACCGCGTCGGGCTTCTCTCGGCGGATCTCACGCAACAGAGTGCCGGTGCTCAGCCGCTCGATGCCGCGGCGCAGGCGCTGCGAAGGCGCATGGTGCGGCGTGGCGTCGGCGCGCTGGTGCAGGTACGACCACAGCTCCGGCGCGCGGTTCACGAGCTGGATGTACCAGTCGGTGTAGACCTTGCGGAAACCGCTGGCCACGTGGGCCATGGCGTCCATGTGGACGGCCGTGTGCGGCGGGGTCGATTGCACGGCGGCTTCGAGGGCTTGCGCTGCGCGCACATGGCCGTTGCCGGCGCTCACACTGAGGATCAGGATTTTTGTCATGCGGGTCCGGGCCGTCGGCGGGCCATTGGCGCGCATTATCCCTATGCAATGCGACACATTCCGGAGGCAGCTGCAATGGACGAAAATGCCGCTGCGCACCGCTCCACCGGGCGTGACCTGCCCCCAACCGACCGCGCACCCGCATGACCGACGACGCCACCGCTCCGATCCGCCTCAACAAACGCATGGCCGAGCTCGGCATCTGCTCGCGCCGCGAGGCCGATGAGTGGATCGCCAACGGCTGGGTGAAAGTGAACGGCAAGCCGGCCGAAATGGGCGTGAAGGTGACGCCGGCCGACCGCGTCGAGGTCGACAAGGCCGCCAAGGGCCAGCAGGCGAACCAGGTCACCATCCTCATCAACAAGCCCATCGGCTACGTGAGCGCGCAGGCCGAAGACGGCCATGAGCCGGCGGTCTCGCTCTTCACGCCGCAGAACCGCTGGGCCGAAGACAACACGCGCTTCTTCTTCAACCCCCAGCAACTGCGCGGCCTGGCGCCGTGCGGCCGGCTCGACATCGATTCCATCGGCCTGCTGGTGATGACGCAGGACGGCCGCATCGCGCGCCAGCTGATCGGCGAAGACTCGGTGATGGAGAAGGAATACCTGGTGCGCGTGGCGTATCACGGCCTCGGCCAGCCCGCGCCCACCGGCCAGCTCGTGCGCATGGACGACGACGATCCCGTCACCACCAATGTGCAGGCGGTCTTTCCGCCGGCCATGCTCGCCAGGCTGCGCCACGGCCTCAGCCTCGACGGACAGCCGCTCAAGCCGGCGCGGGTCGAGTGGCAGAACCCCGAGCAGCTGCGCTTCGTGCTCACCGAGGGCAAGAAGCGCCAGATCCGCCGCATGTGCGAGCTGGTCGGCCTGAAAGTGGTGGGCCTGAAGCGCGTGCGCATCGGCAAGGTGATGCTCGGCAACCTGCCCGTGGGGCAGTGGCGCTACCTCGGTCCGCACGAGAAGTTCTGAGTCTTCGCCGATGGCCGTGGTGCTGAGCCAGCGCGCGCTGAACCGGGCCACGCTGGCGCGGCAGATGCTGCTGGAGCGGCGCAAGGCGACGGTCGCGCAGGCCATCGAAAAGCTGGCGGGCCTGCAGGCGCAGGCGCCGAACCCGCCTTACATCGGGCTCTGGAGCCGGCTCGAAGGCTTTCGCCGCGCGCAGCTGACTGAAGCCCTGGAGAAGCGCCGCGTCGTGCGCATGTCGACGATGCGTGCGACCCTGCACCTGATGGCCGCATCGGATGCGCTGTCCTGGCGGCCGCTGCTCGAACCCGTGCATCAGCGCGGCCTCTCGGGCGAGCACGCGCGGGCTCTCGAAGGCATCGACCGTGCAGCCGTGGTGAAGGCGGGGTGGGCGTTGCTGCGCGAAGGCCCGCTCACCGGTTCCGAGCTCGGGCAGGCACTCGCGGCGCGCTGGAAAGACCGCCAGCCCGCCTCGCTCGCCGCACTCATCCGCAACAACCTGCCGCTGGTGCATCTGCCGCCCGCGGGCAGCTGGAACTCGCACCAGAGCGCACAGCTGCAGCCCATCGGACAGTGGCTCGGCGATTCCGCTGCCGATGCCGCAGCCGCCACGCAGGACGACCTGCTGCTGCGCTACCTGGCGGCCTTCGGTCCCGCCACGCTCGCCGATGCCGGCGCGTGGTCGGGCCTCACGGGCTGGAAGGCCGTGGCCGAGCGCCTCCGGCCGCAGCTGCGCACGTTTACCGGCGAGCAGGGCCAGGAGCTGTTCGACCTGCCGCGTGCGCCGCGCCCCGGTCCCGACACCCCCGCGCCGCCGCGCCTCGTCGCCGAATGGGACAACCTGCTGCTCTCGCATGCCGACCGCAGCCGCGTGATGAGCGAGGTGCATCGCAGCCGGGTGTTCACCGTCAATGGCATCGTGCGCGGCACGGTGCTGCTCGACGGTTTCGTCGCGGGCATCTGGAAGATCGAGCGGGCGAAGAACGCAGCCACGGTGGTGCTGGAGCCCTTCGCGCGGTGGTCCAAGGCCGACCGGCTCGGCGTGCAGGAAGAGGCCATGCGCCTGCTGGCCTTCGCCGCCGGTGGCGAGGGCGAGCGGCACGACGTCCGCGTGGCGTGACCCTTGTGCCTTCACGGCGTCTAAGCCCCGCCTAAGACTTCGCCTCTACGCTGCGCCGCGGCGCAGGGCCACTACCGATCATCCCGATCACGTGCTACCTTGCAGCCCAAGGAGTCGACGCAATGCGTGTACTGCTGGTGGAAGACGACGAGATGATCGGGCGCAGCCTGAAGCAGGCGCTCGAAGGCGCGGGCTGGTCGGCTGACTGGGTGCGCGACGGCGAGCTGGCGCAAAGCGCGCTCGGCGACGGCGACTACACCTGCGTGCTGCTCGACCTGGGCCTGCCGCGGCAGGACGGCACCGAGGTGCTGCGGCGCGCGCGCGAACGCGGCGATGCCACGCCGGTGCTGGTGCTCACCGCGCGCGACGGGCTCGACGACCGCGTCCACAGCCTCGACCTGGGCGCCGACGACTACCTGCTCAAGCCTTTCGAGTTTCGCGAGCTGCTCGCGCGCATGCGGGCCGTGGTGCGCCGGCGCGACGGCGCCGCGCATTCCCTGATCGGGGGGAGCACCTTGCAGCTCGACCTGACCACGCGCGAGGTGGTGGTCGATGGCGCGCGCGAGGCGCTCACGGCGCGCGAGTTCGCGCTGCTGCACGCCTTGCTCGAGCGGCCCGGCGCCATCCTCTCGCGCGAGCAGCTCGAGAACCGCATCTACGGCTGGGGCGAAGAAGTGACCAGCAACGCCATCGACGTGCTGATCCACGGCATGCGCCGCAAGCTCGGCGCGGATTCGATCCGCAACGTGCGCGGACTGGGCTGGCGCGTCGCGGCATGAGCGCTCGCCCGGCCGTTCCGAAGGGGGCTCGCGCCGCAGCGCGAAGCACGAAGGTTTGCCAATGAGCGCTGCGGGCGGCGGTCGCTGGTGGCGCCCGCGCTCGCTGCGCACGCAACTGCTGTTCTGGCTCGTCACGCTGCACCTGGCGGCGGCGGCGATCACGGCGTGGTTCACCTTCGTGGCCTATGGCGACCTGGTCCACAACGCGCTCGACGAGCAGATGCGGCTGGTGGCCGATTCCTATGCGGGCGGCGACCCGCCCCGGACCCCGCGCCCGCTCGACGCCGAGGCCGCCCTGGTGCGCGGCGCCTTCGTGGTCCAGCTATGGAGCGCCGACGGCCGCACGCTGCGCGCGAGTTCCTGGCCGCCGCTGGCCGTGGTGCCCTTGCAGCCGCAGCCGGGCTTTGGCGATGTGGACACCGGCGTGCATCCGCATTCGCGCTGGCGCGTGCTCACGGCCGAACCCGGTGCGCACGCCGACCAGCCGCGCGTGCAGGTCTTGCAGAACGAGGACTACCGCCGGCGCCGAACGCTGCGACGCGCGCTGCTCGAAGGCCTGCCCATCGCGTTGCTGCTGCCCCTGGCGTTGTTGATCCTGTGGCTCATCGTGTCGGCGGCGTCGCGTTCGCTCAGGGCGGTGGCGCGCGACGTGGCCTCGCAGGACGAGCGCAGCCCGACCGATCTGTCGCTGGCGCGCGTGCCCGACGAGATCGCGCCGCTGGTCCACGCGTTCAACCACCTGTTGTCGCGCGTGCGCAATGCCTTTGCCACGCAGCGCCGCTTCGTGCAGGACGCGGCGCACGAGCTGCGCACCCCCATGGCCGCCATCGGCCTGCAGATCGAGAACCTGCGCGCGCACGTCCCCGCCGGCGAAGCCACCGAGCGCTTCAACCAGCTCGAGGCCGGCGTCACCCGCGCGCAGCACCTGATCGAACAATTGCTGAGCCTCTCGCGGCAGGATGCGCCGGGCCGCCCCACGTCGTGCGAGCCCGTCGACATCGAAACCCTGCTGCGCGAGAGCGTGAGCCAGCTGATGGTGCTGGCCGATGCGCGCCGCGTCGACATCGGATTCGAAGGCCGCATTGCGCCCGTGGTGATGGCGCCGCCCGCCGAGCTGCGCAGCGTGTTCGACAACCTGATCGACAACGCGCTGCGCTATGCGCCCGAAGGCGGCGTGGTCGACGTGCGGCTGCACGAGTTCGAAGGCCATGCGGTGGTCGACGTGCTCGACAACGGGCCGGGCATTCCAGCGTCGTCGATAGCCCGCGTGTTCGACCGTTTCTTTCGCGTGCCGGGCGCGCCGGCGGGCGGCAGCGGACTCGGGCTGGCCATTGCGCGCACGGCCGCCGAAAGGCATGGCTTGCGCATCGAGCTGCGCAACCGCGATGAAGAAGAAGGAGGCGGAGGCGGCCCGGGACTGATGGCGCGGGTGCACCTGCCTTCGTCATCCATGCCGCTCACGCCGGCCTAATTGTTTGCTCACGGCCCGCTCAGTCAGGCTGCCTAGAGTGCGTTCAGGCCCTGCCACGCGCAGTTCGCGCGATGGCACGCGGCCGGAGACAACCACCCGCCATTCAGGAGCACACACCATGCGCACTTCCGTCAAGCTTATTGCCCTTGGTTCTTTTGCCGCGTTCGCGGCGCTCGGTGCCGTCCATGCATCGGCCGAGACGACCGACGGTTCGGACTACCACCCGTTGCAGATGAACTCACCCGAGAACCCCGAAGTGCAGGCGGGTGCGATGGCCGCCGCGCGGCCGAGCGGCACCGAGTCCATCGGCCAGTCGACCAGCGCGCCGGCCATGAACTCGACTATCCCGGTGTCCGATGTGCAGGCCGGTGCTTATGCGGCGTCGCACGCCACCGGCACCGAGTCGATCGGGCAATCGACCTCGCTGCCGCTCGTGCAGTCGGCCAGCGGCAGTTGATCGGTTGCCTGCGGCTTCCGTCAGTCGTCGTTGGCGTTGCTGAGCAGCACGCGATAGATCACCGCACCGATGACCGCGCCCACGATGGGTGCGGCCCAGAAGAGCCACAGTTCCGGCAGGGCGTAGGAGGGGCCGAACAGCGCCGGCCCCGTGCTGCGCGCCGGGTTGACCGAGGTGTTGGTCACCGGAATGGAGACCAGGTGAATCAGCGTGAGGCACAGGCCGATGGCCAGGCCCGCGAAGCCGCCGGCCGCGCGCCTGGCGGTCGAGCCGAGGATCACGATCAGGAACACCGCGGTCATCACCACTTCGCACACCAGCGCGGCGGTCATGCCGTACTTGCCGGGCGAGTGCTCGCCATAGCCGTTGGTGGCAAAGCCGCCGATGTCGGCGCCGGGCTTGCCGGTGGCAATCAGGTAGAGCACGCCGGCCGCGGCAATGGCGCCCAGCACCTGCGCGACGATGTAGCCCGCGAGCTGCGAGGCCTTGAAGCGCCCCGCGGCCGCGAGGCCGATCGACACGGCGGGGTTGAAGTGGCCGCCCGAGATGGGGCCGAGCGCATAGGCCCCCGTCACCACCGTGAGGCCGAACGCGAGCGAAACGCCCAGGAAGCCGATGCCCAGGTTGCCCGGAAAGGCCGCCGCGAGGACGGCGCTTCCGCAGCCGCCCAGCGTGAGCCAGAAAGTACCTATGAACTCGGCCGACCACTTTTTGTAGGTGCTATGTTCCATGCTGTTCCATCCTGAAGTTGAGAAAAGCGCATGGCCTCCCGGCCATCGTGCGGGCGGATTCTAGGAACGGAACACGCATGCGCCATGCATGTTGTTGCGGCTAACGGAACCTGTTCACAAATCGACGGTCTTTTGTTTCTGACACGGGGCGTGCAAGAGACCAATAGGTCTCATCAAAGCGTGACGACGACCTTGCCGAACGCGCCGCGCGCGAGATGGTCGAGCGCATCGGGCAGCTCGGCGAAGGCATGGCGCGCCGCGATCACGGGCTTGAGCGCATTGACGTCGATGGCGCGCACCAGCTCTTCGAGTGCGCGCCGATGGCCCACGCCAATGCCCTGCACCGTGATGCGGCCGAGCACCATCGCATAGAACGACGCACTCAGCGTCTCGCCGCCCAGCATGCCGATGATCGACACGCGGCCGCCCTGCGCCGTGGCCTGCAGCGAACGATCCAGATTCGGCCCGCTCGCGAGTTCGAGCACGTGGTCCGCGCCGCGGCCTTCGGTGAGCCGCCGCACTTCGGCCGGCCAGTCGCTGTCGCGCATCAGCACGTGGGTTGCGCCGAGCGCGAGCGTTTGCGCGCGCTTGTCTTCGCTGCCCGAGACGACGATGGTGCGCGCGCCGTACAGCCGTGCCAGCTGCAATCCGAACAGCGCCACGCCGCCGGTGCCATGGATCAGCACGGTCTGGCCGGGCCTCACGGCCTGGTTCGCGCCGGTCTCGGCCAGCGCGAACCAGGCCGTGAGGCCGGCGCACGGCAGCGTGCTCGCTTCGGCGAAGTCCAGCGTGGCCGGCGCCGCCACGGCCCAGGCCGCATCGAGAAGCACGTGCGAGGCCAGCATGCCCGGACCGGGCCCGCCGGCCAGCACGGCCCCTGCCGGCCACTGCCCGTCGATCCAGCCGCCCCAGAAGGTGTTGACCACGCGGTCGCCGATGGCAAAGCGCTGCACGCCCGGCCCCGTGGCCACTACGGTGCCCGCCATATCGGAACCGGGCGTGAACGGCATGTCGAACTTCATGCCCATGCCGTCGCGAACCATCAGGAGGTCGCGGTAGTTGAGCGACACCGCGCCCACCCGCACCAGGACCTGGCCCGGGCCGGGCGTGGGGAGCGGCAGTTCGACCTGCTGGAGCTGCTCGCGGCCGAAGGAAGAGAGTTGCCAGCGGCGAAGCGTTTGAGGTTCCTGCATGAAAAAAGACTCCTTCGAAGAAACAAGGGAGCCTTCATGCTATTGGCGACTTGATTTATCCAGTGGTGGATAATTTTCAACTTCATGGCGCCTGAAAATATCCAATGAGCCAACGTCTCCAAAGCATCGAAGAGTTCGTCGCCGCGGTGGAAGCAGGCAGCTTTGCGCGTGCGGCAGAGCGGCTGCACGTCACGCGCTCGGCGGTGGCCAAGAGCATTGCGCGGCTCGAGGCGCGGCTGGGCACTCGGCTTTTCCTGCGCACCACGCGCAGCCAGAGCCTCACCGAAGAAGGCCACGGCTACTACGAGCGCTGCCGGCGCGCGCTGGCCGAGCTCGACGCAGCCGAAGCCATGGCGGACGCCGCGCGCAGCACCGCGGCCGGGCTGGTGCGCCTCAGCATGCCGGCGATGCTCGGGCGCCTGAAGGTCGGGCCGCTGCTGCTCGCGCTGGCGCGCCGGCACCCGGGGCTTTCGCTGGAGCTTTCTTTCAACGACCGGCGCGTGGACTTGGCCGAAGAGGGCCTCGACCTCGCCATTCGAAGCGGCGAGCTGCCCGACAGCGCCGACCTGGTGGCGCGGCCGGTCGGCACGCAATGGATGGTGCTGTGCGCCGCTCCCGCCTATCTTGCCGAGCGCGGGCGCCCCGCCGACGTGGCCGAGCTCGGCGCTTCGGCGCACGAGGCGGTGCTCTATGCCCGCGACGGGCAGATCTCGCCCTGGCGCTTTCACGACGCCGAAGGCCGGCTGGTCGAGATGGCACCGCCTTCGCGGCTGCGCTGCGACAGCGCGGAGGTGCTGCTCGAAGCCGCCATCGGCGGCATGGGCCTGGCGCGCCTGCCGGCCTGGCTCGCGGCCGATGCGCTGGCCGCCGGCACGCTGGTGCGCGTGTTCGACGAGCCGCGGCCGTTCGGCTTCGAACTCAACGTCATCCGTTCCCGCAGCCGCTACCTGCCGCACAAGACGCGGGTGGTGGTCGACTGGCTGGCCGAGCACCTGCCGCCGCTGCTGGCGGCCCGCTGAGCGGCGTTGCCGGCTATCCTGCGGCCTGGCCTTTCCAATAAAACCATTTGCCGGAGGAGAACGCATGCGCCCCTTTGCCACCAGGAATGCCGCGGCCCTTGCCGCATGCGCGGGCGCCATGGCCTTTTTCTTTTCCCCCTGCGCGGCCGCGCAGGGCACGGTCAACGCGCTCTGCAGCACCGATGCCGGCTGGTGCGAAGCGGCCGCCGCGGCCTTCACGCGCGAGACCGGCATCAAGGTGCAGCAGGCGCACAAGGGCACCGGAGAAATCGGCGCCCAGCTGCGTGCCGAGGCGGCCAACCCCAAGACCGACATCTGGTGGGGCGGCACCGGAGACCCGTTCCTGCAGGCCGCCGAGCAGGGTCTGCTGGAGCCCTACCGGCCGGCCTACATCAACGACCTGCACGACTGGGCGGTGCGCCAGTACGCCATGTCGCAGAACATGGTGGGGGGCTTCTACACCAGCGCCATCGGCTTCGGCTTCAATACCGACCTGCTCAAGAAAAAGAAACTGCCCGAGCCGAAGTGCTGGGCTGATCTCGTCAAGCCCGAGTACCGAGGCGAGATCGAGATCTCGCACCCGGCCTCGAGCGGCACGGCCTACACCATCATCGCGGGCCTGGTGCAGCAGATGGGCGAAGACGCGGCCTTCGACTACCTGAAGAAGCTGCATCGCAACGTCACCAGCTACACCCGCAGCGGCCAGGCGCAGGCGCCCAACGTGGCCAAGGGCGAGGTGGCGATCGGCGTGAGCTTCATCTTCGGATTCGAGCGCTGGCGCTACGACAAATTTCCGGTGAAGACGGCCGCGCCCTGCGAAGGCACCGGCTACGAGGTGGGCGGTATCGCGCTGGTCAAGGGCGCGCGCAACAAGGAGAATGCCAAGCGCTACTACGACTGGCTCATGAGTCCGGCCGGCCAGGCGACCGGCGGACAGGTCGGCAGCCTGCAGTCGCCGGCCAACAAGACCTTCAAGCCCGATGCGCGCATTCCGTCGATGAGCGACGTGAAGCTCATCAAGTACGACTTCGAGAAATACGGCAAGGCCGCCGAGCGCAAGCGGCTGATCGACCGCTGGACCCGCGAAGTCGAATCGCAACCGAGATAGGCCTAAAAAAAGCACGCTTCCGGCAGATATTGTTTTTTGGGGCGGAAGCCCCAACTCGCAGAGTTGATAAGCCGAACGCGCCCCGGCGGCCGCCCGGCTTAGAATTTTTCAGTTCGATATTTCTTCTTTCTCATGGCTGATTCCTCCAACACGAAACTACCGTTCCAGGCTGAAGTCGCGCAGCTTCTGCACCTCGTCACGCATGCGTTGTATTCCAACAAGGAAATCTTCCTGCGCGAGTTGATCTCGAACGCATCGGACGCCTGCGACAAGCTGCGCTTCGAGGCCATCGACCATCCCGAGCTGTACGAAGACCAGCCCAACCTGGACGTGCGCCTTTCCTTCGACAAGGCCGCGCGCACCATCACCATTACCGACAAGGGCATCGGCCTGTCGCGCCAGGAAGCCATCGACCACCTCGGCACCATCGCAAAAAGTGGTACCAAGGACTTCATGAGCAAGCTCAGCGGCGACCAGAAAGCCGACGCGCAGCTCATCGGCCAGTTTGGCGTGGGCTTCTACTCGGGCTTCATCGTGGCCGACAAGATCACGGTCGAATCGCGCCGCGCCGGCCTGCCGCCCGAGCAGGGCGTGCGATGGGTGAGCGGCGGCGCCGGCGACTTCGAAGTGGCCGACATCACGCGCGCCGAGCGCGGCACAAGCATCACGCTGCACCTGCGCGACGACGCTGACGAATACCTCAACGCCTGGAAGCTCAAGCAGATCGTCGGCAAGTATTCCGACCACATCTCGCTGCCCATCCTCATGGAAAAAGAGGAGTGGAAAGAAGGCGAGAACGACCAGCCCGGCGACATGGTCAAGACCGGCGAATGGGAAACGGTCAACAAGGCCAACGCCCTGTGGAGCCGCAACAAGAAAGACATCACGCCCGAGCAGTACGAAGAGTTCTACAAGACCGTCAGCCACGACTACGAGGCGCCGCTCGCCTGGAGCCACAACCGCGTGGAAGGCAGCACCGAGTACACGCAGCTGCTCTTCATCCCCTCGAAGGCCCCGTTCGACCTGTGGAACCGCGAGAAGAGCGCGGGCGTCAAGCTCTACGTCAAGCGTGTCTTCATCATGGACGACGCCGAGGCGCTGCTGCCGAGCTACTTGCGCTTCGTGAAAGGCGTGATCGACTCGTCCGACCTGCCGCTCAACGTGAGCCGCGAATTGCTGCAGGAAAGCCGCGACGTGAAGGCCATCCGCGAGGGCAGCACCAAGCGCGTGCTCTCCATGCTCGAAGACCTGGCGAAGAAGCAGAAGACCGCGCCCGAAAGCGCCGAAGGCAAGATCGACGTCGGCTCCGGGGAATCGGTGCCCGCGCCCGATCCGACCGAGATTGCGGCCGACGTCACCGACGTGGTCGACAAGAAAGCCATGCCGGCTGCCGAGGCGGCGGCCGAGTACGCCGACGAATCGGGCAAGTACGCCAGGTTCTATGCCGAGTTCGGCGCCGTGCTGAAGGAAGGCCTGGGCGAAGACTTCGCCAACCGCGACCGCATCGCCAAGCTGCTGCGCTTTGCCTCCACCACGAGCGACACGGCGAGCGTGAGCTTTGCCGACTACAAGGCGCGCATGAAGGAAGGCCAGGACGCGATCTACTACATCACGGCCGACACGCTCGCCGCCGCCAAGAACAGCCCGCAGCTCGAGGTCTTCAAGAAGAAGGGTATCGAGGTGCTGCTCATGACCGACCGCGTCGACGAATGGGCGCTCAACTACCTCACCGAGTTCGACGGCACGCCGCTGCAAAGCGTGGCCAAGGGCGCGGTCGATCTCGGCAAGCTGCAGGACGAGGCCGAGAAGAAGGCCGCCGAGGAAGCCGCCGAGTCCTTCAAGCCGCTGCTCGAGAAGCTCAAGGAAGCGCTCAAGGACAAGGCCGAGGACGTGCGCGTGACCACGCGCCTGGTCGATTCGCCCGCCTGCCTGGTGGTGAATGACGGCGGCATGAGCACGCAGCTCGCGCGCATGCTCAAGCAGGCCGGCCAGCCGGCGCCTGACCTCAAGCCGGTGCTCGAAGTGAACGCCGAGCACGCGCTGGTGAAGAAGCTCGAAGGCTCGGCGCATTTCGACGACCTTGCCAACATCCTGTTCGACCAGGCGCTGCTGGCCGAAGGCGGCCTGCCGGCCGACCCCGCGGCCTACGTGAGGCGCGTGAACGCGCTGCTGGTGTGAACGCCCGGCCGCGCTCCAGTCGGGCAACAGCCGCCGCCGTGGCGGTGGCGCTGTTGCTCCTGGTGGGCGGCTGTTCGCACTATCACATCGGCATACCGCTGGTGCCGGGGCTCTCGCTGGGTCTTGGCGCGACCAAGGACGGCAATTTCTCCGTCGGGCTCAACACCGGCTGGGGCCCGCTCGGCGCGGGCGTGGTAGTCAACAACGCCGGCGTGGTGGCCGGCACCGCGGGCGTGGGTGTCGGCGTCGGCATCGGGCCGATCGGCACCGGCGTCGGCGTGGGCAAGAGCGTGGTGCTGCACGACCCCAATGCGGGGAAAGCCGGGTACGCGCCGGCGGGCGGCGCCGCGCCAGTCACGACGGCGGCGATCGGGGCTACGGTCCCGGTATCCGGTACGTCAGGCATTGCCGGTGTGGCTCCCGTGGCAACCATTCCGCCCGCTGCGCCGGTCACGGTCACCAAGGGCGGCGTGACCAGGCCGGTCACCGCTTCCGCACCGCAGGCGGCGCCGCAGCCTTCCGCGGTGCGCGTGTCTTACCGCACGCCGGCCGATGCCGCGGCCCTTCCGGCCGGCAGCCTCGGCACGCCGGGCAATCCCGTCGCGCCTTGATGGCCGCGCTTTTCCAATCTTCCGCGCCGCGGACCGGCGCGAGGGTGCCCTGATGACTCTCAGCACAGAAGCCGTCCTGGCGCTCGCGCCCGACGATGCCTCGGCGAAAGCCGCCAAGGGCCTGCTTGCACCAGCCAAATGGCCCACGCTCGGATATTCCGACGATGCGGTGTGGGGCGAATGCCAGGGCAGCGGCAGCAAGCCTTATCAGACGCAGGCCGACCTCGCCGGCCCGGTGTTCCGCTGCTCCTGTCCGAGCCGCAAGTTCCCCTGCAAGCACGGCCTCGCGCTGATGCTGCTGCGCGCGCAGAGCGAAGCCAGCTTCACCGCGGGCACGCCGCCGGCCTGGGTGTCCGAGTGGATCGCTTCGCGGCGCGACAAGGCCGAGAAGAAGGAAGCCCGCGCCGCCGAAGCGCCGGCCGCGCCCGATCCCGCCGCGGCCGCCAAGCGCGACGCGCAGCGCTGGAAGCGCATCGAGGCCGGCACGCAGGAGCTCGCGCGCTGGCTCGACGACCAGACCCAGCGCGGCCTTGCCTCGCTCGGCAGCGAGCAGCAACAGGCCTGGGGCTCGATGGCCGCGCGCATGGTCGATGCGCAGGCGCCCGGGCTCGGCCAGCGCATCGCGCAGGCGGCCGAACTCATCGGCGCCGGTGAAGGCTGGCCGGCGCGGCTGCTCGACCGGCTGGGCCGGCTTCAACTGATCGTCGATGCGGTGCCGCGCCGCGAATCGCTCTCGCCCGCCACGCTGGCCGACCTGCGCACCGCGCTCGGCTGGCCTCAGGACCGCGAAGCCCTGCTGGCGGATGGCGAGCGCGTTGCCGACCACTGGCTCGTGCTGGGCCAGTGCACCGACGAGCGCGACACCAAGCTGGTCGAGCGCCATGTCTGGCTGCAAGGCCGCGCGAGCGGGCGGCGTGCCCTGCTGCTCGACTATTCGCATGGCGGCCGGGGTTTCGAAACCGGATGGGTCAGCGGCAGCGAGCGCGCCGCAGTGCTGTGCTTCTACCCCGGCCATGCGTCGCAGCGCGCGCTGGTGGCCGAGCTGCTGGCGGATGCACCCGCTGCATCGGCAGAGTCCGCATCGAACGCATCCGACGAATGGCAACGCATGGCGCAGCAGATTGCCGCCAACCCCTGGCAACCCCTGCTGCCGATGGTGTGGGCCGAAGCCGTGCCCGCGCGGCATGGCGACCAATGGTGGCTGCGACTCGATGCCGCACCGCAGGCGCTGCCAATGCAATTGGCGACGCAGGAGGCGTGGCAGTTGCTGGCGCATTCGGGCGGCGCGCCGCTGCGTGTCTTCGGCGAATGGGACGGCGAGCAGTTCGCGCCGCTCACCGCCTGGGCCTCGGGCGCCGCAGCGGGCAGCGCGCCGGTCTGGACCTTGAGCGGAGTGCGGACATGAGCCGCCGGGCCGCCCCAAGGCGAATACCGCAGCGCGTGAGCGCGGAGGTTATCGAATGAGCCATTGGAACTCGCTACTGCAGACCGCGCTGGTCGGCACCGCCCGTCAGCCCGTGCCGGCAGCTCAAGGAATGGCAGGCGGCGAATTCGCCGCGCTGCTGCAAGCGATACAGGACGGCGAAGCACAAGGCCAGCTCCTGCGCGCCGCGGGCGCCGTGGCCATCGGCCGCCGTGCCGGCTTCGTGGCGCCGGGCCTCTCGCCTTCCGACGCACCGGTCGCCGCCGCCGACGAACGCCCCGTGCTGAACGATTCCGCGCTGCAAGCCGCCATCGTCGACGCACTCGCGAGCGGACCGCTGCGTTTGCAGCACGAAGGCCTCGCCGCGCTGGCCGCCGCCGGCCTGCGCCTGCCGCACAGCCTGCTGCCCGCCGCACTCGACGCCGGCCGCCGCGCCGTCGACCTGCGGCCCGCCGTGATTCCTGCGCTCGGCGAGCGCGGACTCTGGCTTGCCGCACGCAACGACGAGTGGCGCTATGCCGTCGGTGCCAGTGAGCAGGCCGACGCACAGACACGGTGGGATGAGGGCAGCCTCGAACAGCGGCGCGCGGTGCTGGCCGAACAGCGCCGCATCGATCCCGCCGCCGCGCGCGAACGCCTTGCGGCGGAACTGCCACAACTCCCGGCGAAGGAGCGCGCCGCGCTGCTGGGCGCGCTGGCCGAGAACATCGGCCCCGATGACGAAGCCCTGCTCGACGCCCAGCTCAAGGATCGCGCCCGCGACGTGCGGCAGGCCGCGGTCGAACTGCTGCAGCGGTTGCCCGCGAGCGCCCATGTGCAGCGCATCGAGGCCTTCTTTGCGCCGCTGCTCTCGCAGGAGGGCGGAGCATGGCAGCTGAAAGCACCCGAAGCCGCCGATCCGCGCTGGAAGGACGATGCCATCGACGCCGCGCGTCCGACCCACGAAAGCCTCGGTGAACGCGCCTGGTGGCTCTACCAGCTCGTGCGCCAGGCCCCGCTCGCATGGTGGACCGCGCGCACCGGCATGGCGCCCGCCGCGCTGCTCGACTGGGCCGCGAAAGGCGACTGGAAGGACGCACTGCTGCGCGGCTGGAACGACGCGATCGTGGCGACCCCCGATTTCGACTGGTGCGACGCCATGCTCGACCGCGCGCGCGCCCAGCGCGCGTGGGTGGGCCAGCTGCTGGCACTGTTGCCGCGCGAACGGCGCGAGCGTCACTGGGTCCGCGAGCTCGGCGAATCGGGCAACGGCGTGCAGGAGGTGGTCGCCTTCGCCGAGCAGGCCTGCGCGCCCGGCGAAACCCCTTCCGCCGAACTCTCGCTGAAGCTTGCGAGCGCACTGCGCACCCGCGTCGAACGCGGCGATCTCGTCAACGACTACGTGCTGCGCCAGGTGCTCGGCGATGCGGCCGCGCTGCTTCATGCGAGTGCGCTGCACCTGCTGGCCGACCTGCCGCGCGCGGCCGAGGAAAGCCCCGGCCTTGCCAACGCACTGGGCGACACCGCACGCATCGTGCGCGCGCGCCAGCTGTTTTCAACCCTTCGTTCCCAGCCCCCCTCTTCATCTTCCCAAGGCCGTCCATGAGCAATGTCCTGCGCCAGCATGCCGAACAGCAATTCGCCGAAGAACTCGATGCGCTCCAGAAGGTCGACGACCGCCAGCGCCCGGCCAACTGGAAGCTCTCGCCCTGGGCCGTGCTCACCTACCTGATGGGCGGCAAGCTGGCCAACGGCTTCGAGGTCAGCCCCAAGTACATCGGCAATCCCCGGCTCATGGAGATCGCGGTCTCCACGCTCGCGACCGACCGCGCGCTGCTGCTCTACGGCGTGCCGGGCACCGCCAAGTCGTGGGTGTCTGAGCACCTGGCCGCCGCCGTGAGCGGCGACTCGACCATGCTGATCCAGGGCACGGCCGGTACCAGCGAGGAGCAGCTTCGCTATGGCTGGAACTACGCCGAACTGCTGGCCAACGGCCCTTCCGAAAAGGCGCTGGTGCCGAGCCCGCTGGTGCATGCAATGCGCCTGGGCAAGATCGCGCGCGTCGAAGAGCTCACGCGCATTCCGGCCGACGTGCAGGACACGCTGATCACCGTGCTGTCCGAAAAGACGCTGCCCATTCCCGAGCTCGGCAGCGAGGTGCAGGCCGTGCGCGGCTTTTCGGTGATCGCGACCGCCAACAACCGCGACAAGGGCGTGAACGAACTTTCCAGCGCGCTCAAGCGCCGCTTCAACACGGTGGTGCTTCCAGTGCCGGCCAGCGAAGCGGAGGAAGTGCAGATCGTGGTCAAGCGCGTGTCCGAACTTGGCCGCGCGCTCGCGCTGCCGGCCGAGCCGCCCGCGCTGCAGGAAGTGCGCCGCGTGGTGCAGATCTTCCGCGAGCTGCGCAACGGCCAGACCGAGGACGGCAAGACGCGCATCAAGTCGCCGACCTCCACGCTCTCCACCGCCGAGGCCATCTCCGTCATCAACAGCGGCATGGCGCTCGCGGGCCATTTCGGCGACGGCGTGCTGCGCTCGGCCGACGTGGCTTCGGGCCTGATCGGCGCCGTCATCAAGGACCCGGTGCAGGACCACGTGGTGTGGAAGGAGTATCTGGAGACCGTGGTGAAGGAACGCACCGACTGGAAGGATCTGTACCGCGCCTGCCGCGAACAGCTTTGATGACTCCCCCAGTCTTCGCGCACTTCGTGTCGCTTCGCCAACCCCCTCGCCGGGGGCAACGCCAGCGGCCCGGCAGAGCCGGTTCCGCGGCGTTCCACGGAAAAACCGGGTCGCTTTGTGCGCAGTGAGGCCATCGATATGACTTCGAGCAAGCCGGCTTCACCGCTGCACTACTTCGGCATCCGCCACCACGGGCCTGGCTGCGCGCGCAGCCTGCTGCGCGCCTTCGAATCGCTGCAGCCCGACTGCATCCTGGTCGAAGGGCCGCCCGAGGCCGAGGGCCTGCTCTCCTTCATGGCGCATGCCGAGCTGCGTCCGCCGGTCGCGATGCTGGTGCATGCGAACGACGACACGCGCCTGGCTGCCTTCTACCCGTTCGCCGAGTTCTCGCCCGAGTGGCAGGCGCTGCAATGGGGCGTGAAGCACGGCCTGCCCACGCGCTTCATCGACCTGCCGCAGGCGCATCGCATGGCCATCGACCAGGCAGCGCGCGAGGCCGACGAGGCCAAGGCTGAAGCACCGGTCGAAACGCCGCTCGACGACGACGAGACCGACAAGGTGCCCGTCTCCGAAACGGTCGAAGCGCCAGAGCAGGAACCAGTGGCCGCCGCGGCACTGCCCGACGACCCTTTCGACTGGCTCGCCCACGCCGCCGGCTATGCCGACGGCGAGAGCTGGTGGAACCACATGGTCGAGGAGCGCGGCGACGGCGAAGACCTGTTCGGCGCCATCGCAGAGGCCATGACCGCCGTGCGCGCCGAGACGCCCGAAGACCGGCGCGGGCAACGCGCCATGGAACGCGAACAGCAGCGTGAGGCCTTCATGCGGCAATCGATCCGCGAGGCCGTGAAAGCCGGCCACCAGCGCATCGCCGTCGTCTGCGGCGCCTGGCATGTGCCCGCGCTGCAAGGCGCAGCCACCGCCAAGGCCGATGCCGCGCTGCTCAAGGGCCTGCCCAAGCTCAAGGTGCTTGCCACCTGGGTGCCGTGGACCTATCGCCACCTCACGAGCGCCAGCGGCTACGGCGCCGGCATCGATTCGCCCGGCTGGTACGAACACCTGTGGCAGCAGGGGCACGATGTGGCCGGCCGCACGACGGGCTGGCTTGCACGTGTCGCCAGGCTGCTGCGCGCGCACGACCTCGATTGTTCGTCCGCCCATCTGATCGAGGCCACGCGCCTCGCCGACACCCTGGCCGCCCTGCGCGAGCGCCCCGCGCCTGGCCTGCCCGAGCTCGACGAGGCCGTGCGCAGCGTCATCTGCATGGGCGAGCAGGCACCGCTCACGCTGATCCGCGAGCGCCTCACTGTCGGCGACCGCATGGGCCAGGTGCCGGCCGAAGTGCCGACCGTGCCGCTGCAGCGCGACATCGAACAGGCGCAGAAAAGCCTGCGCCTGAAACCCGAGGCAACCGCCAAGACGCTCGACCTCGACCTGCGCCAGCCCAACGACCTGGCGCGCAGCCACCTGCTGCACCGCCTGCGCCTGCTCGACCTGCCCTGGGGCGAGATCACCGCCGGCCAGCGCGCGAGCCGCGGCACCTTCCACGAGGTGTGGCAGTTGCAGTGGCAGCCCGAGTTCGCGCTGCGCATCATCGAAGCCAGCCGCTTCGGCGCCACCGTGGCCCACGCCGCGAGCGCGCGCGTGATGGAAGGACTGGCCGCGGAAACCTCGCTCGCCGCACTGGCCGAGCAGGTCGACACCGTGCTGCTGGCCGACCTGCCAGTAGCCGTGCAGGCCGTGACCCGCGCGCTCGAAGACCGCGCCGCGCTCACCGGCGATGCGGTGCAGCTCATCGGCGCGGTGCCGCCGCTGGCCAACGTGTTCCGCTACGGCAGCGTGCGCCAGACCGACAGCGCGCTGCTCTCGCACGTGCTCGACAGCCTGATCGTGCGCGGCGCCATCGGCCTGCCGATTGCCTGCGGCGCGCTCGATGCCGAAGCCGCCGAGGCGCTGCGCACAAGGCTCATTGCCGCGCACGATGCGGTGCGCCTGCGCGACGGCGAAGAGACCACCGCCGCCTGGCGTGCTGCGCTGCGCGCCATCGCCTTCAGCGAAAGCGCGGCCTCGCTCTTGCGCGGCGTGAGCTGCCGGCTGCTGCTCGACGACGCGCAGCTCGACAGCGATGGCGCTTCGCAGCAGCTCGCGCGCAACCTTTCTTCCGGCGCACCGCCGACCGAAGCGGCTGCGTGGCTCGAAGGTTTTCTCAACCGCAACGCGATGGTGCTGCTGCACGACGAGGCCGTCTGGTCGCTGGTCGACGGCTGGCTCTCGGGGCTCGGCGAAGAGCACTTCGTGCAGGTGCTGCCGCTGGTGCGCCGCAGCTTCGCGGATTTTTCGGGCGCCGACCGGCGCGCCCTGGGCGAGCGCGCCAGGCGCGGCGCTGCGGGCGGTACGGCTTCGACGGCCACCGCCGCGGCCGACTGGGACGAAACACGCGCGGTGCTCGCGCTGCCGCTGCTGCGGGAACTGCTGGGAGTGAAAGCATGAGCGTGAATCCGGACCCCGCCGACATCGAAGAAGAGGCACCGCCACCCACTGGCCGCCTGCAGCGCTGGCGGCTCGTGCTCGGCAGCGAGGCCAACGCCAGCTGCGGCGCCGTCGAGGGCCGCGTGCGCGAGATCGACCAGGCGCTTGCCGCGCTCTATGAAGCCGACGGCCGCCGCGGCCTGGGCCAGGGCGGCCAGCGCGGCGGACGCGGTGATTCGGCGCCCAGCGTGGCGCGCTGGCTCGGCGACATCCGCAAGTATTTTCCGAGCCAGGTGGTGCAGGTGATGCAGCGCGACGCGATGGAGCGGCTCAACCTGCGCCAGATGCTGCTGCAGCCCGAGATGCTCGAGAACGCGCAGCCCGACGTGCACCTGGTTGCCAACCTCGTGGCGTTGTCGAGCGTGATCCCGGCCGGCACCAAGGACACCGCGCGCGCCGTGGTGCGCAAGGTGGTCGACGAACTCATGAAGCGGCTCGAAGAGCCGATGCGCAGTGCCGTGAGCGGCGCGCTCAACCGCAGCCAGCGCAACCGCCGGCCGCGCCATTCGGAGATCGACTGGAACCGCACCATCCGCGCCAACCTGCGCCACTGGCAGCCCGAGTACCGCACCGTGGTGCCGCAGACGCTGGTCGGCTATGGCCGGAAGGCCCGCCAGCCGCAGCGCGAGGTGATCCTGTGCATCGACCAGAGCGGCTCGATGGCCGCCTCGGTGGTCTATTCGAGCATCTTCGGCGCCGTCATGGCGAGCCTGCCGGCGGTCTCGACCAAGCTCGTGGTGTTCGACACCGCCGTGGTCGACATGACCGAGCAGCTGCAAGACCCGGTCGACCTGCTGTTCGGCGTGCAGCTGGGCGGTGGCACCGACATCAACGGTGCGGTGGGCTACTGCCAGAGCCTGGTGCGCGAGCCGCGCAACACCATCCTGATCCTGATCTCCGATCTGTACGAGGGCGGGGTCGAAGGCAACCTGCTGCGGCGCGCCAACGAACTGGTGGAGGCCGGCGTGCAGTTCATCGCGCTGCTGGCGCTCAGCGACGAGGGCGCGCCCGCCTACGACCGCGACCTGGCCGCCAAGCTGGCCGCGCTCGGCGTGCCGTCGTTCGCCTGCACGCCGGATGCGTTCCCGGGCCTGATGGCCGCGGCCATCAAGCGCGAAGACGTGGCCGCCTGGGCGGCGGGGCAGGGCCTGAAGACCAGCCGGGCGGCATAGCGCAGTCGCCCGCCGGGCGCTCGCTCAGGCGTAGAGCGGCTCTTCGGCCATCTGCTCGCACTGCTCCTGCAGCACGAGGATCTGGCCCTTCCAGTAGTCGCTGGAGCCGAACCACGGAAAGTTGATCGGAAAGATCGGGTCTTCCCAGCGCCGGGCGAGCCAGGCGCTGTAGTGGATGAGCCGCAAGGTGCGCAGCGGCTCGATCAACGCGAGTTCGCGGCGGTCGAATTCGCGGAACTGCTCGTAGCCGTCGAGCAACCCCGAGAGCTGCGCGGTGCGCTGCGCGCGCTCGCCCGAAAGCAGCATCCACAGATCCTGCACCGCGAAGCCCGTGCGCGCGTCGTCGAGGTCGACGAAGTGCGGGCCGCCACCCGGGCGGTCGGTGGGCGTCCACAGGATGTTGCCGGGGTGCACGTCGCCATGCAGCCGCAGCTTGCGCGGCTGGAAGTCGGAGGCGGGGGCGTTCACCGCCAGCGCGGTGGCGGCAATCATGTCCAGCGCCTCGTTGCAGGCCTTTTCCCAATCGCGCTGCACGTCGAGCGGCACCTTGTCGTGGCCGAGCAGCCAGTCGCGCGAGGCCATGCCGAAGGTCTGCAGGTCGAGCGCGGGCCGGGCCTCGAAAGGCCTGGCGCTGCCCACGGTGTGGATGCGCGCGAGAAACCGGCCGACCCATTCGAGCACTTCGAAATCGTCGAGCTCCGGCGCGCGGCCGCCGCGATACGGGCTCACGCTGAAGGCGAAGCCGCCGTGGTGGTGCAGGGTGGTGCCGTCGAAGGCCAGTGGCGCCACGGCGGGCACTTCGGCCGCCGCCAATTCAAGCGAGAAGCCGTGCTCTTCCAGGATCTCGGCCTCGCTCCAGCGCTCGGGCCGGTAGAACTTGACCACCACGGCTGGATGCGGATCCGGGTCCTCCAGGAACACCTGGTAGACCCGGTTTTCATAGGAGTTCAGGCCGGTGAGCCGGCCATCGCCGTGCAGGCCGAGCGTCGCGAGCGCGTCGAGCACCACGTCGGGCGTGAGGCTCTCGTAAGGATGTGTGTTGGCGGGCGTCGCGGGGGAAAGGGTCATGCAGCAATTGTCGCTACACGGGCCCTCCCCGGCGTCACAACCCGCCGGGTTGTTTGTAAAGCGAAAGGATATGCCCGATGCGCGGGTCGCCCTTGCCGGCCAGCACCTGCGCGTAAGCGGCCTGCACCGCCTCGCCGCCGTGGTGGTGCTCGGCGCGCAGCCAGGGGGTCTTCGCATTGGTCACGGTGGCAAGGAAGTCGTGCCAGGCGGCCACCATGCGGCGGCCGAATTCGTCGGCGCCCCATTCGGCGGTGCGCTTCTTGATCTGCGCCGGCGCAAAGAACAGCGTGGCGCGCGGGCCGGGCAGGTCCTTGCCCGCGCCCTGGGCGGCGAGCTGTTCGACATGCGTGCCGCCGATCGAGCAGCTGTACTTGAGGTTCGCGAAGCGCGCGTGGATGGCATTGCGCAGGCCGCCGTTGCCGGCGAAGTCCACGTACACGGCGGGCGTCTCGGCCGCGATGGTGTCGAGCGCGTCGTACGTCACCACCCGGTCGTAGCAGCCCAGGCTTTCGCAGAAGGCCACGTTGGCGGGCGAGGTCAGGCCGATCACCTCGATGCCTTTGCGCTGGTGCAGCTGGAAGGCCGTGCCGTAGGCCGTCTTGCTCGACGCGCTCGACAGCAGCATGGTGTTGCCGCCGAAGAAATCGTTGTCGGCCATGAAGTCGTCGATCAGCCACGAGGTGATGAACAGCGGGCGCAGCAGCGCCTGCAGGTCTTCGGTGTCCGCGGTGTAGAGCGGATCGGCATTGCAGCGGAAATACTGGTTGTAGACCGCGGGCAGCGCCGCGCGGTGCGCAGCAGCATCGGTGAAGCGCGCGGACGTGAGACGGTCGGGGCTCAGCACCGCGCTCGACGACATCGGCCAGTAGCCGTAGAGCCGTTCGCCCACCGCCACGCCCGGGTGCAGCGACTGCACCACGCTGCCGAAGCCCCACACCGGAATGCTTCCCCAGCCCTCTTCGCCGGACGGGAAGAACTGCCAGTAGCTCATGGCATCGCCAAAGGCCGCATAGGTGATGTTGTTGGAGGTGAGCGCAAAGCTGTCGATGCGAACACGCACCTGGCCGTCGGCCAAAGGCTCGTCGGTGGCGGTGTGCAGGCGCGTGGCGGGGAGCTGGTCCTTGCGGATCAGGAGGCTGGTGGTGCTCATGGTGTCTCGATCTCCACGGTGGTGTGAGTTTCGTTGCGTGCAGCCACATTAGCCAAGCTTGATGAAACGCGCTATCGCACAGGGCGTTTCGGCGTCACCCGTGAGACACGACGGCGCGCATGAAAAAAGCGCCCCGGCTTGTGGCCGGGACGCTTTTTGCTGCGTTGAGCTGCGCTGCGCTTTGCTTAGCGCGAACTCAGGCGATCGTCAGTTCGACGTCGATGTTGCCGCGCGTGGCGTTCGAGTACGGGCACACCTGGTGGGCGGTGTCGACCAGCTTCTGCTTCTGGTCGGCATCGAGGCCGGGCAGCGTGATCGCGAGCTGGACGGAAATGCCATAGGCAGCGCCGCCGTTCGTCGGGCCGAGGGAAACCTTCGAGTCGATGGCCACGTCTTCAGGCACCTTGACACCGATCTTCGGGCCGACGGCCTTCATCGCACCGATGAAGCAGGCGGCATAGCCGACCGCGAACAGCTGCTCGGGGTTGGTGCCGGGCTTGCCCGAACCGGGCGAGCTCAGCTTGACGTCGATGGCGCCGTCGCTGGACTTGCCTGCGCCGTCACGGCCGCCGACGGTATGGGCTTCAGCGGTGTAGAGAACCTTGTCGAGCTTGGTGGTCATGGTGATTCCTTTGATGATGATGGAGGAGGGGGAGGGTGAAAAAAGCTTCTCTCTTTTTCGATCGAAGCGGGGAGAAAACCGGGTTGTCCCGTCGTCAGGCCGCCTTCTTGATGCGGTCGCGCAGCGACTGGATCTGCTGGGTGAGCGAAATCAGTTCGGGCACCGAGCATTGGGCGGCGGCCATCAGGCATTCGGGCACGTTGGCAGCACGGGCCTTGAGCTTGCGGCCGGCGGCGGTGAGCGTGATGTGCACGCGGCGCTCGTCGGCCGTGTCGCGCACCCGGGCCACGTAGCCGTTGGCTTCGAGCCGCTTGAGCAGCGGCGTGAGCGTGCCGGAGTCGAGCGAGAGACGTTCGCCCAGCGCGGAAACCGTGGGGCCGTCTTGCTCCCAGAGGGCGAGCATCACGAGGTATTGGGGGTAGGTGAGCTGCAGCTTTTCCAGGACCGGCTTGTAGAGGCGGGTCATGGCCAACGAGGCGGAATAGACGGCGAAGCAGAGCTGGTTGTCCAGCTTGAGCATTTCGTCCGAGGTATGTTGGGTAGGCATGGGATGAATTGTAGTGTGCAATTCAATTGTGTGCAATGTAATATTTTTGGGTACTTTGGGTGTTTGCTTCCCGAGGCCGGGGCGAGACCCGGCCTCGGGAAAGAAAAAGAACCCGTAAAAACAGCTATCCCCGGAACCTCTTCCGAGTCAAAGCCAAAGCAATCCAAAAAGCCACAACCGCATAAACCGCCAACACTCCCCCGTGCAGCCACCAGTCCGTCGGCCACTGATCCATGAACAACGGCCTCACCAGCGCCACCGCAGTAGTCAACGGCAACCAAGCCGCCACAGCCCGAACAGCAGAAGGCAATTGCTCCAGAGGAAAGAACACGCCACTCAGAAACATCATCGGCGTCATGAACAGCGTGAAGTAATAGGTGAAGAAGTCATACCCCTTCGCCAGCGCATTGAAGATCAGCGCAATGGACGAGAAGGTGATGCCGGCGCCGATCAGCACCATCCACGCGACCACCAGCTTCGGGCTGTGGCTGATGCCCAGCCCGAGCATCACGAACAGGATCGCGGTGACGGTGAAGATCGACTTGAAGGCGGCCCACAGCATCTCCGCCAGCACGATGTCGTCGAGCCCGACCGGCGCGTTCATGATGCCGTCCCAGGTCTTCTGCACGTGCATGCGCGAGAAGGCCGAGTACAGCGCCTCGAAGCTCGCGGCATTCATCGCGCTCATGCAGATCGAACCGCTCGCCAGAAAGAGGATGTAGGGCACCCGCGTTCCGTTCACTGACACCTCGCCGACAAGCGCACCCATGCCGTAGCCGAAGGCCACGAGCCAGATCAGTGGCTCGGCGATGTTGCCGATCAGGCTCGGGATCGCGAGCTTTTTCCACACGAGCAGGTTGCGCAGGAAAACCGGCCACCAGCGCAGCGAGAGTTCGGGCGCGCGCCACACCGAAGGCGATGGCGGCGTGGCGCCGGTTGCAGTTGTTGTCGTTGTTGTCGTCGTCGTGGTGTTGTTCATTGACTAGCCCTCCTGGCGGATCTGCCGGCCCGTGAGCTTGAGAAAAAGGTCTTCGAGGTTCGCGGGCCGATGGAAGGTGCGCAGCCGGCCGTGCCGCGCCAGCGCATCGAGCAGGCGGCGCGCATCCTGCGTGTAGAAGAACACGGTTTCCCCGCTCACTTCCACGCGTGCCGCCATGGCCTTGAGTTCGGGCGACTCGGCCAGCGAGAGCGCGCCGTTGCCATACACCTCGACCACGTCGGGCTCCAGGTGTTCGGCGATCAGGTCGCGCGGCCGTCCTTCGGCAATCTTTCGGCCGTGGTCGAGCACCAGCAGGCGCGAGCACAGGCGCTCGGCCTCGTCCATGAAGTGCGTGGTCAGGAGAATCGACTTGCCTTGCTGCAGCAACACCTGCAGCCGCTCCCACATCAGGTGCCGCGCCTGCGGGTCGAGCCCGGTGGTCGGCTCGTCGAGCAGCAGCAGCTTGGGGTCGTTCACCAGCGCGCGCGCCAGCGACAGGCGCCGCCGCATGCCGCCCGACAGTTCGCCTGGCTTCGCGTTCGCCTTGTGCGAGAGGGCGGCAAACTCCAGCAGCTGCGGCACGCGCTCGCTCGCCTGCGCCTTGGTGAAGCCAAAGTAGCGGCCGTACACCACGAGGTTCTCGGCGCAGCTGAAGTCGGGGTCGAGCGTGTCGAACTGCGAGACCACGCCAAGTTGCGCCTTGATGGCCAGCGCATCGCGCGGCATTTGCAAGCCCAGCGCCGAGATCTCGCCGCCGTCGGGCGTGGTCAGGCCCAGGCACATGCGGATCGTGGTGGTCTTGCCCGCGCCGTTCGGGCCGATCACGCCAAGGCATTCGCCAGGCGCGATCTCGAACGACAGGTCGTCGACGACGGTGGTGCCGCCATAGCGCTTGAGGAGATGGCTGGCGTGGAAGAGGGGGGTGGAAGAGGAGGATGGCACGCGGCCATTCTGGCCCAGGCTCGCGACACTTGCCGCCATCGCTTCAACCGATGGACAACCCCTGCGCGTTCGGAGCGGCCCCCGGCCATTGGCGCCCTACATCCGTAGGCCGCTGAACTCGCTCTTCATCCAGTCGATGAAAGCCCGCGTGCGCGCCGGCAGCAGCCGCGCGTTCGGGTAGATCACGCTCACCGGCCGCGGCGGCGGTTCGTAGTCTTCGAGCACCAGCTTCAACCGGCCTTGCGCCACGTACGGAAGCACCTGGTAGGAGAAGAAGGTGCCGAAGCCCATGCCCGCAGCGCAAGCCTCCACGGCGGGTGCGAGGTGGTTGAACTCGAGCCGGTTGCTGGGCGTCACGCTCACGGTCTTGCCGCGCTCGTGAAACTGCCACTGCGGCGGCGCGTCGATGCGGCCGCGCACGCAGGGGGCGCCGGCCAGGTCGCGCGGGTGCCGCGGCGTGCCTTGGAGCGCGAGGAAGTCGGGGCTCGCCGCCACCACGCGCCGGATGGTGCCGAGCGTCTGGGCAACGAGCGATGAATCCTGCAGCGGGCTGATGCGGATGCCGATGTCGATGTTTTCCTCCAGCAGGTTCACCGTGCGGTCGTACAGCAGCACGCTGCAGCGCACCTTGTCGTAGCGCTTCATGAAGCGCGTGATGGCCGGCGCCACGTACATGTGGCCGAACAGCACCGGCGCGGTGATGGTGAGCAGGCCCGCGGGCTCGTGAGCCTCGGCCTTGAGCGCGAGGTCCGCGGCGTCGGCCGCGAGCAGCACCTCGCGCGCGCTGGGCAGATAGTGGCGGCCTTCCTCGGTCAGCGAGAGGCGGCGCGTGGTGCGGTGGAACAGGCGCACACCCAGGTGCGCCTCGAGCGCGGCAAGAGAGCGCACCACCGCGGGCAGCGAACTGCCCATCGATTCGGCGGCACGGGTCAGGCTGCCCTGCTCGGCAATCTGCACGAAGGTCTGCATGGCTTTGAAGCGGTCCATGGCGCAATTAAACCGGAAAACGCAGCAGTCAAATCCAGGAATGGCTATTCATTCATTTGCCGCAAGAGAGAAGAATCGGGGCACGCCATCCACCATTCCAAAAAGGACCTCTCCATGAACGCCGTCGCCCGCCTTCCCGCACAACCCATCAAGCTCTACGGCAGCGCCATCTCGGGCCACGTGCACCGGGTGCGGTTGTTTCTCTCGATGCTCGGCCTGCCCTTCGAGAGAATCGAGCTCGACCTCAAGCAGCGCGCCAGCCGTACGCCTGAGTTCCTGGCGCGCAACCCCTTCGGCCAGGTGCCGGTGATCGAGGACGGCGAGGTCACGTTGGCCGATTCGAACGCGATCCTGGTCTACCTCAACGAGCGCTACGCCTCCGATCCGGCGGCCTGGATGCCGCGTGATCCGGTGGGCGCCGCGCGCGTGCAGCGCTGGTTCTCGGTGGCGGCCGGCCCGCTGGCCTATGGCCCTGCGGCGGCGCGCGTCATGGCGCTGTTCGGCCGCGCCGACTCCGGTGAAGCAGTGACGCGTTCGCACGCGCTGCTCGCGGTGATGGAGATCCACCTGGAGCAGCTGCCCTTCCTGGCCGCCCCTTCCGCCACGCTGGCCGACATTGCGAACTACGCCTACGTTGCCCATGCGCCCGAAGGCAGCGTGTCGCTCGAACCGTATCCGCATGTGCGGGCCTGGCTCGCGCGCGTGGAGGCCTTGCCCGGTTTCGTGCCGATGGTGCGCACGCCTGTCGGGATGGCGGCATGATCTCCGCGCCGTTCCATGCGGGCGAGCGCGCGCTGCAAGCCCAGACCGGCTGGCGCGATCGCATGGAGGCCTTGGGCCCGCGCGTGATCCGCGACTACATGCCCGACCAGCACCGCGAATTCTTCGCGCAGCTGCCGTTCCTCGTGGTGGGCAGCCTCGATGCCAGCCTGCAGCCCTGGGCCAGCGTGCTCGCGGCGCCCGCGGGGTTCGTGCATTCGCCCGATGCCACGCACCTGCGCATCGATGCGCTGCCGGCGGCCGGCGATCCACTGGCCGGCCAGCTCGCGCAAGGCGCTTCGCTGGGCCTCTTGGGCATCGAGCCGCACACCCGGCGGCGCAACCGCATGAACGGCACGGTCGAGTTGCTCGATGCCGCGGGCTTCATGGTCGAGGTGCAGCAGAGCTTCGGCAACTGCCCGCGCTACATCCAGGCGCGGGAGCCCGTGTTCGCGGCTGCGCGCAACGCCCACAGCGTGCCGGTGCAGCGACTCGACACGCTCGACCTGGCCGCCCAGCGGCTCATCGGCAGCGCGGACACGCTGTTCATCGCGACGGCCTATCCCGACGAAGCGGCGGTCGGCGACGATGCCGATGCAAGGTCGCACGGTGTCGACGTGTCGCACCGCGGCGGCCTGCCGGGCTTCGTTCGCGTCGACGAAGGCGGCGTGCTGACCGTGCCCGACTTCAACGGCAACCGCTTCTTCAACACGCTGGGCAACCTGGTGGCCCATCCGCGCGCTGGCCTGCTGTTCATCGACTTCGACAGCGGCGAGCTTCTGCACGTGGCGGCCACGGCCGAGATCGTGCTGGACGGACCCGAGCTCGCGCAGTTCGAAGGGGCCGAGCGCCTGCTGCGGCTGCATGTCGACCATGCATTGCGCCGGCCCGCCGCCCTGCCGCTGCGCTGGGGCGATGCCGAGCTGTCGCCGCACCTGGCGGGCTCGGGGCGCTGGGCCCCTCAGTGAAAGACGGGGATGCGCGCGTTGGCTGAAGGGCGGTAGCTCCAGCCGCGTTCGCGCATCGCATCGAGATCGGGCGCGCGACTCAGCAAAGCCTCGAGCCCCGCGGCTGCGAGCGTGCAGGCCAGCGCCTGCCCCGGACAGGCGTGCACGCCGTGGCCGAAGCCCAGCATGCGGCGCCGTGCGCGCACGAGCGTGAAGCGGTCGGGGTCGGGGTTGAACGCCGGGTCGCGATTCGCAGCCGCCAGCACGAGCAACACCGCATCGCCCGCCGCCAGCGTCGTGCCTGCGATGGTGATGGGTTCGACCGCGAAGCGGCGCGTGTTCTGGACCGAAGGGTCGTGCCGCGCGGTTTCCAGGGCAACGGCCTGCAATCCGTCGCGTGTTCTTGCGGCTCCACGCAGTGAAGGCTCGCGCATCAGGGCGATGAGGCTGTTGCCCAGCAGGCCCGCCGTCGCATCGCAGGTCTGCGAGAGCAGGCCGACGAGGTTGGCGAGCAGCGAACGCGAAAGAGGCGCGCCGGCATCATCGCTTTCGGCCAGCACCGCCGCGAGCAAGCTTCCGTGTCGCGGCGGCGCGCCCGCGGCCAAGGCCTCGAAGCGCGCCATGAGTTCGTTCGCTGCGACGCTGGCGCCTTGCAGCTGGTCGGCGCTGGAGAGCGGCGACAGGCAGGCGACGAAATCGCGCATCCAGTGGTCGACCTTCGGCAGCGCCTCGTCGGCGAAGCCGAGCAGATGAGCCACCGTACGAACCGGCATCGAAAACAGCGCATCGGACAAGGGTTGTGCGGGCACGCTGCGCGCGACCTGCAAGGCGGCCGCGTGAGCGGCATCCAGGTCCAGCCCGGCCAGCGCACGTTGCAGCGCGGGCCGGTGTGCCTGGTGCGCGGCGCCATCGTTCATGCGCACCAGGTGGCCGAACACTTCACCGGCCGCGCTGCCGACGATGGCGCGCGGCACTGGTTCGGCGGCCGGCCGCACACGCAGCGCGCCGTGCGCGAGCAGCAACGACTCGATGACGTCCGCGCGGCTCGCGACCCACGCGCGCAACCTCTCGTTCCACACGAGCGGCGGACCCGCGCGAAGCCCGGCATAGAAGGGGTAGGGGTCGGCATGCGTGACGGCCGCGACCGGGTCGGCGACGGGCGTATCGGCGAAAGAATTGGGGCTTGGATTCATGGGCCGCAGTGTGCGGTTGAAGCCGCCGCCACACTTCGCCCGCGAACGAAGTGTGGATTGCGGCTGCGCCTTAGGATCGGCGCATGGACACGTCCTCTTCATCGAACGCCGATCTCCAGCTGGCCCGCCTGGCCGGCGCCATTGCCGAGCCCGCGCGCGCCCGCATGCTGAGTTGCCTGATGGACGGCCACGCGCGCACCGCCACCGAGCTTGCCGCCGTCGCCGAGGTGGCCGCCTCCACCGCCAGTGCGCATCTCGCGCGCCTGAAGGAAGAGCGGCTGGTCGAGTTGCTGGTGCAAGGCAAACATCGCTATTTCCGCCTGGCCGGCGACAACGTCGCGGCCGCGCTCGAGAGCCTCATGGTGGTGGCCGGCGCGCCGCGCGCGGCCGAGTTCAAGCCGAGCACCCCAAGCCGGCTGCGCACCGCGCGCACCTGCTACGACCACATGGCGGGCACGGCCGGTGTCGCGCTGCACGATCGGCTGCATGCGCAGGGCTGGCTCAGCGGACTGCAGAGCGGGTCGTACGAGCTCACGGCCGAAGGCGCCATCGCGCTGGAGAGCCTGGGTGTCGAGATCGACGCGGTGCGCCGATCGCGGCGGCGCTTTGCCTGTGCCTGCCTCGACTGGAGCGAGCGCCGTCCGCACCTGGGCGGCGCGCTCGGTGCGGCCTGGCTCCAGCTGTCGCTGCGCCGCGGCTGGGTGCGGCAGGCGCTCGACGGGCGCGAACTGACGCTCACGCCCAAGGCGCAGCGCGAGATGCCGGAGTTGTTCGCCTGAAAAGCGTCTTCAGGCCTTCAGTTTGAGCAAGTAGATCATCGGCCCGGCCATGGCCAGGTCCAGCTCGAGGAAGCTCTCGAAATCCTTGCCCGCCATCCAGTACGCATCCCAGTTGTTGCGCTTGATGGTCTTCTGCCAGACGTCGGCGGTGGTGGCGCGGTGCACGGCTTCGAGCAGCACGGCCTTGCGGTCCGCGGGCACCTTCTTGCCGGTGAGCACGCCGCGCCAGTTGGCGAGGTCGGCATCCACGCCCTGCTCGCGCACCGACGGAATGCCCAGAAACGGCCGCTTCGACGACACGCCGATGGCGCGCAGCTTGCCGCTGGACAGGCTTTCGCTGAATTCGCTGAAGCCCGAGATTCCCGCAACGGCCTTGCCGGTCATGAGTGCCTCCACCACCTGGGCGCCGCCGGGGTACGGCTGGTAGACCAGGTTCGCGGCGTTGCCGGCCACGCGGGCCAGCATGCCGGCGTACATGTGGTCCACGCCACCCGCCGAGCCGCCGGCGATGACGGTCTTGGCCGCGTCGGCGCGCAGCTGGGCGATCAGGTCCTTCGGTGTCTTGATAAGGGAGTCGGCTTTCACCGCCACCACTTCGTAGTCGCTGGTGAGGCGCGCGACGGGCGCGACCTGCGCCATGGTGACGGCCGGCTTCTGCAGTGCCACCGCGCCGACCATGACCATGCCGCTCATCAGCAGCGTGTCGGGATCGGCATCGTATTTTTCGACGTACTTGGCCAGCCCGATGGTGCCGCCCTTGCCGCCGATGTTTTCGTAGGTCACCTCGCCGGCCGCGCCCGAGGCCAGCAGCGCCGCGCCGAGCGCACGGCCGGTCTGGTCCCAGCCGCCGCCTTCGTTGGCCGGAATGACGATGCGCAGCTTGGAGACGAGTTGCGGCTCGGCCGCCCCGGCCGAACGGGGCCACAAAGCGGCATGCCCGGCGCCCGCGACGGCGGCCGCGCCCGCCATCCATGCGTTGAAATTGCGGCGCGAAAGGCCCGCGAGCGACGAACGAGGCATTTTGTTTCCAGTTGTTGAGAACGGTAACCGAATGATCCACGCGAATTGCGTCGCCCGCCTACACCCGGAAGTAGGTGAAAACCCTAGGAAGTGCCAACTATTACTGAAAAGCGACCTCCGCGAAGCTCCGCAGCTTGCGGCTGTGCAGCCGCGTGGAGCCCTGTTCGCGAAGGATGTCGATGGCCCGCATGCCGATGCGCAGGTGCTGCTCCACGCGTTCGCGGTAGAAGTGGTTGGCCATGCCGGGCAGCTTGATCTCGCCGTGCAGCGGCTTGTCGCTCACGCACAAAAGCGTGCCGTAGGGCACCCGAAAGCGGAAGCCGTTGGCCGCGATGGTGGCGCTTTCCATGTCGAGCGCCACCGCCCGGCTCTGGCTGAAGCGCCGCTGCGGCTGGTTGCCGGGCAAAAGCTCCCAGTTGCGGTTGTCGGTGCTCGCCACCGTGCCCGTGCGCATGATCTTCTTCAGGTCGGGCCCTTCGTAGCGGGTGACGTCGGCCACCGCTTTTTCCAGCGCGAGCTGAATTTCCGAAAGCGCCGGAATCGGCACCCACAGCGGCAGTTCCTCATCGAGCACGTGGTCTTCGCGCACATAGGCGTGGGCCAGCACGTAGTCGCCGAGCTGCTGCGCGTTGCGAAGCCCCGCGCAGTGGCCCAGCATCATCCAGGCGTGGGGGCGCAGCACGGCGATGTGGTCGGTGATGGTCTTGGCGTTGGCCGGGCCGACGCCGATGTTCACCATGCTGATGCCGCTGCAGTCCTCGCGCACCAGGTGGTAGGCCGGCATCTGGGGCAGGCGCGGTGGCGCCGTGCCCTGGCTGCCGTCGAGCAGGCCGCCGTAGTTGGTGCTTGCGCCCGCAGGCAGCCCGCGCCGCCGCGTGATCACGTTGCCGGGCTCGATGAAAGCGACGTACTCGCTTTTTTCGTCGGCCATGGCCTCATGCCCGAGGCGCACGAACTCGTCGATGTAGAACTGGTAGTTGGTGAACAGCACGAAATTCTGGAACCACTCGGGCGCCGTGCCGGTGTAGTGGCGCAGGCGGTGCAGCGAGTAGTCCACGCGCGCCGCCGTGAAGAGCGAGAGCGGCTGCGCCTCGCCGGCCTGCGCCTCGTAGGTGCCGTTGGCAATGCCGTCGTCCATCACGCCCAGATCGGGCAGGTCGAACACGTCGCGCATCAGCGCGCGCCGCTCATCGCTCATCGTGCCTTCGATGTGGTCGTTCTCGGCAAACGAGAAGTGGATGGGAATCGGCTGCGTGCTGGTGCCGACCTCGATGTCGACCTGGTGGTTTTCGAGCAGCAGGCGGAACTGGTCGAGGTAATAGCGCGAGAAAAGATCCGGCCGCGTGAGCGTGGTTTCGTAGCGGCCCGGCCCGGCGACGAAGCCGTAGCTCAGCCCCGCGTTGGCCGGCGGCGTGTGGCGCGACACGGTGTGCGTGTGCACCCGCACGAAGGGGTAGCAGGCCCGCACCCGCCCCGGCAGCGCCTCCCCGGCCACGAAACGCAGCATCGACTCCCGCAGATGCGCGAGGCCAGCCTGGTAGATGGACTTGACCTGTTCGAGAGCGGCGGCGGCGTCGGTGAAGCGGGCGGGGGCGACGAAGGTGGGCATGTAGGGCATGTCGGCATTGTGCAATGCCTGCCCGATCCGATCAGCCGATGTCGCCGTGAAAGTCGCCGCGCAAATACTGGCGCAGCAGCGAGCCCGCCAGGGCCGGTTCGCGCTGCAGCATCAGCTGCATCTTGCGCAGCACGATGTCGCAGTAGGCGGCCGGATTCGCTTCGCGCCACTGGCGGTCCTTGGTGCGGCCCGCGTCGTCGCCGAACTCGCCTTTCGTCTGTTCCTGTACCAGGCGGTACTCGGTCTGGAGCGCCTGAAGATCCACCTGCGGATCGGTGCGAACCGTGTCACGGCGCATGCCAGCGTCGGCGGAGGCGTATACATCCGCTACCGCCTGCAGGAAGGCCGCAGCGCTGGCGTCGCTCAGCACCCGCTCCGACAACGGATGCGGCACGCCTGGCTCAGGGTACAGCGTGCGGACGCACTTCTGCGGATCGGCCGCCTTCATCTGCTGCAGCGTGTCGCGCATCACGTGCGCCCATGCCACGGCCGTGGACTGGTCGACGAAGCCCAGCCGCTCGCGAACCAGCGTCGCGAACAGGGGGCGAATGCGCACGAAGGCGTCCTCGAGCTTCACCCCTCTGCCGACCTCGCTGCCCAGCGCCGCCTGCACCTTGGCCGCATCGCTCGGTGCGTATTTCCGGATGGCTTCGTATGCGGGGTTCGCACTCAGCTGTTCCCGGACCTTGACCTCGGGATTGATGCGCGACTGAACCGACGGCAAGCGGCTGATGCCCCAGGTCGCGGCCGCGAAGATGGCAAGGAACAACAGGAACTGCCGCACCAGGCTGCCGTCCTCGGGCGACTGGTCCCGGTTCGATACGCCCACGACAACGCCGGCGATCGCTGCGCATACGGGCAACAGCAGCAGCACGACGGCGTAGCTCAGCCACAGGCCGGCCTGCTGGCTGGCAGGGATTGCGAACATGCTGTTGCCGCTCATCGTGGGCCTCCGGTTTTCTTCTTCACGATGCCTTGGCGCCAAGCAGGCCCACGCGCCAGCCGGCGGCGCGCAGCAACCGGTTGGTTTTGGCACTCAGGTAGACCAGGGCGATCAGGTTCACCAGCGGCACGAATGCCAGCACCATGAACAGGATCTTGCCCGAGGTGCCGTGGCCCAGCCCGGAGCAGATGCGCACGATGCCGAACAGGCTCACCGCCGCCGTGGCGATGTACAGCGCCGAGGCAACCAGCGGCGGGAGCGATCCTCCCCGCGCGGCGGCCGACAGCACGAAATTCGCGATGAGGCAGTAGATGACGGTCTTCTGCCCGCTGGCGACGAGCGACAGCGACAGCTCCTGTTCGTCGTACGGCTCGACGGATTCGCGGGCCGGTTGGCGGCTGGCCGGCCTGGTGCGGCCTCCCGCGGCGGAGGTGGGCGCAGGCGCCTCGGCGGGCAGGGTGCCAAGGACTTCCCAGCCGCGCGCGCCGAAGATGTACAAAAAATTGGACACCCGATGCTCGCCCGCCGCATGGTGCAGGCGTGCAGCCATGCGCGCGAGTTCTTCGGTCGCGGCGCTGTCGCCGGCATCCGCGAAGAACAGGCTGCCGCGCCGCGGTATCGCCGCGACCACGCCCTTGGGAAAGGCCTGCAGCTGGGTGCGCCAGAAGCCGCGATCCAGCAGGTAGCTGGCGTCGGTGTCCGCGTCGCCACGGCCCGTGAACTGATAGACGCCCTGGCCGAACAGCCCATGCTTGGGCGCTCCGCGCGCACGGCGCGAGTTCACGGTGACCTGCGTCATCGCGAGTTGAGGTGTGAGGTTCAGGCGTTGCAGGTCGGACTCTTTGGCGACCGCATTGGTGCCGTCTGACGCCGTGAACATGAAGCGCAGCTGCATGTCGCCCAGGTAGTCGTAAACCGCCGGTGGGTCGTCGCCTTCGACGGCCGGCGCACCCAGTTGCTCGATGCGCTGCTCGCTTGTCTTGCCGCGCTGGAACGCGACAGACAGGTTTTCGCGCAGACGAAGGGCGGAAACGGGCATGGCGGAAACTCTGGGGTAGTGGGGTTGGAGACGGCGGGCCGCGCGCATTGTGCCCGGCTTCAAACCGTTAACCTGGACAGATTCCATCAACAACCGCGAAAGGTGAAGCAATGAAAGTCGCAGTCATGGGCGCCGGTGCAGTCGGCTGCTACTACGGCGCCATGCTGGCGCGCGCGGGCCACGAGGTGGTGCTGATCGGGCGGCCCTCGCATGTGGAGGCCGTGCGCGCCAACGGGCTGCGGCTGGAGACGAAGGCTTTCGACGAGCAGGTGAAGCTCGGGGCAAGCACGGAAGCGAATGCGGTGCAGGGCGCCCACCTGGTGCTGTTCTGCGTGAAGTCCACCGACACCGAATCGGCCGCGGCGCAGATCAAGCCGCATCTCTCGCCCGATGCACTGGTGCTCACCTTGCAGAACGGGGTCGACAACGACGAGCGCGTGCGCTCGGTGCTGCCGTCCAACGACGTGGCCGCCGCCGTGGTCTACGTGGCCACCGAGATGGCGGGGCCGGGCCACGTGAAGCACCATGGCCGCGGCGAACTGGTGATTGCGCCTTCACGCAGCAGCGAGCAGGTGGCGCAACACCTGGCCGCGGCCGGCGTGCCGACGCAAATCTCTGACAACGTGCGCGGCTCGCTCTGGGCCAAGCTGGTGCTGAACTGCGCCTACAACGCGCTATCGGCCATCACCCAACTGCCCTATGGCGAGGTGGTGAAGGGCCAGGGCGTGGCCGAGGTCATCCGCGACGTGGTGGCCGAATGCCTTGCCGTCGCCAAAGCCGAAGGCGTCGCCATACCCGGCGACACCGACGCCGCCGTGCGCGGCATTGCGCAGACGATGCCCTCGCAATACTCATCGACCGCACAGGACCTCGCACGCGGCAAGCCGAGCGAAATCGATCACCTCAACGGCTTCGTCGTGCGGCGCGGCGAGGCGCTCGGCGTGCGCACGCCCGCCAACCGCGTGCTGTTCACGCTGGTGAAGCTGCTCGAAAGCAAGCCGCGGTCTTGTTGAGGGGCCCATTCGCGAAACACCGCGGAACCGGCTTTGCCGGGCCGCTGGTGTTGCCCCCGGTAGGGGGTTGGCGTAGCGACACGAAGTGCGCGAAGACTGGGGGCGAGCCCTTCCTCTAGCCTGGCATTGGTTCGCGCATCGTCACGAACTCTTCGGCCGCAGTTGGGTGGATGCCCACGGTGCTGTCGAACAGCGCCTTGGTTGCGCCCGCGCGCATCGCCACGGCAAAGCCCTGCACGATCTCGCCCGCATCGGCGCCCACCATGTGCAGGCCGACCACGCGGTCGGTGGCCTTCTGCACCACCAGCTTCATGAAGGTGCGCTCGCCGCGTCCAGAAAGCGTGTGGCGCAGCGACTTGAATTCGCTCGAGAACACCGTGACCTCGCCGAACCTGGCGCGCGCGTCGATCTCGGTGTAGCCGCAGGTGCCGATGTTCGGGTGCGTGAAAACCGCGGTCGGAATGTATTCGTAGTCGAGGGCGCGCTTGCCTTGGCCGAACAGGGCATCGACCACCACCATCGCCTCGGCCAGCGCCACGGGCGTGAGCTGCACGCGGGTGGAAACGTCGCCCACCGCATAGATCGACGGCACCGAACTGCGGTAGTGCGCATCGACTGCGATCGCGCCGCGCTCGTCGAGCGCCACGCCCGCGGCCTCCAGGCCGAGGCCCTGCGTGTTGGGCACGCGGCCGGTGGCAAAGAGCACCGTGTCGGCGTCGATCTGCTGCCCGCGCGCCAGCGTGACGACGAGCCCGTGCGGGCCGCGCGCGATCGACGTGGCTTCGATGTTGAGCCGCACGTCGACGCCCGCCTTGCCCATTTCGTGCGCCACGAACTGCCGCACGTCGTCGTCGAAACCGGTGAGCAGATGCGCGCGGCGATGCAGCTGCGTCACCTTGGCGCCCAGGCCGTTGAAGATCGACGCGAACTCGCAGGCGATGTAGCCGCCGCCCACCACCAGCAGGCGTTTCGGAAAAGGGCTGAGATCGAACATCGCGTCGGAGGTCACGATGTGCTCGCGTCCCGGAATCTCCGGCACGTAGGGCGTGCCGCCGGTGGCCACCAGCAGATGGCGGGCCGTGTGGCGCTTGCCGTCGATTTCGACCGTGTGGCCGTCGGCCAGCTGCGCCCAGCCCGTGACGAGGGTGACGCCGGAATTCTTCAGCAGCGAGGCATACACGCCGTTGAGCCGAGCGATTTCCTTGGCGCGCTGGGTCTTGAGGTAGGCCCAGTCGAACTGCGGCGCTTCGGGCAGCTTCCAGCCGTAGCCGGCGGATTCCTCGAAGGATTCGGCATAGCCGGCTGCGTAGCTGTAGAGCTTCTTTGGAATGCAGCCCACGTTGACGCAGGTGCCGCCGAGTTCGGCCGCCTCGGCCAAGCCCACGCGCGCGCCTTGCTGCGCCGCCATGCGCGCGGCGCGAACACCGCCGCTGCCGCCGCCGATGACGAAAAGATCGAAGTCGAATGTGGGCATGGAAAAGACGCTCCTTGGCGGCGACTGTAGCCGCCAAGGAGGCGTCGGTGCTGGCGGGGCCTGCGCGCGGTGCGATGCAGCGCCGCGCGCCCGCCGTTCAGCGCTGGTCGGGAGAGGTCACGAGCCGGCGACGGTCGTCGCCGGGGCGTTGGCCCGGTTGGGCCGGGGGGTGGGGCTGGACCTGGGGCTGTTGGGCTTGAGGTGGCGGCGCAAAACCGCGTTGCTGCTGTATCGCGCGCACCTGTGCTTCCTGGGCCTGGCGTTGAGCCTGCTGTTGTGCCTGGAGCTGCTGCTGAGCCTGGGCTGCGCGTTGCTGCGCCTCTTGCTGCTGGCGCAGCATCTGTTGCTGAGCCAGGGCCTGCTGCTGCGCCGCGCGCTGTTGCTGCTGCAACTGCTGCTGGGCTTGCGCCTGTGCCTGTGCCTGTGCCTGTGCCTGGGCTGCCGCACGCTGCTGCATCTCCTGCTGTTGCCGCTGTGCCTGTTGCTGTTGCTGCAGTTGCATCTGCTGGTGCTCTTGCGGCTGTCGCCTGTTTTGCCACTGCTGCTCCTGGGCGCCGCGCTGCGGCCACTCCTGTTGCTGCTGCTGGCGCAAGCCCTGCTCGCGCTGCCATTCCATTTGCTGCCGTTGCTGCAGCTGCTGGGACGGTTGACCCTGCAATGCGCGCTGCTGCGCCTGCTGCATCTGCCGGGCCTGCCGCGCCTGTTCGTATTGCTGTTCCTGCTGTTGGCGCAGCATCGGCGGGGTCGGCGGCGGCAGCACGGCCGCGGGCCGGCCGAAGCCGCTGCCGAAGCCGTGCACGGGCACGCCCGGCGCTGGCACCACCGGCACGCGCGCAAAGCGGTCGTCCGGCACACGCACCAGGTCGCGCCGGCCGAAGGGGCCGCGGCCGAAGCGGTCGGCCGGCAGCACGGTCACAGCGCCCGGCATCCGCTGGTTGGCATAGAAGTCGTTGCGCAGCTCGGCCTGCCGGTTCCGGTAGGCGGCCATGCGGTTCACCTGGTCCACGTAGCGCGGGCTCGCGCGATAGGCGGGCCGCCATGGCTCGCCGGGCGCCAGCGGGAACCAGCCCACGCCGCTGCGGCCGTCGCCGATCTGCAGGGTGGCGTTCGCGCCGCCGCCTACAAAGCCGACCAGTGCGGGCGAATACACGGGCCGCGTGGTCGTGCGCCCCGGCACCCAAGCCCAGCGCGGGCCCACGCGGGCCCAGCGGCCATAGTGGAAAGGCGCAAAGCCCCATGGCGCGGCATCGACCCAGGTCAGGCCCCAGGGCGCGATGTTCACCCACTGGCCGTCGCGGTAGGGCGCCCAGTCGGCGTCCACGTTGCGCGGAAACCAGACGTCGCCGTACGTGGGGTCGCTTTGCCAGTCGCCATACATGTCGAGCTGCTGGTAGCCGACGACTTCGCGCGACACGTAGCGCGCGGAAATCGACTGGTCCTCGATGCGGTTGCGCTCCGCCACCCAGGCATCGAAGCTGCCGTTCTGCGCCGGCGCACCGCCCACCGCGGCCAGGTTGCGGCCACCGACCGTGATCTGCTGCCGCGCGCCCAGCGATTGCGATTCGCCGTTCTCGCCATGGAGCGTGACGCGGCCAGAGGCCACCGCGATCCACGTGGTGTCGGCGGCCGGGTCGGCCGCAATGCGGTATTCGCCGGGTGCGTCGATCACCACGGCAAGGTTGCCGGTGTCGATCTCGACGCGCTGGCCCGAGAGGTCGTCGCGCACGCGCAATTGCAGGTTGCCCTGGTTCGCGGTGAGGCGCACGGTGTCGTCGTCCAGCTCGGAGAACTCGACGTGCGTCTGGCCGTCCATCCGCAGCGTCGACGAGCCGATGTGCACTTCGGCGCGCGCATTGCGGTCGGTCCAGAGCCGGTCGCCGGTGGTGATGGGTCGATTGGGCTGCGCGTCGTACCAGCTGTCTTCGCCGGCCGGCGCGAAGCTCACCGCGCCCTCGTGCAGGTTCAGGCGGGCCACGCGGCCCGGCGGGTCTTGTTGTGCGCTGGCCGCCGCGCCGAGGCACAGCAGCGCCAGTCCGAGCAGCCACCGGTGCAGCGGCCGGGGAGGAAGGATGGAAAGAGCGGGGCGTTTCATGGTTTGTCTCTGGTTCGCGGGACCGGATGAAAGCAATGCATATGTAACGCGCGAGAATCCGCTGCCGCTGTCAGCGCAAGCCCCCTGCTTGGTGAAGCGCACGCACATTCGGCAACCGCTTGTAATGAGGGACCCTGCATGAAAAACGACAAATATCAAGGCGCATCGGGCCAACCACGCTACCGAAACAAGAGCAAGCCGCGCTGGCTCGCGACGCTGGCGCTGGGCGCCATGGCCGTCGCCATCCTGCCGGCGCAAGCCCAGCTGGCGCGCAAGCCTTCCTACTATCAGCAGCAGAACAACACGGCCGCTCCCGAAGGCGCGGCCGGGCAGCCCGCAAAGCGCGTGGCGGCACCTGCGTCGCTGCCCGCGCTGCGCAGCCGGGGCGATTTCGACAGCCTGGCGCGCATCTACGACGCCGGCACGCCGATGCAGCTGGCCCACGTGCTGTTCGCGGTCGATCGCCAGGCCAGGCCGGTGCGCACCTATTACATCGACACGCCGCGCTACCAGTTGCACGTTCGCTTCGTGCGGGACACCGGGCTTGCGCCGAGCGCGGGCAAGCGCGAGATCGACCGCAACTACCTCGTGCCCGATCGCCGCTTCCTGTTCGGCACGCTGAGCTGGCAGCAGAACATCGGCAGCTTCACCTACGAGTTCTGGGAGGGCGACCAGCTCACCCCTGCGCTGCTGCGCCAGGCGGACGCAGAGGCGAAAGCCAGTTTCTTCGCGCCCGTCAAGTTCAAGACCAACTCGACGCTGCACGATCGGGTCGCCAAGGAAGCCGGCATCGACTTCGTCAGCCAGGAAGCGCTGATCCGCGAACAGCCCTACATGCCGATGAATCTGGGCACGGCCACGGGCCGCGTCCGGATCGTGGACGAGGCCTCGGGCGCGAACGCATTGAATGCGCTGTTGCCCGACGACATCGCCGTGCTGCGCCAGGTGCCGATCAACCTGCCGCCCGTGGCCGGCGTGCTGACCGAGCGGCTGTCGACCGCGCTCTCGCACGTCAACCTGCTGGCCAAGGGGTGGGGCATTCCCAATGCCTATGTGCGCGATGCCGCATCCGTGCTGCGCGAGCATGCGGGCCAGTGGGTGGCGCTCAAGGTCGCGGCCTCGGGCTACCAGGTGCGCCGCCTCACGCCCGACGAGGTTGCCGCGCTGCCGCCGCGCAACGTGCGCACCGCGGCCATCGGCGCGGTGCCCGGCAGCGCGAAAGCCGCCAGGCCCGACCTGCGCGAAACCCGTCTGCTGCCGCTTTCCTCGCTGCGCGCGCGCAACAGCGCGCAGTGCGGTTCCAAGGCCGCCAATCTGGGCGCCGTGCTGGCCGCGCGCATTCCCTCCACCACGGTGCCCGACGGTTTCTGCATTCCCTTTGCGCACTACGACCGCTTCATGCGCGCCAATGGCCTCGCCGACCGCATCGCGCGCATGCAGCAGCAGCCCGGGTTTGCGGGCGACCCGCAGACCAGGCAGAAGGCGCTGGCGCAACTGCGCGACGAGATCGTCAAATGGCCGGTCGATCCCGCCACCGCGGCGTCGTGGCGCGCCGCATGGCAATCGCAGCTGGGCGGCGGTGGCGTGTTCGTGCGCAGCTCGTCCAACTCCGAAGACCTGCCCGGCTTCAGCGGCGCGGGGCTCTACACGACGATGCCCAACGTCAAGACCGGCGACGCGCTCGAGCTCGCGGTGAAGAAGGTCTGGGCCTCGGTCTTCAACCCCGAGGCCTGGGAGGCGCGCAGCGCCGCGGGCTTCGGCGCCGAGTCGGTGCTGATGGGCGTGTTCGTGCAGACCGCCATCGATTCGACCAACGCCGGCGTGATGATCACGCGCGACCCCTTCGACGCCGGGCATCCGCACGTCACCTACATCTCGGCCAAGCGCGGCATCGGCATCCGCGTGGTCGAGGGCCAGCGCGTGGCCGAGCAGGTGATGTATTCGAGCTGGTCGAAGGCGATCCAGGTGCTGAGCCGCTCGGCCGAGGAGACGGCGCTGCAGCTCGACAAGGACGGCGGCGTGAAGGAAGTGCCGGTGGAGCTTGGCCGCAACGTGCTGACGGACGAACTGGTGCTGCGCCTTGCGAGCGTCGGTGCGGCCGTGAAGCGCTCGTTCGGCGGCCTCGACCAGGACATCGAATGGGCGACGGTGGGCGACCGCATCGTGCTGCTGCAGGCGCGCCCCTACGTGGAGCGGCGCCGCTGAGCTGGCCGGTTGGCTACTTGTAGAGCAGCTGCGGCAGCCAGAGCCCGATTTGCGGCCAGATGTAGAGCAGCACGATGGCCAGCACCTGGATGCCCATGAAGGGCAGCATGCCCAGGAAGATCTGGTTCAGCGTCACGTGCGGCGGGCTCACGCCCTTCAGATAGAACGCCGCCATGGCCACCGGCGGGCTCAGGAACGCCGTCTGCAGGTTCATCGCAACCAGCAGGCCGAAGAACAGCGGATCGACGCCGAAGTTGTCGAGCAGCGGAATGAAGATCGGCATGAAGATCACGATGATCTCGGTCCACTCCAGCGGCCAGCCCAGGAGGAAGATGATGACCTGGCTCAGCACCAGGAACTGCACCTTCGTGAGGTTCATGCCCAGCACCCACTCCTCCACCAGCGCCTGCCCGCCGAGCAGCGCGAATGCGGCCGAGAAGATGGCCGAACCGACGAAGAGCCAGCACACCATGGCCGAGGTCTTGGCGGTGAGGAACACCGACTCCTTGAGCACCGACAGATTGAGCCGGCGGTAGGCCGCGGCCAGCAGCATGCCGCCGAGCGCGCCCATCGCGGCCGCCTCGGTAGGGGTGGCCAGGCCCAGCACGATCGAGCCGAGCACCGAAAGGATCAGCAGCACCAGCGGGAAGAACGAGGCCAGCAGCATCTTGAAGATCTCGAGCCGTGCGAAGCTCAGGAACAGATAGAACAGCGTCACCAGCGCGCCGAAGATGGCGAAGGTGACCCACCACCAGCTGGGTGCCGGACGTACCGAGGCGCCTTCTGGCGCGGTTGCGGCCGCGGCCGGGCTTGCGGCGGGTGGTTGCGCCGCGGAGGCTGCTTCGGCCGGCGCGGTGGATGCGCCCGGCGGTTCCGCCAGCGGACCGGAGGAAGGCGCCTCCCCCGAAGGCGGCTCCTGCAAGCCGCCTGCCGACGGTGGTTCCTGCAGCCCGCCTGTAGAGGGGGGCTCCTGCAGTCCGCCCGCGCCCTCCGCGGGGCCGCTGCGCGTGGCGCCGATCTCCTCGATGTCGTAGCGCGCCTGTGCCTCGACCGTGGTCACGGCCTTGTAGCTGTAGCCGGCGAGCAAGAGAAAGATCACGCCGGGCATCGCGACGATGCCCAACTGCCGCAGCACGTGGGAGAACGGCACGCCCGCGTTGCGACGGCCCTTCAGCAGCCCGACCACCGCGTGCGCGGCGGGGCTTTCGGCCAGCCGCTGCGACATTGGCGACAGCGGCACCACGCGTTCGGCCTGCGACAGCGGCGGCGCCCATTGCGGCTTCAGGCGGGCGACGATGATCACGTACACCACGTAGAGCGAAGCGAGCATCAGCCCCGGAAAAAAGGCGCCCGCATACAGCTGCACCACCGAAACGCCGGCCGTTGCGCCGTAAACGATCAGCAGCACCGAAGGCGGGATCAGGATGCCCAGGCAGCCCCCCGCCGTGATCGCACCCGCGGCCAGCGGCACGCTGTAGCCCCCGCGCAGCATCGCCGGCAAGGCCAGCAGGCCCATCAGTGTGACCACCGCGCCGACGATGCCTGTGGCGGTGGCAAAGATGGTGCAGGTGACCAGCGTGGCCACGGCCAGCGCGCCCGGCAGCCGCGCGAGCGCCAGATGCAGGCTCTTGAACAGCGACTCGATGAGGTTCGCGCGCTCCACCAGGTAGCCCATGAAGACGAACAGCGGCACCGCAATGAGCACGTCGTTGGCCATGGTCTTGTAGGCTGCCTGCACCATCAGGTCGAGCGTGCGGTGCCAGTCGCGGTCATAGGCCAGCCAGGTGAAGAGCATGCCCATGCCCATCAGCGTGAACGCCGTGGGAAAGCCCAGCATGATGGCCACCACCACCAGCGAGAGCATCAAGAGGCCCAGGTGGCCGTTGGTGATGGTGTCGGCGCTCACGAGCACCGCCGCAGCGCCGATCACGATCAGCGCCATGAACGAGAGGCCGAACCAGAGTTCGCGGCGGATCATCGCGCGGCCTCCTTGGCAGCCACCACGCGGTCGAGCGCGGCAATGTCCTCGTCCTTGACGTTGACCATCTCCTTGAGCTTCTCGACGTCGACTTCTTCCACGTCCTGCTCGCGCGAGGGCCAGGCGCCGGTCTGGATGCACTGCACGCAGCGGATGATCTCGACCACGCCCTGCAGCAGCAGCGTGAAGCCGGCGAGCGGAATGATGAACTTGAACGGATACAGCGGCAGCGGCTCGGCCGAGAAGGTCTGCTCGCGTATGGCGAGCGACTCGCCCGCGTAGATCCAGCCAGCCCAGGTGAGCGCCACGATGCCCGGCAGGAAGAAGACGATGTAGAGCACCAGGTCCACCAGCGCCTGCGTGCGCGGGCGGAAGAACCCGTAGAGCACGTCGCCGCGCACGTGGCCGTTCTTCGACAGCGTGTAGGCGCCGGCGGTCATGAACATGGCGCCGTACAGCATGATCTGCGCGTCGAGCACCCACGCATGCGGGTGGTTCAGCACGTAGCGCGAGAACACCTCCCAGCTGATCAGCAGCGTGAGCAGCAGCGCGCACCACGCGAAGGTCTTGCCGATCCAGGTCGAAAAGCGATCGACGGCCAACAGGAAAGATTGCATCGAAGAGAACTCCTCGCCGCGGCCGGCGCAGCATGGGCAGCCGTGAAAAGAGGGCACCGCTGGGGTGCCCTCGGGTCATCGGGTCGGTTTCAGCTCTTCTTGGCCTGCGGACCGAAGTAGTGGTTGTAGGCCATCTTGAAATCGACCGTGTAGTCGTTGTGCCACTGGCCGGCGCGTTCTGCGAAAGCCTTCTGCGAGTCGAGCACCTTCTTGAACATCGGGTTCTCGGCCGCCTTCTTGGCAACGGTCTTGTCCCACGATGCAAGCTGCGCGCGCAGGATCGCGTCGGGCGTCTTGTAGAACTTGATGCCGGCCTTCTTGAGCTCGATGTAGTCCTGCGAATTGCGCTGGATGGCCTTCCAGCTCATGTCGGCACTGGCGGCTTGCACCGCGTAATCGATGATGGCCTTGAGATCGGCCGGCAGCGCCGCGAGCTTGCCCTTGTTGAACAAGACCTCGAACTGCTCGCCCGACTGGTGGAAGCTCTGCAGCATGCAGTTCTTCGCCACGTCGGGAAAGCCCAGCACGCGATCGCTCGAAGCGTTGTTGAACTCCGCCGCATCGATGAGGCCGCGGTCCAGCGCCGGCACGATCTCTCCGCCCGGCAGCGGGTTCACGGCCGTGCCCATGTCGGTGAACACGTCGACCGCCAGGCCCACGGTGCGGAACTTGAGGCCCTTCATGTCTTCCACGCGGGCCACCGGCTTCTTGAACCAGCCCAGCGGTTGCGTGGGCATGGGGCCGTAGAGGTAGGACACCACGTCCAGGTTCAGGCTCTTGTAGATTTCCTCGATCAGCGCCTTGCCGCCGCCGTAGTTGTGCCAGGCCAGCACCATGTTGGCGTCCATGCCGTAGCCGGGGCCCGACCCCCAGAGCGCGAGCGCCGAGTTCTTGCCATACCAGTAGGCCACCACGCCATGGCCGCCGTCGAGCGTGCCCTTGGCCACCGCATCGAGCAGCTGGAAGGCGGGCACCACCGAGCCCGCCGGCAAGACTTCGATCTTCAGGCGGGTGCCCGCCATGTCATTGACCTTCTTGGCGAAGTCTTGCGCGTACTCGTGGAAGATGTCCTTGGCCGGCCAGGTGCTCTGGAAACGCAGCGAGGTGGTCTGGGCCATGCTGACCATCGGCGCCGACATGGCGCCTGCGGCCACGGCCGCACCCTTGAGAAGGCTGCGGCGGCGGGGCGATTTGCTGTTTGTCATGTTGTCTCTCTCCAAACAAGTTCTGACCGGAAGAAATCCTGCCCACCTTCCTGGAGTTATGTTCGGCAGGCCCAATCCGCATCTTTGGCTCGGCGCAATATGCGACAAACAGGGTTTTCACGAACTGGTGAAAAATTCCATCATCCGGACGGGGCTGGGGCAAAGCTCAAGGGAGCCGTCCCACGTAGTTACCCTGTCTATCGAAAGGACGCAAAGAAATGACCGAACCCGTTGGGGAAAAGGGCTATGCCGGCGATGTGACGCCCGAACAGGCGGCGCTGTGGATGGCGAGCGGCGAGGCCGTGCTGGTTGACATACGCAGCGATGCCGAGCGCGAATGGGTCGGCTACGTGCCCGGCGCCGTGGCGCTGGCCTGGAAGCAGTGGCCGGGCATGGTGCCCAATCCGGCTTTCGACGACGGCATCCGTGCCGCGGGCGAGGGCAAGCAGAAACTGGTGCTGCTGTGCCGCAGCGGCGTGCGCTCCATTGCCGCCGCCAAGCGCGCCACCGAACTCGGCTTTGAGGCCTACAACATTCTCGAAGGCTTCGAGGGCAACCCCGACGACCAGGGGCACCGCGGCACGATCGGCGGCTGGCGCAAGCGGGGACTGCCCTGGAAGCAGAACTGAAACGAAAAACGCCCGCCGAAGCGCGGCGGGCGTTTTCATGGGGGCGGGGCGGTCAAGGCGCCGGAATGCGCAGCTTCTGGCCCGGATAGATCTTGTCCGGGTGGCTCAGCATCGGCTTGTTCGCCTCGAAGATCGCGTTGTACTTGTTGGGGTCGCCGTAGTATTTCTTCGAGATGGCCGAGAGCGTGTCGCCCTTGACCACGTCGTGGTACTGGGCGGGCGGCGCGGCCGGGGCGACCAGCTTGTTGTCGACGCTCGTCACGTTGGCCACGTTGCCCGCGGCGAGCGCGGCTTTTTCGCTGGCCTCCTGCGAGGGCGCCTGGCCGGCCAGGGTCACAAGGCCGCTGCTGGCGGTGTAGGTCACCTCGAGGCCCGTGAGTCCGAGGTTCTGCGTCTCGATGTAGGTCTTGATGGCCGCCGCGGCCTTGGTGTTGGCGTCCGGCTCGGCGGCCTGGGCCGACGATCCGCCGAACAGTTTTTCACCGGCTTCCTTGATGAAACTGAGCAATCCCATGGTGATCTCCTTGTGCCGTGGTGGATGGAACTGGCGAATGTAGCGGCGGAACGGGAGGTGCCGGCGTAGGCCCGCGCCGCGTGTGTCAACGACGCGCCAGCATGAATGCCGACAAAGTCGCAATAATCCCGCGCATGGCATCCCCCTTCCTCGCGATCGACATCGGCAACACCCGCCTCAAATGGGCTCTCTACGATGCCGCGCATCCGGGGGCTGCGCTGCAGGCGCACGGTGCCGAGTTCCTGGACCACATCGAGCGGCTGGCCGAAGGCCCCTGGGCCGACCTGCCCGCGCCCGGCTCCATGCTGGGCTGCGTGGTCGCGGGCGACGCGGTGCGCCGCCGCGCCGAGGAGCAGATCGAGGAGCGCTTCGACTGCGCGCCGCGCTGGGTGGTGTCGAGCGCAGCCGAGGCCGGCATCGTCAACGGCTACGACCATCCCACGCGGCTGGGCGCCGACCGCTGGGTGGCGATGATCGGTGCGCGCCAGCGGATGCTGGATGCCGGGCCGGCGCGGCCGATGGTGGTGGTGATGATCGGCACGGCCGTCACGGTCGAGGCCATCGACGCCGGCGGCAAGTTTCTGGGCGGCTTGATCCTGCCGGGCCACGGCATCATGCTGCGCGCGCTCGAATCGGGCACGGCCGGGCTGCACGTGCCCACCGGCGAGGTGCGCGAATTCCCCACCAACACCAGCGACGCCCTCACCAGCGGCGGCACCTACGCCATTGCCGGCGCCGTCGAGCGCATGGTGCAGCACGTGCGCTCGCATTGCGGCGCCGAGCCCGCCTGCTACATGACGGGCGGCGCGGGCTGGAAGATGGCGCCCGTCATGAACGGGGACTTCGAACTGGTCGAAAGCCTGATCATGGACGGACTCCTGGTGATTGCCCGCGAGCGAGCCGCGGGCTGAGCCCTCAAGACTCAAGGGCGCATGAGCGCTTCGGCCACGGCCTGGAATGCCGGCAGCGTGAGCGGGTCGTTCCCCGCATTGGCCGCCACCGGGTGCGCGGCGTAGCGCACGATCACCATCTCGGCCTTCGGATCGACGTAGATGCTCTGCCCGTGGATGCCGCGCGCCATGTAGGCGCCGTGCGGGTTGTTCGTGACCCACCACATGTTGCGGTACGACCAGCCCGGCAGCAGCGCGTAGCCGGCCTTGGCAAACTGGGCCCGATCACCGCCGCGCTGGATGTCCTCGACCACCGCCTTGGGAATGGCCTGCTGCCCGTTGGGCGCGCGGCCGCCGTTGCGCATGGTTTCGCCGAAGCGCGCAATGTCGCGCAGCACGGTGTTGAGCCCGCCGCCGCCCGACTCGGTGCCGATGCGGTCGACCATGAAGTAGGCGTCCTGCTCGGCGCCGATGCGGCGCCAGATCTTCTCGCTCAGCAGGTCGGCAAGCGGCTGGTTGCTGACGCGGCGAAGAATCCAGGCGAGCACTTCGGCATTCACCGTCTTGTAGGCAAAGGCGGCGTCGTGCGCGCCTTCCTTCTTCAGCGTGGCGAGAAATTCGTAGAACGACCTGGGCCCGGCGTAGTTCGGCCCCTGCACCAGCATGCCGCCGGCGCGCGCGTAATCCCAGATCTCGGCCTTCGGATCGGCGTAGTTCTCCGAGTAGTGCACGCCGATGGTCATGTCCATCACCTGGCGCACCGTGGCGTCGCCGTAGGCGGTGTCCTTGAGTTCGGGCAGGTAGCGGGTGACCGGTGCCGACGGATCGAGCTTGCCCTCGTCCGCGAGGATGGCCGCCAGCGTGCCCACGAAGGACTTGGTGACCGACATTGCGAGGTGCGGCCGCTCGGGCGTGAGCGCGCCGAAGTACTTTTCATAGACCACGCGGCCGCGGTGCAGCACCAGGATGCCGTCGGTGTAGGTGCGCGGGATCATCTGGGCGAAGGTCACCGTCTCGTTGCTGCCCAGCGGTTTGAAGGTCACGGCTTCGAGGTCGCTGCGCGGTGCCGCCGGCAGGGGGCTGGCCGCGCCGCTGCCGCGCCACACGTTGGCGGTGGGCACGGTTTCGCGCACGTGCGAGAAGCTCCAGCGCGTGCGCGGAAACGCGCCGCCGGCGGGGTTGTCGAAGGTGATCAGCTTGTCGGGCGGGGGCGGAAAGCCCTTCATCCAGCCCATGGCCTCGACCGACGTGGCCGCGGGGTCGGGCAGTGATGCGGCTGTTTGGGCGTTGGTGGAGGTGTTCACGGCAAGCAGTGTGAAGGCGGCAGCGAGCGCCGCGCGTTGGAGAAAGGCCATGGGCAAGGCTCCGGTGAATTCATCAGCGGCCGCTGAAGCGCGCGGGCCGGCGTTCGACGAAGGAACGCACGCCTTCGGCTGCGTCTTCGCTGTTCGACAGGCGCTTTTGCGTCTCGATGAATTCCGACACCGCCGCGAGCGGGCCCTGTTCCACTGCCTTGATCACGTTGAGCCGGGTGGCCACCACCGCCAGCGGCGCTTGCGCCGCGATGCGCTGCGCAATGGCCAGTGCCGCGTCGAGCTCCTGCCCGGCCGGCACCACCTTCTGCACGAAGTTGAGGCGATAGGCCTCGGCGCTGTCGAACTCGTCGGCCGTGAGCAGGTGCAGCATCGCATTGCCCACGCCCGCGCGCTCGGCCATGCGCAGCGTGGCGCCGCCCGTCGCCATGATGCCGCGCTGCACTTCCATTTGCGAAAAGCGGCAGTTGTCCGCCGCCACCACGATGTCGGCGCCCAGCATCAGCTCGATGCCGACCGTGAAGCAGATGCCCTTCACCGCCACCACCATCGGCTTGGTGCGGCGGCGGTAGTCGGGCAGGCCGAAGTCGTGCGGCTCCACCAGCCCGGCCGGAATGGCTTTTTCGCCGCGCTTCATGTACTCGGTGACCGCCGGCAGGTCGAGCCCGGCCGTGAAGTGATCGCCGAAGGCATGCAGCACGCCCACGCGCAGGTCCGGGTCGTCGTCGAGCCGGGTGTAGGCCTCGGCCAGCTGCTTGAACATCGGCGGCGTCCAGCCGTTGCGCTTGGCCGGGCGGTTGATGCCGATCAGCAGCACATGGTCGATCACCTGGGTGTCGATGCAGCCTTCCGGCGGTGGGTTGGTGGGCACGGCGGTCATGGTTTTTGTCTCCTTTTGTTTTTGTTGGATGACGCTCAGTAGGCGTACACGCCGCGTCCGGTCTTGCGGCCCAACTGGCCGGCCGCGACCATTTCCTTCAGCAGCGGGCAGGGGCGGTACTTGGAATCGCCGAACTGCTCGAGGTAGACCTCCATCACGGCCAGGCACACGTCCAGGCCAATCATGTCGGCCAGGGCCAGGGGACCGATGGGCTGGTTGCAGCCCAGCTTCATGCCGGCGTCGATGTCTTCGGCCGTGGCAATGCCTTCGGCCAGCACGAAGAAGGCCTCGTTGATCATCGGCACCAGGATGCGGTTGACCACGAAGCCCGGCGCGTTCTTCACCGTGATCGGCGACTTGCCGAGCGTCTCGGCCAGCGCCTTGACGGCGTCGTGCGTGGCGTCGCTCGTGAGGTAGCCGCGGATCAGCTCCACCAGCGCCATCATCGGCACCGGGTTGAAGAAGTGCATGCCGATGAAGCGGTCCGGCCGCGAGGTGGCGGCCGCGAGCTGGGTGATCGAGATCGACGACGTGTTCGAGGCAATGATCACCTCGGGCGCCAGCAGCTCGTCGATCTGCTTCAGGATCTTGAGCTTGAGCGCATGGTTCTCGGTGGCGGCCTCGATCACGAGTTGCGCGCTCTTCAGGTCGTCGTAATTCGTCGAGCCCTTGATCAGGGCAAGCGCCGCGCTCTTCTGCTCGGCCGTGAGCTTCTCTTTCTTGATCAGCCGGTCGAGGCTGCCCGAAACGGTGGCCAGGCCCTTGTCGACCGCTGCCTGGGCGATGTCGACCATCACCACGTTGACGCCGGCCACCGCGCAGGCCTGTGCAATGCCATTGCCCATCGTTCCGGCGCCGATGATGCCGACAGTCTGGATCGTCATGAGAAAACTCCTTGAAGAAAAAACAGGGGAAAGGGGAGCGGGTGGGGCGCTGGCCGCCACCGCGACAGGAGATCGATTGTGAAGCAGCCCCGCCAGGCCGCCGTTGCCGTGCGTGACACGGGCCGCCCGCGGGTGGCTTACAGTGCGGCGGTTGCTTTTTCTTCTCTCTTTTCGATCCCGACCATGACCACCCTCGGCACCCCTCTTTCCCCCTCCGCCACCCGCGTGATGCTGCTCGGCTCCGGCGAGCTCGGCAAGGAGGTGCTCATCGCCCTGCAGCGCCTGGGCGTCGAGACCATCGCGGTCGACCGCTACGAGAACGCGCCCGGCCAGCAGGTGGCCCACCATGCGCGCACCATCACCATGAGCGACCCGGAGCAGCTCAAGGCGCTGATCGAGGCCGAGAAGCCCCTGCTCGTGGTGCCGGAGATCGAGGCCATCGCCACGTCGATGCTGCAGCAGCTCGAAGACGCCGGCGTGGTGCGCGTGATTCCCACCGCCCGCGCCGCCCGCCTCACGATGGACCGCGAAGGCATTCGCCGCCTGGCGGCCGAAACGCTGGGCGTGCCGACCAGCCCCTACAGGTTCTGCGACTCGCTGGCCGAGCTGCAGGCGGCCATCGATGCCGGCATTGGCTACCCCTGCATCGTCAAGCCCGTGATGAGCAGCTCCGGCAAGGGCCAGAGCAAGATCGACGGCCCGGCCGACGTGCAGAAGGCCTGGGACTACGCCATGGCCGGCGGCCGGGTGAGCCATGGCCGCGTGATCGTCGAGGGCTTCATCGACTTCGACTACGAGATCACGCTCCTGACCGTGCGCGCCAGGGACGCGGCCGGCGCGGTGCAGACGCACTTCTGCGAACCCATCGGCCACGTGCAGGTGAGCGGCGACTATGTCGAGAGCTGGCAGCCGCATCGCATGGCGCCGGCCGCGCTGCAGAAGGCGCAGCAGATCGCCGAGGCCGTCACGGCCGACCTCGGCGGCCAGGGCCTGTTCGGCGTCGAGCTGTTCGTGAAGGGCGACGACGTGTGGTTCAGCGAAGTGAGCCCGCGGCCGCACGACACCGGCATGGTGACCATGGCCACGCAGTGGCAGAACGAGTTCGAGCTGCATGCGCGCGCCATCCTCGGCCTGCCGGTGGACACCTCGCTCAAGAGCCCGGGCGCGAGCGCGGTGATCTACGGCGGCGTCGATGCCACCGGCATCGCGTTCGACGGCGTGGCCGAGGCGCTGCAGGTGCCCGGCAGCGACGTGCGCCTCTTCGGCAAGCCCGAGAGCTTTGCCAAGCGCCGCATGGGCGTGGCCCTGGTGCATGCGGCCGACACCGGCACCGCCCGCAAGCTGGCCAAGGAAGCCGCCTCGCGCGTGAAGCCGCGCATCGCCTGAAGGGCGCGAGCCCCGGCACAGGCGGTTTTACAGCCAGTTTTCGCAAGCGGCGACCGGCGCCTGCGGGCATCGTGTGGATGAGATCGGGAGCACCCCAGCCCGACCCACCGGAGACACCATGCTGCACCCCCAGGCGCGCGCCTTGCTCGACTTCATCGAGGCGCGCGGCATCCCGCCGACCCACACGCTTTCGCCGGCCGAGGCACGTGCGTTCTATCGCGAACGGCGCGCCACCACGCAACCCGAAGCCCCGCAGGTTGCCCAAGTCCGCGAGCTGAAGGCCGAAGGGCCGCACGGCACCATCCCGGTGCGCCTGTATCGCCCGCTGGGTTCCACAGCCGATGCGGCGCTGCCGGTGCTGGTTTACTTCCATGGCGGTGGCTGGGTCATCGGCGACCTCGACACGCATGACGTGCTGTGCCGCTCGCTCGCCAACGGCGCGGGCTGCGCGGTCGCCTCGATCGACTACCGCATGGGGCCCGAGCATCGCTTTCCGGCCGCCGTGGACGACGTGCTGGCGGCCACCCGCTGGGTGCGCCGCGAGGCCGCCTCGCTCGGCCTGGATGCCGGCCGCCTCGCGGTGGGCGGCGACAGCGCGGGCGGCAACCTTGCGGCGGTGGCGGCCATTGCGGCCCGCGATGCGGGCGACCTCCCGATTGCCTTTCAGCTGCTGATCTATCCCGCCACGGACCAGCGCCGCGGCCACCCGTCGCACCAGGCCAACGGCCAGGGCTACCTGCTGACCCGCGACACGATGACCTACTTCCACGACCACTACATCGACGACCCCCGGCACGACCTCGACTGGCGCGCGTCGCCGCTGCTGCACGCCGATCTTTCGGGCCTGCCGCCCGCACTGGTGCTCACCGCCGGCTTCGACCCGCTGCGCGACGAAGGCATGGCCTACGCCGAGGCGCTGACCGCCGCCGGCAACCGCGCCGCATGCGTCTGCTTCGAGCGCCAGATCCACGGCTTCATCACCATGGGCAGGGTGCTCGACGAGGCCGATACGGCCATCGCGCTGTGCAGTGCCGAACTCCGCCGCGCACTTGCGCCGGCCTAGGGAAAGTCCCCGCGCAAATGAACGCCGCGCCGCCGGCCCCCGCCGCTACGATCCAGCCAACGCAACGCCGGCCCCTGGCCGACGGCGGCCGGATGCAGGAGACGGACACCATGCAGCGAACGAAGACGGCGCCGCCCGAAAGCGGCGGCGCAGAGCGCGGGGAGCGCCTGATGTGGCTCACGCATCAGCGGGTGTTCTACGCAGGGCTGCTCGGCGCCGCGGCCGAACGCACGGTGGGCGGGCACGGCGTGTACGTGTCGCCGGCCGGTGCGCCGCCCAACCGCCTCTGCATCGGCGGGGGCGCCTGGCAGACGGGCGAGCTGCTGGTGGTGCCGCCGCAGGTGCCGCACCGGGTGGAAAGCGCGCATCCCCTCATCTTCAACCTGCTGATCGAGTCGGAATCGGTCGATCCGGCGCGGCTGCCGGGCTTTCTCCAGCATTGCGGGCCGGTCGATGCGCCGGCGTTCGTGCAGCGCGTGCGCGATGCCCACGCCCAATTGCTTGCGCTCTCGGGTCGCCAGGGCTTCGAAGGCCTCGAGTTCGATCGCCTGTTCTTCGGCGAGGCGCTGGCGCCGCGCGCGCTCGATGCACGCATCCGCAAGGTCATCGACGCCATCAACGCCGACCCGGCCGCGCCCACCTCGGCCGAAGACTGCGCGGCCTCGGTGCACCTGTCCTTCTCGCGCTTCCTGCACCTGTTCAAGCAGGAAACCGGCATGGCGTTTCGTGCCTTCCGGGCCTGGAAGCGCGCGCGCAGCTTGCTGCGCTACGTGCGCCAGACCACCACGCTGACCGACATCGCGCTGGACGCCGGCTACCCCGATTCGACGCACTTCAGCCATTCGATCCGCCAGGTCTACGGGCTCAAGCCGAGCGACATCCTGGCCGGCTCGCGCCGCCTGGCGCTGCACGACGCGGCCGGCGGCTTCAGGCACTAGACATACAGAGAGACAGAAGCCGCATGCAGACTCTCCAGCTCCTTCTGTCAGGCATTGCGCAGGGCTGCATCTATGGCCTGATCGCGCTGGGGTTTGTGCTGATCTACAAGGCAACCGAAACCGTGAGCTTTGCGCAGGGCGACTTGATGATGCTCGGCGCCTTTGGTGCATTTGCCGGCATGTCGCTGTTCGGCCTGCCGTTCTGGCTCGCGGCCATCCTCGCGGTGGTGGCCATGGCGGCCTTTGGCGTGCTGCTCGAGCTGGTGGTGATCCGTCCGATCCTCGGGCAGCCGCAGTTCTCGATCGTGATGCTGACCATCGGCATTGCCTACGTGGCGCGCGGGCTCATCACGATGGTGCCGGGCATCGGCACCGACACCCACACGCTGGCCGTGCCCTACAAGGACCAGATCTGGAAGCTGGGCGGGTTGGTGGTCAACCTCGAGCAACTGGCCATCATCATCGCCACCGCCATTCTCTGCGGGCTGCTGTTCGCGATGTTCCGCTATAGCAAGCTCGGCATCGCCATGCAGGCCTCTTCGCAGAATCAGCTAGCCGCCTACTACATGGGCATTCCGGTGAAGCGGCTCAACGGGCTGGTGTGGGGCCTGGCGGCAGCGGTCGCGGCCATTGCGGGCATGCTGCTCGCGCCCATCACCTTCGTGCACGCGAACATGGGCTTCATCGGGCTCAAGGCCTTTCCGGCCGCAGTGGTGGGCGGCTTCGGCAGCCTGCCGGGCGCCATCGTCGGCGGACTGGTGATCGGCATCGTCGAATCGTTTGCGGGGTTTTATCTGCCCGACGGCTTCAAGGACACTGCGCCCTACATCGTGGTGCTCTTGATGCTGATGATCAAACCCAATGGCCTGTTCGGCGAAAAGCTGCGCAAGAAGGTTTAGTCCGATATGCGCTTCATCTTCAAGACCAGCTACGACCAGGACATCCGCCTTGCGCGGCACGGCGGCCATGTGTTCTGGTATGGGCTCCTGGTCGCGTTTCTCATCGTCGCGCCATGGGTGATCGACGAATACTGGCTCGCGCAACTGACCTTCGTGCTGATCTACGGCATCGTCGGTCTGGGGTTGATGCTGCTGGCGGGCTTCACGGGGCAGTTCTCCATCGGCCATGCGGCGTTCCTTGGCGCGGGCGCCTATACGCAGGGCGTGCTGACCAACCTGGGCGTGCCGTTTCCGATCGCGCTGATCGCGGCCGCGGCGCTCTCGGCGGCGGTGGGCGTGGTGGTGGCCTTGCCGGCCTTGCGCGTGAAGGGCATCTACCTCGGCATCGCGACGCTGTCGTTCGGCTTCATCGTCGAGGAAGTGTTCGCGCGCTGGGATAGCGTCACGGGCGGCAATTCGGGGCTGCACGTGAAGTCGCCCCAGCTCTTCGGCTGGTCGCTGGGGTCGGGCAACGGCTTCTACTTTCTGTGCCTGGTGGTGGCGGTGCTCAGCACGCTGGGCATCCTGAACCTGCTGCGCTCGCCGACGGGGCGAGCCTTCGTCGCCATCCGCGATTCGGAAATCTCCGCGCAGAGCATGGGCATTCACCTGGCGCGCTACAAGACGATGTCGTTCGCGATTTCGGCCGCGCTCGCGGGGCTGGGCGGCGCGCTGTATGCGCACAAGCTCAGCTTCATCTCGCCGGACCAGTTCAACATCCTGCAGTCGATCGACCTGCTGCTGATGGTGGTGATCGGCGGGCTGGGTTCGGTGCACGGCGCGTTCCTGGGTGCGATCTTCCTGATCGCGATGCCGCAGTTGATCTCCATGGGCAAGGACTGGCTGCCGCCCGTGATCGGACAGGCACCGGGCCTGCAAGGGCTGGTGTACGGCCTGGTGCTGATCGCCTTCGTGCTGTTCGAGCCGCTGGGGCTTTATGGCCGTTGGCTCAAGATCCGCACCTGGCTGCAGCTCTTCCCGTTCTACCGCAAGGGTTTGTTCAAGCGGCAGAAGTCATTCACCAAGTCGGATCGGCTGAGATGAGCAGCAGCGGCGACATTCTTCTTTCGGCGAAAGACCTGAGCGTGCGCTTCGGCGGCGTGCTCGCGGTCAACAAGGTGAGCTTCGACGTGCGGCGCGGCGAGGTCTTCACGCTGATCGGCCCCAACGGCGCGGGCAAGACGACGGTGTTCAACCTCATCAGCCGCATCTACACGCCGACCATGGGCGAGATCACGTGGCACGGCGAAGCGGCCGGTCCGCTGGCCTTGACGCACCAGGCGCCTCATGCGATTGCCGCGCTCGGCATTGCGCGCACCTTCCAGAACATCGAGCTCTTCGAGCACGCCACCGTGTTGCACAACCTGCTGATCGGCCGCCACACGCACCGGCAGACGGGTTTCTGGAGCGAGGTGTTCTTCACGCCCGCCACGCGGCGCGCCGAAATCGCGGCGCGCGAGAAGGCGGAGCAGGTGATCGAACTGCTCGACCTGCAGCATCACCGCGATTCGATGGTGGCGGGCTTGCCGTATGGCGTTCGCAAGGTGGTGGAGCTTGCTCGGGCCTTGTGCACCGAGCCCAAGCTGCTGCTGCTCGACGAGCCATCGTCGGGCCTCAATGTCGAGGAGACGGCCGACATGGCGTTCTGGATCCAGGACATCCAGCAAGAACTGGGCGTGTCGGTGCTGATGGTCGAGCACGACATGTCGCTGGTGTCGAAGGTGTCCGACCGCGTGCTGGCGATGAACATGGGCGAGGTGCTGGCCACCGGCACGCCGCGTGAAGTGCAGGCGGATGCGCGGGTGATCGAGGCTTATCTCGGGACCGTGGATGACGTGAGCAGCTTGAGGAGGGTGGCGGCATGAACGTCATGTCCGCTGCTTCGTTGGAGGCGCCCGGTGTGCGGCACGGCGCGTTCGCCCCCACTACGCCGGCCCTTCGGGCTCCCTTCCGGTGCTCGCTTTCCGCGGGGTCTCGCCCAAACTCGCTTCGCTCAAACAAGGGCGAGCCCTTATCCGCGGAAAGCTGCGCTCCTCAGCGGCGCAGAGGGGGCGCCCACCCCGCACCGCACACCGGGCTCAAGGAGTGGGGGAAACACCCTGAGCGTATCCACGGCGTTGGGGCCCCTGCCCCGGGCGGGCCGTTGAGGCGCCGCCGAGCAGCGGAGCGACAGGCGGATCAGGGCTCGCAGCTGTTTGAGCGAAGCGAGTTCTGCGAGACCCCGCTTGTCGTGAGCAGCGCAGGGAAGCCCGAAGGGCCGGTGACGTCGGCCCGCCCGGGGCAGGGGCCCCAACGCCGTTCCCCGCCCGGAGCAAGAGGGACAACGCCATGACCGACGTCGTCCTCCAACTGCTCAACGTCGAAAGCGCCTACGGCCCCATCAAGGCCATCCGCGGCGTGAGCCTGAAAGTCAGGCAGGGCGAGATCGTGACGGTCCTGGGCTCCAACGGCGCGGGCAAGACAACCATCCTCAAGACCATCTCGGGAATCATCGACCCCCGAAAAGGCAGCATCGAATTCCAGGGCCGAGACATCACCGCCAAGGACCCGGCCTACATCGTGCAGCAGGGCCTGAGCCACGTGCCCGAAGGCCGCGAAGTGTTTCCGTTGCTCTCGGTGCGGGAAAACCTGCTCATGGGTGCCTACACCCGCAAGGACCGCGACGGCGTGGCGCGGGACATGGAGAGCGTCTACAGCTACTTTCCCATCCTGCGCGAGCGTGCCACGCAGGACGCCGGTTTGCTCTCGGGCGGCCAGCAGCAGATGCTTGCGATTTCGCGCGCCATCATGGCCGCGCCGCATCTCATCCTGCTCGACGAGCCCAGCCTCGGCCTCAGTCCCAAGCTGACGAAAGAGATCTTCGAGATCGTCGTGCGCATCAACCGCGAACGCGGCACCACCATCCTGCTTGTGGAGCAGAACGCCAACATGGCGCTCAACGCTTCGGACCACGGCTACGTGCTCGAGAACGGCCGCATCGTCATGGAAGACACCTGCGAACGCCTGCGCGAGAAGGAAGACATCAAGGAGTTCTACCTCGGCGTCAAGGACGATGGCGTGCGCGGCGAGCGGCGCTGGAAAAAGAAGAAGACCTGGAGATGAGCGAGATGAGCACCACCACCACCGCCTTGCGCCCGCCCGCCGGCCTGTGGGACCTGGCGCACCTGCAGCCTACCCCCGGCGTCGTCGTGCCCGGCGACACCATTCCGGCCGTGTTCTGGAAGGCCGTGGAACTGCGCGCCGACAAGGTCTGGATGCGGCAGAAGGAATTCGGCATCTGGCGCGCCTGGACCTGGCGCCAAACCGCCGAGGCCGTGCGCGAGATTGCGGGCGGCCTGCTGGCGCTCGGCTTCGGGCCGGGCGAATGCGCCTCGATTCTGGCCAACACCGTCATCGAGTGGGTGCTGTGCGACATCGCAGTGCTCAGCTGCGGCGGCGTATCGAACGGCATCTACCCGACCGATGCGGCCTCGCAAGTGCACTATCTTTGCGAGGACTCGCGCACCACCGTGCTCTTCGTCGAGGACGACGAGCAGCTCGACAAGGCGCTCGAAGTGCGCGCCCGACTGCCACTGCTGCGCAAGGTCGTCGTGTTCGACATGGAGGGCCTGCGCGAGCTCGACGACCCCGGCGTCATCAGCCTGGACGCACTGCGCGCGCTCGGCCGGGCGCATCTGCAGGACCATCCGCAGGCGCTGGAGCAGCGCATTGCCGCCTGCCGGCCCGAGGACCTTGCCATCCTCGTCTACACCTCGGGCACCACCGGCAAACCCAAGGGTGCGATGCACAGCCACCGCGGGCTGGTGTACACCATGCGCGGCTACAACTCCCTGCTGTCGCAAGGCGAGGGCGACGAGCGCATGTGTTTTTTGCCGCTGTGCCACATCGCCGAGCGCATGGGCGGCGAATACTTCGCGATGTACACCGGCTCGATCCTCAACTTCGTCGAGAACCCCGAGACGGTGCCCGAGAACGTGCGCGAGATTTCGCCCACGGTGTTCACCGCCGTGCCGCGCGTGTGGGAAAAGTTCTATTCCGGCGTGATGATCGCGCTGAAGGAGGCGAGCCGGCTGCAGCAGGCCGCCTACGGCTGGAGCATCGGCGTGGGCCGGCAGATTGCCGAACGCGTGCTCCAGGGCCAGCCGGTGGGTGCGGGGCTGCGGTTCAAGTTTCGCCTGGCGCGCTGGCTGGCGCTGGACAACGTGCGCAAGCTCATTGGGATCCACCGTGCGCGCTTTCTCGTGACCGGCGCGGCGCCGATCTCGCCCGACCTCGTGCGCTGGTACCTGGCGCTGGGCGTGCCCATGCTCGAGGTGTGGGGCATGACCGAATCGTGCGGCGCCTCCACCGGCGTGCCGCCGTCGCGCATCATGCCGGGCTCCATAGGCCCGGCCACCAGCTACAACGAGGTTCGGCTCGATCCGCAAACCGGCGAGATCCTGGTGCGCGGCCCCAATGTCTTCATGGGGTATCTCAACCTGCCCGAAAAAACCGCCGAGACCATCGACGCCGACGGCTGGCTGCACACCGGCGACGTGGGGACGGTCGACGCGGGAGGGTATTTCCGCATCACCGACCGCATGAAGGACATCATCATCACGGCAGGTGGAAAGAACATCACGCCGAGCGAACTGGAGAACGAGCTCAAGTTCAGCCCCTACATCACCGATGCGGTGGTGATCGGCGACAAGAAACCGTACCTGACGGTGATCGTCATGATCGACCAGGAGAACGTCGAAAAATTTGCGCAGGACCACGATGTGCCTTTCAGCAACTACGAAAGCCTCACGCGCGCGCAAGAGGTGCTGGACCTGATCCAGGGCGAGATCGACCGCGTCAATGCCAAGTTTGCGCGGGTCGAGCAGATCAAGAAATTCTTCCTGCTCGAAACGCAGTTGAGTGCCGAGGACGAAGAGCTCACACCGACGATGAAGCTCAAGCGCAAGCTGGTGCAGACCAAGTATGCCGAGCGCATCGAGGCGATGTACCGCTGACCACCGGCATCGCCGAACCGTTTTTTGTCAACCCGAGGAGACAACGCCATGATGAAGCTCAAGACACTGACGACCTTGGCCGTGCTGGGCCTGATCGTAACGTTCGCGTCCGCGCAGCAGCAACAACAAGGCGTGAGCAAGGACGAGATCCGCATCGGCACGATCCAGGACCTGTCGGGCCCGCTCGCGGGCTTCGGCAAGCAGGCGCGCAACGGCATGCAGCTGCGCGTGGACGAACTCAACGAGCAGGGCAACATCCACGGCCGCAAGCTCAAGCTCTTCGTCGAAGACTCCGGCTACGACCCCAAGAAAGCCGTGCTCGCGGCGCAGAAGCTGGTCAACCAGGAAAAGATCTTCATCATGGCGGGCCACATCGGCACCGCGCAGAACATGGCGGCCATGCCGGTGCAGTTCGAGAAGAACATCGTCAACTTCATGCCGATCACCGCGGCGCGTGAAATGTACGAGCCGCTGAACCGGCTCAAGTACTCGTTCGCGGCCACCTACTATGACCAGATCCGCCTGGCCCTGCCCAAGATGATCAAGGAGAAGGGCGCGAAGAAGGTCTGCACCATCTACCAGGACGACGAGTTCGGGCTCGAAGTGCAGCGCGGTGCCGAGGCCGGCCTGAAGACGGCGGGCCTGGAGCTGGCCGAGAAAACATCTTTCAAGCGCGGCGCCACCGACTTCAGCTCGCAGGTCGCAAAAATGAAGGCCGCCAACTGCGACCTCGTGGTGCTCGGCACCATCATCCGCGAGACCATCGGCACCGTGGGCGAGGCGCGCAAGACCGGCTTCAACCCGACCTTCCTGGGCTCCAGCGCCGCTTATACCGACCTGATCCACAAGCTCGGCGGCAAGGCGATGGACGGCATCTACGCGACCATGACGGTGCAGAACCCCTACACCGACGAGCAGTCGCAGCCGCTGCGCTTCTGGGCCAACAAGTACAAGACCAAGTTCAACGAAGACCCGACGGTGTTCTCGGTGTACGGCTACATCATCATCGATTCGTTCATCAAGGCGGCGCAGAAGGCCGGCCCCAACCTGACGACCGACAGCTTCATCAAGGCGATGGACAGCATGACCTTCGAGCCCGACATGTTCGGCAGCGCCAAGAGCACCTACACCGCCACCAAGCGCCTGGGCAACGACCAGTCGCGCCTGTCGCAAATCAAGGATGGCAAATGGGTCGTGGTTTCTGATTACGTGACGCCGTAAGCAGAGCTCGCCAGTACCGGGGAGGGCGGCTATATTCCCTCGCGAAACTCCTTCGCGAGATTGCCATGCCCCAGTACTGGTTGATGAAATCCGAGCCCGACGAGGTCTCGATCGACGACGCGCTTGCCGCACCCAAGGCCACGGTGGCGTGGACCGGCGTGCGCAACTACCAGGCACGCAACTTCATGCGCGATGGCATGAAGGTCGGGGACGGCGTGCTGTTCTATCACTCGAGTTGCCCCGAGCCGGGCATCGCGGGCATTGCGCGCGTGGCCTCGGGCATCAAGCCCGACCCGACGCAGTTCGATCCCGAATCGCCGTACTACGACCCGGCCTCCAAGGAGGACGATCCGCGCTGGCTGCTGGTCGACGTGCAGGCCGTTCGCAAGACCCGGCTGCTGGCGCTGCCCGAGCTGCGCGCCAGGCCCGAGCTGGCCGACCTCGTCGTGCTGCGCAAGGGCAACCGGCTGTCGATCACGCCGGTCGACCCCACGCACTGGCGGATCATCGAGAAGATGCTGGCCTGAACAGGCGCTAGCCCACGCGCTGCAATATCGGAAACAGCTTGCCCAGGCCGTCTGCCATGACCTCGACCGCGAGCGCCGCGAGGATCAGGCCCATGAGCCGCGTCATGATGTTGATGCCGGTCTTGCCGAGCACGCGCGCAATCGGCTGCGCGAGCGAAAAGGCCAGCGCGGTGGCCAGTGCCACCACCACGCCGTAGCCCACCAGCAGCCCGAGCTCCCACAGGTGCTGCGTCTTGTCGGCGTAGATCACCACGGTTGATATCGTGGCCGGCCCGGTGAGCAGCGGAATGGTGAGCGGCACCACCGCGATGGACGCGCCCATGGAGGCTTTCACCTCGGTCGCGCGCAGCTCCTCCACGTTGGTCTTGCTCTCGGCCGGCTTCGCATTCAGCATGGACAGCGAACTCATGAGCAGCAGCAGGCCGCCGCCCACCTGGAAGCTGGCAATCGAGATGCCGAAGAACGCCAGCAGCTGCAGCCCGATCAGCGCGCTGACCGCAATCACCACGAACGCGCTGAAGGCCGACATGCGCACCGTGTGCCGGCGCTGTGCATCCGAATAGCCCTGCGTGTAGTGGATGAAGAAAGGCACGATGGCCAGCGGGTTGACGATGGCCACCAGCGTGACCAGCGGCTTGATCAGATCCATCGAGGTACTCACTTACCTCCCCCCGGTCACGTCGAGCAGGGCCATGGTGGTGTAGCTGGCCTCTTCGGACAGCAGCCACAGGATGGCGCCGGCAATTTCTTCCGCGCTGCCGGTGCGCTGCATCGGCACGGTGGGCGCCAGCTCGAAGGCGCGGTCGGGCATGCCGCCGGAGGCGTGGATCTCGGTGTCGATCAGGCCGGGGCGCACGGCGTTCACGCGGATGCCCTCGGCGCCGACTTCCTTGGCCAGGCCGATGGTGAAAGTGTCGATGGCGCCCTTGCTGGCCGCGTAGTCGACGTACTGGCCGGGCGAGCCCAGCCGCGCCGCGGCGCTGGAGACATTGACGATGGCGCCGCCCGCGCCGCCGTATCGGGTGCTCATGCGCCGGACGGCTTCGCGCGCGCAGATGAAGCTGCCGATCACGTTGGTGCGGAACATGCGCTCCAGGCGCAGCGCGGTCATTTCATCGACACGGGCCTGCACGTCGACCACTCCGGCGCTGTTGACCAGTGCCGTGAGGCGGCCGAGCCTGGCATCGACTTTCTGGAACATGGCGGTCACCTGCGCCTCGTCGCCCACGTCGGCCTGCACGGCCACGGCGGTGCCGCCGCCCGCGCGGATGGTGCGCACCACCTCGTCCGCGGCGAGCGAGTTGCTCGCGTAGTTGACGGCCACCGCGTAGCCGCGCTTTGCCGCCAGCAAGGCGGTTGCGGCGCCGATGCCGCGGCCGCCACCCGTGATCAAGAGTACCTGGTCCAAATCCGACCTCCTGCACAAAAACTGCGTGTCAGTTAAAACCGTTGGCTTGGATTACATCATCGAGGGCGAGCGCATGAGCCATACGATCGACTATTACTTTGCGCCGCAGAGTCCCTGGACATATCTGGGGCATGCCCGGTTTGCCGCCATCGCGGCCGCGGCGGGCGCCACGGTGCGCGTGCGGCCGGTGGACCTGGGCAGTGTCTATCCGATCTCGGGCGGGCTCCCGCTCGGCAAGCGGGCACCGCAGCGCCAGGCCTACCGGCTGGTGGAACTGGCGCGCTTTTCGCGCCATCTCGATCTGCCACTGAACCTCAAGCCCAAATTCTTTCCGGTCTCGGGCGACGACGCCGCGCGGCTGATCATCGCGGTCGACCTGCACGACGGCACCGACGTGGCCATGCAGGTGTGCAGCGCGGTATTTGCCGCCGTGTGGGTGCAGGAGCGCAACATCGGCGATCCCAAGGTGCTCGAATCGCTGGTCGCCGAATGCGGCCTACCGCCCAAGCGCACGGAACAGTCACTGAGCCAGGCCGTGCAGGAGCGTTACGAGGCTTACACCCAGGAAGCGATCGACATCCAGGTGTTCGGTGCGCCAAGCTATGTCATCGACGGCGAGATATTCTGGGGCCAGGACCGGCTCGATTTCGTCGAGCGCGCGCTGCAGCAAAAACGCTAGCGGCAACCCTTTCATTCGATTCAACTCATTCGCTATCAAGGAGCATGACAACCATGGGTCAATTCATCGATCTCACCGCCAAGGACGGCTTCGTCTTCCCGGCCTACGTGGCCGAACCTGCCGGCAAGCCGCGGGGCGCCGTGGTGGTGGTGCCGGAAATCTTCGGCGTCAACTCGCACATCCGCTCGGTGGCCGACGGCTATGCGGCGGACGGCTACCTGGCCGTCTCTCCCTCGACCTTCCACCGCGTGAAGCCGGGCGTCGAGCTCGGCTACAGCGACGAGGACATGAAGGCCGGCTTCGCCCTGAAGACCGCGGTCGAGGCGCTGCCCGCGCCCGGCGTGCTGCAGGACGTCGAGGCCGCCGTGGCCTACGCGGCCAAGGCCGGCAAGGTGGGCATCGTGGGCTATTGCTGGGGCGGCCTGCTGGTGTGGCGCGCCGCGAGCCTGGTTCCGGGCATTGCCGCCGCGGCGCCTTACTACGGCGGCGGCATGACGACGCCGGAAGAAACCGCGCGCCAGCCCAAGGTGCCGGTGCTGGCGCATTTCGGCAACCAGGACCACTGGATTCCGCTGGACACCATCGAGGCCTTCAAGAAGGCGCATCCCGAGGTTCAGGTGCATGTCTATGAATCGGGCCATGGCTTCAACTGCGACCAGCGCGGTTCGTACAACGCCGAGGCCGCCAAGCTCGCGCGCTCGCGCACGCTCGAGTTTTTTGCCAAGCACGTCGGCTGAACGAGCCTGCGCCAAGCTAAGAAAGCCCGGCCCGCGCCGGGCTTTTCTATTTCTTCTGGGAGCCGGGCCCCTTGCCGACGCGGGTCTGGAGAAAGTCGAGCAGCGCACGCAACGCGGCGCTGTTGTGGCGCCGCTGCAGATAGGCGGCCGAGAGCCACATGTCCTTGCGCGCATAGTCCTGCAGCACCGGCACCAGTTCGCCGTGGTCGATGTGCGACTGCACGAGGATCGACGGCAGGTAGATCACGCCGAAGCCGCGCATTGCGACCCGGATCAGCGGCGCGCCCTCGGTGCAGTCCATGCGGCTCTTCACCGGTACGTCCAGCGGCTGGCCGCCATCGTCGAAGCGCCAGACCGGTTGGGCGCCCAGCAACGAATGCGTGAGCGCCTCGTGACCGGCAAGGTCGCGCGGATGCTCGGGCTTGCCGTGCTTCTTCCAGTAGACCGGCGATGCGCAGACCACCATCTCCATGAGCATCAGCTTGCGCACGATCAGGTTGGCATCCGCGACCGGGCCGCTGCGGATGTCGACGTCGATGCCTTCTTCCGCCAGATCGACCGTGCGGTTGGTCAGCTGCAGGCTGATGCTCACGTCCGGGTAGTAGCGCATGAAGTCGGCCAAAAGGCTCGGAAATTCGCCATTGCCCATGCCGTGCGGAGCCGAAATCCGCAGGCGTCCGCCGGGCTGCCTGGCGCGCTCCTGCAACTCGGCCTGCGTGAGTTCGACCATCTCGAGCACGGGAGTGCTGCGTTCGAGCAGCAATTGGCCGGCGTCGGTCAGGCTCACCGACCGCGTGGAGCGGTTGAGAAGGCGCACGCCGAAGCGCGTTTCGAGTTCCGCCACGTATTTGCTGACGGTGGCTTTCGACATGTCGAGCTTCTTGGCCGCATTCGAAAAGCTGCCCTGCGAAGCAACCTCCCGGAAGGTTCTGATCAGATCGAGACTGTCCATGTCAAAGTGCCCATTGTTTCCGTTCCGGGACCGGCGTGCCTTGATTTTCCGGGAAAGCGGCTTTTGCAGCCGCGAAGCGCTCACTCAATCGGGTGCATGCCTTTGGGTTGTCATTGTTTCAATAGAGGAAACACGGTGTCTCTGTTCCACGTGTTTTGCGGGGCTCTTTCAGCTGGAAACTCGCCGCACAGGTGAGCGAACGAGCGAGCCTGGTGGACGAACCATCCAACCAACACAAGGAACTGAAAATGAAGACCTCGCACATCCTCGCTGCCGCCGCCCTGACCCTGCTGGCCGCCACTGGCGCCCAAGCTGAAAGCTACGATGGCGTGAACACCGCCGTCTCGACCAAGAGCCGTGACGAAGTGAACGCCGAAGCCGTGCGCACCGCAGCGGCTCCGAACCAGAACGTGACCCGCGGTTCGCGCGGCCCGGAAACGGTTGCCGTGTCGAAGGACCGTGCCATCGTGGAAGCCGAAGCGATTCGCACCGCCTACGCACCGGACCAGAACGTGACCGGCGGCTCGCGCGTCAACAGCAAGGTCATCTCGACGATGCCCCACCCGATGGACGCACGCGTTCAAGCCCAGCAAGGCTCGGGCGCCGTCGCCAAGTAAGCCGGCAAGGCAAGCGGGCCCTTCGGGGCTGCTTGAAGAAAGAAAAGCCACGCGAAAGCGTGGCTTTTTTTGTTGGGGCGGGTGGTCAGCGTGTTCGCGCGAGATAGCGCTTGCGCCAGAAAATCACGACCAGCAGCACCGCGATGGTCAACATTGCGCCCATCGCGATCCAGAAACCGTCCGCCTTGTGCACCAGCGGAATGAACTCGAAGTTCATGCCGAAGATGCCGGCAATGAGGTTGAGCGGCAGGAAGATGGCGGTCAGCACGGTGAGCACCCGCATGATGTCGTTGGCGCGGTGGCCCTGGACGCTGAAATGCATCTGCACCGCGGTTTCCGCGTTCTGCTCGAGCCGGCGCACGTGATGCACCACGCGCTCGATGTGCTCGAGCACGTCGCGGCTTCGCACCATGATCAGTTCCCGCTCGCGCTGCTCTGCCTCGCCTTTCGGCGACGGCAAGGTTTCGAGCAAATCGATCCAGTCCTGTATGGCGGCGCGCTGGTCCTCGCAGATTTCGTCCAGGTGGTGCAGCGACTGCCGGGTTTCCATCAGCGCGCCCCAGTTGGTGAAGCGGCTGCGCGGATCGATCAGCTCGGTCTGCCAATGGTCGAGCTGGCGGGTGAGCTCGCGGCGCATGTCCAGGTAACCGTCGACGATCTGGTTGATGACCCGAAGCATCAGGTCGGCAGTGCCGGTCGGCACCCGGGCCGAGGTGGCGCGCACGTCGAGCGCCGGGGCGCCCAGGCCGTCGGGCGACCCGGCCGCCAGCAGCCGGGCGGCAAAGGCGTCGCGCACCGCGCCGTCCTCGGGGTGCACCGAGAGCAGCACGCGGTCGAACACGGCGAAACCCACCGGGCGGGTGTCGACCCGGCGCAGCACCGGCGGGCCGCGGCGCCCGGCAAGGGGCGGCTCGCCGCTGACCGTCCCCTTGCCGTTGCCCGGCGCCGTCTGGCCTGGGCCGCTCGAGAGGCGCCGGAACACCAGCACGTCGTATTTCGAGGTGTAGTCGAAGTGCGAAGGCAACTGGTCGTTGAGCAGGTCGGCCACATGCAGGTCGACCAGTTGGGTGAGGCAGAGCGACTGCAGGATCTGCTGAACTTCCGGCAGCGAGGCGCGAAACTCCTCCCGCGTCAGCGAAATCCAGAGATAGCCTTGCGCGCCGCAGGCGCCCGGCACCGTGAGCGGCGCCAGCGCCTGGTGCTCGCTCACCTGCGAGCGGTTGATTTCAATGATGCGCATGGACCGCCTTGTTGCTCTCTTTCATTGCCGTTCGGGCCCGCCTCCGCGGATCCAGAAGGTGGTGAGCTATTGTTTTTGTAGCAAACGTGCAGCGTCAAGTGCGAAGTAGGTGAGCACGCCGTCGGCGCCGGCGCGCTTGAAAGCGAGCAGGCTTTCGAGCACCACCGCGTCGTGGTCGAGCCAGCCGTTCTGCGCAGCGGCCTTGAGCATCGCGTATTCGCCGCTCACCTGATAGGCGAAGGTGGGCACGTGGAATTCGTCTTTCACGCGGCGCACGATGTCCAGGTAGGGCATGCCGGGCTTCACCATCACCATGTCGGCGCCCTCGGCGATGTCGAGGCCGACTTCGCGCAGCGCCTCGTCGCTGTTGCCCGGGTCCATCTGGTAGACCTTCTTGTTGCTCTTGCCGAGCGTCGCGGCCGAGCCCACGGCATCGCGGAACGGGCCGTAGAAAGCGCTGGCGTACTTGGCGCTGTAAGCCATGATGCGGGTGTGAACGTCGCCGCGGGCTTCCAGCGCGCTGCGGATGGCGCCGATGCGGCCGTCCATCATGTCGCTGGGCGCCACGATGTCCACGCCGGCTTGCGATTGCGCGAGCGCCTGCTTCACCAGGACTTCGACGGTGGCGTCGTTCAGGATGTAGCCGGTCTCATCGAGCAGGCCGTCCTGCCCATGGCTGGTGTAGGGGTCGAGCGCCACGTCGGTCATCACGCCGAGCTCCGGAAAGCGCGACTTGAGCGCCGCGACCACCCGGGGAATCAACCCGTCGGGGTTGAAGGCTTCGTCGCCCGACGGTGTCTTGAGGCTGGCGTCGATGACCGGAAAAAGCGCCATCACCGGAATGCCGGCTTCCACGCACTGCTCCGCCAGCGGCAGCAGCAGGTCGAGGCTCAGGCGGTCCACGCCGGGCATCGAAGACACGGCATCGCGCTTTTTCTCGCCTTCCTGCACGAACACGGGGTAGATCAAATCGTGCGCCGTCAGCGCATGCTCCCTGACCAGGTTGCGGGTGAAGGCATCGCGGCGCAGGCGGCGCGGCCGGCCGGCGGGGTACATGGCAAAGGAGGAGAAGGAGGAGGGCGTCATAAGCGGAAAATTGTGCCTGAAGCGCCAATCCACGTATGAGCCGTCCTGCGAGAAGGCGCTCTGATCACCCCTCGAATCGGTAGCCCGAAGGTTCTCTTTTTTTGCGTGGAAATGTCAAAGAAAGTGGCCGTTTCGCTTGAAACCTTGTTTCGTCTTTGTTAAATTCTAAAGCGGGCGGCTTGCCGCTCCCCGCTTTTCCTCCCTGAGCGGGTGCCTTGATGTGTGACAGCAAAAGGGCTTCCCAGCCCGACGTGCAGACGTCGGGCTTTTTTTTGCCCGCTGCGCCCGTTCCGGCGGGCAAAGGCCGGAAGGGCGCAGCCGACCACTAAACTGCCGGCATGCTCTGGGTCAAATCTTTTCACATCGTCTTCATTGCGAGCTGGTTCGCGGGGTTGTTCTATCTGCCGCGGATATTCGTCAATCTGGCGATGGTGCCGCCGGAGTCCGTTGCCGAACGTGAGCGCTTGCTGCTGATGGCGCGCAAGCTGTTGCGGTTTACGACTTTCCTGGCCATTCCGGCCTTGGGTTTCGGTCTTTGGCTCTGGCTGGGCTACGGCATCGGACGCGGACCGGGCAACGGCTGGATGCATGCCAAGCTGGCGCTGGTCCTGGCCGCCGTCGGTTATCACCATGGCTGCGGCGTGCTGCTGCGCCGCTTCGTGGCCGGAGGCCAGCAGCGCAGCCATCGCTGGTACCGCTGGTTCAACGAACTGCCCGTCCTGCTGCTGCTTTGCATCGTGGTGCTGGTGGTCGTCAAGCCGTTCTGAGCCGCCAAGGTGGAGACGCAGCACAAGACCGCCGCGCTGCCCCTTGCGCTCGCCTATGCGGCGTTGATCGTCTATGCCAGCCTTTATCCGTTTGCCGACTGGCGCGACCAGGGCATTGCACCCTGGGCCTATTTGTCGGCGTCGTGGCCCAAGTACTGGACGGGCTTCGATTTCGCGGTCAATGTCGGCGGCTACGTGCCCTTCGGCTTTCTTTGCGCGCTGGCCGTGCTGCGCACGCGACGCGACGCGAGCGTCTGGCGCGCCATGCTGCGCGCCACGGTGGCCGGCGCAGCGGTGGCCTTTGCGATGGAGACGCTGCAGAGCTATTTGCCGGCGCGCATTCCTTCCAATGTCGACCTGGGGCTGAACACCTCCGGCGCCCTTCTGGGGGCCATGCTGGCGGTGGGCCTGGAGCGCCTTGGCGCGGTGGCGCACTGGAGCCGCACGCGCTCGCAATGGTTCGTCGAAGAGTCTCGCGGCGCGCTGGTGCTGCTGGCGCTGTGGCCCATCGCGCTTTTGTTTCCGGCGGCCGTGACCTTCGGGCTCGGCCAGGTGTTCGAGCGGCTCGAGGTCGCAATCTCGGAGTGGCTGCTCGACACGCCTTTCATCGACTGGATGCCGCTTCGACAGTTCGAGCTCGAGCCGCTGGTGCCCGCCGCCGAACTGCTGTGCGTGATGCTCGGGGCCCTGGTGCCTTGCCTGCTGGCCTTCCTGGTGACGCGCACGGTGGCCCGTCGTGCCGTGCTGCTGCCGCTCACGCTGCTGGCCGGCATTGGCGCCTCGGCGCTGTCGGCGGCCATGAGTTACGGGCCGGAACATGCATGGGCCTGGCTGGGCCTGCCGGTGCAGGTCGGCATTGCGAGCGCCTTGTTCGCAGGCATGCTGCTGCTGGGAGCTCCGCGCCGGCTGTGCGCGGCCTTGCTGCTGGTGGGCCTGGTGATCCAGCTGAGCCTTTTGAACCAGGCGCCCGAGAGCGCGTATTTCGCCCAGACCCTGGCCACCTGGGAGCAGGGGCGCTTCATCCGCTTTCACGGCCTGGCGCAGTGGCTGGGTTGGGTGTGGCCGTTTGCGGTACTGGCCTATGTGGTGGCCGCCCTGTCGCGCCGCGGCCGCCAAGCCGGTTGAGAGGGTGATCGATGGCGCATGGCGGGCGTCACTAAAATCGATGGATGCCCAGTTCCACTCCCGCCGCGCCGCACGGCTACTACGGCCGCCACATCTTCTTCTGCCTCAACGAGCGCAAGAACGGTGAAGACTGCTGCGCCCTGCACAACGCCCAGCAAGGCTTCGACCGCTGCAAGGCAAAGGTAAAGGAAGCGGGGTTGGCCGGCCCGGGCAAAGTCAGGGTCAACAAGGCCGGCTGTCTCGATCGGTGCGCCGGCGGGCCCGTGGCGGTGGTCTACCCCGAGGCGGTCTGGTACACCTTCGTCGATGCCGAAGACATCGACGAAATCGTCGAGTCGCATCTGAAGAACGGCAAGGTCGTCGAGCGCCTCGTGCTGCCTCCCGATGTCGGCCGCTGAACTTTTCCGGAAGTCCCGCGCTCGTACCGTCCACCCAGCCCGCCGCCGCCGGGCCGTTCCATTCCCAGCCCCATGAACTCCCAGACCGAAAAGATCCGCCTCCAGGGCGCCGCCGGCGTCATCGAGGTGCAGCGCGACCAGCCGTCCGCGGCCGACGGCGCGCGCGGCATCGCGGTCATCGCCCATCCGCATCCGTTGTTCGGCGGCACCATGGACAACAAGGTGGTGCAGACCCTGGCGCGTGCATTCGTCGCCTGCGGCTGGACCGCGGTGCGCTTCAACTTTAGAGGCGTGGGCGCGAGCGAGGGCGTGCACGACGAAGGCCGCGGTGAGCGCGAAGACATGCTGAACGTCGTCGAACGGCTCGCCCCCGAGGGCCCGCTGGCCATCGCCGGGTTTTCGTTCGGCGCCTTCGTGGCGAGCTGCGCGGCCGAAAAGCTCTGGGCGTCTCGTGACATTCGGCAGCTCGTGCTCGTTGGAACGGCGGCCTCGCGCTTTTCCGTGGCCACGCTGCCGGCCGAAGCACATGAGCGCACGCTGGTGGTCCACGGCGAAGCCGACGACACGGTGCCGCTGTCGGCTGTCATGGACTGGGCGCGGCCGCAGTCACTTCCTGTCACGGTTGTCCCCGGGGGCGGCCATTTCTTTCACGGACAATTGCCGCTGCTCAAAAGTCTGGTCGTCCGCCATCTGCGCGCGGGCATCGCATGAAAGCCCTGCGGGCTTGTTTTCGTTTTCTCCCAATCTCTCCCATGAATCGTTTTCTTGCCGCGTTTCGCGCCCTGGTGCTGGGCGCCGCCGCTTCGGTCTGCATGATTGCCGCTGCCCAGGTGCCGGCACCGCCGGAAATTGCCGCGCGCAGCTACCTGCTGCTCGACATCACGGCCAACCAGATCCTCGCCCAGAAGGACATCGACAGCCCGGTCGAGCCGGCCTCACTCACCAAGCTGATGTCGGCCTACATCGTGTTCGACGCGCTGCGCGCCAAGAAGATCACGCTGACCCAGACCTTGCCCGTCAGCCAGCGCGCCTGGAAGATGCCCGGTTCGCGCATGTTCATCGACCCGAAGATGCAGGTGCCGGTCGAAGACCTGATCAAGGGGCTCATCGTCCAGTCGGGCAACGACGCCACGGTGGCGCTGGCCGAAGGCGTGGGCGGCACGGTGGAGCATTTTGTCGAACTCATGAATGCGCAGGCCAAGGCGCTGGGCATGAAGAACACTGCCTACAAGAACCCCGAGGGCCTCACGGCGCCCGGCCACACCACCACGGCGCGCGACCTGAGCATTCTTGCGACGCGCCTGGTGCGAGACTTCCCCGAAGAAGCCAAGTACTACGCCATCAAGAAGTACCGCTACCCCGGCACGCCCTCGACCAACGACACCAACCGCAACCTGCTGCTGTTTCGCGACCCGACCGTCGACGGCCTCAAGACCGGCCATACCGAGGCGGCCGGCTATTGCATGATCGCCACCGCCAAGCGCGACTTCCCCAACCTGACCGGCGGCCGCCGCCTGCTGTCGATCGTGCTGGGCACCTCGGGTGAAACCGTGCGCGCCAACGAGTCGCAAAAGCTGCTGAACTGGGGCTACACCGCCTACGACGCCGTCCGCCTGTTCGACGCCGGCCAGCCGGCCGCCACGCCGGCGGTCTGGAAGGGCAAGGCCAACACGCTCAAGCTGGGCCGTCCGGAAGCGATCGTGGTGGCGGTACCGGCGGGTACCGCCAACAAGATCAAGACCCAGGTGGCGCGCCCCGATCCGCTGGTGGCGCCGTTCACCAAGTACCAGCCCGTGGGCTCGCTCAAGGTGACCCTGGACGACCAGCCTTTGGCCGATGTGCCGCTGGTGGCGCTGGAAGGCGTCGAGCAGGCGGGTATTTTTGGCCGCGCCTGGGATGCCGTCCGGCTCTGGATCAAGTGATGCCAGCGCATAGCAATTGCTGACGGCGGGGTGGACTGCTATACTCGTGGGCTTTTCGGAATTTTCCGAAGGGTTTCACGTTTTCGTTATTCCCGGCTTCCTTGAGTCACGACAAGGGCGGTTCACAGCCAAAGCCGGGTTGTTTTGGGACTAATTCATTCATGCCAACCATCAATCAACTGGTGCGTCAGGGTCGAACGGTCGAAAAGATCAATTCGAAGAGCCCTGCCATGCAGAACTCGCCGCAACGCCGCGGTGTCTGCACCCGCGTCTACACCACGACGCCAAAGAAGCCCAACTCGGCGCTTCGTAAAGTTGCCAAGGTCCGTCTGACCAATGGCTTCGAAGTCATTTCCTACATCGGCGGCGAAGGCCACAACCTGCAGGAACACAGCGTCGTGCTGGTTCGCGGCGGTCGTGTCAAGGACTTGCCCGGTGTTCGCTACCACATCGTGCGCGGCTCGCTCGACCTGCAAGGCGTGAAAGACCGCAAGCAGTCGCGTTCCAAGTACGGCGCGAAGCGTCCCAAGAAGGCGTAAGCCTTCCTGTCGTAAAAAACAAACAAATGGTGTTCGGTTGCCTTGGCGGGCACATCGAACGGAGTGACCCAATGTCGGGTCGAGTAAGTGAGAGTCCGGAATGGCTCTCGCGGTGCCGGAAACGGTGCCAACTGAAGCAAAGAGGTTAGTAACATGCCACGTCGTCGCGAAGTCCCCAAACGTGAAATCCTGCCGGATCCCAAGTACGGCAATGTCGAGCTGTCCAAATTCATGAACGTGATCATGGAAGGCGGCAAGAAGGCTGTTGCCGAGCGCATCATTTACGGTGCCCTCGAATTCATCGAGAAGAAGAACCCGGACAAGGACCCCCTCGAGGCGTTCACCGTTGCCATCAACAACGTGAAGCCGATGGTCGAAGTGAAGTCGCGCCGCGTTGGCGGTGCGAACTATCAAGTGCCGGTCGAAGTCCGTCCCGTCCGTCGCCTCGCCCTGTCGATGCGCTGGATCAAGGAAGCTGCCCGCAAGCGCGGCGAAAAGTCGATGGCCTTGCGTTTGGCCAACGAACTGATGGAAGCCACGGAAGGCCGTGGCGGCGCCATGAAGAAGCGCGACGAAGTGCACCGCATGGCAGAAGCCAACCGGGCGTTCAGCCACTTCCGCTTCTAAGAATCAAACTTCGCTTGGGCGTTGGGCGTTGAGTGTCGGGCGATGTCGCCCGGGCTCAGGGCCCAGCGCTCAACGCATTTAACCCGAAAGTAAATCATGTCCCGCAAGACCCCCATCGAGCGCTACCGCAACATCGGCATCTCCGCGCACATCGACGCCGGCAAGACCACGACGACCGAGCGCATCCTGTTCTACACCGGTGTGAACCACAAGATCGGTGAAGTGCACGATGGCGCCGCCACGATGGACTGGATGGAGCAAGAGCAAGAGCGCGGCATCACGATCACCTCGGCTGCCACCACCTGCTTCTGGAAGGGCATGGCGGGCACGTTCGACGAACACCGCATCAACATCATCGACACCCCCGGCCACGTGGACTTCACCATTGAAGTCGAGCGCTCGATGCGCGTGCTGGACGGCGCTGTCATGGTGTACGACGCGGTCGGCGGCGTGCAGCCCCAGTCCGAAACCGTCTGGCGCCAAGCCAACAAGTACAAGGTTCCGCGCCTCGCGTTCGTCAACAAGATGGACCGCACCGGCGCCGACTTCCTGCGCGTGCGCCAGATGATGGTGGACCGCCTGAAGGCCAACCCCGTCGTGATCCAGATCCCGATCGGCGCCGAAGAGCGCTTCCAGGGCATCGTCGACCTGGTCAAGATGAAGTCGATCATCTGGGACGAAGAAAAGGGCGTGACCTTCAAGTACGGCGAAATCCCGGCCGACCTGGCCGAGGTGTGCGCCGAGTACCGCGAAAAGCTCGTCGAAGCCGCTGCCGAAGCGAGCGAAGAGCTCATGAACAAGTACCTCGAAGGCAATGAGCTGACCGAAGCCGAAATCAAGGCTGCGATCCGCCAACGCACCATCGCTGGCGAAATCCAGCCGATGCTGTGCGGCTCGGCCTTCAAGAACAAGGGCGTGCAAGCCATGCTCGACGCCGTCGTCGAATACATGCCCGCACCGACGGACATCCCGCCGGTCAAGGGCATGGACGAAGACGAAGTGCCGACGACCCGCAAGGCCGACGACGACGAGAAGTTCTCCGCGCTCGCTTTCAAGCTCATGACCGACCCGTTCGTCGGCCAGCTGACTTTCGTTCGCGTCTATTCCGGCGTGCTGACCAAGGGCGACAGCGTCTACAACCCGGTGCGTGGCAAGAAAGAGCGTATCGGCCGGATCGTGCAGATGCACGCCAACAACCGCGTCGAAGTGAGCGAAATCCGCGCCGGCGACATCGCCGCCTGTATTGGCCTGAAGGAAGTGACCACGGGCGAAACCCTGTGCGATCCCGCCGCCATCCTGACGCTCGAGCGCATGGTGTTCCCGGAATCGGTGATCTCCCAGGCCGTCGAGCCCAAGACCAAGGTCGACCAGGAAAAGATGGGCATCGCCCTGCAACGCCTGGCACAGGAAGACCCGTCGTTCCGCGTCAAGACCGACGAAGAATCGGGCCAGACCATCATCGCCGGCATGGGCGAGCTTCACCTCGAAATCATCGTGGACCGCATGAAGCGCGAGTTCGGCGTGGAAGCCAACGTGGGCAAGCCGCAAGTGGCCTACCGCGAAACGATCCGCAAGACGGTCGAAGATGCCGAAGGCAAGTTCGTTCGCCAGTCGGGCGGCAAGGGCCAGTACGGCCACGTCATCCTGAAGCTCGAGCCGCAGGAAGCGGGCAAGGGCTTCGAGTTCGTCGACGCCATCAAGGGCGGTGTGGTTCCTCGCGAATACATCCCCGCAGTGGAAAAGGGCGTTGTGGAAGCGCTGACCCAGGGCGTGCTGGCGGGCTACCCCGTCGTCGACGTCAAGGTCACGCTGCACTTCGGCTCGTACCACGACGTGGACTCGAACGAAATGGCGTTCAAGATGGCCGCCATCTTCGGTTTCAAGGAAGGCGCCCGCAAGGCCAGCCCCGTGATTCTCGAGCCGATGATGGCCGTGGAAGTCGAAACGCCTGAAGACTACGCCGGCAACGTGATGGGCGACCTGTCCTCACGCCGCGGCATGGTGCAGGGCATGGAAGACATGATCGGTGGCGGCAAGGCCATCAAGGCCGAAGTGCCGCTGTCGGAAATGTTCGGCTACTCGACCACGCTGCGTTCGATGTCGCAAGGCCGTGCCACGTACACGATGGAGTTCAAGCACTACGCTGAAGCTCCGCGCAACGTTGCCGAAGCCATCGTGGCAGCTCGCGCTAAGTAATGTCTTTGCGGGACAGACCAGGATTTGCGCAGCAAATTTGCTCTGTCCCCAACTGACTAAAAAGAATGTGGGGTCGCGCAGTGCGCGGCTCTCGTTGTCTGCGATCCGGTGCCGCCGCGTTCCCGTGCGAGGCGAACCAGCAATCGGGTGCAGACATAAAACCAATACACGGGAATGCTCTTTCAAGGATTGAAAAATGGCAAAAGGTAAATTCACCCGCACCAAGCCGCACGTGAACGTGGGCACGATCGGTCACGTCGACCACGGCAAGACCACGCTGACGGCGGCCATCGCCACGGTGCTGTCGGCCAAGTTCGGCGGCGAAGCCAAGGCCTACGACCAGATCGACGCGGCGCCCGAAGAAAAGGCCCGCGGCATCACCATCAACACCGCCCACGTCGAGTACGAAACGGCCAACCGCCACTACGCTCACGTCGACTGCCCCGGCCACGCCGACTACGTCAAGAACATGATCACCGGCGCGGCCCAGATGGACGGCGCCATTCTCGTGTGCTCGGCCGCCGACGGCCCCATGCCCCAGACCCGCGAGCACATCCTGCTGGCCCGTCAGGTCGGTGTGGGCTACATCATCGTGTTCCTGAACAAGTGCGACATGGTCGACGACGCCGAACTGCTCGAACTCGTTGAAATGGAAGTGCGCGAGCTGCTGGACAAGTACGAATTCCCGGGCGACGACACCCCCATCATCCACGGCTCGGCCAAGCTCGCCCTGGAAGGCGACAAGGGCAAGCTGGGTGAAGAAGCCATCATGAAGCTGGCCGAAGCCCTCGATACCTACATCCCGACGCCCGAGCGCGCCGTGGACGGCACCTTCCTGATGCCCGTGGAAGACGTGTTCTCGATCTCCGGCCGCGGCACCGTCGTGACCGGCGCCGTCGAGCGCGGCGTGATCAAGGTCGGCGAGGAAATCGAGATCGTCGGCATCCGCCCGACCGTCAAGACCACCTGCACCGGCGTGGAAATGTTCCGCAAGCTGCTGGACCAAGGCCAGGCGGGCGACAACGTCGGCGTGCTGCTGCGCGGCACCAAGCGCGAAGAAGTCGAGCGCGGCCAAGTGCTGTGCAAGCCCGGCTCGATCAAGCCGCACACCCACTTCACCGCCGAGGTGTACGTGCTGTCCAAGGACGAAGGTGGCCGTCACACGCCGTTCTTCAACAACTACCGTCCGCAGTTCTACTTCCGCACGACGGACGTGACCGGCGCGATCGAGCTGCCCAAGGACAAGGAAATGGTCATGCCTGGCGACAACGTCAGCATCACCGTGAAGCTGATCAACCCGATCGCGATGGAAGAAGGCCTGCGCTTCGCCATCCGCGAAGGCGGCCGTACCGTGGGTTCGGGCGTCGTGGCCAAGATCCTCGACATCTAAGCCGGACGCAAAGGAATCATCATGGCTACCAAGCAAAAAATCCGCATCCGCCTGAAGGCGTTCGACTACAAGCTGATCGACCAGTCGGCAGCCGAAATCGTTGATACCGCCAAGCGCACCGGCGCGATCGTCAAGGGTCCCGTGCCCCTGCCGACCCGCATGAAACGTTTCGACATCCTGCGTTCGCCGCACGTCAACAAGACGTCGCGCGACCAGCTCGAGATCCGCACGCACCAGCGCCTGATGGACATCGTCGATCCGACCGACAAGACCGTGGACGCGCTGATGAAGCTCGACCTGCCGGCCGGCGTGGACGTCGAAATCAAGCTGCAATAAGCACCGCGGCCTCGCGCCGCGTTCTTGATGAAGCCCGACTGCAGAAATGCAGGCGGGCTTTGTTTTTTTGTAGCGCCGATGTGGCATCCTCGCCGGGGCGGCGGCCTCTCCATCCATGGGAAGGCACGGGTCAGTGGAAAGGCAAGAGGCAGCACAGCATGAGACAAGGTATCTCTTTTGCGTCGGGGGTGATGGCGTGCATCACGGCAGCAGCGCTGCTGGCCGGTTGCGGTGGTGGGGGCGGCGGAGGCGGCGGTGGTGGTCTGCCCTTCTTGCCGGTAGCGCCCGGCACGTCGAGCGCGGTGACGCTGAGCGGCACGGCCACCTATGAATCCGTTCCGAACCCGAATGGCACGCTGGTTTATGCCAGCGCCACGCCCAAGCCGGTGCGCGGTGCGCTGCTGGAAGTGCTCGATGCGGCAAGCTCCGTGCAACTGGCCGCGGCGACCACCGACGACAACGGTGCCTACTCGGTGTCCGTGCCCGCAAACACGGCGATCGCGGTGCGCGTCAACGCCCAACTGGCCCGTAGCGGTCCAGGTGCGAGCTGGGATGTCACCGTGCGCGACAACGTCCGGTCCGGCACGCTGTACAGCATGCAGAGCCCCGCTTTCTCATCGGGTGCGGTGGCAATGGTGCGCGACATCCATGCGCCCTCGGGTTGGGGTGGCTCAGGCTATACGGGCGATCGGGTGGCGGGACCTTTTGCCATCCTCGACACGGTCTACGCCGCCATGCAGAAGGTGGTGTCGGTCGCCCCGGCCACGGCGTTTCCGGTGCTGCGCGTGTACTGGAGCATCAACAATGCGCCTTCTCCCGGCAGCGTCGCGGCAGGGCAGATCGGCACCACATTCTTCGTCAACAGAAGCAGCGGCCGCGAAATCTATGTGCTCGGCAAGGAAGACGTGGATACCGACGAATACGACAATTCGGTGATCGCGCATGAATGGGGCCATTACTACCAATCGGCCTTCAGCCGCGACGACTCGATGGGCGGCTCCCATTCGCAGGGCCAGCGCCTCGATCGCCGGCTCGCCTTCTCCGAGGGCTGGGGCAACGCCTGGTCGGGCATCGCGCTCGAGCGCCGGAACTATGTCGACTCGGGCGGCCCCCAGCAGTCGGCGGCGCAGTTCAGCACCAACATCGACCTCGCTGCGGGCCCCCCGACCACGCCGGGCTGGTACCGCGAGCCTTCGATCCAGTCGATTTTCTGGAATCTCAACCAGCAGGTCGGTTTCAAGCCGATCCATGACACGCTGACCGGAAGTCAGTTCAGGAGCGGTACTGCCGTCACGTCGATTCATCCGTTCGCGGCGGCCTTCAATGCGACGGCGCCGACGAGCGCCGCATCGCTGGCAACCCTGCTCGCCGGGCAAGACATCCACGCGACGGGCAACGATCCCTATGGCGGCGCGGAGACGAACGATGGCGGAATCCCGATCACGCTGCCGATGTACAGGCTCGCGGCCGTAGGCGGCGCCCCGACCCAGGCCTGCGTTTCCAGTTCGGCCGGTACCGACAACAAGCTGGGCAGCTTCTCCTACCTTCGCTTCACCGCGCCCGCCAGCCGCAGCTACCAGATCGTGGTCAACGGAGGTCCGGCCGGCTCGAATCCCGATTTCGACCTCTTCAGGGGCGGGTTCATCGCTCGAGAAAGCAACGCAGTCAGCCTGTCGTCCGGCGAATACGTTCTTGCCGTGTCGGACCTCAACAATTCCGGAGCGCTGACATGCTTCAAAGTCTCCATCCAGTAGCAGGAAAGGCAAGAAAGGCCGCCATGAACATCCGTTCGAATTCGATGATGGCCATCGCGTGCCTGGCGCTGGCCACGTTGCCGGCGCCGGCCGCGGCGGACGGCGACCCTGCGGCGCGCAGCGCCAAGCCCAGGCATGCGGGGGCACAGCACCGCACCGCGCCCATGACCACCGCACCGCAAAAGCCCGGAAGTTCCGGCGTCAGGCTCCAATACCGCCTCGACGCCACGCCGCAGGTGGGCCGGGCGACGCCCGTCGTGCTGCAGTTCGATGACGTGACCGAGGCTGAAGGCGCCACGGTGCGCCTGAGTGCCGACCGCGGGCTGACGCTCCAGGGAAGCAGCACGCTGACGCTGCCGTCGGGCAAGCGAACCACGGCCACCGTCGTCGTGGTGAGCGAGGCCGAAGGCCTGGCCTACCTCAATGTGTTCATCACCCAGGGCGGGGCGTCGAGCGCGATTTCCGTCCCCATCCAGACCGGAACAGCAACGCCGGCCCAGAAAACCACGGGTGAGATGAAGCGCACGCCGGGCGGTGACGGCATCATCACGATGCCGGTCAAATAGGTAAAAAGCAGCACTTTTCGGGGCTGAACACGCCCCGGGATCGCTTTACAACGCTGCTTGCACTGCGCATGCATAGCGGGCTATAATCGCTGGCTCTGCCCTTGTTGCGTCTATGCGGACGCCATGGGAGTAGAGATTTATCAACCTTCTTTCGCAGGCCGGTGCCCCCAGGGAATCGGCCAAACGCTGTCGCCAATTGAAGTGGCAGCGGCGAAGGGAGCTTCCATTTTTGGAGAAAACAAATGAGTCTGAGCAACTCCCTCGGGTTGCTGGGCCGCAAGGTGGGGATGATGCGTCTCTTCACCGATGACGGGGACGCAGTTCCTGTCACGGTGGTGGATGTGTCCAACAACCGTGTGACCCAGATCAAGTCGCAAGAGACCGACGGCTACGTCGCACTGCAAGTGACGTTCGGTTCGCGCAAAGCATCGCGCGTGACCAAGCCGCAAGCCGGCCACCTCGCCAAGGCGGGTGTCGAAGCTGGTGAAATCATCCGCGAATTCCGCGTGACCGCCGACACCGCTGACCAGCACAAGGCTGGCGGCGTCATCGCCGCGAGCAGCGTGTTCTCGGTGGGCCAGAAGGTCGACGTGCAAGGCACCTCGATCGGCAAGGGCTTCGCCGGCACCATCAAGCGCCACAACATGAGCTCGCAACGCGCGTCGCACGGTAACAGCCGTTCGCACAACGTTCCCGGCTCGATCGGCATGGCACAAGACCCCGGTCGCGTGTTCCCCGGCAAGCGCATGACGGGCCACCTCGGCGACGTCACCAAGACCACGCAGAACCTCGATGTGTTCCGCATCGACGAAGCGCGTCAACTGTTGCTCATCAAGGGCGCGATCCCGGGCGCAAAGGGTGGCTTCGTCACCGTGCGTCCCGCCATCAAGGCCAAGCCGCAAGCGGCCGAAGGAGCGAAGTAATGCAACTCGAACTCCTGAACGAACAAGGCCAGGCCGCGTCGAAGTACGACGCCCCCGAGACCGTGTTCGGCCGTGACTACAACGAAGACCTGGTTCACCAGATCGTCGTTGCATTCCAGGCCAACGCCCGCCAAGGCACGCGCGCCCAGAAGGACCGCGAACAGGTCAAGCACTCGACCAAGAAGCCTTTCAAGCAAAAGGGAACGGGCCGCGCCCGTGCCGGTATGACGTCCTCGCCGCTGTGGCGCGGGGGTGGCCGGATTTTCCCGAACATGCCTGACGAAAACTTCTCGCAGAAGATCAACAAGAAGATGTACCGCGCCGGCATGGCCGCCATCTTCTCGCAGCTCGCTCGCGAAGGCCGTCTGGCCGTGGTGGATTCGCTGACCGTGGATTCGCCCAAGACGAAGCCGCTGGCAGCCCGTTTCAAGGCAATGAATCTCGAGTCCGTGCTCGTGATCGCCGAAGAAGTCGACGAAAACCTGTACCTTGCCTCGCGCAATCTGGTCAACATTCTCGTGGTCGAACCCCGCTACGCCGATCCGGTGTCGCTGGTCCACTACAAGAAGGTGCTGGTCACCAAGGGTGCCGTCGACAAGCTCAAGGAGATGTTCGCATGAGCCGCGTGAACCCTACCGCCGCTGAACGTACGTTCGAAGAAGGCCGCCTGATGGCGGTGCTGGTCGCCCCGATCGTGTCCGAAAAGGCAACGATGGTCGGCGAGAAGTCGAACGCTGTCACTTTCAAGGTGCTGCAAGACGCCACCAAGCCCGAGATCAAGGCCGCTGTCGAACTGATGTTCAAGGTCGAAGTCCAGGGCGTGTCGGTGCTCAACACCAAGGGCAAGACCAAGCGCTTTGGCAAGTCCATCGGCCGCCGCGACAACGTTCGCAAGGCCTATGTGACCCTGAAGCCCGGTCAAGAGCTCAACCTCGTCGGGGAAGGCGCTTAATCATGGCTGTCATCAAGATGAAACCCACTTCGCCGGGCCAACGCGGCGCGGTGAAGATTTCGCGGGACCACCTGTACAAGGGTGCCCCTCACGCGCCGTTGCTCGAGCCGCAGTTCCAGGCTGCCGGTCGCAACAACAACGGTCACATCACGATTCGCCATCGCGGCGGTGGTCACAAGCATCACTATCGCGTTGTCGACTTCGTGCGCAACAAGGACGGCATCCCGGCCAAGGTCGAACGCATCGAATACGACCCGAACCGCACCGCCCACATTGCCCTGGTCTGCTACGCCGACGGCGAGCGCCGCTACATCATCGCCCCACGCGGTCTTGAAGCCGGTGCAACGCTGCTGAGCGGTTCGGAAGCCCCGATCCGCGCCGGCAACACGCTGCCGATCCGCAACATTCCGGTCGGCTCGACGATCCACTGCATCGAACTGCAACCCGGCAAGGGCGCGCAGATCGCGCGTTCGGCTGGCACGTCGGCCACGCTGCTGGCTCGCGAAGGCGTCTACGCCCAGGTCCGCATGCGTTCGGGTGAGGTGCGCCGCATCCACATCGAATGCCGCGCCACCATCGGTGAAGTCGCAAACGAAGAGCACAGCCTGCGCCAACTCGGCAAGGCCGGTGTGAAGCGTCACATGGGTATTCGCCCGACCGTTCGCGGTGTGGTGATGAACCCGGTCGACCACCCGCACGGTGGTGGCGAAGGCAAGACCGGCGAAGGCCGCCATCCTGTCGACCCATGGGGCAACCTGACCAAGGGCTACCGTACCCGTAACAACAAGCGCACGCAGGTCTTCATCGTGTCGCGCCGCAAGAAGTAAGGGATAGCAAATGACTCGCTCTCTCAAAAAGGGTCCGTTTGTTGACCATCACCTCGTGGCCAAGGCCGACAAGGCTGTGACGACGAAGGACAAGAAGCCGATCAAGACCTGGTCGCGCCGCTCGATGGTTCTGCCCGAGTTCATCGGCCTGACCATTGCCGTGCACAACGGCAAGCAGCACGTGCCTGTCTACATCACCGACCAGATGGTCGGCCACAAGCTCGGCGAATTTGCGCTCACGCGCACGTTCAAGGGGCACCCCGCGGACAAGAAAGTCCAGAAGAAGTAAGGAACGACCATGTCTGAAACACGTGCAGTCCTCCGCGGTGTCCGCCTCTCGGTCGACAAGGGCCGTCTGGTCGCTGACCTGATCCGCGGCAAGAAGGTTGATCAAGCGCTCAACGTTCTGCAATTCACGCAGAAAAAAGCCGCTGTGATCATCAAGAAGGTGCTCGAGTCGGCAATCGCCAACGCCGAGCACAACGATGGCGCCGATATCGACGAACTGAAGGTCAAGACCATCTACGTCGAACAAGGTGCCACGCTCAAGCGCTTCACGGCGCGAGCCAAGGGTCGCGGTAACCGCATCAGCAAGCCCACGTGCCATGTGTACGTGACGGTTGGCAACTAAGAACGCCTGGAAGAAATATGGGACAGAAAATCCATCCGACCGGCTTCCGCCTTGCGGTTACCCGTAATTGGTCCAGCCGCTGGTACGCAAGCGACCGCGATTTCGCGGGCATGCTGGCCGAAGACATCAAGGTTCGCGAATACCTGAAGAAGAAGCTGAAGAACGCTTCGGTGTCGCGCGTCATGATCGAGCGTCCCGCCAAGAACGCACGCATCACGATCTACTCGGCTCGTCCGGGCGTCGTGATCGGCAAGAAGGGCGAAGACATCGAGAACCTCAAGCGCGAACTGGGCAAGCAGCTCGGCGTGCCGGTGGCAGTGAACATCGAAGAAGTGCGCAAGCCTGAAATCGATGCCCAGCTGATCGCCGACAGCATCACGCAGCAGCTCGAAAAGCGGATCATGTTCCGCCGCGCCATGAAGCGCGCCATGCAAAACGCCATGCGTCTGGGTGCCCAAGGCATCAAGATCATGTCGGCTGGCCGCCTGAACGGTATCGAAATCGCTCGTACCGAGTGGTATCGCGAAGGTCGCGTGCCGCTTCACACCCTGCGCGCCGACATCGACTACGGCACCTCGGAAGCCAAGACCACCTACGGCGTCATCGGCGTCAAGGTCTGGGTCTACAAGGGCGACACGCTGGGTCGTAACGACCTGCCGGCCGTCGAAACGCCGCGTCCCGACGATGAGCGTCGTCCGCGTGGTCCCCGCCGTGATGGCCGCCCTGGTGGCGACCGTCCGGGTGGCGACCGTCGTGGTCCCGGCCCGCGCGCCGGTGCCCGTGGCCCGATCGGTGGCAACACCGCCCCGGCCGACGGCAGCGACAAGCCCGCAGAAGCCACTGGCGCAGCTCCCGCTGCTCCGGGTGCAGACTCGAAACCCGCCGTTAAGCGCGTCCGCAAAGCCGCGCCAGCTGCAGCAGCTGACGGTGCCAAGACCGAGTGATCGGTCTTAGAACTACGGAGTATTAAAAATGCTGCAACCTGCACGCAGAAAGTTCCGCAAGGAACAAAAGGGCCGCAACACCGGCGTCGCAACCCGGGGTAACTCGGTTGCCTTCGGTGATTTCGGTCTCAAATGCACCGACCGCGGCCGCCTCACGGCGCGCCAGATCGAAGCCGCTCGTCGCGCGATTTCGCGTCACGTGAAGCGCGGTGGCCGTATCTGGATCCGCGTGTTCCCGGACAAGCCGATCTCTACCAAGCCCGCCGAAGTGCGGATGGGTAACGGTAAGGGCAACCCCGAGTACTACGTCGCTGAAATCCAGCCTGGCAAGATCGTGTTCGAGATCGTCGGCGTGCCCGAAGAACTCGCCCGCGAAGCGTTCCGCCTGGCCGCCGCCAAGCTTCCGCTGCGCACGACGTTCGTCGCTCGCCAGCTCGGCGCCTGAGAGGAGAACATCCATGGCAACACGTAAGAAAAAAGAAACCGTGGCTCCGGCCAAGGTGACCAAGGCTGCAACCCTGCGCACGAAGGACGTCGCAGCGCTGCAAACCGAAGTCAAGGAACTGCAAAAGGCCCATTTCGGCCTGCGCATGCAGAAAGCCACGCAACAGCTGTCGAACACCTCGACGCTGCGCGTGACGCGTCGCGACATCGCGCGCGCCAAGACCATTCTTGCTCAGAAGCAGCAAGAAACCCAAGCCGCCAAGTAAGGAGTGAACATGACGGAAGCTAAAAAATCCCTCAAGCGCACCTTGATTGGCAAGGTGGTCAGCGACAAGCGTGCCAAGACCGTGACCGTGCTGGTCGAGCGCCGTGTGAAGCACGAGCTCTACGGCAAGATCGTGGCCAAGACGAGCAAGTACCACGCCCATGACGAAAAGGGCGAGTACAAGCTGGGCGACACCATCGAAATCACGGAAAGCCGTCCGATCTCGAAGACCAAGAACTGGGTCGTGACCCGTCTGGTCGAGAAGGCCGTGCTGGTCTGATCACTGGTTGATCGACCTCGGGAAGCCTCGTGAAGGCAACCCATCCGGAAACGGCCCACAATGTGGGCCGTTTTTCTTTTTCAGGAGCATTCAGATGATCAAAGTCGGCGACACCCTTCCTTCGGCAACCCTGCAGGAGTATTCCGAGGTCGAGGGCGAAGGCTGCAGCATCGGCCCGAACCCGGTGGACGTGAGCAAGGCCACGGCCGGCAAGACCATTGCGCTGTTCGCGCTGCCCGGCGCCTTCACGCCGACCTGCTCGGCCAAGCATGTGCCCGGCTATGTGCAGCACTTCGACGACTTCAAGGCCGCCGGCGTGGACGAGATCTGGTGCGTGAGCGTGAACGACGCTTTCGTGATGGGTGCCTGGGCGCGCGACCAGAAGACCGGCACCAAGGTGCGCATGCTGGCCGACGGCAGCGCCGATTTCGCCAAGGCGACCGGCCTCACGCTCGACCTGACCGGCCGCGGCATGGGCCTGCGCAGCAATCGCTATTCGATGCTCGTGAAGGACGGCAAGGTGGCCTCGCTCAACGTCGAGGCACCGGGCAAGTTCGAGGTCAGCAACGCAGAGACGCTGCTGGCGCAAGCCCGCGGCTGAGGACTGGCGGCCAAAGGGGCGGCTAAAGCTCCGCCTTGAGGTAGTGCGCGCCCGCAATCGGGTTGTGATAGTAGGGCGGCACTTCCGCGAAGCCCAGGTCTTCGTAGAGCGCGCGGGCCGATTCCATGTCGTCCAGCGTGTCGAGCAGCACGCAGGCATAGCCCGCGCTGCGCGCGGCGTCGAGGATGGCTTCGGCGAGTTGCCGGCCGACACCGAGCCCGCGAAAGCCGGGCCGCACGTACAGCCGCTTCATTTCCGCGCAATTGGCGTAGTCGGCATTGTCGAGCGGGCGCAGGGCGCAGCAGCCCGCCACGTGCGCCAGCGTTCCATCGGATCGCAGGAGGGTCGGCGCCTGTTGTCCGGTGGCCTCCTTGATATGGGCCGGATCGACCAGCGCGAGGAGCAGGGCGCCGCGCGGCTCTGCGTAGTCGCCGGGCAGGCCGGCCACTTCCTCGTCGAAATTCTGGAAGCACAGGTCGATGCCCAGCGAAGCGGCGTAGTCGCGAAAGATCGCGCGCGTTGCATCGATCTCGTGAGCTTCGTCGGGCGTCAAAAGCACGACGGCCGGCGTGTCGGCCAGTGGCAGCGGGCGTGAAACCGAGGAACTCATACGCGCAGCGACGCAATCCAATACGCCACGCCTGCGCACACGGCGAACAGCACCAGCGCAAGCCCGCGCGACACGGCGTCATCGCGGCTTGGCGCCACCTGGCCTGCGGCACCGGTCGCGGCGATCAGCTTGTCGCCCGAAACCATGGGCCGCACCAGGCGATGCCGCTTGACCAGCACGTAGAAGAGCACCGCCAGCACGTGCAGGCTCACCAGCGCAATCACGAGCGTCTTGCCTTGCGATTTGTGCCAGCCGGTGGCAAGGCTCACCACGCCGCTCGAAACGAAGCGCGTCAGCGGCCCCGCGGCCGAGACCTCGTCGTCCGCCACCAGCCCTGTGCCTACCTGCACCGCAAGCACCGCAAGCACGGTGAACACCGAGAGGGCGCCCAGCGGCGTATGGCCGATCACATGATGGGGATGGGCCCGCCCGCGCAGATACGCGACGACGGAGCCCGGGCCATAGAAGAACGAGGCAAAACGCGACCAGCGCCCGCCCACGAAGCCCCAGAACAGGCGGAACAGCAGCAAGGCGAGCACCGTGTAGCCCAGGCGGAAGTGCCACTCCATCACGCCGCCGAGGCCGGTGGCGATCAGGCCGACGACTGCGGCGCTCAGCGCCCAGTGAAAAACCCGCGTGGGCAGGTCCCAGATGCGTGCCCGGACGGGGGGATCGGACGCTGCGGCCGGCATGGAGGCCACGGAAGAGTCGGTCATCGAGAAGGCAAGGTGCGCAAAAACTGCGGAAGGCGCAGATTAGCAAAGTCCGGCGGCTCCATGCTTCGGGTTGTTGCTATGCGCGCTGTAACGGTGCCTCTACACTCGGCGCGGCACCGCTTTCGACGGTGCTCCACTACCTACAAGGACCCCCGATGATTCGACTTGCTTCGTTCGCCCTGGCCGCTGCATGTGCCGCGATTTCCCTGCCGGCCGCAGCCCAGTTCGCCAAGCCCGAGGACGCCATCAAGTACCGCCAGAGCGCGCTGTTCGTGATGGGCCAGCATTTCAGCCGTATCGGTGCCATGGCCAACGGCCGCATCCCTTACGACGCGGCCACGGCTATCGCCAACGCCGATATCGTGGCCGAAGTGGCCAAGTTTCCCTGGGCCGGTTTCGCTGCCGGCACGGAAGGCGGCAAGAGCAAGCCCGAGGTCTGGAAGGAAACCGCGAAGTTCAAGGAACACCAGGACAAGATGATTGCCGAGACCGGCAAGCTGGTAGTCGCGGCCAAGGCGGGCAACATCGACGCGCTCAAGGCCCAGTTCGGCTCGACCGCAGGGAGCTGCAAGGCCTGCCACGACAGCTTCCGCAACCAGTAAGCCGTCGCAAAAAGACAGAAGGCGCTCCGTGGAGCGCCTTCTGGTTCACGCTTCGGCGAGCAATTTCTCGATCAGCTTGTGGAGTTCGGCGAAATCGGGCTCGCCCACGTAGCGCTTCACGATCTCGCCCTTCTTGTTGACCAGGTAAGTGGTGGGGGTGAGCTTCACGTCACCCCAGGCCTGTGCCACGCTGCCGGTGTTGTCGATCGCCACCTTGAACGGCAGCTTGCGGGTTTCGGCAAAGTTGACGACGTAGCTCGGCGGGTCGTAGCTCATGGCCACCGCCAGCGTGTCGTAGCCCTTCGACTTGTACTTGTCGTAGGTGGCGATGACCTTCGGCATCTCGGCCACGCAGGTCACGCAGCTCGTGGCCCAGAAGTTGACCAACGTGACCTTGCCCTTGAGGTCGTCCGTGCTCTTCTTGCTTCCGTCGAGCAGCACGAAGGTCGACGCTGGCGCAGCTGTGGCGCCCGACCCCAGGTACACGCCCACGCCGGCGGCCAATGCAAGCGCGACTGCGGCGACGGCGATGTATTTTTTCATGGCAACTGAGAGAGAGGGGCGTCGGGATTTTAGTTCCGCCGGGCGGAACGTGCCGGGGCGTGCCGTGGGCGGCTCGATAATCGCCCTCCGATGCTGTCGTTCGCTTCCCGCTCCTGGCCTCTGCTGCTCGCCGCCACCACCGCCGTCGCCCTGGCCGCCTGCAGCCCCACCTTCAACTGGCGCGAGGTGCCGATTGCCGACGCGGGCCTGGTCGCCCTGCTGCCCTGCAAGCCAGACCGTGCCAACCGTGCCCTGCCGTTCGGTGCCGAATCGGTGAAGGTCGACATGGCTGGCTGCGAGACCGGGGGCGCAACCTTCGCCGTTGCCCATGCATCCGCCGGCAGCCCCGCGCAGGCCGAGGCCTGGCTCGTCGCGTGGCGCGCGGCCACGCGCAATCAGTTGGGCGGCGCGCAGCTGACCGAAGGCCCCGCCGCATTGCAGCGCGCCACCGCGGCCCCCGCGCCAGTGCGGCTCGATGCGCAGCCAGCCCAAAAGGGCGCCGCGCCCGTCCAGGTGCTCTGGTTCGCCCAATCCCAAAAAGACGGCAGCGTCGCGCTCTACCAGGCCACCGTGCTCGGGCGGCCTTCGTCCCCCGAGGCGGCGAAGACTTTCTTCGAAGGCCTGCGCCTTCCGTGAACACGGTGACTTCCCAGGAGCGGCGGCCCGCCGTTCGGAATGCGCGTGCGCGCTCTCGTTTTGATAGCGGGCCCCGCTGTGAGATGCTGGCGGCGATGGCTTTTTGCTCGACCTCGTGGGATCGTTCCACGCGGCCCTGTCCGTTTTGCTGGCCTGCTGCGTTATGTCGTATACCTACTTCCTTTGGGCGCCCCCGCATAATCGGCGCGTAGTCCTCCGACCCGCATGAACAGCATCCTCATCATCGCCCACTCACCGTTCGCGCAGGCGCTGCGGCGGTGCGCGCTGCATGTGTTCCCCGACTGCGAGCAGGCCGTCGTCGCACTCGACGTGCTGCCCAACGTCTCACCCGAAGAAACCCTGGCCGCCGCCCGGATCACCCTGGAGCAGCAGCTCAATGCGCCGCGCTCGCAGGTGCTGGTGCTGGCCGACGTGTTCGGCGCAACGCCCTGCAACGTGGCCCAGAAGCTGGTGGACGGTGTCCGCTCGCGGCTGGTGGCGGGCGTCAACCTGCCAATGCTGCTGCGCGCGGTCACCTACCGCCACGAGCCGCTCGAAACGCTGGTGCAGCGCGCCATCGCGGGCGGCACGGCCGGTGTCATGCAGGTGGCCGTGGCGGCACCCCAGAATCAGGCGAAGAGAAAGCACAGTGATCAAGAAATCCGTGACCATCAGCAATAAGCTGGGCCTGCATGCACGCGCATCGGCCAAGCTCACCAAAATCGCAGGCAGCTTTCCTTGCGAGGTGTGGCTCTCGCGCGGCGACCGCCGCATCAATGCCAAGAGCATCATGGGCGTCATGATGCTGGCTGCGGGCCTCGGCTCGACCGTCGAGCTGGAGACCAACGGCGAGCAGGAGGAAGAGGCGATGGCCGCCATCATCCAGTTGATGAACGACAAGTTCGGCGAAGGCGAATGACTTTCGCAGTCCACGGCCTCCCCGTTGCCCGTGGCATTGCCATTGGCCGCGCGGTGCTGGTGGTGTCCAGCCGCATCGACGTGGCCCACTACTTCATCAAGCCCGAGGAGGTCGACACCGAAATCGACCGGGTGCGCACGGCGCGCAACGCGGTGGCCGACGAGCTCGCCAAGCTGCAGACGAACGTGGCGCTGATGGGCCCCAACGATGCGCCGCACGAACTCGCGGCGCTGCTCGAAGTGCACCAGATGCTGCTGCAGGACGAGGCGCTCACCGGCGGCGTGAAGCACTGGATCACCGAGCGCCTCTACAACGCCGAATGGGCGCTGACCACGCAGCTCGAAATCATCGCGCGCCAGTTCGACGAGATGGAGGACGAATACCTGCGCGAGCGCAAGGCCGACCTCGAACAGGTGGTCGAGCGGCTGCTGCACCGCATGCAGGGCACGGCCGCGGTGCTCGCTCCCAGCCCGCCGCGCCGCAAGCGCCCCACCTCCGACGACGACGACGACCCCACCGCGGGCGACGGCATCGACGCGCCGCTGGTGCTGATTGCGCACGATCTTTCGCCGGCCGACATGCTCCAGTTCAAGAAGAGCGTGTTCGCCGGCTTCGTGACCGACGTGGGCGGGCGCACCTCGCACACCGCCATCGTCGCGCGCAGCATGGACATTCCCGCCGTGGTGGGCGCGCGCACCGCGAGCCAGCTGGTGCGCCAGGACGACTGGGTCATCATCGACGGCGATGCCGGCGTGGTGATCGTCGATCCCTCGCCCATCATCCTGGCCGAATACGGTTTCAAGCAGCGCCAGGGCGATCTCGAGCGCGGCCGGCTTGCGCGCCTGCGCCACAAGCCCGCGGTGACGCTCGACGGCCAGCGCGTCGAGCTGCTCGCCAACATCGAGATGCCCGAAGACACCGTCGGCGCCGTCAAGGCCGGCGCCGTGGGCGTCGGGCTGTTTCGCAGCGAGTTCCTTTTCATGGGCCGCGAGTCGCAGCGACAGACCCGCCTGCCCGACGAGGAAGAGCAGTACCAGGCCTACAAGCGCGCGGTCGAGGGCATGCAGGGCATGCCGGTCACCATCCGCACCATCGACGTGGGCGCCGACAAGCCCATCGACGGCAAGGCGGCCAGCAAGCAGGAGCACCTGAACCCCGCTCTGGGCCTGCGCGCCATTCGCTGGAGCCTGGCCGATCCGGCCATGTTCCTCACCCAATTGCGCGCCATCTTGCGTGCGGCGGCTCATGGCGAAATCCACCTGCTGATTCCGATGCTCGCGCACGCCAGCGAGATCCGCCAGACGCTCTCGCTGATCGACTTCGCACGCACGGAGCTCGACGGCCGCGGAGCTGTCTACGGCAACGTGAAGCTCGGCGCGATGATCGAGATTCCCGCCGCGGCGCTCACGCTCAAGACCTTCCTGAAGTACTTCGACTTCCTGTCGATCGGCACCAACGACCTGATCCAGTACACGCTGGCCATCGATCGTGCCGACGAAGCGGTGGCCCACCTGTACGACCCCGCCCACCCGGCGGTGCTGAAGCTCGTGGCCGACACCATCGCCGAATGCCGCCGCCAGGGCAAGGGCGTGGCCGTGTGCGGCGAAATGGCGGGCGACGTGGCCTTCACGCGCCTCTTGCTCGGCCTGGGGCTGCGCAGCTTCTCGATGCATCCCTCGCGCATCCTCGCCGTCAAGCAGGAAGTGCTGCGCGCCGACACCGGCAAGCTCGAAGCCTGGGCCAAGAGCGTGCTCGAATCGGACGATCCCGCCGCCGCCCTGGCGGGATAGTTAGGTCTTCCGCACTCAATTCGCTCAAAAGCAGGGCGAATCGACATAAAACGAAACACGCCGAAACTGCGGTGAAAGGACTTGTCGCCTCGCGGCAAGCACCATCAGGTCTCCTCTTCAACGACAGAAAGGCCTGATTCATGAAATCTCTCTCCCTCACCCAGATCGTCACCGTCGGCTCCTTCGCCCTGCTGGCCGCGGCCGGTGCCAAGGCTGAATCCTACGAAGGCGTCCAGCCGCTCGCATCGGCGATGAGCCGCGCCGAAGTCAACGCCGAAGCCGTCCGCACGGCCACCGCGCCGGACCAGAACGTGGTGCGCGGCTCGCGCGGCGCCGAGACCATGGCCGTGTCGAGAGACCGCGCGGGCGTCGTCTACGAAGCCATGCGCACCGCCGCCGCACCCGACCAGAACGTGACCTCGGGTTCGCGAGTGAACAGCAAGGTGATCTCGACGCTGCAGAACCCGGTCGATGCACGTGCCGCAGCCGCCGGCAACAGCAGCAGCAAGCTCTAAGACTCACGCCCGCCGCACACGACCCCGGGCCGCAAGGAACATCATGAAACACTGGATCAAACGCACTCTCTTCGGTTTCGCAGGCCTCGCGGTGGTGGCGGGCAGCATTGCCGGCTGCGCCGGCCATCGGCATGGCTGGGGCGGCGGCGACCCTGCCGAGTTCCGCACCAAGATGGTCGAGCGAGTCGGCAGCAAGCTCGAACTCGACACTCTGCAAAAGCAGAAACTCACCGCGCTGGCCGAGAAGCTGCAGGCCCAGCGTGAAGCGATGCGTGGCGCGGGCGGCGCGGGCGATCCGCGTTCGCAGTTCAAGGCACTGTTCGCAGGCAACAAGCTCGACCAGGCGGGCGCCGCGCGGCTCGTCGACGAGAAGACCACGGCCGTGCGCAACGGCAGTCCCGAAATCATCGCGGCCGCCGCCGATTTCTTCGACAGCCTGAATGCCGCGCAGCAGCAGAAGGTGCGCGACTTCATGGACCGCGGCGGACGCCGCTGGGGCCATCGTGGCTAGGCTTGGCTCACCCCCAGTCTTCGCGCACTTCGTGTCGCTTCGCCAACCCCCTGCAAGGGGGCGATACCTGCGGCCCGGCGAAGCCGGTTCCGCGGTATCCCACGACCAGGCAGTGGCAGCGACGGGTGGCGTGCGCACGCTGCTGCGGCTCGAAGGGGTGGTCGTGCTGGGCGCGGCGCTGGCGGCCTATGCGCAGTTCGGCGCCGGCTGGGGCGTGTTCGCGCTGTGGCTGCTCGTGCCCGACCTCTCGATGCTCGGCTACCTCGCGGGCCCGCGCGTGGGCGCGGCGCTCTACAACGCGGCGCACTCGTACGCCGGCGCCGTTGCGCTACTGGTGCTCGGCGTGCTCGCCGCGATGCCATGGGCGGTGGCTGGCGGCTTGATCTGGTGCGCGCACATCGGCCTCGACCGGGCGCTGGGCTACGGCCTCAAGTACGCAGCCGGCTTCGGCGCCACGCACCTCGGCCGCATCGGGCGGGCCGATCCGTGGTGAAGGTCGCACAATGCAGCGCGCCGCGGTGGCCGGCTATCGAAATGACAATGGCGGTGCAATGCCGGCGGGCCTAGTCGTCAGCCAATTGTTCGCCAGGAGGCACAATCCCGCCATGCCGCGCATCCTGCTGATCGACGACGACGAACATCTCGCCGCGCCGCTGACCACCTACTTCGCACGCTTTGGCTGCACGCTCGAAAGCGCCGTGCGTCCGAGCGAAGGGCTCGCCAAGCTGCGTGCCGGCCAGTACGACGCCGCGATCCTCGACGTGATGCTGCCCGAGATGGACGGCTTTGCGCTGTGCCGCGAGATCCGCAAGGAAAGCGACATTCCGATCGTGATGCTCACCGCGCGCGGCGAGGTGATGGACCGCGTGGTCGGCCTGGAGCTCGGCGCCGACGACTACGTGCCCAAGCCCTTCGAGCCGCGTGAACTGGTGGCGCGCGTGCAGACCATCCTGCGGCGCCAGCGCAGCGCGCCCGCCGCGGCGGCCAACGGCAACAGTGCGCAGCACCGCGTGTTCGACGGCTTGTCGATCGATCTCGACCGGCGCCAGGTGCTGCGCCACGGCGAGCGCGTGGAACTCACCGGCACCGAGTTCGAGCTGCTCGCGCTGCTGGCGGCCGAGCCCGGCAAGGTCTTCAGCCGCGACGACATCCTGAACCGCCTGCGCGGCCATGAAGCCGAGCTCTACACCCGCGCGGTCGACATCGTGGTGAGCCGCCTGCGCAAGAAGCTCGAGCCGCTGGACTGCATCAAGACGCTGCGCAATGCCGGCTACGCGCTGGCCGTCGCGCGCAGCGAGTCCGCATGAGATCTTCGAGGAGAGGTTGGCGCAAGGCGTGGCGAGACATGAGCTGCCGGCGTGCGGAGCTGCACAAGCAATGGCATGAACAATGGCACGAGAAGGTGCAGGGCAAGCGCCGCTGGCGCCGTTCGCTGCGCATCCGGCTCGTGATGATGTTCCTGCTGCTGGCGCTGGTGATGGCAGTGGTGTTCATGGGCGGCATGAAGAAGTCCTTCTCTACCGGCTGGGCCGAGGCCGCAAAGCCGATGCTGGTGGACTATGCCGACCGGCTCGTCGCCGAGATCGGCACCCCGCCCGACATCGCGCGCGCGCAGGCGCTGGTGAGCCGGCTGCCGATCACGATCCGCATCGTGGGCCCCAAGGTCAACTGGGACTCCAATCCCGCGGGCTTCAACGGCCGCGGCGGCTGGATGCACCACCTCGACGAGGAGCCGCTGAACGACAAGTGGTTCATCCGTCCAACGGCCGACGGCCACCGCGTCATCTTCGGCTGGGCGCCCAAGCTCTGGCAGCTTGCACCGCGCGCGGCGGGCTGGGCCACGCTCTGCGCGCTGCTGCTGCTCATGGTGCTGGGCTATGTCTATGTGAGCCGCCTGCTGCGGCCGCTGATCGACATTCGCGAAGGCGCCCAGCGCTTCGGCCGCGGCGAGTTCACGCAGCCCATTCCAATCCGCCAGAACGACGACCTCGGCGACCTTGCGGGACACATCAACACCATGGCCGACGACATCCAGGCCATGCTCGATGCCAAGCGCGGCCTGCTGCTGGCGTTGAGCCACGAACTGCGTTCGCCGCTCACCCGGGCCCGGCTCAATGCCGAGCTGCTGCCGGCCACGCCCGAGGGCGCGGCCGAGCGCGAAGCGCTGCTGCGCGACCTGAACGAGATGCGCGACCTGATCAGCGACCTGCTGGAAAGCGAACGCCTCGCAAGCCCGCATGCGGCGCTGCAGCGCGAACCGGTGGACCTGGCCGTGCTGGTGCGCGAAATCGTCGCCGAGATGCCGGGCGCGCAGAACGTGCATCTCGACCTGGCGGAAGGCCTGCCGGCGCACTCGATCGACCGCATGCGTTTTCGCCTTCTGGTGCGCAACCTGCTGGACAACGCCTTGCGCTACAGCACCGACGCGCCGCGGCCGCCGTGCGTGTCGCTGCGCGCGGTGGTGGACGGCAAGGTCCAGGGTGTCGAACTCGAGGTGCGGGACCATGGCCCCGGCGTCGACGAAGCCCAGCTCGAGCGGCTGACCGAGCCCTTCTACCGCACCGACGGCGCGCGCGCGCGTGCCACCGGCGGCGTGGGGCTCGGCATGTACCTGTGCCGGCTGATCGCCGAGGCGCACGGCGGGACATTCGTGGTGCGCAACGCGCATCCCGGCCTGCAGATCGTCGTGCGCATGTAGGGTTCGCTCACGGTGTCTTGCGCTGTCACCTGCGCTACCAGTCGACGCGCAATGCGGGGCTACGATGCGCGTCCGTGCCAGCGCCCGTCAATCAAGGAGACACCATGAGCAGCTCACTCACCAACCACCAGGTCCGCCTCGCCAAGCGCCCAGAGGGCACGGCCACCCGCGAGAACTGGCGCTTCACCACCGAGCCCGTCGGCGAACCGGCCGAGGGCGGGGTGCTGGTCAAGACGCTTTCGCTCTCGCTCGATCCGGCCATGCGCGGCTGGCTCAACGATGCGAAGAGCTACATCGCACCGGTGGCGATCGACGAAGTCATGCGTGCAGGCGGCATTGGCCGCGTGATTGCTTCGAAGAACCCCGAGTTCGCGGTCGGCGCTACTGTCTACGGCATGCTCGGCGTGCAGGAATACATACTGATTCCGCAAGACCAGATCAAGCGCAACGGCCTCGTGAAAATCGACCTCAGGGTCGGCACCATCAACCAGTGGCTCAACGTGCTCGGCATGCCGGGCATGACCGGCTACTTCGGCCTGATGGACGTGGGCCAGCCCAAGCCGGGCGAAACCGTCGTCATCTCGGGCGCGGCCGGCGCGGTGGGGCAGACCGTGGGCCAGCTCGCCAGGATCAAGGGCTGCCGCGTGGTCGGCATCGCGGGCGGCGCCGCCAAGTGCGACTGGGTGGTGAAAGAGCTGGGCTTCGACGCCTGCATCGACTACAAGGCCGGCGCCGCGGCGGTGCGCGACGGCCTCAAGACCCACTGCCCGAAGGGCGTGGACATCTACTTCGACAACGTCGGTGGAGAGATTCTCGACGCGGTGCTGGCGCGGCTCGCACGCAAGGCCCGCGTGATCATCTGCGGCGCCATCAGCCAGTACAACAACGCCAACAGCATGCCGGGCGCCGGTCCGAAGAACTACCTGAGCCTGCTGGTGAACCGGGCGCGCATGGAAGGCATCGTGGTGTTCGACTACGCCGACCGGTACCACATCGCCATCGCCGAGATGGCCGGCTACCTGAAGGACGGGCAGATGAAGAGCAAGGAAGACGTGGTGAAGGGCCTCGATACCTTCCCCGAGTCGCTCAACAAGCTGTTCGCGGGGGAGAATTTCGGCAAGCTGATCCTGCAGGTGGCCGAAGACTGACGCCGGCTCAGGGCTCGCTGGGGCGCATTGGAATGTCGCCCATCGCGTCGTCCTCGCGCAGGCCGTGGGCGGCCTTCAGCGTTTCGATCGACAGGCCGTCGCCGTGGCCGGCAAAGCCCTTGGCAACGCCTTCGAGCGCCGTCGACAGGCCCACGTCGCCGTCGGCGCGGGCGTCCATGCTGATGTTGAGCACCCGGGCCGCCATCTGGCGGTAGCTGACGGCGCCCGCGCTTTCGAGTGCCGCCACCAGGTCGAGGTACAGCGCCAGGTTCAGGTCGAACACCAGCTTGGGGGTGATCTCGAATTCATCGTTCTTGTTCTTCTTATCCATGGGTGATGGCTCCTTTTTTTCCGAAGCCTCCACTCTAGCCACAAACCATGCACCGGTGTCGTCGGACACGGGCGTATTCAGCGGGCGCGTGTGCCCATCACGGCGGCCGAGATGATCAGCGCCGCCGCCAGACCGATGCTCCAGGTGAGCGGGCGCCCGGTCACGGCCAGCAGCAGCGCGGTGGAGCCCAGCGGCGTGACGTAGCTCAGGATGCCGATCTGCCGCGCATCCCCGCGCTTGAGCGCCATGTCCCAGACGAAGAAAGCCGCGCCGAGCGGACCGAGGCCGCACAGTGCGACCAGCAGCCAGTCTTTCGCAGAGAGCATTGCCGGGGTCTCGAGCAGTGCATGGCAGACGAGCGACAACATGCCCGAGACCAGGCCGAACAGGCCGATTGCGGAGGTCGGGAACGCCGCCACGCGCTTTGTCCAGAGCGAATAGCTGGCCCAGATGAACGCCGAGCCCAGCGCCGGCAGGAAGCCCCAGTACCCGGCCGTGGCGCCAGGAATGGACACGGAGCCCTCGCGCGCACCGAGGATCGCGATCGCCGCGCCCGCGAAGCCCAGCGTGGCGGCAACCAGATGCAACGGCCGCAGCGACACGCCCGGCAGCAGCGCCGGCGCCAGCACCACCATGAAGAGAGGCCACAGGTAGTTGACCAGGTTGGCTTCCACGGGCGGGGCATGCCGCAGCGCGATGAACAGCAGAAAGTGAAAGCCGAACAGGCCGTAGATGCCCAGCGCCAGCGTGCGCGGCGGCACGCTCCAGGCGCTGCGGTCGCGCAAGACGAGCGGCCAGCTCGGAATGCTGCCGATGATCAGCGCGAGGCCCGTCAGCAGGAACGGCGGCAGGTGCGAAAGCGCGGTGCCGAGCGAGGCGAGCGTGGCCCACAGCGCGATGGCGGCAAGGGCAAGAAGCGTGGGCGACATTGCACCGAGCTTAAGCGGCGCCGTCGTCGCGCAACGCCGGTGAATCGTCGCGTGACGACGATGTTGCCGTTCAGCTGCCGAGCCTGCGCAATGCCGCCGTGAGCGCCGAGGGCGAACGGTAGCCGGTGCGGCGCGCCGTTTCCGCGACGCCCATGCCGGCCAGGCGCAGTTCGCGGGCATGCGCGAGCCGCAGCATGCGCAGCCAGTGCATGGCGCTCACGCCCTGCTCATCGCGGCAGCGCTGAGCGAACTGGCTGGGGCTCAGGCACGCCACGGCTGCGAGATCGGCAACGCCCAGCGGCTCGTGCCAGCGCGCCCGGGCCCAGGCGGCGAGCGCGGTCCAGTCGATTCGCCGGCTTCGCGCAGGGGCCGGCGCGGCGGCACCCCAGGCTTCGAGCAACAGCGCGGGGCCATGCTGCAGCGTCGACACGAAAGCGTCCGGGTGCTGCGCGCACTGCGCGAGGTACTGCGCCAGGGCCTGCAGCCGCGACGCATTTGCGGGCGCGCTCGGCGCAGCGCGCCCATGCCGGGTGGGTGGTGTCGAGCACGAGGCACCGGCTGCCGCTGCGCGATTCGAAGTCATGCCGGTCGCCGGGCACCACCACCTGCGCCTCACCGGCGCCAACGTGCGCACCGCGGCCTTCCACTTCGAGTTCGAGCACACCGGCCAGGCCGATCAGCACCTGGAAGTGGTCATGCGCGTGGCTGCCGCGCGAAGCGCCGTAGTCGCGCAGCGAAAGGCTGTGCAGTTCGGCGCGCGGGAGCATGGCTGGGGTTCGCATGGGCAGGATCGAATTGTCGTTCCGTGCTCCGCGGCTGTCATCCCAGCCGCAGCAGCAACGCGGAAGCCGCGCACACCAGCAGGAAGGGAATGCTGATGCGGTGAAACTCGCGCAGGCCGTGCGGCAATCTGGCAAGCCGCAATGCGATCAGGTTGGCCAGCGAGCCCAGCACGCACCCGAAGCCGCCCACGCTCACTCCCGCCGCCAGTGCCGGCAGGTCGCGCACATGGCCGTCGAGCAGGATCGCGGCCGGCACGTTGCTGATGAATTGCGAGGTGACGATGGCGGCCAGGTAGGCGCGCCATCCGTCGGTGATGGGCCAATGGTTCATCAGCGCCACGACGGCGGGCAGCTCGGCCAGCTGCCGCAGATCCACGAACATCAACGCGATGATCGCGAGCAGGGCCCAGTCGATGCCGCGCAGCACGCGCGGATACGACACCAGGAAAACGGCGAACACCACGCCCAGGCCTGCCAGCAGCCAATGCCGGTCCAGCGCGATCACGAAGCCGACGAACAGGACCCCCGCCAATGCCAGCAGGCGCGGCTGCACCGGCGTGGCCTCGGCTTCGGGCTTGAGCGCGATGGGCGTGCGCGGCACCAGCAGCCAGACCGCCGCGAAGAGCCAGAACAGCATCACGGCCACGGTCGGCAGCATCATTCCCATGAAGGCGACGAAGCTCTCGCCGGAGCGGTGCCACAGGTAGAGGTTCTGCGGGTTGCCGATGGGCGTGAGCGCCGAACCCGCATTGACGGCCAGCGCCTCGAGCACCACGAGCCGCGCGAGCGGCAGGTGCGCCTGGTTGGCAAGCACGCGCGTCAGCGGCACCAGCAGGAAGAGGCTCACGTCGTTGGTCACCAGCGCGGAGAGCAATGCGGCACTGGCAGTGAGCAGCAGCGCCAGGCTGCGCTGGCTGTGCGTGCGCGCGAGCAGGCGCTGGGCGGCGGCCTGCAGCATGCCGCTCTTTTCCACGCCCTGGGTGATGGCGAGCAGGCCCGCAAGCGCGCCCACGGTCTGCCAATCGACCAGCTTCAGCCAGTCCATGGGCGCACGCGGGCGCAGGAAGGCGAACAAGACCGCCACGGCGGCCAGCAGCCACAGCAGGCCGTTGCCGCCGCCGTGCTCGGACGGCGCCGCTGCCCGCGCTTCAGTGGCCGACGAGTTCACGCAGTTCGCGCTTGAGCACCTTGCCGATGGCGCTGCGCGGCAGTTCGTCGATGAAGCGCAGGCGCGCCAGGCGCTGCGTCTTGCCGAGCTGGGCGTTGGCCCATTGCAGCAGCGCTTCTTCGGTGGTGCCGTCGCCTTCACGGCGCACCACGAAAGCCACCGGCGTCTCGCCCCATTGCTCCGACGGCACGCCGACCACCGCGACGTCGGCCACGGCGGCATGGCCTCGCAGCACCGTCTCGAGGTCGCTCGGGTAGATGTTGAAGCCGCCGCTGATGATCATGTCCTTCTTGCGGTCGAACAGCGTCAGGAAGCCGTCGGCATCGAAGCGCCCGACGTCGCCGGTGCGGATGAAGCGCTTGCCGCTCGCGTCGAACCATTCGGCCTCGCGCGTCTTGGCGGGCTGGCGGTGGTAGCCGGTCATCATGCCGGCCGAATGGCCCACCACCTCGCCGGCCCGTTCGGTGTCGCCGCGCGGAATCTCGTGGTCGTCCTCGTCGATCAGCCGGATGTCGCTGCCCTCGGCCGGGCTCCCCACCGTGTGCAGCTTGTCGGGATGCAGGTGGGCTTCGAGAATGCAGGTGCCGCCGCCTTCGGTCATGCCGTAGAACTCGATCAGCCCGCCGGGCCAGCGCTCGAGCACATTGGCCTTGAGCGCGGCATTGAAGGGCGCGCTGGTGCTGAACTTGAAGCGGAACGACGCAAGGTCGTGTGCGTCGAAGCGCGGATGCGCCATCAGGCGCTGGTACTGCACGGGCACCAGCATCGTGTGCGTCACGCGGTGCTGCTCGGCCAGTTGCAGGTAGCCGAGCGCATCGAACTTCGGCATCAGCACCACGCAGCCACCGAAGGCGATGGTCGGGAAGAAAACCACCAGCGTGGTGTTGGAGTAAAGCGGTGTCGACAGCAGCGTGACCGTGTCCGCGCCGTACCCGTATTTGGCGCCACGCTGCACGTGGGCCCAGCGCATGCCATGGCCCTGCACAATGCCTTTTGGCTCGCCGGTGGTGCCGGAGGAATAGATGATGTTGAAGGGCCAGGAAGGTTGCGTTTCGACCGCGCTCGGCCGTGCACCCACGGGGGCCAGCCAACTCTCGAGACTCTGCCCGGCAGCGGAACCGTCGAGCGCCACGCGCGGAATGCCGCCTTCCTTCGGGGCGCCGACGACCTCGGCCGCCGAAGCGTCGGTGAAGAGGATGCGCGCATCGGCATCCTCGATCATGCGCGCCAGGCTGGCGGTGGTGGAGCCGGGCGCGAGCGGCGCGACCGCGACGCCCGCGCGCAAGGCACCCAGGAACACCGCCGCATAGTTCACCGAAGAAGACGCGCACACCGCGATCGCATCGCCGGGCTTGAGCCCTTCGCGCTGCAGGCTGGCCGCGATACGGTCCATCAGCGCGTCGAGAGCGCCGTAGGTCAGCGTGCGATGGGCGTCCGCGAGCGCGGCATGGTCGGGCGTGTGTTGCGCATGGAGGCGAACCAGATCGGCAATGGCGCCGAACTCGCGTTCCATCGCGGCTTGGATGGCAGGGTGCGTTTGCAAAATCGATCCTTCGTCTTGGCCAGCCGGCAGGATAGCGAAGAAGCCTCGGACCGGGTGAGCTACATGCGACGGCCCACCCGCCTTGCCGCCGACTGCCGCCTTACACGCCGGCGGCGTGCGCCTGCTGGTCCGCGTGATAGCTCGAACGCACCATCGCGCCCACCGCGGCGTGGCTGAAGCCCATCTTGTAGGCCTCTTCCTCGAACATCTTGAAGGTGTCGGGGTGCACGTAGCGGCGCACCGGCAGGTGCGAGCCCGACGGCGACAGGTACTGGCCGATGGTCAGCATCTCGATGTCGTGCGCGCGCATGTCGCGCATCACCTGCAGGATCTCTTCGTCGGTTTCGCCCAGGCCCACCATGATGCCGCTCTTGGTCGGCACATTGGGGTGCAGCGCCTTGAACTTCTTCAGCAGGTTGAGGCTGAACTGGTAGTCGCTGCCAGGGCGCGCTTCTTTGTAAAGGCGCGGCGCGGTCTCGAGGTTGTGGTTCATCACGTCCGGCGGCGCGGCCTTCAGGATGTCGAGCGCGCGGTCGTCGCGGCCGCGGAAGTCGGGCACCAGGATCTCGATCTGCGTCATCGGCGAGAGCTCGCGGATGTTCTGGATGCAATCGACGAAATGCTGGCTGCCGCCGTCGCGCAGGTCGTCGCGGTCGACGCTGGTGATCACCACGTACTTCAGCCGCAGCTTGGCGATGGTCTTGGCCAGGTTCAGCGGCTCGTCCTTGTCGAGCGGATCAGGGCGGCCGTGGCCCACGTCGCAGAACGGGCAGCGGCGCGTGCACTTGTCGCCCATGATCATGAAGGTGGCCGTGCCGTTGCCGAAGCATTCGCCGATGTTCGGGCACGAGGCTTCTTCGCAGACCGTGTGCAGGTTGCTCTCGCGCAGGATCTGCTTGATCTCGTAGAAGCGGGTGGTGGGGCTGCCGGCCTTCACGCGAATCCACTCGGGCTTCTTGAGCACTTCGCCCTGAACCACCTTGACGGGGATGCGCGACAGCTTGGCCGCGGCCTTCTGCTTGGCCAGCGGGTTGTAGTTTTCGGCGCTTTGTGCGTCCCGGACGACTTCGGTAGAGCTCATTGGATGCTAAGGCGCCAGGTAGGTTGTGAGCTTCTGGCTCAAGACCCGGGCAGCGTCTTCCCATGTGGTTTGAATGCCGATTGTAGAAAGATCGACCGTTTGCAGCCCCGCATAACCACACGGATTGATTCGCGAGAAGGGTTCGAGGTCCATGTCGACGTTGAGCGCGACTCCATGATAAGTGGCATGGCGGCTCACCTTGATGCCGAGCGCGGCGATCTTGCCGAGGCCCCGAAACGGGTCGCTGGCGGGCAGCGGGCCGGTCAGTGCCGCATGCGAGAACGGGTCGTCCAGGCGCACGTAGATGCCAGGCGCGCCCGGCACGCGGTGCCCCGTCACGCCGAAGTGGGCCAGCGTGCGCAGCACCGATTCCTCGATGCGGTAGACGTATTCCTTCACGTAGTAGCCCGCCCGCCGAAGGTCGATCAACGGATAGCCGACCACTTGGCCGGGCCCATGGAAGGTGACCTGGCCGCCGCGGTCGGTCTGTACCACGGGAATGTCGCCCGGGTTCAGGATGTGATCCTGCTTGCCTGCGAGGCCTTGCGTGAACACGGGGGCGTGCTCGCACATCCATAGCATGTCGGGCGTTTCCGGCTGGCGCTCGAGCGTGAACTGCTTCATCGCCGCAAAGGTCTCGGCATAGCCGACGCGGCCCAGCCAGCGCAGTGCGAGGGCGGTGCCCGCCGGGTGCTCTGCCAGCGTCATCAGGTCCAGCCTAGAGAACGACCTTGACCGACGGATGGGCCGACAGCGCTCGGTAGAGGTCGTCGAGCTGCTCGCGGCTGGTGGCGGTGACGGTGATGGTCACGCCCAGGTAGTTGCCCGCCTTGCTGTCGCGCAACTCGACCGTGGTGGCGTCGAAGGCCGGATCGAAGCGCTCTGCGATCTGGGTGATCGCATGCACGAGCCCGTCGACCTTGACGCCCATGACCTTGATCGGAAACTGCGAGGGATATTCGATCAGCGATTCCTTGCGCGGATCGGGAATGGGTGTGGTGACTGCGTCGGTGGTGTTCTCGGTCATGCCGGGGCTCCTTGCTTCTCAGCGTTGCGTTGCTTGGCCTCCTGGTAGGCCGCATACAAGCTCTTGTAGATGGGGCCGGGCCGGCCATTCCCAATGTCTTTGCCGTCGAGCGCGACGACGGGCAGCACTTCCTTGCTGGCCGAAGACAGGATCAGTTCGTCGGCACCGAACACTTCATCGCGCGACACGCGACGCAGCGCAAAGGGAATGCCGCCTTCCCGGCACAGGCGTTCGAGCAGGCCATAGCGGATGCCGGTGAGCACCAGGTTGTCCTTGGGTGGGCCGATCAGCACGCCGTCCTTCACGATCCATACGTTGCTCGACGAAGCCTCGCTGAGCCAGTCGCCGCGGAACATGACGGTCTCTGCCGCGCCGGCCTCGACACTGATCTGCCGGGAGAGCACGGCGCCCAGCAGGCTGGTGCTCTTGATGTGGGCCTTCTGCCAGCGGAAGTCGTCTGCAGTCACGCAGGTCACGCCCTTGGCGCGCACCGCATCGGACACCGGTGGCAGCGGGTTCACCATCACGAAGACGGTGGGCTTGAGGCCCTTGACCATCGCATGGTCGCGCGGCGCAACGCCGCGGGTGACCTGGAAGTAGACGGCTTGCGGTGCATCGCCGCCCGGGGCGATCAGGCGCATCACGATGTCGCGCCACTCGGCGAGCGTGAGCGGATCGACAATCTGCAACTCGGCCAGCGAACGATCGAGCCGCGCCATGTGTTCTTCGAAGCAGAAAGGCTGGCCACCATAGGCGGGAACGACTTCGTAGACGCCGTCGCCGAAAATGAAGCCACGATCGAGCACGCTGACCTTGGCATCCTTGACGGCGGTGTATTCGCCGTCGAGATAGCAGAGCGTGGTGGGGAGAGCGGCAGTGAGAGGGTGCATGAAGGAATTATGGTTGCGTGCGCCAAGTCGGGTTCTCGTCAGCTGACGAAGCCTCGATTTGCAACGGCGACAGTTCAAGTGGCCGGACGGGCTGGGTTTTTACTTATAATCAATGGCTTTGTAGAAATTCTGGGTCGTCATCCGGGCTTCATTCGAAATGAAAACAATCGCCCAAAAAGATGAAAGGGTCGCTGAAGACCTCGACACGGAATACAAGCCGTTGACCGCCGATGAGGCGCGTGAACTGCGTGCAAGGCATCCCTCGATTTCCCTTTGGTGGGTCATCGCGGGGCAGTTGGTTGTTGGTCTGCTGGTGGCTTTGGCCGCCTGGGGACTGACGGGGAGGCAAAATCTGGGTTGGTCCGCCGCTTACGGTGCGATCGCGGTGGTCATTCCTGCTGCGGTGTTCGCACGGGGGTTGACCGGCCGGTTTTCTTCCCTGAATCCGGGCACTGCGGTGGTTGGGTTCTTCCTGTGGGAAATGGTCAAGATGGCCTTGTCGCTTGCGATGTTGTTCGCGGCGCCAATGCTGATTACGGCGCTGAGCTGGCCTGCAATGCTGGTCGGTTTGGTGGTGACAATGAAGGCGGCCTGGTTGGCGGTGATGTTTTCGCCCCGGCGCCGGCAACATAGAGACGAGTAACTGAATGGCTGCTGAAAACGCTGCGGAACATGGTCAGACCGCGGGTGAATACATCATTCACCACTTGACGCACCTGCAAAGCTCCAAGCCTGGAGGTGTTGCGGACTTTTCGGTATTCAATTTCGACTCGCTCTTTTTCTCGATCGCGTTGGGCATGCTGGGTTGCTGGCTGCTCTGGCTCGCGGCCCGCAAGGCTACTTCGGGCGTTCCGGGGCGTTTTCAAGCGGCCGTCGAGCTCCTGGTCGAAATGGTCGACCAGCAGGCCAAGGGCATCGTGCACAACGCCACCAGCCGCAAGTTCGTCGCTCCGCTGGCGCTCACCATCTTCGTGTGGATCTTCCTGCTGAACGCAATGGACCTGTTCCCGGTCGATTTGTTCCCGGCAATCTGGGCCAAGATCTTCGGCATCGCCGGTGAAGACCCGCATCACGCCTACCTGCGCGTCGTGCCCACGGCCGACCTCTCGGTGACGATGGGCATGTCGGTTGCCGTGCTGCTGGTCTGCCTGTTCTACAACATCAAGATCAAGGGCCTCGGCGGCTGGGTGCACGAGCTCTTCACCGCGCCGTTCGGCAACCACTGGGCGCTGTACCCGTTCAATTTCGCCATGCAGATGATCGAGTTCGTCGCCAAGACCGTCTCGCACGGCATGCGTCTGTTCGGCAACATGTACGCCGGCGAACTGATCTTCCTGCTGATCGCCCTGATGGGCGGTGCCTTCACGCTGTCGGCCACCGGCATCGGCCTGGCCATCGGCCACATCATCGCGGGCACGGCCTGGGCCATCTTCCACATCCTGATCATCACGCTGCAAGCCTTCGTGTTCATGATGCTGGCGCTGGTCTACATCGGCCAGGCTCACGATCACCACTGATCGTTCGGTTTCGTTTTAGTTTTTTGTTTTCTCTTCAACCAAAGTCCTCTAGGAGTCATCATGGAAGTTATTAGCTTTGTTGCACTGGCCGCCGGCCTGATCATCGGTCTGGGCGCTGTGGGCGCATGTATCGGCATCGGCATCATGGGCAGCAAGTACCTCGAGTCGGCCGCACGTCAGCCCGAACTCATGGGTGAACTTCAAACCAAGATGTTCCTGCTGGCTGGTCTGATCGACGCTGCTTTCATTATCGGCACCGGTATCGCGCTGTGGTTCGCAACGGCCAACCCGTTCCTGGCTCAGATCGCCAACCTGCCGAAGTAAGTCTTTCTCGTCGGACCCGTGACGTCGTTCCCCTCCGTGGAATGGCTTCGCATTCAATCCCAAAGAGAGGGTGAAAAGTGAGCATTACCGGTACCCTGATCGTTCAGATGATCGTGTTCCTGATCCTGGTCGGGTTCACGATGAAGTTCGTGTGGCCGCCGATCGCGAAAGCGCTGGACGACCGCGCTGCGAAGATCGCCGAAGGCCTCGCTGCAGCCGACATGGCCAAGTCCGAGTTGTCCGCCGCCAACAAGCGCGTGGAAGCCGAACTGGGCCAGGCACGCAATGAGTCCGCGCAACGTCTTGCCGACGCCGAACGTCGCGCCCAGGCCATCGTTGAAGAGGCCAAGGCCCGCGCGACCGAAGAAGGCAACAAGATCGTTGCTGCTGCACGCGTCGAAGCCGACCAGCAGGCACTGAAGGCGCGCGAAGCACTGCGCGAGCAGGTTGCCGCACTGGCCGTCAAGGGCGCAGAGCAGATTCTGCGCAAGGAAGTGAATGCAGGCGTCCACGCCGATTTGCTCGCCCGTCTGCAGACCGAACTCTGATAGAAGCCATGGCAGAACTCGCCACCATTGCACGTCCCTACGCCGAGGCGCTTTTCAAGGCGTCGTCGTCCGACGTCGCCGGAACCAGCGCATGGCTCGACAAGGTGGCCGCCATCGCGGCCAGCCCGGAGCTACAGCAGTTCGCCGACAACCCCAAGGCCACGGCCGAGCAGGTTCTCGGTGTGGTCGCCGGCGCCTTCGGTGCACCGCTGACCGCCCACGCCCAGAACTTCCTGGGCGCGCTCCTGGACAACGGCCGTTTCTCGGTGCTGCCGGAAATTGCGAAGCAGTTCCGGGCACTGGCCAACGCGAAGAGCGGCTCGTCCGACGCCGTGGTCTACAGCGCCTTTCCCATCGATGCCGCGGTTCTGGCCAATGTGGCCGTCGCGCTCGAAAAGCGTTTCGGCCGCAAGCTGCAGGTCACGGTCCAGCAGGAGCCGGAACTGATCGGCGGCATTCGTGTGGTGGTCGGCGACGAGGTGCTCGACACCTCCGTCAAAGCGCGCCTTGAACAAATGAAAGTTGCGCTGGCGGCCTGACGGTCTTCAGCCCTCTACTTGTAGCCTCAAAGAAAGAAGGAAAGAGTCATGCAACTCAATCCCGCAGAAATTTCCGAACTGATCAAGAGCCGCATCGAGGGCCTTGGGGTCAGCGCCAACATCCGCAACGAGGGCACCGTCGTTTCGGTGACCGACGGCATCGTGCGCGTGCACGGCCTGTCCGATGCAATGCAGGGCGAAATGCTCGAGTTCCCGCCCACGGCAGACGGCACGCCGTCGTTCGGCCTGGCGCTGAACCTCGAGCGCGACTCGGTCGGCGCCGTGATTCTGGGCGAGTACGAGCACATCTCCGAAGGCGACACCGTCAAGTGCACGGGCCGCATCCTGGAAGTGCCCGTCGGCCCCGAGCTCATCGGCCGCGTGGTGAACGCCCTGGGCCAGCCGATCGACGGCAAGGGTCCGATCAACGCCAAGATGACCGACGTGATCGAAAAGGTCGCTCCGGGCGTGATCGCACGGAAGTCCGTCGACCAGCCGATGCAGACCGGCCTCAAGTCCATCGACTCGATGGTGCCGATCGGCCGTGGCCAGCGCGAGCTGATCATCGGCGACCGCCAGACCGGCAAGACCGCCGTGGCGATCGACGCGATCATCAACCAGAAGGGTCAGAACATGACCTGCGTCTACGTCGCGATCGGCCAGAAGGCTTCGTCGATCAAGAACGTGGTGCGTGCACTGGAGCAAGCCGGCGCGATGGACTACACCATCGTGGTGGCCGCATCGGCTTCCGAATCGGCAGCCATGCAATACGTGTCGGCCTACTCGGGCTGCACCATGGGCGAATACTTCCGCGACCGCGGCGAAGACGCGCTCATCGTCTATGACGACCTCTCCAAGCAAGCCGTGGCCTACCGCCAGGTCTCGCTGCTGCTGCGCCGCCCGCCAGGCCGCGAAGCCTACCCCGGCGACGTGTTCTATCTCCACAGCCGCCTGCTCGAACGCGCAGCCCGCGTGAACGCCGACTACGTCGAAGCCTTCACCAAGGGGGCCGTCAAGGGCAAGACCGGTTCGCTCACCGCGCTGCCAATCATCGAAACGCAGGCCGGCGACGTGTCCGCCTTCGTTCCGACCAACGTGATCTCGATCACCGACGGCCAGATCTTCCTGGAAACCAACCTGTTCAACGCCGGTATCCGTCCCGCCATCAACGCCGGTATCTCGGTGTCGCGCGTGGGTTCGTCGGCCCAGACCAAGGTCATCAAGGGCCTGTCGGGCGGTATCCGTACCGACCTCGCCCAGTACCGTGAACTGGCTGCGTTCGCGCAGTTCGCTTCCGACCTGGACGAAGCCACCCGCAAGCAGCTCGACCGCGGTGCCCGCGTGACCGAACTGCTGAAGCAGGCCCAGTACAGCCCGCTGCCCATCTCGCTGATGGGCGCCACGCTGTTCGCGGTGAACAAGGGTTTCATGGACGACCTCGACATCAAGAAGGTGCTGCCGTTCGAACACGGCCTGCACCAGTTCCTGAAGTCCAGCCATGCTGCGCTGCTCGACAAGATCGAAAAGGCCAAGGCGCTCGACAAGGACGCCGAAGCCGAGCTGACCGCCGCCATCACGTCGTTCAAGAAGTCGTTCGCCTGATCGGCCGGACAAGGAGCACTCATGGCAGCTGGTAAGGAAATCCGCGGCAAGATCAAATCGGTGGAAAACACCAAGAAGATCACCAAGGCCATGGAAATGGTCTCGGTTTCCAAGATGCGCAAGGCGCAAGAGCGCATGCGTGCCGCCCGCCCCTACAGCGAGAAAATTCGCAACATTGCGGCCAACCTGGGCAAGGCGAATCCCGAGTACACCCACGCGTTCATGAAGAAGAACGATGCCAAGGCCATCGGCTTCATCATCGTCACGAGCGACAAGGGACTGTGCGGTGGCTTGAACACCAACCTGCTGCGCGCCGTCACGGCAAAGCTGCGGGAAGCGCAGAGCGCGGGCATCGCCATCGACTCGGTGGCCATCGGCAGCAAGGGCCTGGGCTTCCTGAACCGCATCGGTGCGCGCGTGGTGGCCCATGTCACCCACTTGGGCGACACGCCTCACCTGGACAAGCTCATCGGGCCGGTCAAGACGCTGCTCGACGCCTATGCCGAGGGAAAGCTGTCGGCCGTGTACCTGTGCTACACCAAGTTCATCAACACGATCAAGCAGGAGCCGCTCGTCGAGCAGCTGCTGCCGCTGGCCGCAGACTCGCTGCAAGTCGAGGCGGGCCAGCATTCGTGGGACTACATCTACGAGCCCGATGCGCAGAGCGTGATCGACGAGCTGCTGGTGCGCTATGTGGAGTCGCTGGTCTACCAGGCCGTGGCCGAGAACATGGCGTCCGAGCACTCCGCCCGCATGGTGGCCATGAAGGCGGCAACGGACAACGCGGGCAACGTGATCAACGAGCTCAAGCTGGTCTACAACAAGACCCGCCAGGCAGGCATCACCAAGGAACTTTCGGAAATCGTGTCCGGCGCCGCTGCGGCCGCCGGTGTTTGATGAGGCAATGTACCGGGCCACATTGCCATTCGAGGCCCGCTCTGCGGGCCCGATAACCGAAGGCCTTTTTTAGGGGACTCTGCATAATGAAAAAACTTCTCGTTCTGGTGGCCATGGCCGCCGCGCTGACTGCCTGCTCCAAGAAGGAAGAGGCGCCCGTGGCACCGCCGGCACCCGCCGCCACGCCAGCACCGGCTCCCGCTCCGGCGGCGCCTGCGCCAGCTGCACCGCCGGCCGCAACCGCGCCGACGGCATCGGCCGCGGACCTGCCGCAAGAGTGCAACGACTACCTCGCCAAGGCACAGGCCTGCGCGTCCGCACAAAGCGGCGCAGCCGCCGATGCGATGAAGGCGAGCGTGGAGCAGACCAAGGCTGCCTGGGCTTCGTTGGGCACCGACAAGGCCGCACTGGGCCAGGCCTGCAAGGCTGCCAGCGATGCTTTCGCCGCGCAGGCGGCGGCAATGAAGTGCTGATCGGAAGAAGTATCTGAAATCAAGGGTGCCGGCCCGTCCGGCATTCTTGCAAAAGCGGCCCGCGATGGCACAAGGACGCTTCTGCAAGAACCTGTCGCAACATTATTGAGATCCAGAAGGAAACGCCATGGCTGAAGGAAAAATTGTCCAATGTATCGGCGCCGTGGTCGACGTGGAGTTCCCGCGTGACCAGATGCCCAAGGTGTATGACGCCTTGAAATTCGAAGGCGGCGGGCTGACCCTCGAAGTCCAGCAGCAGCTCGGCGACGGCGTGGTGCGCACCATTGCGCTCGGCTCGTCCGACGGCCTGCGCCGCGGCCTGATCGTGACCAACACCGGCGCGCCCATCACGGTGCCCGTCGGCAAGGCCACGCTGGGCCGCATCATGGACGTGCTCGGCCGTCCGATCGACGAGCGCGGCGAAGTGAGCCAAGACCTCACCGCTTCGATCCACCGCAAGGCTCCTGCCTACGACGAACTCTCGCCGTCGCAAGACCTGCTGGAAACCGGCATCAAGGTGATCGACCTGGTGTGCCCGTTCGCCAAGGGCGGCAAGGTGGGCCTGTTCGGCGGCGCCGGCGTGGGCAAGACCGTGAACATGATGGAACTCATCAACAACATCGCCAAGGCTCACTCGGGTCTGTCGGTGTTCGCCGGTGTGGGTGAACGTACCCGCGAAGGCAACGACTTTTATCACGAGATGGCCGACTCCGGCGTCGTGAACCTCGAGAAGCTCGAGGACTCGAAGGTGGCCATGGTCTACGGCCAGATGAACGAACCTCCGGGCAACCGTCTGCGCGTGGCGCTGACCGGCCTGACCATCGCCGAGTCGTTCCGCGACGAAGGCCGTGACGTGCTGTTCTTCGTGGACAACATCTACCGCTACACGCTGGCCGGTACCGAAGTGTCGGCTCTCTTGGGCCGCATGCCTTCCGCCGTGGGCTACCAGCCAACGCTGGCCGAGGAAATGGGTCGCCTGCAAGAGCGGATCACCTCGACCAAGGTCGGCTCGATCACCTCGATCCAGGCCGTGTACGTGCCAGCCGACGACTTGACCGACCCGTCGCCCGCCACGACCTTCGCTCACTTGGACTCGACCGTGGTGCTGTCGCGCGACATCGCTTCGCTCGGTATCTACCCCGCCGTGGACCCGCTGGACTCGACCTCGCGCCAGCTCGACCCGAACGTGGTCGGCGAAGAGCACTACAACGTGGCCCGCGCCGTGCAAGGCACGCTGCAGCGCTACAAGGAACTGCGCGACATCATCGCGATTCTGGGCATGGACGAACTGGCTCCCGACGACAAGCTCGCCGTGGCCCGCGCCCGCAAGATCCAGCGTTTCCTGTCGCAGCCGTTCCACGTGGCCGAAGTGTTCACGGGCTCGCCCGGCAAGTACGTGCCGCTGGCTGAAACCATCCGCGGCTTCAAGATGATCGTGAACGGCGAAGCCGACCACCTGCCGGAACAAGCGTTCTACATGGTCGGCGGTATCGACGAAGCGTTCGAAAAGGCCAAGAAGGTCGCGTAAAGCGGCGCGGTCGACCGCCTGGCTTCGTCGCCGTGCTCGCCGTACTTGTGTACGGCTGCGCGCGGCGCCTCACCAGACGGCCGACTGCTTGCTTTCCGATGTTCCTCCATAGAACGGCAAAGGAAAAAAGATGGCAAACACCATTCATGTGGACGTGGTCAGCGCGGAAGAGTCGATCTTCTCGGGCGAAGCCAAGTTCGTCGCGCTGCCCGGTGAAGCCGGTGAGCTCGGCATCTATCCGCGCCACACCCCGCTGATCACGCGCATCCGTCCGGGTGCGGTGCGCATCGAAACGGCCGACGGCGGCGAAGAGTTCGTCTTCGTGGCCGGCGGCATTCTCGAAGTGCAGCCCAACGCCGTCACCGTGCTGTCCGACACCGCCATCCGCGGCAAGGACCTCGACGACGAGAAGGCCAACAAGGCCAAGGCGGCTGCCGAGGAAGCGCTCAAGAACGCCAGGAGCGACATCGACATCGCCATGGCGCAATCCGAGCTGGCCGTCATGGCCGCCCAGATCGCGGCGCTGCGCAAGTACCGCCAGAAGAAGTAATTAAGCAAGCAAGCAAGCAAGAGCCAAGGCTCTCGCTCCGAAGAAGCCGCCTCCTAGGGCGGCTTTTTTTCGTCCGCGTTCTGTCGAGAGAACGGCTTCGATCTGAATTTGGTCGAAGTTCGGCCTTGTCCGGCTGAAGCCGCGCACCTAGTATTCCCATTCCGCCGATCGGCACCCACGGGGGGCGGTGGGCCAAAAAGAATATTGGAGACAGCGCGTGGCACCCTGGAGTGGCATCACTGCGGACGAAATGCGATTGCTGGAGACCACCTTCTGGTCGGCCGGCGGGTCGCGCCATGCCATGGCCGAGCAGCTCGGCTTCTCCAAGAGCAAGGCCAATGCGCTGATCGCGGGCCTCGTCGACCAGGGCCTCTTGGCCGAAGCCGGCCTGCAGCGCTCGTCGGGTGGACGGCGCGCCGAAAACCTCCAGCTTCACACCGGCCTGGGCGTGCTCGTGGGCATTGACATCGGCGCCACCAGCCTGGACGTCGCGGTGTTGCGTCCCGACCTCACCGTGCTGGCGCAGCACGATGAACCCGCCGACGTGCGCGAAGGCCCGGCGGTGGTGCTGGCGCGGGTGCGCGTGCTCATGCGCGAGCTGCTCGCGCGCTGCAACAGCGGCGCCAAGGACGTGCTCGGCATCGGCATCGGCGTGCCGGGCCCCGTCAATTTCGAGATCGGCCAGCTCGTGAACCCGCCGCTGATGCCGGCCTGGGACAGCTTCTCGATCCGCGACTACCTGCGGGAGGACTACGCCGCACCGGTCTTCGTCGACAACGACGTGAACCTGATGGCGCTCGGCGAGCTCTGGCGGCTGAAGCGCTCGCTCAACAACTTTCTCGTGATCAAGATCGGCACCGGCATCGGCTGCGGCATCGTCTGCCACGGCGAGGTCTATCGCGGCGCGGCCGGTTCGGCCGGCGACGTGGGGCACATCTGCGTCGACCAGGAGGGCCCGCGCTGCCATTGCGGCAACGTCGGCTGCGTCGAGGCCATGGCCGCGGGGCCGGCCATCACGCGCATGGCCGTGCAGGCGGCCGAAGCCGGTGAAAGCGCCTTGCTCGCCGAATGCCTGCGCGTGCATGGGCACATCGATGCCGTCGATGTGGGCCAGGCGAGCCGTGCCGGCGATACGGTCGCCAACGGCATCATCCAGCGCGCGGGCAACCTCATCGGCCAGATGCTGGCGTCGGTGGTGAATTTCTTCAATCCGTCGCATGTGTTCATTGGCGGCGGCATCACGCGCATCGGGCCGCTGTTTCTCGCGGCCGTGCGGCAGAGCGTCTACCAGCGCTCGCTCGCGCTCTCCACGCGGCACCTGGAAATCCAGTACACGCCACTGGGCGTGCAGGGCGGGCTGATCGGCGCCGGCGTGCTCGCGATGCACGAAACACTCAAAGTCCGCGGGGTGGCGCCATGACGGCACAAGCAGAAACCAAGGGAAGCGTCGCGGTCGAATTCGACGGCGTGGTGAAGGCCTTCGGCCCGGTGCAGGTGCTGCACGGCGTGAGCTTTTCGCTCGCGCCCGGACGCGTCTACGGATTGCTCGGCGAGAACGGTGCCGGCAAGTCGACGTTGATGAAGATTCTTGCGGGCTACGAGTCGCTCACCGGCGGCGCGCTGCGCATCAACGGCGAGCCCCGGCACTTCACGAGTTCGCGCGATGCCGAGGCGCTGGGCATCGTGCTGATTCACCAGGAGTTCAATCTTGCCGAAGACCTGAGCGTGGCGCAGAACATCTTCCTCGGCCATGAAAAGAAGAAGGGCTGGCTGCTCGACGATGCGACGATGGAACGCGATGCTGCGGCAGCGCTCGCCGCCGTGGGCCTGCAGGTCGATCCGCGTACCAAGGTGCGGCGGCTCATCGTTGCCGAGAAGCAGTTGGTCGAAATCGCCAAGGCCATCGCGCGCCGTGCACGTCTGCTCATCATGGACGAGCCCACCGCCACGCTCACGCCCGGCGAGACCGAGCGGCTCTTCAAGCTCATTGCGCAGCTGCGCGCCGACGGCGTGACCATCGTCTACATCTCGCACAAGCTCGACGAGGTCGAGCAGGTGACCGACGAGGTGATCGTGATGCGTGACGGCCGCTTCGTTGCGCGCGCACCCACGCCCCAGGTCACGCGCCACCAGATGGCCAACCTCATGGTGGGCCGCGAACTCGCCGACCTGTACCCGCCGCGCGACGTGGTGGTGGCGGCCGATGCGCCCGCCATGCGCGTGCGCAACTTCAGCGTGCCCGGTTGGGCGCACGACGTCGGCTTCGAGGTGCGCCCCGGCGAGATCCTCGGCTTTGCGGGCCTTGTCGGCGCCGGCCGCACCGAGCTGTTCGAAGGCCTTCTGGGCCTTCGGCCCGCCAGTGGCCATGTCGAGATGCTCGGCAAGCCGGTGCCGCACCAGACGGGTTGGCGCAATCCGCGCGATGCGGCGCGGCACGGCCTCACCTACCTGAGCGAAGATCGCAAGGGCAAGGGCCTGCACGTGAACTTCGGCCTGCGCCAGAACCTCACGCTGATGGCGCTCGAGCGCTATGCCCAGCCCTGGCTCCAGCCCGAAGCCGAACGCGGCGCGCTGGCCGAGGCCGTGAAGGACTACGGCATCCGCACCGGCTCGCTCGACGTCAAGGCATCTTCGCTCTCGGGCGGCAACCAGCAGAAGCTCGCGCTCGCCAAGGTGCTGCAGCCCAGGCCCAAGGTGGTGGTGCTCGACGAGCCCACGCGCGGTGTCGACATCGGCGCCAAGCGCGACATCTACTTTTTGATCCAGCGACTCGCCCGCGAAGGGCTCGCGGTGATCGTCGTCTCGTCGGAGCTGATGGAACTCATCGGCCTGTGCCACCGCGTGGCGGTGATGCGCGCGGGCCGCCTCGTCGCCACGCTCAATGCCGACCATTTGACAGAAGAGGAGCTCATCGCTCATGCCACCGGAACAGCAGACATCCACGCCGCAGCCTGAAGCCGCGCAACACCGCGGCGAAAGCAAGCCGCGCTGGACCGAGCGCCTGCACGGCCTCGGCCCGGTCATCGGCCTCGTGCTGCTGTGCATCGGCGGCACGCTGCTGAACAGCGACTTCGCCACCGTCGACAACGCCATGAACGTGCTCACACGCACCGCCTTCATCGGCATCATCGCGGTCGGCATGTGCTTCGTGATCATCTCGGGCGGCATCGACCTCTCGGTGGGCTCGATGGCGGCGCTCATCGCGGGCAGCGTGATCATGTTCATCAACTGGGCCGGGCCGGCCTCGGGCTCGCCGCTCATGGCGGTGGTGATGGGCGCGGTGCTCGCGGTGGTGCTGGGCGCGCTGTTCGGCCTTGCGCACGGGCTCCTGATCACCAAGGGACGCATCGAGCCCTTCATCGTGACGCTGGGCACGCTCGGCATCTTTCGCGCCTACCTCACGTACTTTGCCGACGGCGGCGCGCTCACGCTCGACAACGATTTGTCGGACCTCTATGCGCCGGTGTACTACGCCAGCCTCGCGGGCATTCCGGTGCCGGTATGGGTGTTCGTGGTCGTCGCGATCATCGGCGGCGTCATCTTGAACCGCACGGCCTACGGGCGCTACGTGCAGGCCATCGGATCGAACGAACAGGTGGCGCGCTACGCGGCGGTGGACGTCGACCGCGTGAAGATCCTCACCTACGTGCTCCTCGGCGTCTGCGTGGGCATTGCCACGCTGCTGTACGTGCCGCGCCTGGGTTCCGCATCGCCGACCACCGGCCTCCTGTGGGAGCTCGAGGCGATTGCCGCGGTGATCGTCGGCGGCACCGCGCTCAAGGGCGGCGCGGGCAGCATCACCGGCACCGTGGTGGGCGCCATCCTGCTCTCGGTCATCAGCAACATCCTGAACCTCACCAGCATCATCAGCGTGTACCTCAACGCCGCGGTGCAGGGCTTCGTGATCATCATCGTCGCGTTCCTCCAGAGAGGACGCCGCTAGGCCGTTCCCGTTCCAATCCATCAACCACAAGGAGACATCCAGCATGACAAGCTTCACACGTCGCATCGCACTCACGGCCGTGGCGGCCGCGGCGCTCGCGAGCCTGCCGGCATTCGCCGCCGAGAAAGTGAACCTCGGCGTTTCGATTCCCGCGGCCACGCACAGCTTCATGGGCGGCATCAACTACTGGGCCAACCAGGCGAAGAAGGATCTGGAGAAGGAACACAAGGACCTGAAGATCACGATCAAGACCGCGGCCAACGCGCCCGAGCAGGCGAACCAGCTGCAAGACCTCTCGACCGTCACCAAGATCAACGCCCTCGTGGTGTTCCCGTTCGAGTCGGCCGCGCTGACCAAGCCGGTGGCGCAGGTCAAGGCCAAGGGCGCCTACGTGACCGTGGTCGATCGCGGCCTCACCGACACCAGCGCGCAAGACGCCTACGTGGCCGGTGACAACACCGCCTTCGGCCGCATCCCGGCCGAGTACATCGCAAAGCAACTCGGCGGCAAGGGCAACGTGGTCGCCCTGCGCGGCATTGCCACGACGCTCGACAACGAGCGCATGGACGCCTTCAATGCAGTGCTGAAGAACTATCCCGACATCAAGCTGCTCGACGCCAAGTACGCCAACTGGAACCGCGACGACGCCTTCAAGGTCACCCAGGACTACCTCACGCGCTTCAAGAACATCGACGCCATCTGGGCGGCCGACGACGACATGGCCGTGGGCGTGCTCAAGGCCATCGAGCAGGCCAAGCGCGACGACATCAAGATCGTCTTTGGCGGCGCGGGCGCCAAGGGCATGGTCAAGACCATCATGGACGGCAAGGACAAGCGCATTGGCGCCGACGTGAGCTATTCGCCCAAGTTCATCTACGACGCGATCAAGCTCACGGCCGAAGCGCGGCTGAAGGGCGAGAAGCTGCCCGCGACCACGATCATTCCTTCGGTGCTGATCACCAAGGAAAACGCGAAAGATTTCTACCACCCGAACTCGCCGTTCTGAGCTGCCTTGCTCCCTCTCCCCTCGGGGAGAGGGTTGGGGTGAGGGCAGCGGCCATGGCATAGGCAGCGTGCTCGTAAACGCCCATGCCCTCACCCTAGCCCTCTCCCAGAGGGAGAGGGGACAGTTTCCAGGGATCTCCTACCGATGACTGATCAACCTCTTCGCAAGCTGCGCTGCGCCATGGTGGGCGGCGGCCGCGACGCCTTCATCGGCGCCGTGCACCGCAAGGCCATGGCGCTCGACGGGCAGATCGAGCTCGTGGCCGGCGCGCTGTCGTCGAGCCCCGGGAAGGCGCGCGCCTCGGGCCGCGACCTCGGCCTGGCGGACGACCGCAACCACGGCGACTGGCAGTCGCTCCTGGCCGACGAGCTCCAGCGCCCGCCGGAGGAGCGCATCGACTTCGTCTCGATCGTCACGCCCAACCATGTGCACTTTCCGGTGGCAGAGGCCTTTGCGGAAGCGGGCTTTCACGTGGTGTGCGACAAGCCGCTGGTGCACACGCGCGAACAGGCCGATGCACTGGTGGCCGCCGTCGCAAGACAGGGCACGGTGTTCGGCGTCACCTACAACTACACCGGCTACCCGATGGTGCGGCAGGCGCGCGAGATGGTCCGCTCGGGCCAGCTCGGCGAGCTGCGCAAGGTGGTGGTCGAATACAACCAGGGCTGGCTCGCGAGCCACGTCGAAGGCAGCGGCAGCAACAAGCAGGCCGACTGGCGCACCGACCCCGCGCGCAGCGGCGCGGCCGGCGCCATCGGCGACATCGGCTCGCATGCCGAGAACCTCGTCGCAAGTGTCACCGGCCTGGAGATCGAAAGCCTCTGCGCCGACCTGAGCGCGCTGGTGCCGGGCCGCATGCTCGACGACGACGGCAGCCTGCTGCTGCGCTTCAAGGGCGGCGCGCGCGGCGTGCTGATCGCCTCGCAGATCAACACCGGCCTGGAGAACGATCTGCGCCTGCGCGTCTCCGGCGCGCTGGGCACCCTCGAATGGCGCCAGGAGCGGCCGAGCGAGCTGCTGCACCTGCTGCACGACGGCCCCAAGCGCATCCTCACGCGCGGCTCGCCGTGGCTTTGCGAATCGGCGCAGCGCGCGAGCCGGCTGCCCGCGGGGCACCCCGAAGGCTTCATCGAGGCCTTTGCCAACATCTACGGCGGCGTGGTGGCCGACATCCGCGCGCGGCTCGCGGGCATTGCAGCCGATCCGCTCGCGGCCGACTACCCACGCGTGGAAGACGGCGCGCGAGGTGTCCGGTTCATCGAGCGCACGGTGGCCTCGTCCGCGAGCGAGGCCAAGTGGACGGCCTGGTGAGGCTGCGCGTCGGGCCCTCACGCGCATCGAGCTCGCTGTAGGTGGCCTCCCACAGTTGAATCTGCCCTGGACTGCTGGCTTGCCACGGCAGCCGGAACAGCATCCCCCTACACCCACTCGCGATGCCCCGCCGACTACGGCGGACCACGGGTGCGGTCAATCGAAGGGAGACGCGTATGGATGCCGTCAACACGCAGACATGGTTGGTCCTGGCGGTCGTCGTGATCCTTGCACTGGTCGCGCTGGCCGTGTACCTCTATCAACGAAAACGACAATCCCAGCAACTCGAGGAGCACTTCGGTTCGGAATACGGCCGCGTCGTCAATGAGCTTGGCGACCGCTCGAAGGCCGAGGCGGAACTCAAGAGGCGGCAGCAGCGAGTCGAAGGGCTGCGCATCGTTGCGCTGGCACCGGGCGAAGCCGCCAGATTCGGCGCGGCCTGGAACAGCCTGCAGGCCGAGTTCGTCGACAACCCCCAAGGGGCGGTGGCCCAGGCGGATGAACTGGTGCGCGAGCTGATGCTGAAGCGCGGCTATCCGATGGGCGACTTCGAGCGTCGGGCGGCCGACATCTCCGTCGACCATCCCGCCGTCGTGAGCAACTACCGCGCGGCACAGGACATCCGGGCGCGAAACCTGCGCGGCGAAGCCGACACGGAGGAATTGCGCAGGGCGGTGGTGCACTACCGGGCCCTGTTCGATGACCTGCTCGAAGTGAGAGAGGTCGAGCGGGAGAGGATGCCGGCAAGGCCGGTGGAGGCCCGATCATGAATCGCGAATCGACCCAGGCAGAGCGCGCCGTCGCGCCGGACGATCTGGAACGCCCCGCGCCAGCGCCCGTACCGGTGCCCGAGACGAAGGTGCCCGCCAGGGGCGAAGACGACGCGCTGGAGCCGCTTTTCACTCCCGACGCGGCGCGGAACTTCCGCGCCAGCTGGGATGCCCTCCAGATCGGCTTCGTCGATGATCCGAGGCAGGCGGTGCGCCAGGCCGACGACCTGGTGCGCCAAGTCCTGGAGGATCTGTCGCGAAGCTTTTCGAACGAACGCAGCACGCTCGACGGCGGAACGGACACGGCGGAGCAGCCATCGACGGAGAACCTGCGCCTGGCCTTGAGGCGCTATCGCTCCTTCTTCCAGCGCCTTCTGTCTCTTTAGCGGCATGCGCGTGGCGGGCACTTGGCCGTGCCCGTCGCCCTGAGCCGGCCCGCATCGGCGCGGGATCGTGACCGCTTTCGCCGGCTGCTCCACAATCCGGTTCATGACCGAGCACGAGTTCTCCAATCCCTACACCCACGGCTTCGCGCGCCTCGCCGTGGCGGTGCCGCGCAACCGCGTGGCCGATCCGGTATTCAACGTGGCCGAGACCATCCGCATGTACCGCGAGGCGGCGGCCGACGGCGCGGTGCTGGTCGCCTTTCCCGAGCTGGGACTCTCGGCCTATACCTGCGACGATCTGTTCCACCAGGCGGCGCTGCTCGATGCCTGCGAGCGCGCGCTGCTGGAAGTGGCCGCGGCCTCGCGGGACATCGGCGCCGTGGCTGTCGTGGGCCTGCCGCTGCGGGTGGACCACCGCCTCTTCAATTGCGCTGCGGTGGTCGCGGGCGGCCGCGTGCTGGGCGTGCTGCCGAAGACCTACCTGCCCAACTATGGCGAGTTCTATGAAGGCCGGCAGTTCAATGGCGCCGACACCGCGCTCTCGACCGAGGTCGAACTCGGCGGCGAGCGCGTGCCTTTCGGCGCCGAGCTCCTGTTCCAGTCGCGGCAGATGCCTCTCTTCAAGCTGCACGTGGAGATCTGCGAGGACGTGTGGGTGCCGATTCCACCCTCGAGCTACGCCGCGCTGGCCGGCGCGACGGTGCTGGTCAATCTCTCGGCCTCCAACATCACGATCGGCAAGGCGGACTACCGGCATCGGCTGGTCAGCCTGCAGTCGGCCCGCTGCCTCGCGGCCTATCTCTATTCGTCGGCCGGCATCGGCGAATCGACCACCGACCTGGCCTGGGACGGGCAGGCGCTGATCTGCGAGGGCGGCGACATGCTGGTCGAGAGCGAACGCTTCAGCAACCGCTCGCACGTCATCGCGGCCGACGTCGACCTGGAGCGCCTGTCGCGCGAACGCATGCGGCAGAACAGCTTCGGCACCTCGGTCCAGAAGCACAAGAGCGTGCTGGCGGGGTGGCGCACCGTCGAGTTCGATCTGGCGCCGCCGCGCCAGGTGCCGGGCGGTCTGCTGCGCACGGTGGAGCGCTTTCCCTACGTGCCCTCGGACCCGGCGCGGCGCGACGAGCGCTGCGGCGAGGTGTTCAACATCCAGGTGCAGTCGCTGGTGCAGCGGCTCGAAGCCAGCCACATCGACAAGCTGGTGATCGGCGTCTCTGGCGGGCTCGATTCGACGCACGCGCTCCTGGTCTGCGCGCAGGCCATGGACCGGCTCGGCCTGCCACGCGCCAACATCCTCGGCTTCACCATGCCGGGCTTCGCCACCAGCGGCCGCACCCTGGCGCAGGCGCACCGGCTCATGGCCAGCATCGGCTGCACGGCGCGCGAGATCGACATCCGCCCGAGCTGCCGCCAGATGCTGGAAGACCTCGGCCATCCGTTCGGCCAGGGCGTGCCGCAGTACGACATCACCTTCGAGAACGTGCAGGCCGGCGAGCGCACCAGCCACCTGTTCCGGCTCGCCAACCATCACAACGGCATCGTGGTCGGGACCGGCGACCTGAGCGAACTGGCGCTGGGCTGGTGCACCTACGGCGTCGGCGACCACATGTCGCACTACAACGTGAACGCGAGCGTACCCAAGACGCTGATCAAGCACCTAGTGCATTGGGTCGCGGCGACCGGGGTGCTGGGCGCCGACGGCAGCGCGGTGCTGCGCGACATCCTCCAGACCGAGGTCAGCCCCGAGCTGATTCCCGACGATGCAACGAAGGATGCCGCCGACGGGTCGTCGAAGCAGCCCGGCCAGCGGACCGAGGACGTGATCGGCCCCTACGAGCTGCAGGACTTCCATCTCTACTACACGTTGCGCTACGGCTTCAGGCCGACCAAGGTCGCCTTCCTTGCGCACGCGGCCTGGGGCGACCGCACGCGCGGACGCTGGCCCGAGGACGAGCTGCAGCCGGCGCGCAACGAGTACGCGCTGGCCGACATCAAGCGCCATCTGGGCACCTTTCTCTACCGCTTCTTCAAGATCAGCCAGTTCAAGCGCTCCTGCGTGCCGAACGCGCCCAAGGTCGGCTCGGGCGGTTCGCTGTCTCCGCGCGGCGACTGGCGCGCGCCGAGCGACTCGGAAGCGGAGGTCTGGCTCGAGGACCTGAAGCGCGTGCCGGAGCGCTGAGCGCAGGGCGGGCAGGGGGTCTGCTGGCCGATCGCCATATTCCGCCGATCCGGCTTGTGGGTTAGAAAGCGGCTGGCTTTCATTTCAGACCCGTCTCTGCTGGAGTACACGATGAAGACCCACATCCGCTTCGGGATCGCCGCCGCGACCTGCCTCCTGTTCGTTGCCGGCGCGGCGCGCGCGCTGGACTACCCGCCGCGCAAGCCGGGGCTCTGGGAGCTGTCGATCCAGTCGGAGGACGGCGCGTCCAAGACCCCCGCCATGCAGACCCAGCAGTGCATCGATGGCGCCACCGACAAGGCCATGCGCGAGATGGGCAGCAGCACCGGCCAGCAAGCCTGCTCCAAGCAGGACATGCGCACCGAGGGCGGCAGGATCGTGGTCGACTCGGTGTGCAAAATCGGCAACACCACCGCCACCACGCATTCGGTGATCACGGGCGACTTCGGCACCGGCTACCGCATGGAAAGCCGCTCCAGCTACAACCCGCCGATGATGGGGCGCAAGGAAGGCACGGCCATCGTCGAGGCCAAGTGGGTCGGGCCCTGCAAGGCCGGCCAGAAGCCGGGAGACATGATGATGTCGAACGGCATGAAGATGAACGTGCTGGAGATGACGGGCGGCGCAAGGAAGAAGTAGGCTCGCGCCGACAAGGCTTCGCGTCGGCCCGTCTGCGCGAAGAGCCGGGCGCCGGCCTACGATGTGCGCCATGCCCGACGACTTGGTCATCGCCCGCCCCGAAGGCCTCTATTGCCCGCCGGGCGATTTCTACATCGACCCCTGGCGCCCGGTGGCGCGCGCCGTCATCACGCATGCGCACTCGGATCACGCACGCATCGGCCATGCCCATTACCTGGCGCACACCGACAGCGCGGGCACGCTGCGCGTGCGCCTGGGCAGCGACATCGCATTGCAGACGCTCGGCTATGGCGAAGCCATCGAGCACCACGGCGTGCGCGTTTCGCTGCATCCGGCCGGCCACGTGCTGGGCTCGGCGCAGGTCCGGCTCGAGCACGGCGGGCGCGTGTGGGTCGCCTCGGGCGACTACAAGACAGAGCCGGACGGCACCTGCGCGCCCTTCGAGCCCGTGCCGTGCGACACCTTCATCACCGAATCGACCTTCGGCCTGCCGATCTACCGCTGGCCCACGCAGGCTGCGCTGTTCGCCGAGATCGACGCCTGGTGGCGCGGCAACGCGGAGGCCGGCCGCGCGTCGGTGCTGTTCTGCTATGCCTTCGGCAAGGCGCAACGCATCCTGCATGGCGTGGACGCTTCCATCGGGCCGATCGTGGTGCACGGCGCCGTCGAGCCGCTGAACGCGGTGTACCGCGCCGCGGGCGTGGCCTTGGCCGAAACATTGCGCGTGACCGACCCGGGTGTCGATGCCGCGCTGCTGAAGCGCGCGCTGGTGCTGGCGCCGCCCTCGGCCCAGGGAACGCCATGGATACGCCGCTTCGGCAACTACGCCGACGCTTTCGCGAGCGGGTGGATGCAGCTGCGCGGCACGCGCCGCCGGCGCGGTGTGGACCGCGGCTTCGTGATGTCCGACCACGCCGATTGGCCCGGCCTGCAGCAGGCCATTGCGGGCACGGGCGCCAGCCGGGTGTTCGTGACCCATGGCAGCGTGGCAGTGATGGTGCGCTGGCTCACCGAGAACGGATTGGAAGCGCAGGGCTTCAAGACCGAATACGGTGACGAAGATGACCAGGAAGCTCCCTCCCCTTCCGGGGGAGGGCCGGGGAGGGAGCAAGCAGCGCTCGATGCGGACGCTGGCGGCCCTCATCCCAGCCTTCCCCCGGGAGGGGAAGGAGCAAAGGCATGAAAGATTTCGCCGCGCTCTACCGCGAGCTCGATGCCAGCACATCGAGCCTTGCCAAGCAAGCCGCGCTGCAGCGCTACTTGCGCGAAGCCGACCCCGCCGATGCGGCGTGGGCCGTGTACTTCCTGGCCGGCGGCAAGCCGCGCCAGCTCGTGCCTACCAAGCTGCTGCGCCTGCTTGCGCAGGAAGCGGCGGGCCTTCCCGAATGGCTCTTCGACGAGAGCTACGAAGCGGTCGGCGACCTGGCCGAAACCATCGCGCTGCTGCTGCCCCCGCCCACCGAGGCGCACGAGCTCGGGCTGGCGCGCTGGGTCGACGAGCACCTGCTGCCGCTGCGCGAAGCCGGCAAGTCGGCGCCGGACGAACTGCCCGCACGGCTGCGTGCGCAGTGGCGCCAGCTCGCGGCCGAGGAGCGGCTGGTGTACTTCAAGCTCATCACCGGCGCCTTCCGCGTGGGCGTGTCGAAGCTGCAGGTCACGCAGGCGCTCGCGGCGGTGGGCGGGATCGATCCCAAGCGCGTGGCGCAGCGGCTCATGGGCTACACCCACATCGGCGGCCGGCCGCGCGCGGAAGACTATCGCGCGCTCATCGCGCCGGAGTCGGGTGCGGAGCAGGTGCAGAAGACCAGTGGACAGCCATATCCGTTCTTTCTTGCGCATGCGTTCAACCTGCCGCTCGAACAGTTCGATGCCGCGCTCGGTCCACCGGCCGACTGGATCGTCGAATGGAAGTGGGACGGCATCCGCGCGCAACTGGTGAAGCGCGCCGGCGCGGTCTGGCTGTGGTCGCGCGGCGAAGAGCTGGTGACCGAGCGCTTTCCGGAGCTTGCCGTGCTGGGCGAGGCGCTGCCCGACGGCACGGTGCTCGACGGCGAAATTGCCGTCTGGCGCGAAGACAGGGTGCAGCCCTTTGCGGAGCTGCAGAAGCGCATCGGACGCAAGGCGCTGGGCGCCAAGCTGCTGCGCGAGATCCCGGTGGTGCTGCTGGCGTACGACATTCTCGAATGGGAAGGGCGCGACCTGCGCGCGCTGCCGCAGTCGGAGCGCCGGCTGCTGCTCGACGAACTCGTCACGCGCGCGCAGCATCCGTCGCTGCTGCCCAGCCCGATGCTCACGGGCATCGCGTGGAGCGATCTTGCGCGCCAGCGCGAAGCGGCCCGCAGCATGGGCGTGGAGGGAATGATGCTCAAGCGCCGCGACGCGCAGTACGGCGTGGGCCGCACCAAGGACGTGGGCGTGTGGTGGAAGTGGAAGATCGATCCGCTCAGCATCGACGCGGTGCTGATCTATGCGCAGCGCGGCCACGGCCGGCGCGCGAGCCTTTACAGCGACTACACCTTCGCGGTCTGGGACGGTCCGCCCGAGCAGGACGACCGCAAGCTCGTGCCCTTTGCCAAGGCCTATTCGGGCCTGACCGATGCCGAGATGGCGCGCGTGGATGCCATCGTCCGCAAGACCACGGTCGAGAGCTTCGGCCCGGTGCGCAGCGTGGAGCCCACGCTGGTGTTCGAGCTCGGCTTCGAGGGCATCGCGCGCAGCGCGCGCCACAAGAGCGGCATCGCGGTGCGCTTTCCACGCATGCTGCGCTGGCGCGAGGACAAGCCGGTGACAGAGGCCGATACCTTGCAGACGCTGGCCGCGCTGCTGCCGTCATGACCGACCCCATGGACCCCGCATTTCTCCCTCCCCTCCCGGGGGAGGGCCGGGGTGGGGGCAAGCGGCGTATCAACGATCAGCCGTCCCTCGAAGGCCGCGCGCCCCCATCCCAGCCTTTCCCCGGAAGGGGAAGGAGCAAGACAGCAGTCAAGGCGGCGCTCGATGTGTGGTTCGCGGCGCGCGGCTGGAAGCCCTTCAAATTCCAGCGCGAGGTATGGAAAGCCATCGCCGAAGGAAAGTCCGGCCTCCTGCATGCCACCACCGGCGCGGGCAAGACCTATGCGGTGTGGCTGGGCGCGCTGCAGGTCTTCTCGCAGGCCCGGAAAGAAACCGCGCGGCCCGCTGCCCCACCGCTCACCGTGCTGTGGCTCACCCCCATGCGCGCGCTCGCGGCCGACACGCTGCGCGCGTTGAAGCAGCCGCTCGAAGCCCTGGGCGCCGAGGTGCATCCCTGGAGCGCCGGCGCGCGCAGCGGCGACACCTCGTCGGCCGAGCGCGCCGCGCAGAACGAGCGCCTGCCGACCGTGCTCGTCACCACGCCCGAGAGCCTGTCGCTGCTGCTTGCGCGCGCCGATGCGAGCCAGGTGCTGGGCCGCGTGAAGATGGTGGTGGTCGACGAGTGGCACGAGCTGCTCGGCAACAAGCGCGGCGTGCAGGTTCAGCTGGCGCTTGCGCGGCTCAGGCGCTGGAACCCGGGGCTCGCGGTCTGGGGCATGTCGGCCACGCTGGGCAACCTGCACGAGGCCATGCACGCCTTGCTCGGCGATGAAGAGGGCGTGCTGGTGCAGGGCCAGGTGCCCAAGAAGCTGGTGGTCGATTCGCTGCTGCCCGGCCGCGCCGAGCGCTTTCCGTGGGGCGGTCACCTGGGCCTCACGATGCTGCCGCAGGTGCTCGACGAGATTGCCGCCAGCAGCACCACGCTGGTGTTCACCAACACGCGCTCGCAATCGGAGATCTGGTACCAGGCGATGCTCGAGGCGCGGCCCGAATGGGCCGGAATCATCGCGCTGCACCACGGCTCGCTCGACCGCGCTGTGCGCGAGTGGGTCGAGCTTGGCCTCAAGAACGGCGAGCTCAAGGCGGTGGTCTGCACCTCGAGCCTGGACCTGGGCGTGGACTTCCTTCCGGTGGAGCGCGTGCTGCAGATCGGCTCGCCCAAGGGCGTAGCGCGGCTGCTGCAGCGCGCGGGCCGTTCGGGCCATGCGCCGGGCCGGCCATCGCGCGTCACGCTCGTGCCCACGCACAGCATCGAGATGGTCGAAGGCGCCGCGGCGCGTGCGGCCATCGCTGCCGGGCACATCGAAGCGCGCCACTCGCCGGCGCAGCCGCTCGACGTGCTGGTGCAGCATCTCGTGACGGTGGCGCTCGGCGGCGGCTTCATGCCCGACGACCTGTATGCGGAAGTGCGCGGCACCGCTGCGTATGCAGAGCTGTCGCGGGAGAGCTGGGAGTGGTGCCTGGCCTTCGTCTCGCAGGGCGGGCCTTCGCTCGCCGCCTACCCGGACTACCGCCGCGCCGTGCCCGATGCGGAGGGCGTCTGGCGCGTGCCGGATGCGCGGCTCGCGCGGCGCCACCGCATGAACATCGGCACCATCGTGAGCGACGCCAGCATGGCGGTGCAGTACATGGGAGGAACGAAGATCGGCAGCGTCGAAGAGGGCTTTGTGGCGCGCATGAAACCCGGCGACTGCTTTCTGTTCGGCGGTCGGCTGCTCGAACTCGTGCGCATCCACGACATGACCGCCTGGGTGCGGCGCGCCACCGGCAAGCGCGCCGCGGTGCCGCGCTGGAACGGCGGGCGCATGCCGCTGTCGACCACGTTGGCCGATGCGGTGGTGCAGCAGCTCGCACTCGCCGGCGAGGGGCGCTTCGAATCACCCGAGTTGCAGTGCGTGCGGCCCCTGCTCGAGATCCAGCAGCAATGGTCGGCCCTGCCCACGCCGCAAACCCTGCTGGCCGAAACGCTCACCACGCGCGAAGGCTCGCATCTGTTTCTCTATCCCTTTGCGGGGCGGCACGTGCACCTGGGGCTTGCCAGCCTCCTGGCCTGGCGCGTGGCGCAGCACGAGGCGCGCACCTTTTCCATCGCGGTGAACGACTACGGATTCGAGCTGCTCAGCGCCCTGCCGGTCGACTGGCCTTTGCTGCTGCCGCAGGTGCTGCGCCTGCCCGAAGGCGAGGATGCGCATGCGCAGTTGCTGCACGAGGTGCTGGCTTCTCTCAACGCGGGCGAACTCGCGCAGCGCCGCTTTCGCGAGATTGCGCGCGTCTCGGGCCTGATCTTCCAGGGCTACCCCGGCGAGAAGCGCAGCAGCAGGCAGCTGCAAGCCTCGTCGTCGCTGTTCTGGGAGGTGTTCCGCAAGTACGACCCATCGAACAAGCTGCTGCTGCAGGCCGAGCAGGAGCTGCTCGCACAAGAACTCGAAATCGGCCGCCTGCGCGCGAGCCTTGAGCGCATGGCCACTCAGCAGTTGGTGCTGAAGACGCTCGAGCGGCCCACGCCGTTTTCGTTTCCGCTCATGGTCGAGCTGTTCCGCGAAAAGCTGTCGAACGAGAACGTGGCCGACCGCATTGCGCGCATGGTCGAGCAGCTCGAAAAAGCCGCGGGGGGCGTGGTCACCGCTGGCGGGGTCGAACGCGTGAAGAGCACGCTGGCGTTCGGACAGGAAGGGCCGGGCAAGCCGCCGGCCGCACCGCGACGGGAGCGCAGGCCGCCATCACGGCGGTCACGGCCCCTGCCGCCGCTGTGACGCGCCCCGCTCAGCCAGCGCCGTGCGACTTGACCCAGCGCACGATGTCCGCCGCGCCCATGGCCCCGGCCTGCCGCGCCACTTCGCGCCCACCGCGAAACAGCGCCAGCGTCGGAATGCTGCGGATGTTGAAGCGCGCGCCCAGGTTGGGCACGGCTTCGGTGTCGACCTTGGCCAGCCGCACACTCGGTTCGAGCTGGGCCGCTGCCTGTTCGTAGGCCGGCGCCATCTGGCGGCAGGGGCCGCACCAGGGCGCCCAGAAGTCCACCAGCACCGGGATCTCGTTGCGCGCGATGTGGCGGTCGAAGGTCGCTTCGTCCGGCAGCGCGGTCGAATGACCGGTGAACAGCGGCCGGTGGCAACTGCCGCAGTCGGGCGCGCTGCCCAGCTGCGCCGCGCGCACGCGGTTGGTCGTGTGGCAGTGCGGACAGACGATGTGCAGCGGAGGCGATTCGTTCATACCGAAGAACTGGGGTCCGAGGGGTGAATTGCAAGACGGCCGCCCGCCCACACGTCTTTTGCGACACTCGTTGCCCGTGACCTCGTCGCACCTTCTTCCCGCATCGGCGCTCCCGGTCCACTGGGCCGGCGAGCTGCTGCATCTGCTGCCCGAGCACGCCATCTGGTGGCCTGCCGGGCGCGTGCTGTTCATTGCCGACCTGCACATCGGCAAGGCCGCGACCTACCGCGCGCTGGGCCAGCCGGTGCCGGGCGGCACCACGCAGCAGAACCTCGCCCGGCTCGATGCGCTGATCGAGGAGCGCGCGCCGCAGCGCATCGTGTTTCTCGGCGACTTTTTGCATGCGGCGCAGGCACGCACGCCCCAGGTGCTGGCCGCGCTGGCCGCCTGGCGCGCCGCGCATGCGTCCATCGGCATGACGCTGGTGCGGGGCAACCACGACAGCCGCGCAGGCGATCCGCCCGCCGCGCTCGGCATCGACGTGGTCGACGAGCCGCATCTGCTCGGCCCTTTTGCCTGTTGCCACCATCCGCAGACGCATGCCACGCATTTCGTGCTCGCCGGGCACCTGCATCCGGTGTGCAGGCTGCACGGCCCGGGGCGCGACAGCGTGCGGCTGCCGTGTTTCGTGAGCGATGCGCAGCAGGCCGTGCTGCCAGCCTTTGGTGAGTTCACCGGCGGGTGGCTGATGGAGCGGGCGCCGGGGAGGCGCTTCTATGCGGTGGGCGGCAAGACCGTGTGGGCCCTGCCCGCATCGGACTGAAGGCGTGGCTCCTTCCCCCTTTGGGGGAAGGCTGGGATGGGGGCAGGCAGAGCGTGCCCCGTGTCAACGCCGCTTGCCCCCACCCCAACCCTCCCCCAGTGGGGGAGGGAGAAAGTCAAAGAACGACGGGCGCGTCCGGCAGCTCGTTGGTGTCGGGCTGGTTCTCCGCCAGCGGAAAGTGCGCCACCAGCAAGGCCGACATTTCTTCCAGCGCCTGCGTGAGCCCGTCCTCGAAGCGGCCTTCGCGGAATGCCGCGCCCATGCGCTGCGCCATGGCGGCCCATTCGGCGTCGTCCACGTGCGCGTCGATGCCGCGGTCGGCCACGATCTCGATTGCGTGCTCGGCCAGCAGCAGGTAGATGAGCACGCCGTTGTTGTGCTGGGTGTCCCACACGCGCAGCTTGCCGAACAGCGTCACGGCACGCTCGCGCGCCGAAGCATTCCGCCGCAGATAGGACCAGGGCAGGCCCGCCTCCACGCAGATGCGGATCTCGCCGCTGTGGCGCCGCTCGCTCGCGCCGACGCGCGCCGCCAGGCGTTCCATGGCGGCATCGGGCAGCACTCGCCGGACATCGGCCTCGTCCATCCACTGGTGGCGCCAGATGCGGCCGAGCTTCGAGAAGAGCGATGCCATGCCTACCAATCCCCCGAGGCGCCGCCGCCCCCGAAATCGCCGCCGCCGCCGGAGCTGAAGCCACCGCCTCCGCTGCTGCTGCCGCCGCTGCTCCAGCCACCACCGCCACCACCCCAGCCTCCGAAGCCGCCGCCACCACCGCCGCGGCGCCCGGCACCCGCCGTGGCCGCGGCAGAAAACAGCGACACCACGAGCGCCGCAAAGCCCGCCAGCACCGCGATGACCACGCTCGTCGTGAGGAAGAAGGCCACCACGCCGATGCCGCCGCCCATGACGACCGAGCCCAGCTTCTTGCCGACAATCGAGCGCACGATCGGCGCTGCGATGAAGACGCCGACGAACAGGAAGATCGCCAGGTTCTCCCAGTCGATGCCGTCACTGGAACCCTCGCTGCTGCTGTCGCCGGCAGGCGCAGGCAGCGCCTCGCCATCGACCAGCCCGATGAGCCGGGCCACTGCCGCGTTCAGTCCGCCCGCGAAGTCGTTGTTGCGAAAGCGCGGCTTCATCTCCTCGTCGATGATGCGGATGGCGGCGAGGTCGGGCACCGCGCCTTCGAGTGTCTTGGCCACCTCGATGCGCATCTTGCGATCGTTCTTGGCCACGATCACCAGGATGCCGTCGCCGACCTCCTTGCGTCCGATCTTCCAGGCATTGCCTACGCGGTTGGCATAGCTTGCAATGTCTTCGGGCTGCGTGGTGGCCACCATCAGCACCACGATCTGCGAGCCCTTGCGCTGCTCGAAAGCGGCCAGCTTGGCTTCGAGGTCGGTGCGCTCCGATTCGCCCAGGGTTTGCGTCTGGTCGATCACCCGTGCCGTGAGCGTGGGTACCGGCAGCAGGCCCTGCGCCCAAGCGGTGGCCGCAAGGCCGGCCCACGCGGCCGCCGCCAGCAGCACGGCGGCCAGCGCACGGCGAATCAGGGCAAGTGCCATCGGGCGGGTGTCTTACTTCTTGGGTGTGCTGAAGTCGACCGTGGGAGGCGTCGAGATCTGCGCTTCGTTCTGCACCGAGAAGTTGGGCTTGGGCTCGTAGCTGAAGATCTTGGCGGTGATGTTGGTCGGGAAGCTGCGCGCCAGCACGTTGTACTTCTGCACGGTCTCGATGTAGCGGTTGCGCGCCACGGTGATGCGGTTCTCGGTGCCTTCGAGCGTCACGCGCAGGTCACGGAAAGCCTGGTTGGCCTTCAGCTCCGGATAGCGCTCCGCCACCACCATGAGCCGCGACAGCGCAGAGGAAAGCTCGCCCTGCGCCTGCTGGAACTTGTTGAAGGCTTCGGGGTTGTTGAGCGTCTCGGGCGTCACCTGGATCGAGGTGGCCTTGGCGCGCGCCTCGATCACCTTGGTGAGCGTGTCCTGCTCGAAACTCGCTTCGCCCTTCACGGTGGCCACGATGTTGGGCACCAGGTCTGCGCGCCGCTGGTATTGGTTGAGCACCTCGCTCCAGGCCGACTTGCTGGCCTCGTCGAGCGACTGGAAATCGTTGTAGCCGCATCCGCTCAGGGACAGGGCCGCAGCAAGAATCAGGAACCAGCGTTTCACGATCGACATTTGCATTACCTCCGCAGAATTGCCGGAAGGTAGCATAGATGGCTCCATGGCCATCGATCCACTTCAAGCCCTGCAGGCTGCCAATCGCCCGGGCGTGCCCGTGGCCGTTGCCACCGCCGGCACGCTGCTCATTGCCGGCGCGACCGGCGCCTTGGGGCAGGAGCTGCTGCGCCGGCTCGCGGGGAGCCACCGCTATGCCCATGCGCGCGTGCTGTCGCGCGAACCCATTCGCGACGGAATGCGCGGCGTCGAAAGCTATCTGAGTTCCGGCCTGCCGATCGCGCAATGGCCACTGACCTCGGCCGACACCGCGGTGATCGCCTTCGACCCACCGCGGATGTACCACGACCGCGAGCGCGCGCTGTGGGTGCCGGAGCCTTCAGACCTGCCCGAACTCTCGCGCTGGCTGCGCGCCTGCGGTGTGCAAACGCTGGCCATCGTGCAGCCGCACGATCAGGGCAAGCTGCCCGAGGCGCTCAAGCGCGGCCTCGCGAGCCTCGACGAGCAGGCGGTGGTTGCCAACGGCTTCGACCGGGTGATCCTCGTGCGTTCGGCGCGCAAGCCCCTGAACGCGAAGTTCGCCAACCCCGCCGAACGGCTCGCGGCCTGGATGCTGTCGGTCGTGCGCTTCATGGTGCCGAGCAGCGAGCAGCCGGTGCGCGCTTCCAAGGTGGCCGAGCTGGTCGACGTGGCGCTGCGCATCGCGCCGCCGGGCGTGCACGTGGCCGCGCCCGAGCTGGTGTGGGAGTCCGCGCAGGGCGACGTGCACGCCGTGGCCCGGCGCTGGCTGGGTCTGGCCGGCTGACCGGTCAACCGCGCCAGTGGCGCAACAGTTCGGTCGAATCGACCACCAGCCCGAGGTGCAGCGACACCATCGCGAGCGCCGCGCTTTCCAGGTGCGCGTCGGTGCCGCGCACCAGGTCCCGCAGCACGATCAAGCGGTAGTTGTGGTTGTTGGCGTCGAAGGCCGTGTTGAGCACGCAGCAGTCGGTGAAGCCGCCATTGAGCACCACCGTCTCGATGCGCTGGTTGCGCAGCAGAAAGTCGAGGTCGGTCGGATAGAAGGCCGACAGCCGGCGCTTGGTCTCCACGCGCATGTCACCGGGCGCCACGCGCGTCACCCACTCGGTCCAGCGCGAGCCTTCGATGGCATGCGCATCGGCGTTCAGAATCGCGCCCACGTGCAGCGGAAAGGTGCGGCGCCATGCGGACGGAATGCCTTGGACGTCGTCCACGCCGCCAGGCCGCAGCACCGATTTGACGTGCACGATGCGAATGCCCAGCGCGCGCGCCGAATCATGAAAGCTGTCGATGGGCGCCACCACGTCGCGCGCCCGCGGCGCGGGGCACGGGCAGTCGGGGCTGTCGTCCAGATGGCCGCGGTGGTGGCCGGGTTCAGGTAGTCGGCGAACTGCGCCGCGTCGAGCTCGCGCTCTTCGTCGTAGACCCAGGCCTTCATCGCCGTTCCTCCCGCACATAGGGCTGGCCGAGTGCGCCGGGCTCGTCGTCTCCGCCGCGCCGGCCCAGTGCGACCCAGACCATCACGCCGAGCGTCACGGCATACGGCGTCATCATCACGAAGTACTGCGGCAGCTGCACGCCGGCCGCGGCCAATTGCGGAATCAGCGCCTCGATGCAGCCGAACAGCAGCGCCCCCACCAGCGCCTTCCACGGCGACCAGCGCGCGAAGATCACCAGCCCCACGGCGATCCAGCCGCGCCCGCCGGTCATGCCGGCGATCCAGAGCTTGGTGCTGACCACCGAGATGTACGCGCCGGCCAGGCCCACCAGCGCCGCGCCCGCGAGCACCGCGGCAAGCCGCCACATGGCAACGCGGAGGCCGGCGGCATCGGCAGCCTGCGGGTTCTCGCCCACCGCGCGCAGCCGCAGCCCGGCCGAGGTGCGCGAGAAGAACCAGGCCACCGCAACGAAGATCGGCAGCGTGAGCCACACCATGGCGTTCTGCTCGAACAGCCGGCCCACGCCGGGCAGCAGCGACAGCGGCCACAGCGCCATGCCGCCGATGCCTTCGGTGGCGTGGTTGGTCCATTCGGCCAGCGAGCCGACGAGCGCCGTGAGGCCCTGGCAGAAGAACACCAGCGCGAGCCCCGCGATCACCTGGTTCACGCGCAGCCAGATCACCATCACCGCGAACAGCAGCGAGACCGCGCTGGCCGCGAGCATGGCCAGCACCAGCGACACGGCCGGCTGCCCGAGCGCCAGCTGTGCGCCGATGCCGGCCAGCGCACCGACGAGCATCAGCCCTTCGGCGCCGAGGGAGAGCACGCCCGCGCGCTCGCTGATGATGAGCCCGAGCGCGGCAAGCGCATAGGGCACCGCAAAATCTGGCGTGCTCGCGAGCCAGTTGAGTGCAATAGCGCTGCTCACTGCGCCGCCTCCCCGCCCACGCGGCGCAGCCGGTGGCGAATGAAGAAATCGCTCGACGCCACGCACACCACGATGATGGCCTGGATCAGCTGCACCATCGAGAACGGCACCTGGTAGAACACCTGCAGGCTGCGGCCGGTGACGAACAAGGCCGCCACCAGCAGCGCCACCACGGTGGCCGCGAGCGGGTTGTTGCGCGCGAGAAAGGCAATCAGGATGCCCGAGAAGCCATAGCCCTGGTAGAAGGCCTGCGTGAGCCGCCCTTCCTGGCCCGAGGCCACCGCAAAGCCCGCCAGCCCGGCCATCGCGCCCGACAGCAGCACGGCGCCATAGATGGTGCGGCGCACCGGCACGCCGTTGGCATGCGCCACGCGCGGATTGGCATCGACGAAGCGCAGGTACAGCCCGGCGCGGCTCACGCCCACCAGCCACCACGCGAAAAGCGCCACCACGGCCGCCAGCACGATCGCGCTGCTCACGCCGGCGCCCAGTTCGGGCAGCCGCTCGAAGGCGCGGAACTGCGGCGAATAGGGAAAGTTGTCCTTCGGGTCCTTCCAGCCGCCATAGACCAGGTGCAGCAGGAAGTTGGCCGCCATGTAGTTGAGCATCAGCGTGGAGATGATCTCGTTCACGCCGAGCCTGATCTTCAGCCACGCCGGCCCCAGCACCCAGACGAGCCCGCAGCCGATGGCGGCCGCGAACATCAGCGGCAGGCGCAGCGGTTCGGGCCCGATCTGCCAGATCGAGACGGCCGTGGCGCCGATGGCGCCCCAGATCATCTGGCCCTCGAGCCCCAGGTTCCAGAAGCGCGCGCGAAACGCCAGCGAGCCGGCCAGGCCGACAAGGATCATCGGCGCGGCCTGGAACAGCACGGCGCGAAAGTTCTGGCCGTCGAAGAAAGTCTGCATCACGAACTCGTTGGCGAGCTCGTCCGCGGGCACGCCGGCCGCCACCAGGATGGCGGCGGATATCGCAAGCCCGACCAGGAGAGCCGCTGCAAGGATCAGCGCCTGCCGCCGCCATGCCATGTGCTGGCGGATCTCGAGCGCATAGCGCCGGCCTGCCAGCGGTTGGCGCCGCGCCCGGTGCGCGGCCTCCGGACTGGTTTGCGCCGCCTCGGCAATGGCCGCGAGCGATGCGTCAGCCATGGTCCACCATCGCCTGTCCGATGGCTTGCCGGTCGGCGGGCTGCGCAAACTCGCCGGCAATGCGGCCGCGCGTCATCACGCCCAGGCGGTCGGCGAGTTGCAGTACCTCGTCGAGGTCTTCGCTGATCAGCAGCACGGCGGCACCGCCATCGCGCGCGGCGCGCAGACGCGCATGCACCTCGGCGCTCGCACGCACGTCGAGCCCGCGGCTCGGGCTGTGCGCCAGCACCAGCGAGGGCGACTTGCCGAACTCGCGCGCGAGCACCAGTTTTTGCGCGTTGCCGCCGGAGAGCAGCGCGGCCTTCTGCGCCACCGAGCGCACCCCCAGCACATCGAAGGCGCGCACCGCTTCCCGCGTGTCGTCCTGGATGCGGCCGCGCCGCAGATGCCAGGCGGGACCGTAGCGCCCCGTGTGCACGCGCCCTATGGCGTAGTTCTCAGCCACCGAAAGGCTGCCCGCGAGCGCCAACCCGTAGCGGTCGGCCGGAATCGCGGCAATGCCCACGTTGCGGCGCTCCGGCGCGCCCATGGCCTTGAGATCGCCATGGCCTTCGAGATGGATCTCGCCTTCGAGCGCGCCGCCGGCATCGGGCAGGCCCATGATGGCGCCGGCCAGTTCGCCCTGGCCGTTGCCGCCGACACCGGCCAGCCCGTAGATTTCGCCGGCATGCAGTTGGAGGTCGACACCGTCGAGCACGCGGCGGCCCTGGGCCGACGCCGCCGAGCGCAGGCCGCGCACCGTGAGCCGCACCGGGCCGCGCGGCGACGTCGCCGCTTGGAAGCCCTGCGTCGCGATGGATTCGCCGACCGTGAGCTTTACCAGCTCGGCCACCGGCGTGGCGCCCGGCTCCAGAGTGGCCACCGTGCGGCCGCCGCGCATCACCGTCACGCGGTCGGCGTACGTCTTCACGTCGGCCATCTTGTGCGTGACCAGCACCACGGCGGAACCGGCGCGTGCGAGCCCCCGCACCGTCCGCAGGAGGCGCGCGGCCTCCTGGTCGGTGAGCACCGCAGTGGGCTCGTCCAGAATCAGGATGCGCGCACCCGCAAGCAGCACCTTGAGAATCTCGACACGCTGCTGCTCGGCAATCGAGAGCGCATCGACGCGTTTGGCGGGATCGATCTCGAAGCCCAGTTCCGAGGCCTTGTTGCGGATGTCGCGCGAGATCTCGCGCAAGCGTTCCCCGTGGCTTTGAAACTCCGCAGGCGCCGGCGCGGTGAGCAAGATGTTCTCTGCCACCGTGAAAGGCCGCACCAGCTTGAAATGCTGGTGGACCATGCCGATGCGGTGCCGGGCCGCATCGGCCGGTCCGGCAAAGCGCACCACGTTGTCGTCGACCAGCAGCTGGCCGGCCTCCGGCGCATAGAGCCCGGCTGCGATGTTCATGAGCGAGGACTTGCCCGCGCCGTTCTCGCCGAGCAGCGCATGCACTTCGCCCCAGCGCGCTTCGAAGTGCGCGTCGGTCAGCGCCGCAAAGCCGTCGAAGGACTTGCGGATGCCGGTGAGCTCGAGCGCGTTGGACACTGCCTGCCTGCCTGCACTTACTTCTGCGTGACCACGCCCTTGACGAACCAGTCCATCTTCCAGAGGTCGGCGTCCGACAGCACCGCGCCCTTGGCCACGCGCTCCTTGCCGTCGCGGTCGGCGAGCGGGCCGGCGTAGACCTGCTTGCCCTTCATGATGGCGTCGCGCTCGGCCGTGATCTGTGCGGCCTTGTCCTTGGGCACCGCCGGGCCGAAGCCCGCGATGTCGGTGCCGCCGTCCTTCATCTCGATGAAGGCGCCATAAGGCGCGGGCTTCCAGTTGCCGGCCATGATCTTCTTGAGCTCGGGCGTCAGGAAGCGGTCCCACACCCACACCGACGAGCACAGCGTGGCCTTGGGCGCGAACTGGCGCAGGTCGCGGTGGTGGCCGGTGCCGTACACGCCGCGCTCCTGCGCCACGATCTGCGGCGTGGGCGAGTCGACGTGCTGGCCGATCACGTCGGCGCCCTGGTCGATCAGCGCGGCGGCGGCGGCGCGTTCCTTCACGGGATCGTTCCACGCCCCGGTATAGATCACGTTGACCGTGGCGTTGGGGTTCATCTTCTGCGCGCCCAGCGCAAAGGCGTTGATGGTCCAGTTCACGACGCCGAAGGGGTTGGCCGCGACGAAGCCGAGCTTGCCGGTCTTGGAGGCCGCGCCCGCGGCCATGCCGCAGAGGTACTGGCTCTCGTAGGTGCGGCCGTAGAACGATTCGAGGTTGCTGCCGTTGGTAGTGCCCGAGCCGTTGAGAAAAGCCACGCCGGGGTACTTGGCGGCCAGGTCCTTGAAGCTGTCGGAATAGCCGAAGGCCGTGCCGATCACGATGTTGGCGCCGCGCTGGATGAACTTCTCGGCTGCCGGCTTGATGGCCGAGGCGTCTTCGGGCACGTTCTCGACAAACTGGATCTTCTGGCCGATTTCCTTCTCGACCTTTGCCCGTGCCTCGTCGAAGGCCTGCGTCCAGCCGCCGTCGTTCTTCGGGCCGAAATAGAGCATCGCGATCTTCGGCTTGTCCTTCAGCGTGAAGCCGTCGGCCGCCATGGCGGGCAGCGCGAACGTCGCGCCGCCGGCTGCGAGCGACAGTGCAAGGCCGAAGGTGAAGCCGTGAGTGGGATTGCGCAGCATGGAGCGACCTTTCGTGAGGAGCGTGTCAAGGAAGAAAGAAGGAGGGGCGGGCCACCGCGTGCCGTCACATCATGAAGTTGATGCGGAACACGTTGCCCTCGGGATCGAGCAGCACCGACTGGTACCAGTTGTAGTAGGTGACGTAGGGCGGCTTCACCAGCGTGGCGCCGGCCTCGAGCGCGACCGGCACCATGCGGTCCACGTCGTCCTTGCTGTCGACGTCGATATTCAGCAGGAACTTCACGCCTCGCGTGTCGGAGAACTCGGCCAGGTGCAGCAGCTCGTAGGCCTCGAGCGCGTTGAAGCCGAGGCTCGACTTGCCGGTGTCGAGTCCGCGAAAGATCGGCGATCGGATCGCCTCGATCTCGGCGAAGCCGAACACGTGCTGGTAGAAGCCGCTGAGCGCAACCACGTCTTTTGCAAAGACGTTGACGTAAGACAGATGCGCCATGCTCAGGCCACGGCCTTGGTGCCGCCGAAGGTGGTCTGCTTGACGAACTTCGACGTGAGGTGGTCGCCCGATGAAATGGGCGCGTACTTCGGCTCTTCGCCCGGCGCGAGGCAGCTTGGCAGGCACTCGACCATCGCGTCGTAGTTGGGCTGGTGAAAGAACACCAGAGACTGCCGGCGGTTGGTGCTTGCCACGTCAAAGGGTGGGTTGACCACGCGGTGCAGCGTGGACACCCACTGGTCGTTGGTCCACTGCATCATCAGGTCGGCAATGTTGACCACCAGTCCGCCTTCCACCTGCGGCACGTCGACCCACTGGCCCGCCTTGTTGAACACCTGCAGGCCCTTGTCGTCGGGCAGCACGATGGTGAGGCTGCCGTAGTCGCTGTGCGCGCCGGCGCGCAGTTGTCCCGGCAGCGGCGCTTCGCGCTGCGGCGGATAGCTCAGCACGCGGAACATGCTGATGTGCCTGTCGATCTTGTCGTCGAAGAACGGCTCGTCGAGCGAAAGGCCGAGCGCGAAGATGCGCATCAGCGAGCGCGAGAGATCGCTCATGGCCTCGAAGTAGCTCTCGTACGCCTCGCGGAATCCGCCGATGGGCGGCCAGCTGTTGGGCTCGAAGTGCGGGCCAGCGGCGGGTCCGCGGTGGTAGTCGTCGTCCGGCACGTTCGAAGGGCCGATCGAAAACGATTCCTTCAGGTCGCCGGGCGCGGCTTCTTCGAGGCTGTAGGAAAGGCCTTCTTCGCCGACAGCGCTGTAGCCGCGCACGGCATCCTGGCGCGGCCGATCGACCTTGCGCTTCTCGGCCAGTGGCATGTCGAAGAACGCACGCGAGAGCTGCGACACGCGCGCGATCAGCTCGGCCGGAATGCCGTGGTTCGTGATGACGAGGAAGCCGATGCTGCGGCAAGCCTCGTCGACCTTTGCCGCGACCTCGGCCTTGCCTTCGGGCGTGCCGGCAAAGTAGGGCGCGAGATCGATGATGGGTACGGACAGGAGCGTCATGTGTCGGTCGTCCTCGTGCTTGGCATGCCTTTCGCCATGCAACGTCTGTGCCAGTTGGACCAAATGGACAAAACGCATTTACCGCGTCAGCATGGTGCGCGCGCAGGGGCTTCAAAGGTTGGCTTGGCGCGTCGCGATGCACCGCGGCCTTACAGTGGTGCGCGTTGAAAGAAGAGTCCGCAATCGAGAAGCGAGGGAAGATGCCGAAGACCAAGGCGCTGGCCGCAGCCAGCAGCACAAAGAAGACCAGCCCGGCGCGCAAGCGCGCAAAACCGGCGGTGCGCAGCGCGTCCGCGGTGAGCCGCAGGCTGCGCCAGATCGAGGACAAGCGCAGCGCCATCCTCGGCGCCGCGCTGGGCTTGTTCTCGCGCTTCGGATTGCACGGCACGTCGATCGACCAGGTGGCGGCGCGCGCCGACGTGTCCAAGAGCAACCTGCTCTATTACTTTGCGAACAAGGAGGAGCTGTACGTCAGCGTGCTGCGCGACCTGCTCGAACTGTGGCTCGAGCCGCTGCGCGGATTCAGTGCCGAGCAAGACCCGCGCGAAGCCATCGGCAGCTACATCCGCCGCAAGCTCGTGATCTCGCGCGACCGGCCGGATGCATCACGATTGTTCTGCCTCGAAATGATCCAGGGCGCGCCGCTCCTGCGCGACGAACTCGATCGCGAATTGCGCACGCTGGTGGAGCGAAAGTCGGAGGTCATCCGTTCATGGATCGAGGCCGGCAAGCTCGCGCCGGTCGATCCGCATCATTTGATCTTCGCGCTCTGGGCCATCACGCAGCACTATGCGGATTTCGGCGTGCAGGTGCAGGCGCTGACGGGGCATACGCTGGAAGATGCGGCGTTCTTCGAGCAGACGGTGGAGAACGTGCAGCGGATCGTGCTGCAGGGGATTGCGCCGCGTTAGGAATTACTCCCTCTCCCTCTGGGAGAGGGCTGGGGTGAGGGTCAGCGGCGCTTAGAGATTCGCCGAGATTGCGAAGGCCGCTGCCCTCACCCTAACCCTCTCCCAGAGGGAGAGGGGACAAGGCAAGGGAGAGGGAACAAGACCAGCTCAGTGCGGCGGCGTTGCTATCTCGTGATAGCGCCGATCGAAATAAATCAAACTCTGCGCCGCACCGCCGATCGCAATCGCCACCGCTTCGCAGAACAGCACGTCGTGCGTGCCCGCACTGGTGGCGCGCACCACGCGGCAGTCGAACGAGGCCGCCGCGTCTTCGAGCACCGGCGAGCCGGTGGCCTTGCGGCTCCAGCGGCCGGCGGCAAAGCGCTCGTCCATCGGCGTCTTGCCGCCGAACAGGCCCGAGAGCGACTGGTGGCCTGCCGCCAGCACGTTCACGCAGAGCACGCCGTTGGCCGTGAACGCGGGGTACACCGAGGCCGAACGGTTCAGGCACACCAGCAGCATCGGCGGCTCGTCGGTCACGCTGCACACGGCCGAGGCCGTGAAGCCGGCGCGGCCGGCCGGGCCGTCGGTGGTGATGATGTTGACGGCGGCACCCAGCCGCGCCATGGCATTGCGGTAGTCGGCCTTGGGCAGCACGTGCGGCGCGCCGCCTGGCGCGACGTTGTTGGAAGCCATTGCGTTCAGCAGCATGAGAAGAAACTCCCGTGGGCGTCAGGCGAGAAGGCAGGCGTCGTCGAAGGCCAGCCGCGGCAGGCGGCCGAACACCTTGGCCGCATCGCCGTGCCCGAGGTTGATCAGGAAGTTGGCGGTCCAGTCGGTGCCCTCGAAAAATGCGGCATCGACCTTGGCCTTGTCGAAGCCCGACATCGGCCCCGCATCGAGCCCCACGGCGCGTGCGGCGAGCAGCAGGTAGCCTGCCTGCAGGCTTGCATTGCGAAAGGCGGTTTCATGTGCGGCCTCGGGGCTGCCGGTGAACCAGCTGCGCGCATCGGCGTGCGGAAACAGCGTGGGCAGCTTGTCGTAGAACTTGCGGTCCCACGCGGCAATCACGGTGACCGGCGCCGTCATGGTCTTGTCGAGGTTGCCCTTGGAAAGCGCAGGCGCAAGGCGCTGCTTGCCTTCGGGCGTGCGAACGAACACGAAGCGCGCGGGCGAGCAGTTGGCCGACGTCGGGCCCATGCATGCGAGCGCGTAGATCTGCCGGATCTGCGCGTCCGTGACGGGTTCGGTGGTCCAGCCGTTGTGGCTGCGTGCTTCGGTAAAAAGAAGCGCCAGTGCGGCGTCGTCGAGAGCGGGGGCGGAGGCGATGGTCATGCGAGAACGCCGGGTGCGCTGACCCGGGAAAGAAAGTCGAGCAGGCTGCGGTTGAAGGCGTCCGCCTCGGTCACGCTGTGCGCGTGCCCGCCGTGCGGCATGAAGTGGAGCGTGACGTCGTGCAGGCCGTCGGCCAGGCGCTGCGAACAGGTCCATGGCACCAGCCCGTCGTCCATGGCGGCCGCCACCAAGGTGGGCATGGTGATGTCGCCGAGGCGCGCGTCGATGTCGAAGGCGCGCAATGCCGCAATGCGCGCACGCATGTTGGCCTCGCCGGGAAAATGCGCAAAGGCATGGTCGACCTCATCGGCCACGCGCTGCGCGTGCTCCGCGCACCAGGCCGCGGGATACAAAAAGATCGGCTGCGCTTCCACGTACGCACGCGGGCCGCAGGCATCGAGCAGCGCAAGCCGCGCATCGAAGCAGCGCGCCGAATGCGGGTTGGGCTTGGACCATGCATTGACGAGCACCAGGCTGGCCACGCGCGAGGGCTCGTCGAGCGCAAGCTGCAGTCCGACGAGCCCGCCCAGCGCATGGCCCACCAGGTGGCAGCGCGGCGTCGACGTGGCGTCGAGGATCCGCACCACGTCGCGCGCCATGTCGGCAATGGCGTAGCCCGCGTCGAGCGCGGCGGGGCTGCGGCCCGTTCCGCGCTGGTCGTACGCAATCACGCGATGGCCCGCTTCGACCAGCGCGCCAAGCTGCGGTTGCCAGAAGGCGGCCGAACCGCCGAGCCCCGACGACAGCAGCACAGCCTCGCCATCGGCCGGCCCATGCACTTCGTAGTGCAGCGGCGGCATGTTCAGGCCTTGTTGCCCACGTGGGCGATCGAGGCAATCTCGACCAGCGCATCGGGCTTGACCAGGCCGCACTGGATGCAATAGCGCGCGGGCTTGGTGCCCGGAAAGAACTCGGCATACACCGTGTTGATCTTCGCGTAGTCGGCCCAGTCCTTGATCATGATCATGTTGAAGGTCACGTCGTCCATGGTGCCGCCGGCCGTCTTGATCACGTTCTGGATCGTCTCGAGCACGTGGCGCGTTTGCGCGGAGGCGTCGCCCACGTGCACCACGTTGTTGTCCTTGTCGAAGGGCAGCGTGCCCGACACGTAGACGACGCCGTCGGCCATGGTGCCGGGCACGAACGGGGCGATGGGCGTGGTGGTTCCGGCCGGGATGATGGCTTGCTTGGGCATGGTGTGGGCTCCTTTGAAAAAAATCAGGCAATGGCCGCTTCGGCCGCAACAGGCGGGGCGACAGGTTCGGGCGCAAAGGTGGCGCAGAACTGGTCCACCGTGGAGACCCAGCCGAAGAAGGTCTCGACGTTGTAGACCGACGCCTTCTGTATGGCCGCACCGCCAAGCTCGTGCGTCGCGTCTTCGAGCATCACAGCAAAATATTCGAGGTGGAACGCGTCGCGCAGCGTCGACTCGACGCACACGTTGGTCGCGATGCCGGTGAACACCAGGTGGCGGATGCCCCGCGAGCGCAAGGTGCTGTCGAGCGTGCTGTTGAAGAAGCCGCTGTAGCGCGTCTTGGGCACCACGATGTCGCCGGGTTGCGGCTTCATCTGGTCAATGAGTTCGTAGTCCCAGCCGCCCTTGGCGAGGAACTTGCCCTCGAGCTCGGGCTTGGCGCGCATGGTCTTGAGCGCGTTCGACTTGTGCCAGTTGGGCGAGCCCGGGCCGCCCGCTTCGACGTAGGCCGCGTCCCAGCCGTTCTGCAGAAACACGACCAGCATGCCGGCCGCGCGCGCCGCCGCAATGGCGCGCGCGATGTTGGCGATGGTGCCCTGCGCGCCTGAAATGTCGAAGCCCGCCGAGTCGACGTAGCCGCCGATCGACGCATAGGCGTTCTGCATGTCGACCACGACCAGGGCTGAATCGGTGGCATGCAGCGCGAGTGGTTCGGGCCGCGCGGGCAGCACCATCGGCGCGGGTGCGCCGGGCAGACGCGGGGCACCGACGGGGGTGGTCGAGGTGAGCGTGGTGTTGCGTGCGGGCGTGGCCATGCGCTTCGTTCCCTTCAGGCCGCAAGGCGCTCGGGTTCGGCCTGCGAGGCCACGGGGCTCTGCACGTGCGCGCGGCTCTTCATCAGCGGCTGGATGCGCTCGCCGAAGGCTTGCACGCCCTGCAGGAAGTCGTCGAAAGTGAGCAGCACGCCTTCGGTGCCCGGCACCTCGGCCATTTCGTCGAGCAGGCCGGCCACGGTGGCATAGGAGCCGACCAACGTGCCCATGTTGATGTTGACGGCCGAGGTCGGGTCGGCCATCTGGCGCACGTTGGTGTCGGCGCCCGACTTGGTGTCGGCCGCGCCCTGCTGGCCGAGCCACGCAATCGCCTCGTGGTCGGCGCCGGCCTTGTAGTGCTCCCACTTGGCGCGCGCGGCGTCGTCGGTTTCGTCGGCAATCACCATCACCAGCACATAGGTGGTGACGTGGCGGCCGGTCTTGCGCGTGGCCTCGATGAGCTTCTCGGCCGCGGGCGCAAAGGCCTTGGGCGTGTTCACGCCCTTGCCGAAGCAGAAGTTGTAGTCGGCGTACTTCGCGGAAAAGTCCATGCCGGCGTCGCTCTGGCCCGCGCAGATCACCTTCATGTCGGCCTGGGGCCGGGGGCTCAGGCGGCAGTCGTCCATCTGGAAGTGCGCGCCCTTGAAGTCCGACTGGCCGGTGCCCCAGAGGTCGCGCAGCACCTGGATGTATTCTGAGAGGTACTGGTAGCGCGTGCCGAAGAACTGGTCGCCGGGCCACATGCCCATCTGCGAATACTCGGGCCGCTGCCAGCCGGTGACGAGGTTCAGGCCGAAACGGCCGTTGGAGATCGAATCGATGGTCGACGCCATGCGCGCGACGATGGCCGGCGGCATCACCAGCGAGGCGGCGGTGGCAAAGAGCTTGATCTTGGTGGTCACGGCCGCGAGCCCGGCCATGAGCGTGAACGACTCGAGGTTGTGGTCCCAGAACTCGGTCTTGCCGCCGAAGCCGCGCAGCTTGATCATCGACAGCACGAAGTCCACGCCGTAGCGCTCGGCTGTCAGCGTGATCTCCTTGTTGAGTTCGAAACTCGGCTTGTATTGCGGTGCGTTTTCGGAAAGCAGCCAGCCGTTGTTGCCGATGGGAATGAAGATGCCGACATTCATGCAGAAGCTCCTGTTGCAAGGTCCGAAAGCCCTATGCATAGGCCGTGCCAAAGAAGAAAGTTGTTTTAAATCAATAGCTTGACTGTTTATAAATGTGTTTGTTTGACCATTTGGTCCAAAGTGGAGCATTTGAATCTCCGCGCTTGCGGCAGCCCGGTGCGCGCGGAGCCAAAGCGGTGCGGTCTCCGCGTCACGGATCGCGCGGCAAAATCACGCCATGCCCAAGACCCCACTCCGCGCCGCCGCGGCCATCGGCGGCACTGCCGACGACGTCGAGGCGGCCTTTTATGAAGCGCTGCAGCGCGGCGACATCGACGCATTGATGGCCTGCTGGGCCGACGAGGACGAGGTGTTCTGCGTTCATCCGGGCGGGCCGCGGCTGGTCGGGGCCACCGCCATCCGCACGGCTTTCGAGCAGATGTTCGGCAACGGCGCCATCCATGCGACGCCGGCGCGCGTGCGCAAGATCGAGTCGCTTGCGAGCGCGGTGCACAACGTGCTCGAACGCATCGAGGTGCTCACCGCCGAAGGACCCAAGCACGCCTTCGTGCTGGCCACCAACGTCTATCACAAGACCGTGGAAGGCTGGCGCCTGGTGGCCCACCATGCGAGCCCCGGCAGCGCGCGTGAGCCCAGCGATTCGAACGATCCACCCCAGACCCTGCACTGATCGATGCCTGCCGACGCGCCCTCTTCACCCTCCATGAATTCGTCCATGGGCTACATGGCGCCCCGGTGGCTGCCCGGCGGCAACCTGCAGACCATCTGGCCGGCGCTGTATGCGCGCCGCTTCGACGGGCCGGCGCCCTTGTACCGCCGCGAGCGCTGGACCGCGCCCGACGGCGACTTCATCGACGTCGATTTCGTCGATGCGGCCTTGCCCGGCCCGCAGCCGCTGCTGGTGCTGTTCCATGGGCTGGAGGGCTCTTCCCGCAGCCACTATGCGGAGGCGTTCGCGGCCTTTGCGGCCGCGCGCGGGATGGCCTTCGCGGTGCCGCATTTCAGGGGCTGCAGCGGCGAGATGAACCTGGCGCCGCGCGCCTACCACTCGGGCGACTACGAAGAGATCGGCTGGATCCTGCGGCGCATGCACGGCCAGCATGCGCTGCGCGGCGGCGGCCCGGTGCTGGCGGCGGGCGTCTCGCTCGGCGGCAACGCGCTGTTGCGCTGGGCCTGCGAGGCCGGCGAGACGGCCCGCGCCTCGGTCAATGCGGTGGCTTCGGTGTCTGCGCCGGTTGACCTGACCGCCGGCGGCCAGGCCATCGGACGCGGCTTCAACCGGCTGGTCTACACGCGCATGTTCCTCTCGACCATGAAGCCCAAGGCGCTGGCCAAGCTGGCGCAGTTTCCCGGGCTGTTCGACCGCGAGCGGCTGCTCGCGGCACGGGATCTCTATGCCTTCGACGACGTGTTCACCGCGCCGCTGCACGGCTTTCGCAACACCGACGACTACTGGGCACGGGGCTCGTCCAAGCCGCACCTCCGCGCGATCCGCGTGCCCACGCTGGTGGTGAATGCGCTCAACGATCCGTTCATTCCGGCCAGCAGCCTGCCGGGCCCCGGCGAGGTCGGCCCGTACGTGACGCTGTGGCAACCCGCGCACGGCGGCCACGTGGGTTTTCCGCTCGGGGTGCCGCCAGGGCACGTGCGGGGCATGCCGGAGCGAGTGGGCGGCTGGCTCAGCCAGTTTGCAGCCCCCATTCCGCGCGCGGGCGAGCACAATAGCTTTCATGGACGACATCGTTAAACAGGCGCTCGCCAAGTGGCCCAACGTGCCGCACTGCTACGGCTGGCTTGGCCTGGACGCGCGCGGCAACTGGTACATGCGCGACGACCGCACGCAGGCCGTGGGTCCATTCCCGACCGAGAAGGGTTCGATGCTGCGGCACGAGAAGCTGATCGACTTCATCCAGCGCAACTACGACCATGACGGAGAGGGCCAGTGGTTCTTTCAGAATGGGCCGCAGCGCGTCTACGTCGAGCTGGAGGCCGCGCCTTTCGTCTGGCGTGTTGCCGACGACAAGGGCTTTGCCGTCACCGCCCACACGGGGCAGCCGGTCGACAGCATCACGGCCTGCCTGCTCGACGAGCAGGGCCGCCTCTACCTTGCCACGCCGCTCGGGCTCGGGCTGGTCCATACGCTGGACGTTGGCCTTGCGGCCGAAGCCGTGGAGCAGGGCCTGTGGACTCCCGAGGCAGTGCACGCGGGCGACTTGCCGCAGCGCTTCGGCCATGTGCTGAGCCCGGCGGCGCGCCGGCTCGCAGCCATGGCAAAGTAGCCGCCGCGACTTTGCGTCGCCCATGAAAAAGCCGGCTCGAAGCCGGCTTTCTCTTTGGCAGTGAAGTAGCGCTTACTTGCTTGCGCTGGCCGCCGGTGCGGCTGCCGAGGCAGCGCCCGCGGCCGGGGCTGCTGCTGCTGCGGGACGATCGGGCATCGGGAACTTGGCGCCGCCGGCGTTGGCCATGTAGACCACGGCACGGCCGATTTCGAGGTCTTCGAAGTCGCCGCCGCCCTGGGCCGGCATGGCGCCCTTGCCATGCAGCGCATGGTCGAGCAGCGTCGCGTAGCCCTGGCCGATGCGCGGGCCCCAGGCCGCGGCGTCGTTCAGGTGGGGCGCGCCGGGAATGCCGGGCGCGGCGTGGCAGGCCGCGCATTGCGCCTTGAAAACGGCATCGCCGGCTGCGAGCGGGCGGTTGGCATCGCGGATCTCGATGGCGCCGACCTTCTTGAGCCGCTCGGCCACTTCGCGGTCGCGCGCATCCTTGGAGACACCGTAGAGCGCCATGTTGTCGCCCTCGGCCGTGCCCGCGGGCTTGGTGTCCGAAACCACATAGGCCACGAGGCCCACGATGATCAGAATGGGTACAACGAAGGAGAAAAATACCGCGAGCAGCAGTTGCTTCGGGTTCTTGATCGGGCCGGAATGGGCTTCTTCTTTGGCCTGGTAATGCGGGTCTGCGCTCATTGGCGTCCTCAATAACGGGGGCTCGTCGGGGGGCTTTTTCGAATCAACCGGCGATTATAGAGAGGCCCTCCGCCTAAAGGACGGAAGGCCTCTCCGCGATGCCTCGACGCAACGAGCCCAGACCAGCGCCGAAGAAGGCGCTTCAGGCGGCGTTCACCCAGCCTTGCGCGTGGCCCAGCCGCCGCCCAGCGTCTTGTAGAGCGTGACCTGGTTCTGCAGCTGCAAGAGCCGCGTGGTGACGGCCGATTGCTGGGCCGTGTAGAGCGAGCGCTGCGCATCGAGCAGGTCGAGCGCGCTCGCGATGCCGTTGCGGTAGCGCATGTCGGAAAGCCGGAAGCGCACCGACTCGGCGTCCGCCTGCGCGCGCTGCGCACGCACCTGCTCGCCCAGCGTGGCGCGGCCGGCCAGGGCGTCGGCCACTTCGCGGAACGCGGTCTGGATCGACTTCTCGTACTGCGCCACGGCAATCTCGCGCCCGGCCTTGGCCGAGTCGAGCGTGGCCCGGTTGCGGCCCGCGTCGAAGATCGGCAGCGTGATCGACGGCGCGAACGACCAGGCCTTGGAGCCGCTGTCGAACAGGCCCGAGAACTCGCTGCTCGCGGTGCCGAGCGTGGTGGTCAGCGACACGCGCGGGAAGAAGTTGGCGCGCGCCGCGCCGATGTTGGCGTTGGCCGCAATGAGCTGCTGCTCGGCCGCGCGGATGTCGGGCCGCTCGGCCAGCAGGTCGGAGGGCAGGCCGGCCGGCACGTCGGGCATCGGCTGCACGCTGTCCAGGCCCTTGACCCCGCCTGCCGTGGCGCTGGCCGGAACCGGCGCGCCCAGCAGCAGGGCGAGGGCGTTCTCGTCCTGCATGCGCGTGCGCTGCTGCTGCGCATAAGAAGCGCGCGCGGTTTCGGCAAGCGAGTTGGCGGCCTGGAAATCGAGCTCGGACGAAACCCCGTTGTCGAAGCGCATCTTGGTCAGGCGCACCGATTCTTCGCGCGTGACCAGCGTCTGGCGCGTGAGTTCGAGCAGTTCGTCGTCGGCAATCAGCGTGAGCCAGCCGGTGGCGACCGCCGCAATCAGGCTCACCTGCGCGGCCTTGCGCGATTCCTCGGTGGCCAGGTATTGCGACAGCGCCTGGTCCTTCAGCGCGCGGATGCGGCCGAAGAAGTCGATCTCCCAGGCCGTGATGCCCAGGTTGACGCTGTACTGCGACGACACGCTGCCCACGCTGCTGTCGAACGCCTGGTAGGGGTTGGGGCTCGAGCGCGATCCGCTGCCCGTGAGGCCGACCGCCGGGAACAGCGACGAGCGCTGGACCTGAAATTGCGCGCGCGCCTGCTCGATGTTGAGCACCGAGACGCGCAGGTCGCGGTTGTTCTCCAGCGCGGTGCGGATCAATCCATTGAGCCGCGCGTCGGTAAAGAAGTCTTCCCACGGCACGGCCGCCGCGGCCTGGCCGGCCGGCTGCGCCGGATCGCCCGGAAAGGTGGTCGGCACCGGCGCCGCGGGGCGCTCGTAGGTCGGAATCAGCGAGCAGCCGGCCAGCAGCATGGCCGCTGCCAGGGCTGTGGGGATCAGTTTCTTGGTCATGTTGCTTTTTCTTCCGTGATGCCGGCTGCCTCCGCATGCCGCTTGTCGGCTTCATGCTGGCGCGCACTGCCCTTGAACAGGCTGCGCACCACCACGAAGAACACCGGCACGAAGATCACCGCCAGCGCCGTGCCCGTCACCATGCCGCCGAGCACACCCGTGCCGATGGCGCGCTGGCTGGCCGAGCCGGCGCCCGAGGCGATCACCAGCGGCACCACGCCCAGGCCGAAGGCCAGCGAGGTCATGATGATCGGCCGGAACCGCAGGTGGGCCGCGGCCAGGGCCGATTCGACGATGCCCTTGCCCTGCGCCTGCAGGTCCTTCGCAAACTCGATGATCAGGATCGCGTTCTTCGCCGAGAGGCCGATGATGGTGATCAGTCCCACCTGGAAGTACACGTCGTTGGAGTAGGCGCGCAGCATGGTTGCCAGCAGCACGCCCAGCACGCCCAGCGGCACCACCAGAATCACCGACAGCGGGATCGACCAGCTCTCGTACAGCGCGGCCAGGCACAGGAACACCGCCAGGATCGCGAAGCCGTACAGCACGATGGCCTGCGAACCTGCCAGCTTTTCCTCGCGCGACTGGCCCGTCCATTCAAAGCCGAAGCCTTGCGGCAGTTGGGCGGCGAGCTTTTCCATCTCGGCCATGGCCGCGCCCGTGCTGAAGCCCGCGGCGGCGTCGCCGCTGATGCGGATGGCCGGGTAGCCGTTGTAGCGCACCGTCTGCGTGGCGCCCTTGACCCACTTGGTGGTGGCAAAGGCCGACAGCGGCACCGGCTGGCCCTGCGTGTTGCTGGCGTTCAGGCGCAGCAGGTCGTCGGGCTGCATGCGGGCCGGCGCATCGGCTTGCACCACCACGCGCTGCAGGCGGCCGCGGTTCGGAAAGTCGTTGATGTAGCTCGAACCCAGGCCGGTCGACAGCGTCGCGTTGATCGCGTCGAAGGTCACGCCCAGGGCGTTCGCCTTGTCGCGGTCGATGTCGATCTGCAGCTGAGGCGCGTCCTCCAGGCCGTCGGGGCGCACCTGCGACAGGATCTTGCTTTGCCCGGCCATGCCCAGCAGCTGGTTGCGCGCATTGATGAGCGCATCGTGGCCCGCGCCCGAGCGGTCCTGCAGCCGGAAGCTGAAGCCGCTGGCATTGCCCAGTTCAGGGATGGGCGGCGGGCTCAGCGGGTAGATGAAGGCGTCGCGGATGCCGGAGAGCGCACCGAAGGCGCGGCCCGCCAGCGCCTGGGCCGATTGGGCCGGGTCCTTGCGTTCGTCCCAGTCCTTCAGCGTCACGAATGCGAGGCCCGCGTTCTGGCCCTGGCCCGAGAAGCTGAAGCCCATCACGCCCACCATGCTCTGCACTTCGGGCTGCTTCAGGATGAAGCCTTCGACCTGCTGCATGACCGACAGTGCGCGCTCTTGCGTGGCGCCCGGCGGCAGCTGCACATTCACGATGATGTTGCCCTGGTCTTCCGCGGGAAGGAACGAGCTTGGCAGCCGCATGTAGGTGAACACCACCGCGCCGATGATCGCCACGTAGATGATCAGGTAGCGCGCGGCGCGGCGCAGAATGCGCGCGACCAGGCTTTCATAGCCCTTGGCGGTGCGCGTGAAGCCACGGTTGAACCAGCCGAAGAAGCCGGTCTTCTCGTGGTGGTGGCCAGCTTCCACCGGCTTGAGCAGCGTGGCGCACAGGGCAGGCGTGAGCGACAGCGCCATGAAGGCCGAGAAGGCGATCGAGGTCACCATCACCGCCGAGAACTGGCGGTAGATGTTGCCGGTCGAGCCCGCAAAGAACGCCAGCGGCACGAACACCGAGATCAGCACCACGGTCACGCCGATGATGGCGCCCGAGATCTGCTTCATGGCCTTGCGCGTGGCTTCCAGAGGCGAAAGCCCCTCTTCGCTCATGATGCGCTCGACGTTCTCGACCACCACGATGGCGTCGTCCACCACGATACCGATCACCAGCACCATGCCGAACATGGTCAGCACGTTGATCGAGAAGCCCAGCGCGAGCAGCGAGGCGAACGTGCCCAGGAGCGCAATGGGCACCACGATGGTCGGGATGATCGTGTAGCGCCAGTTCTGCAAGAACAGGAACATCACCACGAACACCAGCGCCACGGCTTCGAGCAGCGTCTTGACCACCTCGGTGATGGAAATCTGCACGAAGCGCGAGCTGTCGTACGGAATGGTCCACTTCACGCCCGGCGGGAAGAAGCGCTCGAGCTCGGTCATCTTGGCACGGATCGCCTTGGCCGATTGAAGCGCGTTGCCGTTGGGCGTGGGCTGCACGCCAATGCCGACCGCGGGCACGCCGTTCAGGCGCGCCGAGGTGGCATACGACTGGCCGCCAAGCTCGACCCGCGCCACGTCTTTCAGCCGCACGGCCGAGCCGTCGGTGTTGGCTCGCAGAATGATGTTCTTGAACTGCTCCACGTTGGCGAGCTGGCCGTTCACCACCACCGTGGCCGCAATGGCCTGGCCGGGAATGTTGGGCAGGTCGCCGATGGAGCCCGAGGACACCTGGGCGTTCTGCGCGCGAATGGCGTTGTTCACGTCGGTGGCCGACAGGTTGAAGCCCTGCAGCTTGGCCGGATCGACCCAGACGCGCATGGCGTTCTCGGTACCGAACAGCTGGGCCTGGCCCACGCCCACCACGCGCTGCAGCTCGGGCACGATGTTGCGCGCGGCATAGTCGCCGAGCGCCACCGGGGTGAAGTCCGGGTTGTCCGAGGACAGCATCGCAAACAGCAGGAAGTTGTTGCGCGCCTTGTCCACGCGCACGCCCTGCTGCGTCACGGCGGCCGGCAGGCGCGGCGTGGCGCGGGAGAGCCGGTTCTGCACGTCCACCTGCGCCAGGTCGGGGTTGGTGCCGGCCTGGAAGCTGATGGTGATGGTGCCCGTGCCGTCGGCCTGGGCCACCGACTCCATGTAGATCAGGCCCGGCGAGCCGTTCATCTCGCGCTCGATGACGGACAGCACGCTGTCCTCCAGCGTCTGGGCCGAGGCGCCCGGATAGGCGACGTTGATCACGATGGCCGGCGGTGCCACCGGCGGGTACTGCGAGATCGGCAGCTGGGTGATGGCGACGCCGCCCATCACCAGGATGAACAGCGCGATCACCCAGGCGAAGATCGGTCGGTCGATAAAGAATTTGGCCATGCGGGCGCGCTCCTGATTACTTCTTCTCGGCCGTGGCAGACGCCGGACCGCTGGCTGCCGCCGCCGGGGCGGATGCCGCCTGCGCCGCTGGTTGTGCTGCCGGTTGCGCCGCGCCATTCGGCGTCGGCTTCTTCCACGGCACTGCCTTCACGGGCGTGCCGGGCGGCATCATCTGCAGCTTCTGGAAGCCGTCGACCATCACCTGCTCGCCGGCCTTCAGGCCATCGAGCACCACCCACTGGTTGTCCTTGGCGGCGCTGATCTTTACGGTGCGCTGGCTGATCTTGCCGTCGGCGCCCACCACCGACACCGTGTCGCCCTGCTGGGTGCGCGTCACGGCCTGCTGGGGAACGGTGATCGCGTTGCTGGCCTGCGCCTGCTCCAGCCGCACCCGCACATACAGGCCGGGCAGCAGCTCGCCCTTGGGGTTGGGCACTTCGGCGCGCAGCGTCACCTGGCCGGTGGTCGAATCCACCGTCAGGTCGGAGAACAGCAGCTTGCCGGGCAGCGCGTACTCGGTGCCGTCTTCCAGCACCACCGTCACGCTGGCGGCTTCTTCGCCGTTGGCCCGCTTGTACTGGCCCGCGGCCAGTGCGCGGCGCAGCTTCAGAACGTCGGATGCCGACTGCGTGAAGTTCACGTACATCGGGCTGATCTGCTGCACCACGGCCAGTTCGGTCGCGTCGCCCTGGCCGACCAGCGCACCTTCAGTCACCAGCGCACGGCCGATGCGGCCCGCGATGGGCGAGGTCACGTTGGCGTAGCCCAGGTTGATCTTGGCGGTCTGCACCGCGGCGCGGCCCGCGGCCACGTCGGCCTCGGCTGTCTTTTGCGAGGCCACGGCGGTCGCGTATTCCTGCTTGCTCACGGCATTGGCCTCGACCAGCGGCTTGTAGCGGTCGGCCAGCGCCTTGGCCTGCACGGCGTTGGCTTCGGCCCGGGCCAGCGTGGCCTGCGCGTTCTGCGCGGCCGCCACCAGCGGCGCCGGATCGATGCGGAACAGCAGTTGGCCGGCCTTCACGTCGCTGCCTTCGCGGAACTCGCGCTTCAGCAGGATGCCCGAGGCGCGGGCGCGAACCTGGGCCACGCGGGAGGCCTCCAGGCGGCCCGGCAGCTCCGTCACCAGGCCCACGTCGGTTGGCGTGGCAACCACCACGCCCACTTCAGGAGCGGGCCGGGCACCGCCGCCACCCGCGCCGCCGGGCCCGGCTGGCGCGTCGCCCTTGGAACAGGCCGCAAGCGCCAACACCACGGCGGCGGCCACGATCGCGAGGCGCGGCGAAAACGACGATTGACGCGAAACATGCAGGAGAGGCATGCGAATCCTTTGAAGCAAAGACGGGAGACGGCGTGTTCGCGAAGCGAACAGAAAACCAGCGTAAACAGCTGGGCCATCGGGGAAGCCCGCTAGTTTACATACATTCATGGATGTATAGTGACAACCCCAATGGCCCCACGATACCGAAAGGGCTTGGCTTTACAAAACGGGAGACTTGGTGGCACGTCGTACGAAGGAAGAGGCACTGGCCACGCGGCATCGCTTGCTCGATGCCGCGGAGCTGCTGTTTCAGGCGCAAGGCGTCTCGCAGACCTCGCTGCAGCAGATTGCGCAGCAGGCCGGGGCCACGCGCGGCGCCATCTATTGGCACTTCAAGGACAAGGCCGACCTCTTCAACGCCATGATGGAGCGCGTCATCCTGCCGCTGGAAGCCGGCCCCAGGGCCGCCGCGGCGGCCGGCCTCAACGACGACCCCCTGGGCGAGATCGAAGAGGGCATGGTGCACGCCCTGACCCTCATGACCACCGACCCCCAGGTGCGCCGCGTGTTCGACGTGGCCACCCACAAGGTGGAATACACGCACGACATGGCCTCGGTGCAGCAGCGCCACCTGGACGCCCGCAACGCCTGCGTGGCCGATTTCGAAAAAGCCCTGCGCACGGCAGCGCGCCGCGACCGCATCAAGCTGCCCGTGCCCGGCCACGTGGCGGCGCAGGGCCTGCACGCGCTGATCAGCGGGCTCATCCAGAACTGGCTGCTCGACCCGGAGGCCTTCGACCTGGTGCCCACCGGCCGGCGCACCTTCCGCGTCTACCTGGCCGGCCTGGGCTTTGTGCGGAACTCGAAAGCAGGCATCGGGAACGAAGCTGATGAAGAAGTCGCCGTCTGATGGGCGATAATGCGTGGCTCCGGTTCTGCCGGAGCCCAGATTCCTCGCTGTATTTCAACGGATAGAATTCGGCCCTCCGAAGGCTGAGATCCAGGTTCGATTCCTGGCGGCGGGACCAAATATCGAGACCATGGGGTCTCATCAACCCCTAAGAACCCGCACGCTTGCTAGCGTGGCGGGTTTTCTTTTTGCCTAAGCGCATCTCCTTGGCCCGCAGCTATCTCATGTCGGGACTTTTCAGTACCGCTGCCGGAAATTGCAGGGGGCAGACGTGATCCAGGTGGCCGACGTTACAAGGAGCACTGTTGCCCCGACCCAAGTTAACGCCTTTCCCGGCGTAGTTAGCACCCGAGCCGGGCCTTCGCGAAGCGGTCGCAGCATTCGGGGCCCGAATCGCCGAGACGGTGAGACCCTGTTGCTTCAACCTTTTGCCGGCTATTGCGTGAGTTCAGCGTGCTGTCCTCTCCCAAAGGATGAGAACATGCGGATGACAAAATGTGACTTACCGGATCCGCCACTGCATACGCATCCGCCATACCCATGTGTGCACGGCGCCTCGCATGTCGGTAACGGCATAGATACGTCGAATGGACTTCCGCTACAAGACTGAAGGGTGGCTTAGAAGGGGTGCGTGGCGAAACTAATAAATTGAATGTCAGGCTTTAAACGGGCTTCCAATTTTCAAAATACCCTCGTTGACTGATATCACCCCTCCCAAAAATTTATCTTATGTCCGTCGGCACAACTACTCGTTTGAACAAGCCTCTTGAGAATTTATTTGGTCCAACAGAGGTTGTTGATTCAAGATACCGAGGCGAGAATGAAACGAAATTTAAACTCTCCTCGGGTGCTGTTCTTGAATTGCCACCATTTGCTCCGCTGGCGAAAGGCGATGAAATTTTCTTCAAGGGGGTATACCCCCAAGTCATTTTAGAAAAACGAAAAACAAGTGTGCCTCTGGCTCCGGCTTGGTCTGAACATTTCGATGTTCGGCTGTCTGGTGAAATTATTGAAATCACCATCAAAGAAGTCGAAACGGAGGCAGAGGCCTATGCTCTGAAAAGATTAAAGCACCATCACTATCGTGGTCAAAATGTCGCTGGGCGAGTCGCTCCGTTGATTGCGGTTGCGCATCATCCCTTGCTGCCAGAGGTTGTGGGTTTTATCGAAATTACCTCGGCTCTTCTGGTTAATACTGCGCGCAAACCGTTGCTTGATCGCCCGTTCTCGGACGCAGAAAACGATATTGTTTGGCAGCGATGGGACATGAAAACAGCGAAGGAGCAGACGAAACGAATCGCTAGGATATCGCGTTGTGTCGTCTATCCTGAAATCCGAGGATTGGGTATCGCAGCGCTTCTTGCAAAGGCCGCAGTAAACTATACGAGGGAGCGGTGGCACTACGGTGGAGCTAGACCTTTGTTTTTGGAAATTACCGCGGACATGCTGCGCTATACGCCTTTTGTGCGTGGAGCGGGTTTTAAGTATGTGGGAGACACTGAAGGAAATGAAGCGCGTGTCCTAAAAGACATGAATTACCTGCTGCGACGCACAATAAGGAGCGGGGATGACACCAATTTTCCAAAGGGTGGCGGTGGGATCATGCACCTGCAACGGTCTTACGCGACAACGCTGCTCGCCACTATGAATCGACGTGAGTGGTCGCTGGAGCAATTATTGAATGTCCTGAGGAAGAGCCCAGAAGGCCTTTCCGACGAAGAATGGGTTGCAATGCATCATGTATACCGCAGGCCAAAGCCCACGTATATCGCCGGACTTACCCCTGCTGCATGTTTGCATTTAAAAACTGTGGTACCGCAAACTCATGAATCAAAATCCATTCAAAGAAAAAAAATAGCAACCAGAGTGCGCATGACCCCGTTATTAGAAATCGAAAACTATTCGCTACACGCAAGTGCTCAGCCTTCAACGACGGGTAGGTCGAGAAAAGTTGCGGAAGCCTTTGGGATTGTTTCTAAGGCGCTTGAGCAACCGCTATTTGAAGGTCTCAGTTTCAACGTTTCGCAAGGTCAAATTATCTTGATAACCGGGCCGAGCGGCACGGGGAAGTCGCTACTGCTAAGAGCAATGGCTGACGCCGCACAAAAAGGGCTTGGAAAGCTCCCAGCCTCTGTCTGCGCGAAAACGGGCGAGATTCGAGGGCAAACAAAGGCAGCTTGGGTGATGACCGAAAGAAGTGCCGAGTCACCGATTGACCTGCTGAGCGACGTCTCCATCGAAGCTGCATTGGTGGCATTGTCCAATGCTGGCCTAGCAGAGGCGTCGCTGTTCGTTCGTCCCTCCTCCTATCTTAGCGATGGACAGCTCTACCGCCTGGGGATAGCGCGGGCACTGACAACTGAGCCCAAAGTGCTATTTATTGATGCGTTCTGTGAGCCGTTGGACGATTTGTCAGCCGCCTCCGTCTGCAAAAAGATTCGTTTGTTGGCTGATCAACAAGGGATGGCGTGCGTCGTTGCGACAGCGAGTCCGCGGCGGCTCTTACACGAGCTGCAACCAAATCTGGTTGTTCAATTGCTGCCAGGGAGATCTGTTTTAACGTCGGCTGGAAAAAATTTCTTGGAGCGCTTTGGTGAAAACTAAAAAGGTTATAACGACTGCTGCTCTACGAGCAAACGAATCAGCTGCATTTTTGAACGTGGATTCGGCCGACAGAGCAGTAGTAGTCGGAAGAAGGTTGGGGCAAAGCGGCGCCAATGTCGGACTTCTCGGGAAAGTCTGTGAGAACGCTCAAGGCTCAAGCGTACTTGATGCTGGTGTTTGGCTTGACCTATCGTTCCCGCACGTCATTGGGATCTTTGGCTCGCGCGGCAGTGGAAAAAGTTTTGATCTAGGCGTTATTGCCGAGAGCGTCTGTGGAGCCGGGCCCATCTGGGGCACCAAGACACAACCGACCGCAAGCGTCATTTTCGACGTCCAAGATCAGTTTTGGACTCTTGGGCACACCCCAGCCGAAAATCTGTCTGAAGATGTAGAACAAATTCAAGCAATAAAAGCTTGGGGTTACTCCCCGACCTCGGCTTCGTCTGTGAAGCTCTGGGCGCCGGCAGGCTATAAAACTCCGCTTAGCCAAGTCGCGGAGCTTCAGATCGCGCCGAGTCAACTTCGTGGTGACGATTGGCTCGCCCTTGTAGAAATCGAGCGCTTTTCGCCGATCGGTCAAGCGCTTTTAACTCTGGTCAAGGCGTATCCACATGACACGCCGGAATCGCTGGCTCTGCGCTGTCTACCTGCCGGACCATTGCAAAAATTTCAAGCCTCTACTGTTGACTCCCTTCGGTGGAGGTTGGAATCCTTAGTCGAGTCCCAATTGATCGGCGGAAATGGCGTGGCTTTGGATGAGCTGCTAAGGCCGGGATGTATTTCAGTAATCTTGATGCGGCAATTGGGAGAAGGCTTAAGATCGCTCGTTGTCGGAGTTCTCGTGCGTCTCCTTTCGGATCGCATGAGTTATCACCACCAGGAAAAGCGCGTTGCTCGCCGCTTGAAAAAAGAAAGCCTAAATGCGGAATTGCCCGATCGTCTTTGGGTTTTTCTGGACGAAGCCCATGTTGTCGTTCCGGCTGCGGGGAATACTTCTGCAACCGGACCCGTTGTCGACTATGTAAAGCGAGGTCGTGATGCTGGCCTTTCCATGGTGTTTGCGACTCAACAGCCTTCTGCAGTCGATCCCCGCTTGATGAGCCAAGTTGATATAACACTTACTCACTATCTTGGCTTTGACGCAGATCTGCAAGCTGCAGTTGCTCGCATGCCGACAAGGTCTTCCGTTACTTACGACATTGGCGCCACAAAGGGTATCGATATTCAGAGTGTCCTGCGGTCGTTGGATCCTGGAGAGTGTCTATTGGCTGATGCAGCAAGTGGGCGAGTTTTTGCCACCAAAATCCGGCCCCGAGTTACAGCTCACGGTGGGAACACCCCAAGTTAACGTGGCAACCGTTTATTCAAGGGCGAGGGCGGAAGCGGAGCTGGTGCATGCACTGACGCGGCAAATTGGATATACCACTGGGGCATATAGCATCCGGCGAATGGCACTGCTTGCTGAGCTGTTTAAGCAGCATACAGCGTATCAGTTTGAACTAACTAAGCAGCTCCAAGCAACAGGACTCGACGGAAAGCCTTTAACAGATAAATACGCTATTGAAATATTGAATTTCTCGGGTGAGCTTGGAATAATTCAGAAATTGCCAGGTGCGAGCAACGCGCCGCATTTGAGCCGCCTTGCGCTTACCGATAGCGGGATTGCTATAAAAGCGGCGTCCAATGAGGACCTTCGACTGGCAAATATCGTTCTTGAGCATTTAATTCTCGAGGCCGATGCCGATGCTTATCTGACAGTTCTTCAGATATTAAAGCAGGACTTAAAAAAGACAAGTGAGGAACAGGCTGAGGAGTTTCGCCAAAAAATCTTGGCAATGAGGGCGGTGAGGCTTGAGTGGTTGGCAACGGCCTTTCCAAATAAATCAGTTCTAACTCGCTTGATTAAAGGTGGCGCTCATCAGGTGCATTGGGTAAAGATTGATAGGCTCGGCCGCCTCGACTTTGAAAAGCCGAGCGCAGATTTTGGTCGGCATCATTTTAGTCCACGCAAAACATGGGCTGTAGAGTTAGGACATTATGATGCGGATAATGCGAAATTGACGGCCATGGGGGAGAAGTTCCTCACGCAGTCAGGTTATCCAAGCGACAGTTCAGGATGGATCGGTCCAGATCCTCAATGCGTCGAGTTTTTACGCCCGCAATCTCCTCTCGTGCTTAAAGGCGCTTCTGGTTCGACACTAGAATTGCTTCGACCCCAATCAGCACAGATTGCGCCGCATAGAGATTTTCTTGAAAAGGTCGCCGATTTTCTTGAGCATTCATTCCCGAAAATTAAACTATTCCACGCTAAGCAAGCTTCGGTCGCTGCCGCAATGTACTTTACTATCTTGTGTGAGATCGAGCATGGCTATCGAGTAAGCTTCGAAGAAGTCCTCAGGTCAATCGCGGTTTTACGTCCAGGACGATTTGCGTTTTTTGCTAGCCGCACCGGTGCATTGGCATACTATCAGTTGCGAAATAATGTCAAAGATTGAAATCCATTGCACGCGCCCCTTTGCGCAGCAGTTCCGAAATGCTCTTGCGCAGGGGCCGAGATCTATAACAATCGTCTCTCCATTTTTAACGCCCGTTAAGCCATGGTCATCGGTGCTAGAGTTTGCAAGGCATGCTATTTCTCGCGGAACCGATCGAATCGAAATTGTCACCTGTCCGCCTGCTGATGATGCCGCGGTCGGCCAGCAAAATGTCATAAGAAGAGCGGAGGCGTCGCAGCTAGAAGCAGAAGGAGTGAGCCTTAAAATTCGCGAAACAAGTCTTCATTCGAAGTTGTTTCACTTCGAATTTGACGCACCTAAACGATATACGGCGTTTATTGGAAGTTCGAATTTCACTCAGGGAGGTTTTGAGCGCAATGACGAAACAATGGTTCGCATTGACAATCCAGACCATGAGGCTGCTGTGGAGAAAGAGCTTAAGCGCCTTACGGGTTTTGGGAGTTTCCCGTTCTACGTTTGGCAAGCAAGCAAATTAACCTCTAAAGGAAAAGCATGAGTACGATCGGAGATTTTGGCCTGATAGCTGACCCTTTCGCGATTACCGTCGGAGAGTTGTCAGTTCATAAGTGGGCCGGAAGAGAGCGGGAAAAGGAGTTGCTTCTGGACGTGGTTGAGAGTGTTCGCTCCAGTGATATTGGCTCAAGTGAATTTGTTGTAGTCCATGGTGACTATGGGGCGGGAAAGTCGCATGCCCTTCGGTATCTCACGACTTTGATTAACGAAGATGAGGTCGAGCGATTCAAAGGAAAAGCTATCTACGTGCAAACTGTTCGAGTAAGTCAAAAAATTACGTTTGTTGATGTTTATCGCACATTAATCGATCAGCTTGGCCGAGATTTTTTCTCAACTTTGGCGGCGCATGTAAATGTTCAGGTCAACTCCGCCGCGACAGCTTACCTTCAGAGTTTGAGTCATATTGAAGCTTCGAGTCTGATGGCGGATCGAAGTTTGTTGGTCTCGCGTACGCTAGGACAACACGTGCCGCCATCTTTAACTCCTTTTATTCATTTGTTGCTGAAGGCGGCCAATGGAGGACTGGTTGATGTATGGAGATACTTGCGAGGTGAAAAACTCAGCTTTCCCGATATAGGTCTTAATTCATCTCTTGATGCGGACTATCCGGCGGTTGCTACGCTGGCGGGCCTTTTTAAGGTTATGACCTCCGATATCGGCAATGAACGGGCTGCCTATGAGGCTGTTTATTTGTTTGTTGATGAGCAAGAAAATTTGGTCGAGATGAAGGCGGTAGAGTCGATTCAACTTCTACAGTCTTTTCGCGAGCTCCTCAATCAGTTGCCGAATTATTTTTGTATGATTTGGGGTTTTAGCGCTGACGCTGCGTTGATTGAGGCTGTCCTTCCAACTCCTATTTTGCAGCGACTTACTCGTAAATACATCGAACTGCCAGCACTGGAACCAGAGGCGGCGAAGAAATTTGTTCGTGAGCAGTTGAGTGGATTTAGAAAGCCTGAATTTATAGCTCCGAGTTTGTATTATCCATTTTCGGAGGCTGCGGTCGATGCGGTGCTTGAAAGAATTGTTGAAATGACGCCGAGAAACATATTCAAGCTTATGAGGGCGGTATTGGAGCGGGCGGTTAGAAAACACGGATTAGAGCCGCCAAATGCGATCTCTGGCGATCTTGCGAATTCAATATTGGATCTTCAAACGTAACGTCGTAAATATTTGGTTTTTAGGCAGAACTAAGCAAGGCTCTGCTGTGGATTTGATGCGCGTGGGGACGGGCGCTGCGATGTATTAGAGCGCTACTCCAAGCTTTCCGGTCTCGCATTTGCTCGACTTACGCCGCGCGCGGCTTGAACATGCGCCCCGCGCCACCGAAAGCAAGCCTCGCGAACTTCATCGGCCAGCGCTGACAGGGCTTCGGAAGCGATGCCGCTTTTGGCATGCTGAATCACAAACCGCGCCGGCGGCAGCGCCGGCAAAAAACTCCCCGGCGAAATGGAACGCAGGCCCGCCGGCATGCCGGAAGGCGTCAGCACGGTGATGGCCAGCCCGGCGGCGGCGGCCGACACCAATGCGCCAGAACTCTGCGCGGTCAGCACGATCTGCCAGTTCGCCGCGCCATGGCCGGCCAGTGAGGCGAGCGCGGCTTCGCGGAACGGGCAGGGCTCCGAAAGAAAGGCCAGCGGCGCGGGCGCGTCAGGGTCGAGCAGCGCGCGCTCGGAAAAGGCCCATACCAGCGGTTCCATCCAGAGCGTTTCGGTGTCGCTTCCGGCATCGCAGACCGTGCCGACCATCAGGTCGAGCGAGCGCTGCCGCACCTGTTTGGCCAGCACGGTGCTGAGGCCGCCGGTGATCTCCACATGCACGTCGGGCCGGCGCTGGCGAAAGCCTGCGAGCGCGGCAAAGAGCCATTCGCTTGGAAACCCCTCCGAGCATCCAAGGCGCAGGGTCGTCGGCGCATGGCGGGGCGCCGCGAGCCGGGAGACCGCCTGCTGCTGCAGGTTGAGGATGCTCCTCGCATAGCTCAGCAGCACGCTGCCCTGGGCGGTGAGCTGCAGCGAGCGGGTGGTGCGCTCGAAGACCCGGCAGCCCAGCTGTTCTTCGAGCCTTTTGATCTGTGCGCTGACGGCCGATTGCGTCAGGTGCATGGCTTCGGCGGCGCGGGTCACGCTGCCGTGGTCGGCGACGGAGACAAAGGCGCGCAGTTGCTGGGAATCGAGCATGGTTTCGTTCAGTGCAGTTTGTTCTGAATTGCCGCAAATTATGTTGCTTGTGCGCGCGCTGGTTGGTGCCTAGCCTCGGCTGACCTGAACCACTCACGCCCTGCAAGCCATGAAAGAACTCCTGTACATCGAGACATCGCCAAGGCAAACGCGTTCCGCCAGCATCGAAGTGGCCGGCGCATTCATTGACGAGGTGAAGCGCGTGCACCCGGCGTGCCGTGTCACCACGCTCAACCCCTGGACGATGGCGCTTCCGGAACTGTCGCAAGACATGCTCGACGCCAAGTACGCCGGCATCAACGGTGTGCCGCTCACCGATGCCCAGCAAACGGCCTGGGACGAGGTCCGGCGCATCGCCGCGCCTTTCCACGCGGCGGACCATATCGTGCTGGCGATGCCGCTGTGGAACTTTGGCATTCCCTACAAGCTGAAGCACCTGATCGACGTGGTGTCGCACAAGGACGTGCTGTTCCGCTTCGACGCCTCGGGCCTGTCGGGCATGCTCCAGACCCGCATGGCGACGGTGGTGTGCGCGCGAGGGTTGGACTATCCGCTGGGAAAGGATGGCTCCGCGCACGAACTCGACTTTCAGCTGCCCTACGTCGAGACGTGGCTGCGGTTCATCGGCGTGCGCGAGGTGCGCTCGGTCGTGGTCGAAAAAACGTTGATGGGACCGGAGGTCGACGCCGTCGCGCGGACTGATGCAAAACGCCGCGCGGTGGAACTGGCCGAGAGGCTGTGAGGGGCTAAAAGCGGGCGGTTGCGGGGCCGCGCCGAGCCTGACACCATGGCCGGATGACCACCACTTATCAACTCCACTACTGGCCCACGATCCAGGGCCGCGGGGAATTCGTGCGGCTCGCGCTCGAGGCGGCCGGCGCGGACTATGTCGACGTGGCGCGGCTGCCCGAATCGAAGGGCGGCGGCGAGTCCGCATTGGGCGACCGGCTCGACGACCCCGAGATCGTGCGCCCGTCCTTCGCGCCGCCGTTCCTGATCGATGGCGACATCGTCGTCGGGCAGACCGCGGCCATCCTGCTGTACCTCGGGCCCCGCCTCGGCCTTGCGGGCGTCGGCGAATCCGACGGCCTCTGGACGCACCAGCTGCAGCTCACCATTGCCGACGTGGTGGCGGAGGCGCACGACACGCACCATCCGATCTCCACCGGCGCCTACTACGAAGACCAGCGCGACGCGGCCGTGCAGCGCGCGCGGGCCTTCCGCGAAGAGCGGATTCCCAAGTTCCTGAACTGGCTCGAGCGGGTGCTGCAGCGCAATCCGGCGGGTTCGTCGCACCTCGTGGGCGATGTGCTCACCTATGCCGACCTGTCGCTGTTCCAGCTGGTGGAAGGCCTGCGCTACGCGTTTCCGAAGGCCGCGGGCAGGGCGCTCGCCGTCACGCCCTTAGTCGAGAAGCTGCACGACAACGTCAGGCGCCGCCAGCGCGTGCACGACTACCTGCAAAGCCCGCGCCGCATCGCGTTCAATGAAGACGGGATCTTCAGGCGCTATGCGGAGCTGGACGGCTGAGGTTTATTCGTCGTCGGCCGAACCGGCCTCGCTGCGAATGCGCAGCGCCGTTTCGTACAGCGCATTGCGGGGCGCGCCGCTGATCTCGGCCGCGAGCCGCACCGCCGTCTTCACGGGCAGCTCGGCCAGCAGCAGGCGCAGCACGCGTTCGCCTTCGGCGCCATCGTCGGTGGATGCGGCCACCGGGTGCAGCACGAGCGCGAATTCGCCGCGCGTGCGGTCGCGGCCGGCGGCAAACCAGCCCGGCAACTCTGCGGCGGCAACGGTCGCAATCTCCTCGAACTGCTTGGTGAGCTCGCGTCCCACGGTGATGCGGCGCTCGCCCAGCGCGGCCAGCGCGCGGGCCAGGGCCTCGATGCGGTGCGGCGCCTCCAGCAGCACGACTGCGCGGGGCTCTTGCGCGAGCGCCTGCACCGCGGTGTCGCGCTCGCCGGCCTTCGTCGGCAGGAAGCCCGCGAACACGAAGGCGCTGCTGGCATTGCCGTCGCTTCCACCCTCGGCCACCAGCCCGGCCGCACCGACCAGCGTGGTCACGCTGCTCGCGCCCGGCAGCGGCAGCACGCGCTGGCCGGCTGCGCGCACGGCCGCCACCAGCCGAGCGCCGGGATCGCTCACGCCCGGCGTGCCGGCGTCGCTCACGTAGGCGATTCGCTCACCCTGGGCGAGCCGCGCAACCACGGTTTGCGCCGCCTCGGCCTCGTTGTGCTGGTGCACGGCCAGGAGCTGGCCGCCGGGCCGGTCGATGCCGTAGGCGCGCAGCAGGCTTTGTGTGTGGCGCGTGTCCTCGCAGGCAATGGCGTCCACGATCTGCAGCACATGCAGCGCGCGCAGCGTGATGTCGGCCAGGTTGCCGATGGGCGTGGCCACCACGTACAGCGTACCCTGCGGATAATGCTGTGCACCCGAGGCGTCGCGCGCGGCCGCAAGGACGGCGCCGAAAGAAGCGGGTGCAAATGAAGCCAATGGGTTTCTCCGAAGAAACAAAAAAGATAACGGCAGGGAGCACGCATGAAGACCATCACAACGACGACGAAGCGTCGTGGCGATGCCGCGGAAGACGCCGCGCTCGACCACCTGCAGGATGCCGGCCTGGTGCTGGTTGCGCGCAATTATCGAACGCCCGGGCGCGGCGGCGGCGAGATCGACCTGATCATGCGCGATCCGAAGGACGCCACGCTGGTGTTCGTCGAGGTGCGGCAGCGCAGCACCGGCGCGCACGGCGGGGCGGGCGGCAGCATCACGGGGGTCAAGCAGCGGCGCATCGTCTTTGCGGCGCGCCATTACCTGAACAACCTGCGCACGCTGCCGCCGTGCCGGTTCGACGTGGTGCTGGTCGAGGAGCGCATCACCTGGCTGAAGGCCGCATTCGATGCGGGCGGGAACTGAGCGCTCGGCATAAGCTCCACACCACACACGTCTTGTTTCATCGCCCCCCGGTATCATCCCGCCCCATGCTCGAGCAACGGATTCAGCAACACTTCATCGATAGCGCCGACCTCAAGTACCAGGCCGGCCCAGTCCTGAGCAAACCCATTTCGCAAGCCATGCAGGCCTTGCTCGCGTGCGTGACCAGCGGCGGCAAGGTGCTGGCCTGTGGTGCGGGCGTGTCGGGCCTGCTTGCGGCGCAGTTCGCGGCGCAGTTCGTCGGCCGCTTCGAGCGCGAGCGGCCCGAACTGGCCGCCATCGCACTGCCCGGCGACACCACCGATCCCGCGGCCGACAGCGCCAGCGCCATCGACGCCGACCGCTTCGCCCGTCAGGTGCGCGCGCTCGGCCAGGCCGGCGACGTGCTGCTGGTGCTCAGCGCCAGTGGGCAGTCGGCCGCCGTGCTGGCCGCGGTATTGGCCGCGCACGAGCGCGACATGACCGTGGTCGCGCTGCTGGGCAACGCCAGCGCCGGCCAGCCGGCATCGCCCGGCGCGGGCAGCACCGGAACCGGCGGCGCCATTGGGCGCGCGCTGCGCGAAACGGATGTACAGATCGGCGTGTCGCACGAACGTGCGGCCCGCATCCACGAAGTCCACCTGCTCGCACTGCATTGCCTGTGCGACGGCGTGGATGCCCAGTTACTCGGAGAACAGGAAGCTTCTACATGACGACGACACCGTTCCAACGCATCGCCATTGCATTTGCCTCGGGGGCCGTGCTGGTTGCCGGGCTTTCGGCCTGCGTGCCGCTGGTGGTGGGGGGCGCCGCCGCGGTGGGCATGGGCATGGTGGCGACCGACCGCCGCAGCTCGGGAGCCCAGCTCGACGACCAGGGCATCGAACTACGTGCGGCCGCGCGCGTGCGCGAGATTGCCAACGACAACATGTACGTGAGCGTCACCAGCTACAACCGCCAGGTGCTGCTGACGGGCGCCGTGGGCAGCGAGGCCGACCGCCGCCGCGTCGAGGACGTGATCCAGCGCGTGGACAACGTGCGCTCGGTGGTCAACGAACTCACCATCGGCCAGTCCAGCACCTTCCAGGAACGCTCGAACGACCTGTTCATCAGCGGCAAGATCAAGGCTTCGCTGCTCGACGCCAAGGACATCTTCGCCAATTCGTTCAAGGTGGTGACCGAACGCGGCGTGGTCTACCTGATGGGCATCGCCACACGGCGCGAAACCGACCGCGCGACCGAGATCGCACGCGGCATCTCGGGCGTGCAGAAGGTGGTGCGCGTGGTCGAGATCGTGAGCGAATCGGAACTGGCCAACCAGGCGCAGCGCGGCGGCACGGGGGCGCCTGCACCTGCGCCCGCACCTGGCCCCGCGCCATCCTCGTCTTCTTCGCGCGTGCCGCTGCCGCCGATGGAACCGCTGCCGCCGGCCCAGCCCGGCGGCGCGACGCCCACGCCGGTGCGCTGACCGTAAAACAAAGAAAAAGCCCGCTTGCGCGGGCTTTCTTTTTTTACTTGAGCCGGGTGATCAGGCTCGACGTGTCCCAGCGCTTGCCGCCGGCCTGCTGCACGTCGGCATAGAACTGGTCGACCAGCGCCGTCACGGGCAGGCGCGCGCCGTTGCGCTTGGCCTCGTCGAGCACCAGGCCCAGGTCCTTGCGCATCCAGTCGACGGCAAAGCCGTAGTCGAACTTGCCTTCGATCATGGTCTTGCCGCGGTTGTCCATCTGCCAGCTCTGGGCGGCACCCTTGCCGATGACGTCGAGCACCACCTTCATGTCGAGGCCCGCGCGCTGGCCGAAGGCAATGGCTTCCGAGAGGCCCTGCACCAGCCCCGCAATCGCGATCTGGTTCACCATTTTTGCGAGCTGGCCGGCGCCGCTCGCGCCAAGCAGCGTGACGGCCCGCGCAAAGGCGGCCATCACGGGCTTGACCCGTTCGAAGCTCGTCTTGTCGCCGCCGCACATGACGGTGAGTGCGCCGTTCTGCGCGCCGGCCTGCCCGCCGGACACCGGCGCGTCGATGAACTGGAAACCGGCCGACTGCGCCGCATTCGACAGCTCGCGCGCCACGTCGGCCGAAGCGGTGGTGTGGTCGACGAAGACGCTGCCTTGCTTCATGCCCGCGAAGGCACCGTTCGGGCCCAGCACCACGGCGCGCAGGTCGTCGTCGTTGCCGACGCAGCTGAACACGATGTCGGCGTCGGTCGCCGCTTCGCGCGGGGTGGCGGCATGGCGGCCGGGGGCGCCGAATTCGGCCACCCAGTCCTGGGCCTTGGCCGGTGTGCGGTTGTAGACAGTGACCTTGTGGCCGGCCTTGGCCAGGTGCCCGGCCATCGGCCCGCCCATGACGCCAAGGCCCAGAAAGGCCACCGTCTGGGAGGGGGTGGATTCGTAGGTTCGGGAGTTGATGCTGCTCATGGACGAGAGCTTAAAGCCAACGCGGCGCCCGCGTCACGCGTCTAGACGATCGCGAAATGCTCCGTCCCCGCCGCGAGGTCGGTGCTGCGCGCGCGCTGGCTGTTGAGCTTGATCTGCAGGCGCAGGTCGTTGGCCGAGTCGGCGTTGCGGATGGCGTCGTCGAAGGTGATCGAATGGCTCTCGAACAGGTCGAACAGCGCCTGGTCGAAGGTCTGCATGCCCAGGTTGCGGCTCTTGCGCATGATCTCCTTGATCTCGCCCACCTCGCCCTTGAAGATCAGGTCGGAAATGAGCGGCGTGTTCAGCAGCACTTCCACTGCCGCCACGCGGCCCAGCCCGTCCTCGGTGGGCACCAGACGCTGCGAGACCAGCGAGCGCAGGTTCAGCGACAGGTCCATCAGCAGCTGGGCGCGGCGCTCTTCGGGGAAGAAGTTGATGATCCGGTCCAGCGCCTGGTTGGCGCTGTTGGCGTGCAGCGTGGCCATGCACAGGTGGCCTGTTTCGGCAAAAGCCACTGCATGCTCCATGGTCTCGCGGTCGCGGATTTCGCCCATCAAAATGACGTCGGGCGCCTGGCGCAGCGTGTTCTTGAGCGCGGCTTCCCAGCTGTCGGTGTCGATGCCCACTTCGCGCTGCGTCACCACGCAGTTCTTGTGCGGATGCACGAATTCGACCGGGTCTTCCACCGTCACGATGTGGCCGTAGGAGTTCTCGTTGCGCCAGTCGACCATTGCCGCCAGCGTGGTCGACTTGCCCGAGCCCGTGGCGCCCACCAGGATGGTGAGGCCGCGCTTGGTCATCGACACGTCCTTCAGCACCTGCGGCATGCCCAGGCCGTCGATGGTCGGCAGCTTGGCCGGAATGGTCCGCAGCACCATGCCGACCTTGCCCTGCTGCACGAACGCGTTCACGCGGAAGCGGCCGATGCCGGTCGGCGAGATCGCGAAGTTGCATTCCTTGGTGCGCTCGAACTCGGCCGTCTGGCGGTCGTTCATGACCGAGCGCGTGAGCGCCAGCGTGTGCTGCGCGCCAAGCGCTTGCTGCGAAACCTTGGTGACCTTGCCGTCGACCTTGATCGCGGGCGGAAAGTCGGCGGTGATGAACAAGTCGCTGCCGTTGCGGCTCACCATGAGCTTGAGCAGGTCGTTGATGAACTGGCTGGCTTGATCGCGTTCCATGTGCGACTCCTGATTCAGTGTGCCGTCATTATTCGACGAACGCGGCGTTTAAAAGGTGATCCCCATTCTGGGAACACCGCGGAACCGGCTTTGCCGGGCCGCTGGTGTTGCCCCCGGTAGGGGGTTGGCGAAGCGACACGAAGTGCGCGCAGACTGGGGGCGAGCCACATCTAGCCGGGGAAGTTTTCGGGAATCTTGGCCTTGCCGCGCGCTTCCGCCGCCGAAATGGCACTGCGCCGCACGAGCTCGGTCAGGTTCTGGTCCAGCGTCTGCATGCCCGCGCCCTGGCCGGTCTGGATGGCCGAATACATCTGCGCCACCTTGGCTTCGCGGATCAGGTTGCGGATGGCCGGCGTGCCCAGCATGATCTCGTGCGCCGCCACGCGGCCCTGGCCGTCCTTGGTCTTGCACAGCGTCTGCGAGATCACGGCCTGCAGCGATTCCGACAGCATGGCGCGGATCATTTCCTTTTCTTCGCCCGGGAACACGTCGATGATCCGGTCGATGGTCTTGGCGGCCGACGAGGTGTGCAGCGTGCCGAACACCAGGTGGCCCGTTTCGGCCGCGGTCATCGCGAGGCGAATGGTTTCCAGGTCGCGCAACTCGCCCACCAGAATGGCGTCCGGGTCTTCGCGCAGCGCCGAGCGCAGCGCGTTGGAGAACGAGAGCGTCATCGGCCCGACCTCGCGCTGGTTGATCAGGCACTTCTTCGATTCGTGCACGAATTCGATCGGGTCTTCCACCGTGAGGATGTGGCCGTACTCGTTTTCGTTCAGGTAGTTGACCATCGCGGCCAGCGTGGTCGACTTGCCCGAGCCGGTGGGCCCGGTCACCAGCACCAGGCCGCGGGGCTTGAGCGCCAGTTCCGCGAAAATCTTGGGCGCGTTCAGCTGCTCCAGCGTGAGGATCTTCGAAGGAATGGTCCGGAACACCGCGGCCGCGCCGCGCGCCTGGTTGAACGCATTCACGCGGAAGCGCGCCAGGCCGTCGATCTCGAAAGAGAAATCGACCTCCAGGAACTCTTCGTAGTGCTTGCGGTGCGTGTCGCTCATGATGTCGTACACCATGGCGTGCACCGCCTTGTGGTCGAGCGCATCGACGTTGATGCGCCGCACGTCGCCGTGAACGCGAATCATCGGCGGGAGCCCGGCCGACAAGTGCAGGTCGGAGGCTTTGTTCTTGACGCTGAATGCCAGCAGTTGGGTAATGTCCACGGGGCTCCTCGATCGAGTTCGGTGACGTTTTGATACGATTTGGGGACGATTATGACGATGATTGGCGACGACCTCCAGCAAGTAAAGAGCCGGATAGCAAAGGCGTGCGCCGCCGAGGGGCGCAACCCGGCCGAAGTCCGGCTGCTGGCGGTGTCCAAGACCTTCGGGCCGGAGGCTGTGCGCGAGGCCTTCGAGGCAGGGCAGCGGGCCTTCGGCGAGAACTACGTGCAAGAGGGCCTGGACAAGATCGAGGCGCTTTCGGATCTGCGCTCGGAACTCGAATGGCACTGCATCGGCCCTCTGCAAAGCAACAAGACGCGGCCCGTGGCCGAGCATTTCGACTGGGTGCACGGTATCGACCGGATCAAGATTGCCGAGCGCCTTTCGGCGCAGCGGCCGGCGCATTTGCCGCCGCTGCAGGTGTGCCTGCAAGTCAACGTGGATGGCGGCGCGAACAAGTCTGGCGTGCCGCCGGAAGAGGCGCTGCCGCTCGCGCGCGCTGTGGTGGCTTTGCCACATTTGCGGCTGCGTGGGCTCATGGCCATTCCCGAACCGGCACCGGATTTCGCCGCGCAGCGTGAACTCTGCCTTCGCGCCCGTGCCGTCTACGACGCCATTCGGGCCGCGGGCATCGAGATGGACACGCTTTCGCTCGGTATGAGCGCCGACCTCGAGGCGGCCATCAGCGCCGGCAGCACAATGGTGCGCATCGGCACCGCGATCTTCGGCCGCCGCTAGATGCCCAGCGGCAGCCGCGCGCTGCTTTTCACTTCTTCCATGACCGCGTAGGTGCGTGTTTCGCGCACGCCGGGCAGTTGCCACAGCACGGTGCCCGCGAACTCGCGGTAGGCCGCCATGTCGGCCATGCGGGTCTTGAGCAGGTAGTCGAAGCCGCCCGCCACCATGTGGCATTCCATGATTTCGTCGCGCACCTGCACGGCCGCCTTGAACTGGTCGAACACGTTGGGCGTGGTGCGGTCGAGCAGTATTTCGACGAACACGGTGAGGCCGCGCCCGAGCTTGTGGGGATCGAGCCGGGCCTCGTAGCCCAGGATGAAGCCGTCCCGCGTGAGCCGCTGCACCCGGGCCAGCACCGCGGTGGGCGAGAGCGCCACCGCCTCGGCCAATTTGAGGTTGGTGATGCGGCCATCCTGCTGAAGAATCTTCAGGAGCCGGAGATCGATGCGGTCCAGGTCCATGTCGTGCATTGGTGAATTATCCGGTCGAGGTTGTCATTTTTGGCAAAAGATTCGGTCTATATCCAAAGATCATAGGGGATAGAACCAAGGAACTGCCATGCACCTGCCCATCCCTTACCGGCCCGAAGCCGACGTCGTCTCGCACCGCCTCGCCTCGCTGGCAGGCGCACTCGAATGGAGCGCGGCGGCCGCCGCCGCGCGCCCCTGGGTGGAGGCGGTGCGCCGGCACCCGCCGCCCTTCTGGGCCATGGAAAGCCTGCTGCGCGAATACCCCATTTCCAGCGCAGAGGGCCTGGCCTTGATGCGTCTGGCCGAGGCGCTGCTTCGCGTGCCCGACGCCGCCACGGCCATTGCGCTCACGGCCGACCAGCTGGGCCGCGCCGATTTCGACGGCGCAGCCGATTCCACGCTGTCGCGCCTTTCGTCCGCGGCCATCGCGATGTCGAAGAAATTCCTGCCCGAGGGCGACCATCCGCCCGGCCTCATGGCCAAGCTCGGCGCACGCACGGTGGTGGCCGCCACGCTGCGCGCGGTGCAGCTGCTGGGGCGCCAGTTCGTGCTGGGCCAGACCATTGCCGAAGCCATGGACGAGGCCCGCTCGGCGCACCGCAAGCACGACGCCCTGCGCTTCAGCTACGACATGCTCGGTGAAGGCGCGCGCACCGACGCCGATGCGCTGCGCTATCTCGAGAGCTATACGCATGCCATCCGCGCCATTGCGGCCGGTGCCGATGCGGCCAGGCCGCCCGAGCACAACGACGGCATCTCCATCAAGCTCAGCGCGCTGCATCCGCGCTATGAAGACGCGCAGCGCGAACGCGTGATGCGCGAACTGGTGCCGCGCGTGTGGCAGCTGTGCGAGCTGGCGGCCGCGGCCAACCTCAACCTCACCATCGACGCCGAAGAAGTCGACCGGCTCGAGCTGTCGCTCGACGTGTTCGAGGCGCTGGCCGCGCGCGTGGCGGCCGAGCAGCCGCAGTGGCGCGGCTTCGGCCTCGCGCTGCAGGCCTACCAGACGCGCGCGCTCGAACTGATCGAGCATGTCACGGCGGTGGCGCGCAAGCACCGGCTGCGCCTGATGTGCCGCCTCGTGAAGGGCGCCTATTGGGACGCCGAGATCAAGCGTGCGCAGGAGCTCGGGCTGCCGCACTACCCGGTCTTCACGCACAAGCACCACAGCGACGTCAGCTACCTGGCCTGCGCGCGCGCGCTGCTTTCGGCGCCCGACGCGATCTATCCGCAATTTGCCACGCACAACGCGGGCACCATCGCGGCCATCCTGCAGATGGCCGAAGCGGCGCGGGCACCGTTCGAGCTGCAGCGCCTGCATGGCATGGGCGAGGGCGTGTACCGCGAAGTGATGAAGAGCACGGCCGCGCCGGTGCGCGTGTATGCGCCGGTGGGCCAACACAAGGACCTGCTGGCCTACCTCGTGCGGCGCCTGCTGGAGAACGGCGCCAATTCGTCGTTCGTGAACCAGCTGGGCGACGAAACGGTGGACGTCGACGAGCTGCTCATGTCGCCGCTCTGGCTCGAGGCCACCAACCCTGCCTTGCCGTTGCCGCCGGCGCTCTACGGTCCGGCGCCGGCACGGCGCAACAGCGAAGGCCTGGACCTTGCGGTCGAGTCGATGCGCGCGCCGCTGCTGGCGGCCCTGGCGACCACTGCCGTGCCTCGCGTCGAAGCGTTCGATGCCGCCAGTGCGGCAAGGGCCGTTGCTGCCAGCGCCGCCAGCTTCCGTAGCTGGCGCAAGACCCCGGTGGAAAAGCGCGCCGCCATGCTGCGCCAGGCCGCCGATGCGCTCCAACGCGAGCTGCCGCGCTTCTGCGCGCTGCTGGTGAAGGAGGCCTTCAAGACCTGGGGCGACGCGGTCGCCGAAGTGCGCGAGGCCATCGACTTTTTGCGCTACTACGCTGACGAGGCCGAGCGCATCATGCAGCCCGTGGCGCTGCCCGGCCCGACGGGCGAGAGCAACGAACTGCGGCTCACCGCGCGCGGGCCCTGGGTCTGCATCAGCCCCTGGAATTTCCCGCTTGCGATCTTCATGGGCCAGGTGGCGGCCGCGCTGGCCACGGGCAACACCGTGCTGGCCAAGCCGGCCGAGCAGACGCCGGCCGTCGCACTCGAGGCCGTGAAGCTGCTGCACGCCGCCGGCGTGCCGGCCGACGCGGTGCAGCTGCTGCACGGGCCGGGCGAAACCGTCGGTGCCGCGCTGGTCTCGGCACCCGGCGTGGCGGGCGTGGTGTTCACCGGCTCGACCCAGGTGGCGCGAATCATCCATCGCGCGCTCGCCGCCAAGGACGGCCCGATCGTGCCGCTGATCGCCGAGACCGGCGGCATCAACGCGATGCTGGTCGATTCGAGCGCGCTGCCCGAGCAGGTGGTCGATGCCGTGGTGCAAAGCGCATTCCGCTCGGCCGGCCAGCGCTGCTCGGCGCTGCGCCTTCTGGTGCTGCACGACAGCATCGCCGACGCGGTGATCGAGATGATCCGCGGCGCGGCCGGGGAACTGGCCGCCGGCGACCCGGCCCTGCTGGCGACCGACGTGGGCCCCGTGATCGACCGCGAAGCCGCCGACAACATCCGACGCGACCTGAAGCGGCTGGACTCGGAAGCGAAGCGCCTTCTTGCACCGGCTTCTTCTTCGACCGAGGGCAACCTGGTTCCGCCGCAGGCCTACGAGGTGAGCTCCATCGACCGCGTGACCAGCGAGATTTTCGGCCCGGTGCTGCAGATCGCGCGCTGGGGCCGTGGCGAGCTGAGCGAGCCCGCAGAGGTGATCGACCGGATCAACGCGCTGGGCTACGGCCTCACGCTCGGCATCCAGACCCGGATCGATTCGCGCGCCCAGGCGCTCGCCACCCGTGCGCACGTGGGCAACATCTACGTGAACCGCAACATCATCGGCGCGGTGGTCGGCGTGCAGCCTTTCGGAGGCGAGGGCCTGAGCGGCACCGGGCCCAAGGCCGGCGGGCCGCACTACCTGTATCGCTTTTGCGCCGAACAGACGGTCACGGTCAACACCACGGCGGCCGGCGGCAATGCGGCCCTGCTGAGCGCCGTGGCGTAGGCCCCTGGCCGAGGCTGGCCGGCCAAGCCTCTCTTGCATAACCCGACAGCGCGGCGCGCATAAGCCATGGCGCAGCGGGCGGGAGAGGTCTATCGTTGCGGCCATCCATTCAAACCAAGGGACCTCCCATGAGTGAAAAGCTCTCCTTCGTCAATCCGACCGCCAACAGCCCCTGGGGCACGTACCTCTCGCAGGTCGACCGCGTGGTGCCTTACCTCGGCCCGCTGGCCCGCTGGGTCGAAACGCTCAAGCGCCCCAAGCGCGCGCTGATCGTCGACGTGCCGATCGAAATGGACGACGGCACCATCGCCCACTTCGAGGGCTACCGCGTGCAGCACAACATGAGCCGCGGCCCGGGCAAGGGCGGCGTGCGCTTCCACCCCGACGTCACGCTCGAAGAAGTGATGGCGCTGTCGGCCTGGATGACCATCAAGACCGCGGCCGTCAACCTGCCGTACGGCGGTGCCAAGGGCGGCATCCGCGTCGATCCCAAGAAGCTGTCGCTGCAAGAGCTGGAGAAGGTCACGCGCCGCTACACCAGCGAGATCGGCATCATCATCGGCCCGCACACCGACATTCCCGCACCCGACGTGAACACCAACGCGCAGATCATGGCGTGGATGATGGACACCTATTCGATGAACGTCGGCGGCACCGCCACCGGCGTGGTCACCGGCAAGCCGCTGCACCTGGGCGGCTCGCTCGGCCGCGTCAAGGCCACCGGCCGCGGCGTGTTCGTCACGGGCCGCGAAGCAGCGCGACGCCTGGGCATGGACCTGCGCGGCGCACGCATCGCGGTGCAGGGCTTCGGCAACGTGGGCTCGGTCGCGGCCGAACTCTTTGCCGAGGCGGGCGCCAAGATCGTCGCGGTGCAGGACCACACCGGCACCATCGTCAACCCGAACGGCCTCGACCTGGCCAAGCTGGTGCCCATCTCGCGCACCGACGGCGTGGTCGGCTTCAAGGCCGGCGGCGACATCGTGCCGAACGAAGACTTCTGGGAAGTGGCCTGCGACATCCTGATTCCGGCCGCGCTCGAAGGCCAGATCACGGCCGAGCGCGCGCAGAAAACGACCGCCAAGCTGGTGCTCGAAGGCGCCAACGGCCCCACGGTGCCGGTGGCCGACGACATCCTGGCCGAGCGCGGCGTGCTGGTGGTGCCAGACGTGATCTGCAACGCTGGCGGCGTGACGGTGAGTTATTTCGAATGGGTGCAGGACTTCTCGTCCTTCTTCTGGGACGAGGACGAGATCAACGTGCGCCTGGACCGCATCATGATGAACGCGCTCAACCAGATCTGGGACACGGCCGACAAGCACAAGATCTCGCTGCGCACCGCCACTTATGCGGTGGCTTGCGAGCGCATCCTGATGGCCCGCCAGGAACGCGGCCTGTATCCCTGATTTTCGAAGCGCCGGAGGGTTGTACGCTCGGGGGATGAGCACCATCCCCGCGCAAGAACTTCCCTCCATTCCCGCCGACGGCATGGCCCGTCTGCATGCCCTGATGGCCGGCGGGCGGCGCAAGCTGTTGGGGCTGGTCGGCGCTCCCGGTGCGGGCAAGTCCACGCTCGCGCTGGCGTTACTCCAGGCGGTGGGCGCGAGCCGCGCGCAGGCCGTGCCGATGGACGGTTTTCACTTGGCCAACGTCGAGCTGCAACGGCTCGGCCGTGCCGGCCGCAAGGGCGCGCCCGATACCTTCGACAGCGCGGGCTACGTGGCGCTGCTGCAGCGGCTGCGCGAGCAGGGGCCGGACGACCCCATCGTCTACGCCCCCGAGTTCCGCCGAGAGATCGAGGAGCCGATCGCTGGCGCCATCGCGGTGCTGCCGGAGACTCAGCTGGTGATTACCGAGGGCAACTATCTCCTGCACGACGACGGCCCCTGGGCCGGCGCGGCGGCGATGCTCGACGAGGTCTGGTACGTCGACATCGACGATGCGGTGCGCGAAGAGCGTTTGCAAAAGCGCCACCAGCAGTTCGGCCGCAGCGCCGAGGCGGCGCGCGACTGGGTGGCCCGAACCGACGCGCCCAATGCACGGTTGATTGCCGCGACGCGCGTGCGTGCGCACCACGTGCTGCACTGGTCCTGAAAAATTCTTGCGCCGCGCTGGGAACGCCGGCGCCCGGCGATGCTCGAAAACCTCGCCGGCGGAGACGCCGGTTAGGATTCGCCGCGCCATGACTATGTCCCTTCGCTTCTCATCTGCCTTTTCCGTCGTTCGCGCTCCGGTTCTGGTCCTCGGCCTGTTGTCGGCCCTATTGCTCGCCGCTTGCGGCAGCAGCCCGCGCCGGGTGTCGTACGAAACCGAGGAGTTCGACTCCACCACCACCCACACGCGCAGCTACGCCGCCACCGAGGCCCAGACCTGCGAAGCCGCGCGCCGCGCCCTGCTGAGCCAGGGCTACATGATCAACGCGGCCAACCCCGACCTTGTGACGGGGCGCAAGAGTTTCCAGCCGGCCTTCGAGGTGCACGTGGAGGTCGAGTTCCGCGTGGTGTGCGCGCGCGAAGGCGGCAAGGCCGGCAAGCGAAGCACCGTGGCCTTTGCGACCGCGCTGCAAGACCGCTACGGCATCAAGAAAGTCAATAGCTCAGCCAGCGTTGGAGTGGGCGCCTTCGGCTCGCTTTCTCTGCCTTTTGCCGGCAGCGACGACGCCATGGTCAAGGTGGCCAGCGAGACGCTCACCGACGAACTCTTCTACGACCGCTTCTTTGCGCTGCTCGATCGCTTTCTCGAAGGCCAGGGCGGCGAAGAGCCCGCAACCCCCAGCGTCGCGCCCGAAGCTCCGCGGCCGTCCGCGCCACTCGCTCCCCCGGCGCCGGCCACGCCTTTTCCGGTGAAGCCGGTACCGAACCCAGGTTGAGACCGGCCTGACGCGCTCAGCGCACCAGCGTCGACTTTCCGAACAGGCTCTCGATCAGCTCCACCGCCACCTCGGCGGTCTGGTTGCGCACGTCGAGCGCAGGGTTGAGTTCCACCACGTCGACCGAGCCGAGCCGGCCGGTGTCGGCGATCATTTCCATGCACAGCTGCATCTCGCGGTAGGTCGGGCCGCCGCGCACACCGGTGCCCACGCCTGGCGCGATGTTCGGGTCCAGGCAGTCCAGGTCGAAGCTCACGTGCAGGTGGGTGTCTTCGCCCACGTCCTGCAGCGCCTCGGTCATGGTGGTGCGCATGCCGTGCTCGTCGATGTGGCGCATGTCGAACACGTGCAGGCCAAGGGTGCGAATGGCTTCCTTCTCTTCCGCGTCGACGCTGCGGATGCCGATGAAGCGGATGGCGTCGTGCTCGAGCGCCGCGCGCTCGCCGCTCCAGCCGGTGAGCACCGCGGGCCCGTGGCCCAGCAGGCACGACACGGGCATGCCGTGCAGGTTGCCGCTCGGACTGGTGGTTTCGGTGTTGACGTCGGAGTGCGCATCGAGCCACAGCACGCGCAGCTTCTTGCCGCGCTTGCGCGCATGCCAGGCCACGGCGCTGATCGAGCCGATGGCAAGGCAATGGTCGCCGCCCATCATGAGCGGCACGTGGCCGCTGCCCAGCGCGGCGTCCACCGACGCATAGACGGAACGGTTCCAGGCAATCACCTCGTCGAGGTGGCGCAGTCCGTTGGCGGGTGCGGTCCAGGGCGTGGCCGGCCCGGCGAGATTGCCGCGGTCGAGCACGGTGAAGCCCTGCCTCGCAAGCGCCTCCGGAAGCCCCGCCACGCGCAGCGCGTCGGGGCCCATGCCGGCACCGCGCACGCTGGCGCCGATGTCGGTGGGCGCGCCGATCAGTTCGAGGGTGGTGCCGTTGTCGTTGCTCATGTCGATGTGCGTCCGATGTGCTTCCAGAGATAGGCGTAGCCCAGGGCGTCCATGAAGGCCGATTCCTTGTTGTCCGCCGCCGCGCTGTGGCCGCCTTCCATGTTCTCGTAAAAGCTGGTGTCGTAGCCCATGGCGGCCAGTTTCGCGTACATCTTGCGCGCATGCACCGGGCCCACGCGGTCGTCGCGCGTCGACGTGGTGAACAGCGCCGGCGGGTAGGGCTGCCCCGGCCTGGCGTTCTCGTAGGGAGAGAACGCCTGGATCCACGCCCATTCTTCCGGATCTTCCGGGTCGCCGTATTCGGCGATCCACGAGGCGCCGGCCGACAGCTGGGTGTAGCGCTTCATGTCGAGCAGCGCCACCTCGCTCACGATGGCGCCGTAGAGCCCGGGATGGAGCGTGAGCATGTTGCCCATCAGCAGGCCGCCGTTGCTGCCGCCCATGGCGCCCAGGTGTTGCGGCGAGGTGATGTTGCGCGCGATGAGGTGCTCGGAAACAGCGGCAAAGTCTTCGCAGGTGCGCAGCCGGTTCTGCTGCAGCGCGGCCTGGTGCCAGCGTGGCCCGTACTCGCCGCCGCCGCGGATGTTGGCCACCACGTAGACGCCGCCTTGTTCGAGCCATGCGCGGCCGATGCTGCCGCTGTAGCTCGGCTGCAGCGAGATCTCGAAGCCGCCGTAGGCGTATTGCAGCGTCGGGTTCCCGCCGTCGGCCTGCAGGTTCTTCGGCGCGATCTCGAAATAGGGCACGCGCGTTCCGTCCTTCGAGGTGGCGAAATGCTGGCTCACCCGATGGCGCGAGGCATCGAAGAAGGCGGGGCTGTCCTTCAGCGGCTCGGGCTCGCCCTGGCCGATGGTGCCGACGTAGAGCGTGGTCGGCTGCAGGAAGCCGCTCACGGTCAGAAAATAGTCGTCGTTCTCGTCTTCGTCGATGCCGCCGGCCGCAATGGTTGAGAGCTCGGGCGCGCCGCCCAGGCTTTCGCGCTTCCATTCACCGGATTGCGGGGTGAGCACCTCGAGCTTGTTCACCACGTCGTGCATCACGTTGAGAATCAGGTGGTGGCGGGTCCACGAATGGTCGTCGAGCGCGGTGGTGTCGTCGGGCTCGAACAGCACCGTGATCTCGCGCTTGCCGGCCATGTAGTCGTCGAACTTCGTCGCCAGCAGCGAGCCCGGCTTGTAGGTGGTGCCGGCCACGGTCCAGGGGCTGCGGGGCTCGACCAGCATCCACTCGCGCGTGATGTCGGCATTGGCATCGTCGGGCACGTCGATCTTCGCCAGCCGGCCGTCGCTGCCGCGCAGCCAGGTTTCGCTGTCGTAGAAGTCCATCTGGCGCGAGACGAAGTCGCGCTCGAAGCCCGGCGTGTTGTCGCGCCAGGCGCTCACCGTCATGTCGTCCATGCCGCCTTCGTACACCACCTGCGCGCTCTCAAGCGGCGTGCCGCGCTTCCACTCCTTGACGATGCGCGGATAGCTGGAGCTGGTCATCGAGCCGGGGCCGAAATCGGTCGCCACGTAGAGGTGGTCGATGTCTTTCCATGCGATGCTGTTCTTGGCCTCGGGCAGCGTGAAGCCCCCGGAGACGAACTGCTTGAGCTCGAGGTCGAACTCGCGCACCACGTCGGCATCGGCACCGCCGCGCGAGAGCGAGACCAGGCAGCGCTTGTACTCGGGCTGCAGGCCCTCTGCGCCGTGCCAGACCCAGTTTTCCTTGTCGGCCTCGGCCAGCGCATCGAGATCGATCACCGTTTCCCAGTCGGGCTGCGGCTTGCGGTATTCGGCCAGCGTGGTGCGGCGCCACACGCCCTTGGGGTTCTTCTTGTCGCGCCAGAAGTTGTAGAAGAGCAGCCCGATCTTGCGCACCATCGGAATGCGCGCATCGGAGTCGAGCACTTCGAGAATGCCTTGCTCCATGCGCTCGAAGGCGGGCGATTGCGCATAGCGTTGCACGGTCTTGGCGTTGTGCTGCCGGGCCCATGCGAGCTGTTCGGCGCCGTCGATGTCTTCGAGCCACAGGAACTCGTCGGTCTGCGTGGAAGCGATGGATGTCATGGGCCCAGTGTACGAATCCGGCGTGAAGTGGGCATGTCTCGCGGCCCGGCGAAAGCTATTGAATTAATAGCGCACCGCGCAGGGGTCTCGGGACAAACCCGCGTTCAATGCTTTAGCCCCGATTCGCAGGGCTGTGCACGGGTATCCTGCCGAACGGCGCCTGCGCACACAAGGAGACATGACACATGAAACACCTGAGCGGTCTTGATGCCACCTTCCTGCATCTGGAGACTCCCGAGATGCCGATGCACGTGGGCTCGCTCAACGTGCTCGACCTGCCCAAAGGTTACAAGGGCGACTTCTACGAGGACGCCAAGCAGTTCATGGCCAGCCGCATCCACCTGGCCGACGTGTTCACGCGCAAGCTCGCGCTGATGCCCTTCGACCTGACCAACCCGGTGTGGGTGGAAGACGACGACATCGACCTGGACTACCACGTGCGCCACATCACGCTGCCCAAGCCCGGCACCAACCGGCAGCTGCAGCAGTACGTGGCGCGGCTGCATTCGACGCTGATCGACCGCAGCCGCCCGATGTGGGAGTTCTTCATCATCGACGGCCTGAAGAGCGGGCAGGTGGCGCTCTACACCAAGGTGCACCATGCGGGCATCGACGGGCAGGCCGGCGTGGCGCTCGGCAAGGCCATCTTCGACCTCGAAGCCACGGGCCGCGTGGTGAAGCCGCCGCGCTCACGCCCGCGCAGCAGCGGCTACCAGCTGGGCATGGCCGAACTCGCGACCGCGGCGCTGCGCAACACGGCGCAGCAGTACGTCAAGCTCTTCAAGATGGCGCCGGCCATTGCGCGTGCGCTGGGCGGCCTCGCCAAGCCCGACGAGAAGGCGGCCGAGAAGAACGCAGCCACCGCGCCCAAGAAGTTCAACCTCTTTGCGCCGCGCACCTCGCTCAACGTGTCGATCACGAACCAGCGCACCTTTGCGGGCCGCACCATTTCGCTGGCCGAGACCAAGCACATCGCCAAGCACTTCGGCGTGTCGCTCAACGACGTGGTGATGGCCACGGTGGCCGGCGCGCTGCGCCACTACCTGGCCGACAACAACGAGCTGCCCGCCAAGCCGCTGGTGGCCGGCGTGCCCGTGAGCCTGCGCGAAGCCGGCGACGAGACCGCCAACAACCAGGCCAGCATGATCCTCGTGAGCCTGGCCACCGACATCACCGACCCGGTGCAGCGGCTCAAGGCCATCAACGCCTCGTCGACCAGCTCGAAGTCGACCATGAACCGCTTCAAGGCGGTGATCCTGGACGACTTTCCCACCTTTGCCGCGCCCTGGCTGGTGTCGGGCATCGCCTCGATGGTCGGGCGCTCTGGGCTCGTGAACCTGCTGCCGCCGGCCGCCAATGTGGCCATCTCCAACGTGGCCGGCGCGCCGTTTCCGATGTACTTTGCAGGCGCACTGGTCACCAGCTACTACCCGGTCTCCATCGCGAGCCACGGCACGGCGCTCAACGTCACGGTGCAGAGCTACAACGGCCGCATGGACTACGGTCTCATCGCCTGCCGCCGCGCGGTGCCCGACATCACCGAGATCGGCGACTACCTGCTGGCCGAGCACCAGCTGCTGATGAGCCTGACGCAGAGCCACCCCGCGGCAGCGCCGAAGGCCGCGGCTCCCGAGCCGGCACCTGTCGCGAAGGCAGCGGCCAAGCCCGCCTCCAAGCCCGCGGTGGAACCTGCCGTGAAAAAGGCCGCAGCCAAGAAGGCGCTCCCGGCGAAAGCCCCTGCAGCCAAGGCGCCGGCGGCCAAGACCGCCGCCAGGAAAGTGCCCGCCAAGGCGCCCGCTGGCAAGGCGCCGCCGCGCAAGCCCGCCGCGCCGGCCAAGCGCGCCAGGGCCGCTGCTGCGGCATGATCGGCAGGCCATGGCCGGAAAATTGGGGCAGTTGGACTAGTTTTCCGACGGTTCTAGCTTTTCAGGCCTAGGCGCTCTGGAAGAAGATCACTCCATCGCAAATCCGCGACCGATCAATCAACTTCCAGGAAATCCACATGACCACGCAAGCTTCTTTCTCTTCCGCAGCCATCCACGTCATCGGCCAGTACAACGACGCCGGCAAGACCCTGGTGGGTGCCTATCGTGCCGGCGTGCATCGCCTGCTCGGCGGCGCTGCTTCGCGCTACAGCGAATTCCTGGGCAGCCGCCAGATTCCGCTGGTGAGCGAACAGGTCAAGGCCAACCTGATCGGCGCGCAAGAAAAGATCAACGGTTTCCTGGCCAACCGCCTGGACATCGACACCGGCCGCATCGTTTCGGTGATGGACCGCGTGGCCGCGGGCACGACCAGCGGCATCGAAGCCGTGGCCGGCCGTGTGGCGGGTGTCGAATCGCCCATCGTCACCTCGGTGGTCAAAACCCTGAACGCGCTGAACCAGCCGATCGCCAACGTGTCGGTGCAGATCGCCGACAAGGTGGTTGCCGGTGCCAAGCAGATCGAAGTGCGCGTGAGCGGCACCGAAGAAGCCAAGACCGTGCGCACCGTGAAGGCCAAGGCCGCCGCCGCCAAGAAGCCGGTTCGCCGCACCGCTGCCCGCAAGGCAGCCTGATCCTGGAGCAAGAACGCATGGCGACCCGTCCCGACCCGACCCCAAATCTGCAAAAGAAGAGGGCGGCGGCGCCTGCGAAGAAAGCCTCCACGGCCAGGAAAGCACCCGCAGCCAGGAAGACGGCTGCGCCAGCGAAGAAAAAAACTGCTGCTGTCACACCACCCGAAGCCCGTCCGGACCCAAAGGCCGGCGGCGCCGAAGGCCTGCTGCGCGCGGGCCTGAAGGTGCTTGGCAACGTGCGCAACGACGTCGCCAAGCGGCAGGCCAACGTGATCGAGGGGCTGCTGGGCATCGGCCAGGTCAAGCCCGACGTCGCCAATGGCGCCAAGGCGGCGATTCCGCGCGGCTTTCCGAGCCTCGACAGCTTTGGCCTTCGCAAGTTCGAAGACGTCTTCGACCAGCGCGTTGCCACCGCATTGCAGCGGCTCGGCATGCCCAGCGCCGAAGAGGTGCAGGCCTTGCGCGAAGAAGTGGCCCGGCTGCATGAACGCCTCGCCCAACTCGACCCCAAGAACGCCGGCCCGCGCGGCAGCGGCAAGCGCTGAGCATCGGCCCAGCGAAGCACCGACGCACGCAGCAGCCGGTTGTGGCCAGTTCCAACACCACGCGCGATCGCATCCTGCAGGCCAGCCTTGCGCTGTTCAACGCGGAAGGCCTCGCGGCGGTGTCCACGCACAAGATCGCGGCCGAGCTCGGCATGAGTCCGGGCAACCTGCACTATCACTTCAAGGCCAAGCAGCTGATCGTCGAGTGGCTGTTCCGGCGTTTCGAGCAGCGGCTCGAGGTGCTCGACGGGTCTTCCGGTGCGATCACCGCCATCGACGACCTCTGGCTGGCGCTGCACCTGCGCTTCGAAGCCATCGACCAGTACCGGTTCATCTATCGGGACATGGCCTTCCTGGCCAGCGAATACCCCACGCTCGGGCAGCGCGCGCAGGCGCTCACCGCGCAGAACCTGCTGGCGGCCCAGGCGCTCTGCGAAGGGCTGGTGGCATCGGGCGTCATCGAGACCAGCGCCGAGCAGGCGCGCATCCTTGCGCTGCAGATGGTCTTCACCACCACCTGCTGGCTTTCGTTCGAACGCCTGGTGCCGGGGCGCGACGCGCTGGCGCAGGCCGACCCCGGATTGGCGGCTTTTTACACGCTCACCCTGATTTCCCCGTATGTTTCGAGCGAATCGAGGGCTTACCTTGATTACTTGCGGGGCAAATACCTCGGATAAACATCGCTGTCGTCCGACGGGGCGGTGAAACTTTGGTTCGCCATGCTCGTCCTATAGAACAAAGACCAGAAAGGAAAGCTGCCCTCATGACCACTGCAACCCGAGACCACATCGCGCCGCCATCGGGCCTGCTGATGCTGGCCGAAGCGCGCGCACTCTGGGAAACGGGTGCCGGCATCGCCATGTGGCCGCTGCTGCAGCTCACGCCGCGCGGCGACGGGCACCCGGTGCTCGTGCTGCCGGGCCTCGTGGCGGGCGACGGCTCGACGCTGGTGCTGCGCCGCTACCTGTGCAGCCGCGGCTACGACGCGCACGGCTGGGGCCTGGGCCGCAACTTCGGTCCGCGCCAGGGCGTGGAAGATGGCATGGTTGCGCTGCTCAAGTCCCTGCACGAGAAAAGCGGCCAGAAGGTCAGCGTGATCGGCTGGAGCCTGGGCGGGATCTATGCGCGCCTTCTGGCGTCGGCGCAGCCGGACCTGGTGCGCAACGTCGTGACCCTGGGCAGCCCGTTTTCCGGCAGCCCGCGCGCCACCAACGCATGGCGCGTTTATGAGGGCGTGAGCGGCCAGAGCTCGCACGACCCGCGCCGCATGAAGTTCGTGCAGCCCACGCCGCCGGTGCCCACGACCTCGATCTTCAGCCGCACCGACGGTGTCGTCGCGTGGCGCTGCAGCATCGAGAAGCCGGGACCGCAGGCAGAAAACATCGAGGTGGTGGCCAGCCATCTCGGACTCGGCGCGCATCCCGCAGTGCTCTATGCCCTGGCCGATCGCCTGGCCCAGCCGGAGGGCCAGTGGAAGCCGTTCAACCGCGGCTTGCTGGGGCCGCTGGTCTATCCCGATCCGGACCGGAAGGCCTGAAGGCCTGAGTTGGGGGCGGCGGGGCTATGCCCCTGCCCACACGTCGAGCACGTAGCGCTGGTCGGCGATCATCTGGTCCATCCAGGCTTGGCTGTCGTGGCCGTGCTCCCTCGCCAGGTCGGCGAGGGTGCGCCGCACATCGGGCTCCATGCGCGAACCGTCGCCGCACACGTAGATCACCGCCCCGGCCTCGAGCAGCTTCCATACGGCCGCGCCCTGTTCGCGAATCAAGTCCTGCACATAGACCTTGCGCTCGCCCGCGCGTGAGAACGCGGTGTGCAGCTTCATGAGCCCGCGATGCGACCACGCCTTCAGCTCCTCGGCATAGATGAAATCCTGCTCGGGGTGCCGGCAGCCGAAGAAGAGCATCGCATCGCCCAGCGATTCGCCGCGCTCGACCCGTGCCGCGCGCTCCTGCAGGAAGCCGCGGAACGGTGCAAGGCCGGTGCCGGGGCCGACCATGACGAGCGGGCGCTGCGGGTCCTCGGGCAAGCGGAAGCCTTCGGCCGTGGTTTCGCGAATCACGCCGTGCACCGTGTCGCCGGCTTCGGCGCGCGCGAGGTAGTTGGAGCACACGCCTTCGAAGGTGCCGTTGCCCGAGAGCGCCGGCGCGCTCACCACGCCCACCGTGACGCTGCAGCGCCCCGGTGTCATGCCCGGCGAGGACGAGATCGAGTAGTAGCGCGGCGAGAGCGGCGACAGCATTTCGAGAAACACCGCGAACGGTACCTGGCAGGCGCGGTGTTCCTCGAGCAGGTCGAGCAGCGACCTGCGCTTGTGCAGCACCTCGGCCTTGTAGGTGGCCTGAGAAGCGTCGTCGCTGCCCGATAACGCAGCGAGCCTGGGCTTGGTGAACGGGCACTCGGTGTGCGCCGCAAGCGTGGCGATCTGCTTGCGCGTGGCCACGTCCTGCAGTTCGACATAGTCGCCCAGCAGGCGATCGACCGCAATGACCTGGTCGACCGGCAGCGCCGTCTTGCGGCCTGAAGCGGCATGCAGCCGCACGTGCGCGGAACGATCGAACCCGAAGCGCGCCATCGCGCGCTCTACCTGGGCCGGGCTGTTGCGCGGCACCACGCTCAGGTGGTCGCCGGGGATGTAGTTCACGCCCTCGGGCAGTGTCAGTTCGACGTGGCGCGTGGAGCGGCCGCTCTCGGTGTCGCTGCCGGGGTTCTGCAGCTCGCGGTTCTCGATCACGCGCAATGCCACGGCGCCCAGCGCATCGACGAGCGCGTTCTTCTGCGGCGGGGGCAGCTCCTCGAGCGTGTAGAGCGGCTCGGCCTCGGCCGGCGTGTCGGCGCCGGATTGAATGCCGAAGGCTTTCACCAGCTGCGGCCAGAGCGCATCGCTCCAGTCCTGGAACGCGCCGTCCATGTCTTCGCGTGCATCGCCTTCGCCGCGCGGATGCACGCGCGTGGCGCCGAGCGCTTCGAGCCGCTCGTCGATGCGCCGCGGCACCGCCTGGTAGGTGGCGGCCCAGTCGGTGTTGCCGCAGCCGAAGACGCTGAAGCGCACGCCGTTGAGTGAGTCGTCGGCCTTGTCGAGCCAGCGATGGAACTCGGCGGCGTTGTCGGGCGCCACGCCGTTGTACGAGGCGCAGACGATGGCCACGGCGCCGCTGGCGGGCAGCCGCTCGGCATAGTCGTCGAGCGAAGCCACCTGGGTCGAGAAGCCGCGCAATTCGCCGGCCTCGGCCAGCTGGCGCGCCAGGTCTTCGGCCGTGCCGAGGTTGGAACCCTGCAGCACCAGCAGCGACGTGCCGTGCCGCGCGGCCTGCGGCTTGCGCGCGGTGGGTTGGGCCGGCGTCGCAGGGGTGGCGGCCGCATCGCCGTTGCCGCGCGGCCGCGTGGCCGGATCGCGCAGCAGCGCCTTGATCTTGAAGTTCTCCGGCTTGATCGTCAGGGCTTCCTTGATCTTGAGCTTGTAGTCCGTGTGATCGACCAGCGTGAAGCGCTGCAGGATCATGCCCAGCGTGAGCACGGCTTCCTGCGTCGCAAACTGGCGCCCGATGCAGGCGCGCTGCCCGTTGCCGAAGGGCTTGAAGGCATTGACCGGACGCTCGCGCTCGGCTTCGCGGCTGAAGTTTTCCGGATCGAACTGGTCGGCGTTTTCACCCCAGATGCCCTTGTCGCGATGCAGCGCCAGCGCATGCATGATGATCATGTTGTTCTTCTTGATCGTGTACTGCCCGCCGATGGTCGTGTCTTCCTTCGCGCGCATCGAGATCGCGGGCGCGGTCGGGTAAAGGCGCAGGGCCTCCTTCAGCACCTGCGTCACGTACTGCAGGCGGTTGACCTGCGCATACGTCGGCTTTTGGGAGGTGTCGGGCCCGAACACGCTGTCGACCTCGGCCTGCGCCTTGGCCAGCGCCTCGGGGTTCTTCAGCAGGAAGTAGATCGCGAAGGAAAGCAGGCCGCTCGTGGTCTCGTGTCCCGCAATGAGGAACTCGATGCACTCGTCGCGGATCATCTTGTCGGTGAGCTTCTCGCCGCTCTTCTTGTCGACGCCCGCGATCATGTAGCTCAGCAGGTCGGGCTTGGTGGCAATGTCGGCCCCGCCCGCGCGGCGCTCCTCGATGATGTCTTCCACCATCTTGTGCATGAAGCGGATGTCCTTGCGCTGCTGGGCGAGCTCCTTCTTGAGCATCAGTTCCTCCAGCGGCAGGCCGCGGCGGTTCTGCACCGTTTCGAGCGTGCGCACCATCGCATCGACGAAGGGATGAAAGCCCTCGCGGTAGAACGAATTGAAGCGATAGCCGAAGCCGCACAGGCCGATGGTGTCGAGCGTGAGCGCCGTCATGTCGCGCACCACGTCCACCTCTTCGTCGAAGTTCAGGCGCTCCCACTTGGTGACCAGCTGGTCCGCGATGTCCAGCATCATCGGGTGGTAGGCCTGCATGGCGCGCTGGCTGAAGTTGGCCAGGAGGATGTTGTGGGGCTTGGACCAGGTTTCCTCGTGCGTATCGGAAGTGAAGAGCCCGTGCGATGCGGCGCGCAACCGGCGCAGCGCGCCGCGCGTGCTCTTGTCGAAGCGCGCTTCTTCGCAGAGCTCGTCGACCAGCGCGGGCGATGAGACCACGATCACCGGCATGCCCGGCATGTCGAGCCAGTAGATGCCGCCGAGTTCCTGGGCGATCCTCCACATGTCGAGCACGGGAGAGTCCGATCCGATCGACAGCAGGTTGCCGACGAACGGCTTCTTTGCAGGATGCGGGATCGGATAGAGCGAGTTCTTGCCTGCCATGGGTTCTTGCGCCTTTGGTGTGGACCCGCTTCGGAGATCCGGGGTGTGACACCCGGAGTATCTCGACCGCACGGGTGCGCGGCAGGACGGGGTTTCCCTTAGGACGCCCCATGCATCGCGCGTCAACCGCCGGGGCGGACCATCTTGCAGTCGGAGCCCTGGGCCAACTCGTTCCCGGTGTAGACCGCGTCGGTCCGGAAGCCATAGCTGGTGCCCTCCCAGCCCGACTTGACGCTCTTGCCATCGACCGGCGCGATGGTGTTGACCACCTGCGGCAACAGCAGCTGGTGGTCCTCGGCGCGCATGCGGATGGGGCCCACCACGGAATCGAAGCGCATGTCTTCGAGCGCGTAGGCCACCTTCACCGTGTCGGTGCTGCCGGCCTTGTTGATGGCGGCGGCCAGCAGGCGCGGCGTGAAGTCGATGCGCGGCGCGAGGAAATCCTTGCCGGTCTTGGCCTTGTAGGCCTTGGCGAGCGCATCGACCCGCGGCGTGTCGGCCTGGCCCGGATGCCATTCGGCGACCCAGGTCAGCTGCCCCAGCTTTGCTTGCGACACAGCCAGCACGGTTCCGGGCACCGAGCCCGCGCTGTGGTTGAAGTAGCGCAGGTTGTAGCCCGCATCGCCTGCGGCCTTCAGCAGCAGGGTCATGTCCTGCCCCCAGTTGCCGGTAATGACCGAGTCGGCCCCGCTTTGCTTGATGTTGGCGATGTAGGGCGAAAAATCTTTCACGCGGCCGATGGGGTGCAGCGTCTCGCCGACGAACTGCACGTCGGGCCGCGCCAGGCCCACGAGCTGTCGCCCGTAGCTCGCCCATTGCTTGCCGTGGGCATAGTCCTGGTTCAGCAGGTAGACCTTCTTCACGTCGGGCGTCTTCTTGATGTAGTTGGCCAGCGCCTTCATCTTCATCGCGGTATTGGCCTCGGTCTGGAAGTGCCAGAAGCTGCAGGTCTTGCCCGTCATCTCGGGGTCGATCGACGAGTGGTTCAGCACGATCAGCTCCTTGCCCGGATTGCGCTGGTTCCAGCGCGCCACCGATTGCACGAGCGCGGTGACCACCGAGGAACCCGAACCGCCCGTGACGATGGCCTTGGCGCCCTGGTCGATGGCCGCCTGCAGCGCGCTCTGGCTTTCCTGCGCCGAGAGCTTGCTGTCGAACTGCAGCAGCTGCAGCCTGGTGCCGCCGAGCACGCCGCCCTTGGCGTTGATCTCCTCGATGGCGTATTGCGTGTGCATGAGCATCAGCTCGCCCACGTTCGCGAACGGCCCCGAGAGCGGATCGATGTAGGCGATCTTGTAGGTCTGCTGCTGGGCTTGCGATGCACCCGCAAGGGCCAGCAGCGAGGCAAGGGCGATGGGCGCCAGCGGCGCGCGGATGGATTTCAACATGTCCGTCTGTCTCCGATGTCGTTGGAAAGACTTCCGCGGAGGGCGCGGCAGCGCGCCCTTCGCTTCAACGCGGTTCTTTGGCGCTGCGCAGGCCGATCACGCGGCTCGCCAGCCGGGTGAGCTCGGCCACCACTTCCTCGGGCGAGAGGCGGCCGCCGGGGCGGTACCAGCTGTAGAGAAAACCCGGCAGGCTGCAGGCAGCGAGCGCGGTGATCTTGGTCTCGGTGAAATCCAGGTCGCCATCGCGGCGCGCTTCTTCGAGCAGCGGGCAGAGCAGGTCGTAGAAGTGGTGCGCGAGCTTCTTCTGCGCGGCGACGTATTCGGGCCGGTAAACCTGCGGCTCGCGGTACGGAAAGAAGGCGCAGGGGTGGTGCGCGATGGTGGCGCGAATCAGCCGCTCGATGCCTTCGAGCACCTTCTCGCTCGCGCGGCGCGGATCGCCCGCGGCGAAGTCGAGCGCGGTGAAGCAGTCGACCGCGGGGCGCCACGAAAGCGTTTCGAAGATCTCCTGCTTGTCGCGAAAGTAGTAGTACACGAAGGGCTTGGTCACGCCCAGCGCGCGAACGATCTGCGCCATGGTGGTGTTGGCGTAGCCCTGCGCGGCAAAGAGCTGCGCCGCAGCCTGCAGGATGCGCTCGCGCTGCAGGTCGGTGCTCTGCGTGGCCGCGCGCTGTCGGCCCGTGCCCTGGGGCAGGTGCGCCTGTGCGGCGGCGCCCGCCGAGGTTCTGGCGTTGCCAGAGGGTTTGTGCCGTGTCGCCGAAGTTATACCCATGGGTAGGATTGTTGGTGCACCATGCACTCATTGGCAAGCGCCTGCCCCGCGCAGGCGGCTATCGATAACCCTGAGGAAGTGACGCCATGGAGACATTGCCCGATCGCCCGCAACAGCCCCTGCACGAATACCTGCGCACCCATGCGCGAGAGCGCGGCGACCGCGCTGCCTGCATCTGGTACGGCCGTGCCATGACGTGGGCCCAGCTCGACCGCGCGAGCGACGCCTTCGCGGCGCGGCTGCAGGCCATCGGCGTGAAGAAGGGCGAGCCGGTGGTGCTGTTTCTCAACAACTGCCCGCAGTACCTGGCGGCGCATTTCGGCATCCAGAAGATCGGCGCCATCGTCTGTCCGTGCAGTCCGCTCAACAAGGAGCACGAGCTGGCCTACCAGGTGAACGACCTCGGTGCGCGCGCGATCGTTGCCGCCGCGCCGCTGCTGCCGGTGGTGCGCAAGGTGCAGCCGGAGAGCGCACTCGAGCATGTGTTCGTGGTGCACTACGCCGACTTGTTGCCCGACCAAGCTGCGCTCGACCTGCCCGCCGAACTGCTGGCCGAGCGCGATGCCGCGCGCAGCGTGCCTGCGGACTGCGAAGATTTCCTGGCCGTGATGCAAAGCGGCGCCGTGCCGCAGCCCGTGGCCATCGATCTCGACGACGTGGCGCTCATGACCTACACCTCGGGCACCACGGGGCTTCCGAAGGGGGCCATGCTGAGCTATGGCAACGCGCTCTTCAAGACACGTGCGGCGTCCGACTGCAACAGCGTGGCAAGCAGCGACGTGCTGCTGTCGATTCCACCGCTCTATCACATCGCCGGCATGCTGATGGGCGTGAACGTGCCCGTGCTCAGCGGCGCGGCGTCGGTGCTGCTGCATCGCTTCGATCCGCGCGCCGTGCTGCAGGCCATTGCGCAGTACAAGGTGAACTGGTGGTACAGCATCGCGCCGATGAACGTGGCCTGCATGCAGGTGCCCGACATCGCGAGCTTCGATCTCTCCAGCCTCCGGCGCAATCCGGTCACCAGCTTCGGCATCACCTTCACTGAAGCGCTGGCCGCGCAGTGGCGCTCGCATGCGCCCAACTGCACGTCGTTCGAAGCCGCGTACGGGCTCAGCGAAACCCACACCTGCGACACCTACACGCCGCATCATTCGCCGCGCTGGGGCACCCAGGGCATTGCGGTGCCGGGCGTGACCATCCGCATCGTCGACACCGAGACGCAGGCCGACCTGCCCACGGGCGAGGTCGGCGAGATCGTGCTGACCAGCCCCGGCTGCTTCAAAGGCTACTGGAACAAGCCCGAAGCCACGGCGGCGACGCTGCGCAATGGCTGGGTGCATACCGGCGACATGGGCAAGCTCGATGCGGACGGCTACCTCACCTTCATCGGCCGTATCAAGGAGATGATCAAGGTCTCGGGCTACAGCGTGTTCCCCGAAGAGGTCGAGACCATTCTCATCAAGCATCCCGCCGTGGCGCAGGCGGCCGTCATCGCGCAGCCCGACGCCGAGAAGGGCGAGGTGGTCAAGGCCTTCATCGTGCGCAAGCCCGGCGCCGCGCTCGACGCCGACACGCTCATCGCCTGGTCGCGCGACAACATGGCGAGCTACAAGGCGCCGCGTGCCGTGAGCTTCATCGACGCATTGCCGACCACCGGCGCCGGCAAGGTGCTGCGCCGGCTGCTGAAAGACAAGACCTGAAAGGCGCTCTCTTGTTCTCCAAGATCCTGATTGCCAACCGCGGCGAGATTGCCGTGCGGCTGGTGCGCGCGCTGCGCGACCTGGGCATTGCCAGCGTGGCGGTGCATGCGCGCGACGACGCCTCCGCGCTGCACGTGCAGCTGGCCGATGCCGTGGTGGCGCTCGATGCAACGGGCCCGTCGGCCTATCTCGACATTGCGGCCTTGATCGCCATTGCGCGCGCGCAGGGCTGCGATGCGGTGCATCCCGGCTACGGTTTTTTGAGCGAACGCGCCGACTTCGCAGGGGCCTGTGCCGAGGCCGGCCTGGTGTTCATCGGCCCGACCCCCGATCAGCTGGCGCTGTTCGGCGACAAGGCGCGCGCACGCGCACTCGCCACGCAATGCGACGTTCCCGTGATGCCCGGCAGCGCCGGCGCAGTGACGCTCGCAGAGGCGCAGGCCTTCTTTGCCGAACAGCATGCCGAGGGCGCGGGCGTGATGATCAAGGCGATTGGCGGCGGCGGCGGGCGCGGCATGCGCGCGGTGCTCCAGGCGGGCGAGTTGCCCGAAGCGCATGCGCGCTGCATGTCCGAAGCCAAGGCGGCCTTCGGCGTCGAAGGCGTGTATGTCGAACGCCTGATGCGCAACGCGCGCCATATCGAAGTGCAGGTGCTGGGCGATGGGCAGGCCGTGGCCAGCCTCGGCGAGCGCGAGTGCACCTTGCAGCGGCGCTTCCAGAAACTGGTGGAAATCGCGCCCAGCCCTTCGCTGCCCGATGCGCTGCGCGCGCAGGTCACACAGGCCGCGCTGCGCATGGCAAAGGCCGTGGGCTATCGCGGCCTGGGTACTTTCGAATTCCTGGTCGATGCCGGGTCGCCCACGCTTCCCTTCGTCTTCATCGAGGCCAACCCGCGGCTGCAGGTCGAACACACGGTGACCGAAGCCGTGACCGGGCTCGACCTGGTGCAGCTGCAGATCGCGGTGGCCGCCGGCCAGCCGCTCCGTGCGCTCGGCGTGGACGCGGACCGCACTGCATCGCAGCGCGGCTTCGCGGTGCAGTGGCGCATCAATGCCGAGACGCTCGATACAGAGGGCAATGCGCGGCCTTCGGGTGGCGCACTGGGGCGCTTCGATCTGCCGGCGGGGCCGGGCGTGCGCGTCGACACGCATGGCTATGCGGGGCTTGCGCCTTCGCCGCACTACGACACCTTGCTCGCCAAGTTGATCGTGCATTCGCCATCGCCGCAGTTCGCCGATGCACTGCGCCGCTCGCTGCGCGCGCTGGACGAATGCCACATCGACGGGATTGCCACCAACCTTGCGTTGCTGCGTGCCATTGCGACGCGGCCCGAGTTTGCGAACCAGGCGGTGCACACCCGATTCGTGGAGGCGCATCTGGGCGATCTGCTGGCCTCGGCGGCGGCATTGGAAGAGAAGCGGCCGAAGAAGATCGCACCCGTTCCCGATGCCGCAAGCGCACGGGCGAGCGACGTTTCCGAAGACCTCGACAGCCTGACCGTCAAGGCGCCCATGCCCGCAAGGCTGGTGCAGTTCGAGGTGTCGGTGGGCGACGTGCTGCCAGCCGGTGCGCAGCTCGGCGTGCTCGAGGCGATGAAGATGGAGCACCTGCTGCATGCGCCCACCGCCGGCCGGGTGGTTGCGTTGCTGGCCGAGCCCGGCGACTACCTCGTCGAGGGCCAGTCGCTGGTGCGGCTGGAGCCCGTCGATGCAGAGGCGATTGAAGCCGAGGCCCGCGCCGAGCACGACCTGGACGTCATCCGTCCCGATCTGCAGAAGGTGATCGACCGCCATGCCTACACGCTCGATGCCAACCGCGGCGCGGCCGTGGCCAAGCGGCACGCGCAAGGCGGGCGAACCGCGCGCGAGAACATCGCCGACCTGTGCGACACCGGCTCGGACCCCGGCAACTTCATCGAGTACGGCGCGCTCGCCATTGCCGCGCAGACGCGGCGCCGCACGCTCGAAGACCTGATCGCCAACACGCCGGCCGACGGCATGGTGACGGGCCTCGGCAGCATCAACGCGAAGCAGTTCGGCCCCGAGGTGTCGCGCTGCGCGGTGCTGGCTTACGACTACACGGTGCTGGCCGGCACGCAGGGCATGCGCAACCACCACAAGACCGACCGGCTGCTGGCGGTGGCGCATCAGCTCAAGCTGCCGGTGGTGCTGTTTGCCGAGGGTGGCGGCGGGCGGCCGGGCGACACCGACATGCCCATCGTCGCGGGCCTCAACAACCACACCTTCAGCCAGTTCGCGGCGCTGTCGGGCAAGGTGCCGGTGGTGGGCATCGTGCATGGCCGCTGCTTCGCGGGCAACGCGGCGCTTTTGGGCTGCGCCGACGTGATCATCGCCACCAAGGGCAGCAACATCGGCATGAGCGGCCCCGCGATGATCGAGGGCGGCGGTCTCGGCAGCTTTGCGCCGGAGCAGATCGGGCCGAGCAGCGTGCAGTCGCGCAACGGCGTGATCGACATCCTCGTCGAAGACGAAGCTGCGGCGGTGGCTGCCGCAAGACAATACCTCTCGTACTTCCAGGGGGCGACCAGCGACTGGCAATGCGCCGATCCGCGCATGCTGCGCCACGTGGTGCCCGAGAACCGGCTGCGCGTGTACGACGTGCGCGCCGCGATGCGCGGCGTGGCCGACACGGGCTCGCTGCTCGAACTGCGTGCCGGCTTCGGTGCGGGCATCGTCACCGCGCTTGCGCGCATCGAGGGCAAGCCGGTGGGGCTGATGGCCAACAACCCGCATCACCTCGGCGGCGCCATCGACGTGGATGCCGCGGACAAGTCCGCGCGCTTCATGCAGCTGTGCAACGCGCACGGCTTGCCGATCGTCTCGCTGTGCGACACGCCCGGATTCATGGTGGGGCCGGAGATCGAGGCACAGGCCCAGGTTCGACACGTGTGCCGCATGTTCATGGTGGCTTCCCATCTGCGCGTGCCCTTCTTCGCCGTGGTGCTGCGCAAGGGCTATGGCCTGGGGGCGCAGGCCATGACGGCCGGCGGCTTCGATGCGCCGGTCTTCACGGTGGCCTGGCCCTCGGGCGAATTCGGTGCCATGGGGCTCGAAGGCGCGGTGCGGCTGGGCTATCGCAAGGAGCTTGCCGCGGTGGCCGAAGGTGCCGAGCGCGATGCGTTGTTCAAGAAGCTCGTGGCACAGCAATACGCCAACGGCGAGGCCATCCACATGGCGCAGACGCTGGAGATCGATGCGGTGATCGATCCTGCCGAAACGCGCACCTGGCTGGTGCGCGGACTCGCATCCGCAGTGCGTCCAATGCAGGCGCCCTTGCCTTATGTAGACACTTGGTAACGATGCACTAGACCTCGTCACATGCCAGGGCAAGGAGGCTCCGTAAACTGAGTCGCTTTGCGCATGAAACTGGGTTCGCATTGGCTTTCCGTTCTTCGCCAAGGGGTACTGCGGCACGGAGTGGCCGCGGTCGGTTTCTTGCTGCTGGCCGCTGCGGTGGCCGTGCAGGCCGTTCAGCCCACGGCGCGTCCGCGCCAGCCCGCCGAGGCGCAATGGGTGGCCGGATGGGCTGCCGCTCCGCTGGACTTCCGCGAGCTGAGTGCAAATCCGCTCTTTACGGCAGCGGCTCCCCGGCCCGGCGGTGACGCCTTTCGCGGGCAGACGGTGCGGCAGCAGTTCGAGCCCGCGCTGAGTGGCGAGCGCGTTCGCATCCGTTTCTCCAATCGGTTCGGCAAGACGCCCTTGCGCATTGCCGCGGCGAGCGTGGCGCGCAGCACGGGCGGTGGCGCCATCTCGCCGTCCACGGTGCGGGTGCTGCGCTTCGGCGGGCGTGGCAGCGTGGTCGTCGCACCGGGCGCGGAAATCTTCAGCGATGGTGTCGATCTGAAAGTCGAGGCCGGGCAGGCGGTGGTTGCGAGCGCCTTTTTCGATCGCGCCGTGCCTTTTGCGACCATTCACCTGCAGGCGCCCGACGCGAGCTGGGTGGCCAGCGGCAACGCCGTTGCCGCGGCCACGCTGCCGGATGCGGCGCCCTTGCCGCTGAATCACATCGTGACGGGCCTCGACGTGATGACCTCGCAGCTCACGCGCGCAGTGGTCGCGTTCGGCGACTCGATCACCGCGGGCGGCGGCGAGGGAGGCGACGGGTCGTACCCCGACCTGCTTGCAACGCGGCTGCGCAACAGTCCCGCGGCAGCGCAGCCGGTGTCGGTGCTCAACGCGGGCATCGGCGGCAACCGGCTGCTGGTCGACGGGATCGGCCCCAATGGCCTTTCGCGCTTTGCGCGCGATGCGCTGGGGCAGACGGGCGTGACGCACGTGATCGTGCTGCTCGGCACCAACGACATCGGCCGCAGCGTGTTCGTCGGCCTGCCGGGGCGGCCAACGCCCGAGCACGAGGTGGCGACCGCGGAGCGCATCACCGATGGCCTGCAGCAGTTGATCAAGCAGGCCCGTGCCAAGGGCGTGAAGATTCTGATCGGCACCGTGCCGCCGTTCAAGAACACACCCTATTGGGCGGAAACTTCCGAGGCCATGCGCGGCGAGGTCAACCGCTGGATCCGCAGCCGCCAGGACGTGGACGGCGTGATCGATTTCGATGCCATCCTGCGCAACCCCGCCGATCCGATGACGCTGAATCCCCTGTACGACAACGGCGACCACCTGCACCCCAACAAGGCGGGCCATGCCGCCATGGCCGCGGCCGTCGATCTTCGTGAATTGCAAGAGTGAGTGCCAACAAAGGTATTCATTCCTGCGAAACACCTCTACACAAAGTCCCGTCGAGTGCTTACAGGCGCTTCACATGGCGCCGGCAGCATGAAGGCTCCAACCACTCATGAGGGGACACCCATGAAAACAGTCGCAATCACTTTGGCCATCGGCGCAGCTTCGCTGCTTTCCGTGGGAGGCGCACTCACCCTGCCGACCACCGCGCATGCGCAGCGCCCAGTGATCGTCGAGACGCCGCCGCCGCCGCCGCGTTCGGAGCGCATGCCGCCCCCGCGCCGTGGCTACGTGTGGGCCCCGGGGCACTACGAATGGCGCAACGGAGAACACGTGTGGGTCCGGGGCTCGTGGGTGCGTGCCCGTCGGGGCTATGCCTACCGTCCGCCGGAATGGCGCGAACGCGACGGCCGTTGGGAATACCGCCGCGGCGAATGGGACCGTGACCGCGACGGAGTGCCGAATCGCTACGATCGCCGTCCGGACAACCCCAACCGCAACTGACCCCCCGGGGGCGCCGCGCTATCGGAACACGACCGTGCGGTGCCCGTTCAGCAGCACGCGGTGCTCGCTGTGCCACTTCACCGCGCGTGCGAGAACCTGGCTCTCGGTGTCGCGGCCGCGGGCCGTGAGGTCTTCGACCGTGTCGGTGTGGTCGGCGCGCGCCACGTCCTGTTCGATGATCGGGCCTTCGTCGAGGTCGGCCGTCACGTAGTGGGCGGTGGCGCCGATCAGCTTCACGCCGCGGTCATGGGCCTGGTAGTAGGGCTTGGCGCCCTTGAAGCTGGGCAGGAACGAGTGATGGATGTTGATCGCCCGTCCGGCCAGGCTCTTGCACAGGTCGTTGCTCAGGATCTGCATGTAGCGCGCCAGCACCACGAGCTCGGCGCCCTCGGCCTCGACGATTTCCAGTTGCCTGGCCTCGGCCTGCGCCTTGGTGGCCGCCGTCACGGGAATGTGGTGGAAGGGCACGTTGTAGCTGGCCGCCAACTGGTAGAAGTCGCGGTGGTTCGAGATGATGGCGCGCACGTCGATGGCGAGCAGGCCGCTCTTCCAGCGGAACAGCAGGTCGTTGAGGCAGTGGCCTTCCTTGCTGACCAGGATCACGGTCTTCATCGGTTCGGCCGCCGCGTGCAGTTGCAGGCTCATGCCGAAGCCGGCGCCAAAGGTGGCGAGCTGCTCGCGCAGCGCCGCCTCCGGGTGGTCGCTGCAGGCGAAGCGCACGCGCATGAAGAACAGGCCGGTGTCGTGGTCGTTGTACTGGGCGGCTTCCTCGATGTTGCCGCCGCGTTCGAGCAGGAAACCCGAAACGGCATGCACGATGCCCGTCCGGTCGGGGCAGGAGAGGGTCAGGATGTAGGCGGGCGTAGTGGTCGTCATCAGGGGCATGATTGTCGCAGGGGTGCCAGAATGCCGTTTTTTGGTGCGCGTTAAGCAGGAGAAATCATGGCTTATCAGGACTTCAACATGGGCAACCAGTGGTTGCCCTTCACCCCCAACCGCCACTTCCAGAAAGACCCGCGCGTCTTCGTGGCGGCCGACGGCATGGAGTTCACCACGCACGACGGCAAGAAGGTGATCGACGGCATCTCGTCGCTCTGGTGCGTGGGGGCGGGCCACAACCGCAAGCCGATCAACGAGGCGATCAAGAAGCAGCTCGACACGCTCGACTACGCCACCGCCTTCCAGGTCAGCAACGACAAGGCGTTCAAGGCGGCGGAGATGATCGCGTCGATGGCGCCGGGCGACCTCAACAAGGTGCTGTTCTGCAATTCGGGTTCGGAAGCGGCCGACACCTCGATGAAGGTGGCGCTGGCCTACCACCGCGCACGCGGGGAGGGCCATCGCAACGTGTTCATCGGGCGCGAGAAGGGCTACCACGGGGTGGGCTTCGGCGGCATGTCGGTGGGCGGCATTCCGGGCAACCGCAAGGTGTTCGGCTCGGCCTTTTTGCCGCGCGTGGACCACATGCGCTTCATCCACGATCCGGTGAACCACGCCTACGTCCACAACGAGGAGCCGGTGTGGGCCGAAGACCCGCTGGTCGAGCTCGAGACCCGCATCCTGCCGCTGCACGACCCGAGCAACATCGCCGCGATCATCGTCGAGCCGGTGGCCGGTTCGGCCGGCTGGTACCTGCCGCCCAAGGGCTACCTGCAGAAGCTGCGCGCCATCTGCGACAAGCACGGCATCCTGTTGATCTTCGACGAGGTCATTACCGGTTTCGGCCGCATGGGCACCAACTTTGCATCGGACTACTACGGCGTGGTGCCCGACATGCTGAACTTTGCCAAGTGCGTGACCAACGGCGTGATTCCGCTCGGCGGCGTGATCTGCCGCGACAAGCTGTACGACGCGATGATGAAGACCGACGCGCCCGAGCACGTGGTCGAGTTCTTCCATGGCTACACCTATTCGGGCCACCCGGTGGCCTGCGCCGCGGCCATTGCCACGCTCGACCTTTTCAAGCAGGAGAACCTGTTCGCTCGCGCGGGCGAAATGGGCAAGGTGCTGGGCGATGCCTTCCACAGTACCTTCAAGGGCCTGCCGAACGTGATCAGCATTCGCAGCCTGGGCCTTGCCGCGGCGGTGGAGCTCGCGCCCATTGCGGGCACGCCGGGCAAGCGCGCCTACGACATCTTTCTGGATTGCTTCCACAAGGGCGCGCTGGTGCGGCCCGCGGGCGACGTGCTGGTGATTGCGCCGCCCTACATCGTGGAGAAGCAGCACATCGACACGCTGGTCAACACGCTGGCGGATTCGATCAAGAAGCTCGCCTGAGCCGCTGCGCAGGAGGCTATTTGGTGCGCATGCTCGCGCAGTAGTCCTTCGGCGGCAGCGGGGGCGTGCGCCAGACGGCGTCGTAGGCGCCCTTGTTTTCTTCTTCATCGTCCGGTGATTCGCCGGCCTGCAGCCGTACGGCTTTCACGGACACATCCGTGGGCAGGTGCTGCGGCACGCCCAGCACCTTGGTGGCGTGGCCCGCGCCGCTGATCAGCAGCACCGTCTTGCCCGGCTGGCGCGCCTTGACGATGGCTTGCGCCATGGCGCGGTCGCGCCCCACCTGGATGCGCGTCATCGGCACGATCTGGGGCTCGGGCAAGAGCTTGCAGTGGCCCTCCCGCACGGCGTCCTGCTGCGCGGTGTAGGCCTCGCCGTTGAGTTGCACGTCGAGCGAGACGTCGGCCATGGCGTTCTTCATTCGCGCGCGTGGCAGGTTGGCTCCGATGACCGGTACGCCGGCGCGCACCGCGGCCATCACCACCGGACCGTAGCTTTGCCAGGGCCAGGCCTTGTCGTTCCAGCCGAGCGCGGCCTGCGCCTGCGCATCGGTGGCTGCGGTGTCGAGGCGGGCGGTGCTGTTGCCTTCCTCGGCCATTTCGAGCAGCAGCGCGGCCAGCTTGCCCTGGCCTGCCAGCGCTTCGACGGTTTCGCGTTCGATCGCGTGGTGCTCGGCGGCGTCGTGCTGCTCGCCGAGGATCAGTGCGTCCGCGGGCAGCAACGCCGCGGCGCGGCGCGCCACCGGCGCATTGGGGCCGTCGAAGAAGGCGGAGCAACCCGCCAGCGACGCAATGGCAATGGCTGCGGCAACGACCGCGAACAGGGGCAACAACGGCAAACGGGCGGCCTGCGCGGGGGAGGGTTGGCATCGCATCGCGCCATACTATGCGTTGGCGCTCGCACGCCGTGCCGTCCATTTCCGCTTTTTCCTGTGGTGTCTTTCCGTTTTTTGGTTCGCGTGCTGGCCACGCTGTTGCTGGCACTCGCCGCGGCGGAGCTTTGCCTCGCCCTGCGCACGCCGCTGCCATGGATGATCGGCCCGCTGCTTGCGGTTTCGCTGGCCTCGATCGCAGGTGCGCCCACCGCCAGCTTCACGCCGCTGCGCAATGCGGGCCAGTGGACCATCGGCACCGCGCTGGGCCTCTACTTCACGCCGCAGGTGGTTGCGCTGGTGGCCGGCGTCTGGTGGGCCATTGCGCTTGCCATTGCCTGGGCCTTGCTGCTCGGCTGGGGCTTCGGGCGCTGGCTGCACGGGCTGCACGCCAGGCGCATGCCGCATGTGCCGGCACGCTCCATGAGAGCGACGACTTACTTTGCCGGTGCCATTGGCGGTGCGTCGGAGATGACGCTGCTGTCCGAATCGGCCGGTGCACGCACCGATCTGGTGGCCGCGGCGCACAGCCTGCGCCTGGTGGTGGTGACCATCGCGATCCCGTTCGCCATGCAGTGGAGCGGCCTGCACGGGCTCGAAATCAACCCGCCCATGGTGCGCGAGGTGAATGCGGCCGGGCTCCTGCTGCTGGCGCTGGCCACGGGCATCGGCGGCCTCGCGATGCGGGCGCTGGGCCGCACCAACCCCTGGTTCATGGGACCACTGGTGGTGGCGATGGGCTTCACCATTGCGGGCCAGCCGCTTTCGGCCGTGCCCACCTGGATGTCGAACGCCGCGCAGCTCGTGATTGCCGTGAGCCTGGGCGTGCGCTTCAGCCGCGAGTTTCTGCACACGGCGCCGCGCTGGCTGGGGTCGGTGGCGCTGGGCACCGCCGCCATGCTGGTGCTGTGCGCAGGCGCCGCCTGGCTGCTGGCGTGGGCCACGGACCTGCATCCCGCCACGATGATCCTGGCCACCTCGCCCGGCGGCATTGCGGAAATGTCGATCACCGCCAAGGTGCTTCAGCTCGGCGTGCCGGTGGTGACGGCTTTTCAGGTGTGCCGGCTGGTGGCGGTGCTGCTGCTGGTAGGGCCGATGTACCGGTGGATCTACGGGCACAAATGAACGGCTGGGCCTGAAAAAGACGCAAAAAAAGCGCCCATTGGGCGCTTTTTGCAGTCGGCGGGGCGTATTTCAGTGCACGAGCACGGGCGTGTGGGCCAGCTCGGCATAGCCCTCGAGCGTGTCTTCGACCTCTTCCTGCGTGGGCGTGTTGAGCTGCCAGGCGGCAATCTGCTGCTGGAACAGTTCGGCCCAGGAACCGTCGAGGTAGACCTCCTTGCCGGAGCGCTTGTCGACGATTTCGAAGCCGTGGCGTTCCAGAACCGGCACATTGGGTTGCGCCGGTGTATCACTTTCGTTCGGCTGCACGTGCACGACGACGAAGGACTCCGAGTCATAGAGCATGTTCATTGCGGGGCCTGTGAGTATGTCGATAGCGTTCATGTGGCTTAGATAGCAATCAACGCGCCAGATTCAAGAAGGGTTGTCGCATTGCAGTCACAACGGTATTTCTTTACTCGATTTGTACGCTCAGCTGGCCGGGCCCGCGGGAAGGGTTTCGCGCAACTGCATGTCGGCGAAATCGCCGTTGGGCTGTGTCAGTTTCATCCGTACCGGTAGGTACCCCATTGCCGGCGCGAGCCAGATTTCGACCTTGTCGTCGAACTCGCGCCGCGGGTTGCGGGTGAGCTTGCGCACCGCGTAATCACCGGCCGGCACCGTCATCTGCTCTTCGCCTTCGATGTTGAACACCCACACCCCCGCTTCGCGCGGCCCGACTGTCTGGACGGAAATGCGGCTGCCGGCCGGATAGCGGGCCGGATCGCCGGCCAGCATGCCGCCCAGCTGCATCACCACGCTGAGCCGGTCTTGCGCGCCCGGAAGCAGCGGCACGCTCGGCGCGTTGTTACTGAACATCACCTGTCCCTGGTCGCGCAGGAAGTGCGAGGCCACCTCGCCCTTGCGGCTCTCGGAGAAGCGCGCCGGTTCGATGCCGGTGGCCCCGATCTGGCCGGTGCTGTGCTGGCTGCGAATGGTCTTGAACAGGAATTTGAGCGACAGCCGGGCGTCGTAGCTGCTGCCGTCCTGCAGCCAGACCAGGTCGCCGAAAACGCCCTGCATCGGCGAGGCGCCCTGCTGGCCGGTGACCGCGAAGGCCAATTTCACGGAACCCGGAATGCGCAGTGCTTCAGCTCCCACGACGTTGCCCGCCGTGGCGGAAGCGGCGCCCGCGGACTCGCCGGGCGTGCCGTTCTCCATGCCGGTGTTGGCCGTGCTGCCTGCGCCGCCCAGTGCAGCGCCTGCCGGAGCGCTTGCCGCCGGTTCAGGGGCGGTTGCCCCTGAATCGGCAGCGTTCTGTGCCATGAGATCGGGCGTTTGCGGCGGGTTCTGTTCCGAAACCTGGGGCGCCGGTGCCGGTGCCGGTGCCGGCTTGGGCGGGGACGGCTCGCGCGGTCGCCGCGGTTTTGCGGGCGGCGGTGGCTTGGCTTGGGCGGCGGGCGCCGCGGCAGCAGGCGCAGCCGGCATTTCCGCAGCCGGCGGCGCGATCACGATGGTCCGGGTAGTGAACTTGTTCGCGAGCGGCGAGGGCTCAGGTCCCATGGCGGCCGGCGCCAGCCCCAGCAGCAGCACATGAACCAGCGCCACCGCCAGCGTCAGCCCGGCCAGCACCCGCCACGAGGGGCGGCCGAGAGGGACGGTGGACGGCGGCAGAGGGGCGACGAGCGTCGGCATGGGGTGGTGGAGTGGGCGCCAGCGCGGAGGTTCACCAAGAGCACCTCGGTACACTGCCGCCCGTTCAACCAGTTTAGTGGGCGCGGCGCCGGCTCTCGTTTTCGCGCCGTGTCCTTTCTCACGCATTTGCCATCATGAAACTCGCCACCCTGAAGGACGGCTCGCGCGACGGCCAGCTCGTCGTCGTCTCGCGCGACCTCACGCTCGCCCACTACGCCACCGGCATCGCGAGCCGGCTGCAGCAGGTGCTGGACGACTGGGGCTTCATGGGCCCGCAGCTGCAGGACCTGTACGACGCCGTCAACACGGGCCGCGCGCGCCATTCCTTCCCGTTCGACCCCTCGATGTGCATGGCGCCCCTGCCGCGCGCCTACCAGTGGGCCGACGGCTCGGCCTACCTGAACCACGTCGAGCTGGTGCGCAAGGCGCGCAACGCCGAGGTGCCCGAGAGCTTCTACACCGACCCGCTGATGTACCAGGGCGGCAGCGACGACTTTCTCGGCCCGACCGACGACGTGGTCGTGCCCAGTGAAGCCATGGGCATCGACTTCGAGGCCGAGATCGCGGTGATCACCGGCGACGTGAAGATGGGCGCCACGCCCGACCAGGCGCTGGACGGCATCCGCCTGGTGATGCTGGCCAACGACGTGAGCCTGCGCAACCTGATTCCGGCCGAACTGGCCAAGGGCTTCGGCTTCTTCCAGAGCAAGCCGGCCACCGCCTTCAGCCCCGTGGCCGTGACGCTCGACGAGATCGGCGAAGCCTGGCAGGACGGCCGCGTCCACCTTACGCTGCAAAGCAGCTGGAACGGCCGCAAGGTCGGCATGTGCGACGCCGGGCCCGAGATGACCTTTCACTTCGGCCAGCTCATTGCCCACATCGCCAAGACGCGCAACGTGCGTGCCGGCAGCATCGTCGGCAGCGGCACCGTGAGCAACAAGGGCGTGGAAAGGAACGGCCAGATGGACTGGCCCAAGGGCTACTCGTGCATTGCCGAGAAGCGCTGCATCGAGACCATCCAGGGCGGCGAGCCGGTCACTGAATTCATGAAGTTCGGCGACACGATCCGCATCGAGATGAAGGGCCTGGACGGCCGTTCGCTGTTCGGCGCGATCGACCAGGAGATCGTGTCGACGAGCGGGCGGCCGAAGGTGGCGCCGGTGTCGCTGGTGAAGGCACCGGCCGAGGACGCCGGCGAAGACTGAAGCCTCCGCGCTTCGCGGGCATCGCGCCCGCCATGGCTATGATCCTCCCGCTGCCGCGACTCGGAATCATTCGCGAGCGGCAGTGCGTTCGGCGGCTGCTTCCGCAGTCGCCATTCAAATCAAGAAAAACGGGAGTTTTCAATGCGTTATTTGCCTATTGCCGCCGCCGTCGTTGCGGTCTCCGCCCTCGTCGGCTGCGAAACCATGAAGAACGCCGACACCGGCGCACTCACCCAGGCAGGCGGCTCGGCCTTCAAGGCCATGTCGCTGAGCGACGGCGAGATCGCCACGATGTCCGACCAGTCGTGCGCCGCCATGGACCAGAAGAACCAGATCGCGCCGGCCAGCAGCCGCTACGCCACGCGCCTGAACCAGGTCATCAAGCAGATGCCCACCACCGTGAACGGCAAGACCGCCAACTACAAGGTCTACGTGACCAAGGACGTGAATGCCTGGGCCATGGCCAATGGCTGCATCCGCGTGTACAGCGGCCTCATGGACCTGATGAACGACGACGAGCTGCGCGGCGTCATCGGCCACGAGATCGGCCACGTGGCGCTGGGCCATTCCAAGTCGCGCATGCAGACGGCCTACGCCGCCTCGGCTGTTCGCGGTCTGGCCGGCGCCGCCGGCGGCGTGGTGGCCCAGCTGTCGCAGTCGCAAGCCGGCGACCTGGGCGAAAAGTTCGTCAACGCGCAGTTCTCGCAAGCGAACGAAAGCGCGGCCGACAACTATTCCTTCGACCTGCTCACCGAACGCAAGCTCGAGCGCAAGGGGCTGGTCAGCGCGTTCGACAAGCTGGCCAAGCTCAGTGGCGGCGCCACCGGCAGCTCGCTCATGAGCTCGCATCCGCCATCGGCCGAGCGTTCGGCCCGCATGCAGAAGCGCCTGGACGCTGCCAAGTAAGGCGAAGCGCTACGGCGCTTCCTGTGTCACGCGCAGCAGCAGTTCCTTCTGCGTGCGTATTCCGAGCCGGCGGAACGCCCGGTACTGGTGGGTGCGCACCGTGGTTAGCTCGATGCCCACGTCGCGCGCCACCTGCTTGGCGGTCTTGCCGGCCAGCAGGTGGCCGATGACCTCGCGTTCGCGCAGGCTCAGGGTCAAGAGGCCCGAGGCGAGGGCGGGCGCCACCGCTTCGCGCGTGCCCACCGCGCTGCGGCCATGGGCCAGGGTGGCATCGGCCAGCAGCGTGGCATGGCCTTCGATCGCCGCGAATTCGGCGGCATCGAATTCGGGCTGCGCGAGGCTGCGGTAGAAGCTCACGGCCACGCGTTGGCCGGCCGGCGTCAACAGCAGCACCGACGCACGTTCCCGGATGCCCACGTCCCCATAGCAGGCGGCCCGGTAGGCGGGGTCGGCCACTTCGTCGGCGCGCTGGTGGCCCAGCCAGAGTTGCGAGCGCTTGGGCAGCTTGCGCGATGCGAGCCATGTCATGTTGGGATCGAGCAGGTCGAAGCGCTGCGCCACGTAGCGCTCGGTCGTGCGTTCGGCCGTGGTGCCGTAGCTGCTGGCGGCCGACACCGCCTCGATGCGGCCGGTGGCATCGACCGCGAACACGGTGCAGAAGGTCACGGGCATCACGCGGTGCATGGCCGCGAGGCAGCTGGCCGCCAGATGCGGCGTGGCGACACCTGCCAGCACGTCGCCGACGATGGCCGCGGACAACACGGTGCCCGCGGTGGGTTGAATGCGCCAGCGTCTCATGGGAGCAGATAAGCCAAGGGTAATTACTTCGTACGAAGTTATGACAGTGGCCGGCACCGCACATCGGGACAATCCCGCTGCATGACGAACCTCACCATTGCGGTCGCCGCGGCGGCACCCGGCACGCGCGCCGCCGATGCCGCGACAGGCCCCGTGCCGCCAATGGCCAGCGCCAGCGAACTGCCGCCCTCCGTCGGCGCCTTTCAGTACACGCGCTACAAGCCGTGGACGCCGCCGCTGGAGCACGACGGCGTGGAGCCCGGCCGCCACCCCGTGGTGATCGCGGGCGGCGGACCCGTCGGGATGGCGCTCGCGCTGGGGCTCGCAAACCACGGCGTGCGCTGCGTGGTGCTCGAAGCCGACGACACGGTGTGCGTGGGCAGCCGCGCGGCCTGCATCTCGCGCCGCAGCCTCGAGATCATGGAACGGCTGGACGTGCTGCCGGCCTTCATGGCCAAGGGGCTGCCGTGGACCGGCGGTCGCAGCTTCTACAAGACGTCCGAGGTTTTTCGGTTCGAGATGCCGCACGATGAGCGCCAGAAGCTGCCGCCGATGATCAACCTCGAGCAGTACTACATCGAGCAGTACCTGCTGGAAGAGATCTTCCGCCGCAACGAAAAGGCGCCGGGGCTCATCGACATCCGCTGGGGTACCGAACTCACCGGCATCGTGCAGGATGAAGACGGCGTGACGCTCGACGTGCGCAACCCCGAGGGCGCCTATCGGCTGCAGGGCCAGTGGCTCGCGGCCTGCGACGGCGGCCAGAGCTTCGTGCGCAAGGCGCTGGGGCTCGCGCTCGAGGGCACGGGCTACGAAGGCCGCTACGTGATCATCGACATCGAGCTGCACAGCACGCACCCGACCGAGCGCCGCGCGTGGTTCGATCCGCCGTGGAACCCCGGCTCGACCGTGCTGATGCACCGCCAGCCCGACGACATCTGGCGCATCGACTACCAGTTGCGCGCCGGCCAAAGCACCGAGGAAGCGCTGCAGCCGGCCGCGGTGGCCGAGTTCGTGCAGCGCCATCTCGACGCCATCGGCGAAGGCCACCTGCCCTGGAAGACGGTGTGGACCTCGGTCTACCGCGCGGGCGCGATGACGCTCGGGAGTTACCGGCATGGCCGCGTTCTCTTCGCCGGCAATGCGGCCCACGCGATGCCGATCTTCGGCGTGCGCGGCCTCAATTCGGGCTTCGACGATGCGGACAACCTGGCCTGGAAGCTGGCCTTCGTGGCGCGCGGCCTGTCGGATGCGGCGCTGCTCGATTCGTACTCGCAAGAGCGCATCGCGGCCTTTCACGTGAATGCCGAGAACGCGATGCGCAGCACCGAGTTCATGTCGCCGCCTTCGCGTGGCTTCGATCTGCTGCGCGAGGCCGCGCTTTCGTTGTCGGAATCGCATCGCGGCATTGCGCAACTGATCAATCCCCGCCAGACGCAGGCCGTGCGCTACGAGGATTCGGCGCTGTCCAGCGAAGGCGATGCACTGCCGTCGGGGCCGCTGCCCGGCGAGGTCGTGGCCGAGCAGCAGCTCGAGCGCGGCCACCTGAGCGACTGGATCGGCCCGGTCTTTACGTTGCTGGTGCTGCAGCCCGGAGCCGATGCCGTCCCGCTGCCGGACGGCGAGGTGGCGCAAGCGTGCGGCGGCGCCCTGCCATTCGCGGTTCGCACCATTGCAAGCCCGGGCGTCGAGGGTGCGGATGCGCATGCCGGCCCGTCTGTGTTCGAGGCGCTGGGCGCAACCGATGGGGCCGTCTATCTGCTGCGCCCGGATGGACACGTGGCCGCGCGCTGGCAGCGCCTTCTGCCGCGTGGCGCGTTGTCGGATGCGCTGGCGCGCGCCGCCGTTGCGACCAAGGAGATTGCCGCATGACGACATCGCTTCACCCCGACGCGCGAGACCGTCTGTATGCCGAGTGCGCGCGCGCCATCAGCGAAGCCGGCGCAGAGCGCGAATCGCTGTTCCTCGCGCGGCTCGCGCTGCTGCTTTTCGAGCAGGTCGGCGACGAGGCGCGCTGCCGCCGCGCTCTGGCCGACGCGCTGCATGCGCTGCCCGTACCATCGCTGTCCGCAGCAGAAATACTACAAACCGGAGACTGATCGACATGGACCGCCGCACACTTCTTGCCACGCTCGCTTCGGGCGCCGCCGTGGCCGCCACGCCCTTCGCACGCGCGCAGGACTATCCCTCGCAGATCATCAAGTGGGTGGTGCCGTATCCCGCGGGCGGCGGCACCGACGTGATCGCGCGCACGCTGGCCGAGGCCATGCGCCAGACGCTGGGCCAGCAGATCGTCGTGGACAACCGGCCCGGCGCTTCCACCAACATCGGCGCCGACCTGGTCGCCAAGAGCAAGCCCGACGGCTACACCGTGATGTCGGCCGACAACGCCGTGCTGGCCTTCAACGAGCACCTGTTCGGCAAGCTGCCGTTCAACCCCGAGAAAGACTTCACCTACATCGGCGCCATCGGCAAGTTTCCGCTCGCGCTGGTGGTCCACCCGGATTTCCCGGCCAAGAACTTCAAGGAGTTCCTGGCCTACGTGAAGGCCAATCCCGGCAAGGTCAACTATGCCTCGCCGGGCAACGGCTCGCCGCATCACCTGGCCATGGAAATGTTCAAGGTGCGCACCGGCACCTTCATCACCCACATTCCGTACCGAGGCGCGGCGCCCGCGATGGCCGACGTCATGGGCGGCCAGGTGCCGTGCATGTTCCTCGACCTGGCCTCGGGCCTGTCGATCATGCAGGCCAACAAGGTCCGCGTGCTCGCCATCGGCTCGGGCGCCCGCAGCAAGCTGCTGCCCAACGTGCCCACGCTGGCGGAAGTGGGGGTACCCAATACCGAGGTGTTCGCGTTCCAGGGCGTGCTCGGCCCGGCCGGCCTCCCGCCTGCGGTGGTAACCAAGCTCAACGCCGACCTGAACCGCGCTTTCGGCACGCCGGCCGTGCAGAAGCGCTTCGACGATTTCGGCATGGAAGCAATGCCCGGCACGCCGGCCCAGTTCGCGGCGCTGTCGCGCGCCGAGTCGCAGCGCTGGGGCCCCATCATCAAGCAGGCCGGCGTCAAGCTGGACTGAAGTTGCGCGAGGCCGGGGAGCGGCGAGCTATTTCTTCTCGTCGAAGACCTGGTCGTCGCGCTCCAGCACACCGTTCTCGTCCCAGCTGCGCTCGCGGGTTACGCGGCCCTTGGTATCGAAGATCGACTCGGCCAGCAGCGTTCCTTTCTCGCTGAAGCGCTGGTGCTTGCCAATGGGCATTTGCCGGCCGCGGCCCACGACCAGGAAGCGGCCATAGGCGGCGCGCTGGCCGCTGTCGTAAAACTCGGTGATCTCGACCGTGCGCGAATCGCCCGAACCGCGGTAGACGGACTTGCTGCGAAGCTGGCCGTTGAGGTGATAGCTGTCGTCGCTGATGGGTTCGCCCGCGGGGTTCCAGCGCTGGTCGCGGATGAGCGCGCCCTTTTCGGAGAACTCCTGCTCGCGTTGCCGCACCGCAGTGCGCTCGACCAGCCGCCACACCGTTTCGCGGCGCTTCACGCCCTCGGATGAAAACTGGCGCTCGGTGCGCTGGTTGCCGACGATCTCGTCCTGCACCGAGGGCTTGCCGTTGTCGTAGAAGTTCTGCGACCGCACGCGCTTGCCCGCCAGGTACGAGAGCCGCGAGCGCAGGATGCCGCGCTCGTCGAAAAGCTCGACTTGCGAAGGCCCGCCAGTGAACCCGCACAGCCCCGCGTCGTCTGCCACCGGCGCGAGCATCGGCTTTTCGCCGCAGCGCAGCGCCGACATCTGGCCGCGCTCGGTGAACTCGACGAAGGCACGGTCGGTTCCGACATCGGGATAGAAGGTGACGCGGCGCAGCCGGCCGCCGGGGTAGAAGCTGCGCACCAGCCCGCGCTCGCGGCCGTCGTCGTAGACGGCCTCGCGCACGACCTGCCCGTTGGGCGCGAACTCACGTGCGAGGCCGTGGATGTTGCCCTTGGCATTGAGCGTGTGCTCCTTGGCCAGCTTGCCTTTTTCATAAAAGCGGGCCAAGCCCATGAAGACGCCGTTCTGCAGTTGCTGCTCGCGCTGGAGTTCGCCGGTGCCGCGTTCCTTGCAGCGCATGAGCCCCGTCTTGCCCCCGACGCTGCTGGCGTCTGTCGGATTGACGCTGCGGCCGTTGAGCTCGCAGTCGAGCGCGGCGTGAGCAACGCCGGCCGCAAGAAAACAGAGCGCGGCAGTTGCAATGCGAGGCACGACGACGCGAGCTCGCGCAGAAGCTGCGAGCCGGCTGGAGGCGGCCCGGCGCAGAGGGTTCATTTGTCGTAGATCGCCGCAAGGGAGCGAAAGCCCTTGACCTCGATGGGGTTGCCGAAAGGGTCGCAGAAGAACATGGTCCATTGCTCGCCCGGCTGGCCTTCGAAGCGCACTTGCGGGGCAAGCACGAAGTCCGTGTTGGCAGCCTTCAGCCGCTGGGCGAGTGCTTCCCAGTCAGGGAGTGCGAGCACGATGCCGAAATGAGGCATGGGCACCATTGCGTCGCCGACCCGGCCGGTGCGCGTGGTGGCGAACGGTTCGCCCAGATGCAGCGAGATCTGGTGGCCGAAGAAGTCGAAATCGACCCAGGTATCGGTACTGCGGCCTTCGGCGCAGCCGAGGACGCCGCCATAGAAGCGGCGGGCCACGTCGAGATCGCGGACGTGAAAGGCAAGATGGAAGATGCTCTGCATGGTTCCGGATTATGGGCAGCGGTGCTGTGAGAATGCCGGACTTTCTTTCATCGTGGAGCAAGCCTTGCGGATACTCCGGGCCCTGATTGCGCCGTGGCGCAATATCGATTTGAAGGCGCCTATGCGCCCCTCGCTTTTTTCACGCCTGCCGCGCCTTGCGCTGGCCGGCGTCTGTTCTGTTTTTGCCCTGGCAGCGCATGCCGCCTGCCCGCCGTCGGCCATTGCCAGTCTTGGAAAGCCGGGTGCGGCAGTGGGCCAATGGAACGCCGCCGATCGCGGCCTGCTGTGGCGCGCCGAAAGGGACGGCCGGACCGCCTGGCTCTATGGAACCATTCATCTCGGCCGCGCCGAATGGGTACGGCCCGGTCCCACCGTGCAGAAGGCGCTGGAGCAGAGCGACGCGCTGGCGCTCGAACTCGACACGCGCGACCAGGCCGCGATGCGCGCCCTGACCCAGCCGGCGGATCCGGCCGTGGTGGCGCGGTTGCTCAGCGGCGAGCGCGCGCAGCGCCTGGCCCGCCAGAGAGAGGCGGCCTGCGTGTCGCCCGAGACCACGGCCGGGCTGCAACCCATCCTGCAGGTGATGGCGCTGACCGGCCTGGTGGCCCGCGTCGACGGCCTGTATCCGGAGTTCGGCGCGGACGAGGCGCTGGCCGTCTCCGCGCGCAACAACGGCAAGCCGGTGTTCGCGCTGGAAAGTGCTGCGGCGCAACTGAAGATGCTGACCGGCGATTCCGAAGCCGAGGAGGCGGAGCAGATCGACGCCGCCCTCGACGAACTGGAGTCGGGCCAGCTGCGCACGCAGATGAAAGAGCTGGCCGACGTCTGGGCCCGCGGCGACGCCGACAAGCTCGCCCGCTACCCCGAGTGGTGCAACTGCCTCAACACGCCGGCCGAGCGGCGGCTGATGAAGCGCCTGCTCGACGACCGCAATCCGGGGCTGGCGGACGGCATCGAACGCATGCACGCGGGCGGCAAGCGCGTCTTTGCCGCCGTGGGTGCCTTGCACATGGTCGGGCCGGAGGGACTGCCCGCGCTGCTGGCGGCGCGTGGATTCACCGTCTCGGCGGTGCCGCTCGCCGCGCAGCCGCCGGTCGCGGTGCCGACGGCGCCTGCGCCCAAGGCGGCCGCGCGGGGCGGCCGCAATGCCAAGGGTTCCACCGCAAGGAGCGGTGCCAGGACGGCGGGCAATGCCAAGCCGGCGCAGCGCAGCACGACGCCGACACCCAAGAGCAAACAGCGCCGATAATCTCATTTGCCATGCACCTGCTGCGAAACCACCCCCGCTTCCTCGGCCTCGTCGGCCGATGGGCGCTGCTGTGGTTCATGCTCTCGCTTGGCGTGGCGGTGGCATCGCCCATCGTGCATCCGCAGGCCATGGAACTGGTGTGCTCGAGCGCCGGTTCGATCAAGGCGGTGGTGCAGACCGATGACGGCGTGCAGGAAGTGGGCGCCTCGCACATGGACTGTCCGCTGTGCCTGCTGACCGGCGCACCGCCTCCGTCGCCGGCCGCCGCGGCCTTCGATCTGCCCTTGCCGCTGGGCCGCGTGCTCCAGTCGATTCCCGCCGCGCGACTTGCCGCGGCCACCGCCGCGCCGCTGCCTGCGCGCGGACCCCCGGCCTTCTCCTGAAACTGCCAAAACCGTAGCCGCACGTGCCCCGATCCGAGGGGCGCTGCGGCCTGTCCGGCTTGAAGTTCGTGGAGCAGGTTCCCAATGAAAAAGCATTCCCGCGCCTTGGCGATCGCCATGGCATTTCCCCTTGGCGCGCCCGTGTGGGCGCAAAACGCGCCTGACCCGTCGGAGGACGGCGGCGGCCCGCGCACCTTGAGCACCGTCACCGTCAGTGACGGCCGCCCGACCTCGCTGCCGACGCAGATCCCGACCACCATCGAGGGCGTGACGCACGAGCAGATCGTCGAAACGGTCAATGCGACCGACAGCGAAGACGCGCTCAAGTACCTGCCGAGCCTTGTGGTGCGCAAGCGCTACATCGGCGATTTCAACCACGCCGTGCTTGCCACGCGCGCCTCGGGCACGGGCAACAGTGCCCGCTCGATGGTGTACGCCGACGGCATCATGCTGTCGAACCCGCTGGGCAACGGCGCCACCTACGCGCCGCGCTGGGGCATGGTGTCGCCCGAAGAAATCGAACGGGTCGACGTGCTCTACGGTCCGTTTTCGGCCGCCTACCCGGGCAACTCGGTCGGCGCCGTGGTCGACTACGTGACGCGCATGCCCACCAAGCTCGAAGCGCACGTCAAGCTCAGCGGCTTTGCCTCGAACTTCGACCTGTACAACAGCCACTCGTCGCCCGCGGGCCAGCAGCTCGACCTGTCACTGGGCAGCCGCAGCGGCGACTGGTCATGGTGGCTCAGTGCCTCGCGCACCCACAGCAAGGGGCAGGCGCTGGTGTTCGGCAACCGGCTGGTGAGCGTCGGCACCTTGGGCAATGCGGGCACGCCGGTCACCGGTGCGGTGCTGGGGCTGAACCCGTCGAACCAACCCTGGTGGCTGGTGGGCGGCTCCACCATCTACGACACCACGCAGGAGCAGGCCAAGCTGAAGGTGGCCTACGACTTTTCGTCCACCGTTCGCGCCACCTACACGCTGGGCGCCTGGAACAACACCACGCATGGCAGCGTCGACACCTACCTGCGCGACGGCCTCGGCCGGCCCGTGTATTCGGGGCGGGTGAATATCGCCGGGCGCACCTACAACCTGGATTCGCCGAGCGCCGCGCTGGCGCCGACGGAGACGGCGCTCACGCACTATATGCATGGCCTCTCGGTGAAGAGCCACACCGGCGGCGTGTTCGACTGGGAGGTGGCCGCGAGCCTGTTCGACTATTCGAGAGACACCTCGCGCACGCCGACCACGCCCTTGCCCGGCGCCTTCAACGGCGGCCCCGGGCGCACCACCGACATGAGCGGCTCGGGCTGGCACACCTTCAAGGCGGCAGGCACGTGGCGGCCCACCGGCTCGGCCGAGGGCGTGGGCGCACACGTGGTCGACTTCGGTTTCCAGCAGGACACGGCGCGCCTGCGCACCAGCGTCGGCAACACGCTCGATTGGATCGGCGGACCGGCCGTGACGCCGTTCTCCGCCTTCAATGGCAACACGCGGCTCCAGTCGCTCTACGTGCAGGACACCTGGCGTTTTGCCAGGAACTGGAAGACCACGCTGGGCCTGCGCCACGAGCGATGGGAAGCCTATGGCGGCCAGCTCGGCAACGCGACCAGGCTGCTGGATTTTGCGCCGCGCAAGAACAGCTACGACTCGCCGAAGGCCGCCATCGCCTGGCAGGCTACGCAGGATTGGTTGTTCAAGGCCTCGACCGGCCGCGCGGTGCGCATGCCGACCGTGAGCGAGCTCTACCAGGGCTCGATCGACGGCAGCCGCATCGTCAACACGAATCCGAATTTGCGGCCGGAGCGTTCGTGGACCACGGAACTCAGCGCCGAGCGCGATCTGAAAACATGGGGGCTCGACGGCGTCCTCCGCACCACGCTCTTCTTCGAAAACACCAAGGACGCGCTCTACAGCCAGGCACTCACCAACCTGGCGAGCACGGTGCAGAACGTCGATGCCATCCGCACGCGGGGGCTGGAGGTGGCGTTGAACGCGGTCGATGTGGGCGCGAAGGGGTTGGACTTGAGCGGCAGCCTCACGCTGACGCGATCGAAGATCGCCGCCAACAGCGGCTTTCCCGCCAGCGTGGGCCACGAACAGCCGCGCGTGCCCAAGGTGCGGGCCACGCTGCTCGCCACCTATCGGCCGGACGCCAGATGGAGCTACACGGTCGGCGCACGCTACAGCGGCAAGCAATACGGCACGCTGGACAACAGCGACACGAACGGCGCCGCGTATATGGGCTTTTCGAAGTTCTTCGTGGTCGATGCGCGCATACGCTATCGCATCGACCGGCAATGGAGCGCGGCCGTGGGCATCGACAACCTGAACAACAACAAGTACTGGGCCTTCCATCCCTACACGCAACGCACCTACGTGGCCGAACTCAAGTTCGACCTCTGACCTTCTTTCTCTCTTTTCACCGCTTTCTCCAAGGAGTTCCAGATGAACCACCCGCGCATCACCCTCAAGACCGTTGCCGCATGCGCCATGCTGGCGGGCACCGCAACCGCGTTCGCCCACGTCACCCTGCCGCGCGGCGGCGTCACCGTCGGCAGTGACTACGACGCCGCCTTCCGCGTGGGCCATGCCTGCGAAGGCGCCAAGGCCACCACCGGCCTGGCCGTTCGCCTGCCCAAGGGCTTCATCCTGAGCGACGCGCAGGCGCGCAAGGGCTGGAAGCTCGACGTGCAGAAGAATGCCGGCGACGGCGAAGTTCGCTGGACCGCGGAAAGCCCGCAAACGGCGCTGCCTGCCAGCGAACGCGCCGAATTCGTGTTGCGCGGCAAGGTGCCCGGCACGCCGGGGCCGCTGTGGTTCAAGGTGCTGCAGACCTGCGACGTGGGCCGCATCGACTGGGCCGAGGTGCCGGCGTCGGGCACCTCGACTGCGGGGCTCAAGACCCCTGCCGCCAGGCTCGACGTGGTGGCGCAGGGCGTGGCCACGGTCGACGTGCGCGATGCCTGGGTGCGCCAGTCGGTCCCGGGCCAGAGCGGCACCGGCGCCTTCATGAAGCTCACCGCACCCACCGGCACCAAGCTGGTCGGCATCTCGACGCCGGCCGCCGGCGTGGCCGAAGTGCACGAGATGAAGATGGAAGGCGACACCATGAAGATGCGCGAGTTGCCGGCCGGGTTGGAGTTGCCCGCGGGCCAGACCGTCGAGCTCAAGCCGGGTGGCTACCACGTGATGATGATGGACCTGAAGCAGGCGCTGGCCAAGGGTTCGACCGTGCCGATGACGCTCCGGTTCGAGGACGCGAAGGGCCAGAAAACCTCGCTCGACCTGAAGCTGCCGGTGGGCGCGCCGGAAGGAGCCGACGCGGCCGCGCCGGCTGCCCATCAGCACAAGCACTGACCTGCCGCCCCCAAGCAGCGGGATTCGGCCTCTCGCGCGCTACAGCAGCTGGTCCGGCGCCAGCGGGCCGAACAGCTTGAGCATCAGGCGCAGGGTCAGGCTGGCGTCGGGCTCCGTGGAGGTGTCTTTCAAGCCGCTGCCTTCGGGCGCTCGCCAGACCAGCGAGCCGTCGTTCAGCTCGACGCGCCACGAGCCTTCGCGCATGCCGCGCTCGATCTGCTCGGACGCCGAGCGGGAGAGTTCGGCGCTTCGCACGAGCAGGGCGATTTCGGTGTTCTGCAGTTGCGAACGCAGGTCGAGGTTCATCGAGCCGACCACCAGCAGCCGGCCGTCCATCACCAGCACCTTCGAGTGCAGCATGGAGCGCGATGCGCCGATGCTGCCGTCGCCCGATGAGCCGAAGGCGTTGCTGACACTGGCCTGTTCGCTGCGCAGTTCGTAGAGTTCGACGCCGATCTTGAGCAGATCCTGGCGGTGGCGCGAATAGCCGACATGCGCCACCGGCGCGTCGTTCGACGCCAGCGAGTTGGTCAGCACGCGGATGCGAACCCCCCGGCCCCGGGCCGCCGCAAAGGCTTGCTTCATGTCCGGGCCGGGCACGAAATAGGGCGAGATGACGAGCAGGTCGCTGTTCGCCTGTCCGATCAGTTGCAACAGGCCTTCCACCACCGTGTCGCTGCCGGCGGCGAGGTCGGAGCTGGCCTCGAGCGATGCGGCCCGGCGTGACGGGTTGGCCCTGTCGTTGGGTTGGCTCACCACCAGGCCCGGTGCCTTCTCCTGGTTCGGCCCCTTGTCGGCGGGAATCTTGCCGGGCTGGTCGGCGAGCATCACCGCGGGCGCCCAGACGAAGCGGGCGGTGCGCAGATCCAGGGGCTTTTCGTCCCATGCCCGGGTCAACTGCGCCGCCGTTGGGGCGGCGCCGGGCTTGGGGTCGCCTTCCGTGGGCGTCGGCGTCTGGGGTGTCGGTGGTGGCGCGTTCAAGGACCGGGCCGATTCATCGGCCAGTTCCCGGTCGACCCGTTCCGCACGTTCGCGGATGGCCTGCAGCTCTTCGCGCTTGACCAGCGACTGCACGGGGTAGGCGCGCTCGTTGTTCCAGTAGCTGTCGAAACTGCGCGACAGGTCCTGCACGATCGGGCCGGCCGCCAGGATGTCCAGATCGATGAAATTGCCCTTCAGCGCATTGCCGAAGTAGGCGTCGCCCAGGTTGCGGCCGCCGGTCACGCCCAGCACGTTGTCGGCGAGGAAGAGCTTGTTGTGCATCCGCTGCTGGATCCGCGAGGCATCGCCGATCGAGTTGAAGAGTCGTGCCAACGAAGACCCACGCGCGCCGGCAAGCGGGTTGAACAGGCGCATCTCGATGTTGGGTACGAACGCGAGGCCCAGCACCAGCGCATCGCGGCCGGTGCTGTGAAAATCGTCGAGCAGGATCCGCACGCGCACGCCGCGCCCGGCCGCCGCCCGGATCCCCCGCAACAGCCGGCCGGTACTGGCGTCGGCGTGGATCGCGTAGTACTGCAGGTCCAGCGTCTTCTGGGCGCCTTCGATCAATGCGAGCCGGCTGCCGTAGGCGGCGGGAGGCCCGCCGAGCAGCAGGAAGCCGGATTCGAATCGCGCCCCATCGGCCTTGCGGCGCTGCTGGACCAAGGCCTCCAGGGCGGTGCCGTTGGGCGACGGAATTGCGACCGATACCGGGCGGTCGACCTGCTCGGGCAATTGCGCGCAAGCGCCCTGCAGAACAATGGCCAGGAGTGCAACGGACCGGCCGAAGAGCGCGTAGATGGAAGGCATGCGGCGTTCCCGGAGCTTTGAAGCCGCATATATAGCCTAGTCGGCGCTGTCCGCACGTGGGACGGCGGGAGAGTCCGCTGCAGAACTAATGCACTAACGCCCGGCGGACAATTCCTCCTGGCGCTCCAGCGCGGCCAGCAATTCGTCGTCGATCTGGGCGTGGCGCTGGCTCAGTTCGGCCGCGCGTGAGGCGTCGGTGGCATAGATCGCCCCGCCGTCGAGCTCGAGCATTTCGGTGATGCGCTTCTGCTCGGCTTCCAGTGCCTCGATCTGCGCCGGAAGCGCCTCGAGCTCGCGCTGTTCCTTGTAGCTGAGCTTCTTGCGCGCGGCCGCGGGACGGGCGGCGGCTGCGGGTTCGGCCGCGGCAGGTGTCGGAGCCGGCGCTGGCGACGGGGGAGGGCTGGCGGCTTGCCGTTGTTCCGCGATCTCGCGCGCGCGCTTCGACTGGATCAGCCAGTCCTGCACGCTGCCTTCATATTCGCGCCAATGGCCATCGCCTTCGAACGCGATCGTGCTGGTCACCACGTTGTCCAGGAAGGTCCGGTCGTGGCTGACCAGGAAAACCGTTCCGTCGTAGTCCTGCAGCAGGCCTTCCAGCAGCTCGAGGGTGTCGATATCCAGGTCGTTGGTCGGTTCGTCCAGCACCAGCACGTTGGCCGGACGGGCGAACAGGCGGGCCAGCAGCAGCCGGTTGCGTTCGCCGCCGCTGAGCGAGCGCACCGGAGAATTGGCGCGCGCGGGGGAAAAGAGAAAGTCGGAGAGATAGCTCTTCACGTGCTTGCGCTGGCTGCCGATCTCGATCCATTCGCTACCGGGGCTGATGAAGTCTTCCAGCGTGGCGTCCAGGTCGAGCTTGTCGCGCATCTGGTCGAAATACGCCACCTGCAGGTTGGTGCCGCGGCGGATCTTGCCGCTGTCCGGTTCGAGTTCGCCCAGGATGAGCTTGAGCAGCGTGGTCTTGCCCGCACCGTTGGGGCCCAGCAGGCCGACCTTG